>NZ_CP084874.1:0-2621990 GCF_020526085.1 Klebsiella africana | reverse complement strand
AAAATTACCCATTAAATTATCGGTATGCAGAAAGAAAATAACATGATGGCAACGCATCAATATATTTTATGCAGGTGTTAATTTTGCGTATTAATATTCTCCCGTCAGGCCGGGAATCCAGGGGATTTACAGCGCGTCAGTGAGTTTATCCACCACCACTTTACCCGCATTATCGAACTGCGTAATGCGGAAGCTGTCGCTCCAGGAGCGGCGGGTCGTAAAGCGGTCGAAAAGCGACACCCGGCCTTTGCGCTGACCGTCTTTACTCAGAATAACCCATTCAGTGACTGCCGAATAATGCTGGCTATTGTCATGACGACTTTGTTGTTCAACAAGCTGGTCTTCTTTTTCCACTTTTAAATAATCACGCAACATATTTAACCTCCATAGAAAGTATTATTAACATTACTCCTTTTATTTATTCTTTCAATCAAACTTTTTAATCAATAAAAGTGACTATTAGTGGACGAGCTAAGCGTCAAAAAGGGTGAAGCGATCACCATTATGGACAGGGGATTCCACTACGCTTTAACCAGGCTGTTCGCTGCACGGCCTGCGGCTGCCAGAGCCGAAGAGACGGCAACATAACGCGTTAACCTTGTATTCTTCATGGGCGTTGTTCTGCTATATCTAGTGCGTTTTGCCACGACCGAGCCACAGAGAGCACTGTAACATGAGTAACGATCATCTGACTGACATTGCCTATCGCCACTTTATTGAAAGTGTTAAAGATTATGCCATATATATACTGAGCACCGACGGCGCGGTCATCAGCTGGAATGAAGGCGCCCGCCGGGCAAAGGGGTATCTGAGCGAAGAGATTATCGGTCGCTATTTTGGTCTCTTCTATAGCGAGGCCGAGCAGCGTTCCGGCGTGCCAGCGAAAAATCTGGAGGTTGCGGTCCGTACCGGGCAGTTTGAGGGCGAGGGATGGCGCTATCGCAAAGACGGCTCCCGATTCTGGGCGCACGTGATGATCGATACTATCCGCGATGAGCAGAATACGCTGCTGGGCTTTGCCAAAATTACCCGCGACATCAGTGAACAAAAGGCGATTAACGATCGTATCGCGTGGATGGCGCGATACGATGCGCTGACCGGGTTACCTAACCGCGTGGAATTCTTTGAGCGGGCGGAAAAACTGATCACCACTAATGATGCCCGCCGCTTTGCTGTTTTCACGATCGACCTGGATAAGTTTAAAGAGATTAACGATCTGGAAGGCCATCTTATTGGCGATCAACTGCTGCAGCGCGTGGCGGGGGCGGTGCTGAAAACGCTGCAGAAAGAAGAGGTGGTGGCGCGCTTTGGCGGCGATGAGTTTGTTGCGCTCAAGCCTTTCGAGGATGAGAGCGAAGTGAATGCCTTTGCCGCCCGCCTGTGGCACTGTTTTAGCGGCAAACAGACCTTCGCCGCCACGGAAGTGATCCTTTCCGCCAGCATTGGCATTTCGGTCTATCCCGTGGACGGTACGGACATTAACACCGTACTGAGTAATTCCGACCTGGCCATGTACCGGGCGAAAAGCAGTCACGATACCAAAATATGCTGGTACGAGCGTGAAATGGATGACAAAACGCGGCAGCGAAATATGATGGCCGCCGACATCCGCCGTGGAATTCACGCCGGCGAGTTTTCGCTTCACTATCAGGCGATCCGCAATATTAAAGATCGGCGGATCACTGGCTATGAAGCGCTGCTGCGCTGGCAGCATCCGCAGCTGGGGGCGATCCCGCCAGAGGTGTTTATTCCCATCGCTGAGGAGAGTGGCGCTATTGTGCCATTAGGCTACTGGGTACTGGAGCAGGTGTGCAGCGAATCGCTGGATAATCGGCTGAATAAAAAAATCTCAGTCAATATCTCACCGGTACAGTTGCGTCACCGCAGCTTTATCGAAAAAGTTCGCGAGATCCTGATGCGAACCGCTTATCCGGTTAGTCTGCTGGAATTTGAAGTGACGGAGACGGCGTTTATCATCAATAAACAGCTGGCGTTCAGCGTGCTGCATCATCTGCAAAAAATGGGCATCAGTATTGCGCTGGATGACTTCGGCACCGGTTACTCCTCCCTGAGCATGCTGCGCGATTTTCATTTCGACGTCATCAAACTCGACCGTAGCTTTATGCAGGATGTGGAAAGCAATCCTCAGGTTCGCTCGTTCGTGCGGGCGATTATCTCGCTGGGTAACTCAATCAATACCCCGCTTATCGCCGAAGGGGTGGAAACCGAGGGGCAACGGCAGATCCTCGAAGAAGAGGGATGCGACGAAATGCAGGGCTTTCTGTTCGGCGAGCCGGTCGATGTTAAACATCTGCCACAGCAGAATTAACGCGCCCGCCGTTGGCTGGTGGGCGCGGGATCGTTACTGATGCGCTAACGTAGGCTGCCCGGAAAGATGGAGCAGCGCGGAGCGCAACGAGACATCGAACATCTGCCCATGCGTCAGGCCGGGGTAGCGCCAGAATTGCACCGTCAGACCGTTACTGGCCAGCTGCTGCTGGGTCTGACGCAGTACGCCCAGGGAGGCTTCATGTCCGGAGGGTTCGCCAGCGGCTTTGCCGTCGCCTTCCAGCAGATACAATGACGTACCGGTAAACGCGGTGCCATCAAGGGCCTGGCTGTCCTGCAGGGGAGACGTCTGCGCCTGACCAAGCGACGGGCTGGCAGAATAGTAGATCCTGAACAGGGAGTGGTTGCGCCACGCGTCGAGTACAAACAGTCCGCCGTAGGAGTGGCCCCAGAGGGCTCGCTGGCGCGGATCTATTTTCAGGTTAGCTTCCGCCTGGGGCACCATCGTTTCGGTCAGTAGCTGGCGAAAAACATCATTGCCGCCGGTTTTACGCGGCGGTAGCGCGGGTTTACCCGCGCGAAGTGCATGCGCCTTTAGCGGTGGGGTGTAATCCCAGGCCCGGGCGGCGGTGTCGAAGGGCAGCGCGGTCTGGTAGCCGATAGCGACGATCACCGGCGGGGAGCCGGCGGAAAGCTGCTGCAAAAATGCGTCGCTGAGCTTATCCATCACCGCGTTACCGTCCAGCATATACAGCACCGGATAACCCGTGGCGGGTGGCGCTTTATTGGGCACTGCGGTCCACACCCGATAGTGGCGTTCGCCATCGACAGAATCATACTGGCGCTGCGTAAAGTGGTAGAAAGCTGATCCTTTATCCGCGATGTTCGGCCCCAGCGGCTGAAGATCGGGCCGGGCGCAGCTGCCGCTGCTATAGAAGAGTGCCCCAACCGCCAGCGTCAGTAGCCCGCCGGTCCGGCCTGTGGTGATGCTCCCTGAACTCTGCTTCACGTCGTCTGTTCCCCCTGTTTTTTATCTTCTGACGTTTTTGTTGGGCAGACACGTTAGCACAGCTACATTGATAATGGTTCTCATTTCTTTTTGGGCGCGAACATTCAGGCAGAATGCCTGGGCGGCGGGTGGCGGAAACGGTACAGATAAGAGAACAGGCCGCCTGTCGGCGACCTGCTAAGAACGATCAGGGGTCGCGATGGATGTTGTGCAACAGCCTCTTTATCAGCGGGGCGAGCGCGATAAAGACCAGCGCAATAATCACGACCAGCAAGAGCGCGAGCCCTTTATGGTGACTGATAAGCACCCACAACATCGCCAGCGTCATTAACAGGTTCCTTTTATGACTGCGTTAACCGTCATTGAGGTGAATGAAATTCAATAAAATAGTCATTACCACCCAGGCCAGCAGCAAAAAGCGTCGTCTGTCATGTCGTGATTCCAGCGCAGCGAAATAATTCGCGCTATACCAGGTTGATATAATAATAGCCAGCGTGATGATAGTCTGCCAGACCGCTTCGCTGTAACCAGTGACGCGGCTTATCCCGCGAAAGCAGAGCACAATCGCAATGCCATTAAGTGCGTTGCACATCAACCATCCCCACAAACTGGCAGGACGGCGAAAAAAATACCCAAGTCGTAAAACCAATGTCGTATACACCTCGCCATAATAATCGCGCAGTAAAATGCAGTTTAAATGTTGAAAAGGTATTGATGTAAATCAAAATTAATGGGATGACGAGATTATTCCTGGCGAGACGCGTCAAGAATCCCCAATAAAAGAGAGCGATTTAAATGCAAATTTAATATCTAACTTTTTGTTTTTATGGTTAAATTTATGTTTGTTATGGCGATCGCTATAACCGTTAAATTTTTAAGCCATTTAATGTGCGTTAATTTCCACTGTGATTATTGGCATTAACGCTATAACGGAGAAAATTAGATGATTCGTAGGGCCTTCGTGCTGGCAGGAGAGGTGGTAAAGAAGCCGCCCGGGACTACTGCCCCGGACGGGGACGCACTTAATGGGGCAGTGCGTTATGCTGCAGAATTTTCAGGAAGTCATTCTTGTCTGAAATTAATGACAGTGCATTAGCAATTAGCTCATCGCTAAATATCGAGGCAATTTCTTTGAGTACATCAATATGCTCTTTCTCTTTCGCGATCACGCCGATGGCAATAAACATCACGTTGCTGCGATCCCAGATAACACCATCAGGAAACTGATAGATCTCAATCCCGGTTTTAAGGATGATATCCGTCGCGGATTTCGGCAAATGCGGCAGGGTGATGCCATTGCCCAAAAAGGTCGAGACCTGATCTTCGCGCTCCAGCAGAAAGTGAACACACTCCTGATTGACATAACCTTTGGCTTTAAACTCCGCGCCAATCATGGCGATGACTTCCGCTTTGTTACTGGCCTTGCAGCCGATGTGCAGATTATCGAGCGTGATGTTATCGATCATAACCAACCTCCCTGGTGAGACGAGTGGATTTTTTATCCTCATGGTTCGCTGACAGTTCCGCTTCTAACTGCTCAAGCGACTTATTGGACGTTTCGGGCAGGGCGAAGACCACGAAAAGAATGGCTAAATAGTTAATGGCGGCGAAGATAAAGAAGACCGGCCCAAGCCCCAGTTTTGCCTGCAGCAGCGGGAACAGATAGCTGACCACCGCGTTCATGATCCACATGAAAAATACCGAGATCCCCATCGACAGCCCACGGAATTTCAGCGGGAACAGCTCGGCTAATACCACCCAGGTAATAAAGCCCATCGAGCCCTGCATCACGCCGACGAACAGCGCGCCCAGCAGCCAGATGGCGGTAGCTTTCAGGTCACCCACCAGAGTGTAATCAACAGCGGCGATAATCAGGTGCAGGGTGGCCATAATGGCGAAGCCATAGATGATGATCGTCTTACGTTTGAAGCGGTCGACAAGGAACAGTACCCCAATCAGCATACCGCCCACGGAGAAAACACCGTTCAGTACGTTGCAGATCAGCGAGGTTCGTTCGGAGAAACCGGCGGCACTCAGGATTTCCGTACCGTAATACATAATGACGTTAACGCCGGTGGTTTGCTGCAGTGCGGCCCAGGTAATGCCGACCAGTAAAATTTTGAGGATCCAGGGTGTTTTGACGATCGTCGCAAAGGTGCTCTGGGCGCTGTACTTATTACCAGCTTCAATTTTGATTAAGGTAGAGATGTCATCGTACTCTTTCTGCGCGCGTTCCGCCGGGCGAATCTGTTTAAGAATATGCAGCGCTTCATCATGACGATTTTTGCTAATCAGCCAGCGCGGGCTTTCCGGCGCGCGCCACATGCCAACGAACAGACAGATGGCCGGAATCGCTTGCACCAACAGCATATAGCGCCAGACGTCCGGCAGGTGGCCCCAGATGATGCCGATGATCGCGTTGATGGCAAACGCCGCCAGCTGGCCAATGACGATGGCGACTTCATTCAGGCCGGTGAGCTTGCCGCGCATCTCGGTAGGCGCTACTTCTGAAATAAATGTGGGGGCGGTAACCGAAGCGCCGCCGACGGCATAGCCCAGCAGGGCGCGGGCAATCAGCAGAGTCGTGATATCGGGGGCCGCGGCGGAGAGCAACGCGCCGATGAGAAAAACAAAGGAGAGGAAGAGTAAGTATTTTCGCCGGCCGAAGTAATCGGCAAATTTGCCGCCAAACACACTGCCCAGCGCGGCGCCGACCAGCAGAACGCTCATTACCAGCCCTTCGGTGGTCGGGGTCAGCGCCATGTACTGCTTCAGTGAGGAAAAGGCGCCGTTAATTACGCCGGTGTCGTAACCGAAAAGCAGGCCGCCGAAGGTGGCCACTAAGGTGATCTGATGAAGTCGTTTTCTCTGTTGCTGGTTCAGGTTTGTTATAAATGACATGGTAGTCCCTTTATTTTGTTGAACGACACAAGATAAAAATACATCTCCCCAGTCAGGATTTATCACGCCTGTGTTGTCGTATCTAACTGAATTAAATGATTTTCTTCTTTGTGTAATTGCTCAGCACAAGGCAGGGTACG
Source organism: Klebsiella africana (assembly GCF_020526085.1). Lineage (NCBI taxonomy): Bacteria > Pseudomonadati > Pseudomonadota > Gammaproteobacteria > Enterobacterales > Enterobacteriaceae > Klebsiella > Klebsiella africana. The sequence continues at coordinate 2,615,651 of NZ_CP084874.1, read as the reverse complement.
CTAAGCAATGGCGGTCAAAGAGGTTTACGGCTTGGTGTTGACATGGATGTAGTCGATATCCGTTCTCCTTTTTGGGTTAGCGGTCTTCGGTGCGTAGGTCGCGACGACATTTGCCGATGAACCGCGCTCTGGTGTGGCACGTTGCTGTCGCTTCGACGATTTATCGTGATAAGAATATGGCACAAAAAAAATGGAATGAACATGCAACAAGATCACATTATGAAAATTTAATTTCAAATCAGTGTTACAGAATGGTAAATGCATGAAGCCAATCACAAAGGCCGCAGAGGATATATCCCCATGAAAAGCAGGTTGAATTTACGGTGAGGTAATAACGATGTTGTTTTCAGTGGGTTAATGTAAATCAAAGAATACTACGCAGATCACATTTTTACGCCAAAAAAACAAGGAATAGAATTTATATTTCATTACTGTGATCGGGGTAAAACGAGGATGGCGGCCTTCTGGCAGCGGTCTGCCGGGGAAGAAAGTCCGTGGAGGAGGTTATAGGATGAATGTGTGGCCAGCGGGAACGCTGGGTAAAAATGCAGAGAAGGGGGATCCTCTGCATTTTACCCATCACGAAAAAGATCAGTGCAGTTCGGGCCAGTAGCCTGCGTTGGCGACGATCAGTTCATCGAGGATGGCTTTCGCCACCGCGGCGCTGGGCACCGTTTTTGACAGGGCGATAGCCTGCCACAGTTTCTGGTAACTGCCCTCAATCCAGGCGTCAACCACCAGCTTCTCGACCGCCACCTGCTGCTCCATCAATCCTTTCTGGAACGACGGGATTTTCCCCATCGCCAGCGGTTCCGGACCGTTGACGCCCACCAGACAGGGAACTTCCACCATCGCCGTTTCATCAAAGTTGGCGATGGCTCCGTTGTTCTCGACGATCAGCAGCATCCGCTCCTGGGTGTTAAAGGCGATGGCGCAGGCGAGGTCGACAATAAAAGTGGCATGGGCCCCGGCATGGAAATGCGCGCCTTCAGCGGTGCCGCGACGGGTGATCTCCCGGGCCATATCAAACACCTCTTTTTCACGCCCGGCCATCACCTCGTTGGCCCGGGTAAAGTCTGGATCGGCGTGCGCCACCTCATAGTCCGGGTAGAGATAGTATTTCAGATAGGTGTTAGGCAGCGTCGACGGATCGAGGGCAAACACATCCTTCACCTTTTTAAAGGTCTCGATCCAGCTCGGCGCCTTATGCTGAAAGTCTTCTTTTGGGCTGCTGTATCCCTGCTCCGCCACGTGATGCTTCAGCGCCGGCATCAAATCGTTACCAGCTTTATCGGTGATGCTGGTCCACCAGCCGAAGTGGTTGAGGCCATAGTAACGAACGTTCAACGCCTTGCGCGACGGCAGGCCGAGAATGTCGGCAAACAGCCCCTCGATAGCCACCGGCATATCGCAGATGTTGATGATGCGCGCATCGGGCCGCAGACGACGCGTCGCTTCCGCGACGATAGCCGCCGGGTTGGAGTAGTTGAGCATCCAGGCCCCTGGCGCGTACTGCTGCATATAATCGACCAGCTCCAGCACCCCGGCAATGGAGCGCATACCGTAGGCGATGCCCCCCGGACCACAGGTCTCCTGGCCCGGCACGCCATATTTCAGCGGGATCTTTTCATCTTTTTCCCGCATCTCATACAGGCCAACGCGAATATGCGCCATCACGAAATCGACGTCGGTAAAGGCCGCCTGCGGATCGGTGGTATAGCTGAACTTTACCTGCGGGAAGCGTTCAGCCACCAGGATGGCGCAGGCGTCGCCGATAGTCTTCTGACGCTGGTGATGGTTGTCGTACAGACGGATCTCCCGCAGGGGAAAGCGCGACATATTTTCCAGTAACATCATCACAATCCCAGGGGTATAAGTACTGCCGCCGCCGGCAATAGTGACCACAAAATTATCTTTCATTTACCACCTCGTTATTCAGTAACACCCAGACTGGCGTTGACCGCCGTTCGAATTTTGTTAACCCCCAGGCCATAGATCACCTGAACATGGTTTCCTTTGATCAGCACGTTGCTCCCGCCGCTCTCTTTCAACAGCGTCTGCTGGATAAGGGCGGGGTCCCGCACATCAACCCGCAGACGGGTAAAGCAGTTTTCCACCGCACAGACATTCTCTTTCCCTCCCAGCCCGGCAATCACCAGCGCGCCTTTATCCGGATGCTCGCGATTAGCCTGTTGCGAATGTTCATCGTCGGCTGCGGTTTCGCGCCCCGGGGTGAGCAGCCGCAGACGGGTAATACAGAAGGTGCCGACCAGGTACATGGTCGCGGTTTCCAGAAGACCGAGGACGACAAACACCGGCCAGCGTGTCGCGCTGACTCCCGCCGGGAGGTTATAGACGACAAAATCGATAAGGCCGTTGGTGGCGCAGACCCTGACGTGAAGCAGCCAGGCCAGCATCTGGAAAAAACCGTCCAGCAGGGAGTAGATAAGCCACAGCAATGGGGCAGTGAAGATAAAGAGAAACTCAAAAGGTTCGGTGATCCCCACCAGGACGGAGGTAACAATCAAGGGGATCAGCGTGACTTTCAGCCGCTGCTTATTCTCCGGTTTCGCTGTACGGTAGAAGGCGAGCGCCATACCGGCGGTGCCGAAAATCTTCACCATCCCATAGGTGAGGAAACGGGCGGAATCACTCAGCGCGCCAATGGGATGGCGGGCGATTTCGGCAAGAAAAATGGGCTTGGCGCCCATTACCGTCTGACCATCAATCAGCAGCTGGCCGCCGATAGAGGTAAAGACAAACGGCGACCAGATCAGGTGATGCAGCCCGGTCGGGATCAGGAACCGGTTGAGAAAGCCGTACAGAAAGACCCCGATGGCGCCAAAGGATTTCATAAAGCCGGTCAACGCCGAGATGCCCAGCTCCACCACCGGCCAGAGATAGACGGTGGCGATGGCGAACAGGCCAACCAGCGGCAGCATCACGAGCAGCACCAGCTTACTGTTGCCGTAGATCGACAGCGCGCCGCGAAACTCAATCCCAACCACGCGATTATGGACAAAGGCGACAGCGCAGCCAAGGATGATACCGAGGAACACGCCCATATCGATAACCTGAAAACCGAAGATAAAGGTTTGTCCGCTGCCGTACAGTTGCGCGTTAGTGGCCCCGGCCGCCAGGCGATGGGTTAGGGTCAGCCAGCTGTTGTTCGCCGCCAGGTAGATAAGCCAGGTCATCGCCGCCACGAAGGTCGCTTCAGCCTTGCGGGTTTTCGCCAGACCGCTGGCCAGCCCCAGGCAGAACAGAAACCCGAGATGGTTCATCAGCGCCCAGAGCATGCTGGAGACAAATTTCCCCACCAGGTAGATCCCGCTGCTTTCATCCACCCACAGTCGGTTGGTCGTCATGCTGAACAGGGCGATCAACAGGCCGATAGCTGGCAGATACAGCACCGGCCCGATCATCGCCTTGGAAAAGTCCTGAAGCTTTTTCACCCCAATCATGGTTGTCCTCTCGTCCTCGCAGACCTGATGAATAGGCTTAACAGACTAGGAGCTGACTATCGGTATCCCGAGCAGGAAAAGGGCCAACTGTGACGAAAGTCATATATATTGTTATTGGACAGATATATAAATATGGCGCAATTTATAGATGAGTCAGTGTTGAAATTTTCGCTGTAACGTAAAAATAATCCTTTATTTACATTTAGATATTTGCTTTCCTGTTTGACGAGCGCCACCTTAGTGAGACATCTAAAAGTGATATATAAAAAGATTGCCACTGAACTGAAGGCCCGCATCAACAGCGACGACTATGCCGTGGGCGATATGCTGCCCAGCGAAAAAGCGCTCGCCGCGGAGCTGCAGGTCTCGGTGATGACGCTGCGCAAAGCGTTGGCGCTCCTGGAGGAGGAAAAATTGATTGCGCGGCGGCACGGCAGCGGAACCTGCATTGTGCGTAAAAGTAACTATCATGGCGGAGAACTGGAGGGCTTTAACTACCAGATGCAGGTGGTAGGCGTCACCAACTACCGTAATAAAGTCATTGAATTTACGCTGCTCGATGCCCCGCCAGCCATTGCCCAGCAGTTAAAGATCCAGCCGGGGGAGAAAGTGTATTACGTCAGACGGCTGCGGCTGATCGATGAGGTGCCGATCCTGGTGGAGAACAGCTATATCCCATTCGCCACTTTTCCCTGGCTCAGCGTGGGTAACCTCGAGCAGTCTAAGTTCAACTATTTCAAAAAAGAGTGCCATATCACCATCATCGAGAGCCACCGCAGCTATACCCCGGTGCTGGCGACCCGTGAGCAGTCGGAGCTGCTGCAGGTGGCGCCAAACAGCCTCCTGCTGCGGGTACAGTCGATCAGTTACGCCCAGAACCGGGCGATCGTCGATTTCTCAGAGATCTACCAGAACACCAGTAAATACAATGTGAAACACATTACCCGCCGCTAGTGGATTCAGACCAGCCATCCCCGGCAGATCAGCTCCACTCCCAGCGCCAGCAGGAACAGCAGAAAGCCCTGCCGAAAGCGTTGCGGGCTGAGACGGGTGCGGATCCGTTGTCCCAGCCACATGCCGAGCAGCGCCGGTAACAGCGCCAGCCCCGACATTAGCCATGCATCAACATGCCAGCCATCGTGCAGGGCGAGGCCAGCCGCCAACGCCAGGGTGGAAAGGGTGAACGACAACCCCAGGGCCTGCACCAGCTCGTCGCGACGAAAGCCCAGCGCCTGCAGCCAGGGAACGGCCGGAATAACAAATACCCCGGTCGCCCCGGTGATCACGCCGGTCAGCCCGCCCATGAGCGGCGACAGCCACTTCTCCACGCGGGCGGAAACCTGAAACACCGGACTGCAGAGCGCATAAGCGGCATAGACTATCAATGCGGCGCCAAGCGCCAGCGCTGACCAGCGAGGATTAAGGCCGATCAGCAGTGAAGACCCCGCCAGCGTGCCAATAATAATCCCGGTCATCATAAGCCAGAGGCGGCGCACAATCTGCCCCAGCGCCGGGCCTGCCAGTAACTGCCAGAGATTGGTGAGTAGCGAGGGGAGCACCAGCAGCGCCGCTGCGGCCTGCGGCGGCATCAACAGGCCAAGCAGGCCCATCGCCACGGTGGGCAATCCCATGCCGGTCACCCCTTTGACCAGCCCGGCGGCAATAAAGATCAACAGGAAAGAGATCGTGTGTAAATCAAACATTATGGCTCACTTTTCAGAGTTGAAAGGGGCATTGAAACAGCTGGTCGGGAGGGGGCACAATGCGGTATGTTGGCCAAAGACTACGGAAAATCCGAAGGGAAAGGAGGGCATGATGCGACTGGATCTGGCCGATCTGCGGCTGTTTATCGCCATCGTGGATACCGGTAGTATTACCGGCGGAGCGGCCATGGCCCATCTGGCCCTGGCCTCCGCCAGCGAAAGAGTGCGCAAGCTGGAGGCAGAGGTCGGTGTTCCCCTGTTGCAGCGTCATGCCCGCGGGGTGACGATGACAGAGGCCGGGGAGGTACTGGCGCGCCATGCCCGCCCGCTTCTTGAACAGCACCAGCGTCTGCGCCAGGCGATGCACGCCTTCGCCCGCGGTCAGCGGGGGACGCTGCGTCTGTTCGCCAACACCTCGGCGATGTCGGCCTTTCTGCCGGGGAAGCTCGCCGCCTGGATGGCAGCGCACCCGGCGGTGCAGATCGACACCGAAGAACGCACCAGCGCGGATATCGTCAGCTGTATCCTGGCGGGCGTGGCGCAGGCCGGAGTGGTGTCCGATGCGGTCGACCCGGGGCCGCTGCGCCTCGACCCCGTCGCTGACGACCCGCTGGTGCTGATCGTGCCGCCAGCTCACCCTCTGGCCGAAAAACAGGAAGTGGCGTTTGCGGCGGTCATCAATGAACCGCTGGTCGCCCTTTATCAGACCAGCGCGCTACAGCAGCATATTGAACAGCAGGCCGTAGGGTTCGGTCAGACACTGAATATCCGGGTACGAATGAGCGATTTTGCAGGGCTTTGCGAGATGGTCGCCCACGGCGCCGGCGGGGCGATCCTGCCGCGCGTTATTGCCGAACGATATCGACAGCGCTATTCGTTTGCCGTCATCGGGTTACAGGACCGCTGGGCGCAGCGCCGTTTGTGCCTGTGCTATCAGGATGACGCCAGCCTGTCGCCAGCGATGCGCCGGCTGCTGGAATGGCTCCGGCAGCCTTAAGGTTTATGTGACAGTGTCACTTTTTATGCCCGCTATTGCTACTGACATGCGCGCCAGAGATGCGATAGTAGAGGTCCGCCATTTTTTAAGACGCTAATCAGGACAGACAAGATGAGTACATTACCAAAGGTCGCGGTGCTGGGACTAGGCGCCATGGGACACGCTTTTGCCAGTAACCTGCTGAAAAACGGCTTTACCGTTGCCGGCTGGAACCGTTCGCCAGCCCGCGGCGAGGATTTACAGGTGCAGGGGTTATCTCTGCATGCCACGCCGCAGCAGGCGGTGGCCGATGCCGAGGTGGTCATCAGTATGCTCGCCGACGGCGAGGCTACCCTCGAGGTACTGGCGCAAATCGCACCCGCCTGCCAGCCGCAGGCGATTTACTGCCAGATGGGCACCATCGGTCTGGCGGAGACGCAGCAGGCCATGGCGTTGTTGCGGGAACGTCAGCCGGCGATGACCTATATCGATGCCCCGGTGTCGGGGACCAAAGCCCCGGCGGAGAAAGCGCAGATCCTGGTACTCGCCAGCGGAGATCGTGAAAAGGGCGCCGCCGTCGAGCCGGTGTTTGCGGCCATCTCCCGCGGGACGCAGTGGTTTGGCGAGGCGGGCAACAGCCAGAAAATGAAGCTGGTTCTCAATGCCTGGCTGATTTCGATGATGCAGGGCATCGCGGAAAGCGCCCAGCTGGCGAAGACGCTGGGCTTCACCCCCGACCAGTTGTGGAGCGCCCTGGAAGGCGGCCCGCTGGCGGCGCCCTATGTCAAAGTGAAACTGGACGCCATCGCCAGTGAGCAATTCACCCCGCAGATGCAGCTGGCGCATGCCCTGAAAGATGCCCGGCTGGCGCTTTCCCTGGCCGAGCCGCACACCATGCCGGGGCTGGAAAACATCGCCGAACTGTGGCAGCAGGCGGAGGACGCGGGATATGCGGGAGAGGATTTGTCAGCGGTATATCAGTGGCTATCGCCGTCGTCAAAAGCGTAGTTTCCTACCCACGGCTGGAAAAAGTGGCCATGGCGGCCACTTTTCCTGGCGGATAGGGCATCATTCACTTCTGGAGTACGTTAGCTTAAGCTATCAATCCATTCGCTCTGGCGCGGGTTCTGCCGACGATAGCAGTGTACCGACACCGCCAGCTGCGTCAGGTCGGTGAAGACCATCGGATCGAGCTGAATATGCTTTTTAATCTGCTGCAGCCGGTAGGTGAGCGTATTACGATGAATCCCCAACAGCAGCGACGTTTTGCCCGGTTCGGCGTTATTGGCAATAAAGCTGCTCAGGGTATCCAGCAGCACTTCGCCGGAATCATGCTCCAGCAGCTGGCGTACATTATTGATAAAAAAATTGACCATATAGCTGTCTTCCAGCACCCGGAACAGGCAGAGCATCGCCATTTCGCGAAAGTAGTAGATCTGCCGCTGCGGCTGCACTTTGCTGCCCACTTCGATCACCGAGCGGGCGAACCGAATGGCCTCGCGAATGTCCGGGGCGCTGTCCGCCTGCACGCCAATCCCGATATGGTAATGGCTTATCTGATTACTCAGTACAAACTCGATGCCCCGCAACAGAGTTTCCTGGGCTTCGCTTAGCGCATTGAGGATCAATATTTCATGGCTGCCCAGCAAAATAACGTCTGTTACGCCGGAGAGCTGCGAGAATTCCCGCAACAGCGTACTCAGTATGTCGCTTAACTGATGCTGTTCGACCTGCACGGTCACCACGATCGGAACCCGCGGTGTATCAAAATCGAAGCCAAGTTCCAGCAGGCGATGAAGCGCTTCTTGCCCGGCGGGCGCAGATCCCTGTTCCAGATACTGGCAAAACAAGGTGTCGCGCAGACGTTGCCGCCAGTTGGTTTCCCGCATCTCTATGGCCTGGCGGACCAGCAGTTCGGCGGTGAGCACCGCCAGTTCAGCATAGCGGCTTATCGCCGCGGGATCGCCGCTGATGCCTACCACCATCACCACGCGATCGTCATAGATAATGGGATGATTAATACCAGGATGCACGTTGTGAAAACGCGCGGCTTCCACGGCGTTGTTAATACAAATGCGTTTACCGGTGCGTATTACCTCTCGGGCGACTTCATGCTGTTCGCCGATACGATGCCGTTCACCTGAGGCAATGATCTGTCCATGATGGTCAATCACATTCACGTTATGATGAATTATCGCCATTGCCCGGGCGACAATTTCATTAGCCAGCGCTGTTGTAATAATCATACAGTTATCCGCTTATGTGCCTCTCCGCGCCACCCGCTCAGAAAGGTTCGTAGAACATTCTCCGCGGCGTCGGCGAGGAGCTGTTCGCATGTGTTCATCGACTCTGCGAGCGCCATAGGGCGCTGACAAATAGACCACATTGCGTCAATATGGTGTTGATATAATTGCCGGCTGCTCTCATCGCGCCCGCCGCAAAGGGCCACAACCGGCACGCCATGGCGTGCGGCTTTGCCTGCCACGCCCACCGGGGCTTTACCAAAGGCGCTCTGCCTGTCAAGCCAGCCTTCACCCACGATCGTCAGCGCGGCATCGCGAAGATGGCCGTCGGCGTTAAGCAGTTCCAGCACCAGGTCAATGCCCGGCCGCAGCGTGGCGCCGGTGTAGGCGATAAGCGCAGCCCCCATACCGCCCGCGGCCCCGGCGCCGGGCCGTCCGCTGACGTCGAATCCGAGGGTTTGCGTAAGCAGCTGGCTATAATGCGCCATTCCCGCCTCCAGCTCGCTGAGCGCCGCCTCGTCCGCGCCTTTCTGCGCGCCATACACCCAGGTGGCGCCATGCTCACCAAGCAGAGGGTTAGTGACATCGCAGGAGGCCTGTATTTCGCTTTGCTGTAGACGGGGGTCCAGACCGCTCAAATCGATGCGCTGAATATGCGCCAGGTCCTGGCCTGCCGCGGGCGCCGGCAGCAGGGTGCCGTCCTTACGCCAGAATCGTGCGCCGAGCGCCTGGGCAAAACCGATGCCGCCATCGTTGGTCGCGCTGCCGCCCAGGCCGATAATCAAATGCCGACACCCGGCATCCAGCGCCGCTTTTACCTGTTCACCCAGCCCGTAGCTGCTGGCCTGACGCACATCCCGCTGCGCTGGCGGCGTGAGTTCGAGCCCACAGCTTTGCGCCATCTCGATAATGGCCCGCTCGCCGGGCAGGATCAGGAAATCCGCCTGCACGAAGAGGCCATAAGGCGAGGTACAGCGCTGCTGTTGCCACACCGCCCCCTTAAGCAACGGACTATCCGCCAGAGTCGACAGCAGTCCCTCTCCGCCGTCGGACACGGGCATTTCGACCAGCTCCAGCGCCTGGTCAACCCGGCGCAATCCCTGGGCTACCGCTGCGCAAGCGGCCTGCGCGCTACAGCTACCTTTAAACGAATCCAGCGCGATAACAATCTTCATACGTTCTCCTGTGTTAATGCGCTTTGCGCGGCGTTTTATCGGTGGTCATGAGCTGTAATAACATCCCCAGCAGCGCACATCCCGCCATGGTAAAGAAGGCGTAGATATAACCCGCTGGATTTTCCCAGCCGCCGCCAAACTGAATGAGCCAGCCCATCAGCAATGGCGAAATGCCGCCGCCGATAAACATCGCCGTGGTGATGATTCCGTTAGCGGTAGAGGTGGCGCGTTCTTCGGCGGAGTCCGATGCCATGGCGTAGTAGATAGGCCACACGGCGTTGGCTACCAGGCCAAAAAATAGCTGAATGGCGATAAGGCGCGGCATATTGGTGGCGAAATAGAACAGCGCAATGCCGATACTCATCCACAGACCGCAGACGATCAGGGTTCGTTTGCGGCCAAAGCTGTCCGACAGCCAGGGCCAGATTATCTGACCCAGGGTACCGGTAAGTGTGAAGATAATACTCAGCCCGGCGGAGGCCGCCAGCGACAGGCCGGAGACGTGATAAAGGTACGGGGGCAGGACAACGTTAATGCCCATATAGACGATTTGCGTCAGCAGGGTATTGCCCGCTGTCAGCGAAATATTGCGGTTGCGCAGGGTGCGTAAAAAGGTTTTCATCCCTTCGCCTTTGGCGACATGGCTGCTTTCCTGCGTCGCCGGGCGCGTCATCCCCTGGCTGTCGATATGCTGATACAGCGTATTGATGCGATCGGCGGTGGAATATTTCGCCCAGAAGATCATCAGCGGGATGGCAACGATCAGCGCCAGCAGGAAGCAGTAGCGCCAGCTGCCTTCGCCAAACGTGGCAAGCACCAGGCTTGCCACCACGCCGCTCAGCAGGGCGCCAATCGGATAGCCGGTATGATGCACTCCCAGCGCGAAGCCGCGCTTCTCTTTCGGCCACCACTCCGCGGTGTTGCTGACGCCGACGGGCTCGCCCCAGCCGGCCCCGAGGTTAACGCCCACGCGCAGCAGTACGAAGGCCGTCAGTCCATGGCTGATCGCTTTAATCCCGGAAATAAACGACAGGGCGGTATAGCCCAGCACCAGCGGAACCTGAAAGCGTGCTCGCTTCCAGCCAGACCCGTAGCGATCGCTCCAGATGGAGCCGGGAATATCCAGCACCGCAAGAGCAACCATGATCAGGGCGACGATGTTGCCCCACTGTTCCGGCGAGAGTGAGAACTCCTTAGAGATGACCGGGCCAAGGCGCAGGATCATCTCGCGATCGTAGGCGTTGAGCACCCAGATTAGCCAGCAAACCAGTAGCGAAACCCAGGAGAAACGATGTATCAGCCGTTTCTTGCCACGTTGTTCGCCGGCAGGTGTGTGATTGATTGTTGTCATAGTCGTGTTTACTCCGCGGCGTCGCGACAGCATGATGCGCGCCGCCTGATGTCAGGGTCAGAGTTATTCGCCGGGTATTATTGTTATCGCGGCGAGCCGGAGGTTTGCTTAGCCGGCAAAGCGCCGTTCCGCTACGCCGGTCACGCCCAGGTCGTAAATGGCGAACAGGCTGCCGCGCAGCTGATTATCTTCCGGGAAGCGCGGGAGGGGCGGCTGCGCCATGGAGGTGACGTACAGCACATCAAGGTTTTCGCCGCCGAACATCACGCTGGTCACTTTTTTCACCGGCATCTCAATGATGCGATCAACCTTGCCTTCCGGGGTATAGCGCACCAGCTTGCCCGCGTAGACCAGCGCGTTCCACAGATAGCCTTCGCTGTCCACGGTGGCGCCATCCGCCGCGCCGCCTTCGCTGCGATCGACATGGCAAAAGATCCGTTCGCCGGAAAGCTCGCCGGTCGCGGTGTTGTAGTCCCAGGCGCAGATTTCGCCCGTCCAGGTATCGGCAAAATAGAACGTCTCGCCGGAGGGGCTCCAGCAGGGGGCGTTAGAGACGATAATGTCTTTCTTCAGCACGTGCAGGGACAGATCGGCGTCCAGGCGATATAGCGCGCCGCTCGGTTCCTCTTCGCGCATATCCATTGACCCGAACAGAAAGCGTCCCTGACGATCGACTTTGCCGTCGTTGAGCCGGTTAAAGGGTCGGTCCGCTTCCGGATGGTGCAACAGCGTCAGCTCGCCGCTGGCGAAGTCGAGCAGATGAACGCCATTCTGCAGCGCCACCACCGCGCCTTCGCCGTTCTGGCGCAGGGCGAAAGAGCCAATTTTCTGTCGCACGTCCCAGCTCTTGATCGCGCCGCCCTGTGCGTTGCAGGCGAACAGGCGCCCGTCGAGGCTGTCCACCCACCAAAGACGCTGCTGTTCGACATCCCAGACCGGGCTTTCGCCGAGTCGGGTTTTTAAATCCAGTAACACTTCAATGCGCATAATGGCCTCCTGATTACACTTTTTCGCCGTGGGCCTGTTTCACCGATACGGCGCCTGGGGATGAGGAACTTTTGAGAAACAGGGACACCAGCGCGCCGATAATCAGTAGCGCGACAGCGAACCATAAGCCGGACGTTGCCGCACCGGTGCGGTCCTCAAACGCGCCGAGAATAAACGGCCCGAGAAAGCCCCCGCACAGCCCGAGGCAGTTGAGCAGGCCGAAGCTGCCCGCCAGCATATGCCCGCTCATGATGGACGGGAGCCAGTTAAAGATGATGGATTGCATAGCGAAGAACATGAAAGCGGCCAGCGAGAAGCCAAGCAGCGCCACGCCGTGGCCGGCAATGGCGCCAATCGCCATACCGGTCGCCATGACCAGATATCCGGCCATCAGCATGCTGCGGGAACGCTGTTCCGTGCGGGCGAATCGCGGCAGCAGTATCCCGCCGGCGGCGGCGGCAATCCACGGAATGGCGGTCAGCAGACCGATCTGCAGCGGGGTAAGCTGGCCCCAGCTACCGATGATCCCCGGCAGGAAATAACTCAGGCCGTAAACCGAAAACTGGTGGGTAAAGTAAATCAGCACCAGCAACAAAAACACCCGGGTGGTCAGCGCGGTTTTCAGGGAAAAACGGCTCGGCGTATGGCGCGTCTCCTCGGCTTCTTTCTCCAGCACCGCAGTGATGGCCTGTACGTCGTCGCGGTTCAGCCAGCGGGCGTCGGCAGGTTTATCCGGCAGCCTGCGCCAGACGACGAACGCCAGCGCTATCGCAGGCAGCCCTTCGATAAAGAACATCCACTGCCAGCCGTGCCAGCCGGACATGCCATCAAGGCTTAATAACAATCCGCCCAGCGGCGCGCCGATAATATTGGCCAGGCAGACCCCCAGCAGGAACAGGCCGGTGGCTTTTGCGCGCTCTTCGCGGCCAAACCAGAGGGTCAGGTAGTAAATAATGCCCGGATAGAGCCCTGCTTCGGCGGCGCCGAGCAAAAGGCGCATCACGTAAAAGGAGGTAGGCCCGGTGACAAACGCCATACCGCAGGAGATGATCCCCCAGGTAATCATAATGCGCGCTATCCAGCGCCGTGCGCCAACGCGGGTTAAAAACAGATTGCTGGGGATCTCCAGCACCGCATAGGTGAGAAAGAACAACCCGGCCCCGAGGCCGAATGCGGTTGCGGAAAGGCCAATATCCACCGACATGGTCGCTTTCGCCATGCCAATATTGGTACGATCAATAAAGCTGATGATGTACGCCACGATAAGCAGTGGCATCAAATGGCGGTAGATTTTTTTATGGGTGCGTTGCAGCTGCGTCCCGTTTACCGCCTTTTCATTTATTGCGGACATGGTTATTATTTCCCCGTATTCGTGGTCAGAAGCCTTGCCGGGATCGCGTCGATCCCGTTCGTCAGCTCACAGGTTGTCGCCGGGTGCTGACCCGAACGACGCCCGGCCCGAAGCCCCACTTCGGGCCGTCTTTCCCTAAGCGCCTTCGCGCTCGAACAGCATAGAAATCCCCTGGCCACCGCCGATGCACATGGTGACCAGACCAGTGCGTGCGCCGCTGCGCGCCATTTCATACATCAGTTTGACCGGCAGGATCGCACCGCTGGCACCTACCGGGTGGCCGAGGGCGATCGCGCCGCCGTTGACGTTAACGCGGGCCGGGTCGAGACGCAGATCGTTCATCACCGCCAGCGCCTGAGCGGCGAAAGCTTCATTGAGTTCTATTAAATCGATGGACTGCACGTCTATATTGAGACGGTCCATCAGGCGTCGGGTCGCGGGAGCGGGGCCAAACCCCATAATCTCTGCCCCGCAGCCGGCGACAGCCCAGCCGCGAATGCGCATGCGCGGGGTTAAGCCGCGTTTTTCCGCCTGCTGGCGGGTCATCATCACCAGCGCCGCTGCGCCGTCGTTAATGCCCGATGAATTGGCCGCCGTCACTACGCCGTCGGCTTTAAACGCCGGACGCAGCGTGGCGAGCTTTTCGCGCGGGGTATCGCGCGGATGTTCATCGGTCGCAAACAGGCGGGTCGCTTTTTTGCCGTCCGGCACCTCAAGGGCCAGGATCTGCTCGCGAAAGCGACCCTCCGCGATCGCCTTTAGTGCCTTCTGCTGGCTCGACCAGGCAAAATCGTCCATCGCTTCGCGGGTAATACCGAAGCGTTGCGCGACGTTTTCCGCGGTGATGCCGTTGTGATAAGGGCCTTCCGGCCAGGTAAGAATGGAGATCAGGCCATCTTCCAGCTCGCCATGGCCCATGCGATAGCCATCGCGCGCTTTACGCAGGTAGTAGGGCAACTGGGTCATATTTTCAGTGCCGCAGGCGACGACCACCTCGGCCTGGCCGCTTTGCAGCTGCATCATGCCGTCCGCCAGGGCCTGAAGTCCGGAGCCGCACTGGCGGTTAACGGAATAGGCAGTGCTCTCCTGCGGGATCCCCGCGCGCAGCTGACAGATGCGCGCGATAAAACCGCTTTCGGCGATTTGCCCGACGTTACCGACGATAGTTTCGTCGATATCCTGCGGCGCAATCCCGGCGCGGGCAATGGCTTCGCGAATGACGGCGGCCCCAAGGTCATGCTGATGGGTATGTTTAAGACTGCCGTTAAATGTGCCAATAGCGGTACGGACGCCGCTGACAATTACAATATCATTAGCCTGGGTCATTGTTTTTCTCCTTACAGCACCATGCCGCCGCCGACGTTAATCACTTCACCATTGATATAGCGCGCGCCATCGGACGCCAGAAACGCCACGCACTCGCCGACGTCTTTCGCCTCGCCGGCGAAACCCGCAGGGATTTTACCGATCATGATTTGCCAGACGTTTTCCGGAACGCCGCGCGTCATGTCGGTATCGATAAAGCCCGGGCAGATGGCATTCACCGTGACACCTTTTTTCGCCAGTTCGCGGCAGGCGGTTTTGGTCATTCCCACCACGCCGGCTTTTGACGCCGAATAGTTGGTTTGCCCGACGTTGCCAAGCCAGCTGGCGGAAGCGATATTGATAATGCGGCCCGCACCACGCTCGCGCATGCGGATAGCGGCCTGCTGCATACAAAGAAAAGTGCCTTTCAGATTGACGTCAATTACCGTGTCCCAGTCCGCTTCGGTGAGTTTATGCAGCATGGCGTCGCGGTTAATTCCGGCGTTATTCACCAGAATATCTACCGGGCCAAACGCCTCTTCGGCCTGGGAAAACAGCGCTTCGACCTGCGTTTTTTCTGCGATATTGCAGCTGATAAACTGCGCCTTTGCGCCCGATTCGCGCAGGGAAGCGGCGGCGGCTTCGCCATGCGCATCACGATCGGCGATAATCACTCGCGCGCCTTCCCGCGCAAGTACCTGGGCAATGCCAAAGCCGATGCCGCGTGCGGCGCCGGTGACAATGGCGGTTTTACTGGCAAGTTTCATAGCAACGTTCCTTATGAGTCAGAGGATGAATTTCGGGACAGATGTTGCGCGAGGCCGCAGGGCGGCGGGGCGAACAAACGACTGTCCAAAACCTGAAGATCTGCGGCGATCGCCGGACGAAAATCCATATGCGCCAGGATGTCGCGCTCAAGATCGATACCAGGGGCGATTTCCGTCAGCACCGGTCCTTCCGGGCGCAGTTCGAAAACCGCCCGTTCGGTGACGTAATGCATGGTTTGTCCTTTGGCGCGGGCCAGTTCGCCGTTGTAAGAAATCTGGTTTACCCCGGCGACGAATTTACGCACCTCGCCTTCGCGGCGGATGTGCAGCGCCCCGTGTTCACAGGCGATCTCCAGCCCTTTGGCGGTAAACGAGGAGCAGAACACGACGTGGCGGGCATTCTGGGTGATATCGATAAAACCGCCCGCGCCGGGGCAGGATGCGCCGAGCCGTGTGGCATTGACGTGCCCGTGCGGGTCCATCTCGCCAGCGCCCATAAAGGTGATATCGACCCCTGCGCCGTTGTAGTAGAGCATTTGATCCTGGTGGCTAATCATCGCGCTCAGATTACGGCCGATACCGAAATCCACGCCACCCGCCTGCTGCCCGCCGTAGATCCCTGACTCGACGGTGATGGTGACCTGCTCGCCGAGCTGTTCCTCGTGAATGATGGCGCCAATCACGTCATTGGGAATACCGGTGCCGAGATTGATGACGCAGCCGGGGGTCAGATAGCGGCAGGCAATCCGCCCGATAAGCTTGCGCAGGTCCAGCGGCAGCGGTGCATTCTGCGCGGCGGGCAGCTGGATATCGCCGCACAGCGCGGGGTCGAAGGCCCAGCTTGAAGTCTGGCGGTGATCCGTCTGCGGATCTTCGCACACCACAATGGCGTCGATCAGGTTGCCGGGAACGGTGATGCTTTTCGGATGCAGCGAGCCTTTCGCTACGCGATATTTCACCTGCGCCAGCACCTTCGCCCCATAGCGTCTGGCGGCGAGAACGGCGTGCAACACTTCCAGCTTCATCACCTCTTCATCGGTCGTGAGGTTGCCGTCTTCATCAGCATGGGTGCCGCGCACAATGACCACGTCCAGAGGAAGGGCTGGATAAAACAGATATTCGTCGCCGCGAAACGTGACATGCTCGATCAGATTGGGCTGTTCGCGGGTGCGGGCGTTCATCCTTCCGCCCTCTATGCGCGGATCGACAAAGGTACCGAGACCGACGGGGGAAAGCCGCCCCGGCAGTCCGGCGGCCATCGCGCTATAGAGATGGACGATCTGTCCCTGCGGCAGACACCAGGCTTCCACTTCGTTGTTGTTGATCATCGCCATCCAGCGCGGCGCCAGCCCCCAGTGCGAACCGATAAGGCGGGTCACCATACCCGGATGGGCGAAGTGCTGGATGCCGCGCTGGCGATCGCTTTGCCCCGCGGCATGCAGCAGCGTCAGGTCACGCGGTTCGCCTGCGGTTAGAAAGCGCGCTTCGATGGCGCTTAAAATGGACTCCGCCGCGCCGATAAGCGTCATCCCGACGGTACAGACGGTGTCGCCGCTGGCGACCCACCGCGCCGCCTCATGGGCGTCGATAAATTTGCTGCTCACTTTTTATCCTCCGTTGATAGCGTGATGATGGATTCTGCGAGACGCGTTTTGAGCTGCTGTTTACTTACTTTGCCGTTGTGGGTACGCGGTAAAACACGGGTGAAAATAATCCGCGCCGGCAGCTTAAAGCGGGCGATTTTGACCTTCAGCCAGTCGAGGATCTCTTCGCTGGTCAGGTGATGCTGGCCGTCCGGCACGATAAACGCCACGGGCTCTTCGCCGTAGACCGGGCTGGGGGTCGGGATGACGGCCACTTCCCGTACTCCCCGGTAGGTAGAAAGAATGTTTTCCAGCTCCAGCGAATAAATTTTCTCGCCGCCGCGATTGATCATGTCCTTGCTGCGGTCTTTGATGTACAGCCAGCCTTCGTCGTCGAGATAGCCCAGATCGCCGGTACAAAACCAGCCCTGCGCATCGCAGCTCGGGCGTCGTTCGCTGTGCTGCCAGTATTCGCGGATCACCACATCGCCTTTTAACCAGATATGTCCGATTTGCCCGGCGGGCAGGGGCTCCTGACGATCGTTGCGGATGGTAATGGCGAGACCCGGGATCGCCTGACCTGAACTGCCGCATTTATCGCTGCCCCAGACGTCGCCCGGAAAAATCGTCGCAGGCGAGGTCGTTTCAGTGAGGCCGTAGATTGGCTGAATCGCGGTATGCGGGAACAGGGTTTTTAACTCCTTGATCAGTCCATCGCTCAGGTGGCCCGCGCCGCAGGCAATCGTGCGCAATGCTGGAAAATCGCCGGGATGGCTGGCGCTCTGCTCGCGAGCAGCCTGGCAAAGGAGGATAAAAATGGTGGGCGAGCCGTGCAGAAAGGTAATGTTTTGCTCGCGCAGGGTGGTGATCACCTGCGGGGCGTTGAACCGATGCTGTAGCCAGATGCTCGCGCCGAGGCTAATAAACAGCGCCAGCAGCGCCGACAGGCCGGTGATGTGGTAGATAGGCACCGCCAGAATGGTGCTATCCGCGGCGCTGAGATTCAGTTTTTGCGTATAGGCGTCAATCGCGCAGAGCAGGTTATTGTGCGTGATAATCGCCCCTTTAGGCTCTCCGGTGGTGCCGGAGGTGAACATCATCACCGCTGTATCGTCACGATTCACCGGGACCGGCGGGTGGGTCAGCGGTTCGGGAAGACAGAGCGCCTGCCATTCGCTGAGTGAAACCGCGCGCGCGTCGGGGGTGTGTTTCAGCCAGTCCTGCACGGTCCCATCGAACAGAACAACCCGGGGAGCGATATGACCTACCAGCGCCTCGCTTTCGGCCTGCTTAAGCTTGGTGCTGAAAGGCACGACTTCGATGCCCAGACCCAGCGCGGCAAAAAGGACTTCGCAAAAAGCGGGATGATTCCCCCAGGCCAGCAGAATACGGTCGCCTTTGCGCAGCGACCAGCCGCGATCAAGCTGCGCCATCGCCCGCTGAACCCGCAGATGAAAATCGCGGTACAGATAGCGCTGATCCTCAAACGCCAGCGCCAGGGCATCCGGGCTGCGGGCGGCGCTGTGGCTCAGGGCCTGGTACAGATTCTGGAAGTCGGCGGAGGTGCTGTTCATGTGTCTCTCCTGATAACGCGTATTGAGTAGGAGTAGTCTGGGGAAATTCAGGAGAGGAAATTGCCGAATGGCTCACAATAGAAAATCAACAAAACAGAAGCAATTTTGTAACATTGCACAATGGGCTGGAGAGGCCGGCGGCGGCGATATAGTCATAGGAAGTTATCTTTTAGACCCGTGGTAACCGGGTCTAAAAGAGAGAAGGGGGATCAGCTCTGCCGCTTAGTGTTGACAGGCATCGAACTCAAGCCGTTCGCCATCGGGGCCGCGAATAAGCAGAAAGCGCACGTTGTCTTCTTCTGTTGGCCCTTCGTCGATCGGATAACCGAGCTCTGCCAGCCGCTGTTGCACCGCATCCAGATCGCTGACTTCCAGCGCCAGATGATCGATACCGCAGCGAGGGGCATCAAAGGGCGTTCCAGCGGGAAGCTGGTACAGCTCGAGCACGGCGCCCGCCATTTCCAGGAACGCGACTTCTATTGTGCCCTGCGGTGAGGGTTTGCTGAACCGCTGCTGGCGCTGAAATCCCAGCGGTTCATAGAAGGCAAGCGAACGCGTTAAGTCACTGACCTGATAGCCAATATGAGCAATCGTGTTGATAAGTTCGCGCATGTTATACCCCCTTACGCACGCACCAGAAGCCGTAGAAAGCGACATACACAAAGCACAGAAGCGGAGCGACAAAGGCGATTTGCATATTGCCGCCATTCATATCCGAAATAATGCCCATCACCAGCGGAATAACGGCCCCGCCGATAATCGACATCACCACGATCGAGCCTGCGGTCTGGGTATCTTTCCCCATTCCTTTGATCACCAGACCAAAGTTCGTCGGCCAGCATGGCGCCATACAGAAGCTGACCAGAATGAGCGCATAGACCGCCAGCATTGAACTGCTGAATACGGCAATCAGTAAAAGGGCGGTGGCGGCCAGGGCAAAGGTACCGAGCAGCATTGCCGGATTCAGGCGGTTCATCAACCAGGTGGCTACGGTTTTACCCACGGCATAAATCACCAGCGAAGCCAGCAGCCAGTAAGTCGCGGAATGCTCGCTGGTGCCCTGCTGCACGAGCTGCACAAAGCGAATCGTGAAGCTCCATACGCCAACCTGGGCGCCGACGTACAAAAACTGCGATAGGATCCCGAGGCGAAAGCGCGGGATAGCAAACAGGCGTTTCAGCGTCGGCCCCATGCTTTCCGTCGGGAGTTGCTGTTGTTGAGAGAGCGTGCCCTTGCACGACGGAAATTTAATAAACACGAACACCAGCGCCAGCACCACCAGTACGGAGCCGATAATTAGATAGGGCCCGACCACCTGACCGACCATCTGATGGCGTGCCACATCTGCGGCGGCGGCGGGCATCGCCAGCAGTTGTTCATGGCTCGGATCGTTTTCGCCAAAGACCATCACCTGGCCAATCAGCACGCCGGAAATCACGCCCAGCGAGTTGAAGATCTGCGAAAAGTTAATGCGCTGGGTGGAGGACTGAATCGGGCCCAGCAGGCTGGAGTAGGTATTTGCCGACGTTTCCAGAAAAGAGAGTCCGCAGGCGATCACCCCCAGGCAGGCGAGGAACGCGCCGTAGGTCATGATCTGTGCGGCGGGAACGAACAGGAAGCAGCCGAGGGCGTACAGGCACAACCCGATAATAATCGCCGCTTTATAGGAATAACGCTTAATCAGCGCCGCCGCAGGCAGGGCGACAAAAAAGTAGCCGAGGAAAAATATCGACTGCACCAGCGCCGTCTGGGTATCCGTTAAATCGAAGCCCTTTTTAAACTGGGCGATCAAAATATCATTCAGGTTGCCCGCCATCCCCCATAGCGCAAACAGGCAACAGACCAGTAAAAATTGCAGCCAGGGGGTATGGGGTAAATACGCACTGGTGTCCAGTTTTTCTTTCTGGACCGCTGCGGTATCAACCTTATCCGTAATTAGCGTACTCATTGAGCTATCCTCTTAATGGTTTTTATACAGTAGGGTTTATGCCATTTCATAATCAGCGGTGGCACGGAGAAGCCGTTCCTGTGCCTCCAGGTACTCAGGTAAAGATGAAGCGCCTTGCTTTTCGACACTGACGGCGGCATAGGCCGCGGCGAATCGAGCTGCGGCCTGCAGCGGTTCCCCGCAGGCCAGCCGCGCCGCCAGGGCGCCGTTGAAGGCATCGCCCGCACCGGTAGTGTCTCGGGGGTGAGAAGGAAAGCAGGGAATAGGGGATTTCACCCCCTGCTCGCTCAGCAGGGCGCCGCTGGCGCCGAGAGTGATAATGACGTTGCGCGCGCCCTGAGCATGCAACACGTCGGCGGCCTCAGCCGCGGCCGCCAGACTGTCAACCCGGCGTCCGGTCATTAACCCGGCCTCCGTGGCGTTCGGTGTAAGTAAATCCACTTTGCTAAGAAGGGCGCGCTCAACGGGCTGCCAGGGCGCGGGATTGAGCATCACCAGGGCCCCGGCTTGTTTGCCGGCGTCTACGACCTGTTCAATGGCGGAAAGATTGTTCTCCAGCTGAACCAGAACCACATCCGCGCAGCCGATAGCGGGAATACAGCTGGCGATTTCATCCTCGGTCACCGTCATATTCGCGCCGGGATCGACAGCAATCATGTTTTCGGCATCGTTGCCGGCAACATAAATCAGCGCATTGCCGGTGGGGACCTCTTCGGCAACCAGCAGCGTCACGGCATTGAAGCCCACGCCTTTCAGATGACGGCGGGCAAAATGGCCGAAGGTGTCATTGCCGATCTTGCCGATATAGTGGACGTTTGCCCCCGCTTTCAGCGCGGCGGTGGCCTGGTTCGCCCCTTTACCCCCGGCGCTGGTTATACTTCCGCAGGCCACTAACGACTCGCCGGGTACCGGAAAGCGATCCACCCGGGCGACCATGTCGAAATTGAATGACCCAAAAACACAGACTTTTCCTGACATCATTCGCTCCTCTATACCAGTTCGGGGGCGCGCAGCGCGGCGGACAGATCGCGGGACATGGTTTCCCAGGCCTGCTCGATGGGCATGTCCGGGCGGAATAAACCGCTACTGCCCATCACCAATATCTGCGCCCCGGCGCTCAGCAGCGCGCGGTAGGTGTTGCGGTTACAGGAGCCGTCGACTTCCAGCAAGAAGCGGAGGCTGCCGGTCTCTTTGAGCTGATGAAGCTGCGTGATTTTGGCGAGCATTTCAGGAATAAACGGCTGACCGGCATAGCCTGGGTCGACGGTCATCACCGTGACCTTATCGAGCAGATGCAGATAGTGCTGGATGCTCTCAACCGGCGTGGCGGGATTAAGCACCATGCCCACCTTTTTCCCTGCCTGACGAAGCAGATTGATGATCCGGAAGGCTTCGCGGCAGATGGTTTCCGGATGCAGTGAAATGGCGTCTGCGCCGGCGTCTATCAGCGCCGGGATAAACGAGGCGGGCTCTTCGACCATCAGGTGGACATCGATGGGAAGCGAGGTGTAGGGACGGATCTGCGCTACAAAGCTGGCCGACAGCGCCAGATTTTTGACATAGTGCCCGTCCATGATGTCGACATGCAGCCTGTCGGCTTTGCTGTTTAAAAAGTGCAGCTGTTCCGTTAGCTTCATCATGTCCATACACATCAGCGAGGGAGAAAGGTAATAACGCATAAGGCCTCATTTATTCCGGTAGTGGCTGATTTCAGGCAAAGTCTGGCCCTGCCGCGGTAAGCAGCGTTTCGACATTGCGCGTATTAACCGTCACGTCATGACGGTGTACTCAGGCGATGTGCAGGCTGACGTTATGCCAGGTCATCTCTTTTTCCAGCAGCGGGTCAACAAACTTTTCGGTCACCAGACAGTCCAGCTCGCCCAGCCCGCCGACGCGCGCGACGCCTGTTCGCCCCAGCTTGCTGCCGTCGACCAATGCCACGGTCTGACGGGCGGCGAGCAGCATCTGTTTCAGCAGGGCGGCATGGGCTTGCGTACCCGCATACAAGCCGCTATCGCGCTCCAGCCCCTGGCAGGAGAAAAAGAGCGTATCGATGGCATACTCGCGCAGCGTTCGTGAGGCGGTTTCCCCGAAGAACGACTCTTCGGTCGGGGAGAAATCGCCCCCCAGCCCGATGAGATGCAACGAGCGTCGGCTCATCAGGGTCTGTAAGATGCGAATGGAGGGCGTAATCACCGTTAACGCCATCTCCGGCATCTGCCGGGCCAAAAACCAGCTGGTGCTGCTGCCGTCCAGGACAATGGTCTGTCCCGGCTGGAGAAACTGCAGTGCTTTACGGGCCACGCGCATTTTGCCTTCGCTGTGCAGCAGCGTTCTGTGCTGAAAGCTGCCCTGGCTATCTTCGACTGGCAGGGCGGATGCCGCCGCCCGGGACGCCGGCAGCGGATTTTCCGCCGCCAGCGCTCCGCCGTGGCTCCGGGTTAAGATGCCTTTGCGTTCCAGCTCGCTCAGATCTCGGCGAATCGTTTCCCTGGAGACCCGAGTCGCTTGCGCAATCTCATTCACGCGCATGACGCCGCGTTGGCCCAGCAGTTCAACAATCAAACGATGACGTTCCAGCGGCAACATAGCTCTCTCCTGAAGTACATAATCAGATTAACGTTCCCTTACGCAGGGCGTTGAGACCTCGGGAATGTCCCACGAAGGCAAGCTTTCCGCAGCCGAACACTGTGATAGCGCCCGCATTTCGCATCACTTTCGCCAGCGGTTTTCGCTATTTCGTCCGTTATTCAGGCATAAACAAAAACAAACAAAAATAAATGCAATAGTGTCTTTGCGCCCGTTTATGCCCGATTACGCCCACTCTGCAAGGGTAGCGTTCATTTCATGCCTGCTAATTAAAAACAAATGAAAATAAAAAAATGCTAATTTGATCACGTTATTTTCATTTGATGCGTTTTTAAATGGATTAAGGCCAGATAAGAGCATTAAATGAAAGCAATTAAAAACAAAGAGCAGGATAAAACCATGAATGAAACAACCCGTCGTTTTGCACGTTTAGTTGATCTGAGCGCAGTCCAGGCCACCAGTACCGAAGCGGACGTTCGCGCCTGCGCCGAGCTGGCTACCCGCTACAACATTATTTCCGTCCACGTTCTACCTTGCTGGACGCGTTTTCTGAGTACGTTGCTGCCGCAGCAGGGGACGGGAGAGGTGATGATTGGCGGGCCGGTCGGCTTTCCCGGCGGCGGGCATGCCACCGATACCAAGGTTCAGGAAGTGCGGCAGCTGATTGCCGACGGCGCCCGTGAAGTGGATATGGTCGTGAATATCGGCAAAGTGCTCTCTGGCGATTATGACTATGTCCGCGAAGATTTGCGCCGCGTGGTGGAAGCCGCTGCCCCGGTACCGGCCAAAGTGATACTTGAAACGCACTATCTCAATGAGGAGCAGATTCGCCGCGTGTGTGAAATTGCCGTAGAGGTGGGGATGAAGTGGGTCAAAACCTCTACCGGCTGGGCGCCCACCGGCGCTACGGTGGAAAAAGTCAGCATCATCGCCGACCAGCTTAAAGGCCGAATCGATATCAAAGGCGCCGGAGGCATTCGCGATTTGGCCACGGTGCGCGCGCTGTACCAGCTTGGCGTGCGCCGCTTTGGTATGAGCCATGGCGCGGTAACCAAGGTGCTGGCTGAACTGGAGCAGCACCCGGAACGTTTTCCCGAGCTGAACGCCGATTAAACTGAGAGACCGCGGGCCTGATGGCCCGCCTTAAGACGTCACCGGAGTTAGTGATGAAAGATAAAATACTCACGATTGATGTTGGCACTGGCAGTACCCGCGCCGCTATTGTGCGCATTGACGGCGCGATGATCGGCTTTGCGCAAAGAGAGTATGAGCAAACCACGCCGCGTGCGGGTTGGTCAGAACAGGCCCCGTCTTTATGGTGGCAGGCCGCCTGCGACTGTATACGCGAAGTGCTTTACCGCTATCCTGAAACGGCAGCGCAGATTGCGGTTATTGGTGCCTGCGGACAGATGCACGGCACCGTCCTGCTGGACGACCGTGGCGAGCTGGTGGAGGATAGGGCGCTGCTGTGGAATGATAAGCGCAGCCAGCCGCAGGTTGACGCCTTTAACGCGCGCGAAGGTTGGGAAAAGTGGCTGGCGCATTTGAATAATCCGCCCGCGGCAGCCTGGCCCGCTTTCAAGTTAGCCTGGTGGCGCGAACATTATCCGGAACGCTGGTCACAGCTCGCCAACGTATTAATGCCGAAGGACTATATTAATTTCATGCTGACCGGTGCCATGGCGACCGATTATAGCGAAGCGTCGTGCTATTTCCTGATGGACAGCGAAACCCGTAGCTGGTCTTCGCAAGCCTGCGAAACGTTTGGTCTACGGGTCGACCAGCTCCCGGAGATTAAACTTTCCAGCGACGTAATCGGCCAGGTGACGCCGCGTGCAGCCGACCTGACGGGCCTGCCGGCGGGTATCCCGGTGGTTGCCGGGACGTCGGATATGGCGGCCTCTCTGCTGGGCTCGGGTGTGTATGAACCGGGGATGGCGTCTGATTCAACCGGCACGTCGACGCTGATAACGGTGGTGTCGCCGCGGCCGTTACACCATCCGCTGGTTAATAATCTTCATCTTGCCAACGCCGCCTGGGGCGGATTTACCATCCTCGATGCCGGCGGCGATGCCGTCCGCTGGGCGCGGCTGGCGCTTGCCGATAACCAGATTACGCATCCACAGCTTTTACAGGAAGCGGCGGCGGTGCCGGCGGGGGCAGAAGGGCTGCTGTTTCTTCCCTATCTGACGGGAGAACGTCTGGCCGAACACACGAACTCGCGGGCACAGTTTTTTGGCCTGCAGCGCAAGCATTGCCGCGGTCATTTATTCCGCGCCGTTCTGGAAGGGGTGGCCTTCGCGTCCTGGCGCAATCTTCGACAGTTGCAGAAGTGCGGGCAGTATCCGCAACAAATGATCGCTTCCGGCGGCGGCGCGCGCAGCCCGTTGTGGCTTGAAATCAAAGCCGCAGCGTACAATCTCCCAATATTATCTACGCGTAATCAGGAGAATGGCGTCACCGGATGCGGTATTATCGCCGGGGTTGGCGTAGGGTTGTACGCCGATTTTGCCAGCGGCGTGCGGCAAACGGTGCAGTTCGACAAACTGATCTCGCCGGATCCCTGTCTGCGGGATTATTACCAGGCCTGCTGCGAGCTTTTTGATACGCTGTACCGGCAATCCGCCGCCTTATACGACAGGCTGGATGCGCTCAGCGTAGGACCCGATTGATACGCAAAGGTAAGCCAGCGCCGCGACGCGCGTAACGTGTAGTAAACAAGAGAGAGGCAGAATGTTTGCAGAAGAAAGACAGGAGAAGTTACTCGGTATTCTCAGGGAAAAACGCAAAGTTGCTGTTTCTGAGATGTGTGACGTCTTTAATGTATCTGGTGCTACCATTCGTGCCGATCTCCGCCAGCTGGAAGAGGAGGGGTTGCTGACCCGAACCCACGGCGGAGCCGTTCTTCGTACCCGGGCGAGCTTCGAACAGGCGTCGGACGCCCGCGAAATTGTTAACCTCAGCGCGAAAGAACGGATCGGCCAGCGCGCGGCGGCGCTGGTTGAGGATGGCGATATTATCGTGCTGGATACCGGTACCACGACGCTGCATATTGCGCGCAATATTCGTGACAGACAGAACGTCACGGTGGTTACCAATGATTACCAAATCGCCCGGGAGCTTGAGGCCAGTGCCTCGATTCAAACGATTCTGCTGGGGGGGATCGTTAAGAAGGGATACCACTGCGTGGTGGCGATCAACGGACGTTCCATTCTCGACACACTAAACGTCGATAAAGCATTTATGGGCACCAATTCGCTGTCGCTGAAACACGGCGCCTGCGTGGCCGATATCATGCTGGCAGAAACGAAACGCGGCATGGTGGAACACGCCAGTCAGGTGATTATTGTCTGCGACTACAGCAAGCTGAATAACACCTCGCTTGCCCAATTTACCGCAGCAGATCGCATTGACACCGTAGTGGTGGATCGTCTGCCTGATGACGTTCAGGCGTATCGTAATGCTGGCATTCAGGTGATTTCTCTGGATGAAGAGGAGCATCTTTAGTGCGCTGCTGTGACGTTGTCACTAACCAGCGCGCCGTAAAACCTCGTGGTTCAGGGCTTGGATAAAGGTTCGGCTATTCCACTCTCGTAGCGGGAGGATAGCAAAGATCATGCATGGTATGAGCCGCGTAATGTTAAAAGGCCGTATCATCGGAACAACGCGAGCAGGCGTAGGAGAAGAAGAGTCTTCAGCGCAGGGAAGCTGCGGCAAACCGGCAAACCGGCATACCGGCATACCGGCATACCAGCCAGCCTATAATAAACTGAAGGGCGGTGAAGCACAGTTCCTCGTGGACTATGCGGACTACTACATGACTAAACGCGGCTATCATCCCCGAGCCGTCAACTCTGGCAATTCATGGTCCGTGACAACGCCGATGGCCTTTATGAATTTCCCGCTCATGACCTATATTAAGGAAATTTCTCCGCGCCCGATCCTGTTCATCCATGGTGAAAAGGCGCATTCGCTTTACTTCTCCAAAACGGCTTATGAAGCGGCAAATCAGCCAAAAGAGCTGCTGATTGTAAATAATGCTACCCATGTCGATTTATATGATCGTATGGACAAGATCCCGTTCGATAACATCACTGCATTTTTCAACAAAAATCTTAATAAGTAAGCCATAGCACCATCCGGTGTTTTCAGATGCAGTATCTGTGCGACAAACGACAGATACTGCTCTCTGAGCATAGGGTGTGAAGTATTCTATTGTTACTGGTAAACCGGGCAATAACTTCTGATGCGATGTTAATTTCCGAATATTATCGAGTTAATCCTGCGACAGAAAAAAGCAACCGCATATGAAAGAGGAGAGGTAGATGTACTGGAGTCCTGAAGTATTAACAAGAATAGATGCGGCCGACGACCTGAAAATCGCTCCGTATCATCCCGATATGAATACGACCGGTACGCCGACATGGATTTGGGAAGTGAAGGTGGACAACCGACTTTTCGTCCGAGCCTATAGTGGTACCCGTTCAAAATGGTATCAGGCTGCATTGTCCCAGCAGGCAGGTAAGATACTGGCTATCGGACAGGAATTCGACGTACTGTTCGCAAAACCCTCGGACCCTGAGCTTGAAAGTAAAATTGATCAGGCTTACCTGAAAAAGTACTCCGGCAGCAGCTATGTTTCCGCAATGACAGGGATACGCGCCAGGGCAGCCACGATTGAGATTCTACCTTCGTGATGTCCTGTCAAAGTGATGCTGCCTGTACTGTGAGGCAAAATCTACCTGTTTAACGTTCATCTCCCTGAAACTGAAGGCACGTATGAAACCACTCTTTCCGAGCCTTCAGGTTTTTACATCCATCAGAATCCAGTGCTTTCGACAGTAAATATTTATTCTTTGAGTGTGTTTTGTTGACTTATTCTGTAAAAAGATTACTTTTCAGGACATGAAAAAGATACTTATTATTGTACCCGATGGCGGCATGCTGTTTGAATCCGCCGGTATTGCTGACATTCTGATGCAGGCCAACCGCCTGCACCCGGAAGGTACCCGGGAAATCTGCTACCAGGTCAAGCTAGCGACAACTCAACCGCATCAGGTTATCCATGGTCAGTCCGGTTTAAATCTGCTGGCCGACCATCGTCTGCATGAGATTGACCCTCGCGAGCCCCTCGATACCATCATGATTACCGGCAGAGGTCAAAACCCGCAGGAGGGTATGGCGGTGGTTGACTGGTTGCGCCTTGCCGCTCCCCATGCCCGCCGCATAGCCTCCATTTGCGGCGGTGCGATGCTGCTGGCGCAAACTGGACTGCTTGACGGCAGACGGGCCACTACCCACTGGAAGCTGCTGGAAACCATGCAGGCGGAATTCCCGCAGATCCGCGTCGAGGGCGGGCCGCTCTATATTCAGGACGAACATATCTGGACCTCTGGCGGGGTCAGTTCCGGCTTTGATCTTACGCTGGCGATGGTTGAAGAAGATTACGGCTTCAGCCTGGCGCGCGATATCTCCCAGGACTTCGTCATGTATCTGCGTCGCCCCGGAGGCCAGCTACAGTTTAGCCGCTATAACCTTCAGCAAACCACCTCCCAGGGCCCGATTAACGATCTGCTGGCGTGGTTGCTCGAAAATCTCACCGCCGACCTCAGCGTAGATAAGCTGGCGGAAAAAGTCGCCATGAGTCCGCGAAATTTCACCCGCGTCTTTACCCGGGAAACCGGCGCTTCGCCAGCGCGGTACGTCGCGGAAGCCCGCCTGGCCGCCGCGCGGCAGCGTTTGGAGCAGACTCACGAGACGCTGGATCGTATCGCCGAGCAAACGGGATTTGGCAGCAGTATTAACCTGCGACGCTTGTTTGAGAAACAGCTTAACCTCACTCCAGGTGAATATCGTCAACGATTTCACTGTCGCAAAATGGCGTAAAGTGATCCTTTTTTGTCATTTACGCCATAACCCGTCCGTCCTACTCTGACTCCAGCGATAATCGATAAGGAGTTAATTATGGTAAAGGTCGGTATTAACGGTTTTGGCCGGATCGGACGCAATGTACTGCGCGCAGCACTGGATAATCCGGATATTCAAATTGTGGCAATCAACGATTTGACGGACAGCAAAACGCTGGCGCATCTGCTGAAATATGACTCACTGCTCGGTAAACTGGATGCAGAGGTCACCGCTGATGAAGGGGGGCTTGTTGTTGATGGTAAACCCATTACCGTATTCAGTGAACGCAACCCGGCCAGTATTCCGTGGCGTCAGTGTGAAGTCGACATCGTTATTGAGGCTACAGGATTATTCACTGACCGTGAAAAGGCAGCTGTACATATCCACAGCGGTGGCGCGAAGCGCGTGATTATCTCTGCTCCTGGTAAAAACGAAGATTTAACCATTGTAATGGGCGTTAATGAGAGCCTCTACTCACCGGATAAACACTACGTGATAAGCAACGGAAGCTGCACCACCAATGGTCTTGCACCTGCTGCGCAGGTTCTGCACCAGCATTTCGGTATTAAACATGGTCTGATGAACACCACCCATGCCTATACCAACAGCCAGGCGCTG
This sequence comes from Klebsiella africana, assembly GCF_020526085.1. NCBI lineage: Bacteria > Pseudomonadati > Pseudomonadota > Gammaproteobacteria > Enterobacterales > Enterobacteriaceae > Klebsiella > Klebsiella africana. The sequence goes on along the minus strand of NZ_CP084874.1, from coordinate 2,586,110 downwards.
CACGATCAGCCGGAAAAAGATCTGCGCGGGGCTCGCGCCGCCGCATTGTCGATTGTTCCTTATTCCAGCGGTGCAGCAAAGGCTCTGGGTAAAGTTATTCCTGAGCTGGATGGCCGTTTAACGGGATACTCACTACGCGTCCCTGTGCCAGTAGTGTCCATTGTTGACCTGACCGTCACGCTTGAGCGAGATGTGACGGTCGAAGAGGTGAACAATGCTTTTCGCGAAGCCGCCGCAACAGGACCGCTGAAAGGGATCCTGGGTTATAGCGATGAACCGCTCGTCTCCAGCGATTACCAGGGAGACCCACGCTCGTCGATTATCGACGGCCTATCAACGCTGGTGATTGGCGGTAATATGGTCAAAATTCTGGCGTGGTACGACAATGAATGGGGATTCTCTAATCGTCTCGTTGATCTGGCATTGATGATGGCAAAGCGTGAAAGCTAATCCACTGTGTGTTGTATTCATCTGTAAAAGTATAAGCAGTTCAGCTGGATGAAAAGTGGCTCGAGTATCATTCATAGATGAAACATAACAAATCTTTCTGACCGCGATATAAAAGCATAAATGTCCGAGAGAGCATTTATGCTTTTTCGGCGATGAACGGAATTGCGATATGTTGTGGCCAGGTACTTCCTGGTGGTAGCTAATCACCAGATACAAGGAAAGGGGGAGGTGAGGCAGAGCCTGTCAACATAGAAGCCGGCTGCGTAGGGCTTCAGTACACTATTCAACTTCAGCTGGCGGTTCTGTTTATGGTCGCGATGGCACTCGCCATTTGAGTGCGGAAACGAAGCTGGCGTCTTTTTGAGAATCACGTCTGTGGCTGATCAAGCCCGGTTGATACACACTGCAGGCGGCGCGCTATCAAATGAGTATTTCATCTGGCATCCCGTGACGCGTTCGGTTAGAAAATGCAACAGGCAGTAAGATATGCCGGACAGTACAAGCAGCAGGTGTGGCTGAATGAATTTCCCTGGCTGTTACTGTAGGAGAACAGGCTGTAGTGGGCGAAGTGATTGTTAAAAGCCATGCTTGATTTATCACCTCGAACATTTTGCCTTATAGCGCAGCATTCACGTGCATGAAAGGAATGACGGTCATAGTGTTGATGTGGGAAGAGGCAGCTATCAAAGATGACGTTATTGAGTACGACATTCCATTTAACATAATATACATTATGCGCACTAATGTCGTACTAGTTAAGTTGTGACGTCTGGGCATGGATAAGTCCCCATCAAAGGATTCTGATGACGGATCATGCAGCGGCATTTTTACTTTAGATGAAGTCAACCGACTCAAAATCATTCAAGACGTTGTTGACCGGCGGCTGACTACTCAGATGGCCGCGCAGCTTCAGGGTATTTCCGACCGCCAGTGCCGACGCCTTCTGTTGCGTTACCGTGAATCTGGCCCGCCTGGTATGGCTAACCGCCGTCGTGAAAAACCCAGCAATAACCAGCTGCCTGATGGCCTTGCACAGTACGCGCTCAATATTATACGAGAACGCTATACCGACTTCGGGCCGACGCTGGCGTGTGAGAAACTCGCAGAACTGCATGATGTTCACCTGTCCAAAGAGATTGTCCGTTCACTCATGGACAAAGCCGGTCCCTGGCTCCCTCGCAAACAACGTGCGCCGAAAATTCAGTAGCCACGTTATCGCCGGGCTTGCTGTGGCGAACTGATCCAGATTGTTGGCTGCGACCATCACTGGTTCGAAAAACTTGCGCCCGCCTGTACCGCACTGGTCTATATCGACGATGCGACGAGCCGCCTGATGCAGCTTCGATTTGTGAAATCGGAATCATCATTCACCTATTTGAGAGTTGCAAGGCCATCGGGAAATACATAGAGGTCTGGCACTATCCGGATGGACGAAAAGTACTAACTCAGGCTTAACGGCGTTGCTCTTCCCTACTCCACTTATGATCGCTGTCGGAAGTCGACCAAAGAGCATAAGTGCCATAGAATGAAATCTGCTTTATAAATGCTGTATACCGGTAAGCTGTCAGATGACCAAAAAGATTTACACCGCAGAAGAAAGGTGAAAACGCGCCGGCCCTTTTAAGGAAAAACTCAACGTTTTACAATAGCGCTACGGTCTTAACAGAGGAAAATAGTATGTTGTTCTGGAAAAAGATGGTGCAGAGAATCGACGTTTTTGCTGCGTTGCTCGCACCACGCTACTTCCGGGTGTAAACCTAATGAGCCCGATAAGTACGGCGCTATCGGGCACAGATACCAGCTTAACGTTGGCAGGATCTTTTTCGGCGCAACCTGCATATATGTAATATTTCCCCCCACATGCGCAGCAAGGTAAACCGGTGAACCAGAGGAGATTGCCAGCGGAGTAAGGTCAGAAACATAGGGCCTCCTGTCTTGTATATCTCAGGCCAATGCTAACGAAACGTTGGCAGTAAACCAAAAACATCCAGCACCACCGTCAAGTAAACAATGCCTCCACAGACGATAATCAGATTGAGAACGACATTACTGCATGGCGCGGTATATATCGCAGTGGCGAAACGTCGACGCGCGGCCTTCACCAGGAACGGCGGCAGGATCACGCTCCAGATAGTAAACGCCAGTCCAGCGTAGCCAATCGCATGGACAAAGCCATTCGGGAAAAAGACACAGACGGCGGCCGGTGGAAAGTAAGTCACTAGTGCGGTTTTCAAGCGCCCCATGCCGTTATCCTGGAAGTGGAATAAATCGGCAATGTAATCAAACAGGCCAAGCGTTGCCGCCAGTAGAGAGCTGGCCACGGCGAAGTTACCGAAAAAAGTGAGGATCAGATCCATATAACGGCTGGAAAACAGGCCGCTGATCGCCTCGACAAAAACATCAATATTACCCCCTTTAGCAATGATCGGCGGAAATTCTGCGCGACTGATATTGCCCATGGTCACCGCCAGCCAGAAGACATATAGCAGGACGGCGAACAGTGTTCCTATAATAATAGACCGCGTAATATTTTGAATGCCGTCCGTGCCATATAGTTTAACCAAGCTGGGTACATTGCCGTGAAAACCAAATGAAATGATGCAAAATGGTAACGTCATCAGGATATACGGCGCATATTGCGCATTGGGTAATGCAAACGCCACGCTGTCCACCAACTTCGCCACTTCAATGTGCCCAACCAGTCCAGAAAAGGTGGCAAAAAAAGCAACAAACTTACCAATAATGAGAATAGTGGTGATCCGACCGACTAACAGTGAGCTATACCACGCGATCGCGCCGACCAGGATACTTACAACAATCACGGAAATACTGGCAGGCAAACGAAAATTGCTGTATTTAAACACCGTTTGAGCCATTACCGCGGACGATCCGGAAATATAGGCATAGGTCAATATATATAGAACGAAACCAAAAGCGATACCGACAACCACGTTCCATTTTTGACCCAGCAAATCCTGAGTAAAAGTATTGAAACTGGCACCCGCGCCGTAGTGAAGATTCACTTCAACCAGCATCAGTCCAGTTAATAACATCATAACGGCAACAGCAAAAAGAATAACAGTGGCACCGGGGAACCATACCCCAGACATGGCAATCGGTAGAGAGAACATCCCACCACCAACCACGGTAGCAATGACGAGCATCGTACCGCTGGTTAGACCGGGAGTACCACTCTGTCGTTCAATGGTATTAATATCCATAATAAATGTTCCTGTTGACTAATATTTATAGTTACGGCTGTCATGTATACATCTTCGGATAATAAGATATTGAAGTCAGGTTTGTATTTTTTATATATACCACGATTACAGAAAGTGAAATGACTTTCTGTAGCGGAGAATAAAGACCAAAAAGCCCCATCTATTGATGGGGCCAGTCAGAACATTTAGATATAATCAAAACGAGCAGTAAAGAAACGAAGCTGCTTAGGTTCATAAATAAACTTCAGCCCACGGATATCTTCTTTGTGCTGGTAGAGTTTAATAATACCGTCCGCCACTATATCCATATGCGCATAAGTATAGACACGACGTGGGATGGTCAGCCGGACCGTTTCCAGTTTCGGACGGTGGTGATCGCCCGTCTCTTTGTTTCGACCCGCAGAGATAATGCCGCGCTCCATGCTACGAACGCCGGTTTCCATGTAGATACTTGCCGCAAGACTCTGCGCCGGGAACTGGTCCTGTGTCAGATGTGCGCAGAAGCGTCGGGCATCCAGGAATACAGCATGGCCGCCAATCGGTTCAACGATCGGCACGCCAGCCGCTTTCAATTTATCGCCCAGGTAGCGAACCTGCTTCACACGATGCTCAATGTACTCAAACTGCATCGCTTCGCGCAAACCGATCGCCATAGCTTCCATATCACGCCCAGCCAGACCGCCATAAGACGGCATCCCTTCGTAAACGACCACCAGTTCTTTTGCCGCAGAGAACATCTCATCATCGTTCATGCACAGGAATCCGCCGATGTTAACCAGGCAATCTTTTTTGCCGCTCATGGTGCAACCATCAGCATAGCTAAACATCTCATGAACGATATCTTTGATGCTCTTGTTTTCGTACCCTTCTTCCTGCTCTTTAATGAAGTACGCGTTTTCAACGCAGCGGGTCGCATCATAGAAAATTTTAATACCGTGTGCGTGAGTGATTTCACGGACTGCACGCATGTTGGCCATGGAAACGGGTTGCCCCCCTGCCAGGTTCACGGTGACGGCCAGACAGATATAGGCAATATTTTCAGCACCCTTTTCGTCAATCAACTTCTGTAATTTTTTAAGATCAATGTCACCTTTAAAAGGGATATTTAAACCCGCATCGTGCGCTTCGTCACGAACGATATCGACAAACGTCGCACCATTCTTTTCCTGATGATAACGCGTCGTAGTAAAGTACATATTACCAGCAACATATTGTCCAGGTTTAATAGCCAACTGAGACAACAAGTTTTCTGCACCACGTCCCTGGTGAGTAGGAACAATATGCTTAAAGCCAAAAAGTTCCTGAACGGTTTTTTCCAGATGATAAAAGTTTTCGCTGCCAGCATAAGCCTCGTCACCGATCATCATCCCGGCCCACTGCTTATCGCTCATCGCGTTGGTGCCGCTATCTGTCAGCAGATCAATATAAATATCTTTGGAATTTAACAGGAAAGTATTGTAACCCGCTTCCTGCATTTTCTGAATGCGTGCATCACGAGAAATCATCGATACAGTTTCAACGCTTTTAATACGGAAGGGTTCTGCCGGATAATTCATGTTATTTCTCCAGTTAACAGTGTTTATGTTCGTATTAATGTGAGGTAAAACATGCCCGTTTCATCAGTGAACGCTGATGAAATATTATTTACCGTCTCCGGTAGCCGGGGGCGGATGTAATTTAAGGGCACTATGCAAGAATTTATTGATGAAGGGAATACTTAGAGCGACATTCAATGACGGTCTTAATTTAATAAGCTGTAAAAGTGAGTGATATAAATCACATGGTTTCTTTTTAACCATTCATATTCAATGAGTTATTTTTTTCACTTTTATTTAGAGTTTGAGGTTCTCGACAATTGATGTGTCGCCGCTCTGAAAACTTTACTTTCCAGCCTAAGTAACTCATGCCCTGGCAAATGAGTACCCATACAGTTTGTGCGAGAATGATCACTCTATGGGCTTATTTTTGTGACTGAAATCACTAGCATCGTAAAGAAAAGTGTACACTTAAGCGTTGTTTCACAGATTGTGATTTGCTTCCGTGAATTTCATTACAAATTCTGGACTGTTTTTGGAAATAGCATTTATTGTCAGCCACTCCCGCCCTACAAATCTGCGATAAACATGCCGGCCCGGCAGCGTTGTGCGACGAACTTGTGCTGCAGAATGTTTTGATCGGGAACGCTATATGCTGAGCTGAAACACGGTATGTTTAGCTAATAATCAATTAAAAGAAGGAGCGCTTTATGACACAGCACGAACAGTTTTGTCAGGCCTGCGGAATACCGATGTCCGCACCTGATGCGCAGGGTGCCAGCGAAAAATATTGCGCCTACTGCAGCGACAGCGACGGTAATCTGAAGTCCTGGGAAGAGGCGGTATCCAGCCTGGCGGGGTTTCTCGATTCATGGCAAAAAGTTGGCAAAGAAGAATCGCGCAAGCGGGCAATACGCTATCTGACAGCAATGCCCGCCTGGGCACATAAAGCAGACGAGTAAGCCGTTTCTTCTTTATCTTTGCTGAAGGCGGATCCCCTCCCCTGAACGTGTTTGCTTTGTATCGAGATTTCTGAAATCGGCATACCGTGCAACAGCCCGCAACAAGCGGGCTTTTTTTATCTGACACGTGTTACAGGCGCACAAACGCAGGCACGAAACGTTACGTATTCGGTTACTGAAATGTCATCATCATTGCGTCAAAATCAATGGTCCATTTGTAGTGCCTTAAAAACTGGTGACTGAGAAAACCATCCAGAATCATACCGGATTCAGTGAAATAGAGTTGTTCCGGTAACACGCCATAAAGGCCGGTTAACCCCTTCTGATGTAAAGCGCCGACAGAAACACTGTCGATGGGCAGCCGGGTTACAGCAAAACCGCCTCCGCCAAGCCCTCCTTTGTTGTCATCCGGCGCATAGCGCTCCCCTTCCTGCAGTTTCAACCCAGCATAATTTAGTGCTTCTTTCTGCAACAAAATTGAAGCGTCTGAATCGTCAAGGCCTGAATCAAGGAAGAACGTCATACCCTCCTTACCGTTGACTGCACCTTTGACTATCATAAAATGCGTTCCTTCAAGAATGAAGGGTATATGCGAGCCATCCCGTTCGGAAACCTCACGCTGACTGATTTTCCTTCTGGGCATCAGCACCAACTGCCGCTCTGGATAATCCATCGTGGTGAGAAACTGATGAAATACACCCGTGGATAAAATACCGTCGATATCTATTTTTTTACCCGTTCTTTCATCGGTGAAAACCCATGACTCAGGAAAATCTGCAATATCAACAGGAACATCATGTAATGTGACGTCTCCCAGACCCAATGTCTGCAGCCTGGAATGATTGATTTCTGCTGTCTTTCCGCCGGCATATGTCCCCGTGAAACTTGCCTGTGATGTAAGTCCCAGCGTCTTCGCCATTTCAGATTTGATAACAAACAAATCGGCTCCAGTATCTATGAAGACATTGACGGGTTGTCCGTTCACCATGACGGAGACTACGGGTAGATTATTCATCGAGATGAACGGAAGAACAGCCTTATCAGCTTTCCAGTCCAGTCTGTAAGGCTGGGCAGTGCCGAAGGAACTCATTAAAGTCAACAGGGCTATGTCATTTTTACTGAGAGATTTCAGTTGATCATCATCGAACAATTCTCTCGCCTTCGAATACTGACCGGTCTGATAATAGATATAGAGCAACTTGATGCGACTTTTCAGGTCTCTGGCGCCCTTTCGAAAAAGAGCCTCCGCCTGGACGTAATCCCCCTTTAAATAATGAACCACTCCCTGCGTATAAAGTGCATTGTTCGCATAATGCGGGTCGCTTAATAATGGTTTGAGATATTTTTCTGCTTTATCTAAATTGCCTGCTATTAGTTCATCTTGCATAATATCCCAGATCAGGGCCTTATTAGAAGGATCCGCGGAAAGACGTCTCTCCTTTAAAGCGATACGATTTAAATATTCACCACGATCTAGCCTCTCATCGTGACTTTTCATCGAGGTGCTTGCAGTCAGTTCCGTATTGGTACCCTTCTCAGCAGCAACGGTGATTAAAGGAATGAAAGAGAAAACAAATGATAACGCCAATAGCCTTTTAAACATGGTTGAAACTCCCTTCGGAAAAATCTAGTCACACTGTAGATGAGAACAAAGAAGATTTTTTAAGTGTTATCAGAAAAAAGATTATGGGATCTCAATATATTTATTATCAAGACTGGCACCAGCCCGGACTAAACTTCATCGTCCCTTATAGTCCAGTATCTCAATGCCATCAAAAGGAGATAAGATCTGGTCATATCCGTCGTTATAGCGGCGAATGTAAGTATCATCGACAATATACACGCCCTCCTCTCCTGACTTCATTTTTCTGGTGCCACCAGGTAACATGTAAATGCGTTTGCCTCCAGGCGGTTCTGATACAGAATAGTAAACAGGAGAGCGATCGCTGGGCTTCCGTTTGACAGCCGTCGGTCTGTGAGTCGATTTATTTTTGTCGTTCTTATGTCCCGGTCGGGAAGAGCCTTTACGCTCTTTCTGAATGTCAGAATGTTGATTAAGTTTTCCCGAACGGTCTTCTCGTGGTGCTGCTATGCCAACGCTGTTTAGGAAAAAAATAAAAAACAATATACTCAGTACTTCTCCTTTCATAAATATTTACCTTTTACGTATAACGTCATAAGGAGCATGACTCCAGGCAACACCGCTGCAAACAGCGGTGTGTTTAGGAAAGAAATGAGCTATGGCGGCTGGGTTAATACAACCTGTTTATCTCACTCATCCTCTTTCGATGGAATATAACTAAAGAGATCGCCAGGCTGACAATCAAGATATTTGCACAGTGCATCAAGGGTTGAAAATCGAAAACCTTTAATTTTACCTTGTTTTATTAACGAAAGATTCTGCTCGGTAATACCAATAGCATCAGCAAGCTCCTTTGACTTCACTTTCCTTGCGGCGAGTAATACATCCAGTTTTACAATGATTGCCATAAATGTTCCCGCCTTACAGGAAGAGTTTATTTTCTTCGTACAGAACGCTTGCCTTTTCCAGTATTTTCGCCACTGCCATCACGCACAGCGAAATAAAAATCCAGACGATATGATGTAGCTCAAATCCAAATACTATTTCACGCTCGCCAGTGGGGTTAAGCAGAGACAACCAGTAACTGAGAACAGGACCGGCAAGCAGATCCATCACCGTCCAGAGACCCAGTGAGGCTCCAACTCTGCTCATATGCTGTGCCGAACGGGCAGAAAAATAGTTCCGGCGAGCATAAGCTTTAAACAAAGAGCGTAGCTGATACAGGCTGTAACAGAGAGGAGCCATAACCAGCAGACTTATCACGCCGACTCCTGCGGCCTGCCCCCATGGCAACGCGCGCAGATTGACATCGAGAGCAGAAAGCCGCCGATCATCAAGCGACAGTCTTATCCCGTACAACTCATCCGAAAAGGATAATGTAGGGAAAAACAGAACAAGCGAATTCAATAGAACAACAGCAATCAACAGCATCATGGTGAATGAGACCATTCTTTGGCTGAGTTGCGCCAGTGCATCAGTGGACATAAAACCTCAGTAAGTCTGCATTAGGGTACAGTTCAAAGAATACACAAAATTAAAATAAAACGATAATTTTTTATCGTTTTGCTTTAATAAAAATCAAAAAAATAGAAATTTATTGTTATATTTCAGTTGGTTATTGATTAAGTTTTTTACGCACGTATCCCTTTCTCTGTTCAGAAATCAGCGATGACGTTTTGGTCAATAGCACACGTCGCTGAAATACTAGTGAACATTATCTTCTGCCCTGGCCATTATTCTGTCATACAGCGGTGAGCTTCATATTTTTTAACAATGTGTCAAAACGTTCCTGCGCTGAGCGAACAGTATTGATACTTAATGTAATTCTCTGATTCTGCGGCGGCAAAATTTCAGGGGGTGACGTACTTTTCCATCACCCTCTGCAATGCATCCAGTGCATCTAATCAATTAATCAGAGCTGCGCAAGTATCGCCTCTACGCTCGCTTTTGCATCACCAAACAGCATGGTGGTGTTTTCTTTAAAGAACAGCGGGTTCTGTACGCCTGCGTAGCCAGTATTCATCGAACGTTTGAACACCACCACCTGCTGTGCTTTCCACACTTCCAGTACTGGCATGCCTGCGATGGGGCTCCCGGGATCTTCCTGTGCAGCAGGGTTAACGGTGTCGTTGGCGCCGATGACCAGCACCACGTCGGTATCACTGAAGTCGTCATTAATCTCTTCCATCTCCAGCACGAGATCGTAGGAGACTTTGGCTTCCGCCAGCAGTACGTTCATATGTCCTGGTAAACGCCCGGCAACGGGATGGATACCGAATCGTACCTTCACGCCTCGCGCCATCAGCCGGCTGGTCAATTCCTGTACCGGATATTGCGCCTGGGCTACCGCCAGACCGTAGCCGGGGGTAATAATGACTGAACGGGCGTTTTTCAGCGCTTCCGCTACCTCCACCGCGCTGCATTCGCGATGTTCGCCCTGCAGGGCGCTACCGTCAGGTGCCATTCCTTCGCTGCCGAAGCCGCCGGCAATGACGCTGATGAACGCGCGATTCATGGCCTTACACATAATGTAAGAAAGGATGGCTCCGGAAGAGCCAACCAGCGCGCCGGTCACGATTAGCAGGTCGTTACTGAGCATAAAACCGGCCGCCGCCGCTGCCCAGCCAGAATAGGAGTTGAGCATTGAGACCACCACCGGCATATCTGCGCCGCCGATTGAAGCAACAAGATGCCAGCCAAACGCCAGTGCAATCAGCGTCATAACAATTAATGCCAGACTCTGCCACAGCAGGTTATCGCTGCGCACAAATACGATCATTAAGGCAAAAGAGACCAGCAGAGCCGCGAGGTTCATACCGTGTCGGCCTGGCAACATTAACGGTTTTGACGCGAAGATCCCGCGCAACTTACCGAACGCCACTACCGAACCGGTAAAGGTTATGGCGCCAATAAAGATCCCCAGAAAGACCTCCACCAGATGGATAGCCGTCATGGCCGTGTCATCGAGCGGCGCGTGGTCAAGGTAACTATTAATCCCCACCAGCACAGCCGCAAGGCCGACAAAGCTGTGCAGAATCGCCACCAGCTCCGGCATTTCGGTCATCTCCACCCGCTGCGCGAGAAAGATACCGATGCCACCCCCTGCCATCATCGCTACCAGGATCCATGCGAGATTGGCCGCCTGGTGACCAAGAACAGTCGCCGCCAGCGCAATCGCCATCCCGGCGATGCCGAATACGATCCCTGCTCGCGACGTCTCATGCTTCGATAAGCCAGCCAGGCTAAAAATAAACAACAGCGCGGCAATAATGTAAGCCGCAGTAACAAGACCTCCAGACATAACAACTCCTTAGTTTCTGCGGAACATTTTCAGCATGCGACGGGTGACGTAAAAACCGCCGAAGATATTAATGCTGGCGATAAAAACGGCGATAAAAGCCAGTACGGAGATCCACCCCCCAAGGCCGATTTGCAGGACTGCGCCGACGATAATGATCCCCGATACCGCATTGGTGACCGACATCAACGGCGTATGCAGAGCATGATTGACGTTCCACACCACGTAATAGCCCACAACGCACGAGAGGGAAAAGACGGTAAAATGGGCAAGAAAGTCCGCCGGTGCGTAATGCGCAAGCCAGCCAAATAGTGCAATCAGCAGCGCCAGAAAGAGGTATGGACGCCATGGTGAAGCGGGTGCGCTTTTTACCGTCCCGGTTGGTACAGGCTTTGGCTGCTGCGGCTGAGCCGAAACCTGAATTGGCGGCGCGGGCCAGGTGATATCCCCCTCGCGCACCACGGTAACGCCGCGGATAACGACATCATCAAAATCGATGACGATATTACCGTCTTTTTCTTTACACAAAAGCTTCAGCAGATTGACCAGATTGGTGCCGTAAAGCTGGGATGCCTGGGCCGCCAGCCGGCCAGGCAGGTCGGTATAGCCAATGATTTTGACGCCATTATCGCTGATGATGCATGTGCCCGGCGCCGTCAGTTCGCAGTTGCCGCCGGTCTGGGCGGCCAGGTCGACGATAACGCTGCCGGGTTTCATGCAGGCGACCATGTCGCGGGTAATAAGCCGCGGCGCAGGCTTCCCGGGAATGAGCGCGGTTGTGATAATAATATCGACCTCTCTGGCCTGAGCGGCGAACAGGGCCATTTCCGCCTCAATAAACTCAGCAGACATCTGACGGGCATAACCATCTCCGCTGCCGCTCTGTTCTGCAAAATTAAGTTCCAGAAACTCCGCGCCCATGCTTTGGATCTGTTCTTTGACTTCCGGGCGGGTGTCGAAGGCGCGCACAATGGCGCCGAGGCTGCTGGCGGCGCCAATTGCCGCCAGCCCGGCAACACCTGCGCCAATCACCAGCACTTTCGCCGGTGGAACTTTACCGGCGGCGGTGATCTGCCCGGTAAAGAAACGGCCAAACTGGTGGGCAGCTTCCACCACTGCCCTGTACCCGGCAATATTAGCCATTGAGCTTAAGGCGTCCAGCGACTGGGCGCGAGAAATGCGCGGTACGGCATCCATTGCCAACACCGTCACGCCGCGGGCGGCGAGTTCCGCCATTAGCTCGGCGTTCTGTGCCGGCCAGATGAAACTGATTAATGTGCAGCCTGGGCGCAAAAGCGGGATTTCATCCGCAAGAGGCGCATTAACTTTCAGGATAATATCGCTCTGCCAGACCTCATCCTGCGAACACAGCGTTGCACCTGCGGTCTGCCATGCGTCATCAGTAATATTGGCCGCTGCGCCCGCACCGCGGGCGACGGAGATCGTAAAGCCCAGCTTCAGCATCTGTTCAACGGTCGCGGGCGTGGCGGCGACCCGCGTCTCACCCGCCAGCGATTCCCGGGGAATAGAAATGTTCATATAACGGTTCTCGTTCAGATATCGATCGACAGCGATCGCCCGCCCATACAGAGAGGCGATCGGCATTCAGGAAGGAAGCTCACAATCAGGCGCGAACCGGCTGCTGGCGTATCAGACCAAGGATGGCGCGAGTTTCATCAGGGGTAGCGATGCTTTTATCCACCTCTGCAGCCAGCCGCTTAACGCGCTCAACGAACCAGGTATTGGATTGCGCCAGTTCACCTTTGCGATAGAGAATGTTGTCTTCCATGCCAACCCGAACGTTGCCCCCCAGCGCCAGCGCGGCGAGGACAATCGGCAGGTGACCGCGACCAATGCCCAACGCCGACCAGGTGAAATTATCTCCCAGATGCTGTTTACAGGTATCGAGCAAGAACATCAGGTTACGCACCTCCGCCGTCATTCCGCCCGGCGCACCGAGGACAAACTGAAAGTGTGGATTTCCCACGATCAGTCCTTTCTTCATGTAGTACAGGACGTTGTAAATCATCCCGGCATCGAAGATTTCAAACTCCGGCTTCACCTGGCACTCGTTCATGCTGACGGCGAGTTTCTCCAGAAAGCGCGGGCTATTTTCGAAGATTGTTGTGTGGGCCCAGTTCATAGTTCCGGCATCGAAAGAGGCCATTTCGGGTCGCAATAACTGGAATGGTTTCATGCGAATTTCGTCGCTCAGGCCAAGTCCGCCGGAGGTCGTCAGATTAATGACAATATCGCAGCGCGCCCGCACCAGGCGCACGGTCTCGGCGAATTGTTCAAAATCCATCGACGCCTGACTCTCCTCATCACGCACGTGAATGTGGGCAATGGAGGCGCCGGCCTCGCAGCAGCGGACGATTTCGTCGGCCTGCTCCTGCGGAGTAAGCGGAATATAGGGGGTGTCGCTCTTCTGCGGCCAGGCCCCGGTGCAGGCGACGGTGAGAATAACGTGGTTTTGTGCTGACATAATTAGCTCCTTGTTCCTTATTCTTTTTCGACCACCATGGCCAATCCCATCCCACCGCCGATGCACAGCGTCGCGAGGCCGTAACGAGCGTGGCGGCGATGCATTTCATGAACCAGCGAGACCAGAATGCGTGCGCCGGACGCGCCGATCGGGTGACCGAGAGCAATTGCGCCGCCGTTGACGTTGGTTTTCTGCGGATCCAGCCCCAACCCTTTCATGACGCTCAGGCACTGGGAGGCAAAGGCTTCGTTGGCCTCGATGACGTCGAGGTCTTCCACCTGTAAGCCCGCGCGGGATAAGGCCCTGCGCGTTGCGGGTACCGGCCCGTAACCCATAATGTTGGGATCGACGCCGCCGCTGCCCCAGGCGCGGATCGTTGCCAGCGGCTGAAGCTGGAGGGCGGCGGCTTTTTCGCGGCTCATCAGCACCAGCGCGGCAGCGCCGTCGTTAATGCCAGAAGCGTTCCCTGCCGTGACCACACCGTCAGGCCGGAACGCCGGGCGTAGCCTGGCGAGGGTTTCACGCGTGGTGCCGTGGCGGGGGAATTCATCGACCTTGATGTAACGCTCTTCTTTACGCGTGACGATTTTTATCGGCACAATTTCATTGTCGAAACGACCGTTTTTCTGTGCCCATTCAGTGCGTTGCTGGCTTTCCGCCGCATAGGCGTCCAGCGCTTCCCGTGTGAGCTGGTATTTTTGTGCCAGGTTTTCAGCGGTGATCCCCATATGCTCGCCGGAAAAGGCATCGGTCAGACCGTCGCTAATCAGGCTGTCAATCAGCGCGCTGTCGCCCATGCGCTGTCCCCAGCGGGCCGCGGCGGATAAGTACATGGCGTTGCTCATGCTTTCCGTGCCGCCAGCCACCACGATTTCCGCATCGCCCAGCGCGATGGCCTGGGCGCCAAGAATGGTCGCCTTGAGCCCGGAACCGCATACTTTGCTGACGTTAAAGGCGCTTTTCTCGACCGGGATCCCGGCGGCGATAGCGACCTGACGGGCGACGTTCTGACCCAGCCCGGCCCCCAGCACGTTGCCCATGATCACTTCGTCAACATCGTCCGGTTTGATAGCGGCGCGGGCGATAGCGGCGCTAGTTGCATATTCACCCAGTTGGATAGCCGAGAGATCCTTGAGCGCGCCGCCAAAGCAGCCGATGGGCGTACGGGCGGCGCTGACAATGACAACATCTTTTGTACTCATATGGTTGCTCCTCCAATGCAGAGCGGCAGTGATAGTTAATAATGTAAAAATATCGCTATAAGATTATTTTGGCGTAACGGTGCGATACGCCCGAAATGAATGAAACTATTATTTCGGGCGCAGGTAACCTTTCGCTAAATAGCGAGTTAATCCGCTGTGTTATTGATATTTGTTCGCTCAGGAATTTATTGTTTAATTAAATGCAGCCTCCATAGCTATAAGTTCTTTCCGGAACATTATTCATATCATCTTCATCAATTTCCGCCACGCAGCGCACCATTGAGCCATCGCCTAAATACCAGCGCAGTGGGAAACAGAAGAAACGAAAGCGCTTGCCGGAAACTTTATCCAGATTACCGCCGAGGTTTTCAACGCCGACAATCCCGTGGCCGAGCATCTGCTTATGGCAGGGTTCCCAGGTCCCCCAGCAGCCAATAGCCTCCAGATCGCCGAACTTTTCATCATAGGCGGCCTGGCCGTGAAGTTTGATATACAGCTCTTTATCAAACTCGGCATAGGCGTCTTCACCAAACTGTTCAATATATTCTTCGGTGAGCGGGCGTCCGGATGCACCGAGTAAATTCATACGCGTGGCACCATTATTCCCCATCGCCGTATGTAGCGGATGGTCTAATGCCTGCATATCCATGGCGACGCATTTGACTTTATTTTTAACAAACCATTTCCCGGCTTCCACGCCCGTACCGCAGGAGTAGTGATAATACTCTTTTGAGTCATCAAATTTACGATGCATGCCGGTATTCAGGCATACCACCATTCCGGCTAACTCCTCCGGTTTGATATTTGCACGGCGGCAGGCATCTTCCAGATGATGTGGCTGAATTAATTCCCAGCGCCCGACATTAATTTCCAGGCATACCGCCTCACCAGTATAAGCATCGACCGGCATTTCATGCGTATAGCGCGCTCTTTTACCGTCGAATTCTATTTCCATCACATGACGCGGGGCATCGCAGTGGGTGCCGGTGTGCATGGTGCAGGAAATACGCTGGGTTAACACGCCGCCTTTTGCCATGGTATGCGCACTGTCGATCAGCGGCTTATCGAAATAGGGCCAGCGCGGCGTGTCGGCGCTAAAGGGATGCGTTAAATCGACAAAAACTTTCTTACCCATAGTGTTACTCCTCAGGTTGCTGAGTGACACGCTGCAGATAGTTCAGCAGGCGCTCACGGCTTTCGTTAATTGATGTCTCGTTCCAGGTCTGAAATCCGCCACCGGATTTGAAGCCCAGCTTGCCTTCGCTCACCAGCTGGCGCAGCAGCGGTGAGGGCGTTGTCGCGTTATTCAGATGCGGGAAAATATATTCATGAATCGCCAGGGTCAGGTCCGTCCCCACCATATCGGCGTTTTCCAGCGGGCCGAGGGCCGGCAGTCGGATACCAAAACCATAGCGGATGCCTTCGTCCACGGTGCGCGCGTCGGCGATGCCCTGCTCCACAAGATAAATCGCTTCGCGCCACAGGGCGTGCTGTAGCCGGTTTACAAGGAACCCCGGCACATCTTTATTGACCCGCACCGGGCGTTTTCCTGCCCAGGCGAGGATGTCGAATGTGCGTTCGAATAGCCCATCGTTGGTCCAGGGCGTGCGAATGACCTCCACCAGCGGGATCAGGAAGGCCGGATTCCAGAAATGGGTGCCCAGTACGCGCTGTTTGTGGGTCACGTCGCGGGCGATCTCGCTGATGCTGATGACCGACGTATTGGAGGCGAGAATGGTTTCTGGTGGACAAAGCGCGTCCAGTTCGTGAAACAGCCGCTGCTTGAGGTCCAGCTTTTCAGGTACGCATTCGAAGACGATTTGCGCCCCCTTCACGCTCTCCGCCAGCCGGTCGCAAAAAACGACGCGGCGTACAACGTCATCGATGGTGGCCTCGTCCGCCTGCATACGTTGCAGATTGCTGCGGATGATGTCAGGTGCGGTCCAGGCGCCAGCATCGATATCATAAATCGTGACGTCCACTCCGCGGGCGGCGAAGATCTGCGCGATACCGCTGCCCATCAGGCCGCCGCCGAGGATCGTGATACGTGTGACCGGATTGTTCATTGCCATCTCCTTAACCCGCCGTACAGCCGCCGTCGATGTAAATGACCTGGCCGGTGATAAAATTTGCAGCAGGTGAGCAAAGGTATACGACGGTGCCGACCATATCTTCCACAACGGCAGCCCGGCCCATCGGGATGCGATCGAGGAAGATCTTTTTCAGTTTTTCGTCTTCCAGAACTTCCTGGGTCAGCGGCGTCCAGAAGATAGTCGGCGCGACGGCGTTAACGTTGATATTGTATTTCGCCCATTCAGTAGCCAGCTGTTTGGTTAATAAGTTGATAGCCCCTTTCGATGTGCCGTAAGCCGCGTAGCCGCCCGGGTGTCCGGCAAAAGCGCGTACCGATGAGGTATTGACGATTTTCCCGAATCCCTGCTGGATAAACAGTTGGCCAAATACTTTGCAGGGAAGAAAGGTACCCGTGATGTTGACGTCCATTACTTTGCGGAAATCATTAATGTCAAAGGCCTCCGCTGGATGGCGGATAGCAATGCCGGCAATATTGATCAGAAAATCAACTTTCCCCCAGGCGGCGACCACGCGATCGGCCAGGGCTTTTACCGCCGCTTCGTCGGTCATGTCGCCAGCGATAGCGAGGGCCTCGCCGCCCGCCTCCTGCACCTGCTGAACCGTTTTTTCCAGGGTGGCGATGGTACGGCCGGTTACCGCGACTTTAACACCGTAGTTCGCCAGGCCACGGGCTACACCTTCACCGAGCGCACCTGCACCGCCGGTGATAACCGCAACTTTGCCTTCAAGGTTGAACAGCGCTTTGACTTTGTTATCCCATGTTGTGTCCATAATGATCCCTTACTGGTTACGTATTGCTGGCGATGACCAGCATGCTGGTCGGATAATTGGTGTGGTTAACCACTTCACGCCCCTCAAACGGTGCGAGGAAAACCGCTTCCCCTTTGCTGACTACACGCGTTTCCTCTCTGGTACGGATGGTGATAGCGCCCTCCAGTACCACGTAGAGTTTTTCCGTCGGCGAATCGTCGTAAGCCCACTCGGCGCCGCCTCCGGGTAAAAAATGCGACAGTCCGCACCAGAACTGGCGGGCGTCGCATAACGCACCATCACACAGCTTCAGCGCCACCATGGCGTGATGCAGTGGTGGGTTGTAGGGACTAGCTTCACTAATCGGTATCACTTTCATTGATGGCGTCCTTTTTTAGGCAAACTGGATTAATGATTCAGAGATGCGTAGCGGCGCAGCGGTCTGCGCAACCACGTCCTCCACGCGGGTATCCGCGGCGATTTCGCGCAAAATCAGACCGTTATTGACTTCAATGACCGCTTTTTCCGTCACGATCAGATTGACCTGGCCGACGGCGGTCAGCGGCAGCTGGCAGCGAGGCAAAATTTTTGACTGGCCTTTTTTATCGCAGTGCTCCATGGCGATGATGACGCGGCGGGCACCGTTCACCAGGTCCATAGCCCCGCCCATTCCGGGAACCATCTTGCCCGGGATGATCCAGTTGGCGAGGTTGCCCTCCTGATCCACCTCCAGCGCCCCCAGAACGGTCACATCGACGTGACCACCGCGTATAATGGCGAACGACAGTGCGCTGTCGAAGAACGCCGCTCCGGGTACGGCAGTGACTGGTTGACCGCCGGCGTTAGTTAAATCGGCATCGATGCTGTCGCTATCCGGCATCGGACCGAGCCCCACCAGACCATTTTCAGACTGGAAAATGACGCCAAGATCGTCGGCGACGTAGTTGGCGACCTGCGTCGGCAGACCAATCCCCAGGTTCACCAGATCCCCTTTGCGAAGCTCTTTGGCAACCCGGCGTGCAATGCGTTCTCTTACGGCGTTTTTATCCATGGTGATCTTCCCCCTTAACCAGGTAGTCGATAAAAATGCCGGGCGTGTTGTAACGGTCGGCGGCGGCACAATCCATCGGCACAATGGATTCACACTCGGCGATGACCAGGCGTGCGGCGGTAGCCATCACCGGGTTAAAGTTTTTGGTGGTTTTATTGAACATTGCGTTACCAGCGGTATCGGCAATGGAGCAGTGAATCAAGGCGATATCGGCCTGCAGGGGGTGTTCCAGCAGCCAGGGCTGGCCTTCAATTATCACCTGCTGTTTACCCTCTTCCACGACCGTGCCAAGCCCGGTGCGGGTGAGTACACCACCCAGTCCGGCGCCACCGGCGCGGATACGCTCAACCAGCGTTCCCTGAGGAACCAGCTCTGCTTCAAGCTCGCCAGTGGACATCTGGCGTCCGGTTTCCGGGTTAAGGCCAATATGCGAGGCGATGATCTTGCGGACCTGTTTATTGACCACCAGCTTGCCGATCCCCCGGTCGATAAAACCGGTGTCATTGGCGATAATCGTTAAATTACCCACGCCCTTTTCTACCAGCGCATCGATAATTTTTTCTGGCGTGCCGACTGCCATAAATCCGCCAATCATAATGGTCATTCCTTCTTCCACCATGGCGGCAGCGCGTTGCGGCGAAATAATCTCTTTTTCCAGCATGGTATAACTTCCTGAATAAGTGACGTTAATACTCGTAAACCGGCAGTTTACGAAGACGTTAAATCCTGATGTGGCACTGAAAAATATTTACCCGGTGACCACCGAATCTGTTTTGCCTTTGCATTTATCGTTAATCATGAAAATTAACAGGGCCGCAATAATATCCAGGATGATAAAAGAGATATAAGCGCCATCATAATCACCGGTATATTTCAGACTGACGGCAACAACTGCAAAACAGCTAACCCGGAATAAACAGGCAATAGTTGAAACCAGGCGGTTAGCGGCGGAAAAGTCGTAGCGGCCATACACGGTCCCAACCATTGAGGTACATAGCTCTTTAATACCGGCGATACTGGCGCCAACCATTAACAGCGTGAAGTAGGTGAAGTAGTCGTTACCGCGAACCAGCAGGCAGGCATGGGTCACAGCAAAGAAAAAGGCGTAAGCGATACTGGCTTTTCGGGTGCCGACTTTCACATCGACCCAGCCCCAGAAGTAACTGAAAATAGCGCAAATTAGCGCGGCGGAGGTGAACATCCAGACGGCGGTTTCTTTATCATAGCCAACCGATATCAGCCGCGGGATCAACTGGCTGACGACGCCAATATCCACCAGCCACAGCAGGCCGAAGCCGACGGAGATCAGCCACATTTCGCGGTCGCGGAACAGTACGCGGTAGGTAAAGGGGCTCTGGTAATCAGTCTGGGCTGCGAGATTTGCCGCCTGCTGTTCACGAGAAATCGGTTCATTGTCCGGGTACAAGCCCAGTTCTTCCGGCGTATTACGGATCCAGAGTATGGAGATGATGCCGAGGGTAATTAACGTCCCACCGACAACCGCATAAGCGCCAGGCACGCCGAAGCGGTCAAAGAGGAAGAACATAATTGGGATCAGCGTCGCGGTACAGAACGACATCCCCATGGTTGCCCAGCCGAGCGCCAGCCCTTTTTTTCTTGGAAACCAGCTATTAAGTAGTGTGGCGGGAACGTTGAAACAGCACCCGGTGGCCAACAAATTCATCAGAGCCAGGCCGATTGCGTATTCGGCGTAGGAGGTCACCCGGCCAAACCAGATCATCGTTAATCCCAGTGCCAGCAGACCAAAAATAGCAACGATTTTCGCCCCTTTGCGCTTGATCATTTCAGCGATCACCAGCGCGCCGATAACGCCAATCCAGCCGGCGGGAGTGGAGAAAGAGAGAAGCGTGGCGAAATCCCAGCCGTGGAGATCGACAAAGCTTTGGACAATAACGTTCAGCCCGTCGGCAGTCCAGGCGGCGAAGTTGTAGTACATCAGCATGCTGAAGCCAACCATACTCCAGCCCCAGCCACCGAAATTACTCCGGGTGCTGGAATGATTAGCCGTTTTATCGGTAATATTATTGGTATTTTGCATAACTCTCACCCAGTTAATAAAATTAATTACCCCCTCACCAACCGATATACGTCATAAGGGGTGATGCGTCATAAAACATCTGCGACGGGGAATATTTTTATTGTGAAGAAAACTAACTGAAATAAGATTAACAATACAACTAAAGAGATTGAAGACTAAAAATAAAAAGTGCATTTGCAAATATGAAAAGGCTTGTTTGCGTATTTTTAATGATTCTCCGCACGTATTTGCCCATAGGTGCTGGTGTGTTGCTCAATCAAAAAATGTTTAAAGGAGGATACGCATTCGGTTATCTGGCTCCGTGCTGGATAATAGAGATTTAATAACCATTCCGATGTTTTCATCTCTTTAAACAAGCAGGTCAGTTTGCCATTGCGAATATCTCGTCTAACAACATATTCCGGCAGGTAGGCTATTCCGGCCCCTGAAAGCACCGATTTTCGCAACAGGGTGCTGTCGCACACCTCAAGAGATTTGGCAATTTTGAAAAAATGACTTTCGCTATTAATCTCATAGGCCCAGTCGTTGCTGCCGGTTAGAGAGCTGGCAAACAGGCAGCGATGATGCACCAGTTCGGACGGGTGCTGCGGCGTGCCGTTCATCAACAGATACTGGGGCGAGGCAACGGTCACGAAAGGTTCAGCGATCAGATTACGTTTCACCAGCGGGAGTTCCTGATCCTGCTGGTGGCTTAAAGCATTAACAGCCCCGATGATGATATCGTGATCTTTCCAGCTTTGAATACCGAAGGCTGAGACGTGGACGGCGATATTCACCTGGCGGTTACCGGCCAGGTAGTTGGCGACGATGGGCATCAGATAGTGTTCGGCATACACCGGCGTACAGCATATGCGGATTGTTCCCCGACGCTCGGTGGAAAAATGGGTCAGCTCATTTTTTAACTGGCCGACCTTCTCGCCGATTAAACAAAAATTGCGATACAGATAATCACCTGCATCGGTCAGCGGCATGGCTTTATTGTTGCGTCGATAAAGAGGACAGCCGATCTCTTTTTCCAGGTCGGACAGCCAGCGTGAGCCTGATGAAATGGATATTCCCATACGCTCCGCCGCAGATGATATTGAACCAGTCGTGACCAGGTTTACGAAGAACATCATTCTGGTCATGATATGCGGATCGGAAAGAGCGACATCCTGCGACAAGGTGGGAACTGACTCCTCATAACGATAATCTTCACAGTACATGGTCGGTGTCTCGCTTCAGATTTGCCTGTATTTATCCTGGCAGGTAACCTGATTAGCAAATGGAAAGAATTAACATTTGCCGCGCGCCGTAGTTCACAATTCACATCATCTCACGGCTGGCGACCTGCCTCAGTCCATCAAGATCGAGCAC
Source organism: Klebsiella africana (assembly GCF_020526085.1). Lineage (NCBI taxonomy): Bacteria > Pseudomonadati > Pseudomonadota > Gammaproteobacteria > Enterobacterales > Enterobacteriaceae > Klebsiella > Klebsiella africana. Next base: position 2,564,065 of record NZ_CP084874.1, on the reverse strand, counting down.
TTCGATATTGCCGTAGTTGAGCGCCACCATCTGGCGATCGGCGAAATGCCTGAGCGTTTTGGCAACAAAAGGACGCGAGAGCCGCAGGCATTCGGCCATAAACTGCATCGTAAAGGGAATGTGGCGCTCGCGACGCGATCCTTTTTGGCCTTCTTCACAATCCACCAGAAAAGCCGCCACGCAGGCTTCCCTTGAGGACACTTTATGGGTGTAGAGCACCCGATCCAGATCGTTAAGCCTCTCGGTGAGTGAATCTATTACCTGCATTTTGAATTCATCAAACTGGGCCAACAGCTGCGTCGCACTGCCCCGGGGGAGAATAAGTAATTCGACATCGGTCATGGCGATGAAGTTGCGGTCTAAGGGGGTGCGCTTCCAGACAAAGTTAAACAAGATCATACGTCCGACGGGCACGTGAGTGAGCAGCGTCTGATTACCGTTTGCATGATGAACATTAGCAAAGAGATGGCCTTTCAGCGTCCAGGCAATTGCCTCAACTTCGGCGCCCTGATGAAAGACAATACTGCCGGCTTTTTCGCTGCGAACGCGCGACTGACGCAGTAAAGCCTGCTGAAGTGCCTGTGGAAATGCGTTCCAGCCGGGGATCATCATGATAGCTTCTTCGGCGAACATACACGCTCCTGTCCGTGAGGGGGAGGCGTTATTGTCAGCAAATGGGATGGCGTTTTTAAGCCGGGAATCCCCAACATGTGATAACTATCAAAGAGAACCGTCAGGAGCAGAAAACGTGGCTTCTTCCTGCTCCTGATAACGTGACGTATTACGCCCGGGTAATAAAAGAGGTATTGCATGACTACAGCGGCATCGATACCCCAACATGGAAAAAGGTCATTCCGGCATCATTTTCGCTGTGCAAATTAAACAATAGTCGGCCGGTAACGGTAGCTCCGCTGACGCTATAGCTCATCATCGGACCAGCTTTGATATGTTCAACGCGTTTACCGGTAGAATAAATACCCTCTACCCCCTGCACCGTTCTACCGTTAATCTTGTCGTCAGTCACCTGCTTAGTCCAGTTACCGATAAGCCCTGCGGTAAGGCTATTGTTGATACGATGGGTGGCAGTCACATCCAGATACCAGGTGCTACCGGAGCGGTAGTCGGTTTCGCTATTTTTCGTATTGAAGTCAAAAATATTATTAAACGTAATCCCCCAGTCGTCGGTCAGATAGCTGACGGCGATATTGGGTTCAAACGACCAATAATCCCACGAGACGTTATCCCCGGAGATCTCTTTACGCCCGGTTGCCGCATTGCGGGTATAGGCCGTTTTGCCATCCGGTAAATAGATGGCTAACCCGGCGCCAATGTGGAAGTTATTGTGTAAATCCCAGGAAAGCGCGAGCGGCGTAATGCTGGTCCCCAGCAATCCGTTTGTGTGGTCGGTGGTATGTTGGCCGGTGTTTTTTACCTGAATAAATTTATAGGGCTGTACGATCATCGCCGCATAGCGGGCACCGAGGAATTCTACGCCGGGAACCCATGTGGCAGCCATCACCAGCCCGACATTAGAAAGCTTATTTTTTCCCCCGGCGATTTTCGCCGTATCACCACTGCCGTTTCGTACGACACCGGTTTCATAGGTGGATGTCATCGCCATATAAATTCCGTCGGGCGGAAGCGCGCCGGTATGGGTACCTGTTGTCGCTCCAGGCTGTAACGGCGTCAGTCCTTCGGCAGCAAAGAGTGGGTAACAAAAAGCCAGAGAAGAGATAAGGGTAAGAGGTAGCGTTCTGATTTTCATTTTAATCGTCCGTTTTATGACCAGTGCCAGAACGATTAAAATCAAAAATGGGACTATCCGGAATAGCATAAATAAGAACGTCTTTTCGGAATATGCAAACGTATTGAGCATCTTCATCGTAACGCCGTAAATCTGCCCTGCCTTCCCCCCTCTCTGCATTTTATCAGCGCTCAGCAGGCGGCCCTTAAACGGGCCAGCCTGCATCCCGGTTAAACTTTCTCTACAGGGAACTGTATTTCCGTCATCCACTCCGTGGCGTCTTTTTTGTTCCAGATGCCGTCGATGTAGCTTTCCCTGGGGGGATTTGTTAACAGGTAACCATTATCTTCGACCCATTGCATAAGATAGATGTACGCATTTCTTAATGAATCATAGGGTCCCTTGTGTAGGACCGTTACAGCGGTAACGGCGGGGATAACCTGGAAAATAATATCCCCTTCGTTTTTACCAAAATGATCAACAGCTTCACAGAACTCCACGTCCATATTTTTCTCTTTGTATTCTTTATCATGATAAAGAGTGAAGCAATAAGCCGGGGTCGCTAACGTTAAACCTGGATTTGCCTTCATAACCTCTTGCCCTGTTGGCGGAATTAAGTTGATATATGAGGAGAAATCAGGAACATTGAAACGCCTGGAGTAAACAATACATTCCGGGATTTTTTTCAAAACAGCTTGATATGGCATAATTCTTTCCTTTTTTTTATGTTGCAGATAGTGGTTAATTCGGGAGAGCATATCCTCCATGTCTTGAATTTGTTGCTGTATTTCAAGGCGTCGCTGTTCAATTATGTGGCAGGAATTTTCATCCTGAGTCAGCGTAACTATTTCAGTTATTGTAAAACCAAGCTGGCGTAAACTCGCTATCTGATGAAATTTCATTAACTGGTCAGAAGTATAGAAACGATAACCATTCTCAGGGTTAATATAGGCAGGAACAAGCAAACCGATTTCATTATAGTAATGAAGCGTTTTTATCGTCACACGACAGATCTTTGAAAACAGCCCTATTTGATACATGCAACCCTCTCCCTGAATGAGTATGCGGACCTTACAGTCTTACCTTACAGGAGAGTCAACAACAAACTGACGCCTCTTAATCACCACGAGCAAAGGCTTCAAGAAAGTGAATTACAGGGGACTATCTGACAGTAATGCCCGCCTGGAGGGATAAAGCAGAAAAGTAACCAGTACTTTTTTTAAGCAAAAAAGATTGACACCACACCATTGAACTAGTTTACTGATACAAACTTTAAATAGACAGGTATCGAACGATGACATTCTCAATGATGACGTTGCATGGCTGGTGGCGCACTTCCCGTTAACGGGCAGTATCGTCACGTCTGCAATCCGCACACCGATACCCTGCCCGCCATGAGCGGGCTTTTTATTGCCCAAATTTTGTCATACGCGATAAGTCCATCGCGTATTAACGCAGCCAGGAAGCACTGCGTAGTCACTGATTTCACTTCACGTGCAGAGTCCAGACCGCCGCACCAGGCACGGTTTCCAGGCACTGCGCAGACCTTAAGGAGCAATAATGAGCACCCTACTTAATCCACGCTTCGGCGAATACGGCGGAATGTACGTCCCGCAAATCCTTATGCCCGCCCTGCTTCAACTGGAAGAGGCCTTTGTTAACGCACAGAAAGATCCGGCATTTCATACCGAATTTACCGGGCTGCTGAAAAACTATGCCGGGCGTCCAACAGCGTTAACCCTGTGTCGCAACCTCACCAGAGGAACCCGTACCACCTTATACCTCAAACGTGAAGATCTGCTCCACGGCGGGGCGCACAAAACCAACCAGGTTCTGGGGCAGGCGCTGCTGGCAAAGCGCATGGGGAAAACTGAAATCATTGCCGAAACCGGGGCCGGGCAGCACGGCGTCGCCTCGGCGCTCGCCAGCGCACTGCTTGGCCTGAAATGCCGCATTTATATGGGCGCAAAGGATATCGAGCGTCAGTCGCCGAACGTCTTCAGGATGCGCCTGATGGGGGCGGAGGTGATCCCGGTACACAGCGGTTCCGCGACCCTGAAAGATGCCTCCAACGAGGCGCTTCGCGACTGGTCCGGTAGCTATGAAAAGGCGCATTTCATGCTCGGGACAGCCGCGGGTCCACATCCCTTCCCGACCCTTGTTCGTGAATTCCAGCGCATGATTGGAGAAGAGACCCGGGAGCAGATTCTGGAAAGAGAAGGCCGTCTGCCGGATGCGGTTATCGCCTGCGTGGGCGGGGGATCCAACGCGATTGGAATGTTTGCCGATTTTATTGATGAACCACGTGTCGGTCTGATCGGCGTGGAGCCCGCTGGTCACGGCATTGCAACCGGCGAGCATGGCGCACCACTCAAGCACGGTCGCACGGGCATCTATTTCGGTATGAAATCGCCGATGATGCAGACCGATGAGGGGCAGATCATTGAGTCCTGTTCCATTTCCGCCGGCCTGGACTTCCCCTCTGTTGGGCCACAGCATGCGTACCTGAACAGCATCGGACGTGCCGACTATGTCTCCGCGACCGATGATGAAGCGCTGGACGCCTTTAAAACCCTCAGCCGCGAAGAAGGCATCATTCCCGCCCTGGAGTCCTCTCATGCGCTGGCGCATGCCCTGAGAATGATGCGTGAACATCCCGACAGGGAGCAGTTGCTGGTGGTTAACCTTTCTGGTCGAGGGGATAAGGACATTTTTACCGTACACGACATTCTGCAGGCACGAGGAGAAATCTGATGGAACGCTATAAAAATAGGTTTACTGCGCTAAAAGCCCGCAGAGAAGGTGCTTTTGTTCCTTTCGTGATGACTGGCGATCCAGGCCCGGTACAGTCGCTGCGAATTATTGATACCCTGATCGCAGCAGGCGCAGACGCGCTGGAACTGGGGATCCCGTTTTCGGATCCGCTGGCAGATGGCCCGACCATTCAGACTGCCGCACTACGAGCCTTCGCCGCAAACGTCACACCAACGCTGTGCTTTGAGATGCTGGCCAATGTTCGACAAAAACACCCGAACATTCCCATTGGCCTGCTGGTATATGCCAACCTTGTATTCAACCGAGGCATTGATGCATTTTACGCCGAATGCGCGCGGGTCGGGATAGATTCGGTGCTGGTAGCGGATGTCCCCTTCGAAGAATCCCAGCCGTTCCGTCAGGCAGCAAGGCGTTATCATATTGCGCCCATTTTTATCTGCCCTCCGAATGCGGAAAATAAATTGCTTATGGAGATAGCCCGTCACGGTGAGGGCTATACCTATCTGCTGTCCCGCGCAGGGGTCACGGGGACCGAACAGGGAGCATCAAAGCCGCTGCAACATTTGGTTGAAACACTGGCAAATCTTCAGGCCCCTCCTGCACTTCAGGGATTTGGTATTTCCACTCCCGATCAGGTTGCGGATGCTATTCAGGCTGGTGCAATAGGCGCCATTTCAGGTTCTGCCATCGTCAAAATCATTGAGAAACATCGTGAGGATGATGTTGCAATGCTGAATGAGCTGAGGGCGTTTGTGATAAGCATGAAGGCGGCAACGCGTCGGGTGTAATGCTATGAGATTGCCTGTATCGACAGGCAATCTCTTATGAGGACAGATGCCAGGCATTCTTATTTCAGAGCATATCTGTGCTGCCTGAACTTATCCATCTAGCCCGCTAACATCCGGCGACCAGACTGCTTTTTACTCTCAAACAATAAATAGCTATCGCCATGGCTTAAAAAAATCGCCGTCATTCGTTAAATGATAACCTGCGAATACAATACCGTTTAATCAAGTTATTTAAACCCGTAATATAATTGCATTGATGGCGCCTGAGAAGTAATTATCTCTCCCGTTCTCGAGAGCACATATTAATTAGCAGGTCTGGATAGTTATGCCACGTTTATTATTTGAGTGCGTATTATTTGAGCGGCATTATCTAAACAAATGCTAAACGACCCTTTTATTTAATGTGGATATACTTATTTTATCCGTTAACCTGTCCTGGCTAACAAACGAACAGATCTCCATGAGGACACTGTCAACCCGGCTGATAAACGTTTAGCCATTCGTGGCTGGTTCTTACCGGCATGATCGTTATGTTAGCTCCAGGGCAACTAACCTTGCTCATACGTGCCTTGTTTGTGGAATGATTCTTTTTTCATTGCTTAGCCGCCGGTGCAGGCGGCTCTTTTTCAGGAGGCTGCATGCCACTAAATAAAATAAAACGTCATGCCATACTCCACACCCTCTCTATACCTGAACGTAAACTGCGCCCCGTAAAATGGCTTGCTCTCATCTCATCCCTGCTCTTTTTTTTACAACTGGTCATTGAGAGCCTGATCATAAGCGAATAGCGCAATAGCAGTTTCTGTTCAAAGACCAAATCGGGAATGATTTTCTGATACCAGGCGGCTACAACGCACAAAACTTAATGTATTATTTTTCAACAACACAAGCATTACCTGGAGTTGTGCGTCTGTTGAATTTCGCAGGTGTCAACCTGACTGACAGAATCTGAATAAGGAAATGAACCATGGAAAAATTTACGCTACATCGTGGCAGACTTATCGACCATATCCAGCTCGTGGTAAACAACTTTGACGCCAGCAAAGCGTTTTACACTGCTGTGCTGGCGGAACTTAAGATCCCCGTGGTTATCACCGATGACGAATATATCTGGGCTGACGAACTGGTCATTTCGTCGGTAAAAAGTTCCGGATCTGGAGGGGTGCCTACAGGACGGCACCATCTGGCCTTTCAGGCCACAGATCGTGAATCGGTAGACGCGTTTTACCGCGCAGCCCTCAATCATGGCGGACGTGATAACGGCGCACCTGCCGAACGAACCTACCATCCCGGATACTATGCCGCTTTTGTTCTGGATCCGGACGGTAACAACATTGAGGCTGTTTACCATGGTGAAGGCGACCGCAGCGCCCGCTCTGTAGAAATCAGCTTCACTGTCTGAGAAAACACCCCTGTCACTCCCGGGAACCGCAATGGAGAGCTTTATCTATGACCGTTATTCCGGTATCAGCCCTTGAATACAGCATGGCGGAACTGTGCCGTATTCTTGCAGACAGCTTTAATGAATCATCGACCCCGTTTGCGTTGCCATCGGACATGTTTGCCTCACGTTTCATCTCCGAAGGACTCAGCCTTGAAGACTCGTGTGTCTGGCTGGTCAATGGTAATCCGGCGGCAATAGCCATCGTAACCCGCAGAATGGACAAAGCGCGTCTGGCCGCATTTGGTGTGCTGCCCGAGTACCGGAGCCAGGGACTGGCAAAACAGATGCTTACTCCTCTGTTTATCTCTTTAAAAAATAAAAAATTATCCAGCGTGAGGCTGGAAGTGTTGCGCGAAAACACCCGCGCCGTCGCTCTCTATCACGCACTCGGCTTTCAGGTTCGCCGACACCTGCGCAAATACCGGGGAAATCCACAATCCCACCCTGAAAAAAGTTCGGGGGATATGGAGTACATGACTACAGATGATTTCCTGCGTACCGTCTCGTCTGCATCAGAAGATGATCTTCCCTGGCTGGCCAGTCCCCTGCCGCTCCTCACCATTCCCTGCCATATCCTCAGGGATAACGAACATGCATGGTGTGCTGTCGCTGAGTGCATGGGACAACCTCAGCTCCGCGGTCTGTTTGTGGAACCGGCGTATCGTTACCAGGGGCGGGCTAAAACAATGTTGAAGAAAATCAATGCCAGATGGCCTGGCATAGGTACATCAGCCGCGGTCCCAGAAACGCTGGCGCCATTATTTACTGCAGCGGGTTATCAGGCTGAACCGTTAGGCCAGTTTGAGATGGCACTGACATTTTAAAATATCGTTATGCTGCGTTCCGGATGACTAGAGAATAATGATGATTAGCATTTGAATATGTTTCACGCTCTACCTGAAAATTTCAATCTATGATTGCTTATGAGCCCTTCGCTGAAATACCACTGCCAGAGAGCAAAACATACCGCGATTGCTAAGCGTTGCTAAAACCTGGGGCAATCTCTAACAACGCCATCTGTTTATTTTCACAATTGCAACAATATACGCCAGCCAACCCGCCGTAACTAACAAATCAAGTCAAGATTTCTATAACCACCAAGATAAGGTGAATAACCTTTACTTTTTTTTGCTTTTTTTTGGTTTTACGAACAAATTTACGAATACTATCACAACCCTAAATAACAGGTGCATTATATTTGATCTCAGTGAGGTGACGTATGAAAACAGAACGCCATCATAAAATAATTAAGCTGATCAGCTCAGCAGGATTTGTTCGTGTTAGTGCCCTTTCTGAACACTTAAAAGTGACGAAAGAAACAATTCGTGCAGATCTGAATGAGCTTTCCCAGAGAGGATTATTAAATCGCTGTCATGGTGGTGCTTATATCGATATTAGTTCTCTTGATAGCGTCACCAAAAACGAAATCATACATGTCCTTGAATCAGTTGATTCACTGGACACAATAACAAAGGGCCCTCCTGTCATGATAAATAACGTTTGTGTTTTGGGTTCATTTAATGTTGATATTATCAATTATCTTCCCAGGCTTCCAGATACAGGTGAATCATTACTTTCTGGTAAATTAATCTTCTCTCCGGGAGGGAAAGGGTGTAACCAGGCGCTTGCAGCTAGCTATGCAGATGCTAATGTAACCTTTATCACTAAAATAGGCTCCGATCATTTTAGTGAGTATGCTAGTTCGTTTATAAATGCATCAGTCATTAAAAAACCTGTCATTTATAAATCAGAAGAGGTTCAGACCGGCACCGCCTCCATTCTTGTCGATGAGACTACAGGCGAAAACATAATAGCTATTTTCCCTGGGGCCAACATGACATTTTCAGATGATGAGGTTTCCCTTCAGCAAGACGCTATAGCTGAATCAAACATTTTGCTATTACAGCTCGAGACTAATCCAGAGGCATTAGCCAGAGCTGTTGAATTAGCAAAGAAAAATAACATACCTGTCATTATAAATCCGGCACCTTATGATTCATGCATTAATTATTTTCTTGATGACCTTGACTACCTGACTCCCAATGAAACTGAAGCGGGTTTACTCACAGGCATTTCTGTAATTGATGATAAATCGGCAATGGAAGCAGCAAGAGCAATTAATAAAAAAGGAGTTAAAAATGTCGTTATTACTCTTGGCAAAAAGGGTTCCGTGGCCTATGACGGAAAAAGGTTCATTGTGTCTCCGGCTTTTCCTGCTGTGGTAAAGAACACAGCTGGCGCCGGTGATGCATTCAATGGAGCTCTTGCATCAGAGCTTGCAAGAGGCTGCTCTCTGGCGAATGCATTAATCTACGCTACCGCATTTTCATCACTGGCCGTTGAAACTGCTAATGCCTCGGATATGCCTGATAACCAGGCAGTACTGCATAGAATAAAAACAACGCAGTACCGGCAGATAATTTCTTAAACAAGCAGAAAAGGAATCGATTATGAACGCTGATACTTCCTCCTTAAAAATCCTTTTTATCGGTGAATCATGGCATATCCATATGATTCACTCAAAAGGATACGACAGTTTTACATCAAGTAAATATGAAGAAGGCGCTAAATTTTTACTGGAAAACTTACGCCAAAATAACGTCTCCGTTACTTATATGCCAGCTCATCAGGTACAGATTTCTTTTCCGCAAGAGCAGGCAGAACTGGAGCAATATGATGCCATCGTCATTAGCGACATCGGCAGTAACACGTTCCTTCTGCAAAATGATACTTTTTATCATTCCAGAATCAAACCTGACGCGCTGGCCATGATAAAAGAATATGTCAAAAATGGCGGAGGATTATTAATGATAGGTGGATACCTTTCGTTTATGGGGATTGAAGCCAAAGCTAATTATAAAAATACTGTATTAGCTGAAGTTCTTCCGGTAATTATGCCAGATGGCGATGATCGTATCGAAAAACCCGCTGGTGTGTATGCCTCTCCGGTTGAGCATGAGCATGAAACAGTCTTAGGTTTCTCCGACTGGCCCATGTTTCTGGGCTATAACAAAGCAGTGGCAAAAGAAAACGCAACCATTGCATTAACTATCAATAATGACCCACTCCTTGTTTATGGACGTTATGAAAAAGGCAGGACAGCCTGTTTTATGAGTGACTGTTCACCGCACTGGGGTAGTCATGAGTTTCTAAACTGGAAATATTATACCCCGATGTGGTTAAACATTCTGCGTTATATCGCCAGCAGTTAATAATAACGGGTCAGAAGTTTAAATCTTCGGACCCATTCCTGACTGATTAATATACAGGATGGATTTATGAAAAAAAGCAAATATTCTGTTCCTTTGCTGATGCTTGCAACAATTCTTGCAGGTACACTATCTCCAATGCAGTCTGCTGTTAATGGCGAACTCGGTCACTGGCTCAACGATGGAAATGCCTGCGCAGTTATTTCTTTCGCCAGTGGTTTAGTCGTTATGTTCTTTATAATTATGGCTAAAAAAGAGACACGTCAACAATTTGCCTCTATTCCTTCGCTGATAACACAGCGGAAAATACCGCTATGGAACTGGTTTGCTGGTCTGTGTGGGGCAATGGTAGTCTTTTCTGAAGGTGCATCCGCCAGTGCGCTCGGCGTAGCAACTTTTCAAACAGCGTTAATCTCGGCACTCATTCTTTCTGGTTTACTGTGTGATCGATTTGGTATTGGTGTCAGTGAGAAAAAATATTTCACCTCTTATAGAATTATCGGCGCCATTTTCGCCATTGTCGCCACGATATTTGTGGTTTCTCCTCAGTGGCGTTCCACCTCATTCATCCTTCTGGCCATTCTGCCCTTTATGGCGGGTTTACTCGCAGGATGGCAACCTGCAGGTAACGCGAAAGTCGCGGAAGCTACTGGATCGATGCTGGTATCAATCACCTGGAATTTCATCGTCGGTTTTACCGTCCTGGGTATCGCCCTTCTCGTTAGAATCTCACTTGGGCACGTCAGCTTCCAGTTACCTGATACATGGTGGATGTACCTTGGTGGCCCGCTGGGTCTCATGTCCATAGGGTTGATGGCGATCCTGGTTCGTGGACTGGGATTATTGATGCTGGGCGTGGCATCCACTGCCGGACAGCTACTGGGTTCAGTGCTAATCGATGTGCTGATTCCGTCTCTGGGCAACACCGTTTATTTTGTCACACTGGTCGGTACGGTATTTGCTCTTGTGGGAGCAATTGTCACCACCATTCCTGATTTTAAGAGCGCAAAGCTGGCTAAGGCGGAGGCACAATAATGAAAGGTTATCTTCAGACCGTTACTGGCCCGATACGTAAAGAAGACATGGGCTTAACTTTACCGCATGAACACCTTTTTAATGACCTGTCTTCTGTGGTTGATAAGCCCTTTTATAACTGGTCTGAGCAGCTTGTCAGCTGCCACGTGTGCGCTGAGAAGCAATGGGGGCTTAAACACGATCCTTATTGCTGTGCTGACAACATGGGTAAAAAGGAAATTGAAGATGTCATTCAGGAGATAAAAAACTTCATGGCGCTGGGCGGAAAAACCATCGTTGACGCCACAGGCTCTGCGTCGATTGGCCGCGACCCTATATCGTTACGTGAAGTCGCCCGCCGTACAGGCATCAATATTGTCGCCTCCTCTGGCCCGTACCTTGAAAAATTTGAAGGAGACAAACTTCATCAACAAGTAGAGACCCTTGCCAGGGACATTGATCGTGAGTTGAACATCGGAATTGATGGAACAGATATTCGGGCAGGAATGATTGGCGAAATCGGGGTTTCTCCGGAATTCACTGACGCGGAGAAAAACGGCCTGCGAGCCGCCTCACTTGCCTGGAAAGACAATCCTGACGTTTCAATCAATATCCACATGCCTGGTTGGCTAAGGCTTGGGGATGACGTTCTGGATATCGTTCTGCGAGAAATGGGTGTCTCTCCGAAGAAAGTTTCCCTGGCTCATTCAGATCCATCCGGAAAGGATCTTGATTATCAACGTCGTATGCTCGACAGGGGTGTCTGGCTGGAGTTTGATATGATCGGGCTCGACATTACGTTTCCGAAAGAAGGCGTGGCTCCTGGGGTACAGGAGACAGCCGATGCCGTCAGCAAGCTCATTGAGCTAGGGTATGGAGATCAGCTCGTATTAAGTCACGATGTTTTCCTGAAACAAATGTGGGCTAAAAACGGAGGGAACGGATGGGGATTTGTGCCTAACATCTTCCTGGGATACCTGTCGAGCCGCGGGGTCGATGAGAAGTCAATTAAAAAACTATGTATTGATAACCCGGCAAATCTCCTGGCCTGACAATAATCCGGCAGCCCGAACGACGTACGGGCTGCATCTCCCTAACGGATACGTAAGCCATAAAACCGTACCCTCCTGTGACAGTAGGTATTAACTTTTATCCAACTGACTTTCGGTAAACGGATCTGCGCGACCGCCCTGCAATGGAATTTTGGCAAGCGCCGCATCGGTTAGGCGTGTCCTGACCAGCCGGTTTCGCCATCACGGCGCCGCTCCTGCCAAGAGTGGTTGCAGCCAACGCCAGACCGGCGCCGGTGATCAGAAAATTGCGCCGGTCCCGGGAAGTAGGTACGGCAGCAGAAGGCTGGTCATGCATCATCTTGCTCATAAACTGGAACTCCCCCTAACGCAAAAAGGATTCATCAATTTGGTCATTACCAGGCATAAGCCTGAGGCGCTTCTCCCCCGGGGCCGGGCCAGATTTCGTCGAGACAGCTCATGGTGTCGTCTGATAGCGTGATGGTCGTTGCGTGAAGCGCCTGCTGGAGTTGTGCGACCGTACGAGGCCCAATCAGTGGAGCGGTAACGACAGGGTTCTGCAGGAGCCAGGCCAGCGCCACATCGGAAGGGGTTTCGCCGAGGTCATCACATAATCCTTCATAGGCTTCCAGCTGCGGACGATACTGTTCAATTTGGCGGGCAAACGCGGGCCTGGCACGGCGCCCGCTTGCCACCTTTTTCAGTACGCCGCCAAGCAACCCTCCGGCAAGCGGGCTCCAGGGGATCAACCCCAGGCCAAAATGGCGGCATGCGGGAATGACCTCCAGCTCAATGGTGCGGGCTGTCAGATTATAGAGACTTTGCTCGGCGACCAGGCCCAGCAAATGACGGGCTGTGGCGACTGACTGCGCAGTCGCAATGTCCCACCCCGCGAAATTGCTGCTACCGATATAAAGCACTTTGCCCTGCTGAACAAGTAGTTCCATGGCCTGCCAGATCTCTTCCCACGGCGTATGGCGATCGATGTGATGCATCTGATAGACGTCAATATGGTCGGTCTTAAGCCGTCGCAAACTATCCTCGCAGGCCTTGCGAATATGATACGCAGAAAGCCGGCGATCGTTCGGGCCAGGTCCCATAGGCTGATAGACTTTTGTCGCCAGAACGATGCGGTCACGGCGGCCACCCTGCTGAAGCCAGCGACCAATAATTTCCTCGGACAGCCCCGAGCCTTGCTGGATATCGGGAGATTGTTCAGTGCCATACACGTCTGCTGTATCAATGAAATTGATACCCGCCTCAAGCGCCTCATCCAGAATGCGGGCGCTGGTTTTCTCGTCGGTGACGTCACCAAAATTCATGGTTCCGAGGCAAAGGCGGCTGACTTTCAGGCCGGTGCGGCCAAGATGCGTATAGTTCATAAACGGCTCCGTTAGGTGAATGTTCCGCCCTGACCGGCAGAGCGCATGATTTTCAAGAATAACGAAGCACAACGTGTTCAGTGAGAGGACGTGAGTGGATGGACTTGTGAAAAAAATTCAGCAATGGATGAGCCCTAATCGGTCTAAGGTGTATATCATTTCTTTATCAACGCATTCGGGTCTTAACGCCGCACAAGGAAAACTATTCTGTATGCAAATAAACAGAGCTGATATTGCCGATCTCATTTATTTCATGGCGATTGCACGTCATCGCAGCTTCAGCCGCGCGGCGATTGAGTTAGGCGTCAGTGCATCAGCGCTCAGCCATGCCCTGAAGGGGCTGGAAACCCGGCTTGGGGTTCGCCTGCTTAATCGCACGACCAAGAGCGTCACCCCGACGGCGGCTGGTGAGGAACTGGTTCAGTCTGTTCTTCAGCCTTTCGGCACCATAGAAAGCGCGCTTGAATCGCTTAACCGCTATCGCAATACCCCTAGCGGACGTATTCGCATCAATGCTGCCGTTGAAGCGGCAAATCTTCTGCTTGCGCCGGTTATGCCCGCTTTTATGGATCGCTATCCCGATATTGAAATCGATATTGTGGCCAGCAACCGTATGGTTGACGTCACTGATGCAGGTTTCGATGCCGGCATCCGCTATGGCGGCACCGTTCCGGAGGACATGGTTGCCCGACGTTTATCTGCCGATATTCGCTGGGTCATCGCCGCCTCCCCCGACTACCTGAAACGCTACGGAACACCTGAACATCCGGATGATTTATTACACCATCGCTGCATCAGCAATCGTCTCGGCGACGATCGGGTTTATCGCTGGGAACTTGAGCGAGACGGCGAAACATACGAAATGACAGTGCCAGGCTCAGTGACGGTCAATCATGCCGAAACGGGCCTGGTGGCCGTACTGGGCGGGGCTGGCCTGATGTATTTTCCGGAGCCTCTTGTTACTCCCTATGTCAAGGATGGACGGCTCCGTCTGGTGCTTACGGAATGGTCCCCGCTGGAGGAAGGTTTTCATATCTATTATTCAAGCCGCCGGCAACTTCCTACCGGTCTTCGCCTTCTGATTGAGTTCATACGGGAAGTCAGGCCGCTGGGGTTATGAAATACTGAACGCTGTATTGTCGCGTTTATCGCGCCGTCGCTTATTCAGAATACTCAGTTGCAGGAAACCGCAGGGAGTCAGGAAGGCGTGACATTTGCTAATGCTGAGGAAACCTGACAATATGGCCTAAACCCCTTTGTAGTGATCTTTATTCAGGCCATACTTCTTCATTCTGAGATAAAGTTTTTTACGCGGTATCAGCAGATACTCCGCCACCTCATTAATACGTCCCTGGTGGATATTCAGCGCTTCGGTGATGATCTGCCGCTCAACGTCCTCAACCCGCTGATCCAGCGGCGTCGGCTCGCCAACGTGCATCAGCGGATTAACCGTTTCTGCGAGCGGTAATACGCCCACAGCAAACAGCTCGGCGGCGTTCGCCAGTTCGCGAACGTTATTTGGCCACACCCGGCGCATCATCCCCTTCAACAGACCCGCATCCACCTCCGGGACGGGATGATTCAGCCGTTGACAGGTTTTTTGCAAATAGTGATGAAACAGCGGCTCGATATCATCCGGTCGCTTTGACAGAGGCTGGCAGCCAATTTGCGTCATCGCGAAGCAGTAATAGAGTTCCGCCACTATCTGGCTGCTGGCGGCCAACTCCACCAGCGAAGCGCTACCGATAGCAATCAGGCGAAAAGGCCGCTTTTCATGACTCTGCAGCTGTACCAGCTGATGCTGTTGTTCGTAAGTCAGATGCTCCAGGTGACTTAAGATCAGCGTTCCACCCTGGGCCTGGGCGATCAGTTCATTAAGCGTGTGGGCGTTAGCCGGAGTCAGCTCGCAGGCGATAAACGGACCTTCAGCGTGACGTCCTAACTGGTGCAGGTAACGCGCGCCGGTCATGCGACCAGTTCCCGGTTCGCCGTAAAGCCATACCGCAATATCCGTTTCTGCCAGCTGCTGAAGGCGCTGGCGATACCGAACCGTCCACTGGCTGCGGCCAATAAGCTCAACCTGTAATTTTTGCTGACAATACTGGCGACGGGCGATCACCGATTGCCTCTGACGCAGCGCGGCGTCCACCAGCGTGAGCAGCTTGCCCGGGTCGATCGGCTTTTGCAGGAAATCCCAGGCCCCTTTTTTCACCGCCTCCACCGCCATCGGCACATCGCCGTGACCGGTGATAAGCAGAATCGGCAGCAGATCGTCCTCCTGATGAAACAACGTCATTAAATCGATACCGGAGCAGCCGGGCATGCAGACATCGCTTAAAACGATGCCGGGCCAGTCCTTCGGCACCTGCTCCCGCGCATCAAACGGATTATTACAGGCACTGACATGATACCCCGCTTGCTCAAGCAGCTGCGTATAGGCATCCAGCACATCGGCATCATCGTCAATCAGCAGAATCGAACAGTTATTACTCAACATCTTTTACATCCGTCACATTGAATTCCAGCACCACGCAGGCACTGCACGTACACGTCGACGCCAGGCGCAACGCCCCTTCCATTTGCGTCATCAGCGAAACACATATCGAAAGCCCTATTCCCAGTCCCACAGTTTTACTGGTAGTGAACGGCTTTAACAGCGAAGGGAGTAAGGCCGCAGGCCAGCCAGGGCCGTTATCGGCAATCAACACACACAGCCTGTCGCCGTGGATTTGCCAGCTCACGGTGATTTGCGCGGCGTGCGGGCAGGCATCGAGGGCATTGGACAGCACGTTCACCAGCACCTGATGGACACGCACTTCGTCCCCCCGGATCCAGACGGTGTCATCCGGTATCACCAGCGTCCCCTGCTGAGGCTTATGACGCATCGCCAGCAGTTCCCACGCCACGGTAAATGTCTGACGCAAATCGACCGGATGCAGCGGTGTTTCCAATTCTGCACGGCGGGTAAACTGGCGCAGGGAGCGGATAATCGCGTCAATGCGGTTGATCAGCCCTTCCGCTTTGCTTAACGTCGTCCGCGCCTGTTCCGCCTGTCCCTGTTCGATCGCCCTTCCCGCCGTAAAAAGATACATCGACAGCGCGTTCAGCGGCTGATTAATCTCATGCGCCAGAGTGGTCATCGTCTGCCCCACCACTGCCAGTTTAGCGGTCTGGATCAGCTCGTCCTGTGTGGCGCGCAGATCGGCCTCAATCGCTTTTCGCTCGCCAATCTCCTGTTCCAGCTGCTGTTTTTGCGCATTAAGCTGACCCAGGGTATGACGAAGCAAACCGGCAATACGTCCCAGCTCGTCGCGCCCGTAAACCGGAATGGTCGCCCCGGTCTGGCCTAAACCAATCTGCACCACCGCCTGATTCAGTGCGGTAAAGCGTTTCACCAGCCGCGAGCGAATAAAATAATGGTTCAGCCCCCATGCCAGCAGCAGCGCCAGCAACGTCGCCACCAGGATTAACCCGCCGCTGACCCGGACAATCTGCGCCATACGCTGATTAAACATCTGCATCTGCTGGTGACTGCTGCCAAGCTGGGCTTCCAGCAGCGTTCTGAAGCGCCCCAGCGTCGCTTCTCTGGACCGGCTGGCTTCCACGAGCGCTTTTTGCGCGCTAACATAGTCGCGCATGGTATCCGGCATCTTATTTTTCATCATGCCAATTTCCAGCAGCTCATCAATTGTTTGTCGCAGGGTAATGGTGCTCGGCCAGTCATCCAGCGTACGGATATTTTCATCCGCCGTTTTTTTCAGATTTTCAAGATAGCGGATATGCGTCTCCACCAGCATGCCGTCATCATTCCCGGATTTGAGTTCATTGAGCCTGTCGCGCAGGTCGTCAACGATCTGATTTTCAATACGAGCCAGGGTATAGACCTGCTGCTGTTCATTCTGCACTTCCCGGGCGCGTTTCAGGTACTGCGCCGCATCTCCCTGTCGGGCTTCAATCTGATCGAGCAGCGTTCCCTGTTGCCAGGTAAAATCCTGCACCAGCGAATTCAGCTCGGTAGTGAAATCGTCGTGCAACCAATCGATCCGCGCCGAAAGCTCCCCCACCTTTTCACGAACCAGAAACATGTTGTAGAGCACGCGATCCAGTTCCGCCAACAGCGCGCGGCTGTCCTGCAATATCACCCCCAGCTGCTGGCGTTCCGCTGGCGACAACCCCTGACTTAGCCGTTCTATTTTGTCCAGATGCTGGATAATCTGGTTGCGCAGCTGCAGTCGTACCATGGTATTCGGCGCCAGTAGAAATTCATTGAGCTGATCGACCACCAGGTTAAGATTCCCTTCAATCAGAAAAGCCGAGTGGATGCGCGGAAAGTACTCATCCAGCGAATAGCGGATCTGCGAACTTTGTTCATGCCAGGAATAGAGGCTGACGCTGCTGACAATCAGCGTCAGCAGCGCCCCCATCAGAAAAGCCCCGCGTAGGCTACTACTGATACTGATTTGCCGCAGACGTTGCAGCATGGACCTGCCCATCATTTCAGTTCTTCCAGTTTAGTAATCGCCTGCCGCTGATTATTGAGAAACCAGAGCTGCCACTCCATCATCTGCTGTTCCGCAAAACTCTTGTTGTCGAACTGAGCCAGCCAGGCTTCATCCTCGCTGCTAGCCGGATCCACCGGGACACGGGTCAGCAGCGCGCGTATCTCGGGCAGCGGACGCTTGAGACGGACCTCCGCGCTATGCAGCGCTCGCCAGGCATCTTTGAGTTGGGCAAGACGAAAGCTAATCGCCGTATCAAACATCCGCTGAACCAAACGCTGACGTTTGAGGATCAGTCGATAGTTTAATGGCGGTTGATTCATCAGCATCGCCTGCTGCGCCGCCCGTGGATTGCCTGGCGCCAGCGGTGTTACCGGGTACTTCCCGGTATTAGCGTCGGCGAGGATCGTCTGGCCCTCCGGACTTAACAGATAGCGAATAAACCGCCGCGCTTCGCTGGCGTGCTGGCTGTTTTTAAGCACTGCGACATAGGTCGGCGAAACCGCCGACTGCGGGAAATAGGTAAAAGCCAGGTGCGGATCGTTCAACAGCAGATTGGCGTAATTATCAATCACCGGACCAGCCACGCCCAGGCCGCTTTTAATCTTATCTGCTACCCCAAAGCTGCGGGATGAAATGGTCACGAGGTTTCCCGCCGTCGTCAACAGCGTTTCCCATCCCTTAATCCAGCCTTTTTGTTGCAGCAGCGACTCCACCATCAGATGGTTGGTATCCGAACGCGACGGACTGCTCATCAGCAGCGCCCCCTGATAACGGGGATCGGTCAGGCCATCCCAGTCCGTTGGCGCAGGCAGATGCCGGGTCATCAGCGCCGAGCGATTCATCAGCAAACCGAACCCGGAAATCGCCACGGCCACGGAGGTGGAGCGAATGGATTCTGGCACCAGATGTTGGCTAACTGCCGGCGCACCGCTGAACGGCGCCAGTTTTTGATGCTCCTGAAGATGCTGCAGCAGCATCGGCGACGAGGTCAGGATCAGATCGACATTTTCGGCATTTGCCGTATCAAGCAGTTGTTCCAGCGAGGCGCTGGTGCGGTTGAGCGTCCTTATCATCACCGACCCCGGCTCTTTCTGCCAGCGATCGATAATCCACACGGTGGCGCTGGGAGAAAATGTCGTCGCCATCACCAGCTCATTGCTTTGCGCCACACAGGGTCTCAGCCATGCGGTCAGCAGCACCAGCGCGAGCATTTTGCTCACTATCCCGACCCCACGAAGAAATATGTTTGTGATCCCGTTCATAAATATTGAAATACCGTAAAAATCGCATTGAGACAAAACTTACCCGTTTATGACATCTGGTGAATTAATCGCCGCGAGCGAAAAAATAGTCAAACGAGCGTTCGGGAATATCGGGAAAGATTACCAGATAATGACTGGGGAATTTGTTAGTGTCCGCACAAGCCAGACATAAAATTAGCGCAAAATTAATTGCGCAGAATCTCACCCATGCTCTATGGGTCAAAAATACCCCTTCCTTTTATTATTTTGAGTCAATTTTGACTCATTTCGACGATTTGAATTTTTTAGCCGCTTATTTCACCCTTCGGAACGATTACTCCTGATGTTCGTATCAACATAAATACAGGTGACGACATGTTATCATTATTAAAAAAAGGCCCGTCGGCGAATAAAGTTCCTGCTGAGAAAATTCAGGCAACCTATGGTCGATACCGTATGCAGGCGCTGCTAAGCGTATTTCTGGGATATCTGGCGTACTATATCGTGCGCAATAACTTCACCTTATCCACGCCCTATCTGAAAGAACAGTTAGACCTCAGCGCCACGCAGATCGGTTTACTCAGCAGCTGTATGCTCATCGCCTACGGGATCAGTAAAGGCGTAATGAGCAGCCTCGCGGATAAAGCCAGCCCGAAAGTCTTTATGGCCTGTGGCCTGGTACTCTGCGCCATCGTCAACGTCGGGTTAGGTTTCAGTACCGCATTCTGGATCTTCGCTGCGCTGGTTGTCCTGAACGGCCTGTTTCAGGGTATGGGGGTCGGCCCCTCTTTTATTACTATTGCGAACTGGTTCCCGCGTCGGGAGCGTGGCCGCGTAGGGGCGTTCTGGAACATTTCCCATAACGTCGGCGGCGGAATTGTCGCCCCGATCGTCGGCGCCGCGTTCGCCATTCTCGGCACCGAGCACTGGCAGAGCGCCAGCTACATTGTGCCGGCCTGTGTGGCGGTGGTATTCGCCATTAGCGTACTGGTGCTGGGTAAGGGTTCGCCGCGCGAGGAAGGTCTGCCTTCGCTGGCAGAGATGATGCCGGAAGAGAAAGTGGTGCTGAAGACCAAACACGGCCAGAAAGCGCCGGAGAATATGAGCGCATTTCAGATCTTCTGCACCTACGTACTGCGTAACAAAAACGCCTGGTATGTCTCCTTTGTGGATGTGTTTGTCTACATGGTGCGTTTCGGCATGATCAGCTGGCTGCCAATTTATCTGCTGACGGTGAAACATTTTTCCAAAGAACAAATGAGCGTCGCTTTCCTGTTTTTTGAGTGGGCCGCAATTCCGTCTACCCTGCTGGCCGGCTGGCTCTCAGACAAGCTGTTTAAAGGGCGCCGGATGCCGTTAGCCATAATCTGCATGACGCTAATCTTCATCTGTCTGATTGGTTACTGGAAAAGCGAATCTCTGCTGATGGTCACGGTATTCGCGGCGATTGTGGGCTGTCTTATTTACGTCCCGCAGTTTCTGGCCTCGGTCCAGACCATGGAAATCGTCCCCAGTTTTGCCGTCGGTTCAGCCGTGGGTCTGCGCGGATTTATGAGCTATATCTTTGGCGCATCGTTAGGCACGAGCCTGTTCGGCGTAATGGTCGATAAAATGGGCTGGCACGGCGGGTTCTATCTGCTGATGGGCGGGATCGTCTGCTGCATCCTGTTCTGCTACCTCTCTCATCGCGGCGCGCTGGAACTTGAGCAACAGCGTAAAATCACCGAGCAGGAAGAGGCCCGGCTGGCACTGGCTGACGCACAGTAAGCGCCAGACCCTGGTAAAAGAGCCAGCAAGCTGGCTCTTTTACCGTTGAGAGAGGAGCTGATGTCTGTGATTGCTCCCGACGGCGGTATAAAGGTAGTATTCCTGTCATCGCTGATGTTGCTGCTGAGAGGAATAAACTGCCTACTTCGCCGGGATAATCAGCACCTGCCCCGGATAGATTTTGTCGGGATGGGTCAGCATCGGTTTATTGGCTTCAAAAATACGTTGATAATCATTGGCCGAGCCATACATCGCTTTTGAGATAGCGCTCAAGGTGTCACCGGATTTGACCGTGTAAAAACGACTTTCCGCCCCGCTTTGCGTCACTTTAACGCCGTCACTGACCTGGCCTACGCCAGTGACATTACCCACTGCGACCAGAATTTTTTCTTTATCTTCCTGCGACGCAACATCGCCAGTGACCGTTGCGGTGCCATCGTCCGCAACATCAATATTGACCTTTTCGGCGCCAGGCAGATTAAGTCCATCGATATGCTTTTTCAGCTTATCGGCCCGATCTTCTTTACTGTCGCCGGAGACAGCGTCCCATATTTTCTCGCCCGCTTCTTTCACAAAATTCAATAATCCCATCTTTCCATACCTCACAACTGTTACATGAACACATATTCATCGGCCCCGTTGACCCAATGTCCGCCGATATTGGTTTTGATATCCACCATCGCGACAACGGCTTGAGGCAGCACAAGCTGCCATCAAAGTATAATCAATAAGCGTCAAAGTGCAGGAAATTTGCCCCGACACGGCAGGAATGTCTGTATTCCGGCAAGGCGACACCTGATGAAAGCGGGTATTGCCCCCCCGGAGGACGAAACCGGAGATTACCGGCGGCTCATTGCCAGTTTTGCGGCAAATAACAGAAACAGGCAGCCGGTTGTCCGATCCATCCATTTCACCACGGCTGGTTTTTTCAGGATACCCGCGGCATAGCGAGTGGCGGTAATCAGCGTTAACGACCACAGCGTACCAATCAATACATGGATAGCGACCAGGAGAAAAGTCCAGCTCACGGGTGAATGCCCGGCGGGGATAAACTGGGGCAAAAATGAAACGTAGAAGACGCCCATTTTGGGGTTAAGCACATTCCCCAACATCCCACGCAGGAACCAGTTACTCGTGGTAGTAGATTCTGTCGGAGTGGTGTTAAACTGCTGGCGCGGGCGCAGAAGCAACTGGATGCCCAGCCAGCAAAGGTAGCCCGCTCCGCACCATTTCAACACGGTATAAGCAAACTCAGAAACCGCCAGCAGCGCCCCTAAGCCAAAGGCCACCACGGCGCCCCAAATAAAGCATCCGAGATCAATGCCTAACGCGGCATGCAAGGCTTTGCGTCCACCTTCAGCGGTCGCCGTGCGCAGGATGAGCGCGGTATCGAGACCTGGTGTAAGAGTAAGCAGTGTGGCAGCGAGGGTGTATGCAAGAAGTGAATCAGTGACGAGCATTTCCAGTCTCCGAAAGAGATAACGCTACTGAAATGATCACATTTTTGCAACAAGATTATTTCCCCAGATCCTCGGCTTCCCCCTGCGCCACTTTTCTTCTGGGATGACAGGTGCAAAGAGTAGCCCATGACTCAGGAACGCTTAGTCATGGGCTGATGTTCTTACAGGAACAGCTTAATGTTGATTTAAAATACCCCTGGGATACGTTAGCTCACTTTAATATCATCCAGGTCGATATCCTCTTCTTCGTAATCATTATCAACAATCACGTCGCGAGGGATATCTTTTTTGATGACGGCATAGACCGTCGCGGTAACAACGATATTTACCAGCAAGGCCATGATGCCTGCCATCGGATGTGACATCGTGGGGATCATCAGTACTCCGCCAAAAGGAACCGTCGCATCCGCACCATAGACCATGGTGACCGCCCCGCCGCATGCCCCGCCGATAGCCGCCGCCGCAATACCACGCACAATATCATTCATGACGATCGGGATAGAACCTTCAACGATATTCACAATCCCCATCGGAACCGCTGATTTTAAGGTTTCCACTTCTTCACGGTTATAGATATTTTTACGCAGCAGTTTGGCCATAAAGAAAGCCAGGCCAAATCCGATAGGCGTAGCGGTGTTTACTAACTGAAGTGCGGTAATGGGTTCATTTATCCCCTGTGCCTGCAGGGTCAGCACGAAAGCAAAGCATGTCTTATTCAGCGGGCCGCCAAAGTCAACGATACACAATGCGCCAATGACTGCGCCTAACACCAAATTCGACGACGTGCCCATGCTTCTCAGGAAAGATGTAAGCGCATCCGTGAAGATCCCGATAGGCGTACCGATGATATAGACCATAATCAGACAGCTGATAATGGAGGCAAAAAACGGTACGATCAGCGTCGGCATCAACCCGCGGGCCCAGTCAGGGACCTTGACGTTTTTAATGATCGCCAGCGCAATATACCCCGCAATATAGCCACCAATCATCCCACCGATAAAGCCTGCGCTTATGGTATTCGCCGCCAGCCCGACGACAAATCCTGGCGCGATGCCTGGCTTGCCGGCTATCGAGCCAGATATTCCCACGGCAATCACCACCGGCAACAGCCCAAGCGCCTTGGCGCCCAGGGTGGCCATCGCCTGCCATACATCAAATTGTCCCGCAGTTAACGTGTCCTGCACCGTCCCGCCAAGCCCCATGCCGATGGCGATAATAAACCCAGAACCACAGACAATGGGGATCAGAAACGAGATAGCGGTCAGCAGATGTCCTTTAGGGTTTGCTGCTTGCCATATTTGTTTTAGAGACATAAGTCACGCCCTTTAATGTAGAGTCGCCAGGCCGAAATAAAATTATGAATTGACTATTTCACTGAGTTTTTCAATCAACTTATTGGGGGATTTGACTGCCGTTTCCGTCGCGACTTTAACGACTTTCTTGCCGGAAAATCTTTCTTCGCCCGTCACTTTGACATCAGCAGCAAGCAGGACAATATCTGCCGCGGCAATCTCATCAGCGGTTAACGGGTTTTCAATGCCGATGGTTCCTTGCGTCTCGATTTTAACGTTATGTCCGGCTTTTTTAGCCGCCGTTTCAATTTTCTTTTGCGCAATATAGGTGTGTGCAATCCCCACCGTGCAGGCGGTAACGCCGACAATATTCATGATGTTTCTCCGTTAATTAATTTAATAAATTATAAAACGATATTAGTAAGTTAGTATTAAGCATCGGCGTTTTCAGTTTCTGAATTGAAAAGCGCAATGATTTTATGTGGATCAGATTCAACCAGTAATTTAGCGATAATGTCTTCGTCTGCCAGTGACCCGGACACTTGTGCTAACAGGCGAATATGAGTGGCATTTTGGTCCACCAGGCAAACCGCAAATAAAATAACACAACGAACATCGCTGCCATCCATGGTCTCCCAGGGAATGGCATGTTGCGTGCGTCCGATGGCTAATGCGGTACGGGAAACACCGGAAGATTTGCCATGTGGAATAGCGATATGGTTTTCAAAGCCCGTAGAGCCTAGCTCCTCGCGTAACCAGACATCACGAATAAAGTCTTCCTTATTGGTTACGGCGCCATCCTGGATCAGTAAATCGGTGAGTTCTTCTATTACCTCTTCTTTGGTTCTGGCGGTCATATTTAACTTGATGTTATTCACATTAAGTACTGTAGAAATATCCATAATTCATCCGCATTAATATAAAGTGGTCGTTGAATAACAGAGCTGGCATCGCTGGTGTGATGCAGATCTTTTAAGCCTTATTTAAATAAATGCTGTGGTTCAAAGAAAAATAATACAGTAATGACCTGTTATGCAGCGACGGTTTCCCGCTGGAAGATCTCGATCATTCTGTCCCAAGCCTGGCCAACATCCTCATGGAGTGAAAACAGACCCGATGTGCCAACGATAAACACATCCACCCCGGATTCAGCAATCTGGCTAAAGGTTTTTTCATTGCAAGAACCATCAATTTCCGTTAGATAATGATAGCCATTATTTTTGCGCATACTGATGAGTTTTCTTATCTTGTTCAGCGATTCAGGAATAAACTTTTGTCCGGCAAAACCAGGGTCAACCGACATGACCGTCACTTTATCCAGCAGATGCGCATATTCGGCAATGCTTTCTGCGGGTGTCGCCGGGTTCAGCACCACCCCGCACTTTTTACCCGCATCCCTGATCTGATTGAGCAGGCGGAAAATTTTGTTATTCGCCGTTTCGGGATGAAAGCTGATGATATCGGCGCCGGCATCGAGACACATGGGAATGATATCTTCCGGATGATTCACCATCAGATGAACATCAATGGGGACAGTAGTAATTTTTTTCAGATTCGCAATAAAAAAAGGAGACAGTGTGATATTGCGGACATAGTTGCCATCCATTATATCAACATGGTAAAAATCCGCCTTTTTATTCAATGCCGTGATCTGCTCTTTGAACTGTGTTAAATCCATGCACATTAATGAGGGTGAAAATTTAGCGCTCATAAACCACCTCCGAGAGTCAATAGTTAGTTAAAAATTGCGATGATATGCCCCAGCACGATCCCGACAACGCCAAAGTCGGCGTCTCCAAAGGTCGTGGAGCCCAGCCCCATATTTCCCATCATGGGCAACAGAATGGCAGGCAGGAACGAAATGAGCAGGCCGTGGGCAAAAGCCCCTACCACCGCCCCGCGACGTCCGCCGGTTATGTTGCCGTAAACCCCCGCCGTGGCCCCGCAGAAAAAGTGAGGAACCAGACCCGGGACAATGACACTTAAGCCGAACAGTGGGCAGAGGAACATACTGACCAGCCCCGCGACAAAGCTTGCGAGAAAGCCGACGATGACGGCATTCGGAGCAAAGGGAAACACCGTCGGACAGTCCAGCGCCGGCTTAGCGTCTTTAACGAGCTTGTCCGCAATCCCTTTAAACGCCGGGACGATCTCAGCAATCACCATCCGCACTCCGGCAAGGATGATATAAACCCCCGCGGCGAAAGTGAGGGACTGGATAATGGCGAAGATAATAAAGTTCTGACCGGCGCTCAGGGTCTCCTCGACAAAGGATTTGCCTGCGACGACCACCAGCACAAGGAACAGAATCATCATAGTAAGAGAGATGGCTACCGAGGAGTCGCGAAGGAAATTAAGCGACTTAGGTACTTTGATCTCTTCTATCGAGGGACTATCTTTACCAACAACTTTGCCCACCAGCGCGGACAGCAGATAGCCGATAGAGCCAAAATGCCCGAGCGCCAGATCGTCGGTGTTGGTAATTTTGCGGGTAAATGGCTGCAAGATGGCCGGGGAGATCACCATCATGGCACCGAGGATAATCGCGCCAATAGTCACAACCCAAATTCCTGACAACCCCCCTACTGACAAAATCACCGCCAGCATCGCTGCCATATAAAGCGTATGGTGTCCGGTCAGAAAGATGTACTTCAATGGCGTGAGGCGTGCCAGCGCGATATTGATCAGCATACCCAATACCATAATGGTGGCGGTTTCCGTGCCATAATTCTTCTGCGCCAGAGCAGCCATAGCATCAGTGTTGGGTACCACGCCCTGAATATGGAAAGAATGCTCAAATAACTGGCTAAAAATCGTTAACGTATAAGCAATAATACCAGCGCCAGCGGTTAAAATGACAAAACCCATAATGGTTTTCAGGGTACCTGAAATAACGTCTGAAATTCCTTTTTTTTGCAACAGGAGACCGATCAGTGAAAATAAACCAACCAGAATCGCCGGGGTCCCTAGCACATCATAAATAAGAAAATGAAGCATATTAAACTCCACGAATCAGATAGCCGTTGCTTAAATGTTTTCTGCTAAAATTTCTTTAATTTTATTGTTATCCAGTAAATTACTTAATCCAACTACCTTTGCAGAGTGATTGCTAAGATGTTCTGCAATGTCTTTGGCGCTGAGAATAAGATCGGCAGTTTCGCTTTTCGCCGACGTCAGATCGGTATGCGCGACTTCAGCTTCTTTATTCATTTCGGCAAGGATTTTTTTGACATTCATTTCAACGATGAAGCTGCTGCCTAAACCATTACCGCACACGATAAGCACTTTTTTCATTCTCTCTTCCTTCAGTCAATAACGGCCTGAATGGCTTTGACATCATCGGCATTTAACAATCGGTCTAACTTTTGCGGATCGCTAAAGATTTCAGCCAGTTCACCGATCATCGTAATATGTTCATCTCCGGAACGCGCACAAAGCATTATAACCACGTACACTGGATCATTCTCTGCCGAACCGAATGACACCCCTTCTTTAATATGAAGAAGCGATAATCCATTTCTTAACACACCCTGTTCAGGACGGGCATGAGGCATCGCCAACCCCGGAGCTAATACATAATAGGGCCCAAGTTGTTCATGGTTTTTTAAAATCGCCTCAATATATTGCTCGGTCATATACCCTTGCGTTAGCAAGGGTTCTGCCGCAAGACGAACGGCATTTTTCCAGCTATCTATTGAGTTAATGACTTTAATTTTATCCGGCGTTAACCAGTCTCTGATCATATGCTCTCCCGAGAGGGTTTATGTGCTGCACTATAAACAGCTAACTAAAATGCAACTGTGATACACCTCCCAAAGTTAGCGCTAACAAGTAAAAATGTTAAAAAGTGCGTTACCGCTAACACCGCCTATAATGTGCTTTCCCCTTCGCTGTGGTAAGTTATAATGCAACTCGCAGATATACTTTCGATATATTTTATTTTTCAAACGGTTGGTGATTTTGGTGAAGAGCTTAGACGCGGACGGTAGCCCGAAAGAAAAACGACGTAAAGGAACGGGTAAGATAACCCTGACTGAAGTGGCTGAGTTTGTCGGTGTGAGCGCCATGACCGTCTCGCGTGCGCTGAGAATGCCGGAAAAAGTGAACCCTGAGCTTCGCGATCGCATCGATGCGGCCGTCAGTCAACTCGGTTATGTCCCAAATCTGCAGGCACGTAATCTGGCGTCAGTCCATTCCGATCTTATTCTCGCCGTCGTCCCCACCTTCTCTTCGCCGGGTTTTTTGCCGGTCTCTGAAGCGCTGCAAAAAGTGCTGACTGAACGCGGATATACCATGATGTTTATGGAGTCCGGGCATGACGGTCAAAGTGAACAAAAGACGTTTGAAAAAATGCTCGCCTATAACCCGGCGGCCATTATTCAGTTCAATATCGATACCATTGAGAGCTGCACCCAGCTGCTGGCCAATGTGGATGTCCCTATCCTGGAAATTGGCGCGCTAAATACCCACCCCGTGGGCATGTGCATCGGCGTGGATTACGGTAAGGCCGTAAAACAGATCGTCACTCATCTGGCCGACGCCTCATTAAAAAACATCGCGCTGCTCTGTACCCCAGCCAATAACACAATGTTTCGCCAGTTACTCAGCGGCTGGAATACTGCGATGCTTTCCCTGAACCGCTCCCCACACCGGGTGGTGACCACGCATTTGCCATCCACCATCGCCACAGGCGTCAATATATTTAAGGATATGATGATTACCTGGGGCGATCTCGATGCGTTAATTTGCACATCGGATGAAATGGCCTGCGGATGCATGATGGCCTGCCACAGTGCCGGCATAAAAGTGCCTAATACCGTTTCGATTGCGAGTTTAGGCGGCGGGGTGTTATCGACAGTCTGTTCCCCTGCCCTGACAACCGTTGAGTTTCCCTGGCATGACATTGGGGTGAAAGCCGGTAAAGCCCTTCTCGATCTGCTTAACGATAATCCGTGTGAAAAGTTTATTGAAATTCCGTCAGTGCTCAAAGTCCGGGCCAGTACCGCTGCGTGAGCTTAATGTGGGGCGATAAGGCGTCAGCGGGCGGCTTCCCATATCGAGTGTGGTAGCCAGTATTTCTACCAGGAAGAATGTTTCTCTGCGAAAGTCCATACAATACATGCCCAGCTCATAAAGAAAAAACAGTGGGGACAGCAGCGTTTATTTGGTGCTAAGCAGGTAAACCGCCATCCTTATTTCCGGTTTACCTTGGCGGCTTTGCCCGGAAGTCTGTCTCACGCCAGTCAAGGATACATGATGTGTCTTACGCCAGTTAGCACGCGAAGCGCACCGCGATAACCCATTTGCACCGCTCTGGTGCCGCACATTCACCATGCCGCCCCCCATCAGACATGCCCTCATTACATTAACCACCTGAATATAAAAAATTATTTTATATGGCACGTTTAATGCTGTGCGCTTGTATACCGCGATGTGGACAAGATGGTATGCCGTATGGCCACAACAAGTCGTCACTCTGCGGTCGCCACCTTCCCCTTTCTGTGAAGCATCCAGGGTGGATGCGTTTCACGGAAGCCAGTTTACTGAAAACGGAGAACAACATGACGACACTCAGCGAACCGTTGGTTACCCCGAAATATGGCAAATGGCGCCAGCTGGTGCTGGGCTTGATCTGCATGGCCGCCATTTCCAGTCCGCAATATGTCTGGACGCTGTTGACAAAACCCCTGGCCGCTAAACTTGGCGTCGGTCTGCCAGAGTTGCAGGTCACCTTCTCGCTGCTGATCATCCTGCAGACCTTCTTTTCACCTTTTCAGGGGCGGTTAGTGGAAAAATTTGGTCCACGGCGGCTGATCGCTATTGGCACGGTGATGGCGGGAATGAGCTGGGTGCTTTCCGCGCAGGTAAACGGCCTGGCAACGCTCTGGCTGGTATATGGCTGCATGGGCGGCCTCGGGACCGGGATTGTCTACATCGGCGTTGTCGGCCTGATGGTCAAATGGTTCCCGCAGCAGCGCGGATTTGCCGCCGGCGCGGTGGCGGCGGGCTACGGGATGGGGGCAATTATAACCACCTTCCCTGTCTCCCTGTCGCTGGCCACTAACGGCCTTGAACACACGATGACGACTTTCGGCATCCTTTTCGCTCTCGTCGGCTTCTTCGCCAGTCAGGGGCTGAAGCTGCCGCCACCCGCGGTCTCCCAGCCCGTCAGCCAGACGGTGGTGCAGAGCAGCAGATCGTTTACTTCCCGGGAAATGCTGCGCCAGCCGCTGTTCTGGCTGATGTTTGCCATGATGGCGATGATGTCGACTTCCGGGCTGATGGTCACTTCGCAAATGGCGGTGTTCGCCGAAGATTTCGGCATTAGCCAGGCGGTAGTGTTTGGCATGGCGGCGCTGCCGCTGGCGCTCACGATAGACCGCTTCACCAACGGCTTAACCCGGCCGCTGTTTGGTTTTATTTCCGACCGCTTCGGCCGCGAACAAACCATGTTTATCGCCTTTGCGCTGGAAGGCGTGGCGATGATGCTCTGGCTGGCATGCCGGGAAGATCCGCTGCTGTTTGTCCTGCTCTCCGGGGTGGTGTTCTTTGGCTGGGGAGAGATCTTCTCCCTCTTCCCGTCGACGCTCACCGATACGTTCGGCAGCGAATATGCCGCCACCAACTATGGCTGGCTGTATATTTCGCAGGGGATTGGGTCAATCTTCGGCGGCCCGCTGGCGGCCCTGCTCTATCAGTACACCCACGGCTGGCATATGGTCTTCAGCTGCGCGATTAGCCTTGATTTTGTCACCGCCGCCCTCGCGCTGTGGGTGCTAAAACCGTGGCGCGCGCGCTTTATCCGTCAGCACAGCTAACTGCAGTCCTGACAGAAGTGACGGCTCGCCCGTCACTTCACTGATATTCGCTACGTAGCAGCGCATACAGGTACTCGTCGCCCCACTCGCCTTTAAAAAAGATATTCTGCCGGTAATGCGCCTCGCGACGAAAGCCCAGCCCTTCCAGGAGTTTGATCGCGCCGGCATTGCGGGTATCAACCACCGCCATCAGCCGGTGATGGGCTAATTGCTCAAAGAGTAAGGCCATCACCGCCCGCATCGCTTCCCGGGCATACCCCTGGTGCTGATATGCCGGGGAAAAGGTCATGCCCAGCTCGGCCTGTCTGCCCTGATCGAAAAAGTGGATCCCCACGTCTCCCGCCAGCGCACCGTTGGCCTGGATCTCTACGGCAAGCTGGAACCAGCTCTCATCCTCAGCAAAGGCCAGCGAACGCTGTTGTTCATAGAAGGCTGTCGCCTCTGTCATGCTGTAGTGGGTCCAGCTCTGAAAGCGGGCCACCTCCGGCAGATTGCGATAATGGCTGAAAGACGGTAGATCTTCCGTTCTGAACCGGCGCAGCAGCAGCCGGGGCGTGGTCAGGGGTAACATCATCTCTTCTCTTCTTCTTAATGAGACTGGCAATCGCAGGGCCATCTTAACCTGCGCAGCCTGGCGCTGCCAGGCTCATGGCGGAGCCTCATCCCAGCGATAGATTTTGGTAGTGGCCAGCACCAGCATGGCGGATTCTTCCGGAGTACCGCCGTAGGCTAAGATCTCATCGTAATCGGTCAGCGGGGAGTTCAGGCGCAACACCGGTCATTCCATGAGCCACGATAGATAATATTCCCTTCGGTATACTTCCAGGTGATCGCCTCATAACGCAATTCGAGTGTTTCGAGATGGGTACTACTCATCCCACCCGGAGAAAGAAATGGTGCAACCGTGGTAAATTTGACGTTTTCCAGAATGATATTGAAATATTCGGCTTCGATACCTGTTTCCAGAATGCGGTACATCTTGATTGTCGCCTTCTTCATGGTTCGGCCTTCGCAGACTGCTCTGTACAACAGCGGTGTTGTTTGATCGAACTCCTTTACGATCGTTACAGGTTGATGGATCCGCGTACCGGTTAGTTTTCCCCAGTGTTGATCTACCGGAATAGTTACCCCATGAGAAAAGGATTTTAACTCGATAGAACCCAGGCGCAGTGGCATCAAACAACTGCCGAGAATTGGGGAACCATTTTCATCTTCCAGCCATAAGTGTGCGGGTGTAGACATATTATTTCCTTATAAATTTAATATAAAGTTAAGTTTTCAATGTCAAAATTTTACAAATCGATAAAACATTACAATTACAAATACGAAAAACAGGGGAACAAGCCAGAGAGGCGTCTCTGGAAAAAAGAGCCCTTGTGCCATGGCGAAGAGGATTGTCAATACAGCAGGGCCATAATATGAAATTAACGATCTGAATATTCTTCGCAGCAATCTTTTAATAAGATTCATCATAGCTATCGGATCATCCTGGTAATGATGTTTGCAATCCCCTCATTCGATGCCTGTTGTGCTGTAAACGCCTCAGATTTTAGAAACAATGGTTCTATCAGAAAGTACATCATTTCCAGCTCATGTGCGTAAAGTACCGAATAATACGCAGGTTCGGAAACGCAAAGACGATGCGCACTCTCTGCTGCTTTCTGCACAATACCATATATTCCGATAGCGCCTACCACTCCCCCTGCCCGGCGTCCAGCCAATGCACTAAGTTCAAGATTGAGGTTTATACCTGTAGCGACAAATGAGGCTGTTGCCAAAGCAAATCCAGCGTTGGTCAGTGAGCTTGCGGCAATATGAATGTTAACAGCCATAAGTATTCGCTTTATACGCTCCAGTTCCTCTGAAGTTTTGTCTTTGAATATTTGTTCAAAATATAGCTTGAGCATATCGTATGCAATATTTCCATGTTTAAGGAGATAAATCACACCGTTTTTAAATCGTATGTCTTCGGTTTTTTGTTGCAGGCACACATCCTGGTACTCATCGGTAAAACAGGACGAATAATAAAGCGCACGCTTTGCACCTGCGCCTATGGTTTCAATTTGGTTTGCTACGGCCTTTTCTGCTCCCGCTACGGCATGTTCGAGTTTTAACGCAAGAATATTGTTAGCCTGTAAATAACGGACAATTTCATTCTTGTAGTACATAACCATTCCTTGTTAATTATTTATTTTCCCAGGTGTTGTCATCGCTCTTCATGAGCAAGCCCTGAGTCAATCGCTGACTATGAAAGATGGTATTTCCTGGTCAGAATACTGATTATTAACGCGACTCCTCCGTACTTATGCAAAGCGATTTATCGCAGACAAGTATGGTGACTTGTGCATGTCAACGCAATCTTGTTTTATTGAGGGAACTGACGGCGTATAAACCGCGGCTGATTTACTTTTTACCCGTCTGGCGGCAAGATCCGGCATAATGCACCGCTGCTGCAGGACGTCCATGTCACCGGCAGTCGTGACAGCAAACCATTCGACAGGAAAACGCATGAAGCCAAAACAAGCGGACATTCTCCGCCACGCCAGCGCGTTGTTTAATCGCGAAGGATATCAGTCGCCCAGCATCGAGCGGATTGCTGAACATGCCGGCATCTCCAAAATGACTTTCTATCGCTACTACGCCGATAAAGAGGCGCTTATTCTGGATATTCTCAGGCAGAAAGAGAGTGAGTTTATGCAGGATCTGGCGCAGATCACCGCGGATAAAACCACCGCGCGGGAGAGGCTGTTTGCCGTGTTCGACTACTATCATTGCTGGTTTACCTGCGAAACGTTCCACGGCTGCATGTTTACCCGCGCGCTGTTTGAATATGGTGCGTCATCGCCGGCGATCCGGGAGCAGTGTTCCCGCTTCAAGTCGCTCCTCTGGCAGTTCTTCCGCGATATTCTCCTGCTGGTGTTAAAACCAGAGCCTGCCGAGCGGGTCGCCATGATGATGGTGATGCTCATCGATGGCGCTATCGCCGCCCAGCAGGCCGAATCCGTGGAATGCCGGGAGATCCCGCCGGGGGTCACCGCCTGGAGTGCGGCCAAAGCGCTTATTTACTCAGAAGGCGGTACGCTGTGAGATGGTGAGCTGCCGTCCAGCGACTGCAGAGCCGCCAGCAGACCATCATAATAATCGTTGCAGGTTTGCAGACGCAGCGCGGCGCCAAAGTAGACCTCCTCCATCGCCGCCGGATGTTTTTTGCCAATCGGCACAATCACATTGTTCAGCCAGCCATCCGCATGACCGATATCGACGGTGATGTGTTCGGCATAGTAATGCACGTCACGCTCGGAAAGGCCAATTCGCCGACAGCCCGCCACCAGTTTTTCATACTGTGGTGGGTCGAGCAGCTCGGTCATCGCCATCACACCCAGTGATTTATAGTAATGCTGACGGTTTACGCCGCCCAGCATAAAGGCGTTATACCCGGCCAGGCCCTGCCAGTCGTACAGGTGGGCAAAATGATTATCCGGCAACGCGATATTCCGCCGCTTCAGTAAATCCTTATACAGATTGACGTGGGTGATCTCAGTGCTGCCCTGACCTATCTCATCCCACAGATTTTGCGCAATCTCAGCGCGGGTTTCCGGCAGCGAACCGACCAGCCCCATTGCCACAAGATCGAAGAACAGCAGATTCAGCGCGCTGTCGCTTTTGAAGAAATAGTCGATCTGCGCCGCAGAGGCCTCGCTGGCAAGGAAATCGAACAGCGGATGATGAGACGCCGGGTGCTGCTGGCATAAGGCGCGCAGTTCGTCGACGATATTGCCGGCGTTAAGCACCGGTCTCTGGCGATGGAAACGTTTGCTTTCCGCCCGCAGCCACTCAGACTCAATATAATTTCTGATCCCGGAGAGCAGCGGATGAAACTGATTGGCTGCCGCTGGCGAGAGCGGGTCGGCAAGCCAGGACTGATAGAGAATGAACAGCGCGTGGTGCGCACGTTTTTTGGCCTGTGGATCGTCAGCGGAGAAGGCGCGGATGCAGGTATTCTCAGTGAGATGCCAGGCTCTGTCGGCCACCAGCGGGTTAGCCGTGAGCTTCAGCGACAGCGCGTTGCTGTGCAGAAGCTGGTCGATTAACTCATCCAGCGCCAGCCTGGCCATCACCGCGGTCTGGTCGCTTCCAATCACCCCATTATCTATGTTACGCATGATTTATCCCTATGAAATACATGGCGACTATACGGTATAGTACCGTTTAAATGGCGGCAATGAAAATTTCACAACATACCCTATCTTATTGTATATAAAAAATATTTAATGAATTAAACAAAAACCATTGAAAAATTGTTGATATTATAAAATTGATAAAGTTACCATTCAGTACAATGATTAGCGACGCAAGGAATCACCATGCCCTATCTGTTACTGACGCTGGCCGCCCTGTTCTGGGGGGGAAATTACGTGGTCGGTCACGTGCTGGTTCAGGGCGTAGATCCGATCCTGATGACCGAAGCGCGCTGGACGCTGACGGCGCTGCTGCTGGGCCTGCTTTACCGTCGGCAAATCGCCGCCAGTCGCCACCTGTTACGGGAAAACGCGCCAGCGGTGCTGGTGCTAACCCTTTGCGGCCAGGTCAGTTTCCCGCTCACGCTCTATATTGGCCTGCAAACCACCTCCGCCCTTAACGCCGCCATCTATATGTCCGCCACGCCAAGCATGGTGCTGCTGATTAACCGGCTAATTTTTCGCGACCCGGTTTCGGCCCGCAACTGGCTGGGGGTCATCTTCAGCACCCTTGGCGTGATGATCCTGTTATTCCAGGGAAACCCACTGCATGCCACATCGCTGCATCGCTTTTCCGTCGGCGATCTGTGGGCCATGGGCTCGGCGCTGAGCTGGGCGCTCTACTGTTCGCTGTTACGTCTGAAGGACCGCCGGATCCCGGCGAATGGCTTTGTCGCCGTCAGCTCGCTGCTCGGCGCCCTGATCCTGCTGCCAATCGTCATCTTCTGGCTGATGCGCCACCCGGCGCAGGACTGGATGGCCTGGCGCGAGCCGCTTTTCCTCATCGGCCTGGCGTATCTGGTGATTTTTCCCTCGTGGCTGGCCTATCTGTTCTGGAACAAAGGTATCGCCGCGATTGGCGCTACCCGGGGCGAAATTTACACCCACATCATCCCCCTCTCCGGCGGGGTGTTGAGTATCCTGTTCCTGCATACCCAACCGCAGGCCTGGCATCTGTTCAGTGCGCTGTTCATCATGGTGGGGATTGGGATCTGCTCCCTGGAAAAACGCCAGGCGGCGTCTATTCGTTTGCGTGGCTAATGTACGTGACCGGGCGCATGGCCACGCCCGTTCACAGAAGTTAACGGCTGGTGGAGAGCGGCTGGTGGCGCACCGCCCCTGCAGGCTGAGACACCCGTCCCTCGCGACCAAAGAAGGTCAGCACGGTAATGACAATGGCCACCGTCCCGGCCACCAGCGCCATCGCCAGGCCATAGTTATGCCCGTGATGTTGAGCAATGGCGGCCTGCAGTGTGGCATTCACCGAAGCCAGCAGATTACCCAACTGATAGACAAAGCCGGGCAGCACCGCCCGGGTATTGGCCGGCACCAGCTCGTTGAGCCAGGTGGGGATCACCCCCCAGGCCCCCTGCACCATAAACTGCATCAAAAATGCCCCCGCCCCCAGCGCCAGCGAGCCGCTGGCGAAAGCCCACAACGGGATAACTGGCAGCGCCAGCAGGGCAGCGATCATAATCGCTTTGCGCCGGCCTATTTTCTCCGACAGCGAGCCGAAAAACACCCCGCCAATGATCGAGGCGATGTTATAGCAAACCGCGATGATGCTGACCGTTTTAGGCTCAAAGCCGTGCTGAACTTTCAAAAAGACCGGGTAAAGATCCTGCGTCCCATGGGAAAAAAAGTTAAAGGCGGCCAT
This sequence comes from Klebsiella africana, assembly GCF_020526085.1. NCBI lineage: Bacteria > Pseudomonadati > Pseudomonadota > Gammaproteobacteria > Enterobacterales > Enterobacteriaceae > Klebsiella > Klebsiella africana. The sequence continues at coordinate 2,527,703 of NZ_CP084874.1, read as the reverse complement.
CAACACCACCAGATACAGGCACAGCTTCCAGTGACTACGTAGTACCGGCAACAGGGCTGTACTCTCTTTATTCTGCCGGGCCGCCAGCCAAACCGGTGACTCTTCGACACAGAAATAGATAAATGGCAGTAGCAGTACCGGGGCCGCGCCAATCACAAACATCCCGCGCCAGCCGAGCTGCTCAAACAACAGCCCATAAGCCACTGCCGCCAGCAGATAGCCGAAGGGATATCCCGCCTGAAACAGGCCGGACATCAGGCCGCGCGAACGGTCGGGGATCGTCTCCATGGCCAATGACGAGGCCACACCCCAGATCCCCCCCATCGCCACGCCATACAGCACTCGCAGCAGGAAGAACAGCATCAACGACGGCGCGGCGGCGGAGAGCAGCTCAAAAGCCGAGAAGAACACAATGTTCAGCATCAGGATGGGTTTGCGACCAAACTTCTCCGCCGCTCTGCCGAAAATCAGTGCGCCTACCGGCCGCACGGCCAGCGTCAGGAGAATCGCCAGGGTGACCTCTTCGAGGTCGACGTGAAATGAATGGGCGATATCGCTCAGTAAAAAAACCAACAGGAAAAAGTCGAAAGCGTCGAGCGTCCAGCTTAAAAAACTGGCAATCGCCGCATTGCGCTGTCGTGAAGTCCAGCCGTGCATGTTGTCATCCCTATTCCGGCGCATTGCCGGAAGCTTGCGCGGCGTCCGGCAGAGCAAGCTGGTGTCACCGCTTTGTAAATTGTTTGTATAGAAAGTTGCTCTTTTGTTAATTACACCCCTTTTACGGCAGTCGGCAAGTTTATTAGCATGCTAATTTGTTTCAAATTGCGTGCAGCGGTCCACCGGATCGGCAATTTTCGACCAGAATTAAAATCAGGTTCGCTGAAGCGAAGCGTCATCAATGCCGTATCTGCCCACAGGAAGGGAGAGAATCATGAAGAGAATTGCCATTGTCGGCGTGGGGCCGACGGGAATTTACACCTTGTATGAACTGGTGAAGCGTGGTGAGCCGCTGGCCATCACCCTGTTTGAAAAAGAGGCGCAGGCCGGGGTCGGTATGCCCTACAGCGACGATAATACCGCGGCACAGATGCTGGCCAATATCGCCAGTATTGAGATCCCCCCCATCGACCTGACCTACCTGCAATGGTTGCAGCAGCACAGCGATGACTGGCTGACGGCGCGTGGGCTTGAACGGCACGCTCTGCATGAGCGCCAGTTTTTGCCGCGGGTGATCCTCGGCGAGTACTATCGCGACCGTTTTCTGTACCTCGTTGAGCGGGCCCGGGACGTCGGCTTTGTGATTAGGGTCTGTGAATCCTGTGAAGTCACGGATATTGCGGTTCAGCCCACCGGGATCGTCATCCACACCGATAGTGCAGCAGATCCGGTCATTGTCGACCTGGTGGCGATTGCCACCGGCCATCTGTGGCCTGAAGAAGAGCGCGCCAGCCGACAGTACTTCCCCAGTCCGTGGACCGGCCTGATGGAGGCCCGCATTGCCCCCTGCCGGGTGGGGATCCTGGGAACCTCCTTAAGCGCGATTGATGCCGCCGTGGCGGTAGTGGCCCGCCACGGTGTTTTCCATACCAAACACGACAAAACGACCCATTTTTCCCGCCATCCCGGCAGCGAGGCGCTGGAGATCACTCTGATGTCACGCCACGGCGTGCTGCCGGAAGCCGATTTTTACTGCCCGATCCCGTGGGAGCCGCTGGAAATTGCCACACCCGCCGCCCTCGAAGCGGCCGTTGCTCAGGGTAGAGACGGTCTGCTGGAACGCGTGTTCGAGCTGATCGTCCAGGAGCTGGAATATGCCGCCCCGGACTGGTGCGCGGCGATCGGGCTTCGTCAGCTGACGGCTGACAGTATCGCCGACGCCTGGTTTGCCGACCGCCTCACCCATGACCCGTTCCAGTGGGCGCAGCGCAATCTGCAGGAGGTAGAGCGCAATAAGCGCGAACACCACACGGTGCCCTGGCGCTATGCCATTTTGCGCCTGCATGAGGCGATTGAAACTGTGGTGCCTCAGCTCAACGACGAGGACAGCCGACGCTTCCGCCAGGGTCTCGCCCGGGTATTTATCGATAACTACGCCGCCATTCCGCCGGAATCCATTCGTCGGCTGCTGGCCCTGCACCAGGCGGGCATTCTGCGTATTGTGGCGCTCGGCGAGGATTATGATTTGCAGCGTGAGGCCAGCCGGACCGTCATTGTTCATCACCAGAGACGCAGAGAATTTGATGTCTTTATCGATGCTCGCGGACAAAAAGCGCTGAAAACCCGGGATCTGCCCTTCCCTTCACTGCGCCAGCAACTGCTGGCCTGTGGCGATGACATTCCGGATGTGGGCGAGGACTACACTCTGCAGGCCCCGGAGACGTTGCGCGGTCGGATCGCCTTCGGCGCCCTTCCCTGGCTGATGCACGATCGTCCCTTTGTGCAGGGGCTGACCGCCAGCGCCGAGATTGGCAGCGCAATGGCTCGCGCCGTGTCGCAGCAGGCAACCGGTCGTCGGCGTCGCCTCTGGTTTATTGAATAACGGAGCGCTTAAGCGCAATAACCGAATACGGGAGACGCAGGCAGGCATGCTATAAACAGTGACTGTCTGCCCCTCTGCAAGACCACGCTTAACATTTACGAGGTACTCATGAGTCATCTTTTTAGCGCGACGCGTATTGGTCAGTTGACGTTGGATAACCGTATCGTTATCGCCCCAATGTGTCAGTACTCTGCCGACGAGGGAAAAGCGTCCTCCTGGCATCGGATCCACCTCGGACAGCTGGCCTTCTCCGGCGCTGGCCTGTTAATTCTCGAAGCCACGGCGGTAGAGCCTGCGGGACGTATTTCCCCAGGGGATCTGGGGTTGTGGGATGATGAAACCGAAAACGCCCTGCGCGCGGTGGTAGAGGATGTCCGGGCCTGGTCGCCGATCCGCCTTGGGATCCAGCTAGGGCACGCGGGGCGCAAGGCTTCCTGCGCAGCGCCGTGGCAGGGAGGCCATCAGCTGGCGCTCAACGATGGTGGCTGGCAGACCGTCGCCCCTTCCGCCGTGGCGTTTCACGATGGCGATCGCGCCCCCGTTGAGCTGAGCCATGCCGATCTGGCGCGCATCAAAGCGGCCTTCGTCGCCAGCGCGCTGCGCGCCCAGCGATTGGGCTTTGAGCTGATTGAACTGCACGCCGCCCACGGCTATCTGCTGCACCAGTTTCTCTCCCCGCTCAGTAATCACCGTCGCGACGAGTACGGCGGTTCGCTGGAGAACCGGATGCGCTATCCACTGGAAGTCTTTAAAGCGATCCGCGAAGCGGTGGGCAACACCATGGCGGTGGGGGTCAGGTTGTCGGCGACCGACTGGGTCGAAGGCGGCTGGGACTGCGAGCAGTCCATTCAGTTTAGCCAGCAGCTAGAAGCGCTGGGCAGTGACTATATTCACGTCTCCAGCGGCGGTTTGTCGCCGCAGCAGTCGATCGCCGTTGGGCCGGGGTATCAGTTGCCTTTCGCCCGCGATATTCGCGAGCAGGTAGCTATCCCGGTGATTGGCGTGGGGCTGATCACCGAACCGCAGCAGGCGGAAATGGCGCTGGAAGAAGGTGATGCCGACCTGATCGCTCTTGCCCGCGCGGTGCTCTACGATCCGCACTGGCCATGGCACGCTGCCGCCAGCCTTGGCGCCCAGGTCCGCGTGCCGTCGCAGTATTTGCGCTCAGAGCCGCACGGCCTGAAAGGCACCCTGATCCCGAACCGCTGATCCCGCGCCAGGCATAAAAAAGGGGTATCGTAAGATACCCCTGAGCATGATGTGCTTTCGACCCACGTGCCGGGCGGTGGCGACGCCTTGCCCGGTCTGGAATATCAGGTGATTTGGCACCCAACTGGCACCCTCCGTAGGCCTGTGCAAGCGCAGCGCCGCCAGGCAAGGCTGCGGGGGCTAAGCCGCTTTTGCGCCGGGCGGCGGCCTGGCAAACACCGCAAGTTACTGCTGGGCCGCCGGCGGCGCAGTGTTTTGTTTATCCTTGGCGATACTGTCCTGAATGGCCTTGGTTTTGCTCGCTGCCTCCGCCGAGAGCTGATTGGCATCGCCGATAGCGTTGTCTTTGATCTGACCCGCCTCTTTGACAATGCGATCACTTTCCTGCTGCGCGTTCTGCTTCACGGCATCGGCCTGGGCTTTCGCCTGCTGGGCGATGGCATCCGCTTTCTTGTCCGCCTCCGCCTTGATGGCGCTGGCCTGATCCTTCAGGCGATCGGCCTCGGCGTCGGCCTGGCTTTTCAGCGTATCAATTTGCTTATCCGCATCCTGCTTAATCGCCTGCGCTTTATCCGCCGCCGCATCCTTCATCTGCTCCGCATTATCTTTGGCTTTATCCAGTTTGTTATCGACTTTCGACGCATCGTCGCAGCCAAACAGGGTCAGGCACAGGGCGGAAGCAAGCAGTGTTTTATTCCAGAGTTTCATCAGCATTCCCTTACAGGTTAAGTCATTATCCAGCTATGTGATTCATTGCCTTAATAGCATTCACATTTTATATATAAACGCTCAGCCAGCAGAGTCAAGGCGATACCGTTCGATCCAGATTCGTTACCAGCCGCTGCAGCCAGTCGGCAAAGACTCGAACCTTATGCGAGAGATGCCGGTGCGGATAGAGCAGCGACAACGGTCGCTGCCTGCTCTGTAACTTCCAGATCGTATTCGTGGTACAACAGACCATCAAGTACGTACGTTGAGTCCCGTACGCGGCTGATGACTTTAGCGTAAAAAGGGCTGTACTGATCCGAAATATGCGTGTAAATCTGCACGCCTGGCTCAAGACCGTATTTCAGATTGACCTGACCCGCCTAGCGGCCATGACTTACGATTAGCTCACGGTTAACTCATTCACAACCTCAGCGACGCTTTTAATGCAGCGAATGTTCCCTATTCCCGTACCGAGCGCGATGTAGCCTTCATCTGTATTTCCCTCAAGCATGCCGATACGCAAGCCACGTAACCCCCCCATTGTTTTACCCAACTCTTCATTACTTGCGCCTGCTTTGTCCATCGCAACAAGCTTCTCGGCAAGTTTACCCGGGAGTGAGCGATAGTAATCAGGCAGGGTACGGAAAAGGAGCAAATCAAGACCATTGGCTTCAATGATTTTATCTTTGACAGACTGCGGCACGCGGCTTTCTTCCGTACCGATGAAGACCGAACCGGCAAACACACCTTCAGCACCAAGTGCGTGTGCCGCTTTTGCAGTGCGATTGTCAGTAATACCTCCTGCAGCCATGATCGGAATGTTTTTTACGGAATCAGCAATCAACGGCACGATCGAAAAGGTTCCCAGCGCGGTTGCAGGTAAAGTCCCCCCCTCGTCAAAACCGGTTGCGACGATAATATCGGCACCAGCCTCTTCCGCCAGACGGGTGTTTTCAGGTGTCGGGTTGATATCGCGGTAAATGATTGCAATGCCCGCTTCCTTTAATTCGTTAAAGAGGCCCGGAATAACGGCACCTTCACCGTAACCGGTATAAACCACAGCCCTGACGCCCTCTTCCTTGATCACCTGCATGATAGGCGGTGTCCAAATATCATTTTCCGGGGTAGGAATAAGGTTTACCCCGAATGGCTTTTCTGTCAGTCGCTTGGTTTTACGGATTTCTTCACGCATCTTTTCGGCAGTTTCTTCGGGTGTCGAAACAGCGGTTTCTGCCGTTAAACCTGCGTTTGGCCCGAGTACACCCAGACCACCAGCGTTACTCACGGCGGCAACCAGACGCGCGTCGGTAAGCCACGATAATGGCCCCTGAATAACGGGTTTTTCGATCCCTAATATTTGACAGATACGATTGTTTTTCATGTCAAGATCTCCTCAAAAGTGTTGTTCAGCCAAGCTGTTTAAGCGGGTACAGTAGTAAATTGCTCTGGAGAAGATCCTAAACGTCATTATTGTTACGAAAAAGCACCCGATCTTTAAAACAGAATTACTTATTTAGTAATAATAACGAGTATTTTAATGATCGTGCGCATTGTCTGCTCCTCTGCAAATATTGAAGAGACTGAATACCTGCACGGTTTATTTTTTCTGCTGAATGAACCACCCGTTATGAACCGGCTTTATCGATATCTCGTCTGAATCCAGTAGGGGCTGGATCAGTGCCTTAACTGCCGAGAGATCTCGCAGGGAAAAAGCGTCTTTAATTTCAATTGACGATATTAACGGATGCAGATTAATTAAATCCCGAATGCTATTCGTAGAGACTTCTGGCTGATGTGCAGAGACTTTTCCATCGGACAGATTTTTAATGATGTTATAAAACTGTTCATACCCTATCACGCCGTTAATCATGACTTGTTTGCCGTCATATTCAAAAAGGTAAGCCGGTAGCCCCCTCACATCCAGCGACTGGCGCAGGTTGAAATCATCATCCAGCGCCGCTTGTGCACTGCCGTCCTGATAGTGCTTAAGGAATTCATTAACGTTGATACCGGTATCAGCCACTACTGCCAGTATTTCCTTCAGACGCGTTGTCGGTCTGCATTCAGCAACGGTGGCGAAGCGCAGGCGATATAAAAAATGGTCGGCTTTATTGCTGTCCGCTAATTGCGCCGCCTTATAGGCCAGATTCAGCGGGATGGAGGAGTTAAATTCCGTCGTAAAAAGCTGAAAATCCGTCATATTTATAGGCATGCCGGTAATGTTTTCTTCGCTTTTATATATCGCTGCCAGTTGCAACATGTATTTTTCAAGAGCGTATTCCTGACTCACCTTCAAGTCTTCAGGATCGACAAAATCATAGACATTTCGCACCAGCCCGGACATGACGTACCTGAACTGAATCTGCTGTTGAAAGTGCGTTTCCAGTTTACGGAAAAAGGGCTCACTTTCGTAAGATAAGCCCATCATTGGGTCCGTAAAGATGGTGAGAGTCAGCTTTTTTTCTGCAGTCATTCAGCACTGCTCCGCTTGTCAATGAATGCCCTGCCTGCCACGCTCCACGCAGGTATATCCTCATAATTGATAAAGATCCTGTCAGGGTCTATCTCCAGAACCCGGTGGAAAATCTGGCAAATGGCCATACTCAGTTGCTCATAACCACGGTGGCAACGATTGCTGAAGACAGCCACAGTGATATAAGCCATAGGTTGAGCATTGTCACCGTTAAGATACAGGTGATACGCGTCTTCAAACCCCAGCATCAGTGATGCTTCAGATTTACCCGGCACAAGCGAAATGGCCTGGCCCAGCCCGGCCTTAAGTGCCATTTCCTGTTCGTGTGAAAGCGGGATGTTTACCCGGGATATAATAAATGGCATCGTTTTATCCTCTTACTGTGCTTTCAGTACGCCAGCCACTGGCCAGTTTCAGCATGGCTTCTGCCAGTTCTTTTTCTTTCTGTTGGTAGGTATGTCCCGTGCGATCAATGAAAATTAACGCATTGTCAGCCGGCGTTGGAAAATGATCGTTGATATTGCAGAGAAAACCGCACGGATTGCCGTAGGTAAAGCGATCATAGGTACCGATAATCAGGGCACCGCTGTGCCTTATCTTTTCTACCTGCGAGAAATCGCCGTTCGCTTCAACATGTACGTTATTGAGCGTATCGGTATACAGCCACTGCCAGGCGGTATCCGCGACGCAGGGAAGCCAGCCAATAAAGTCGAATGGCAGCAGCGTCTGGCCGCGACCGCTCTCTCTGAATTCCGCGATGAGGTTTTTTTCTTTTTCTGACACCTGAGAGGTCAGATGGCGGATATTTGCCGGGCTGAGCAGAATAAACTTACTTACCCTCGGATCGGCATGCTTAGACAGATAGTAGATGACCTTATTAGCGCCAAGAGAATGGCCCGCCAGAATGATATTTTTGTAACCAGCCTGAGCCGCATAATCGATCCAGGCACCGACATCGTCGTCAGACTTCGTCAAATCTTCATTCCATGAACCGATGACTTCGGTCTTTCCGGTTTTTGCGTTGACGATTTCCATCTGCCCAAAAGCATCACGCGTCTGGGCATAAATAAAATCAATACCAGCGGTACTCAGCGTATCCCCGAGAGTGTAATAAAAGGGGTTCGAATAGAAATTGCCGTGAACACCAGTAATGGCAATGACAACGGTATCGGAATCAGGTGCCGGAAAAATTACGCCGTTCAAAACCGTTCCGCTTTTAGTGGCAACATTGAGTGGTTTCATGATCTTTTATTTCTCTGAAAGTCCGCTACCTGCACACGGCAAAATGACGTGGCCGTGTGCAGGTATTTAAGCTTTGTTTATCAGGTATCAGTAATGGTTAGTCTTGTAGCGCACACCTTTCTGCTTTGATGGTGGATAAAAATCTGTACCAGCCATCGTGCCCTGCAGCATGGCAGGGGTGTAGCGGTAATAGTCGGCTTTATCCCAGTCAAATGTGGTTTCAATTTCTGATTCGCGACCTGTGCGGATAAGCTCTACCAGGTTTGGATTCAGCATTACGCTCTTACCGATGGCGACAGACTCCGCCCAGCCCGTCTTATAGGCCTCCAGCATGTCATCGGCGGTATATAAGTTACCTGCGCCAATGAATGGCACCCGGCCATTGATATGGTCGTGAACGATCTGCATGCGCGTCAGGTTGCTGTCAGCGCCACGGCGGGCTTTCTTATAAAAATCCCACAGGGAGATATGCAGATACTGGAGCGGACGCGTAAGCAACGCATCCACCAGGGCCAGCGTTTCTTTCATGGTAATGCCGTTTTCACCCGGTTCTTCTGGCGAGAAACGGTAGCCAATAATAAAGTCCGGGCGATTATGCTTGCGGCGCACCGCATCAATGGCATCAACAATTCCGAGCGAAAAGTTAAACCGTTTCTCCAATGTTCCGCCCCAGTGATCATCTCGCAGATTGCTGGCCGCCGAAACGAACTGCTGAATAAGCCAGCCGTTGGCCCCATGAATTTCAACACCATCAAAACCTGCACGCATCACCAGCTCTGCCGCGTTTGCGAAGCAGGCGATCATCTCGCGCACTTCTGCATCAGTCATCGCTCGAAAGCGGCCGTATAAGTCGCCGGTAGGTGCAATCACGTCATGGCCTTTGGTCATTGACTTATCGGCGCGATAACCGGAATGCGCAAGCTGGACAACGGCTTTCGCTCCCTGTTCATGCGCGATCTCTGCGTATTCAGTCAGCGTTGGCAGATCCGCGTCGGTGATGGCCTGAGGCGATTCAAAGCCAATTGCGCTGGGATGAACGTTGGTAAACGGCATAATAAACAGGCCAAAGCCTTTAAATCGGTCTTTCCAGAAGCGACGTCCGGTTTCTGTCATCTCGCCTTCCGGACCTGAGTCATAAATCGTCAGCGGCGCGACCGTCAGGCGGTTTTTAATTTCAACGCCGTTATTCAGCGTGTAGGGTTCAAAAAGAGGTGCATATTTAGGATTCATCATTGCTGGCTCCTTAATCAGTACAAAAATGTCAGTCTCTGCACACCCACCTGCTGTCAGGACGTTTAATCAGGTCAGCGTGTGTTGAATAAATGGCGGCGTCCACCGGACTCATCAGTAAACAATCGCGTGTAAAATCCCTCTCAGCGCAATGCCAAGCAGCGCGCCGGGAATAGCAAAGTGGGCAATCCGAGCCACGCGAAAACCGGCGCCGAGCATTATTCCCACACCCGGCAGGTCAAAGGTCTGCAGCAGCCAGCCAGCTGACGCATTCAGCGTTTCCACGCTCATGTGGCCGTTCTTAAGCAGTTCAGTCGTCACACCCAGATAGGCCGTGCCTCCTGCCAGACATTTGACCAGTGCTGGCATAATCAGCACGGCCGGAATGTTCAGCGTTTGCATTACGGGAGACAGGGCCTGTTCCAGCAGCGAAATACCCCCCACTGATTTGATAATGCCCACTATGGTCAATGAGAGAATCAACATGGGCACGGCTCCCAGCGACAGACGGATGGATTCCCCCCCTGCGCCGCTGATGATGCTGAGCAAACCGGCTTTTTGCGGGGCGTGCACCTGCGCATCTTCTGTGGAAATCACCTCTTTCGAAGCAAGACGGCGGCCAGGCAGATACCACGTTACCGCCCCAGCGGCCAAGCCCCCCACGATGGACAGCAGGACCGTTGTAAGCCAGTGCAGTCCCAATGGGGCCAGCGGATAAAGCGCGTTGGCCTGCCCCATGGCAAACAACATGGCCAGCGTTGCGGCCAGATGTCGATCTGACGCGCCTTTTTTTTCCATCATGGCAAGCGTCGCAACGGGGGCGGCGAAACTCACAAAGTTGAGCTGTATCAGGGCAAAAAGACTGAGCCCGGTGAGGCCAAATGGCTTCAATACCGGTGCCACCACATTTACGAGCTTCGCCAGCGCGCCCACTGATTCGAGATACTTCATCATCACCATCATCACGACCATGACGGGTATCAGGGTGTAAAGCGCAATATCCACTGACGAACGTCCGGCGGACATAATTATCTCGATTATATTCACATTAATATTCCAGACTTATGCATAGCTATTATGTTATTCAGAACGCTGGCATTACGGGTTAACGACCCCGTACCAGTGACGCTTTATTGCGTTTTTAAAATGTCTGTGTTGACTTATTTAAAAAATGACAGAAAACTTTAGCAGCAGGAATTTCATATCTGCTCGGCATCGCTTACGCCTTATGAAATTTCATTTATTGCGTACTCGTTAAATAATATTTACTTCGTTTCCTTACGACGTAAATTAAACCAGTTATGTCAGGAGGAATAAACGGTTCTTTCCTTACTTCACAGTTTCATAATCAGTAACAATGCTGGCAAATACATACAGTGTCACGGCAGGCAGGATCGGCGTCCTGTCTGCCTTATATCCAGAAATAGCATCGCGAAGGAGTGTTACAGGAAGGGATTCTGACAAAAAAGAGATGCGTCAGAGTTGTACATCCGGGCCAAACACTTCGGACAGCCAGTCGATGAATACGCGAACCTTTGGGGCCAGATAGCGGCGATCCGGATAAAGCAGTGAGACTGGTTTTGGTGGAGGAGGAAAATCTGTGAGGATTTCTGTCAGCTCGCCGCTCGCAATAAAGGGTGCCAGAGAGGGCCGCAATCCATGCAGAATGCCGAGTCCCGCCAGCCCGCATGATAGAAACGCCTCTGAATTGTCCACCAGTATGCTGGAAGGTATTTTTATTGACGTGATATTACCGTCTACGGTGAACTTCCACTCCATTATCTGCAGACTATGGTTACTGAAAAAATTCACCGCGCGGTGGGACGTCATCAGCTCTTCGATCGTCTGTGGTGTGCCGAACTTCGCCAGATAAGACGGCGCAGCACAGGTCACCATGCCTGCTGTTCCCAGTCGTTTGGCAACGAAGCTGGAGTCATCAAGCTCACCAAGACGGATAACGCAGTCTACGCGCTCGGCAATTAAATCAATCTTGCGATCCGACGTACCAAGAATAATCTCGATATCCGGATAACGGTTTTGAAAATCTCTTAGAGCCGGGATGATTACCGCCCGAGCGAGGGCGATAGGAATGTCAAGACGCAGGCGTCCTTTCGGAGGTTGCGTGCTCGAAAATAATCGACGGACGTCATCCAGCTCGCTCAACAGAGAGAGGCAGCGTTGGTAAAACTCTTCCCCTTCATCTGTCATGCTGACCTGCCGTGTGGTGCGATGCAGAAGCTTAACGCCCAGATCATGCTCCAGGTTCTGAATGGCGCGGGTAACTGCAGGACGATGCAACTCAAGCGCATCTGCCGCGCGGGTAAAGCTCCCTTGCTCTACCACATTTACGTAAATATTCATGGCTTCCAGCATATTCAACTGCATCTGTTCTCTGACCTCAACCGTTATTGGTTTTGAAGGAGAAAACGGGGTTCTCCGTTACGATATGCCCCCTTATAGCATTCCTTTCACACGGATAATATCTCTTTCTGCCCTGATTGTTTCATCTGTAGTAACACTCTGCTATCAATCTGTGGCTTTTTCGTGGTGGTTCCGGTCTTTATGCTTGCCGCACTTGTTACAGCATTAAGGGGAAACATGTTGGTTTTATGCGGTGAGTAAGTTACTCCCCATTACAACACTTATTATTGCCAGTAATTCACGAAACACTCTGTGAAAGAAAACATTAATAACATCTCATTTTATTGTTACAGATCGCAGCACAAACATCATGAAAGTTTATTAATCGAGGTAAGATATGTCATCTTTAAAATCGCTACCCATTCTTCGCAACCAGGCTCCAGGCTTTTTCCGCTATGCTTTAGGTAACCTGGTGGTTACTGCCCTCTATGACGGATACGTTACTCTGGACCCCATGTCACTATCCGGGATTACTGACGAAGAACGTAAATCCGATCTGGCAAGGCAACTATTGCCAACCAGCGGTGCGCTGGATACCTCAGTGAATGCTTTCCTCATTCATAATGGTGAGCGCCTCATCCTTATTGATGCAGGTTCAGCCCACTTCGCAGGGCCAAGTATGGGGCGCTTACTGGACAACATTGCTGCTGCCGGTTACAAGCCAGAAGATGTAGACACCATTCTGCTGACGCATATGCATCCTGATCATATCGGTGGCATCACCAATGATAAAGGTGAGGCTTTATTTGTGAACGCAACCGTCTGGGCACATAAAGATGATGCTGATTTCTGGCTGGATAACGACCTCGCAGCCACGCTTGCAGAAGATCAGCGTCCTTTCTTTACCATTGCTCAGGACGCAGCAGCACCTTATATCGCAAGCGATCGCTTTAAAACTTTTATTCAAGGCGATGACCTTATTCCTGATCTGGTCAGCGTTGTTGACGCTCGAGGCCATACTCCGGGTCACACTGCTTTTATGGTGACATCTGCGGGTGACAAAATGCTGTTTTGGGGTGATATTTCTCACCTGCCATCCATTCAACTACCGCATCCGGGGGCAACGATTGAACTGGATGTGTATCCGGAAATGGCGATTGCTTCACGTGAACGCGTGCTGGCTGCGTCAGCAGAGGAAGGTTATGTCATTGGTGCCGCTCATTTACCGTTCCCGGGCATTGGTCGCGTACGTAAAGATACCGCTACCGGTTATGCATGGGTATCAGTTGAGTACGCTGCGCTGCCAGCACTTTGAGTGCTAGTAATGTAGAAAGTAAGCAAATCCCATACTTTTGCATTGAAGTTTTTACACATCAATTTACTGTTAAAAGCAGATAAATTCTTTCTGTAAAATGTCCCTTATTGAGATGTAATAATAACGCCAGATTCAACGTGTCTGGCGTTATTATTTATTATATATACCTACCGATAATAAACCCGACAACTTTTTGAAAAGACATTGATATGATGTTCAACTTTCAATATCTGAATATGCGCTGTATAAATGTCAGCTTACATAGCTTCGCTTCAGGAAAAATTAACGAGCACACAATATAAGAGGTATATCTCGGTGGGCGCGGGGATCGGCAACATCCGTGCCATCACCTCTGTGGCCGAGGTGGTCAACCAGCTGGCGGTATGAAGCCGCCAGCCGGGGCACGGTAACCGGCGCGGTCAGGCGTCAGCTACCTTCTCTACCGCCCGGGAGAAAGCGTCGATAGCCAGCCCGACGTCGGCGGCGGTAACCGACTCCGCCGGGTGATGGCTGACGCCCCCCAGGCAGCGCACAAACAGCATGGCCGATGGCCAGCGCTCGGCGATGGCAATGGCGTCATGCCCTGCGCCGCTCGGCAGCGTCAGCGAACGCCCCTGTACCGCCGCCACCGCCTCGCTCAGCACCGCCTGCAGGTGACTGTCGCAGGCGGTGGCGGCGATGCGATAATACTCCTCGGCGGCGAAACTCAGCTGGCGACGCCCGGCAATGGCCTGCGCCTCGCCCAGCAGCTCATCCAGCAGCGCCGTCAGCGGCGCATCCTGCGGGCCGCGAATATCCAGCGTCAACTGCACCTCGCCCGGTATCACGTTCACCGCGCCCGGCGCACAGCGCAGGGTGCCGACCGTCGCCACCAGGTTACCGCCGCGCTGCCGGGTCAGGTATTCCACCTGCACCATCCATTCTGCCGCCGCGGCGAGGGCGTCCTTGCGATGAAGCATCGGCACCGTGCCGGCATGGCCAGCTTCGCCGGTAAAACGGCAGGTCAGGCGGCGGGCGCCGTTAATCGCCTCCACCACGCCCAGCGCCAGCCCCGCCTGCTCCAGGCACGGCCCCTGCTCGATATGCAGTTCCAGATAGGCAGCGATATCCTGCGAGTGACGGGCCGCGTCGCCGATGCGCGCCGGATCGAGTCCGGCATTCACCAGCGCCTGGGCGACGCTCACCCCGTCAGCATCGCACTGTGACAGCCAGCTTTCAGGCCAGGTGCCGGTAACGCCGCGGCTGCCGAGCAGGGTGATGCCGAAGCGGGTGCCCTCTTCATCGCCAAAGCCGACGATCTCGATTGCCTTCGCCAGCCGTCGCCCCTGCTGGTGCAGACGCTGGACCACCTCAATCGCCGTCAGCACGCCGAGCATGCCGTCGTAGCGCCCGGCGTTGCGCACGGTGTCAAGATGAGAGCCCAGCAGCACCGCTGGCGCCCCCTCCTGCTGTCCTTCATAACGTCCGCAGATGTTGCCGACGCTGTCCTGCCACACCATCATGCCGGCAGCCTGCATCCACTGGCCCACCAGCTGGTTGGCCTGCAGATGCTCGGGCGACAGATAGACCCGGGTCAGGGCATCAGCGCTTTCGCTGAGGGCGGCCAGCCGATCGGCACGCGCCATCACCCGGCTGGCGGCCGCCTCTCTCTCCGCCTGCTGGCGGGCGGTGTCACTCATAGGGTGGCCTCGGTGCGGTAGTGATCCCAGGCTGCCTGCATCGCCGCACCCTGAGTGGTGGTGAACTTGAGGTAGTTCAGGACCGCTTCCAGCGCACTGAGCGTCTGCATCACGCAGTCTTTACGCGCGTTATAGCCCATGGTGCCAATGCGCCAGACTTTACCGTGCAACGGCCCAAACGAGGTGCCAATTTCAATGCCGAAATCGTCCAGCATCAGTTTGCGTACCTGATCGCCGTTGACCCCGTTGGGGATCACCACCCCCAGCACGTTATTCATTTTATGCCGCAGGTCGCCAAAGGTCTCGAGCCCCATCGCCTGGACGCCCTTCAGCAGCGCATCGCCGTGCAGTTTGTGGCGGGCGATGCCGTTGTCGAGTCCCTCCTGGAGGATCAGGCGCGCGCACTCCCGGGCGGCGAACAGCGCCGAGGTCGCTTCGGTATGGTGGTTAAGGCGCTCCGGCCCCCAGTAATCCATCACCATGCCGAGATCGAAATAGTTGGAGTAGATCATCTCGTCGACGCCGTCGTGATGCGCATCGGTGCGGATCCCCTGCTCAATGCAGCGGCGGCGGCGGATGACGTCTTCCATCCGCGGGCTGAGGGTGATGGGCGACGTGCCGGAGGGGCCGCCCAGGCACTTCTGCATCCCGGCGGACACCGCGTCCAGCTGCCAGGCGTCGGTTTCCAGCGGGTTGCCGCCGAGCGACGCGGTGGCGTCGGTATAGAACAGCACATCGTGACGACGGCAAATCTCCCCCAGCTCCGCCAGCGGCTGCAGCATGGTGGTCGAGGTATCGCCCTGCACGGTGAGCAGCAGGCGCGGGCGCACGCGCTTGATCGCGTCCTCAACCTGATCCGGCGTAAAGACCTCGCCCCACGGCACTTCGATGGTGTGCACCTCTGCCCGGCAGCGGCGCGCAATCTCGCACAGCAGATGACCAAACCGGCCGAACACCGGTACCAGCACCTTGTCACCGGGACGGATCGCCGACACCAGAATCGCTTCGATTCCGGCGCGCGAGGTGCCGTCGACCAGCATCGTCCAGCGATTTTCGGTGCGAAACACGCCGCGGTAGAGCGCCATGACTTCATTCATGTAGTGGGTCATCGCCGGATCGTACTGGCCAACCAGCTGGCTCGACATGGCGCGCAGCACGCGCGGGTCGGCATTGATCGGCCCCGGGCCCATCAGCAGGCGCTGCGGCGGGTTAATTTGTGAAAACTGAGTGATATCCATCTGCCATTCCTTACGTTAGTTAAGACCGCGCACCGAGGAGATAAACTGTTTCAGTTCGCTGGTCTGCGGACTGGCAAACAGCGTTTTGCTGTCGCCCTGCTCCCAGACGCGTCCCTGATGCATAAACACCACGCGGTCGCCCACTTCGCGGGCAAAATTCATTTCATGGGTGACGAGGATCAGCGTCATACCTTCCGCCGCCAGCTGCTCCAGCACCTTCAGCACTTCGCCCACCAGTTCCGGGTCGAGCGCCGAAGTGATTTCGTCACAGAGTAAAACTTTCGGCGACATGGCCAGCGCCCGGGCAATGGCCACACGCTGCTGCTGGCCACCGGAGAGGTTGGCCGGGTAGTAATCCAGACGGTCGCCAAGACCGACCTTCTCCAGCATCCGCCGCGCCAGCTCCCGGCATTCGGCCTGAGACTTCTTCAGCACCCGCCGCGGGGCCAGCATGACGTTCTCCAGCGCCGTCATATGCGGAAAGAGATTGAAGTTCTGGAACACCATACCGATAGAGCGGCTGATCTCCCGCGCCTGGGAATCGCGGTCGGTGATAGTCATGCCCCCGAGCTTGATGCTCCCCTCCTGGTAGCCCTCCAGACCATTGATGCAGCGCAGCAGGGTGCTTTTGCCCGAGCCGCTGCGGCCGATGATCGAGATCACTTCCCCCATGTCGATATCCAGATCGACGCCCTTCAACACATGGTTGTCGCCGTAGTACTTCTGCATCTGATTAATGGTGATGAGAGGCATTGAATTTGTTCTCCAGATAGCGGCTGTAGCGGGACAGCGGATAGCACAGAATGAAATAGCCCAGCGCCACCAGGGCAAACACTTTAAACGGCTGATAAGTGACGTTGGTCAGCATCGTCCCGGCCTTGGTCAGCTCCACAAAGCCGATAATCGATGCCAGCGCCGTGCCTTTGATCACCTGTACGGCAAAGCCCACCGTCGGCGCGATGGCAATGCGCAGCGCCTGCGGCGCCACCACCCGGTACAGGGTCTGGCCGAAGCTCAGCCCGAGACAGCGCGAGGCCTCCCACTGGCCTTTCGGCAGCGCGCGAATGCTGCCGAACCAGATATCCAGCAGAAAGGCGCTGGTGTAGAGCGTCAGGGCGACCGAGGCGGCGGTCCACGCCGAGACGTCGACGCCGAACAGCGCCACGCCAAAGAATGCCAGAAACAGCTGCATCAGCAGCGGCGTGCCCTGGAACAGCTCAATGTACCCGCGGATCAGCCGTTTCACCTGGCGTCCGCCGGTGAGGCGCAGCAGCAGTAACGGTAAGGTCACCAGCGCCCCGCCGGTGAACGCGACCAGCGACAGCAGCACCGTCCAGCGACCGGCCAGCAGCAGGTTGCGGATAATGTCCCAGTCAGTAAAAGTGGTCATCAGGCCTGTACCCCCAGCCATTTACGCCCCGCCGCCATCAGCAGCTGGCGCATCGCTATCGATAACGCTAAGTAGATCCCGGTGGTTACCAGATAGACCTCAAAGCTCAAAAATGTCCGCGACTGGATCAGGTTGGCGGCGAAGGTCAGCTCCTCATAGGAGACCTGCGACACCACTGACGAGCCGAGCATCACGATGATGCACTGGCTGACCAGCGCCGGGTAAATCCGCTGCAGCGCCGGGGGCAATACGACGCGAACGAAGGTTTGCGTCCGGCTGAGCCCGAGCACGCGACCGGCTTCCCACTGGCCCTTCGGCGTCACCTGGATGCCGGCGCGGACGATCTCAGTACTATAGGCGCCGAGGTTAACCACCATCGCGAGCAGCGCCGCTTCACCGGCGGTCATCTTCAGTCCCAGGTTCGGTAAACCAAAGACGATAAAAAAGAGCTGCACCACAAACGGCGTGTTACGGATGATTTCCACATATCCGCCCCATACCCGGCTGAGCATTCCCGGGCGCCCGCTGCGGATCGCCGCCCCGAGGATGCCGATCGCCAGGCCGCCTATCGTCGCCAGCACCGTCAACTGCACCGTCACCCACAGGCCGGCCAGCAGCTCCGGCCAGTGCGGCCAGAGCTCAGAGAAATGAAGTTGCTCCGTCATCCACAGACCTTACGCGCTGAGGCTGGCAGGCAGCGGCGCTTTCAGCCACTTCTCAGACAGACCGTTGAGGGTGCCGTCCTTAATGCCTTGCTCGATCAGGGTATCCACTTTCGCCTTCAGCGCCGGTTCGTTCTTTTTCAGACCGATAAAGCACGGCGAATCTTTCAGCATAAAGCTCGGGACCGGCGCTTTGTCGGCGTTCTGCCGGGAGATGGCTGCCACCACCAGATTGCCGGTCGCGACATACTGCACCTGACCGGACAGGTAAGCCGACAACGTGGTGTTATTGTCCTCGTAGCGCTTAATCTGCGCCGCCTGCGGCGCCACGCTGGTCAGCACCATATCCTCCACCGCCCCGCGGGTTACACCGATGCTTTTGCCGCTCAGCGCGGCCGCGTCCTTCAGCTCCGCCCCTTTCGGGCCAAACACGCCGAGGAAGAACGGGGCGTAGGCGCGGCTGAAGTCGATCACCTTCTCGCGCTCGGCGTTCTTGCCAAGGCTGGAGATCACCAGGTCCACCTTATCGGTCTGCAGATACGGCACGCGGTTGGCGCTGGTCACCGGAACCAGCTGCAGCTTGAGCTTCATCGATTTCGCCAGATAGCGCGCCATATCGATGTCATATCCCTGCGGCTGCAGGTCGGTGCCCACCGAGCCGAACGGCGGAAAATCCTGCGGTACGGCAATACGAATGACGCCGCGTTTTTCAATATCCTGGAGCTGGTCAGCCTGCGCGGCAGAAACAGACGAAAGGAGACAAGCGGCCCCGGCCAGCGCGATCAACAGTTTCTTCATGATGTTTACCCGTTACGTTAGCATGAAACAAAAGATTCTTTGAATCTGTTTTTGCAACTAATGTGCCAGATACAGACGAGGCGAGGGTTGGCGAGGAATTAAAACAAAAAGTGTGAAAGGACAAGCGTTAACGGGAAAGTGTTCAGAGAGCGGTGGCGCCATGACGTGGTATTTCATGCACCATTATAATGCACAGCACCACGCTGGCGCCCCATTAGCGTTGTTCCAGCTCGTCCAGTTGCTGATAAAGCGTGGCGATATCGTGGATGCGCGGACGACCGCTGTCGAGCGTTTCATGGAGAAAGGCATTAGCCAGCAGATTAATCAGGCTGTTGACTGAGGCATAGCTGTCGTAGGCCGAGACGCTGTCCAGCGGCGCGCAGAGCTGCCAGCGGGAGAGCGGAAACAGGCTGTGGGCCTGCGGCTCGCACATTAACAGGACCGGCACCCCGTCGCGCTGCAGCTGCTGCAGCAGCGGGCGTACTATTCGCGGCCGGCGGCGAAACGCCATCATTACCACCAGATCATCGGCGGTCAGATCGACCAGCTCTTCGCTGAGGCTTTGACCCGGCTGGGGCAGCACCAGCACCTGTCCGCGGGCCTGCAGCAGCTGCTGGCGCAGGTGCAGCGCCGCCGGATAGGCGTTACGCATGCCAATCACCACAATGCGGCGTGCGGCCACCATCGCCGTCAGCGCCTCAGCGAACTGACGGGCGTCGAGGGCGTTGACCCACTGGGTGAGGTTTGCCATCTCCTGCTTATAATGGCGCGCCAGCAGCGTGTTACCCTGCACCGCGTCGCGCTGGTCGGTGAGCGGCATCCCGCTCTGGCGCAGGGTGCGCAGTTCATCGCGCATATCCTTATATTTGTCGTAACCGAGGCGCTTAAACAGCCGGCTGACGGTGGCTTTCGACACGCCGCTCAGTTGCGCCAGCTCGGCGC
This sequence comes from Klebsiella africana, assembly GCF_020526085.1. NCBI lineage: Bacteria > Pseudomonadati > Pseudomonadota > Gammaproteobacteria > Enterobacterales > Enterobacteriaceae > Klebsiella > Klebsiella africana. Next base: position 2,507,917 of record NZ_CP084874.1, on the reverse strand, counting down.
TGTTGTAGCTTATCAGGTCGTCAAAGTGGTCAAAGATGAAATCCGCCACCCGCTGCTCCTGCGGGGACAGCGAGGCGTATTGCCCTTTCAGTCGTTCATCGAGTTGTTGCATAGCGCCCCTGTAACTTTCGTTTCATCATCCATTCCTCATCATACTGTATCTGCTATGCCTTACACATAGTGTGCCAGTGGGAAAATTCTGGTCATCGTTTTTATCAATGAAACGAAACGTTCAGAGATGGAACAGCTTTTGCAGTGTTCTGCGGGTGATTCGTTCAGAAAGGATAATTTATGCACAGTAGCAACGTTTCGACCCACGGGATGGCGGTGGCCCCCCACCACCTCGCCAGTCAGAGCGCGCTGGCGATCCTGCGCGAGGGCGGCAGCGCCATTGAAGCGATGGTGGCTGCCGCCGCGGCCATCGCCGTCGTTTATCCCCATATGAATGGCCTCGGCGGCGATGGCTTCTGGCTGATCGTACCGCCTGAGGGAGACCCCATCGCCATTGACGCCAGCGGGGTGGCCGGGTCGCTGGCGACCCTCGAGGCCTACGCTGGCCAGCGGCATATTCCCCACCGGGGACCGCAGGCCGCGCTGACCGTCGCCGGCACCGTCAGCGGCTGGGACGAGGCGCTGCGTATTTCTCGGGACTTAACCGGCAGCGCGCTGCCGGTGGCCCGCCTGCTGGCCGATGCGATCGGCTATGCCGAAGACGGCATTCCGGTCACCGCCTCGCAGGCCCACGCTACCGCCAGCAAACTGGAAGAGCTGCGCCATCAGCCGGGATTCAGCGAAACCTGGCTGGTGTCGGGCGAGGCCCCGCGGCCCGGCAGCCGCTTCTGCCAGCCCGCCCTCGCCGGTACCCTGCGTATGCTGGCCAGCGACGGTCTCGACAGTTTCTATCGCGGGCCACTGGCCGAGCGTCTGGCGCAGGGCATGGCCGCGCTGGGGATGCCGATCACCCTCGGCGACCTGCAGGCCCACCGCGCCCGGCGTCCGGCGCCGCTGACGCTCCAGCACCAGCAGGGCACGCTGTGGAACCTTGCCCCGCCGACGCAGGGGCTGGTATCGCTGGCGATCCTTGGCATCACCGACCGTCTGAAGATGGCCGATGCCGACGACGCGCAAACGGTGCACCGTATCGTCGAAGCCACCAAACGGGCATTCGCCCTGCGCGATGCGCATATCACCGATCCACGCCATCTGGATGTCGATGTTCAGGCGTTGCTCATCCCGGAAGCCCTGCAACCGCTGGCCGACAGCATCGACGACGCCTGCGCTTCACCCTGGGGCGGTGGTAAAGGCCCGGGCGATACCGTCTGGATGGGCGTCGTGGATAACAGCGGACTGGCAGTGTCGTTTATTCAGAGTATTTATCACGAGTTCGGCAGCGGCGTGGTGCTTCCGGACACCGGGATCGTCTGGCAAAACCGCGGGGCGGCCTTCAGCCTCGACCCGCAGCATCTCCTGGCGCTGGCCCCTGGCAAACAGCCATTCCACACCCTCAACCCTGCCGCCTCGCGCCTGAAGGATGGCCGGGTGATGGTCTATGGCTCGATGGGCGGCGACGGTCAGCCGCAAACGCAGGCGGCGCTGTTTACCCGCTATATCCTGCAGGGGGTGCCGTTGCAGGAGAGCATCTCCCGTCCACGCTGGCTGCTGGGCCGCACCTGGGGCCAGTCCTCCGACTCACTGAAGCTGGAGGGACGTTTTGCCCCCGCCTGTATCGCTCGCCTGCGCGAGCTGGGGCATGACGTAGAAGTGCTGGCCGATTTCAGTGAAGCGATGGGCCACGCCGGGGCCATTGTCCGCCATCCCAACGGCTTGCTTGAAGGGGCGACCGATCCACGCAGCAACGGCGCCGCCGCCGGCTACTAAGGAGCAGACCATGACCACACAGCCAGACTGGAGCGAGTATCTGACGCAGATGACTCACCTGCTGAATATGGAGCTGGATGCGCCGCGCCGTGAGGAGCTGGAGCGCCAGTTTGCCCGCATCGCCGCCATGGCGCAGCCGCTGATGGACTATCCCCTCGGGCCGCGCGAGGAGATTGCGGGGGTGTATAAAGCATGACTCTTCAACACTTCACCATTGCCGATCTCCAGCGTGCGCTGCACGAGGGCGAACTGAGCGCCCGGGAGATCGCCCGCCAGACGCTGGACGATATCGCCCGCGTGAATCCGCAGATCAACGCCTGGACCGAGGTCACCGCCCAGCGCATGCTGGCGGAGGCCGACAGCATCGACGCCCTGCGCCGGGAAAAGCGCCCCCTGCCGCCGCTGGCAGGCATTCCTTACGCGGTGAAAAATCTGTTTGATGTCGCCGGGCACACCACCCTCGCCGGGGCGGAGCTGCTGAGCGACCGACCGCCGGCAGCCAGCGACAGCTGGGCGGTGCGCCAGCTGCACAGCGCCGGCGCCCTGCTCAGCGGGATGCTCAATATGGACGCCTACGCCTACGGCTTCACCACCGAAAACAGCCACTATGGCGCGACGCGCAACCCGCACGATCTGTCGCGGATCGCCGGCGGTTCTTCCGGCGGTTCGGCCGCGGCGGTGGCGGCCGGGCTGGTTCATTTCAGCCTCGGCAGCGACACCAACGGCTCGATCCGCGTCCCCGCGTCGCTGTGCGGGATCTTTGGCCTGAAGCCTACCTTTGGCCGCCTTTCGCGCTCTGGCAGCCATCCGTTTGTCGCCAGTCTGGATCATATTGGTCCTTTTGCCCGCCGGGTGGCCGACCTCGCCGCGGTGTATGACGCCCTGCAGGGGCGCGACCCGGCCGATGACTTTCAGGCTGATAAAGCCAGCGAGCACACCGGCAATCTGCTGGAGCGAGGACTGGAGGGGCTGCGCTGCGCGCGGCTGGGGGGCTATTTCACCACCTGGTGCGATGACGACGCCCGGGCGGCCGTGGATCGGGTCGCCCACGCGCTGGGCGCCGACAACGAGCTGCAGTTCGCGGATGCCGCGCTGGCCCGCTCGGCGGCCTTTATCATTAGCGCCAGCGAAGGCGGCAATCAGTACCTGGCGGATCTGCGCCACTCGCCCGAGCGTTTTGAACCCCACTCCCGCGAGCGGCTGCTGGCCGGAGCGATGATCCCCTCCGCATGGTATCTGCAGGCCCAGCGTTTTCGTCGTCATGCTCGCCAGGCGATGAAATCCCTGTTCAGCCAGGCCGACGTGCTGATCGCCCCGGCTACCCCATGCAGCGCCACGCCAATAGGCGCGGAGGAGATGGTGATTAACGGCCAGCCACTGCCGGTGCGCGCCAGCATGGGCATGCTGACGCAGCCGATCTCCTTCCTCGGGCTGCCGGTAGTAACTGTCCCCCTGCGTACCGCCAGCGGCACGCCGATTGGCCTGCAGCTGATTGCCGCGCCGTTTAACGAACAAGCCTGTCTTCGCGCCGCGCAGGCGCTGGAAGCGATGGGCATTACCGATGCCCGAGTGGCGGAGAGTGCAGCATGATCAATCTGGATAATGTAGACCGCCCGGCGATCCTCGCCGAGGTGACGGCGGCGTTTTATCAGTATGAAGAGGCGCTGGTCAGCAATAACATCGAGGCGCTGGACGCGCTGTTCTGGCACGACCCGCGCACCGTACGGCTGGGAGCCGGCGAGAATCTGTATGGCATCGAAGCGATCCGCGCCTTTCGTGCCGCCCGTCCCGCCGCCGGTCTGGCCCGCGATCTGCACCAGACTACCATCACCACCTTTGGCGCGGATATGGCGGTGTGCAGCACCGAGTTCACCCGCGAGGGCAGTACCCGCCTGGGCCGCCAGCAGCAGACCTGGGTACGCTTCCCCTACGGCTGGCGGATCGTTGCCGCCCAGGTCAGTTTGATGGACTGAGTGGCGTATACGGGAGCGGACCGGAGAATAAAGTCTCCGGTCCGGTAATACTCTGTTTGGAGTCGATGATCATGGTGTTAATCAGAACAGCGGAATCAAAAGATATCCCCTCGCTGCAAACGCTATTTCTGCAGCTGGGCTATCAGACGGAGACGGCGATCTTAGAACAACGCATCACTGCCCCGCAAAGTATGATGAGTGCGCTGGTGGCGGAAAAAGAAAACGCTATGTGTGGCGTGCTCGTTATCAATTTTATTTTACCGGTACATGAAACCAGGTTGTGGGCATTAATTTCAGCGCTGGTCATCGAGGAATCGTCACGGGGTTCAGGTATAGGCCAGCAACTTCTCAATGCCGCAGAGCGCCTCGCCCGCGATAAACAATGCGCTCAGATCGAGCTTTCAAGCAGTGAAAAAAGAATCAGAGCGCATCAATTTTATGAAAGTAACGGCTACAAGGAGGTCCGCAAGCGCTTCGTTAAACATTTGTCTTAACCGCCAGCGCGCGAAGGCGTCCCCGGATAACTGTAATTATATTTTGCCCAGCAGGATATTTAACATGCGGCGCAGGGGTTCCGCCGCGCCCCACAATAGCTGATCGCCAACCGTTAACACCGAGTAGATGGGTTCATTATTTAGCGCCATTTTCTTATAGCGGCCAATACCTACCTGCAGCGAACCACTAATAGCCGCCGGGGTCAATTTACTGACACTCTCTTGCTTATTATTGCGGACATAGCTTACCCACGGATGGGAATGGGTGACTAACTCAGCAAATTCTGCTTCGCTGACCTCACGTTTAAGTTTCAGCGTAATCGCCGCGCTGTGACAGCGGATCACCCCGACGCGGATGCATAAACCATTGACCGGGATGGTACCCGGCGCAAGGCCAAGAATTTTGTTAGTTTCCGCCTCGCCCTTCCATTCTTCGCGGCTGTTTCCATCGCCTAAATCGCTGTCGATCCACGGAATGATGCTACCCATTAATGGCACGCCAAAATTCTCCGCCGGCATACCCGCGCTGTTAATCAGCGCACTCACTTTATTCACCAATGGCAGCACGGAACCTGATGACGTCAGTTCATCAGCGGATAAGTGCTGGCTGATATAAGCGCTTTGCGCGATTAATTCCCGCACCTGTTTAGCGCCCGCCCCGGAGGCAGACTGATAGGTCATCACGCTCATCCATTCGATAAGATCGGCTTTTATCAGCCCGGCCAACCCCATCAGGCTCAGCGTAATGGAGCAGTTGCCGCCGACAAACAGTTTAATTCCCGCTTTTACCGCCCGATCAATATTTTCGCGGTTGACGGGGTCGAGAATAATGCAGGCTTTTTCATCCATCCGCAGCGCCGAAGCCGCATCAATCCAGTAACCTTGCCAGCCATGGTTAATTAACGCCGGATAGATGGCTTTGGTATAATCCCCGCCCTGACAGGTGATGATGATATCCATTTCGGCGAGGGCGCTAAGGGAATTCGCATCTTTAAGGATGTCGCTTTTACCATTAATAACCGGGCCCACACCACCCACACTGGAAGTGCTAAAAAAATGCGCTGAAATATCGTCGAAATCATTTTCTTCGATCATTCTTTGCAGTAGTACAGAGCCTACCATTCCCCGCCAGCCAACAATACCCACCTGCTTCATTTATTTAACCTTTATAAGTTATGAGAATGTTAATTTGCATTCCTCATACTTATATCGCATCCCCCAATAAAGGTCATTACCCACCACATCGATTTCTATCATTATTAAAATGTTTCATCCGCCATCAGCGATTTTTATCTCTTATTACGGTAAAGCAGGAATAAGGCGGCGGCGACTGTCCCGCTTTCGGCATTCAAAGGAGAAACGGCGTATCGAAACGGGAGCGGCTTCTTGCCTGAGTACCATAAAGAGTAACTTGCATTTTGATAGTGACTATGTCAATTTGCTGACAAGAGCCATCTGATTACTGGACAGCCCATGAAAAATGAACCGCTTTGCCACGCTCCCTGCCCCATCGCCCGCAGCCTTGGCCGCATAGGTGACAGCTGGAGCATCATGATCCTGCGCGACGCCTTCGCGGGCTTTACCCGCTTTGACGAGTTCCAGAAAAGCAGCAACGTCGCGCCCAATATTCTGTCACGTCGCCTGAAGGAACTGGTCGATGACGGACTGCTGGAGAAGGTTTGCTATAGCAGCACCCCGCCGCGCTACGAATACCACCTCACGCCGCGCGGCCGCGATTTCCGCATGGTGCTGCTGGCGCTGGCGGAATGGGGTAATCGCCACTTCGCCCCCGAAGGCCGTCAGATGCAGCTGGTGGAAATGGCAACCCAGCGCCACGTGGAGCCAGTCATGGTGGATAAAGCGACCGGGGAAGAGATTATCCCGGGTAAATACGCCATGGTGCCGGGCCCCGCCGCCTCACCGCTAATGAAATATCGTCATCAATATCTGCTGCGCAAACGCGAAGGCGATAACGGGCAAAAATTCCAGCCGGAACCTTACAGAGATGCCAGCAATGAATCCGACCAGTAAGAAAAGCCTCTTCACCCTGGCGGCCCTCGCCGCCGCCCTGGCGGCAGCGAGCTACGGCGCTTACTGGTGGCATACCGGGCGCTTTATGCAGACCACCGATGATGCGTATGTTGGCGGCGACATTAGCGCCATTTCCAGCAAAGTCTCCGGCTATATCCAGCAGCTGGCGGTGCAGGACAATATGGCGGTGAAAAAAGGCGACCTGTTGATCCGCATTGACGACCGCGATTATCGCGCCGCCCTCGCTAAAGCGGCCGGAGAAGTGGCGGCGCAACAGGCCGCGCTGGCCGATATCCAGGCTACCCGCCAGCTACAGCAGGCGACCATTGCCGGCTCTACGGCCTCGTTGCTGGCCGCCACGGCGGCCACCGAAAAACTGGCTAACGACAACCGACGCTATAGCGCCCTGGCCGCGTCGAGCGCGATTTCCGCACAGATCCGCGATAACGCCGCCGCTGATTACCGTCGGGCACACGCCGAGCAGGAGAAAGCCAAAGCGGATAAAACCGTGGCCGAACGTCAGCTGGCGGTGCTGGATGCCCGCCAGCAACAAACCCTGGCCGCCCTGGCGCAGGCGCAGGCTAACCTCGAGATGGCCAGGCTGAACCTCAGCTATACCGACATTCGCGCGCCGTTTGATGGGGTGATTGGCAACCGCCGCGCGTGGTCCGGCTCCTTCGTCAGCAGCGGTACGCAGCTGCTCTCCCTGGTGCCCGCGCACGGCCTGTGGATTGACGCCAACTTCAAGGAAAACCAGCTGGCGCATATGCGTGCCGGCCAGCCGGTGACCATCGTCGCCGATGTGCTGCCGAACCATACCTTTAAGGGCCATGTCGCCAGCCTGGCGCCGGCGACCGGCTCACGCTTCAGCATTCTGCCGGCGGAGAACGCGACGGGTAATTTCACTAAAATCGTGCAGCGCGTGCCGGTCCGCATCGCGCTGGAAGGTGACGGGGCAAAGCTTGACGTCCTGCGCCCGGGACTGTCGGTGATCGTCACCGTCAATGAAAAGAGCCAGCGATGAGCACCGCTCAGGCGCTGTCCCCCCCGCAGGGTCTGTCGATGCCGACGGCGAAGAAGATCCTCGCGTTCGCCAGCATGTGCGTGGGGATGTTTATCGCCCTTATCGATATCCAGATCGTCTCCGCCTCGCTGCGGGATATTGGCGGCGGCCTGTCGGCGGGCGACGATGAAACCGTCTGGGTACAAACCAGCTACCTGATCGCCGAGATCATTATTATTCCGCTTTCCGGCTGGCTGGCCCGGGTCATGTCGACCCGCTGGCTGTTCGCCGCTTCCGCGGCGGGCTTCACGCTGATGAGCCTGTTGTGCGGCTGGGCGTGGAACATCCAGAGTATGATCGCCTTTCGCGCCCTGCAGGGACTGGCGGGCGGGTCGATGATCCCCCTGGTGTTCACCACCGCTTTCGCCTTTTTCCAGGGCAAACAGCGGGTTATTGCCGCGGCGACGATCGGCGGCCTGGCCTCCCTCGCCCCTACGCTGGGTCCAACAGTGGGCGGCTGGATCACCGAAAACTACAACTGGCACTGGCTGTTCTTTATCAACGTTATTCCGGGGATTTACATCGCGGTGGCAGTGCCGCTGCTGGTGAAAGTCGATAGCGCCGACCCTTCGCTGCTGCGCGGCGCCGACTATCTGAGTATTCTGCTGCTGGCCTTGTCCCTCGGCTGCCTGGAATATACCCTCGAAGAAGGTCCGCGCTGGGGCTGGTTTGATGACGCGACCCTGACGACCACCGCCTGGGTCGCCCTGCTCTGCGGCGTGGCCTTTGTTATCCGCACCCTGCGCCATCCGCAGCCGGTGATGGATCTCCGGGCCCTGCAAGATCGCACCTTCAGCCTCGGCTGCTATTTCTCGTTTATGGCCGGTGTCGGCATTTTCGCCACTATCTATTTGACCCCGCTGTATCTCGGCAGCGTGCGCGGTTTCAGCGCGCTGGAAATTGGCCTGGCGGTATTTTCCACCGGCCTGTTCCAGGTGATGTCGATTCCCTTTTATTCGTGGCTCGCCAACCGCGTCGATCTGCGCTGGCTGCTGATGGCCGGGCTGATCGGCTTCGCAGTGTCGATGTACAGCTTTGTTCCAATAACCCACGAATGGGGGGCGGATCAGCTGCTGCTCCCACAGGCGTTTCGCGGACTGGCGCAGCAGTTTGCCGTCGCGCCAACGGTGACCCTGACGCTGGGCAGCCTGCCACCCGCGCGCCTGAAGCTGGCCTCCGGGCTGTTTAATCTCATGCGCAACCTCGGGGGCGCCATCGGCATCGCCCTGTGCGGCACGGTGCTTAACGACAGAACCAATCTGCACTACAGCCGCCTGGCAGACCATCTGAATAACGCCAACCTGGCAATGAGCGATTTTGTTCAGCGCAGCGCAGCAAACTTCACCGTGCTGGGGATCTCGCCGGATGTCGCGCAGACGGCGGCGCTGAAAAATCTTTCCGCGCTGGCGCTACGGGAGGCGCGAACCCAGGCATTTTCCGATGCTTTCTACCTCATCATGATAGGTTTTTTACTTGCCGCGCTGCTGGTTCCCTTGATGAAAAAGCCACCAGCACACTGATACTACAGGAGAGTTAACTATGGGCGTTTCCGTTAAACGCATTGTCGTCACCGGGATGGGGATTGTCAGCCCGCTGGGCTGCGGCGTACCGCACGTCTGGTAGTCGCTGCTGGCAGGAAAGTCAGGGATCACCCGGCTCAGCGAGCAGCTGGTCGCGGATATTCCCTGCAAAGTGGCCGGCCAGGTGCCGTCCATTGACAGCGATCCGCTGCACGGCTTCGACCCGCTGGCGACGATCCCGGCGAAAGAGCGCAAAAAGATGGATCGCTTTATCGAGTTTGCGCTGGTCGCCGCGCGCGAAGCACTGACCCAGGCCGGTTGGGCGCCGGCATCCGCGGCCGAACAGGAACGTACCGCCACGGTGATCGCCACCGGGATCGGTGGCTTCAGCGAGATCGCCAATGCGGTACATACCACCGATGAGCGCGGGCCACGTCGCCTCTCGCCGTTCACCATTCCCTCTTTTCTGGCCAACCTGGCCGCCGGGCATGTGTCTATCGCCCACGGTTTCCGGGGCCCCATCGGCGCACCGGTCACCGCCTGCGCAGCAGGCGCCCAGGCCATCGGCGATGCAGCGCGGATGATCCGCAGCGGCGAGGCGGATATAGCCCTCTGCGGCGGCGCGGAAGCGGCAATTCATCGCGTTAGCCTGGCCGGGTTTGCCGCGGCAAGGGCACTGTCCAGCGCCTACAGCGACCAGCCGGAAGCCGCTTCCCGTCCCTTTGACCGCGACCGCGATGGATTTGTGATGGGAGAAGGCGCCGGGCTTATCGTGATCGAGTCGCTGGAGCACGCGCTGGCGCGCGGCGCCACGCCGCTGGCCGAGCTGGTCGGCTACGGCACCAGCGCAGATGCTTATCACCTGACCGCGGGCCCGGAAGACGGGAACGGCGCACGTCGGGCCATGGAGACCGCAATTCGCCAGGCCGGGGTGACCGTCGACGAGATTGACCATATCAATGCCCACGCCACTTCAACGCAAGTCGGTGATAAAGGTGAACTGGCGGCGATTAAAACGCTATTTGGCTCACATCCGGTCGCCATTACCTCGACGAAATCCGCCACCGGCCATCTGCTAGGCGCAGCCGGCGGGATCGAGGCCATCTTCACCATTCAGGCGCTACGTGACCAGGTAGTGCCGCCGACGCTGAACCTGCACCACCCCGATGAAGAGGCGGCAGGCATGAACCTGGTGGCGCTGCAAGCCCGCCCACAGAAGATGCGCTATGCGCTGTCGAACGGTTTTGGCTTTGGCGGCGTTAACGCCAGCCTGCTGCTGAAACGTTGGCAATAATCGTTCGCACCCCCGCGGGCACTGGCCGGCGGGGGATTTCCACCGTTGCGGCTTTTACCCTGCTGCTGGAGTAAATCAAGTACAGCGCGATACCCAGGGAGACAATGGCGCCGATTCGGCTCATCGAGAATGGGATCGACGCATTGTTCAGCCAGCCGAAGTTATCGATCAAGGTCAGTTTTGAGCGAAGAACGGACCACGCTATCTAAAGAATGATATCGCCTATTATGTTGGGACCGCTCATGTTAAAAAAGGGATAGCTTTTCTTTTCATTGACGATAACGAAGGAATTTTCATGGTTGAGGTTGAGGAAATAAAAAAGAAGTATCCCGGCGCAGATGCCTGGCAAATGGGTGACAGTGCGGAACTGGCTAACGAGCTTGCTGACCTGATCAAAAAAGGGATCAAAACGGCCTCTTGTGGATCTTATGCCTCTTACCAGCAGGAAAAATCCGCCCCGAGAGTTGGGAGTTATAACATTATTCTTGATGGTCAGAATGTTCCAGTTTGCGTGATCAGACTGATTTCGATGCAGCTGGTTCGTTTTTGTGATGTCACTGAAGCGTTCGCCCGCAAAGAAGGTGAAGGCGATTTAAGCCTTCAATACTGGAAGAAAGAGCATCAGAGATTTTTCAGCTCTGAAGGTCATTTTTCTGAAGATATGGAGTTGATCGCAGAAGAATTTGAAGTGGTTGAGGTGCTGTAAGGCAAGGTCAACGGGCTGACGTTTTATCACTGGCCACTCATAACACTGTTCGCTTCTGGCGCGGAGCGGACAAGCTATCGAGCTAAAGGTCCGCATTGAGCGAAAAGCGGAAGTTTGCAATCGCTCTCATTGCTGATGACTCATTGCCGATGACAGTCGCATCCGTGGCAGGAAAGTAGGCATTGTCACTCAATCTATCCAAGGTACAGGTTCACCAATATAAGTGTGTGTGCAGCAACGGCAAGTCACCTTGACGTCATTTCTCGTAATTGAAGGGTTGACCTGTTGAAGAATTCCATTCTCATCAACAAACAGACCCGGGTAAAAACTGCTTTCGCCAATGCAGACTAAATCCCTTCGCTGATGCTCATGTAGCGCGACCAACCAGAATACCGGCTCGGTGGTATCAAGACGTCCACATACTTCGCTGAATATTTCATTCCACGGTTTGCCAATCTGTTTGATCAGAAAATAAAACAATGGCGTGTAGTCTCGCCCACGTTTCTGTCGGCCATGCATTGTCTCGCGCTTTGCCAGTAGCTCATCGCCGACTTTTTTGCGATTGCGTTCCCAGCGATACTCAGCACCTGGATTATTAGAAGAGTGACGCGTCGTCGTGTTGATGCTGCGATATAGTTTACTGGACTTATTCTGTTGATGAATACGCATAGCGCGATCTCGTGCATCCTTTCTTTTGTGGGTTAGTAGCCATTTTCGGACCTGGATTCAATAACGTGTGGTTGTATAAAAAGCAGCCATGCTTAAAGGCTGTCTCATTCTGCTCATATAATGTCAGCATAGTTGAACCGCCTTCCCATAACTATCACTAAATACTGGGGTAAATATCATTATCTTCCCCAGGGATTTTACGGAGATTCTGTTCCTTGCAGATGGCTCCCCTGCCATACCCTCTTTGTCGCGCAAAATATCCGATCAGCAGCGATGAGCAAAAAGCGGACATGGTTTCCCGGTTTAAGGCACAAAATCGCGTGGCGTTGACCCCAGAATGCAGCGAAAAGCAGCGGTAAAGGCCGCCGGGCATGAGAAACCAAGCTGGTAAGCGACCTGTTTGATTGGAACGCCGTTCGCGAGAAGATCCAACGAAGCGCAAATTCTGGCTCGCTGCTTCCATGTTCTAAAACTAAAGCCTGTATCCTTCATAAACAATCGGGAAAAGGTCCGTTCCGACATGGCCGACATAAAAGCCAGCTCGCTCAGCGATGCTTCCCAGCGCTGATTGACCAGTAGCGATCTGGCCGCGCTAAATAATCGCTCATCATTCGGCATGGGTAGCGCGATCGTTAAAGGTGGAGCCTCGCTGAGAATTTCCAGAAGCAACAAAGCTATCTTCCGTTGACTCGGTCTGGCGTAGTCCTCACTGAACAGCCCTGCGATAAGCTCTTTGACTAAGGGCGTAGCCGTGATCACATGCACCTGTTGACTCTTCGTAAAGCTCGTACATTCTGCGATAAGGCTACTGCTGAAATAGATCGCCCTGAGATCGGTTTGTGAAAGCAGATGATAACTATGGATATGCAAAGGCGGTAGCCATAATGCCCGCTGAGGAGGGATCACCCAACGGTCACTCTCTGTTTGCACCAGCATAACCCCTCTGGTGGCGAAGAGTAGCTGCCCCTCAACATGATGATGGGGAGGATCTACCTCACCACGTTGATAGCTTATCGCAGTACTGGACCAGCCTGTGGCTTCATCATGTCTTGGCGCTTTATCTATACTACCTGGCATTTCAGATTTAGCCCCTGCCATTATCATATCGAAACTGGAACCACCCGGAGTAGAGCCTTAGGCAATGGGTGCGTGACTTATCATCCTGATCATCAAAGATATTACAGGAGCTTAACCTCATGCGTGTACACTTTATCGTACATGAAAGTTTTGAAGCCCCGGGCGCATATGAAACCTGGGCAATAAACCAGGGTCATGATGTAACTTACTCACGCGTCTATGCTGGCGATCGGCTACCTGATGACGCCGTAGGCATCGATTTTCTTATCGTTATGGGCGGTCCGCAAGATCCGGACACCACGCTTGAAGAGTGCCCGCACTTTAATGCTAAAGCGGAACAGGCGCTGATTGCTTCCGCGGTTAAAACCGGTAAGGCGGTGATCGGTATCTGCCTGGGTTCACAGCTCATTGGTGAAGCGCTGGGAGCGCCGTTCTCTCATAGCCCGGAAAAAGAGATTGGTAAATTCCCGATCACATTGACCGAAGACGGCAGGAAGGATGAGATGTTCTCTCACTTTGGGAAAACACTGGAAGTGGGTCACTGGCATAACGATATGCCAGGTTTGACGCCAGAGGCCAAAATTATTGCTTACAGCGAAGGGTGTCCGCGGCAGATCGTTGCCTATTCAGACCGCGTCTTTGGTTTCCAGTGCCACATGGAGCTCACATTGGACGTTGTAGAACGGCTGATCGCTCATTCTGAGAAAGACTTCAGCCATGCAGCAGACTACCGTTTCGTTGACAGGCCTGAAGCGCTTCGGGCCCACGATTACAGCGAGATGAATCAGAAGCTCTTTACTTTCCTGGATAAGCTGGAGGCGCATTACAAAGTAGCACAAGCATATTGTCATGCTCGATGAACTTGCCAACGGGTTTAGATTTTAATGTCCGCTCCTGACGCAGAGCGGACGAATCAACTGTGGTTAAGAGCCAGGCTGAGCGAGAAGCGGATACCGGGTTTACCGGTTCGGTATAACTTAACGGGCAGTTTTCGATACTATGCCAGACCCGCTAAACAACATGCGGATACCGAGGCCTATCATGACAACGCCTGTGAATCGTTCCTGCCATTTGATAATACCTGGGTGTTTACCTAGCCAGTTTCCAAATGTTCCTGATGCCATCGCAACTGACCCCAGGGAAACGATTCCAGCCAGCTTTTGGATACTGCCCAGGACAAGTAATTGCAGCCAGACAGGACCGGCGGCAGGATCGACAAACTGAGGAAGAAAAGCAAACATGAACAGCAGGGATTTTGGGTTAGTCAGGCTGTTCAGGGCACCTTCCTTAACGGCATTCCAGTCAGAAATTTTTGCCGTTTTCCGCAGCCGCGTATCTGTGCCTGAAGTCGCAATCATTTTTATACCCAACCACATCAGATAAGCCGCACCGACCCACCTAAGCAGATCCAGCGCCACCGGCCACGCATGAACAATGGTCACCAGCCCCAGGACAAGAAAAGAAACTTGCACAAAACCAGCTACAAATACATTACCCAGTACCGTAAGCAAGGCAATACGTCTTCCCTGCCCCACTCCTCTGGCAATGGTCAGCAACATGTCTGGCCCCGGAGAAATCTCCAGAAGCGTCAGGGCGAGAAGGAAAGTCATAAACGTTTCGATGGGAGGCATTCAGGTAGCGTCCGAAAACATATTTCCGCTACATTACCTCAGTTCGATTGGAGTCGATAGCGGAATGTACTGCAACATCCGCTCCTGCTGGTTCAGGGGGCTGAAGGTATGCAGTGAGCGAGGAGCGGACGTCGGCTACACTGTTAAAGGTCGCCAGATTCAGCTTCAGGCTCCCAGTTTCTCGCGCGTTGGGCCTTCAAAGTAGATGCTCTTGATATGGCAACTACGCGGTTGGGTCAGCACAAAGCGAATTGTTTCCCAGACTGAACGCCCATTCATCAGCCGTTCCCCCATTTTGGTCTGGCTATCGGCAAAAGAGTCTAACCCTGTCAGCTCGAAATCCGGTGGATACAAACCGGTCACACGTATATTTTCTTCGGACAACTGGTGCGAGAGTTTAGTTGTAAACCCGCTAAGCCCGTGTTTACTGGCAAAAAAAGCGGGGTGCGCAATTGAATCTGTAAAATTAGGAATCCCACATGAAGATATAATTGAGACGATATCAGCACTTTCTGAACGTCTTAACCCAGGTAGCAATGCCTGAGTCAGCAGAATAGAACCTGTCAGTCCTGAACTGATGGTATTGATAATTTCTGTGTCTGATTGATCGTCTAACGTTCCTGAAAGCCACTGAGCAGCATTGAGGATTAAAATGTCTATGGGCTTGTCTAAAGTTAACAACTGTGAAGAAAACTGAGAAAGGGATTCAGGTAGGGTTAAATCACAGAGATGCCCTTTCGCCATTCCGCCTTCAGCCGTGATGATACTGCAGGTTTTTTGAATATCATCAGCGCGCCTCGCGCAAAAATCCACCTCGACGCCTTCTCGCGCTAACCATACGCTCAGCGCCTGACCAAATCCCGTGCCACCACCGGTAATTACAGCTCTTTTACCTCTCAGCATCTTCATCCATCCTTTATTAATGAATAGGGGGGAATGTAGATATATATGAGGAAGCAGATTGACATCTTTCAGTTAGTGCCATTTTTTGACGGTAGGGATAAGTTGTACTGCTATATTTCCATCGCGCTCCTGTGGGCAAGCAACATCCGCTCCTGGCACTAGTCTGCCGTAAAGGGCAGCGAGGAGCGGACGAGCTAACGAAGGTGAAGATCCGCGGTGAGCGAAAAGCGGATTTTTGTCGTTCTGTCATCAAAACTGGCGACTTATATCAGGATACCGCAATACCCCTCGCCCTCAGGCTACGTCTGCTTGAATTGATTGCCTCAAGAAGGCGGAGGCGGCTTTCGCACAGATGAATGGCGAGTAATTCTGCTGCCTTATCAGTATCCCGCGACCGAAGCGCAGCAATTATTTCTCGATGATCATCCCACGCGGGATTTGACGGTGCTTTGTCGAGCCATCGTGCCCGTGAAAGCCGGCGCAGGGCATCGCTTACCCCCTGGAAAATAAACGCATTCTGACAAAGACCGGCCAACTGGAGATGAAATTGTGTCCCAACATCGTCCATCACATCTTCTGACGCATCCACGGTATTCGTTTTCAGCAGGTTTTCCAGAACGTTAAGTTGTTCTTCTGTCATCTGGCTGGCAGAAAGTTTTAATGCCGCCACTTCCAGTACTTCCCGGTAAATACACAGCTGTTCAACTTCACTGACATCGATCGGTGCCACTAACCAGCGTAGCCCATCACGACAGACCAGCCCTTCTGACTCCAGCTTTTGTAATGCGGCACGCACAGGCGTACGTGACGCGTTAAACGTTGCTTCGGCCCAGCGCTCCGTTAACCGTTCTCCCGGCCCCAGCTCCATGTTAAGTATCAGTTTTCTTAATTGGTTTTCAACTTCTGATGCCTGGCTCATAACGACAATGTTCTCCCGCAAATTGACAGTAAGATGCGTAATCGATATGGTATCCCAATTTGGTATACCAAGAAAGAGTGTTCTATGACCCAATTCTATAACAGCTTCTGGCGGCGAAACCTGATTGTTTGCTTCATTGGCTCGTTCTCAACCGTCTTTGCAATGACCCTGATGCTGCCCTTTCTGCCTTTGTATGTCGAAGAACTGGGTGTTAGCGGGCATACAGCGGTCGTTCAATGGTCTGGCGTGGCATTCAGCGCAACGTTTATCACTGCCGGTTTGATCGCCCCAGTCTGGGGAAAACTCGGTGACAGATATGGACGCAAATCGATGCTCGTGAGAGCCAGCCTTGGCATGGCGGTTACTGTTTCGCTTATGGGGCTGGTGACAAATATATGGCAGCTGGTCGGACTCAGGTTGTTAGTTGGCCTGGCGGGAGGATACTCATCCGGCGCGACAATTCTTATCGCAGTTCAGGCTCCCAGAGAGCGTGCAGCCTGGGCGCTGGGGATTGTTTCATCGGGTGTAATGGCTGGCAATCTTGTCGGTCCACTTGCCGGAGGATGGCTCCCTGGTTTGATCGGTATTCGAACCACGTTTTTCTGTGCAGGCGTACTGATATTTCTGTCATTTCTCATGACCCTTACTCTCATTCGCGAAGAAGTGCAAAAGCCTGCGGATACAGTGGCAAAAGCAGGAGTGAGCTGGTCGCAGTTGCCTGCCCGTACTGTAATTATCTGCATGCTTTGCACCGGTCTGCTACTGATGCTGGCCAATATGTCGATAGAGCCCATTATCACAGTCTATGTGCGCACTCTCGTCAGCGAGGCTTCTCAGATAACGAAAGTGGCGGGATATGTGATGGCAGCAGCGGCGCTGGGCAGCATTATTTCCGCCTCATGGCTTGGAAAACTGGCGGACAGGATAGGACATTTACGCATTATCACGCTGGCGCTGACTACGGCCGGTTTACTGCTGATCCCTCAGGCATTTGTCACTTCCGGGTGGCAACTGATTGCCCTGCGTTTCCTTATGGGACTGGCGCTCGGCGGCTTATTGCCTTGTATTGCAGCAGTGATACGTCATCGTGTACCAGAAGGGATGGTGGGCAGCATTCTTGGCTATTCCGTCGCAGCGCAGTTCGCTGGCCAGTTCATCGGGCCACTGATGGGCGGCTTTGTCGGAGGGCATATCGGTATGCGAGCCGTCTTCCTGGCAACCAGCGGCATCCTGCTAGCCGGCGCTGCCTGGAACTTTAAAATACATCGCCAGTCAGCAACACGCTGACTGACTTCATTACTTTTCATCTGCAAATTTGGGAAATTTTATGCCAAATCAACTCAGTAACATCAGTAAAAACAGCGCGCTGTTGGTTATGGATTTTCAGACGATCATCCTGAACAATTTCCTCCCGCACGAAAGCGCTGGAAACGTTATCCGCAATACCGCATCGCTGATTGCCGCTGCGCGCACGGCAGGCGTACCGGTCATTTATGTCAGCGTCGGATTCCGCAAGGAGTATCCAGAGGTCAGCAAGAACAACACTATCTTCGCTTCGATTAAGGAGAATGGAATTTTTATGGCTGATAACGAGAGCACGGCAATTCATCCTGATGTTGCTCCGGCAGAAAATGAAGTCGTCATCGTCAAACGCAGAGTTGGAGCTTTCTCGTTTACTGAACTTGAGATGATCCTTCGTGCTCAAGGCATCGAAAACCTGATCCTTACGGGTGTGACTACCAGTGGTGTGGTGCTTTCCACAGTCGGGCAAGCTTTTGATCTGGATTACCGCCTTATCGTTGTGAATGATTGTTGCGCAGACCCAGACCCTGACACCAATATATTTTTACTTGAAAAAGTGCTACCTCAACATGCTTTTGTTACCAGTTCCTCTGAAATATCAAAAGCCTGGGCATAAAACTATGAATTTCTGACGTCAAAAAACGGGAGGATATAACCGGGGATCCCCAGTCATCTGAACGTCCGCTCCTGGTGGCGATAGTCAGCATCATGTCTGGCCCAGGAGAAATCTCCAGAAGCGTCAGTGCGAGAAGGAAAGTCATAAACGTTTCGATGGAAGGCATCCTGGTAGAGCCCGAAAACATATTTCCGCTACGTTACCTCCGTTCGATGCGGGCAAGAAGCGGACGTTGTACTTCAATCATCATCGATTTGAATGACAGCAAGGTAACGGCTAATCCAGGTGGCGTAAATGTGTCGCGATCCCCCAGCTTAGAACGGTACAGCTTCCATTAATCAGCTCGAAAACGGCGTAACTCGCATTGGGTTGTGCATAGCGTTGAAAATCATCCACAGATCCACTTTTTAACGTCGCAAGCACGCCCTGAATGACCTGCCCATGAGACACAATACATATTGTTCGATGATGATGTTTTTTTTCCAGACTGGATAAAAAATGTATCATTCGCTGCGAAGCATCTGAGAGAGACTCACCCCCTGGCGGACAATACTCTGCATCCAGGGTGAATAATGCTTCTGCGGCGTCCGGATTATTTTGCAGCAGCGCTACGGTTGTCATGCCTTCAAACTGACCAAAAGCCTGTTCTTTCAGAGCCGGTTCAGCTATCAGTGAACAATAAAAACGCTCAGCCAGGCGCTGTCCCATTTGCCAGGCCCGGCCAAGTGGAGACGCGTAAACACATTCTACCCGGTAATCACTCTCTGCAAACGCTGCCAATAAAGCTGATGTTTGACGCTCCCCACGAAGCGTCAATGCGCTATCACTGTGTCCCTGAATAATACCTTTTACATTCCATTCTGTTTCCGCGTGTCGAACCAGTATCACTTGCATCATTGCAGGGTCACATAAGCCGTTATTTGAAATGTTATCATCTAAAAACCCCCCTTTGATATGCAGGCAAGTTCTCAGCTCTCGACGAAAAACAGGAACAAGTGTAGCTGATAATGGTTATGTTCAGCTTCAGAAGTGACGCAGTTATCGACGTTAACGTCTGCTCTGGCACAGAGCGAACGCTTCCCCTTGTCGACGCGAAAAGCAACTCTGCCCAAGCCTCTATCTCAGTAATACCTGTATCAGTTGCACGACGATATACACTGCCGCTACCACCTGTATGACCCGGAACCCCCATCTCAGATAGCGCCATTGATAACGTTCTCTGGCATCAGCTGCTTCAATAGCGGGCTCGGAACGTTTTCTTTTCCTGGTCCTGAATGTATCGAATCCCCACAGGACGAGAAGAAAGATGATGATAATTTTTTCAACGATAAGATGGTTCACAAAGAGAGACTCCAGTCTTCTCACGGTTACAGGCAGAATAGATAAACCGCCTTGAGGTAGCCACCACTAAATGTAGGGGGACCTGAAAACGCAAGCCAGGCATTCCAGGATTGTCTGTCTTATGACTGCGTTAACGCAAAGCAACGCCATAAAAACGACATTCATTTCCGGTAGGTCCCCTTCTCCGAGGCATCAGGCTGGATGATAAAACGACGGCGGCTGCCCGGTCACGCGACGAAACATGGTGGCGAAAGAGGACGCATTGTCGTATCCAAGAGATAAAGCCACGTCATTCACCGGTTTGCCGGCTATCAACCATGCCAGGGCGCGCACCACGCAGGCTCGCTGACGCCAGGCGGAAAATGACAGGCCCAGCTGCTTCAGGAAATGACGGCGAAAAGTACTAGGACTCATAAACAGCGCCCTGGCCCAACGCGCCGCAGGATCATGGATAGACGGGTTAAGCAAAAAAGCCTGACAAAGCGCCAGCAGTGCCGGATGCTGCGGCAACGGAATGTCAAATTCGCGGACCGGCATAGCGGCCAGCTCCAGCAACATCAACTGGATCAGCATACGATCGCGTGGACTGTCGTACAACGGTGGCAAATCCACAGCGTCAAGCAGTAACTGGCGCAACAGCGGCGAAACGCTGATCACTTCGCAACGACGATGTTTAATTAAAGCGGCGACACAATCTGGCTCAATATACAAGCTGCGCGTGGTCACCCCCGCAAATCTGACAGCGTGCACGGTTTCAGGGGGGATCCAGACAGCGTGTTGCGGAGGAACCACCCATTCTCCGTCCTGCGTAGTGACATACATTAATCCGGTCGCGCCATACAGCAGCTGTGCGCGACGATGCCGGTGCGGTGGCAGGATAAATCCCTGCGCATAGTCATTACCTAACGCCACCACTTCACGATCGAGTCGATCGACCTCGTCAATTTTTACGTTGCGCACACCTGCCTCCCTCTGACCGATTTACAAAGGTAATCGAGCGCTGCGCAAATGGGAAGCCGTACGCGACCGGTATAAGCTGCTCGCTCATTTTCAGGTCGGGGATACTCTCTTGAATGATATCGTTATTATTGCGCTGGCAGGCTTTACTACCGGCATTACCACGGTGCTGTTCGGCTTCGGGGGCGGCTTTGTGGTGGTGCCCTTTGTTTATCAACTGATACTCCGGCAGCCGGCGATCGCGGGCAACGCCATGCATATCGCGGTGGCCACCTCAACGGCGGTGATGATATTTAACGCCGGCTGGGTCAGCTATCGCAACTGGCGGGCGGGCAAGCTTGCCGCACAGACACTGTTTCCGTTGTTATGGTTTATTGCCATTGGGGCGGTGGTGGGCTCCTGTCTGGCGGGGATATTGAGCGAGAATATCGTTCGCGCGCTGTTTATTTTCTATATGCTGGCAACCATCAGCGATTGTTTGTTGCGTAAGGGTTTTTTCACCGGCAGCGCTCGACGTCGGCTGTCCCTGCCTGTGGTCACCGGCGGCGGTGTGATTATCGGTACGATCGCCGCATTGTTAGGCGTGGGCGGCAGCGTCATGACGGTGCCCCTGCTACGGCGGCATGGCTATGCGATGCAGGAGTGCGTTAGCGCATCCAACCCGCTTTCTTTACCCGTGGCGCTATGTGGCGCTGTGACCTATGCCGTCATTGGCTGGCACAGCATTCCGTTGAGTGGGTTTCTGGGGTTTATCAGCCTGAAAATTTTAGGCCTGCTTGTCCTGACCGGCTGGGCCGGGATAGTGTTTAGCCGCCGGGCTATCCCTGCGGTACCTGATGTATGGTATGCGCGCATCTATGTGCTGCTGCTGTGCCTGGTGCTCCTCGCCATGCTCATCCCGTAATCACAATACATCATGGTGAACTGGTGCAAGAGACGCGACCGGGCGGAGCCCTCTCCCTGGGGAAAGGGCCAGGTAAGCTACCCGCGATACGGATGAACATCGCGCCAGTGGTCGGCGATCTGCTGCCGGGTGCAGACCCACACCTTGTCGTGCTGCTGGATATAGTCAAGAAAACGCTGCAGCGCGCGGAAACGCCCCGGGCGCCCCAGCAGCCGGCAGTGCATCCCCACGGACATCATCTTCGGCGCGGTTTCTCCCTCGGCGTACAGCACGTCAAAGCTGTCTTTCAGATAGGTATAAAACTGTTCCGCGGTATTGAACCCTTGAGCAGTGGCAAAGCGCATGTCGTTGGCGTCAAGAGTATAAGGCACGATCAGGTGCGGTCGCTGGCTGCCGTCGCTGCAGGTTACTTCGCTCCAGAAAGGTAAATCATCACCGTAATAATCACTGTCGTAGTCAAAGCCGCCGTGCTCCACCACCAGCTGGCGGGTGTTGGGGCTGTCGCGACCGGTATACCAGCCGGTGGGTGGCTTGCCGAACAGGTCGGTCAGCACCTGCACCGCTTTGTGCAGATGCTCGCGCTCCTCGGCGATATCCATGTGCTGATAGTGGATCCAGCGCCAGCCGTGGCTGACCACATCGTAATCCGCGGCTTTGATCGCCGCCACAATCTCCGGATGCCGCGCCAGCGCCATCGCCACGCCGAAAACGGTCAGCGGCAGCCCGCGCTGGCTGAACTCGCGATGGATGCGCCAGAAACCTGCCCGGCTGCCGTACTCATAGAGTGAATCCATCGACATATGGCGTGCCGGGTAGCTGGCGGCGCCGATAATATCGGACAGGAACTGTTCCGAACCCTCATCGCCATGCAGGACGTGATTCTCCGCGCCTTCCTCATAGTTGAGGACGAACTGCACCGCGATCCTCGCCCCACCCGGCCAGCGCGCGTGCGGCGGCTGCCCTGCATAACCTCGCAGATCGCGAGGATAGTGTTCCTGGTTCTCTCCCATCTCCTGCCCCTTTTAAAATGGATTTAACGACTGAAACTGTCCGCTTAACGCTTTTTTCTCCGGGAACGCTAAGTCCCCATGCTTGCTGGTCGCCAGGCCCAGCGCGACCAGCGACTCCACTATCTTCACCGCCGCGCTGACGCCATCGATCACCGGCACCTGCAGCTCACGGGTCAGCTCCTGCGCCAGGGTCGCCATCCCGCCGCAGCCAAGGACAATCGCCCCGCTGCCATCCTCTTTCAGCGCGCGAATGCAGCGCTCACGCACTTTCTCCTGCGCCAGACCGCTGCCATCTTCCAGCGCCAGCACCGGCAAATCTATGGCGTGCAGCGCCGCGCAGTGTTGATGAAATCCGTACTGGTGCAGCAAATGACGGGCGATGATCAGCGTGCGCGGCAGCGTGGTCACAATGGAGAAACGGGTGGCGACCATCGTTGCCATATGCATCGCCGCCTCCGCAATGCCGATCACCGGCCCCTGGGCCAGTTCCCGCGCCGCCAGCAGCCCCGGGTCGCCGAAGCAGGCGATCACATGCCCATCCACCCCCTGCTCGCGTCCGGCCCTAATCTGTTCCAGCACGCCGACCGCCGCGATGGCTTCATCAAAGTGGCCCTCAATAGACGGCACCCCGGCGCGGGGACAGACCGCAAGGATCTCGGTGCCCGGCGCGGCGACCGCACGCGCGGCGGCGCCTATCGTTTCTGTCATCGCCAGGCTGGTGTTGGGGTTAATCACTTGTATACAAACGGAAGACATCACGACTCCTTGTGGCTGG
Source organism: Klebsiella africana (assembly GCF_020526085.1). Lineage (NCBI taxonomy): Bacteria > Pseudomonadati > Pseudomonadota > Gammaproteobacteria > Enterobacterales > Enterobacteriaceae > Klebsiella > Klebsiella africana. The sequence goes on along the minus strand of NZ_CP084874.1, from coordinate 2,484,854 downwards.
CGAACAGCCGGGAAAAATCGGGCAGACTGACGCCATCGCGCTCGAAGCACAGGCTGGCGACAATATGATCAAAATGGTGCATCAGCGCCTCGCTGAGCGGCTGCAGGGCTTTATCGCGCAGCAAACCGACCAGCTGCTGGTGATCGTCGCAGCGGCAGCCCTGACGCCAGGGGGCCCCCCAGGCGGCAATCACTAACGAAGATCGCTGGCTGAGGCGGGTCACCATCTCGGTGAGCACCGGGTTGCCGGAGATAGCCTGCAGCTGAATATGAAAGTCAGCGGAGTGGCGGATCGCCGCCGGGCCGTCGTGCGCCTCATGGGCCTGCTGTTCACGCTGAATAATATTCTCCAGCGCCGCCAGATGCGGCGGCTGACAGCGCGCGATCACATCCGGCAGATTGGCGACCTCAAGCAGCGCCCGGGTGCGAAAGATCGCCTGGGACTCTTCCACACTCGGGCTGGTAACGTGTGCACCACGTTTGGGCGTCAACGTGACCAGTTGCACAGCGGCGAGTCGTTGCAGCACCTTTCTGATGCCGGTGCGGCTCACGGCGAAGACCTCCGCCAGTGCCTCTTCCGGCAGTTTGCTGCCCGGCGGTAGCTGATGTTCGACGATAGCCGTCATCAGCGCCTGGTAAATGCTTTCGTCCTTGTCCTGCAGCGCTGGCGCGGCCTGGAGACGATGTTCATTATTCATTAACCCACTCCGGTTTCACTTATCGATAGCAGATCGTATACATAATTTTTATTTTTTGTATACAAGATTCATCATTCTGGCCTGGATCCTGCAATAGCCTCAGCAATCCATATCAAAGGGTTTTCATTCAGAGGAGCAGGTTTCATGCCACATTCATCCCACACGCAGCAGAAGAAGACTCACGAGGCAGCCGCCGGCTACAGTCCGCGGCTATGTAATGACGATCTGGCACCGACCCGCGACCAGAACTGGAGCTGGTACAATATCTTTTCATTCTGGATGTCGGACGTGCACAGCATGGGCGGCTATGTTGTGGCGGCGAGCTTCTTTACGCTTGGACTGGCCAGCTGGCAGGTTCTGCTCTGCCTGCTGGTCGGCATCTGTATTGTGCAGCTGTGCGCTAACCTGGTGGCGAAGCCGAGCCAGATGGCCGGGGTGCCATACGCCGTTATCTGCCGTCAGGCGTTTGGCGTCTTCGGCGCCAATATCCCGGCGGTGATCCGCGGGCTGATCGCGTTCGCCTGGTACGGTATTCAGACCTATCTGGCGGCGAATGCCCTGATGCTGGTTCTGCTCAAGTTCTGGCCCTCCCTTGCCTCGCTGACCAGCAGCAACTTTCTCGGACTGTCGACGCTCGGCTGGCTGTGCTTCGCCACCATGTGGCTGCTGCAGGCGATGGTGTTCTGGCATGGCATGAACGCCATCAAACGCTTTATCGATATCGCCGGTCCGGCGGTTTATGTGGTGATGCTGGCACTGGCCGGCTGGATTGTATACAAGACCGGTCTGGATGGGATCTCCTTTACCCTCGCCAGCAAATCCCTGAGCGCTGGAGAGCAGACCTGGCAGATGATCACCGCCACGGCGCTGGTGGTCTCCTACTTCTCCGGGCCGCTGCTTAACTTCGGTGATTTTTCCCGCTACGGCAAAAGCATGGGCGAGATCCGCCGCGGTAACCGCTGGGGTCTGCCGTTTAACTTCCTGCTGTTCTCGGTGGTGACCGTGGTGATTGTCTCCGGCACCCAGTCGCTGTTCGGCAAAATGATCACTGACCCGATCGAAACCGTCAGCCGCGTGGGTAACGATCTGGCGGTGGCCATTGGCCTGCTGACCATGATTACCGCTACCATCGGCATTAATATCGTGGCTAACTTCGTCTCTCCGGCCTTCGATTTTTCCAACTGCGCGCCGCAGAAAATCAGCTTCCGTACCGGCGGGATGATTGCCGCGGTGGGCTCGATACTCCTGACGCCGTGGAACCTGTTTAACTCGCCGGAGCTGATCCACTATACCCTCGACGTACTGGGCGCCTTTATTGGCCCGTTGTTTGGCATCCTGATCGCCGACTTCTACCTGATCAAACGCGGCCGGGTGTCGGTGGACGATCTGTTTGACGATACGCCAAAGGGTAAATACTGGTACCGTAACGGCTTTAACCCTAAAGCCATTGCCGCCCTGCTGCCGTCGGTGGGCCTGGGGCTGATCATCAGCTTTATTCCGTCCCTGCATGAAGTGGCGAACTTTAGCTGGTTTATCGGGGTATTCCTTGGCGCGACGACCTACCGCTGGCTGGCTCGCGATGAGCGCGAAGTACAGGCGACCGCAGCCTTTCATTCCGGCGCGGTAGCGCAAAAAGAGTAACCCTCCCCACCTGCCGCGGCGTCTGGCCGCGGCAGTCTGCAAACTGGCACCAATCTTGCTGTTTATCACTATTCCCAGGCGTTAAGAGAAGGCAGGTTCGATGATGGATTACCAGACCGCGGTGCGCGGTGCATTTTTTGATATTGCCGGCGTAGCAGAGACCCCGGATGAGGTGGCCGCTCAGGCCCGTTATCTCGATGATGGCCTGTTGTTCTTGCGGGACGGGAAAATTATCGCGCTGCTGCCATGGCAGGAGGGCGAAGCCTTTCTGCATCCGCTGAAGGGCTATGTTGACCAACGAGGCAAGCTGCTGCTGCCGGGCTTTGTCGATGCTCACGTTCATTATCCGCAGACCGAGATGATCGGCGCCTTTGGCGAACAACTGCTGGAGTGGCTCACCACCTACACCTTCCCGGTGGAGAGCCAGTTTGCCGATGCGGATTACGCGCAGGAGATCGCGCAGTTTTTTGTTAACCAGTTGATTAGCCATGGCACCACCACCGCGCTGGTGTTTTGTACCCTGCATCCGGCCTCGGTGGAGGCGCTGTTCAGCGAGGCGCTGCGCCTGAATATGCGGCTGATCGCCGGGAAAGTAATGATGGATCGCCATGTGCCGGATTATCTGTGCGAAACCGCCGGGGAGAGCTACGAGCAGACCCGGGAGTTAATCCGCCGCTGGCATCAGCGCGGGAGGCTGGGCTATGCTATCACCCCGCGCTTTGCCCCCACCTCAACCCCGGCGTTGCTGGAGGCCGTGCAGCGTCTGCGCACTGAGTTTCCCGACACCTGGCTGCAGACACATCTCAGTGAAAACCGCGAGGAAATCGCCTGGGTTAAACAGCTGTGGCCTGAGCATGCGCACTATCTGGATGTCTATCATCACTATCAGCTCACCGGCGAACGCAGCGTATTTGCTCACGGGATCCATCTCGATGATGCCGAGTGGCAGTGCCTGCATGACACCGGGTCCGCCGTTGCCTTCTGTCCGACGTCGAATCTGTTCCTCGGCAGCGGACTGTTCCGCCTGCCCGCCTGCTGGCAGCACCAGGTACGGATGGGCATCGGCAGCGATGTTGGGGCTGGCACCACCTTCAGCATGCTGCGGACGCTGGGCGAGGCCTACAAGGTAGGTCAACTGCAAAGCTATCGCCTGCGCGCCAGCGAGGCCTTCTATCACGCCACCCTTGGTGGCGCACGCGCCCTGCGCCTGGAGGAGAACATTGGCAATTTTCAGCCGGGCAAAGAGGCGGATTTTGTGGTGATCGATCCGGCGGTCACCCCGTTGCAGCGCCTGCGCATGGGCCGCTGCCATGACATCTATGAGCAGCTGTTCGTGCTGATGACCCTGGGTGATGAACGCAATATCAGCGAGACGTGGGTGAACGGCGAGCGGGTGTGGTGTCAGGATTGACCCCCACCCCGGCCCTCTCCCAAAGGGAGAGGGAACCGTCCGGCAGCAGAATTTGAGTAATCAAAAACTCATTGCCAGGCCTACGCCATAGCCTGTGGTGTTATTGCCGAACATATAGCGCGCCACCAGCCGGGTGCGGGTGATAAAGACCGGGTATTTACTGCTGTCCAGCTCGAGGCCAATCCCCAGGGAGGTCAACCCGGTAAAGCCCAGCGCCCCTCGCTGGTCGCCGAGAAATTCGGTATGCGCCCCCTCCAGGACATAGCGCAGCGGGTTGCCCAGCAGCGTCCAGTCGGCTATGGGCGCGCGACGACGCAGATACAGGCCGAGATTCTCCGCGCTGGCCTCTCCCTGCACCACCTCAGCGCTACTGCCGAAACTTTGCAAATGCATATAGGAGTAACGCAGTTCGGCATCAATATCCTGGGTGGCGGAGAAACGTTCGTAATCCAGCATCAACGCCCCGCCGAGCCCCCAGGCGTTAAACCGTCCGCCGTCGAGGAATTGCAGATCGGCGTTGGTTTTTCGCTCAATCGCCCAGCTGCCGAGTCGCGCATCACTGGCCAGGGTGCCCAGCATCACATTGACAATCGGCCGCAGCACCAGATTACCGCCGAGGCTGTCCCGGTGCAGCGAAAAATCCCAACCGACGCCGCCGGTGGTGGTCAGACTGTTCCATTTGGTCGGCACATTCCGCGTCTGTTCGCCATTGCTGACCACAAAGCGCGGGTCGTAACGGCTGTAGCCCAGGGTGCCTTCGAGATAGAGTGGAAAAGCATCGCTCAGCGTTGCCCCGCCACCAAACTGGGTCATGGTCAGGTTATGTTTGTCATTGCTCCCCGAACCGATGTTGAGATCGCTGGCCGTTACGTCGGGGACGACGGTATAGCTCATCAGGGTCAACACAGCATCGGCACGCTGCTTGATGGCGTGACCGTTCGCCGCCAGCGTCGCTGGTGCGGAAAGCGAAAGTACCGACAGGAGAACGAGAAGACGCACCATAAGTCGTTTGCCACCTCAGCGACAGGCTAACACGATAACCACCCAAGTCAGCTGGCTGGTGTTCACCTAGTATAGTCGGTGGTCAGCCTGCGCGTCCGGCGGGAGAAACAGCATTGGGCTGGTCAGGCCGCGCCGCCTCGACTGTGCAGCAGCTCCACGCTTTCAAACGGCATACGCGTCACCCGATTACGCCCGTCATTTTTTGCCGCATACAGCGCTTTATCGACGCGGGAAAACAGTTGATCAACCGTTTCGCCGTCATGATGCTCAGCCACGCCGATACTGACAGTCACCGACAGCGTTTGATATTCGCTGACCGCCTGACGGATCCCCTCCGCCAGTATCAGCGCGCGGGCGATCGGTGAATGGGGTAAAAAGAGCAGAAACTCTTCTCCACCCCAGCGATAAATTTTATCTTCGCGGTCGACCGACGTTTCAAGAATACGAGAGAGCACCAGCAGGACTTCATCGCCTTTTTGATGACCATGAATATCATTAATATTCTTGAAATGATCGATATCGATTAACAGCAAACAGTAACCCCGGGCTATAAAGGTTGGCGCCTCAACCAGACGATAAAACTCCCGGCGATTAAGCAACCCCGTTAACGGATCGTGGGCGGCGGAAAATTCCAGCTCTTTTTTAAGATGCACTTCTTCGGTGATATCGTGAATAATGCATAGCATCAGACGAATATTATACAACACCACCGGTCCAGCATAGGTCTGGACATGACGCAGTGAGCCGTCAGCCAGAATATGAGTAAAATTAAGCGGCTTATGTCCGCCGGGCATATTGGCAATATTATTCATAATGGGAATAACGTCCCGGCCCAGGGTATTAATTTGCCAGGTATGTTTATTGCGCATTTCCTCATCGGAATAATGATAAAAACGCAGTGCCGCAATATTAGCATCAACAATCCGGCCATCTTTCTGCGGATCGATTAACAGCATCGGCGCGGTGTTGGTCATAAAAAAGCGGGCAAAAAAGCCATTATTGCGCCGCTGGTAGCGGCGAGAGCCAGTATGAATAGACTGATTTTGCGCAAGCAGCTTCACCGCCTCAAACAGCAACAAGCAACCACAGTCCTCGGTATCAATCAGGGTGGTTTTGCAATATACCGATTGCAATCCATTGGCGGTGGGTAGCGTCCAAACTTCAAATATCTCGGTCATGGTGTCAAGATAGCGAAGATAATGCTGTAGCTGTGTTTCCGGGCAGGTGGAATAGATACCGTTACGCATCTCAGTGAGCGACATCTCGCCGCTCAACGCCCGCGAAGCCTGATTGGCATAGACCACACTTTCGTTAAAAGGATGGACTACCCATATCGGAGTACTTAATACATCAAAAACAGCCAGCTCTTTGAATAACATACGGGCCCCAAACCGACCAATCCCCCGCCGGAACAACACCTTCCCTGTGCTCCCCCTGACGCTGGCATAAAGTGAAAACAAAAAGAAACCGAATAACTTTCATCACACACTTGCGCGGCAAGTATAGTCGGTTATACGCCCAGCGGAGGCCCGTGAGGGTGACTTTGCACGCGCTTTAACCACCCGGGTACGATAATCTCTTTAATATTAATTTTATTTCAACAGCATAGCTGCAATGCCAGAACTGGTAGTCGCTTTTGATCACAGATTGTGATCCCAACCTATTTCAGGCTGGCTGCGCCTGCGTTTTATCGCTGCCGCAGCGGCTATCGCTGTTGCATGCAGAATAATCGTGATAGTTTCTATCATCCCTCTCATTTTCAGTGGCCATCACGGTGAAAAAATCTGCCAGCAAAATTACCCTTGCCGACATTGCGCGCGAAGCCAACGTCGGTATTGCCACCGTTGACCGGGTGCTCAACAAGCGCGCTGCGGTGAAGGAATCCACAGCATACCGCGTGCGGGAGGCCGCCCAACGTCTGGGGTTCAGCCTCGAGCAGCCCCACTATCGCCTGGCCGCCGGCAAGGCGCCGGTCACGGTCAGAATGGGTTTTATTCTGCTGCAGGAGAGCCATTCTTTTTACCTGCCGCTGGCCCGGGCGTTGACCCAGCAGGCCGCCCCGTGGCTGCCGGCGGATCAGCGCCCGGTGATACTACATTTTGCCATTGATGCGGTGGAAGCGATGGCCCAGGCTATTCACCGGCTCAGCGACGAGGTGGAAGTATTAGGCCTGGTGGCGCTGGACCACCCGCTGATTCGCCACGCCGTGGCCCGGGCCGTCGCCCGCGGCGTTCGCGTGTTCACCCTGCTTTCCGATCTGGCAGTCCCCCAGCGCAGCGGGTATATCGGCCTCGATAATCAAAAAGCCGGGCGCACCGCTGCCTGGTTTATCGAGCGCTTATGCCGCGGAGATGGCGAAATTGGCATTATCATTGGCGATAATCGTTTTAGCTGTCAGGAAAGCTGTGAGATCAGCTTCCGTTCCTGCCTGCGAGAACAAGGCATGGGGCAGCAAATCCTTGAGCCGGTTCGCAGCCATGAACGGGCGGATATCGCCAGGACCGTGACAGAACAGATGCTGAGTCAATACCCGACCCTGCAGGCGATCTACGCCCCCTGCGGCGGCGTCGAAGGCATCGTCGACGCGCTGCGCGACAGCGGCCGTCAGCAGGAAGTCACCCTCGTCTGTCACGGCCCGCTCAGCGACAGTGAGCTGGCTCTGATCGACGGCACCATTGATATCATTCTCAACCACCGGCTGGATGGGTTTGCCGCGGCAACGCTACGCGCGATGACCGAGGCCGTTGCGCGTCCGCGCAGTGAAGTGATTTCTCTGCCTCAGCCTTTCGATATCATCACCAAAGAAAATATGTGAATCCCCGCTCCGCGGCCGCGGGGGCCTGTTGGCGTCCGGGCCGCGCGCCTGCTTGTTTTGATAAAAAACTATCAAAAAAGCCATCAAATAAAACCATGACGATTATCATAAAATCAATATTCCATCGTTGTTGATAATGAAATTTTCATTCAATACTCAGCGGCATCCCTTGTGAGAAAAAGGAAGCCGACATGATACATCCTATCGCCAACGCCCCCTGCAGCTGGGGCGTCGATGACCCCAAAAACCCTAATCTGCCCGCCTGGCGCACCGTGCTGAAGGAGGCAGCGCAGGCTGGCTATCGCAGCATTGAGCTCGGCCCGTGGGGCTATCTCCCCACCGATCCGCCGAGCCTGCGCGCGGCGCTGGAACAGCATCAGCTGTCGCTGGTTGCCGGGACGATCTTTGACGATCTGGTGAGCGAGAGCCATTTCCCCATGCTGGTGGCGCTGACCCATCAAATCTGCCGTAATCTGGCGCAGGTACCGGCCGCCGAACCGATCCCGGGCCACACTTACCAACCGCCCTATCTGGTGATTATCGACTTCGGCAACCCCGAGCGGGCGCGCTTCGCCGGGCGCGGCGCGCTGGCCCCGCGCCTCAATGACAACGACTGGCAACGCATGATAGAGCACATTACCGCCCTCAGTACCCTCGCCTGGCAGGAGTACGGTGTGCGCGCGGTTATCCATCCCCACGCCGGGGGCTGCATTGAGTTTGCCGATGAGATCGCGCGGCTGGCCAACGATATCCCGCACGATGTCGCCGGGTTGTGTCTCGACACCGGGCATCTCTATTACGCCGGAATGGATCCGCTTAACTGGCTGGATCGTTATTACGACCGCCTGGACTATTTGCACTTTAAGGATGTCGACCCGCAGGTTTATCAGCGCGCCATCCACGAGGGGATCGACTTCTTCACCGCCTGTGCCGAAGGGGTAATGTGCCCGCTCGGCACAGGCGCCATTGACTATCCGGCCATCAAAGACTTTCTTGCCCGCCGGGGCTATCAGGGCTGGATAACCATTGAACAAGAGCGTGACCCGCGCCATGCCGCAGGCAGTCTGCAGGCAGTCACGGAGAGCCTGCGCTATCTGCGCGGCGTTGGATTCTGACAGGAGACACGAGATGATTAACGGTTTAAAACCTCTCGACCGCACCCTGCGCTGGGGCATGGTTGGCGGCGGCGGCAGCAGCCAGATCGGCTATATTCACCGCTCAGCGGCCCTGCGTGACAACACGTTTGCGCTGCTGGCTGGCGCTTTTGATATTGATGCCGAGCGCGGACGCCAGTTCGGCCAACAGCTGGGGGTGGATCCCGACCGCTGTTACACCGACTATCAAAGCCTGTTCCGCGGTGAAGCCGCCCGGCCGGACGGCATTCAGGCGGTCTCGATTGCCACGCCAAATAATACCCACTATGCCATCTGCCGGGCGGCGCTGGAGGCCGGGCTGCACGTGGTGTGCGAAAAGCCGCTGTGCTTCAGCAGCGAAGAAGCTGACGAGCTGGTGGCGCTCAGCCAGCGGCAGCGCAAGATCATCGGGGTGACCTACGGCTATGCCGGGCACCAGTTGATCCTGCAGGCCAGGCAGATGATCGCCGACGGGCTGCTGGGCGATATTCGTATCGTCAATATGCAGTTTGCCCACGGTTTTCACGCCCAGCCGGTGGAGCTGGAAAACGCCAGTACCCGCTGGCGGGTCGACCCCCGCTTCGTCGGCCCTAGCTATGTATTGGGCGACCTGGCCACTCACCCGCTGTTTCTGGTCGAAACCATGGCCCCACAGCTGAACATTGCCCGGCTGATGTGCGCCAGACAAAGCTTTGTCAAAAGCCGCGCCCCGCTGGAAGACAACGCCTATGTGCTGATGGAATATGACAACGGAGCCGTCGGCTCGCTGTGGAGCTCCGCCGTTAACTGCGGCTCCATGCACGGGCAAAAGGTGCGTATCGTGGGTGAAAAAGCCAGTCTCGAATGGTGGGATGAGCAACCCAACCAGCTGCGCTACGAGGTTCAGGGCGAACCGGTGCGTATTCTGGAGCGCGGCATGGACTATCTTGATCCGCTGGCGCGTCAGGATGACCGCATCGGCGGCGGCCATCCGGAGGGGCTATTTGAGGCCTGGTCAAATCTCTATCGCCGCTTCGCTATCGCCATGGACGCCATTGACCGTCGCGACGAGGCGCTGCTGGCCGACTTCTGGTACCCGGACGCCCGCGCCGGCGCGTACGGCGTGCGCTGGGTGGAAAACTGCGTACGGTCTGCCGACAACGGCGCCTGCTGGGTCGACTTCCGCTAACTCGTCGGCTCAGGGCGCTCGCCCTGAGCCTTTCTCGCTACTTTTCAATGCGTGACAGCTGGGTCTTATCCGCCTCGCGGGCGCGATCCGCCAGCCCCTGAAACGCGGCAGCGCCATAGTATTGCGCCGGAACCGGCAGCGCCTGCATATCGTGCCCTGGGTAGATCTGCAGTTCGCCGAGATCGCGTAAGCGGAATCCCCCCACCTGCGCCGGCATGGTCAGGCGATACGGCGGCAGGGTTTCGAACGGGATCGGCGTCGGCAGCCGATTTTCCTGCAGATCATAGTTACGCTTCAGCACCAGAAACTTATCCGGCACCCGCCGGTGGCTGTTCCACCAGTCGCCATCGATCCGCTGAAACATCGCTTCTGTCTCCCCGCGCGTGGCCACCAGCAGCCGGGTTAACGCCTGTTTCAGCGCCACATCCATGGCCTGGTTATACTCTTCCACTGAACCACCGTGGCCGCTAAGGACCACGTTTATTGCCAGCCTGGCGCCCAATAAATTGGAGTAGAGATCTTCCGGCGAAAAAGCGGAGATCTCCTCAGAAAACCCGGGGACCGACTGGAAACCATACCACTGGGCGATCTCGTGCCATTGCGCGATTTGGAAGGCCAGATGCCCGGCGAGCCAGGCCGCCAGTTGATAGCGCTGCCTGACGCCCGCCGGCGGGGTAAAAGCATTCAACTGCACGCGGCGCACGCCAAGTTCTTCACTGTAGAAGATCCGCCCCGCCTGACCCAGCGTCGGCGCAATACGATTAAACAGATAGAAGGTGTAGTCCGCTGTATCGCGCACATGGGCAATATCAATAAACCCGCCGCGCCGGGTATAGATAAGCCCGTTCTGTTCTTCGCTCAGCCCCAGCAAGTTTTTCACCGCCCCGAGCGCGCTGTCGTTGTAATGATGCTTGCCCAGGGTGTCCAGGGTCAGCACATTACCGATCTGGTACACCGGGATGGGGATGCCCACCGCGCGCACGTGCAGGTCATAACCAAACGCGCAGCACGGCCGCAGCGACTCAGGCGGCGGCAGCTCACTCAGGGTAGGCGCCGGATGGATCGTCGTCACGGCGGGCAGCACCGGGTCCTGTGCCAGCGCCGGCAGCGCCAGCGCGAATAACAGCCAGAAGGCTTTACGCATCAACAGCCTCTCCACAGCAAGAAAAGAGCGCGCATCTTACCGGCAGATGGCGCCTGCGGTTTTAGTTAAAAACGGTATTCACCGGAGACAAAGAAGCTATTGCGCTCGTTAAAACCAAATTCTGTCAGCACGTTAAAGTTTTTGGTGACTTCATACTGGGCGCCAATCAGCATATTCCACGGCGAGGTCAGCTTTTGCTTAACGTCAAATTTGCCCTCGCCGTCTTTGTTGACTGCGGCGATAAGCGGCTGAAGTTCTGGCGGCATGTGTAGATCGGCGAGATCGCCTTTGAACTCCTGCTGCACGTCCTGATACATGCTTCCGACCCACAGGCTGAGGTGGGATGGCCCGTCGATCCCCTGAAAACTGAAACGATAGCCGACGCGCGGCGAAACGGTGACCGCCGAGATACTGCCGTCGAGAATATCGAAATCGGTACGGGTGTAGTTAGTGTCTACTAACCCAAACCAGTTGCCGTATCCCCCGGCAAGGGTAAAGCCGGTACCCCAGGTGGTGCCTTTAAAATCAAGCGTGAAATCAATGTCCTGCAGTTTTCCGCTCTGATAAAGCTGATGAACCGCGCCGGCGATCGCCCGGTCCAGGCCACGAAACTGCGAGGGATCTGAATCCACAGAGACCTGAGAGACGGACGATCCGCGGGTATGCCCCACCAGCCCGTAAACGTTGAGAAACGGAAAGACCCACATGTCGAGACGCAGGTTTTCCGTTTTGCTCTTCTCACGGGTATGTCCGGCATCGATGGCGAACATATCGCTGGGGATAGGATGGTTACCGAGCTTAAGCCCGGAAAAGGTAATACTGTCGACCATGATATCCTGACGGATATTCATATAGCTGAGGTTGACGCCGTAGGGTAACGGAAGGGAATATCCCCTGGCGCGTGCCTCATCGCCCCATATCGGAAAATAACTGTCGTTCTCGTCCGGCTCCGCAGCCGACGTGCCCCAGGCCGCTAACAACAGCGTTAACACCGCGCCGGATGCTCTCATTTTTATTCTCATAGGTAGTTATAAACCCGAACCGACATTGAAATAGACCGCCTGCTCATGCTCACTGAACGCCACGTCAATCCCGGTACGTAAACCGTACTGCCGGGCAATCAGGTAGCGAAAACCGGCCCCCCACGCCACCTCTGACTGTTCCCATAGGGTATCCGCCGCCTCCGCGGCGCTCCCCGCCCCCACAAATCCCTGCAGGATCCAGCGCGGAGTGACTGCCCAGGCCAGCTGGGTTTGCGCCGTGGCCACGTAGTCGCCCTGGTAGCGATAGCGCGATAGAGGGACGGGCCATCGGCATCAGATGGCTATCATGATGGGTTAATGACTGATAATTGCCCGCGACCGCCAGGGTCAGCGTGTGACTGAGCGGAATAAACACCTTCCCATCCAGCGAGAATGTGTTGTAGTGATAATCGCCCCCAAGCAGCGAACGGAAAAAGCGATATTCTCCCTTCAGCGCTAACCCCTTCTGAGGATAGAAAATATTATCGGTAGTGTCATATTCCGCCACCACCCCCAGCGCCGAAGAGCTGCTGTTCTGACCGAGAACGTGTTGCCACACCCGGTTGACCACCGGGTTGTTGCTTGAGACATCCGCCCGGGTATACACCTGGGAGGCCCCAAGGAATACCGGCGTGTCGCCCACGCGGAACAGCAGTTTTTGCAGCGCGGCGACGCCTTTGGTCTGCGTCTGCACCGGTTTAGCATGGCTGAATACGCCCGTGTCGCCGGAATAAATATCCAGATTCACGTTAGCGTAGCCGGCTCCTGCCAGGTAACGAATATGGTCATGCTGCCAGGTGTGGCGATGGCCGCCGCCAATAAACCAGGTCCCGTTCTGCGTGGCGGCCCCGCCAAAAGCGGTGAGCGGTGGAGGAATAAACTGCCCGCCCTCCCGGCTGCCTTTCCCGTGTAAAAACAGGCCAAACAGTCCGCCGCCATAGCCGATGGCCGGCTCGGTTATCGCCAGCGGCACCGGCAGAAAACCGTAACGGTTCTCAGCCAGATACTGACTCATATCGAGCATGCCATCTTCCACATCGAAGAGACCGGCGGCATCGCCTGGCGGGCACAACAGGAACACAAGCGCCAGCGTGGACAGCGGGAATTTCATGCTCACTCCGGGGCTTTGGGGCACGCACGACACGCGTGGCGAACAGGATTAACGCAACAGGATAGTGAAAATATAACGTAACCGGATAATAGCCACCAACGCGTAGCCGCCTGTTTTTCAGCTATTTTTAAATGAAAAAGTGCTGGCTATCACAGAAAACCGCTTTCGCTTTGCCGGCTGGCGCGGTGATTGTATTCAAAAGGTGAATGTCGTATAACATAACGCTACCGAGGGGTGTCCCGTGAGGGCTGAGATGGCGCAAGCCGAACCCTTTGAACCTGATCTGGGTCATGCCAGCGAAGGGACGGGTCGGCAATTTTGCCAGCATTACCGCCATTGCCTGTTCACACCCCTGCACGCCCGGATCTCCCCTGAATAAATGGAGGTCCTGTGATCGTTCCCGCTTTTAGCCATGGCCTATATGGCCGTTTACGCCAGTTGGCCGCCACTGACTGGCAGCACTATGTGGCGCATCCTTTTGTCCAACAGCTCGCCGATGGGACGCTGGCGAAAAGCGCGTTTCGTCGCTACCTGACCCAGGATTATCTGTTTCTAATTCACTTTGCCCGCAGCTACGCGCTGCTGGTAAGTAAACTGCGCACGCTGCCGGAAATGCGGGCCGCGGCAGCCTCAATGACGGCCATCCTCAACGAACTGCCGCTGCATGTCGGCTATTGCGCCCAGTGGGGGATTAGCGAGCAGGAGATGGCCGCTGAGCCTGAAGCGCCGGAAACCCTGAACTACACCCGCTATGTACTGGATATTGGCCATTCAGGTGACGCCCTGGATCTGCTGGTTGCCCTGATGCCCTGCGTGGCCGGTTATGCGGAGATCGGTCTCGGCCTGCTGCATCATCCCGCCACCCGGCTGACCGATAACCCCTACGCCTCATGGATCCACAACTATGGTGATGAAGGTTATCTGCAGGGCGTCAACGCCGCGCTGGCGCTGCTGGAAACGGTGTGGCAGCAGCGCGGGAGCGAGGCCCGGATCACTGCGCTGAGCGAGATTTTCACCACCGCCACCCGCCTTGAGGCGCAGTTCTGGCAGATGGGCCTGAACGCGGCGGCGGAGGCCCGGGCGTGACGGCGCCGGGTATCGAGGTTCGCGGCCTGAGCCTGCATTTCGGCGACCGTCGGCTGTTCGATAACCTGTCATTGACGATCCCCGGCGGGCAGTGGGTGTCGCTGCTCGGTGCCAGCGGAGCGGGAAAAACCAGTCTACTGCGGGTGATAGCTGGCCTGGCGCCCGCCACCCGCGGAGCAGTGGTCGCCAGCGATGGGCAGCCGATTCAGGGCCGTCTGGCGTGGATGGGGCAGAAGGATCTGCTCTATCCCTGGCTGAGCGTCCGGGACAACGTCGCCCTCGGCGCGCGGCTGCGCGGTGAAAAAGTGGACCATGACCGGGTCGCCGCCCTGCTTGAACAGGTTGAGCTTTCATCCTGCGCCGACGCCCGACCGGCAACCCTTTCCGGCGGTATGCGTCAGCGCGCCGCGCTGGCGCGCACCCTGTATGAGGATCGCCCCATCGTGCTGATGGATGAACCGTTCTCGGCGCTGGACACCCTCACCCGCACGCGCATTCAGACCCTGGCAGCCACCCTGCTGGCTGGTCGCACGGTGGTGCTGATCACCCACGATCCGCTGGAGGCCTGCCGGCTAAGCCACCGCCTACTGGTGCTGTCGACGGCTCACGGCGACATCGATGACAGCCATCACCTTGCCGGCACGCCTCCGCGCGCGCCAGACGCGCCCGATCTCTTGATCAGCCAGGCCGCCCTGCTGCAGCAACTGATGAGGGCCCATCCATGACCGGACGTCTCTGGCGCGGGGGTATGGTGTTCTGCGGGCTGATGATCCTCTGGGAGCTGGCCAGCCGCAGCGGCATTCCTCACTTTCTTTTACCCTCCCCGATGGCGGTCGCTGAGGCGCTGTGGGTTAATCGCGCCTATCTCGGCTGGCATACGCTTATCACGCTCAGTGAGATCCTGAGCGGCCTGGCGCTGGGCGTAACGCTCGGCGTCACCCTGGCGCTGGGCATGATCCTCTCCCCCCGCCTACAGCGCTGGCTGATGCCGCTGGTGCTCACCAGCCAGGCGATCCCGGTCTTTGCCCTCGCCCCGCTGCTGGTGCTGTGGTTGGGGTTTGGTATGAGCGCCAAAGTGGCGATGGCGGTGCTGGTGATTTTCTTTCCAGTGACATCTGCCTTCTTTGATGGCTTGCGACGGGTCAACCAGGAGTATCTCGATCTGGCGCGCAGCATGAACGCCTCCTTCGGCGCTCAGCTGCGCCATGTCCGGCTGATGGCCGCCCTGCCGGCGCTGGGCTCCGGTCTGCGCATGGCGGCGGCGGTGGCACCCATCGGCGCGATTATCGGCGAATGGGTCGGCTCAGCCGAGGGCCTGGGCTACGTCATGCTTAATGCCAACGCGCGGCTGCAAACCGATATCTGCTTCGCTGCGCTGTTTATTTTAGTACTACTGACCCTCCTGCTATGGCTGGCGGTAGATATCCTGCTGCACCGGCTGATCGACTGGTCGCCGGAATAAAAATGAAGTAATAAAGGAAAACAAATGAACAAGTCGCTATTCGCCGGGGTAACCCTGACGGCCCTGTTCAGCGGCCACGCGCTGGCCAATGAACCGCTGACGCTGGTGCTGGACTGGTACATTAACCCTGACCATGCGCCGATTATGGTGGCTGAGCAGATCGGCGCCTTTAAGGCCCAGGGGCTGGACGTCAAGATTGTTCCTCCGTCCGATCCCGCGCTGCCTCCCCGCATGGTGGCCGCCCGTCAGGCGGATCTGGCCATCACCTACCAGCCTCAGGTGCACTTCTTCGCTGACGAAGGGTTACCGCTGGTGCGTGTCGGAACGCTGATTAGCTCGCCGCTGAACACGGTGATCGCTCTCAATAAGCAGATCAAAACTCCGGCAGATCTACAAGGTAAGAAGGTGGGCTACTCGGTCAGCGGCATTGAGCAGGCCACTCTGGCGACCATGGCGCAACATGCCGGTATCGATCCGGCCAGTATCAAACTGGTTAACGTCAATTTCCAGCTGACCAGCGCCCTGCTGGCGGGCCAGGTGGACGCAGTCATTGGCGGCTATCGTAATATAGAAGCGCAGGAGCTGAAGCTGCAGGGCAAAACGCCGGTGGTGATGAACGTCGAAGATTACGGCGTGCCGGCCTATGACGAACTGGTGATTGTCGCCCATCGCGACGCGATTCATGAGGCGAAGATCCGTAAGTTCCTCATCGCCCTGCAGGCGGGAGTGAGCTATCTGCGCGCCCATCCGCAGGAGAGCTGGGAGGCGTTTGCCGCCGCCCACCCGGAGCTGAAGACCGAGCTTAACCACCAGGCGTGGCTGCAAACCGTGCCGCTGTTCGCCACCGATCCGGCGGCGCTGGATAAAGCGCGCTACGACGCTTACGAACAGTTTTTATATAACAATAAGTTGGTGAAAAAAGTTACACCTTTAACAAATTATGCGGTGGAACTGCATTGAGTCTTGCTATCGCTGACGGAAGGCATTCCGTCAGCGCTTTAACCCAACGGCAATAAAAATATAGAGACTTTCTCACTAATAATTACACTTTTAAGGGTTATCGTGACGCGGAGTTGTTCTATTATAATTCAGCAGGTTACGTTAATTATTACCCCAGTAAGAATAACGTCAAAATAGCGCAATCAATAAAACGTTGAATGCAGATTTAAAAAGCCATATATTGTGCGCGCTTTATGAATGCCAATTCAATTTCTTACACCAATTATTCAACCAGCGTTCAACCGCAATGCTGGTTGTGGGAGTGATATGATGACGGATAAAGTCCGTATTGATACTTTACGTGCCGATTTATTAGACGCAAACAACGAAACCTTTTTGGCCCGTCAGGCCGAATTCGAATCGAATGTCAGGAGTTACCCGCGTAAGCTGCCGCTGGCTATCACTAAAGCCGAAGGCGTGTGGCTGACGGATGCGGATAACAAACAGTACCTGGACTGCCTCGCGGGCGCCGGTACTCTCGCTCTGGGCCACAACCACCCTGATGTATTGCAGAGCATCCAAAGTGTCATTACCAGCGGCTTGCCGTTACATACCCTCGATCTGACTACCCCGTTAAAAGATCGCTTCTCCGAATACCTGCTCTCTTGCCTGCCGGGCGAAGGGAAAGAGTATTGCCTGCAGTTCACCGGCCCGTCCGGCGCTGACGCCGTGGAAGCTGCGCTGAAACTGGCGAAAAAATACACCGGCCGTACTGCGGTGATCAGCTTCTCCGGCGGCTATCACGGGATGACCCACGGCGCGCTGTCCGTCACCGGCAACCTGTCGCCGAAAGCAGCGGTTAACGGCATGATGCCGGAAGTCCAGTTCATGCCTTACCCGCACCTGTATCGTTGCCCGCTGGGCATCGGCGGCGAAGCCGGCGTGAAAGCCCTGACCTACTACTTCGAAAACCTGATCAACGACGTGGAAAGCGGCGTCCGTAAACCGGCGGCGGTGATCCTCGAAGCCGTGCAGGGTGAAGGCGGCGTGAACCCGGCGCCGGTCGAGTGGCTGCAGCGCATCCGCAAAGTGACCGAAGAGCATGGCATTCTGCTGATCGTTGATGAAGTGCAGGCCGGCTTTGCCCGTACCGGTAAATTCTTCGCCTTCGAACACGCCGGCATTCAGCCGGATATCATCGTGATGTCGAAAGCGGTTGGCGGCGGTCTGCCGATGGCCGTGCTGGGCATTAAAAAGCAGTTCGACGCCTGGGAACCGGGTCACCACACCGGCACCTTCCGCGGCAACCAGCTGGCGATGGCTACCGGCCTGACCACCCTGCGTCATCTGCGCGACAACAAGATTGCTGACAAAGTCGCTGCCCAGGGTGAGTGGCTGAAAGGCAAACTGGCCGAGCTGCAGAAGCGTTACCCGGTAATTGGCCACGTTCGCGGTCTTGGTCTGATGATCGGTATCGAAATCGTCAAGCCGAACGAAGCGCAGGATCACATGGGCTGCTACCCGGCTGATGGCGAACTCTCTGCCCTGCTGCAGAAGAAATGCTTCGAAGCGGGCCTGATTCTGGAGCGCGGTGGTCGTCACGGCTGCGTGCTGCGCCTGCTGCCGTCCCTGCTGATCAGCAACGCGGAACTGGACGTGTTCCTCGACAAATTTGAACAGGCCCTGCTGGCCGCCGGCGTAAAACCGGTCTGAGTGGAGTAAGTGACCGCCATGTCCACATTAAATCCGATTCTTGCTGGTTCGGCGCAGAGCGTTGAGGCCTATCAGCAGGTTATCGACCAGACCAGCCAGGCCGTTGTGCAGTGGTTGAAGCAGCCTGAAATGTATCAGGGGAAAAGCGTTGACGAGCTGCGTGAACGTATCTCCCTTGAATTTAACGAACAGGGTCTGGGTAACCAGGCGGCGATTGACCGTGCGATTGAGTACTTTCTGAAAGACAGCCTGTCGGTGCATCACCCGCAGTGCGTGGCGCACCTGCACTGTCCGAGCCTGGTGATTAGCCAGGCGGCGGAAGTGTTGATCAACGCCACCAACCAGAGCATGGACTCCTGGGATCAGAGCCCATCGGCAACCATCATTGAGATGAAGCTGATCGAATGGCTGCGCGCCCGGGTCGGTTATCCGGCTGGCGACGCCGGCGTCTTCACCAGCGGCGGCACCCAGAGCAACCTGATGGGACTGATGCTGGCGCGCGACGCCTTCTTCGCCCGTCAGGGACACTCCATCCAGCAGGATGGGCTGCCGGGAGATATCCGCAAGTACAAAGTGTTGTGCTCGGAAAACGCCCACTTCTCGGTGCAGAAGAACATGGCGCTGATGGGCCTCGGCTACCGCTCAGTCACGCTGGTGAAAACCGACGAATTCGCGCGGATGGACGTCTCCGATCTGAAAGCGAAGATTGCGCAAGCCCAGGCTAACGGCGAGCAGATCATGGCGATCGTCGCCACCGCCGGCACCACCGACGCGGGCGCTATCGACCCGCTGCGTGACATCGCCGGTATCGCCAAGGAACATCAGATCTGGCTGCACGTTGACGCGGCCTGGGGTGGCGCACTGCTGCTGTCTGAGCAGTATCGCGGCTACCTTGACGGTCTGGAGCTGGTGGATTCCGTCACCCTGGACTTCCACAAGCAGTTCTTCCAGACCATCAGCTGCGGCGCCTTCCTGCTGAAGGACGCGCGCCATTACGAGCTGATGCGTTATCAGGCGGCCTATCTGAACTCCGAGTTCGATGAAGAGCACGGCGTACCGAACCTGGTGTCTAAGTCGCTGCAGACCACCCGCCGCTTCGATGCGCTGAAGCTGTGGATGGGTCTGGAAGCGCTGGGCCAGAAACAGTATGCGGCGATCATCGATCACGGCGTCACGATGGCGAAAAACGTGGCGGAGTACGTGAAGTCGCAGCCGACGCTGGAGCTGGTCATGCAGCCGCAGCTGGCGAGCGTGCTGTTCCGTTCCCGTCCGGCACAGATGGCCGGGAGCGACGCGGCGGCTATCGCCCTGCTCAACCAGCGCGTTGGCGACGCCCTGCTGGCGTCCGGTCGCGCTAACGTTGGCGTGACCGAGCACAACGGTGTCACCTGCCTGAAGCTGACCCTGCTGAACCCAGTGGTAACCCTGGATGACGTGAAGGTTCTGCTGAACCTGGTGGATCGCACCGCTCAGGAGCTGCTGGCGCAATAATCTGCCTTAGCGAGGCGGCGCCTGCCGCCCTGCTGCCAGCTATGCCTGCAACAAGCCGATAATATCCTTATCGGCTTTTTTTATTTCTTTTCGCGCCACAGACGCTCACTTCGCAAGGCCCGTTGACCCCTGCCTCTCGCGATGCCACAGTACTATCCCGAAAATAACAATGTTCAGGATAAATATCCTGAAAATGAGGATGATGATGGAGAAACGCTTACCAGGGCTGGATCTCGACGCGCTGCGCAGCTTTGTGACCGGCATGGAGTGCGGCAGCTTCGCCCAGGCAGCGCTGCGCCTGTCGCGTTCCACCTCCGCCGTCAGCGCCCAGCTAAAAAAGCTGGAGATCCAGTGCGGAGCCGCGCTGGTGGTTAAGCAAGGCCGACATCTTGCGCTGACGGCAGAAGGCGAAAAGCTAATGAGCTACGCCAGACGGCTGCTGGCGCTCAATGATGAAACCCTGCGCGCGCTGCAGGGCGAGCGGCTCACCGGCGAAATTCACCTTGGCATGCAGGAAGATTTTGGCGAATCGCTAATGCCGGGGATCCTTGGGCAGTTTACCCGCCACCATCCGCAGGTGCGGATAGTGGCCAGAGTGGATCGCAATGGTCCGCTGCGCCAGGCGCTGGCGGAGGAGACACTTGACCTGGCGCTGCTGTGGCAAACCGAAGATCAGAGTCCCGCGCTGGGTCACTGCCCGCTGGCGTGGATTGCGCATCCTGACCTGGATATTCGCGCTCTGCTGGCCTCCGGCGAGCCGCTGCCGCTGGTGATGTTCGATAGCCCCTGTCTGATGCGATCCCGCGCTATCGCCTGTCTCGATGCCGCGGGGATCCCCTGGCAGGTGGTGTTTGTCAGCCACAGCCTGAGCGGCATCTGGGCGGCGGTGCAAGCTGGCCTGGGGCTGACGATACGCACCCGCATCGGCATGCCCGGCAACCTGCGCACCGCCGGCGGGCTGCTGCCAGCGCCAGGTAGCCTGGCCGTCAGCCTGCGACAAACCCCGCGTGAAGAGCACCATTCCGCCGCCGTGGCGCTGCTCGGCGAACTGATGACCGAGGCCCTGCAGGGGTGGTTCAGCAGGTGACAGTGTCACGCCACTTCCATTTACCCTCACCCTAACCCTCTCCCTACAGGGAGAGGGAACCGTTCGGCAGCGCCTGTCACCTCGGTCAACATTCTGTCTCCACCCGTTCCGTAACCCTCCAGCCGCCCAGCGCCTCTCCCGCTTCCATGCCCGGTGGCGGCTTCGCCTTACCGGGCCGACATTCTTCCTGCGCGCTCATGTAGGCCGGGCAAGCGCAGCGCCGCCCGGCAATGGGCTCAAGGGATGAAGGGAACCGTCCGCCAGTCACCGGTAATGGGCATTCTGCACCGTTCCCGCTTCCATGCCCGGTGGCGGTGGCGCCTTACCGGGCCTACATTCTCCCTGCGCGCTCATGTAGGCCGGGCAAGCGCAGCACCGCCCGGCAATGGGCACAAGGGATGAAGGGGTCCGTCCGCCAGTCACCAGCGATGGGCATTCTGCACCGTTCCCGCTTCCATGCCCGGTGGCGGCGGCGCCTTACCGGGCCGACATTCTCCCTGCGCGCTCATGTAGGCCGGGCAAGCGCAGCGCCGCCCGGCAATGGGCTCAAGGGATGAAGGGAACCGTCCGCCAGTCACCGGTAATGGGCATTCTGCACCGTTCCCGCTTCCATGCCCGGTGGCGGCGGCGCCTTACCGGGCCTACATTCTCCCTGCGCGCTCATGTAGGCCGGGCAAGCGCAGCACCGCCCGGCAATGGGCACAAGGGATGAAGGGGTCCGTCCGCCAGTCACCGGTAATGGGCATTCTGCACCGTTCCCGCTTCCATGCCCGGTGGCGGCGGCGCCTTACCGGGCCTACATTCTCCCTGCGCGCTCATGTAGGCCGGGCAAGCGCAGCACCGCCCGGCAATGGGCACAAGGGATGAAGGGGTCCGTCCGCCAGTCACCGGTAATGGGCATTCTGCACCGTTCCCGCTTCCATGCCCGGTGGCGGCGGCGCCTTACCGGGCCTACATTCTCCCTGCGCGCTCATGTAGGCCGGGCAAGCGCAGCACCGCCCGGCAATGGGCACAAGGGATGAAGGGGTCCGTCCGCCAGTCACCGGCGATGGGCATTCTGCACCGTTCCCGCTTCCATGCCCGGTGGCGGCGGCGCCTTACCGGGCCTATATTCTTCCTGCGCGCTCGTGTAGGCCGGGCAAGCGCAGCGCCGCCCGGCAATGGGCACAAGGGATGAAGGGATCCGTCCGCCCGACGCCTACGCCGCGGGTCAGGCTTTGCTCTCCTGCAGCAGCTGCTGGATCACCTGCTCCTGACGGGCATAATCCCCTTCGCCGAATGCGGTATAGCGCAGTTGCCCACGAGCGTCGAAAATGTAATGCGCTGGCCAGTATTGATTGCCGAAGGCGTTCCAGATGGCGTACTCATTATCCGCCACCACCGGGTAGGTTATTCGCCAGTCCTTCACCGCCTGGCGCAGCAGGGGCAACGAACGCTCCCAGGGATATTCCGGGGTATGAACGCCAATCACCACCAGGCCCGCCGCGCGGTATTTGTTTGCCCAGTCGCGCACGTAAGGCAAGGTATGCTGACAGTTGATACACTCCCGGGTCCAGAAATCCACCAGCACCACTTTGCCCTTCAGACTCTGCGGAGTTAATGACGGGCTGTTGATCCATGCGCTGCCCCCCGTCAGAGGGGGCATCGCGCTGCTGGGCTGCGGCGCGGCGATGGGCTGGAGGATGGTCTTTTGCTCCGGCTGCGGCAGACGGGCGGCCAGCCGCTGCTCCAGCGTCTGGCTCCATCCTCCCGCGCTCTGCAGATAGCGGTCGCCGCCGCTGGCGATCAGCGCCACCGAGGCCAGCATCGCCACCCCCGCCAGCCGGCGCAGCCGTTCGCCGAACGCCAGTCCGCGACGCAGGCGGGCAATCAACGCCGCCCCGCACCACCCGAGCAGGAATAACATCAGCGCCCCGCCACTGCCGTAGGCCAGCAGTAACCCGCCAGTGGTCGCCTGGCCCGGATGAACAAAGCCCAGGCTGAGTATCGCCCCCAATACCGGCCCGGCGCACGGGGCCCACAGCAGGCCCACCGCCAGCCCGGCCAGCAGCGAACCGATCCAGCCGCGCTGGCGTGAGCTGGCGTCGTTAAGCTGATTCCCCAACGCTACCAGGGGTGAGGTTAGCCGCTGCGCGACGCGCTGCGAAAGCAGGCTCAGCCCGACCAGGGCGAAGAACGCCAGCGCCAGACCGCGGCCTGCGAGGGTCAGATTCACCACCCAGCCGCTGGCGACCGTCACCAGCCAGGAGACAGCGCCGAACATCAGCGCCATTCCTGCCAGCATGATCGCCAGTTGCCCCCGGCGGCCCCGGACGCTGGCGAACAGCAGCGGGATCACCGGCAGCGTACAGGGGCTCAGCAGAGTTAACATCCCGCCCAAAAATGCAATTAATATCGACATCGCCTTCTCCTCATTATGCCGTCGCTGCCGAGAGTGGCAGCCACGACATTACAGCAAGGCCATGTAAGGCGAATGTGTCGGGAAAGGGGGAGAATTGTCGGTTTAGTTATCCGTCTTCCCCGGAGATACAGCAGGATACAATCCCGCCGCGGCAAGGCGAACGCTGGCGTCCAGGCCGCCCTGCGGGCGGTTGGCCAGGCGCAGCGTGCCGTTCATCTGGCTGACCAGCTGCGCGGCGATCGCCAGCCCCAGACCGGTGCCGCCGGTATCGCGATTGCGCGAGTCCTCCAGGCGATAAAACGGCTGCAGCACCGCCTGCAGCGAGGCCTCAGGGATCCCCGGCCCCTCATCCAGCACATGGAGAGTGATATCCCCGGCGGCGTCGCGGGTCAGGGTTACCGTGACCGTCGTACCGAATTTCAGCCCGTTATCGATAAGGTTAGTCATCACCCGGCGCAGAGCCTGCGGCGGGATCCACACCACCCCGGCGCTCTCCTCGGGGCAAAAGCGCACCGGCCGGCCAACATCGGCATAATCGCAGACGATGGTGTCAAGAAAGGCGTCGAGGTTCAGCCGCTGTCGCGCCTCCTCCAGCGGCTGCGAGGTGCGGGCGAAGGCGATGCCCTCCCGCACCAGACGGGTCATATTGTCGAGATCCTGCAGTAGCTTATCGCGCAATTCTGGCTGGTCGGCCATCTCCACCCGCAGCTTCATTCGGGTAATCGGGGTTTGCAGATCGTGGGAGATGGCGGCAAGGATCCGCGCTCGCTCCTGCAGATGGTCGTGGATGCGCGCCTGCATCGCGTTAAACGCGCGAGCAGCACGGCGGACCTCCTCCGGCCCCTGCTCGGCCATAGTTCCCGCCGTGTCGCTGGCCGGTTCAAGGGCATCCACTGCCCGGGTAAAGCGGGTGATGGGCAGCAACACCTGGCGAACGGCATACCAGGCGCAGGCCAGCAGGAGAACAAACTGAGCGATCAGCACCACCGGCAGCCAGCGGGCGATGGCCGGTAGCTTCGGCCACAGATCGAGCGTCAACGGCGCGCCGTCGTGCAGGGTAATATGGGCCTGAATATGCTGCCGCGGGCCGGGGATCGTCACAATACTTACCGGATACTGCGCGCTCAGCGCCTCCTGCAGGGAGCGAGCCGCGTCCCGGGCGCGCCAGCTGTCCGGGTAATCGCCGCGCTCCCCGGCGTCCAGCAGATAGCGATAATTGCCGCGCGCCAGCTTCGGCAGCCACTGCGGGCGCTCAGCGGCCGGCAGACGGTCAAGGATCGCCACGCTGGTGGCGACATCGGAAGCCAGATTGCCCAGCATCACGCTGCGGGCGCTGCTCATACGCTCATAAAACAGCAGCGACAGGGTTAAGGTATTCGCCAGCAGCAGCGCCAGAAACAGCAGCGCCATCAGCCTCGACTGCAGCGAGGTGGGCCAGAACCTCATTCATGCCTCTCGCGAATGGAGACCGGGACCGACAGCACATAGCCTTCGCTGCGCACCGTTTTAATGTAGGCCGGCTCGCGGGCATCCTCCCGCAGCCGCTGGCGCAGTCGGCTCACCAGCAGGTCAATCGACCGCTCAAACAGTTCCGCGTCGCGTCCCTGCGTCAGATTGAGCAGCTGATCGCGGTTCAGCACCCGCTGGGGATGGTCGAGAAATACCCGCAGCAGCCGATACTCCGCCCCGCTGAGGGCGACGATGGCCCCGCTGCCGTCCAGCAGATGACGAGCGGCGGTATCGAGCAGCCAGTCGCCAAAGGCGATCAGCCTGCCCGCCTCGGTGATCTGCAGGTTGGGCGGCAGCGCCCGGGTGCGGCGTAAAATGGCTTTGATGCGGGCCAGCAGTTCGCGGGCCACAAAGGGCTTTATCAGATAATCGTCAGCCCCCATTTCCAGGCCGAGGATCCGGTCGCTGTCATCGGTGCGGGCGGTGAGCATCAGCACCGGAATATCCTGCTGCGGATTGGCGCGCAGCTGGCGACAGAGCGTTAAGCCATCCTCGCCCGGCATCATGATATCCAACACAATCAGATCAATTTGATGATTTTTGAGCACCGACCACATGGCTTTGCCGTTCGCCGCGCCGCTGGCGCGATATCCCGATTTTTCCAGATAGTCGACAATCAGTTCCCGAATATCGCGGTCGTCATCGACAACCAAGATGTGGTCAATACGCTCCAAAGGCTGCTCCTGCGGCAAAATAAACTCTTCACAAGCATAAGCTGTGTTGCCGGAAGCGCAACGTCGCGCCGCCGGCAAGGCGCGGGTCACAAACGATCGGCGTCCACCACCGCCTGGACAAAGTCTGCCGGGTCCTCCTGGGGTGGATTATGGCCCACCGCCCCCTGCAGATCCCGGTGTTCATATTTCCCGGTAAATTTAGCCCGGTAGCTGGCGGGAGCTGGATGCGGCGCGCCGTTATTCGCCCCTTCAAGGGTGATGGTCGGCACGGTTATCGGCGGCAGTGCCGCCAGCCGTTGTTCATAGCTGGCATACTTTGCTTCCCCCTTCTCCAGCCCCAGGCGCCAGCGGTAGTTGCTGATGGTGATCGCCACGTGGTCCGGGTTATCCAGCGCCCGGGCGGTTTTGGCAAAGGTCGCGTCGCTGAATTGCCACTGCGGCGATGCCTGATGCCAGATAAATTTCGCAAAGTCGTGGGTATTCTGCCGGTAACCGGCTTCACCGCGCGGGGTGGCAAAATAGAACTGATACCACCACGACAGCTCCGCCTGCGGCGGCAGCGGTTTTTCGCCAATCTGCTGACTGCTGATCAGATATCCGCTCACCGAGACCAGGGATTTCACCCGCTGTGGCCACAGCGCGGCGACGATATCCGCCGTGCGCGCGCCCCAGTCAAAACCGGCCAGATCCGCCTGCCTGATGTGCAGGGCGTCCATCAGATGGACAATATCGGCCGCCATCGCCGACGGTTGACCGTTACGCGGCGTGCTGGCGGAAAGGAAACGCGTCGTGCCGTAGCCGCGCAGATACGGCACGATCACCCGGTAACCCTTCTGCGCTAGAGCCGGCGCCACCTGGGCATAGCTCTGAATATCATAGGGCCAGCCGTGCAACAGGATCACCGGCTGGCCGTCGCGCGGGCCGATATCCACGTAGCCAATATTCAGGTCGCCGGCGCGGATCTGCTGGATCTTGTTGAACGCCCCCGCGTCTTCAGCGGCGCAAACAGCGGCGGACCACAGGGTGGATAACCCCAGCGCCACGGCGCTGGTATAGCGGATCAGGGATAATCTGTTCATCACTTTCTCACCTTTTATCGTCATCAAGAGAGTACGTGACCAGTAAAGCGGAAATTTGTATCCGCCATGTGCCCGACTGGGGCCGTTTTTATCTCTTAATGTCAGCGCTGCGCCGCGAGATACAGTGTGATACAAAGTCGAGGTTGGCAATTGTTGCGGACATGTGAATTTCTGCTTGCCCCGGGGCATAAATCCGTTACCGT
Organism: Klebsiella africana; assembly: GCF_020526085.1. Lineage (NCBI taxonomy): Bacteria > Pseudomonadati > Pseudomonadota > Gammaproteobacteria > Enterobacterales > Enterobacteriaceae > Klebsiella > Klebsiella africana. Next base: position 2,458,066 of record NZ_CP084874.1, on the reverse strand, counting down.
GCTAGGCATTTTTCACCATTTAAGAACGCAGGAACCCGCTATGGCGATTTTTGATGGTCACAATGACCTGCTGCTAAATCTCTGGCTTCACCATCGTGAGGATCCGGTGAGCGCCTTCTTTACCGGGATAGAGAACGGTCATCTTGACTATCCGCGTATCTGCCAGGGCGGGCTGGCCGGCGGCCTGTTCGCCCTCTTTGTGCCGCCGCAGGAGTATATTGCCCGCGTGGCGCCGCAGCACGCCAGTCAGGCATGGGATCCGCTGGCGATCCTCTGGCAGCAGCTGGCTATTCTCAAGGAAATATGCGCCCACGATAGCGACCGCGCACGCCTGTGCCTGAGCGCGGCGGATATCGAACGCTGCCGGCAGGATAAGGTACTGGCGATGGTGGCGCACATTGAAGGCGCCGGCGGGTTCGACGCGCAAGGCGAAGATCTGCAGGCTTTTTATTGCGCCGGAGTGCGCAGCATCGGTCCGTTCTGGAATATTGCGAACCGCTTCGGCAGCGGCGTTAACGGTTCGTTTCCCGGTAGCCCGGACACTGGGCCTGGACTGACAGCGGCAGGTATCGATCTGATTAAGCAGGCCAATGCCTTGAAGATGCAGATTGACGTATCTCATATGAATGAAAAAGCGTTCTGGGATACCGCCCGCCACTCCACCGCCCCGCTGGTGGCCACCCACTCCAATGCCCACGCCCTGTGCCCGCAGCCGCGCAATCTGACCGACCAGCAACTGCGGGCGATCCGCGACACCGGCGGCGTGGTGGGCGTCAATTTCGGCAATGCTTTCCTGCGCGCCGACGGCCGACGCGATAGCGACACGCCCTTAACCACCATTGTCCGGCATATCGACTATCTTATTAACATAATGGGTGAGGATCATGTGGCCCTCGGCTCGGATTTTGACGGCATCACCCTGCCGGACGAGCTGGGCGATGTGGCCGGCTTACCGCGGCTTATCAACACCTTGCGGGACAATGGCTATGATCAATTGGTGCTGGATAAGCTGCTGTGGCGTAACTGGCTGCGGGTATTAAAAAATGTTTGGCAACAATAGGTTATATTGTAAACATAAAGTTAATTCCTTACATATTCCGGGTTGATCTCTCTCCCGGTGAAGCGCAATATGCGGCGGCCGTCACAGATTCACCCTTATCCGTGAGGGTTGTCGTCATTTTTAAGAGGAACAAAACATGTGGAAGAAACCTGCTTTTATCGATTTACGTCTCGGTCTGGAAGTGACGCTGTACATTTCTAACCGTTAATCGCCCCGCCCGCCGTTCGCGCGGGCACCTTCATTCATTACCCGGTCCGTCTTCATGTTCATTAAAGTCCTCGGCTCCGCCGCCGGCGGCGGTTTCCCGCAATGGAACTGCAACTGCGCCAACTGTCAGGGTCTGCGCGATGGCACCATTCAGGCAACCGCCCGCACCCAGTCGTCGATTATCGTCAGCGATAACGGCAAAGAGTGGGTGCTGTGCAACGCCTCGCCGGATATCAGCCAGCAGATTGCCCATACCCCCGAGTTAAATAACCCCGGCGTGCTGCGCGGGACGCATATCGGCGGCATTATTCTCACCGACAGCCAGATCGACCACACCACCGGACTGTTGAGCCTGCGCGAAGGCTGCCCGCACCAGGTGTGGTGCACGCCGGAGGTGCATGAGGATCTCTCCACCGGCTTCCCGGTGTTTACCATGCTGCGACACTGGAACGGCGGCCTGGTGCATCACCCTATCGCCCCGCAGCAGCCTTTTACCGTTGACGCCTGTCCTGATTTGCAGTTTACCGCGGTGCCTATCGCCAGCAACGCGCCGCCCTATTCGCCGTATCGCGACCGGCCGCTGCCGGGCCATAACGTGGCGCTGTTTATCGAAAACCGCCGCAACGGGCAGACGCTGTTCTATGCCCCGGGGCTGGGTGAGCCGGATGAAACCCTTCTGCCGTGGCTGCAAAAAGCGGACGGTCTGCTGATCGACGGCACCGTCTGGCAGGATGACGAGCTGCAGGCCGCCGGCGTCGGACGCAATACCGGGCGCGATATGGGCCACCTGGCGCTCGGCGATGAGCACGGGATGATGGCCCTGCTGGCCTCCCTGCCGGCAAAACGCAAAATTCTCATTCATATCAATAACACCAACCCGATCCTTAACGAGCACTCTCCCCAGCGCCAGGCGCTAACGCAACAGGGGATTGAAGTGAGCTGGGACGGGATGGCAATCACCCTTCAGGATACCGCATGCTGATCACCGACACGCTGTCGCCGCAGGCCTTTGAAGAGGCTCTGCGGGCCAAAGGCGCCTTCTACCATATTCACCACCCTTACCACATCGCCATGCATAACGGCGACGCGACCCGCGAGCAAATTCAGGGCTGGGTGGCGAACCGGTTTTATTACCAGACCACCATTCCGCTGAAAGACGCAGCGATTATGGCCAACTGCCCGGACGCACAGACCCGGCGCAAATGGGTGCAGCGGATCCTCGACCACGACGGCAGCCACGGCGAGGACGGTGGGATAGAAGCCTGGCTGCGGCTGGGGGAAGCGGTCGGTCTGAGCCGCGACGATCTGCTCAGCGAGCGTCACGTGCTGCCCGGCGTGCGCTTCGCGGTGGATGCCTATCTTAATTTCGCCCGTCGCGCCTGCTGGCAGGAGGCGGCCTGCAGCTCCCTGACCGAGCTGTTCGCTCCGCAGATCCATCAGTCGCGTCTCGACAGCTGGCCGCAGCACTATCCGTGGATCAAAGAGGAAGGCTATTTTTACTTCCGCAGCCGTTTGAGCCAGGCCAACCGCGACGTTGAGCATGGTCTGGCGCTGGCGAAGGCCTACTGCGACAGCGCTGAAAAACAGAACCGGATGCTGGAGATCCTGCAGTTTAAGCTCGACATTTTATGGTCGATGCTCGACGCCATGACCATGGCCTATGCCCTGCAGCGCCCGCCCTATCATACGGTCACCGACAAGGCGGCCTGGCACACGACCCGACTGGTGTAATCATGCAAGAAACCTCCATCGTTGCCTTTCGTCGCGGCTACCGCCTGCAGTGGGAAGCTGCCCAGGAGAGCCATGTGATCCTCTATCCGGAAGGAATGGCCAAACTCAATGAGACCGCCGCGGCGATCCTCGAGCTGGTTGACGGCCGGCGCGACGTCGCGGCAATTATCGCCGTGCTCAACGAACGCTTCCCGGAAGCCGGTGGCGTCGATGACGACGTCATCGAGTTCCTGCAGATCGCCTATCAACAGAAGTGGATCACCTGCCGTGAGCCAGAGTAAACCCACCGTCAATCCGCCGCTGTGGCTGCTGGCGGAGCTGACCTATCGCTGCCCGCTGCAGTGTCCCTATTGTTCCAATCCGCTGGACTTCGCCCGGCAGGATAAGGAGCTGACCACCGAACAATGGATCGAGGTCTTTCGCCAGGCGCGGGCGATGGGCAGCGTACAGCTGGGCTTTTCCGGCGGCGAGCCGCTGACCCGTAAAGATCTGCCGGAGCTGATCCGCGCCGCGCGCGACCTCGGGTTCTATACCAACCTGATCACCTCCGGGATAGGGCTGACGGAGAGCAAACTGGATGCCTTCAGCGAGGCCGGGCTGGACCATATCCAGATTAGCTTCCAGGCCAGCGATGAAGTGCTCAACGCCGCGCTGGCCGGCAACCAAAAAGCCTTCCAGCAGAAGCTGGCGATGGCCAAAGCGGTAAAAGCGCGCGACTACCCGATGGTGCTCAACTTCGTTCTTCACCGGCACAACATCGACCAGCTCGATAAAATTATCGAGTTGTGCATTGAGCTGGAAGCCGATGATGTCGAGCTGGCCACCTGCCAGTTCTACGGCTGGGCGTTTCTTAATCGCGAAGGGCTGCTGCCGACCCGGGAACAGATCGCTCGTGCCGAGCAGGTGGTCGCCGACTACCGGCAGAAAATGGCCGCCAGCGGCAACCTCACCAACCTGCTGTTCGTCACCCCGGACTATTACGAGGAACGCCCGAAAGGCTGTATGGGCGGCTGGGGATCGATTTTCCTCAGCGTCACCCCGGAAGGCACCGCCCTACCGTGCCATAGCGCGCGCCAGCTGCCGGTGGCGTTCCCGTCGGTGCTGGAGCAGAGTCTGGAATCGATCTGGTATGACTCGTTCGGCTTCAACCGCTACCGCGGGTATGACTGGATGCCGGAGCCGTGCCGCTCCTGTGATGAAAAAGAGAAGGACTTCGGCGGCTGCCGCTGCCAGGCCTTTATGCTGACCGGCAGCGCCGATAACGCCGACCCGGTGTGCAGCAAATCCCCGCATCATCACAAAATCCTCGAGGCCCGGCGCGAAGCGGCCTGCAGCGACATAAAAGTCAGCCAGCTGCAGTTCCGCAACCGTACCCGCTCGCAGCTGATCTACCAAACCCGGGACTTGTAATGACGCTGGCGACCCGCACCGTCACTTTGCCGGGCGGCCTGCAGGCCACCCTGGTGCATCACCCGCAAGCGGATCGCGCGGCTGCCCTGGCGCGGGTCGCCGCCGGCAGCCACCACGAACCGTCGCGCTTCCCTGGGCTGGCGCACCTGCTGGAACACCTGCTGTTTTACGGCGGTGAGCGCTACAAGGATGATGACCGGCTGATGGGCTGGGTGCAGCGCCAGGGCGGAAGCGTGAATGCCACCACCCTGGCCCGCCACAGCGCGTTCTTTTTCGAGGTCGCCGCCGGGGAGCTGGCGGAGGGTGTTGCGCGTCTGCAGGAGATGCTGCAGGCGCCGCGGCTGCTCAGGGAAGATATTCAGCGCGAAGTGGCGGTGATTGACGCCGAGTACCGCCTGATCCAGCAGCATGAGCCGTCGCGCCGGGAAGCCGCGGTGCGTCATGTCGCCAGCGCGCCCACGGCCTTTCGCCGCTTTCAGGTAGGCAGCGCCGACGCGCTGACGGGCGATCTCTCTGCGTTGCAGGCTGCCTTAGGCGATTTTCACCGCACCCATTACGTCGCCCGCCGGATGCAGCTCTGGCTGCAGGGGCCGCAGTCGCTGGAGGCGCTCGGCGAGCTGGCGGCCCGTTTCGCCGCCGGCCTTGCCACGGGCGAGGCGCCGCAGTCGGCGCCGCCGCTACACCTGGGCGAGACCACTGAACTGCAGCTGGCGGTCGCCTCTCGCCCCGCCCTGTGGCGCTGTCCGCTGATCGCCTTAAGTGACAACGTCACTTTATTACGCGAGTTTTTGCTCGATGAAGCCCCCGGCAGCCTGATGGCCGGCCTGCGCCAGCGCCGGCTGGCCGAGGACGTGGCGCTGAACTGGCTGTATCAGGATCGGCACCTCGGCTGGCTGGCGCTGATTTTCACCAGCGACCGCCAGGAAGAGGTCGACCGGCAGATAACCCACTGGCTGCAGGCGCTACAGCAAACGACGCCTGAGCAGCAGCAACACTACTATCAGCTATCCCGGCGCCGTTTTCAGGCGCTGTCGCCCCTCGACCAGCTGCGCCAGCGGGCATTCGGCTTTGCCCCCGGCGCGTCGCCCGCCGGGTTCGCCAATTTTTGCGCCGCCCTGCTGGCCGCCCCGTCGGTTAGCCTGGCCTGTCAGACCGTTTCCCCAGGGGAGCCTGTTGCCACCCAAGGCTTTAGCCTGCCGCTTAGCCGCTGGCGCCGCCACCCGGTGTCTGACCCGGCACTGGCGTTCGCTTTTTATCCGCAGGCCGCTGGCGACCTCGTTGCCGAATGCCCGGAGAAAGCCGCGCCGCTGCTCCACCTCCCGTCACCAGGAGAACCGCCGACGCTCCTGCTGCGACCGCCCTTCTACTGCTCGCCCGCTCAGGCCGAGGGGCTGGCGCGTGGGGAACCGCTGCGCCCACTGCTTGCCGCCCTGCGCCACGCCGGGGGACACGGCGAGTGGCATCTGTTCGACGGCAGCTGGCAGTTGACCCTCCAGCTGCCAGAGCCCGGCCGACGGCCGAACGCAATCCTGCAGGCCATCCTGCATCAGCTCGCACTCCCGGTCGCCTCGCTGACCCCACCGCCGGAAAGTATCGCTATTCGTCATCTCATGGCTCAACTCCCCGAACGGCTGGGTGCCACCGGACATCAGAAAGGTTGGCTGGCGGCCCTGGCCGGCGGCAGCACGGAAGATGCGCAGTGGGTAGCGCGCCAGCTGAGCCTGCTTAGCGGCCCGGTAAATCCCTCCCCCAATCCCGCGGCGTCCTGCCGCCATGGCGTCGAACGGTTGGTTTATCCAGGAGGCGATACGGCGCTGCTGGTCTTTATTCCGCTGCCGGATGGCGCCTCGCTGGCGGCCCTGCGGCTGCTGGCGCAGCATTGTGAGCCGCTATTTTTCCAGCGCCTGCGGGTGGAGCAGCAGATTGGCTATGTGGTGAGCTGCCGCTATCAGCGGGTCGCCGATCGCGACGGGCTGCTGATGGCGCTCCAGTCCCCGGATCGCCGCGCCGGGGAATTGCTGCGCTGTGGTAAAGACTTTCTGCGCCAGCTGGCCCCCATGGATGAGGCGACCTTCAGACCGCTACAGCAGCGCCTGGCCGCTCAGATCCGCGCCAGGAGGCCGCCAGAGGCGCGGGCGTTGGCCGCCCTGCGTCAGGAGTATGGTTTACCAGAGCTAACGCCGCAGGCGGTTGACGCGCTGCGCGTGGAAGAGATGGCCGACCTGGCCCGCGAAATGGCCCGCCGGCGTCGCCGCTGGCAGGTGCTGTTCACGACAGGGATTAATGGCCGGGGGCATCCGGGGTCAGAAAAGCGCTGACGAAGCGCGTAAGGATCGCCGCGCCCTGCGGGCTCTCCTGCACCTCGTCGTGTAACCGCTGCGCGTCAATGCCCTCTGTCTTCAGTACCGCCTCCCGGTGGCGGATCAGCGAGCGGGCTATCGGCGCGGTGAACTCCGGGTGAAACTGCGTGGAGACCGCGTGCGGCCCGTAGCGCACAATCTGATGCGGATCGTGGGAGGACGCGGCCAGCACCGTGGCCCCTTCCGGCAAACGGGTCACGGTTTGCAAATGGCTCAGATGCGCAGGAAATGTGGCCGGCAGGCCGCTCAGCAGCGGGTCATCGACACCCCATGGCGACAGCGTAATGGTTTGGCTGCCGCTTTCCCGCCCGGCAGGATGATACGCCACCTCGCCCCCCAGAGCATGGGCCATCAGTTGATGGCCATAGCACACGCCAAACAGCGGCATATCGATAGCCACTGCCTGACGGATCCAGTCGGCGGTCCGTTCGCTCCACGCCAGACGATCGGTCACCATCGCCCACGAGCCGGTCAGCACCGCTATGGTCTGGTTATCCGGCACCGGCAGCGGTTCATCTTCAAATACCCGCACCGCGGTGAGCTGTGTCTGCCACGGCGCCAGCAGCGTACGGAACCAGTGCGGCAGATCGCCATGCGCCTGGCGAATGGCCGTCGGCGGCGTGCCGGTCTGGACCAGCAGTAATCGGTTACGTGTCACTCTTCCTCCTCACTCCGGGTCATGTTCCTGCCATCACTATGCCGCCCGGAAAGCCGCGGGACAAATAACCAATATCTATGAACGATGCGCGTCCGGAATAAGTCCAGCCGCTTACTGGGCGTCCGCGCTGTCACGCTGCGGTACATCAGCTGCCGCCGACGATGCCTGCTGCGGGACGAAAATATGATCCAGGATGGCGCGCGCCGTCGGTCCGGCCACCACCCCATCCCCGCCGCCGTTCTCCAGAATCAGCGCCATCGCCACCTTCGGATGCTGGTAAGGGGCAAACAGGGTGTAGAAGATATGGTCGCGCAAACGTACCGGGATCATTTTGGCGTTATAGGTCTGGTTTTGCTTCAGGCTGAAGACCTGCGAGGTCCCGGACTTCGCCGCAATCTGATACGGCGCGGTATGGAACAGCTTATAGCCAGTGCCGTTGGGCAGATTCGCCATGCCGTACATGCCGTTGCGCACAATGCCCCAGTACGGGGATTTCGGATCGCCCACCTGCGGCAGGTCCGCCGGCTGCTGATAGCGTTCCACATGGTTGCCCTGCTTCATCGAATAGAGTAGGTGCGGATCCTGCACCTTACCGTTGTTCAGCAGGGTGGTAAGCGCCTTCACCATCTGGATCGGGGTCGCGATCCAGTACCCCTGGCCGATGCCGACCGAGATGGTGTCCCCCTGATACCATGGCTTTTTATGCACCCGCTGTTTCCACTCCCGGCTCGGCAGTACCCCGGCGTACTCCTCATTAAGGTCGATACCGGTGGACTGACCGTAACCGAATTTGCTCAGCCACTCATGGATCCGGTCAATGCCCATCTCGAAGGCGACCTGATAGAAAAAGGTGTCAGCTGACTCTTCGATGGCTTTAGTCACGTTGAGCATGCCGTGGCCGGTTTTCAGCCAGTCGCGGTAGCGGCGTTGCGTACCCGGCAGCGTCCACGTCGGCGCCCCGAAGAAGGTGGTGTTCGGCGTGATCACACCTGCAGACAGCGCCGACAGCGCCATATAGGGTTTGACCGTCGAGGCCGGGGGATACAGCCCCTGGGTGACGCGGTTGATCAGCGGCCGGTCCGGATTCTCCAGCAGCGATTTATAGGCCTGATAACCGATACCTTTGACGAACGGATTAGGATCGTAGCTGGGACTGGAGACCATTGCCAGCACGCCGCCATCCCGCGGGTCGACCACCACTACTGCCGCCCGCTGTCCCTTCAGCACCGACTCAATGTACTGCTGGAGATGAAGGTCGAGAGTCAGATAGAGGTTTTTTCCGGCCACCGGCGGCACCTCTTTCAGCAGACGCACTACCCGGCCGTGGTTATCCACCTCCACTTCCTGATAGCCGGTGGTGCCGTGCAGCGCTTTTTCGTAATAGCCCTCGATGCCCTGCTTACCGATGTTGCGGTCGGCGGCATAGTTCTCCTCTTCGCCGTTTTTCGCCAGCCGCTGCAGATCGCTGTCGTTAATTTTCGACACATAACCCACCACGTGCGCCAGCTCTGCGCCATAGGGGTATTCCCGTTGCTGATAGCTCTCCACCGTCACGCCGGGAAAACGGAATTCGTTGACCGCGAAGCGGGCCACCTCCACATCGCTGAGGTCTGACTTAAGGGTGACCGCTTTATAGCGGCTGGTGTGGTGCATATCGTCGCGAAAGCTGGCGATGTCGTCCGGCGTCAGGTCGACGATAGGCGTCAGCTGCTGCAACAGCGCGGCCATATCGGGAATTTTGCTCGGGATCACCTGCAGGCGATACAGGGTAATATTCTGCACCAGCGGAATGCCGTTGCGATCGAATATCAGCCCGCGGCTGGGGGCGATAGGCAGCATTTTGATGTCGTTCTGGTTTGACCGGGTCTGGTAGAAATCATGCTGCTCCACCTGCAGATGGTAGAGGTTAACGATCAGCACGCCAAAGCAGACCACCACCAGCAGAAAAGCAATTGCGGCCCGGCGGATAAACAGCATCTCTTCCGCGGAGTGGTCGCGAATTTCATCTCTCAAAAGGGGCATTAGCGGTACATCACCTGAATCACTGGAAAAGCCAACGGCGTAACGGCCGGGAAGCATAGCCTTATCGCAGCGTCAGCCCTACTGAAAGGTTGCTAATGATCTGGCAGAAATGTTTCAGCATGTTAGAGGGATCGTTATTCTTAACCTTGCCCGTGACGCGTCAGACTGTATTCACGTTGCCCGACGCGTCGGCGCGGCTCACTGTTCTGCGCGGGCCGCCTTGTCGGAGGCAGCCGACTTCCCTGAGGTATAGATTAAGTACAGCGCCAGGGCCAGGCATATCACCGCCGCCAGTCGCGCAGGCGAGAACGCCATCGTGCTGTTGCCCAGCCAGCCAAAGTTGTCGATTAGCAAGCTCATCGTCAGCTGGCCAAAGATCACCGCCACGGTGGCCGTCGCGGTGCCTATCCGCTGCACCGCCAGCACCATAATGACGATGTAGGGCACACCGCAAAAAGCGCCCAGCAGCTGCCACTTAGGCACCTGTAGTAGCGTTACCGACGTCGCCGGAGCAAAAAACAGGATCAGTAATCCGGTCACCAGCGCGCCGGTGGCAAAGGTTAAAAAGGCGCTGCGAAACACCCCCACCTGGCTGCCAAGACGGCCGTTTATCGCCGCCTGAATGCTAAGCAATGCGCCGCCGCACAGCGCCAGAATAATTATCAGCGTACTCATTTTTACTCCTTAACCCAGGGCCACCAGCAGTAACGCCGCCATAATCAACCCCAGCGCTACGGCGCGTCGCGGATCGATTTTGCGCCGTGGGCTGCCGAACAGCCCGAAATGGTCGATCGCCAGGCTTTTCGCCACCTGACCCGCCAGAATGCCGATCATGGTCATGGCAATACCAATCACCGGCGTCGCCACGGTCAAGATCACCACGTACCCCGCGCCCAGCAGGCCGCCGGTGAGTTGCCAGCCGGGCAGCGAAAAGAAGGACGGGCTGCTGCGTGGGCTGAAAAACAGCATCAGAAAAAAGGTTAACACTGCGCCAATCCCAAAGATGCTCATGGTTGCCCACAGATCCCCTACCTGGCTCGCCAGCGGCCCCAGCAGGCCCGCCTCGACCGATAATCCCATGCCGCCGGCTATCACTAATAAAATGAATAATAACGCCATTACTGCGCCTCCTCTGAACAACAGGCGGCAGAGCATAAAGCAGCGTGGCGATGTAATAAACGGTATAATGAAGGAAACACTTTTGCAGGAATTGCACAGATGGCCGATGCCAGCAGCGTCGATTTTCGCGCCCTTCAGCTTTTCATCGCGGTTTACGATAACCAGAGTTTTTCCGTAGTGGCCCGCCGCGAAGGGGTCTCTCCTTCGCTGATCTCGCGGACCATCCAGCAGCTGGAAGATGCCCTTGGGCAGCAGTTGTTCTACCGCAACACCCGTGCCGTAGTACCGACCGAGGCAGGACGCCTTTTTGCAGCGTCCGCTCGGGAACTGCTGGGACAGTACGCCGACGCGCAACGGGCGTTACAGGATCGGGCACAGGCCCCCGGCGGGCTGGTGCGGATCAATGCGCCGGTCTATTTTGGTCAGCGGCATATCGCCCCCTGGCTTGCGGAACTGGCGGCCCGGCATCCCAAACTGCAGTTTGATCTGACGCTGACCGACGATTTTATCGATCCCCATCGCGACGCGACGGATATCCTGTTTCGCATCAGCAGCCTGCCGGACGCGGGCTATCACGCCAGGGTGTTTGGCAGCCAGCGCTATTACCTGACCGCCTCCCCGGAGTATGTCTCACGGTACGGCAGCCCGGCCTCACCGGAGGCATTGCGTCAACATCGCACGCTGGTGTATGGCGGTTCGCAGGGAGCCAACCGCTGGCTGTTTCGCCAGGGTGAAGAGGCATGGGTGCATTTTCCGCAAACGCCGCTCATGACCTCGAACAATGCCGATGCCCTGCTCACTGCGGCGATTGGCGGTATGGGAGTGGTGTTATTTCCCGACTGGATGGTTAGCGAAGCGCTGCACAACGGGACATTAGTCACGCTGATGGATCGCTTCTCGGCGGCCATCAGCCACACGCCATCGTATATCGCGGCGATTTATCCTTATACCCGCCATCCCTCTCTCAACGTGCGGACGGTCATTGACTATTTTTCCGCGGTGTATGGCTCGCCGCCCTACTGGCAGCGCTAATGCGTAATTCGTAGTAAAAATTGTCATATCTCAAATAATTAGCATTCCGCCAACAGGATTCTCCGAGATCGTTTCCTTTGCCGTCTCGTTACGGCTATGGTTACTAATGAGGTTAATCTCAATCTCCGGACCGTTGCGGTCCCACCAGGGGGTTGCCTAACCCTTCGTTGAACGGAATTAGCTATTAAATCCGTAGACTCATTCAAATATCGCTTATTGGTAGCAGTGTATATCGTAACGGCATTCACAAAAGCAAACGGAGCCTGATATGAGCACGTCTAACGACCCATCCAACAACGCATCCGCCGGAAAGTGCCCTTTCCACGCCGAGACGCCAAAACAGAGCGCCGGCAGCGGCACCGCCAACCGCGACTGGTGGCCAAACCAGCTGCGTGTCGATCTGCTAAACCAGCACTCCAATCGTTCCAACCCGTTGGGTGAGGATTTTAACTACAGGGAAGAGTTTAAAAAGCTCGATTACTCCGCGCTGAAGGCTGATCTCAGAGCGCTGCTGACCGATTCGCAAGAGTGGTGGCCGGCAGACTGGGGTAGCTATATTGGCTTGTTTATTCGTATGGCCTGGCACGGCGCCGGCACCTACCGCACCGTTGACGGTCGCGGCGGCGCAGGTCGTGGACAACAGCGCTTTGCCCCCCTGAACTCCTGGCCTGACAACGTCAGCCTCGATAAAGCCCGCCGTCTGCTGTGGCCAGTGAAACAGAAATATGGCCAGAAAATCTCCTGGGCTGACCTTTACATGCTGGCGGGTAACGTCGCCCTGGAAAACGCCGGCTTCCGCACCTTTGGCTTTGGCGCCGGTCGTGAAGACGTCTGGGAACCGGATCTCGACGTCGACTGGGGCGATGAGAAAGAGTGGCTGGCCCACCGTCACCCGGAAAGCCTGGCGAAACAGGCCATCGGCGCCACCGAGATGGGTCTGATTTACGTCAACCCGGAGGGACCAAACGCCAGCGGCGAGCCGCTGTCCGCCGCGGCGGCCATTCGCGCCACCTTCGGCAATATGGCGATGGATGATGAAGAGATTGTCGCGCTGATCGCCGGCGGCCATACGCTGGGTAAAACCCACGGCGCTGCCGAAACCAGCCACGTCGGCGCCGAGCCCGAGGCCGCACCGCTGGAAGCGCAAGGTCTGGGCTGGCACTCCAGCTACGGCAGCGGCGCAGGCGCAGACGCCATTACCTCCGGTCTGGAAGTGGTCTGGACGCAGACGCCGACCCAGTGGAGCAACTACTTTTTCGAAAACCTGTTCAAATACGAATGGGTGCAGACCCGCAGCCCGGCTGGCGCGATCCAGTTCGAAGCCAAAGACGCGCCGGAGATTATCCCGGATCCGTTTAACTCGGAGAAAAAGCGCAAACCGACCATGCTGGTCACCGATCTGACCCTGCGCTTCGACCCGGAGTTTGAAAAAATCTCTCGCCGCTTCCTCAACGATCCGCAGGCCTTTAACGAGGCGTTCGCCCGGGCGTGGTTCAAGCTGACCCACCGTGATATGGGGCCAAAATCCCGTTACCTCGGGCCGGAAGTGCCGAAAGAAGATCTGATTTGGCAGGATCCGCTGCCGGCAGCGACCCACCAGCCGAGCGCGGAAGATATCGCCAGCCTGAAAACCGCCATCGCCGGCGCCGGCCTGTCGGTCAGTGAGCTGGTCTCGGTCGCCTGGGCGTCTGCCTCCACCTTCCGCGGCGGCGATAAGCGCGGTGGCGCCAACGGCGCGCGTCTGGCGCTGGCCCCGCAGAAAGACTGGCCGGTTAACGCCATCGCCAGCCGGGTGCTGCCGACCCTGCAGGCGATCCAGCGCGCCTCCGGCAAAGCGTCGCTGGCCGATATTATCGTGCTGGCCGGCGTGGTCGGCGTTGAGCAGGCTGCCGCTGCCGCCGGCGTCAGCGTCAATGTGCCGTTTACCCCAGGCCGCGTCGACGCCCTGCCTGAGCAGACCGACGTCGAGTCGTTTGACCTGCTGCAGCCGCTGGCGGATGGCTTCCGCAACTATCGCCGTATCGAAGGCGGAGTGTCGACGGAAACCCTGCTGATCGATAAAGCGCAGCAGCTGACGTTAACCGCCCCGGAAATGACCGTGCTGGTCGGTGGCTTGCGCGTACTGGGCGCGAACTACGACGGCAGCAAACACGGGGTATTTACCGACCGCGTCGGCGTGCTCAGCAATGACTTCTTCGTCAATCTGCTGGATATGGCCACCGTCTGGAAAGCGGCCGATGATAACGCGGAGCTGTTTACCGGCAGCGACCGTAAAACCGGCGAAGCGAAGTACAGCGCCACCCGCGTGGATCTGGTGTTTGGCTCCAACTCGGTACTGCGTGCCCTGGCGGAAGTGTACGCCTGCGCCGACGGGCAGCAGAAGCTGGTGCATGACTTCGTCGCCGCCTGGACCAAGGTGATGAACCTCGACCGTTTCGATCTGTAATCCCATCGCCCCGGCTCCCGCCGGGGCGTTTTTCTCACACCGCCAGCGGTAGCTGTTGCAGGCGACTCCGCGTTCGTTGAATATCCTCTAGTTCCACCCCGGCCACCAGCGTCTGCAGATCGCAGCGGGTCACCAGCAGCAGGCGGATCTGCTTTTCATACAGCACATCAATCACGTTGATAAAGCGCTGCTGGGCCGCCGGCCCCACCGTAGACAACGGCGGCACCTCATCCAGTAACCAGACGGCATAGTTTTCGCAGAGCGTCAGATAGTCCATCACCGCCGTGGCGGCCTGACAGAGCTGGGTAAAGGTGAAGTGCAGCAAGTCAGGTGACGCCGCGACCGCCTGGAGGGTGCGGTAACCAACCTCCAGCGAGATGGGTTCGCCAGGCAGCGACGGTAGATCGTACAGCTGGCGCTGTTGCACGCTTGGGTTCACCCACCGCCGCCCGCTACAGAAGGCGTTATCCTGGCTCAGATGCCGCTCGCGATAATCCTCCTCGCCGTTCAGCGCCACCACCGTTAGATGGGCGCGGATCAGCGCGATCGACGGTAAAAAGCGATCGTGATACAGCGGGTTGGGCAGCAGCATCTCCGGCGGATAGTTTGAGGTGGCCAGCAACACGATACCGCGTTGAAAGAGGTGTTCCAGCAAGGCTTTGATCAGCATGGCATCGCCGGGGTCGTGCAGATGAAATTCGTCAAAGCATAGCAGGCGGCATCCGGAGGTCATCTGCCTCATCACCGTCTGCAGGCCGGGCGCCCCAGGGGCATTCAGCCGCTGGTGCAGTTCGCGGAAGAAGTGATGAAAATGAACCCGCCGCCTGGCGGCGAGCGGCAGGCTGGCGAAAAAGTGGTCGAGGATAAAGCTTTTCCCTCGCCCGGTACGTCCCCAGACGTACAGCCCCTGCGGCGTGCCGGACGCGGACATCAGCTGCTGGCCCAGGGCGTCAAGGCGGGCGATAAGCGACAGCTGATCGTCGTCCAGCGTCAGGCGCGCCCGCGCCGCCTGTTCGGCCATCACGTGGCTAAAATAAAAATCGGCCGTCGCCTCGGACGAGCCAGACCCCGACGGCGCACATCCATCTTTTAACATTCTTATAACCTCCTGCGAGGAGGCCATTCTAGCCGCTTTCCCACAGGTTGGCGACTCGCACAACCGGAAATGCCGTCAGCGGTGATTTACTTCAATTCCGTCGCTGGGATGCGGCGAAAACCAGCATGAATATCATCTTTATGTCTCCCCAGCGCGATCTTGCGCTAAAGAATGTCGCTAAGGCTAAGGATTAAAAATTTAAAACTATTAACAATCAATTAACATTAGCAGGCAAACCATTCTTCCTGAGGAACACAACACCATGTCTACCACCCAGGTTCTCGGCGAAACGCCCTATGCTTCGCCAGGACAACCGCACGCCAGCTTAACCGGACGCATTGATGCGCTGCCCGCCTCATTTGGGTTATGGTCGTTTATTACCCTGCTCTCCCTTGGCGGCTTCTTTGAGCTCTACGATCTCTTCCAGACCGGGTATATCAGCGCGGGCCTGCTGGCGGAGGGCATTTTCCACACCGGGCAGGCGGGCATCTTCGGCATCGCCGACCAGGCGGCCTTCGCCTCCGCCACCTTTATGGGGCTGTTTATCGGCGCCAGTCTGCTGGCGCCACTGGCGGACAAACTGGGCCGCCGCCTGACCTTTATGGTGGCGCTCGCCTGGTACGGTCTTTTTTCGCTGTTGATGGCGACGCAAAGTAGCGCAGAAGGGGTGATCTTCTTCCGCTTTCTGGTGGGGATCGGTCTCGGCATTGAGCTGGTGACCATTGATACCTACCTCAGCGAATGGGTGCCAACCCATCTGCGCAATAAAGCCTTTGCCTTTGCCTTCTTCATCCAGTTCCTTTCGGTTCCGGCGGTGGCGCTGATGTCCTGGATGCTGGTGCCGACCACCCTGTTCGGCCTCAGCGGCTGGCGCTGGGTGATCATCTTTGGCGCACTGTTTTCGCTGGCGATCTGGTTTATCCGTAAAAAGCTACCGGAGTCAGCCCGCTGGCTGGAAACCAAAGGGCGGCATGATGAAGCGCATACGGTGATGTGTGAGATGGAAGCCCGCTGCGGCCTGACGCCGTCGCCGAAGCATGCGCAGGCGGCACAGAGCGTCGTCAAACGCGGCACCTTTCGCGAGATCTGGGCGCCGCAGTATCGGCAGCGCACCCTGATGCTGATGGTGATGAATTTCTTCCAGGCGATCGGTTTCTTCGGCTTCGGCAACTGGCTGCCGGCACTGCTCTCCGGTCAGGGCGCCAGCATCACCCATAGCCTGCTGTACGCCTTCTTTATCACCCTCGCCTATCCGCTGGGCTGTCTGTTCTGCACCCGCTTCGTGCATCGCTTTGAAAACAAGTGGCAGATTGTCCTCTCCGCGCTGATGACCGTTATCTTCGGCACCCTGTTCGCTCTGCAAAACAGTCCGATCCTGTTGGTGATCTGCGGATTTATGATCACCTGGTCCAACGCCTGGCTGACCATCAGCTACCACGCCTACCAGGCCGAGGTCTTCCCGACCCACATTCGCGCCCGCGCCGTTGGCTTCTGCTACTCCTTCAGCCGGCTTTCCACGGCGGTGACCAGCATCCTGATCGGCATTATTCTGCAATACGCCGGCACGCCGGGCGTAATTAGCTTTATCGTCGTCAGTATGCTGATGGTGATGCTGTCGGTGGGGATTTTCGGCCCGAGAACGCGGGGCATTCGTCTGGAGAATATCTGATGGCTGTCGCCGCCGAAGGTGCCGGCGGCGACATATTTTATCAGGTGCGATGTTGCAACTGGCGCTGAACCTCAATAAGCTCCGCGATCAATTCCCGCGCGAGCATAGAGGTCATTATATGATCCTGGGCATGTACCAGAATAAGATTAACCGGTACATTGCCGCAGCCCTCATCCATACCAATAAGCATGGTTTGTACATCATGCGCGCGTTTTGCGGCATCCGCGGCGTCCTGCATCAGCCTATCAACGTCCTGCCACACTCCTTTTCTGGCGGCTTGCAGCGCTTGCATCGCCAGACTGCGGGACTCACCGGCGTTAATGATGAGTTCCATGACGGTTGCTTCCATATCCATACGGGTGCCCTACTTGTTGAGTGAACATTCATCCAGCAGCGCCAGCGCCGCATCAAGAATTTTATCGCCACGCATCATGCCGTAATCCATGCTATCGATAACGGCGACTCTCTTACCCACCGCAGCGGCCTTTTTGTTAAATTCTTCGAATTTATATTTAATCTGCGGCCCTAAAAGACAGCAATCGTAATTTGGTAACGTGCGGTCAAAATCATCCATTGAAACAGCAATAATATCGACAGCAATGCCTTTCGCTGCGGCCGCTTGCTTCATTTTATTCATCACCATGCTCGTTGACATGCCGGCTGCGCAGCACAAAAATATTTTTTTCATCTTATTTACCTGTTCCTATAACGTATTATTGATGCTTATCTTTGAGATTTTGATCTAAAAAATTAATAATAATTTTTGATACTTCAGGCTGATACCACATCAAACCTGCGTGATCCGCCCCTTTCACCACGTAATGGGTGGACGGTATTTTTTTCGCTACCAGCGCCTCGTGTAAAAGCGTTGACTGGCTGGGTGAAACCACATTGTCGGCATCGCCGTTCATTAGCAGAAAAGGCGGCGTTTTATTCGAAATCCAGGTGATGGGATTAGCCCGTTTCGCCTTTTCGGGATAGGCGGAGATAGCGCCACCGCCTTGCCAGGGAATACCATTAACCAGCATCGCCTCTGGTATGGCCGGTGACTGATGCGCTTTTTGAATGTCCGCGGAAAAGTCAGCGCCGACTTTCGTCAAATCGGACAGGCCATAGAGATCAACCACCGCCTGCACATCGCTGCGTTGATTTGAATACTCTCCCTGGTCAAATTCTTTATGGCCGCTGGTGGTACCCACCATAGCGGCTAAATATCCACCCGCCGACTCGCCCATCACAGCGATATGGTTGGGATCGATGCCTAATTTTTCAGCATTGGCGCGTAAAAATCTGACCGCCGTTTTCGCATCTTCAACCATGCCCGGGAAAGTCACATTGGGTACGACCCGATAGGTAATGCTGGCGACGACATAACCGGCCCGGGCAATATCGACCCGCTGACCGATAAATTTTGATTTGGGCGCATCGAGAAAGCCGCCGCCGGTAATAAATACTACTGCGGGTAACGGTTTATCAGCATAAGGCTTGAGCAAATCCATCGTTAACTGGAGCGGTCGTCCCATGATATTTTGCGTAAATGAATAGGCAATATCAGGCACCATCTCGACGGCCAGAGCGCTGGGTTTAATAACGATAGTTTTGCTGTCTGTTAAAGATGTTTGCGCAAAAGCAGACGGAATAATAAGCATCGTCAGCAGAGCAGCGACGTGTTTGTTCATAGGGTAATATCCTGTAGTGATGTAGTAATGATTCAGAACCAGACTTCCATTCGATACCCGACTCGCCACTCCGAGTCTTCCGGCAATAACGTGACCTCTTTGTCCCCGCCTGCGTAGGTAACCGTCAAACTGAGAATCGGCGCGACATACGGTAAAACATCCAGCTGTAGGGCCGGGCCGGCGGCGATTTTGTAGCCGACGCCGCTGGCGCCTTCGACGCCATTTTTGTTGATAGTGTTATTCACCATGACTTCATACAACATGGAGAGATTTTGGTGATGAATATTTTGCTTAACGTTTACGCCGGTAAAGATGCCGGTTTCATTTGCGGAACCATAGGTCATGTCCCCCCCTGAATAACCTGTATCAGGTATAAAGGTGGTTCGGTCAGCAGTTTTTTCACGCTTGGTATATTCATAGATGAAAGCCGGCGAGACGGCAAAATCATCAAACAACGTCAAGTTTCCGTCGGTGGAAAAACGCATTGAAGAATCGCCCTCTTCGCTAAGGACGGTAATACGACTGGTGTTCAGATAAGGAGCAATAACCCCTTTACCATACTGTAATTTGACTGTCGATTGTCCCTTTGCCACTCCCCAAAAAGACGGCATGCTGTATTTCGCGGAAAAACTAATTGCTTTCTGCTTGCCAGTGCCCAATGGGTCATCAATTTCTTTAACATAGGTCATACCCAGTTCTGTCTGATCGATACGATAAGCCATATCAACGATGCGCCGCGAGCCTTCTATCGCCTGCGGCGCGGTATCGCTGGACCAGTCGATCTGGTCGGTACCAACGTTCAAATCAAAATTCTTACTGTTATAACCGAGGCCAGAATCAATATGCACTTCTTTGGTATTGTAAGCGAAGATATTAATACGTTGATCGAGGTAACGACGCCCAGCCCAAATGTTTGCGCCCTCGGGAAGAAAAGAGAGCCCACCAAAGCGCCCATAATTCTGTGCCGTTTCTACCGTTTTATCGCCGTAACCCACCATTTCATAGGTGTAATCAGCCCACTGCTCAGGAGAAGCCAGACCCTGCCATTTTTTAGTGATAGCCAGCGATGTCCAGTAATCGTGCCAGAAACTGTTTCCCAAATCGCCCATTTTGCCACGAGGATCCTGATTAGGTCCGGTGGGGTCGGTATGCAACGACATGTTTTTGGGACGGTTTAGTTCGCTCTGAAAATCTCCAGCCACCATGCCATATCCATTTAACTGGAAGCTGCCGTCGTCGCTTAGATTGGCCGCATGGCATAAGGCCGCAGGCAGAAAACATAAGATAACACCTGGAATAATAATTCTGGGGTTCATTCTTCAGACTCCATCGGGTAAGAGATATAAAATAAATAAAATTATTATTTTTATTGCTTATCTGATTTTATTTAAAGAATGCCACTCGTGTTATAACCCAGCTTGCCTTTTTATATATCGGTTGTTGCCGATTTTACTTATTACAAAAACATGCAATAGCAAATAGCATGAACGCTGTGAGCAAATTTACTATTCAGGAGTTCAGATCACGATACTCCTTAATACTCATATTATATTTCTCTTTAAATACTTTATAACAATGCGAGGCGTTTTCATAACCCGTCATATTAATAACATCAATAATAGAGTGATTAGTATGCTTGAGGAGATGGATCAACACATCCAGGCGTTTTTCAACCAACAAATCGCTAAAGTTCTTACCGGTGAAGTCTTTTATCAGTTTACTCACTTTATAATTAGGCTGATTTAAACGACAGGAGATCTCTTTCAGGCTGGCAGTTTTATAATCTGTATCAATATATCTCAACACGGCCATGGCAAGTGATTCATTGTAACTGCCGTTGATATGGTAATCGCTGGCTTGCACATTCGAGAGCAGTTCGGTCATCAACAGTCCCACCAGGAAATTGACGCGTATCTCTTTTAAGTGGTTATTACTGTAGATCTCGCTGATGATGACATGCATAATGTTTTGAATTGCGTCGATTTCCCCCACTTTAAAGTGAATATGCTCTCCATGCTTTTTTCTGCCATTAATTGCTGAAAGGATAAAACGGGAAATGATGTTATTTTCATCAAAAAGGGACATGAGTCGACCGAAAAATTCAGTCTTAATAATAAAATTGATGATAATATCATTCTGCCCTGCGGCTTCAATTTCGTGTCTGGCAAACTGGTTGATAAGCAGGATCTCACCCTTACCCAGAGTGAGACTTTCTTCATTGATCTTCTGATGCATTTTACCCTGATATATATAAATAAGCTCGATAAAGCCATGAGAATGCAACGGAATTTTAGTAAATCGGGTCTGCTTTTCAATATGAATGTAGTTGTCTTTGAAAAACCTTCGCTCCATATGGCTTTTGAATTTATGACACAGTTGATAGTTAGCGCGAAGCAGTTCGAGTTCTCTATCGGTATAAGCCAGTAGCTTTTCATGAATATCATGGTGTAACATAAAAGTACCTAACTGGAGCGAACGTTTGGATATGTACTATCATTACAATAGTACTTTTATCTCACCTGCATCGGTAATGTCATAAAACTGATGATAGGTATCACAGTCTATTGGCGCAGGTAATTGTTTATTAAGTTGATACACTTTTGGTAATTTAAGGGTGCATTTTTTGAGATTAAATGGCACTTTGATGACTAATTCAATGCCTTTTTTATAGCGCCGCCAGCGACACTCAATACGCCCTCTGATGGTTTGATGCCAGCAATCCACAAAGTTAATCGTCTCAGTAAAGGATGGGCTGATCAAAATAACATCAGCACCAACCGCCTCCTCAGCGACGGTAATGCCGCCCAAAGCCTGAAACAGCCAGCTGGTATAAGAACTGAACATCGCGTGATTATTTGAACCATTCAGGTTATCACCGAAAAATTCCTTCAATGTGCTGGCATCATTTTTAAGCATTTTCCTGAATCCGGCTTCGACTCTTAACCATTCAAGGATTAATTCATTATGACCATAGCGATGAAATATTTCATAGGCAAAACTTTGGCCAAAAATCCCACAGGTGATAATATTTTGCTCTTTTTTGATGAGATCGATCAATGCGTTCAATGAACCCTCGATATCATCACACAAATCGAAGTAGATTGCAAAAACAAAGCTGGTCTGACTGCGATCGGCGAAGCTGCCATCCGTATTCTTATAGAGTGATAAAATTTTCTCTCTAATTTTATTGGCCTTGCTAATATATTTTAGCCATTTTTCTTTTAAGCCAAGATCATCACATATTTTTGCGATAATTAACAAATGGTAATAATAGAAACAAGCACTGGTGAAATGGAGAGCTGGCGAGCCATTTTTGTAATTACGCATATCATGATCGCGGCTTCCCCAGTCACCCAGGCAGCAGGTTACCAGCTCATCAAAGTCGCGCATTTCCAGGGAGAGGATTTGCTTCTCAAGAAATGGCAAGCTTTCGGCCAGCAAATTGACATTGCCATAATGTCGATAGTGAATGGCTATCAAATAAGGTAATACCAGTTGCCAGCCCAGGGGTCCCGTTTCCCCACCGACGCCATTAGTTTTAATTCCCATAAATGGCGCAGTTTCCGTCACACCACCACAGGGACGAATATCATTGATAAAATCAAAGATAGTTTTCTTATAAATAGCGGCAGAGTCAAACTGATACACTTGCGAGCGGGCCAACGCGACAATGTCTCCGCCATAGGCGAAACGTTCGCGGGCACAATCCCCGAAGACCGAATGAATGTTATTGAGTTTGGTTCTTTTAGCAACCTCAAAGAGCTTATTTATGTAAGGATCTGAGCAGTAAAAGCCCCCGTTTTCCCGTAGTACTGTATGTACTGAAAGCGCCTGAACATTGTTTAATTGTTCAATATTAATACCGCTTAACTGCACATAGCGAAACGAATGACAGGTAAAGGCATTGATAAAATGATTCTTCCCACTGCGGCATTCAAAGGCATCCTTCTGCTCCGCCCTCGCCGGTGCTCCAATTCCGCCGTCAATAATCACACCTTCAGTAACCTGTTTGCCGACAAATCCCGCAAGGGTGGAGTCAGTGTTTAGTTCGTAGTTTTCATCAACGTCTTCGCTATAGAGCAGTTCCACACGTTGATTCTCAGACGCGGTAATGGATAAATCGATAAATCCGGTGACGATGGCACCGAAATCAATAATGAATGTCTCTTCGTCTACGACGTGGATATGCTCTGCCCCGAGGGACAACGTATGGTTAATTTTCGGAATAAAACTCGAGACCAGACGGCCTTCAGGCCCGTTGCTCAGCACCACATTTTTCCAGTCAGGCATCAGCAAATCGGTGGTGTTGTCTCCGCGAAACAGTTTCATATCCAGGCGCTCGCCCAAATAGATATTATTGAAGGTATAAGCGCCTTCGCAATATTGCCAGTCGGCATCACTACCGATGATCATTTCGCGATCTGCAAACTTCATATAAATGTCAGCGATGACCTGTGGTTCACCGATGGTTAAGTTCTCTCTCAGGTTATATTTACCAAATAATTTAAGCGGCGCTGGATTAAACCAGCCATCGGCTAGCTCAACAATGACTTCATTTTTCGGCTGATTAATAAACGGTTTTATACTGTAAGTATCATAATAAATAATTTTAGCATAATTTGTCCAGTCAGTATTGAGCTCACCGCGGGTGACCTCTTTACCGTTGATATACAATTTATAAAAACCAAGACCAACAATGCTGATATAGGCATCAAGGAGGTCTTCGTCGAGATAAATTGTTTTTCTCATTACCACATTACGTTTACCGCGATAGTAATGAATATCATTAGTGAAGTGATGCCCACCGCTCACCCAGCGGCCAGAAAAATGGCCAAGGTTACTGGTTGTAAAACTGTTTCTATAAACATTGTTCTCACCATTGTCACCGTGGGTAAGGACTTCTATAGTATAAGAAGTAAAGTTTTGTAACGATATTGCATCGAGAGTGATAATTGTATTATTACCCTCTCTTGCGATAAGAGATACCAGTTCGGCACCTTTATACACTTTTATCGAAAATGACTTTTGAGGATAATTGGTAGACCAGCACACCATAATTGGCAGATGATCGACAATAATGTTTTCCGTTTGGTAATTGATACTTAACATCTTTCCCACCATGGCTAAATTGGCGTTGCTGGCATATTTTTATGGAGCATTCAAATGGTATCCGTCTGATTTTCTTCCCGGCAAGCGACAAGATCGGCAGTCTTGAAGAAGAAATACCATCCTGCAAATCGCGCAATAAGTCCTATAAATTGGAAAGCGGCAATTTTCCAGCTCCCCTGCATAAAACCAGAAATAATGATCGGCATGCCGGCCGGGGTACTCACCCCAGCGACGCGAGGCAATACGCCAATGACCGTTAGATACCATGCAATGCCGAGCATGATGCCATTGATAAAAATATAAGGAATCGCCAGAGTAAAATTCATTACCAGCGGCACGCCATAAGCCATCGGTTCGCCAATGGTGAAGATAGCTGGCGGCAAGGCGATCTTACCGAGCGTTTTATAGCGTGCGCTCTTCGCGAAAAAAGCGAGCATTATAGCCAGCGGCAATAAATCTCCAGCAGCGCCATAAGTCATAAAGAACGCAAAGCCTGTGATGTTGGGTAAGTCGACGCCTGCGGCATACGCAGCAAGCTGCTGGGCATCCATGGCAAACCAGATCGGCGCTACGATACCGAGGGTGATAGCGTGGCCATGCAGCCCAAAAAACCATAGCAATTGCGCAACAACAGCAACAAAGATGAGTGACCAGATTCCGGATCCAAGTGATGTCAGCGGAACCTGGATTAATTTATAAATAATTTCGTGAATGCTACCATAACCAACACTGGTAATGACTGCGGAGATAATTGTAAATAGCGTCAGGATGGCGATTCCTGGAATCAATGAAGAGAACGATTTGGAGATAAATTCCGGAACGTTTTCTGGCATTTTGATAATCAACCCCTTACGGGTTATTGCCACGAATATTCGTGTTGAAATTATCGCCACCAGAATGGCGGTAAATAGCCCCATGGGCCCCAGCCATTGGCCAGGAATTGAAAATGATTGCCCTAACGGCCCTATTTCACCGAGTTCATACGGCGTTAAAATAAAGAAAGAGATCATTGAAATCAGGCCTGACATGAAGCCATCAACATCGAAATTTTTCGCTAGCGTATAGGCAACCGAGAAAGCGACAATCACGGCTAAAAAATTATTCGTGAAGGTAATCGGGATATCAAAGAAGCGAGTTAAGTTGTGTCGTAACAAAAAATCCTGGTATGGAGCAAATGGAAACACTTTAAGCAAAGTCGCCACAGAGCTCATAATCGTTACTGGCAATATGAGCATCATACCGCTCATAATTGACTTAAGATAAGTATTTTGACCAATGCTTTGCATCAGTTGCAAAGCCTTTTCTTGTACAATGTTGGTATGAGATGACATGTAAACAGTCCGTGATGTTATTAGTTTTCAGACATATTCATTTAACAATTCATATGCCGGCATGACATTAATGCATCATAATCTAACCAGGAAGTCAGCCTAATATATCATTATGGAGTAATATATATCGGTTGTTGTTAACTTAAATGACGGCTGTTGCCGTAGTTAATATTTGTGATGTGTACTGCAGGAGGGATAAAAAATTGTCATTAAAGCTTGTATCTTCTGGACAACATTAAGCGGCACCGCAATACCACTTTTACCAATGGTCCTGCACCACCGGGGCTATATTGGCACTCTCCCATCAGAGGGTCGTTTAGGCATTTCAGTGACAAGCCGCCAGGTCGGCGGCCCGGCCTCAGCCAAAAATCCCCTGCGCCTCGGCGAAGCATTTTTCCGCCAGGGTCGAGACTGGTTCCTGCTGGCGCATAATCAGCGCCAGCTGTGAATCAACCTGGGTTTCGGCGATCGGCAGAATTTCAAGATTATCGCTTAGCGCTTCGAGGCCATTGTTAAGCGGCATAATGGCGCAGCAGATCCCCGCCTGCACCGCCTGGATAATCTGAAAGGTCGAATCGCTTTCAAAGACATATCTCGGCGTTAACCCTTTGGCCTTAAAGCTAATTTCAATCGATTCCCGGTAATACATCCCCTTGGTCAGAAAGCCGAGGGGCAACGTCGCCAGCGCCTCCCAGCCCGGCGTCCCGGCGCTGAAGTCGTAATGGCGTTTATCGTGCAGGAGCCCCATCCGGGTTTGCGGCAAGCGGGCAATCTTGAACTGACGCTCGTCCAGATGCTGCAGATAGCAAATGCCCAGATCAAGCTGGTTACGGCTGACGCCATCGATAATCTGCTCCGAGGTCATCGACAACAGGCTGAACTGCAGCGCCGGATATTTCTCCGCCAGGGGTTTAATCAACTGCATCGGATTGAGGCTCGCCAGCGGCACCATACCGACCCGCAGCTGGCCGACCATCTGCCCGCGACAGATCGCCGCCTCTGCCGCCAGGCCGTCATGAGCGGCGAGCACCGCTCGCGCCCAGGCCAGGATCCGCTCCCCCTCCGGGGTAAATCCCTCGAAACGCTGGCCGCGCTGGATCAGCGTCAGATCCAGCTCCTCTTCCAGATTGCGAATCCGCATGGAGAGCGTCGGCTGGGTAATATGACAGGCCGCTGCCGCCTGGCCAAAATGGCGCGTCTGATCGAGCGCGATCAAATACTTGAGTTGCTTAATATCCATTCTCTTTCCCGTTTGAACCCCGCCGTTCACCCCCGGGGCCGCGCACAGGTTACCAGAATGTTAGTTTCACTACCGATAAATTCAAGCGAGGACAGGAGGGGGCGGCGGGCGCAGGACGGCGCGACGCCGCTCTGCGCTATACCTGTTTAGCGCACGCCGGCCAGCGGACGGATCTCTTTCGAGCGCAGCGTCAGGCGAACGGGAACCGACTTATACGAAGGGGTGCCGCTCTCTTCATCGAGATAGTTCAGCGGCACCAGCACGTTGGCTTCCGGATAATAGGCGCCGACGGTGCCGGGCGCAATGCCGTAGGCCACCACCGTGATATCCTCCAGCGTCAGCGCGCTGTCCGGCAGCGCGGTATGGATATCCACCCGATCGCCATGCTCCAGACCCTGGGCGGCCATATCCTGCTCGTTCATAAACAGCACGTCGCGGCGGCCAAAGACGCCACGGTAGCGGTCATCCATCGCGTAGATGGTGGTGTTGTATTGATCATGACTGCGCAGCGTCACCAGGCGCATCACGTCCTCACCCTCCACCACCACGTTCTCATGCACCCCTTTAAACACCGAGAACATGGCTTTACCGGTGGCAGTTGGCCAGATGCGCTCGGTCGGCGGTAGCGGCATGCGAAAGCCACCGGGATGGCGAATGCGCTGGTTATAATCCTCGAATCCTGGAATGGTCTGTTCGATGAGATCGCGAATGCGATCGTAATCTTCCACGAGGTACAGCCAGTCCACTTTACTGGCTGGCAAGGTGGCCTTCGCCAGACCAGCAACAATCGCCGGCTCCGAGCGCAGCATCGGCGAGGCGGGCTTAAGCTTGCCCGACGAAGCATGCACCATCGACATTGAATCCTCGACGGTGATCGACTGCCGGCCACTGGCCTGCAGGTCAAGCTCGGTGCGGCCCAGACACGGCAGAATAAAGGTCTCTTTCGCTGTCAGGAGATGCGAACGGTTGAGCTTGGTGCCGACGTGAACGCTGAGCTCAAGGCCGCGCATCGCCGGGAAGGCGCGTTCGTGGTCCGGCATCGCCACGGCGAAGTTTCCCCCAAGACAGATCAGCGCTTTGGCTTCGCCGGCGATCATGGCCTCCAGGGCCTTGACCGCATCGTGGCCATGATGCCGCGGCGGCGTAATCCCCATCACCCGCTGCAGGCTGTCGAGGAAGGCCGCGGAGGGTTTTTCGCTGATCCCAACGGTGCGGTTACCCTGCACGTTCGAGTGACCGCGCAAAGGACAGATCCCCGCCCCCGGCTTGCCGATATTACCGCGCATCAGCAGCAGGTCAGCAATCAGACGCACGTTGGAGGTACCTTTGTTATGCTGGGTGATGCCCATGCCGTAGGTGACGATGGTGGCCCTGGATTTGGCGTAAGCCACCGCAACCTGGGTCAGGGATTCGCGCGTCAGGCCAGACTCCTGTTCGATATCCTGCCAGCAGGTGGCGTGGAGGTCATCGGTGAAGGCGCTGAAACCCTGGGTATGCTGGGCAATAAACGCGTGGTCGAGCACATTGCCCTGCTCCTCTTCCAGCTGCAGCAGCGCTTTGGCGATCCCTTTCAGCGCCGCCGCGTCGCCACCGGCCCGTACCTGGTAGTAGGTCGAGGCGATCGGCGTCGAGCGCCGGGTCGCCATCTCCATCACGTTCTGCGGATCGGCAAAACGCTCCAGCGCCCGTTCACGCAGCGGATTGAAAACGATAATCGGCACGCCGCGGCGGGAAAGCTCATGCAGGGTGCCCATCATCCGCGGGTGGTTGGTGCCCGGATTATGGCCGATGGAGATCACCAGCTCGGTCTGGTCAAAATCGTCGAGGGACACGGTGCCTTTACCAATGCCGATCGACTGTGGCAGGCCCACGCTGGTGGATTCATGACACATGTTGGAGCAATCGGGGAAGTTGTTAGTGCCATACTCGCGGGCAAACAGCTGGAACAGCCACGCCGCTTCGTTGGACGCCCGGCCAGAGGTGTAGAATTCTACCTCATCCGGCTGCAGGCTGCGGAGGATCTCGCCGATACGGGCGAAGGCTTGCTCCCACGCCACCGGGCGGAGGGTATCGCTGGCCCGGTCGTAAACCAAAGGATGGGTTAAGCGGCCGTAGCCCTCCAGTTCAAAATCGCTTTTTGCCAGCAGGGAAGATACCGTATTGGCCGCGAGGAACGCGGGCGTTACCCGTTTGGTGGTCGCCTCCCAGGTAACGGCTTTGGCGCCGTTTTCGCAAAACTGGAAGGTCGATTTATGTTCTTTATCCGGCCAGGCGCAGCCCGGGCAGTCAAACCCATCCGGCTGGTTGGTGCGCAGCAGCGTGGCGGGCGCCTCAAAGGCATCCATCTGGGTGCGCACGGCGATGGCCGTGGCCTTCAACGCGCCCCACCCGCCTGCCGGACCGTCATAGGGGTGAACACCGGGAACCGCGCGTCTTTTATTGGTCATCTCTTTACTCCTGCTGCTCTGTTCTGGCTGTCGCGAGCCGAAAAAGGCGTACGACAACCCCGGCGACGAAGCGTGAATCGCATGGCGTCACCTGAAAAGAATGCTGTTTCTCAAGGATAGTACGATGGGAAAGCGTAGGTACTGCGTTTGTTAACTGAATAATAACATACACCACAATTCTGTATAATTGATGTTATCTATCAGGTGTTAAATTTAACTTATTTGCAAATTTTGCGCTTATCACTGCGGTGCTGTGACGGATAAAATGGCTACGGAAAGTGATGACCGGGCAGCGGAAACCGCCCGGTGTGCCAGGCTCAGGTCAGATTGAAGTAACGGTCCGGACGCAGCGTCTCCGGCAGCGGATGCTGACCGGTCATGTCGAGCAGATTGCGCTCGATGGTATTACACATCGCGTTCAGCGGCAGGTCATTGGCTGCCGTGCCGAACGGATCTTCCAGCTCTTCCGCCAGCGAATCCCAGGACAGAAAGGTGTAAGAGATAAAGACCGAGACAAACGGCGTCATGTAATGCAGATCGCCGACCAGGGCGAACGGCAGCAGCGTACAGAACAGGTAGACGGTACGCTGCAGGATCAGGGTATAGGCGAAAGGCACCGGGGTGGTGGCCAGCCTTTCACAACCGCCCAGCACGTGCGCCAGCTCATCGAGTTTATTGTCCATTAGCCCGTAAGTGATGTCGCTGAGCTTGCCCGTCTCGCGCAGCTGACCAATTTCGTTGCCAGCCAGCAACAGGATCCGGTTGGTGGGCATTGAGCTGGCAAGGATTTCGCTCACCTTCTCCTCGGGCAGCAACCGCCGCAGGTCAGCCGTCGGATCGGTTTTGCGCAGCTGGTGCTTCAGGCTCCAGCTAAAGGCCACCAGATAGCTGACGATGCGGCGATGGGCATCGTGTTCTGCCGGCAGGATATTGCGCAGCTGACGCACCAGCGTGCGTTCGGCGATAAGCACCGTCCCCCACAGATTGCGCGCCTCGACGAAGCGGCTGTAGCTGGCGCTGTTGCGAAAGCCGAGGAAAATCGCAATCGCAATCCCCAGCAGGCTGAACGGCGCCACGGTTAAGTGGATCCCCAGCTGTTCGTACCATTGATAGCTGATAATGGCGATGATCGACATCAGCACATTTAGCAGCAGGCGAAAGATGATTTTCGACAGCACGGAGCCGTGCCAGTCAAATAGGCGAAGAAACCAGTGTTGTTCTGGTCGAATGATCATTGTCTGACTTCCTGAATTACCGTTCTGGTCATTATCTCTGAATACAGAATAGAGATTATCTATGAGCCGATTGGTTTATTTTATCGTTAACTGCGATGGGCAGATCTGCGCCATTATTTAGCGATGGTAATGGCGTTTTTAGTATGGGCCTTTTTTATATTTCAGGCAATCAATGCGCCAGCAATAATGGCTCAGAAGAAAAAATAACCGCTGAGCCAATTCATTTTTCCGCTTATGATACCGGGTGTATCAGACCGCTTTCGTCAACCCCATGCGCTTCGCAGGGATCGAGATGCACCATTACGTTAAGCACCGAATGCTGCGCCAGCACCCGCTCCCGCGCCTGACGGGCAATCTGATGTCCTTCGGCTACCGACATCTCGCCAGCCACCTCGAGATGCACATCCACCAACACCAGATCCCCCGCCTTACGGGTTTTCAGATCGTGGAGGCCTACCACGCCCGGCGTCGTTCGCAGCGTATCGGCGATCGCCTGCTGCATCTCTTCATCAACCGCGCGGTCCATTAAATCATGCAGCGCGCTGGCGGCGAAACGATAGCCCATGCGCGCAATCAGCAGCCCCACCGCCAGCGCGGCGAGCGGGTCGAACCAGGCAAACCCAGCCAGATTACCGATAATCCCCACGGCCACCACCAGGGAGGATGCGGCGTCGGAGCGGGCATGCCAGGCGTTGGCGATGAGCAGCGATGAATTAAGCCGCCTGGCGGCCGCCAGCATATAGCGGAACAATCCCTCCTTGACCACCAGGGCCGCCAGCGCCATCCACAGCGCCGCGCTGTGCACCGGCGGAATAGTTTGCGGTTGCGCGAGATGGCCTGCCGCGGACCACAGCATGCCACCCCCAACCAGCACCAGAATCGCGCCGATGATGAGGGACGCGCCGTTCTCATAGCGCCAGTGGCCATAGTGGTGATCGTGATCGGACGGTCGACGGCTCTTTTTATTCGCCACCAGCACCACCCCATCGGCAACCAGATCGGAAAGTGAGTGCATTCCGTCGGCAATTAATCCTTGAGAGCCGGAGAATATTCCCACGGCTACCTGCAAGGCAGAAAGAAAAATATTAACCACCACGCTAACAAGGGTACTCTTTCGCGCCTGCACCGAACGCTCATGATATTTATTATCATTTTCAAAATTATGTTGTGTCATTATTTCTCTCCCTTAGTGAGCGGGAAGAATAAACTGACAAGCTGAGTTTATGCTTAACAATATAAAAGCCATTGCTTTGCCGTTTAACGATATCTCTGCTGCGGTAATTTATCTTTTCTGAAAGTCAGGCAGGACCGCTACAACCGTACGCCAATGAACTATCTTTTGAAGGCGGCCACAGGTCGGGCCACTTTATCTTAACCACTACAGGAGTCAGCGATGTCAGAGATCACTTCATCCCGACTGCGTTTTGCCATTAATCTGGGCAATGCGGTCCTGGCCCATCTCGGGGAGACAGGAAAGCCCTCGGGCATCACCGTCGAGCTCAGCCATCGGCTGGCGACGCGCTGGGGCGTCAGCGCCGAGTTCGTTCCCTATCCAGCCGCGGGTAAAGTGGTGGCTGACGCCGGTGGCGAGCACTGGGACATTGCCTTTCTGGCCATCGATCCGGCCCGGGAGGCGACCCTACGTTTTACCTCGCCCTATATCACTATTCAGGGCACCGCGCTGGTCAGAGTTGATTCGCCCTGCCAGCGGGTGGCCGACATGGATCGCCCGGCAACCACTATTAATGTCGGGCAAAACGCCGCATACGATCTGTGGTTAACCCGTCATCTGCAGCACGCCAGCCTGAGTCGCCTTCCCTCCTCGCAGGAAGCCATTGACGCCTTTCTCGCCGGTGAAGGGGATATGGTCGCCGGTATCCGACAGCCGCTGGAGGCGACAGCCCGTCAGCACGCTGGGATGCGGGTACTGGCGGATAATTTTACCGAGATCCAGCAGGCCATCTGCGTCGCCCGGGGAGACGTGGCGCGTTTTAACGCGATAAATGAAGCGCTGAGCGAGTGGCGGGCGGATGGCAGCCTGGAGGCGCTGATTGCCCGACAGCTGGGCAACGCGGAGTGACCTTTACTCCACTGCCATCCGGCGCATGGCACAATGCCACGCGCCGTTGCGTACCGAGGCACGGAGCACGCGGGCGATGCCATGGACCATCAAGCGCGTCGTGCGCCGCTGCAGCGGCGTGAGCGACAACCCCAGCATCTCCTGCGCCCATTCCGGCAGGAGGTCGATTCCTGCATTCATCATCACCCGGCCGACCGGCCGGCTCATCCGCCCCGGAAGACGGGTGGAGAGCAGCACCTGAGCAACCTCCCGGGTGCGTTCGTCGCAGCGCAGCCGGGGGCGCATCGCCTCGAGATAGTCCGCCACCTCCTGCGGGGTCTGAGGAATATCCCGAGCCCCCAGCCGCCGCGCTATTTCCGCCGACTCACGAAAATAGTCCTCCTGGCGCTCGGCGCTGACCACCGTCCGCTTGTAGCGCAGGTGGGAGGCCATAAAGCGGCTGCACTCGGCGACGTGCACCCAGGTTAACAGCGCCGGGTCGCTCGCCTGGTACGGGGTTCCGTCCTTATCCACCCCGCCGATCCGCTGATGAATCCCCTGCACTTTGGCGATTAACCGTTCGGCGTCGGGGGTAGTGGCAAAGGTGGTAGCGGAAATAAACTGGCTGGTGCGGCGCAGGCGGCCAAAAATGTCCTCGCGAAAACGAGAGTGATCCCAGACGCCGGCCAGCGCCAGAGGGTGCAACATCTGCAGCAACAGCGCGCTAATGCCGCCGCACAGCATAGAGGTAAAATCGCCGTGTACCTGCCAGATGGCCGACTGCGGACCAAACAGGCCCGGCTCACCTTTGGGTCGTTCAAAGTCGATCTCTTTTAGCGCCATGCCGGTCAGGCCGAGCACCTGCGCCTCGATCATTCGGCGAATGCCGATCATGATGGTGTCCCTTACGCTCAACTAAAGGACAAAAGATACCACTATTGGATAGCACTGGGAGAGATATTGCGGAAAGAGTGCCCGCAGCACGCGGGCACGACGGCTTACGGATTCAGCTGGTAATCGAGGGTAATATTGGCTTTCAGCACCTGCGATACCGGGCATCCGGCCTTCGCTTTCTGGATGATCTCATCGAACGCCGCGGGTGAAACATCCGGCAGGACGATCTGGCTTTGCAGCGCGATGTCGGTAATCGCAAAGCCGCCATCGGTTTTATTGAGGGTGACCACCGCCGTCGTGTCGATTGACGTGGCGGTATAGCCCTCTTCGCTGAGCATCAATGACAGGGCCATTGAGAAACAGGCGGCATGCGCGGCGCCGATCAGCTCCTCAGGGTTGGTGCCCTTCACCCCCTCAAAACGGGTGTTAAAGCCGTAGGGCTGCTGGCTCAGCGCCCCGCTTTCTGTCGACACCGTGCCTTTACCATGCTTCAGGTCGCCTTCCCAGTGGGCCAGCCCTTTCTTATGAATCGCCATATGTTTCCTCCAGTGATAATGTCGAACAAAAGTATAGTGCGTGATGCCGAAGCTGCGTCTTTATGCGGCCTCTGGCACCCGCTTTCCTCTGGTTTTCGTGTCGTTGGTGACAAATGATGACGCTATCGGCCCCCCTGCGGATGCCAGGGATCGGATTTGTCATCCTTGCTGTCGTCCCGTTTACGCGGCACCTCGCCCTGCTTCCCCGGTGCCTCACGGGCAGGTTGCTTACTGCGCTCTTCGTCTTGCGAGTGAGAAATGGTGTTCATAGCGACGTGCTCCGCTTACTTAGGCGACTGTTTGAGCAGACGATCGATACGCACCACCGGCGGCGTCATTTTGCGATCAAGGCTGCCGTTGATATTGACCAGATCGTCAGGCTCTACGTGTTGTTCGTTAAAGGCGGCGTGCGGGATAATCACGGTGATGGTGCCGCTTTTATCGCGAAACTGGTAACGGTCATCCCCTTCACGGGTGAGCAGGTTACCGCGCAGCGAGATGGTCGCGCCGTCGTGCATGGTTTTCGCCTGTTCGACAGTCATAATCCGCCCCTCCTCAACGCCGCGATAGCCATCATTCAGTTTGTGTGGCGGCGGCGGTGCGGCATCCTGGCTAAACCCTCCCTTATCTTCCGCCTGGGCTATCCCCACGGCGAACAGACTGGCCATGACCCATGCTAATTTTTTCATCATGCCTCCATTTTTTTGCTGATGATGACAATAAAGCCTGGCTGAGGCTGGTCATTTTTACAAAGTCAATTGTTCTGATATCGTCTAATATAAGAAAGTCCTTATCGTTACGCTGCTGCCAAAACGACGCACCGGGAAAATACTAATGATTAAGAATCAACAGCCTCGTCCTATCGTCGATGAGAATGTCCGAGCACTACGCTTCGAATATTACTTCCGGCGCTATGGGATAATTATGTTAGGCCTCATCATCCTCACCGCGCTAAGCGGCCTGTGGTCTTCGGGGTATTTCAGCGAAGCGCACCGGGAAAGCGCCAGCGGTGAATTAGCCGTTGATTACCAGCGTTATGCCAGGCTGATGAGTGAAACCGAACTGAATATTCAGATTAAACCGGATACGGCCAGCGATACCATTATCAGCTTAGCCGCCCCGATATTAACCCGCTACCAGATCGGTGATATCCGCCCGCAACCAGATAAGATGTACAGCACCGGCGGGAAATTATATCTCGTGTATCAGCAGACGCCCCATCGTTTGCCGATGTCAGTGTGGCTTTCCATTACCCCCAAAACGGCTGGGAATATCACCCTGCAAGCGGCAGTAAACGATCGGTCTGCTGTCACCTGGTCTCAATTTATTTATCCGTAGGAGTCGTTATGGAAATGGTACTCAGAGCTGCGGCAATTTATATTATCCTGTTGATTATTTTCAAAATTGCAGGAAGAAGAACGCTAATGCAGCTCACCAATTTTGATCTGATATTACTGCTGATAATTAGCGAAGCCACTCAGCAGGCGATGCTCAGTACTGACTATTCCGTTACCGGCTCGATGCTCACCATCGTCACCCTGGTCAGTATTGATATTTTATTCGGCTATATTAAGAAGCGTTTTTCACAGGCAGAAAATTTCCTCGATGGCTCTCCGGTTATTGTGGTGGAAAATGGTGCTGTCATCGACGAGAAGATCAAGCTCGTTAATATTTCTGTCGATGATATCCTGCTGGCCGCCAGGCAGCACCATGGGATTTACGAACTGCACGCGATAAAATACGCCATTCTTGAGCGTAACGGCCAGATATCTATTATTCCCCAACAGGAATAGTATCAGTTTGCTATTTATCGCGCTCCGGTTGTTTATCGCCCGACTCCGGAGCACGGGTGGCATCATCCTCTTCTTTTTCAACGCTAAGAACGTCTAATATCAACATTTTTCCTCCTCGCAGTTTGTCAGGGATCTTACAGATTATAGAACGTCTTCATCGAGCCTGGCAGGATCTGTCCAAAGTAACCTGGATATGTCGCCTGATTCACACTGCGTTTATTCCAGGATATTTCTCACCTCTGGATTGCGATAGGTGAGAAATAATTAACCGATCCGTGCAGTGAATATTGCGTTAGCTAACAATAATGAGGTCACTATGTCTGTAATGGTCATTACCGGAGGTACCGCGGGAGTGGGTAAAGCCACCGCGCTACGTTTTGCCCGCGCCGGCTACCATGTGGCGCTGATCGCTCGGGACGAAACCGGTCTGCAGGAGACACAGCAACTCTGTGAACGGTTCGGCGTAAAAACACTGGCTATCAGCGTCGATGTTGTCGATGCCAGCGCCCTGCAACGTGCCGCCGCTGAGGTGGAAACCACCCTCGGTGCGATAGACGTGTGGATCAACAATGCCATGGCTACCGTCCTGGCGCCCTTTCGCCAGATGAGTGATGAAGAATTTCGCCGGGTGACGGAGGTGACCTACCTCGGGTATGTGAACGGCACCCGCGCAGCGCTGGCGGTCATGACGCCCCGGGAGCGCGGAGTGATTATTCAGGCTGGCTCGGCACTCGCCTGGCGTTCAATCCCTTTGCAATCGGCCTACTGTGGCGCCAAAGCGGCGATCCGCGGCTTTACCGATGCCGTGCGTACCGAACTGATGCACGAGGAGATCCCTATCCAGTTGACCATGGTACAACTGCCAGGGATGAATACTGCCCAGTTTGGCTGGGCGCGAAACAAAATGGATCAGGCCATGCAGCCGGTGCCGCCGGTCTATCAGCCCGAGGTGGCCGCCGACGCCATCTACAACGTCATCCGGCGTCCGGTCAACGAGCTGTGGGTGGGGAAAAGTACCATCCAGTCGATCCTCGGCCAGGTTTTCTTCCCGCGCCTGCTCGATCGTCTGATGGTGAAGAAAGCATGGGAGGGACAGTTTACCGCTCAGCCGAAACCGGTTGAGCAACAGGACGACCTGTTCTCACCGGTGCGTGGCAACCACCCCGGCCATGGCCCCTTTAACGATGGCGCGCGGCGTAAAGCAGTGACGATTAGCGCCGATCTCCCGGGAAAAGTCGCCGTCGGCGTTGGGGTGGCGGTGGCAACGATGGCCCTGCGGGCGCTGTTTCGTCGTTCCGGGAAACGGCGCTAACTCAGGCTGCGGCTGAACCAGCGGTAACCGTATCCCCCCAGATTCAGCCGCGCGTCTTTCCCGCCGTGCAGCGCGTCCTGGTACAACTTATCTTCCAGAATTGGGCTCCAGTAGCCCTCAGCCAGCGGCGGGATCTGGACCTCCACCGCCTGCTCGCTGCAGTTTGCCAGCATCAGCACCTCCCGCGATTCGCTGAGATAGCTCAGGCCCAGCACCGCAGCGGGTTTCACCGCGAGAATGGCGAAAGGAATGGAGCCCGGCTCGGTGTATTCCGTCCGCGCCAGTACCATATTTCGCACCCGATGCAGTAGCGATCGGGGATGGCGCAGTGCCTTTTCGACATTGATCCGTTGGTAGCGGAACCGCCCGCTGGCCACCGGTTTGACCGGCAGATCGTCCCGCGCTGCCCGGGAAAAGCCACCATTAGGCGCAGCCGACCACTGCATCGGCGTTCTGACCGCGTAGCGCTCCGGTAAGGAGAGATCGTCACCCATGCCAATCTCATCGCCATAGCGCATCACCGGCACGCCGGGCAGCGCCAGCAGGATAGCATGGGCTAACGCAATGCGCCGGGTATCGCCGTCCAGCATAGGCGCCAGTCTTCGGCGTACGCCGCGCTGGTAAACGGACATCGATTTAGCAGGGGCAAAGGTGCGGATAACCTGGCGCTTGTTGCGAACGCCAATCCCTTCAAGATCCAGTTCATCATGGTTGCGCAGCCAGTTGACGAAGCAGCACCCGTCCGGCGGGATCACCATCGCCTGCAGGGCCTTCACCACCGGCGCGGCACGCTGCTGCGCCAGGCTGAGGTACAGGTACTTGTTAAGCCAGAAATTAAGCACCATTTGCAGCCGATCGCCGTGGCCGAAATAATGACGGTAATCTTCTACCGCGACGTCTACTTCTCCCAGGAGTATCGCATCGGGGTTGAGGCGCTGCACAACCTGCCGGAGATGGTCCAGGAGCGGGTAGCCTCGCGCCTCGTCGCCCTTCCCGGCCTGTTTCACCAGATGCGATGCGGCATCGAGGCGAAAGCCTGACACTCCGGCCTGCAGCCAGAAGGTGATGATGTTTTCGATTTCCGCGATCACCGGCGGATGAGCAAGATTCAGGTCGGGCTCATGACGATAAAATATGTGCCGGTAGTACTGTCCGGCCTGTTCGTCCCAGCGCCAGACACTCTCCTCGACGCCGGGAAACATCGGGGGATCGTCGTTGTCCGGCGGCCGATCGGCCCACAGGTAGTACGGCCGCCAGGGAGAATGAGGGTCTTGCCGGGCCGCCTGAAACCACGGATGCTGCGCAGAGGTGTGCTGAATGACCAGCTCGACGATGACCCGCAGCCCCAGCTCGCGGGCGCGGGCAATCAGCTCAATCACATCGGCGATGGTGCCGAATCTCGGATCAGGCTGCAGATGATCGCTGATGTCATAGCCATCATCCTGCAGAGGGGTAAGATAAAACGGGGTCAGCCAGAGAACCGTCGCCCCGAGGCTACGAACGTAGTGTAGCTTTTGGCGAATGCCGGCGAGATCGCCGTAGCCATCGCCATTGGCGTCATAAAACAGCGAACTATCAATCTGATAAATGACGGCTCGGTGAAACCACTCTTCACGTTGCATCCCTATCACCTTGCGCTCTGCCCGTCAGTCACCAGGATTCAGCGCGGTTGGCGCACATCATCCTCTTTCTCGCAGGGTGGTTCGACGGGCGCTGATTCACTCTGCGATGCCGGGAGGGGTCTGTTAGCCACTGCGTCTACCAACGCCTGTTGTCTGGCGGTTAACAGCAGAGGCACCTCTTCCTCGGCGGCGCGGAGCGCGATAGTGTGGCGTTTAACCATAATTCATCTCCGGCTGCTTACAGTCCGACCTCAACGCCAGACCGTTCAGCGCGGAGAAGAAATTCTGCCACCACCGCCGACTGATGATGAAGCAGCCAGTCTGCCATGCCGCGCTCCTCCGCCAGTATCGCTTCCAGGGTGTGAATGGCATGGTGGTCGCCTGCTCGTTTCGCCGCCGTTAATAAGGCGGTATAGCAGGCGACCTCAAATTGGGCAAAAACATAGGTAGTGGTAATGATTTTAACGATCTCATCGCCAGGCAGCATCATCCCGATGGTCTGGCCCAGCGCCGCCACGCGGCTCATCGCTTCTTTCAACACAGAGCGAGAAATATGATTACGAGCAATAATATCCTGCAGGGCCGATAATTGCCGACGGGTTTCATAAAGATGTTGTTCAAGACGGGTGCGCAAAGGCGGATAGTTTTCTATCCTGCGACTCACCGCAATCAACATCGTTTCAGCTTGTTTTTCCATTGCATGCGCATCGCGAAGCCAGTTGTGGTAATTTTCAATCTCAGTCATAAAAACCTCTTAGGGCAAACTCGTTATTTTGACGCGGAATTTTCATTCTCTTCCGCCGCCTGGTCAGCTCGCGCTGCGCTATATCCTGATAAGTGCCCCACAATATTTGCATAAATACTGATAAGGATGACCCACAGGACACTGTTTTTCCACCAGATTAACGAGGGTATTGCCAGGCCTACCCACATAACGGCGGCCACAAGATGACAGCGTTTAATAAAAACCGGCGTCAACTTCATTTGATTACCTGCTGTAATATAAATAGTTAACCCTTTCCAGCGTATTGCCGGTTCATTTATCCTTGCCTGTTCTCAGATAAATTCCTGCGGGTTGCCAGATCATATTTATTATTAAAGGGCCCAATAAAGAGAAACCTGCGGACCAGCGGCCCACAGGTTTTTGCACCGACGCCTCTGTGAGGCGTCTCAGGCTTCAGTCATTAGCTGTCGCCGGCTTTACGGCCGCCGCCATGACTGTTCTTACCACCCTTTTTACCGGCTTCGGATGCGCGCTCAGGATCATTTTTAAAGTTCCCGCCGCTGTGCTGCCCACCTTTACGCCCGGCTTCGGATGCTTTTTCACGATCTTCTGCAAAATTACCTGAACCGCCTCTATGCTCTGCCATAATTTTCACCTTTGGTTTGATCAATATCGGTTGGTAAATGGAAAATGACCCTGTTACAAATCATCGCCCTCGATATCTAACACTAGAGGAATGCCCACAGGAGTCAAATTAAAACCAGACGCTAATCAACGCAAAGAGAAAAATAAAAATTAACAACGCAGCGGCGCCATGAAATAAATTTCGCCTAACTGACTTATTCGCTTTAGATTGTTGTCATTTTTCGCTCTCTTTTTTTTGCCGAAGAAGGTTTTGTAAAAAAATGAAAAGCATGAATTATTTTTTTCTTCCCCACCGGGTGGACACATTTGCTTTCAAAAATAGTAACCCTATTTAGGTAGTTAATCCATCACCGATAGAGTGGAAATTATTTTTTTTCATTGCGATTGCGGCCGATTTAAAATTTTAAGACGCTAAATATTCATAACGGGAAAATAACCTTAAGCGACGATGAATGATGGAATAATCCTAATTTACCAGTAATGATAATAACGCAGCGCTACACCATGAAATACGCCAAGGATCAGCCAGTTAAGCATTGATAGCGCCGCGATTAACGGATATCAAACGTCCTGATGCCAGTCGCCGACGTCCTGAACAGGCGTGAAGCTGACCTATCCTTAGAGCTGGCCCGTTCTGTCTGAAGGAGATGACTATGCAAGATGAAAAACCGCCAATGAAGAAATTACCCACCTCCATGTTGCCAGAAGAGACGGCTCCCCGTCCGGAGTTCCCGGAGCAAGAACAAACCCCGCCGGGTCTGGATGCGGAAATGGAGCCATCTCCGGACCACGGAGAAACCAGCTACACCGGGACCGGGCGGCTGGCCGGTAAGAAAGCGTTGATTACCGGCGGCGATTCCGGGATTGGCCGCGCAGTGGCAATCGCCTTTGCCCGCGAAGGGGCCGATGTGGCGATCAACTATCTGCCCGAAGAGCAAGAGGATGCGGATGAAGTCATCGCCCTGATCAAAGCCGAAGGACGCACCGCGGTAGCCCTCCCGGGGGATATTCGCTCCGAATCCTTCTGCCAGTCGCTGGTCGCCGACGCAGTGGAACAGCTAGGAGGTCTGAGCATCCTGGTCAATAACGCCGGACGTCAGCAATACTGCGAGACCCTTGAGGAGCTCACCACCGAAGATTTCGACGCGACCTTTAAAACTAACGTCTACGCGCCGTTCTGGATCACCCGCGCCGCGCTGCCCCATCTCCAGGCCGGAAGCGCGATCATCAATACCACCTCGGTGCAGGCGTATAAACCCAGTCCGATCCTGCTCGATTATGCCCAGACCAAAGCCTGTCTGGCGATCTTCACTAAATCGCTGGCTAAACAGGTGGCGAAACGAGGCATTCGCGTGAACGCCGTAGCGCCTGGTCCGTACTGGACGGTGCTGCAATCCAGCGGCGGCCAGCCGGACGAAAAAGTGAAACAGTTCGGGAAAGACACACCGATGGGCCGCCCTGGGCAGCCGGTAGAGATTGCCCCGCTGTATGTCACGCTGGCTTCCGATGCCTGCTCATATACCTCCGGGCAGGTATGGTGTTCTGACGGCGGGGATGGTGTGGTCTAAATCCGTCGCCTCCGGAACGATAACCGGGCCGGCGTTATGCCGGCCCCTTCCCCAATACGATCGCCGCGCCGCCCTGCGTGGCGATTTTTCCTCTCCCGCAGCGTGTTCAGCCGGCAGCATGCTATGATATCCACCCGCCGCTGTGCGCTGACCCTGAGGACAACTGATGAGTAATGAGATCCCCCTGAAATTTTATGACATCGTGGACGAGTATGAGACCGAAGCAGCCTCTCCGGTTAACGAGACGGAACGCGATGCGCTGGCGCGCTATTTTCAGCTGCTGATTGAGCGGCTGATGAATAACGAAGAGATCGATGAAGAGACGCAGCAGGAGATGGCCCGCGAAGCAGCCATTGACGAACGTCGAATTGACGATATCGCCAACTTCCTTAATCAATGGGGCAACGAGTAAGTCTCATCGTCAGCTCACCGGCAGGGCCACTGCCTGCCGGCGTTGCCGCCCCCTTGTTCAGGCCGCAGTGGCTGTTTCCCCCAGACGTCGCTGCAGCGCATCCAGAAACAGCGGTAGCCCATCGGGTTGATAATCCCGGGAAAGATAGATGCCGTAAACGCTCAGCGCCTTAGGCGTCCACTCAGGGAGCACCACCTCCAGCGCCCCGCTGGCCATCGCGCTCCGCGCCTCCAGTTCGGGGAGCATCGCAATCCCGCACCCGGCGACCGCCGCCTCCAGCAGCAGAGAAGAGATCCCCGCGCTCAGATTGCCGCTTACCGCCACCGACGCTTCCTGGCCCTGCGCATCGCTGAACTGCCAGCGCTGGCCGGCAAAGTGGCTGTATAACAGGCAGTTATGCTGTTGCAGATCCTCCAGCGTCGTCAAGGGGCCATGCTGGCGGAGCCAGCGCGGTGCCGCGCAAAGGAGTGAATGGCACAGGCCAAGGCGGCGAGCGATCGCCCCGGGCTCGGGGGTGTCGGTAATGCGAATGGCCACGTCGATGCGCTCGCCGATCAGGCTGACCGGGTGGTTATTGATATCCAGCTCCAGGCGCAGCAGCGGATAGCGGGCGAGAAAGTCCGGCAGCAGCGGGGAGATCAGCTGCATAGCGGTAAAGTGCGCGCAGGCCACGCGCAGCGTGCCGCTGGGGTCGGCCCGCTGGCGCTCGCCGGCGATTTCATCGGCGATCCGCGTCAGCCCCCGGGTCTTAAGCAACACTTTTTCTCCCGCAGGGGTCAGCGTTAGCCGGCGGGTTGAACGATGGATCAGCCGGGCGCCGGCCCAGTTCTCCATCTGCTCCAGATAGCGGCTCACCATCGGCCGCGACATCCCCAGCGCCCGCGCCGCAGCGCTGAGACTTCCCAGCTCGCAGATACGCAGATACACCTGCGCCGCAATCACCCTGTCCATCACCCCCCCTTCATCTGCACGATTTATGAAACTCAGCATCTCTTATTTCAGGAATTCTATCAAATAGCGAAATCCGTACAATGGAACGCATTCACCTGTTAATGAGAATAAATCATGAAATTATCTGCCCTTGCTGTTGCCACCGCCATGTTCAGCGGCGCGGTCTTCGCGGCGCCTCTGACGCTGCAAACCTACAATCCGCAGGAAAACGGTCTCTTTGCCGTTAACTCCACTCTCGTCTCCGGCCCGCACGAAGCAGTGCTGTTTGATGCGCAGTTCAGCGTAAAGGACGGCGAAAAGCTGGTAGACATGATCAAGAAAAACGGCAAGCCGCTCACGCGGATTGTGATCACCTCCGGCGATCCGGATTTCTATTTTGGCCTTGAGCCGCTGGTGAAAGCCTTCCCGCAGGCGGAGGTGGTCGCCACGCCGGAGGTGGTCAAGCATATTGAAGCCACCAAAGCGGCCAAACTGGCGTACTGGGGCCCGCAAATGAAAGATGGCGCGCCGACGCAGGTGTACGTTCCGCTGGCGCTGAAGGCCAACAGCTTTACCATCGATGGCGAGAAAGTGACGATGATTCAGCCGCATGACTACGCGGCGTTCGTCTGGATCCGGGCGAACAAAACGATCCTCGGCGGCACCGGCGTGGCGTGGGGCATGCATCTCTGGACCGCCGACACCCAGACACCGGCCAGTCGTCAAAAATGGCGCAACACGCTGGACCAGATGATCGCCCTGCACCCGCAGCGGGTGATCCCGGGCCATTATCTCGGCACTCCGCCGGAGGGAGACAGCGCAGTGCGCTTTACAAAAACTTACCTCCAGCAGTTCGAGCAGGCGCTGAAGACGCATTCGGATTCTGCCGGGGTGATCAAGGCGATGGAGGCACAGTGGCCGGGCCTGGCGGAGACCAGCTCGCTGGAGTTAAGCGCCAAAGTTAATACCGGTGAGATGAAGTGGTGACCCCTGCGGCGCGCAAGGGAGACAGTTCTTAATCTGGCTCCCAAGGGTTGCTATTGCCGAGAAAATGGACCACCCTACCTGTGGCCGCACAAAAAACGCGCGACCGACTTTGGGTTACATTTCATCCGGTCATTACCGGGTTTGCCCTTGAAACCAGAACAGGATAAAGGAGTCAGAATGAAATCGAACCATCATGCACGTCATCTTCTCGGTCTGAACTACAAGCTTTCCCGGCAGAAAAAAGTGGTGCTGGAAGGCGATGAAGAAACCACCATCAACCACATCCATGCTACCGGCCGCAAACGCCGCGGTGGTTAATTTTCAGCCTGAGTGATGATAAACAACACCGTCCTGTTGCCAGGATGGTGTTTTTTTATGGCAATTGATTGCTTGTTTACCCGCTTGAAGACCTTCTGCTCTATACTCTGCCCGCTGCTTTCCACCCGCCCTTCGCTTATCGCCGCGCCGGGACTGTGGTCATGATCAAGGAGTTAGTGCGATGCAATTTACCCATAAGAAAAACCGTTCCCTGTACATCCCCTACGCGGGTCCCGTTCTGCTTGAATTCCCCCTGCTCAACAAGGGAAGCGCCTTCAGTATGGAAGAGCGCAGCAATTTCAACCTGCTCGGCCTGCTGCCGGAAGTGGTTGA
The DNA here is from genome assembly GCF_020526085.1 of Klebsiella africana. Lineage (NCBI taxonomy): Bacteria > Pseudomonadati > Pseudomonadota > Gammaproteobacteria > Enterobacterales > Enterobacteriaceae > Klebsiella > Klebsiella africana. Next base: position 2,414,082 of record NZ_CP084874.1, on the reverse strand, counting down.
AACTATCGAAGAGCAAGCGGAACGTGCCTGGATCCAGTATCAGGGATTCAAAACTGAAATCGACAAACATATTTATCTGCGTAACATCCAGGACACCAACGAAACCCTGTTTTATCGCCTGATCGGCAACCACCTCGAAGAGATGATGCCGGTTATCTATACCCCAACGGTAGGCGCCGCCTGCGAACGTTTCTCCGAGATCTACCGTCGCGCCCGCGGCGTCTTTATCTCCTACCAGAATCGCCATAACCTTGACGACATCCTGCAGAACGTCCCGAACCACAACGTGAAAGTAATTGTAGTCACCGATGGCGAGCGTATTCTCGGCCTCGGCGATCAGGGGATCGGCGGCATGGGGATCCCGATCGGCAAGCTGTCGCTGTACACCACCTGCGGCGGCATCAGCCCGGCTTACACCCTGCCTATCGTGCTGGACGTGGGGACAAACAACCAGCAGCTGCTGGACGATCCGCTGTATATGGGCTGGCGCCATCCGCGCATTACCGACGACGAGTATTATCAATTCGTTGACGACGTGATCCAGGCAATTAAGGCCCGCTGGCCGGACGTCCTGCTGCAGTTTGAAGACTTTGCGCAGAAGAACGCCATGCCGCTGCTCAACCGCTATCGCAATGAAATCTGTTCGTTTAATGATGATATTCAGGGCACCGCGGCGGTGACCGTCGGGACGCTGATCGCCGCCAGCCGCGGCGCCGGTAGCCAGCTGAGCGAGCAAAAAATCGTCTTCCTCGGTGCGGGTTCGGCCGGCTGCGGTATCGCCGAGCAGATTATCGCCCAGATCGTCCGCGAAGGACTCAGTGAAGAAGAGGCCCGCCAGCGCGTGTTCATGGTTGACCGCTTCGGTCTGTTAACCGATGGCATGCCTAATCTGCTGCCGTTCCAGAACAAGCTGGTGCAAAAGCGTGAACATCTGCAGGGCTGGGATACCACCAGCGAGGCACTGTCTCTGCTGGACGTTGTGCGCAACGTGAAGCCGAACATCCTGATCGGCGTCTCTGGTCAGCCGGGGCTGTTCACGGAAGAGATTATCCGCGAGATGCACAAGCACTGCCCACGGCCGATAGTGATGCCGCTCTCCAACCCAACCTCACGGGTGGAAGCGACGCCGCAGAATATCCTGAGCTGGACCGACGGCGAGGCGCTGGTCGCCACCGGCAGCCCGTTCTCCCCGGTTACCGTGAAAGGCAAGCAGTATCCCATCGCCCAGTGCAATAACTCCTATATCTTCCCGGGGATTGGTCTGGGCGTGATCGCCTCCGGCGCGTCACGGGTCACAGACGAGATGCTGATGGCTGCCAGCGAAACCCTGGCAAAGCACTCGCCGCTGGTAAACAACGGTGAAGGTCCGGTGCTGCCGGAGCTGAAGGATATCCAGACCGTCTCGCGGGCGATAGCCTTTGCGGTCGGCAAGGTGGCGCAGGAGCAAGGCGTGGCGGTGAAAACCTCCGCCGAAGCGCTACTGCAGGCTATCAGCGATAATTTCTGGCTGCCGGAATATCGCAATTATCGCCGCACCTCGATTTAATCGCTCTCACCGGGCCGAGATAGCGGCCCGGTTATTAATAACGTCAGAATAATATCTCCCGCCACAGAAACGCTTTTTCCGCCTATATACATTGATCGTAAAAATAGAAAACAGATAGCATTTGCCGCACGCCCTCTGCTGTGCAAAATAGTTGCCTCTCCCCTCACAACGGAATGTGAAATGCAAAAGTTAACCTCTGGCACAAATAAAACGATCGCTATTCTGATCCGTGTTGTTTTATTAGTTACGGGCGGGTCCGCCATCATTGCCGGCCTGTGCCTGTTTGGCGGCGATACGTGGATGCTCACCCCGCGCGCTGAGCAGTATCAGCCCGCCACCGGCGATCTGGTGGATGTCGTCATCTATGAGCCGAGTAAATTTTTCTTCGCCCTACTCTACGTGTTTATTACTACCCTGGTCTGGCTGCTGGCGGTACGTAACATTCCCTGGCGGCCGATACAGCATCCTATATTAGCGCTGATGGTACTGATTGCCGCCGGGATATTTATTTTCCTCCATCCGGAGGTCACCCCAGGACAAGATGCCAGTATTCAGTACGGTAAACACAATACCTATTATGCATCCATATTCTGGATGAAAACCCGGTCAGGTAGTCATTCCGCTAAGCAATCAAAATATGAAACCTTTGTTGAAGCAAAAGATCCCCGCTGGCTGATCGACAGAAACAATCTTGGCCGCGCCTGGCGCTGTGAAGTGCAGCGGCATAGCCAGTTTTACACCCTGTCATTCAATGAGGGCTGGTTCCCGAACGGCGATCCGCAGGTCCTTGCCAACCAGTGTAGTCAGATTGCCGATCTGGATACCGTCTCTGAAGACGAGTTGCTCGTCACTAAAACCATCAGGAGCCGTAAATGAGCCAGCAAAAAAGGGTTCTGCAACCGATATTACGCCTCTGGCTGGGGCTGTTTAGCGGAATGTTGCTGGTGAGCGCCATCAGCGCCTTTCACGGTGAGTACTGGTATTTCGGCGATAAGCAAGCGTTTTACGCGGCGAAAGCCGGCGAGGTCTCAGTGCATGAACTCTATACGCCGGCGAAAATCCTCTTTGCTTTGATCGTCAGCACGATCCCGTCGCTGCTGTGGCTGCTGCTGGTTAACCGTCGGGCGCCGCGGCTGCTGACCCACACTCTCCCACCGGTGTTACTGCTGCTGGCGGGACTGGTGTTTTTCTTCCTGAGACCCGACGTGATTCCAGGCGGGGAGCCCCCTGTCTATCGCTACGGTGAGCGGGAGCGCTACTACCAGACGATACGCTGGCAGAAGGCGGATCCGAGCGCGTGGCGGGATACCCGCTCTGAGTACAACGTGTATATCGAATATCGGGATCCCAGGGGATATCGCGAAGCCGACAATATTAAAAACGCCTATACCTGTGAAACCCACCGGGAGTCACGCTTTTTTACCTTAACCACCGAGGAGAGTTGGTATCCGGATGCGTATCCGAATATCCTCGAGGCCCCCTGCCAGGCGATAAAGGATCCCCAGGCGCTGACGGAATATACCCGCGACCACGCTCGCTGGTTTCCCATTACGTTTTAGCAAACATACAAGCCTTCTGCGCCAACAATATCTCGCCGGTAATGGCACTGAACGCGAAAACTGGTGGGTGTCGTCCCCTGCCAGTTTTGTCACTGGCGCGCTTTCCCTTTCCCCACTACACTGCCATCACCCATCCACTTACTGAATAAAAAAGGAGGCCCCCCATGCTGTATTGTGAAATGTTTATTGTTTCACATGCCTTAGGCAATTGCGCCAGCTCAAGCGTTATCGATATCGTGCTGCGATAACTACGGCTTGAGCGAAGACCCTTCACGCAATCCCTTCTCTCCGGCTTACCGGGTTATCGTCAGCGAGTTTTGACGAGGCATTCGCATGCCTGTAACTCTTGAGTAAGTTGACTATGAGTACATTACTAACTGCCCATGCGCTCCACATGGAGACGGCTTTTGGGCCGCTGTTTAACACCCTCTCCTTCACCCTGAAGAAAGGCGACCGGATCGGTCTCATCGGCCATAACGGTTGCGGCAAAAGCACCCTGCTGCAGGTGCTGGACGGGACGATCGCACCCACCTCGGGCAGCGTCTCGCTCTCCGGTCATTGTCTGATGGCCCGCGTTGAACAGCATCTGCCGGAGTCGCTGCGTACGCAGCCATTGCTGCAGGCGGTGCTGGCCCCGTTACCCGCTGACGCGCGGGAAGCACAGCGCTGGCTGGCCGAGCGTCTGCTGGCGCAGATGGGATTTACCCCGGCGGTGATGGAGCAGCAGACCGCCACCCTGAGCGGCGGCCAACACACACGTCTGCTGCTGGCCCGGGCGCTGATCCGCCAGCCTGACCTGCTGCTGTTGGATGAGCCTGGCAACCACCTCGATCTGCCGACCCTGCTGTGGCTGGAAAGCTTCCTGCAAACCTGGCAGGGGAGCTTCGTGCTGGTGTCACATGACAACACCTTATTGGATGCTGTAACTAATACCAGCTGGATCCTCCGCGACCAGACGCTGCACAGCTTCGCCTTGCCCTGCAGCGCTGCCCGTCAGGCACTGCAGGAGCAGGATGAAAGCGCCGCGCTGCGCCATAAGGCCGAGCAGAAAGAGATTGACCGGGTCAGCGCCAGCGCCCGACGGCTGGCCACCTGGGGGCGAGTCTATGACAATGAAGATCTCGCCCGCAAAGCCAAACAGATGGAGAAGCAGGTCGCCCGCCTGAAAGACGAGCAGACCGAGCTCAGCGTCGGCGCGCCGTGGCGCCTGTCATTGCAGGGGGATGCCCTGCCAGCTGACCGCCTGCTGGAGATGGACGCTATGCCTGTGGCTCCCGCTGCGGGCCTGCCTGCCCTCTTCACCACCGGCGTGGCGCGCCTGCGCAGCGGCGATCGCGTGGCCATCATGGGGCGCAACGGCGGCGGTAAATCATCGCTGCTGCGCCTGCTGTGGCAGCAAATGAACGACGCATCGCCTCTTCCGGGGCTGCGCCTGCATCCCCGGCTGCACCCCGGCTATTATGACCAGACGCTGGCGCAGTTACCGGACGATGCCAGCCTGCTCGACGCCCTGACGCCGTTCGCCCCGTCGGCGGAGACCCGTAAACGGGCGCTGATCGCCGCCGGGTTTGGCTGGGCGAGACATAGCCAGACGGTCAGCACCCTCAGCGGCGGTGAGCGGTCGCGGCTACTGTTCGTTGGCCTGTCACTGGCGCGCTACAGTCTGCTGTTGTTGGATGAACCCACCAACCATCTTGATATGGAGGGCAAAGCGGCGCTGGCGCAGACGCTGCGCGATTACCCCGGCGGCGTGCTCCTGGTCAGCCATGACCGTCAGTTGATTAGCGAAAGCTGTAACCGCTTCTGGCTGATCGACAGCGCCGGGTTAACGGAATGGCACAGCCTGGAGGAGGTCTATGCCCGTCTGCAGGCCGTGGCGCCCGCCCCGGACAGTCGACTCGCTTTGCAGAGTACGCTCGCCGGGGCTGACAATGATGAAGAGGAGGCGCTGCTGGCGCGGCTGATTGACCTGGAGCAATGGCTGGCTGACGATATGGCCCGCAAACCAAAACATCAAAAGCCGTCGCTTCAGGCGCAGTGGCGAGAAGAGATCGCCCGCCTGCTTAACCAGCTGACGTAATCTCCACGTTCCCCCACCGGCTAAGGCACCACGCGCTTAGCCGGTGTTTCCGGAACGGGTAAATTGCTGCCCGGTCAGCGCCTTACCCCACGACTCCCCCTGGCACTCGTTGTTTAATCTGAAGCCAAAGGACATTTATTGCGGATTATGCGGGTTCTTCGCCTTCCAGGCTTCCCAGGCGGATTTGATCTCCTGCTTCGCGGCGGCGGCGTCATTAAAGCCGGCCAGCTCGACCTTTTTACGTCCCTCCGGCAGTTCTTTATAGACCCGGAAGAAGGCCTCCAGCCGCTGCTGTTCGATTTTCGGCAGATCGGTGATGGTCTTGATGTCATCGTAGGTGGGGTCAATTTTACTGGCCGGCACGGCGATGATTTTGTCGTCTTTTTCGCCGCCATCAATCATCTTCAGCACACCAATTGGCCGCAGCTTAATCAGCGTGCCCGGCGCCATCGGCGCGCGAGTGTAAAACACTACGTCCAGCGGGTCCCCATCTCCGGCCAGCGACTGGGTCAGCGAGCCGTAGTTTGCCGGGTAAGCAACCGGCATCGACTGAAAGCGGTCGGCGACGATAAACCCCGTCTTAGCATCGGTTTCGTACTTAATGATCCCCCCCGCCGGGATCTCGGTGACGGCGTAAAATTCTTCCGGGTTGTTTTCCGGCTGGGGAAATTCCAGCACATTATGGGCCTGAGCGGCGGCGGACAAAAGCAGGCCGGCGGTGAGGATGGTTTTTACCAGATGCATTGTTGTATCACTCTGTTGTTATAAGAAATTGATGCACAAAACAATAGATTCGAGTGATGACAAAAACATGACCATTCAGCGTCAATATTATTACCTACCAAATATAGCGATATTGTCTGAATTTTGTGCTATCTCTGTAGCAAAAAGCCACATTCTGTACTAAGCGCCTTGTATTTTACCGCTCAGCGTCTAATCCTTATTGGGTACTATTGCATTAATTAAGTTAATCAATTCCCCCACAAGGAGACAGGCATGAAGGCAGCTGTTGTTACCCACGACCATCAGGTTAACGTCACGGAAAAAACGCTGCGCCCGCTGGAATACGGCGAAGCGCTGTTGAAAATGGAATGCTGCGGCGTGTGTCATACTGACCTGCACGTGAAAAACGGCGATTTTGGCGATAAAACCGGCGTCATTCTCGGCCATGAAGGGATCGGGGTGGTACAAAAAGTCGGCCCGGGCGTCACCTCCCTGAAGCCGGGCGACCGCGCCAGCGTGGCGTGGTTCTTCGAAGGCTGCGGCCACTGCGACTACTGTAACAGCGGCAACGAGACGCTGTGCCGCTCGGTGAAAAACGCCGGCTATACCGTCGACGGCGGCATGGCGGAAGAGTGCATCGTCACCGCCAACTATGCAGTAAAAGTGCCGGATGGCCTCGACTCTGCCGCCGCCAGCAGCATCACCTGCGCGGGCGTCACCACCTACAAAGCGGTCAAAGTCTCCCACATCAAACCGGGTCAATGGATCGCCATCTACGGCCTCGGTGGGCTGGGTAACCTGGCGCTGCAGTATGCGAAGAATGTATTTAACGCCAAGGTGATTGCTATTGACGTCAACGACGGGCAGCTGGAGCTGGCGGCCTCGATGGGCGCTGACCTCACCATCAACTCCCGCAATGAAGATGCGGCGAAAGTGATTCAGGAAAAAACCGGCGGCGCCCACGCTGCCGTAGTAACCGCGGTGGCTAAAGCAGCCTTTAACTCGGCGGTGGATGCCGTTCGCGCCGGTGGCCGCGTGGTCGCTGTGGGCCTGCCGCCGGAGGCGATGAGCCTCGATATTCCACGCCTGGTGCTGGACGGCATCGAGGTGGTCGGTTCGCTGGTCGGTACCCGTCAGGATCTGGTGGAAGCCTTCCAGTTTGCCGCTGAAGGCAAAGTGGTGCCGAAAGTCACCCTGCGTCCGCTGGAAGATATCAACACTATCTTCAAAGAGATGGAGCAAGGTCAGATCCGCGGCCGTATGGTTATCGATCTGCGTAGCTAATCACCCGCGCCTCTCCCGCCCGGGAGAGGCGATTCCCCCCTGGCGCTTCCCCTCGCTTCCCAACCCGGGAAGTAAATGCAATTTCCGCAAATGCTTAGCGCAATTCCTTGGTTCCTTTGTTTTTAGCCGCGCCCGATGATGGCAACACAATAGATAACAAAGGAATTCACCATGCATCGTCATTTTCGCCTGCCCGCGCTGGCTGCGCTGTTTCTCTCCGGCGCCTTTTCCGTCTGGGCCGCCGACACGCCGGTTAAAGGCGGCACCTTAATTTATCTGGAGCAGCAACCGCACACCAATCTCTATCCGCCCGCCGGCGGCTTTTATCCGAATGGCGGGATTCTCAATCAGATCACCGACAAGCTCACCTGGCAGAACCCGAAAACGCTGGAGATTGAGCCGTGGATCGCCGAGAGCTGGACCAGCAATGCCGATAAAACCGAGTACACTTTCCACCTGCGCAAAGGGGTCACCTTCTCAGATGGCACGCCGCTGGACGCCGCCGCCGTCGCCAAAAACTTCGACACCTATGGTCTGGGCGATAAAGCCCACCGCCTGCCCGTCTCGGAGGTCATCAATAACTACCAGCGCAGCGAAGTGATCGACCCGCTAACGGTGAAATTTTACTTCAACAAACCGTCGCCGGGCTTCCTGCAGGGAACCGCCACCATCGGCTCCGGTCTGGTGTCCCTCAGCACCTTGCAGCGCAATTTTGAAGAACTGGGCGATGCCCGGCATATTATCGGCTCCGGCCCCTTTGTGGTACAGGATGAAAAGCCAGGCCGCGAGCTGACGCTGGTGGCGCGCAAGGATTATCAGTGGGGGCCGAAAAACAGCGCCCAGCAGGGGCCGGCTAACCTCGACGGCATCACCTATATTGTGACCCCGGAAGATAGCGTACGCATCGGCGCGCTGCTGGCGGGTCAGGCGGGCTTTATTCGCCAGGTACAGGCCTACGATGAGAAACAAGCGACCGATCAGGGATTTAAGGTCTACGCTGCCCCTACCCGCGGGGTCAACGACAGCCTGAGCTTCCGCCCGGACAACCCACTGGTTGCAGACCTGCGGGTGCGCCAGGCCCTGCTCCATGCCACCAACGCCAAACAGGTGGTGGAGACGCTGTTCTCCACTAACTACCCGCAAGCCACCTCCGTGCTGGCCAGCTCCGCCGCCGGCTATGTCAATCTGAGCGATAAGTTGACCTTCGACCAGGCCAAAGCCCGGCAGTTGCTGGATGACGCCGGCTGGAAGCCCGCCGCCGACGGTATTCGCAGCAAAGACGGTCAGCGGCTGGCGCTGACCGTTTATGAGTCGCTGCCGCAGCCGCAGAATAAAGAAGTGCTGCAGCTGATTGCCCAACAGTGGCGCCAGGTGGGCGTGGCGTTGACGGTCAAAGCCGGGGATGCCGGTAGCCGTACGCTGGACAATCTTGACCCGCAGAAAACCCCGCTCACCGTCTCAGAAGTGGGCCGCGCCGACCCGGATGTGGTGAAAAGTATGTTCTTCCCCAATAACCGTGATGCGCTGCTGCAGAAAGGCGGCTCCAGCGATAAAGTGCAGCACTTTCGCGATGATAAGCTGAATGACCTGCTGACCGGCATCTCCGCGGCGGTAGAGCCGCAGCAGCGCTTGCAGTTAACCGGTGACGCCCAGCGCTATCTGATCGATAACGCCTATGTGATCCCCATTTTCGAAGAGCCGCAGGTGTTTGCCGGCGCGCCGTGGGTCAAAGGCGTCAGCTTCGAGGCCGTCGGTCGTCCGTCGTTCTACGGCGCGTGGCTGGACAAGCACTAAGAGGCCGGATATGAGCGCTTATCTTCTGCGACGGTTCGGCCAGGGGCTGCTGGTCCTGTGGGCGGCCTTTACCCTCACCTTTTTCCTGCTACAGGTGCTGCCGGGGGATGCGGTGCTGATCAAGTTTCAGAACCCGGACCTCGGCCTGAGTCCGGCGCAAATTGCGGAGATGCGGCTGGCCTACGGCGCCGATAACCCGCTGTGGCGCCAGTATCTGCACACGCTGCTGGCGATGCTGCACGGCGACTTTGGCTATTCCCTGCAGGCGGGTCTGGCCGTCAGTAGTCTTATTGCCAGCAACCTGCCGGATACCTTAAGCCTCGCGCTACCGGCCTTCCTGCTGGCCGTGGCGCTGGCGTTCGCCCTCGCTTTCGCCTCGCGGCTGCCGGGGCTGCGCTGGCTGAGCAATTTTCTACAGTCGCTACCGGTGCTGTTTATCTCTCTGCCTACCTTTTGGTTGGGTATCGCCCTGATCCAGCTCTTCTCGTTTCAGTTGCGATGGATCCCGGTAATCAACCCCGGCCCACTGGAAGGACTGATTTTACCGGTTATCGCCGTCGCGCTGCCCATTTCCGCCCCACTGGCGCAGATCCTGATGCGCAGCATGGATCAGGTGGCGGTTCAGCCCTTCGTTGCGGTTGCCCGCGCCAAAGGCATGAGCGAAACGGGCGTCCTCTGGCGCCATGTGATGGGTAATGCCCTGCTGCCGGCGCTGAATATTGCCGGGCTGCTGCTCGGCGAGCTGATTGCCGGGGCGCTGATCACCGAGACCGTCTTCGGCCGCAGCGGCCTCGGCCAGCTGACCCAGCAGGCGGTCAATAACCAGGATATCGCCGTACTGCAGGCGGTGGTGATGATCTCCGCCCTCGGTTTCGTCCTGATCAACCTGCTGGTCGACCTGGTCATGCCGCGACTGGATCCCCGACTCCATTTACAGACCGGAGGTGCGAAATGAGCCTGGTCGACTATGCCATCGCCGTTCGCCGCCGCCCGGAGTGGCGCAGAGTGCGTCTGCAGCCTGGCCTGTGGCTGGCGTGGGCAGTAATAATCGCCGCGCTGTTAATGGCCGTTGCCCCGCAGTGGTTTACCTCCGCTAACCCGTTGGAAGGGATCCCCGGCGCTCAGCGCCTGGCGCCGCAGGCGCACTACTGGCTGGGTACCGACCAGCTGGGGCGCGACCTGTGGACGCGGGTGGTTTACGGCGCGGTACATTCCCTGTCGGCGGCGCTGATCGCCGTCGCCATCGGCCTGGTGGTGGGTACCGCCCTGGGCACCCTCGCCGGGGCGCTGGCCGGACGCGTGGAATCCACCATTATGCGCCTGGTCGATGTCCTGCTGGCCATCCCCTCCCTGCTGCTGCAGCTGACGGTGATTATTCTGCTGGGTTTCGGCACGGTGAATGCGGCGGTGGCGGTTGGCGTGGCGGCTATCGCCAGCTTCGCGCGCCTGGCGCGGGCAGAAGTGGTGCGCGTGCGCCACAGCGATTACGTCGAGGCGGCCCGGGGCAGCGGCGGCACCTTTTTCGCCATCTTCTGGCGCCATATTCTACCCAACTCGCTCACTGCGGTGCTTGCTTTCGCGACGCTGCAGTTCGGTCAGGCGATGCTGGCCCTGGCCACCCTCAGCTTCCTCGGCTACGGCACTCCGCCGCCGGTCCCGGAGTGGGGATTACTGATCGCCGAAGGTCGCAATTACCTGTCAACCGCCTGGTGGCTGACCACCTTCCCCGGCCTCGCCGTGGTCGCCGTGGTCCTTGCCGCCAATCGTCTTAGCCGCCAGTGGAGTGGAGCACGCCCATGACCGTTTTGTCCGTTGAAGATCTGCGCATCAGCTACCGCACGCGGGGCGAATGGCGCGAGGTGGTGCACAACGTCAGCTTTTCCATCCAACGCGGCGAAATGCTGGCCTTTGTCGGAGAATCCGGCTCGGGGAAAACTACTACCGCGCAGGCCATTATCGGCCTGCTGGCGGATAACGCCCGCCGCGACGCCGGGCGAATTATCCTCAATGGCGAAGTGATTAGTGACTGGTCGGCAAAACGCCTGAACCACCTGCGCGGAGTGAGCATCAGCCTGGTCCCACAGGACCCCGGCAATTCGCTTAACCCGGTAAAAACCATTGGTCAGCAGGTAGAAGAGATCCTGTGGCTGCATCAGTCCTTCTCCGCCGCTGAGCGCCGACAGCAGGCCCTTAACCTGCTCACTAAAGTCGGTCTCAGCCACCCGGAACAGCGTCTTGACCAGTATCCGCATCAGCTGTCGGGCGGGATGAAACAGCGGGTGCTGATCGCCATCGCCATTGCCCTGCAGCCGGACCTGATTATTGCCGACGAGCCCACCAGCGCCCTCGACGTCACAGTGCAGAAGCGCATTCTCGATCTGCTCGATATCCTGCGTCGCGAGTCGGGCACCGCCGTGCTGTTTGTCACCCACGATCTGGCGCTGGCCGCCGAACGCGCCGACCGGATCATGGTGTTTCGCCAGGGAGAGATTCAGGAACAGGGCGCCACCGAGGCGATTGTCCAGCGTCCGCAGCATCCTTACACTCGCCAGCTGCTCCACGATCTGCAGGATGCGCCGTTGAGGCTAACGGCGGCGCGTCACCGGCCGCTGGCCACGCCGGCCATTCGCGTGGCGGGGATCAGCAAACGCTTCTCGCTGGGCAAACAGGCGCTGCAGGCGCTCGACAGCGTCAGCTTTGAGGTCAGACGCGGCAGCACGCACGCGCTGGTGGGGGAATCCGGCTCCGGGAAAACCACCCTGGCGCGGATCCTGCTGGGCTTCGAGCGCGCCGACGCCGGACAGGTGACCATCGACGGTATTGACGCCGGGCATCTCAGCCGTGAGGCGCAGCGTCAGCTGCGGCGCAAAATCCAGTTCGTCTACCAGAACCCCTTCGCTTCGCTCGACCCGCGTCAGACGCTGTTTGCGATTATCGAAGAACCGTTAAAAAACTTTGAGCGCCTCAGCGCGGCGACGCGTCGCCAGCGTGTGGAGAGCGTCGCCGCCCGGGTGGCTCTGGCTCCGGAGCTGCTGTCGCGGACGCCGCGGGAGCTTTCCGGCGGCCAGCGGCAGCGGGTGGCGATTGCCCGGGCGCTGATCCTCGAGCCGGCGATACTGGTCCTTGACGAAGCGACTTCGGCGCTCGACGTTACCGTTCAGGCGCAGATCCTCGCCCTGCTACAACAGCTACAGCAGCAGCTGGGTCTGAGCTACCTGTTCATTACCCACGATCTGGCGACGGTCAGGCGGATTGCCGACAGCGTCACGGTGCTGCGCGCCGGCCAGATGGTGGAGCATGGCGACGTTGACCGCCTGTTCGCCACCCCGCAGCAGGCCTACACCCGCGAACTGATCGCCGCCATTCCTCAGGTTTCCTCCCGCTTAGCGCAAGCCCACATGGAGAACGCATAATGCCTAAACGCCTCGGTTTTTTTACCCGTCTGCTCGATCAGGGCTCCGCACAAACGCGCTACCGGCTGGCGGCCGAACAGATCCGCCACGCGGAGCGTTTGGGCTTCGACAGCGCCTGGATTGCCCAGCACCATTTTCATGAACAGGAAGGCGGCCTGCCTTCTCCGCTGGTGTTTCTCGCCCACGTGGCGGCACAGACCGACCGGATCCGTCTCGGCACGGCCATCATTACCCTGCCAATGGAAAATCCGCTGCGCGTCGCCGAAGACGCGGCGGTACTGGATTTACTCACCGACGGACGTCTGGAGGTGGGGTTTGGCTCCGGCGGCACGCCAACCTCGTTTCTGCCCTTCGGCCTGACCAGCGAGCAGCGCGGGGCGGTATTTGCCGAACATCTGCACCTGATCCATAGCGCCTGGCGCGGCGACACGCTGAGCCACCCGGACAACCGTCTCTATCCACCGGCGCCGCAGCTGGCGGAGCGTATCTGGATCGCCACCTTCTCGGTGGAGGGCGCTATCCGCGCCGGTCAGGCGGGACACGGGTTGATGCTGTCACGCACTCAGCCACGGCCGCCCGGAGAACCACGCCTGCCGCTGGACGCCATTCAGAACCCGATCATCGACGCCTACCTGGCGGCGCTGCCGGACGGCGTTGCGCCGCGGATCCTCGCCTCGCGCACTGCCTTCGTCGCCGACAGTCACGCCCACGCCCTGCAGGTTGCCGAGCCCGGTCTGCGCAAACAGGCGGCACAGCACCGAGCGGCGGGTCATCTGATAGAAGGTGACAGTGTCACTGACTATCTGCAACAACTGGATGCCCACGTCGGCGATCCTGAGCATGTTATTGCCTCCCTCGCTAAGGACAGCGTGCTGGCCCGCGCCACCGATATTTCGTTTCAGGTGCACTCGGTGGAGCCTTCGCACCGGGATACGCTGCGTTCCATTGAGCTGATCGCTCAGCATATTGCCCCCCACATCAGATAAGGAGTCACCATGACGCTGAGTCAGGATATTCTGGCCGAACTGGCGGAGATCGCCGCCGGTTCCCCACTCGATCAGGCGCGCGCCGTACGCGATGCCGCCACCCGTCACGCCCAAGGAAGTTATGAAGTGCTGTTCAGCCAGCAGGACGCTGACTTTCCTCTTGATGAACGCTTCGCGGTGGCCGCGAAGGTGGCGAAACTGCACCAGGCAGACGCGCTGGCGGCGCACTATGCCGGTTTTGGCCTCGCCGATCCGACCACCGATCGTCTGGTTCCGGCGCTGGCCTTTGCCCGCTTGCTCACTTTCACCCCCGTCGAAGCGACTCCCGGCGCGCTGCACCCCCTGAGCAACGCAGGCTGGAGTCTGCGGGGGATCATCACCCTGGCGCAGCTGGTGGCCTTTGTCAGCTTCCAGAGCCGACTGCTGCTGGGCCTGCGGGCGCTCAACCATAAGCCCATCGTCAGTGCCTATACGCCGCTGGTCGCCGGGTACTGGCATACCACACCGCATACCCAGAGCGGCAAAGCGGCCCCGGTTCGCTTCACCCGCGACGAGCTGCACTGGGAACCCTGGCTGGCCGATAAACCGCTGGCGGAATTCAACGCTGAAGAACAGGCGATTCTGGCCAAATATGGCCATAGCGACTCCCCCTACTTTCGCCTGCTGGCACGCAACCAGCCGGTGCTGGAGCAGCGGACCCTGACCGACAAGGGCATTTTCTATACCCCGGGAGGATTGCCGCGCGCCGAACGCGAGCTGGCTGCCACGGTCGCCAGTAAAATCAACGGTTGTATTTACTGCGCCTCGGTGCATGCCCGCAAAGCGGCGCAGCTGGCGAAGGACGAGACCGCCGTCGACACGCTGCTGGCGGTCACGCCGGGAGATAATCTGCGCGACGGGCAGTCGCCGCGCTGGCAGGCGGAGATCGACGCCGCCGCCGCGCTGTCGGTGACGCCGCCGGGGCTGAATGCCAGCCATCTGGCGGCGCTTGATGAGCAGGGTTTAGATACCCTGGCCCAGCTGGATCTGCTGCAGTCGGCTGCCTTTTTCGCCTGGGCCAACCGGCTGATGCTGACGCTCGGGGAGCCCTGGCGCGAGTAAGCGACGTCAGGCGACCTGCCGCCGCTGGTGACAGCCATAGATGAGCAAGGCGCTCATCGCCAGAAACGACAGCGCGGCGGCGGGGAGCGCCACGCTGTTCCAGCCAAAGCCCTGGGCGATCATCATCCCACCGCAGAAGGCGCCAATGGCGCTGCCAAGGTTAAAGGCGATCTGTCCTCCTGCCGCCCCCAGCATTTCACCGCCTTTGGCATTCTGCAGCAGCAGGATCTGCAGCGGTGCCGACAGAGCAAACAGCCCGGCGCAGCAGAGAAACGCCAGCGCCAGCGAAGCGACTTTGTGCTCACCGAAGGCAAAGATCAGCAGCAGCGTCACCGCGATCGCCCCGTCGGTTATCGCCGCGATGCGCAGCGGGCTATAGCGTCCGGAAATTTTGCCGCTGAACAAATTACCGACCACCATTCCCAACCCCGCCAGCATCATAATTAGCATCATCCGGCTTTCGGCAAATCCCGAGACGTTGATCATAAAGGGCTTGATATAGCTGAACCAGGCAAACACGCCGGCGTTACCGAACATGGTGGCGGCGAAAATCAGCCACGGCGCTGGAGACGCCAGAAAACGAAACTGCTCGCGCAACCGGGTGGTGGCCCGGTCATAAAGCGTGGGCACCCAGCAGAAGATCGCCAGAAATACCGCCACGTTAAATACTGCGATAAGCGCAAAGGTATAGCGCCAGCTGAAGTGATGCCCGAGCCAGGTGCCACCCGGGACCCCCACCAGGTTAGCCAGCGTCATGCCGCCAATCATCCCCGCCACCGCAGCGGTCACTTTCCCCGGTGGGGCAATTTTCGACAGAATAATCGCCCCGACGCCAAAAAACGCCCCATGGGGAAAACCGGAAAGCAGTCGGCCAAGCGCCAGCATGGGGTAGCTACTGGAGACGGTAAACAAGGTGTTGCCGAGAAGGCACAGCGCGGCAAGAAACAGCATCACCGATTTCAGGGAAAAGCGGCTGGAGAGCAGCGCCATGATCGGCGCGCCAATCACCACGCCGAAAGCATACCAGGCAATCATATTGCCGGCGGCGGGAATGGATATCCCGACATCGTGCGCCAGCTCCGGCAGCACGCCCATAATGCCAAATTCCGCCATGCCGAGTCCGAAGGTGCCCAGCGCCAGTGAAAAAATCGTTTTTTTCATACATCTGTTAGGGGTATTGAGAGACGGCCGGCATTATTGACCATCCCGCTCCGACACACCAGCTAAAAACGCCCGACGGCAGTTTCCTCCATACAACAGCCTGATTCGTTCATGTTCCCCAGCAGCGTGGCATACCGGCGGCGCGGTTTCGCAGTAACAATCCCCTATCAAAATCAGTGAGCTCAAAGAGATAAACAGCTCATTGATCTCAAGTTAACTTGAGGTTGTAAAGTCAAAAACATCGCTCACCACCGGAGAATTATCCATGCAAACTGTTGATGTCGGCTTTACTCATGTCGCCTTTACCGTCCGCTGTCTGGCCCGCAGCATCGATTTTTATACCCGCTATACCGCGATGACCGTTATTCACCAGCGCGAACCCGACCTCCCCTCGGCGCGGAAAGTGGCATGGCTCAGCGACCGCACCCGGCCTTTTGCCCTGGTGCTGGTGCAAAGTGACGATCCGGCCGATACGCCGCTGGGACCGTTCGGCCACCTCGGCGTCGCCTGCGCTACCCAGGAGGAGATCGATGAGAAAGTGGCCCTCGCACGGCGGGAAGGTGTTTTACGTCGGGAACCGGAGCAGCTGGGCGATCCGGTGGGCTATTTCGCCTTCTTTGCCGACCCGGACGGTAACACCCTGGAGCTGTCGTGGGGGCAGCGGGTGGGACTGGAAGTCATCCAGGCGGGAAAACCCGGCGAATAATTTTCCACCGCCTCGCCGGGGGAGGATTACACTTCAAAGGGATACCTCGGCAACACGGAGCATGGCGATGGGCAACAAGAAAAGCGGTAATCCGGTCGATACGGCGGCAAAAATCGCGCCGCTCGACAACAAAGCGTACGAGAAAGCGCTGCGCAAACTCCACGTTGAGCTGGTGAAACTCCAGCGCTGGGTGGTGCACAAAGGACTGAAAGTGTGCATCGTTTTTGAAGGCCGGGACGGTGCCGGGAAAGGCGGCACAATAAAGGCCATCACCGAGCGTGTCAGCCCGCGTATCTTCCGGGTCGTGGCCTTACCCTCGCCCACCGAGCGCGAAAAAAGCCAGCTCTATTTTCAGCGCTATATCAAACACCTTCCGGCGGCGGGCGAGATTGTGATTTTCGATCGCAGCTGGTACAACCGTGCCGGCGTCGAAAGGGTGATGGGCTTTTGTACGCCGGAGGAGGTACAGAAGTTTCTTGACGGCGCGCCAATGGTGGAGCGCGGCATGGTCGAATCGGGCATTATTCTGCTCAAGTACTGGCTGGAGGTCTCTCCGCAGGAGCAGGAGCGCCGTCTGCGGGATCGTATCGACGATGGGCGTAAAATCTGGAAGCTCTCGCCGATGGACATCAAGTCTTTCAACCGCTGGGATGAATATACCGCCGCCCGCGACGCCATGTTCGCCGCCACCGATACCGCCTGGGCGCCGTGGTTCGTCGCCCGCTCGGAGGATAAAAAGCGCGTGCGTCTGAATATCATTACCCATCTGCTGTCGCAGATCCCGTATGAAGCTTTACCGGTGGAGCATGTGACGCTGCCGAAGCGCAAAATTGGCAAAATGAAACAGACCAATTTCCCCTTCCGCTTTATTCCGGAGAAGTTTTGATTATTTCCCGTCGCGCTGGTTAATGCCAGCGCCAGGTTTATTACTATAACCATGAATATTTCAGGTTGTTTCTTTCCTCTGGAAGCTGCTTCGCAAAATAAATATTAAATTTACTGCTGGGATTTATTTTTTAGTAAGTAAAGCGAATAATCACGGAACCAACCACAAGGAGCCGATGATGAAAAGTAATACGCTACGTAAAAGACCCACTGACGTACCCGCCCGGAAGGCGTCAGCACAGCCAGGTAAGGATCTACGAGAAGCCGATAAGCAGCGTCAGCACAAGGAATTCATTACCGCAATGAATGACTTTATTGCAAAAGGAGGCACTCTCACGGATGATGAATTTTTCAGGGTACTATGATGCTTGAACAATTCAATGTCTATCGAAATTGTTCTGCTCAGACAAATAAATCCCTGCCGTATTATATAATTGTGCAGAATGATTATTATGCAGACCTGGCCACAAAAGTCATTATTCCTTTAATGCGACCGCAGCAATGACCTCGTTGGCATCAGCATGTCGCGCCAAGGATAAATATTGAATTTGACAGTTTTTTACTTTGTACGCCGATGATCAGTAACTTAAATAATAAACGGATCCAGCCACAGGATTTCGTCTGCAATCTGAGTCATGCGCGCCAGGGCGTTATCGATTCAATCGATACACTTATCACGAACTGCTGACTGCCGGGAACCCGCTCCGATATCACCGGAGCGGGTTTACCCTGTAAAGGCTTACTTCATCCCTTCGCGACTCTCTTTCATCGCCTCCAGGCGTTCGACATCGCGATACCAGCGCGGGTGATGTTTCTTTGCCCAGCGGCGGCTGACCTTACCCTCAATCATCCCCTTAATCGACCCTTTGACCCAAAATGCCATATACATATGGATAAGGATGGCGTGGATCAGAATGATGGCCGATGTTGCGTGAATCAGCAGGCTATAACGAATCACCTGCATCGGGAAATATGGCGCGAAATAGGGCCGCCAGATAATCACCCCGGTCACCAGCAGCACGAAAATCATGCTCATGATGGTCCAGAACATCATCTTCTGCCCGGCGTTATATTTACCGACGCGCGCCACCTTATGCTCGTTGCCTTTCAGCACCTCGACGATGCCTTTCAGCCACGGAATATCCTGCTTATCAGGGATGTTGTGGTGGACAAAGCGCACGAACATAAACATCAGCGCGACAAAAATCAGCACCCCAAAGAACGGGTGCAGGATACGCCCCATCTGCGGCGTGCCGAAGGTTTCCGTTAGCCACTGTAGCGTCGGGAAGAAGAACGATATTCCCGACAGCGCCACGAGGAAGAAACAGATAACCACCGTCCAGTGACAGGCGCGATCGATAAACGTCGTGCGCACAATCATCTTCGATTTACTCATCATGCTTCTCCTCGTCGTCGTCAACTTCCTTATTCGGCCCGATACCGATGTAGTGGTAAATCAGCCCGGCGAAGGTGGCGATAAAGCCCGCCGCCGCCAGTGGTTTCAGCGCCCCCTTCCACAGATTGATACTGGTATCGATCTGCGGTTCCTTCGGCAGTTTGTGATACAGCTCCGGCTGGTCGGCATGATGCAGGACGTACATCACGTGGGTGCCGCCGACGCCCGGCGGGTTGTAAATCCCGGCGTTGGCATAACCGCGTTTTTTAAGCTTAGCCACCCGCTCCTCGGCCACCTCCAGCATCTCTTTCTTCGTACCGAAGTGGATCGCGCCGGTAGGACAGGTTTTCACGCAGGCCGGCTCCTGGCCGACGCTGACCCGATCCACGCACAGGGTGCATTTATAGACCCGGTTATCCTCTTTATTGAGGCGCGGGACGTTAAACGGACACCCGGCAATGCAGTAGCCGCAGCCGATGCAGTTTTCCTGCTGGAAATCGACGATGCCGTTGGCGTACTGAATAATCGCCCCGGCGGACGGGCAGGCCTTCAGGCAGCCCGGCTCTTCGCAGTGCATACAGCCATCCTTGCGGATAAGCCACTCCAGTTTGCCGTTCTGTTCGGTCTCGCTAAAGCGCATCACCGTCCAGGATTTGGCGCTGAGATCCGCCGGGTTGTCGTACACCCCGACGCAGTGCCCCACTTCATCGCGGATGTCATTCCACTCAGAGCAAGCCACCTGGCACGCTTTACAGCCCACGCAGGAGGAGACATCGATAAGCTTGGCGACTTCGGCCTTATAGTCCCGCGCGCGCGGCGCGGGCGTGATCGGGTTAGTCGCGGAGCGTTTAATAATGTCTTGTGTTTCCATCGCCATTGAATCGCTCCTTACGCTTTCTCGATGTTGACCAGGAACGCCTTGTATTCCGGCGTTTGCGAGTTGGAATCGCCAACGTTAGGCGTCAGGGTGTTGGCGATGTAGCCTTTGCGGGCCACGCCTTCAAAACCCCAGTGCAACGGGATCCCGACGGTCTCCACCTGCTGACCATTAACGTTCAGCGTGCGTAATCGGCGGGTCACCACGGCAACCGCGCGAATGAAGCTGCGCTTGCTGCTGACTTTCACCCAGTCGCCGTTGACGATACCTTTGCTTTTCGCCAGCCCTTCGCTGATTTCGACAAACTGTTCCGGCTGCGCGATGGAATTGAGCAGCGCATGCTTGGTCCAGGTGTGGAAATGCTCGGTCAGACGATAGGTGGTCCCGACATACGGGAACCTATCTTTCTTACCTAAGCGAATGGCGTCCTCTTCATACAACCGCACCACCGGGCTGGAGACCACCTTCGGGTGCAGCGGGTTGGTGCCAAGCGGGGTTTCCATCGGCTCGTAGTGTTCCGGGAACGGCCCTTCCGCCAGTTTATCGAGCGCAAACAGGCGACCCAGCCCCTCCTGCTGCATGATAAACGGCCCGGTTTTGCTCCCTGGCGGCGCGGTATTGAAGTCCGGAATATCATTCCCGACCCACTTGCTGCCGTTCCACTGGATCAGCATCCGCTTCGCATCCCACGGCTTGCCGTTGATATCGGCCGAGGCGCGGTTGTACAGCACCCGACGATTGAGCGGCCACGCCCAGGCCCATCCCAGCGTATTGCCCAGGCCCGAAGGATCGGCGTTATCACGATTCGCCATCTGGTTACCCTGCTCGGTCCAGCTGCCGGTATAGATCCAGCACGATGACGCGGTGCTGCCGTCATCGCGCAGCAGCGCGAAGCTGTTCAGCAATTGGCCTTTTTTCGCCAGCAAAGTGCCATTTTGATCGTAGAGATCCGCCAGCGCGTAGCCGTTGTTCTCTTTTGCCACTTCTGCCGATTCCGGATGGTCCGGCTGCTTATAGCGCCAGCTCATCTTCAGCAGGGGTTCCGCGCCCTTCCCGCCTTCGGTGCGGTACAGTTCGCGCAGGCGATGGTAAATCCCGGCCAGGATTTCGCCATCATTGCGCGCTTCACCTGGTGCATCCTGACCTTTCCAGTGCCACTGCAGCCAGCGGCCGGAGTTGGCGATCGAACCGTCCTCTTCGGCAAAGCAGGTCGACGGCAGACGGAAGACTTCGGTCTGAATCGCCGACGGGTCGACATCATTAGACTCGCCGTGGTTCTGCCAGAAGGTCGAGGTTTCGGTCACCAGCGGGTCGATAACCACCATATATTTCAGCTTGCTGAGGCTGCGAACCACTTTGTTTTTGTCCGGGAAGGAGGCTACCGGGTTAAAGCCCTGACAGATATAGCCAGTGACGTTGCCGTTATCCATCATGTTGAAGTATTTGATAACGTCGTAAGCCTGGTCCCACTTCGGTAACCACTCAAAGCCCCAGTCGTTCTCTTTTTGCGCCGCCTCGCCGTAGAAGGATTTCATCAGGCTAACGAAGAATTTCGGGTAGTTGCTCCAGTAGTTCACCTGCTCGGGCAGGGTCGCCTTCGGCGTGTTGGCGCTGAGGTAGCTTTGCAGATCGGTCTGCTTGTCCGATGGCAGCGTCAAATAGCCCGGCAGACTGGTCGACAGCAGTCCCAAATCGGTGAGCCCCTGAATATTAGAGTGACCGCGCAGGGCGTTGACGCCGCCGCCGGCCATGCCCATGTTGCCGAGCAGCAGCTGGATCATCGCCATGGTGCGGATGTTCTGTGCGCCGACGGTGTGCTGCGTCCAGCCCAGGGCATACAGGAAGGTGGTGGTGCGATCGGCGGCGCTGGTTGAGGCCAGCACGTCGCACACCTTGAGGAAGTCCGCTTTCGGCGTACCGCAGATATTTTCGACCACCTCTGGCGTGTAACGGGAAACGTGCTGCTTCAGCAGGTTCCACACGCAGCGCGGGTGGGTGAGCGTTTCATCGCGTTTGGCGTAGCCGTTTTCATCGAACTGGTAGTTCCAGGACGATTTATCGTACTGGCGTTTTTCCGCATCGTAGCCGCTGAACAGCCCCTCTTCGAAGGCAAAATCATCCCGCACCAGCAGGCTGGCATTGGTGTAATGCTTAACGTACTCGGCATTGATCTTATTATGTTCGATCAGGTACAGCAGCACGCCCGACAGGAAGGTAATGTCGGTACCAGAACGAATCGGCGCATAAATATCGGCCACCGAGGCAGTACGCGTAAAGCGCGGGTCGACAACGATCAGCGTGGCGTCGTTGTTGTTTTTCGCCTCCATTGCCCAGCGGAAGCCCACCGGATGGGCTTCGGCGGCGTTACCGCCCATCACCACCACGACGTTGGCGTTTTTGATATCCACCCAGTGGTTGGTCATCGCACCGCGACCAAATGTTGGAGCAAGACTTGCTACCGTTGGTCCGTGTCAGACGCGCGCCTGGTTGTCTACCGCCAGCATACCCAGCGATCGCACAAATTTTTGCGTTAGCATGCCGGTCTCATTGCTTGCCGCCGAGGCGCACAGCATGCCGGTGGAAAGCCAGCGGTTAACCGTCACGCCCTGTTCGTTCTTTTCAATAAAGTTGGCGTCGCGATCGGCCTTCATCAGTCGGGCGATGCGGTTAAAGGCTTCATCCCACGAGATGCGCTGCCATTTATCCGAGCCCGGGGCGCGGTATTGCGGATAACGCAGACGGTTTTCGCTGTGGACATAGTCCAGCAGGCCAGCCCCTTTCGGGCACAGCGCGCCGCGGCTAACCGGATGGTCCGGGTCCCCTTCGATATGGTAGATCGCTTCTTTGGCGTTTTTCGCACCGTCGCCGAGGCTATACATCAATAGCCCGCAGCCCACGGAGCAGTAAGTGCAGGTGTTGCGGATCTCTTTCGCACGCAGCAATTTGAAATTGCGTGCCTGAGCCAGCGCCATTTTAGGGGCAAAGCCCAGGGCGGCGGCGGTGGTTCCGGCCATACCGCCTGCGCAGATCTTAAAGAACTTTCTGCGGCTGACGTCCATTGCATTCCTCCATGCAGGATGTTGATTCATCGCGCGGAGGAAACTAACAGTAAAATCCCGGGAAAATTTGCGTCAAATCAAGGAGGAAAACCATCGCCCCCTTAATCGCCAGCCCTGGCCATTTTCGCTAATCCCTAAGGGTTAGCAACGGCGGAAAATTTCGCCCCTCACCGATAAAAAGATGATATATATGCCCGCTGCATTTGCGTAACCATCAGGAAAAGCATGGAGAAAAAGAGAGCCACGACGATCGGCTTCGCCGCTATTATCTTATGGAGCACGATGGTCGGATTGATTCGCGGCGTCAGCGAAGGACTGGGAGCGGTCGGCGGCGCAGCGATGATTTACAGCCTTAGCGGCCTGCTGCTGATCTTTACCGTTGGTTTTCCCAACCTGCGCCAGATCCCGCGTCGCTATCTGCTGGCCGGCAGCGTACTGTTCGTCAGTTACGAAATCTGCCTCGCGCTGTCGCTGGGCTATGCCGCCAGCCGTCAGCAGGCCATTGAGGTAGGGATGGTGAATTACCTGTGGCCCAGCCTGACGATTTTGTTCGCCATTCTCTTTAACGGCCAGAAAAGCAGTTGGCTGGTGATCCCCGGCCTGCTTCTCGCCCTGCTCGGCGTGGGCTGGGTGTTGGGCGGTGAGCACGGCCTGCAGTTGGACGAGATTATCAGCAACGTCATCTCCAGCCCGCTTAGCTATCTGCTGGCCTTTGTCGGGGCGTTTATCTGGGCCGCCTACTGCACGGTGACGGCTAAATATGCCCGCGGTAAAAACGCCATTACGCTGTTCGTCCTGTTAACCGCCCTGACGCTGTGGCTGAAGTTTCTCGCCACACCGCAGCCGCCCATGGTCTTTAGCTGGCCGGTAAGCATCAAGTTGCTGACTGTTTCGGTGGCGCTGGGCCTGGCCTACGCCGCCTGGAACGTGGGGATCCTGCACGGCAACGTCAGCCTGCTGGCGGCGGCCTCCTACTTCACGCCGGTGCTCTCCTCTGCGCTGGCGGCGATCCTGCTGAGTGCGGCCCTGTCATGGTCATTCTGGCAGGGCGCCGGGATGGTGTGTCTCGGCTCCCTGCTCTGCTGGTATGCTACCCGGCGTTAGCCGAGATCGCCCCCGGCCACCGGCAGCGTGACGCCGGTGATATAGCTGGCCTCATCGCTGGCGAGAAACAGGATCGCGTTCGCCTGTTCCGCCAGTGTGCCGTACCGGTGCAGCAGGCTGCTCGCCACCGTCTGATCGACCACCTGTTGATACCACGCTTTCTCCTGGTCGCTCGGTTGCTCTTCGTTACGCGGCGTCAGGCGCGGCGGCGCCTCGGTCCCGCCCGGGGCCACGGCGTTAATCCGTATACCGCTGCCGCTGTACTCCATGGCAATCGACCGGGTCAGCGCGTTAACGCCGCCTTTCGCCGCCGAATAAGGCACCCGATTCACCCCCGCCGTCGCCACCGACGAGATATTGACAATGCTGCCTTTGCCCTGCTTCAGCATCCACGGCAGCGCCGCGCGGCAGCCCCACAGCGTGGGGAACAGCGAGCGGCGGATCTCTTTCTCAATCTGCTCCGGTTGGTATTCGGCAAAGGGCCGCGCCCAGATAGTGCCCCCAACGTTGTTGATCAGCACGTCGAGCCGGCCAAAATGCGCGACCCCGGCGGCAAACGCCTGTTCAGTACTCTGCCACTGCTCAAGGTCAGCCTCCAGCGCAAGAACCTGATTTCCGGCCTGGGCTAAAACGGCAGCCAGTTCGTGTATATAAGGCGAGCGGTCAATCAGCAGCAGGGCCGCGCCTTCTGCGGCCACCTGCTCCGCTGTCTGGCGGCCAATGCCCTGGGCCGCACCGGTGATGGCGACCACTTTATCGCTAAAACGCATACTGCCTCCTTATGCCGCCGCGCTCTGGCTGGCAATAAATTTCTCATACCAGAACCCCGCCGGGGTGATCCCGCGGTCGCGCAGCGCCGTGGCGACCGCGTTGACCATCGGCGGCGGGCCGCAGAGATAGATGTCCACGTCGCCGTTGTTCAGCATCGCGTCGTCGAGATGGTCGGTGACGAAGCCGCGCTGCGGACAGGGGCTGTTTTCATCCGCCACCACCGGCAGCCAGCGATACCCCGTCAGCTGTTGAGCAAAGGTGTCCAGCGCGTCGGTTTTCACCAGATCGCCATCACGGGTTACGCCGTACAGGAGCGTTACCGGACGCTGGCTACCCTGTGTCTGCAGGGTATGGAGCATGGAGAGCAGCGGCGCCAGGCCGGTGCCACCCGCCAGCATGAGCAGCGGGCGTTCGCCGCTGCGCAGATAGAAGCTGCCCATAGGCCCGCTGAGGGTCAGGCGATCGCCGGGCTGCGCCCGCTGCGTCAGCCACTGGCTCATCATGCCGCCAGGCACGTTACGAATAAGGAAGTGCCCTTCGAGGGAACCCGGTTGCGAGCTAAATGAGTAGGCGCGCACATGAGGCGTGCCCGGTACATGAATGTTGACGTACTGCCCCGGCAGGAAGGCCAGCGGCTCATCGAGCGCAACCACCAGCTCGATGGCTGAGTCCGACAGCAAATTGACCTGCTGCACCTGCGCCCCGAGCGTCGCCAGGGCCGTTTTGCACTGGGCTGCGGCCACCGGCACATCGATCACGCAGTCGCTGGTGGGCACCATCTGGCAGGTCAGCACCTGGCGGGCCTGCGCTTCCTCGTCGCTTAACGCCTCGTCGAGAAACTCCTCGCCGAGGGTATATTCCCCGCTGGCGCAATGGCATTTGCAGGTGCCGCACACACCGTCCGAGCAGTCCATCGGCAGATTCACCTTCTGACGATAGGCCGCATCCAGGACTTTCTCTCCGGCGTGGCACTGAATAAAGCGGGTTACGCCGTCCTCAAAATTAAGAGCAATAGAAAAGGTCATAAGCGCCTCTTAAATGTGGTAAACGTCAATCACCTGACGGATATAGTCGTTATTCAGGCGCACGGTTTTGCGCACGATCTGCGGTCTGCCCTCCTGCTCGATCAGTGTGCAGCAGGTTGAGCCGAAATAAGCATCCGTGTGCTGATAGCGATAGCTCCAGGTGACCCAGCTGTAACGCACTTCAAGCCCCTCGTCATTTTCCCCCAGCAGCTCAACGTTGCTGATGATATGGGTGGTTCGCGGCTCTGGCGTGCTGGCCCCGGAGCGCTCGGTTTTAATGCGGTAGACGCGATCCTCCAGCCCTTCGCGGTTGGGGTAGTAGATTAGCGAAATCTCTTTTTGCGGGTCGCGGGTCAGCTGGTCATCGTCGCCCCACGCCGGCATCCAGTAGACTACCTGCGGGCTGTAGCAGCTGAGCCATTCGTCCCACTGACGATCGTCCAGCAGACGGGCTTCGTAGTAGAGAAACTGGCGAACCTGTTCGAGGTTAAGCATCAGGCCACCTCCACGCGCTGAGTAATCGACTGATCATAACGCTGCTGTTCCTGTTCAATGGCCGCCAGCATCAGCGTCTGCCAGTGGTGATGATGGGCGATGTACAGCGCTTCGTCCTCCGATTTCACCCCGCTTAACCGCGGCGAAAAGCCGGCATGTTGCGCATGCTCATCCGCGCCATCGACCCAGTGCAGCGCGCCGCGGCTGAGATCGCTCCACGGAAGATTTTCGCCGAGATAGCCGCGCTGGCAGGCGCTGAACTCTTCGAGGTCGTCCGGCGTCCCCATCCCACTGACGTTAAAGAAATCCTCGTACTGGCGTATACGCAGCGCTCTGGCCTGGTCGGATTCCCCTTTCGGCGCAAAGCACCAGATGGTGACTTCGGTTTTATCCACCGCAATGGGGCGGATCACGCGGATTTGCGTCGAGAACTGATCCATCAGGTAGACATTGGGGTACAGGCACAGGTTGCGGGTTTCGTTGACCATCTGGTCGGCACGGCGTTCGCCGAATTCCGCCTGCAGCCGCTCGCGGTGGGCATAGACCGGGCGCACTTCCGGGTTGAGCGCCCGGGTCCACAACAGCATATGGCCGTTATCAAATCCATAGCCGCCGCCGAGGCTTTTTGACCAACCGTTGGCATCCACCGCGTGCGTCCCTTCCGCTTCATAGTTGCGGCGTGACATGGTCGAGGCATAGTTCCAGTGCACCACGCTGACGTGATAGCCATCGGCACCGTTTTCCGCGCCCAGTTTCCAGTTGCCCTCATAGACATAGCTCGACGAACCCTTAAGTACCTCGAGACCCTCCGGCGCCTGGTCGACGATCAGGTCGATAATCTTGCAGGTTTCCCCGAGATAAGCCTCCAGTGGCTGTACGTCGGCATTGAGGCTACCGAATAAGAAACCACGATAGGACTGAAAACGCGGCAACTTTTGCAGGTCGTGGGAGCCGTCTTGTTTAAAGCTCGGCGGATAGCCGCCAGTGCTCTCATCTTTGGCCTTTAATAATTTGCCATTATTGCTGAAGGTCCAGCCGTGGAACGGACAGGTAAAAGAATTTTTATTGCCGGTTTTGCGTCGACATAACATGGCGCCGCGGTGAGCGCAGCTGTTAATTAGCGCGTGCAGCTCATTCTTTTTATCGCGGGTAATAATAACCGGCTGGCGGCCCAGCGTCAGGGTATAATAATCACCCGGCTGGGGAATTTGGCTTTCATGAGCGAGAAATACCCAGTTACCTTCGAAAATATGCTTCATTTCAAATTCAAACAGCTGCGGGTCGGTAAATATAGAGCGATGGCAGCGATAAATATGATTTTCACGGTCGACAATTAAGGCATTATTGATTTTGTCTTTGAGCGTCGAGAGCGTTTTTTGCATGAGTCAGTTCCTCCTGCTGCATTCAGGATCCACGAAATATGATGGATAAATTCACGGCAGCGTCGCCCCGGAGCTGTTGCACGCCCGGGGCGGGTCGCGCCGTTTACTCTTTGGCGCGCAGGCGAGTACCGCGCTGCTCTTCGTCGGCGCTCAGCGCTTTACACAGGGTGAAATCAAAACAAACCTCGGTGTGCTCTCCCTCAAGATTGCGCTGCGCGATGATCTCGCGGTCGGTCACTTTTACCGGATCGGCAATCAGGCCGTCGCGGGTGGCAAAGGCAAAATCGTCCCACAGGTATTTATCGCCATTGAGGTTAATCTGGCTGGTCAGATGTTTATGACCCGGCGCGGAGACGAAAAAGTGAATGTGCGCCGGACGGTTGCCGTGGCGGCCCAGTCTGTCCAGCAGTTTCTGGGTTGGGCCATCCGGCGGGCAGCCGTAGCCGGAAGGCATGATGCTACGCACGCTGTAGCGGCCATCGGCGCCGGTGCGGATCCGCCGGCGCAGGTTATACTCACTCTGGCTTGGGTCAAAGAAGGAATAATTTCCGAGGGTATTGGCGTGCCAGATATCAACAATAGCGTTGGCCACTGGCCGGCCTTCGGTGTCTTTGACTTCGCCGTGCAGCCACATCACTTCTCCGGCGTCGGCGCCGTCATCCATGCGGTCGTGGCCCTCGGCCAGCGGCGCGTTAGCCACGTACAGCGGCCCTTCAATGGTGCGTGGAGTGCCGATTTCCCGATGCGCTGCCGCGTCGATGGCGTCCTGGCGCAGATCGAGGAAATGCTCCAGTCCCAGACCCGCCGCCAGCAGCGCCGCCTCCTGGCGCCCGCCCAGCTCGTGCAAATAGTTTACCGCGTGCCAGAACTCCTCTTCCGTAACGTTATAGTCGTCGATGAGCGTGCAGATATTTTCCAGCAGACGATGAACAATCGTCTTAAAACGTTCATCGCCGCCGGCAACATCTAATCCGGCACTGTCGCGTAATAATTTCTGAATAGCAGGTTGTTGTACGAATACATTACTCATACGGGTTCTCTCTTATATTTTGCAGGGTGTACGCCGGTAATACCGGCGTGAGGTCAGATATTATTATTAGCGATCGTCATCGCGAATTGATGACGGATGACGACAGAGGGCTTCCACTTTTATCGCCATAAAGGGATAGAGCGGCAACCCCATTAATATTTGATGCAATTCTTCGGCATCTTTAACATCGAAAATACTGACATTGGCATAAAGGCCGGCAACGCGCCAGATATGTCGCCATTTGCCTTCCCGCTGTAATTGTTGCGAATAGGCTTTTTCGCGTTGTTTTATTTCCTCCGCCTCGGCGGCGGGAAAGCCAGGCGGAATATTGACGGTCATATCCACTTTAAATAACATTTTTTCCTCCTGTTCCCCGCTACGGCTGGCGGGTATAAAAATGCAGTTTGTCTTCATCCAGCTCGACGCCAAGGCCCGGCGTTTGCGGCAGCGCCACCTGACCGTCGGCAAAGTGCAGCGGCACGCTGACAATATCGTCTTTCAGCAACAGCGGGCCGAACATCTCGGTACCCCACTGCAACGGCAGCGTCGACCAGGCGTGCAGCGACGCAACGGTCCCTACGGTGCCTTCCAGCATGGTGCCGCCGTACAGGCCAATCCCCGCGGCCTGCGCGACGCGGGCCACTGCCAGCACGCTGTTCGGCCCCCCGGCTTTAGCGATTTTCAGCGCGTAAGCGCCGGTAAAGCCCTGCTGCGCCAGCTGATAACCATCGTAAGCGGTCGCGACCGCTTCATCCGCGAGGATCGCGGTTTCAATTTGCTGGCTTAACCGCACCAGGGCGGCATTATCGTGGGCGCTGACCGGCTGTTCGATGAGATCGACGCCCATCGCCGCCAGTTCGCGGCAGCCTTTTGCGCCGGTGGCGGCGTCCCAGGCCTGGTTGACATCGACACGGATGCTGGCGCGGTCGCCTAACGCTTCAACGATGGCGCGGGTATGACGCAGGTCGGTGGCGAGTTCACGCGCACCGATCTTCAGTTTGAACGCCCGGTGGCGGCCTTCGGCCAACAGTTTTTCTCCTTCAGCGATATCTTTCGCGGTATCGCCGCTGGCTAAGGTCCACAGCACCGGCAACGCCGTTTGCAGCGCGCCGCCGAGCAGGGCTGATACCGGCAGACCTAAGGCTTTGCCCTGGGCGTCGAGCAGCGCGGTTTCGATGGCGGACTTCGCAAAGGTGTTGCCTTTAATGGCGCTATTCATGCGGGTGGTCAGCGCATTCAGGTTATCGGCTGGCTGCCCTTTCAACAGCGGCGTCAGATAATGGGTGATCGCCGACGAGATGGCCTCTGGACTCTCAACGCCATAGCTCAGCCCCCCGATGGTGGTGGCCTCGCCGATGCCGCAGATGCCGTCAGAACGGGTAAGGCGCACGATCACCAGCGACTGGCAGCCCATGGTGGTCATCGACAATTTATGCGGCCGGATGGTCGGAACATCCACAATCCAGCTCTCGATTTGTTCTACGGTGGCAGTCATTTTCTGTTCCTGATGAGATATATAACTTTTTGTACCCACATCCATAACGGGGAGGTCCGTGCCATTGACAATAGGGTTCAGCCTGGCGGATGGTCAACGGCGATAATCGAAATGTTGTGCGATTATCGACGCGTTTGTTAAAAGACGGTTATTAATGTGATCGTGGTGGTAAAACCGGCACAATTCAGCGCGCCCCATTTTGCGCAAGGTATAGTGATCTGCCGTGAGCTTTACGCTGCAACGGAGAAGGATGCGATGAGCGACAATATCCCCAATACGCTGAGCGCCAGGCAGGCCGAGCACGACCCTAACTTTATGCTGTCTCTGGCCCGCGGGCTGGAGGTCCTTAATGCCTTCACCCCCCAGCGTCAGCGGCTGACCATTTCTCAGCTCAGCCAGAAAACGCAAATCTCGCGTGCGGCGGTACGCCGCTGTTTGTATACCCTCGCCGCGCTGGGCATGGTGCACAGTCCGGATGGCCGCAGCTATGAACTGCTCCCCCGGGTGCTGGCCGTCGGCCACGCCTATCTGGCCGGCACGCCGCTGGCCAAGGTGGCGCAGACGGCGCTGGATAGTCTTGGCAAAGCGCTCGGCGAATCCTGTTCGGCGGCGACGCTCGACGGGGATAACGTGCTCTATATTGCCCGCGCGGCGGTCAATAATTTACTGAGTATCGATCTGGGGCGCGGCAGCCGCCTGCCGGCGTGGGCCACGTCGATGGGGCGGGTGCTGCTGAGCGCGCTGCCGGAGGAACAGCTGGAAGTGACGTTGTCACGAGCTACGCTTATTCGCTACACTCCGCATACCCTGTGCGATTTGTCCGGTTTACGTGCAGAGATCGCCCGGGTGCGCATGCAGGGCTATGCCCTCGCCGACCGGCAGATCGAAGTGGGGTTGTGCTCGCTGGCGGTACCCGTCCTGTCGCGTCACGGTCAGGTGGTGGCCGCTCTGAATGTCGGGGTTCCCGCCGCGACGGTTAGCGCCGCGGCGTTAAAAGAGAAGGCCCTCGCCCCGCTACGGCGCGCGGCGATGGATCTGTCGCTGCAGCTATAGCGCCGACTGCGGTTTCGCCACGGTGGCGAGGCTGCGCCAGATCCCGGCGGCCAGCAGCAGAAGCAATATACCCGCCGTCGCCAGTACCAGACTGTGAGCCTGAATAAAAGCCGTCTTTGCCGCCGCCATCAGCGCCTGCGCCACCCCGGCGGGCAGCGTCTGGGTGAGACTCACCGCCTCGCCAATCGATGACGCCGCCTGCTGCGCCATGGCGTCATTCAGTCCAGACGGCAGCACAATAGAGGCGCTGTAGCTGCGGGTCAGGATCAGGCCGAACAGCGCTATGCCGAGACCGGCGCCCAGCTCATAGGCCATGGTTTCAATCGCCCCGGCGGCCGCCGCTTTCTCCTTCGGCGCTGCCGCCATAATCGCGGAACTGGAGGCCAGCAGCGCGCTGGCCACGCTAAAGCCCAGCAGCGTCATCAGCCCCCAGGCCAGCCACTGCTGGGTACTGAAATCGGTCAACGCCAGGCCGAGAAAGCTAAAGGCGCTGAGCAACATCCCACCGGTCGCCACCTCGCGCAGCCCAAGCCGCGACACCAGTAGTCCGGCAATCGGGCCGCTGAAGCCGCTGGCCACCATTACCGGCAGCATAAATATCCCCGCCTCGAACGGCGTTTTCTGGTGCACAAACTGCAGCTCCTGAGCCATCAGTAGCTCAAAACCGACCAGGGTAATCAGGGCCGTCATCGCCATCATCACCCCGCTTAAGATTATGCGATGGGTGAATAGCCGCATATCCACCATCGGGCGGGCGGCCGACAGCTGCTTGCGGATAAACCAACTCAGCATCGCCGCCCCGCCGATCGCCACCAGTGCGGTGAGCCACAGCGCCAGCTGGCCTTTCAGCGCTGATTTCGCGCTAAACACCAGCATCAGGATCGCGGCAATCAAAACGAGCGCCTGCAGCAGATTCAGCGGCTGCTCGCGGCGCGCGGGCTGGCGCGGCACCACTTTCGCGTTAATCGCGATAACCACCAGCACGATCGGCACGTTAATCAGGAACACCGACCCCCAGTAGAAATGCTCCAGCAGGATACCGCCCACCAGCGGGCCGAAAGCCGCACCGCCCGAGCCGACCGCTGCCCATAGCCCCAGCGCCATATTGCGCTGGCTGGCCTCGGCAAAGGTGCTACGGATCCCGGCCAGCGTCGCCGGGACGATCATCGCCGCCCCCACCGCCAGCAGGGCACGTGAGGCAATCAGCGTCATGGCCGTCGGCGACAGCGCGGCGCACAGCGACGCGACGCCAAAAATGGCGCTGCCGAGCAGCAGCAGGCGCTTAAAGCCGATCTTATCGCCGAGGGCGCCCATCGGCAGCACCATGCCGGCCATCACTAATGAGTAGATATCAATGATCCACAACAGCTCATTGCCGCTGCTACCCAGCGCCACGCTGAGGGTCGGCGCGGCCACATGCAACACCGTAGCGTCAATCGCCACCGGAATATAAACCAGCAAAATCGCCATCAGCGTCATCCATTGCCGTGACATAGCTTGTACCTCAATCAATATTAAAAATTGGACACGCGTCCAGGATGGCGATCCTGCCGGATTGTTGAACACATGTCCAACTTTTTGTTACACTCGGCCAAAGCCAGATGACAGCGGGGTTCTATGCACTATTTACAACGAGATGCACGACGGGAAGTGATCATGCAGGCCGCCATGCGCCTGGCGCTGCGCGGCGGCTTTGCCGCCATGACCGTACGGCAGATCGCCCGCGAAGCCCAGGTGGCCGCCGGGCAGTTGCACCACCACTTCGCCTCCATCGGCGAGCTGAAAGCACAGGTTTTTATCCGCCTGATCCGCGAGATGCTCGATATGCCGCTGGTGGCTGAGGACGCCAGCTGGCGCGAGCGCTTGTTCTCGATGATCGGCAGCGAGGATGGCCGACTGGAACCCTACATCCGCCTGTGGCGCGAAGGCCAGGTGCTGGCCGACAGCGATCCGGACATCAAAGCGGTCTACCTGCTGACCATGAATATGTGGCATGCCGAGACCGTCGCCATCATCGAGCAGGGCCTCACCAGCGGCGAATTCCGGTCGGCTGAGCCTGCGGCGGATATCGCCTGGCGCTTTATCGCCCTGGTGTGCGGCCTCGACGGGATTTACGCGCTGGACGCACAGGCCCTGGATGAGGCGGCGTTTAGCCGTTACGTAAATAAGATGATTACGCTGGAGCTGTTTTAGCTAACTTTACATTTAGTAACAATTAATTCCGCTACGCTTACCACGTGCTCTCTGCCAGCACGTTTTTTTTATCTACGCTTCATAGATAACGCAAATTAAGCGTTATTCACCATCCCCTTGTATTCAGCTGTTGACCTTATTTATTTACTCCTTTCCGGGCAAGTAGAGGGCAATATGTCGGTACAGAATGATAAAGATAATCATTACCTTTTGAACAACTGGCGGCCTGAAAACAAGGCGTTCTGGGAAAATAAAGGCCAAGCCATTGCGAGAAGAAATCTATGGATATCAGTGGCCTGCTTGCTACTTGCTTTCTGCGTATGGATGCTATTCAGCGCCGTAGCGGTCAATCTCAATAAGGTTGGTTTTCATTTCACCACCGACCAGCTTTTTTTATTAACCGCCCTGCCTTCACTTTCCGGCGCGATATTACGGGTCCCCTACTCCTTTATGGTACCCCTCTTTGGCGGGCGCTACTGGACCGTATTAAGCACCGTGATTCTGGTGGTACCTTGTATTTGGTTAGGGGTGGCAATCCAGAATATTACTACTCCGTTCTGGGTATTTATTATTATTGCGCTGCTGTGCGGTTTTGCCGGCGCGAATTTTGCTTCCAGCATGGGAAATATCAGTTTCTTTTTCCCCAAAGCGAAACAGGGCAGCGCGCTGGGGGTCAACGGCGGCCTTGGCAATCTCGGCGTAAGCGTGATGCAGATGGTCGCCCCAGCGGTCATCTTCCTGCCGCTCTTCACCTTTCTCGGCGTCCATGGCGTCACCCAACCCGATGGTTCAACAATCACCCTGAGTAATGCGGCGCTCGTCTGGGTACCGCTGCTGCTGCTCGCCACCGTCGCCGCATGGTTCGGCATGAACGATATCGCCGGTTCAAAGGCCTCGATTCGCGATCAGCTTCCCGTACTCAAGCGACCGCATATGTGGCTGTTAAGCCTGCTCTATCTGGCGACGTTTGGCTCGTTTATCGGCTTTTCCGCCGGCTTTGCCATGCTGGCGAAAACCCAGTTTCCCGCCGTCGATATCCTCAAGCTCGCCTTCTTTGGACCGTTCATTGGCGCGCTGGCGCGCTCGTTCGGCGGGATCATCTCCGACCGTCTCGGCGGCGTGCGGGTGACGCTGGTTAACTTCGTCCTGATGGCGCTGTTTACCGGCCTGCTGTTTCTGACCCTGCCAGGCAGCGGCTCCGGCAGCTTTCTCGCTTTCTACGTGGTGTTTATGGGGCTCTTTTTAACCGCCGGTCTGGGAAGCGGCTCCACCTTCCAGATGATCGCCGTCATCTTCCGCCAGCTCACCATCGACAGCGTTAAACAGCGCGGCGGCAGCGATGAAGAAGCGCAGCACGAGGCGGTGACCGATACCGCTGCCGCGCTGGGCTTTATCTCGGCGATCGGCGCCATCGGCGGTTTCTTCATTCCAAAAGCCTTCGGCACCTCGTTGGCGATGACCGGCTCACCGGTTGGCGCGATGAAAGTCTTTTTTGTCTTCTATGTGGTTTGCGTGCTGGTGACCTGGCTGGTCTACGGCCGCCGTAAACCCGCATAACCATAACGATTTATCTGCCGGATGGCGTCTTACGCCTTATCCGGCCTTACGAGTTCGTTCGCTCATCCGGCAGGGTGGCACGATGCCGGACATCATCGGAGCAGGAGAAATGTCATGAGTAAACTTCTGGATCGCTTTCGCTACTTTAAGCAGAAAGGCGACACCTTTGCCAACGGCCACGGCCAGGTCTACAACAACAACCGTGACTGGGAAGATAGCTACCGTCAACGTTGGCAGTTCGATAAAATTGTCCGCTCCACGCACGGTGTGAACTGTACCGGCTCCTGCAGCTGGAAAATTTACGTCAAAAACGGCCTGGTTACATGGGAAACTCAGCAAACCGATTACCCGCGCACCCGGCCGGACCTGCCAAACCACGAACCGCGCGGTTGCCCGCGCGGCGCGAGCTACTCCTGGTATCTCTACAGCGCTAACCGCCTGAAGTACCCGTTGGCGCGTAAACGGCTGATTGAGCTGTGGCGCGAAGCCCTGACACAACATCCCGACCCGGTACTGGCCTGGGATAGCATCATGCAGGATCCGGCCAAAACCCGCAGCTATAAAGCGGCGCGCGGTAAAGGCGGGTTTGTTCGCTCCAGCTGGAAAGAGTTAAACCAACTGATCGCTGCGGCCAACGTCTGGACCATCAAAAACTATGGCCCGGACCGCGTCGCCGGCTTCTCGCCAATCCCGGCGATGTCGATGGTCTCCTACGCCGCGGGTACCCGCTATTTATCGTTGATCGGCGGCACCTGCCTGAGCTTTTATGACTGGTACTGCGATTTACCCCCTGCCTCGCCGATGACCTGGGGCGAACAGACCGACGTGCCGGAATCCGCCGACTGGTACAACTCCAGCTACATTATTGCCTGGGGCTCCAACGTCCCGCAGACCCGAACCCCTGACGCCCACTTCTTTACCGAAGTACGCTATAAGGGCACCAAAACCATCGCCATCACGCCGGACTATTCGGAAGTCGCCAAGCTTTGCGACCAGTGGCTGGCGCCAAAGCAAGGCACCGACAGCGCACTGGC
Source organism: Klebsiella africana (assembly GCF_020526085.1). NCBI lineage: Bacteria > Pseudomonadati > Pseudomonadota > Gammaproteobacteria > Enterobacterales > Enterobacteriaceae > Klebsiella > Klebsiella africana. Next base: position 2,378,373 of record NZ_CP084874.1, on the reverse strand, counting down.
GATGGCCATGGGCCACGTGATCCTTAAAGCCTTCCACCTCGATAACCCGAGCGATTACTTTCTTAACTACTGCCGGACCTACACCGACATGCCGATGCTGGTGATACTCGAGCCGCGCGACGACGGCAGCTATACGCCGGGCCGTATGCTGCGTGCTTCCGACCTGCTTGATGGTCTTGGAGAAAGTAATAACCCGGAATGGAAAACCGTGGCCTATAACGCCGACGGCGAACTGGTGGCGCCGAACGGCTCCATCGGCTTTCGCTGGGGCGAAAAAGGCAAATGGAATCTCGAACAACGGGCAGACGGCAAAAATGTTGAGCTGAAGCTGTCGCTGCTGGATATTCGCGACAGCGTGGTGTCGGTGGGCTTCCCCTACTTTGGCGGCAACGAAAATCCGCATTTTCGCAGCGTAGCGCAGTCACCGGTGACCTTTCACCCGCTACCGACTAAACAGCTGACGCTGGCCAGTGGCGAAAGCGGCCTGGTGGTCAGCGTCTATGACCTGATTCTGGCCAACTACGGTCTGGATCGCGGGCTTGACGATGTCAATGCGGCGAAGGATTTCTCTGAGGTCAAAGCCTATACCCCGGCGTGGGCCGAGCAGATCACCGGCGTGCCGCGCCAGCATATCGAGCAGATTGCCCGCGAGTTTGCCGATACAGCGCATAAGACCCATGGCCGCTCAATGATTATCCTCGGCGCCGGGGTGAACCACTGGTACCACATGGATATGAACTACCGCGGGATGATTAATCTGCTGGTATTTTGCGGCTGCGTCGGCCAGAGCGGCGGCGGTTGGTCGCACTATGTCGGTCAGGAGAAACTGCGCCCGCAGACCGGCTGGCTGCCGCTGGCGTTCGCCCTGGACTGGAGTCGTCCCCCGCGGCAGATGAACAGTACCTCTTATTTCTACAACCACGCCAGCCAGTGGCGCTACGAAAAACTGACCGCCCAGGAGCTGCTGTCGCCGCTGGCCGACGCCAGCAAATTTAGCGGCAGCCTTATCGACTTCAACGTCCGTGCGGAACGGATGGGCTGGTTACCCTCTGCGCCACAGCTTAACGTCAACCCGCTGACCATTAAGCAGCAGGCCGAGGCCGCCGGGCTCTCCCCCGCTGAGTTCACCGTCCAGTCGTTAAAATCAGGCGATATTCGCTTTGCCGCCGAGCAGCCGGATAGCGGCAACAACCACCCGCGCAACCTGTTTATCTGGCGTTCTAACCTGCTGGGATCGTCCGGTAAGGGGCATGAGTATATGCTCAAATACCTGCTCGGGACCGACAGCGGTATTCAGGGTGATGAACTGGGTGCCAGCGATGAGGTAAAACCTGAGGAAGTCGAGTGGCAGACCGCGGCGATTGAGGGCAAACTCGATCTCCTGGTGACCCTCGATTTTCGCATGTCCAGTACCTGCCTGTTCTCCGATATTGTCCTGCCGACCGCCACCTGGTATGAAAAAGACGATATGAACACCTCAGACATGCACCCGTTTATCCATCCGCTCTCCGCCGCTGTCGACCCGGCCTGGGAGGCAAAGAGCGACTGGGAGATCTACAAGGATATCGCTAAATCCTTCTCGCAGGTCTGCGTCGGCCATCTTGGCAAAGAGACCGATGTGGTGCTGGTCCCGCTGCAGCATGATTCTCCCGGCGAACTGTCGCAGCCGTTCGAGGTGCTTGACTGGCGCAAAGGCGAATGCGATCTGATCCCCGGGAAAACCGCGCCGTCGATTGCCCTGGTGGAGCGCGACTATCCCGCCACCTGGGAACGCTTCACCTCTCTCGGCCCGTTGCTCGATAAGCTCGGCAACGGCGGGAAAGGCATTTCGTGGAATACGCAAAGCGAAGTCGATTTCCTCGGCAAGCTTAACTACGTCAAGCCAGACGGTCCGGCCAAAGGCCGTCCGCGGATCGACAGCGCTATCGATGCCAGTGAAGTCATCTTAAGCCTGGCGCCGGAAACCAACGGCCAGGTGGCGGTGAAAGCCTGGCAAGCGCTGGGAGAATTTACCGGCCGCGATCACACTCATTTGGCGCTGAATAAAGAGGATGAGAAAATCCGCTTCCGCGATATTCAGGCGCAGCCGCGCAAGATCATCTCCAGCCCAACGTGGTCTGGTCTGGAAAGCGAGCACGTCTCCTACAATGCCGGTTATACCAACGTTCACGAACTGATCCCGTGGCGTACCCTCTCCGGGCGGCAACAGCTGTATCAGGACCATCCGTGGATGCGCGCCTTCGGCGAGAGTCTGGTGGCTTATCGCCCACCGATCGATACGCGCAGCGTCAGCCAGATGAAGGCCGTGCCGCCAAACGGCTTTCCGGAAAAAGCGCTGAATTTCCTGACCCCGCACCAGAAATGGGGTATCCACTCCACCTATAGCGAAAACCTGCTGATGCTGACGCTGTCGCGCGGCGGGCCGATCGTTTGGCTTAGCGAAACCGACGCAAAAGAACTGGGGATTGAAGATAACGACTGGATCGAAGCCTTCAACGCCAACGGGGCTCTCACCGCGCGGGCGGTGGTGAGCCAGCGGGTGCCGCCGGGGATGACCATGATGTACCACGCTCAGGAACGGATTATGAATATCCCGGGTTCGGAAGTGACCGGTCGTCGCGGCGGCATTCATAACTCGGTAACCCGCGTCTGTCCGAAGCCAACGCACATGATCGGCGGCTACGCCCAGCTGGCCTATGGCTTTAACTACTACGGCACCGTCGGCTCCAACCGCGACGAGTTCATCATGATCCGCAAAATGAAGAATATTGCCTGGCTGGATGACGAAGGTCGCGATCAGGTACAGGAGGCGAAAAAATGAAAATCCGTTCTCAGGTTGGAATGGTGCTGAATCTGGACAAATGCATCGGATGCCATACCTGCTCGGTCACCTGTAAAAACGTCTGGAGCAGCCGCGAAGGCATGGAGTACGCGTGGTTCAATAACGTGGAGACCAAACCGGGCATTGGCTACCCCAAAAACTGGGAGGACCAGGATCAGTGGCAAGGCGGCTGGATCCGCGGCATTAGCGGTAAGCTGACGCCCCGCCTCGGCAATCGGGTCAGCGTATTATCGAAGATTTTCGCCAATCCGGTGCTGCCGCAGATCGACGATTACTACGAACCCTTTACCTACGACTACCAGCATCTGCACAACGCGCCGGAGGGCAAATATCTGCCGACCGCCCGCCCGCGCTCGCTGATCAGCGGCGAGCGTATGGATAAGATTGACTGGGGCCCGAACTGGGAGGAGCTGCTCGGCGGCGAGTTCGAGAAACGCGCTCGCGACCGCAACTTCGAAGCCATGCAAAAAGAGATGTACGGCCAGTTCGAAAATACCTTCATGATGTACCTGCCACGCCTGTGCGAGCACTGCCTCAACCCGAGCTGCGTGGCCACCTGCCCGAGCGGGGCCATCTACAAGCGTGAGGAAGATGGCATCGTACTGATCGATCAGGATAAATGCCGCGGCTGGCGGATGTGCATCAGCGGCTGTCCGTACAAAAAAATCTACTTTAACTGGAAGAGCGGCAAGTCGGAAAAATGCATCTTCTGCTATCCGCGTATTGAGTCCGGGCAGCCAACGGTCTGCTCAGAAACCTGCGTTGGGCGCATCCGCTATCTTGGCGTACTGCTGTATGACGCCGACCGCATCGAAGAGGCAGCCAGTACCGAACATGAAACAGACCTCTATGAGCGCCAGTGCGAGGTGTTCCTTAATCCAAACGATCCGGCGGTCATCGAGGAAGCGTTAAAACAAGGGATCCCGCACAACGTCATTGAGGCGGCGCAGAAGTCGCCGGTCTATAAGCTGGCGATGGACTGGAAGCTGGCCCTGCCGCTGCATCCGGAGTATCGCACCCTGCCGATGGTCTGGTACGTGCCGCCCCTGTCGCCGATCCAGTCGGTTGCCGACGCCGGCGGCTTACCGAGCAACGGCAACATCCTGCCGGCGGTTGAGAGTCTGCGCATCCCGGTGCAATACCTGGCGAATCTTCTGAGCGCCGGCGATACCGGACCGGTCTTGCGCGCGCTGAAACGGATGATGGCGATGCGCCACTACAAGCGCTCGCAAACCGTCGAGGGCGTCACCGATACCCGCGCCATTGAAGAGGTGGGCCTCAGCGTTGAGCAGGTCGAAGAGATGTATCGCTATCTGGCGATCGCCAACTACGAAGACCGCTTCGTGATCCCCACCAGCCATCGCGAACTGGCGGAGGATGCCTTTCCGGAACGTAACGGCTGCGGCTTTACCTTCGGCGATGGCTGCCACGGGTCAGATACGAAATTCAACCTGTTTAACAGCCGGCGGATCGACGCCATCGACGTCAGCGGCGTGCGTAAGCATGGGGAGGGCGAGTGATGCGGATCCTGAAAGTGATCGGTCTGCTGCTGGAGTACCCCGACGAGTTACTTTGGGAGAACCGCGACGATGCCCTGGCGCTGGTCAGCGTCGATGTCCCTTCCCTGACGCCGTTTGTCAGTGAGCTGCTGACGGCTCCGCTGTTGGATCGCCAGGCCGAGTGGTGCGAGGTGTTCGAGCGCGGGCGCGCCACCTCGCTGCTGCTGTTTGAACATGTGCATGCCGAGTCCCGCGACCGCGGCCAGGCGATGGTCGACCTGATGAATCAGTATCAGCAGGCGGGCCTGCAAATCGATTGTCGCGAGCTGCCCGATCATCTGCCGCTGTATCTGGAGTACCTCAGTATTTTACCCCCCGCGGAGGCTCGGGAGGGGCTGCAGAATATCGCGCCGATTCTGGCGCTGATCGGCGGCCGCCTTAAGCAGCGAGCCTGCCCGTACTACCAGCTGTTTGACGCCCTGCTGGCGCTGGCTAAAAGCCCGCTCACCAGTGACAGTGTCACAAAACAGGTGGCGGGAGAAAAGCGCGACGATACCCGTCAGGCGCTGGACGCCGTGTGGGAAGAAGAGCAGGTGAAGTTTATCGAAGATAATGCGACCGCTTGCGATAGCTCGTCGATGCAAGCTTATCAACGACGCTTTAGTCAGGATGTGGCGCCGCAGTACGTTGACATCCGCGCCGGAGGCCCGAAATGATCCAGTATCTGAACGTCTTCTTTTACGATATCTACCCTTACCTCTGCGGCACCGTTTTTCTGGTAGGCAGCTGGCTGCGCTATGATTACGGGCAGTATACCTGGCGCGCCTCATCCAGCCAGATGCTGGATAAGCGCGGGATGGTGCTATGGTCGAACTTATTCCATATCGGCATCCTCGGCATCTTCTTCGGCCATCTTTTTGGCATGCTGACCCCGCACTGGGTCTACTCGTGGTTCCTGCCGATGTCGCAGAAGCAGCTGATGGCCATGATCCTCGGCGGCGTCTGTGGCGTGCTGACCCTGGTCGGCGGACTCGGCCTGCTGGTGCGCCGCCTGACCAAACCGCGCATTCGCGCCACCTCCACCACGGCGGATATTCTGATCCTGTGCATTCTGCTGATTCAGTGTGCGCTGGGACTGACGACTATTCCCTTCTCCGCCCGGCATCCGGACGGCAGCGAAATGCTGAAGCTGGTGGACTGGGCGCAGGCGGTGGTCACCTTCCACGGCGGCGCCTCGGCGCATCTGGACGGCGTGGCGTGGATCTATCGCGTCCACCTGGTGCTGGGGATGACCATCTTCCTGATCTTCCCCTTCACCCGTCTGGTTCATGTGTGGAGTGCGCCGGTGGAGTATTTCACCCGCCGCTACCAGGTGGTACGCTCCCGGCGCTGAGCGCTGGCGGCGTTTACCATTCATCCTTACCGATAGCCCGGACGAGGCCTTCGCGCCAAGTCCGGGTATTTATCGTACCTGGCTCCAGACTTTATGCCGGGTGGCGGCTGTCGCCTTACCCGGCCTACATGAGCCTCTCACAGGCTCATACCTCGCAGGCCCGCGCAGGCGCAGCGCCGCCGGGCAAGATATCAGGCACGGTACCTGTAATTTCGCCGGGTGGCGGCTGTCGCCTTACCCGGCCTACAGGGTCCTCTTACTGGCTCATACCTCGCAGGCCCGCGTAAGCGCAGCGCCGCCGGGCAAGATATCAGGCACGGTACCTGTAATTTCACCGGGTGGCGGCTACGCCTTGCCCGGCCTACAGGGTCCTCTCACAGGCTCATACCTCGCAGGCCCGCGCAAGCGCAGCGCAGCCGGGCAAGATATCAGGCACGGTACCTGTAATTTCGCCGGGTGGCGGCTACGCCTTGCCCGGCCTACAGGGTCCTCTCACAGGCTCATACCTCGCAGGCCCGCGCAAGCGCAGCGCCGCCGGGCAAGATATCAGGCACGGTACCTGTAATTTCGCCGGGTGGCGGCTACGCCTTACCCGGCCTACAGGGCCCTCTCACAGGCTCATACCCCGTAGGCCCGCGCAAGCGCAGCGCCGCCGGGCATGAGGAAATTTACTTCCCGGCTTCCGGATGGGTATCGAACGCCGCCATCACCGTCGCCAGTGCCGCTTCGCTGAAGCCATGTTTAGGATCGTCCACCCCCAGGCCGAAGCGGGTCTGCAGCCCTTCATACAGCGCAGAAACATCGGCAAAATCAACCTTCTCCACCACGTGGTTATTCTCCCAGTGGGTAAAGTGGAAGTTGGTGAGGGTCATTTTGCCGCCGTCCGGCAGATGACGACACATCAGCAGATGGTGACGGAAGTGGGACTGCGGCCAGTGCGCCGACCAGAAGTTGCCCATCACATAATCAGACGCATACTGGCGGCCTAAATCGAAATGGTACATCGACTGCCAGTGTTCGTGATGGTTGAACTGCAGCGTCCACTCATCCCCTTCATGCACCAGACGATAGCTACCGTGCGGCGTTTGCTGCGGGATATCGGCCAGCAGTTTGATCGGCGCGGTCAGCGTCTGGCCGCCGAAGCCGACGTCGGCGATCCAGCGCTCCCCCGCCACTTCCACCAGCAACAGACGGTGCGTACGCGGCGGCATCTGCGGCGGGTTGGCCAGCACCACGCGGCCCAGCAGGCTGCGGACGTTAAAGCCTATCTCACGCAGCGCGCGCTCCAGCAGGCCATTTTGTTCAAAACAATACCCCCCGCGGCGGGCGGCGATCAGCTTCTCTTCCAGCGCCCGATCGTCAAGGTGGATCTCACGCGGCAGCAGAACGTCGAGGTTTTCAAAGGGGATGGCGCTGTTATGCTGCAGATGCAGTTCCCGCAGGGTATCAATGGATACATCAGGCTCACCCGTCCAGCCCAGACGGGAAAAATAGGCGCGTAAAAAGGGACTCATCAAGGCCTCCAGCTGTTGGTGTCCGACATTTATAGCCTATTTTTCCGCGCCGACCGTCTTTTTTGTGCGCTTGTCGTTAACCGCGCGTGCGGCGCTGCATCAGCGCCAGCGCCGTCAGCATCTGTACCAGACCGGTCGACATCCGACGGGGCACGCTCACCTGGGATAACATCAGGGGAGCCAACATATTGTGATCCTCTTTGGGACTTAGTGCTGGCGACTATAGTCAGACGAGATGACGTATTGATTACATTTTCATTGCGGCTTAACGTGTTATCTGCCAACCGACCCATTATTCAAGGAACGCCTATGAGCCGCTTTCGCCACGTTGAACTGCAGTACGCCAGCCGCCTGCTCAACCACGGCCCAACCATTTTGATCACCAGCTACGATGCCGCGTCCGACCGGCGCAACGTTATGGCCGCCGCCTGGTCAATGCCGGTGGAATTCGCCCCGCCGCGGGTGGCTATCGTGGTGGATAAAAGCACCTGGACGCGGGAGATCATCGAGCGCAACGGCACCTTCGGCATTGTGGTTCCCGGCGTCGCAGCCGCCAGCTGGACCTACGCCGTCGGCAGCGTCAGCGGCCGCGATGAGGACAAATTCAATGCCTGGGGGATTCCGGTAGTAACCGGTCCGGAACTGGGGCTGCCGCTGATCGAGGAGAAGTGTCTGGCATGGATGGAGTGCCGGTTGCTGCCGGCGACGGCGGCCCAGACCCAGTACGATACCCTGTTCGGAGAGGTGGTCTCTGCCGCCGCCGACGAGCGCGCGTTCGTCACCGGACGCTGGCAGTTTGACGACGATAAGCTCAATACCCTGCATCATCTTGGCACCGGCAATTTTGTCGCCAGCGGCCGTCATGTGCGGGCAAACTCCCTTGACGAATAAGCGTCACTTGCCGCGGGCGGCAGGTTTTCCCCCTGCCCGGCCTGCGGCCCCCCTTTTAACCCAGCGGGCGGCGGCGATCGGCGCTGGGCGTAAGGCCAAAGACTTTTTTATACAGGGTGGTAAAGTGGTTGCTGTTGGCGAAGCCGCACAGATAAGCCACTTCGGTAATGGTCATCTCCGTTTCGCGTAATTTGACCCGCGCGGAGACCAGCCGCAGACGTTTCAGATAATTATCCGGGGTTAATCCGGTGGCCTCTTTAATATGGCGAAACGCGGTACGGGTGGTGAGATGAAATTGCTCCGCCAGCTGCTGCCAGTTATGTTCTTCGAAACAGTGCTCCTGCAGCCAGGTGAGTAATTTATGCAGTTTATAGCGGGTACTGCTATATTCGGCTTCCGACTCAGCAGTGAGAATGGTGGTCACCAGCTGGAAAAAGAGAGACTCCCGTAGTGGGGTATTATCCGCCGCTCTCAGCGCCGGGGAAAATATCTTCTCCACCAGTTCTCGGCAATAGCTGCGGGTCTCCGGCGCCAGCCAGCCATAGCAGGCGGCGCGCTGCGCGGATAATTGTTGCAGCAATCCCTCCATCTGCTGTAAATAGCCAAAGGCCACCGCCGGATTAATTAAGACATTAATCAGCTTCAGCGTCCCCAGCTCATCATAATAATGCACATCGCCAGGCTGGACGTAAAATACGTCGCCCTGCTGGATATACAGCGGGCGGCCATTAATAACGTGTAACCCATGCCCCTCCTCGACGATCACCAGTTCGGCAAATTCATGGCCATGCTCCTGGCTATTATCCTCCGGGTCACTGGCGTACATGCCGAGCTTATCCTGGGGATGGGTGAAATAATACTCAACGGTCAGTGTCATCATTACAGCAAATCCTGAACAACCTATGGCGCAGGGGCACGATAATCTATTCCGGCCCTCGGCACGCGCCCGATGTGCGGATTTGTGATCGCCAGCGCCCACACCTCATTATTCCTGCCATTTTCACTGACGGTTTGGCATTGCCAGAGTGGTAGCCGCGCCGGACGACGGCCTATGCTGCGCCTAACCTAACGGAGAGGACGCAGTATGTCACAAGCAATTCAATACAATTCCAGCGTGGCGATGATCCGTCATCCGCGCTTTTTACAGCGTGCGGCCGACCTGACGCCCGCGCTGCAACGCCTGCGCCAGACGCCGCAGGCCATCGTCGAGGCCGTCGCTGAACCAGGAGCGCTGAACGGCTGGCGGGGGCATACCGTCTGCACGCCGGAGCAGTTTTATCAGCAACCGCTCAACGTCGGCGACAGCATCATTATTGATTTTGGCAGCCATTTTGTTGGCTACCTGCAGTTCAGCTGCCGCAGCGTCGGCAGCCCCCCCGATGCCCCGGCCCATCTGCACTTCACCTTCGGCGAGACGCTGAGCGAAGTCTGTGAGCCGTTCAGCGAATACCAGGGATGGCTGAGCAGCAGCTGGTTGCAGCAGCAGGATCTGTGGCTTGACGTCCTGCCCGCCCGGGTCGCTCTGCCACGTCGCTATTGCCTGCGCTACCTGAAGGTGGAGGTCAAAGCGCTGTCGCGCAAGTTTCGTCTGCAGTTCGATGAGATCGCTCTGGAAACCGTCACCTCTGCCGGCAGCCCGCAGCTAGCGGTCATCGCCGATCCGCAGCTGAAAGCCATTGATGACGTTGCCGTTCGTACCCTGAAAAACTGCATGCAGGAGGTGTTTGAAGATGGGCCGAAACGCGACCGGCGGCTGTGGCTGGGGGACCTGCGCCTGCAGGCGCAGGTGAACGACGTCACCTTCGGCCACCACGATCTGGTTCGCCGCTGCCTGTATCTCTTTGCCGGCCATACCCGGGAAGATGGCATGGTTTCCGCCAATGTCTTTGTTCAGCCAGAGGTGCGCGCCGATGACACCTTTCTGTTTGATTATTCATTGTTTTTTGTCGACGTGCTCTATAACCACCTGCAAAGCACTGGCGACACGGACACCGCCCGTGAACTGTGGCCCACGGCGCGACGGCAAATCGAGCTGGCGCTCACCCGCTGCGATCCCCAGGGTCTGGTGCGCGACAGCGATGACTGGTGGGTATTTATCGACTGGCAGGCAGAGCTGAATAAACAGGCGTCGGCGCAGGGGGTGCTTATCTACTGCCTGCAGCGCGCCCTCTGGCTGGCGCAGCGTTTTGAACCGCAGCGGGTAGCCGACTACACCGCTACGCTCGCGCAGCTGAAAGAGGCCGCCCTCCGCCACCTGTGGGATAGCGAGCGGCAGGTGTTTATCAGCGGCGCCGCGCGCCAAGTCTCGTGGGCGTCGCAGATCTGGCTGGTGCTGGCGGAGGTTGGCACCGCCGAGCAGCGTCAGGCGCTGATGCGCCGCCTGCAGCAACAGCCGCCGGCCATTGCCATGAACACCCCGTACCTGCGCCATCATCATATTGTCGCCCTGCTGCAGTCCGGCCTGCGCGAGGAGGCGGTGGCGGAGATCAAAGCCTACTGGGGAGCGATGGTCGCCTACGGCGCCGACACCTTCTGGGAAATTTTCGACCCACACCATCCTGACTTTTCCCCCTATGGCAGTAAGCTTATCAACAGTTACTGCCATGCGTGGAGCTGTACCCCGGCCTGGTTTATTCGCCAGTATGGACTTTAACAACAACGATAAGTGAGTGATTTATGGCAGAAACAACGTTTACCCTGTGGCGGCAGCGCCTTGGCTATGGCATTGCCGATCTCTCCTGCAACCTTGTGTGGCAGATGATCTCTCTGTATCTGATGTTCTTTTACACCGACGTGATGGGCCTCCCGGCCTATTATGTCGGCCTGATGTTCCTGGTCACCCGGCTGGTAGACGGCGTGGCTGACGTGCTGATGGGGCTGGTGATCGATAATACCGCCACCCGCTGGGGGCGCTGCCGTCCCTGGCTGCTGATCGGCGCCCTGCCTTTTGGTCTGCTGTGTATTCTGGCCTTCTATGTGCCGGATTTCGGCACTACCGGCAAACTGCTGTACGCCTTTATCACCTATCTGTGTCTGTCGTTCCTCTACACCCTGGTGAATATTCCGTTCTGCGCCATGCTGCCATTTTTAACCAGTGATTCCGCAGAGCGCACCACGCTGTCGGCGGTGCGCATTTTGCTGGGCTCCCTTGGCGCCACCATCGTCGCCGTGGCTACGCTGCCGCTGGTCGGTGCGCTGGGCAAGGGCAACCAGCAGCAGGGGTTCCTCTATACCGCGGTGGTTTTTGGCGTACTGGCGGCCTTTTTCCTGCTGGTGAGCTTTCGCAACGTCGAAGAAAAGATCACCCTTACCGGGGAGCGCATGACCCTGAAACGCGCCTGGATTAGTCTGCGCGCCAATCGTCCATGGTGGGTCTTCGCCAGCAATATCTTTCTGATGTGGGGTGCCTTTTTCTTTCAGACCGGGGCCCTGGTGTACTTCTTCCATTATTACGTCGGGAATACCGAGCTGACGGCGGTTATCGCCGGGATCTCCACCTTCGTTCCCCTGCTCGGCACCCTCACCGTCCCGCTGCTGGCCCGACGCATGAAAAAACGTCATGTCTATCTGGTGGCCAGCGCGGTCAATCTGCTTGGGATGGGGATTATGATGGTGTCTGGCGCCCACGTTCTGGGACTGATCGTCGGGGCGGTGATCCTCTCCCTCGGCGCCGGTCAGCGCACGGCTATCTATTTCTCGATGCAGGCCGACCCGGTGGATTACGGCGTGTGGAAAACCGGGATTAATACCGCAGGGATCCTGACCTCGATAAACGGCTTTCTCGGCAAGGTGGCGATGGCTGGCGCCGGGGCTATCACCGGCGTACTGCTCTCCTCCAGCGGTTATATCGCCAACCACACGCAGAGCGACAGCGCCCTGTTGGCCATCAAGGCCTGCTATCTGTACATTCCGGCGCTATTGATCCTCGCCTCGATGCTGTGGATGGGCCGCTTCTACCGCCTCGACGATCAGTATGAGCAGATTCGTGCCGACCTTGATGCCGGACGCGGCGCCTCGCCAGCCCCGGCCCCGACCACCGGAGAATCCCCCGCCATGTAAGGCGCCCCCGCTGATTTAACCTCTGGATAAATTAAGGACTTTTATGCGTATCTCTGTGATTAGCGCAGCGGTTTGCTGCGCCCTTTTTCCGCTCATCAGCGTCAGCGCCGCCGGGTTGAGCGTGGAGCAACGGCTGGCGCAGCTGGAAGCGCGCCTCAATCTCGCTGAACAGCAGGCCAGCGAGGCCAGCCGCCGCGCGCAGCGGGCAGAACAGCAAACTGCCGCCGCCGAACAGCGCGCCGCAGCGGCGGAGCAGCAGGTGCAGGCGCTTAGCCAGCAGACCACGGCTCGCGAACAAAAACAGCAGGCCACCAATCGGCAGCTGAGCGAACAGCTGGCGAAGCGCGCCCCGGACGATGGCTTTACCTTTAACGCCTATGCCCGTTCCGGGATGTTAGTCAACAGCCATGGCAAAGGCGCCCGCGGCGGGCCAGGCGTCTCCCCGGCCAGCTCACTCAACGGCGATGCCCATGTCGGTCGTCTCGGTAACGAAAAAGATAATTACGCTGAGCTGAGCTTTGGCAAAAAGCTCACCTTCAACGATGGCTCATGGGCGCGCTTTAAGACCATGCTCGCCGACGGGGCCACCAACCCGGATCCGTGGGTTCAGGATAACGACAGTCACCATCTGAACATTCGTCAGCTGTACGTCGAAATGGGTAACTTTGCCGAATTCACCGGTCCGTTAAAACGCGCCTCAATTTGGGCCGGTAAGCGCTTCGATCGGGATAACTTCGATATCCACTTTACCGATAGCGACATTATGTTCCTCGGCGGTACCGGCGGCGGGATCAATGATGTCGACTGGGGAAGCGGCCTGCGCGGCGACTATTCGGTGTATGCACGTAACTTCGGCGACCTTGGCAGCGATAATTACGCGGATAATGACATCCAGAATCTGCTGTTCACCGCCAACCATTTTTACGGCAACTGGCAGCTGATGACCACGGTGATGACCGCCCAGGGCAACGATGACCTGAAAGATAATACCTCGACCACCGGGAGCTATGCCCTGCGCAGCGACAACACCGCCAAAAACGGCTACTACGCGATGCTGGCTCTGCACGACAAACAGCAGTTCTACGGCCTGGCGCCGGGGGTGTCTGAAAGCGCCCTGCAGTACGGCGTCGGGCTGGGCGCCGAAGCGCGTCAGCCGGGGAGCGATGGCGATCTGACCGAGAACGCGGCCTCCCTGCGCTTTGCGTCGTATGGCATCCTGCCGTTGGGGAAAAACTGGCAGCTGGCGCCGTCGGTGATAGCCCAGCACAGCGAAGACCGCTATCGCGACGGCGACCGCTACGACTGGGCGACGTTTAACCTGCGGGTATCACAGGGGATCTCCGCTCACTTCGCCCTGCTGTATGAGGCCTCGTGGCAGTATATGGATCTCAATCCGAACGGGCGCAGCTATCGCTATAATGACAACGTTTATCAGTATCAGGCGGTGCGCGGTGATTTCTACAAGCTGACCTTCGCCCCCACCTTTAAAGTGGGTGATGTGCTGGATATCAAAGCGCGGCCGGAAATCCGCTTCTTTGCCACCTGGATGAACTGGGATAAAGCGCTGGATCGCTACGCGATAAATGACGATTTCGGCAGCAAAGGCTTTACCGCCGGCGGGACATGGAACTTCGGCGTGCAGACGGAGATTTGGTTTTAATCAAACGGCCCGTCCGGCTCAAATGCCAGGACGGGTTGATTTAAATACACGCTGTTAATTTGTCACTATGCCAGTGCTGTATGAAGTAATATAAACTCATAAAATAAAAACCATAACAGGCTAAAAAGATAAAGGTTGTTTTTATAATTCCAACAAGTGACTTTCGTTTTTTCTCAACGATGAGAAGATCGTGAAACCTTTCTTGCTGTTGTTCTGGTGTTAAATTATCAACTATTTTATTTTTTATATCATCGTGAATCTTTTTAAACGTTCGCTTTTCACCTGGAAAGCTACCGTGTTGTAGAAACAAAAAAATAAAGAAAAGCATAACGAATGCTAATATCCGAATACTGGGTTCAGTTACCCCCCAGCATCCAAGGGTAGCAATAAACAACCAGATACCATGAGTGTTTGCTCGCGCTCTAAACCTATCAATATGAGCGCTGTATTTATTGATTTCTTCCAAAATAGAATCATTGGTTTCCATACGTAATGCACTCCTTTTTAAAGGCCCCGGTTACGAAAGAGGGCAAACTCTGCCATTTTCCTTGCGAAGAATAACCTTTCAAACAACCTTCAACAAGTTGATAATCAATGGATTACCCTGAAGCAATAAAAGCAGCTTTCTGGCTGCACCGGTTGGGTGACGTCGTTTCGTTTCCCAGCTTTTAACCAACTCGTAGCTAACGCCAACGGCCGCTGCAAAGTCCTGCTGTTTTAAACCTGTGGCTTCACGTATCGCTTTCACGTCAATTTCGCTGAAGGTATGAACGTGCTGCTCCTTCGGCATTTGTTCACCTTTCTCGATCCTGACCATTTCTTCTGCACTCGCCAGCAGATCGGCAAACAATTCGTCTTTCATATACACCTCAGTTGGCTCTCTGGCGCTATCGACTTTTCCATCATTAATAGCTCAGCCTTACTTTATGTTTATATGCTAGTTTATTAAATCAGCCACTTGTCTCAACATCTTTTTTTGCTCCTGATTTAACTCATCCTGTTCATTTTTAGGATAGATGGGCGCCAGGTAAATTCTTCCCTTTTTCGTTACATTATAGTAAATCACTCGTACACCGCCGCGCTTCCCCATCCCGGGACGACTCCAGCGAATTTTACGAAAACCACCGGTTCCCGAAATTGTGTCCCCAGCCTCGGGATCGTTTATAAGGATTTCCTGAAAGGCCCGAAATTCATCATCCTGCAACAGCACCTGGCGTCGCTTACTGAAACCTTGTAGTTCAATAAAAGTCAACATCTCATTCCCTGATGTCCTGACGACTTACCAAATAACATACATGTACCGGGTACACTAATCAAGGAGTTTATGTACCCGGTACATTTTAAAAAATTCACCCATAACAAAATTCATCAATCAGCACTTCGCCAAAGAAACACCTGCCGGAGGCGGCGCAAAGCCCCTTGCCGTTGGACAAATGCGCAGCATCGCCTCCGGGTGTCGGGTTACATGCTATAACCCGGCTGCTTAATCAACTGCGCCATCTGCGGGGCGATCTCACTGTCCCACACCGCCTGCCACGCCTCCGGCTCAACCTGAGTGAGCGCGACGCTGACGGCGCTCTCTTTGCTGTTCAGATGGCGGATCAGTACGTCAGTGATGTCGGCGGCCAGCGCGGTTTTCTGTTCGTCAGTCAACTCACGGGGAAAGCATTTAATATCAACATGCGGCATAACAAAAACTCCTTGTGGTCAGAGCCATAACGCTACCACAGAATGGCCGTTATGGTTGGCATCGCGTGCGTTAAATCAGCTTGTTACGGCGCAGCGCCGCGGCCAGCTCCGGTCGCTGACAGACCGCCCGGGCGACGGCGGCGAATTTTGGCGTGTGGTCGTCAAACCACGCCTGCCGCGGCCCCCAGCGGTACATCGCCGCGATATAACAATCCAGGAGGGTGATCGACGCGCCCAGCGCCCACGGCCCGGCGGCCAGCTGCTGTTCGAACCAGAGATAGAGATTTTTCCGGTACTGGCGACAATTCTCCACCAGCTGCTCCGCCGCGGCGGGCGCCCAGCGTTCCGGGTAATCAGCATAGGTAAAGGTGGGATAGACGTTGGCCACCAGCCAGATCAGCAGACGCTGAAACTGCGGACGCTGCGGCGTCCCCGGCGCGGGGGCCAGATCGGGACGCTGGTCGAGGATCATCAGCGCGATAGCGGCGCTTTCGGTCATGATGCTGCCGTCGGCCAGCTGCAGGGTGGGCACCTGGCACAGTGGGTTAATCTGCCGCAGACGCTCGCGCGTCGGGCCGGGCTGGTCAAAGCCCTCCACATCAACCACCTCGTAGGGAATATCGGCCAGGGAGAGCATCAGCTCGCTAATCGTCGAGCCCCATCCCGGCACGCCATAAACGGTTATCATGGTCTGCCTCCAGGGTAAAGCCTAAGTGTAGGCAGAAAACCGCCGCTCACCCACCCGGCATACCGCACCCTGAAAAAGCAGGCCTACGCCGATTCCCGCGCCACCAGCTGAAAGCCGATATCTATAATCACCCCGCTTTCTTCTCCCCCTTCGATACGGTCGGCCAGCAACGTAGCGGCCCGTTCGCCGATGGCATGGCGGTCGACGCTGACGGTAGTGATGGCCGGACGATTGCTGGCGGCGAAATCCAGATCGCCAAAACCGATCACCGCCAGATCCTGCGGTACGCGTAGCCCCCGGCTTTCGGCTTCCATAATCGCCCCCTGGGCGAGGGTATCTGAGCTGCAGATGATCACATCAAACTCGCCGGCGGCCAGCAGCTCAGCCATACCGCTTCGTCCCAGCGCCAGCGACGCCGGAAGCGGCACTTCAACCTGAGGCGCATGGTCCAGCCCTTTTTTAGCCAGTCGGGCACAGAGCCCCTGCTTACGCAACATCGCGCGCGCATCGCCCGCCCACAGCAGACCCGGACGCCGATAGCCTTTCTCCAGCACATACTCGCCAATGGTTTCGCCAACTTTTTCATGGGAAAAACCGACCAGCATATCCAGCGGCGTCGGGGTGAGATCCCAGATTTCCACCACCGGCGTGGCGGCGTTAAGAATCGTTTTCTTTAACAGCGGCGCATGCTGGATGCCGGTTAACACCACGCCATCGGGGCGCCTTGACAGTAAGGTGGAGACCAGCTCGGCTTCGGTCTGTCGGTCATAGCCTGCTACGCACAGCAGCATATGGTAGCCGCGCGCCGCCAGAGTATCGCTTAGCGCCTGGATAGTATCGACAAACATATTGTTGTTGATCTGCGGCACCACGACCGCCACCAGCTTGCTGCGCCTGGAGGCAAGTCCGCCGGCCAGCGCATTGGGGATATAGCCCGTCGCTTGCACCGCCTGCATCACTTTCTCTACCGTTTTTGGCCTGACCAGCTGGGGCGCATTCAACGCCCGACTGACCGTCATCGGCGACAACCCGGCGCTGCGAGCCACATCCTCCAGCGTCGGCGCCCGCGTCGGTTTTTTGCTTTTCACGGCTAAGCCCCTGTGTTAAGTCGTTTCCTGTGGGCATTATTGATGATGCCCCACGCAATTGCCAGCGCCCGCCGCTTCTCCCCTAACAGAATCAATGACCTGCAACTCAAAATGTTATCGCTATCATTTTAACTTGTCACATTTCACAAACTGTTTTGGATTGTGACCTGCACGGCAAAGTTTTCGCCTTTATAACGGCTAATTGTGATCGTTTGTACAAATTAAAACCACTAGCGTAGCGACAAAAGCATTTCACCATTACAAATGATAGCGCAATCATTTTATTATCAAAAAGGACACCACTATGACCTCAAGCGCCAATTCCGAGTCCGTAACCTACGCCAAAGCTTTCGGCGTCAAAACCGCCGCAGAAACCGGCGACCGCATTGACCACGTTAAACTGTCGCTGGCTTTTCTGCCGCTGGCCACCCCCGTCAGCGATGCCAAAGTGCTGACCGGTCGCCAAAAACCGCTGACCGAAGTGGCGATTATCATCGCGGAAATTCACTCCCGGGATGGATTCACCGGCGTCGGCTTTAGCTACTCGAAACGTGCGGGCGGCCAGGGCATTTACGCTCACGCCAAAGAGATAGCCGATAATCTGCTTGGCGAAGATCCGAACGACATCGACAAGATCTACACCAAACTGCTGTGGGCTGGGGCTTCCGTCGGCCGGAGCGGAATGGCGGTACAAGCTATCTCCCCTATCGATATTGCCCTGTGGGATATGAAAGCCAAACGCGCCGGTCTACCGCTGGCGAAACTGCTGGGTTCACATCGCGATTCCGTGCAGTGCTACAACACTTCCGGCGGCTTCCTGCATACCCCCCTGGATCAGGTGTTGAAAAACGTGGCTATCTCCCGTGAAAACGGCATCGGCGGGATTAAACTAAAAGTCGGTCAGCCTAATACTGCCGAGGATATCCGTCGTCTGACGGCGGTGCGTGAAGTGCTGGGCGATGACTTCCCGCTGATGGTCGATGCCAACCAGCAGTGGGATCGCGAAACCGCCATCCGCATGGGGCGCAAAATGGAGCCGTTCAATCTGATCTGGATTGAGGAGCCGCTGGATGCTTATGACGTTGAAGGACACGCGCAGCTGGCCGCCGCGCTGGATACGCCGATTGCCACCGGCGAGATGCTGACCAGCTTCCGCGAACATGAGCAATTGATCCTCGGCAACGCCAGCGACTTTGTGCAACCGGACGCCCCGCGCGTCGGCGGGATCTCCCCGTTCCTGAAAATAATGGATCTGGCCGCGAAGCACGGTCGCAAGCTGGCCCCGCACTTTGCAATGGAAGTACACCTGCATCTCGCCGCCGCCTACCCGCTGGAGCCATGGCTGGAGCATTTCGAGTGGCTGAATCCACTGTTCAATGAACAATTAGAACTGCGCGATGGGCGGATGTGGATTTCCGAACGCCATGGTCTGGGCTTCACCCTCAGCGAGCAGGCCCGCCGCTGGACCCAGCAAAGCTGCGAGTTTGGAAAACGCCCGTAATCACGTTCCCAGGATAATGACGCCAACGCCTTATCCGGGCTACGGATCCGCAGACCACTGAGGAACCGTAGCCCCGGTAAGCGCAACGCCACCGGGGATAAACCTCTGACCCGCTGTACTCGCAATACACGAAATCCTGCAGCCAGCATCAAGGCTGGCATGGAGGATGATGTGTCTTCACAACCCTGCAAAGGAGTTGAATAACATGCAACAGCAACTAAAACGCAGCAACGTGCGTTACGGTATATTAGTTTTTTTATTTCTCGCGACCGTATTTAATTATGCTGACCGGGCCACCTTGTCCGTTGTCGCGCCGATGATGAGTAAAGAGTTAGGTTTTAACCCAGAGGCAATGGGCCTGGCCTTTTCGGTGTTTGGTATTTCCTACGTCATTATGCAAATCCCCGGTGGCTGGCTGCTGGATAAATATGGTTCGCGGTTGGTCTACGGCTGCGCGCTGATTGGCTGGTCGGTCGTCACTATGTTTCAGGGCACTATTTATCTGTTTGCCAGTCCGCTGGTGGTGCTGGTGATCCTGCGTCTGATGATGGGCGCCATTGAAGCGCCCGCCTTTCCGGCCAACAGTCGCCTGAGCGTCCAGTGGTTTCCCAATAAAGAGCGTGGATTTGTCACCTCGGTCTATCAGGCCGCGCAGTATATTTCGCTGGGCATTATTACGCCGCTGATGACCATCATTCTGCATAATTTAAGCTGGCACTATGTCTTTTATTATATTGGCGCTATCGGGGTGGTGCTGGGGATATTCTGGCTGGTAAAAGTGAAAGATCCTGCACATCATCCTAAAATTAACCCACAGGAGCTCGATTATATTCGTGAAGGCGGCGGCGTACCGGAATTAGGTAGCCAAAAAACACCGCAAAAATTAACTCTCGCGCAGATTAAAAGCGTTTGCGTCAATCGCATGATGATCGGGGTATATATCGGCCAGTTTTGCGTCACTTCGATTACCTGGTTTTTCCTCACCTGGTTTCCGACTTACCTCTACCAGGCCAAAGGCATGTCAATCCTCAAGGTCGGGTTTGTCGCCAGTATCCCGGCCATAGCCGGCTTTATCGGCGGCCTGCTGGGCGGCGTATTTTCGGACTGGCTGCTGAAACGCGGCTACAGTCTGACCACCGCCCGTAAGCTCCCGGTGATCTGCGGCATGCTGCTCTCCTGCGTCATTGTCGTCGCCAACTACACCGCCTCGGAAGTGGTGGTGATCGCCGCCATGAGCCTGGCGTTCTTTGCCAAAGGTTTCGGAAACCTCGGCTGGTGCGTGCTGAGCGACACCTCGCCAAAAGAGATGCTCGGTATTGCCGGCGGCGTGTTCAATATGTGTGGCAACCTGGCTAGCATCATTACCCCGCTGGTCATCGGGGTGATCCTCGCCAATACCCACTCCTTTGATTACGCCATCCTCTACGTCGGTTCCATGGGCGTGCTGGGCCTGTTCTCCTATCTGTTTATCGTTGGGCCTCTGGATCGCTTGACGCTCACTCCGCGCACCGTTTGATTGAAGACCCTGGCGAGCATTCGCCTCCGCTGTTTCGCGTCGTACTCCGGCGAAACAGCGGTTTTTTAGTAGGTTATCCCCGGCGGGTTAACCACCGACTGCGTCACCGCTTCGCCCTGTTCTCCCCAGCGCGCCAGCACCTGCTGATATTCACCGCGGGCAATCGCCCCGTCGAGGGCCGCCTGCAGGGCATAGACCAGACCGTTGCCTTTTTTGGTGGTTGTCGCCACCCACGCTTTTTTCGGCCCCAGGCCCACCACCCGGGTCTGGCCGTTAAGCGCCGCTTTATAGGCTGCCACCGACTGCGGGCCGAAAAAGATATCCGCCCGCCCGGACTGGATATAGAGGTTGCCGGAGGCATCATCGGTCAGGTAGACCGGCTGGGCCTGCGGCCGTCCGGCGGCGCGGTTGTCCTCGTTCCAGCCCAGCAGGATCCGCTCCTGATTGGTGCCGGACCCGACGATCACTTTGCGCCCGGCGAGGTCGGCGGGTCCGTTTACCGCGGCGATGTCGCTGGTGGATTTCACCGAAAAGGCCAGGGAGTCCACCCGGTAAGTGGCAAAATCGAACTTCTCTTTGCGCTTCTCGGTCACCGCGATATTGATCAGCGCCACATCGTAGCGGCCGGAGGCGATGCCCAGCGGCCAGTCCTCCCACGCGGTGGGCACCAGCCTGAGCTTCAGGCCAAGGCTTCCGGCCAGCAGGCGGGCTATATCCGGGTCGCTGCCGATCCGCGTGCGGTTGTCGCTGGCCAGCAGCGCCAGCGGCGGCGAATTGAGCGCCGAGATCGCCACCGTCAGCGTCCCCGGCTCCACGAAGCGATAGCCCGGCGGGATTTTCGCTATCGCCTGCGGGTCACGGGTGACCGGCAATGGCTGCTCATTGGCGCGCAGATCCAGCGCCGCGTGAGCGCTCATGACAAACGCGCTGAGAAAAAGGGTCATTAGCGCTCTTTTCATGACGGCAGCACCCTGGATAAAAACTGTCGGGTGCGCGGATGCTGCGGATGGTTGAGCACCTCGTCGCTGCTGCCCTGCTCGACGATCCTGCCGTCGACCATAAACACCACCTGGTCGGCCACCTCGCGGGCAAAGCCAATCTCGTGGGTCACCACCACCAGGGTAGTGCCGGAGCGCGCCAGCTTTTTAATCACATCCAGCACCTCGCCCACCAGCTCGGGATCCAGCGCCGAGGTGGGTTCATCAAACAGGATCACCCGCGGGTCCAGCGCCAGCGCCCGGGCAATGGCGATACGCTGCTGCTGCCCGCCGGAGAGATGCCGCGACCAGGCGTCGGCTTTATTGCGCAGTCCGACGACGTCCAGCAGTTCCCAGGCACGGGCAATGGCCTCTTTGCGCGTGACCTGCTTGTGGGCGATCGGCGCTTCTATCAGGTTCTCCAGCACCGTCAGGTGCGGAAACAGGTTAAAGTTCTGGAACACGTAGCCGACGTTGATCCGTTGGCGGAGGATCTCCTTCTCTTTCATCTCATACAGCTTGTCGCCTTTGCGGCGATAACCGATATAGTCGCCGTCAATCTGAATAAATCCCTCATCGACACGTTCGAGGTGATTGATAGTGCGCAGCAGCGTGGACTTGCCCGAGCCGGAAGGGCCGAGGATCACCGTCACCGTGCCCGGGGGGATCTCCAGCGACACATCGTCCAGCGCCTTGTGGCGGCCATAGTATTTGCTGACCCCGGTGATAGAGATATGGCCATTATGAGAGCTGGGCATGAACGGCCTCCTGCGGCTGTGGTTGACGTGCGGGTTGATTCAGACGACTGCTGCGGGCGCTGTTTACCGCCGAGCGGCGCTCGCTGCGCGCCAGGGCGCGTTCCACCAGATACTGAATGGCGGAGAGGACGCTGGTGATCGCCAGATACCAGGCGGCGCCGACCATCAACAGCGGGATCACCTCCTGGGTACGGTTGTAGATCATCTGGATGGTGTAGAACAGCTCCGGCATCGCCAGGACGTACACCATCGCCGTTCCCTTGGCCAGACTGATGATCTCATTGAAGCCGGAAGGCAGGATGGTGCGCAGCGCCTGCGGCAGAATAATGCGCAGCGTACGTCGCCAGGCGGGAAGCCCCAGCGCGGCAGCGGCTTCATACTGCCCATGGTCGACCCCCAAAAAGCCGCCGCGAATGATCTCCGCGGTATAGGCGCTCTGCACCAGCGTCAGGCCCACCACCGCCGTGGAGAATTGCCCCAGCACGTTAATGGTCTGATAGCTGGCCCAGGTGACGCCGGTAAACGGGATCCCCAGCGACAGGGTGTCGTAGAGATAGGAAAAGTTGTACAGAATAATCAGCACTACAATCAGCGGCAGCGAGCGAAACAGCCAGATATAGCCCCAGGCGAGGCTGCTGAGCAGCCACGATGAGGATAAGCGGGCCAGCGCCAGCAGGCCGCCGAAGATCACGCTCAGCACCGTGCCGAGCAGGGTCAGGAGCAGGGTTTGACCCAGCCCCTCGAGGATCACCGGGTCGAAGAACCAGCGGGCGAAGACGCCCCACTCCCAGCGCGGGTTAAAGGCCACCGACTGGATCACCACCGCCAGCACCAGCAAGGCCACCAGCGCCCCGACCACCCGCAGCGGATAGCGCGCCGGCACCACTTTGATCGTTTCAGATGAATGCATCATGCCTCCTCAGGCGCTGTGGCTGTAGGCGCTCACCGCCAGCGCTTTAGTGAACCGCAGCCGGCCATCGTACGGCGGCTGACTGTACTCTTCCGGGTCTCGCGTGAGGTCAAACTGCGCCTCATACCCCTGGCTGAGATAGAGCTTTACCGCCTCCGGCTGACGGAAGCCGGTGGTCAGGTAGATATGGCTGTACCCGGCCAGCACCGCCCGCCGCTCCAGCTCCTGGACCACCTTCGCCGCCAGCCCCTGCTGGCGCAGACGACGGTGCGTCCAGATACGTTTGATCTCCGCGGTGTGGCGATCTTTCGGCTTATAGGCGCCGGTGGCGACAATTTCGCCCTCGCGTTCAAGGACGATAAACAGCCCCTGCGGTGGCACATACCACTCACTTAACTCCACTTCCGCATCGCGGGAAAAATAGTCGCCGTAGCGGGCGGCATATTCGGCAAACAGCCCGCTAAGAATCGGCTGCAGCTCCGGAGCCTCCGGAGAAATATCACGGAATGCTTCGCTCATCGCGCCTCCTGTCAGTCGCCCAGTCCGGGTGGGTTGATTTCTGATTGCGGAATACTCTCCACCCCTTCGCCCCAGCGGTTAAGCACTTTGGCGTAGTCCCCGCTGGCGATAGCGCCGTTCAGCGCCGCCTGGACGGCATTCACCAGCCCGCTGTCTTTTTTCAGCGTCACCGCGATATGCGCCGCTTTCGGCCAGCCGCCGTCGACGCTGCCCACCAGTTTGGTTTTGCCGGTCAGCGCCGCCTTCCACGCGCCAATCACGTTGGGGCCGAAAAAGGCGTCGGCTCGCCCGGTCTGCAGGGCCAACGTCTGGGCGGCATCATCCTTGGTGTAAACCGGGGTAAACGGCTTCAGCCCTTTTTTGATGTTCTCCGCGTTCCACGCCAGCAGGATCGCCTCCTGGTTAGTACCGGAGCCGACGATAATCTTCAGCCCGGCGATATCTTCCGCCTTGTCAATTTTGCTCAGCGGACTGGTGCTTTTGACGTAGAAGCCCAGCGAGTCTTTGCGGTAGGTAGCGAAATCAAACTTCTCTTTACGCTCTTTGGTGACGGTAATATTGCTGATCGCGGCATCATATTTGCCGGAGGTGACGCCCAGCGGCCAGTCTTCCCATGAAGTAGGAACCACGTTCACTTCCAGTCCGAGGCTCTCCGCCACCAGTCGGGCGATATCCGTCTCGCTGCCGAGCAGGGTTTTGTTGTCATCGGCGAAGACCGTCAGCGGCGGTGAGTTCAGGGCCGCTACCGCGACGGTGAATTTCCCCGGCACCGCCAGATGCAGATCTTTCGGCAACAGGGCAATGGCCTGCGGATTTTTCGCTGTGTGAATCGGCGTTTTGTTGGCCTCCAGGCTCACCCCGGTGCCATTGATCTTGACGTCCTGTGCCCACGACGAGGCGCTAAATGCCAACGCGACGGCCAGCAAGAGTGTTGTTTTTTGCATAGCGTGATTCTCTTTTATTATTTTTGGAATTGATTAGCGGGTTGCGCCAGGCCCAGACTTTCCCGCAGGGTAGTGCCCGGATAGTCGCGTCGGAACAGTCCGCGCGCCTGAAGCAGCGGAACCACCTCATCCACAAAGCGCGGGAAGGTTTCCGGCGTGCCGCCCTGGATAATGAAGCCGTCCGCCGCATGCTGTTCGAACCACAGTTGCAGGCCATCGGCGACATCGCTGGCGGTGCCGGTAAAGCGCGGACGCGGGCTGGCTGCCTCCAGGGCCACCTGGCGCAGGGTTAATCCTCGCTCGCGGGCGTGACGTTTAATCTCGTCGGTGGTGCTGCGGAAGCTGTTCTGTCCCAGGTCGCCAATATCCGGGAACGGTTCATCAAGCGGATACTGCGAGAAATCGTGGTGTTCAAAATAGCGCCCGAGATAATTCAGCGCATCCTCGATGGAGACCAGCGCCGCGGTGGTCTGATACTGCCGCTCCGCGTCCTCAGCGTCATCTCCGACGATGACGCTGACGCCCTGGAAGATATGCAGTTGATCCGGGGTGCGCTGATATGCGGCGAGTTGGCTTTTGACATCCTGATAAAATGCCTGCGCCTCGGCCAGCGAGTCCTGATGGGTAAAAATGGCATCGGCGTGGCGTGCGGCTAATTTTTTGCCGTCGTCCGACGCGCCGGCCTGGAAAATAATCGGTCGGCCCTGCGGCGTGCGGGCAATATTCAGCGGCCCGACGACTTTAAAGAAATCGCCGTGGTGATCGAGCGTATGCAGTTTATTTTTATCAAAGAACTGGCCAGTCTCCTTATTGCGCACAAAGGCGTCTTCTTCCCACGAATCCCATAAGCCTTTCACCACCTGCAGATACTCATCGGCAATGCGATAGCGCAGCGCATGATTCGGATGTTGGGCGCGGGAGAAATTTTTCGCCGATCCTTCCAGCGGCGAAGTGACGACATTCCATCCCGCCCGTCCCTGGCTTAAATGGTCGAGGCTGGCGAACTGGCGAGCGGTAGTAAACGGCTCGCTGTACGACGTCGATAACGTCCCCACCAGCCCCAGACGCCGGGTGACTGCGGCCAGTGCGGAAAGTACCGTTAAGGGTTCGAAGCGATTTAAAAAATGGGGAATAGATTTTTCATTGATATATAAACCGTCGGCGACAAAAATAAAATCCAGCTTCCCCGCTTCCGCTTTTAACGCCGTCTGGGTGACGAAGTCAAAATTAATACTGGCGTCCGCCTGCGCCGCCGGATGACGCCAGGCGGACATATTTCCCGATGCGCCATGTAATATCGTTCCCAGACGCAATTGTCGATTTCCAGACATAGCTCCCCCTTCCCCTGTCATCCATTAAATATGTTGTAATGCCTGTTCCGCCAGCTGGGCGAAATAGTGTGCTGCGGGCGCAATAAGACGTTCGTCCGGATTAAATGCCGGATGGTGCAGACCATATTCGCTGGCGCTGCCGATGCTGACGAACGCCCCGGGAATATGCTGAAGATAGACCGCAAAATCTTCGCCGCCGAGATGCAGATCGGCGTGATGGGTGCGGTACCCGGTCTGGGCCGCCACGTCGCTGGCGAAGTCGGCCCAGCGGGCGTCGTTGACCAGTGCCGTTGGGCCGGCATACCAGAAGACATCAATCTGTGCGCCAAAGGCGCTGGCGAAACCGGCGGCGATCTCGCTGACCCGGGCCTTGACCCGTTGCTGCACGTCACTGCTGTGGGTGCGCAGCGTCCCTTCCAGCTCGACGCTCTCCGGCAGCACGTTCCAGGTATTGCCTCCCTGGATCCGCGTCACGCTGAGCACCACCGAGTCGAGGGTGTTCACTTCCCGGCTGGCCACGCTCTGCAGCACTGTCACCAGCTGGCTGGCCAGCAGGATCGCATCCTTGCCTTCATGTGGGCGCGCGGCATGCGCCCCCTTCCCGGTCACTTTGAAGACGAAGCGGTCGACGTTGGCGTAGAACGCGCCGCCGCGGGTGGCAAATTCCCCCACCGGCAGGCCGGGCTCATTGTGCATACCAAAGATCGCCGACACGTCCTCCAGCGCCCCGGCGCGGATCAGGGTTTTCGCCCCGCCAAAATTTTCCTCCGCCGGCTGAAACAGGATCCGCACCCGCCCCGGGAGTTCCGCTTCCCGCTCCTTCAGCAGCAGCGCCGCCCCCAGCATCACGCTGGTGTGAATATCATGGCCGCAGGCATGCATCACCCCTTCATTTTGCGAGCGGTAAGGCAGACCGGTCGCCTCCTCAATGGGCAACGCGTCAATGTCCGCCCGCAGAGCAATCACCTTGTCGCCGCTGCCGACTTCGGCGACCAGCCCGGTTTTCAGATCGTAGGGCAGCAGGGTTAGCCCACCGCTCAGCAGCCAGTCGCGGATCCGCGCGGTGGTGGCCACCTCCTGCAGGGAGAGCTCCGGGTTCTGGTGCAGCTCGCGCCGCCAGCTAATCAGTTGTTGTTCAAAGGACATTCAGCACCTCCTTGCCGTAGTGAACCTGCGCCAGCAGGCGCAGGGAGTGCAGGCGCGCTGGCCCGTCGCTAATAGGGGTATCAATGATGAGTTCATCCAGCTGATCTTCCGCCTGCAGCGCGTCAAGCCGGGCTTTAACCTGTTCGGGAGTACCGGAGATCAGTGAGGATTCGCGGCGGGCAATGCGCGTCGGTCGGCTGCCGGCCTGGCGGGCAAAGGCGACGGCCTGCGCCTCACTGCCGACGGTCACTCGCTGGCCGTTCTCCAGCTCGACGCCCCACACCTCGACCTGCTGCGCCAGCGCGGCGGCGGTGGCCGGATCGTCAGCCACCACCACCTGCACGGCGACGATCGCCTCACGCGGGCTGAGCTCACGCCAGCGGTTGAACACGGAACGGCGCAGCGCGCTGTCGCCATTGAGATGGGCGGCAAAGACAAAGTTCCAGTCAAGACGGGCGGCCAGTTCCGCACTCTCCAGGCTGGCGCCGAGCAGGAAACCGTCGGCCCGGCGCGGCGGGATCGGCGTGGCGCGCAGGCTCTCCTCTCCCCCTGGCTCAGTCAGTGACAGCCAGTTATCCAGCTGCGCCAGCTGATCGGCAAAGGTGCCTTTCTCCTCCTGATGCAGGCCCTGCTGCAGGGCGCGGGTGGAAAGCGGCAGGCCGCCAGGCGCCTTGCCCACCCCGAGATCGATACGACCCGGCGCGAGGGCGGCCAGCAGGTTAAAGTTTTCCGCGACCTTATAGGGGCTGTAGTGCTGGAGCATGACGCCGCCGGATCCGAGGCGAATGCGCCGGGTGTGGCCCAGCAGCCAGGCGATAACCAGCTCCGGCGAGGGGCTCGCCAGCTGATCGGTATTGTGGTGTTCGGCGACCCAGAAGCGGTGGTAACCCCAGGCTTCGGCGTGTTGCGCCAGCGTTAATGTACGCGCCAGCGCCTGCGCAGCGGTTTCCCCTGCGGCAAGCGGACTTTTATCCAGGATACTGATTCGATAAGACATTTCGCAGGCTCATGTGAAAGTACGTGCCTGCATTATTAAAATCTCTGCTAACCATTGAGAAACAATTAATTCACATGTGTACTGCTGAAAATTAGATATGCCCGCCTGAACGCTGCGCTTCCAGCTCACGGAGCAGCGCCTCAGCCTGCCGGGGATTGCGTACCCGGACGAAGCGAATATGGCGATATTGCGGATCCTGCATATCGGCCAGATAGCGTCGACGATGCTGCCGCCAGGTCTTCAGCGTCCAGAGGATAATGGATTCCCGGCTGCAGAACGAACGGCGAAAGCTCTCGCAGTTGCCCGTGCCCGGCCACAGCTCCTGATGTCGCCACGCCCGGCTCGCCGCCCGCCCTACCGCCTGGCGGAGCGTGCGCCAGAAACCATAATCTACCCAGATCACCATATCCACCGCACGCCATTTAACGCTGCGGCTGCGATTGTAATTGCCATCCAGCACCCAGCCCGGCGTGGCCGTCGCGGCGGCAATGGCGGCGAAAAATGCCTCATCCGGTGCGCCCTGCCAGTTCGGCCGCCAGTACAGGCGATCGAGCTCGATCCACGGCAGCCCCAACCTGAGCGCCAGGTGCCGGGCCAAAGTGGATTTGCCTGAGCCGCTGGTGCCGACCACGTTGATGTTCATCTCTGTTTCTCCCTGGCTGTCAGATTCGCGTTGGCGATGCCCTTCGGTCATGCCGCGCCAGTGAATGTCGATTCGCCTGGCGCTGGCGTTTTTTGGCCTATTACAATACCTGCCCTGCGCAGATGAATAAAACACCCGCCATAACCATTATGCTCCACTGTGTTCGGCCATCAGGCTGGCAGAATCCCCAGGCCGGGCTTACACTCTGCGTACCTGTGAGCGGTATTCATCAATCCGGAAAGATTATGCTAAAAGAGAACGTAAACGATCTGCTCTCCTTCATGGTGGTAGCGCGTGAGCGCAGCTTTACCCGCGCGGCGGCCCAGCTTGGCGTGTCGCAATCGGCGCTCAGCCATGCTATGCGCCATCTTGAAGCGCGGCTCGATGTGCGGCTGCTGACCCGCACCACCCGCAGCGTGGTGCCGACCGAAGCGGGCGAGCGACTGATTCAGCGCCTCGGTCCGCATCTGGAAGAGATGGAGCAGGCCCTGGCCGCCCTGCGCAACACCCGAGAGCGCCCGGCGGGCAACCTGCGCATCACCGCCGGGGAGCATGCCGCCAGCGCGGTACTCTGGCCAGCGCTAAAGCCATTTATGCTGCAATATCCTGATATTAACATCGAAATCACTGTTGATAATGGGCTCACGGATATCGTGGGTGACCGCTTCGACGCCGGGGTGCGTCTCGGCGAACAGGTGGCAAAAGATATGATTGCCGTGCGCATCGCCCCGGATATGCGGATGGCGGTGGTGGGTTCGCCGGCCTATCTGCAGCGGGCCGGTACGCCGCAAACGCCCTGGGATCTTGCCCAACATCGCTGCATCAATCTGCGCCTGCCGACACGAGGGGGACTTTACGCCTGGGAATTTGCCCGCGATGGACGGGAGATTCAGGTGCGGGTGGAGGGACAGCTGATCCTCAACAGCCTGCCGCAGCGCATCGACGCGGCGGAAGCGGGCCTCGGACTGGCCTACGTTCCGGATGACAGCGTGGCGGAGGCCTTAGCCAGCGGCCGGCTGGTGCGGGTGCTGGCGGAGTGGACCCCCGCCTTCCCCGGCTACCATCTCTATTACCCCAGCCGGCGCCAGCATACCAGCGCTTTCACGCTGTTACTGGAAACTCTGCGACGCTGATCTCATTGATAAATCTGTCAAATGCTATCGGTAAATGTTTTAGGTGCGTAACTATTAGGTTACGTGTAGGATTCAGCGCCATGTCTGAGCTTATCTCCTACGTCAGAATGATGAGAAAGCCAGCATAATGTGCCAGCCGTCCTCCATTCCGGCTGCAAACATGGGCATTGACAGGAAACTGATACATCAATGAATACGAAACACGAAAATGCAGCGGAGCATCATGCTGCAAAACGCCACTGGCTTAACTCACATGAAGCGGGTTATCACAAAGCGATGGGCAACCGTCAGGTACAGATGATCGCCATCGGCGGCGCCATCGGTACCGGTTTGTTCCTCGGCGCCGGGGCACGTTTACAAATGGCAGGGCCAGCACTTGCCCTGGTCTATCTGGTCTGCGGCATCTTCTCCTTCTTTATTCTTCGCGCCCTCGGCGAACTGGTTCTCCACCGCCCCTCGAGCGGCAGCTTCGTCTCTTATGCCCGGGAATTCCTCGGTGAAAAAGCCGCTTACGTGGCCGGCTGGATGTACTTCGTTAACTGGGCGATGACCGGGATTGTCGATATCACCGCCGTGGCGCTGTATATGCACTACTGGGGCGCGTTTGGCGATGTGCCGCAGTGGGTCTTCGCCCTCGGCGCGCTGGCGATCGTCGGCACCATGAATATGATCGGTGTGAAGTGGTTCGCCGAAATGGAGTTCTGGTTCGCGCTGGTTAAGGTGCTGGCGATTGTCGCTTTCCTCGTGGTCGGCACCATTTTCCTCGGCTCCGGTAAGCCACTGGACGGCAATGCCACCGGTTTCCATCTGATCACCGATAACGGCGGCTTCTTCCCGCACGGCCTCCTGCCGGCGCTGGTGCTGGTGCAGGGCGTGGTCTTCGCCTTCGCCTCCATTGAGCTGGTAGGGACCGCGGCCGGCGAGTGTAAGGATCCGGAGACAATGGTGCCGAAGGCCATCAACAGCGTGATCTGGCGTATCGGCCTGTTCTATGTCGGTTCGGTGGTACTGCTGGTGCTGCTTCTGCCGTGGAACGCCTACCAGGCCGGACAAAGCCCATTCGTCACCTTCTTCTCAAAACTGGGCGTACCTTATATCGGCAGCGTGATGAACATCGTGGTGTTAACCGCCGCCCTCTCCAGCCTCAACTCGGGTCTCTACAGCACCGGGCGTATTCTGCGCTCGATGTCGATGGGGGGCTCCGCGCCGAAATTTATGTCGAAGATGAGCCGTCATCATGTGCCTTACGCCGGGATCCTGGCGACGCTGGGGGTATATGTAGTCGGGGTTTTCCTCAACTATCTGGTGCCGTCGCAAGTGTTTGAGATCGTACTTAACGTCGCGTCGCTGGGGATCATTGCTTCGTGGGGCTTTATCGTGGTGTGTCAGATGCGTCTGCGCAAAGCGATCAAGGAAGGGAAAGCGGCAAAGGTAAGCTTCAGAATGCCGGGAGCGCCGTTCACCTCCTGGCTGACGCTGCTGTTCCTGTTCAGCGTGCTGGTGCTGATGGCCTTCGATTATCCGAATGGTACCTACACCATAGGATCAATTCCGCTGCTGGCGGTGCTGTTGGTGGCTGGCTGGTTTGGTGTGCGTAAACGCGTGCATGCCATTCACAGTACGGCGCCGACGCTGAAGAAGTAACGGTCAGGACTCCCGGTTTGTCCATCGCGGGCAAACCGGGAGGTCAGGACTTAATTATCTTCAACCAGCTGCGAGACATCGCTGCTGTTAATTTCCCGCTTATTACCTGACTCATCGATATAGCTGGTCATCCCGGTGTCTTTATCCAGCTGCGGCTTGCCGTGGGTGACAATCGTCTGACCGCTTTTGGTGGTCATCACGTAGTTGGACGTACAGCCTGCCAGCAGCGCCAGCATGGCGCCTGCGCAAAGTACCATAAATGGTTTTTTCATTTTCTCTCCACTGATTACTACTGCCCGCGCCTGGCGGGAAAGCGGTAAGTGTATAACCATCAGGTTTATCAGGCCAATACGCGTTTGTAACAGAGGGTGAGGTGTCTGTCCCGGCCCGGTGGGATGCCGGGCGCGACGAGCGGAAACCGTTCAGCGTCGCACCCGGGCGCCTTACAGCGCGATGCGGATCACATCGTCCGGCGCGGTGGCTTCTTTTTCGCGGCTGGAAGCCTGTTTCACGCTGACGTACAGCGTTTTGCCGTCCTCGGAAAGTGCCAGGCTGTTGGGGTGAGTCGGCGTTTTAAAGGTCTTCACCACCTTGTAGCTCTTGCCGTCGATAACGCTGACTTCGCCGGCCTTACGGTGCGTCACATAGGCTTCGTTGCGCGCCGGGTTAAACAGCACCGCCAGCGACTCCGGCGCGGCGATTTTCTCCAGCACCTTGCCGTCGCGGGTATCAACCACCAGTACTTCCGGTTGCTTGCTGTCGGTAATAAAGGCACGATGGCCGGCGGTATCGAGGCTCAGGTTAAGATAGAAATGCGCTTTGCCGTCATCCTGCAATTTTTTGCGCGACGCAATGGTATTGCTCTCGCTGTCGATGGTCAGCAGTTCGCCGTCGGCGTTGGTGGTATAGAGACGTTTAGCCTGCGGATCGATCGCCAGACCCGTGGCCATCGCGCCGGTGTTGGCGATGGTCGTTTTCAGCTTCATCGTGGCACCATCCACCACCCAAATCACACTTTCCTTGCCCAGACCGGAAATATAGACCGTGTTGGTCTGCTCATTCACGGCCAGCTCGCGCGGCTGCAGCGGACGCACGGTTTCGCTGCGCTGGCGCTCGTCGAGCACCAGGCGCCCCTTCACTGCCCCGGTTTTCGCGTCTATAGCGGTGACAGTGCTGTCAACGGTATTACCAAACCACAGCGTGCCGGTGGCATGGTTGATAGTGGCGCCGAACGGCTTCAGATCGTTGTGAATAATCTGCGTCACGTCCAGGGTGTTAGGGTCTAGACGATAAACAATACCGCCTTTGTCCAGCGAACGGCTCTGCGACGTGGCAACCCAGAGGGCATTCTCCTGCTGGCTGTAGGCCATTTCATAGGCTCCTTTTCCCACAGCTTTACGCAGCATCTCTTCTGCGGCGTGGGCGCTAAAGCTACCTGCCAGCAGCAGAGAGGTGAATAACAGTGAATGGCGCAGACGCGGCGCGGCAAAATGACGTAGTGACATGACGACTCCCTTTGATAAACCAGTATGTGCTGACCCGACATCGCTTCCGGCGGTAAAGTCCTGGCTCTACCTTGATTTTTGAATGCGAATAGTAATCATTATTCATCGCAAAGTGGAGCGCTAATTGTTGTTGTTCGGTAAATTCATGCCTGGTGAGCTCTGTCCGTTAACCAGCAGCAGTTAATAATTTTCAAATATTTTACAAACGAGGTAACATATATACATATGTTCCATTTGGTTCGTCTTTGAGTATTATCGATGAAAATCCTATCCGTGCGTCACGCCGCCCTGCCAGCACTGCTGCTGCCACTGATTGCCGCGGCCCAGGCCGCTGATGAACAAACCATGGTGGTGACCGCCGCGCCAACCACAGTTTCTGAGCTGGACACCCCCGCCGCCGTCAGCGTGGTCAATGGGGATGAGATGCGCCAGGCCGCGCCGCGCGTCAATCTCTCTGAATCGCTGGGCGCCGTGCCGGGCCTGCAGGTGCAGAACCGGCAAAACTATGCTCAGGATCTGCAACTGTCGATTCGCGGCTTTGGCTCCCGCTCAACCTATGGCGTGCGCGGGCTGCGCATCTATGTGGATGGCATTCCGGCCACTATGCCCGACGGCCAGGGGCAGACCTCAAATATCGATATCGGCAGCGTTGACACCATTGAGGTGCTGCGCGGCCCCTTCTCTGCCCTGTACGGTAACTCGTCCGGCGGGGTGATCAACGTCACCAGCCAGACCGGCACCCAGCCGCCCACCGTGGAAGCCAGCAGCTACTATGGCAGCTTCGGCACCTGGCACTACGGGATGAAAGCCACTGGCGCCGTTGGCGATGGCAGCCACGCAGGCGATGTGGATTACACGGTCTCAACCAATCGCTTCACCACCCATGGCTATCGCAATCACAGCGGCGCGCGCAAAAATCTGGCGAACGCCCGGCTGGGGGTGCGCATCAACGACGTCAGTAAGCTGACCCTGCTGCTGAATAGCGTGGATATCAAAGCCAATGACGCTGGCGGCTTAACCGCCGACGAATGGCGCGATAACCCGCGCCAGTCACCGCGCGGCGACGAATACAATACCCGCAAGAACACCCGACAAACCCAGGCCGGCCTGCGCTATGAGCGCCAGCTCAGCGCCCAGGACGATCTCAGCGTTATGATGTACGCCGGGGAACGTGAAACCACCCAGTTCCAGTCGATCCCGCGCGCGCCGCAGCTGAAGCCGAGCCATGCCGGCGGGGTGATCGACCTTACCCGTCACTACCAGGGGATCGATACCCGGCTGACCCATCGCGGAGAGCTGCTGGTGCCCGTCACTCTGACCGCCGGGCTCGACTACGAGAACATGAGCGAGCGGCGCAAAGGGTATGAAAACTTTGTGATGGTCAACGGCGCGCCGCAGTATGGCGAACAGGGCGCGCTCCGCCGTAACGAACGCAACCTGATGTGGAACGTCGATCCCTACCTGCAGACCCAGTGGCAATTAACGGAAAAACTCTCGCTCGATGCCGGAGTTCGCTACAGCTCAGTATGGTTCGACTCGAATGACTACTACATCACGCCGGGCAATGGCGATGACAGCGGCGATGCCAGCTATCACAAATGGCTGCCCGCGGGCTCGCTGAAATATGCCCTGACCGACGCGTGGAACGTCTACCTCTCCGCCGGCCGCGGCTTCGAGACGCCGACCATTAACGAACTCTCCTACCGCTCCGATAACCAGAGCGGCCTCAACTTCGGCCTGAAACCCTCCACCAACGACACGGTGGAGATCGGCAGCAAGACGCGGATCGGCAATGGGCTGTTCACCGCCGCCCTGTTCCAGACCAATACCGATAATGAGATCGTGGTCGACAGCAGCAGCGGCGGGCGCACCAGTTATAAAAACGCCGGCAAGACCCGCCGTCAGGGAATGGAGCTGGGGCTGGATCAGCAGTTTGGTGAGAGCTGGCGTCTGAAGGCGGCCTGGACCTGGCTGGACGCGACCTATCGCACTAACGTCTGCGATGATGCCAGCTGCAACGGCAATCGCATTCCGGGGATCGCGCGCAATATGGGCTACGCTTCCTTCGGCTATCAGCCGGAGCAAGGTTGGTACGCCGGCAGCGATATTCGCTATATGAGCGATATCATGGCCAATGACGAAAACACCGCCAAAGCGCCCTCCTGGACGGTGGTTGGCCTGACCACCGGCTATAAATGGAGCTACGGCAGGATGGATATGGATCTGTTCGGTCGCGTCGACAACCTGTTCGACCGGGAGTACGTCGGCTCTGTCATCGTTAACGAGTCTAACGGGCGTTACTACGAGCCTGCTCCGGGACGTAACTACGGCATCGGCCTGAATCTCGCCTGGCGCTTCGAGTAACTCGCCCCTGCGCCCGCCGATGCCTCTCACGCTCGGCGGGCGCAGCGCTTTTCCTTATCGTCTCTTGCACCGCCAGGCTAATACCCGCCTCCCCCGCGCTTGACACTCTCCCCCCTTCGTAGTCAGATAGCCGACATATAATCACCCTGATTACTATTTATATTGATCGGTACTTTCATCCGACAGGGAGGAACAAATGGATAATGTCGTTTATGCGGACTGCGTATTGATTAACGGCAAGGTCGCCACGGTGGACGCACATTTTAGTTTTAAGCGCGCCATCGCCGTAAAGCAGGGATGGATTATTAACGTGGGTGAAGACCAGGAGATACAGCAGCATATTGGTCCCCAGACGCAGGTCATTGACCTTGGCGGCAAACTCATTTTACCCGCCGCGCATGACTCACATATCCATATCGGCTGGCTCGCTGACAGCTGGCATTGCCTGAACTGCCAGGACGTGCGTTCCCTGGCAGTACTGCGGAAAAGACTGCGCGACCAGGCAGCGCGCACTCCCGCCGGGGAGTGGATCCGCGTCTGTGGACTGGATCCGAATGCGATTGAGGAGTGCGCGGCCGACCAGCGCTCCCTGACGCGCTGGGATATTGACGATGTCACGGCCGATCATCCCACCCTGCTCGCCCTGTGGGACGGTCACTCCTGTATCGTCAACAGCCGGGCACTGGCCCTCTCCGGTCTTGACGCCAGCACGCCAGATCCCCTCGGCGGACATCTGGGGCGAACGACCAATGGCGAACTGGACGGCAATTTCATCGACCTGCCCGCCCTGCATCTCGCATCCGGCACGATGCCGCGTCTGACCGTAGCGGCCCTCAAAGAGAACCTTCTGGCAGCCCAGCGCCTGATGAACAGTGAAGGCTACGCCAGCTACACCGAAGGCGCGATGGGCCCGGGGGAAAACACGCGCGAGGTGGGCGCCGCGGGGGATCGCGCCATTGCCGCCTACCGTGAACTGCAGAATGAAGGAAGGCTCACCGCCCGGGTATCCATCGCCTTTTACTCCGCCGATCGGGGCGTTCAGTCCCGCGCGACCCTGAAGAGCGATCTGGATAGCTTTGATTTTTCCCAGTTCACCGACCGGCACTGGCTGGACTGCCGGACCATAAAGCTGTTCTGCGATGGCGTACCCACATCGCACACAGCGTGGATGAATCAGGATTACGCTGACCGGCCGGGATATCGCGGACGCTCGGTGTTCGGTGGCCCCGTGGCAACTGAGGAAGAACAAGCGGAGACGCTACAGCAGATGATTCTGCTGGCTCACCAGCGCGGCTTTCAGGTGGCTGTCCATGCGGTCGGCGATAAGGCGGTAAAAGTCACGATTAACAGCTTCGTGCAGGCGATTCAGCGCTATCCGGGGGAGAGTCGACGGCATTATGTACTGCATGGCTCCATGGGCGATAGGCAAGATTTCGTGACGGCGGCAAAATACGGCATTCTGCTTTCCGAACAACCCTCACCCGGCGGCCCGGCGTATGACTACGAACAACGTGCCCGCTACTGTGACATCAAGGGGGAAATCAGCAAAGGGCTACGGGATATCATCGACCTTGGGGTCATCGTCGCTGGCGGGTCAGATGGCATTATGGCGCTGGTAAACTGGCGCAAAATGGTTCAGGCTGCCGTCACCCGCAAATCATCGTCCAGCGGCAACGTTATTCGCCCGGAACTGGCGATTAGCGTCGCCGACGGCGTGCGGATGTACACCATCAATGCGGCCTATCAGGAAGGGAAAGAAGCGGTACGCGGATCAATAGAGATCGGTAAAGTCGCTGATTTTCAGGTGCTGGACCGCGATATTTTCGCCGTTGCCCATGAGGAGATTGGCGACAGTCGCGTGGTGATGACCATGGTTGGCGGAAACATCGTCTTTCAAGACTAACCGCGCGCACCCGGCTCAGGTCGCCGGGTGGGCAGCTTGCTGCATCAGCGGAAGGCGCCTGCCCGCCGGGGGCAACGTTCTTCCGCTACAGGCGCGAATTAAAGCAGATTTCTCAGGGATAATTCGAAAATGATCTTCTCCGCCTGGCAGGAGAAGGTGATGGAGAGGTCGAGTTTCACCCCGTCGCCAGCGGCGGCGATGGTGTAATCGACCTGCGGTGGTTCACTGGCCGGCGCCGCGGCGGCGGCACGTTCGCGTACGGCGGCTACGGTGGATTCCGCTTCTTCGCGGCTCGGGAACACCTTCTCGGCCCGGTAGACGCAGTCCTCGTTATCAATGATCGTCCCGACATCAATGGCGCAGCCTTTGGTGCTGCATTTATCTACTACATCTTTCATCGTAATAACCTCTCGAGTTTTCTTAAGGATAAGAACCTGCCCGCCGAAAAGCAAACCATTAATATCCGTAAGGATTAGCAATTTTTCTATTATATCGCGCCGCGCCGGGCGCCATCTTGCGCCACCGCAAAACGAGGCAATATCACTGCGGACGGTCGCGTGACGATACGCGATGCCCTCGCAGCAATCGTGGTCTCCATCACACTATTCTGCACACCATCTCGTCTGCCTCGACTCGCAGCGTTAGTCTGGTCACAGAACATCGCCAACAAGGAGCTGCTATGGCACTGCCGATTATGATTGATTGCGATCCGGGACATGATGACGCGATCGCCCTGGTCCTCGCCCTCGCCTCGCCGGAGCTGGAGGTGAAAGCCGTCACCGCTTCCGCGGGCAACCAGACCCCGGAGAAGACCCTGCGCAACGTGCTGCGTATGCTTACGCTGCTGAACCGGCCGGATATTCCGGTTGCCGGCGGCGCAAGGAAGCCGTTGATGCGCGAACTGATCATCGCCGATAACGTGCATGGGGAAAGCGGACTGGATGGCCCAAGCCTGCCGGATCCGTCCTTTGCACCGCAGAGCTGCACCGCTGTCGAGCTGATGGCCAGCGTGCTGCGCGAGAGCCCGGAGCCGGTGACCCTGGTGGCCACCGGGCCGCAGACCAACGTCGCCCTGCTGCTCGCCAGCCATCCGGAGCTGCACGCGAAGATCGCCCGCATCGTAATCATGGGGGGCGCGATGGGGCTGGGCAACTGGCAACCGGCGGCAGAGTTTAATATTTACGTTGATCCGCAGGCCGCGGAAATCGTCTTTCAGTCCGGGATCCCGGTGGTCATGGCCGGGCTGGATGTTACGCATCGGGCGCAAATCCTTCCCGCAGATATCGAGAGATTCCGCCAGATTGGCAACCCGGTGTCGACCATTGTCGCCGAACTGCTCGACTTCTTTATGGCCTACCACAAAGATGAAAAGTGGGGCTTCGACGGCGCGCCGCTGCACGATCCCTGCACCATCGCCTGGCTCCTCAAGCCGGAGATCTTTACCACTATCGAACGCTGGGTTGGCGTGGAAACAGAAGGCAAATATACCGAGGGGATGACGGTGGTCGATTACTACTATCTGACCGGCAATCGGCCCAATACCACCCTGATGCTGGATGTGGACCGCGAGGCGTTTGTGGATCTGCTCGCCCAGCGGTTAGCCTTCTACGCCTGACCTTTATGCCAGGCCCCTTTTCCCTGGCGGGAAAAGGGGCCTGTTCAGTCGAAGCCCGCCAGGCTAGTC
This sequence comes from Klebsiella africana, assembly GCF_020526085.1. Taxonomy (NCBI): domain Bacteria; kingdom Pseudomonadati; phylum Pseudomonadota; class Gammaproteobacteria; order Enterobacterales; family Enterobacteriaceae; genus Klebsiella; species Klebsiella africana. The sequence continues at coordinate 2,339,575 of NZ_CP084874.1, read as the reverse complement.
GTCCGCCGCGACGCGGATCACTACCTTACCGAAGTTCTCACCTTTTAACAGGCCGATCAGCGCCTGCGGCGCCTGTTCCAGGCCGTCAATCAGCTGTTCGCGATATTTGATTTTCCCCTCCTGCACCCAGCGCCCCATCTGCTGCTGGAATTCGGCGATCCGATGCCCATAATCCTGGCCGATAATAAAGCCCTGCATCCGGATGCGCTTTTTGAGGATGGTCGCCATCAGCAGCGGCAGACGATCCGGCCCGTCCGGCAGCCCGGTGGCGTTATAGCCACTCACCAGCCCGCAGACGGGTACCCGTGCTGCGGTATTCAACAGTGGCAGCACCGCGTCAAAAACCTTGCCGCCGACGTTTTCATAATAAACGTCAATGCCCTGCGGGCAGGCCTGGGCCAGCTGTTCGGCGAAATCATCCGCACGATGGTCAAGGCAGACATCAAAGCCTAACGTCTCAACCGCATACCGACATTTCTCCGCGCCGCCAGCGATGCCGACGGTGCGGCAGCCCTTAATTTTGCCGATCTGTCCGACCGTGGCGCCCACCGGCCCGGTGGCCGCGGCGACCACCAGCGTTTCGCCCGCCTTCGGCTGGCCAATATCCAGCAATCCCATATAAGCGGTGAAGCCCGGCATCCCCAGGACTCCCAGCGACCAGGACGGGTGTTGCGGATTGTCCCCCAGCTTCACCAGTCCGCTGCCGTCGGAGAGTTCATAATCCTGCCAGCCGCTGTAGCCCAGCACCCAGTCGCCGGGCTGATAATCGGCATGATTTGAGCTGACCACGCGGCTCACCGTTCCCCCGACCATCACCGCGCCGATAGCCACCGGCGGCGAATAGGACGGGGCGTCGCTCATGCGCCCGCGCATATACGGGTCGAGCGATAAATAAACGGTACGCAGCAGCACCTGGCCCGGGCCTGGCGTCGGCACCTCGCTCTCTTCCAGGCGGAAATTCTCTGCCGTCGGTTCACCATGGGGACGGGAAGCCAGGACCCAGCGGCGATGGCGTTGCGGTTGATCTGTCATAGCAAACTCCTCTTGTTAGCAGACTGTACTGAGGCTAGCTGCTTTATGCGCATTACGCTTTAACATTAAGAGCCGGATGGCGATTGATTAAGGCGAACCACCAGATAGACGCAGGTCTCTGCGGATTCATTAATAAAGCGACAATCGTTTGGCGGGCCAAGCTCCAGACAATCTCCTGCCTGCATCTCATGGCGGGTATTGCCTTCGACGAACACCAGCTCGCCCTGCTGGAGCCAGATCAGCTGGCGGGCCAGCGCATAGGACGCGGCCGGCATCGGTACATCGCTGCCGGGCGGCAGCTCAATCTGCACCAGATCGATCGGCAGATCGCTGCGTGGCGAAACGTGGCGGCGCAGATAGTGGCTTTGCGGATCGCGCCATACCGGCTGGCTGGCAAAGCGCAGCAGTTTGCCCTCCTGCATTTCCGCACGGGCGATCAGGGTCGACATACTGATGCCGAAAGCGCCGGAAAGGCGACCCAGCATCGAGGCCGTAGGGCTGCTTTCGCCGCGCTCGATTTTATGGATCATCGCCCGCGAGGCGCCGGCCCGTTCGGCGAGGTCGTTCAGCGACCAGCCTCGGGACTCGCGTTCGATGCGGATGCGCGCGCTGATGCGCTGATTGAGATTGTCTTCTATAGTATTCATAACGTAACACTATAGTGTGCACCCACCCATTACACAACCGTCCATCAAGGCGCGTTAATCCGCGGTTAGCCGTTAAAATTATGCTGAAAACGGATGACAGCGTAGCGTTCATTATTGTAATAATAGCGTACCACTATAGTGTACAGAAAATTGAGGTTTGCTATGACCATTCGCCCTGCCATTAAAGACGACTGCGCGGCGATCGCCGAGATCTATAACCATGCCGTCGTCCATACCGCCGCCATCTGGAATGATAAAACGGTGGATACCGACAACCGCATCGCCTGGTTTGAAGCCCGCCAGCTGGCTGGATTTCCGGTACTGGTGAGCGAGGAAGACGGCGTCATTACCGGTTATTCCTCGTTTGGCGACTGGCGGGCGTTTGACGGCTTTCGCCATACCGTGGAGCATTCGGTGTACGTTCATCCCGAACATCAGGGGAAAGGGTTGGGCCGCAAGCTGCTGGTCGCCTTGATCGCCGAAGCGCGACGGCTGAATAAACATGTGATGGTCGCCGGCATCGAATCGCAGAACCACGCTTCGCTACATCTGCATGAAACACTGGGCTTTATCACCACCGGACAGATGCCGCAGGTGGGCACTAAATTTGGCCGTTGGCTGGATCTCACCTTTATGCAGCTGCAGCTTGACGAGCGTCAGGAACCGGACGGCAAGGCATGAATGCGTCGCTCACCCTCACCTGCCTGATCGCCGCCGGCGTTGGTCTGGTGGTGCAGAACACGCTGATGGTGCGCATCACCCAGTCGGCGTCGACGATCCTTATCGCCATGCTGCTCAATTCGCTGGTCGGGATCGTTATCTTCGTGACTCTGTTATTGCTGCGCCAGGGCGTCGCCGGTTTTCAGGAGCTGGCCCTGAGCGTAAAGTGGTGGACGCTGATCCCTGGCCTGCTGGGTTCCTTTTTCGTCTTCGCCAGCATTAGCGGTTATCAAAACGTTGGCGCGGCGACGACCATTGCGGTACTGGTGGCCAGCCAGCTGGTGGGCGGGCTAATCATGGATTTAATTCGCGCCCACGGCGTGCCAGTGCGGGCGCTGATCGGACCGTTATGCGGGGCAGTGATGCTGGTGGTCGGCGCCTGGCTGGTGGCCAGACGCCAGTTCTGAGCGTCTCTTCAGAGGATCGCGCCGCCTTTAGTCAACTGCTCGCGGCGCGCGTCCTGCTCTTCCTGATGCTGTCGCCCATGATGGGCAATGGCGGTGCGCAGACGCTGCTGCTGGGTATAGCGTTCCTCACGACTGAGCTGCGCATCATCGCTCAGCGCGATCAACAGCTCATTCATATGAGCAATAACGCCCTCGGCAATGGTATTATCAACGCTGACAATAACCTCATCCAGATGTGCCATCCTGTTCTCCTTTCGCTAATTAATTTTCGCTTTGGAAAAATCACTTCCCATCATGCTCACAGTGTAACCGCTGACGTTGCTGCGGGTGGCATAGAAGGTTTTCCCGGTCGCCAGGGTGATCCATGGCGCCTGCTGATAGAAGATCTCCTGCGCCTGTTCGTAGAGTTTGGCCCGCGCCTGCGGATCGCTCACCAACAGCGCTTTCTTCACCAGCGCGTCATAGGATTTATCACACCAGCGAGCGGCGTTGGAGCCGGTCTGGATATTATCACAGCTGAGCAGTGTGCCAGCAAAGTTGTCCGGATCGCCGTTGTCCGACATCCAGCCATACAGGGCGCTGTCGTGCTCCCCTTTGCGCATACCGGCAAGGTATTCGCCCCATTCATAGCTAACAATCCTGGCTTTGACCCCGACTTTCGCCCAGTCATTTTGGATCATTTCGGCAATGCGTTTTGAGTTCGGATTGTACGGCCGCTGAACCGGCATCGACCACAGGGTCACTTCCGTCCCTTGCTCCAGACCCGCCTGCTTGAGCAACGCTTTCGCTTTCTGTGGATCGTAATCGTAGTCCGGCAGATCTTTCTTATACCCGAGCATCGTTGACGGGATCGGTGATTTCGCCACATTGCCGGAATCGAGGAACACTGCCTTGACGATCGCCTGCTTGTCGGTAGCGTAGTTTAACGCCTGGCGCACCAGCACATTATCAAACGGTTTTTTCTCGGTGTTGAACGCAAGATAGCCGACGTTCAGCGCCTCAACCGCATGCAGCGCCAGATCTTTATTGCCCTTAATCACCGGGAACTGTACCGGGGAAGGCGCCGGAATAATCTGGCATTCGTTGGTCTGCAGTTTCGCCAGACGGGTCTCGACGTTCGGCGTAATGGAGAAGATCAGATGCTTGGTCGGTACCTCGCCTTCCCAGTAGTGGGGATTGGCGATATAGCGGATTTGCGAATCGACTTTGTACTGCTGCAGGGCATACGGCCCGGTACCGACCGGCCAGTTATCGACGTTCTCTGGCGTCCCTTTCTTCAGCATCGCCTCACCATACTCCGCCGACAGAATAGAGGCAAAGTCCATGCCCCAGTCGGCAAGAAACGCCGCATTCGGCTCGTTGAGTTCGAACTGGACGTGGTAATCATCGACCTTTTTCACCGACTTAATCAACTTATCGAGGCCCACGTCGTGGAAGTACTCATAGTTCCCCTGCGACACCTTGTGGTAAGGATGTTGGGGATCCATCTGGCGCAGCACGGAAAACAGAACGTCGTCGGCGTTAAAATCGCGGGTTGGTTTGAAGAATTTGTTACTGTTGAACTTCACTCCCTGACGCAGAGTAAAGGTCCAGGTTTTGCCATCCTCAGAGACGTGCCACTCGGTGGCCAGCGACGGGATCGGCGTGTTCTTCACCGGGTCAAAGGAAACCAGACGGTTATACAGTACCTGCGAGCTGGCGACGAACGACGGGCCGGAGCTGGCGATCTGCGGATTAAAGGACTCCGGGGAGGCCTCTGAGCAGTAGACCAGTGTGTCATTGCCTGCGGCCCATGCGGCGCCGGCCGGCAGCAGTGCGCTCAGCAGCAGCGCCAGCGTGGTTTTCCCTGTAGACATGGTTATAAGTCCTGATTATTGATTATAAGAACAGTAATATCAGCACAGGCGCTCGCCCCCGGCAAATAATCAATGGCTATCACCTTATGCAAATCACGCTGAAATCGCTGGTTTAAGCAGCGTCGCGCTGCTTTTTACGCCAGTGGCAGTCAGGATGTTGTGAGCCACACAGAATTCCTGCAAAAAAATGTGCGATAACCGCCCTGCTCACGCTCACCGTCAGTAGTGCCCGGTACACTGGGGGAACCGCAGAACAAGAGGTTTCCAACATGACAATCACCTGCAATCTGTACACCGACGGCCAGTGGCACGATGCCGAAGACCGCCGCACCTTTACCCGCCGCCACCCGGCCCACGACGACGTCGCCTCGGTGGCCGCGGCCGCCAGTCTCGCCGACGGCAAACGCTGCATCGAGGCCGCAGCCAAAGCCTTCCCGCTGTGGCGCGATACTGCGCCGGCGGAACGGCGTCGCTTACTGCTCGACGCGGCGGAACAGATGCTATTGCGCGAGGCGAAATTTATCGCCGCCATGGCGGCGGAGACCGGCGCGACCGCCCATTGGGCCGGATTTAACGTCCATCTGGCGGCCGATATTCTGTGCGAGGCGGCGGCGCTGACCACCCAGATTGAAGGACAGATCATCCCCTCTAACGTGCCAGGTAACCTGGCAATGGGCGTCCGCCAGGGAGCGGGGGTGGTGCTGGGCATGGCGCCGTGGAACGCTCCGCTGATTCTGGCTACCCGAGCGCTGGCGACGCCGCTGGCCTGCGGCAACACGGTGATCCTCAAGGGTGCGGAGCTGTCGCCAGCCACTCAGGGACTGATTATCGATGCCCTTGACGCGGCGGGCTTCCCGCCAGGCGTGGTCAACTATCTTACCTGCGCGCCAGAGGATGCCCCGGCGCTGGTGGAGTCGTTGATTGCCCATCCGGCGGTACGGCGCGTTAACTTTACCGGCTCCACGCCGGTTGGGCGGATTATTGCCCGCACCTGCGGACAGCATCTCAAGCCAGCGGTGCTGGAGCTTGGCGGTAAGGCGCCGCTGCTGGTGCTGGATGATGCCGATATTGAGCAGGCCGCAGCTGGGGCCATTTTTGGCGCCTTCGCTAACGCCGGGCAGATCTGTATGTCCACCGAACGCATTATTGTTGACAATGCCGTGGCGGAGGCGTTTATCCCGCTGCTGGCCAGGCGCGCCGCTGCCCTGCCCGCCTCCCTCACGGGGCCGGTGGTTGATATGAATACCATCACCCGCTGCAACGCGTTAATCGAGGATGCGCTAGCGAAAGGCGCTCGCCTGCTAACCGGTGGTAAAGCCAGCGATACCCACATGGCGCCGACCTTGCTGGACGGCGTGACCCGCGAGATGCGGCTGTGGAACGAAGAGTCCTTTGGCCCGGTAAAAGCAGTTATTCGCGTAAACAGCGAAGAGGAGGCGCTGGCGGTAGCCAATGACAGCGACTATGGTCTTTCCGCGGCGGTCTACAGCCGCGACAGCGCCAGAGCATGGAACGTAGCGCAACGTCTGCAAACCGGTATTTGCCATATCAATGGCCCAACGGTGCATGATGAAGCGCAAATGCCGTTTGGCGGCTGCAAAGCCTCCGGCTATGGCCGCTTTGGTGGCCGGGCCGGGATTGCGGAATTCACCGAGCTGCGCTGGATAACGATCCAGACCCAGCCTCGCGAGCTTCCGTTCTGAGGCCAAGCGCCTCTTAACCATGGCTGGCGATAAGCTGCGCCAGCCCCTCCGGGTTTTCCCACGCCATCGAGTGTCCCGCCCGGGACACCACCCCGACCGGGATCCCATGCGCCTGCACCAGATCGCTATCGGCATAAGGCAGCGACAGCTCGCCGACAATCAGTCTTTTTTTACAACGTAACTGACAGAGCTGGGTAAACCAGGGTAGGTCACTGCCGCGCATCAAGCTGCTGGCAGCCCGCCAGACGGCCCAGGGCGCGCTGTTTTGCAAACACCCCGCCCATGGCGAGCGCTCCTCAGCCAGCATTCGGGCATAGCCTTCGGCAACAAAGTCCGCCTCTGACTGCGCCGCAATACGCCTGCTGTACTCGCCACCGCCGGCGAACAGATTGGGTTCAGAGACCAGCAGCGTGGTCACCCGTTCGCCCAGCAGCCCCGCCGCTTCGATGGCAACACTTCCGCCCATGCTATGCCCGAACAGCGCGAAGCGCTGCAGGCGCAGGTGGTTAAGTAGCTGCTCCACGACCAGTGCCTGAATATGTATGTTGTAACTAAAGTTGTGCGGTTTATCGCTGTAACCGAAGCCCGGTAGATCGATAAGTATTTTGCGCCGCCCGTTGAGCGCGGGGGCGCTGGCGACACGGGGGTAGTCGTAAGATGACGCGCAGCCGAGGCCGTGGATGAACACCACCGGGAGGCCATCTCCCGGAATATCGAGCCAGCGCAGGGTGGCGCCTGCGACGGACGAAAAGAAACTATTCACCTGTATGACTCCATGATAAGGATACTGTTTTTTTATACAGTAACCTTACCCTTCCCGCCACCCTTTTCTGCCGTCCGTCATCTGAGGGTTAAAACAGCGAGACGAGCAGCGCCATCGGGAAGCTGAACGGCCAGGTGGCGCCGATCAACAGGGCCGCCAGCAGTCGGATCACCCTGCTCTCTTTGGTTAAAAACCAGCTAATCACGGCGCATATCACGCCCATAATGGCGTAAAACACCAACATTTTTTGATATAACGTCATTCTTGTTCTTCCTTCCCTGAGGGGCGTTCCATGGTGGGATGATTATCTGCCATGACGTCGTGTTTCAGAGATACTTGTATAACAATTTCAGAAACAGGCTGAATATTCAGAATAAAGCCTGATTCGTCTTAATCCGATAGCGCAACCGCAGACGTCGTACTATACCTTTAGGGACTTACTCATTAAGGTGGCGTTATGGATGTCTCCAGCAAAACCGTCATTCTGATTAATGTCTGCGCCGCGTTTGCGCTTATCAGCCTGCTATCCGTAAGATTTGGCTGGTTTTAATCATTTTACTCAGCAACGAAACCTAAAAAAGCAGCCCTGGAGGCTGCTTTTTTACGCGCGAACAACAGAGTTGTTATCTTGCTTTCGAGCGGTGGGGGCTAACTGCCCGGCTGCCATTACCTTATTTAGATTATGGTTATAGCGCGGTAGAGCGTTGACTTTTTCACTATCCCATTCGGCGGCGGCGCAAACGGCCTGCCCAACCCCCATCTGCTCACAGCTTTGGATACGTTTCGCCGGGGCATTACCGTAGCTCAGCGTCAGGATGCCGATAGCCAATAAAATAAAAGCAAAAATTCTCACAGCCACATCAACGTTAAAACCTAATATGCGGTAAATGATCGCATGACGGATGTTGTAAAGTCAAACCTGGCGGCGTTTCGGCCGCAGCAACGGCATATGAGATATTGAGAACGAATATCCTGCAAAATCCGCCAATATAAAAAGCTTATTATTAATGCCGAAATAGATTGCTGCTATCCACGAATCACGGCAACTAACAATTAAAATATCCCGACGCTTGCGCCGGCTGCCAGAGACTGCTGTTCGTAAAATTGACTAAAGATGCGATTATTCCCCACGGATGGCTGATCCTTAACCGGACAAAGGCCAGAGACAAGCTGTTGTAACATAAACCCTTCACGCTTTTTTTCCGCAAATATACGCGACAGATGGCGCTAAATGACAATAAATATCATTTGCCTTGCTCTGAGATAATACTTACATTCATAACCATTGGTAATGTTTTGCGCCACGGCGCTTGATAAATTCGAGGTGGATATGTCCGGAATCATCACGCTGATCATCGCGCTGATCCTGCTGGTCGCGGCGGTATATAATCTTATTTCCTACATTCGGGATCGGCGCAGCGCCAGCTTGCCGAGCAAAAAAAACCGGCACTGAATGACAGCGATGTGATGCCCCTTTGCGCCCTTGAGGCTTAGCCCTCCTTCCAACATGCAATAGACAGAAAAAAAGCCCCTGCCAACAGGCAGGGGCCGATATTTGTTCGCGAAGGGCGATGTTGCCGCCTCACCCGCCGGGCGCTGTGCGCCTAGGGTGACTGGCGGTCCCCATCCGGCGCTTATCTCCGGCACTCACAATGGCTTAGCTCTTGAAGGGGCATAAGAATAATCTCATATCCCTGGCATTGAGTTTTGACCTTTCTTGCCATTGTGACTATTAGCGAACTAACACACCCGTGGCGAAATAATCGCCTGATGCTTAACCTTCAACATGTTAGCCATGCTTCACCATCACATGGCGAACCACAGTGTAATCTTCCAGGCCATACATCGACATGTCCTTGCCGTAGCCCGACAGCTTCTGACCACCGTGCGGCATTTCGCTGACCAGCATAAAGTGGGTATTGACCCAGGTGCAGCCGTACTGCAGCCTGGCGCTAAGACGATGGGCGCGACCGACATCTTTCGTCCATACCGAGGAGGCCAGGCCATACTGTGAGTCATTCGCCCAGCTCAGGGCCTGCGCTTCATCGCTGAAAGGCGTCACGCTAACCACTGGGCCAAACACTTCCCGCTGGACAATGGCGTCTTCCTGCCGGGCGCCGGCGAGGAGCGTCGGCTGGAAGTAATAGCCCGTGCCGTCAGCCCGACTGCCGCCGGTAACTACTTTAATATGCGGCTGCGCCCTGGCGGCTTCCACCGCCGCGCTGACGCGTTCGAGATGGGCCAGCGAACTCAGCGGCCCCAGCTCGGTAGCGGCGTCCTCCGGCGCGCCCATTTTCAGGCTGGCCACCGCCGCACCCAGTTTCTCCACCAGCTGCTCATAAATGCCCTGCTGAGCGTAAATCCGGCAGGCGGCTGTGCAGTCCTGGCCGGCGTTATAAAAGCCGAAGGTCCGCACCCCATCCACCACCGCATCGATGTCCGCATCGTCAAAAACGATCACTGGCGCCTTACCGCCCAGCTCCATGTGGGTGCGTTTAATCGACGAGGCGGTATGACCGATGATATGGGCCCCGGTGGCAATCGACCCGGTCAGCGAAACCATTCGCACTTTCGCATGGGCGGTCAGCGGGTCGCCTACCGTTTTGCCGCGGCCAAACAGCACGTTGATCACCCCTTCCGGGAAGATATCTTTTGCCAGCTCTGCCAGCTTCAGCGCCGTCAGCGGGGTGATTTCTGAGGGTTTGATCACCACACAGTTGCCCGCCGCCAGCGCCGGGGCCAGCTTCCAGGCCGCCATCATTAGCGGATAGTTCCATGGAGCAATGGAAGCCACCACGCCCACCGGGTCGCGGCGGATCATCGAGGTATGTCCTTCCAGATACTCTCCGGCGGCCATCCCCGGCAGGCAACGGGCGGCGCCGGCGAAGAAGCGGAAGACGTCCGCAATGGCCGGCATCTCATCGTTAATCACGCAGTGCAGCGGCTTGCCGCAGTTCAGCGACTCCAGCTGCGCCAGGGTCTCCGCCTGCGCCGCGATGACATCCGCCAGCTTCAGGAGGCACTCGGAACGCGTCTTCGGCGTTGTCTGGCTCCAGGCATCGAACGCCCGATCCGCCGCCTCAACGGCGGCATCGACCTGGGCCGCTGTCGCTTCGGCAATCTCCAGGATCACATCGCCGGTTGCAGGGTTGTATACCGGCACTTTCTCGCCTTCACCTGCCACTAACTTACCGTTTATCAATAGGTTGTGTTGCATAGCATTATCCTGTTTCATGGTTTTATTTCCCGTTTCCGGCGTCATTATCGCCGTCACGGGTGAGCCACCAGGCCCCTAAGATTGGTATGGTTGTTACCAGCATCACCAACAGCGCGACAACGTTGGTGACGGGCACATCTCGCGGCCGCCCCAGCTGATTCAGTAACCACAGCGGCAAGGTGCGTTCATGCCCTGCGGTGAACGTGGTGACGATGATTTCATCAAACGACAGAGCGAAGGCCAGCATTCCCCCCGCGAGCAGCGCCGACCCCAGGTTGGGCAACACCACGTAGCGAAAGGTCTGCCAGCCGGTAGCCCCTAAATCCATCGAGGCCTCCACCATACTCCACGACGTCCGGCGGAAGCGGGCGATGACATTGTTAAACACCACCACCACGCAGAAAGTGGCGTGCCCCACCACGATGGTCAGGACGCCAGGCTCCAGGCCGACGGCCTTAAACGCCGTCAGCAGCGCCAGGCCGGTAATGATCCCCGGCAGGGCAATCGGTAATAGCAGCAGTAGCGATACCGCATTCTTGCCAAAAAAAGTGCTGCGCCACAGGGCACCTGCAGCCAGCGTGCCAAGTACTAAGGCAATGGCTGTCGACAGAGCGGCAATTTTAAGTGACAACGTCACGGATTCGAGGATATCGCTGCGCCCTGCTGCCTCGCTAAACCAGCGCAGCGTCAGCCCCTGCGGCGGAAAGCTGAAGGCCGCATCCTCAGTATTAAAAGCATAGATGGCGATGATCAGCAGCGGGAAATGGAGGAATATCACCCCGCCCCAGGTCGCCAGTTGCAGATACCAGGGTGCGCGATCAGAGTGCATCGAAAGCTCCCAGACGTTTCACGAACGCCAGATAGAGGGCAATCAAGACAATAGGCACCAGGGTAAACGCCGCCGCCATCGGCATATTGCCGATCGCCCCCTGCTGCGAATAAACCATATTGCCAATGAAGTACCCCGGAGGGCCGACCAGCTGCGGCACGATAAAGTCGCCCAGCGTCAGCGAAAAGGTGAAGATCGACCCAGCGGCGATGCCGGGAATGGCCAGCGGCAGCACCACGTAGCGAAAGGTCTGCCGCGGCGTCGCGCCAAGGTCGCCTGACGCCTGCAGCAACGAACCAGGAATGCGCTCCAGCGCCGCCTGTACCGGCAGGATCATAAACGGCAGCCAGATGTAGACGAACACCAGAAAGCGTCCGAGACCGGAGGTGGACAAGGTGTTACCGCCAACCGCCGGAACGCTCAATAGCGCGCTCAGCGCCCCTTCCAGACCCAAATGGCTGAGGAACCACTGCGCCACGCCATCTTTCGCCAGCAGCAGCACCCACGCGTAGGCTTTGACAATATAGCTGGCCCACATCGGCAGCATCACCGCGATATAAAAGAAGGCCTTCATTTTGCCGCGGGTATAGCGCGCCATATACCAGGCCATCGGCAGCGCCAGCAGCGCGCTGGCCAGCGTGACGCACAGCGCCATCACCAGAGTACGCACAATAATGTCGTAGTTGGCGGGGTTGAACAGCGCCCGCAGATTCGCCAGCGTGAAGTCACTGGTCACCGACATGGTGAAGTCGTCAAAAGTATAAATGCTCTGCCACAGCAGGGTCAGCAGCGATCCCAGATAAACGATGCCAAACCACATCAGCGGCCCGATCAACAGTAAAAACAGGCCCAGCGCCGGCCGGCGCCAGAACATCCCCGATACCCGTCCGGTCTGTGCAGGAATCAACGCCATGGTCATCTCAGCCTCCGCTTTCCAGCGGGGTCATCGCCGACCGCGCCCAGGAAGCCAGAACCGTTTGCCCGGTTCGCGGTACGCTGGCCGCCGCAGCGCCATCGATATTGGCCTGGCTGACCAGCAGTTTGTCGCCATCCGCCAGACGGAGCTCGATCCGCGTCGCCGCCCCCTGATACTGCACCGCCTGCACCACGCCCTGCACCTCCACCTCGCCGCCGCTCTGCAGGCGAACATGCTCCGGACGCAGCGACCAGCTGCCCGGCATACCGCACAATCGCCTGGCCGCCTCAGCTTCAAAGACGTTGGCGGTGCCGACAAAGTCGGCGACAAAGGCGGTCTTCGGGTGCAGATAGAGATCCTGCGGCGCGTCGACCTGCTCGATACGCCCATTATTAAACACCGCCACGCGGTCCGACATCGACAGCGCTTCGCTCTGGTCGTGGGTCACGAAGATGAAAGTGATCCCCAGCGACTGCTGCAGCTTTTTCAGCTCCACCTGCATCTGCTCGCGCAGCTTCAAATCCAGGGCGCCCAGCGGCTCATCGAGCAGCAGCACACGCGGCTGGTTCACCAGCGCTCTGGCAATAGCGACCCGCTGCCGCTGGCCGCCGGAAAGCTGCGAAGGTTTACGCTGATGGGCAAAGCCGAGGGCCACTTTTTCCAGCGCCTCCTGGGCGCGGGCATAGCGCGCTTTTTTCGCCATGCCTTTGACCATCAGACCATAGGCGACGTTGTCGAGGATCGACATATGGGGAAACAGCGCGTAATCCTGGAATACGGTATTCACATCCCGCTGCCAGGGCGGCAACTCACTCGCCGGCTGACCAAAAATACGGATGATGCCGCCAGTGAGCTGCTCGAATCCGGCGATCAGCCGCAGGCAAGTGGTCTTTCCCGAGCCTGAGGGACCCAGCATCGAGAAAAACTCGCCATCGCGGATGCCAATGCTGACCCCATCTACCGCCCGCACATCGCCGTAGAAGCGCGATACATTCTGAAACTCGACCGCGTACGTCATTGTTTGCCTCCCGTCCTTAGCGGCCGCCCATGATCGCGATATAGTCCTGAGTCCAGCGGCTATAGGGAACATATTTCCCGCCTTCGGCGATCGGTGTTTTCCAGAAATGGATGCGGGTAAACTGGTCATAGCCGTTGGTTTCACAGCCTTTTTCCCCGAGCAGCGCGCTGGCTTTACAGCCCTCAGGCACTACCGGGAGCGAGCCGAACCAGGCTGCCACGTCGCCCTGCACCTTCGGCGTGAGCGACCAGTTCATCCATTTATAGGCGCAGACCGGATGCTTCGCTTCGCTGTGCAGCATGGTGGTATCCGCCCAGCCAGTCACCCCCTCCTTCGGAAACACGGTGGCGATGGGCTGGCCTTCAGCCTTCAGGCCGTTGGCCTGATAGGGCCACGAGCTGGAGGCTGCCACGCCTTCATTTTTGAAGTCGTTCATCTGCACGGTGGCATCGTGCCAGTAGCGATGGATCAGAGGCTGCTGGTCGCGCAATACTTTTAGCGCCGCGTTGTACTGGGTTTCCGTCAGTTGATAGGGGTCGTTAATCCCCAGCTGCGGCTGGGTGGCTTTGACAAACAGCGCGGCGTCGGCAATATAAATCGGGCCATCATAGGCCTGCACCCGCCCCTGGTTGGTTTTACCGTCCGGCAGGTCCTGCTTGACGAACACCACGCGCCAGCTGTCTGGCGGCGTCGGGAATACGCGGGTGTTATACATCAGCAGGTTTGGCCCCCACTGATAGGGCGTACCATAGACTTTATCCCCGACGTTAAACCACGCCCCTTTCGCAATACGCGGATCAAGGGAGCCCCAGCCCGCGATCAGCGCCGTGTTGATCGGCTGCACACGTTTGCCCATGATCAGGCGCAGTGAAGCATCCCCTGACGCGGTCACCAGATCGTAACCGCCCTTCGCCATCAGGCTGACCATTTCGTCAGAGGTGGCGGCGGTTTTGACATTGACCTGACAGCCGGTCTCTTTTTCAAACTGAGTGACCCAGTCGTACTGCTTGTCTGTCTGGCCGCGTTCGATATACCCCGGCCAGGCAATAATATCGAGACGCCCTTCTGGTTTATCCAGCGACGTGAGCGGTTCGGCGGCCTGAACGGTTAAGCTAGCCATAATCAGCACATAAAGGCTGCAACGGGCAAATTTTTTGCTCATCAGGTGTTACTCCTGTCACAAAGGAATTAGCGGCAGCCGTGCCGTAAAAATATCTCCTGAAATAAGGGTAGTCAGCAGATTAACGCCCCCGGAGGAATTTATGCAGGTTGTGACCCGGGACGCATTACGTAAAAATCGCCAACACAAAAATGACTTTATGGATTATAGACAACGAGTTAGACAAAAAGGAGGGGTATGCATATTTCCTATGGTGAGCGCCAGTAAAATAATGACCGGCCTCGATAAAAATCCTGATTCGTTTATTTTCGCCGAATGTTTATGATGACGAAAATAAACGACATAGTCAGGCAAGCTGTTCGCGAATAAGCTCCCCCAAACGCTTAACCCCCTGCTCTTCGCGTTCCCCCCAGCCCCAGGCGGTATTAAAACGGAAAAACGAGGTCCAGCTGGCGGTCGTGGAAAACATTTTTCCCGGCGCGATGCTGATATGCGACGCCAGCGCCCGGGCGCTGAGCACGCTGGCGTCGGCGCCTTCCGGTAACTCGATCCACAGAAAATACCCGCTGTCGCTATGGTGGATGGTCACCTCAGGCGGCAGATGGCGCAGCAGCGCCTGCCAGGCCAGCTGTTTACGCTCCGCCAGCTGGCGACGTAGACGACGCAGATGGGCGTCATAGCGTTTGGTGGACAGGTAATCCACCAGGGCTAACTGCATCGGTGAGCTGGTGGAGAGCGTGCTCATCAGCTGCAGCTGCTGGATCCGTCGCGCCTGTTTACCGGCCGCTACCCAGCCGATGCGAAATCCGGGTACCAGACATTTGGAGAACGAGCTGCAGTGCAGCGTCATGTCGTTGTGATCCCAATACTTCGCCGGTAACGGTTTCTCGCGGCCAAAATAGAGTTCACTATAAACATCATCTTCGATAAGCGTTACGTTATAGCGCGCCAGCAGCGCCACCAGTTGCGCTTTTTTCGCTGCGCTAAGGGTGAACCCAAGCGGATTCTGACTGTTGGTCATCAGCCAACAAGCCTTCACCGGGTAGTTTTCCAAAGCCGCTTCCAGCGCCGTCAGGTCAATACCGTCCTTGACGTCAGTGGCCACCGACAATGCTTTCAAACGCAGCCTCTCCAGCGCCTGCAGGGCACCGTAGAAGCAGGGGTTTTCCACCACCACCCAGTCTCCCGGCTCAGTCACCGCCTGCAGGCTTAGGTTAAGCGCCTCCAGCGCCCCGGCGGTGATGACGATCTCGTCCGGCGAGACGTTCATACCCTGCAGAGCATAGCGACGGGCAATGGCATGCCGCAGTTCTGCATTGCCCGGCGGCAGATTCTCAATGACGCTCATGGCGGTGGCGGTTTTACTCACCTGCGCCAGTGAGCGGTTGAGCTGCTGCAACGGGAAGAGACGCGGGTCCGGAAAGGCCGAGGCAAAGGGTAACATTGACGCCTGGCGGCTGGCCTGCAGGACTTCAAAAATATAGGTATTGATATCAACGGCTTCATCGCGGGTCACCTGGGCAGGCGGCGCCGGCTGGCGGAGCTTCACCGGCTGGGGAGCGACGTAATATCCCGATTGCGGACGAGCGACGATCCGTCCCTGGCTTTCCAGCAGCTGATAGGCATGGCTGACGGTCATAAAGCTCATCCCGCTGCTAATCACCTGCTCACGCAGGGAGGGAAGCCGATCGCCCGGCAACCAGACACCAAGCGCAATCTGCTCGGTCAGCTGCTGCGCCAGCTGTTGATACTTTTTCATTGCGGTCGTTCCCGTACGATAACCTCCCTTTATCATATATCAGTTAATAAAAAATAATAGGTTTTGATAACTGTTATGCCTACGAAAGCATTCGTGATACTCCTGTCCCAGGCTGCGGGCGTTTAAAATATCACCATCCAACATAGCGTGATTAAAACAAACCAGAAGATCAGCATGGCACCAAGCGTAATACACAAGCTCTGTAATCCTTTTTCAGACATTGGCATTCCCTTATTTTGTTATTCGTTGAATACAGTACGAAGAGTCTAATGACTGGACAATTTAAAATTTTTTAATTCACTATTAACTAGCTCATCCTTTTTACTGATTCTCATATTAATGAATGATAATAAATCAGGCCGAAGAGGGTCATACCCCATCAAAAGATATCCGGGCACAGACATGTCCGGACGGTCAAAAACATAACAGTGGCCAACTGTTATCGTAAAAAATGGCCGGACTGTTTCTGCCCCCTCACTCCCGCGCTGCCTAAAATTGCGCTGAATCAATTTTGTTGTGGAGTCCTGCATGTTCGGTCTTGATGCATTCCATCTGGCGCGAATTCAATTCGCCTTTACGGTCTCGTTTCACATTATTTTCCCCGCCATTACCATCGGACTGGCCAGCTATCTGGCGGTGCTCGAAGGCTTATGGCTAAAAACAAAAAATCCTGTCTGGCGCTCGCTGTACCATTTCTGGTCGAAGATATTCGCCGTCAACTTTGGCATGGGGGTGGTTTCCGGGCTGGTGATGGCCTATCAGTTTGGCACCAACTGGAGCGGATTTTCAGAATTCGCGGGCAGTATCACCGGCCCTCTGCTGACCTATGAAGTTCTGACGGCGTTCTTTCTGGAAGCGGGCTTTCTCGGGGTGATGCTTTTCGGCTGGAACCGCGTAGGGCCGGGGCTGCACTTTTTCGCCACCTGCATGGTGGCGCTGGGCACCATTATCTCGACGTTCTGGATCCTCGCCTCTAACAGCTGGATGCAGACCCCGCAAGGGTTTGAGATTGTTGATGGCCAGGTGGTGCCCGTCGACTGGCTGGCAGTGATCTTTAACCCGTCATTCCCCTATCGTCTTCTGCACATGACGGTAGCGGCGTTTCTCAGCAGCGCGCTGCTCGTCGGTGCATCGGCGGCATGGCATCTGCTGCGCGGCAACCAGTCGCCGGCGATACGCAAGATGTTTTCAATGGCGCTATGGATGACGCTGCTGGTCGCGCCCGTTCAGGCGCTAATTGGCGATATGCATGGCCTGAATACCCTGAAGCACCAGCCGGCTAAAATCGCCGCCATTGAGGGCCACTGGGAAAATCCGCCCGGGGAGCCAACGCCGTTACTGCTATTTGGCTGGCCCGATATGGAGCAGGAGCGCACCCGCTACGGTCTCGAGATCCCGGCCCTGGGCAGTCTGATCCTCACCCACAGTCTTGATAAACAGGTGCCGGCATTGAAGGAGTTCGCGCCTGAGGATCGTCCGAACGCTACCGTAGTGTTCTGGTCGTTTCGCCTGATGGCCGGGCTGGGCATGTTGATGCTACTGCTCGGCGTGCTGGCCCTGTGGCTGCGTCGCGGCGGCCGGCTATACCACTCACGACCGTTTCTGCATTTTGCTCTGTGGATGGGGCCTTCCGGCCTGATTGCCATTCTCGCCGGCTGGGTCACCACCGAAGTAGGCCGCCAACCCTGGGTGGTGTATGGCGTTCAGCGCACCGCCGATGCCGTTTCCGCCCATGGCGATCTGCACATGTCAGTAAGTTTGTTGACCTTTATCGTGGTGTACAGCGCTGTGTTCGGCGTCGGCTACAGCTATATGCTGCGCCTGATACGTAAAGGGCCACAGGAGATGCACCCGGCGACATCCGGAACCCCTGCCCGCCCACTGTCCGCCGCCACTGAAGGCTATCTGCAGAAGGAGTCCCGCTAATGGGTATCGAATTATCGGTGATCTGGTTTGTGATTATCGTCTTTGCCACGCTGATGTACATCGTCATGGATGGCTTTGACCTGGGCATCGGCCTGCTGTTCAGCACGGTGCGGGGCGGCGGAGATCGCGACGTAATGGTTAACAGCGTCGCGCCGGTATGGGATGGCAATGAGACCTGGCTGGTGCTCGGCGGCGCAGGGCTATTTGGTGCCTTTCCCCTCGCCTACGCGGTGATCATCGACGCCCTGTCGATTCCCCTGACCCTGATGCTGATCGGCCTGATTTTTCGCGGCGTCGCCTTTGAGTTTCGCTTTCAGGCTACACCGTCGCATCGACCGTTCTGGGATCGCGCCTTTTTTGGCGGCTCCCTGCTGGCGACCTTTAGCCAGGGCGTGGTGGTCGGAGCGGTGATCAACGGTTTTACCGTCAATGGCCGCGCCTTTAGCGGCGGCATGTTTGACTGGCTTACCCCCTTCAGCTTGTTTTGCGGACTGGGGCTGTGCGTGGCCTATGCCCTGCTGGGCGCAACCTGGTTGGTGATGAAAAGTGAAGGGGCGCTGCAGCAGCGGATGCGCGGCGCGGCACGCTGGTTACTGGTCGCCCTGCTGGCGGTATTTGCCGTCATCAGCCTGTGGACGCCCCTGGCGCACCCGGCGATTGCCGAGCGCTGGTTTAGCCTGCCGAATCTCTATTACCTGCTGCCGGTGCCGGCGCTGGTGATCCTGATTAGCGCCTGGCTGTGGCGCACGCTGCATCAGCGTAACCGCCATGTTTCGCCTTTCACGCTGACGCTGGGGTTGGTATTCCTTGGCTTTAGCGGGCTGGGGATCAGCATCTGGCCGCATATAATTCCGCCGTCCATCACCCTGTGGCAAGCGGCCGCCCCGCCGCAAAGCCAGGGCTTTATGCTGGTGGGCGCGCTGCTGATTATTCCGGTGATCCTGGGCTACACCTGCTGGAGCTATTACGTTTTCCGCGGCAAAGTCCAACCCGGGGAGGGCTATCACTGATGAAAACCGCCTGGACTAAGCGTCTGCTCTGGCTAATCGTACTGTGGGGAGGCAGTGTGCTGACGCTGGCCGCGATCAGCCTGCTGTTCCGCCTGCTGATGACCGCCGCAGGGCTAAAAGTCTAAGTGGGATGCAGAGAAGTCCGAAAATGGACTTCTCCATTTTATCTTCACTTTTGCCTGCTGAAATACGGCGACACATTAGAAGAAAGGATATTGCTATGAAGAAGTTAGCTTTTCTCTCCGCCGTAATGACGCTGGGATTATCGTCATGGGCTTTTGCTGCAGATAACCCGCCGCCGCCGCCGGAAAAAGGGGCACAGCATGACGGCCAGGGCGCACAGCACCAGGGGCAGCCACCGGCGAAGGACGGTCAGCACAACGGCAAACAACCACCGCATAACGGTAAACAGCCACAACACGATGGTAAACAACCGCCGCACGACGGTAAACAGCCGCAACACGATGGTAAACAACCGCCGCATGACGGCAAGCAGCCGCCCAAAGGTGGCGAGCACAACGGGAAACCGCTGCCGCCGAAAGCGTGATCCCTCTGGCCTGGCCCTCTGCGCCAGGCTTTTTTTTCGCCCTCCTTCAGTCCCCATTGACAAACGCTTGCCCTTCTTTGAATTAACCACAAATAAACCTGCGCTCCGCCAGGCATAGTAGGCCTACGTTTTTGATTCGCAGAGAAAAGGTATGTTGAGGAGAAGCATAAGCGCCCTGCTGTTGCTGTGTGCGCTTTTTTCAGGACATCTGCTGGCTCACCGCCAGGGACACGATTACTTTCCGCTGCAAAGCCTCGAACAGCAGCTGCTGCACGAGGCGGATAGCGATGAGCTGCGCAGCCGGTGTGAAGAGGTTGCCGCCGAACTGCGTGAGCATCATCTCTGGCAGAACGCCCGCAAGCCGCAGGCGCCCTTAAGCCTGTAGCGTCGAATCAGGCGCCTTTGCGTTTAGGCAGGGTTTTCAGCAGCTCGTCCGGGCTGACGGAAGCCACAATGCTCCCCGGATGCGGCATTTTCAGGATATGATTTTTAATCTTGCCCACCACGTGCATTTCGCACGGCCGGCAGTCAAATTTCAGGGTCAGCACTTCATCGCCATGGATCAGCTGCATCGGCGTGGCTTTCCAGCTCTTGATGGAGCCTTTGGCCTGTTTCGGACAGAGGTTAAAGGCAAATCGCAGGCAGTGTTTGGTGATCATCACCGGCACATCGCCCTTCTCTTCGTGCGCCTCATAGGCGGCGTCAATCAGCTGCACGCCATAGCGCTGGTAAAAGGCCCGCGCCTTATGGTTATAGACGTTGGCGAGGAAGGAGAGATGGGTCTCCGGATAGACCGGCGGCGGAACGGAGACGGGTTTGCGGGTGCCGCGCTGCCAGGCGTTGAGGCGCGCGTCATCCAGCATCTCGGCAGTTTCCCGACGCAGCTGGTTGAGCAGGCTGTTGGGAACAAACAGCGGCGGCAGATTAACCTGTACATCGCGCGCATAGTAGATGGTTTGCCCCAGTTTAGTGACACCGTCACGCAGGTTAGCCAGCGCCTTTTCCGCCTGGTTGGCCTCGGCGAAATCGCCATCGAGAGTATGGGTCACGCTGACGCCATCTTCACAGGTCATGGTCAGCACCAGCTGTTCCTGCCAGCCGCTCAACGTCACGTCTACCGCGATGCGGCGTTCACTGGAGGTCTTTAGCAGCGCCTGCTGCCAGTTATGATCAAGGTTGCGGTTGAGCGCCTGATGCGGGCGCACTTTATGCAGATCCGCCGGCATCTCGTTCGGCCACACCCGATAACGATTTTCTCCGGTTTTTTCCACGGTATTGGCGCGAAAGCCCACCACTTCACGCTTAATCATCACGTTGAGACCGTCGCCGTTCGTTAGCGGTTCGCTGACCTCAACGTCGAGATGATCTTTACCCACCTTCAGCACTTCTCCCACCGGCAGGCCGATAAATTTTGGCGAATCAAACGCGCCGATATCCCCTTTGCGGGCATTAACAAAGTAGTCGGTGCTGCCGCGATGGAAGGTTTTATCGGTGGACGGAATAAAGAAGTGCTCGGTGCGTCCGGCCGAGGCGCGCGCCAGGTCGCCACGATCGTCGATAATGGCATCCAGCATCTGCCGGTAGTGGGCGGTGATGTTTTTCACGTAGCTCATGTCTTTGTAACGACCTTCAATTTTGAAGGAGCGAACGCCGGCATCGATCAGCGCTGCCAGGTTGGCGGTCTGGTCGTTGTCTTTCATCGACAGGAGGTGTTTTTCATAAGCTACTACCCGCCCCTGATCGTCCTTCAGGGTATACGGCAGGCGGCAGGCCTGCGAGCAGTCGCCACGGTTGGCGCTGCGTCCGGTCTGGGCGTGAGAAATGTAGCACTGGCCAGAATAAGCGACGCACAAGGCGCCATGGATAAAAAATTCGATGGTAGCGTCGGTGTGGTCGTAAATGGCTTTGATCTGGCTAAGGTTCAGTTCGCGTGCCAGTACGATCTGGCTGAAACCCGCGTCAGAGAGAAATTTCGCTTTTTCCACACTGCGAATATCGCACTGGGTGCTGGCATGCAGCTCAATCGGCGGCAGGTCCAGCTCCATGATCCCCATATCCTGCACAATCAGCGCGTCAACACCCGCCTCATAAAGATCGGTAATCAGCCGCTGCGCCGGCGCCAGTTCATCGTCATGCAGAATGGTGTTCAGCGTCACAAAGACCTTCGCGCCATAACGATGAGCGAAAGGCACCAGCCCGGCGATATCGCTCAGACTGTTGCTGGCATTATGGCGGGCGCCAAAGCCGGGCCCACCAATGTAAACGGCATCGGCGCCGTGGAGGATCGCTTCGCGAGCGATACCGGCGTCGCGGGCAGGACTAAGAAGTTCAAGACGATGATTGTGCAGGCGCATACGCGTGTTGTTATCCAGTATAAGGGGGTCGAAATGGCGGCTATTGTAGTCAGAACCGGGCACAGACGAAAACCTTTTCCGCCGTCGCGTGACGACGAATTTTCACTTTTCAGCAAAGTATTGAAGGAAAAGATATTTCCCTCAATTAACGGCACAGAGTACTGTCTTCACGTATTCCGGATTTTCCTCGTCACGTTGTGAGTGGTTATCATCAGTCATCTTGTCTGGCCGCGGGTCCGCCCGCGGTTTTTTCTTTTGGATAATGGATAAGAGAATGGAAATGGGCCGCCTGAACGCCGCGGTTACGATACGCGTGGGCCGCATCGCCGGCGAAGCGCCGTCCCTCACCTGCCTGCAGTAAATGCCACTCCCCCTGCAAACAGAGCTCGAGGGTGCCGCTAATCACCACCACATGTTCAATCACCCCTTTCTCATGCGGCGTCGATTCGCTCAGCGCCCCGGGGGCGAGTGTTATTGAGAAATGATCAAAGCGCAGCTCCGGGTCCCATGGAAAAACCGGGGTCACCACCATCGCCTGCTGCTGCGGATCAAACGCGGCGGGCGCAGCGCTGGCGTCAGGCACAATAAACGCCGAAAACGGCACGTTCAGCCCGGTGGCAATCTTCCACAGCGTCGCCACCGTCGGGCTCGATTCATTACGCTCAATCTGCCCGAGCATAGCTTTCGACACCCCGGTCTCTTCCGCCAGACGGGAAAGACTCCAGCCGCGCTGCTGGCGCAGGGTTTTGAGCGTTGCCGCCAGATGTTGCGCAATATTCATCCTACCTCCTGATTATGCTGACCAAAGTATACCCGCATTTGCCTGATTCTACAGGGCGTTTAGCGGCTTCCCTGGCCGTTGCGGCCGAGAATACTTGTCGGCTATCTGCGATCTCACCTTCACCTTGTGCGTTATAGCGCACAATGATAGATTGATTGGACGTTATAACGCACAAGAGAATACTATGCGCGCCTTTACTGTTCCGCTTCCTACCCTGTTTGCCGGCTTCGTCGCCGTGCTGGTGGGTTATGCCAGCTCCGCCGCCATCATTTGGCAGGCCGCCGCCGCGGCCGGCGCTACGCCCGGGCAGATCGCCGGCTGGATGACGGCGCTGGGTCTCGCCATGGGGATTAGCACCCTCGTCCTGAGCGGCTGGCGTAAAGTGCCTGTGCTCACCGCCTGGTCAACGCCGGGCGCAGCGCTGCTGGTCAGCGGCCTGCAAGGCGTTACCCTTGCTGAAGCCGTGGGGGTGTTTATCTTCGCTAACGCGCTGATCGTCCTCTGCGGCGTGACGGGCCTGTTTGCCCGGCTGATGAAGATCATTCCCCATTCGCTGGCCGCCGCGATGCTGGCCGGCATTCTGCTGCGGTTTGGTTTGCAGGCCTTCGCCGGTTTGCAGGATCATCTGCTGCTGTGCGGCGGCATGCTCGCCGCCTGGCTTCTCTGTAAAGCACTATGGCCCCGCTTCGCGGTGGTGGCCGCGCTGGTCGTCGGGGCGCTGATCGCGGCGGCATCCGGGGACGTCGCCAGCACCGCCGTACCGCTGACGTGGGTGGCGCCGGAATGGATCGCCCCGCAGTTTACGCCATCGCTGCTGCTCAGCGTCGGCCTGCCGTTTTTCCTCGTTACCATGGCCTCTCAGAACGCCCCCGGGTTCGCCACCCTGCAGGCAGCGGGCTATACCGTACCGGTGTCGACGCTAATCGTCGCCTGCGGAGGGCTGGCGCTATTGCTGGCTCCTTTCGGGGTCTATTCCATCTGTATCGCGGCCATCACTGCCGCCATTTGCCAGAGCCCGGAAGCGCACCCGGATCCTAACCAGCGCTGGCTGGCGGCAATGGCGGCGGGCGTTTTTTATCTGCTGGCCGGGCTTTTTGGCGGGTCGATCACTGCCCTGATGTCAGCCCTGCCGACGGCGTGGATCCAGATGCTGGCGGGACTAGCGCTGCTCGGCACCATCGGCGGCAGCCTGTTTCAGGCGGTGCATCAGGCCAGTGAACGCGACGCGGCGGTGCTGACCTTTCTGGTAACCGCCAGCGGCGTGTCGCTGGCGGGAATTGGCTCAGCCTTCTGGGGTGTGGTGTTGGGTGGGGCGAGCTACGGCGTGTTATCCGCGCTGCGCCGCTCGTAGCTGGGACGGCGTCAGGCCGGTGGCGGCTTTGACCCGGTGACTGAAATGGCTGGCAGAGCTGAAACCGCAGGCTAGCGCAATATCGGTTAACGGCAGCGTGCTATGACAGATCAGGTTTTGCGCCTTCGCCATTCGCTGCTGCATGACATACTGATGCGGGGCCATATTCAGCGACTGACGGAACATTCGCGCAAAATGAAACTCACTCAGTCCCGCCTGCTGCGCCAGGTCGGCCAGGGTTAAAGGGTGATCGAGATGAGCGTCGATCCACGCCAGCACGTGACGCTTTACGCCTGGCGCCAGCCCTCCGGTGACCGTCGGCAAACGCCACTGCACGGTGGAATAGTGCTGGATCAGATGGGTGAGCAGTAAGCTGCTGGCGGCGCTGAGGGTCAGCTGGTTCGCCGGCTGCCGCCAGTCGTTAGCCAGCAAAAACTGACGATATACCGCGGTGATTTTATCATCGCTGGCGAAGGTCTTTTCCTGCAGGGTGAAGTTCGCCGGACTGCGGTCCCACACCTCTTCGCCGACGCGACGCAGATGCTCATCGGTACAGTAGAGATGCACAAACGACAGATCGCCGCGGATATCCCAGACGCTTTCATCGCCTTTCGGCATCAGACAAAAACGATCCGGGCCGCCGCCATTTTTCCAGCCGTGCGGGGTTTTTTGATAGCTTTCGTAGCCATCGGCCACGTACAGACTCAACGTATGATGATCGCTGCGTACCGTTATGGTATCGCAGTGGTTATACCAGGCGGCCAGTTGAATACCGGAATTCAGCTCGACGGTTCCCTTCAGCACCGCGTTCTGTCGCCGTAATGTTTCAAATGTCCCGTAACCCATCGTCTTCACACATTGTCTGTAAAAGCCTTAGTCTAGGGAGACTGTGGCGCGGTTTCCAGTCTTCAGCATGCCCTTGTGACAAATAAGCGCAAGAATTTGCAAGCCGACAACAAAACGGTGAAAGCCGCGGGTGACGACAGGCAGCATACTGCCTCCTTCAACAAGGCTAAGGAGAACCAGAGTGAACGCATTACTCTATGCACTCGTTGTCGTCATCTGGGGTACAACGTGGATTGCGATTTTTTTACAGCAGGGGCCGGTGGCGGCACCGGTATCGATTTTCTGGCGTTTCGCCGTAGCCAGCGTGACGATGCTGACGATTCTGTTCGTCACACGACGCCTGCGGCCGCTGCGCGCGAAAGACCATCTGTGCTGCCTGCTGCAGGGCTGCTGCGTCTTTTGCTTTAATTTCTGGTGCTTTTATACCGCCGCCGCCTGGATCAACACCGGGCTGGAATCAGTGATCTTTTCGATGGCCGTGCTGTTTAACGCCATCAACAGCTTTCTCTTTTTCCGCCAGCAACCGCCGGGCCGCTTCTGGGCCGCCGCCGCGCTGGGTCTCGCCGGTATCGTCATCCTGTTTTGGGACGACCTGCTGGCCAACGGACTAAACGCCTCGCTACTGTGGGGGATCGGTCTGAGCGCCCTGGGCACTTATGGTTTTTCGCTGGGCAATATGTTCAGTATTCGCCACCAGCGCCGCGGGCTGGAAACGCTGACCACCAACAGCTGGGCAATGCTGTACGGCACGCTGGTGATGGGAGCGATCGCTCTACTGCGCGGCGATAACTTTATGCCAGAATGGACCGTCAGCTATCTGGGCGCCCTGCTATATCTGGCGCTGTTCGGCTCGGTGATCGCCTTCGGGGCTTATTTCACCCTGGTGGGGCGCATCGGCGCCAGTAAAGCCGCCTATAGTACGCTGCTGTTTCCACTGGTCGCGCTGTCTATTTCCACCGTCTACGAGGGATATGTCTGGCACAGCAATGCCGTGATCGGACTGGCGTTGATCCTGCTGGGTAACCTGGTGATGTTTGCCAGACCTGAACAGCTATTACTGCGTCGGAAGCTGGCCTGAAGCGGCGGGCTGAAGAACAGCGCCGTCGGATGACGGCGCTATAGCCATTAATGCTGAGAAGGGTCGAATTTCACCGCATCGACCGCCATATCATCGATAACCTGCTTCATGGTTTCAATGGTCAGCGGCGTGTTTTCGTTGGCCAGGGTCTTTCCTTCCCCTTTACGAACGACCTTGATTACCGGCTTGTTGGTGCTGGCGTCGATCAGTTCGGCTTCAAAATAGAGGTCGGTGTCCATGGTGCGATGGCCGGTCGCAGCCTGGGTACCGGCAACGATCATCGCTACCGGGATCACTTCATAGAACTGCAGCCCTTCTTTGCTGGAGTCCACCCCGGTAATTGCCCCGCGGAAAATGAGGCTCCGCTTGCCAGCAGTGGTGGCCAGCGGTTTACGCTCGGAAATAGCCTGTTTCAGCTCTTTGTTGGTGTAATTAAGAATATCCTGCAGCGCCTTCTCCCCTACCTGGGTGGTCGGCTTCGGTACCGGATAGTAGGTCACCGGATGGTAAACAACGTTATCGTAGTTAGCCTGATTGTAATTTGGATCGATCCAACGCAGCTCCGACTTGCCGGAAGCGGTAGTGGTTTCTTTCAGGTTGGAATAATCTTTTAAGAAGCCCGAATATTGATTCGGTTGCGCCAGTTTCGACGCACAGCCAGTCAACGCTAACATCCCCGCCAGAGCGGCGACTTTCAGTAAAACGCGAGTACGCATAGAGAGATCCCTGTAAATGCAGTTTTTTTTCGGCAGACGTTATAGCAAATAGGACCCACTAGTTTTGTGACAAAAAAAGGGCTTCGTCAAGGAAGATTTATAAATATTGGTGGCCTGAACATTACGTTATTAAATAATCACTTAAAAATGGAATTGGCCTGCATTTTCTCTCTGCCGATAGGCTGTTTTTTACTCAGCGCTGTCGTGTTTTATTGGCGGACAAGCGACGCAGGTAACCTGATGTATTCCCTGCGTCGAAGAGATTAGACTGACTTGCGCGCCAGAAGCGTAGCGAAGCGCAGTTTGATGCGGTTGCCGTTGGCGTCGGTGCGATGCAGTTCTCCGACGTCTTCATTGTATTTCAGCAGCTCCCAGCCCTGGTAATAGTCGCGCAGCTCGCCAGGTTTAAAGGCAAACGGGAAGCCGACGGTGCAGGGATAATCTTCGGTGTCCATCGCCGCGACAATCAGGTTATACCCCCCGGCGGCGGTGCAACGCTGCATATTGTCGATGAGTCCCGGGATAGTGCCGGCCTCAAGAAACATCATCACCACGGTAGAAAGGATCAGGTCATACTCGCCGTCAAAGCGCAGGCTGTTGAGGTCTTTCACCGCAGTGCGCAGGTTATCCAGTCGCTCGGCGGCACGAATGCTCTCCAGATTGTTGACGCTCATGGGATTTTTATCCCATGCCGTCACCGCGAAGCCGTTGGCCGCCAGATAAAGACTGTTACGCCCGTTGCCGCAGCCCAGATCCAACGCCCGCCCCGGCGGCACAATCGTCGCGGCATGTAGCACCTCGGAGTGGGTGCGGGTCAGGCCATATTTTTCACTAAAATAATCCGCGTCACGTATTGTCATGATCCTTCCTTCTTATTCAGGAGTGTTTCCTGGTCGACTTTTACCAGCAGTTTCCCGCTGACCAACAGCAACGCTGTGCGCAGCAGCAGCAGGCCGACAACCAGATTACTAAAAATAAATAGCGGCATCGCCAGATGATGAAAAAAGCCGTCTCCCCTGGCCTGGCCGAGATGCAGACCGGTGGTGGCCAGCGCGGAAATACCGAACGAGAAGCTCCAGAAGGAAGCATTGAACGGCTGGCGAAGGTACCAGGGCATCAGACGAAGCATAAACAGCAGCTGTAGCAGGCCATAGCCGAACAGTAGCTTAGCAAAGGTATCGGCCTCCCCGCCGTTGACGCTAAGCCAGGCGCTGCAGGCTACCAGCGCCGGCGCCAGCTGGATCCCCAGCGAGGTGCGCAGCGGCGTCGGTAGCTCGCCCGCGCTGCGCAGACGCTGGAGAATTGCCGGCTCGAGGCTCAGCCAGGAGAAGACCCCGGCGCCGAGGAACACCAGTCCGGCATCGGAAAACCCCAGCGCACCACAGGCCATCGCGCTGATAAAATTATTGGCTACCGTCGGCAGATACAACCCCGGCGTGGTGGCCTCGTGAGGATGCATCCCCCGCCACAGTCCGGCACTTTGCCAGGAGGCATAGGCAAGCTGCAGCGTCACGCCCGGTACAAACAGCCCCAGCGCCAGCGGCCGGCACCACGGCACCAGCCCGATCGCCACCAGCAGCGTGGTGGCCGGAAACAGGCTGACAAAGCTGCTGCTGACCGGATGACGCATCTCCCGCAGCACACTCTCTGGAAAGCGAATCGCCCGGCAGAGAAACGCCATGCTGAGCAGCGCCCACATCGCTATCGCCAGCGTCACCAGCCCATCGCCAATGCTGCGACTCACCGGCCAGAGGGTGCTGGCATAACGCCAGGCGAAGCCCATTCCGATGGTGCCGAGCACCATGCCAAAATAACCTGCCGGCAGGTTCAGCACCTGCCGTGGCTTTTGCTTATTCTTCATTTTGTTGATGATATCAATTTAATTTGAAGTTGCATTTTAAAGGAACCTTATCCCGCACGCTACGGCGAACTTTGCTATGTTTATGTTAACCATAAGTAATGAGGATCGGCCATGCGTAAATACCGTCTCAGCGAACAGACCCGGCAGTATTGTTATCAGGATGAGCATGGCAAACAAAGCGTCACCCTGCGCCAGATCGTGGCGCTTATTGATTTCGCTGACGTCAAAGCGGGCAGCGAAGGCGGCTGGGTGGAAACGGAAAGCGATCTCAGCCAACAGGGTCTCTGCTGGATCTACGATGCCAACAGCGTGGTTTTTGCCGGCGCGCGGATCTTCGACGATGCCCGGCTCACCGGCCCCTGTGTCGTCAGTCATGGGGCCACCCTCCGCGGAAAGGCCTGTATCGAGGCCTCGCACATCAGCCACGAGGCGCAAATAAGTGACAACGTCACGGTTTATCATAGCCAGGTGCGTGGTTATTGCCGCCTTGCCGACGAAGCGCGTCTCCTCCCCCACTGCCAGGTGATTGCCGCCCGCGGCCTGACCGCCGATCGTGACAAAGTGCTGCAGATCTATCAGCGAGCCACTGTGAGTGCCTCGCGCATTCTCCACCAGGCACAAATCTACGGCGATGCCTTCGTTGAGCATGCGTTTGTCGAACATCGGGCGGAGGTGTTTGACCAGGCAAGACTTGAGGGGAACGAAGAAAACGACGTCTGGGTATGCGATAACGCCCGGGTATACGGTCACGCGCGTCTGATCGCCGGTCACGGAGAAGATGCCATTCCCACGGTGCGCTACAGTTCACAGGTGGCGGAGAATGCGGTCATTGAAGGCAACTGCCTGCTGAAGCATCGGGCGATGGTCGGCGGCGAGGCGCAGCTGCGCGGCGGGCCAATTCTGCTCGACGACGATGTGCTGATCCAGGGCCGGGCAGTCATCGTCGGCGATGTAATCGTTGAGCAACAGGTAACGATAGACGACGACGTGCAGATCGTCGCGCGCGAAGGCGAAGCCATTCATCTGCGCGGCCCGAAGACGCTCGGCGCGCAGGAGCAGATCACCCGGACACCGCTGTTAGGCGCGCTGTAATGCCTCATCGCGGTCAATAATGCGCGCATAGATATTCTGATCGTCATAGCGGCCGTTCAGATACTCGGCCTGCCTCAGACAGCCTTCAAGGGCAAATCCATTGCGCAACGCCACCTGGTTGCTGCGGGTATTCGCTACCCGGCATTTGATCACAAACCGGCGCACCAGTCCGCTACGGGCATAATGGTGGATAAAGGCCTGCAGGGAACGGGACAGATAACCCTGCCCCTGGTGCTCTTCATCGATCCAGTAGCCGATATAGGCCGTTTTATTCTGCGGTTCAATCTGGTTGAACGACAGGACGCCAATTAGCTGCTTATCGAGAAACAGCAAAAACATTTTGGCGTAATCCCGCTGATGCAGCATCACGTTACCCTGCACATGGCGGCGGGTTTCCTCTTCGCTGCGAACCGCGGCGGGCCAACTGAGCGACTGTTGTAACCAGCGCTGGTTTTTGACCACCAGCTGGTGCAGATCGCTAACATACTGCTCATCAATGGTAATCAGCGTCAGCGCCTCGGTCACCGGGATCGACTCAGGTACTGCTGGGATATCTGCGGTCATAGCGCTCTCTTCAGGCCCGCAGGGACTGCCTGCGGGCGTCGGGTAACTCAGGGTTATTTCATGATCCGGTCGTCAACGTAGTTGCGTTTATCCGCTGCCGGTGGGAAGTACTGATAGAGCCATGTTTCGCTGATGGCGGCCCCCTGACAGCGCAGGAACAAACGCATCTCCACCGGGTCGGTCGAGTCGGAGGTTGGATACCAGTCAAAGAGGATCCGGTAGCCATCGAACGGCTCGACGTAGAGGATCTCTATCTGCTTCGCTTCCCCGCTGGAAAGCGTGATCACCGGTTCAATACCGCGCGGCGCGGCAGCCTTCAGATCGCCGCCGACAAAGTCGATGGCAAAACGGCGCGCCCACTTATCCGGATAGTGCTCGCCCGGCGCCCAGCCTTCCGGGAAGCCGCCCATCCCGGTGCGGGTGGCGAGAACCCGCGCCAGCGGGGTGCTCACCGGCGGCTGCGCGCTCCAGTAGAGACGGTAGCGGAAGTCCAGCTCGTCGCCGGCTTTCACCGCCTTTTCTGGTTGCCAGAAGCAGACGATATTATCCAGTGTCTCGCCGGTGGTCGGGATCTCCATCAGGCTGACCGCCCCTTTGCCCCACTGATTACGCGGTTCAACCCACAGGCTGGGGCGCTTGTTATACCACCCCATCACGTCCTGGTAGTGAGAAAAATCGCGGTCCAGCTGTAGCAGGCCGAAGCCGCGCGGGTTCTTATCCTGGAAGGCATTGAACTGCAGCTTCTGCGGGTTATTCAGCGGTCGGCAGACCCATTCGCCATTGCCCAGCCACATCGACAGCCGATCGGAGTCGTGGATCTGCGGGTGAATGGTATCGCACATCCGCCGCTCGTTGTTGCCGCAGCTGAACATACTG
Source organism: Klebsiella africana (assembly GCF_020526085.1). Taxonomy (NCBI): domain Bacteria; kingdom Pseudomonadati; phylum Pseudomonadota; class Gammaproteobacteria; order Enterobacterales; family Enterobacteriaceae; genus Klebsiella; species Klebsiella africana. The sequence goes on along the minus strand of NZ_CP084874.1, from coordinate 2,308,586 downwards.
GTCATCGGGGCGATCCCCAGCTGTTTGATGTCCTTGCGGGCGTAGAGATGGTTCTCTACGTCCATAACGACCTGAGTATCCTGGCAGTGGATAGTGAACTTGTAAGCGCCGGTGATGCTCGGGCTGTCCAGAAGTGCATAAACGGTAAATACCGTCGCATCCCCTTTGACCGTTTCGAACCAGAAGGAGGTGAAATCGGGGAACTCTTCCGGTGAATCGGTAAAGGTATCCACCGCCAGCCCACGAGCCGACAGGCCGTACTGGTAGGTGCTGTCTACGGCGCGGAAGTAGCTGGCGCCGAGGAAGGCCACGATATCGCGGCGCGCCAGCTCAGGCGCTTTAAACACCCGGAATCCGGCGAAGCCGAGGTCAGACTGCCCTTCCAGCTGACGGGTATCCACCCCGGCGTCATTGTACTTAAACAGCTCAGGGCGGAAGTGGATCTCGCGCGCCTGTTGGGTATTGGCGTCTAAAGAGAACATCCGCACGCGGCGACGGAACCCCATCCCGACGTGGAAAAACTGGATGTCCAGTTTGCGTTCTTCGATATTGTTCCACAGCGAGTGGTTGGCATCGTACTGGATGCTGTTATAGGCCTGCGGGGTGAGGTTGGCCAGCGTCGGAGGCAGATCGCGCGGGGCGCCGCCCCATGGCTGGCGCGCCAGATCGTGGGCCATAGTCTGCAGTACGGTGTAATCGAAACGACGCGTTTGCCCGTCGGCAATGCCCGCGTCTTCGGCAAAAGCGGCCTGACTGAACAAGGAAGCGACTCCTGACGTTCCGCATACGGCGGCAACAGCCATGGAAGATTTAAGAAAACGTCTGCGGTTCATGCCTGAGAAAGCGTCCTTCTGCACGGGTGAATTGATACGCAACGCCACATCACGCTGCGTGATAAATTCCGCCCACTCTAGACAAAAACGATTAATAATCCAATTGTTGGCGGCAGAAAAAAGGGTAAAAAAGACCTGTCCAGCGGAACTGCCTGTATTTTTACTTTTCCCTACGAGTCTGAATAGGTCGCAGGCAACACACCCGCAGCTTGCCGCGCCGATTTATTGAGCGGATAGCTATTCTCTGTCGCTGAATATTTACCGCATCTATATCTCCCCGCCATGTGCTGTTTTTAGGCACAATTCGCGTAAATTTCCACCACGCCTGGTGCTAACTTTTTATGGATAACCGCGAAATTTCTTTAGGTTAGCGGCCAACATGGGAGCGCCGTCCGGGCGTTCCCTTCACACTCTCCAGGGAATTCATTCAGGAGTATGCTATGCAAGTAAAAGCAGCCGTCACGCTGGGCTATCAGCAGCCTTTCGTTATTAAAGACATCGAGGTCGCCCGGCCGGGCAAGGATGAGATATTGGTCAAAATCGCCGCCACCGGCGTGTGTCATACCGACGCAGTGATGCGCGACAACCCCGGGGTGGTGCCCATGCCGGCGATCCTCGGTCATGAAGGTGCCGGGGTTGTGGCCAGCATCGGAGAAGCGGTCACCGGCATTAAGGCAGGCGATCATGTGGTGCTCAGCTACGCCGCCTGTCATCATTGCGAAAATTGTTTAAGTAACCATCCTTCCGCCTGCGAAGACTTTAATCCACTTAACTTTGGCGGCCGCCGTGAGGATGGCACAACCCCTTATCGCCTGGGAGACCAGGATCTGTCCCTGTTTTTTGGCCAGTCGTCCTTCAGCCAGTATGTGGTGACCCGCGCAACCAATGCCATCGTGGTCGACCCGGAGGTTGATCTTACGCTACTCGGCCCGCTTGGCTGCGGGATCCAGACCGGCAGCGGGACGGTGCTTAACCGTCTGAAACCGGTCGTGGGGGAGTCACTTGTGGTGTTCGGCTGCGGCGCGGTGGGGCTCAGTGCGATCATGGCGGCGAAATTAACCGGCTGCTCGCAAATTATCGCGGTGGATATTCATGACAATCGCCTCGCCCTGGCCGGAGAACTGGGCGCCACGCATCAGATCAACGGCAAAGCACAAGATGCCGTTGCCCGCATCAAACAGATCACCGGTAAAGGGGCTCACTATGCGGTGGAAACCACCGGCGTGTCGGCCATCGTGCTTCAGGCCGTGCATGCGGTGAAACCGTTAGGCACGGTGGCGATTGTGGGCTTTACCGGCGATATCACCTTTAACGTGCAGAACGACCTGATGGCGGAAGGCAAATCGCTGGTCGGGGTGATTGAAGGCGATGCCGTTCCGGCCCTTTTCATTCCACTACTGGTTCAGCTTTATAAGCAGGGCAAATTCCCTATTGATAAGCTCATCCAGCGCTATCCGCTGGCCGAGATTAACCAGGCGTTTGCCGATTCAGCCTCCGGCAAGGTGATCAAGCCGGTAGTGGTCATGTGACATGACGCCGCCACCCGCCGGTGGCGGCGATAGTTTCCCGGCCATGACGACATTTAGTCCAGCGTCACGTGATGCTTCATCACCCGACGAAACAGCGCCAGCCGCGCGCGCATAAAGCGATTCTCCACTTTGAACCCGGCACGTTTATGTAACCCAATGCGCAACAGACGATCCCGTCCGCGCAAGCACGCCGGCCAACGCACCGCGCCGGAAAGCGCCTGCTCGCCGCTGGCGACGCGAGCAAACTGGGCCCAGTAGTCAGCGACCTGAGCGGCAAAGGCCAGATCCGCTGCGCTGGCGTACTGCCGGACGGGTTCTGTCAGCCGTAGGTTATCAAATACGTAAGGTACCTCGTTGCCATGCCAGGCGCCGTGCGGATAGGTGTCATGCTCCGCCTCCGCGACATAATCAAACCAGTAACGCCAGCACGGCTGGCCGACACGCTGTTGGGCCTGCATCACTACATAGCCAAGAGTGGTGAAGGCCATATCCCGGCAGACTTCCCGTCCCAACGCCGCGTCGCCTTTCACACCGGGATAGAGCAGTTTGATAAGCCCCAACCCCAGACGGCGCTCGCGGCGCAGCTTCTGGATCTGCCCGGCGATATCGACGCCAAACACCGCCATCACGCTGGCTTCATCGCTGTTGGAGCCGATCATCACCGGCATCGGGTGCTGGCGCCCGGCGAAAAAAGTCTCCAGCATCGGCTGCGGGAGGACCACGTCCCCGGCAATGGGAGCCGGGCCCGTATTCAGCGGCGCGGCGAGCGACCAGAACGCCTCCGCCGGGATCGCACGCAGCTGTTCCGCGCTGGCATTAGGCAAAGCGAAATGGTCCGCCAGCAGGCGGCCTTTCTCCAGCGCCCTCTCCCGCGGCAGGTCGGGTAACGTATACCCGCTCTGGATGATCGCTTTATGAAACAATCCCCTGGCTTTGGGCGAAGCCATCAGCGACAGTACACTGCGCGCCCCGGCGGATTCGCCAAACAGGGTGACGTTAGCGGCATCCCCGCCAAAGGCGTGGATATTGTCCTGAACCCACTGCAGGGCGGCAATCTGGTCGAGCAACGCGAAGTTGTACAGCCGTTCGCCTGCCTCTTCCTCCAGCGCCGGATGGGCAAAAAAGCCGAGGTGGCCCAGCCGGTAGTTAACCGTCACCACTACCACGTCGCGACTGGCAAGCGCTTTGCCATCGTAAGGCGGCAGGCTGCCGGCGCCGATGGTAAACCCGCCGCCGTGAAGCCAGACCATCACCGGCAGCGGCTGCGCGGCGCTGGCGGGGGCCCAGACGTTGAGGTATAAGCAGTCTTCACTGAAACGGCCGGGATCACCGCCGCCGAGTTCACGGCAATAGTCAATGTCCTGCCAGCTGGCAGCTGAAAAAGCGTCGGCCTGACGGACGCCCTGCCAGCGGGCGGGTGGCTGCGGGGCACGCCAGCGCAACGGACCAACCGGCGGCGCAGCGTATGGAATACCGCGCCAGATATAAATCCCCTGCTCTTCGCGCCCGGCCAGACTTCCCTGGCGGGTTTTCGCCAACGGTTTCGACGGATGTTGCATAACCTGCTCCCTGTAAGGCTGATGCCAGCAGGGTACTGATTTTACAGCAGACCGCAACGTCGTTTGCTGCGTTCCTCCGCCTGCCGGTACAGTTCAAACTCATCCTGTACCGGGCAGCCCAGCGCCGCTTCAAAGACCTCGCGGCTGGCATTCCCGTGGCTGCGCGCCTGAATTTCATTGCCCAGATTAGACTGAAAAATACCCGCCGCGCTGACCGGTAAAAAATCTTCATAAATAATCGGCTGGGCGACCACCCACCCGCGCTCAATCAGCGGTTGCGGATCGTCTCCCGGACGAAACGCCTGGCGATGGGCCTCGCCAGCGGGCGTCAGGCGGTAGCGAAACCAGGCCAGCCCCTGCTGACGCAGCAGAAATTCGCTGTCGGGAAATTCACGAAACACCTCCTGCAGATGCAGCTGGTGGCTGAGATTGTCTTTTCCGGTCCCTGCCGCCTGCAGCAGCCGGTCGTACAGCGCGCGTCCTTTTGGCGTTAGCGCAATGCCGCGCTGCTCAATTTCGCCAAAGCGGGCGCTGTGAGTGCCTCTGTGTTCGCCGGCGAACATTACCGGCTCCTCAAGCGCCTTAAAGCTGGTCTGCCGCAGGAGGATCGGGACCTCCCGCCGCGGTGGCCCTTCAATTAGCGCTTTGGGTTCAATACCGCACTCGGGCATCAGGGCCTGGGCGCGATCAATATCCAGCGTCCGCGGCGTGAGGTGATTGATATGGCATCCCGGGAAGCAGACCACATCGGCAATCAGGCGGTGCTCGCGATGCAAAGCATGGTAAGTCTCCTCATCGACGGTGGCATGCCGGTGCCAGCGAAAGGTTTCCAGCGCCTCCTGCACAAACTCGCGCGCGTCGGCAGAGGTGAATTCCCCCTCAGCTTCATGCTGCGCAATCAGTGCCAGGCAGCGGGGAGTAAAGATTTTGCGCCGCGCGAGGATGGTAGCGGCCCGCTCACGTAAGGCGCGATTTTCAATCAACTCCAGGCGCAGCAGCGAGGTGAAAACCCGAAACGGATTGCGCGCCAGCGCGGCATCGTCGATGGGGCGAAACGCCGTGGAATGAACCGGCACACCGGCCTGCGAGAGGTCGTAATAACTCACGGGATACATACCCATGATGGCAAACATGCGACGCAGCGTCGCCAGTTCCTCCGCCGTGCCCACGCGGATCGCGCCGTGGCGCTCCACGTTCAAGCGCGCCAGCTCGTCAGCATTGGCCAGTTGTTCATGCAGCTGCGGATTATTTTCCAGTACCGCCAGGTTGACGTCAGCCACCAGCTCCAGCAGCGCCCCGTACTGCGGAACTTCCTGCTGGTACATGGCCGACATGGCCTGCGAAAAGTGCTCCCGAATCTCATCAGCCGTGATGGTGTTCGCCATGATGTGTTACCTCCAGTGAATACTTCCTGGAGTGTAGGAAAGCTGCCTCCCGGCGGGGGGAAGAATTTACAAACTGTGATGGCGATAACCTGCTTCCGGCCCCAGGTATTGCTCAAAACATAACCCATGGTTATGAAAAACACCCGGTAATTTCACTTTAAATTAACAATGCATTTACACACACTGTTTTTGGCGACATTACAACAACATGCCCCTCTACCGTCTATACGGAGTACCCGATGAACGATAAATGGTCCCCACGCGAGGTTATCCATCGCGACTACAGTAGTCATCCGCCCGCTTACGCGCCGGGCTATAAAACCAGCGTCCTGCGCTCCCCGAAAAACGCCCTGATCTCCCTGCAGAACTCATTGTCAGAGATCACCGGGCCGGTATTCAGCCACGACGACTTGGGCCCTCTGGATAACGATCTTATCCTTAACTACGCCAAAGAGGGCTTGCCGATTGGTGAACGAATCATTGTCCACGGCTATGTTCGCGACGGCTTTGGCCGACCGATGAAAAATACGCTGGTGGAAGTCTGGCAGGCGAATGCCGGCGGCCGCTACCGACATAAAAAAGATCAGTATCTGGCCCCGATTGACCCGAACTTCGGTGGCTGCGGCCGGGTGCTTACCGATGAAAACGGCTATTACTGTTTTCGCACTATCAAGCCCGGCCCTTACCCGTGGCGCAACCAGGCCAGCGACTGGCGTCCGGCGCATATCCATTTTTCTCTGTCAGGCGAGGCCTGGGCGCAGCGCCTTATCACCCAGATGTACTTTGAAGGCGACCCGCTGATTAAACAGTGCCCGATCGTCCGAACCATTAATAATGACGACGCCGTGCGCACGCTGATCGCCGAGCTGGACATGCACGCCGCCGTGCCGCTGGATTGTCTGGCCTACCGCTTCGACCTTGTTCTGCGCGGCCACCGCGCCACGCTGTTTGAAAATCGCACTCAGGGGGCCGCCCGATGAAAGAGTATCTGCCTGAAACCGCCTCGCAGACGGCGGGACCTTATGTCCATATCGGTCTGGCGCCGGACGCCGCGGGTTTTCATATTTTTGAGAAAAACTTTGGCCCGGTCCTCGCTACCGCCGATACCGCCGGGGAGCGGATTACCATTGAAGGCCGGGTTATCGACGGCTCCGGGACGCCGGTCCGCGATGTGCTGCTGGAGATCTGGCAGGCCAACGCCGCGGGTCGCTATAACCATCCTGACGATCGTCAACAGCAGAAAGCCGTCGACCCGGCCTTTCGCGGCTGGGGGCGTACCTGCTCTGATTTCACCTCCGGCATCTGGCGCTTTGAAACCATTAAGCCAGGCCCGGTGGTCGGCCGCGATGGCCGGCTGATGGCGCCGCACGTCAACTTATGGGTCGTCGCGCGGGGGATCAACATCGGACTGAACACCCGGATGTACTTTGCCGATGAACACGAGGCCAACGCCAGCGACCCGGTGCTAAATCTCATCGAATGGGAGGTGAGACGCAAAACGTTGATCGCCGACCGTGAGATCCGCGGAGCCGAAGTGGTCTATCGTTTCGACATTCATCTGCAGGGCGAGAACGAAACCGTCTTTTTCGATATTTAGCCGCCGTGATAACCACCGCCTTCGCCCCGTCTCTGCGGGGCGAAGGCGTTTTGAAACCCCAGGGAAAGATCTTGTCATGTCACCAGGTCAAATGTTAATAATATTTTGCTATCTGGTTATCAAATTTAAACAAGGCCGCTTGTCTCTTTCACCGCTGTGTTTTTAACATCATCTTACTATGGAAAAAAATGGTCTTTTCAGTCAGCGCATTCGATTGCGCCATCTACACACCTTCGTGGCCGTCGCTCAACAGGGAACGCTGGGGCGCGCGGCTGAAACATTAAATCTGAGCCAGCCAGCACTTTCGAAAACGCTCAACGAATTAGAACAGTTGACCGGTACCCGGCTGTTTGAACGAGGCCGCCTGGGGGCACAATTGACCCTGGTTGGGGAACAGTTTCTGACGCATGCCGTTAAGGTGCTTGATGCTCTTAACTCTGCCGGCCAGGCGCTGAACCGCAAAGAGGGTCTGAATAACGACATCGTGCGCATCGGCGCGCTGCCCACCGCCGCGCTGGGTATCCTGCCGACGGTGATCGGCCAGTTCCACAAGCAGCAAAAAGATATCACGCTGCAGGTCGCCACTATGAACAACACCATGCTGCTTGCCGGATTAAAATCCGGGGAGATCGATATCGGCATTGGACGTATGTCCGACCCGGAGTTGATGAGCGGGCTGCATTACGAACTGCTGTTCCTTGAATCCCTGAAGCTGGTGGTTCGCCCGGGACATCCCCTGCTTCAGGAGACGGTTACCCTCAGCCGGGTAATGGACTGGCCAGTGGTGGTCTCACCGAAGGGGACTGTGCCGCGGCAAAATGCTGAAGCGCTCCTGCAGAGTCAGGGCTGTAAGATACCCGCCGGCTGCATCGAGACCCTGTCCGCCTCTCTGTCACGGCAGTTGACGGTCGATTTTGACTATGTCTGGTTCGTGCCTTCCGGGGCGGTGAAAGACGATCTTCGCCGGGGCGTACTGACCGCCCTGCCAATCGCCACCCAGGGCGCCGGGGAGCCCATCGGCATTCTGACCCGCGTCGATGCGACGCTAACCCCGGGTACGCAAACGCTGCTCAGCGCCATCCGTAAATCCATGCCAGCCTGATCCTCTTCTCCCCGGCCCGTAGCGGCCGGGAGCCAGAATACACTCCGACTCCGCCCCCGCTAAGCGAAACACATTCAGCATAATAATCATTTAGTGCGAAATTATTTATTAACATTTGCGCAAATTTATTTAACAGATCTATCATACCGTGATTTCACCAAATGGTTCACTCGAAATCAGATCTGGCAATAAATACGCATTTACGAAGGTGCAAGCCACTTCATTCATAAATGAAATAATTAGAATGTGTTTCATTTGGTTCGTCCTGAGGTGGTAGGTGTGGTTAAGGAGATTACATGGCAACTGGCAACGCGCCGCGCGGATTCCCCCGGATCCTGCAGTGGCTTCTCGCCGGACTGATGCTCATCATCGGTCTGGCTATCGGTATTCTTGGGGTAAAACTGGCTACCGTCGGCGGCACGCTGTACTTCGCACTGATGGGCTTGGTGATGGTCATCGCCGCAGTGCTGATTTTCCGTCACCGCCGCGGCGGCATTGTATTGTACGCCGTGGCGTTTATCGCCTCGGTGATCTGGGCGATTAGCGACGCTGGCTGGAACTTCTGGCCGCTCTTCTCGCGCCTGTTTGCGCTCGGCGTGCTGGCTTTTCTCTCCGCCCTGGTGTGGCCTTTCCTCGCCAACCCGCCGGCGAAAAAAGGCCCGGCTTTTACCATCGCCGCCATTTTTGCCGTGGCGCTGGCGGTAAGCTTTGGCTGGATGTTCAAACCCGAACCGCTGGTTAGCGCCACTGAAGCGGTACCGGTGAAGCCCGTCGCACCAGGCGAACAGCAGAAAAACTGGGCGCACTGGGGTAACACCACCCATGGCGACCGTTTCGCCGCCCTGGACCAAATCAACAAGCAAAACGTCAACCAGCTGCAGGTGGCCTGGGTCGCGCATACTGGCGATATCCCGCAGAGCAATGGTTCCGGCGCGGAGGATCAAAATACGCCGCTGCAGATTGGCGATACCCTCTACGTCTGTACCCCGTACAGCAAAGTGCTGGCGCTGGATGTGGACAGCGGGAAAGAGAAATGGCGCTACGACTCGAAATCTTCTTCGCCTAACTGGCAGCGCTGCCGCGGCTTAGGCTATTACGAAGATAGCCAGGCGCAAACCACGTCAGCGTCAGGCTCGCAGCCGGCCGCCTGTTCCCGTCGTCTGTTCCTGCCGACTATCGACGCCCGCCTGATCGCCATTGATGCCGACACCGGGAAACTGTGTGAGAGCTTCGGCGATCGCGGTATTGTCGACCTCAGCGTCGGCATGGGGGAAGTCAAAGCAGGCTACTATCAGCAGACCTCTACCCCGCTGGTGGCAGGCAATGTGGTGGTGGTGGGTGGCCGCGTCGCGGATAACTACTCTACCGGCGAACCGCCTGGGGTGGTCCGTGCGTTTGACGTCCACACTGGCAAACTGGCGTGGGCGTGGGATCCGGGCAATCCAGCGCTGACCGGCGTACCGCCGGAAGGCCAGACCTATACGCGCGGCACACCAAACGTCTGGTCGGCGATGTCCTACGACGCAAAGCTGAACCTGATCTATCTGCCAACCGGCAACGCCACGCCAGATTTCTTTGGCGGCGAACGTACCGCGCTGGACGATAAATACAGCTCCTCTATCGTTGCTGTGGATGCCACCACCGGTCAGGTGCGCTGGCACTTCCAGACCACGCACCACGACCTGTGGGATTTTGACCTGCCGTCTCAGCCGCTGCTGTACGATCTGCCTGATGGCAAGGGCGGCACCACGCCGGTGCTGGTGCAGACCAGCAAGCAGGGCATGATCTTTATGCTCAACCGCGAGACCGGCGAGCCGGTGGCGAAAGTGGAAGAGCGTCCGGTACCGGCGGGCAACGTCAAGGGTGAACGCTACTCACCGACGCAGCCTTACTCCGTGGGGATGCCGATGATCGGCAACCAGACGCTGACCGAGTCCGATATGTGGGGAGCGACACCGATCGATCTGCTGCTGTGCCGTATCCAGTTCAAAGAGATGCGCCATCAGGGCGTCTTTACCCCACCAGGTGAAGACCGCTCCCTGCAGTTCCCTGGCTCGCTCGGCGGCATGAACTGGGGCAGCGTTTCGGTGGATCCGAACAACAGCCTGATGTTCGTCAACGATATGCGCCTGGGCCTCGCCAACTACATGGTGCCACGCGCGAAGGTGGCGAAAGATGCCAGCGGGATCGAGATGGGCATTGTGCCGATGGAAGGCACGCCGTTTGGCGCGATGCGCGAACGTTTCCTGTCGCCGCTGGGCATTCCGTGCCAGAAACCGCCGTTCGGCACCATGTCCGCGGTGGATCTGAAAACCGGGAAACTGGTGTGGCAGGTACCGGTTGGTACCGTAGAAGATACCGGGCCGCTGGGGATCCGTATGCATATGCCAATTCCGATCGGCATGCCGACCCTTGGCGCATCGCTGTCCACGCAGTCCGGACTGCTGTTCTTTGCCGGTACCCAGGATTTCTATCTGCGCGCCTTTGATACCGCGAACGGCAAAGAGATCTGGAAATCGCGTCTGCCGGTCGGCAGCCAGTCCGGCCCAATGACCTACGTCTCACCGAAAACCGGTAAGCAGTACATCATTATCAATGCCGGCGGCGCCCGTCAGTCTCCGGATCGCGGCGATTACATCATCGCCTACGCGCTCCCTGACCATCATTGATCGACATAAACAAAAGGGCCCATCCGGGCCCTTTTTTTATGGGTGACGATATGCCTTCAGCATCGGCGATTACTGGTCGACAAAATGGATGACGGTACGAATCGATTTCCCTTCATGCATCAGATCGAAGGCCTCGTTAATCTGCTCCAGCGGCAGACGATGGGTAATAAACGGGTCGAGGCGAATTTTACCGGCCATCGCATCCTCCACCATTCCCGGCAGCTGACTGCGTCCTTTCACGCCGCCAAAGGCGGAACCGCGCCACACACGGCCGGTAACCAGCTGGAACGGACGGGTCTTGATCTCCTGCCCAGCCCCTGCGACGCCGATGATGACGCTCTCACCCCAGCCTTTATGGCAGCACTCCAGCGCCGCGCGCATCACATTCACATTGCCGATGCACTCGAAGCTGAAATCCACCCCGCCATCGGTCAGCTCGACAATCACATCCTGAATCGGCTTATCGTAGTCGTTCGGGTTGATAAAGTCGGTTGCGCCCATCTCTTTTGCCAGGGTGAACTTATCCGGGTTGGTATCGACCGCCAGAATACGCCCGGCCTGCGCCTGCACCGCGCCCTGGATCACCGCCAGACCAATGCCGCCCAGACCAAAGACCGCGACGCTATCCCCGGCCTTGACCTTCGCCGTGTTGTGCACCGCGCCGATACCGGTGGTCACGCCGCAGCCCAGCAGGCACACTTTATCCAGCGGCGCCTGCGGATTCACTTTCGCCAGCGAGATCTCAGCGCAAACCGTATATTCACTGAAGGTGCTGGTGCCCATGTAGTGATAGATCGGTTCGCCGTTGTACGAGAAACGGGTGGTGCCGTCCGGCATCAGCCCTTTGCCCTGGGTGGCGCGCACCGCCTGACAGAGGTTGGTTTTACCCGACTTACAGAACTTGCACTCACCGCATTCCGCAGTATACAGCGGGATCACGTGGTCCCCCGGCTTAAGGCTGGTGACGCCCTCGCCTACTTCCACGACCACGCCGCCGCCTTCATGGCCCAGCACCGCCGGGAAGACCCCTTCCGGATCGTCGCCGGAGAGGGTAAAGGCATCGGTGTGGCACACCCCGGTGTGGGTGATTTTCACCAGAACTTCGCCTTTCTTCGGCGGCGCGACGTCAATCTCAACGATTTTTAACGGCTGGCCGGGGCCAAAGGCAACTGCTGCGCGTGATTTCATAACTGTCTCTTCCTCGTCGTGATGTTATTTTAAATAGGATCGTAGCAGATGACCGACCTCTGCCATTCTCGCGGCCCGCTGGTCCGGGGTGGTTTCGCCGCTAACCAGCTCGTCCTGCAGGTGCATCTCCACCATTTCGCCCATCAGGCCATTTGCCGCCCCGCGAATCGAGGCAATCTGCTGCAGGATTGTCATGCAGGGTTCGCCAGACTCCAGCGCGCGCTCGAGGGCTTCGACCTGGCCGCGGATGCGCCGTACGCGACTGAGCGCCCGTTTTTTATCTTCAGGTGAATGTGGCACGATTACGCCTCCGTATCATATAGGGGGGTATACTATATTTTATTACCCATAAAGGCAAAAAAAACCCCGTCGCGGGACGGGGTTAGGCAAAACGGTAACGATCATTTAGCGCTTACGGGGCATCATCCGCAGCAGAGTATTATCCTTCCACCAGTAATGATGGGCCAGCGCGGCGAGAGCATGCAGGCCAATCACAAAGTACCCGGCGTTGGCTAACCATTCATGGATCGCCTTCAGGGTATCCACCCGCTCAAAATCGCTCTGTGGCGCATACGGCATGGTCAGGCCAAAGGCGTACCAGGGATTTCCGCGCCAGTACATCATCACCATGCCGATCAGCGGCAAGGCAATAAACAGCAGATAGATAACCAGATGGCCGAGATGGGCAAAACCGGTCATCATCGGCGATGGTTTCGGCACGATCGGCGGCGCTGGCGACTTCAGCCGCACCAGCAAACGCACCACCATCAGCACGCAGATGGCGATCCCGCAGGAAACATGAATCATATTAATCAGCGGCCGGTCGCTACGGGGGAAAAATCCGCGTAGCTCCATTGCCGCATAAGCCACCACCACCAGCAAAAAGACCAGCCAGTGAATGCCTATCTGCAGGCCCGAATATTTATCGCGCATGGAATATCCTTAATGGAAAGTCTGATGCAGCCAACATAGCCGCCTTGCCTTAAATTTTCATTAACCTTTACGTTGAATTAACAATTAATTACCTCCTGATGCGGGCCTACGCGGCGTGCCTTAAACAGACAGAGATTGCCGGCAACGGATTCCCCATCGGTCATTACAAAATTAAACAGTTTTGTCACCTGCCGCTACGTTGCGCCTTCTATAGTGGAAAAGATCTGTCGGGCCACACTGCGCAGGAAGATGAAAATGAAGAAAATCGGCTTATCGTTATTGCTACTGACCACGCTGACCAGCCCGGCTTTTGCCGCAGACTGTCAGCCAAATGGCATTGGCGGCTTGTTTTGCATTAACGATGACGGCACGACTACCGACACGGTGCCTAATGAAGTGAATGGCATGGATACGTACTCGAATAATGGCGGGTATACTACCTCCCTGCCCGATCGGTCAGGGGCAGATGAAGCACTGGAAGGTTCATCGCTGTCGACGCAGCCAGGCGTCGGCAGCGGCCAGAGCGACAGCGCGCTGGCGGGTCGTGACTGGCATTCACCGTCCAATCTGAATGATGGCGCCGCCACCTCCAGCATGAGCCTGCTGGATAAACCCTGAGAAGGAGCGCTAAGCAAAGCTCCAGCCTGCGGCGCCGATGGCCACAGCGAACAGCAGACAAGCCAGCGCCGTTTTGCGTAACAGCATGGTATAGAATGAAATCGCGACGCCAATAAAGACCACAATCAGAATGGGCCACATGCTTAATAACATCAGCAGAAAACCCGTAATATTGTTATGGATTACGCTCTCCACATCCGCATCCTTGCCTCATCGTCGATAAAGTAAGCAGAATTTAATATGTTACATGAATACATTCAAATAAAAAATAAATGTAAATAATTATGCACCACCTACAGCGGCGGCGGTCGCCCCTGGCGCAGGCTTTTGCATCCGTTGCCTTTTTCAATCGTTTTAAAGCGTTTGGCATCTGATGTATAATGACGTGCACTTTAACTAAAAAAAGAGTGCGACCATGATTGATTCTTCATTGCCATTAACCGACATTCACCGCCACCTTGACGGTAACATCCGGGCCCAAACCATCCTCGATCTTGGCCGCGAGTTTAATATTGCCCTTCCCGCTACCACCCTTGAATCGCTGCGTCCCCACGTCCAGGTCACCAGCCTCGAACCGGATCTGGTCAGTTTTCTCGCCAAGCTCGACTGGGGGGTAAAAGTGCTGGCCTCGCTGGAAGCTTGTCGCCGTGTGGCGTACGAAAACGTGGAAGACGCCGCGCGCAATGGCCTGCACTATGTAGAGCTGCGCTTCTCTCCCCGCTATATGGCGATGACCCACCAGCTACCGGTCGACGGGGTGGTAGAGGCAGTGATCGCTGGCGTACGTGAAGGGAGCCGCGATTTTCAGGTCGACGCCCGCCTGATCGGCATTCTGAGCCGCACCTTCGGCGAAGCGGCCTGTCAGGAGGAGCTGGCGGCGCTGCTTGCCCACCGCGAGGGCATCACCGCCCTGGATCTGGCCGGCGACGAGCTGGGCTTCCCGGGAGCGCTGTTCCTCAATCATTTTAATCAGGCCCGCGACGCTGGCTGGCATATTACCGTCCACGCTGGCGAAGCGGCTGGCCCGGAAAGTATCTGGCAGGCCATCCGCGAGCTGGGCGCCGAGCGTATCGGTCATGGGGTGAAAGCGGTACAGGAGCCGGCCCTGATGGACTACCTCGCCGAGCACCGCATCGGGATTGAATCGTGCCTGACCTCGAATGTGCAAACCAGCACCGTGGCCTCCCTGGCCCAGCACCCGCTAAAGCAGTTCCTTGAACACGGCGTGCTGGCGAGCCTCAATACTGACGATCCGGCGGTCCAGGGGATCGACATTATCCACGAATACACCGTGGCGGCGCCGGCGGCGGGCCTGAGCCGGGAGCAGATCCGCCAGGCGCAGATCAACGGTCTGGCCCAGGCGTTCCTCAGCGAACAGGAAAAAGCCGCGCTCATTCAGCGGGTAGCCAAAGGCTGATAACCGGCCCGGCAGCCACGCTGCCGGGATCAACCTCACACCAGGCTTAGCGTGGCGCGATGTCTGGCCGACTCGATACCCAGCTCAAGCAGGGTCATTATCTGAATCGCCTCGCTGGCCGGGACCGGGTTTTCCCCCACCCCGTTGAGCGCATCGCGGATGGCAGCATAGTAAGCAGGATAATTGCCCGGCAGCGTCAGCCATGTCTCCTCGCTACGTTCGTCGCCTTCGGCGCGGGTTAGCGTACCGTCGCGCATATCATATCCCCAGTCCTCCTGCGGCAAACGCTCGCCATTTTTCAGCCGCTCCTCCTGCGGGTCGAGACCGTACTTGATAAAGCTGGCCCGCGAGCCGTGGACGATAAAGCGCGCGCTCTCGGCGGCGGCGAGCAATGTGCCGTGCAGCACCACCCGCCGCTGAGGATAGGCCAGCACGGCGTGGAAATAGTCAGTGGATTGCACGCCGGGCCGCAGCTGAGCGAGATCCACGGTAATGCTTACCGGTAAGCCAAACAACACCACCGCCTGGTCGAGCAGATGTGGCCCCAGGTCATACCAAATTCCGCTCCCAGGGCCCGCCTGCTCCCGCCAGCGCTGGCGCACCTGCGGCCGGAAGCGGTCGAAATGCGACTCGAAGTAACACACTTCCCCCAGCTGACCTTCGTTAATCAGCGACCTGACTGTTAAGAAGTCACTGTCCCAGCGGCGGTTATGAAACACCGACAGCACCCGACCGCAGTGCTTCGCCAGGCTCTCCAGCTCACGAGCTTGTGACAGTGTCACGGTAAAAGGTTTATCCACTATCGCATGCTTCCCGGCCTCCAGCGCCGCTTTGGCCAGCGGGAAATGGGTATCATTCGGGGTGGCGATGACCACCAGGTCAATGTCAGGATCGTTAAGCAGCTCACCCACCTGACTTATCACCTTTATGCCCGGCCAGTCCGCATGAACTTTGTCGGCGTCGCGGCTGGAGACTGCCGCCAGCACCATGCCCGGCGTGCCACTGATTAACGGCGCGTGAAACGTTTTACTGGCGTAGCCGTAGCCTATTAGCCCTACCCGGATCGCGTCACTCATGTTACCGCCTCACTCTTGTACTGATGTCAGTAACAGGTTAATGAGAATAAACTTGCAAATAATGAGCAAGATTTATCATTTTCTAACCTGCGCTCTTCCTGCACGCTTGCAAAATCAGACAGATACCCCTTGTGATCCGCTGACCATGGAGTAACATTTCACGCTGTGTTCAAAGGATATTGAAGTATTATGACAACTGTTTTTACCCGTATTGTAGAACTTATTGGCTGGATTGTTTTTGGTATTTCCGCACTGCTTTTGGTTATCGCGCACCATATTGATAACTACCAGACTCCCCCGCCTGTGGATGTGGTGAAGACTAAGTAGTACTGCTCGGAAAGAGTGACCCGCTTCGCAACTGTGCAACCGGTTTCAGAAACCGGTTGCACATACAGCACGCCTTTTATTACACTCCCTCTATCATCAGACAGGGAGCTTTTTCATGGCCGCTTTTCCGCACAATTTCTTATGGGGTGCCGCAACCGCAGCGTATCAGGTTGAGGGAGGACACGACGCTGACGGTAAAGGACCGTCAATCTGGGATATCTACTCTCATCTGCCGGGCACCACTTTTGAAGGCACCACCGGCGATGTCGCCGTCGATCACTATCATCGCTTTCGTGAAGATGTGGCGTTAATGGCCGAAATGGGCCTGCAAAGCTACCGTTTTTCCATCTCCTGGCCTCGACTGTTGCCCACCGGACGTGGCGAAGTTAATGAAGCGGGAGTGCAGTTTTACAGCGATTTGATTGATGAACTGCTGGCACACAATATTGAACCGATGATCACCCTCTATCACTGGGATCTGCCGCAGGCCCTGCAGGATGAGGGAGGCTGGGAGGCGCGCAGTACCGCCGAGGCCTTCGCTGAATACGCCCGCCTGTGCTACGCGCGCTTTGGTTCACGGGTGAAACTGTGGGCCACCTTTAACGAGACCATTGTGTTTATCGGCCACGGCTACATAAACGGCCTGCATCCACCGGCTGTCCGCGATCCGGCACGCGCTATTCAAGCCTGTCATCATGTGTTTATCGCCCATGCGCTGGCGGTGAAGGCCTTTCGCGAGATGGCCGTGGCGGGCGAGATTGGCTTCGTCAATGTGCTACAGCCGCATACCCCACTCACCGACAGCGAGGCGGACATAAAGGCCACTGAACTGGCTGACGCCATCCATACCCACTGGCTGTACGATCCGGTACTGAAAGGCACCTATCCTGCCGAACTGCTGGCGCAGACCCAGGCCCTGTGGGGCGTACCGCGCTTTGCCCCGGGCGACGACGCGCTGCTCCGTGACAATCGCTGCGACTTTATTGGTTTGAACTACTATCGTCGGGAAACGGTATCCGCGCAGCCGCCCGAAGTCGCCACCGGCGGCGAGCCTGGCGTAGAAGGTTTGTTTTATTTCGTACGTAATCCACAGAGCACCTATACCGAATGGGGTTGGGAAATCTGGCCGCAAGGGCTAACCGACGGCATTATGATGATCAAGGAGCGCTATGGTGATATCCCTATCTATATCACCGAGAATGGCCTGGGAGCAAAAGACCCGATTATTGCGGGTGAAGTGGCCGATGACCCGCGAATCGACTACCTGAGCAGCCATATCGGCGCTCTGGAAAAGGCACTGGCGCTGGGAGCAGATGTGCGTGGATACTATCCGTGGTCGTTTATCGATCTGCTGAGCTGGCTCAACGGTTATCAAAAGCAATACGGTTTTGTCTATGTCGATCACCAGCAAAATCTGGCGCGGAAACGAAAGAAGAGCTTTTATTGGTACAAATCTGTTATTGCCAGTCACGGCGAACAACGTTAATCTTCTCCTGCGGGCGCCATTCGGCGCCCGGTCTGGTTTTAGAATATTCTTACACTTCTCCTTACTCTTCAAGGCTGGCTTTGCCCCTTGTCATGGGTTTATATAACCTGAATCACTCCATGCGGCCCCAGCAGAAGGCGCCAATGGTTGAGAGTAGGTTTAGTGAATGCTGATAATATTCAATGTAATTATTCCGATTATAAAATGGATACGAAAATGACCGTTCTGGACTATTTATTAAAATTCCGCAAAATCAGTTCGCTGGAAAGTCTTGAAAAACTATTTGATCACCTTAACTACTCCCTGACCGACACTGAAGAGATCGTGAATATGTATCGTGCGGCCGACCACCGCCGGGCTGAGCTGGTTTCTGGCGGTAAATTGTTCGATGTGGGCCAGGTGCCGAAATCCGTTTGGCGATTCGTGCAGTAAGACTGTCATCCTTCACGCCAGTTGCTTATACTTCCCGGCCTGCTTTTACTCACTGGCGTTGAATAGGGGAGAAACATGACGTCTCAATCTGCGGAACGCATCGGCGGATGGCTGCTGGCACCGCTGGCCTGGCTGCTGGTGGCGCTATTGAGCGCTTCGTTATCGCTACTGTTTTTTGCCAATGCCCTCATGTCGCCGCAGACCTGGGCCCTGCTGCACGCGATGAGCGCCGGACACCTGGCGCTGTGGGTCGCCTCGCTGTTGTTTGCCCTGGCCATGTGGTATTACACGCTCTGGCTGACCATTGCGTTTTTCAAGCGACGCGCGGTAGTGCCGAAACACTATATTATCTGGCTGCTGATTACTCTGCTGCTGGCGATTAAGGCTTTTGCCTTTTCTCCCGTTTCAGATGTACTTGCCCTGCGTCAGCTGCTGTTTCCGCTGCTGGCTGCCGCGCTGCTGGCACCCTATTTTCGCCGTTCCCAGCGGGTGAAACGGACATTTGTTAATCCGTAATAACCCCACACTTAACCTGTTGTCGCCGGTATCGATTTATTCGATAATAAACGGCTTTTTTTCGTTTCAGGTCGCATGATGGCTGATTATTTACTGCTCTTTATTGGTACTGTCCTGGTCAATAACTTCGTTCTGGTGAAGTTTCTTGGTCTGTGCCCGTTTATGGGGGTTTCCAAAAAGCTGGAAACCGCAATGGGGATGGGGCTTGCCACCACCTTCGTGATGACTCTGGCCTCTATTTGCGCCTGGCTGATTGATACCTGGATCCTTATCCCGCTCAACCTGGTCTATTTACGCACCCTGGCCTTTATTCTGGTAATCGCTGTGGTGGTCCAGTTCACCGAGATGGTGGTACGAAAAACCAGCCCGGCGCTCTATCGCCTGTTGGGCATCTTTTTGCCGCTGATCACCACCAACTGTGCGGTGCTCGGTGTGGCTTTACTGAATATTAATCTGGGCCACAATTTCCTGCAGTCTGCACTGTACGGCTTTGCCGCTGCCGTTGGCTTCTCGCTGGTGATGGTGCTGTTCGCGGCGATCCGCGAGCGTCTGGTGGTAGCCGATGTACCGGCGCCGTTTCGCGGGAATGCCATCGCTTTGGTTACCGCCGGTTTAATGTCTCTCGCCTTTATGGGCTTTAGTGGTTTGGTGAAGTTGTAATGAGTGCAGTCTGGATAGCCGTGATCGCCATCAGCCTGTTAGGGCTGATTTTCGGCTTAATACTGGGGTATGCCTCCCGCCGTTTCGCGGTGCAGGATGACCCGGTTGTAGAGAAAATTGATGAGCTGTTGCCGCAAAGCCAGTGTGGGCAGTGCGGCTACCCTGGCTGCCGCCCCTATGCGGAAGCGGTCGGTGTCCAGGGGGAAAAAATTAACCGCTGCGCGCCGGGTGGCGAAGCGGTGATGTTAAAAATCGCCGCCTTACTGAACGTCGATCCGCAGCCTGTCGACGGCGACGAGCAGGAGGCGGAGCCGGTTCGCATGCTCGCGGTGATAGACGAACCGAACTGCATTGGCTGTACCAAATGTATCCAGGCGTGTCCGGTGGATGCCATTGTTGGCGCGACCCGCGCCATGCATACCGTGATGAGCGACCTCTGCACCGGCTGCAATCTGTGTGTGGCCCCCTGCCCGACCCAGTGCATATCACTCGTTCCGGTGGCGACGACCCCGGAAACCTGGAAATGGGATCTGCATGCGATCCCGGTGCGAAATATTCCTGTGGAACAACATGTTTAAGTTATTTTCCGCTTTCCGAAAAGATAAAGTCTGGGATTTTAACGGCGGTATTCATCCCCCGGAAATGAAAACCCAGTCTAACGGCACCCCGCTGCGCCAGGTATCTCTGCCGCAGCGTCTTGTTATTCCATTGAAGCAACATATTGGCACCGAGGGCGAACTGTGCGTCAAGGTGGGCGATCGAGTGCTGCGCGGCCAGCCATTGACTCGCGGCTGGGGCAGAATGCTGCCCGTTCACGCGCCAACCTCCGGCACCATCGCCGCCATCGCCCCGCATACCACCGCACATCCGTCAGCGCTGGCGGAGATGAGCGTTATTATTGACGCCGACGGCGAAGATCGCTGGATCGAACGCGACGGCTGGAGCGACTATCAGACCCGGACGCGTGAAGCGCTTATCGAACGTATCCATCAGTTTGGCGTCGCGGGCCTCGGCGGCGCCGGCTTCCCTACCGGCAGCAAACTGCGCGGTGGCGGAGATAAAATCAAAACGCTGATCATTAACGCCGCTGAGTGTGAGCCTTATATCACGGCGGATGACCGCCTGATGCAGGACTGTGCGGCGCAGATTGTCGACGGTATCCGTATCCTCGCTCATATTCTGCAGCCTGACGAAGTGCTGATCGGTATTGAAGACAACAAGCCGCAGGCCATCTCAATGCTGCGGGCGGTGCTCTGCGACGCCCATGGTATCTCGCTGCGGGTGATCCCCACCAAATACCCCTCCGGTGGCGCCAAGCAGTTGACTCAAATTCTCACGGGCAAGCAGGTGCCGCACGGTGGCCGTTCGTCGGATATTGGCGTGTTGATGCAAAACGTCGGTACGGCCTACGCGGTGAAACGCGCCATCATAGACGGCGAACCGTTAACAGAGCGCGTGGTCACTCTCACCGGTGAGGCGGTGACCCGTCCGGGCAACGTCTGGGCGCGCCTTGGCACGCCGGTGCGCCATCTACTGGATGATGCCGGCTTTTGCGCCAGCGCCGAATCGATGGTGATCATGGGCGGCCCGCTGATGGGCTTTACCCTGCCCTGGCTGGATGTTCCGGTGGTGAAGATAACCAACTGCCTGCTGGCGCCTTCGGCCAGCGAGATGGGCGAGCCGCAGGAAGAGAAGGGCTGCATTCGCTGTAGCGCCTGCGCCGACGCCTGCCCGGCCGATCTGCTGCCGCAGCAGCTGTACTGGTTCAGCAAAGGCCAGCAGCATGATAAAGCCACCGCCCACAATCTGGCGGACTGTATCGAATGTGGTGCCTGCGCCTGGGTTTGCCCGAGCAATATTCCGCTGGTGCAGTACTTCCGTCAGGAAAAGGCCGAGATCAGCGCGATTCGTCAGGAAGAGCAGCGCGCCGCGGAAGCCAAAGCACGATTCGAAGCCCGACAGGCGCGACTGGAGCGTGAGAAAGCGGCCCGTGCCGAACGGCATAAAAAAGCCGCCGTTCAGCCTGCCGCCAAAGATCAGGAGGCGATTAACGCCGCTCTGGCCCGGGTACGTGATAAACAGCGCGACGCCGCGCAACCGATCGTGATTCAGGCTGGCGCCAAACCGGACAACAGCGAGGCGATTGCCGCTCGTGAAGCCAGAAAGGCTGAGGCCCGGGCGCGTAAAGCGCAGCAGCAGGCCGCACCGGTGGACGCTCAGCCAACCGACGCCGTCGACCCGCGCAAAGCCGCGGTGGAAGCTGCCATCGCTCGCGCCAAAGCGCGTAAAGCTGAGCAGCAAGCCGCACCGGTGGACGCTCCGCCAACCGACGCCGTCGACCCGCGCAAAGCTGCGGTGGAAGCTGCCATTGCCCGCGCCAAAGCGCGTAAAGCTGAGCAGCAGGCCGCACCGGTGGACGCTCCGGCAACCGACGCCGTCGACCCGCGCAAAGCTGCGGTGGAAGCTGCCATTGCCCGCGCCAAAGCGCGTAAAGCTGAGCAGCAAGCCGCACCGGTGGACGCTCCGCCAACCGACGCCGTCGACCCGCGCAAAGCCGCGGTGGAAGCTGCCATTGCCCGCGCCAAAGCGCGTAAAGCTGAGCAGCAGGCCGCACCGGTGGACGCTCCGGCAACCGACGCCGTCGACCCGCGCAAAGCCGCGGTGGAAGCTGCCATTGCCCGCGCCAAAGCGCGTAAAGCTGAGCAGCAGGCAACCCAGGCAGATAGCGCAGCAATCGCAGCTAATGACGATCCACGCAAAGCGGCTGTCGCCGCCGCCATCGCCCGCGTTCAGGCACGTAAAGCAACACAGCAGGCAGTTAACGAGGAATAAATGGTTTTCAGAATCGCAAGCTCCCCTTATACCCATAACCAGCGGCAGACCTCGCGCATTATGCTGTTGGTGCTGCTCGCCGCCGTGCCTGGCATTGTGGTCCAGACCTGGTTTTTCGGCTGGGGCACCGTCCTGCAGATTGTCCTCGCCGCCCTGACGGCCTGGGCGACGGAAGCCGCAATTCTCAAACTGCGTAAACAGCATATTGTGGCGACGCTGAAGGATAACTCCGCCCTGCTCACCGGCCTGTTACTGGCGGTGAGTATTCCGCCGCTGGCCCCCTGGTGGATGGTGGTGCTCGGCACTGCCTTTGCCGTAGTGATAGCCAAGCAGCTGTACGGTGGATTAGGTCATAACCCGTTTAATCCGGCGATGATCGGCTATGTCGTGCTGCTGATTTCGTTCCCGGTGCAGATGACTTCCTGGCTGCCCTCTTATGAGATTGCCGCCCATATCCCGGCGTTCAGCGATGCGCTGCAGATGATCTTCACGGGCCATACCGCCGCCGGGGGCGACATGGCCAGCCTGCGGCTGGGTATCGACGGCGTCAGCCAGGCGACCCCGCTGGACACGTTTAAAACCTCCCTGCATGCCGGACATAGCGTCCAGCAGGTGTTGCAGTTGCCGGTCTACGGCGGCGTGCTGGCGGGTCTGGGCTGGCAGTGGGTGAATATCGCCTGGCTGGTAGGCGGCCTGTTCCTGCTGTGGCAGAAGGCGATCCGCTGGCATATCCCGGTAAGCTTCCTTGTCAGCCTCGGCCTGTGCGCCACGCTCGGCTGGTTTTTCTCACCACAGAGCCTGGCCTCACCGCAGATGCATTTGCTCTCCGGAGCGACCATGCTCGGCGCCTTCTTTATCCTGACCGACCCGGTGACGGCTTCAACAACCAACCGCGGCCGCCTGATCTTCGGCGCCCTCGCTGGCCTGCTGGTCTGGCTCATCCGTAGCTTCGGCGGTTACCCGGATGGTGTGGCATTTGCCGTTCTGCTGGCGAATATTACCGTGCCGCTGATCGATTACTACACGCGCCCGCGCATGTATGGCCACCGTTGAGAGTGCGATGATGTTAAAAACGATGCGAAAACACGGCGTCACGCTGGCGCTGTTTGCCGCCGGCTCCACCGGGCTGACGGCGGCGATCAATGAACTGACCAAGAGTACTATCGATCAGCAGGCAGCCCTGCAGCAGAAAGCGTTATTCGACCAGGTCTTACCTGCCGACCGCTATAATAACGATCTGATCAAGAGCTGCTATCTGGTCAGCGCTCCGGCGCTGGGGAAAGGTCAGCATAAGGTGTGGATTGCCAAAAATAATGACCAACCGATTGGCGCGGTCATGGAAGCCACCGCGCCGGATGGCTATTCCGGGGCGATACAGCTGCTGGTGGCCGCCGATTTCAGCGGTACCGTTCTCGGCACCCGCGTGACCGAGCATCATGAAACGCCAGGTCTGGGCGATAAAATCGAGCTTCGCCTGTCGGACTGGATCACGCATTTTGCCGGGAAAGTCATCCACGGCCAGGGCGACAGCCACTGGGCGGTTAAAAAAGACGGCGGCGATTTTGATCAGTTCACCGGGGCCACCATCACTCCCCGGGCGGTGGTCAATGCCGTTAAGCGCGCAGGCCTGTATGCACAAACGCTGCCTGAGCAACTTCCTGAATTCACCGCCTGTGGAGAGTAACCATGAGCGAAGTTAAAGACGTCATCGTCCAGGGGCTGTGGAAAAATAACTCCGCCCTGGTTCAGCTGTTAGGCATGTGCCCGCTGCTGGCGGTTACCTCAACCGCCACCAACGCCCTCGGGCTGGGTCTGGCCACCACCCTGGTGTTAACCCTGACCAACCTGACCATCTCCAGCCTGCGCCGCTGGACGCCGGCGGAGATCCGGATCCCCATCTACGTCATGATCATCGCCTCGGTGGTGAGCGTCGTACAGATGCTGATCAACGCCTATGCTTTCGGCCTCTATCAGTCGCTGGGGATTTTCATTCCGCTTATCGTCACCAACTGTATCGTGGTGGGCCGCGCTGAAGCCTTTGCCGCCAAAAAAGGGCCGGCGCTGTCAGCGCTGGATGGCTTCTCTATCGGCATGGGCGCCACCTGCGCGATGTTTGTGCTGGGCTCCCTGCGTGAAATCCTGGGCAACGGCACCCTGTTTGACGGCGCCGACAGTCTGCTCGGCAGCTGGGCAAAGGTGCTGCGCATCGAGGTTTTCCATACGGATACCCCTTTCCTGCTGGCTATGCTGCCGCCAGGCGCCTTTATTGGCCTCGGCATGATGCTGGCGGTAAAATACCTCATCGATGAACGTAGCAAGCAGCGAAAGGCGCAGGCGGCCCGTGCCGGCTCTGTCGCCCCGTCTGATGTGACAGGGAAAGCGTAATATGAACAAAGCCAAACGCCTGGCGATCCTCACCAGGCTGCGAGAAAACGATCCCCACCCCACCACGGAGCTGCACTTCAGCTCCCCGTTCGAGCTGTTGATTGCCGTTCTGCTTTCGGCACAAGCCACCGATGTGAGCGTTAATAAAGCGACAGCCAAACTCTATCCAGTGGCTAACACGCCGGCGGCGATGCTCGCCCTGGGGGTGGATGGGGTGAAATCATATATCAAGACTATCGGCCTGTTTAACAGCAAAGCGGAAAACGTCATCAAAACCTGTCGGATCCTGCTGGAGCAACACAATGGCGAAGTGCCTGAGGATAGAGCGGCGCTGGAGGCCCTGCCCGGCGTAGGTCGTAAAACTGCTAACGTGGTGTTGAATACCGCTTTTGGCTGGCCGACGATTGCCGTAGATACTCACATCTTTCGCGTCTGTAACCGGACGCAGTTCGCCCCTGGGAAAAACGTTGAACAGGTAGAAGAGAAGCTCCTTAAGGTCGTACCCGCTGAATTTAAGGTCGACTGCCATCACTGGCTTATCCTGCACGGTCGTTACACTTGCATCGCTCGCAAGCCGCGCTGCGGCTCCTGCCTGATAGAAGACCTGTGTGAATTCAAAGAGAAAGTCTACGCCTGATCTATACTATCGAGCCATTCCCTAACCCTGAGTTATGGCTCGAATTTATGCATTTAACCCGTCGTTAACACCATAGAATCTACCGTATTATGGCTAATAATCCGGTTAGATAACGAACAGTCAGTTCTTTCTTTTTTTCTCAACGCAAAATTTCTATACATTTGTGATCGAGATCATATTCGCAACTTCTTGTTGCTCCATTGTTGCCAAATTGGAAATAAATGTCAGGGATTACAATGGCCGGGCAAAATTTACCAGGATAATTACCCAATATTTTTTAGGATGATGGGCAATATCACTACCTTAACGCCAAATCAGTAGAATATATCGCCTTTTCGCTGCGACAGGGTTGGCGATTAAGATAAAAATATCATCAATAGCGAAACGGTAAAATTTAACTCTGGATAACATTCATATGTCCGGAGCATTATACCAGTGATATTATGTGTAACAGATTATTACAAAAGCCTTGCCTGATACGCCAGGATAGTGAACATTACTTGCCGTTTTCCCTCCAAGAATAACTATAAAGGCGGCGGTCCAACGAGATTGCGCCCCGAACACCCCCCAGTAAATATGGGATGTAAAAAAAGAGGTATATGTGTCTACTGCAAACAATAAACCAGCAGAAAGCGTGAGTCTGAACGCTTTCAAACAACCACGCGCGTTCTATCTCATTTTCTCGATCGAGTTATGGGAGCGTTTTGGTTATTACGGCCTGCAAGGGATCATGGCCGTTTACCTGGTAAAACAGCTGGGTATGTCGGAAGCGGATTCCATTACTCTGTTCTCTTCTTTTAGCGCGCTGGTCTACGGCCTGGTTGCCATTGGCGGCTGGCTGGGCGACAAAGTGCTGGGCACCAAACGTGTCATCATGCTGGGCGCTATCGTGCTGGCTATCGGCTATGCACTGGTGGCCTGGTCCGGCCATGATGCTGCTATCGTCTATATGGGTATGGCGACCATCGCCGTCGGTAACGGCCTGTTTAAAGCCAACCCATCTTCCCTGCTTTCTACCTGCTATGACAAAAACGACCCGCGTCTGGACGGTGCATTCACCATGTACTACATGTCCATTAACATCGGTTCGTTCTTCTCTATGCTGGCAACCCCGTGGCTGGCCGCTCGTTTCGGCTGGAGCGTAGCGTTTGCTCTGAGCGTGGTGGGGATGGTGATCACGATTATTAACTTTGCCTTCTGCCAGAAATGGGTTAAACAGTACGGTTCCAAACCGGACTTTGCCCCGGTACACATGGGCAAACTGCTGGCGACTATCGCTGGCGTGGTGGTGCTGGTCGCCATCGCCACCTGGCTGCTGCACAACCAGGGTATCGCACGTATGGTGCTGGGCGTCGTCGCGCTGGGTATCGTCGTGATTTTCGCCAAAGAAACCATAGGCCTGAAAGGCGCTCCGCGTCGTAAAATGATCGTCGCTTTCCTGCTGATGGTAGAAGCGATTGTCTTCTTCGTGTTGTACAGCCAGATGCCGACCTCCCTGAACTTCTTCGCCATTCGTAACGTAGAGCACTCGATCCTCGGTCTCGCCTTCGAGCCAGAACAATATCAGGCGCTGAACCCGTTCTGGATCATGATTGGTAGCCCGATTCTGGCCGCCATCTACAACAAGATGGGCGACCGCCTGCCGATGCCGCATAAGTTTGCTATCGGTATGGTACTATGCTCTGGCGCGTTCCTCGTCCTGCCTTTAGGGGCGAAGTTCGCCAGCGACGCGGGTATCGTCTCGGTGAACTGGCTGATTCTGAGCTACGCGCTGCAGTCTATTGGTGAACTGATGATTTCCGGCCTTGGCCTGGCGATGGTCGCTCAGCTGGTTCCTCAGCGTTTGATGGGCTTCATTATGGGTAGCTGGTTCCTCACCACGGCAGGCGCGGCGATCATCGCCGGGAAAATCGCTAACCTGATGGCAGTCCCGGAGAATGTCACCGATCCGCTGGTGTCGCTGGAAGTGTACGGTCACGTATTCCTGCAGATTGGTATCGTCACCGCGGTGATCGCTGTCCTGATGCTGCTGACTGCGCCGAAACTGAATCGTATGACTCAGGACGACAGCGCTGACATTAAAGCACGCGAAACCGCGGCTGCCTGACGCCGCAGGGAAAACTAATTATTTTTAAGCCGCTAACGTTAGTTTAGCGGCTTTTTTTTTACCCCTGGCAGGACTAACATACACAAAACTGCAGCCACGAGGAGTCACGTATGAAACTGTTCTACAAACCCGGCGCCTGTTCCCTTGCCTCGCATATCGCCCTGCGCGAAAGCGGTCTGGACTTCACTTTACAGAGCGTTGATCTGGCCAACAAACGGCTGGAAAACGGGGATGACTATCTTCTGATCAACCCGAAAGGTCAGGTTCCGGCGCTGCTGCTGGATGATGAGATCCTGCTCACCGAGGGCGTGGCCATTATGCAGTACATTGCAGACCAGGTCCCGGATCGCCACCTGCTGGCACCGGTGGGCACCATTGCCCGCTACCAGACCCTGGAGTGGCTCAACTATGTGGCGACCGAGCTGCATAAAGGCTTTACCCCACTGTTCCGCCCTGACACCCCGGAGGACTATAAGCCTGTCGCCCGCGCCCTGCTGGAGAAGAAGCTCGAGTACGTTGACGCAACGCTGGCGGATAAACAGTGGCTGACCGGCCATCGCTTCACGATTGCCGATGGTTATCTGTTCACGGTGCTGCGTTGGGGCTACGGGATCAAGTTGAATATGGCTGCCTACGGTCATATCGGCAGCTGGATGGCGCAGGTGGCAGCGCGTCCAGCGGTGGCTGCTGCACTGGCGGCGGAAGGCGTAAAGTAAGCCCTGGACCTGCCCGGCGACCTGCCGGGCAGAGCGGAGAGGACGTTACAGCCGGGTGGCGCTGAAGCAATGCTCCGGCACGGCGATGCGATCCTGCGCCGCCACCACCTGTAGTTCATACTCCTGCATGTTTTTGGTGGTCAACATGATCTCATAAACTGCGGCAGTAACGTGCTCAAGCGCATCACGCAGGCTGGCGCCCTGCAACAGTTTCACCAGCAGCAAACCGCTGGTCACATCGCCAACACCGACCGGCTGACGCAGGCCAAAATCCACCAGCGGCCGGCTGATATGCCAGGCTTCATCAGCCGTCACCAGCAGCATCTCAAAACGATCCATGCTCAGACCCGCACGGGCGAGATGCTTGACTAATACCACTTCCGGGCCCTGGGCAATCAGCTCCCGCGCCGCCGCCACCGCGTCGTTCACGCTGGCGACCGGATGACCGCACAGGATCTCCAGCTCCACCAGATTCGGCGCAATAATATCGCTGGCCGGCAGCGCATAGCGCACGTGGAATTCCGCCACGCCCGGCGCGACAATGCAGCCTTTCTCGGGATGGCCCATCACCGGGTCGCAAAAATACTTCGCCGTCGGATTGGCCGCTTTTACCTGACGCACGATACCGAGGATATGCTCGCCCTGCTCAGCGGAGCCAAGATAACCGCTCAGTACCGCGTCACAAGTCTGTAGCTTATCAATAGCGGCAATCCCCTGGACGATCTCCGTCAGGTGTGCCGGCGGCATGACACAGCCGGTCCATTTGCCGTACTGCGTATGATTGGAGAACTGCACGGTATTCAGGGGCCAGACATTGGCGCCCAGACGACGCATTGGAAACTCGGCAGCACTGTTGCCGGCGTGGCCAAACACAACGTGAGACTGAATGGCGAGGATGTTCTTCATTTTCTTACCACAACCCTAAAAAGAAAAAGGGCGTGGTTTCCCACGCCCTGGTAGTATTTATTATTTCCAGCACACCAGGCAGTAATTTTTCTTACCACGGCGCAGCAAGGTGTAGCGGCCAAACAGACGGTCGCTGTCGGCAAAAACATATTCCGGATCGGCCTGTTTTTCACCGTTGATGGTAACCGCGTTAGAGGCGACGGTTTTACGCGCCTGCCCGCGGGACGGCTGCAGCTCGGAATCTACCAATGCCTGCAGCAGATCGGCGCCTTTTTCCATTTCGATCATCGGCACGCCATCCTGCGCCAGCTGTTCGAAGTCTGCTTCGCTCAGATCGCTCAGATTACCATTGAACAGGCTTTCGGTAATGCGCTTCGCCGCTTCCAGCCCTTCTTCGCCGTGAACCAAACGCGTCACCTGTTCTGCCAGCACATACTGGGCGCGCGGCGCTTTACCGCTGTTTTTGTCTTCTTCTTCCAGGGCATTGATTTCCGTAATGTCCATAAAAGTGAAGAACTTGAGGAAGCGATAGACATCAGCATCCGCGGTGTTGATCCAGAACTGGTAGAATTTGTACGGACTGGTTTTCTTTGGATCCAGCCATACCGCGCCGCCTTCGGTTTTACCGAATTTGGTGCCATCTGCTTTGGTGATCAGCGGAACCGTCAGGCCAAACACCTGGTTCTGATGCAGACGACGGGTCAGATCGATACCGGAGGTGATGTTGCCCCACTGGTCTGAACCGCCAATCTGCAGCGCCACGCCGTGCAGCTTGTTCAGGCAGGCGAAGTCGTACCCCTGCAGCAGGTTGTAAGAGAACTCGGTAAAGGAGATCCCCTGATCGTCACGATTCAGGCGCTGCTTCACCGCTTCTTTGTTAATCATCTGGTTAACAGAAAAGTGTTTACCGATATCACGCAGGAAGGTCAGCACGTTCATGCTGCCAAACCAGTCATAGTTGTTCGCCGCAATCGCCGAATTGTCGCCGCAGTCAAAATCAAGGAACGGGGCCACCTGTTTGCGGATTTTATCCACCCACTCCTGCACGGTATCCTCGGTATTTAGCTTACGCTCAGCGGCTTTAAAGCTTGGGTCGCCAATCAGACCGGTTGCGCCGCCCACCAGCGCCACAGGTTTATGACCTGCCTGCTGGAAGCGTTTCAGGCATAACAATGGAACAAGATGCCCCAAATGCAAGCTGTCAGCGGTAGGATCGAAGCCGCAATAGAGCGCGATCGGGCCTTGCGCCAGTCGCTCTGCTAACGCTTCCTCGTCCGTCACCTGGGCTACCAGCCCCCGCTCTTGCAATTGTTTAATCAAGTTACTGCTTGCCATCAAATTCTCCATGTATAAACGACTGCACCTCTGCCGGTACACGACTTTTCGCCAGATGCGAAAAGTACATAGAATAAAGCGCCGGCCCATTCAGCGCCAGCGCTTCGATAACTAATTTCGGCGTTTACGGCGCCAGACGGTCTATTTTCCAGGCGCCATTATCGCGCTGGTATAAAAAGCGGTCATGCAGGCGGTGTTCCCCCCCCTGCCAGAACTCCATCTGCTCAATGCTGACGCGGAAGCCGCCCCAGAAACTCGGCAGCGGCACTTCGCCCTGCTGGAATTTTTGTTTAAGTTCGAGAAATTTACTTTCCAGAATACCGCGAGCGGAGATTCGGCTGGACTGCTTAGAGACCCAGGCGCCAATCTGGCTGTCGCGCGGGCGGCTATGGAAATATTTCACTACTTCCAGCGTCGACAAACGTTCCGCTTTGCCGATCACCATCACCTGACGCTCCAGCATATGCCATGGAAAAAGCAAGCTGATCTGCGGGTTATTTTCAATCTGATGGGCTTTGCGGCTACCCAGGTTGGTATAAAACACCAGCCCTTTTTCGTCGTAATGCTTCAACAGGACGATGCGCTGGAAGGGTTGACCACGCTCATCAACGGTGGCAACTACCATAGCCGTTGGGTCGGCAAGTTTCGCGTCACAGGCTTGACGCAACCAGCGCTCAAACAGCGGCAGAGGTTCAGCAGGAAGATCGTGGCGACGCAAACCGCCACGGGTATATTCACGGCGCAAATGCGCGATTTGCTGGAGTTCGTCGTTATCAGACATGGCCATTGAGGAAGTAGTCATAAGGTGGCGTTATTGTGCGCCCCCCGGACAGAAATCTCAACGTTTGGCAGTCTGTAGCTGACAGTTATCGAGGATAATGCGGTCGCGCTTATAGACGGTAGCGGTATCGCCCTTCGACCAGAAGACATAGACGCCATCAGTGTAGCGCGCGCCGGAGGCCGACAGCCCCTCAGACAGATTCAGCTGCTGATTATCATAGATAAAGCTAACCTGTTGGCGTGCATTATTGCGATGAACCGTCAACGGTTTCTGGTCGCACTGATACTCAAGCGTGTCCGTCTGCATCCGCTCAACGAACTGGTTGTAGTAGCTACAGCCCGCCAGCATAAAAGGTACAACTGCGATAAGAATTTTTTTCATTCGTTTGCCTTCGACTTTCCCGGTCATGGAGGGCGCTCACCCTCCCCTTAACCGGTCCAGTTTACTGGTAGCGTCCTGGTTAATATTTCAGTTAACTCCGATTCTGCGGTGGATTAGCGGGAAATATAGCCCCCAGCACCGTAGCTTCACTGGCTCCCGTGACTGACGGCAGATTGCCCGGCAGACCGGCAAGCGTGCGCCAGGCAAGCCAGGCGAAGGCCAGGGCTTCCATATCATCGCCGCTGATACCCGCCTCGTCGGTGGTCGACACTTCCGTTCCCGGCAGCAGAGCCGCCAGGCGCGCCATCAACAGCGGGTTACGCGCACCGCCGCCGCACACTAACAAACGCTCGCAGCCGCCGCTTAACAATACCTGCTCACTGATGGTGACAGCAGTTAATTCTGCCAGCGTGGCCTGCACATCTTGTCCGCGCAGCCCCGGATAGCGCGCCAGATGCTTCTCCAGCCAACCATAATTGAAATATTCACGACCGGTGCTTTTCGGCGCCGGTAAAGCAAACCACGGATCGCTCAGCATATCCTGCAGTAGCGGTAACAGCACTTTCCCTTCGCTGGCCCATTGTGCATCCGTGTCGTACGGCTTGCCCCGCTGACGCCAGATCCAGGCATCAAGCAACATATTACCGGGCCCGGTATCATAGCCGCGCACCGGCTGGCCTGGTACCAGCAACGAGAGGTTGGCGATCCCGCCGATATTGAGCACCATTCGTCGCTCAACCGGATGAGCCAGCAACGCATGATGAAATGCCGGAACCAGCGGCGCGCCCTGCCCGCCCAGCGCCATATCACGGCGACGAAAATCACCAACGACAGTGACTCCGGTATGGGCAGCGATTTGGTTGTTGTCGCCAATTTGCAGCGTGTGCGGCGCATCGCCAAGCGGTTCATGCCAAACGGTCTGTCCATGGCAGCCAATGGCAATTACATCTGACGGTTTGAGATTTTCCTGGCGCATCAATGCCTGTACGGCTTCGGCAAACAATCGTCCCAGTCGAGTGTCCAGACGCCCCAACTGTGACAGGGTCAGCGACTGCCCCTGACAAATGGCGAGGATCTCTTCTTTTATCGCGTGTGGGATCGGCCAGCTGAGACTGGCCTGCTGCGCCACCAAATTTTCGTTAATGGCGGCCAAAACGACATCAATACCATCAAGGCTGGTACCTGACATAACGCCAATAAAGCGACCCGATCTCATACGTTTTCCTTCATTCCATGACCCTCGTATGCCTCTCACTCCATCATAAAGTGCTCGCTAATGCTATGTTGTAATAATACTTTTTAACAATAGAGCGACAATTCAGAGAACATCGTAAAGAAGCGGTGTTTAGTTTAGGTTGAAGCACCGTTAATTATTATTTTTTGTATAGTCTGAGGAGAACCTATGCCCGCCGACGACTAAATACCATATAATTAACCGTATGGACGTTCAGTTGAACACCTTCGGTGAACAGGAGATTCATAAATGATTTTACGTGTTTTGGCTGTATCGATGATTGGTTTTACGCTCGCAGGCTGCGTCAGCAGCAGCGGCCTGTCCGGCGACGTTTATTCCGCATCTGAAGCCAAACAGGTGCAGAGCGTAACTTACGGTACGATTGTCCATACGCGCGCCGTACAGATCCAGAGCGGCGATGACAGCAATGCGATTGGCGCGATTGGCGGTGCTGTGCTGGGCGGGTTCCTCGGGAACACCATCGGCGGTGGTACCGGTCGTTCCCTGGCAACCGCGGCAGGTGCGGTCGCAGGTGGCGTAGCGGGTCAGGGTGTACAGGGTGCGATGAATAAAACGCAGGGTGTTGAGCTGGAAATCCGCAAGGATGATGGCAACACCATTATGGTGGTGCAGAAACAAGGCAGCACGCCGTTCTCTGTCGGCCAGCGAGTGGCGATTGCCGGAAGCGGCAGCCAGGTCACCGTCTCTCCGCGATAATCTCCCTTACGATGCGGCCGGTTGCGCCGCATCGTATTTTTCAGCCTCGTTTATTTTTACGTAGCAGATTCGTATTAGCCCTCAGACTTATTAATTTAATTAATCCATCAATCATTGCGCCTGCGCAATATCTTGCCCTCCTCAGCGCACTACTCTCAGCGGGTAATAACATTTTCGACGCCTGAATGTCGATATCGCTGCTTATTGTTGTGGAATCTTGTTTATGCTCACACCCGCCAATCATCTTACAAAACGACTCATCATTTATATTTTTATTTGTATCTTAGCGGGGTTAGGCATCGCCGGATTAACGGCTTTCTTTCATAGCAGTCTCAGTAGTACTTCTTCAATATTATTTCCTCTGCTCACCAGCTTTTTGATGGTATTTCACATTACTATCGCCTGCTTTATGGGTATGAAGTACTGGAGCAGTAAACGTCGCTTGTATCTGACCCCGATTGCTTTCGCCTTCGCCTGTTCCGCACTTCTTATGCTGGGTACCCTCAGCAGCTATCCGAACTGGTGGACCTGCATGACGACGCCGGTAGTCAAACACAATGACGCCGTTATATATTATTTCTTCCGCAATATAATGATGGCATTATCATTCATGTCATCAATAATTTTGTACTCTTTCCGCCAGCGCTTGATGCATTCGTGGCACGCTCGCGCAATTACATTCACGGCGTGTATTGTATTTTCTTTAACTATTATTATTTTGTCCTGGCTCTTCTCTAGTCACTCACCATGGTTGAACGTCGACTTCATCGATGATATCAGCCATACTTTTACCCCGCTGTGGCAGAGTATTACTGGCTGGGTGCTGATATTCATCTGGTTTATTACATTGGTTTTATTAATCTGCTTGAGCAAATTGCGCAATATATTTTGGTACAGCGGCGCTTTTTTTTGCAGCGCTTATCTCTTTACCCTGTATCAGCTTCTCTCCGTTACGGGGGACCTCGATCAGACCTGGTACCAGGCCCGTTTCTTTGAAACGCTATGCACGCTGTTCCTCATCCTGGTGCTGCTGGTTGATGTTTTCATTCTCTACCGGGAATCGAACCATAAGTACGTCAATTCGTATCAGAACTCGATCCGTGATCCTTTAACTCGTCTCTACAACCGCAGCTTCTTCTACGACACCCTCAATCAGCAGCTTTCGAAGGTCAATGCCCAGCATCCGCTGTCGGTGCTGGTCAGCGACCTCGACCACTTCAAACGCATTAATGATAATTACGGCCACGTGGTGGGTGATAAAGTGATCCAGTTCGCCGCCTCGGTACTGGAGAACCATTCGCGTGTTGACGACGCCGCCGCAAGGATTGGCGGGGAAGAGTTCGCCTTATTGTTGGTCAATACCGGTGAAGAAGATGCGCAGTCGATCGCCGAACGCATCCGCATAGCGGTCAGCGTTGAGCAAAGCCATTTGCCGGAGCGAATGACCATCAGTATGGGCGTGTATACCACACGCGATAGCAGCGTGAGCGCGGAGGAGTGCGTTCAGCGAGCGGATACGGCGATGTACGAAGCAAAAAACAGCGGGCGTAATCGGGTGGTGGTCTGGCGCCGTCAGGGCAATTGAAAAAAGGCCCGGGGCAATCCGGGCCGCAAAAAGATTAATCTTTTGCCTGGAGATCGAGGATATTTTGTTCGAGCTTACGAATTAAGTGGAGCAACGTTTCCACTTCCTGCTTCGAAACCCCCGACAGGATCTCGTCGCGCGTCTTGCCTATCACCTCTTCCATCTCATTGATCAGCGGTTCAGCTTTCTCGGTCAGTTTGATGCGTTTGGCCCGCCGATCGCTTGCGCAGGTCTGGCGCGAAATGAGCCCCTTCTCCTCCAGTTGATCGAGCGTACGCACCAGCGATGGTTGTTCGATACCAATGGCTTTCGCCAGTTGGATCTGCGACTGCTCAGGCGGCAGCTGGTGGATGTTATGCAGCGTGACCCAGTGGGTCTGCGTTAACTCCAGAGGTTTCAGGCGATGGTCGATTAGTGCGCGCCAGACGCGAACTAAACGTGCCAGATCAGAACCAAGTGGCGATTCCAATTTCATCTCCTTATAATTAGCTTGCTAAGTTATTATACTGATTTTAGAATAGTGTGCAGCATTTGAATTATCAAAACAAATGAATTACTTGATTCAACAAAAACCAAAACAATGATTTACACTGTTAAAGAGTAGCACGTCCTGAGGTTATCCCTGTAATGGCAAAGGATTTTTGCTTGTGAAACTGAGTCTTAACACATCCGGATTGCCGCTGCAGGACCTGGTGTTCGGCGCATCCGTCTATTTCCCCCCACTGTTCAAAGCGGTTTTATTAGGTTTTTTAATCTGGTTGTTTTTACATCGCCAGCTGCGTGACTGGATGTATGCAGGCGATATCTGGCACCCACTGCTAATGGATCTTTCCCTGTTCGCGCTTTCGGTCTGTCTGGCCCTGGTGTTACTGATTGCCTGGTGATCTCCCTGCTATGAAAAAATTAAAATATCTCTCAACGCTGTTGGTGGCGGCCATCGCCTTGATTGCCGCATGGTTGTTATGGAGTTTCTACACTCAGTCCCCCTGGACCCGCGACGGTAAAGTCCGCGCCGAGCAGGTTGGGATCACCCCTCAGGTTTCCGGCAGTATTCTGCAGTTGAACGTAACCGATAACCAACGGGTCAAGGCCGGGGAAGTATTGTTTACCATCGACGACACCCCCTACCGCATCGCGGTGCTGAACGCCCAGGCACAGCTGGCGAAAGCGCAAGCCGAGGTGGCAAAAGCGCAGGCAGAGCAAAGTAAGGCCGCCAGCGAAGCCCGCCGTCGCCGAAGCCTGTCGCAAAATGCTATCTCGGCTGAAGATCTTGAGAACGTCAATACCGCGCTGAACACGGCCACCACCACCCTGGCTGCCGCCAGAGCGGGGGTCGGCGTCACCGAGGCGGCGCTGAAGCATGCGCAGTGGCAGCTCAGCCAGACGGTTGTCAAAGCGCCGGTGGATGGCTGGGTGACCAACCTTTCCACCCGGGTCGGTGATTACGCCACCACCGGCCATCCGGTCTTTGCTTTAGTGGACAGCCACTCATTTTACGTGCTGGGTTACTTCGAAGAGACCAAACTGCGCCACATTCGCATCGGCGATCCGGCGCAAATTATTCTCTACAGCAATCAGCAAACGCTGCAGGGTCATGTCGCCAGTATCGGTCGCGCGATCGTCGACCAAAGCGTGGAACAGGGAACCGGGCTGGTGGCCAATATCAAACCCAACATCCCCTGGGTCCGTCTCGCGCAGCGCGTCCCGGTGCGGATCGCGTTCGATAAGCTGCCAGACGACGTCACGCTGGTTTCCGGGACCACCTGCACCGTCTCGGTCGGCGGACAGTAATGAACCTGCAAACCCTGTCGTGGCGCACACTGCCCTGGGTTAAAGCCACCCGGCCGCAGTGGCGATACGCACTGCGCAATGGCATTGCCATGTGTCTGGCGCTGAGCATTGCCTACGCGCTGGATCTTGATGAACCCTACTGGGCAATGACGTCTGCTGCGGTGGTGAGCTTTCCCACCGTCGGCGGTGTGATCAGTAAGAGTTTTGGCCGCATCGCCGGCAGCCTGCTTGGCGCCTGCGCCGCCCTGCTGCTGGCGGGCCATACCCTCAACGATCCCTGGCTATTTCTGTTGAGTATCTCCGGCTGGCTGGCGCTGTGCACCTGGGCCTGTGCCCTGTTCACCAACAATGTCGCCTATGCCTTTCAGCTGGCGGGCTATACCTGCGCCATCATCGCCTTTCCGGTGATTAACATCAGCGACAGCTACGAACTTTGGGTTATCGCCCAGTCGCGCGTTTGCGAAGTCATCGTCGGGATCCTCTGCGGCGGACTCATGATGATGATCCTGCCAAGCACCTCCGACGGCAGCAACCTGCTGACAGCCCTGAAAACCATGCACGCCCGGCTGCTGGAGCATGCCAGCCTGCTGTGGGTGCCAGAGACGACGGATGCTATTCGCACCGCCCACGAAAGCGTAATCGGCCAGATCCTCACGATGAATCTGTTGCGGATCCAGGCCTTCTGGAGCCACTACCGCTTCCGGCGGCAGAACCCTCTGCTGAACTACCTGCTACATCAGCAACTCAGAATGACCAGCGTCATCTCCAGCCTGCGGCGCATGCTGCTGAACTGGCCGGACGCACCGGCGAACACTCGTGAAGTACTGGAGTCGCTACTCGCTGAACTGGCAACCCCTCGCGCCGACAGTTATCACGTCGCACGGATCCTGGCGCCGCTGGCGCCGCCGCCGGGCGCAGATTACCGACATATCGCCTTCTGGGCGCGGTTGCGCTATTTCTGCCGCATTTATCTGGAGGGTAGTCGCTGGATACATAGGGTGGAAAATGCGTCGGCCATCACTGAGTTTAATGTGCCCTCAGCCCCCGCACTGGCCCGTCATACCGACCAGGCTGAAGCCTTGCTCAACGGCATCCGTACCTTTTGCGCACTGGTAGCGATTGGCGCGTGGGGGATCAGCACCCAATGGACCAGCTGCGCGGCGGCCCTGACCCTGGCCTCCATCTGCTGCGTGCTTTACTCCGTATCCGCCTCGCCGTTTCGCTCGCTGACGCTGCTGATGCAGACCCTGGTGCTGCTGTCGCTGTTCAGTTTTGTGGTGAAGTTCGGCCTGATGGTACAGATAACCGACCTGTGGCAGTTTCTGCTGTTTCTGTTCCCGCTCCTGACCACCATGCAGTTACTCAAACTACAGTGGCCCAAATACGCCGGCCTGTGGGGGCAGCTTATCGTCTTTATGGGCTCGTTTATCGCCGTCACCAACCCGCCGGTATACGATTATGCGGCCTTTTTTAATGATAATTTGAGCAAGATTGTCGGAGTAGGCTTTGCCTGGCTGGCCTTTGCGGTGCTGAGTCCGGGCTCGGACGCCCGCAAAGGGCGACGCCATATCAGGGCGTTACGGCGTCACTTTGTCGATCAGCTTAGCCGTCATCCTCAGCACAGTGAGCATGAATTTGAATCGCTGGTCTATCACCATGTCAGCCAGCTCAGTCAAAGTAAGGATGCCCTGGCCCGGCGCTGGCTGCTGCGTTGGGGCGTCGTGCTGCTTAACTGCTCGCACGTCGTCTGGCAGCTACGTGAATGGGAAACCCGCTCGGATCCCCTCACCCAGGTGCGCGATCTGTGTATTAACCTGTTGCGCGATGTGATGAGCGAGCGTGGTGTACAGCAACGACCGCTGGTTTCTACTCTGCAGGAGCTGTTACGGATCTGCGACGCCCTGAACCACCACCATCAGCCGGCAGCCCGGGAACTGGCCGCCGCAATCTGGCGGCTCTATTGCGCGCTGTCGCAGCTGGAACAGGCCCCGATCGCCGGCACGATTGGCGAAAAAACTACTTAATGACTCCACAGGCAAACCGTTCGCCGCCGCCCCCCAGCGGCTGCGGGTTGTCGGCCATATTATCACCGCCTACGTGGACCATCAGCGCTTTACCCTTCACCTCCGCCAGCGTTTTCAGACGTGGGGCAATAATTGGCTGGTCGGCCACGCCCGCGTCGTTGACCACCAGCAGTGGCAGATCGCCGAGATGCCCGGTGCCCAGCGGCCCTTCGTGTTTCCCGGTATGTTGCGGATCATAATGTCCGCCCGCCGCCCCGGCGGCCATCGCTTTGCCTTCTTTCATCGCCGGCTGGCAGCTGCCTTCGGCATGAATATGAAAGCCGTGCTTGCCTGGCGGTAATGCCCGCAGTTCGGGGGCAAACTCGAGGCCGCGATCGGTTTCGGTGATTTTTACACTGCCGATGGACTGACCGACGCCCTGAGGGGTCACGAGATTAAGTTGAACATCTTCACTGACGGCCTGTGCGCCAGCGCAAAATGCGAGGGATAAGATCGCGAGAATACATCGTTGCATAACACCTCCGGATGGCTGTCTCCCTGTTAAGTGTAAACCAGGAACGCCTTTCCGGAGGCAAATGCTCGTTACGGGACGTCGTAACCGAGCGCGGCTTTACGGATGCGGAACCATTGCTGACGGGTCATGCTGAGTTTTTCAGCCACAATCGCCGAGCGAACGCGCTCGATTTTGCCCGAGCCTATAATCGGCAACGGCTGCGACGGCAGACGCAGCACCCAGGCATAAACCACCTGTTCGATGCTGTCGGCGTTGAGCTCGTGTGCCACCTGCGCCAGCTCATCGCGCAGCGCCTGGAAGCCCTCTTCGTTAAACAGGCGACCACCGCCAAGACAAGACCACGCCATCGGACGAATACGCAGTTGCTGCAGCTGATCGAGAGTACCGTCGAGCAGCAGCGGCTGATGCACCGGTGAAATTTCGACCTGGTTGGTGGCGAGGGTAAACGGCAGACGTGACTGCAGCAAGGTGAACTGGGCAGGGGTAAAGTTCGATACGCCAAAATGGCGCACTTTACCGCTGTGATGCAGCGCGAGAAAAGCTTCGGCTACCTCGTCGGCGTCCATCAGTGGGTCTGGCCGGTGGATCAGCAGCAAGTCGAGATGGTCCGTCGCCAGATTACGCAGTGATTGCTCAGCGCTGAGCACAATGTGGTCCCGATCGGTAATATAGTGGCCGATGGTGTTTTCGGCACGCGCCCGGGTGGCGATGCCGCATTTGCTGACAATTTCCATCCGGCTACGCAGATGCGGTGCCAGCTTCAACGCTTCGCCAAAGGCGGATTCGCACTGGTAATCGCCATAAATATCGGCGTGATCGACAGTGGTCACGCCTAAATCGAGATGTTGTTCAATAAAGCTGACCAGCTCGCCAGGCGACATTTTCCAGTCCATCAGACGCCAGTAGCCCATCACAAAACGTGAAAATTCCGGCCCCTGGGGAGCCATAGCAATACGCTGAACCATAACCGCTTCCTCAATAAAAAAGTGCTCTGAGTATACGTACTTTTTGGTTTAAAACAGTGAGGGTTGCTGCGGTTCTTCCCCCGGTTCCGGCTTGTTCGCGCGTATTTTGCGCAGCAGCCGTTGGCGGCAGAGACGCAACACCTCCTGTTTCTGCGCATCGCTCATCGTTTGCCAGTTAAAACGTTCCTCACGGCTGCGGAAACAGCCGCGACAGTAGCCGCGCTCGTCGGTCTGACATATTCCCCGGCACGGGCTCTGCACCGGGAAAAACTCTAACTGCTCTGCCACCACACGCCTCCTGTCCCCTCGTCTCCTTTCATTGAAGACGTTTCCCCGCGCCGACGCAAATTTTGTTCACACCGTGCTGCGTCAGCGAACATTTTTCTGCAAGGGCTTGCATTAGACCAATCGGTCTACTACAGTGTGCACCATGAACAGACACAGCGAATGCGATACCCGAGAACATATCCTGGTCACTGGCGAGCAGCTCTGCATGCATCGCGGTTTTACCGGAATGGGCTTGAGCGAACTTCTGAAGACGGCGGAAGTGCCCAAGGGCTCTTTCTACCACTACTTTCGCTCTAAGGAAGCCTTCGGCGTCGCGCTGCTTGAGCATCACTACACCGGCTATCTGCAGCGCCTGGTCGATCACTTCGATCATGGCGACGGCAACTATCGCGACCGTCTGCTGGCTTATTATCAGCACACGCTGAACCAGTTCTGCCAGCAGGGGATTATTAGCGGGTGTCTTACCGTCAAGCTATCGGCGGAGGTGTGCGATCTGTCGGAAGATATGCGCGCCGCCATGGATC
Source organism: Klebsiella africana (assembly GCF_020526085.1). NCBI lineage: Bacteria > Pseudomonadati > Pseudomonadota > Gammaproteobacteria > Enterobacterales > Enterobacteriaceae > Klebsiella > Klebsiella africana. The sequence goes on along the minus strand of NZ_CP084874.1, from coordinate 2,267,537 downwards.
GCGGCGCCAGCCAGATTATCGCCCTGCTGGGCGACGCGCTGGAGAAAGGCCGCAAGGAAGGCAGTTTGGCATTCGACGGTGAGGCCATGACCCTGTCTCAGGTACTGTATTCCCTGTGGCTTGGCGCCAACCTGCAGGCCAAAATTACGCGTAGCGCAACGCCGCTGGAAAGCGCCCTTGCACACGCCAAACAGATTATTGCGGCGCCTGCGGCATAACAGGCGTTTTTATTTCATCAGTTACTAGACGACCGGTCTACTCAGGAGTCACTATGTCGGAAGCAAAATTGTTCAGCCCGCTGAAAGTCGGTGCGGTCACCGTACCTAATCGCGTGTTTATGGCGCCGTTGACGCGTCTGCGCAGCATCGAACCGGGCGATATTCCTACCCCGCTGATGGGTGAATACTACCGCCAGCGCGCCAGCTCCGGGCTGATCATCACCGAAGCAACGCAGATCTCCGCTCAGGCCAAAGGCTATGCCGGTGCGCCAGGCTTGCACAGTCCGGAGCAGATTGCCGCCTGGCAGAAAATCACCGCCGGCGTGCATGCCGAAAACGGCCACATCGCCGTGCAGCTTTGGCACACCGGACGCATTTCCCATAGCAGCCTGCAGCCTGGCGGCGCTGCCCCGGTCGCACCGTCGGCGCTGAGCGCTGGCACCCGCACCTCACTGCGCGATGAAAATGGTCATGCCATTCGCGTCGATACGTCTATGCCGCGCGCGCTGGAAACCGCAGAGATCCCGGGAATCGTCGACGATTTCCGTCAGGCGGTCGGCAATGCCCGCGACGCGGGTTTTGATCTGGTTGAACTGCACTCGGCCCACGGCTACCTGCTGCACCAGTTCCTGTCGCCTTCCTCTAACCAGCGCACCGACCAGTACGGCGGCAGCGTGGAGAATCGCGCTCGTCTGGTGCTGGAAGTGGTCGACGCCGTGAGCAAAGAGTGGAGCGCCGACCGGATCGGTATCCGTGTGTCGCCAATCGGTAGTTTCCAGAACGTCGATAATGGCCCGAACGAAGAAGAAGACGCGTTGTATCTGATTAGCGAGCTGGCGAAACGCGGTATCGCCTATCTGCACATGTCCGAGCCGGACTGGGCGGGCGGCAAGCCGTACAGCGAAGCCTTCCGTCAGAAAGTCCGCGACCGCTTCCCGGGGGTGATCATTGGCGCTGGCGCCTACACGGTAGATAAAGCCAACGACCTGATTAACAAAGGGCTGATTGATGCCGTAGCCTTTGGCCGCGATTACATCGCCAACCCGGATCTGGTGGCCCGACTGCAGAAAAAAGCGGCGCTGAACCCGCAACGCCCGGAATCCTTCTACGGCGGCGGCGCGGAAGGTTACACCGATTATCCGACTCTGTAATCCCTCCATTGATAGCGGCGACGTATCGCCGCTATACTCAACGCTCTGATCTATCAAATAAACTGCATAGGGGACATTATGCGCTTACTCCACACCATGCTGCGCGTTGGCGACCTGCAACGTTCTATCGACTTCTATACCAACGTGTTGGGCATGAAGCTGCTGCGCACCAGCGAAAATCCGGAGTACAAATACTCCCTCGCCTTTGTCGGCTATGGCGAAGAAAGCGATACCGCGGTGATCGAACTGACCTACAACTGGGGCGTGGACAGCTATGAGCTGGGTACGGCCTACGGTCATATCGCACTGAGCGTCGACAACGCCGCGGAAGCCTGCGAACGGATCCGCCAGAACGGGGGCAACGTCACCCGTGAGGCCGGCCCGGTAAAAGGCGGCACCACCGTCATCGCCTTCGTGGAAGATCCGGATGGTTACAAAATCGAGCTGATTGAAGAGAAAGATACCGGCAAAGGCCTCGGCAACTAACGCTTCCCCACCCTGGCATCTTTAATGTCATGGCTCGCCCGGGCGCTGCGGCGCCCGTTGTTTTCACCCCTGCCTGCTGCAAGCCGCGGCAAAATTTGCCATAATGCGCGCTACTTTTTTCCAGCTAAGAGAATCTGATGTCCGAGAACGCTCAACTGAATGGTCTGTGCGACCGTTTCCGCGGTTTTTATCCAGTGGTAATTGATGTTGAAACCGCCGGATTTAATGCCAAAACCGACGCCCTGCTGGAGATCGCCGCCATTACGTTAAAGATGGATGAGCAAGGCTGGCTGATACCCGATGAAACGCTGCATTTCCATGTTGAACCTTTCGAGGGCGCCAATCTGCAGCCCGAAGCGCTGGCCTTTAACGGGATTAACCCCCACGACCCGCAGCGCGGCGCCGTCAGCGAATACGATGCCCTGCACGCCATTTTTAAAATGGTACGTAAAGGGATGAAAGAGAGCGACTGCAGCCGGGCTATCATGGTGGCGCATAACGCCACATTTGACCACAGCTTCACCATGACCGCCGCCGAACGGGCAGGGCTAAAACGCAACCCGTTCCATCCATTTGTCACTTTCGACACCGCCGCGCTGAGCGGGCTGGCGTTAGGCCAGACGGTATTGTCCAAAGCCTGTATCGCCGCTGGTATGGCATTCGACGGCGCCCAGGCCCACTCCGCCCTGTACGATACCGAGCAGACGGCGCAGCTGTTTTGTGAGATTGTGAACCGCTGGAAACGTCTGGGCGGCTGGCCGCTGCCTGTGGCCACACCGGAGTGATAAAAAAAGCGACTTCCAGGAAGTCGCTTTTTTACTGATGGCGGAAATTACTCCGCTTTCGGCTCGTCGGTGTGGTACTTCGCCGCCGTCTCTTTGATCAGCTGCTGCAGCTCACCGCGCTGGTACATTTCAATAACGATATCGCAGCCGCCCACCAGTTCACCGTCTACCCACAGCTGCGGGAAGGTCGGCCAGTTGGCATATTTAGGCAGCTCGGCGCGGATGTCCGGGTTCTGCAGAATATCAACGTAAGCAAAACGTTCGCCACAGGCTGACAGCGCCTGAACGGCTTGGGCAGAGAAACCGCAGCTTGGCAGTTTCGGCGACCCTTTCATGTACAGCAGGATCGGGTTTTCAGCGATTTGGCGTTGGATCTTTTCTAAAGTCGAGCTCATTGTCGTGCTTCCTTAAACTTCTTTCTACGGCAGTAACTTGTCATTGTAGCGTCCCGAAGGCCGGACGGATAATAACATTTTCTTCACTATTCATATTTTATCTTCTGTTGCGCGAAGTTGCCTTAAAAATATCATTTTGATGCCGCGGGCCGGCGCGCATTGCGCATTTTCTGTGCGAGACGGTCAATGTCTGACGCGTTTTCTTGCAATCGTTAACCAATCGACATTTTTGATACAAAAGAATATTAACTTTCCGGCTTTTTATGCTTTAGAATCATTCCGGTTTGTCATTCATCGTCAGGCATTTGTACATGTCTGTAATTAATCAGGGGATTGCTCAGTGGCGCGGCTAAACAAAATCGCGATATCGCTCTGTGCATTACTGTTCACATCTATCTCATTCACGCCACTGGCTCAGGCGTCAGGGCATACGCACGCCTCCGCTTCGCCAAAGGCGTTGCCCGCGAAAAGTGGCTCAGAGCGCAAGAAAAAAGCAACCAGTCAAAAAACTAAAACCACCGCTAAAAACACCAGCAAAAAGTCTTCCAGCACCCGGCTCCCTTCCCGCACTACCGCCGCAAGCCAAACCGCGCTAAACCGTCAGGCCGCCGGCGTCACGAAAAAATGTGTCTTGCGTAAAGGCTATAAAAAGCAGTGTGCGAAAACGGTCGCCGCCAGCGCCGAGCCGACCCTGGCGCTGAACAGCGTCAAAAGCAAATGCGTGGTGCGTAAGGGCTATAAAAAACGCTGTAAACCCGAGGCCAGCGAAGCAAATCTAACGATTGCCGACGCCCATAAAGTTCGGGTGCAAAAAGCGCAGAGCACCGCCATGAATAAACTGATGGGCCAGCTGGGTAAACCGTATCGCTGGGGCGGCACCTCTCCGCGCACCGGGTTTGACTGCAGCGGGCTGGTGTATTACGCCTATAAAGACCTGGTTAAGATCCACATCCCGCGCACCGCCAACGAAATGTACCATCTGCGCGACGCGCGTCCGGTCGATCGTGATGAACTGCAGAGCGGCGATCTGGTTTTCTTCCGCACCCGCGGACGCGGCACTGCCGACCACGTTGGCGTCTACGTCGGCAATGGGAAATTTATTCAGTCGCCGCGTACGGGACGCGACATTCAAATCACCTCCCTGAGCGAGGACTACTGGGTTCGCCATTACGTTGGCGCCCGTCGCGTCATGACGCCGAAAACCATTCGCTGATCCCGGTCTGCCGCTGCGGCGGCAGACCGCCTCCCCGGCTCGCTCCCCATCCCCACCCGCAGGGGATATTGCAAATTGTTCTCTTTGCCCGGCGTTTCACGACGATAGCGGGTCGGCGACATGCCAAAGTGACGGCGGAAAGCACGACAGAATGCCGCCTGTCCCTCGTAACCGAGGCACTCAGAGATACTTTGCATTGAGGCCTGGGTCTGCGTTAAGTAGATAGTCGCAATGGACATTTTCCGCCGGCTGACGTAATTCGCTAAGGTACAGCCGGTCACCATGGCGAATTGCCGCTGGAAATACCAGTGCGAATACCCGGACTTTTTGGCAATCGCGCTCACTGGCAGGGTGTCAAAAATATGGGCTTCGATCCAGTCAACGATCCCTTGCACCACCGGGATCATCTTTGGGCTCACCACCTCATCTTTTTTGTTCATCATGAGCATCCTGTTGGTCGTTTTCGTCGATAGCTATATTTGTCATACAAATGTCAAAATAGACAATGAATTATTGGCATAGCGGCGATTGCCTGGATGCATATTTAATTTAATAACTTGATTTAAAGAGGATTAGCTAGCATGCGCCGGTTGGATAGCGGGACCGTCATTAAAGGGAAGCAGATAGGCTGACGACATAGCACGACAGAGTTCGGAACGCCAAACCCAGGCTATTAATACATTTTTGTTACATCACCAGGCACAGATTACCTCGGTTTAGCAGAAAATGGTTAAGTCTTCGTCAGTTGCGTTGGTCGCAATAACCTTTATCGTGGTAAGGCTTTTCACTGCCACCGGCAAATGTTAACATTCTCAATACAATAACACGCCCGGGACGCGACAGCGTCGGGCGGTAAGAACACGATTCAGGTGAAAACCTCATCCTGTCAATGTGAGATAAAACAAAAAGTTATAAGGAGAGTAGCAATGTCGTTTGAATTACCTGCATTACCATATGCAAAAGACGCCCTGGCGCCGCACATTTCCGCAGAAACCCTGGAATACCACTACGGTAAACACCACCAGGCGTATGTCACTAACCTCAACAACCTCATCAAAGGCACTGCGTTCGAAGGTAAATCCCTTGAAGAGATCGTGCGCACTTCTGAAGGCGGGGTATTCAACAACGCAGCGCAGGTCTGGAACCACACGTTCTACTGGAACTGCCTGGCGCCGAACGCCGGCGGCGAACCGGAAGGCGAACTGGCGGCAGCGATTGCCAAATCCTTCGGCAGCTTTGCGGATTTTAAAGCCAAATTTACCGATGCCGCAGCGAAAAACTTCGGCGCTGGCTGGACCTGGCTGGTCAAAAATGCCGACGGCAGCCTGGCTATCGTCTCCACCAGCAACGCCGGCACCCCGCTGACTACCGACGCGAAGCCGCTGCTGACCGTTGACGTCTGGGAACACGCCTACTACATCGACTACCGCAACGCCCGTCCAAGCTACCTGGACCACTTCTGGGCGCTGGTTAACTGGAAGTTTGTTGCAGCTAACCTGGCGGCATAAACGACAAACCGCAGCAGGGACTCCCCGGCTGCGGTTTTTTTAAGCCCTTCCTCACCCGATGATTACTGGCTGACGAAAGCTTCTTCCGGCTGCGCTCGCCCGCTAAACCAGACCAGCAGCAGCGCCAAACCAGCGATAATCGCGCCCATCACCGGCACAAACGCATATCCCAGTCCGCCAGAGATCACCGCCCCACCGGCGGCGGCGCCCAGCGCGTTGCCCAGGTTGAAGGCGCCGATATTCACCGAAGAAGAAAGACCCGGCGCCTCATGCGCTACGCGCATGACCCGCATCTGCAGCGGCGGAACCACCGCAAAGGTTGCAGCACCCCAGACAATCATGCTGATGGCCGCTCCGGCCTGGGATTGCGCCAGCAGCGGGATCGCCAGCATGATCGCCATCAGCAGCAGTAGAAAGCCTTTCAGGGTGCCAGAGACCGACCGGTCGGCGAATTTGCCGCCCAGATAGTTGCCCAGCGAAAAACCAACGCCAATCAGCACCAGCATCGCGGTAATAAACAGCGATGAAGCGTGGGTCAGCGTATTCAGTACCGGAGAAATATAGGTATACAGCGTAAACATCGCCCCGGCGCCCAGCACGGTGGTCAGCAAGGCGGAGAGCACCTGCGGGCGCAGCAGGACAGAAAGCTCTTTTTTGACATCAGGGCGTTCACCCGCGCTGCCCTTCGGCAGGGAAAACCACAGACTTACCATCGCCAGCAGGCCTAACCCCGCGGTGGCGAGGAAAGACATCCGCCAGCCAATAGTTTCGCCAAGCCAGGTGGCCGCCGGCACGCCGCCAATGTTGGCGATGGTGAGTCCCATAAACATGGTGGCTACTGCGCTAGCCTGCTTGTGTTTCGGCACGACGCTGGCCGCCACCACCGATCCCAGGCCGAAAAAAGCGCCGTGGTTGAGGCTGGTAATAATGCGCGACAGCAGCAGCGTGGTGTAATCCGGCGCGATGGATGACAACAGGTTGCCGACGGTGAAGATCCCCATCAGAAAAATCAGCGCATTGCGCCGCGCGCGATGCGACAACAGCAGCGTCATCAGCGGTGCGCCGACCATGACGCCGATGGCATACGCACTGATCAGCATTCCCGCTACCGGTATTGAGACGTCCACACCTTTCGCAATCACCGGCAGCAATCCCATAGGGGAGAACTCGGTGGTACCGATGCCAAAGGCGCCGATCGCCAGCGCGAGTAAAGGAAAGTTGATTTTCATTCAATGACTCCATCAGACCGTCAGAGAGGACGGCGTAACATCAGAAGTCAAAAGCATGACATCAATCACAAAAAAACAAAAGTGAACGAAATGACAAAAGATTTTTGCAGAATTGATAATAATGACAGGATATGGGGAGGAAGCTGCGCTCCTCCCTCAGCGAAACATTAGTGCAGAATGGCGGTCAGGCTGAAAGCGACAATCACGCCGAGAGCAATAATCGTGGTGATCAGCGAAAACTTTAAATTGGTATCCATCATTTTTCCCTCTGGTTATCCCCACAACAAAAGTGAGCTTGCTCATTTTTGCACAAAAAATCGCAAAAATCTTCCGGGATTTAGGGCGATGCACATTTTTGCTCTTCCACTTTGCCCCAAGATCGGACAAAATCCCACGCTAATTTAAAAGCGTATCGGCCATTGACCCCTTCCTGTCGTTCTGTGTCGTTTTCCCGACGTGATGCAATGTTGAAAATTGTATTCAGGGTGTGTGTAGGCAAACGTTTACGTATCGATGTTCAGGCGATCAGGTCAAGGCATGGAGTGAGATGTAATGGCAACTATTAAAGATGTAGCGAAGCGCGCAAACGTTTCCACTACAACCGTGTCACATGTAATTAACAAAACCCGTTTCGTTGCCGAAGAGACGCGTAACGCGGTATGGGCGGCGATCAAAGAGCTGCACTACTCGCCGAGCGCCGTAGCGCGCAGCCTGAAAGTCAATCATACAAAATCGATTGGCCTGCTGGCGACCAGTAGCGAAGCCGCCTATTTCGCTGAAATTATTGAGTCCGTTGAAAAGAGCTGCTTCCAGAAGGGCTATACCCTGATCCTCGGTAATGCATGGAACGATCCGGAAAAACAACGTGCCTATCTGTCGATGATGGCGCAAAAGCGCGTCGACGGCTTGCTGGTGATGTGTTCCGAGTATCCGGATTCGGTTCTGAGCATGCTGGAAGAGTACCGCCATATTCCGATGGTGGTGATGGACTGGGGCGAGGCGAAAGCCGACTTCACCGATGCGGTCATCGATAACGCCTTCCAGGGCGGGTATATCGCCGGCCGTTACCTGATTGAACGCGGCCACCGCGAAATCGGCGTGATCCCCGGACCGCTGGAGCGCAACACCGGCGCAGGACGCCTGGCCGGCTTTATGCAGGCGATGAAAGAGGCGCATATCAGCGTGCCGGAAAACTGGATTGTGCAGGGCGACTTCGAGCCTGAATCCGGCTACCGCGCTATGCAGCAGATCTTAAACCAGCAGCACCGTCCGACGGCGGTGTTCTGCGGCGGGGATATCATGGCGATGGGGGCCATCTGCGCCGCAGACGAAATGGGACTGCGGGTGCCGCAGGACATTTCGCTGATCGGTTATGATAATGTGCGTAACGCCCGCTATTTCAGCCCGGCGTTAACCACCATTCATCAGCCGAAAGATTCTCTGGGCGAAGCCGCATTTAACATGCTGTTGGATCGTATCGTCAACAAGCGCGAAGAGTCGCAGTCTATCGAAGTGCACCCTCGTCTGGTTGAACGCCGTTCGGTAGCGGATGGCCCGTTTGTCGATTATCGTCGTTAAGGCCACTGGCGGGCGCGGATCACTCCGGCGCCCGCAGCCACTCCCGATTCAGCGTATCGCTGTCTCCCAAATAGTCCAGCATCCAGTTTAGCGCCGGTGAAGCGTCATTCTGCTGCCACGTCAGGCAGCAGGCCGCATCCGGGAACGGATTTTCCAGCATCAGCGCAGTCCATTCGCCGCGATCTATCCACGGACGGGCGAAATGGCTCGGCACCATGCCAACGCAGAGGCCCGCCGACAGACAGGTCGCCGACGATTCCCAGTCGGGCACGACCACCCGCTTCTGATTATCCAGCAGCCAGGTTGTTCGTTTAGGCAACGAGCGCGAGGTATCCTCCCGCACCAGCGACGGCCAGTTACGCAGGATATCGTCGCTCAGCGGACCATCCATCTTCGCCAGCGGATGATCGCTCGCCACCACGCAGTCCCAGCTCAGCATCCCCATATCGCGAAACGCATAGCGACCGCCGACCGGAATAGAGCGCGTTGCGCCAATCGCCAGTTCTACGCGGCCGTCGGCCAGCGCATCCCACACGCCGTTGAACACTTCCTGAAAGACGATCAGCTCGACATCGGGAAAATGGCGATAGAAATCGACGATCATCTGGCGCATCCGCGCCGGTTTCACAATGTCGTCCACCGCGATCGATAACTGCCCGCGCCAGCCGTTGGCGATTTGCTGGCACTGCTGGCGGGTGATCTGCATTTTTTTGATAACAGAGCGCCCTTCCTGCAAAAACCAGACCCCGGCGGGGGTCAGCTCCACATCACGATGACGACGCTCGAACAAGGGAACCGCCAGCCATTCTTCAAGCTGACGTACGGTATAGCTAACCGCGGAAGGGACCCGGTGCAGCTCCTGCGCGGCGGCGCTGAAGCTGCCGTTGCGTGCAACGGCATCAACCACTTCCAGAGAGTATTCAGACCACATTTTCTGCCTGCAAAATTTTTGAATGCATGTGACAAATATTAGCGTTTCACAAGCCTCAATGCACTCCCTACACTCTGCGGCATCGTACCTGTACTCCAAAAATGAGAACGTTATGTCACGACCTGGGAAAGGATTTTTAGTCTGGCTGGCCGGCCTGAGCGTGCTGGGCTTTCTGGCCACTGATATGTACCTGCCGGCGTTTGCCGCCATGCAGCAGGATCTCAATACCTCCGCCGCCTCGATCAGCGCCAGTCTGAGCCTGTTCCTCGCTGGCTTCGCGCTGGGTCAGCTGTTCTGGGGGCCGCTGTCAGACCGCTATGGGCGTAAACCCGTGCTGCTGAGCGGCCTGGCGATTTTCGCTCTCGGCTGTCTGGGAATGCTGTGGGTGCACAATGCCACTCTGATGCTGGCGCTGCGCTTTCTGCAGGCGATCGGCGTCTGTGCCGCGGCCGTTACCTGGCAGGCAATGGTTACCGATTACTATCCCGCACAGCGCACTAACCGCATCTTCGCCACTATTATGCCGCTGGTGGGATTATCGCCAGCCCTGGCCCCGCTGCTGGGCAGCTGGCTGCTGGTTCACTTTGAATGGCAGGCCATCTTCGCCACCTTGTTTGCAATTACCCTGCTGCTGATGCTGCCGGCATTGCGCCTGAAGGCAGCGGCAAGGCCAGCCGCAGTGACGCAGCAGAAGATCACCTTCCTCGCGCTGCTCCGTTCACGGGAATACAGCGGCAACGTCCTGATCTACGCCGCCTGTTCCGCCAGCTTCTTCGCCTGGCTTACCGGTTCGCCTTTTATCCTTCATGAAATGGGCTACGGCCCAACCGCTATCGGCCTGAGCTACATCCCACAGACCATCGCCTTTCTGGTGGGAGGCTATGGCTGCCGCGCGCTGCTGCAAAAGTGGTCCGGTCAACAGATGCTGCCGTGGCTGCTGGTGGTCTTCGCCGTCAGCGTAGCCGCCACCTGGCTGGTCGGTCTGCAGACGCATGCCTCGCTGGTGGCGTTAATGATCCCCTTCTGCCTGATGGCAGTGGTCAACGGCGGGATCTACCCTATTGTGGTTGCCCAGGCGCTGAAGCCTTTCCCGCAGGCGACCGGCCGGGCAGCGGCGCTGCAGAATACCCTGCAGCTTGGCCTGTGCTTCCTGACCAGCTTGCTGGTGTCCGCGCTGATCGCCACGCCGCTGCTGACCACTACCAGCGTAATGCTGGTCTCGATTGGCTTAGCCGGGATAGGCTTTCGTCTGCAGCAGACACCAGCGCTGACACCCCACTCTTCCCACGCATAATTTTCATCATCAGGGCCCGGGCCAGTCGTTAGCATGCTAAGAAATTTTTATTGAAAGCCAGTACTTAGCGTCCTATACTGGATCCGGGTTCACATAAATAGAAAATAGTTACAGATTAACGGAAGCAGGATGCCTCCGTTTCACCATGGAAGGCCTTTCGGCAAGGGTTATCTCCCTTCCTCTGTTTACGTCGGATAGCGACTTCACGGATTATCCGTGAGATTTCTCACAAAGCCAAAAAAGCGTCTACGCTGTTTTAAGGTTCTGATCACTTGGGCGTGATGGAGAAGCTATGAGTTCATCGTGTATAGAAGAAGTAAGTGTACCAAATGATGACTGGTACCGGATTGCAGCTGAATTATTAGGCCGTGCGGGAATTGAAATCAATGGCTCCGCGCCGTCAGACCTGCGGGTTAAAAACCCTCTCTTTTTTAAACGGGTTTTGCAGGAAGGTTCGCTGGGTTTAGGCGAAAGCTATATGGACGGCTGGTGGGAATGCGAGCGCCTGGATATATTCTTCCACAAGGTGTTACGCGCCGGGTTGGAAAAGCAGCTCCCTCATCATTTCAAAGACACACTCCGCATAGCAGGCGCTCGTCTGTTTAATTTACAAAGTAAAAAACGTGCCTGGATTGTGGGCAAAGAGCATTACGACCTCGGTAACGATCTTTTTAGTCGAATGCTTGATCCTTACATGCAGTACTCCTGTGGTTACTGGAAAGAGGCGAAAACCCTCGAGGCCGCGCAGCAGGACAAACTGGATCTGATCTGTCGCAAACTGGAGCTTGAACCGGGCATGCGGGTATTGGATATCGGCTGTGGATGGGGTGGCCTTGCCGAATATATGGCACGAAACTACCAGGTCAGCGTCGTGGGTGTAACCATCTCCGCTGAACAGCAAAAGATGGCTCAGGCCCGTTGCGCCGATCTCGATGTAGAAATTCGTCTCCAGGATTATCGCGATCTGCATGACAGCTTTGACCGCATTGTTTCCGTAGGCATGTTTGAGCACGTGGGGCCGAAAAATTACGCCACCTACTTTGAGGTTGCCGACCGTAATTTGAAACCCAATGGCCGTTTCTTACTGCATACTATTGGTTCCAAAGTCACTGACCATAACGTTGACCCGTGGATCGATAAATATATCTTCCCTAACGGCTGCCTGCCTTCCGTGCGTCACATTGCCGAAGCCAGCGAGAAGCATTTTGTGATGGAAGACTGGCACAACTTCGGCGCTGATTACGACACGACCCTGATGGCCTGGTATGAGCGTTTCCTCGCCAGCTGGCCGGAAATTGCCGATAATTATTCTGAACGTTTCAAACGCATGTTTACCTATTATCTGAACGCCTGCGCCGGCGCCTTCCGCGCCCGCGACATTCAGCTCTGGCAGGTGGTGTTCTCGCGCGGTATTGAACATGGACTGCGCGTCGCCCGTTAAATAGCACTCCCCCGCTTATCAGCGGGGGATTTTTTTTCAGGCCTCATTGATCTTAGCCGCAATCTCTTTCGCAGCCAGCACGCGTTCAACCGTATCGACAACCGCCTGGGTCTGCGGATCGATCTCAATATTGACGCGATCGCCCAGCTTTTTCGCTCCCAGGGTGGTCCGTTGCAGCGTCTCCGGAATAAGATGCACGCAGAAACGGGTAGCCGTCACCTCACCCACCGTCAGACTAATGCCATCAATACCGATGAATCCTTTATAGAGGATATATTTCATTAGCGTCGGATCCTGCACTTTAAACCAGATCTGACGGTTATTTTCGGAGGTCAGGATCTTCACGATTTCCGCGGTGGTCATAATATGACCGGACATTAAATGCCCGCCAATCTCATCGCTGAATTTCGCCGCTCGCTCAACGTTCACTTCATCGCCGATCTTGATATCGCCGAGGTTGGTGATGCGCAGTGTCTCTTTCATCAAATCGAAGCTGATGCGCGCGCCGTTGATTTCAGTCACCGTCAGGCAGCAGCCGTTATTGGCAACCGAGGCGCCGGTTTCCAGCCCCTCCAGCATATGTGCCGGTAGCTCCACCACGTGGGTGCGAAAATTGGGTTTATCATCAATGGAGACCACTTTCGCGGTTCCCTGAACAATACCTGTAAACATCTTAGGCTCCTGTTGAAAATCATGACGGTATGATTACCGTTTTCGCTATCGGGAACAATAACAGGAGGGCAAAGCGGTTGCCAGCGCGCTTCGTGCCCCAACTCTTTTTTCACTGGCTTAATAGCCAATCCTCGCTACAATAGACTGGAAATTCCTCATTTTTATCCCCTTGCTGCCAGTTACGGCGGCTTTTTTAGTCTCAAAATAACAACAATTCGAAGGTGTTCACGTGCAGAAGTATTTTATTGAAGCGCGTCAGTTATTAGCTCTGGCCATACCCGTCATTCTTGCGCAGGTGGCGCAGACGGCGATGGGTTTTGTCGATACCGTGATGGCGGGTGGCTACAGCGCCACGGATATGGCCGCCGTGGCCATCGGGACCTCCATCTGGCTGCCGGCGATCCTCTTCGGCCACGGCCTGCTGCTGGCGCTGACCCCGGTGGTGGCGCAGCTTAACGGCTCCGGGCGGCGGGAGCGTATCGCGCCGCAGGTGCGTCAGGGCTTCTGGCTGGCCGGCTTTGTCTCGGTGCTGATCATGGTCGTGCTGTGGAATGCCGGGTATATCATCAGCTCTATGCATAACATCGATCCGTTGCTGGCAGAAAAGGCGGTTGGCTATCTGCGCGCGCTGCTGTGGGGCGCGCCGGGCTATCTGTTCTTCCAGGTAGCGCGTAACCAGTGTGAAGGGCTGGCAAAAACCAAGCCCGGGATGGTCATGGGCTTTATTGGCTTACTGGTCAACATTCCGGTGAACTATATCTTTATCTATGGTCATTTCGGCATGCCCGAGCTGGGCGGCGTCGGCTGCGGCGTGGCGACGGCCTCCGTTTACTGGGTGATGTTCGCCAGCATGCTGTGGTGGGTGCGCCGGGCGCGTTCGATGCGGGATATTCGCTGCGCCGAGGGCTTCAATGGTCCCGATTTCGCCGTTCTGTTACGACTGGTGCAGCTGGGGCTGCCCATTGCTCTGGCGCTGTTCTTTGAAGTCACCCTGTTTGCCGTCGTCGCGCTGCTGGTCTCCCCGCTTGGGATCATTGACGTCGCCGGACACCAGATCGCGCTGAACTTCAGTTCGCTGATGTTCGTTCTGCCGCTGTCGCTGGCGGCAGCGGTCACCATTCGCGTCGGCTTCCGCCTTGGCCAGGGCTCTACGATAGATGCCCAGGTTTCGGCCCGCACCGGCGTGGGCGTGGGCGTCTGCCTGGCGGTGTTTACTGCTATCTTTACCGTGCTGATGCGTAAGCAGATTGCCCTGCTGTATAACGACAACCCGGAGGTAGTGACGCTGGCCTCGCACCTGATGCTGCTGGCGGCTATCTATCAGATCTCTGACTCCATTCAGGTGATCGGCAGCGGCATCCTTCGCGGCTATAAAGACACGCGGTCTATCTTTTTTATCACGTTCACTGCGTACTGGGTGCTGGGTTTGCCGAGCGGCTATCTGCTGGCGCTGACCGATATGATTGTGCCCCGCATGGGACCTGCCGGTTTCTGGTGCGGATTTATCATCGGTCTGACCTCCGCCGCCATCATGATGATGCTGCGGATGCGTTTTCTGCAGCGCCAGCCTTCGAGCATCATCTTACAGCGCGCTGCGCGCTAACTTGTCTAAGCCCGCCGCTCCGGCGGGCTTTTTCGTTCTCCGCTATAACGGCCGCGTTGTACATTCCGTTACTCCCTGACACCAAAGACTCACTGATGGCCTCCCGGCAGGCGCTTATAGTGTTGCCAACAGCCCCGCAGTGGGGTTACTCAAGAAACCAAGTCGAGGATTGCAGAATGAAAAAAGTATTAGCTCTGGTCGTTGCCGCTGCTATGGGTCTGTCGTCAGTTGCTTTCGCTGCCGATGCAGCGAGCACCACCCCGAGTACAGCAGCCAGCCATACCACCGTTCACCATAAGAAACATCATAAAGCGGCCGCTAAACCGGCAGCCGAACAGAAAGCCCAGGCCGCGAAGAAACACCATAAAGCCGCTGCGAAACCGGCTGCTGAGCAAAAAGCCCAGGCAGCGAAAAAGCACCACAAAGCAGCGCACCATGCAGCTAAACCGGCGGTTAAACCAGCGGCATAACGGTCAGGGCGTAAAAGGTGATAAACCGGCGCTGATCAGCGCCGGTTTTTTTTCTGGAGGACATCATGCTGCAACGCTATCGCTTCGAATTGCTGCTGTTACTGCTCATCGTCTGCGCGCTGTTTACCCTGCGTTTGATGTTTAAATAGCGGGCTGCTGAACCCATTTACGGGCCGGCGGTGTATAGTCGCGAAAACCGGTGATAATCTCATCTGCCGAGTCTGCAAACGGCAGCATCTCCGCGTAGCGCGGGTGCATAAACCCTTCCCGCACCATGTTTTCCACCATCGCCTGAAGCGGATCGTAATAGCCCTTGATATTCAGGAACGCGCACGGTTTCTCATGGATCCCCAGCTGCGCCCAGGTCCACTGTTCGAAAATTTCTTCGAGCGTCCCCGCCCCGCCCGGCAGGGCAATAAAGCCATCCGCCAGCGCCGCCATTTTGGTTTTCCGTTCGTGCATATCCTCGACCACATGCAGGTCCGTCAAACCACGGTGGGCAATTTCCCGCTCTACCAGGCCGCGCGGCATCACACCTATCACCACGCCACCGGCCTCCAGCGCCGCATCGGCGACCGCCCCCATCAGACCGACTTTGCCGCCGCCATAGACAAGCGCCAGCCCCTGCTGCGCCATCGTACGTCCAACCAGACGGGCAGTTTCAAGATACAGCGGATGCTCGCCAGCTGAAGAACCGCAGAAAATACCAATCGATTTCATCTTCGTTATGACTCCTTCTCTTCTGGTGGCCGATAATTTAACACAACGGCAACCCTTTCGCGCAGGATTGGACTGGCTGAAAAATGAGAGCCGTGACGCTCGCTGGCGAAGAAATATCCTTGTGGTTCAGTAAAATATATCCGGAATGGGTAAAAGTTCCGCAATCGCATGCAATGTACAAGAAAAGTGATGTTTACCTCTTGCCACATCCCCTCCCTGCCGTTAATATGCGTCCCCGTTGTCACCACAACATTGCGTTCGTAGCTCAGTTGGTTAGAGCACCACCTTGACATGGTGGGGGTCGTTGGTTCGAGTCCAATCGAACGCACCATAATGCGTTTATAGCTCAGTTGGTTAGAGCACCACCTTGACATGGTGGGGGTCGTTGGTTCGAGTCCAATTAAACGCACCATAATGCGTCTGTAGCTCAGTTGGTTAGAGCACCACCTTGACATGGTGGGGGTCGATGGTTCGAGTCCATTCAGACGCACCAATCCGTTTTTCTTCTGTAATTCCTGAATTTTATCACCTGCTCCCCGATGGTCTTGCTGACAAAACTGTTGTGCACTGGAAAAGAGTTTTTCCTGCGCCTTCCATACTAGCCAACATGAATGTTGTGGAAGCCAACCCTTTTATTGAGCATCAATAATCGATTAGCAGATCATGCCGTTTAATTTTTAATGATAATCATTCCATTCATCATAAATATATGCATATGCAAATCGATATATCAGATACCCCACCAGGAATTCCACAACTGAAAGTAAACCCCAGAGATATTTATATTCATTGACTGAGAAAAAAAAGAACCAGCCAGCCAGCGCGATACCTGAAGCACCTAATCCCATACCTGCCCCTCTGGTAACACGGGAAAGTATGATGAGTAATGTTCGTTTTATATTCATAATCCACCAAAGAAGTATTCACATATTTTGTTAAATTCTGCTGAATTCTTATCACCGACCATACACGCTGTTTCGAAAGGTTTTACAATATCCTCAACAAGAAAATACAGAAGATCCAGATCTCCCAGATTTTGCAGTTTATCATGCAGTATCGGATTTCTACGCTTCAGATATCGCGACGTATATATTGCTCTGGATGTTTCAGCACCAATGGATAATAATAACCCGGCAGACTTCCTGCGAAAAAAGCGGACACGCCTCTGGAGGCGCTCCCCCTCTACCTCATCCCAGTCCAGGGTCAGGTGCTGCGGCTTCTGTCCTGCCGCTATATGGGGTAACAGTTGCTAACTCAGCACCGGCAATATCTGCTGATTCAGCAGGCTGTTACTCATCGCTTTACTCCATCTTTTCTGGTGTTAAGCTCCATCACAACGTCCTTCATTCATTTACCTCCGCCGTCCCGCCCCCTGGCTGCGCTAACGCACCCGCCTGTTTTCGCGAACGCTACCGCCCATCGCTGTCTCCTAAAGGAACCCTAAGCGCACTGAGCAAGGCAGAACGGTTGCTTTTTTTAACGTCCTGGATAACAGACACTCAGCAATACATGCACATGAAAATCCCGTTTGTCTCCGCGTATTCGCGGAGTACATTCAGTTTGAGTTCAGCGGTATTTCGGTTCAGCTCGGAGGTGGCTGTGTAATGTTGAAAAAGACGATAAACAGAATAAAAAAAATAAACTGACAATATTTTGTCATGCCAGAGAAGGAAGCCGTCTGGACGCAGGGCGGAAGCGGTGGCTTCGCAAAAACAAGATTCCATACTGAAAACTATCTCTGGCGTAATAAAGCAAGCATGCGGTAAATAAGGGATAAAACCTTGCCACAAGAGAATAAAGAAAGTCCAGCCCCGGCCTGGCCAGACTAAATTTTTAAGATTAACGCCCGAATGACATTTAGAAATTAAATATAAAAGACCTGAGTCATTGATCATGTAATAATATGGTGCACGGATCGCACGTATCCAGAATAAACTGCGAAAAACGCACCATGAAATACATTGCTGTCCTGATTTACATGAGTAAGCACCGCCCAACCGTTATTTCGTATAACAGCTAATATTATCCACGCGATCCTGACAGGGATAATATTCCCCGGCCATAAAGCCTAGCGGCAGCTTGCGCACCTACCGTCTGACAGACAAGCCCCGCATATTGCCTCAGACACGGCTAAGACTGGCCTGCGCCATCGCCAGGGCATCTTCCCCTGCCGGCAGCCGCACAGGGGTATCAGGATCGTGCACCATTCGCCAGACGGCCTGAGCGACATCGGTCGCCTGCGTCACGCGGGCGTTATCCTGCATGCTGTCGAAGATCTGCTGACCGAGCGCCGCATAGCTCTCCGGGAGCTGCCCCATCGTCCGGCGAGCGTTTTCCCCGAACCGGGTCTGCGGGGCGCGTCCCGGGAGGATCAGCCCGACGCGAATATTAAAAGCACGCAGCTCCAGCGCCAGCGACTCCGTGAAGGCATTCACCGCCGCCTTGCTTGCGGTATAGACCGCCAGCAGAGGCATCGGTTGCAGGGTCACCGCCGAGGTAATATTGACAATTGCTCCACTTCGGCGCGCTCTGAACTGGGGGATCACCGCCTGAGTCATGGCGATTGTTCCCAGGGTATTGGTGGCAAACAGGTCGGTTATCGCCTCGCGCGAGGCACCCTCCAGAGCATTAAGCATCCCCACCCCGGCATTGTTAACCAGCACATCAATCTCGCCCGCCTCAGCAATAGCCTCTGCGATACTCTGCGCCGAGGTGACGTCAAGACGCACCAGACGCAGGCGGTCGCTGGCGGGCAGCACTCCTTCCTGCGGCGTGCGCATGGTGGCAATAACCTTCCAGCCTTGCTCGAGAAAATAACGCGCCGTCTCCAGGCCAAAACCCGATGAGCAGCCGGTGATCATAATCGTTTGCATATCTCTGTCTCCGATTGGTTTCTTCCTTTTCATCATAGACAGGCCGCGCAGGACGATATAGGGTCAATAATCCATCATTCATTAGCAGGAGTCCGGAAATGAGCGATCCGCTGGCGGAGGTCATCGCGATGTTACATCTCAGAGCGGTGCTGACCAAAACCATCGAAGGGGCGGGAGACTGGCGAGTGCGACGCTCGGACCAGGGGTTGTCATTTTATGGCGTCGTGCTGGAAGGGGGCTGTCGGCTGGAAATTGACCAGTATGAGCCGCAGATCCTGCGCGCCGGAGATTTTATTCTGATCCCGGCGGCGTACCGCTTCGCCCTAACCAGCCTGACCCCGCCCCCTTCTCCAGCGCTGGAGACCCTCCCGGTGCAACTGGCGGAGGGACACTTTCGGCTGGGCGCCCTCGACAAGCCTGTGCAGATGCAGGCGCTAATTGGCCACTGCGCTTCCGGTTCGACGAACGCCAGCCTGCTGGCCTCGCTGTTGCCAGCCTTTGTGGTAGTCCGCGACGAGCCGAGGCTGGCCACCTTTGTCGGGCTGCTGAAAGAGGAAGCGCAGGCGGATCGCGCGGGCAAATCTTTTGTTCTGGCGCGGATGGTGGAACTGCTTTTCATCGAAGCCATCCGTTCCACCGGAACTCTTGCGACCCCCGGTCTGGTGCGCGGCCTGAGCGACCCACGGATCGCTCAGGCAATTCGCCTGCTGCATCAGGAGCCCGCCAGACGCTGGACGGTCAACGCCCTGGCAGCCGACTGCGCGCTGTCTCGTTCGACATTATTTGAACGCTTTACCGGCCTGATCGGGATGACCCCGATGGGCTATCTGTTAGGCTGGCGAATGACGCTGGCCATGCAGTGGCTGGGCGAGACGGGCATGAGCATTGCGGATATCGCCGAGCGCCTGGGCTATGGCTCGGCCAGCGCGTTCAGCGTGGCCTTTACCCGTTATACCGGGATATCACCAGGCAAATATGCCCGCCAGCGGGCAACATTACCGGCTCCAGGTACAGCCATTCCCTAACCTGCCGCAATCTCAGCCAGCAGCCAGCGCTCAAACATCTGCAGCGCTGGCTCCCCCTCCCCGCCGCCGGGTTTGATCAGGCAGAAGCGCTTAGCCAGCGTCGGGGAGCCCGGCCACGGGGCGGCCAGCGTTCCGGCGCGCAGCTCGCTTTCCACATACATCTTCGGCACCAGGGCCACTCCCTGCTGACTTAGTACCGCGGCGATCGCCATCTCATGCAGATCGTAGCGCGGTCCCTGAGAGGGGTTATCCAGCGCCAGACCACACTCACGAGCATAGTGCAGCCAGGCATCCGGGTTTTGCCTCCGGTGAATGCGCGTTAGCCGGTTAAGCAGCCCCGGAAGATCGTCATCCGTCAGCAGCGCAGCATGACAGACCGGCAGCAGATACTCCTCGAACAAAAACGTCACCTCCATGCCCGTCCACGCCGGGTGATCAAAATGGATGGCGGCATCAAATCCGCTTCCCGGCAGGATGAAGGGATCGCTGCGGGCGGCGATATTAACCACGATATGTGGATGCTGCGCCGTAAAGCGCCCGAGCCGGGGAATTAACCAGCGGCTGGCAAAGGTGGGGAGCACAGCGATCTCCAGACTGCGACCCTCGGCGGGCATCCCGCTGACGTCATGGGTCTCCCGCTCCAGTCGGGTGAGAATCTCACGGACCTGGCGGGCATAGCGAGCGCCTGCCGGGTTGAGCCGTACCCGACTCCCTGTTCTGTCGAAGAGTTTGCTGTTGAGGAGCGCTTCCAGACGGGCTATCTGCCGACTGATCGCCCCTTCCGTTAACGCGAGCTCCGCCGCGGCGCGGGCAAAATTGCCGTGGCGGGCGGCGGCCTCAAAAGCCAGTAGCGCAGCGCTGCTGGGGATTTTACGACGCATAACGATGGCTCCTGTACGGCCTCGGCGAAAGTCAGTGACAGAATATCACTGAACCTTGAATTAACGTCGTTTTTCAGCGCCAGTTTTAGCCGATAGGATGATGAAAACTCACTAAAGCGCCTTGTGCGCGCAATCATCTGTCCAGCGAGGTCCCAATGCTCTATGTCGTCGAATGCGCCTACACCGACCCACAAAGCGAAGCGGCGTGGAATACCTTTTACAATCAGGAAAAACTGCCGGCGCTGGTCTCTGTGCCCGGTTTCTACGCCTCCCAGCGCTTTCGCGCCCTCAGCGAGGACTGTCCTCGCTACCTGGCGCTGCACGATGTCCATGATGCTACGGTCATCGACAGCGACGCCTATCGCCGCCACGGCGGCGGCCATTTTGCCCGCTGGCAATCGGCGATCATTGACTGGCACCGCCACCTCTATGTTACAGATGGCGACGTGCGGGAGGTCCGACAGGATGAGGTGCTGCTGCTGAGCGATACGCCTCAGGCGCTACCCGTCACGCAGGCGATCGTCATGCAGCCTGGCGGCCTGGCGACCGAACAAATCCGGTATGCCGCCATCGTCCCCCGTGACGACCTGCATCACCTGGGCACGACTGCCGCCGTCTTTATCTATCAGCCCATCACCGCCCGGTTACGTAACCCGGCGCAGCGCACGTGAGGTCGCCATGACATCAGCCCCCTTTTATACGTTGACCGCAGGCGACCTGACGGTGACCGCCGTGAGTGATGGTCTGATGTCAGCGCCACTGACATTACTCTCGGGATTGCCTCCTGATGAAGCGGCGCGCCTGCAGCGACAGGCCGGAATCGCTTCACCAGAGTCCATCCAGATTGGCGCCTATTTGATCCGTGGTCGTGGGCACACGGTGCTGGTGGATACCGGCACCGGTGGGGTCAACGGCGTCGGCGGCGAACTTATCGCCAATCTGGCGCTGCTCGGCGTACGCCCTGAAGAAATCGACACCATCCTCCTGACCCACGCACACCCGGACCATATTGGTGGCCTGCTGACGGCCGCTGGCGCTCCGGCGTATCCCAACGCCACGGTGTTCCTGCCTTTGCGGGAAAGCGCTTACTGGCTTGCGGCGTCGACCCTCACCCATGCCAGCGATCGCGGCCAGCGCAACGTGCTGTTCGTCCGCCGCGTGCTGGCGATCTGCGCAGAACAAATTCGTGAACTTAATGAAGAAACAAGGGTGGCAGGTATCCAGCCATGTGCGCTACCCGGCCATACCCCCGGGCATACCGGCTATCGACTGGAACTGGGCGATACCTCGCTGCTGATCTGGGGGGATATCGTCCATTTTCCGCCGATCCAGACCGCGCGGCCCGAGGTATCGGTGGCTTTCGACGTCGATCCTGACCAGGCCCGGCAAACCCGCGAGAACCTGCTGCGTCAGGCCGCCAGCGAACAATGGCTGATCGCCGGGATGCATCTTGGCCTGCCTGGTTTTGCCAGGGTGGTGGAGACCCCCTCCGGCTATCTGTTGCGGGCGGTGTAAACGTCGCAGAGGTAAGCCCTGCATGTCCGCAGGGGCAAGCAGGGCTTTATGTAAGGGCGGTTGGACAGGCCGCTAACCGCGGCTTTTCCAGGCTTTTTTACTTTTGCAGCTGGCTTTAGTGGCGACCCATGGATGGCGTAGTTGGGTGAGATGAAGATCCTGAGAGGCCGGACTGGCCGACCAGCGTTTGTTGCACAGAGGCTTACGCGTTGCAATAACCATAAAAACGCTCCTGTAAAGTCGTGAACAGTTCCCTGGGTAATTCCATAAGTTCAGAATCAGCTTAACATCGCATAACGTAAGTTATTTCAGTCTTTGTTTTCCTGTGTAAATGTCCAATACCAGTTGAAAGTTATTAAATTGATCTAGATCAATGTAAGTGGTTTTATTTTTTTCTGCCATCCATATTTTCAACCGCTTGCCTGTGACCGCCCCTTGATTAAGACTTTTCCTATACCACATAATCCAACAGAAGAGAGCAAGATTATCAGATTTTTATTCTAGTTATGTATACGTGTATAGTTATTTGTTTTGATTATTCTAGCTGATAAAATTAACTTGGTCAGGACGCGCCTGGCAGGTAATCTGCATCGGCAATAAGAGAATTTATCATGGAGTGGTGGATGACTAAAGGCTATAAACTACTTGGCTATAAGTTAGCAGATGATATTTTCTACTGCCTGCATCATCGGGAAATTATTACCCTACGAGGGGCCCGAAAACAGATTCAACTGCGTAGCACCATGGCCTGTTTACTGGAGTACCTGCTGGCGCATGGCAGAGAACGGATAGTCAACGACGAAGAGTTAATGATTAATGTCTGGGAAAAAAATAATCTCCGCCCTTCCGCGCAGCGCCTATGGCAGGTCATTCAGAGCTTGAAATCCCGACTAGCCGAGGTGGGGGTGGAAAACACATTAATTATTAGGGTTAAATGTGAAGGGTATTATATTAATAATGCGTATGTAGCCGAAATTTATTCATTTAAGCCGCCGGGGATGTTGAATTATATTAACACCTCGCCTGCTGATATGAAGAAACTCCTGGTACGTAGCTAACCCCCTCTCTGGATCCCAATACGTCGCTTGTAACAGGTATTTCCCGTTGAACATTTTAATTCACAGCAATAATATTTATTTTAATATTGGTCTTGCCCAGTGTTTTCGGGATATTCAGAAAACGACGCCCGAATTAAAGGTTATTCACTCCCTGCCCCTCAGCCATCTACCAGAACTGTCCGGGCTGGATGTGATTATTCTGTCACTGGAAAACTATCATGATTACCTGGCTGCCACTGAAATCGCTCAGCACTTTCAGGGCCTGGTCATCGGCTTTACGTCAGCCGGTCACGTAAAGCGTGGCCGTGCCTTTTTCGCGGATACCCTACTGTGGGTCAGCCAGCGCGAAACGGTACGTGAAGTGAGCCGCCTTCTGCGCTGCCTGGCCGAGCATCGCTGGCCACTCGTGCCGCGTCACCAACGTCAGAGCGTTTCTTCCCGTCAACGAGCCCCGCTCAACCGCCTGGAAATGCGGATGATTGATGCCACAATGAAGGGTCAGTCGGTTCATCAAATGGCCGCTACGCTGGGAATTAATCGTAAGCGGGTCTATAACGGTCTGGAAAGGATTAAAGTGAATTTCCGTCTGGTCAGTCATAGCCATTTCCATCATTTCATGACCGCCAGGCTCTCTTTTAGTCACTTGTCTGCCGATCTCCGCAGCCTGAACACAGCCGCTATCCCAACCCACGCGCAGCGCGCAGCCTCACGGACGCTGGAAAATCATTCATATTATTTGAAAGAGTTTCGCAAATTGTTTTGATTTTAACCTCAAGGCCTCAAGCGTATTCTTTATCACATCAGGGCGACAGGCCCTTTATCAGACACCAAATTAAGGAATACGACCATGAAATTCATCAAAACTTTCGTTGCTGTTGCTGCGCTGTCTCTGTTCTCTGCTGCCAGCTTCGCCCAAAGCATCAGCGCCACTGCCTCCACGCTGGACCGCGCGGAAGCAAAAATTGCCGCCCAGGCCGCAGAACAGGGTGCATCCTATAAAATTACCAGCGCCCAGTTTAACAACCGTGTTCATATGACGGCTGAACTGAGTAAATAATCCCTTTTACCTTAAACGTTTCCTGAAGCGCCAGCCTTGAGGGCGCTTTACTTTTTTCCCCTTCCTGACGTTTCCCAGCAGGTCAATGTGGCATTCGCCCGTTCCCGGATAATACTAACTCTCAGCCCAAAAAAGAGCCTGATAACAAAAAATTCCCGATTCGCTGGATCATTTGTGGCTTGTCGGCATAGCGCTGATAGGTCTGTCGTGGCGAAACTGTCAGAGGCCTTTCGCTAACTGCAAAGCGGCGCCCATGTTGGCAAAACTTGCGTGGGGGGGGGGGGTTGAGAGTTGTACAGGGCCTCCGTGCCCTGGAACGACTTTATTCGAAAAAGACGTCCGGATTTTCCGACAGCGAAACAAAGGATTTCGTGTTTTTATCCAGCGCCTGAATGTCGCCGGTTTCGATGTCGTAGAACCAGCCATGCAGGCGCAGGGTATGGTCGCGCAGACCGACCGCCACCGATGGATGGGTTTTGATGTTGTTCAACTGAGCGATGACGTTTTCCTGCACCATGCCGTTGACCTTATCGGTTTCGCTGGCCCAGGTTTTCTTTTCCACCACCGCTTTCGCGGCATCGGCATAGCGCAGCCAGTGAGACACCGCCGGCATCGGCTCGAGGCACTGGCAGGTGGCGATGGCTTTCATCGCGCCGCAATTGGAGTGGCCGCAGATCACAATATCCGTCACGCCCAGCGCAACCACGGCGTATTCGATGGTCGCGGAAACGCCGCCCGGCTCCGGCCCGAAAGACGGCACGATATTCCCGGCATTACGAATGACAAAGAGCTGTCCCGGCTCCTGCTGGGTAACCAGTTCCGGCACCAGACGGCTGTCAGAACAGGAGATGAAAAGCGCTTTGGGATTCTGGCTGGAGGCCAGGCTGCGGAAGAGCTCTTTACGCTGGGGGAAGATCTCTTTCTGGAAGTTGAGGAAGCCCTCAATGATATGTTGCATAGCAGTGTCTCTTCTCTGTTGTTATTACGGTATGACAAAGATCACATTTATTCAGTTTACCATCGATGACAAGAATGGGAATCGTTATTCAAACAGTTGCGCAGAAAACGCGCGCCGCCAACGCCCACTTCTCCCCGCCTTAACCACACCTTTTTGACGTGCTTTCCTGAACCAGTTTGCTACTCTGTCGGCTCCAACCGTCACATGTTACCGACCGCCTGCCAGCGGCGGACATAACAGGAGTCGCTATGTTCCTATCCAGCCTGATGGCCATTGCCGCGGTGCTGATCATGGGCGTGATCAGTCCCGGTCCAAGCTTTATCTTTGTCGCGCGTAATGCGGTCGCCCGCTCGCGTCTGCACGGTATGGTGACCGCCCTCGGTACCGGCGCCGGTGCGGCCATTTTTTCCATTATGGCGATGCTGGGCCTGCAGAAGGTGCTTACCGCGGTACCCGAGCTGTTCATTGGTTTAAAGGTGGCGGGCGGACTCTATCTGCTGTGGCTGGGCTATAAAATTTTTCGCGGGTCGGCACAGCCGATGGACTTTTCCGCCAGCGGCATGGCCGGCAGCCGTTCGCTGCTGAAGACCTTCCGCGACGGGCTGTATACCCAGCTGAGCAATCCCAAAACCGCGCTGGTGTTCGCCTCAATTTTTACCGCCCTGCTACCGGCGCAGATCCCTACCGCTTTCTATTATATTGTGCCGCTGATGAGCTTTCTGATTGACGTCAGCTGGTATTCGCTGGTGGCGCTGGTGTTGTCTGCCGACCGCCCGCGGCGCGTCTACCTGCGGCTGAAGCGACGGATCGACATCGCCACCGCGACGGTGCTAGGGGCACTGGGCCTGCGGCTTATCGCCACCTCCCTTACCCGCTAGCGGGTTACACGGTATGGATGCGAATATCGTGCTGTTGAAAGGCAGCACGATATTCGCGACTGATATTCTCTTCCACCACCAGCACATCGATATCGCTGCTGGCGGCGACCACAAACCTCGCTACTGCCGGAATTTTATCCGAGGTCAGGCCAACAATAATTTCGCTGCACTGTTTAATGACCGCTTTCTTGAACTCGCAGTCGGCATAGTCAAAGCCGGTCAGGCCCGACTCTGGCGCCATGGCGCAGCCGCCGATAAACCCCTGGTCGAATAACATGCCCTGCACCTGAGCCACAGCCGCGGCGCCGACGCAGCCGCCGCTTGCCCGCTGCACCTGGCCGCCGAGGATCACCACGTCATACAGCGGTTTTTTCACCAATACCGCGGCGATCTCCGGGGAATTCGTCACCACCGTCAGCGCCAGCTCGGCAGGCAGTGCCTCGGCCATCGCCAGATTAGTGGTGCCGGTATCAATGAAAATAGTGCCGCCGGGCTTCACCAGTCGGGCGCACTGCTGCGCGATCCTGAGCTTTGTCGCGCGATTTTTATCTTTCCGCTCACTGTAGTCCCCGGCCTCCGGCAGACTCAGCACCGCCCCGCCATACACCTTTTTACACACCCCCTCACGGCTGAGCTCATGCAGATCGCGCCGAATAGTATGCTCCGACACCTGTAGCCTCGCCGCCAGCTCCGCGCACACTACTCTGCCGTTTTCCTGCAGGATCTGGCAAATCAGCGCTTGTCGTTGTTGAGGGAAAGCAGCATAATCGAGCATAACATAATCCTTAAACAATCATAACCGAGCAACAGCAAGCATAATCGTCTGCCCTGCTCTGGTTGTCAACATTCCTGCCCGGAGGTTTACCATGAAAATTGCCCATCTCGCCCTGTGGACTCAGCAGCTAGACGTTCAGGCCCGCTTCTGGGTGGAGTTCTTTGCCGCCAGCATCAACGAACAATACCTTAGCCAGACCAACCCCGGTTTTGCCTCCTATTTTGTTACTATCGACGACGAGGTGGTGATCGAGCTGATGACCAAGCCAGGCCTGCAGCAGACCAGCGCGGATAACAACCATACCGGCTGGGCGCATCTGGCCCTCTCGGTGGGCGGTGCGGAACAGGTCGATGCGCTCGCTCAACGCGCCGAGGCCGCCGGGATACTGGTTTCGCCGCCGCGCACCACCGGCGACGGCTATTATGAGGCGGTGATTGCCGATCCCGATGGCAACCTGATCGAAATCGTCGCATAGTCAGCAGACCGCCAGCAATAAGGAGGCATCCATGGCTCATTACCGGATTATCGACACCGCATCCTGGCCACGTCGGGACCATTTCACCTTTTACCGCCAATTTGCCAACCCCAGCTTTAACCTCTGCGTGCCGATAGCGGCGCAGCGCCTGTATGAATGTGCGAAGGACCGTCGGGTCTCGTTTTTTCAGCTCGCGCTCTATGCCCTGCTGCGCGCGGCCAACGGGGTACCGCAGCTACGCCAGCGCGTGCGGAACGATGACGTGATTGAATATGACAGTCTGGCGGTAATGACGCCGGTAATGACCGTTGGGGAGGGATTCCGCCAGGTGTGGTGCGACAACGCCCCCGAGTTCACCGCCTTCAGCGACGCGGCCACGCCGAAGATCGTCGCGGCAAAAGAGACATCCCCGGCGCCGCTCATCGTCGATGGCGAGCATTTTATCTGCGCCAGCTGTCTACCGTGGCTCCACTTCACCTCGATGACCCATGCGGAATATGCCGTCGGCGCGGCGGTCCCCGCGCTCACCTGGGGGAAACTGCAGAACGGCGTGATCCCGGTGGCCGGGCGGTTTAACCATGCCTTCGTCGACGGTCTCCACGCCAGCCGCTTTTTTGCCCTCGTCGAAGAGGGATTTAGCGAGCCCGAGCGGCTCTGGCAGCCGCTAACGGCGACCGCCCCCTCACTGCTTCCCCCAGCGGCGAAGGGGCGCTGAGGCCTCGCCATACTCACCGCCGGACAGCCCCCTCTGTCCGGCGATCGTTTCTCCAACTGTTGCCTTTGCAACAGCCGGCGCAAAACTGCGCTGCATTTGCAGCAGTCCGCACCAGCAGCAGACCTTTGCAACCCGCTAAATAACGCCATCGCGCCTTCCTCTCTCGCTGGCACAGGTTTTGCTTATGCATACATATAACATCCAGGCATTATGAATTATTTATTTATCTAATTTATGCATAAGCTATCTACTGAATAAGAGAGAAGATGATGTCAGCCAGTTCACCCGCTCTGCCTTACACCCAGTCCACGCCGCAGGCGCATATTATTGCCAGCGATGCGGAAGCCCTCGCCATCGCCCATGAGATCGCCGCCGTGCTTAAACCCGGCGCCGCCGAGCGCGACCGGACGGGCATTGTCCCGGCGGAGATCGTCAACACCTATTCCAACAGCGGACTGTGGGGCATCACGGTGCCGCGCCGCTTTGGCGGCGCCGAGGTCTCGGCCGCGACCCTCGCGCAGGTTATCGCCATTCTCTCTGCAGCGGATCCGTCGTTAGGCCAGATACCCCAGAACCACTACTGCCTGCTGGAGGATATTCGTCTGCAGGGTAGCGACGACCAGCAGGCGTACTTTTTCGCCCAGGTATTACAGGGCTATCGCTTCGCCAATGCCCTGTCGGAAACCGGGGGGAAAACGGTCCTTGATATTCGTACCCGTATCGTGGAAGGCGCAGATGGTCTGCGGATCAATGGCCGCAAAGGCTACTGCACCGGCTCGCTGTACGCCCACTGGATTGGCATTCTGGCGCTGGACGCCGACGAGCGGGCTCAGCTCGCCTTTGTGCCACAGAACAGTCCCGGTCTGACAGTAATTAATGACTGGGCGTGCCTCGGTCAGCGCACCACCGCCAGCGGTACCGTACTGGCCGATAATCTTCCGGTTAATCCATTCCACCTTTTTCCAACGTGGAAGTCCTACGCCAGCCCGACCCTTGCCGGCCCCTTCGCCCAGTTGACCACCGCGGCGATAGACGCCGGGATCGCCCGCGCGGCGCTGGACGATACCGTGGCGTTCGTGCGCCACAGTGCCCGGCCGTGGATCGACGCCGGTGTAGAGCAGGCGAGCGACGATCCGCTGACTATCTACCATATCGGTCAGCTGGACAGCCGTCTTGCCGCCGCCGACGCGCTGCTGGAGCGGGCGGGACGGGTGCTTGATCGCTATAAAAATGACCTCAGCGAGGAGCACGTCGCCGAAGCGTCGCTGGCCGTCGCCCGCGCCAAAATCTGGACCACCGAAGTGGCGCTGGAGGCCGCCAGCCGCCTGTTCGAGCTGGGTGGCACTCGCGCCACCGGTGAGTCGCTCAACCTCGACCGTCACTGGCGCAATGCCCGGGTGCACACCCTGCACGACCCGGTTCGCTGGAAGTATCAGTTGCTTGGCAACTGGGTACTGAACGGCGTTCGCCCGCAACGACATGACTGGAACTGATATGACGAGTCTGCTGGCGTTTTTCGCGCAAATCGACTGGAGCGATGTGGCCCAGGCCGCCCTCGATACCCTCACTATGCTGGCCTGGTCGCTGGGATGGACCGTACTGCTGGGCCTTCCGCTGGGGATTGTGCTCTATCTCACCGGCGAGCCGCGTTTGCTGTACGCCCCGCGCCTTTACCGCCTGCTGTCATTGTGCGTCAACGTGCTGCGCTCCCTGCCGTTCATCATTTTACTCATCGTGATGATCCCGGTGACCACGTTGCTGACCGGCACCTCGCTGGGGGTGGAAGGAACCATTCCGCCACTGGTCGCCGGCTGCGCCCCGTTCTTCGCCCGGCTGGTGGAAACCGCCCTGCGCGAAGTGGAGCACGGCCTGGTGGAGGCCAGCTGGTCGATGGGCGGCAGCACCTGGCAGCTTATCTGGCACACGCTGCTGCCGGAGTCGCGGGCCGGGCTGATCGCCGCCGTGACCGTGACGGCCATTTTGCTGGTCGACTACACCTCGATGGCGGGGGTGATCGGCGGCGGCGGGCTGGGCGATCTGGCCATTCGTTTTGGTTATCAGCGCTTTCAGACTGACGTGATGGTGGTCACCGTCCTGATGCTGATTGCGCTGGTACAGCTTCTGCAAATGAGCGGCGACCGCCTGGTGCGCTACGTCAGCCGCAAATAACTTACCCTTCCAGGTTTAAGGAAATCACGATTATGAAAAAATCCATTATTGCCGCCGGACTGCTGGCCCTCTTCTCCAGCGCAGCGCTGGCTAACGAGACGTTGATCGTCGGCGCCACGCCGGTACCGCATGCGGAAATCCTTGAATTTGTGAAGCCGGTCCTGGCAAAGGAAGGCGTCGACTTACAGGTCAAAGTGTTTAACGATTTTATTCAGCCTAACCAACAGCTGGCGGAGAAACACCTCGACGCCAACTACTACCAGTACCGTCCGTTCCTTGATAACTACAATCAGACCCGGCATACCAATCTTGTGCCGGTTGTGGGGGTGCATATTGAGCCCTTTGGCGCCTACTCCAGCAAATACACGGCCCTCGCCGCGGTGCCTGACGGCGCCACGATTGCCATTCCTAACGATCCGGTGAATACCGGCCGCGCGCTGGTGATGTTAAGTAACGCGGGGCTGATTACCCTCAAGGATCCGCACAACCCGCAATCGGCAACCAAGGACATTACCAGTAACCCGCATCACTTTAAAATCCGCGAACTGGAGGGCGCCATGCTGGCGCGGGCGGTGAAGCAGGTCGACCTGGCCTTTATCTTCGCCAACTATGCGCTGGAGGCTGGCATTGATACCGATAAAGCGTTGCTGGTGGAAAAAGGCAGCGATCTGTACGTCGAATATCTGGTGGCGCGCCCGGACAATATTCAGGATCCGGGCATTCAGAAGCTGGCGCAAGCGCTGCATTCGGACGCGGTTCGTCAGTTCATCCTGACGCGTTATCAGGGCAAAATTTTACCTGGATTCTAATCACCGCGGGCAGCGGCGTCAGCCGCTGCCCGGCTAACGGAGCGCATTATCGTGACGCATATCCCCGCCCCACCGATCCATATTGAGTTTGCCGGTATCAGCAAAGCCTATCCTAACGGCGTGCAGGCGCTACAGGACATTAACCTGACCATCCGTCAGGGCGAAATTTTCGGCATCATCGGCCGCAGCGGCGCCGGAAAATCCACCCTGCTGCGCCTGTTTAATCGTCTGGAAAATGCCGACAGCGGCGAGATGTTCATCCACGGTGAGTCAACCGTGCATTATTCCACGCGCCAGCTGCGCGACCTGCGTCGGCGGGTGGCGATGATTTTTCAGCACTTTAATCTGATGGCCACCAAAACCGTGGCGCAGAACATCGCCTTGCCGCTGAAGATGGCTGGCGTCCCGGCCGGCGAACGACAGCGGCGGGTCACGGAAATGCTTGAGCTGGTAGGCCTCAGCGCCCTGCGCGACAGCTATCCTGCCCGCCTTTCCGGCGGCCAGAAACAGCGGACCGGCATCGCCCGGGCGCTGGTGACTCAACCGGAAATTCTGCTGTGCGATGAGGCAACTTCGGCGCTGGATCCGGAAAACACGTTGTCGGTGTTAACCCTGCTGAAGGAGATTAACCAGCGCCTGGGGCTGACTATTGTGCTAATTACCCACGAAATGGAGGTCATTCGCACTCTCTGCGATCGGGTCAGCGTGCTTGAGGGCGGGCGCATTGTCGAACAGGGCGATGTCTGGCGCGTGTTTGGCAACCCGCAGCACCCGGTGACGCGCGCCATGCTCGGCCTGCAGCACCCTGATCGCCCGGAGGCCGGGCCAGCGCTGCGCGACGGCGAGCAGATCGTGACCTTACGTTTTGACGGCAGCAGCGGGCGCGAACCCAATCTGCAGCATATCGCCAGCCTGCTGGGAGGCGACGCCCGACTGCTGTACGGCAACTGCGAGCGCATTCAGGGCCGGGTGATCGGCCAGCTGCAGGTCCGGCTGAGCGGGCCGCTGGCCGCCAGCGCGCTGGCGCAGGATGGCTGGGTCGCAGACAGCATTCTGACCCACCATCATCAGACAGCGGAAACCACTGCTTCTTAGCCATCGAATGGGATTATATTGCCGATCCTTTGCTAAGGATAATTGGTTATAAACCATAGCGTTTCAGTGTTAGACAGGGCGAAGTGCGCCTCTTATCTTTCGTCATGAATTGTAAATAACCACGCAATTATTTGATGAGGTAGCACTTTTGTCCAGATTACAACAAGGATTAAAAACCCGAAAAACCCGCTTCGCCCTGGCGCTAAAAGTGGCCCTGCTCGGCGGCGTGGTAGCATTTTCTTCTGTTGCCCATGCGGAAGGGCTCCTGAAAGAAGGCATCACCCCAGCCAGCGACGCCAGCCAGATCCCGGCCAGCGCCAAACTGCGCACAGACACGGTGGTGGCCGGGATCTCCGAGCCGCAGGGGATCTTTAACCCCTACTTTTTCGTCAACGGCTGGGATGAGAACGTCACCAACGTTATCTTTTCACGCCTGATCGACTGGGACAGCCAGGGCAAGCTGGTCCCGGGACTGGCGGAGAGCTGGACGGTGAGCCCGGACAGTAAAGTCTATACCATCAAATTGCGCCCGGGCCTCACC
The DNA here is from genome assembly GCF_020526085.1 of Klebsiella africana. Classification (NCBI taxonomy): domain Bacteria; kingdom Pseudomonadati; phylum Pseudomonadota; class Gammaproteobacteria; order Enterobacterales; family Enterobacteriaceae; genus Klebsiella; species Klebsiella africana. Next base: position 2,235,019 of record NZ_CP084874.1, on the reverse strand, counting down.
TTTAGCGACGGCTCACCGCTGACGGCGGAAGATGTCGCCTTTACCCTGACGGTCCTGCTCGACCCCAGCTATGATGGCGATACCGACATCACCTTGGCCAATATCGCTGGCGGCGCGGACTACAAAGCCGGCAAGGCTGACAGCGTCAGCGGCCTGAAGGTCATCGACCCGCTCACTCTGCAGGTGACCACCACGCAGCCAGGCGCCACCACGCTGGCCAAAATTGGCGGGCCTGTACTGTCGAAAGCCTGGTACGGCAAAGGGTATCAGCGGGGAAATCTCGACTATCTGCGCTCACTGCACGGCAAGCCGCTGGGCAACGGCCCTTACGTGTACGACAAATACATTCCCGGTCAGGAAATTCGCTTCCATGCCAATAGCCATTTTTACCGTGGGACGCCGCCAACGCCGCGCTTTATCTATCGCGTGACCAATCCGTCCACCAACTTCCAGCTGTTCCAGACCGGGGAGACCGACTACGACGCCTTTACCTCGCGCCCCGACGATATTGAGCAACTGAAGATGCTCGGCTTCGCCAATATTAATCTTTACGGCTCCAGCGACTACAGCCAGGTGGAATTCAACGTGCATCGCCCGGCGCTACAGGATAAGCGGGTGCGCCAGGCGCTGATTTACGGCCTGGATCGGCAGAAGCTGATCGACGTGGTCTATCAGGGGTACGGCAAAGTCGCCATCGAACCGATCGCGCCGATCTCCTGGGCCTTTAACGCTGAAGGCGTCAACCCTTACCCTTACGATCCGGCACAGGCGAAAAAGCTGCTGGATGAGGCCGGCTGGAAAGCTGGCGCCGACGGTATCCGCGCCAAAGACGGCCAGCGCCTGGAGCTGACCCTGCTGGTGAGCAAGAAGGTGCTCAACGATGCGCTGATCCCCATCGCCAAGGAGAACTGGCGGCAGATTGGCGTGCTGCTGAAGCCGCAGGTGGTGGATTTCAACGCCCTGATGGCGCAGCGTAAAGCCGGAAATTACGATCTGGCCTCCTTTAGCACCAGCACCCTCAACGACCCGCACGATGGGGTATGGGATTTTTACAGCAGCGAAGCTAAAGAGTCCGGCTACCATAACGCGGAAGTCGATAAGCTGATTAACGCCGGCAACGCGGTGCTCGACATTGAACAGCGCAAGCCGATCTACCACCAGCTGTATAAAGTGCTGGCCGACGATCCGCCGGTGATCCTGCTCGGCTATCGCGAGATCCTTTCCGCCAGCAGCGCCCGCGTCAGCGGCTTTAAGCCGGATATCTACAACGGCCTGACCGGCAGCCTGCCGGATGTAAAAATCGTCAAGTAAATCCCCCTGGCCGCCGGGTTAACCGGCGGCTGATGTGAGACCGTCATGAAAAATTTCATCCTGAGGCGCTTGCTGCAAACGCTGCCGATGCTGCTGCTGGCCTCGTTCATCATTTTTATGCTGTTCGCCAAAACCCCCGGCGACTTTATCGATGGCAATATCACCCTCACCGCTGCCCGCGCTGCGGAGCTGAAGGCGATCTACGGCCTCGACCAGCCGCTGTTCACCCGCTACCTCCACTGGCTGGGACAGCTGCTTCGCGGCGATTTAGGCTTTTCACTGCAATATCAGATCCCGGTCAGCCAGTTGCTCAACCAGTACATCTGGAACTCTTTTCTGCTGGCCAGCGTCGCGCTGGTCTTTTACTGGGGCATTGGCCTGGCGGTCGGCGTGGTTTCTGCCCTGCGACCTGGCTCCTGGTTTGATCATCTGGTGAGCGTCGCGGTGTTTGCCGCCATGTCGTTCCCCACCTTTTTCCTCTGCCTGCTGCTGATTAAATGGTTTGCCGTCGATCTCCACTGGCTACCGGTAGGCGGGATGACCAACACCGGCAGCGACGAGAGCGGCTGGCAGTATGTACTGCAGGTGGCCGCCCACCTGGCGCTGCCGGTGCTGGCGCTGGTGATGCTGCAGGCGGGCAGCCTGACGCGCTATGTGCGCGCCAGTATGCTCGACGTGGTGAAAATGGATTTTATCCGTACCGCCCGCGCCAAGGGATTGCAGGAGCGCACGGTGATCCTCAAACATGCCCTGCGCAACGCCCTGCTGCCGATTATCACCCTGCTGGGCTTCGAGCTGCCGGGGCTGTTCTCCGGGGCGATCATTACCGAAAAGGTATTCAACTGGCCGGGGGCGGGCCACATTCATATCGACTCGCTGGCGGCCCGCGACTATCCGGTGCTGATGGGGTTTACCCTGTTTCTGGCGGTGCTGACGATAGTCGGGAATCTGCTCGCCGACGTGCTGTACGCCTGGGCCGATCCGCGTATTCGGGTGAGGTCATGATGATGCTGTCTTATTTTGCTTCCCGTCGCCGCCAGCGACAGGCGGCTATCCCGGCGCTGGCGCACATTACCCCCTCGCCCTGGCGCCAGGGGTGGCGACAGCTGCGCCGTAACCGGCTGGCCATGTTCTGCCTGATCCTGTTGGCGGTAATGGCGGTGTGGTGCGTGCTGGGGCCCGTCTGGTCGCCGTGGAAAGAGGATGCCACCGATGCTCTGAGCATCAACCAACCGCCCGGGGAGGAACACTGGCTGGGGACCGACTTCCTCGGTCGCGATGTCTACACCCGCCTGCTGCTGGCCGGGCGCATATCGCTGATTATCGGCCTGCTGACCATGGTGATGTCAGTGTTTCTCGGTTACCTGCTCGGCGCCCTCTCGGGGTATCTCGGCGGGTTAACCGACAAACTGATCATGCGCGTGGCCGACCTGGTGATGACCATTCCCGGATTACCGCTGTTAATTGTCGCCGGGGCGATGCTTTCCGAGCTCGATTTTTCCCCGGACTCGCGCATTTACATGGTAGTGGTGATGCTCAGCCTGCTGGAGTGGCCCCGACTGGCGCGGCTGGTGCGCGGACAATGTCTCTCCCTGCGCGAACGCGATTTTATGCTGGCCACCCAGGTGCTGGGCCTGTCGGCGCGCCGCCGGCTGTTTGGCCACCTGCTGCCGAATACCATTCCGATTCTGGTGGTGATGGCGACCATGGCCGTCGCCAACGCCATTCTCAGTGAATCCGCGCTGAGCTATCTCGGCCTCGGCGTGGTACCGCCGACGCCGTCGTGGGGCAATATGATGGATGCCGCCAATAGCCTGATCGATTTCCAGCGCCGCCCCTGGCTGTGGATGCCGCCGGGCATCGCCATCTTTATCACCGTGATTGCTATCAACGTGCTGGGCGATGGCCTGCGCGACGCCATGGATCCCAATATGAAACCGAGGCTGAAATGACCCCGCCGTTAGTCTCCTTTAATCATCTTTCCGTCTCTTTCGCCGGCGAACGCACCCGCGTGCGCGCGGTGCAGGAGGTCTCTTTCACCATTCAGGCCGGACAAACCGTTGGCGTAGTGGGCGAATCCGGCTGCGGCAAAAGCGTCACCGCCATGGCGCTGATGGGTCTCCTGCCACCGCAGGCGGCGCGCATCGACGGCGGCGAGATCCGCTTCGCGGACCGCGATCTGCTGCGGCTGAAAGCCAGACAGATGGCCGACCTGCGCGGCCACCAGCTGGCCATGATCTTTCAGGAACCGATGTCGGCCCTGAACCCGGTGTTGACCATCGGGGAGCAGCTGTGCGAACCGCCGATCCGCCACCTCGGCGCCACGCCGAAAGCCGCCTGGCAGCAGGCCATCCAGCTGTTAAGCGAGGTCGGCCTGGCGCGCGGCGACAGCCTGATGACCCGCTATCCTCACCAGCTTTCCGGCGGCATGCTGCAGCGGGTGATGATCGCCATGGCGCTGAGCTGTCGGCCCAAACTGCTGATCGCCGATGAACCGACCACCGCCCTGGACGTCACCGTGCAGGCGCAGATCCTGCGCCTGCTGCGCGATCGGGCGCGGGCCAGCCAGATGGCGATGATGCTGATTACCCACGATCTGGGGGTGATCGCGCAGATGGCCGAGCAGGTAGTGGTGATGTATGCCGGACGGATCGTGGAACAGGGCGCCACCGCGGAGGTGTTACGGCATCCGCAGCACCCTTACACGCAGGGGCTGATCGCCTCCCGGCCGGTGCCGGGTGAGCGGCGTCGGCGGCTGTACTCTATTCCCGGCCAGGTGCCGGATCTGGCCGCTCTGCCAGCGGGCTGCGCCTTTGCAGGGCGCTGCGAGCGGGCGACAGCGCGCTGCCGGGAGGCGATTCCGCCCCTGCTCGGTGAGCGCCAGCGGGCCGCCTGCTTTTATAGCGAATTTACGGAGGCGACAGCATGAGCGAACGCTATGTCATTGAAGTGGATGGTCTGAAAAAATATTTTCCCCTGCGCTACGGCCTGTTTGGCCAGCAGACCGGCGAGCTTCGCGCAGTGGACGGCGTCAGCTTTAACATCCGTCCGGGCACCATTTTTGGCCTGGTGGGCGAGTCCGGCAGCGGTAAAACCACCGTCGGCCGGACCCTGCTTGGCCTGTATGAGAAAAGTGCCGGCAGCGTGAAATTTCACGGTCAGGAGCTGGCCGACCTGACTGCGCCTGCCCTGCGCGCCATCCGGCCCAGAATGCAGCTGGTGTTTCAGGATCCCTACAGCTCGCTGAACCCACGGCTGCGTATTGGCGACGCGATTGGCGAAGCTATGCTGCAGCACAAGCTGTGCACCCGCGATGAGCTGTATGACCGGGTGATCGCCGTGATGAAGATCTGTGGCCTGGCGCCGGAACACTACGCCCGCTTCCCGCATCAGTTCTCCGGCGGCCAGCGCCAGCGGATCGGTATTGCCCGGGCGCTGATCCTTAACCCGGATTTTATCGTCGCTGATGAGCCCATCTCGGCTCTCGATGTGTCGATTCAGGCGCAGATTATCAATTTGTTTTCCGACCTGCGCGACGACCGCGGCGTCACGTTCCTGTTTATCTCCCATGACCTCGGGGTGGTGGAGCATTTATGTGACGATGTGGCGGTAATGTATCTCGGGCAGCTGGTGGAAAGCGCCAGCCGCGATGCGCTGTTCAGTCGCCCTCTCCATCCCTATACCCGCGCCCTGCTGGCCGCGGTGCCCACCCTCGACCCGCACAGTGAACCACAGGCGCTGGTGCAAGGCGAGATCCCGGATCCAGCCAATCCGCCCACCGGCTGCCGCTTTTCATCCCGCTGCCCGCTGGCCAGCGAACGTTGCCGCAGAGAGCCTCCGGCGCTACGCGAGATAGTCCCCGGCCATCGGGTTGCCTGTCATTGGGTCGCACCCTGAGCACGGTCGGCGGGGTTGTTTATTTCTAAACAACCGGCCGATTGTGCGCGACGGCGCCAGGCTTTACTATCCGCTCCGTCTTGTGAGACGCGTTATGAATGAAGCGTAATATTTTTGTTCTTTTTGCCCGATGGCTTCGGGCATTTTTTTCTCCATGCCCGGGAGCGATCCTGCTGGCAACCCATTTAGCGGGGCGCGGTCGCCCGTCTGTCAAAACGCAGCAATGGAATTGCTCGTCCGCGCCCCGCTATCCCTTTCCCACCAGCGTTCAAAAGCCTTCTGAAAATCAGAAATAATGAGATTGTCAGGGGTATAGCTTTATCTTATTTTTTAAGCGTGTACTCCCCATTAAGGAAACAACATCATGCTTAAGCGTCGCACTCTCAAAACAGCACTGGCGGCGGTTATTTCTCTTGCCGTGCTGGCCGCGCCGGTCTATGCCAACCCGGGTAACGGCAACGGTAATGGTGGTGGTAATCACGGGAACAGCGGTAACCATGGCAATAGCGGCAATCATGGTAACAGCAGTAACAATGGCGACCATGGCAATAAAGGCCAGAATAAAGGTCAGTCCACTGACGATCATGGCAAACGCAAAAACTACGGCAAACCCGACCACGTCGATAGCGATATTAGCTTTTCACGGGCGCGCTCCCTTGCCGTGAACTATGGTCTGGTCGGCTATCAGGCGCTGCCGCCGGGTATCGCCAAAAACGTCGCCCGCGGCAAACCGCTCCCTCCGGGTATCGCGAAAAAGACCCTGCCTGCTTCGATGATTAACGACCTGCCCTACTATCCTGGCTACGAATGGCGTGCGGTCGGCGATGATCTGGTGCTGGTCGCCCTGAGCACCGCGATCGTCACCGCCGTGATTAACGGTGTGTTTGACTAAATCACCTGCTTGTTGAAAAGCCTCGCCCCGGCGAGGCTTTTTTGTGCCTGCTGCCGGTGAGTGACGACTCACCGGCATAACCAGTATGATAACGGTTCAACCAACCCGGGACTGACTATGGACAAAGACACAGTAGTAACGCTGTTGAAATACAAGCGCTGGATTGACCTTGCCACCTTGCAGGCGATCCGCGCGATTGACGCAACGGTATATGGTGAAAAACGTCATCTGACCCTCAGGCTGATGAACCATATCCATGTCGTTGACATGATTTTCCGGGCGAACCTGCGCGGCAGGCCGCACGGTTACACCGCGCTGAATACCCCTGAGACGCCAACCGTTGATCAGCTGGAAACGGCCATGACCGCCTGTACGGACGAATACATTCAGTACGCCAGCGCCATGACCCCCGCCGATTTCCACCAACGTATCGCCTTCAAATTCGTCGACGGCGGCGACGGCAATATGACCGCAATGGAGATGCTGAATCACATGCTCTTTCACGGCACCTATCACCGCGGGGCGGTGGGCTGGATGATTGGCGAATGCGGCGGCGTGCCGCCGAAAGAGGTGCTGACCGTTTTCCTGCGCGACCATCATTCCTGAGGAAGCGAAACCATCTGCCGTGTATCGCGCGGAGAATCAGCAGGAGCTCTGCCTGATGACGGGTATGAGTTTTCCGGTACAGGGCGCGGAGGTGGGTTCTGAAGGTGGCGATGGATACGCCCAGATGTAAGGCGCATTCATCCGGGGTCATGTCCCTCACCAGCAGCTCCGCCACCGCATTCTCGGCGGGCTTGACATTAAACAGCTCCATCAAAGCGCTGCCGGTGAGAAACACCAGTTTCTGCAGCGCCGATTTCCACAAATCAGGATCCAGGGTGGCCATCAGCACCGTTTCCAGGATCTCGATATAATTAGCGGACTCCCGCTTGATAGCCAGAACGCTGGGTGGCTTTCGTTTTGTGCTCTGCGCCAGTCCGGCTTATCTGGCGGAATACGGCGTTCCCGGCTCGCCAGCGGAATTGGCGGCGCATAATTGCATTTTTTTCCGCTTCCCCGCGACGGAGCTGATCCAGCCCTGGGAGCTACGCGATATGCGGCTGACGGGAGATTTCAGGGCCGCTTCCGTGATAACGGTCAATAACATTGAGGCCGTCATTCGCTTAAGTACGGCGGAAATGGGCATCGCTTGTGTGCCTGATTTTGTCGTGCGCGAGGCCATGGATGAGGGACGGCTGCAGGAGGTGTTGCCCAGCTGTTGCGTGAAGGATGGGCATTTCTCGGTCCTGTGGCCCGCCAGCCGCTATCTGTCACCGCGAATACGCTGTTTTATCGATTTTATGGCTGCGGCAAAGATACCCTTGTCACCCGCATCGGCACCCCTATCCCTTGTATCTAACAATTTGAGGTGATTCACTACCCCCACTGAAGCAGAGTGTGCCGCCCCCTTCCCTTAAGGTCAGAAATGTCTGCACCGATGAATCCTGATCTGCAGCATATGGCCCTCCGCTTCACCTTTCACACCAGCTTATCTGGGTGAACGGTTAGTGGGAACTCGACTCCGTATATCCAAGGCGAACTGGCGTGGAGTGAATCCGAGTTCTTCGTTTCATGGCAACGTCCCCCTTGATTAAGAATAGCGCTGCATCGACCGATTGAACTCACAGCGCAGGGCAGACGTTGAATCTTAAAAACAGAGAAGCAAAAAATATTAATCAGGAAAAAGCCCCGCGTAAGAACAGTAGATGAAACGGTGCGCTGTACTGAACAGGCGAATATTCCCCGCAACAATGCGTGTTCTCAAGAGAAGAACAAAGAACCTGGGCGTGGTGGCAATAAGCCTTTTGTTTGCGAATATGTCATATTCACAGGCCCTTAGATAAGCGCGGGAAAGTAAGAAATGCCTTCCCGGTGATTCTACCGGGAAGGGGAAGGTTCAGACTGCTGGTGACCAGAGATCATAGTTCAGGGCAAAGCTGCTGCCATCTCGAACAACTTTACCCGTGGTTGGCAGGTTAAAATGCATTCCGCTAACGGCCAGGTTATCACTCGCAGCACGGTCAAGCAGTCTGCCCCGGACGGCAGCAGCGGCCACAGGATCGCTGTCGAACGCGATGGTTACATCAGGCTGAGCAACCTGGACATGCGGGAAATGAACGATATCGCCCCAGATGAGCAGAGATTCTTTTTCATCGCCCAGCAGGTATCCGCTGTGGCCCGGTGTATGGCCAAACAGTTCAACGGTCTGGATCCCCGGCAGGATAGCTTCCTCACGAAAAGGCACCAGTTTGTCGTCGTAGGCGTTAAAAGCGTTTTTAGCTACCTCAAAGAACGGCCTGAACGCATCAGGCGCGCTGGCTGAAATAGTTTCATCGCGCCAGAAAGCGAGTTCTTTTTCATGAACAAAAAGCTGTTGAACATTACGGAACACCGGAGTCTGCAGAGGGCCGGCAAGACCACCGATATGATCCGGGTGCGCGTGAGTCAGTAAAATGGTGTCGATAGCGAGCGGGTCAATACCGGCAGCGGCCAGCGCAACCTGAAGCCGACCGCCCCAGCCATTGATACCGCCAGCACCGCTGTCTACCAGGATAGTGCGCTCAGGTGTCTGGATCACGTAAACGTTGATATTAATGCGAGGCAATGCTGGCACGCCCCGCTTCTGAAGGAGTGCCTCCGCTCGGGAGCCTTCGATACCCGACAATAGCTCAAAGGATACATCCAGGTAACCATCACTGAGCATGGTCACAGTCATGTTGCCCACTTTTTTGCGATTAATGGCTGGTGCCTGCCAGTTGTATTGTGAATTCAAGAGTTACTCCATTGCGGTGAAGTTATTTCAGGAAATAAACCGATTGGCGAATGCAACTTTCTCATAGTGGGTTTGAGGTTTACTCAACCACTACAACGATTTTGCCAACCTGTCCATTTGCTTCCATATAGCGCTGTGCATCCGCAATATCCTCAAGCGGAAATGTTTTATCAATGACCGGTTTCAGTTTGCCGGAACGTAACCCTTCGGTGACGAAGGATTTTGCGCGTGCCCTTTTTTCAGGGTCCGTCGTGATTTCGAACAGCTCGTATCCACGGAGCGTGAGATGCTTACCGAGAATATCAAAGACAGGCACAAGCAGGTCGCGGCTGTCTAGCGCGCCGTACTGGAAGAACATACCTTGCGGTGCCATCACCTGGGTCAGTTTTGCCACGTCCGGCCCACCGACAGGATCAAAAACAATATGGGCGCCCATGCCATCTGTCGCATGATTGATTTCCGCAACCATATCCTGCTCAGCGGTAGCTATAACAGTGGCGGCACCCGCTTTAAGAAGCATGTCTCTTTTTTCGGCAGTCCGGGTAAGCGCAATGGGTTTAGCACCCAGCATGTTAGCTATCTGTATGGCAGCCAGTCCTACGCTGCTTGATGCCGCGCGGATCACAACATTCTGCCCAGCCTGAAGGTTGCCATATTCAACCAGCGCGCCATATGCAGTGATATACATCATCCAGCTTGCAGCGGCTTCCTCAAAGGAAAGATTTTCAGGATGCTTCACAACAGCGTGCACAGGTGCATTGACCACTTCGCCGTACATACCGTATTCATTAAACATAAATGAAGGGATTACGCTGACCAGATCGCCAGTGGTAAATGCCTCAACATTCTCACCTACGGCCTGCACAACGCCAGCCGCTTCATAACCAAGACGTGCCGGAAATTCCGGCTCAATAACATATTGGCCGTTGCGGTACATGATTTCTGCACGGTTAAGTCCAATAGCATGTACGCGAATCTGAACTTCACCCGCTGCTGGTGCGGGCACCTCCACATCGACAACTTCCAAAACTTCCGGACCACCGGTGCGGTTAAAGGTAACAACTTTAGACATTTTCAGCTCTCGTCAGTTATCAGCATATCTTTAGAATATTGTTGAAGACATGCCCGGTTCATTTACTGACAATCTACGCTGCTATAAACGTACCAAAAATAGCTGACAGGGAACTTCAGTATTAATTATCTGTTAACAATCCACTGGTTTCAGCGGTTCTGCATGGTCAGAACTTCACTGAACCAGTCGATAAAGACCCGTACTTTGGGGGAAAGGTAGCGCCTGTCCGGATACAGCACCGACACGGGCTTGGACACAGAAGGGTATTGCGTCAGAATCTCTTCAAGAGCGCCGGAAGCAATATGTGGAGCAAGGGCGTTTAAGGTGCCCTGAATTATGCCGAGGCCCGCCAGGCCACAGGAGAGCAGAATATCTGAATTATCAACCAGCATGCTGCCCACGGGACGCAACGAAACGATCTTCCCGTCCTTAATAAATTTCCACTCCATCACATCACGACTGTGGTCGCTGAAAAAATTTATTGCCCGATGCTGCTCCAGATCCGCAAGTGTTTCCGGTCGTCCATGTTGTTGCAGGTAAGACGGGGCTGCACAGGTGACCATCCTGATGTCACCAAGACGTCTGGAGATAAAACTCGAATCCTGAAGCTCGCCCAGGCGGACAAGACAGTCCACACCTTCCGTGATTAGATCGGTTTTTTTGTCCGATGAAACCAAAATGACATCAATGTCAGGATACAGTGACTGGAAATGTTTGAGATTAGGGATCAGTATGGCGTGAGCCAGCGCCAGCGGGACATCAAGCCTGAGCCGCCCCCGAGGCGGAAGAGTAGGTGAAAAACTCGCCATCATGTCATTAACTTCAGACAATACAAGCCTGGCGCGATGATAAAACGCCTCCCCTTCAGCCGTAACGCTCAACTTACGAGTAGTGCGATGGATGAGTTTTACGCCGAGGTCGTCCTCTATCTGCTGTATCGCTTTGCTCACGGTGGGACGATGAATCTGCAGAATGTCAGCGGCTCTTGTAAAGCTGCCCTGCTCAACAACCTGTACGAAAATATTAAGGTATTCAATCATGTTTGAATGCACGTGATCACCTGGCTTTAGTTAGGCTGTTCGTAGCTGGTATTGTAAAGTAAACAATTCCGATGGGCATCAAACTAAGGACTTGATGGCTTTCAAAATGTCCGCTCCTGGCTCGAAGCGGGCGTACTGGGTGCGTTTAAAGTCCGCTGTGAGCGAAGAACGGACGTTCATGAAATAATGGGGCCAGTGAGCATCGACAAGTATGCCCAAAATCATGCTCATTGATTTTGGGCTTAAGATACTATGCACATCAACATAAACCGCTTCCAGGCCGCAGAGAAAACTACGTCAGAAGCTTAATTTATCCTGCTTTTTTGTCCGCAACCCGTTAATAATACCTAAAAATGCAAGCCCGACGGGAACAAGGGATCCCCACAGGACGGCGTTCCAGCCGTAGAGACTGAGCAGGGCTCCTGAAGAAAATGACCCAACAATCATCACCCCAAACACCACAAAATCATTCAGGGACTGGACCTGGTTTTTCTCTTCGGGACGGTGATATTCAATGATCTTCGCCGATGCGCCGGTGAAGCCAAAATTCCAGCCCAGACCCAGCAATATCAGCGACAGCCAGTAGTGAAAAATATCAGTTCCACCAAGTCCGGCCAGCACAGAGCATGCCGTGATAAGCAGACCCGCAGCGGCGATACGCATGGCCCCAAAACGGTTAATTAATTTGCCGGTGAAAAAGCCCGGACCGTACATGGCAATCACATGCCACTGGATACCAAGATTGGACGCCTGCTGAGAAATGCCGTGCATGTGCATCGAGAGGGGGGCTGCCGTCATCAGGAAATTCATCACCATATAGGTGACCGCACCGCTGAATACGGTTCTGGCAAACCCTGGCTGTCGGACAATCTCGCGCAAAGGTCGTCCACCCGTTTTTACTGCGCCGGCAGGTTCTGTGGTTTTCACGTCTTTGAGTATGAATGCCGAAATAACGGCCACGAGCGCCTGGGCGAGGAACGTGACGGCGAAGGTATGAGGCGGCCAGAGGTGCATCGTTCCGGAAACCAGCATGGGCCCAACCACGCCGGCAATCACTCCGCCCCCCATAACCAGCGACAAAGCCCTGGCCCTTCGTTCGGGCGTAACGCCGTCCGTTGCGGCAAAACGAAAGCTGAGCGCGACTGCCGCATAGGCACCGCCCAGAAATGCAGCAATGCAGAACAGCAGGAATGAGCCGATGAAGACGGCCAGAGCAGCCGTCAGGCCGGTGATGACGCCTGCTCCGGTGCCGACCATAAAGGCAGTTTTACGACCATTTTTCCGCGCCAATGAGCCTAACGGCAGAATGCAGGCCGCCATCCCCAGAACAAACATGGTGATGGGCAGGGTGGCCAGCGAACTGGCAGGTGCAATCGCATTACCCACAATTGCCCCTGTGGCATAAAAGACGACGGAGTTAGCACCGGCGAGAGCCTGTGCGGCCGACAGGCGTATAATATTATTTTTCTGATCTGCAACGGGCAGGAAATGTTCTGCGGACATGTGATTAATTATCCTGATTCATGGTGAGCACTATCCGGTATCGCGCCAGACCCTGCTTCAGTCTGCTGAGCGCCTCATTTGCCCTTTCAAATGGCAGCAGTTCAGTGACAGGCAACGTCTGAAAGAGGTGGCTGAACTGTAGTGCGCGCTCGGTTTGCGCCGGTGTGCTGACGAAGGATCCTGTCAGGGTACGTTCAGCGCCGATCATCATACCCGGCGTGACCTGCACCGGCGTTTGTCCGGTACCCAGCAGGATCGCTTTTCCCCGGGGGGCGAGGGCGGACAGAAGGGCTGATACCGTTTCTGAATCCGGTGCCGTTGCCACAATAAAATCCACACCGCCGTCATTTTTCAGACGTTCTGATGCGTTTTCCTTAAGTGTATCGATGTAGTGATGCGCACCCAGCTCAATGGCCGCTCGTTCTTTATCGCTACCGCGCGCCACCACCGTAACGTCAAACCCCATTTTACGGGCGTACTGAACGGCCATGTGGCCAAGGCCACCCATTCCGAGAACCGCCACTCTGTCGCCCGCTCTGGCGCCAGAATTACGCAGTGCGTTGAAGGTTGCGGTACCGGCGCAAAGGATCGGCGCTGCATGTACGGAAGAGAGCGCGGAGGGGATGGCTATCAGCGCGGTATGCCGCATGACAACGTACTCTGCGTAGCCGCCATCGCAGCTGAGTCCTGGCGTAAGCTGATTTTCACAGAGGTGAAAAAGCCCGCTGCGACAGGGTTTGCAGTGCTGACAGTATCCCCCCAGACGCCCGATGCCAACCCGCTGACCGGTTTGCCAGATATCGGGTACCCTGTTCCCTTTCCGGGCAATAAATCCGACAATTTCATGTCCCGGTATACGGCCGGGCTGGCCCGCCTGCGGCGCTTTTTCCGCGTCCCGGAGATCGGCACCGCATACGCCGCATGCTTCAATTCTGATGAGCACCTCATCCGGGCCGGGAGCGGGTACCGGCCGCTCTGTCATTTCCAGCACCCCGGGGGCAACGATCTGCATAGCGCGATATTTTTTATTCATAAATTGCACCGGAAAAATTAGGGATATCAGATGGCAAGGGCGACGAGAAAACGGGATACCATGTTATAGGCGGCGACAGTAGCAACCGCTTCCACGGTCTCTTTTTCACCTAACAGGCTTTTCAGCGCCCCGATGATGTTCTCCTCAACCACGACGTTCCGGGTGGACTGGTCCGTAAGATGTATCAGCAACGTTTCGGTGTCATTAAAGATGTGTGGCGCGGAGGATAACCGCAGGGCTTCTGCTTTTTCAGCCGTTCCGCCTGCATCCAGATAGGCAGGGTAGTGCACGTTCCATTCAAATTCTGCTTTATTCAGCCAGGTAACGCGCAGCATGATCAGTTCCCGGTATTCAAGGCTGAGCGAAAATTCCTGACGTACCCGTACCATCAGTTCGTTCCAGCCCGTGGCCAGGGGGGCACTCTTCAGTAATACCCGGTCAATACCTATCAGTTTTCCGCCGGGCCGACGGGCCTTTATCGCGTTGAGAAGATTGGCGTCAACGGGCTCTTCATCCTGCCAGGGGGTTACTCTTGGTGTGGTCATATCATTTTTTCCTGTTGAACAAAACAATCCAGCCGCGTCAGCTCAGTATTAAGTCACCTTCGATGAGCATATTCTGGGCCAGTAACCACCGGTTCAGGGAGGAGTCAATCACCCGCTGATGGACCCCTTCAAACTGATGCACCGTGCCGCTACCGCTTACGTGGATGACATACACAAGCCTGCCGGAGGCATCCTCTGCAGGTCTGTCACCGGAGGCAGGTATACCCTTCGGAAGGTGCCCGTCAGTGTGAATTTCAAGATGCGTAAGGGCGAGACCTTCAGCCCTGGCTTCGAGAATAAAGGCGGCCATTATGCAGGCGTTAAACGCAGCGAGCATCAGCTCCTGGGGGTCAGGAGCCAGCCCTTCGCCACCCAGCGAAACCGGTTCATCGGAATCGATAACATGACTTTGCAGGGCCGGCGAAGCGTTGTCTGCGGAAAAGGACTGGCAGAGCGTCCGGCTGGCCATGCCCCCCTGCCATGAGGTGACAAGGTCATAATGCACGGTCTGGATTTGCATAATTACTCCAGTGCCGCACGCGGGTAAGCGCGTGCGGCATGGTCATCAGGCGTTACGGCCAGCCATTACGCCACCATCAATATCCCAGATAGCGCCGGTGACCCAGCCAGTCTTGTCAGAAAGCAGGAAAGCAACGGTTTCCGCGATATCGACCGGGGTACCCACGCGACCGATCGGGTGGAAGCTGTCAAAGCTGCTCATCACGTCCTTCACGTCGTCTTTCGGAATGAAGCCTTCGTAAATTGGCGTGTGAACAACGGCCGGAGACACCGCATTCACGCGGATCCCTTTTTCACCCAGCTCAATGGCCAGGTTTTTGGTCAGCGCGTGCAGACCCGCTTTTGCCATTGAGTAAGCTGAAGACGGAGTGGCACCGATGGCCTGCTGTGCCCACATGGAACCGATATTAACGATGGAGCCTTTAATGCCGGCTTCGACCATATTGCGCACCACGTCACGGGTAATAAAGAACGTCGCGCGGTTAATGCTCATGTACATGTCATAGTCTGACGTTTCATGTTCGGTGAACGGTTTCGGGAAAAATACGCCAGCCGCATTGACCAGCAGGCTAATATCTTTGTGTTCGGCATTAATGGTATTCACCACGTGCTGCATACCTTCTTCTTTCATCAGGTCGGCAACGATGATGGAAACCTGACCGTCTGCAGCCAGCGCCTGGCGGGCCTGCTCGGCTTTGTCCTGACGATTGCCAACCAGCACAACGCTGCCACCGTTTTTCAGAACCAGCTTCGCCGTTTCGAAGCCCATACCGCTTGTACCACCGACCACTAACAGTTTTTTACCGGCAAAAGATGCGTTCATCGCTAACCTCTTTGAATTCATATGGTTGTCATTGATGAAAAGCCGCGCTCCTCATCGTGTGAAATCAGAATGCCACCCGGGCCCCTGATTGACGACTGAGAAGAAATTGCGACTCAGGAAAGAAAATCTTTCTCGTTGGCGTATACTGAGGAAAATAATGCATCAGGATAACCTCAATGCGATCGCTAAACCGACTTAAATGGCTGCATGCTTTTGAAGCCACCGCCAGGCACGGCAGCTTTACCGGCGCGGCACAGGAGCTGGGTGTTACGCCCGCCGCAGTAGGCCAGCTGGTCCGCTCGCTGGAAGACTGGGTCGGACACCCGCTTCTTCACCGCACCCGCTCAGGAAAAGAGCGGCTGACGCTGGTTGACGAAGCGCAGGAGGCACTCCAGGACATCACGCAGGGGCTCGACAAACTTGAAACCGGATTAAACAAGCTTCGTGGTCGCCGCTCGCGCTCAGTGGTGGTGGTGACGGCATCGCAGGTACTGATGATGAACTGGTTGATGGATCGCCTGAACCGGTTTTCGGAAGCGCACGAAAATATCGATCTGCGGCTTAACGTCACGGAAAAGCTGATGGACGTGTCGCACGGCGAGGCGGATATAGGTATTCGCTGCGGCCAGGGCGACTGGCCAGGCGTGAATAAAACCTGGCTGATGGATGAGGAAGCGGTACTGGTCTGCAGTCCCCACCTGGTGCCGTCCGGGAAAATGGCCTGCAGTGAATGGCTCGCCACGCAAAAACTCATTCATGATGACACGCCCCACCCGGGGGCGGATTTTCCGTCATGGAATGATGTCCTGATGGCGGTCGGTGCCCCCGAAGCGCTGGAAAGCGGGCTGCATATTAACTCCACCTCAGCGGTGATTCTGTCGGCCCTGAGCGGCAGAGGCGTGGCCATCGTGCGATACGCTCTGGTGAAAAAGCTTATCGAAACCGGACAGCTGGTCCAGTTGCATCCTGACCACCGGTGGCCGCTCAAGTGGTCTTATTATCTGGTCACCCCGCAGCAGAATGTAATGCGTGATGAAGTAAAAGTTTTCCATGACTGGCTTCTTCAGGATGTCGTTTCAGACCGCTCATAAACTGCCTCATCAGGCATCACGCTGTCCCGGCAATCAGTCCAGCCGCGTGATGCTTTATTCCCTGCTATACCACGACGTAGAATTTCTTCTCTGCTCCGCAAGATTATCTGATTTGTTGAAGCTGTCTGGCTTTCTGATAATCGCCCTCAACGAAAGGTAATACAGGCCGGGTTTTTAAGCGGGCGTGTTACCTCAACCCTGAGCGAAGGAGAGAACGATGGCTTATCTGCAAATCACCCTGGATATCAGTAATGAAAACCGTGCGGCAGCCGCGGGGGTATACCAGAAATACAAAACCCCGTTTCTGACCACCATCGAGGGTGCCACCTCTAAAGAGCTGCTTGTCCGTGATGAGGATGTCCAGGTGCTGCACGGCTTTAAGACTGTAGCGCAGGCGCAGGCATACCTTGGCAGTCCGCTGTTCACGCAGGATGTCGTTGCAGGATTAAAACCCTATTTAAACAGCGCGCCTGACGTACGTATTTTCGACGTCATGTAATGATTTTTCTGAGACAAAAAATAACCGGAGTTTTCAATGTTCTTAAACTGGAATGAATATCGCAGTGGCCTGCTCGCCACCATCGGCAAATTTGCCAAACTGCAGCCAGAGTTTATGAAAGGCTTTCAACAGATGGATAAAGGGGCGTCAGAAAACAAGCACCTCGATCCCAAAACCCATGAACTGATTGCACTGGCCGTGGCCGTCACCACCCGCTGTGACGGTTGCCTGGCCGTACACGTCGACGCTGCTGTTAAGCACGGTGCCACGCGCGAAGAGATCGCCGAAGCGCTGGCCGTTGCCATTAACCTGAACACTGGCGCAGCGCTGACATATACCGCGCGTGCTCTGGATGTTTACGATAATCTGCCGAACAAATAGGCCTGCAGACGGCCCCTGCGGGGCCGTCTAATCACTCACTATGATGTTACTGAATTCTGATTTTTCGCAGCGTGCGATCGTTACTCCGGACGATTATCAGTGGATACCTTCTCCCCAGCCCGGCGTTAAGCGCGTGATGCTTGACCGGATTGGTCGCGAGCAGGCCCGCGCAACCAGCCTTGTCCGGTATGCGCCCGGATCCGAATTTCCCGCACACAGCCATCCAGGCGGAGAGGAGATTCTGGTGCTCGAGGGGACTTTTACCGAAAACGGGGTCAACTATCCTGCCGGCTGGTATCTGCGCAGCCCGGACGGTTCTTCTCACCAGCCCTCAAGTCGCGACGGCACAACCATTTTCGTCAAGCTGCGCCAGATGTCTGCCGATGAACTCCAGCCGGTCAGGATAAATACGCAGGAGGCAGCTAACTGGCACGGTCAGCCGCAAAGACAAGTCTGCCCTTTATTCTCCGGCACCTCAGAAACTGTTCTGCTTCAGAAAATTGCCCCGGGCGAGCGGATCTTCTGTGCGCCGCTTGTTGGCGGAGCAGAGATCCTTCTTCTGCAGGGAGAACTCCATGCGCCGGAAGGTTGCTATGGGGCAGGAAGCTGGATGCGGTTTCCGCCGGGTGATATGCCTGCTCTTATGGCCACCGCCTCTGGCGCACTTTTTTATCTGAAAACGGGACATCTCAGCCCGACAACCCTGAGCGGAGCGACATTATGAAGCAGAGCGCTGTTATCATTGGTGCGGGCATAAGCGGCCTTTATGCCGCCACGCTGCTTGAAAAAGCGGGTGTTGATTATGTGATCCTTGAGGCTCGTGACAGAACGGGCGGGCGCGTGCTGTCAGGCCTGGAACTGGCGGGCACCTCCGCTGGCGTTCATGTAGATATGGGGGCAGCGTGGTTCTGGCCTGATATTCAACCGGACTTCGCGCAACTGATCGAGCGGCTTAATCTTCCGGTAATCGCGCATGGCCGTCCGGGTGACATGCTCTACGAACGCCAGCTGGATTCGCCCCCCGAACGCTACCCGGCATGGGAGAGCTCCCCGGCGTCTTTCAGGCTGAAGGGAGGAATGCAGGCGCTGACGGCGGCACTTAAAAGTCAGATCCCGGCTGAGAAGATTAAAACCGGCCATCAGGTGGTGGCGGTTTCCCGGGCTGGCAAGGAAGTGCTGGTCCATACCCGGTCCGAAGGCAGTAAAAAGGCCGTATTTTCCGGTGAGCATGTCTTCCTCGCTTTGCCTCCTGCCCTGGCAGCTAAAATAGATTTCATACCCGCGATGCCGGAACAGGTGCTGTCGAACTGGCGGAAAATCCCGACATGGATGGCTCCCCATGCAAAATATGTCGCTGTATATAAAACAGACTTATTGCATGAGCGGCAGCTTTCAGGGAATGCAGGAAGCCGCGTGGGGCCAATGGTTGAGATCCACGACGTATCCGAGCCAGACTCGGGCAAAACGGCGATTTTTGGTTTCATTGGCGTACCGGCAAAATCGAGATGGACTGTCAGCGAAGCTGTGCTCAAAGGCCTTTGCCGGGAGCAACTCGTGCGCTTATTTGGACAGGATGCGGCAGAGCCCGAAGCGGAGTATATAAAAGACTGGGCAGCCGATCCGTTTACTGCAACGGAATTTGATCTCCTGCAGGAGGTCGGTCACGCAATGCCTGAGCAACTTCCCGCCAGGGGAGAATGGTCCGGTGAGATAACAGGTATCGCCAGTGAATGGTCGCCACAGTTCTCGGGTTATCTGGCAGGTGCAATTGACTCCGCGTCCATGGGCGTTCAACGCTGGCTACAACAGAAATAAACCGCAAAATTAGGGGGCTATCGTCTGGGCCGGAGAGGGGTTGTTAAAAAACATAAGTATCCGGTTCGATAATACACAGCTATTAAAAACAGCTGGCTTCTGAAACGTCCGCTTCTGGCACAAAGCAGACGTTAAAACCTACAGCATCGGGAAGCTTCTGAATACCGCGTCAGCGGTATGAGGGTGCCAGATGAGGTTACATGTGTCTATGGAGTCAAATGGCGCCGAAAGCCCGGTGTAGCCGGTTACCGAGCTATAAATTCTGCCCCCCTGCCCTGATTAGCCTTAACCCACTAACAGCAATAAGAAGTTAAGGTAATCCCTTTACCCCCGGTGCGCTGGCTTTACGGCGTTTACGACGTAAAGGACCTGATTACCGGGGTCTTAGCGGAGGCAGCTTGCTGCTGACGCTTAGGGGATATTCTTCAGTTATTTCAACGACACCAGGAAACTTAACACGGTAGCTGAAAAGCTCAGCGCCGGCGATCCTGCCGCCGCGTCAGCGAAAGCCGGCGGCAGGAATACCACGCAAGGGAGCATCCTACCCTTTGGCGAAATTGGCCTGGATCCGCTGCTGCAGATAATCCTCAGCGCTGATGGGCGGGTACTTCTTCTGCGGCCCGAGGATCTCGACATCTTTATTGGCCTGGCAGAAAAACGCCAGGCTGTAGCGCGGCCCTTGATATTCGTGGGGCAGCGGGTTTCTCACCCGATGGAAGTTAGACGGCAGCTGGTCGTCGCTCCAGCGCATCAGCATATCGCCGATATTGCAAGTGATCACCTCTTCCCGCGGCTCAATACTGGTCCACTGCTGGCTTTCGCGGTCCTTGCCCGGGCAGACCTGCAGGCCGCCCTGGCCGGGACGCTGGAACAGCAGCGTCAGACAGTCAAAATCGGTGTGCGCGCCGGCCCGCCACATTCCCTGCTGCGACTGCCCGGTCGCATAGTAATGCAGCATGCGCAAGGTGCTCTGGTAGGTATCACGCTGCGGATCGTGCGCGGTGGTGAAAAACGATTCCGGAAAACCGAGCTTTAAAGCAAAGCAGGAGAGGATCTTCATCCCCAGCTGCCAGCACTGCGATTCAAACCCAAGCATCGTCTGCTGAAATGCTGGCAACTCCCGATCGCTGGGCCAGCGCCCGGCCATCAGCGGCCGGGTTATCTGATACGACTCTTTTTGATCCGGCGTGCGGGTCGAAGGCCGAACCTGCGCTTTGCTTTCCCAGCCGGCGTTGCCGGCCAGCGGATACTGGCGCTTCACCTCGTCGGGCAGGTCGAAAAACGCCTCGGTCATGCTGAACGCCTGGCGGATATCCGCCAGCGGAATACCGTGGTGGCTGACCTGGAAGAAGCCGATCTCCACCGCCGCCTCCCACAGTTGCTCAGCAATGTCATTTTTTCTTTCGGCAAAGTTCGACAGGTCGATACAGCGCACTTCGCGGGCGAAGGTCTCTTCACCCTGGGCGCCCATCAGCGCCTCTTTTTCCAGTTCCTGTAAGGTATAGCGTTGATTCTGGTTGGTTGAGGTCATCGTCATTATCCTGTTATCAGTTAAACAGCGGCGCGCTGTTGGAGGGTACGGACGGCCGCCAGCGCGTCGTGGCGCATCGCGTCAAGGTCGAGACCGGGAATGGCGTCATCTTCCACGATGGGCCGGCCATTGAGCAGCAGCGCCTTCAGCGCGGCACGCCCGCCGCAGGCCACCGGCCCAATGGCCATATCGTGCAGGCCGAAGTAGCGCGGATCGTCCAGCCGGTAAATGGCGAGGTCCGCCTGCATGCCGACCTGCAGGGTGCCGCTCTGCGCTAAGCCAAGGATCTGCGCCCCGCCGGCGCTGCCCCAGCGCACCACATCCTCCACGGTGGCCGCATCGGCCCCGCCCTCGAAGGTGCCCCCGGCGTAGCGCGGCTGCGCCAGCATCCCTTTGCGCGCGCGCTGCAGCAGCCATGCGGCATGGGCTTCGCTTTGCATATCCGCCGCTTCATTCGAGGCAGCGCCGTCCACCCCCAGCGAGACCGGGACCCCGGCCTGCTCCAGCGCCAGCAGATCGGCGATGCCGCTGCCCAGCCGACCGTTGCTTTGCGGACAATGGGCGATGCCAGTTCCGGTGCGGCCCAACAGGGTAATCTCCTCCGGCAGCAGCTTCACCAGATGGGCAAACCACACGTCATTTCCCAGCCAGTCGTGCTCCGCGCAGAACTGCACCGGCGTCATGGCGAATTTCTGCCGCGCGGCATCGAGATAATCGACGGTTTCCGATAAATGGCTGTGCAACCGGATCCCCAGCTGGCGGGCCAGCTTCGCCATCTCCCGCAGCTGGGCGCCCGGCGCGGAGTGCAGGACGGTAGTGGGCGCCATCACCACCCGGCGCAGAGAATCGGGCCGGGGGTCGTGATAGCGACTGACCAACCGTTCGATATCTGCCATATAGCCGTCGAAGGTTTCCGGACGCAGCGCCACCGGCAGATCCTGTTCCACCGCCCGTCCCTGAGTCGCCCCACCCCGGCACAGAACGATGCGCATCCCCAGCGCTTCCCCTTCGCTGAAGACAATCTCCGAGGTATCGAAGGGCATATCCGGCCAGTACAGGTAGTTGTGATCCGCCACGCTGGCGCAGCCCGAGCGCAGAAGCTCCACCAGACCAATGCGCACCGCCAGACGAAAAGTGTGCTCATCGAAGGCCGCGCGAAAGCGGTACGGCGTGGCGCTCAGCCAGGCCGTCAGGCTCTGGTTTAGCCCCTGCGGCTCGCCCTTCAGCAGCGACTGAAAAAGATGGTGGTGCGTGTTCACCCATGCCGGATAGATCACGCAGTCGCGGGCATCGATCTGTCGCTCTTCCGGCAGCGGGGTCAGGCTGCCGATAGCGGCAATCTTGCCGTCGCGGATGCGAATATCCGGCCCGGCCAGCCGCGCCGCCTCCCCCGGCAGACCGCTGAGGATGGCATGGGCATTTTTAATAATTAATGACATGGCGTCGCTCCTCAGGGTTTAACCTGCATGGCCTGCACAAATTCGGTGGTGTAGGCCTGTTTCCAGTCGGTGGTCGCCGCCAGCAGACCGGCGTTGACCATAAAGTCGCGGGTCTTCTGCCAGCGCGCGTCGGTCATCGTCCCCCAGCCCTGGCTGGTGGCATCCCCGCCGTCGATCAGGTGATGCTCACGGATCTGGGTCACGCCCCAGGCGAGCAGATCGTCGGTCATTTTCGGGTTGTCCTGCTTAATCAACGCATTGCCCGGCGCCGGATTGTTGAGGTAGCTCACCCAGCCCTCCATTGAGGCGCGGACAAACTTCGCCATCGCCGCTTTACGCTCGGCGATGGTGTCCGGGCGGGCGATAAGGATGCCGCCGTACGGGGGATAGCCGTGTTCAGAAAAGAGGAAGAAGTTCGCCTTCACCCCGGCCTTCTGCACCTGAAACACCTCGGAGCTGACATAGGCCTGCTGGGCGACAGCGTCATCGACGACAAAGGGTTGAATATTGAAGGTATAGGGGCGAACCTGCGCGTCGCTCAGCTGGTATTGCGCCTTCAGCCACGGCCACCACGTCGCCTGGCCGGAGCTGGAGACCAGCAGGGTTTTGTCTTTCAGCCCCTGCAGGGAGGTGACATCGGCATGGGTCAGCAGCCCCTGGGGATCGTACTGAAAGGGCGCGGCAATGGCTTTTGCCTGGAAACCGCGCTGAATGCCTTCCATCAGCTGCAGATCGTAGCCGATGATCACATCGGCCCGCTTTGACAACAGCAACTGCATGCCGTTGACCTGGGGACCACCGGAGCGGATCTCGACGTCGAGACCGTATTTTTTGTACAGCCCAGTGGCCTGAGCCTGATAATAACCCCCCTGCTCCGCCTGGGCGTACCAGGAGGTCAGCAGAACGATTTTCTCCTCGGCCTGAACGGCCAGCGAGACACCGCCGATGGCCATCAGGCCCAGCCAGCGAAAGCCCCGGGGAAGGCGTGCACGACTTTTCATTATCCCTCTCCTCTTCATGCCGGGAGAGGGGCGAGCAAACCACGGCTCAGCCTCCCATCCCGGTCAACATTGAACCGCGACATGGTGACTGAGCAATGTCCCGTATGGATAACCCGTACTGACCGCTTCTACTCACATTCAGCTATACAAAAACAATGCCAGATTTAAACGCCTGCGAACTACCGCGAGAAATCGCCTGCGCCGCCGTCCTTGGGCATGCAACCTTTGATTCATACACACAAAAAACGCACCATTATGGTGCGTACATGAATGATTTTAGTGCCTGCCCGACATCTCACAGCTGGCTGAAGAGCATCTCCAGCTGGTTCAGCATCATCGAGGCGGCGAGGGAAAGCTGGCGGGCGGGCGAAACGCACAGCGCCAGGGTGAAAGGCTTAAGCTGCGGATCGGTTAGCGGCACAAACGCCAGCTGGCCGGACTCGATCTCATCGAGAATATCCAGCCGACACAGGATGCCGATGCCCATCTGCTCTTTGATCAGGGTGCGGATCATGTGAATGTTGTTCGACACCGCCACCTCCTTCACCTCGTTGCCGCTGATGTTCACCAGCGCCTCCACCGGCTCGCTGATCATCAACGGGGCGGAGGGCAGGATAAAGGGGTAGTCGAGGCACTGACTAAAGCGCACCGCGCTGCGGCTGGCCAGCGGATGGCCGATCGGCACCACGATCCCCATATTCATCTCGGCAAACGCCCGCACCTGCAGTTCGCGGGAGGTCTGAGGATTGAGCATGATGCCGAAATCCGCCTCACCGGAGATCAGCGCCTGCTGAATGTGGATATTGTTGATGGTGGTCAATGTGAAAGAGATGTTGGGATAATGTTTATGCACCTCTTTAAGCATCGTCGAAAAAAAATGCCGGTTTATGGCATCGATGGTGGCGATGCGCACATGCCCCCGCCGCAACCCGCGCAGGTCATCCAGCTGCTCGCAGACCCGGGTAAAGTCCTTTTTCCAGTTATTGGCCGCATGCAGAAGCAGCTCCCCGGCGGCGGTCAGCCGCAGCCCGCTGGGATGGCGCTCGAAGAGCGGCATCGCCAGCTCCTGTTCCACGCGCAAAATCTGCCGGTCGATGGAAGACGCCGACACATGCAGCGCCTCTGACGCTTTACGAAACGACCCCTGACGGGCCACTTCGGTGAAATAGAGCAGAAATCGGGAGAAGGCAAACATGGTTTGGGTGCTCTCTTTTTTGCAACGGGTTGTGCGAATCAAAGCTCTGGACGCAACAGTTTTATCACAATACCGTAGCATTCATAGCGGAGAAACGATCGTTTCACCCATTTTCTTGCACGCCGGACAGTTCACCGCGAAGGGGGAGTTATCTCTTCGCCGCCCCTGGCCGCCCTGCAGACAGCGGAGTGAGGGAGAGAAAACGGTAATGCACAGCCACGATCTTATTTCGGTCTCGGTTGGGGAAATACGCCCCAACGGACAGGGAAATCTATCATTAATATTGCAGGCGGCGGCCGGGGAAATATTACCGGCCTACTCCGCCGGGGCGCATATCGATATTATTATTCCCGGCGTCGGCCTGCGGCAGTATTCCCTGTGCGGCACGCCTGACTACAGTAATACTTATGAAATTTGCGTCAGGCTGACTGACACCTCCACCGGCGGCTCACGCTATTTGCACCAGCAGCTCAAAGCCGGCGATCGGCTCGCCATTTCTCCGCCGCGTAACCATTTTCCCCTGCCGGAGGCCGGGCGCTACCTGCTGTTTGCCGGCGGTATCGGCATCACGCCGTTGCTGGCGATGGCTGAAGCGATTGCCGCCAGAAAGGGGGCACTGGAGCTGCATTATTATGTCACCAGTTCGCGCCAGACGGCCTTCTCCCCGCGCCTGAACCAGCTGACTGCGAGCGGCACGGTGGTGATTCACTGCAGCGAGGAAGGTGCGTCGTTTCGCCAGCGGATCCCCGAATGCTTAACCACGCCCGATCCTGATACCGCAGTGGTCGCCTGCGGCCCGGAGGGTTTTATTCAGCGACTGCAGTCGGTCATGGAGGAATATCGCTGGTCGCCGTCGCAATTCGTCTTCGAGCGTTTTACTCCCGCGGCGGAAAATAATACTGCGGCGAAAAATGCGTTTTATATTGAGCTGGCCTCCAGCGGCCAGCGCCTGCAGGTCGCCGCGGATCAAACCATTGCTCAGGTATTACAGCACGCCGGCGTGGAGGTAATGCTCTCCTGCGAACAGGGAATGTGCGGATCCTGTATTACCGGAGTCCTCGACGGGATCCCCGAGCATCGGGACAGCGTGCTGACGGCGGAAGAGAAAGCCGGCAACGACCAGATCACGCTCTGCTGTTCGCGGGCGAAATCCCCGGGTCTGGTTTTGGATCTGTGAGGAGACTGACGATGACGTTCCCCTCCTCTTCTGCGCCGCTCGCCGGTATCAGCCGCGCCCGCCTCCCGGCCTGGGCGCTGCCCGACGGCTGGCCGACGCAGGCCAATGGCGAACCGCTGCTGGCGGACCTGGCCTTTCGCGACGGCCGGATTGCCGCATTGACCCCAACCGACCAGCCGGCTGCCGGTCTGTGGGACCTGGCGGGGGCCCTGACGCTCCCCGGCCTGGTGGAACCCCATGCCCATCTGGACAAGACCTTTACCATTGAACGCTGCCGTCCGGCGCAGGCCGGGCTGCTGGCGGCGATCCACGCCATGCACGAGGATCGCCAGCACTGGACCAGGGCGGATATTCAACGTCGGGCGTCCGCCGCGCTGGCCCGGGGGGCAGCGAATGGCGTGACCCATTTGCGCAGCCATATCGACTGGTTTACCGCCGACGCACCCGACGCCTGGCAGGAGATCGCTCGCCTCGATACCGGCGGCATCACCCTGGAGCGAGTGGCGCTGGTCCCGCTGACCCTGTTTCGCGATCCGGCGGACGCCGGGGCCATTGCCCGAACGGTCGCCAACAGCGGGGAGCGCTGCCTGCTGGGCGGCTTTATCCACTCCTCCAACTGGGACGCCGCCGCCATGGCAAACCTGCTGGATAGCGCGGCCCGCTGGGATCTGGATCTGGATTTGCATATCGATGAGGAGCTCCGCGAGGTGTCTCAGGGGCTGATCTGGCTGGCGGACCATCTCTCCCACCACCCTTTTCCCGGGCATATCTGCTGCAGCCACGGCTGCGCGCTGGCCGCCGGCAGCGACGAACAGGCGGCGCCGATCCTGCGCCAGCTGGCGGCGCACGGCGTCACTCTTATCGCCCTGCCGATGACCAACCTGCTGCTGCAGGATGCGACGTTCGG
The DNA here is from genome assembly GCF_020526085.1 of Klebsiella africana. Classification (NCBI taxonomy): domain Bacteria; kingdom Pseudomonadati; phylum Pseudomonadota; class Gammaproteobacteria; order Enterobacterales; family Enterobacteriaceae; genus Klebsiella; species Klebsiella africana. The sequence goes on along the minus strand of NZ_CP084874.1, from coordinate 2,208,533 downwards.
CCGCACGCCGCGCCAGCGAGGGATCACCCTGCTGCACGAGGCGCAGGCCGCCGGCGTGGCCACCCTGCTTGGCTGCGACAACGTACAGGACGCTTTCTGTCCGGCGGGGAGCTATGACCCGCTGGACACCCTGGCCTGCGGCCTGTTCAGCGCTCAGCTCAGCGACCTGTTCGACCGGCAGTCGCGGCTGATCTGCGATCGCGCGGCGTTAACCGGTTCGCCGGCAGACACAGCGCCCTTTGCCGTCGGGGCGGCGGCCAGCGTGGTGATTTTCCCGGGTAGCGACCGTTTTACCTGGCCTTTAAACAGCGCCGCCCGTCTGGTGGTTAACCACGGCAGGTTAACCCACCGGCGCGTGTGGCAAGAGGAGATGGCACATGAGTCTTGAAGCAGGCGCGGGGGCGCCGCTGGCGCGGTATGCCGCCTGGCGCAGAGCCGGCGATTTTATCTTTCTCTCCGGCATTATCCCGGTCAATCCCCTGACCGGCACCGTCGTCAACGGCTTTCAGGATGTGCCTGAGCCGGTGCGGGAGCTGCTGGGGGCGACCGGCGAATTTTCAACCGATGCGAAACAGGGCCCGATCCTCGCCCAGAGCTGGTACGTCCTGGAGAGCATCCGCCGCACCGTGGAGTCCGCGGGAGGGCAGATGAGCGACGTTATCAAGCTGGTGCAGTACTTTCGCAACCTTGACCATTTTCCCTATTACAGCCGGGTCAGGAAGCTGTTTTATCCCGACCAGCCGCCCGTTTCCACCGTGGTGCAGGTCAGCGAAATGCTGCCCGACGCCACGGTATTGATTGAAGTTGAAGCAACCGTCTGGTTACCCCAGCCAATTCACTCCGAGGCACCGCGATGATTAATGGTTACATTCCTGCCGCGCGCTTTCTCCCTTTTCTGAGCTGGACGGACGTGGCCGCCCTGCCGGATAAAAGCAATACGGTTATCGTCCTCCCCACCGGGGCGATCGAACAGCACGGCCCGCATCTGCCCTGCTCGGTGGACAGCGTGATATCTTCCGGCGTGGCGGGCCATGCCCTTGCCCGGCTGCCGGCGGCGATCCCGGCCTACGCCATTCCGCCGATCGTCTACGGTAAGTCCGAGGAGCATCTGCATTTTCCCGGCACCCTGACCCTCAGCGGCGATACGCTGCTGCATACCCTGCTGGAGATCGCCGAATCCCTCTATCGGGCCGGTTTTCGCAAGCTGTTGATGATCAACGGCCACGGCGGCCAGCCGCAGATCCTGCAGATCGCCTGCCGGGAAATGCGCCTGCGCCACGGGGATTTCATCGCCATCCCCCACGACGTGTTCAACGTGCCCAACTGTGAAAAACAGTTTCTCAGCCCGCATGAACAGCGGATGGCGATGCACGCCGGGCATAGCGAAACGGCGCTGATGCTGGCGCTGGCGCCGGAGTGCGTCCATATGGAACGCGCCGTCGCCAACTTCCCGCCGGAATTCCCCTGCCCGACCCTGTCAAAAGGCCGCCCGGCGGCGGCGTGGGCGTCGTATGACTTTGGCCCCAGCGGGGTGATCGGCGACCCGACCCCGGCGACGCGGGAGCAAGGCGAAGGGCTTCTCGACTCCCTCGCCGCCAGCTGGGCGCAAGCGATCATCGAGATCCACCGCATGGCCTGGGTCGAACGTCGCGAACCGACCTGGGGCAAACAGCACTGGCACGGCTTTGTGCAGTCCCTACCACCTTCTTTCGCTGCTGAATCCAAGGAGCCCTGATGAATAGCAGACCGACGCCCGTTTTTACCCTGCTGACCGTGGCCGCCCTTGCCACCTCAGCCTCCTGCTTCGCGGCGGAGAAGTTTACCTTTCTCACCAACTGGTATGCCCAGGCCGAGCACGGCGGGTTTTACCAGGCCCAGGCCACCGGGCTGTATCAGCACGCCGGTCTCGATGTCGAGATTAAAATGGGCGGCCCGCAGATTAACGTCATGCAGTTGATGGCGGCCGGTCAGGCCGATTGTACCCTTGGCGACAACGGCCAGGCGCTGGAGACCTGGCAGGCCGGGGTGCACGCGGTGACCGTCGCTACCGTGTTCCAGCACTCGCCGACGGTGTTTATCACTCATAACAAAGTGGAGAACCCGGCGGAGCTTAAAGACAAAACCTTCCTGCTCGCTACCGAGGCCTATACCTCTTTCTGGCCGTGGGCGAAGAGCGAGCTGGGTCTGGCTGGCAGCAAAGTGCGCCCCTATACCTTTAACGTTCAGCCGTTCCTCGCCGATAAAAATCTGGTGCAGCAGGGCTACGTGACCTCCGAGCCGTTCTCCGTCGCCAAAGGCGGGCAACCGTTCTATGTCTATCCGCTCAGCGACTGGGGATATCCGCCCTACGGTAACTCGATTATCTGTATGGCCGACACCATCCGCAAACGTCCGGCGGCGGTGGCGGCCTTCGTCAAAGCCTCCATGGAGGGCTGGAAAAGCTACCTGCAGGATCCCGCCCCCGGCAACAGCCTGATCGGCAAAGCGAATCCGCAAATGGGCGCCGAGCAGATCGCCTTTGGCATTGCCCAGATGAAGCAGTACCAGCTGGTGACCGGCGGCGACGCTAAGACCGGCGGCATCGGTATCATCACCGAGCCGCGGCTGAAGAAAACCTGGGACATGCTGGTGAAAAACAAACTGATCGACGCCAGCAAGGTGCCGTTTGAGCAGACCTATACCCTGGAGATGGTCAAAGACGCCGGAGTAATGCCATGAATAGCGCCCCGAAACTGACCGTGATGAGCGACACCCGCTTTATGCCCGCCTCTGCCACGCCGGCCATCGAGGTGCTGTCGGCGGAGAAGATCTACAGCAACGGCACCCGGGCGCTGCTGCCCGTCAACCTGACCATCAATCAGGGGGAGTTTATTACCCTGCTCGGCCCGTCCGGCTGCGGGAAGAGTACGCTGCTGAAGATGGTCGCCGGCCTGGTGGAGCCCAGCGACGGCAAGCTGATGCTGTGGCGGCGCGACAGCCGGGAAAAAGCCCAGCATCCGCTGTCGTTCGTCTTCCAGGAAGCCACCCTGATGCCGTGGAGCAGCGTGCGCAATAACGTCAGGCTGCCGCTGGATCTGGCCGGCGTGCCGCGGGCGGAAGGTAATACCCGGGTGAATGAAGTCCTTGAGCTGGTGGGCCTCGGCAAGTTCGCCGACGTCCTGCCGCGCGAACTCTCCGGCGGCATGCAAATGCGCGTCTCCATCGCCCGCGGCCTGGTCACCCGGCCAAAGCTGCTGCTGATGGATGAGCCCTTCGGCGCGCTGGATGAAATCACGCGTAATAAACTCGACAGCGACCTGCTGCGTCTCTGGCAGGAGCAGAACCTGACGGTGGTGTTCGTCACCCACTCGATCCACGAAGCGGTGTTTCTCTCCCAGCGGGTGATCATGATGGCGGCCCGTCCCGGACGGGTGGTGGAAGATATCGCCATCCGCGAGCCGTTCCCGCGCAGCGAGGCATTTCGCGTCAGCCCGGCCTTTTCCCTGTATGCCCGTCAGCTGCAGGACAGTCTGTTGCAGGCCAGCCAGTCCGGTATGGAGCCATAATATGAAAAACACAACCTCAACGCCGTGGGTCCAGCATCCGCGTTTTCTCAAAATTCTCTATCCGACCCTCGTCGCGGTGGCGGTGGTGCTTCTGTGGCAGGGCGCGGTGAGCTATTTCCGCATCCCGGCCTTTCTGGTGCCGTCGCCGCTGGTGATGCTGGACAGCCTGTGGACGCATCTCACGCCGCTGCTGCTGGCGCTGCTGTTCACCCTCAAGATCACCCTGATCTCGTTTCTGCTGTCGATTGTCTTAGGCGCCGCGGTGGCGTTTATCCTGGTGCAGAACCGCTTTGTGGAGACTGCCCTGTTTCCCTACATCGTGTTTTTACAGGTGACGCCGATTGTCGCCATCGCCCCGCTGATCATCATCTGGGTGAAGGACGCCACGCTCTCGCTGGTGGTGTGCGCCACCCTGATGGCGGTCTTCCCCATCATCTCCAATACCACCCAGGGACTGCGCAGCGTCTCTCCCGGCCTGCTGAGCTATTTTCGCCTCAATCACGCCAGCCGCTGGCAAACCCTGGTGCGGCTGCGTATCCCCTCGGCGCTGCCCTATTTCTTCGGCGCGCTACGTATTTCCAGCGGGCTGTCGCTGATTGGCGCGGTGGTGGCGGAGTTTGTCGCCGGCACCGGCGGGATCAATACCGGTCTGGCCTATCAGATCCTGCAGGCTGGCTACCAGCTGGATATTCCGCTGATGTTTGCCGCGCTGCTGCTGATCTCTCTCGCCGGGATCGCGCTGTTTGGCGTGATGTCCTGGGTTTCGCGCCGGGCGCTCAGCGCCTGGCATGAAAGCGAAGCCGTACAATCTCATTAATGTTTTGCTGACGAACAGGAAGAAAAATGATGACTGATGAGCAGCGTCAACACGCGGTCGCGGCGATCCAGCAGACACTCCCGACGCTGGAGTGGACCTTACAGCCGGCGAAGATCAAACGGCTTTCCCGCGATTTTCACTGGTTCAGTCCGCTACTCACTGAGCAACTGGCGGGGAAACAGGCGGACGCAGTGGTTCGCCCACGCGACGAAGAGGAACTGCGCCAGCTGGTCGCCGCCTGCGCGCAGCACCAGCTGCCGTTAACCCTGCGCGGCAGCGCCACCGGCAACTATGGCCAACTGGTCCCCCTCGAAGGCGGACTGCTGGTCGATATGACCGGACTCAACCAGATCGTCGCCCTCGGCAACGGCACGGTGCGCGCCCAGGCCGGCATTCGTCTGGCAGATATTGAAACCGCCGCCCGCCCAACGGGCTGGGAGCTGCGCTGCATGCCGTCGACCTACCGCCTGGCGAGCCTGGGCGGCCTCTACGGCGGCGGGTTCGGCGGCATCGGCTCCATCAACTATGGGCCGCTGGCGGCGCCCGGCAATGTGCTCAGCGTCAAAGTGATGACCGTCGAGCCGGTCCCTCGCGTGTTGACCGTCCCGGCTCCCGAAGCGCTGCTGCTGCATCACGCCTACGGCACCAACGGCATTATCCTGGAGGTTGAGCTGGCGCTGGCGCCCGTGCACCAGTGGATTGAACGCCTGGACGTGTTTGACGATTTCGCCGATGCGCTGAACTATGCCAACGCCTGCGTCCGCTCGCCGGGGCTGGTGAAGCGCCAGGTGGCGCTGCTGGCCACGCCGATCGCCGATTATTTTAGCCACCTCAACGATCGTTACCGCACCGGGCAGCATGCGGTTATCAGCCTGATTGCCGAGGAGAGCGAAGGACTCTGCGCCAGCCTGTTACAACGCCATCGCGGGAGCAACGCCATCCGTCAGGCCAGCGACGAGGCCCGGACGCAAAACGCCTCGTTAATGGAATACTGCTGGAACCACACCACCCTGCATGCGCTCAAGGTGGACAATACGCTGACCTATCTGCAGACAGCGTTTGATCCGCAGCGCTATCCGCAGCAAATTTTACAGATGGAGCAGCATTTCGCCGGGGAGGTGATGTCCCATATTGAGTTTCTGCGCGATATCGAGGGCAATCTCACCGCCAGCGGTCTGCAGCTGGTGCGCTATACCACGCCCGCGCGGCTAAACGCCATCATGCAGATATTTCGCGACAACGACGTCAAGATTAACAATCCTCACGTGCTGCAGGTTGAGGACGGCAAACAGGGCGTGATCCGTCCTGACGTCGTGGCGGTGAAACAATCTCTCGACCCGGCGGGATTGCTTAACCCCGGCAAGCTGCGCGGCTGGGCGCTGCGCGACCAGCTGGAGCTGGACAGCAACCCGCTGGCGCGGGCCACCCGCGAAGGCTCCACGACCTGAGCGTCCCCGGTCCGGTTGGGCGCTACCGGGTCGCTGACCCGTCGCCGCCCAACCTTATCCTGCGCCGGACAGACCCGCCATATGGACGATTAGCCCTACCACGGCGGCGGCGGCCAGCACCCAGGTCAGCTTCCACTTATAGCGAAACAGCAGCCCGGCGGCGCCCAGGGCAATGGCCGCGGACCATGGGTCGAAACCGGATGTTCCCCAGACGCTATGCCAGATAAAAAACAGCGCCAGATTCAGGATAACGCCCACCACTGCGGCGGTGATGGCAGTCAACGGCGCGGTGAATCCCACCTTATTATGGGTCGTTTCAATAAACGGCCCGCCAGCGAGAATAAAGATAAACGAGGGTAAAAAAGTAAACCATGTCACGAGGCACGCCGCCACGATGCCCCCCAGCAATACATCATCAACGCCCAACACCGCATTGGTGTAGCCGCCGACAAACCCGACAAAGGTCACCACCATGATCAACGGTCCGGGGGTCGATTCCCCAAGAGCAAGACCGTCCATCATCTGCCCCGCCGTCAGCCAGCCATAGTGGGTCACCGCCCCCTGGTAAACATAAGGTAAGACGGCATATGCCCCGCCAAAGGTCATCAGCGCGGCTTTGGTAAAGAACCCGCTCATCTGGGTCAAGGGATGCGCCCAGCCCAGCAGAAGCGTCAGGGCGGCCATCGGCACCAGCCACAGCAGCATCCCGGCAATCAGCACCCGGGAGGTACGCCGCCAGCTGAAAATGGCATGGGCCGGGATCGGCGTCGTGTCATCAATGATGGCGGCTCCGCCAGGGTGACTCTGTGCACGGTGGGCGTCCGCTTTGCCGAATATCGCCGGCGCCAGCCGTCCGCCGATAAAACCGACTATCGCCGCGGCGAGGACGATCAACGGAAAAGGAACGTTCAGCGCAAAAATAGCGACAAAGGCAGCGGCGGCGATAGCCCAGTAGGCGCCATTTTTCAGCGCCCGCGAGCCGATGCGGTGCGCCGCCTGCAATACGATTGCCGCTACGGCCGGTTTGATGCCATAAAAAATCCCCACCACCACCGCGACATCTCCCCAGACGAGGTAGATCCACGCCAGGAAAATAAGCAACAGCAGAGAGGGCAAAATAAACAGCACCCCGGCGATGACGCCCCCCCAGGTTTTATGCATCAGCCAGCCGATGTAGGTCGCCAGCTGCTGGGCCTCCGGGCCGGGCAGGACCATACAAAAATTGAGCGCATGGAGGAATCGCCCTTCCGATATCCAGCGCCGGTTATCCACCAGCTCCTGGTGCATCATGGCGATCTGCCCGGCAGGCCCGCCGAAGCTGATGAAGCCAAGCTTCAGCCAGAAGCGAAATGCCTGCCAGAAGGAGACGGAAGCGACGACGGAAGGGCTATCAGTCTGCGGAAGAACGACCGTTTTGCTCATGGTTGCCAGACCTCATTTCACAGGACCTCAGTAAGCCGTCGAACAGCAAGCAAGCTGTCGCCAGCAGTTGGTCATCGTCCGTAATGGTTTCCCGCAGCCCTGCAAGAACACTCTCCACGCCCGCCGCCTCCGGGGTCGGTGCCCCACCGACGTCCAGGAAGTGGATCAGCCGCGCCAGGCTGTCGGGTATCACCGCTTCCAGCGCAAAGCGCCGGACCAGAACTTCGAAGGTCACCCGCGTGCCGACGTGGCTGAACGGCGCGCCGTCAAAATCAAAGCCGACCGCCGTCGCCGGACAGTCCTCAGGCGCGGCCAGCCACAGGAACCGCGCCTCGTGGTCGATAAAACGCCGGATAAGCCAGGCGCTGGCCAGACGATCGACCCATGGGCGTCGGCGGGTGGCCCACTGCCGGCCGCGAAAGGCTTCTCTGTCCAGCAGGCTCAGCTCCCCCGCCACCGCCTGCGGCTCGTCCGGTGATAACCGCTGATTAATCGCCTGCTCAAGAGCGGCCAGTCGCTCAGCGGCTTGCTCCCGGGCGGCCCCCGGGAAGAAATCAATGGCCTCAATTCGCCGGTAATCACGCTGAATTTTACGCAGCTGTTTCAGCTGAGCCGCCAGTTCGTCGGCGGATAACGCCCTCTGCAGCGCCTGCAGATCCTGCAACAGCGCGCCGTACTGTTCGCGGCGATCGAAGAGCGGCCTGAGCATCTCTTCTTCCGCTGACTCAATCGTAAACACATGCCCGGTCCCCCCTTCCGCGCGGATCGCCTCGCAGGTGCTGAGGAAGGTCTCATGGCCCTGGCGCACGTCGGGCAGCAGATAGACCCCGTCGCGCAGGACCGCTGCCCCGCTCTGCTTCAGGGTTCGCCAGACACGCATGCGCAGCGTGGCTTGCGAGGTTGTGAGGTTAAGTATCAAGAGGTGCATTGTCATGATGTAGAGATTACTACAGCATGTAGCGTGTGTGACGTTTACAGGCGCTGTAGCTTAGACGAAGTTCAGTAAAGCAAAGCCAAAAAGCGCAAATGGCGCGCCCGCTGACAGACCGGGCTTCACAGCCCGGTTTTTCATAGAAGTCAGTCACGCCGCGCGGCGGCAAATTTTGCCGCGATCATCGCGGCCGTCGGCTGTACGCCCCCCAGACTCCACTGCTCCGGGTCATGTTCGTCAATGCGGATCCACACCGACTGGCGGAACTGCGGATCGCCCTGCCCCTCAATCTCCACCAGCAGATCGGTCATCCGTCGCAGCAGCTCACTTTTCTGTTCCGCCGTCATGATCCCTTTAATGGTTTGCACGTTAACAAATGGCACGCTATGCTCCTTAGCATCTAAGTCTAAAATTAAAACTCAGCGTAGAAGGTCAATCTCACGATGTCAAAAAATAAAGCACTGCCCTATCTCGAGCCGGAACTGTGCGGCCTGGCGGAAGGGGCGAAAATCCTCGGCGACCGCTGGGTGCTGTTGATCCTCCGCGAAGCGTTTTACGGCGTAACGCGTTTTGAAACGATGCTGGCGCACACCCACATCACCCGCCAGACGCTCACCACCCGGTTAAAAAACCTGACCGAAATGGGATTATTGAGAAAAGTGCCCTACCGGGAAGCCGGCTCCCGCGAGCGTTATGAATATGTTCTGACCGACAAAAGCCGTAGCCTGGCGCTGGTGCTGTTCGCCCTGATGGAATGGGGCCATCAGCAGGTGCTGCACAGCGCACCGCATATTGCGCTGGTGGACACCGCCAGCGGTGAAACCGCTCATCCCGGATTTGTCACCGCCAGCGGCAAGGTAGCGAGCCCCGGCGCGCTACAGATCGTCAAAGTCGGTACCCATGCCGAAACCTGAAGAATGTATTCCTGGCACTGCTTGCCGGACGCGCGGCCTCGCCATTTTCGACCGGCCACAAAAATCCTGGGATATGATGAAATCTGGCTGGGAACGCGCCAGTGAAGAAAGGATATCGCCAGGCGAGCAACAGCCCCCTGCTGCTCGCCAGACGTATAAGTGGCGTTAATTCACCCGCGCTGGCAACGTAATTTGCTGCAGGGCATTCGCCATATTAATCTGAATCAGCTCTTTAAGACCTTCGCGCTTAATAAACTGGCTCCGGTGCTTACTTTTCACCTCTTCAATACCCTTTTTGCTCTCTTGCGCCGGCAGTTTATACCAGCCGCGAGCCTGTTTCTCACCGCCCATTTCCAGCCACAGCGATGAATAACTGGCTTTCACCAGATCGCTTTTCACGTGGTAATCAGAATCGATCGCGTAGACCGTGGAGATGTTGAAATATCGCAGCAAACCATACAGCACGCTCATGATGATATTTTTCGGTCGCGCGCCATGCAGCTCTTTAGTCAGCACCTTCACTTCGTCATTGGTGATATCTTTCCCGCCCTGGATGCCGCCGATATAGGCGCGGCCATCGTCGGTACAGGAAAAACAGACGCTATAGACGCGCCGGTCACCGAGAAACAACTGCAGCATCAGTTCCCCCTCCTCCTGAAACGGCGACGCCAACAGCTTAACGTCAAGGTTATCGCCATTTTTCAGAGGGATGGAGAACATTGTGCGACCAAAATCCGCCACATTGTAGAGCTGCGGCAGGACATCAGGCTGAAACGTTTTCTCAATAAAATTTAGTGAACCGTGGGCAATATCCAGCTTGCGTCGTTTTGACAGCCGTTTATTGAGATAAGCTTTAAACGGTTTATCCTCGAAAGGCACCAGTCCTTTCGTCACTGCGGTCAATCGCGCACACTGATATTTTGCACAAAGTTCTTGATATTCTCTGTATTTACCTCCTGCGAGCGAGAGCTCTCTGCATTTTCGTAAAATTTTTTTATAGTTTATTTTGACCTGACCGATCACTTTATTATGTTTACGCCATTCTTTGATGGCGCCTGCAACAGTATGTTCCATTGATTAAGATCCATAGATTCATCCATAATCGCGGCCATATTAACATAAAAGCGTTTCGTCAACGCTTAATTACTCCTTCGTTGTCCTTTCATTTAATATATACACAGGAAATCATTCTGACTGGTGATTAATTAAGCCAACGCCAGTCTGTCAACGGTTATTTATGGTAGGGGAAGCCCGCCAGCGGGTGACTTAACGCTCTGTGCGTTCGGCGCAGTGAGCGGCTACATCCGCTGGCGGTTTTGCCCTATACTTGACGCTGATTAAAAACCAGCAACGATAGGTAACTTATGGAAATTGATCTCGACAACCTGGTCTTCAGCGGCCTGGATGAAGCGGAAGAGCGCAACGCGGAGCGTCTGGAAGAAGCGGACAAAAAAGCCCAGGCGATCGTTGCCGATGATGATTGCGGCGACGCCTGCAAAATCTGATTGTCAAACCGGCCAGCAGGCCGGTTTTTTTGCCCCTCCCGCCTGCTCAGGTCGGCAAGAACCCTTTCAGCGTATCCAGCAGCGCCTGCGCTGCCTTTGACAGCGGCAGATGTCCGGCATGGATCGCGCCGACGCACTTTTCAATCGGCGGATCGCTGAGCGGGATGCAGACGGCCCCCAGGGAAGTCATCTGCGTTTTACACAGCGCCGGCACCGCGCTGCCCCCCAGCCCGCTGGCCACCATTCTCCCCACCGTCACCAGCTGATGACTCTCCAGCGCCACGTCCAGCTGACGACCGCTGCGCGCCAGCGCCTCCTCCAGCATCAGGCGTACCGCCGAGGGACGCTGCAGAGTAATAAAATCGAGGGTCAACAGCTCCTGCCAGGTGAGCTGCTTTTTCTTCGCCAGCGGGGATTGCCGGGGAACGATCGCCACGAAGCGGTCCACCGCCAGCGGGGTAAATAGCAAATTGTGGCTGGGCGATGGCTCGAAGGCGATGCCCATCTCCACTCGCCCCTCGCGCACCATCTCGATCACCTGCTCATTAATCACGTCATGCACCGTGACGTTCACCCCGGCATAGCGGTCGCGAAAGGCTTTCAGCGCCTCCGGCAGAACATTGGCGGCAAACGACGGCATCGCGGCGACCGAGATTTTCCCCCGCTGCAGGGTAAAGCTTTGACGCATCGCCTCCTCGACGTTATCCCAGTCGGCAAGCAGCTGACGGGCCATCGGCAGAAAGAGTTCCCCCTCCTGAGTAAGATTCACCTTGCGGGTGCTGCGCTGCAGCAGCGCGCCGCCCAGCGCCTCCTCTAACCCTTTGATAGTCAGGCTGAGAGCAGGCTGTGACAGATTCAGCCTTTCGCTGGCGTGGGCGAAATTCAGAGTGTGAGCTACCGCTAAAAACGCGCGTAACTGTTTGACACTCATTCTCATTTTTCATCCTGTTAACTAATTGAAAAAAATTAGTTAACAGGAAATTAATTAAAATTCCAAATGAGTGAGTCACAAATTCAAAATTATCAAATCAGTCGCCTGCACCAATGATAAGGCTATCGCAAGGCAGGAGAGACAAGATGGCAGGACTGGATAAACGCGTCGCCAGCTACGAAGCGGCGCTGGAAGGGTTAACGGACGGCATGACGCTGCTCGCCGGCGGCTTCGGCTTGTGCGGTATACCTGAGAATTTGATCGCCGAGGTGCAACGCCGCCAGGTGCAGGGGCTGACGGTGGTTTCCAATAACTGCGGCGTTGACGGCTTCGGTCTCGGCCTGCTGCTGGCGTCGCGCCAGGTCAGCAAGGTGGTGGCCTCTTACGTCGGGGAAAACGCGCTGTTTGAACAGCTGGTGCTGAGCGGCGAGCTGGCGGTTGAGCTTACCCCGCAGGGAACGCTGGCGGAAAAAATCCGCGCCGGTGGCGCCGGCATCCCCGGCTTTTACACCGCCACCGGGTATGGCACCCCGATCGCCGAAGGCAAAGAGGTGCGCCAGTTCGACGGCAGGCACTACATCCTTGAAGAGGCGATCCGCGGCGATTTCGCGCTGGTCAAAGGCTGGAAAGCCGACTGGTACGGCAATGTGGTTTATCGCCATACCGCGCAGAATTTCAACCCGCTGATGGCTACCGCCGGGCGCATTACGGTGGTGGAGGTGGAAGAGATTGTGCCGCCGGGCGAACTGCCGCCCTCCGCCATCCACACCCCGGGGATCTATGTCGACCGGCTGATCGTCGGGCAATTCGAAAAACGTATTGAACAGCGCACCCTGCGCGCCGGAGGGTACTGAGATGCTGACCCGTGAACAAATGGCGATGCGCGTCGCCCAGGAGCTGCGCGACGGTGACTATGTCAATCTCGGGATCGGTATCCCGACGCTGGTGGCCAACTACATTCCCGCCGGTATTGAGGTGATGCTCCAGTCGGAGAACGGCCTGCTGGGGATGGGCGAATTTCCCGATGAGGAAACCCTCGACGCCGACATGATTAACGCCGGCAAACAGACCGTCACCGCGCAAACCGGGGCGGCAATCTTCGATTCCGCCCAGTCGTTCGCCATGATCCGCGGCGGCCACGTCGACCTGACCGTTCTTGGCGCCTTTGAGGTCGACGTCGCGGGGAATATCGCTTCGTGGATGATCCCTGGAAAAATGGTCAAGGGGATGGGCGGCGCCATGGACCTGGTGGCCGGCGCGCAGAACATCATCGTGGTGATGACCCATGCCTCAAAAAACGGCGAATCCAAACTGCTGCCGCAGTGCACCCTGCCGCTTACCGGCGTGGGCTGTATTCGCCGGGTGCTCACCGACCTGGCCCTGCTGGACATTGTCGACGGCGCATTTGTCCTGCGCGAAGTAGCTCCTGGGGTCAGCCCTGACGAGGTGATACGTAAAACGGCGGGACGGCTGATCGTGGCCGACGATGTGCGCGAAATGCGCTTCAGCTAAGGAGAGACCATGACCGATATTGCCATTGTTGCTGCAGCACGTACCCCGATCGGCAGCTTTCGCGGCGCCTTCGCCCCTCTTTCCGCCGTCGAGCTCGGCGCCGCGGTGGTGCGCAGCCTGCTTGAACGCTGCCAGCTTCCCGCCGCGGCGGTCGACGAACTGATTTTCGGCCAGGTGCTCACCGCCGGATGTGGACAGAACCCGGCGCGGCAGACCGCGCTGCGGGCCGGCCTGCCGGTCGACACCCCGGCGGTCACCGTCAATCTGGTGTGCGGCTCCGGGCTGAAAGCGGTTCAGCAGGCGGTGCAGGCGATCCGCTGCGGCGACGCCGGGATCGTCATCGCTGGCGGCCAGGAGAGCATGAGCAATGCCCCCTATCTGATGCATGGCGCCCGCGACGGCCTGCGTTTCGGCCACGCCAGCCTGCAGGACAGCATGATTCTGGACGGCCTGTGGGATGCCTTTAACGACTATCACATGGGCATTACCGCCGAGAACCTCGCCGACGCTTTCGACATCAGCCGCGAGCGCCAGGATGCCTTCGCCGTCAGTTCCCAGCGCAAAGCGGCGGCCGCCATCGCCGCCGGACGCTTTCGCGACGAGATCGTTCCGGTCAGCGTCCCGCAGGGCAAAAAACCGTCGCGAAGGGTGACTGACGATGAACAACCGCGCCCGGAGACCAGCGAGCAGCAGCTGGCCCAGCTGCGCCCGGCGTTTCGTCCCGTTGACGGCAGCGTCACCGCCGGGAATGCCTCGTCGCTGAACGACGGCGCCGCGGCGGTCCTGCTGATGCGCGTCGATAAAGCGCGCGAGCTTGGGCTGCCGGTGCTGGCGCGCATTGTCAGCTCAGCGGTCGCCGGGGTTGATCCGTCGGTGATGGGCATCGGCCCGGTGAGCGCCTGCCGTCAGGCGCTGCAGCGCGCCGGCTGGACGCTTGACGAGGTGGATCTTATCGAAGCCAACGAGGCTTTTGCCGTCCAGGCGCTGGCCGTCGGTCAGTTGCTTGAGTGGGATAGCGAGAAGGTCAACGTCAACGGCGGCGCCATCGCCCTCGGGCATCCCATCGGCGCCTCCGGCTGCCGGATCCTCGTCAGCCTGGTGCATGAGATGCAGCGCCGGGGCGCCAGCAAAGGGCTGGCAACCCTATGCGTCGGCGGCGGCCAGGGCATCGCCATGACTCTACAACGTTAACAGGAGCCACTATGTTTACACCACGCCTGGCGGTACTTGGCGCGGGACTGATGGGCGTCGGTATCGCCTGTCATTTCGCCCGTCACGGTCACGCCGTCCGCCTGTATGACACCGACCCGCAGCGTCTCGCCGAGATTCCCACGGTGGCCAGCGCCATCCTGCGCGAGCTGGAGGCCAGCGGCCAGCAGGATCCCGCCGACCGCGACGCCGTGCTGGCCCGATTGACCCCCACCCCGACGCTGAATGCCCTGGCCGATGCCACGCTGCTGATTGAAGCGATCCCCGAACGGCTGGCGCTGAAGCACGCCCTCTATGCCGAGCTGGAAACGCTGATCGCCGACGAGGCGATTATCGCCAGCAACACCAGCGGCCTGCCGCCGGATCAGCTGGCGCAGGGCATGCGCCTTCCGGAACGGCTGCTGATCGCCCATTTCTGGCATCCGCCGCACCTGATCCCGCTAGTGGAAGTGGTGCCCGGGAGCGCCACGCTGCCCCATCTGGCGCGCCAGATGAGCGACTTTTGCGCCGCCTGCGCGCTGGAGGCGGTGGTACTCAACCGCGCCGCGCCGGGCTTTGTCGGCAACCGGCTGCAGTTCGCCCTGTTGCGCGAAGCGCTGCATATCGTCCACAGCGGTATCGCTTCCCCGGAAGTGGTGGACCAGGTGATGCGCGCCTCGCTGGGCCGCCGCTATGCGATGGTCGGCCCGCTGGAAGCGGCGGACATGACCGGCCTGGCGACGGTCCAGGATATCTGTCAGCACCTGCTGCCGGAGCTGGCCAGCGGGACCGAGATGATGTCGCTGGTGGCGGAGAAGGTGGCGCGAGGCGACACCGGCGCCCGCAGCGGGCAAGGTTTTTACCGCTGGGACGAGGCGCGGCACCAGCGCATCCAGTCGCGCCGGGAACATCAGCTGCGCTTCGCCCTGAAACCCTAGTATCGCGTTCTGTACCCCTACAATAACAATGAGAGTGAGACGTCGTGATGAGTGTGATAATTGCCCTGGCCGCGCTGGCGTTACTGATGCTGGCGGCCTACCGTGGATACAGCGTGATCCTCTTCGCGCCGATCGCCGCCCTCGGCGCGGTGCTGCTCACCGACCCGGGCGCGGTCGGCCCGGCCTTTACCGGCCTGTTTATGGAAAAAATGGTCGGCTTTGTGAAGCTCTATTTCCCGGTGTTTCTGCTGGGCGCCGTGTTCGGCAAGCTGATTGAGCTGTCGGGATTCTCGCGGTCGATTGTCGCTGCCGCCATCCGCATCCTCGGACGCCGCCATGCGATCCCGGTGATCGTGCTGGTCTGCGCCCTGCTGACCTACGGCGGGGTGTCGCTGTTTGTGGTGGCCTTTGCCGTCTACCCTTTCGCCGCCGAACTGTTTCGTCAGAGTGGGATCCCCAAACGGCTGATCCCGGCCACCGTCGCCCTCGGAGCCTTCTCGTTTACCATGGACGCCCTGCCCGGCACGCCGCAGATCCAGAATATTATTCCCACCAGCTTCTTCGGCACCAACGCCTGGGCGGCCCCGTGGCTGGGGCTTATCGGCTCGCTGTTCATTATCATCTTCGGTTTGCTGTGGCTGGAGCGTCAGCGCCGCAAAGCGCAGGCCCGCGGCGAAGGCTATGGGACCGACCTGCAAAATGAGCCGGAGACCCCGGATGACATCGATCTGCCGCATCCGCTGATCGCTATCGCCCCGTTGCTGTTAGTGGGGGTGCTGAATCTGCTGTTCACCCACTGGATCCCGCAGTGGTACGGCGCCAGCCATGAGCTCACCCTGCCGGGTCTGGCGAAGCCTGTCGTCACCGAAGTGGGGAAAATCACCGCCATCTGGGCGGTGCAGGCGGCGCTGCTCTCCGGCATTGTGCTGGTGCTGGTTTGCGGCTATCGCAATATTCGCGGCCGGCTGGCGGAGGGAAGCCGGACGGCGGTCGGCGGGGCTATTCTGGCGGCGATGAACACCGCCTCTGAGTATGGTTTCGGCGCGGTGATAGCCGCCCTGCCGGGTTTCCTGGTGCTGTCGAAAGCCCTCGCGGCCATTCCGAATCCGCTGTTAAACGAGGCGATCAGCGTCACGGTGCTGGCCGGGATCACCGGCTCGGCCTCCGGAGGAATGAGCATCGCCCTGGCGGCGATGTCCGAGACCTTTGTCGCCGCCGCCCACGCCGCCAATATTCCGCTGGAGGTCCTGCACCGGGTCGCCGCTATGGCCAGCGGCGGCATGGACACCCTGCCGCATAACGGGGCGGTGATCACCCTGCTGGCGATCACCGGCCTGAGCCATCGCCAGGCCTACGGCGGCATTTTCGCCATCACGGTGATCAAAAGCCTCGCGGTACTGTTTGTCATTGCCACGTTCTATGTGACCGGCATTGTCTGATACCAGATTGAAGGAGGAAGAAAATGAATTTAAACGGTAAAACGGCGCTGGTCACCGGCTCCACCAGCGGCATCGGCTTAGGGATCGCCAAAGTGCTGGCGCAGGCGGGCGCGCAGGTGATACTCAATGGCTTCGGCGACAGCAGCCATGCCCGCGCTGAAGTCGCCGCGCTGGGCAAGATCCCCGGCTATCATGACGCCGACCTGCGCGATGTCGGGCAGATCGAGGCGATGATGCACTATGCCGAAAGCACCTTCGGCGGCGTCGATATCGTGATCAATAACGCCGGCATCCAGCACGTCGCCCCGGTGGAGCAGTTCCCGGTGGACAAATGGAACGACATCATCGCGATCAATCTCTCCAGCGTCTTCCACACCACCCGCCTGGCGCTGCCGGGCATGCGCCAGCGCAACTGGGGGCGCATCATCAACATTGCTTCAGTGCATGGCCTGGTGGCGTCGAAAGAGAAATCGGCCTACGTCGCCGCCAAGCACGCGGTGGTCGGTCTGACCAAAACCGTGGCCCTGGAAACCGCGCGCAGCGGCATCACCTGCAACGCCATCTGCCCCGGCTGGGTGCTAACCCCGCTGGTGCAGCAGCAGATCGACAAACGCATCGCCGAGGGGATCGACCCGGAGCAGGCCAGCGCCCAGCTGCTGGCGGAAAAGCAGCCCTCCGGGGAGTTTGTTACCCCGCAGCAACTGGGCGAAATGGCGCTGTTTCTGTGCAGCGATGCCGCCGCCCAGGTGCGCGGCGCCGCGTGGAACATGGATGGCGGCTGGGTGGCGCAGTAAGCTGAATTGGGGGACAGGAATATCTACTCTCCCTGCATATTAAAACGTGACTGGGCAAAGACATCATAGACTTGCTGACGGGTAAATGCCGGGAAGGTCGCCCGCACTGCCGCTTCACGCAGCGCGGCGCAGTATGCTTTATTTCCCTCGACGGCGTCGATTTTTTCCAGTTTACCATCGCGGGCAAACTCAAGATGCAGGCGGCATTTTTTCCCGTGCCACGCATATCGATCCGCAAGCTGGGCCTCCAGCGCGTTTTTAATCGCCCTTGCCTGCTGCCCATATTCATCCTCGTCGCTAAAACGTCCGGAGCTACAGCTGCCGAGGGCCGAGGTTTTATGGCAATCGGACGGGTGCAGCGGTGCGCAGCCGCTAAGCACCACAAGCAATACCACCGGCATCACTCTTTTTTTCATAACCCTTCCCTGTTTGTACAAGCCTTGAAAGACCGCCTAACTGTAACGTGAAAGCGAAAGCATGCGGCCTGCCAATTATCAGGGGCGACCATTAAAACATCGCCAGAAAGCGTTTCACCGTACGCGAGCGCTCGAAGCGCCGCCAGGCGATGGCGATATCGGTCTTTAGCGGCGCCCCGCTGAGCGGGTGATAGCTGACGTTCGGCTGCTGGATGCAGGTCATCGACTGCGGGACCAGCGCGAAGCCGAAGCCGGCATTGACCATGCTCAGCGACGACGAAATCTGCGACGATTGCCAGGCGCGATCCATATCGATCCCGGCGCGCAGGCAGCTGTTGTACACCAGCTCATACAGCCCGGGGGCCACCTCCCGCGGGAAGAGGATCGGCGCCACGTCGCGCAGCTGCTCCAGAGTCAGGGTCGGCTGCGTCGCCAGCGGGTTATCGCGCGGCAGCGCGATAACCATCGGCTCCTCATCGATAATCCGCAGATTAAAGGCTTTGCTGCTCTCGCACGGCAGCCGGACGAAGGCGATATCCAGTTCGGCCTCGCTCAGGGCGGTCATCAGATTGGCCATATTGTCTTCCATCTGGTGCAGGGTCACCCCGGGGTGGTCGAGCTGAAAACGGTGCAGCAAGGTGAAGATTTGCGGATGGAAAGCATCAGAACTGGTAATGCCTAGCGATAGGCTGCCGTTCATCCCGCGCGCAATGCCCTTGGCCTTCTCCAGCGCCGCATCGCTCATGGCGAGGATCTGGCGGGCATCCTCATAGAAAGACTCTCCCGCTTCCGTCAGCTCCACCCCGCGGGTTAAGCGCCGAAACAGCGGGGTTCCCACCTCGCGCTCAAGCCGCTGAATTTGCTGACTTAATGGAGGCTGTGAAATACCCAGTTCCTTGGCGGCCTGGGTGAAGTGCCGCGTCCTGGCAACGGCGACAAAATAGCGAAGATAACGAAGTTCCATATCGAAAACGTCTCAAACCAGCATGGTTTCTATATTGGAACTGTGAGCTGAATCGGGTCAACATTTATTTAACCTTTCTTATATTTGTTGAACGAGGAAGTGGTATATGAATCATTCTGCTGAATGCACCTGCGAAGAGAGTCTGTGCGAAACCCTGCGGGCGTTTTCCGCGCAGCATCCCGAGAGCGTGCTCTATCAGACATCGCTAATGAGCGCCTTGCTGAGCGGGGTTTACGAAGGCAGCACCACTATCGCGGACCTGCTGAAACACGGCGATTTCGGCCTCGGGACCTTTAATGAGCTGGACGGAGAGATGATCGCCTTCAGCAGTCAGGTCTATCAGCTGCGCGCCGACGGCAGCGCGCGCAAGGCCCAGCCGGAGCAGAAAACGCCGTTCGCGGTGATGACCTGGTTCCAGCCGCAGTACCGGAAAACCTTCGACCATCCGGTGAGCCGCCAGCAGCTGCACGAGGTGATCGACCAGCAAATCCCCTCTGACAACCTGTTCTGCGCCCTGCGCATCGACGGCCATTTCCGCCATGCCCATACCCGCACCGTACCGCGCCAGACGCCGCCGTACCGGGCGATGACCGACGTCCTCGACGATCAGCCGGTGTTCCGCTTTAACCAGCGCGAAGGGGTGCTGGTCGGCTTCCGGACCCCGCAGCATATGCAGGGGATCAACGTCGCCGGGTATCACGAGCACTTTATAACCGATGACCGCAAAGGCGGCGGTCACCTGCTGGATTACCAGCTCGACCACGGGGTGCTGACCTTCGGCGAAATTCACAAGCTGATGATCGACCTGCCCGCCGACAGCGCGTTCCTGCAGGCTAATCTGCATCCCGATAATCTCGATGCCGCCATCCGTTCCGTAGAAAGTTAAGGGGGTCACATGGACAAACAGTATCCGGTACGCCAGTGGGCGCACGGCGCCGATCTCGTCGTCAGTCAGCTGGAAGCTCAGGGTGTACGTCAGGTGTTCGGCATCCCCGGCGCCAAAATCGACAAGGTCTTCGACTCACTGCTGGATTCCTCGATTCGCATTATTCCGGTACGCCACGAAGCCAACGCCGCGTTTATGGCCGCCGCCGTCGGACGCATTACCGGCAAAGCGGGCGTGGCGCTGGTCACCTCCGGTCCGGGTTGTTCTAACCTGATCACCGGCATGGCCACCGCGAACAGCGAAGGCGACCCGGTAGTGGCCCTGGGCGGCGCGGTAAAACGCGCCGATAAAGCCAAACAGGTCCACCAGAGTATGGATACGGTGGCGATGTTCAGCCCGGTCACCAAATACGCCGTCGAGGTGACGGCCCCGGATGCGCTGGCGGAAGTGGTCTCCAATGCCTTCCGCGCCGCCGAGCAGGGACGGCCGGGCAGCGCTTTCGTTAGCCTGCCGCAGGATGTGGTCGATGGCCCGGTCAGCGGTAAAGTGCTGCCGGCCAGCGGGGCCCCGCAGATGGGCGCCGCGCCGGATGACGCCATCGACCAGGTGGCGAAGCTTATCGCCCAGGCGAAGAACCCGATCTTCCTGCTCGGCCTGATGGCCAGCCAGCCGGAAAACAGCGCCGCGCTGCGCCGTTTGCTGGAGACCAGCCATATTCCGGTCACCAGCACTTATCAGGCCGCCGGAGCGGTGAATCAGGATAACTTCTCTCGCTTCGCCGGCCGGGTTGGGCTATTTAACAACCAGGCCGGGGACCGTCTGCTGCAGCTCGCCGACCTGGTGATCTGCATCGGCTACAGCCCGGTGGAATACGAACCGGCGATGTGGAACAGCGGCAACGCAACGCTGGTGCACATCGACGTGCTGCCCGCCTATGAAGAGCGTAACTACACCCCGGATGTCGAGCTGGTGGGCGATATCGCCGGCACTCTCAACAAGCTGGCGCAAAATATCGATCATCGGCTGGTGCTCTCCCCGCAGGCGGCGGAGATCCTCCGCGACCGCCAGCATCAGCGCGAGCTGCTGGACCGCCGCGGCGCGCAGCTGAACCAGTTTGCCCTGCATCCGCTGCGCATCGTTCGCGCCATGCAGGATATCGTTAATAGCGACGTCACGTTGACCGTAGACATGGGCAGCTTCCATATCTGGATTGCCCGCTACCTGTACAGCTTCCGCGCCCGTCAGGTGATGATCTCCAACGGCCAGCAGACCATGGGCGTCGCCCTGCCCTGGGCCATCGGCGCCTGGCTGGTCAATCCGCAGCGCAAAGTGGTCTCGGTCTCCGGCGATGGCGGTTTTCTGCAATCCAGCATGGAGCTGGAAACGGCGGTCCGCCTGAAAGCCAACATCCTGCATCTTATCTGGGTCGATAACGGCTACAACATGGTGGCCATTCAGGAAGAGAAAAAATACCAGCGCCTGTCCGGCGTCGAGTTCGGACCGATGGATTTTAAAGCCTATGCCGAATCCTTCGGCGCGAAAGGGTTTGCCGTGGAAAGCGCTGAAGCGCTGGAGCCGACCCTGCGCGCGGCGATGGACGTCGACGGCCCGGCGGTGGTCGCCATCCCGGTGGATTATCGCGATAACCCGCTGCTGATGGGCCAGCTGCATCTGAGTCAGATTCTGTAAGTCATCACAATAAGGAAAGCAAAATGAAAAAAGTCGCACTTGTTACCGGCGCCGGCCAGGGGATTGGTAAAGCTATCGCCCTTCGTCTGGTGAAGGATGGATTTGCCGTGGCCATTGCCGATTATAACGACGCCACCGCCAAGGCGGTCGCCTCGGAAATCAACCAGGCCGGCGGACGCGCCGTGGCGGTGAAAGTGGATGTTTCTGACCGCGATCAGGTGTTTGCCGCCGTCGAACAGGCGCGCAAAACGCTGGGCGGCTTCGACGTCATCGTCAATAACGCCGGCGTGGCGCCATCCACGCCGATCGAGTCCATTACCCCGGAGATTGTCGACAAAGTCTACAACATCAACGTTAAAGGGGTGATCTGGGGCATTCAGGCGGCGGTCGAGGCCTTCAAGAAAGAGGGTCACGGTGGGAAAATCATCAACGCCTGTTCTCAGGCCGGCCACGTCGGCAACCCGGAGCTGGCGGTGTATAGCTCGAGTAAATTCGCCGTACGCGGCTTAACCCAGACCGCCGCTCGCGACCTCGCGCCGCTGGGCATTACGGTCAACGGCTACTGCCCGGGGATTGTCAAAACGCCAATGTGGGCCGAAATTGACCGCCAGGTGTCCGAAGCCGCCGGTAAACCGCTGGGCTATGGTACCGCCGAGTTCGCCAAACGCATCACCCTCGGTCGGCTGTCTGAGCCGGAAGATGTCGCCGCCTGCGTCTCCTATCTTGCCAGCCCGGATTCTGATTATATGACCGGTCAGTCATTGCTGATCGACGGTGGGATGGTGTTTAACTAATAAAAAAGCTCTGACATGGCTTGCCCCTGCTTTCACGCAGGGGCTTTTTTTTGGTTTGGGTGTGAGCTTCGTGCAAAACACAGCAACGATATTTGAAGGTCTCTGGCGCTCTCACTTACGCTTCGGCACAATGTGGCAATCTGGCTGGGATGAAAGTATGCTTTGAGCGAAGAGCTACCTGTCACTGTGTGCGATTGAATATTTTGTCCCACGAGCATAACAATCCTGTTGAGAACTCTGGATCTAACATCTATATATCAGCTATATACTCCACTTTATAAACTGTAGATCAGGGGATTACTTTGCAGCCAGATCGCTCAAGACTTTATCTTCGCCGCGTTAACGCATCAGATATAGATGATCTCTTCAGGATTTATGGCGACCCTGCAACAAATACGTTCAATCCAGCAGGCCCGTATCCTGATATAAGTCACGCACGTAATGTAATGGCCCGCTGGCTAAACCACTGGGAGAATTATAGGTTCGGAAACTGGGCTATCTCACTGAATGAGAATCCCGATAGAATTATCGGTTTTGGAGGGCTTAGCATTATCAGTTATGACAATACACCGATAATGAACCTGGGATATCGGTTCTCTACAGAGTCATGGGGGAAAGGTCTGGCGACAGAGTTCGCTAAATATGCGGTCGGGTACGGGTTTGATGTTTTAAAACTGGCTGAGATTTCTGCGGTAGTAAGACCAAACCATCTGGCATCCCAAAAGATCCTGACGAAAGCAGGTCTCCGGTTTTCACGAAATATTCATGACGTGAAAAATGAGCCCGCAAGCATGCTTTTTACTGTGACTCTGGATGAGTGGAACAACGCGTTAAGTAGGGGAACTACCCCACCCATTGATCATTAGAGTTCATGCGTAACGTCCGCTGCTGGCGCGGATCGGACGAGCTCACTGAGTTGAAGGTCCGCCATAAGCGCAAACGGACCTAAAAATATTGCTTCCAACAGGCGATGATGAATGGTCTTCTGCCCCGTTTCAAAAAACCGACAGACTGCCAGCCCTGTGGGTAGATTGCTACAGCTCCAGCGCCCTTATTACATGGGCAATATCCGCGATATTGCCGGCTGACAACGGTTGCAGATAGGGCTGAAACCCTTTTCATCCACGCCGCTGGCGATGACTGGGGTTAATGGAAACGCCGACAAACCAATAAACATACCTGTTTCTCCTGAAGGGTATTACTGCTGTTGTTCTTCAATGAGAGCAACGTCAAACCACAGGCCGGGCATCATTTTTTCCAGGCCGTCGGTCAGCATCTTCCCGGCTTCGTGCAGTTTCTCCAGCGGCATCTGTGGCAGGCTTTCCAGAATGAACCACATTTGCTGAGCATCCACGCCCAGGCGGGTTCTGATCCCCTGTCGCCAGTTCCAGCGGCGGCAGGTTACGCCGGTATCATCACACCAGATAACCTCTCCTTGTGAAGGATATTCAACGGCCGTTTCACCCTCTTTGACGGTATCAAAAGGCTCTGTTCCGTTTGCCACAGCCAGACGTGGTGACCCCTGATAGGCAGAGATATTCTCCCCACCAACCGGTACGGCGTAGCGGAGACTCACGGCGTTATAAAGATCAACGATGGGATCGAGCGCGGGCATCGTTCCGTCACGTAATACGCGCTTACGTAACGCATCAGCTGAGCAAGGGGTACGTTTAGGTTTAGCACCAAACTTTTGAAAAACGTCGGCCCAGGCTGCCAGATGCGATTCCGCCCATTCCGGTTCACCGGCCAGAACGGCTTCACAGGCTTCCCGCAGCGCGGTTTCTCCAGCGTCGGGATGAAGCACTGGCGCAGCTTTTACGCAGATACTGAGCGCCCGAAATCCTGGGGCAATACGATAAATTTCAGGGGCAATTGACGGAGAGACTGTTAACACGTGATAATCCTGTAATGACTAATTTATTCCATGATAATGACCGATGACCAAAAAAGTCAATTTAATGACCGATGCAAATTCTATCGTCAACACGGTGAATGAAGCCGTATCTCAGCGAATTAAACAGTATCGTAAGCAAAAGAAAATCTCCCTCGATGAACTCTCCCGTCGGGCAGGCGTCAGTAAGGGAGCGCTAGTTGAGATAGAGGGATGCCGGGCCAATCCCAGCATTGCCCTGTTATGCCGCCTGGCTGCCGCGATGGGAGTTTCGGTGGCTGATTTTGTCGATGTCAGTTCCAAACCGACCGTACATCTCATTGCTGAAGATGAGATCCCCGAATTGTGGGAAGGTGAAAAAGGCGGGAGAGCAAGATTGCTCGCAGGGTCGGGGGGCCCTGATATGACCGAGCTCTGGATGTGGGAAATGCAGCCGGGGGAAAAGTTTGCGTCACCGGGCCACACGGAAGGAACGCTTGAACTGTTTTATGTGCAGTCGGGCACGCTCACACTGGGCGTACAGGATCACGTGTATCTGGTAAAAACTGGCTGCTCGGCAACAGCCAGAACGGATGTTCCGCATTTCTACGAAAATCAGGGGGAGAGCCCGCTGGTATTTATCATGACAGTACATGAGAAAGCATCCTGAGCATTCCCCGGAACAGAGGACAACCCGGTGCCTCATTACAAGTAGCCCAGAAGGAAAAATTCGGTGAATAATCAGCATCTGCGTGGTCTTGGTCGTTGGCTGATTGAATGCTGTCACGCCCATCCCGTGATGTCACGTCTGCGACGGATAATGCGGGTAACCGACAGCGCGCCCTGGTTATATCAAAAACAGGGGTATAACCCAGTAAACCGACCAGATTTTGTCTGGCACATCAATCGACCCGATATTTATCGTAAACCCGGGCAAAAATAAGAAAACTTTTCAGAGAGTAATGATAAATGATAATCCGTAGAGCCCGTCCCTCTGATGCAGAAGAGCTTGCCATTTTAGCCGAACGAACCTTCAGAAAAACGTTTGAGGCGGGTAATACTCAGAAGGATATGGATCTTCACTGCCAGGCAAGTTATTCAACAGATATTCAGTTGCAAGAAATCCTCAGAGAAGACTGGATTACATTAGTCTGCGAATACGCAAGCAAACTGATAGGGTACGCCCAACTGAGATGGGAAGAATTTCCTCCCTGTGTAAATAGCATTCACGCCGGAGAAATCCTGTGTCTGTATGTCGATGAACCTTATCATGGCAAAGGTTTTGCAAAAGCGCTTATGCAGAAGTGCTTTGCTGAATTTGCGGCAAAGGGATCGGACGTTGTCTGGTTAGGTGTCTGGGAACATAACCCAAGGGCAATCTCTTTTTACCGTAAGCTTGGGTTTACCGAGGTGGGTGAACATATCTTCCAGGTAGGGACAGATCCCCAGAGAGATATCATTATGAAACGCTCAACGGGTGTTAGCTGAACAAACATTGCGACGTCCGCTCATAGCACACCGCAGGCGTGATCGACACCCGGGAACGTAACGCGTTAGCGGCTAAACGTAGCGCCTGCTGGGAAAATCCCGGATGGCGGCGCGTGGCGCCTTATCCGGGCTACACTGTTGCGCCACTCTTGTGCCGTTATTTTGCCGGGTGGCGGCTGACGCCTTACCTGGCCTACAAAAACTGGGACGTTCCCGGATGCCGGCGCGTAGCGCCTTATCCGGGCTACGCTGTTGCGCCACTCTTGTGCCGTTATTTTGCCGGGTGGCGGCTGACGCCTTACCCGGCCTACAAAGGCTACCCGCGATTTGGCGCTCTATTCGCGCCCTTCGTAGGCCCGCGCAAGCGTAGCGCCGCCGGGCAAGGGCAGCGGACACGGAGCCTATTTTGTGCCGGGTGGCGGCTGGCGCCTTACCCGGCCTACAAAGGCTACCCGCGATTTGGCGCTCTATTCGCGCCCTTCGTA
The DNA here is from genome assembly GCF_020526085.1 of Klebsiella africana. Classification (NCBI taxonomy): domain Bacteria; kingdom Pseudomonadati; phylum Pseudomonadota; class Gammaproteobacteria; order Enterobacterales; family Enterobacteriaceae; genus Klebsiella; species Klebsiella africana. Next base: position 2,182,557 of record NZ_CP084874.1, on the reverse strand, counting down.
GGCCCGCGCAAGCGTAGCGCCGCCGGGCAAGGGCAGCGGACACGGAGCCTATTTTGTGCCGGGTGGCGGCTGGCGCCTTACCCGGCCTACAAAGGCTACCCGCGATTTGGCGCTCTATTCGCGCCCTTCGTAGGCCCGCGCAAGCGTAGCGCCGCCGGGCAAGGGCAGCGGACACGGAGCCTATTTTGTGCCGGGTGGCGGCTGGCGCCTTACCCGGCCTACAAAAACAGGGCCGCCCGTACTCTGCTCGTGGCATGCCCAGGCCCGCACCTGCGCAGCGCCGCCGGGCAGTTACTGCGCCTGCTGCTGCGCCTGTGCCAGCTGGCGGACGATCGCCTCGCGCCGCGCATCCCCTTCCGGCAGCCGGGACAGCAACGCCTGCAAGGCTGCCACGGCTTCGGGGTAATCTTCATTACGCACCGCGCTCAGGGCCAGCATCTCCAGCACCGGCAGGCTGGTCGGCTGCCGCTGATGCAGGTCACGCAGCAGCAGCTCGCCCATCCGAACCTGACCGCTATCCCCCGCCCGCACCAGCGCGCTGGCGTAATCGAAAGCCGCCGCCGGGTCATCCGCCGCCAGAGCATGCGCCCGGCCAAAGGCGCCGATCGCCGTTTCGCCATCGTTTAACAACAGGCCCAGCCGCCCAAGCAGCTGCCAGCCGGCGAGGTCGTTCGGCGTATCCTGCAGGTGGCTGCGCAGGCCAAGCCGCAGCTCCGCCAGCTCATCCATTCGCAGCGGCGCTGCCGTCGGGTCCTTAACCTGCTGCAACAGCGCAGGATAATGCCGTTCAGCCTGCTGCCAGAGCAGCACCTGGCCAATATCGCTGGTTTTCAGATACAGGCCCAGACTCAGGACCACCAGCAGCAGCGCCCCCGGAAGCAGCACCCAGCGGTTTAGCGGCCGTTCGCCGGGCTGTGCCTGGGGCGGGATATCGGTCAGCAGGGTGCGCTGCAGCTCGACGACCAGCGCCGGGTTGCCCTCCCCACGCTCCTGCGCCAGCTCTTGCAGGCGCGACTGGTACAGGGCGCGGTTGAGGGTATCGCGGTCCACCGCACCTTTTCCCGACCACGGGAAGTACAGCAGCCCCAGCGCGCCAGCCAGCAGCAGCCCGGCGATAACTACCAACAGGCTCATCGTTCTTTTCCTTCTTGCAATAGTGCCGCCAGCCGCTGGCGCTCTTCGGCGCTGAGCGCCGCGTCAGGGATGTCGCGACGACGCGCGCGGGCGATAATCACCCCCGCGCCCGCCAGTACAAACAGCCCCGGCCCCAGCCACAGCAGTACCGTGCCCGCGGTCAGCGGCGGCTCATAGCTGACAAAATTGCCGTAGCGGGCAACCATATAGTCAACGATCTGCCCTTTCGTTTTCCCCTGCTGCATCAGCTCGTACACCTTCTGCCGCATATCAGCGGCAATCATCGCGTTTGAGTCGGCAATGCTGTTGTTCTGGCATTTCGGGCAGCGCAGCTGGGAGGTGATCTCGCGGAAGGCCTGCTCCTGGGCCTCATCCTTAAACTGCCAGGTATCGATGGCGGCCCACGCCTGGCCGGTCAGCATCAGCGCCAGCAGGATGACTATTACACTTCTCATCAGCCCGCCCTCCGGTTGTATTGATCCCACAGCGGCTGGAGCTCCTCGCGCCACACCCGTTCGTTCAGGTCGCCGGCGTGCCGCCAGCGGATAATGCCCTGACCGTCGATGAGAAACGTCTCCGGCGCGCCATAGACCCCGAGATCCAGGCCAAGCATGCCGTTGCCGTCGTACAGGCTCAGCCTGTACGGATTACCCAAGCGCTGCAGCCAGCTCATCGCCTTCTGGCGATCGTCTTTGTAGTTCATACCCACCACCCGCACGCCCTGCTGCGCCAGGCCGTTGAGAAACTGATGCTCGGCGCGACAGGTTGGACACCAGGTGGCCCAGACGTTGAGCAGCAGCGGCTTGCCATCAATCAGCGTCCGTCGGTCCAGCGTCTGACCGGGGGTATTCAGCGCTTCCAGGCGAAATTCCGGTAGCGGTTTGCCAATCAGCGCCGACTCGAGGGTCGTCGGGTCATCGCCATCGGCGTTGCGCATCAGCTGCCAGAACAGCGCGGCGGCCAGCGCCAGAAACAGCACCAGCGGGATAAACAGTAGCTTCCGGTTCATGAGGCCTCCTGCAGCTTCTTACGCATCCGGTAACGCGGGTCGAGCATGCAGCACAGACCGCCGAGGGCCATCAGCACCCCGCCGTACCAGATCCAGCGAACGAACGGTTTGTAATACAGACGCACCGCCCAGCTGCCGTCGCTCAGTTCTTCCCCCAGCGCGGCGTACAGATCGCGGGTCAGCCCGCCGCTGATCGCCGCCTCGGTCATCATCATCCGGCTGGCGGTGTAAAAACGCTTCTCGGCATACAGCGTCGCTTCCGGGCGGCCGTTGCGGGTCACGGCAATAATGCCTTCGCCGCCGGTCCAGTTGGGGCCGACGATATTGCGCACGCCGTTAAACACAAAGTGATAGTGATGGATATCGATGCTGTCGCCGGGGCGCATCCGTACATCGCGCTCCACGCTGTAGTTCTGGCTAAAGGTGATGCCGATAACGGTCACCGCCACGCCAACGTGACCGAGCACCATCCCCCACTGGCTGCGGGTCAGGGCGCGCAGGCCGCGCCAGAAGCCGTGGCGATGGGTGGCCCGTTCGTGAACCTCCATCAGGGCGAAGATCAGCACCCACAGGGCCATCATCAGGCCAATGACCGCCATGGCGGTGAGACGGTCCTGCAGCAGCCACGGCAGCGCCAGAGAAAGTGACAACGTCACCAGGAGAGCGATAATCAGGCGCTTAATCTGCCTGGCGACGTCATCGCGCCGCCAGCGGATCAGCGGTCCCAGCCCCAGCAGCAGCGCAAACGGCGCCATCAGGGCGGTGAACATGGTGTTAAAGAACGGCTCGCCGATGGAGATGCTGCCGAGGCCCAGCTCTTTATGCACCAGCGGCAGCAGCGTCCCGAGGAGCACCACTAGCATCGCGGCCATCAACAAGATATTGTTGCCAAGCAGGAACGACTCGCGCGACCACAGCGTATGTTCCACCCGCGCCCTCACCCGGCCACCCTTCAGGGCGTACAGCAGCAGCGACCCGCCGATGGCGATAATCAGCAGTACCAGAATAAACAGCCCGCGCGACGGATCCGAGGCGAAGGCATGCACCGAGACCAGAACCCCGGAGCGCACCAGGAAGGTGCCCAGCAGGCACAGGGAGAAGGCGGCGATGGCCAGCAGTACCGTCCAGGCGCGGAAGCTGCCCCGCTTCTCGGTCACTGCCAGGGAGTGCAGCAGCGCGGTCCCCACCAGCCACGGCATAAACGAGGCGTTTTCCACCGGGTCCCAGAACCACCAGCCGCCCCAGCCCAGTTCGTAGTATGCCCACGCCGAGCCCAGCACGATGCCGAGGGTGAGGAACATCCATGCCGCCTGGGTCCAGGGACGCGACCAGCGCGCCCAGGCAGTATCCAGCCGGCCCGCCAGCAGCGAGGCGATGGCGAAGGCGAAAGCCACCGAGAAGCCGACGTAACCCATATAGAGGATCGGCGGATGGAAAATCATGCCGATATCCTGCAGCAGCGGATTGAGGTCGCGACCATCAATGGGGTACTGCGGCAGGCCGCGGCTGAACGGATTGGAGGTGAAGAGGATAAACAGCAGGAACCCAAAGGCGATCATCCCCATCACCGCCAGCACCCGGGCGACGGCGTCGAGCGGCATCCGGCGGCTGAAGAGGGCGACGGCGAAGGTCCAGACGCTGAGCAGCAGAACCCACAGCAGCAGCGAGCCCTCGTGCGCCCCCCAGGTCGCCGCTACCCGATACCACACCGGCAGCGCGCTGTTAGAGTTTTCCGCCACGTAGCGGACGGTAAAGTCATTGACCACAAAGGCGTGCACCAGCAGCAGGAAGGCGCCGCCGATACAGGCGAATAGCCCACAGGCCAGCGGCCGCGCCAGGGCCATCAGCCGCCGATCCTGCCGCGCCGCGCCCCACAGGGGATAGACGCTCAGGAGCAGCGCCAGCCCCGCCGCCAGACACAATAAAAAGTTGCCCAGCTCCGGCATCATGGCTGCGCCCCCGTTTTCTCCGGCGTCATGGCGTTTTTCACCTCCGGCGGCGTGTAATTTTCATCATGTTTGGCCAGCACCTGCTGGGCGGTAATATGCCGCTCGCCGTCCAGCACGCCCTGGGCCACCACGCCCTGCCCTTCACGAAACAGGTCCGGCAAAATGCCCTTATAGCTGACGTCCACCACCCCGCGGGCGTCATACAGCTTAAAGCGCACGTCGAGAGTTTGCGGGTCGCGCTGCAGGGAGCCCGGCTGAACGTAGCCCCCCACCCGCAGCCGCTGCCCGGTATGGGGCAGCGCCCGGGTTTCCGTTTTGCCGTAGATAATTTCCCCCGGGGTGTAGAACAGATCGATATTGCTGCTCAGGGCGTACAGCATCAGGCTGACGGTCAGCCCGAGGCCGGCGAGTACCGCCAGCACGATATACAGCCGGGTTTTACGACGCGCTTGCATCCGCGGCCTCCTTGTCATGTTCGCGGGCGGCAGCGATCCGCCGCTCGCGCGCCTGCTGGCGTCGTACCTCATGAAATAGTGCCCGCCGCGCCCACAGGGTGTGCACCGTCAGCAGGCCAAAAGCGGCGACGGCCACGGCCACCGCCAGCCAGACGTACATGGCATAGCCGCCCATATTCAGGAAGGCGGCGAAAGACGAAAAGGCGGGGCTCATCGGGCGGCTCCTTTATTCACCAGCGCCACCACCCACGGTCGACGGCGCTCCAGCTGCAGGATCAGGTTACGCAAGCGCATCAGGGTCAGCGTGGCCGACAGGGTAAGGAAGGCAAAGATGCAGATCCGCAGCGGCAGACGCATGCTTGGGTCGATGGTTTGCTGCAGGTTGGTCGAGCCCTGGTGGAGGGTGTTCCACCAGTAGACCGAGTAATGAATGATGGGCAGATTGACCACCCCGACCAGAACGAGGATCCCGGCCGCGCGCCCGGCCAGCCGCCGGTCGTCAAAGGCGTGCCACAGGGCGATGACCCCGGCATACAGAAACAGCAGCACCAGCTCTGAGGTCAGGCGGGCATCCCAGATCCACCAGGTCCCCCACATCGGCTTGCCCCATGCCGCGCCGCTGACCAGCGCCACCAGGGTGCAGACCGCCCCCACCGGCGCCAGGGCGGCGATCGCCAGGTCGGCCATTTTGATCTGCCAGACCACCCCGACAAAGGCCGCGACGGCCATCGCCAGGTACAGCCCCATCGACCACATCGCCGCCGGGACGTGAAGGTACATGATCCGGTAGCTTTCCCCCTGCTGATAGTCCGCAGGAGCGAAACCAAAACCCCACCCCAGGCCAATGACCAGCAACAGCGCGCTCATCGCCGCCAGCCAGGGGATCCAGCATCCGCACAGGCGGTACAGCCGCTCGGGGATCGCCAGTTGATGTAACGCTTTCCACATAGACGCTTACTCACACGGTTATGATGGCCGCGCCCGCAGGCGCAGCAAATTATTGCACGGTCAGCCGCAGCGCAGCGGCGGTGGCGAACGGACACAGGGTGGCGCTGGCGGTTAAGAACGCCGCCAGCATCGCCAGATAGCCACTGACCGGGAGCCCGGCTGCGGCCGCCTGGCAGGCCGCGGTGGCAAAAATCAGCAGCGGCACCGCCAGCGGCAGCACCAGCAGGCTCAGCAGGACGCCGCCGCGCTTCAGGCCGACCGTCAGGCCAACCCCCACCGCGCCGAGAAAACTGAGCGTCGGCGTGCCAAGCAGCAAGGTCAGCACCAGCACGCCGGCATCGTGCAGACTCATCCCCAGCAGCAGCGCCGCCAGGGGCGAGACGATCAGCAGCGGCAGGCCGCTCATCATCCAGTGGGCAACCACCTTCACCAGCACCACCGCCACCAGCGGCGTCGGCAGGAGCATCAGTTGCTCCAGGGAACCGTCCTGCCAGTCATCGCGAAATAACCGATCCATCACCAGCAGCGCCGCCAGCAGCGCGGCGACCCACACCACGCCCGGCGCAATCTGCGCCAGCAGCTGTGGCGCGGCGCCGACGCCGAACGGAAACAGGGTGATGACGATCAGAAAGAACCAGAGCGGATTGAGGATCTCCGCCCCGCTGCGCCACGCCAGGCGCAGTTCCCGAACCAACAGCGCGCGCATCATTGCCCGCCTCCCGCGTCGCCACCGAGGCGCAATGTGCGCAACGGGCAGCCCAGCGGCCGCAGCGGCTGATGAGTGGTGAGGATCGCGCTTCCCCCCTGCCGGGCGTGCTGCTCCAGGCGGCGGGTCAGGGTTTCCATCGCCGTGGCGTCGAGGGCGGTGAACGGCTCATCGAGGATCCACAGCGGCGCGTCGGTTAACCACAGGCGGGTCAGCGCCACCCGGCGCTGCTGCCCGGCAGAGAGCTGGCTCAAGGGGAGATCTTCATACCCCGCCAGGCCGACGGCGGCGAGGGCGTTTTCCCGCTGCTGAAGCCGGCTGGCCGGAAAGAAGAAACGCAGGTTTTCATCGGCGGTCAGCGCCGCGTTAACGCCGGGTTTATGGCCCAGCCACAGCAGCTGACGGTGAAATGACTCCCGGACCTTCGCCAGCGGCTGGCCCTGCCAGCTCACCACCCCGCTTTCCGGGCGCGCCAGGCCGCAGAGGATCCGCAGCAGCGAGGTTTTCCCCGCGCCGTTATCACCGGCGACCTGTAGCAGCTCGCCGGCAGCGAGGGACAGCGTCAGCGCCGCAAACAGCGGTCGATCGTCAACGATGCAGGTCAGTCGCTCTGCATGCAGCATGAAGGCAAACTCCTTGATTCAGACAGTATTTTACGTCGTCGCTAAGTATGGGTTGCGCCGCGCGGGCGACGCAACCCTGACGGTTACTGTCCGGCCCCCGGCAGCTTCGAGATATCGGCATTGCCTAATGCCTTCTCATCGTGCGCCGCGGTTTCCTTACGCACCTTCGCCACATCGCTGGCGCTGACCGCTGGCGCGTTATTGCCCCAGCTGGTGCGGATGAAATTGACCACATCCGCCACCTGCTGGTCGTCCAGGCGCCAGCCGAACGACGGCATGGTCAGGTTGGAGACCGCATCTTTCACCGCCGGCGTGGTGCTCCCGGTCAGAACGATGTGGATAAGCGAAGTGGCATCTTCCGTCTGTACCACCGGATTGCCCTTCAGCGACGGGAAGGCGCGCTTATAGCCCGCGCCGTCGGTACGGTGGCAGGCGGCGCAGTTATCGACGTACAGCGCGGCGCCGGTTTTGCTGTCGTTCCCCTTCCACAGATCTTTCGCCACGCTGTCTTCCACCGGGGCTGGGGTCTGTTTGCCGCCGCGCGGCGGGAGCGACTTCAGATAGCGGGCGATGGCGGTGATGTCGTCATCAGAAAGATACTGCAGACTGTGCTCCACCACATCGCTCATGCCGCCGAAGACCACCGATTTATCGTTACGTCCGGTTTTGAGGAACTCAGCCAGCTCGGCTTCGCTCCAGGTTCCCAGACCGTCGCGGTTTTCGCCGCGCAGGCTGGAGGCGACCCAGCCGTCAATCGGCGCATTGCTGCCCGCCAGGTAATCATCGCCTTCGCTTTCGCTGAGCGCTTTTTCCTGCATCGTCAGACTACGCGGCGTATGGCAGGCGCCGCAGTGGCCCAGGCCTTCCACCAGATAGCGACCGCGCTCCAGCACCGGATCAACCTGTGGGTTGGCGACAAAGTCGCTCGGCGTCGGGGCGAAGATGCCGCGCCAGAACGCCAGCGGCCAGCGCATCGACAGCGGCCACGGGATGTCGGTGTCCTTGTTGGCGACATTCACTGGCTCCACACCGTGCATAAAGTAGGCGTACATGGCGCGCATGTCCGCTTCGCTGATCCGCGCGAACGAGGGATACGGCATCGCCGGATAGAGCGTGGAACCGTCTTTCCGCACGCCCTTGCGCACCGCGTCGTCGAACTCTTCGAAGGTGTACCCGCCAATGCCGTGTTTTTTATCCGGCGTGATATTGGTGGAGTAGATGGTGCCGATCGGCGTCTCCATCGGCAGGCCGCCGGCGAAAGGTTTCCCCGCTTTGCCGTTGGTGTGGCAGGCGACACAGTCCCCCGCCCGCGCCAGATACTCCCCCTGCTTAATCAGATTGCTGTCCGCAGGCGCCTCTTCGGCAAAAGCCGCACAGCTCAATGCCCCAAGCACCAGGGCCGATAACCATTGCATTTTCATCATCTGCCTTCCTTTATGCCTGCACCAGGGGTCCCGGATTTTTCAGATACTGCTCGCGGATCGCCTTCGCTGACCAGTAGGCCAGCGCGGCCACCGTGCCGGTTGGGTTGTAGCCCAGCCCCTGCGGGAACGCGGAGGCGCCGATGACGAAGACGTTATGCACATCCCAGCTTTGCAGATAACGGTTAACGGCGCTGGTTTTCGGATCTTCCCCCATCACCGCCCCGCCGTTCATATGGGTGGTCTGGTAGGTGGTGGTATCAAAGTGGCTGTTGGCGTTTTTCGGGCTGCCGAGGATATATTTCGGCTTCATCGCTTTAGCGATCGGCGCCATCTTATCGAACATAAACTGCGCCATCTTGATGTCGTTTTCCTGCCAGTCAAAGGTCATGCGCAGCAGCGGCTGGCCAAAGACGTTTTTGTAGTTCGGATCAAGATCGAGGTAGTTCTGCCGATAGGACTGGTGCGCGCCATGGGCATCCATCGACAGGTGATGGGTGTAGGTGTCGGCCACCGCCGCTTTCCATTTGCTGCCCCACGCCGGGGTGCCCGGCGGCACCGGGAAACCGGAGATGGGCTTGGTGCCGGCCTGGTTGACCCAGAACGGCGAACCGCCGACAAAGCCCGCTGCGCCGTGGTCGAAGTTGTCGGCGTTGAAGTCGTCGACGCCGACGCCGTTGCCGCCCGCGCCGATAAACGGGTTGGTATAGGTGTCTTTGTCGAAAATGGCCTTGATGGTGGTCATGTTCTGGTAGGCGAAGTTACGCCCCACCACCCCTTCGCCGGTCTCCGGATTGTAGGGTTTGCCGATCCCGGAGAGCAGCATCAGGTGCACGTTGTGGAACTGGAAGGCGCCAATAATCACCAGGTCCGCCGGCTGTTCCATTTCGCGCCCCTGGCCGTCGACGTAGGTCACGCCGGTGGCGCGGGATTTGTCGTCGGTCAGGTTCACCTTCAGCACGTTGGCGTTAGTCCGCAGCTCAAAGCGTTTTTCCTGGCGCAGCGCCGGCAGGATGTTCACGTTCGGCGAGGCTTTGGAGTACATGTAGCAGGCGTAGCCGCTGCAGAAACCGCAGAAGTTGCACGGGCCCATCTGCGCGCCGTAGGGGTTGGTATAGGAGTCGGAAGTGTTGGCCGATGGCAGGTTATAGGGGTGATACCCCACTTCCAGCGCTGCTTTTTCAAACAGCTGCGCCGACCAGGTGTTTTTCTGCGCCGGCAGCGGGAAGTCGTCCGAGCGGTCCGGGGCGAAGGCGTTGCCCCCGCGGCCTTTGCCGACGACCTTGCCTTTGATCGACCAGGCGGTCCCGGAGGTGCCGAACACTTTTTCCGCTTTATCAAAGAACGGTTCCAGCTCGTCGTAGGTGACGCCGAAATCCTGGATGATCATATCCTGAGGAATGAAGTTTTTGCCGTAGCGTTCTTCATAGTGGCTGCGCATCCGCAGCTCAATGGGATCGACGCGGAAATGAACGCCGGACCAGTGCAGCCCGGCGCCGCCCACGCCGGTACCCGGCAGGAAGGCCGCCAGCTGGCGATACGGCACCGCCTGCTGGCTGGTGTTATGCCGGATGGTGACGGTGCTTTTCGACAGATCCTGGAACAGCTTGCGGCGGATGTTGTAGGTCAGCTCATCAATCACCTGCGGATAGGCGCCGTCCGGCCAGGTGTCGCGCATCGGGCCGCGCTCCAGCGCGACGACGTTAAGCCCGGCTTCGGTCAGCTCTTTGGCCATGATCGCCCCAACCCAGCCGAAGCCGACGATCGCGACATCGGTTTTTTTCAATACGGTGGCCATGATTACGCCCTCTCCCCATTAATTGATACCGGCGGGAAGGGGTAGCGTTCGCCCCGTTCAACCCAGTCCATAAAGTCGGCGCGCGCGCCGGGAAAATTAATCAGCGTCCAGCCGACCATGCCTTTGTTCCCGCCATGGATCGGGTCGCTGAAGAACCCTTCGCGGGTGTTTTGCAGCAGATAGGTGAAGAACAGCGAGGCCGGCAGCTGTTTGAACTCGGCTTTGCCGGATTCCCACAGGCCGAGCGCCTCGTCCTGCTGCTCGCTGCTCAGTTCAGCGAAGGTTTTATGATATTTGTCCTGACACCAGCCCTCGGCGTCGGCGATCCCGAGGTTATAGATCTGTTTGGGCACCAGCGGCAGCTGATAGCCCATCTCTTTCGGCACGTCGGGATTAAAGGGACCCTGCATATACCAGATGGAGCCGGTGGCGTAAGGGGTATTGAGCTGACGGTCTATAAACTCCGGCACGCCGGCCTCTTTGGCGCCGGGACCGAGTTCATCCGCCGGGATTAAGCGAGCGACGGCGGCGTTGATAAACACCCACTCACGATCGTTGAAGAACTGCGGCTTCCAGTCGCTGGCCGCCGCGGTGTTCCCGGAGGCTGGCTCTGAAGCGGGGGCCGCCTGCGCGGTGGCGCTGGTGGCCACGCCAATGGCACCAGCTCCCGCGCCGCCAATCACTACCGTCGGGATCAGCGCCATCGATTTTACCAGGAATTCACGCCTGGAATTGTTGGTTTTCTCGCTCGACATCATCACATTCCTGTCATTGAAAATTACTGTTTTTGTCGCTGACAAAACCAGTGAATGTCGTGCTGGAACCGATACCATTGCGCTTTTAAACCGCTTAGCGTCTGGCCCGGCCCGGCAAGTCGGATAAAACATCGCCAGAGGCGATATCATTTATAGGGTTATCGTTTGGATAGTAGACGATTCTCAACGAAACGCGGGAAATCAGAGAGAAATTCACCGGACTGTCATCGTGAGAAGGGTGCTGCCATAACCTTGAGGCGGTGAACCGGCGGCGTTCACACCGCGCTGAGCTTACCCATGCACCCAAAAAGAGTGACTTGTATCACAAATGTTATTTTTTGTTTATGGTACATGGCAGATTAAACGTCTGTAAACACTCGTATTAGGAATAATTAAACATTTTGAGCTGTTAAAAAAGTTAATAACCGTTGTTAACTATTTTACATCTGTTTTCCAGCTAACGCGTTCAGCTGGCGATATCCCGTCCACAGGAGAGGAGAAGATATGTTCGATCATGTGAAATTCGGCGTCAGCGACTATGCCGCCAGCAAAGCGTTCTTTTTACAGGCCCTGGCCCCGCTTGGCGTAACGCTGGTCGGCGAAGGTGAACCAGCCTACGGCGCAGAGCTGGCCGGCAGCGGGGATGCTTCTCTATGCCTCTATCAAAGTGCGGAAAAACCGGCGCCGCTGCACATTGCCTTTCGCGCCGACAGCCGCGAGCAGGTCGATGCCTTCTGGCAGGCGGCGCTGGCCGCCGGAGGAAAGGACAACGGCGCGCCGGGGTTACGACCAAACTACCACGCCAGTTATTACGCCGCGTTTGTGATTGCGCCAGACGGGCACAATATTGAAGCCGTGTGCCATCTGGCGGGGTAAGCTGAGCGGAAGAAAATCCCCACGTCCGTGGGAAGCTCTGAGGGTACGGATGTGTCGGATTCAGCTGACCGGCTCAATGAGGGCGGACAACAGTCCGTTGAAGTGGGTATGCGACTCAATGACATAATCCGAGGAGACTTTATCGCGGATTTCGAAACGGTCATCTGTGAAGCTGTAGACAATCACGGACATGCCCTCTTCACCAATCACTACTTTGCCATTGAGGTTCGGATCGACATAGATTTCGTTAATACGCGTCTCAAAGTTTCGAACAAAGATATTCGACCATGCAGGTTTACCGTTCTCTGCCTGCACCAGGCTGTACAATGTCATGCCATTGTACTCACCCCCATCCATAATATTGAACATATCAGCGTAGTCCGGCCGACTAATCAATAGTCGTTGAATATCCTCATAGACCCTTCTTTTCTTGTCCTCCCATTCAACAGGCGCGACTTTGTGCATTAAATCTGCCATGACGTCTGGGTCTACAGGGTCGGCTACGGGATAATTACCTTCAACCATCAGCGACTTCAGGTTACCAATCGTGAAATAGCGCTTTAGCTGGGCGGGGAATAAAACTGGCATTGCGATTGTTTTTCCTTTCTCGTCGCAAAACTCGACCAGATAGCCAGTTGTTGGCGCATTAAAAACCATCACAATCGTACCAAGCGTTCCTTTTACCAGCCCTTCATTCGGTAAATCCTCACCTAAAACCACAACGTCTAATTCGGCTCTTTTCATTTTAATTTCCTTATCAAACGAAAACAGGCCCCACACGTGTGGTGAAGACCCGAACAGGGAACCGGAGAATTTTCTTTTTTAGACACACCCCCACACAGGTGGGGAAGACAGCCCATATACTCTGACAAAACCATGCTTAACAGAAACACCCCCACGCATGTGGGGAAGACAAACAGATGCACTCGTTCCTCGCCTGACAACTAGAAACACCCCCACGCATGTGGGGAAGACACCAGCATATTGTGTTTAGCGGCGTATTAAAACACCAGATTTACGACAATTGCACTCCGCAGGGATTCCGCATCAACATCACATTCATCAAACGAAAAAGTATGCCCCAATATCATCACCGTCGACTTGCTGCAGACCAGGACCGGTCTACCCTACTCGCCTGCCCGACCGGCAGCCGAGGGCAAAGCGCTTTTGTCATGCCCGGAACGTACCGCGTCATTTTGGCGCTTGCCTTCCGTGGCTTCGCGAAGTTACCGCTGCGGAAAAATCCACACATCTTCCGCCGGGAGCGTCAGATGGCAGTGTTCGGCATCGCGCAGCGCCGTTCCGTAGGCGCGCAGCGGAAAGTCATCGCCTTCGGTACGGAACAGGTACTCCCAGCGGTCGCCGAGGTACATGCTGGTCAGCAGCGGTAGCTGGAGGCTGTTATCCTGCGCCGCGCCGTCCAGACGCAGGCGCTCGACGCGGATCACCGCCGTCGCCGGCTCGCCGACGCTAACCCCCTCGCCCGCTCGCCCCCACAGGCTCCAGCTGGCGCCTTCGATCCGCGCCCTGCCGTTCTCCAGCGCCATCACCTTGCCGTGCAGGCGGTTATTGCTGCCCATAAACTCGGCAGCGAACAGCGTCGCCGGGCTGCCGTACATCTCCTGCGGCGTTCCCTGTTGCTCAATGACGCCATTGTTCAGTAGCAGAATACGATCGGAGATGGCCATCGCTTCATTCTGATCGTGGGTGACCATCAGCGCCGACAGGCCCAGCTTGATGATCAGCTCGCGCAGAAACACCCGCGCCTCTTCGCGCAGCTTGGCGTCAAGGTTAGAGAGCGGTTCATCCAGCAGGATCACCGGCGGGTTGTAGACCAGCGCCCGGCCGATGGCCACCCGCTGCTGCTGGCCGCCGGAGAGCTGGTGCGGATGGCGGTTGCCAAGATGCCCCAGCCCCAGCTGATCCAGCACACGCTGCACCCGCTCTTTTATCTCCCCGGCGGCCACTTTACGCAGCTTCAGCGGATAGGCCACGTTGTCGAACACCGTTTTGTGCGGCCACAGAGCATAGGACTGAAAGACCAGGCCCAGGTTACGCTCTTCGGCCGGGATTTCGCTGCGCGGCGTGCCGTCGTACACCGTGCGATTGCCAATGGCGATTCGTCCGCTCGTCGGTTTTTCCAGCCCGGCCACCGCCCGCAGCAGCGTGGTTTTGCCGCTTCCCGACGGCCCCAGCAGCGACACCACCTCTCCCCGGCCGAGCGTCATCGACACCCCCTTCAGCACCGGGTTGTCGCCATAGGTGAGATGCAGATTTTCTACCGATAACTCAATCATGTAATTTCACTCCAAAGCGCAGGGCGATACCCAGGCCAATCACCACCAGCAGAATATTGATAAAGGAGAGCGCCGCGACGATATCGATGGCCCCCGCCGCCCACAGCGACACCAGCATCGAGCCGATGGTTTCGGTACCCGGCGACAGCAGATAGACGCCGGTGGAATACTCGCGCTCAAAGATCAGGAACATCAGCAGCCAGGAGCCAATCAGCCCATAGCGCGACAGCGGGACGGTCACGTGGCGGGTGATCTGCCCCCGCGAGGCGCCGGTGCTGCGCGCCGCCTCCTCCAGCTCCGGGCCCACCTGCAGCAACGTCGAGGAGATGAGTCGCAGACCGTAGGCCATCCACACCACGGTATAGGCCAGCCAGACGCTGAAGATGGTGTTGCGCAGAGCGCGCAGCTGCACAATAACGTGCTCCCGCAGCCAGTCGGCCACCGGCAGCGCCGAGAACCAGCCGTGCTTCAGCGACTGATCGAGCCACATCGGCACAAACAGGAATACCCACAGGAAGGCCAGACCGGCCAGCAGCCCCGGTACCGCGCGCGGGACCAGCACGCTGTAGTCGAGAAAGCGGGTGACGTTGTCCGCTTTGCGATGCATGGCGATGCCGACAAACAGATAGCAGATCACCGCCAGCGCGCCGCCGACGATGCCGATAGCCATCGAGTTGACGATCGCCCGCAGCAGGTTGGGCTGCTGCCAGATATTATGGAACGTCGCCAGCGACAGCTCATCCCACAGCGACACGCCGACGCCCCAGTTGGAGATAAAGGCGCGCAGCGCCACGCCGAGCAGCGGTACACCAATGGTCACCGTCAGCCAGGCCACCACCACCGCCCCGGCGACCCAGCGCCATTTGCCCAGCGGCAGCGCCCGCGCCTGCGACGCCTTGCCCTTCATGGTGACAAAGCGGTTGGCGGTGCGCATCAGTCGCCGCTGGAGCATTACCAGCGGGATGGTGATGCAGATCAGCACCACTGCCACCGCCGCCATCAGATGGTAGGAGGGGGTGCCGAGCTTGTTGGTCAGCTTATAGAGATAGGTCGCCAGCACCATGTTGCCCTCGGGGTCGCCCAGCACCAGCATCAGACCGAAGACTTCCAGACCGAGGAAAAAGAGCAGCACACAGGCGTAAAGAATGGACGGCCGCACCATCGGCAGACTCACCGAGGTCATCACCTGCAGCGGCGTGGCGCCGACGGTGCGCGCCGCCTCTTCCACGTCCGAACCGACGCTGCGCAGCGCCGAGGAGATATAGAGATAGGCGTGCGGCACGTGGGTTAAGCCGGCGATAACCACAATGCTGAACATCGAGTAGATATTCCACGGCACAAAACCGATCAGCTGCTGCGCCCACTGGGAAAAGAAGCCCACCGGCCCGGCGGCCACCACGTAGCCAAAGCCCAGCACCATCGGCGAAACGAAAATCGGCACCAGGATCAGCGGCTCAATGAACCGCCGGCCGGGTAAATCGGTGCGCACCATCAGAAACGCCAAAATACCGCCCAGCGGAATGGCGATAATCACCAGGCCAAAGGCGAGAATAAAACCGGATCTTAATGCCAGATAAAAATCCGGGTCGGTAAAAATAAAGGCGAAGGCTTCCAGACTCCAGGATTTGGAGCGGGAAAAGAATGGCGCCGAGAGAAAACTCTGCACCACAATAAATAACAGCGGGACGTAAATCACCAGCGCCGTGATGCACACCACCACGCCGCGCGGCAGCCCCTGCCACTTTCTGCGTAATACATTCATGGTTCATCCCTTTGGTCAGGAGAAAAAACCCGCCGGGTGTGAATAAGGGGCATCGGCGACGCCCCGGGGGAGGATTATTTCGCGGCGGCGCTGCGCCATTGTTTAATAAACTGCAGGCGTTTTTGCGGCTGTAAATAATCGAGCAGCGTTTCGTTGACCGGGATCGGTTTTAACGCTTTGCCCAGCAGCGCGGTCATGCCGTCGATATCATTTTTACCTTCAATATCGCGACGAATAGAGGGAATATCCGCCTGGCTGGCGAGGATCTGCTGGCCTTTTTCCGACAAGACATAATCCAGCCACAATTTCGCCGCATTGGGATGTTCGCTCTCCTGGCTAATAAACGAGACGCGGGAGAGCACCAGCACGTAATCTTTCGGATAGGAAATGCCTAAAGAGGGATCGTTTTTCGCCCGCGCTTCGGCATAGGAGCCCAGAATGTTATAGCCGATCAGATTTTCGCCAGAGGAGACGCGCTCCATCATCGTGCCGGTGGAAGACTGCACCGTCAGGCCGCCTTTGGCAATATTCGCCAGGTCGGTAAAATAGTTCGCGTCGGCCTGGCTGTCCTGCACCGCCAGCATAAAGCCGAGGCCCGATTTTTCGATATCGTAAGTGGTGACTTTGCCTTTAAATTTATCGGCCTGGCTGGCGATAAGTTTTGCCAGCGCGGTATGCGAATCCGGGACCTCATTCTGCGGGATCAGGCGTTTGTTATAGATAAACACCACCGGCTCGTAGGTGGTGCCATAGGCTTTCTGCTGCCAGACCGCCCAGTCGGGTAATTGCTTCACCTCCGGCGAGGCATATTGCTCCGCGTATTCGGTAGCTAATTTCAGCGCGGTATCCATCGACGAGCTCCACACCACGTCCCCGCTGCCGCCCCCGGCGGCCTGCTCGCTGATATAACGGTTATACAGCTCGGTGCTGTTCATGTCGTTATATTCGACTTTTACGCCCGGATATTGTGCTTCGAATCCTTTAATTAACGGCCCGGCCGCTTTGGTATCGGTAGTGGAATAGATCACCACCTTGCCCTCTTTGACGGCGGCATCCACTGTTTTTTGATAATCCGCCGGATAGCCCGCAGGCACCTCCGCCCAGGCGGCACAGGCGAAAACGGCCGTCAGTGAAACCACTAAACCACTTATTTTCTTATACATGATACCAACCTTTAATCATCAATTAATAAACACAAATTTAACATATAGTGGTATCAGCTCCCCTTGCAACGACGGGGATGGCTTTTTTCTGGCTTTTGTGACACTGGCAGAATTTAAAAATGTGGTGTTTATGGCGTTAATTAAAACGCGATCCCGGCCGGGTTTTTTATCGCCTGGCGTCGGACTCCGGCGTAGACGCAGTGACGTTCCGCCGTGCGCTCCCGCCCTTGACCTTCTGCGCCGGGCGGCGCAGCATAAAACGGCAAACATAACAAAATAACAACAGACTACAGGAGAGAATCAGTGCCAACAGGACACCGCTTTCTGGCGACGGATCTGCATCAGTTTGTCGTCTCACTGTTTACCCATCTCGGCAGTACCCCGGGGGAAGCTACCCTCGTCGCGGACCACCTGATCGCCGCCAACCTGGCCGGGCATGACTCCCACGGCGTTGGGATGATCCCCAGCTACGTCAAATCCCAAGCCGGTGGTTTTCTGCAGCTCAACCGCCACGCCACGGTGACCAAAGACGCCGGCGCCGTGGTCACCCTCGACGGCAACGCTGGCTTCGGCCAGGTGGTCGCCCACGAGGCGATGCAGTTAGGCATTGAAAAGGCGAAGCAGCACGGTATGGCGGCTATCGCCCTGCGCAATGCGCATCACGTCGGGCGCATCGGTTACTGGGCCGAACAGTGCGCTGCCGCGGGGCTGATCTCCATTCATTTCGTCAGCGTCATCGGCGACCCGATGGTCGCCCCGTTCCGCGGGAAGGACAGCCGCTTCGGCACCAACCCGCTGTGCGTGGTATTTCCCCGCGCGGGCCATCCGCCGCTGCTGCTGGACTACGCCACCAGCGCCATCGCCTTTGGTAAAACCCGCGTCGCCTGGCATAAAGGCGAAGCCGTGGCCCCCGGCTGCCTGATTGACGCCGAGGGTCGACCCACTACCGACCCGGCGGTGATGCAGACCTCGCCGCTGGGCGCCCTGCTCACCTTCGCCCAGCACAAAGGCTATGCCCTGGCGACGCTGTGCGAAGTGCTCGGCGGCGCACTTTCCGGGGGGCAAACCACCCATCAGGAGAGCCTGCAGACCAGCGTTGACGCCATCTTTAACTGCATGACCACAGTGATCCTGCGCCCGGACGCATTCGATGCCCCGGACAGCCAGGCGCAGACGGAGGCCTTTATCGCATGGTGTAAGCAGTCACCGCACGATCCCGATGCCCCGGTACTGGCGCCCGGCGAATGGGAGGCCGCCAACCGCGAAACGCGGCTGGCGCAGGGGATCCCGCTGGATGCCGGCAGCTGGCAGGCTATCTGCACCGCCGCGCGCGACGTCGGCCTGAGCGAATCGCATTTCGACCGCTGCCGCCCTCTCGCCTAGCAACGTGTTACCCCGCAGAGCGTCTGACGTCGGCGCTCTGCGTCATCGTCATTAGTGACGAGGTCATGCTCCCGTCATCTCAATTCTTTTAATTTTCACATATAAATCAACAAGTTAAATTCTGGCACAAGACCTGCATAGCGCAACAGGCCTGGGTCTGCATCACCACCAGGCGATACCGCGATCGTTGCCCGTCGGGCCCGGCGCGACAGCGATACTCAGTTCACTGTTAACAGGTCTGTTACTGATGAAAAAAATCACGAGCGTGTGCCCCTACTGCGGGGCGGGTTGCAAACTTAAACTGGTTGTCGACAACAATAAAATCATTCGCGCGGAAGCCGCCGACGGCGTCACCAACCAGAACCAGCTGTGCCTGAAAGGCTACTACGGCTGGGATTTTCTTAACGACACGCAGCTCCTGACGCCCCGTCTTAAACAACCGATGATCCGCTACCAGAAAGGCGGCGCCTTGACGCCGGTCAGCTGGCAGGAGGCGATTCGCTACACCGCCAGCAAGCTCAGGGAGATCAAAGAGAAGCATGGCCCGCGCGCCATCATGACCACCGGCTCCTCGCGCGGCACCGGCAACGAAACCAACTATGTGATGCAAAAGTTCGCCCGCGCGGTGCTGAATACCAATAACGTCGACTGCTGCGCCCGCGTCTGCCACGGCCCCTCCGTCGCCGGGCTGCAGCAGGCGCTGGGTAACGGGGCGATGAGCAACTCGATTAGCGACATCGAAAACTCGAAGTGCCTGCTGGTTTTTGGCTACAACTGTGCCGACTCCCATCCCATCGTCGCCCGCCGGGTAATCAAGGCCCGGGACAACGGCGCCAAAATCATCGTCTGCGATCCGCGGCGCATTGAAACCGCGCGCATTGCCGACCGTCATCTGCAGCTCAACAATGGCAGCAACATGGCGCTGGTAAATGCCTTCGGCTATGTGCTGCTGGAGGAAGAGCTGTACAACAAAACCTATGTCGAACGCTATACCGAAGGGCTGGATGCTTACCGCGAGGCGGTGAAGGATTACGCCCCGGAAGCGGTGGAAGGGATTGTTGGGGTCAGCGCGCGGGAAATCCGGGAGGCGATGCGCATGTTCGCCGCCGCCCCATCCGCCACCATTATGTGGGGCATGGGGGTTACTCAGTTTGGCCAGGCGGTGGACGTGGTGCGCGGCCTGGCAAGCCTGGCGCTGCTTACTGGCAACCTGGGACGGCCTAACGTCGGCGTGGGGCCGGTCCGCGGGCAAAACAACGTACAGGGCGCCTGCGATATGGGCGTGCTGCCGAACCTGTTTCCCGGCTATCAGGAGGTCACCGACCCCGCCGTGCGGGCGAAATTCGCCGCCGCCTGGGGTGTCGACCCGGCGCTGATGGATGACCAGGTCGGCACCCGCATCACCGAGGTGCCGCATAAAGCACTGACCGGCGAGATCAAAGCCTACTACATCATGGGTGAAGATCCGCTGCAGACTGAAGCCGACCTCGGCCTGGTGCGCAAAGGCCTCGAGGCGCTGGACTTCGTGGTCGTGCAGGACATTTTCATGACCAAAACAGCGGAAATGGCCGATGTCCTGCTGCCGGCCACCTCCTGGGGCGAGCACGGCGGCGTCTTCACTTGCGCCGACCGCGGGTTCCAGCGGTTTGAACAGGCGATCCCTCCGGCCGGGAATGTGAAGCGCGACTGGGAGATCATTAGCCTGCTGGCCAGCGAAATGGGCTATCCGATGCACTATGAGAACAACCAGCAGATCTGGGACGAGATGCGCGAACTCTGTCCGCTGTTCTACGGCGTGACCTGGGAGAAAATGGGCGATATGGGCCATGTTCAGTGGCCGTGCCCAACCCTCGACCACCCCGGCACGCCGTGGCTGTATAAAGACAACCGCTTCGATACCCCATCGGGTAAAGGGCAGCTGTTCGCCACCGCCTGGCGCGCGCCGGCGGAGCGTCCGGATGACGAGTGGCCGCTGGTGCTCTGCACCGTGCGGGAAGTCGGGCATTATTCCTGCCGCTCGATGACCGGCAACTGCGCCGCGCTGCAGTCGCTGGCCGACGAGCCGGGACGGGTGCAGATGAATCCCGCGGATGCGCAACGACTGGGGATCGCCGACAAACAACTGGTGTGGGTCAGTTCCCGGCGCGGGAAGGTGATCTCCCGTGCCGACCTCAGCGATCGCATTAACCCGGGGGCGGTCTATATGACCTATCAGTGGTGGGTGGGCGCCTGCAATGAGCTGACCCAGGATAACCTCGATCCGATCTCCAAAACGCCGGAAACCAAATACTGTGCGGTGAAAGTGGAAGCGATTGCCGACCAGCAATGGGCAGAGCGCTATGCCTGGACGGCCTACAGCGACATGAAAGCACGACTGAAAGCCGCTGCCGACGTCTGACCTCAGGGAGCGCGCCGCGCTCCCTCTGCCGCTGCCGGTGGGTTATGCCGCCGGCAGCTGTTTCTCCACCAGCCCCACCCACATGGCCACCCCGGGGCCGATCAGCGCATCGTTAAAGTCATAGCTGGCGTTATGCAGCGGCTTCGACGGAGTTTCGCCGTCGGTACCTATCCAGAAATAGGCCCCCGGACAGGCCTCCAGCATGCAGGCAAAATCTTCGGAGGCCATCGACGGCGCCTGATTCCAGCGCACCGCTTGCGCGCCGAGGGTGGCGACGGCCACGTCGCGCACCTGCTGCGCCTGCAGCGCATGGTTTTTGGTCACCGGATAACCCGGGAACCAGCTAATCTCGCCCTGAACATCGGACACCTGCGGCTGGGTCGCCACATAGCGCTCGATGAGCTCCCGCACGCGGGCGCGAACGCGATTGCTCAGGCAGCGGAAGGTACCGCGCAGCACCACGGTGTCCGGCAGGACGTTGATCGCCTCGCCGCCGTTTATCTGGGTGATGCTGACCACCGCGGAATCCTGCGGCGACAAGCGGCGGGAAGGAATAGTCTGCAGCGCCATTATCAGCTGCGCCGCCGCGACGATCGGATCGGCCCCGCTCTCCGGCATCGCCGCATGACAGCTCTTTCCGCGCAGGGTGATTTCGAAGGCGTCCAGCGAGGCCATCATCGCGCCATCGCTGAGCGCCACTTCGCCAAGCGGGATCCCCGGCCAGTTATGCAGCGCGTAAATGGCGTCCATCGGGAAGCGCTCAAACAACCCCTCTTCCACCATTTTGCGCGCGCCGCCGAGGTTTTCTTCCGCTGGCTGGAAGACAAAGTGGACGGTGCCGCTGAAATGACGGGTCTGCGCCAGATGGGCGGCGGCCGCCAGCAGCATCGCGGTATGGCCGTCGTGGCCGCAGGCGTGCATCACCCCAGGGCGACGCGAACAGTAGCTGACGCTCCCCAGCTCGGTGATTGGCAGGGCGTCCATATCGGCGCGCAGGCCAATGACCGGCCCGGGGCCGTTTTCCAGCGTCGCCACGACGCCGGTGCCGGCCAGCCCGCGGTGAACCTGTAGCCCAAATGAGGCCAGCAGCTCCGCAACGCGGCGCGAGGTCTCCTGCTCCTGATATCCGAGCTCAGGCGCGGCGTGGAACTCACGTCGCCAGCTAACGGCTTCGGCGATCAGTGACGGCGATACGGCCATGTATTACTCCTTTCCTGCATAGCGTAATGCTGAATAATCGGTCATGCGTCGCGTTTTTACCCGTCGCTCACCGGCGTCGGGGCGCTGCCGCTCCCTCCGTTATATCCTGTCGTTAACACGCTGACAACGTCACGAAATGCGGTGGCGGCGCGGCGTACAGCCCACCTGTCGCCCTGCGGCCCTTTTTTGGTAGTGATTTCAACGGTGACAACGGCCAGGCGATTAATTATTATGCAACTCAGGACGGCAATTTGCCGAAGGATCCACTACTGACCTCGCCGTAATCGGAAATAAAATGTTTAACCCAGACCAGAATCGTCTTGCCCCCACGCTGGCGATGATCATGGCCGCGTCGCTCGTGGGATTTATCACCGGCTATACGGTGCCGTTAATCAGTCTTGAGCTGGCGCAGCAGCAGATCGCGCCGCTGTACGTCGGCCTGCTGGCCGCCCTGCCGCCCGCCGGCATGATGATCTCCTCTTTCCTCTCTCCTGCGCTATGCCGGCGCGTTGAAATGGGCGTGCTGCTGAGCGGCAGTCTGATCCTGCTGGCGCTGGCGACCATCGCCTCATGCATGACTACCGATATGACGCTGCTTTTGCTGCCGCGCCTGCTGACCGGCCTGGCCTCCGGGGTCATTATCGTACTCGGCGAAAGCTGGATCACCGGCGGCGCGGCGGGCAGCCAGCGCGCTACCCTCACCGGTCTCTACGCCTCGGCCTTTACCGGCTGCCAGCTGGCCGGGCCGCTGCTGATCTCCGTCGGCCCCGCCTGGCAAACCTCAGCGCTGATAGCGATTGTCGCGGTCACCGCCGTCTGCCTGTTGATGCTGCGCCATCTGCCCACCGGTACTCGTGAAAGCCTCGGGGAGCGCGCCAGCTGGCGCAGCCTCGGCGCCTTCCTGCCGGTACTGGCCTCCGGGGTCTTCTGCTTCGCCTTCTTTGACGCCAGCATCCTCGCCCTGCTGCCGCTGTACGGCATGGACAAAGGGCTTAATGAAGGAATGGCGGTGCTGCTGGTGACTGTGGTACTTACCGGGGATGCGATGTTCCAGACCCCGCTCGGCTGGCTGGCCGACCGGGTCGGGATTCGCCGCGTGCATCTGAGCTGCGCGGTGGTTTTCAGCCTGTCGCTGCTGGCCCTGCCGCTGATGCTCGGCTCGCGCATTCAGCTGATGGCCATTTGCCTGCTGCTGGGCGCCGCGGCGGGGGCGCTTTATACCCTGTCGCTGGTGCGGGCGGGGAAAACCTTCAATGGGCAGAAGCTGATTATGATTAACGCCCTGTTCGGCTTTTTCTGGTCCGCCGGCAGCGTCGCCGGGCCGGTGGTCAGCGGCATGCTGATCGGCATCACTGGTTACGATGGCCTGATCGCCACCCTGGTGGCCAGCGGCGTGCTGTTCCTGTTGATTCAGTGTCTGTGCAAAAACGAGAAAACCCTGCTTGCCAGTGAGCAGGAAGATGACATGGACGAGGCGACGGAGTCCGCACGGTAGTCCTGACGGGCTGGCCTGGCGCCAGCCCTTTTTTATGGCCCTCAGCTGAGGGTATCCTGTTTTTGCTGGCTAACGGTTGTTAACCATTGCCGGCCCCCCAGCCGAGAGGAAATCCCATGGAAAGTAATACCTTACATCGCGGCAGATTGATCGATCATATTCTGCTGGTTGTCGAAGACTTTGCGGCAAGCAAAAACTTCTATACCGCCGTACTGTCGGCGCTGGAGATCCCGGTTATCACCACCGCCAATGAATACTTGCTGGCCGACGAACTGGTGGTGGCCTCACGCCACAGCCCGGAGGCTGCCGGGAAACTGACAGGACGCCACCATCTGGCATTCCAGGCCAGAGATCGTGACATGGTGGACGCTTTTTACCATGCGGCACTGACCCATGGCGGACGTGATAACGGCGTGCCTGGCGAACGACACTATCATCCTGGTTACTATGCCGCTTTTGTGCTGGATCCGCAGGGAAATAATATTGAGGCGGTGTACCATGGCGAGGCTGAGCGCAGCGCCGGGTCTGTTGCGATCAGCTTCACGCAGTAAGCGGGCGAAAGTCACATTTTCTTACCTGCGCAATTCCCATAATAAATGTGGGTGTTATCATTTCCTTAATGAATAATTCATACCCATAGCTGAGGCGTCGATGCTGGAAAACCTAATCATCTGATAATCAGACTTCCGACCATGACTGGCCGGACTGATTATCACTGCGCTGAAATCGAATGCGGACACTGGCGAGTGTTCGCCTGTTTTGCCCATGATGATGACACAGGTTTCCCGGTATGAATGTTTCCCCTCAGGAGCAAGCGACTTTATTCATTCTCGTCCCCTGCGGACAAACGCTCCACATCCACGCGATGGCAGCGAGCCCCCTCCCTCGCACAAGCAACGTCACCCCCAGCCAGTTAACCCGGTGCGTATCCCTCTGCCATGCTCGATCACTCCCTCTGCATGCCGTTGCGTTGCCTTACCCAATGACAATCGCCAGGCGAATTTTATCTTTCGGTTTGTCATTCCGCGGCCAGCCTGTGACGACAGCCGCAAGGGATCCACATCAACCAGGCCCCGATACCAGGGAAACCGTCAACGTCCAGGGAGTCTTCGCGTATGAAATTAGCATTGGGACCGTACATCCGTTTTAGCAGAATCTTGTTATTTCCGCTGGCGATGGTTATCTATGATTTTTCTGCCTATCTGACTACCGATCTCATTCAACCGGGTATTATCCACATCATCCGGGAATTTAAGGCTGATGTTGCGTTAGCCCCGGCCTCTGTCAGCCTCTATTTAGCCGGGGGGCTGGCATTACAGTGGCTGCTGGGGCCGCTCTCCGACCGCATTGGTCGCCGCCCCGTACTACTGACCGGCGCCATCATCTTTGCTTTGGCCTGCTTCAGCATGATCTTTGTCACGTCGATTGATCACTATCTTATCGCCCGTTTTATCCAGGGAACCAGTATCTGCTTCATTTCGACAGTCGGTTATGTCTCCATCCAGGAGGCTTTTGATGAAAAAGAGTCTATCCGCATTATGGCAGCGCTGACATCCATCGTTTTGCTGGCGCCGGTAATCGGGCCCCTGGCGGGCGCTGGCCTGATGAATTTCCTGCACTGGAAGTTATTGTTTGCGATCATCGGCGCCATGAGCTTGCTGGCCTGGGCGTTACTGATTTTTAACATGCCAGAGACGGTCACCTCTCAGGGCCGGGGATTTCGTCCGGGCGAGGTATTTTCCGAGTTTGTCCGCGCCTTTAAACAGCCGGTGGTGCTCACGGGCGCGCTGGCGTTGTCATTCAGTAACCTGCCGATAATCACCTGGGTAGCACTCTCTCCGGTGATCCTGATCGATGACGGCGGGATGTCGCGCGGCGCCTATGCCTGGACCCAGGTGCCTGTCTTTGGCGGCGTCATTATTGCCAGCATCATCGTGGCCCGTTTTATTAAGGATCCGACCTCTCCCCGCTTTATCTGGCGCACTATCCCGATACAGCTGACCGGGTTGTTGGTATTACTGGCGGGAAATATTGCATGGCCCCATACCTGGTGGTGGTCCGTTTCAGGAACGAGTCTCTATGCCCTCGGAACAGGCCTGTTGTTCCCCGTATTATTCCGTTTTGCGCTTTTTTCCCACGCCCTACCGAAAGGAACGGTTTCAGCCACCATCAACATTGTGGCGCTCAGTTTTATGGCGGCCTCGGTGGAAGTAGCGCGCTGGGTTTACTTCCAGGCTGGCGGCAGAATTGCTTTTCACTGCCTGGCGCTGATCGCGGGAATCGTCGTCATCATGCTGGTCTCGCGCTTGTTAAAACTCCGGCAACAACATCTCCTTCAGCTAGCCTGAAGGTTTACGCCTTTTTACCCGCAACAGGAGGACATCATGTTTTCATACATTATGCTGGGAACGAACGATCTGCCACGCGCCATAAAGTTCTATGATCCGTTAATGGCATTGCTGGGGCACGTCAAAGCCGGCCGTAACGAACAGGGGGCGTCCTGGGGCACCTTCAACAGCAATCACACCTGTGGGCTGTGCGTGGGCGTTCCTTTTGACCAGCAGCCTGCCGGGGTGGGCAATGGAACGATGGTGGCGCTTAACGCCCGCTCCGTCGCACATATTGCGGAACTGCATGCCCTCGCCTTGCAACTCGGCGGAGGTGACGAAGGCGGTCCCGGTCACCGGCCGCAGTATGGCAACGGCTTTCACAGCGCCTACGTCCGCGATCCCGACGGCAATAAGCTGGCGTTTGTTTATTATGCGTCGGCAGCTTGAATGGCTGCAGCGGAGGTGGCTTTTGCAGGCGGTAATAAGGGAGTCAGGACGGCGAGCTTCGCCGTCCTTATTTCATTGAGAATAACGAAAACCGCGGCTAAAGCGCTGCGGCTTCTCTCTCTGACGAGTTATCTACCGCGAAGTGATAACGTAATCCGGCGTCGCGCATACAGCGTTTCCGCCGCCAGCTGAAAATGATATTCCATCGCCTTCAGCTTTTTCGTCTTGAGCTGTTTTAATGGAATACCCTCGATATACCCTGTCGCGACCAACCACCGGATTTCAGCCGTACTCAGCTTGAGCTGTTTTTTCAGTATTGATAGCAGGCTGATGCGAAATGGCTGACTGACTCTGACGCGCACCGTTATCCGCGGGCACGCCATCAGCGTCACCGACCATTGCTCCTGAATACGAAAATTGGGTTGCCCCGACGGCTCGGCGCGGTTGCGCTTCAGCGTCGCGAGGTCAGCGGCATAATAGTGAACCATGGCTGCATCGTTCTGCATCAGGCGTTGAAGCAGTTCACGGTTTATCTTGCTGACGTGCAGCCTGGAAAACAGGGCGATATTCCACGTGTAATCGCAGTGCGTGCATTTATAGATGCTCCAGATATCCAGCAGCTTCTTTTGCGAATTCACCCGGATGGCGCCGGAAGGCGCGAAGTCGCGTTTTACATTGCAGGCGGGGCAGCGTTTAGCAATATGCTGATACCCCACGGGCGTGACCGTCCATGTAACTGTCATAACGTACCTTTTTTAACCCATACGAAACCGAGTCCGTCATTAACGGACCATGATTTTTGGCGTATGAAAAATAGTTAATCGCTATTTTTCAGTGGGTTAAAAAAAGATTTCCAACGTTATTTTCCTGGATAAGCCCAAAGCGATACCCGGAGATTAACAAAGGAGTCGTCGCGGGATATATGAGTTCAGTCAATATTTATACTGATGATGAAAAACATCATCAATATATCTGACAACGCTCAGCGGGCTGGCATCGCGCCAGCCCGCTCTGTTTACAGCACCTTGCTGAGAAACGCGGCGGTGCGCGGGTTGGTCGGCGTGGTAAAGATCTGCCCCGGCTTGCCCTCTTCCTGAATCACGCCCTGGTCGATGAAGATCACCCGGTCGGCTACTTCGCGGGCAAAGCCCATTTCGTGGGTCACGATCACCATCGTCATCCCCTCGCTGGCGAGATTTTTCATCACCTCCAGCACGTCCCCCACCAGCTCCGGATCCAGCGCCGAAGTGGGCTCATCGAACAGCATAATCGACGGCTTCATCGCCAGCGCGCGGGCGATAGCTACCCGCTGCTGCTGGCCGCCGGACAGGCTCGAGGGCCAGGCGTCGCGCTTATCGCTTAAGCCCACCTTCGCCAGCAAGGCTTCCGCCAGGTCGACTGCCTGCTGGCGCGGCATATTGCGCAGATTCATCGGCGCCATGATTAGGTTTTCCAGCACCGTCATGTGCGGGAACAGGTTAAAGCGCTGGAATACCATGCCGACGCTTTCGCGCATCTTGTTCAGGTCGGTGGTCCGGTCGTGGGCGGCAAAGCCGTTAACCACCACCTCGCCTTCGCTGACCGTCTCCAGGGCGTTCATGCAGCGCAGGAAGGTACTTTTCCCCGAGCCGGACGGGCCGATGATGCACACCACTTCCTGCGGTTTGATATCGCAGCTGATGCCGCGCAGCACGTGGCTGTCGCCGAAGCGCTTATGTAAGTTATTAATGTGAATCACTTTTGCCAAACCTCTTTTCCAGACGGTTAACCAGCTGCGCCAGCAGGAAGGTGATCACCCAGTAGACCAGGGAGATGGTCAGGTAGGGTTCCCAGTAGGTGGCGTAGGCGCCGGAGACGGTACGCGCGGCATAGGCCAGATCGGCCAGGCCAATCGCCGAGGCCAGCGACGAGTCTTTGACAATGGCGATGGCGTTGTTGCCCAGCGGCGGCAGAATGCGGCGAAACGCCTGCGGGAGGATCACCTTGCGCATGGTTTTCCACCACGGCATGCCCAGCGCGCGGGAGGCCTCCATCTGCCCTTTGTCGATCGACTGGATGCCGGCGCGGAAAATCTCCGACACATAGGCTCCGGCGTTAAGGGTGATCGCTACGATGCAGGAGAGGAACGCCCCGTAGCTGGCGCGCAGTTCGCGGGCAAAGTCAGCGCTCATCAGGCCGCTGGTCACCAGCAGGCCGTCGCGCGGGTTGATAAACAGCGGCACCAGCGCAAAGTGCACCACCATAATCTGCACGAACAGCGGCGTACCGCGGAAGGCGCTAACGTAAAAGCGCACCGGAAACTGCACCAGGTAGCGGAGGATATATTTCCACGGCCCGTGCTCGGCCTTCGCCATCCGCCCGAGACCGAGAGTTAACCCCCACAGCGTCCCGAGGATCACGCAGATAATGGTACATTTAATCGTCATCAGGGCGCCGTCCACAAACAGCGGGCCGTACTCCTCGATGATCTCCCAACGGAATCCCGTCATAGTCCTTCCCTAAAAAATACGGCTATCGCCTGGGCGATAGCCGTGGTCACTGAAAAAAGTGGATTATTGCGCTGGCAGCGTCGGCACGTTGTCGTCGAACCAGGTTTTATAGATGTTGGCGTAAGTCCCGTCAGCAACAATCTTTTGCAGCCCGGCGTTGATTTTGCCCAGCAGTTCGCTGTTGCCTTTCGCCACCGCAATACCGAAATACTGACGCTCAAATTTGGCATCCGGCACCAGCTTGAACTGCTTCTCCGGGTGCTGTTTGATGTAGTACTTCACCACCCCGACGTCGCCAACCGCGGCGCTGACGCCGTCCTCAAACAGCTCCTGGAGCATCAGCGGGGTGTTGTCGAAGCGCTTGATCGCGGTGCTGTTTTTGCCCAGCACCTCAGACACCACAATATCGCCGGTGCTGGAGTTCACCACCCCGACCTTCTCGTTTTTCAGTGCCGCGAGCGAATCCACCTGCGAGTCCTGGGCGACGACGATAGACTGCTCGGCCGGGAAGTACGGCGCGGAGAAATCGACCATCTGTTTGCGTTTATCGGTGATGGTGATCCCGGAGATGATGATATCGCGGTCGCCGGTGTTCAGCGTGGCGAAGATGCCTTCCCATGGGGTATTGACCAGCTTGACGTCAAAGCCTTCGGCTTTGGCGATAGCCTTGATGATGTCGATATCGAAACCTTCCAGCTGTTTCTGGCTGTTTTCAAATTCAAACGGCCGGTAGGTGCCGCCGGAGCCGACGGTATAGGTTTCCGCAGCCGCCTGTCCGGCTACCGTCAGCGCGGCCATCATGCAACACGCTTTGAGCAAATTCTTGACCATGAGATTTCCTTTTTATGCATTTATTTTGCATAAAAATACACACACTGACTTTTGTATGCAACCGGAAACCTTCCCGTTGGTGAATTATCTTCTCAATGGCCCCGTTTACCGCCGGATTTCCCGATAGCCCGGTGCAGGTCGTTGATTCGTTTCAGGGATTTCACCGTCTTTTGTGGCGTGGTGGAGGCAACCGACAGAACAATCATCTCCAGACAGACCAACACCGTACCGTGCAGCGGCATTCTGGTGCTGTCCCCGCCGCGCGGGACGTCGATCACCACCTGCGCCTCCTGGCTGAAGCGCGAATCCACCGCCTGGGTCAGCAGGATGGTCGGGATACCCAGCCGCTTGGCCTCGCGCAGGGTGGTCATCCCTTCGCGATGCGGAGATTTTTGCCCCATCATGATCAACACATCGCCGCGCTGTAGGCCGATAAGCTGCTCGGCGAGGCTAAAGCCCGTGCGGTTCATCACATACGCCGGCAGGCCAATGCGGCTGAACAGCCGGGCGGTGTACTCGGCGAGGATCCCCGAGGCGCCGATGCCGAAGATCCCTACCTGTCGCGCGTCGCTAAGCAATGCCACCGCCTGGGCCACCGCCGCACGGTTGTCGGCCCGCGACAGTGCTTCGCAGACCCTCTGATGGCCTTCAAGCACAAAATCAATACTGGAGTTGACGTCGCTGGCGAGCGCCGTGACCGTCGAGCGCATCTTTTCCGCCGAGGTGACCGAGGTGCCGAACCAGCGCTCCATGGTCTGCTTAAGCTCGCGCAGCCCAGCGAAGCCCAACGCCTGGATGGCGCGCACCACCGTGGCGTCGGAGGTCTGGGTCGCTGTGGCGATCTCCATCGCCGTATGCTCCAGCACCACCTCGCGGTTGTCGTTGATATAGCTGACCACGGCCCGCAGCCGGGGGGAGAGCTGGTTCGCCCGGGCGCGATAGCGTTCGCCGAACAGGTCGACCCGTCCTTTCTCTTTTTTTACCGCACTTTTCATTTGGCCTCCGCCGGGATCGGCCTGCCGGCAATATGCGACTGCACCTGGGCCACCATCAGGGACAGCGCGGCGTAGGAGTTGGAGATCACCTCTTCCCGCGGCAGCAAAACATAGTGCCCGGTGCGGCAGGCGCGCATAAAGTCGCACCAGCCGGGCATCACGCCTTCCATCGCCTGTAGCTCATCCTGCGGCTTACCGCCAGTATCCGACCGCCAGGTGGCGAAGACAAAATCGGCGTCCAGCTCCGGCAGCTGTTCCGCGCTGACGTCAATGCGCTGGCCATCGGGGATCCGCTCAATCAGTGGCGGAAAGCGGAAACCGGCATCGCGCAGCACCCGGCCCAGCGCATGATACGAATGATGCACCGTGACCTTGCCGTTGTTTGCCTGGATCACCGAGACGGTGTACTGAGAAGGGTTGACCATCGCTTTCAGCTGCGTGATTTGCTCCTGATAGCGGCGCTCGAGGATCGCCAACCGCGGCTGGGTGCCGGTCAGCTGCGCCAGCTTGCGGTAAATCTCCGGGGCACTGCCCTGCAGATGGTCGATGCTCACCGTCGGGGCAATCTTCGCCAGTTGCTCCACTGACACGTGGCGGCTGGGCTCAGTGATGATCAGATCCGGCTTTGCGGCGGCTACCGCTTCCAGATCGATATCAGCGGTGCCAATAAAGCGGATATCGCTGTTATCGAAATCCACACCGGTGAGCTGGGCGCTGGATCGCAGGTAGTGGCTACCGTCCGGGCGCGTCCGGCCGTGGCTGGCGATCGGCGGCGCTCCAAGCTCAATCAGCGGAATGGTAATATCGAGATCGTGCATCGAAACGATACGTTGCGGATGCAGCGGCACGGTGACCGTACGGCCTAAATCATCGGTGAAAGTTTGAGTTTGTGGGGCGGCGGCGCTGACGGCCCCCGACAGCAACAGCAGTAATGAGACGAACCAACGCATACTACCTTCCTGGTTAAAGGGCATCACGGCGACGCCAGAGCAAGACAACAAAGAATGGGCAGCCCACCAGGGCAATGACTATCCCCGCCGGGATCTGCAGCGGGGCAAACGCCAGCCGGCCAAGGGTATCGGTCACCAGCACCAGCAAGGCGCCAATCAGCGCGCTGCCGCACAGCAGCGATACCTGGCCGCCGCGCAGCACGAAACGCGCCATATGCGGCGCCATCAGGCCCACAAAGCCCAGACTGCCGACGCAGGAGACGCTGGCCGAGGTCAGCAGCACCGGCGCGAAAAAGCGCAGCACCGTCAGCTGCTGCAGACGTACGCCTAGGCCGATGGCGGTCCGGTCGCCGAGCAGCGCTACGTCCGCCGCCCGGGCGGTACAGAGCAGGATGATGGCCCCGGGCAGCGCCCAGCAAACGGCCACCGCCAGCAGCGGCCAGGTGGCAGCCTGCAGGCTGCCCGCCAGCCAGATCATCGCCGTCTGCACGTCGCGAACGTCGGCGGTGGTCATAAAGATGCCGACCGCGGCCGCCAGGCTCCAGGAGACGCCGATGCCAATTAAAATAAAGCGCGGCCGCGAGCAGTCGCGCGCCAGCGTCAGGACCAGCAGGGCCACCGCCACGCCGCCGACCATCCCCGCCAGTGGCCGCCAGACCAGGCCTACCGCCGGGAAAAACAGCACCAGCGCCAGGACTACGATGCTGGCCCCCTCTTTGACGCCGATCAGCCCCGGATCGGCCAGACCGTTGCGGGTGATGCTCTGCATCGCCGCGCCGGCCAGCCCCAGCATCGCCCCGCACAGCAACGCCATCAGGATCCGCGGCAGGCGGATATCAAACAGAATAAAGCGCGGCTGCTCGCCCATCTCCTGCGGCGCCAGCAGAGCCCGCGCCAGCGTCGATGCGGGCAGCGGATAGCTGCCGCGGCTAAGGCTATACAGCCCGAGCGCCAGCAGCATCAGCACTATGCTGGCGGCAATTTTAAGCGCCGCAGGACGCAGCAGCAGCTGGCGGGAGGCGAAAGCCAGCGGCCGAAAACCGGCCCGGTGAACGGCGCGCGTCATTTAAAAAACCTCGCGGCGATAAAGATAAACAGCGGCGCGCCCACCAGAGCGGTCATCGCTCCGGTGGCCAGCTCCTGCGGCGCGACCAGCGTCCGGGCGGCGATATCCGCCAGCACCAGCGCCAGCGCCCCCACCGGCGCAGCCAGGGGCAGCGCCAGGCGGATATCTTCCGTCACCAGACGGCGCACCACGTGCGGCACCACCAGCCCGACGAAGCCGATCGGCCCGGCCACCGCCACCGCCGCGCCGCACAACAGCGCAATCGCCAGCAGGCCCAGCAGCCGCGTCTGGACGAGACTAACGCCAAGGCCCAGCGCCACCTTATCCCCCAGCGCCAGCACGTTGAGGCGTGGGGCAATGAGCAGCGCGACACCAAGGCCGATCAGCGCCGGGACCAGCGCCGTCTGCAGCGTGCTCCAGTTCAGCCCGGCCAGATCGCCCGCCAGCCAGGTGCGCATCGCCAGCAGCGTCTGTTCATCGAGAATTAATATCGCCGCCGTCACCGCCGACGCAAACCCTGACAGCGCCACTCCGCACAACGTGATGCGCAGCGGCGTCGCCCCGCCGCGCCCGGCAGAGGCCAGCGCCATCACCCCGCCGAACAGCAGCCCCGCGCCGCAGGCGGCGGTCAGCGGGCGCCCGGCGGGGACAGCGCCGAAGGACAGGCCCAGCGCCGAGGTCGCCACCACCGCCAGCGAAGCGCCGGCGTTAAGGCCAAGAATATGCGGCTCGCCCAGCGGGTTACGGATCACCGTCTGCAGCAGCAGCCCGGCGACGCCCAATGCCGCGCCGGTTAGCAGCGCCGCCGCCAGCCGCACCAGGCGCAGATCGACGATAATCCGCTGGTCGAAATTGCGCGGATTGTACTCCAGCAGCGCCTGCAGCACCGTCTGTGGGGCGATCCAGCGGGCGCCTAAGCCAAGATGCACCAGCGAGGCGGCGATAAGCAGCAGCGTTAGCAGCAAGAGCGCCAGTCGGGGGCGGGCATAACGCCGCGCGGCGTACAGAACGGCGGCGCTCATGCGTCAACAGCCTGGCGGGCGCGAAACGGCATAAAGAAGGGTTTGCCGGTTTGCGGGTTAATCGACATCTGCACGTCAACGTCAAACACGCGTTTAATCAGCGCAGGGCTACAGACATCGTTGTCGCGAATCGTGCCGACAATGCGCCCCTGTTTAAGGAATACCAGCAGATCGGCGTAGTTCACCGCAAAGTTAAGGTCATGGAGCACTGTCACCACCGTGCGACCATGTTCGCGGGTGAGAGTCTGGAGCAGCTCGAGGATATCGACCTGATAGCGCAGATCGAGCCAGGTGGTCGGCTCATCGAGCAAAATGGTCGCCGTTTGCTGGGCCAGCGCCATGGCGATCCAGCAGCGCTGACGCTGGCCGCCGGAGAGGCTGTCCACCGGCAGATGGGCGAATTCAGCGGTACCGGTTAAACGCAGCGCCTCCTCCACCGCCTGCTCATCGGCCTCGGACCACTGGCGCATCAGCCCCTGCCATGGGTAGCGCCCGCGCGAGACCAGCTCGAAAACCGTTAACCCTTCCGGGGTCAGCGGCGATTGCGGCAGGATGCCCAGCTGGCGCGAGACGGCCTTCGTCGGCATCTGGTGAATGGCTTGCCCGTCCAGACGCACGCAGCCGCCGAGGGGTTTCAGCATTCTGGCGATGGTCGAGAGCAGCGTGGATTTACCGGAGCCGTTCGCCCCGGCCAGCACCGTCATTTTGCCGGTGGGAATGGTCAGGTTGATATCGTCAACGATCAGGGTCTGGCCGTAGCCGGCCGACAGGGCTTCCAGTACGAGCCCCTGCTCTGCAGGTTTTACCCGCTGTGGCATAACTCTCTCCTGCGCCGCAGCGTTCCAGGCCATCGCTGAACACTCTGCAGTCAAATCAAAATAAATCTCATTCTCTTTTGATCATGACGGGGATGGTTGTAGTAGTCAATACTCGCCATCGTCATCAGTCGGTCGCGATGACTACAGCGAGATCGTGCAAAATAAAAGCCTATAAAAGCATTAAATATCAATAAACTAACAATATACCTTCCTTTCAAAAAGTCGTGATAACCTCACCATTTTCCACCGCCAATTTTTTATCTTACATAACGTTTACTACTACATTTCTTCATGATTGAATGATTCTCAATTACACATCTGAAGGCGCGTTCAGACGCTAAACAGAGTGCTTTTATTATTCAGGGCAATGATTTTATTGGCTTAATCTGACCGCAAAGGCAGATACGTTCACGAGAAACAGATAATGACTCAACCCCATGTCGCCTGCAGAGCGTTGCAAGGGCGCGCGCTTTTTTCGCTTCTTTTTTTAGCCTCACCGGGATTAATGGCCGCCGACAATAGCGCGGCGAAAAGTAATAACGACGCGGAAGAGACCATCACCGTGGTGGCCGACGGTGCGCAGCAGAGCGCCACCAGCGGCTATCAGCCGCTCAGCTCCGCCACCGCGACGCTGACCTCGATGCCGCTGCTGGATATTCCGCAGGTGGTCAATACCGTCAGCGATCGGGTTCTCGAAGATCAGCACGCCACCTCACTCGATGAGGCGCTGTATAACGTCGCTAACGTGGTGCAGACCAATACCCTCGGCGGTACCCAGGACGCCTTTACCCGCCGCGGCTTCGGCGCCAACCGCGACGGCTCGATCATGACCAACGGCCTGCGCACCGTGCTGCCGCGCAGTTTTAACGCCGCCACCGAACGGGTGGAAGTCCTGAAGGGGCCGGCTTCGACGCTGTACGGTATCCTCGACCCCGGCGGGCTGATCAACGTCATCACCAAACGGCCGGAGCGGCAGTTCTCCGGTTCGGTTTCCGCGACGTCCACCAGCTTTGGCGGCGGCACCGGCAGCGTCGACATCACGGGTCCCATCGAAGGTACAAATCTGGCGTACCGGCTGATTGGGGAATATCAGAATGAGGATTACTGGCGCAATTTCGGTAAAAACAAAAGCAGCTTTATCGCCCCTTCCCTGACCTGGTTTGGCGAGCGGGCGACGGTGACCGCGTCCTATTCACACCGCGACTACAGCACGCCCTTTGATCGTGGCACTATCTTCGATCTGAATACCGGCCATGCGGTGAACGTCGATCGCAAAACCCGCTTCGATGAAGCGTTTAATATTACTGATGGCTATTCCGACCTCGCTCAGCTTAACGCCGAGTATCGCCTTAACGACGCCTGGACCGCGCGCTTCGACTACAGTTACAGCCAGGATCACTACAACGATAACCAGGCGCGGGTGGTGGCCTATGATTCGGCGACCGGCAACCTCACCCGCCGGGTCGATGGTACCCACGGTTCAACGCAGAAGATGCACTCTACCCGCGCCGACCTGCAGGGCAACGTGGTGATGGGCGGCTTTTATAACGAACTGCTGACCGGCGTCGCCTATGAGAATTACGATCTGCTGCGCACCGATATGCTGCGCTGTAAGAACGTGAAAGGCTTTAACATTTATCAACCGGTCTACGGCACTCTCGACACCTGTAATACCGTCTCCGCATCCGACAGCGACCAGCGGATCCAGCAGGAGAGCTATGCCGCCTACGTGCAGGACGCGCTGTACCTGACCGACAACTGGATCGCCGTCGCTGGCGTGCGCTACCAGTATTACACCCAGTACGCCGGTAAAGGCCGACCGTTTAACGTCAATACCGACAGCCGCGATGAGAAATGGACGCCGAAAGCCGGCCTGGTCTACAAGGTCACGCCGAACGTCTCCCTGTTCGCCAATGTCGCCCAATCGTTTATGCCGCAGTCGTCGATCGCCAGCTATATCGGCGAGCTGCCGCCGGAAGAGTCCACCTCTTACGAAGTGGGCGCCAAATTCGACCTGTTAAACGGCATTACTGCCAATATCGCGCTGTTTGATATTCACAAGCGTAACGTGCTGTACACCGAGAGCATTGGCGATGAGACGGTGGCCAAAACGGCGGGCAAGGTGCGTTCCCAGGGCGTGGAAGTGGATCTGGCCGGGTCCATCACCGATAACCTCAGCGTGATCGCCAGCTACGGCTACACCGACGCCAAAGTGCTGGAAGATCCGGATTATGCCGGGAAGCCGCTGCCAAATGTGCCAAAACATACTGGTTCTCTGTTCCTGACCTATGACATTCATAACGTCTATAACAGCAACACCCTGACCGTCGGCGGCGGCGGCCACGCGGTCAGCAAGCGCTCCGGCACCAACGGCGCGGATTATTATCTGCAGGGGTATGCGGTGGCGGACGTGTTTGCCGCCTATAAGATGAAGCTGCAGTATCCGGTGACGCTGCAGGTAAATGTGAAGAACCTGTTTGATAAGACCTATTACACTTCCTCGATCGGCACCAATAACCTCGGCAACCAGATTGGCGACCCGCGCGAAGTGCAGTTCACGGTGAAGATGGATTTTTAAGCCGGACCATGGCGTCGCGCCGGATGTTCATTGCCGGGCGGCGCTGCGCTTGCACCGGCCTACGTTTCCGTGACATTTGTCGCAGTTCGTAGGCCCGGTAAGGCGCAGCCGCCACCGGGCGAAAACGTGTCGCCTGGCGCCGGATGTTCATTGCCAGGCGGCGCTGCGCTTGCACCGGCCTACGTTTCCGTGACATTTGTCGCAGTTCGTAGGCCCGGTAAGGCGCAGCCGCCACCGGGCAAAAACGTGTCGCCTGGCACCGGATGCCCATTGCCGGGCGGCGCTGCGCTTGCACCGGCCTACGTTTCCGTGACATTTGTCGCAGTTCGTAGGCCCGGTAAGGCGCAGCCGCCACCGGGCAAAAACAGGCGCCTGCCGCCGGATGCCCATTGCCGGGCGGCGCTGCGCTTGCGCCGGCCTACGTTTTCGTGACATTTGTCGCAGTTCGTAGGCCCGGTAAGGCGCAGCCGCCACCGGGCAAAAACAGGCGCCTGGCGCCGGATATTCATTGCCGGGCGGCGCTGCGCTTGCACCGGCTTACGTTTCCGTGACATTTGTCGCAGTTCGTAGGCCCGGTAAGGCGCAGCCGCCACCGGGCAAAAACAGGCGCCTGGCGCCGGATGTTCATTGCCGGGCGGCGCTGCGCTTGCGCCGGCCTACCTTTCCGTGACATTTGTCGCAGCCGCCACCGGGGAATGCGTTCACCCTACCAGTCCTCCTCCTGGCCGAGGATGCGCAATATATCCTGACGATGCTGCAGCAGCTGCGGGTTATCGCGATGACGAGGAAAAGCCAGCGGCAGCGCGAACTCGGCGATAATCCGCCCCGGACGCGGCGACATCACCAGCACTCGCTCGCACAGCAGCAGCGCCTCTTCGATATCGTGGGTCACCAGCAGGCTGGTATACCCCTGCTGCTGCCAGAGGGCGATCAGCTCCCGCTGCATGCTGATGCGGGTCAGGGAATCCAGCTTACCCAACGGCTCGTCGAGCAGCAGCAGACGCGGCTCGTTCAACAAGGCGCGCGCCAGCGCCGCACGCTGCGCCATTCCCCCGGACAGCTGCCGCGGCCACGCCTCGCTGAAGGCCTGCAGCCCGATGCGGTCAATCAGCGCGTCGGCCTTCGCCTCCAGCCCCTTTTTGCCCTGCGCTTGCGGGCCCAGCAGCACGTTCTGCCGTACCGTCAGCCATGGGTAGAGCGTCGGATCCTGAAACACCAGAATTCGCTCCGGCCCCGGGGCGCCGAGCGCCGCGCCGTCGATCTGCATCTGTCCGCTCTGCGGCGCTTCCAGCCCCGCCAGCAGCCGCAGCAGGGTTGATTTACCGCAGCCGGAAGGGCCCAGCAGCGCCACGCTTTCCCCCGGCCGCAGCTGCAGGCTGATATTCTCCAGCACCGGTACCGTCTGTTTGCCAAGCGTAAACGCATGATGAAGATGGCTGATGGACACCGCCGCGCCGCGCACTATCGTCTCGGTTACCATTGCATCCCTCCCCGCTGCCAGCTCAGCAGCCGGTCACGCAGCATAAATAATCCACTGATCAAACCGGAGCATAGCAAGGCCATCACCAACAGCGCGGCGTACATATTCGGATAGGCCGCCCAGCCCTGGGCCCACTGGAGGTAAAAGCCGATCCCCGACTTCACCCCGACCATTTCGGCAACAATCAGCACCGAAAACGACGCGCCGAGCCCCATAAACAGGCCGACAAAGACGTTCGGCAACGCGGCGGGGATCGCCACCCGCAGGATCAGGAAACGCTGGCTGGCGCCGAGGGTCCGCGCCACGTCGTACCACGCTTTATCAATGCCGATGACCCCGGACCAGGTCAGCACCGTGACCGGGAACCAGGTGCTCAGCGCGATCAAAAACACGCTGGCGCCGAAGCTCGAGGGAAAAATAAACAGGCACAGCGGCAGCAGCGCGGTGGACGGCACCGGCCCCAGCAGACGTAACACCGGATGAACCCAGTAGCCAATCCGTTGCGACCAGCCGATGGCCAGACCGGTGATGAACCCGCTGCTGGTGCCCAGCAGCACGCCGAGCCCCAGCAGCCCCTGGGAGTGCAGCAGGCTGTCGAGCAGGCGCGGCCAGTCGTCGTGCAGCACCTCGATCAGCGCCTGCGGCGGCGCGAAAAACGGCACCGGCAGCACGGCACTCTTGGCGGTCAGCCCTTCCCAGACAGCAAACAGCACCGGCAACAACGCCAGCCACTTGCCGGCATGCAGCACACGCGCGCCGCGCGCCCGCCAGTAGCGATAGCTCAGCGCCAGCAGCAGCAAGCCGCCGCCGAGGGTGAATTGCGCCAGCGCCCACCCTTCGCTAAACGGCCAGCGCCGCCCGGCGTCGGGCCAGGTCAGAGTAAAGAGCCCGCCCAGCAGCCACAGCGCAGCGGCGAGCAGCCCTTCTCCCCACAGCGGCGCGCGGCCGGTGGGGCGCGCCAGAGCCTGCTCAGGCGAATACGTTGGCATAGATACTCTCCGCGAACTGATGGGGATCGGTACCCGGTTTGATCACTTGCACCCGCTGCAGGTCGACCGCGTACTGCGTCAGCTCTTTCACGAACGCTTCGCCCACCGCGTGATGGCCGTGGCCCTGCCCGTGCAGGATGCCGCTCACCTCCGCTTCACTGGTGTTCAGGGCATGGGCGAGGAACGATTGCGCCACGCTTTCCGGATGCGCTGCGGCATAGCTGTGCGCCTCAAGGATCGCCTGGGTGAGCGCGGCGGCGGCCGGTTTATGGTCCCGCGCCAGGCTTCCGCTCACCCCCAGCACGCAGCAGCTGAGGTTGGCATAATCTCCGGTCATATTGCTGGCGATCAGCTGATACTTGCCTGTCTCCAGTAGCCGATAGCTGAACGGCTCGCTGCCGCTGATGGCGGCGATTTCGCGCTTGTCCAGCGCCACGCTGAGCAGATCCGCCGGATAGACTTTCCACTGCACGTCGCTGATCGGGTCGATACCGTGACGCTTAAGCAGAATGGCGAAGAAGTTTTTATCCGGCCCAGCCATGTCGGTGACGCCGATGGTTTGACCCTTCAGGCTCTCGAGGCCGCCGAACGGCGAGTCTTTGGCCGTCAGCAGGTTCAGACAGCCGCCGTGGGTCCCGGCGGTGAGCTTGACGTCAAAGCCCTGCTCCAGCGCCTTCAGCCAGCGCAGCGCCATCCCCACCCCGGCGTCGGCCTTGCCAGTGGCGATCGCTTCCAGCAGCACATCGGTGGAGTTGCCGAAGTTAACAAACTCAACGTCGAGGTTATATTTACTGAAAATCTTCTGCTGCTCGGCGACGGCGACCGGCGCGAGGCATACCGCGCTTTTATTGATCGCCAGCTTGATCTTGTAGGGCTGTGGCAGGCGCAGCGCCGGATGGGCATCGCCGCCGGCCATGTCAGCCATATCGTGAGCCCATAGTGGCAAAGAGACCCCGGCCAGCGCCAGGCCGCCGCTGAGCTGTAAAAACCGGCGGCGGGAAAAAGGGGTTCTGGTCATGGTGTTACCTCAGCAGCGGGCACGCTAAAACGGCGGTCAAAGGTCGGCTTCACGTCCAGCCGGGTGCGGATCAGGCCGTTGGCGAGATAAAAGTCCGCCGTTGCCTGCTGCTGGGTCACGGTTTCCTCTGTCAGCGGCTGCCACTGCGACTGACGGTTGGCAAACTGCGCGCGGGCGATCTCCGCCGGGAAGCGGATGATCTCCCCCAGCGTTTTGCCGTAGCTGTCGAGATTGGCGTAGGCCCAGCGCTCGGCGCCGGCCAGGCGCTGGAGATAATCCTGCAGCGCGGCGCGTTTTTGCGGATCGTTAAGCGCGGAATCCGTTGCCGCGAGGAAGGTATTCCCCGGCAGCAGCCCTTTGCCGCTCACCAGGATCTGCCCCTCGTTGGTCTTCACCATCTGGGTGGTGTAGGGCTCCCAGGTCGCCCAGGCGTCCACCGAACCGTTAAGCAGCGCCACTTTGGCGTCCACCGGGCCGAGGAACACCCACTGTACGTCCTTTGGAGAAATCCCCGCCTGCTCCAGCGCTTTCAGCGCCACGAAATGACCAATCGATCCTTTGCCGGTGGCGATGCGTTTGCCTTTTAAATCGGCGGCGGTTTTTAACGTGCTATCGGGGGAAACCAGCACCGCGGTCCCCGCCGGGTTGCTTTTATCCACAGCAATGGCTTTCACCGGCGCACCGTTGGCCAGGGCAAAGAGCAACGGCGCATCGCCGATGATCCCCGCGTCGACCGCGCCCGCGTTGAGGGCTTCCGCCAGCGGCGCGGCGGCCGGGAACTCGGCCCACTTAATGTCGTAAGGGAGATTTTGCAGGGCGTTGGCCGCCTCCAGCTGCGAACGCATACCGCCTTTTTGATCGGCGATACGCAGAGTGATCCGCTCCTGCGCCGCCGCATAGCCGCCCAGCGCCAGCAGCATCAGCGCTGCCGCCACCCGGCCTGAAAATGATAGACGCATCGTGATTATCCTTGTGATTGAAAAACGAAATTGCCAGCTGCCAGCCAGGCGCTGTCGCTCTGTGGGGTATGTACCCGTCCGCAGAGCACATTGCGGTAGTGGCGTTCCAGCGGGTTTTGTCGGCTGAGACCATGATTGCCGGTCAGCTCGAGCGCGATATTCACCGCCTGAATGGCGTTGTCGGTGATGGTGACTTTCGCCAGATTGGCCTCGATGGCGGATAAGCGCAGCGCGGCGGCCTGCTCCAGCAGGCTGCGGTTGACCAGCAGCAGCCCGGCGATCTGCCCGACTTTCTCCTGCACCCGCGGCAGTCGGGAAAGCGCATGCCCGAGACCGGCCGGCACCCGCCCCGCCAGCCACGTCACCAGCCAGTCGTGAGCGGCGCGGGCGATGCTGTCATAGATCGCCGCCAGCAGCGCCGTCTGCCGGTTGGCGAACAGGCGAAACGGTTCGGCCTGGGCGGCGGGAGGCGCATCGGCCGGCCAGACATCCACCGCATGCTCTGCCGCCACTCGCACGTGGTGAAAAATGACTTCATGGCTGCCGGTGGCCCGCATTCCAGCGTGATCCCAGCTCTTCACCACCGTGATACCCGGGCTGTCGCCAGGCACCAGCCAGGTCCCCACCAGCGGCGGGTTATCATCGCTTCTGGCCCACACCGCCAGCCAGCGCAGCCCTTCAATGCCGGTGGTATAAATTTTATGGCCGCTGATGTCCCAGCCCTCCGCGCGGCGGGTCGCCACGGTGTCCGGCAGGCCGCCCCGCGCCGGGGAGCCCAGCTCCGGCTCGACGCGCAGGCTGTTGATCAGGCCACCGTGTTCGACAGCATCGTGAAAAACCTGCTGGCGCAGCGGCGCGTGCCAGGCGTCGTTTTCCGCCAGCCGCAAATGGTGCAGATACTGCATGCAGACGATCAGCGCTGTCGCCGGCTCTCCCCAGGCGATGGCGGCGATGGCCTGCTGCAGCTGAGCCAGGCTGGCGCCCGCGCCGCCGCAGGATAGCGGCACGGCGAGACTTAACCAGCCCCCCGCGCGCAGATGGTCGATATTACGCCGGGGAAACTCGCCGCTGGCGTCAAGGCTGGCCGCCTGCTCGGCCATCTGCTGGCGAAGCGCCGTCAGCTGCCGGGCCCAGTCGTCGCGCTCAGGATAGATCACGATGCGCGCTCCGCTAGCGCACGCTGCGCGGCTTTTTCCCGGGCGATCGGCAGCAGCGCCCGGCCATAGTCGGCCGCGTCGTTCAGCGGATCGAATCCGCGGATCAGGAAGTTACGCACGCCAAGGTCGTAGTAATCGAGCAGCGCATCCGCCACCTGCTCCGGAGTGCCCACCAGCGCGGTGGAGTTATGTCCGCCGCCCACCAACTGGGCAATGCCAGTCCAAAGACGTTTGTCCACCACTCTGCCCTGCGCCGCGGTGGCCCGCAGCCGCTGGGCGCCGATGCTGTCCGGTTTGGCTTTGAACCCGCCTCCGCGCTGCGCCGCCTGCTCGGTGGCGACGTGCAGGATATGCTCGGCTTTCTCCCAGGCTTCGGCTTCGCTGTCGGCGATAATCGGCCGGAACGAGACGCTGAAGCCAATATCACGCTGGTGTTTCGCCGCTTCGGCGCGCACCCGCTGGATGGTCTCGCCAGTTTGCGCCAGCGACTCGCCCCACAACGCGAAGACGTCGGCATGTTTGCCAGCGACGGCGATGGCCGCTTCCGACGAGCCGCCAAAGTAGATCGGAAGATGCGGTTTTTGCAGCGGGCGAATGGCGGACCAGGCCTGCTCGGCCTGATAGAAATCGTTGTGAATATCCACCGGCTGCTCGCTGGTCCACACCTGGCGCACGGTGTCGAGGAAGGCGTCGGTGCGGGCGTAGCGCTGGTCGTGGTCGAGATAATCGCCATCCCGGCGCTGCTCGGCATCGTTGCCGCCACTGATGATATGCACCGCCAGCCTGCCCCCCAGCAGGTGCTCAAGGGTGGCGAATTTGCGCGCGGCAAGGGTTGGCGAAACAAAACCGGGGCGATGGGCCAGCAGGTAATGGATTTTCTGCGTCGACAGCCCGGCCAGGGCCGTCACCAGAAAGCCGTCGGGTTGATCGGACCAGTGGCCGACCAGTAGACGATCAAACCCGGCGGCCTCATGGGTTTGCGCAAAGCGAACGATATAGTCGCGGTCAAAGATCGGCCCCACCGGGGCAATCGTTTCGGAAGAGAGGCGGTGGCCAATCATGCCGAGAAACTGAATGCTCATGAACAACTCCTTGCGTCAGGGTAATGGAGTGGCCGCGACAGCGGCGCTGGTCATTACCCTATACAGAGTGTGTTAATGAGCAAAATGCATTTTTATCATATCTTAATATGCTGAATTAGCATTAAACAAAAATGCATAATATTTTCAGTCGGATAAAGTCAGCTGCTGCACCACTTTGCTGGCGAAAAAGGTCAGCGGCGGCTGCAGGTTTGCCAAATACTGGGCGTGGATCAGCCACAGTGAGACCGCAGGCTGAAAATCGCTGAGGTTGAGGACCGCGATCTCGTCCCGCCACGGGCTACTGGCCAGCGCCGCCCGCGGCACCAGACCCAGCCCCAGTCCCTGCGCCACCAGCGCTATCTGCAGCTGTGCGCCCGCGCTCTCAACGTTAAGCGTCAGCCGCAATCCCTGGCTCTGCAGCTCGCGAATCAGTCCGGCGCGCAGGCCACAGCCGTCGGGGTTAAGGATCCAGCCCTGTTCGGCGCACTCCCGCAGGGATGACGCGCGTAAATTCAAACGCCGGGCGGCTATCGGCACCACCTCCAGAGGGCACAGCAGGCGTCCGCTGTAGCCTTCGGCGAAGCTTTGCTGGGCCGGCCCCATCGCCAGCATGCCGTCCAGCTCGCCGTTTTCCAGTCGGCGCTGCAGCTGGCCGCTCCAGCCGCAGGTGATTTGCGGCGACAGTCCGGGAAACTGCTGGCTCAGCGCCGACAGCGCCGCCGGCAGGGCAATCTCGCTGAGACTCTGCGGTACGCCGAGTCGCAGCGCGCCGCGCGGCTCGCCTTCCGGATCCAACAGGCTGTAGAGTTTTTTCGTCTCACGCTTAATGCTCAGACACTGCTCGTACACCCGGTGTCCGGCGGCGGTCAGGGTCAGCGGGCGGGTCTGGCGCTCCAACAGCGTCACGTTCAGCTCTTGTTCCAGACGCTGCAGGCGCCGGGTAATGGCCGACTGGGTGATCCCCAGATATTCCGCGGCCTGATTGAGGGACGAAAACTGCACCGTG
This sequence comes from Klebsiella africana, assembly GCF_020526085.1. Taxonomy (NCBI): domain Bacteria; kingdom Pseudomonadati; phylum Pseudomonadota; class Gammaproteobacteria; order Enterobacterales; family Enterobacteriaceae; genus Klebsiella; species Klebsiella africana. The sequence continues at coordinate 2,137,968 of NZ_CP084874.1, read as the reverse complement.
GCCAGCAAAGCGTCGATATCGTCAATGCGCATAGAAACCTTATGTGAAATTTGCATATTAATATATGCGTAAATTGCATTTAAATAATATTAACGCCTCTGTTAGCGTTTTGACCAGTCCCTCTGACAGGAACCGCACATGACTGCACCACGACTGGAAAAATTACGCCATTTCATTCATGAGGTAGACCGCCTGCACCGCGAACACCACCAGACCGCCCCGCTGCTTGACGCCGTGGCGCAGCGGCTGGCGGCGCTGGTGCGTTACGACGACTGGCTGCCGGAAGAGTACACCCTGCCGCATCCGCACCATTACCAGCAGTATCTGCTGCATGCCGACTCCGGGGAGCGCTTCTCGATTGTCAGCTTCGTCTGGGGACCGGGACAGGCGACGCCGATCCATGACCACCGGGTGTGGGGAGCCATTGGGATGCTGCGCGGCGCGGAGGAAAACCAGCGCTACCAGCTGGATGCCGATGGCATACCGCGCGCGCTGGGCGGCGCCACGCTTCTGGCGGCAGGCCAGGTGGAGAAAGTCTCCGCTGACGATGGCGATATTCATCGCGTCAGCAATGCGCTGGCGGATCGCGTCTCCATCAGCATTCACATCTACGGCGGCAATATCGGCGCGGTGAAGCGCGCCGTGTATACCCCGGAAGGACAGCAGAAACCGTTTATCTCCGGCTACTCCAACCGCCATTTACCCAATATCTGGGATTCCTCCCGCGAACATCAAGGATAACCACTATGTCCACCTACGCTTATCGCCAGGCCGCCGGGATCCGCCAGGCACTGCTCGATCGTCGTGAACTGGCGCTGATCGACGTCCGCGAAGAGGCCGATTTCGCCACCGATCATCCGCTGTTTGCCGTCAATCTGCCGCTCAGCAAACTGGAGCTGGAGGTCCGCCGGCGGATACCGCGCTTCACCACCCCGCTCACCGTCTACGACAACGGCGAAGGTCTGGCGGAGATCGCCGTCGAACGGCTGCGGGCCTGGGGCTATCAGGATGTGGCCCTGCTGACAGAGGGGCTCGCCGGCTGGCGCCGCAGCGGCGGCGAGCTGTTTCAGGACGTCAACTCCGCCAGCAAAGCCTTTGGTGAATTGGTGGAAAGCGTGCGTCACACGCCGTCGCTCAGCGCCCGGGAGGTTCAGGCGCTCATCGACAGCCGGCAGGAGGTAGTGATCGTCGACGCCCGGCGCTTCGATGAGTACCAGACCATGAGCATCCCCGGCAGCATCAGCGTGCCCGGCGGCGAGCTGGCCCTGCGGGTGGAGAGCCTGACGCCCTCCCCGCAGACGCCGGTTATCGTCAACTGCGCCGGACGCACCCGGAGCATCATCGGCACCCAGTCGCTGATCAACGCCGGCGTGCCAAACCCGGTCCATGCCCTGCGCAATGGCACTATCGGCTGGACGTTGGCTGGCCAGACGCTGGCGCACCAGCAACAGCGGCAATACGATCCCTCCGCCCGCGCCTCCGGCGCCCGGGCCGCTGAGGTGGCGCATTTTGCCGAACGGGCCGGGGTGGCGGTCATCGATGAGGCCACGCTGCAACGCTGGCGGCAGCAGAGCGACCGCACCACCTTCCTGTTTGATGTCCGCAGTCCTGAAGAGTACGCGGCGGGTCACTATCCCGGCAGCCTGAGCGCGCCAGGCGGCCAGCTGGTACAGGAGACCGATCACTTTGCCAGCGTGCGGGGCGCGCGCATTGTGCTGCTGGATGACGATGGCATCCGGGCGACGATTACCGGCTCGTGGCTGGCGCAGATGGGCTGGGAGACGGCGCGGCTGAGCGCGCTGTCGGCTAGCCAGCTGAGCGAACGCGGAGTGCCGGCCGCCGAGGTGCCGCCCGGCCCGCAGGCGGAGGAGATAAGCCCGGCGCAGCTGGCGCACCAGCTGGACGAACCCGGTACGGTGGTGCTCGATTTCACCACCAGCGCCAACTTTGTTGCCCGCCATATCCCCGGCGCGTGGTGGCTAACGCGCTCGCAGCTGCGCCAGGCCCTGGACGTGATCCCTCCCGCCCAACGTTACGTGGTGACCTGCGGCAGCAGTCTGCTGGCCCGCTACGCGGTGCCGGAGGTGGCGGCCTTGACCGGTAAACCGGTGCAATTGCTTACCGGTGGGACGCTGGCGTGGATCGCCGCCGGTCTGCCGCTGGCGCATGGCGACAGCGGCCTCGCCGTCGAGCGCCGGGACCGCTATCGTCGTCCGTACGAAGGAACCGATAATTCCGCCGAAGCCATGCAGGCTTATCTGGAGTGGGAGTATGGCCTGGTGGATCAGCTGGCCCGCGACGGCACCCACGGTTTTCGCGTGCTCTAGCGTGAGTGCGCCTCAGGCCTCGCGCATAATCCACGAATACTGAAAACTCTTCGGCGCCGGAAAATGGGTCCGGCGCCGGTAGGAGCCCAGCGACTGCGGGGTGCAGTAGGTGCAGCTCCCCAGCCATTCAACGTTCGCTGGCGACACTCCCGCCTCTGCGAAGATCGCTTCGGCAAAGGCGCGCAGATCAAACCACAGATTATCGCTGCCGCGTGCGGCGGCTTTGAGCGGATCGCTGACCGGGCCCGAACGGGAGTGGAACAGCCGCTGGCGATGGCGGGCCACCCGGTCACCGCCGGGCTGGTCCAGCAGTTGCTGATAGAATCCGGCGGAGACTTCGTAACAGCAGGGGTGAATATGCGGCCCCACGGCGATGATCAGATCGGCCAATGCTACCCCCTGCTGGCGAAAACAGGCCAGACTGTTGTCGATAATACCGCTGGCCAGCCCCTGCCAGCCGGCATGCACGCTGCAGACGTAGCGACCGTCGCGCGAGGCGATCAGCAGGGGCAGACAGTCGGCGGTCACCACCCCCACCTTTTGCCCGGCTACCGCGGTAAACACCGCATCGGCGTGCGGGCGCGTCGGCAGCGGCTGCTGATAATGATGAACCTCATTGCCATGCACCAGCTTCACCGGAGCCAGCTCGGCATAGGGAAAGGCGGCGGTTTCATGTACATCGAGAAAAGCGTGGCGGATGCCAGGGATAGCATTGAGCAAACGGGAGGTGTAAGCCATAGGGACGATAAGCGTCAGGGAATGATGTCTTACCTTAGGCCAGGGGACGCGGACAGGCAAGGCGGCGGCCCGGCATTTTTTTACCAGACCGCCGGATGCCTGTCAGACCATGGCCGCGCGCTGCTGGCGATGCATCAGCCAGAACACCGCCACCCCAGCCAGCACAATGCCCGGCGACAACCCCGCCAGCAGCATCGGCAGCCAGTTGATAAGCGCAGAGACCACCAGCAGGGTGAAAAAATACGTTGATCCTAATGAGGATAAACGCGATCAATCATTGCACCCGGCTTCGTTATATAATTTAATACACAGCGAATTTTTCACGCTATTCGAGCCACACCATGTCAAAACACCCCTTACTGCTGGGCCTGACGCTGCTCAGCGCCAGCCTGTTCACCGGCCAGGCCTTTGCCGACCGCACTGTCACCGACCAGCTGGGTCGCCAGGTCACCCTCCCCGACCACGTCACCCGCGTAGTGGTTCTGCAGCATCAGACGCTCAACCTGCTGGTGCAACTGCATGCCGCCGAGGATATCGTCGGCGTCTTAAGCAGCTGGCAGAAACAGCTCGGGCCGCAGTTCGCCCGCTTTATGCCCGAGATTGGGCAACTGGCGACCCCGGGCGATCTTACCCAGGTCAATATTGAAAGCCTGCTGGCGCTGCGTCCGCAGGTGGTTTTCGTCGCCAACTATGCGCCGCCGGCGATGATCGCGCAGATCCAACAGGCCGGGATCCCGGTGGTGGCCATCTCGCTGCGCCATGATGCCGCCGGGGAAAAAAATAAAATGAACCCCACCATGGCTGACGAAGAGCAGGCCTATAACGCCGGGCTGGTGGAGGGGATCCGCCTTATCGGCGAGGTCGTCGAACGTCAGCCCGAGGCTGAGGCGCTGATTCACTACACCTTCGAGGCGCGCAAACAAGCCAATGCGCCGGTGGCCGATATTCCCCAGAACCAGCGGGTGCGGGTGTATATGGCCAACCCCGATCTGAATACCTACGGCGCCGGTAAATATACCGGGCTGATGATGGCGCACGCCGGGGCGCTGAACGTGGCGGCCGCCAGCGTAAAAGGGGCCCGCCAGGTGTCGCTCGAGCAGGTGCTGGAGTGGAACCCACAGGTGATCTTCGTCCAGGACCGTTATCCGCAGGTGGTCAAGCAGATAGAGAATGACCCGCAGTGGCAGACGATCGATGCGGTGAAACATCACCGCGTGTGGCTGATGCCGGAGTACGCCAAAGCCTGGGGCTATCCCATGCCGGAGGCCCTGGCGCTGGGCGAACTGTGGATGGCGAAAAAACTCTATCCCGCGCGCTACCAGAACATCGATGTAGACAGTAAAGCCAGCGATTACTATCAGCGTTTTTACCGTGTGACGTGGACGCCAGATGCCCGCTAACCATCATCCCTGGCTGTTGCAGGGAAGCCTGGCGCTGGTGACCCTGGCGATCGCGATCGCCTCGCTCTGTTTCGGCCAGTACCCGTTAAGCTTGAGCGCCGTGGGCCACACCCTTGCCCATCTGCCGCCGGGTGAAGGGGTGATCGGGCAGATCGTCTGGTCGGTTCGCCTGCCGCGCGTGGTCATGGCTCTGCTGGCCGGCGGCGCGCTGGGGCTGTGCGGCGCCACCTTGCAGGGCGTGTTCCAGAACCCGCTGGTGGATCCGCATATCATCGGGGTGACCTCCGGCTCCGCCTTCGGCGGCACGCTGGCGATCCTGTTGGGTGTCGGCAGTCTGCTGATGATGGCCTCAACCTTTTTCTTCGGTCTCGTCGCGCTGGGGCTGATTTACGCCCTCGCGGCACTGCAGGGGCGGGACAGCACGCTGGGGCTGATTTTGTCCGGGATCATTCTCAGCGGCTTCTTCGCCGCGCTGGTCAGCCTGATGCAGTACCTCGCCGACAGCGAAGAGACGCTACCGAACATTGTCTTCTGGCTGCTCGGCAGCTTCGCGACCGCCAGCTGGCATAAGGTGCTGCTTATGTCCCTGCCCATGGCGCTAGCCGCCGGGGTGCTGTGGAAGCTGCGCTGGCGTATCAACCTGTTGGCGCTGGAGGAACGCGATGCCCGCAGTCTTGGCGTTCCGGTGGCCGCGCTGCGTCGCGGCGTGCTGGTTTGCTGTGCAGTGCTGGTGGCATCCCAGGTGGCGGTCAGCGGCAGCATCGCCTGGATCGGTCTGGTGGTCCCGCACCTCGCCCGCCTGCTGGTGGGCGCTGACCATCGTCGTCTGCTGCCCACCGCCTTCTGGCTCGGCGCCGCGCTGATGCTGGTGGTGGACGATCTGGCGCGCACGCTGACCCAGGCGGAGATCCCGATCGGCATCATCACTGCCCTGCTCGGGGCGCCGCTGTTTACCTTTTTACTGGTGCAATCCCGGCGCCGGAGTACAGCCCGATGAACAGCTCATTATCGCTGCAAGCGCTACGCTACGGCCACCGACAGCCGCTCTTCGCCCCGCTTACGTTGGCCTGCCGTCCCGGTGAGATCTGGGCGGTACTGGGCGCCAATGGCCGGGGAAAAAGTACCCTGCTGGATACCCTGACCGGCGTAGTGCCGCCGCTGGGCGGCGAGGTGCAGTGCGAGGGGGGCGTGGCCCTGGTTCCGCAGTCGTTTCGTCCCGCTTTCCGCTGGCGCGTGAGCGATGTGGTGCTGATGGGCCGCGCCCGTCACGTGGATCTCTTTGCCCAGCCGAACGAGGAAGATGCCCGCCGGGTTGAGCAGGCGCTGGCGCAGCTGGGGATTGCCGCCCTGGCCGGGGATGACTTCGGCGCCCTCTCCGGCGGTCAGCAACAGCTGGTGCTGATTGCCCGCGCGCTGGTCAGCGCCAGCCAGAATATCCTGCTGGATGAGCCCTGTTCGGCGCTAGACCTCGGTAACCAGCAGGTGGTATTGCAGCTGATCGTCGACCTCGCTCATCGCCGGACGCGCACCGTCCTGTTCACCACCCATGATCCCAACCACGCCCTACAGGTGGCCAGCCATACGCTGTTGCTGCTGCCGGAGGGCCAGTGGCTGGCGGGCGAGACCGCCGACGTGCTGAGCGAAACGCATCTCCGGCAAGCATACGGCCTGCCGGTACGCCTGATCCACCATGCCGCCTCCGCGTCCCCTCTGCTGGCGCCGGGGTTTACGCTGCGTCGCTGAACGGCATAAAACCCGCCTGCCGGAGACAGGTCTGGCCAACGTCGCCGAGGATAAAGCGATACAGGGCCAGCGCGGCGGGGTCAGCGCTGAGACGCGCCAGCTGGTAATCGCAGCGAATATTCCACGGCGCGGGAATAGTCAGGGTGCGCAGATCGTCGCAGGCGGCCAGCGCAGGGCCATAGTGCGCATAGCCGATAAACAGATCCGCCAGATTCTGGCGAATAAGCCACGCGCCGGCTATTTCTCCCGGCGGCACGCTCAGTGCGTCTCTGCCGCCGACCAGCGGCTGCGCGCGCCCGGCTATCGCATTGCCCAACCCAGGATAATGCGCCTCAATTTGGGCGAACAGCTGCCAGGTATAATCTCCCGACGGATCGCAGCCCGGCGTAGAGGTCGCCAGCCGCAGGCGGGGCGTGCTGAGCAGCGTCAGCCAGTCCAGGCCATCGTTGTCCGGCGAGCGCCGGGCGGTCAGCATCAGCTGGTTGCCGGCAAATCCCTGGCATTCCTGCGCCAGAGCCGCCTGCAGCAGCGCCTGCGGGTGCGCCACGTTGGCGGACGCGAAAACCGCGCACGGTGCCCCGGCTTCGATTCGCTCGCGCAGCAGGCCGGCAGGGCCAAACTGCACATCAACCGCCAGGCCAGTGTGCTGCTGAAAGTGCGCCACCAGCGGCTGGAAAGCGCTTCTCAGGCTTCCCGCCGCCAGCAGCGTGAGAGAGGTATTTGTCATAGGATGTCGCTATAAACCGGGTAATATAGCGCTATATTACCCGGATTGACGTCGCGTCAATAGCGAATTTCTGCCAGGGTCCGCAGCTGCTCTGGGGTGGCTACCGGTAGGTCAAAAAAGCGCAAATAGGCGGGGATCATTTCAAACAGCATGTCGGTCCCGCGCTGGATCTGGCACTGCCGCGCCTGAGCGGCCCGCAGCAGTGGAGTGTACTCCTGGGTCATCACCACCTCACCCACCCAGGTGCCCGGCGTCAGACGGTCGACGTCCAGCGGCAGCGGATCGCTGGCCTTCATCCCCAGCGGGGTGGCATTGACCACCAGCTCGTGTCCGGCAGGATCGGGCTGCATCAGGGTGATATCAAGCTGCGGATAGTGCTGATGCAGCCGCCCGGCGAGGGCGTGCGCCACCTCAGGACGGGTGTCGTACAGGGTCAGGGCGCTGACCCCCGCCGCCGCGAGAGAGGCGGCGATAGCCGACCCCACCCCGCCGCTGCCGACCACCAGCGCCCGCGTCCCCTGCGGATTAAACCCTTTACGACGCAGGCCCAGCACAAATCCCTCGCCATCGAACATGTCTCCGCTCAGGCTACCGTCGGCCTCGCGGCGGATGGCATTGCAGGCGCCAGCGATGGCCGCCGTCGGGCTCAGGCGCTGCACCAGATCGCAGGTGGCGATTTTATGCGGCATCGTCACCAGCGCGCCAATAATGTTGGTCATCGTAAACAGCGGCGGAATAAACGCGGCGTAGTCCTCCGGCCGGACCCCCATCGGCACCACCTTCACGTCCACCTGCTGGTCGACAAACCACGGGTTGTAGATCATCGGCGCCTTAAAACTGGCGGTCGGATAGCCAAGGTGTGCTATCAGCCGCGTATTCCCACTAATCACCATGCCTTGCTCCTTTGCTTACTGCGATAACTCAATACGTTTGACGTCGCCGAGGATAAACAGATAGGCCACCACGCCCAGCAGCGCAGCGCCGCCGATGTAAATCAACGCGTAGAAAAAATTGCCGAACCCGGCGACGATAAAGCCGATAACCAGCGGAGTCAGGATCCCCGCGAGGTTGGCGCAGAAGTTAAACAGACCGCCGGTCAGGCCGCCCAGCCCCTTCGGAGCGATATCGGAGATCAGCGTCCAGCCGAGGCCAACCATCCCCTGGCCGAAAAAGGCAAATGACATCACCAGGATCACCGCCAGATCGCTCTGCAGCCAGTTGGCGGTAATGATGCAGCTGGCCATCAGCAGGCCGGCGACGATCGGCAGTTTACGGCCGAGGTTGGCCGACCCGGTGGCTTTCAGCAGTTTGTCGGAGATCCAGCCGCCAAACATCACCCCGCCGGCGGCGGCAACAAACGGCAGGATGGAGAAAAAGCCGACCTTCAGCCACGGCATATGCCGCTCGGTGGCCAGCCAGGTCGGGAACCAGGTGAGAAAGAACACCAGCACGGTATTGCCGGCAAACTGGCCGATACTGGCGCCGATGATCTGCCGTTTGCTCAGCAGCTGGCGGACCAGCGGCCAGCTGAACGCCACCTGCTGGTCCGTCGGCGCGCTCAGGCCACCGCCGTTTTCGATATGCTCGCGCTCCTGCTGGCTGAGGCGTGGATCTTCATGCGGTTCGCGATAGCAGCGCCACCACACCAGGGCAAACAGAATGCCGACCGCGCCGACGCTAACGAACAGCACCCGCCAGCCAAAACCGTCCATGATCCAGAATAGCAGCGGGGCAAAGCAGGCCAGCCCGAGATACTCCCCCACGGTGTAGACCGCCGTGGCCTTTGCTCGCTCCTGCTGTGGGAACCAGGCGCTGACCACCCGGCTGTTGACCGGAAAGCACGGTGCTTCGCTAATGCCGAGCCCGAAGCGGCACAGCAGCAGCGTCTTCAGCCCCACCGCCATGCCGTGGAACAGGGTAAACAGCGACCACAGGGTCAGTGACAAAAAGTAGGTCACTTTGTTGCCAAAACGGTCAAGAAACAGACCGCCGGGGATCTGCGCCAGGGCATAGGTCCAGGCGAAGGCGGAGAAGAGGATACCCATGATTGCCGGGTCGATCCCCAACTCACCGGTGAGCTTTGGGGCGGCGATCCCCAGCACGGTGCGATCGAGGTAGTTGATCATGGTCCCCACGGCCAACAGTGCAAGGATGCCAATGCGCCGCCGGGAGCGACGCGCGGTGACGGCAGGCTGGGCGGCAGCCGTCGGGTTTGGGCTATATGAGCTCATAGTCGGTTCCTGTCTCGGGTACAGAGGGTGTTGTTATTGTATTTAACGCATAATGAACCATTTGATTCAGGCTAACAATACTGTATCGCCGCCAGACGAACGGCTGCGTTCGCCGCGCCATAGAGCGCGTAGCCAGCCCGACGTTCGGTTAACTCAAAGAAAAAGCGCCCGGCGGTAAAGGGCCGGGTGTAAAGATGCAGGAAATCCCCACCCTGCGGATCGCGGTCATAGAGGAGCTGCTGGCGCTGAAGCTGCCCGACGTCCAGCTCGCCGCCAAAGCGTGCCAGTAGATCGTCATAGTAATTGGCCGGGATCGGCAGCGCATAGCGGGCAATCTCGGTGAGCTGGTCGCAGGTTGCCGGCAGATCGAGACAGGCAAAGGCCGCATGCTGCAGCCCGGCACCCTGATAGCAGGCGACCGAGCGGGCGATCTGCGTCGCCCGGCTCTGGGAAATATTCAGCGCCAGACGGATATCGCCCTGCGGGCTGCGCACTGCCAGACTTCGCACCAGCCCATACGGGTCCGGCAGGGTCTGTTCATGTTCAAGGGTAAAACCAAATACGGTGCGGAAGAACATCACCCAGTTGTCGCGGCTGTCGGCTTCCATCCCCAGCGCCAGATGGTCAATACCGCGATAATCCTCGCGCATCGTCAGCCCGTCGCGCAGGTGAAAGTCGCGCTCGTAGATCGCCTGCCCGGCGTCGATGAGATAGATCAGGCTGCCGTCGGGGGCGCAGATCGCCGGGATCGGCGTTTCGTTCGGCCCGGCGTCGCCCTGCCAGGTGGCGTACCCCAGCGCGCGGGCGCGGGCGACAATCGGCGCGCTGTGCTCGACCCGTAGCGCCATCGCGCAGAGCGATACCCCGTGGCGTTGATAAAAGTGATCGGCCCAGCTGTGCGGCTGATGGTTGATAACGACCCGCGCCCCGCCGTTGCGCCACAGCGTCACCTGCTTGGAGCGGTGGCTTCCCTCGTGCTGAAAACCCAGCGCCTGCAGGTGCTGTCCCAGGCGCTGCGCCTCAGCGGCGCTGGCGGCAAACTCGATAAACTCCAGCCGGTGATAGACCGGCAGCGGCGGCGGTGAAAACAGGTCGGCATCGCACGCCGGAAGCCGGCGACGGGTCTGTTCTTCGAGCCACAGCAGCGAACGGTAGCCATCTTTGGCCGTCGCGCCGTTCGGCGAGGCGCGAAATCCATCATTGAAGATCTCCAGCGACCAGGGACCGCGGTAGCCGCAGCGGGTGATCTGCTCGGCAAACGCCTCCAGCGGCAGCTCCCCCTGCCCGGGGAAGCAGCGAAAGTGGCGGCTCCACTCCAGGAGATCCATTTTCATGTACGGCGCATCGGCGAGCTGAACAAAGGTGATTTTCTCCACCGGCACCGACGGTAGCGCGTCAAGAGTGTCGCCCCGGGCCAGGATATGGAAGCTGTCGAGTACCAGGCCCAGCGCCGGGCTGTTTACCTGCTGGACCCGCTCCCAGGCCTGCTGCCAGCGGTTCACATGGGTTCCCCAGGCCAGCGCCTCGTAGCCGATAGCGATCCCCTCTTCTTCCGCCAGGGTCGCCAGCGCCCGCAGGTCTGCGACCTGCAATTCGCTATCCGCCGAGCAGTCCGGCTGCACATTACTGCACAGCAGCAGCGTGTCGCAGCCCAGCTCGTGCATCAGAGCAAATTTGCGTCTGGCGCGGGCCATATTGACCGCAAACTGCGCCCGGCTGGCGCCTTCAAAGTCGCGAAAGGGTTGAAAAAGCGTGATTTTTAGCCCTAAATCGGCGGCCAGCTGGCGGATTTGCGCCGGCGTCCCCGTATAATAGAGCAAATCGTTTTCGAAAATTTCCACCCCCTGATAGCCCGCCGCTGCTATAGCGTGCAGCTTCTCAGGCAGGGTGCCGGAAATCGAAACGGTGGCGATAGAGCGCAGCATAAGGTCCTCGGGTCAACAACTGACGTGAGCCTTGAATATGTATCATTTGGTTCATTTGCGCCATACTGGGTTGCTAAATTGTGATCATTATGTGTATTTTTTGTCACCCAAGAAAAAGGAGTTGCCATGACCGTCGTTGCTCATGATGAAGCACAATCTCTGAAGGCGCGGATCTTCAGCGCCGCCATCGCCGTCTTTGCCGAACACGGGCTGTCAGGCGCCCGCATGGAGCAGATCGCCACCGAGGCGCAAACCACCAAGCGCATGGTGGTCTACTACTTTAAAAGCAAAGAGCAGCTCTATCAGGAGGTGCTGCAGTATGTGTATGCGCGGATCCGCGAAACCGAGCAGCAGCTGGGGCTGGAGAATGTGCCGCCGGTGGAGGCGCTGGTGCGGCTGGTGCGCTGGAGCGTGCGCTATCACGCCACCCATGCGGACTATATGCGCGTCATTTGCATGGAGAATATGCAGCGCGGCAAGTGGTTACAAACCTCGGGTGAGCTGAAACCGCTGAATCGTACCGCCCTGTCGATTCTGGAAGACATTTTACAGCGCGGCCAGCAGCAGGGCGTCTTTCAGGCGGGGCTCGACGCGCGCGATGTGCACCGGTTAATCAGCAGCTTCAGCTTTTATCAGGTGTCGAACTTCTACACCTTCAGCAGCCTGTATCTTGACGACCCGTTGCCGGCCATCGACGATGAAGCAATGGTGGCCCACCACTGCGACATTGCCGTCCGGGCGGTGGTCCGCTTCGTGATTTCCTGATCCGCCGGCGCGAGACGTTAGTGCCCGGAAAGGGCGTGGATGACTTTGGTCATCGCCTCCACGGTAAGCGGCGAACGCTGAATTTTGCTGTTCGCCAGCGAGGTGCGCAGCACGCCGGCGATGACAATATGTTTCGGCTCCTGACCCAGATCGCGCATTTCCAGCACCACTTTGCCCACCACACGGCACATTTCCTGGTACAGCTCGTCGTCTTTCGCTTTATTTCCCATTGAGTTTGGCTCACAGTTTATCATTATCAATCAAATCATTATTGATAGATTTTTCCGGCAACGCAAATCATCCCCCGATGCCGTGGCCAACGGCATGTTTTACCCGCTCAGAACGCGCAAAAAATCCCGTTCTGTTGCCCCTTTTCTTTCCGGCTGATGAAAAAATGTGTTGCGTAGTTTTATGCATATCGTGCTGGTTTTGTTACGCGTTTTGTCCATATTTTGAAACGAGGTTTTTATTTTCCTTTTTGATTCCGCCAGCGTATAATGCGCTTCGATTCTTTCTTGAATGGTTTCAGCGCATTGGACTGCATGATAAAACGCATAACACCTTGCCACATTTCATGGGCTGAACCGCCAGCACACATTCTTCTGCACGCTTCAGGGTTGTCACCTATCCTTAGGGCGTGGCTTAGCAACTTTCGTAATACAGGTTTGGCTCCCCGGCAGTGCGCCCGCGGAGCGCGAATTCCATATCCTTCACAACTTAAAGACTAAAACTGTCATGAAAAAGACCAAAATTGTTTGCACCATCGGTCCGAAAACCGAATCTGAAGAGATGCTGACCAAAATGCTGGAAGCCGGCATGAACGTGATGCGTCTGAACTTCTCCCACGGTGACTATGCGGAACACGGTCAGCGCATCCAGAATCTGCGCAATGTGATGAGCAAAACCGGTAAGAAAGCCGCTATTCTGCTGGACACCAAGGGCCCGGAAATTCGTACCATTAAGCTGGAAGGCGGCAATGACGTCTCCCTGAAAGCCGGTCAGACCTTCACCTTCACCACCGATAAATCCGTCGTCGGCAATAACGAAATCGTCGCGGTGACCTACGAAGGCTTCACTTCTGACCTCACCGTCGGCAACACCGTTCTGGTGGACGATGGTCTGATCGGTATGGAAGTGACGGCTATCGAAGGCAACAAAGTTATCTGTAAGGTGCTGAACAACGGCGACCTTGGCGAGAACAAAGGCGTGAACCTGCCGGGCGTTTCCATCGCCCTGCCGGCGCTGGCGGAAAAAGATAAACAAGACCTGATCTTCGGTTGCGAACAAGGCGTGGACTTTGTTGCGGCCTCCTTCATCCGTAAACGTTCTGACGTCGTCGAAATCCGTGAGCACCTGAAAGCCCACGGCGGCGAAAACATCCAGATCATCTCCAAAATCGAAAACCAGGAAGGCCTGAACAACTTCGACGAAATCCTCGAAGCGTCTGACGGCATCATGGTTGCTCGTGGCGACATGGGCGTTGAGATCCCGGTTGAAGAAGTTATCTTCGCCCAGAAAATGATCATCGAAAAATGTATCCGCGCGCGTAAAGTGGTTATCACCGCCACCCAGATGCTGGACTCCATGATCAAAAACCCGCGTCCGACCCGCGCTGAAGCCGGCGACGTAGCCAACGCCATCCTCGACGGCACCGATGCGGTCATGCTGTCCGGCGAATCCGCGAAAGGTAAATACCCGCTGGAAGCGGTCACTATCATGGCGACCATCTGCGAACGTACCGACCGCGTGATGACCAGCCGTCTGGACTTCAACAACGACAACCGTAAACTGCGCATCACCGAAGCGGTGTGCCGCGGCGCGGTAGAAACCGCTGAGAAACTGGAAGCGCCGCTGATCGTGGTCGCCACCCAGGGCGGTAAATCTGCACGCGCGGTGCGCAAATACTTCCCGGACGCCACCATCCTGGCGCTGACCACCAACGAAACCACTGCTCGTCAGCTGGTGCTGAGCAAAGGCGTTGTGCCGCAGCTGGTGGAAGAGATTGCCTCTACCGATGACTTCTATCATCTGGGCAAAGCTCTGGCGCTGAAAAGCGGCCTCGCGCGTAAAGGCGACGTGGTAGTGATGGTCTCCGGCGCATTAGTGCCGAGTGGTACCACTAATACGGCTTCCGTACACGTGCTGTAATAATTTACAGGTTAATTGGTTTTTTTTAATAAAGCGCCTCTCGGGGCGCTTTTTTTTATTCATTGATTAGCTCTTCCTATTAAAAATGCAAATCGGAATTTACTATTTAATAAGAGATTATCTAAGATGAATCCGATGGAAGCGCGCTGTTTTCACTCGGCTTTTTCAGCGATTCTGACCAATTCGATGCTTCTTTGAGCGAACGATCAAAAATAAGTGCGTTCAGGTAAAAAAAATATTCTCATCCCAAAAAACTTTGTGTAATACTTGTAACGCTACATGGAGATTAACTCAATCTAGAGGGTATTAATAATGAATCGTACTAAACTGGTACTGGGCGCGGTAATCCTGGGTTCTACTCTGCTGGCTGGTTGCTCCAGCAATGCTAAAATCGATCAGCTGTCTTCTGACGTTCAGACTCTGAACGCTAAAGTTGACCAGCTGAGCAACGACGTGAACGCAATGCGTTCCGACGTTCAGGCTGCTAAAGACGACGCAGCTCGCGCTAACCAGCGTCTGGACAACCAGGCTCACTCTTACCGTAAGTAAGAGTTCTGGTAATAAAAATGGCGCACTCTGTGCGCCATTTTTTTTGCCCTCATCATGAGGGCTATTGCGTGAGCAAGCCGTTGTCAGACGAACTATTCTGCGCCGACAGCGACGTCGCCGTGCTACCTGCCCCCGCCGACACCACCACCGGATAGCCCGCCCTTCTCGACATCGCTTTTTTCAACTGCAGGTCATCCACTGCTTTATCCTCAGCGAAGGCGTGAAACGCCGCTGGCAGCGTGTAAGCGATGGTCCGGGTGTTTTCCCCTTCGGTCTGCGACAGCGGCCTGTGGACCTCTACGTAGCGTTTACCATCCGGCTCGACGGCAAACTTCACCGGCTGATTGATAATCCGTACCGGCGTCCCGGTTTTCACCTGGCTGAACAGCGCTTTGATGTCATCGGCGTTCATTCGCATACAGCCCGAGCTGACGCGCAGCCCAACGCTGTCCGGGGCGTTAGTCCCGTGAATGAGATATTCGCCGTTACCGTAGGCCAGACGCAGCGCATAGCGACCCAGGGGGTTGTTCGGCCCGGCCGGCACCACCGCTGGCAGCGTCACCCCTTTCTCCAGGGAGCGCGCGCGGATGCCCGCGGTGGGCGTCCAGGTCGGATTGGGGATCTTCTGCCCAACGCGGGTGGTCATCTCCGGCGTTTCCAGCCCTAACTGGCCAATGCCCAGCGGATAGACCTGCACCTGATTCTCTCCCGGCGGGAAATAATACAGCCGCAGTTCGGCAAGGTTGACGACAATACCTTCCCTCGGCACGTCGGGCAGCAGCATCTGAGAAGGGATCAAGACCTGGGTGCCGGGCTTCGGCTGCACCGGCGCAATCGTATCGTTGGCTTCGAGGATCAGCATCGCCGCGGTATCGAAATGGCGCGCAATCGCCTGCAGGTTGCGATCTCCCTCCTGGACCGTCCAGTACTGATTTTGACCAATCAAACGGCTGTTGGCGGGAGGAAGCGGATAATCAACGGCCCAGGCGGCCGTGGAGGCGCCAAGGGCGCTGAGAAGGGCTAAGGTGATCATCGTTTTGCGTTTCATACTGAGATTCCTTCTTTCGCTGATAAAACGCCAGGAGACTGAACGGCGGCAGGGTCAGTCCCCTGCCGGACGTAACAGAATGAAATCTACCTGTTTATTCTAGCTAATATTTGCGGCTTTCGCGCGTATCGCGCGGATCATGGCTTCGAGGCCTTGCGAGCGGGAGGGGGTAAGATGCTGGGTGAGCGCCATTTTTTCAAACCACGGGCGCACGTCGAACTCGGTGATGTCCTGAGCGGTCATCCGGTCATAAAGGATAAACACCACCGCAATCAGCCCCTTGACGATCGCCGCATCGCTGTCGCCGCGCAAGGTGATAACGCCGGAGGGGTCCTGGTCCATCACGATCCACACCTGGCTTTGGCAGCCCTGAATAATGTGCTGCGGGCTGTGCTCCTCGGGGCTTAGCGGCGCCAGCCGCTGGCCCAGCTCAATGATATAGAGATACTTCTCTTCCCAGTTGGCGCAACGGCTAAAGTTACGCAACAGTTTGTCTTTGTCCGGTAATGCCGCCATTGTCCCGTCCTTTACCCTAACAGTTTGTGGATCCGCTGGAGGCCGGCCACCAGGCGGTCCACCTCTTCCGTGGTATTGTACATCGCCAGCGAGGCCCGACACATAGCCGGTACCTGATACCGGGCCATCAGCGGCATCGCACAGTGGTGGCCGGTGCGCACGGCGATCCCGTAGTTATCGAGGAAGCTGCCGACGTCATAGGCATGATGCTGACCGAGGTTAAAGGCAATCACCCCTTTACGCTGCGCGGGACCGTACAGGATCAGATCCGGCACCGCGCGCAGGGCATCGAGGGCGTAGCGCATCAGGGTCTGCTCATACTCGGCAATCTGCGTCAGCCCAAGCTGGCTGACGTAGGTCAGCGCCGCGCCGAGGCCAATGATCCCCCCGGTATTCGGTGTGCCGGCCTCAAAGCGCCACGGCGCCTGATTCCATGTGGTGCCCTCCGTCAGGCTGACGGTGGCGATCATCGACCCGCCCCCTTCCCACGGCGGCATCGCCTGCAGCAGTTCGGCCCGGGCGTAGAGCACGCCGATCCCGGTTGGGCCATACAGTTTGTGTCCGGAGAATACATAAAAATCGCAGCCCAGCGCCTGGACGTCCACCGGGTGGTGCATCACCGCCTGGGCGCCATCCACCAGCACTTTCGCGCCATGCTGATGCGCAAGAGCAATCAGCGCCGCCAGCGGGTTTTCCGTCCCCAGCACGTTGGAGACCTCGGTGATGGCCAGCAGGCAGGTGCGCGAGTCAAACAGTCCCGGAACGACGTCAAGTTGCAGCGTGCCGTCCGGGTTGAGGGGGATCACCCGCAGCTCAGCCCCGACCCGGGCGCAGAGCATTTGCCACGGCACAATGTTGGCGTGGTGCTCCATCTCGCTGATGATGATGTTATCCCCGGCGCCGACGTTGGCGTTTCCCCAGCTGTTGGCCACCAGGTTGATGCCCTCGGTGGTGCCGCGGACAAATACCAGTTCCTCCGCCGATCCGGCGTTGAGGAAACTGGCCGCCTGCTGGCGCACGGCTTCCATCCGCGCGGTGGCTTCCGCGCTGAGGGTATGGATCCCGCGGTGCACCGCCGCATAGCCGTGGCGATAAAATTCCGCTTCGGCGTCGATCACTGCTTCCGGTTTCTGGGCGCTGGCGGCGCTGTCAAGATAGACCAGCGGCTGGCCGTTAACCTCCCGGCTCAGTACCGGAAAATCGGCGCGAACCCGTTCAACTGAAAATGTCATACCGTGCCTCCCGGCAAACGCTGGCCAATCCGCGCCAGCACCTGCTCTCTGAGCGCGTCGCTGCGGATAGCCTCGGTGAGCTCGGCGGCGAAGGCGTAGAGGATCATCTGCTGCGCCGCCTGCTGTTTAATACCGCGCGAGCGCAGATAGAACAGCTGTTCTTCGTCAATGCGCCCCACCGTCGCCCCGTGGCTGCATTTCACGTCATCGGCGTAAATCTCCAGCTGCGGTTTAGTGTCGACCTCCGCCAGCCGTCCGAGCAGCAGATTATTGTTGGTCATCTGGCCGTCGGTTTTCAGCGCGAGCGGCGCGACGTTGATCAGCCCGTTAAACACCGCCCGCCCCTTATCGCTGACGATGGTTTTGTGCAGCTGGCGGCTGGTGCAGTAGCCGACTTGATGGTCGAGCCAGGTGCGGCTATCGCAGACCTCATTTTTCACCGGCATCGCCAGCGAATTGAGGCGCAGGTGGCTGTTTTCGCCGCCCAGGCGGGTGCTGGTCTGGTGACGCAGCACCTGGCCTCCAAGCAGGAAACTGCTGCTGAAGGCTGAGGCGTCGCGGCCCAGCAGCAGGTCATTATGGGCGAAGTGATTGCTGCGGGCATTCTCAAATGCCAGCTTGATATGCTGGAGGTGCGCGTTATCGGCCACCGTCATGGTCAATCGCCCGCCGGTGAAATGCGGCTGCTCATTGAGGCTCAGGTAATGCTCGACAATCGTCGCCTCCGCCCCGCTCTCCAGCGCCAGGTGATGGCGATAGTGGGCGGTATTCAGCGCCTCGCCGGCCAGGCCACTGGTGATATGCATCAGCAGCAGCGGTTTATCCAGGCGGCGGTTGCGCGGCACGCGAATGCGGGTCACCGTCTGGGCCAGGCTTTCGGTCAGATGGAGAAACACCTCCGGCTGCAGGGCATCCGGCAAATGCTGGCGCTGATTATCGACGCTGACCTCCACGCCGCTGGCGGTGAGATCGTCGCTCAGCTCAGGATGGTAGCGGCCATCGATAAACACCAGCCGCCACGCGTCCAGCGGCAACGCCAGCGCATCACGCTGTTCAGCACTGACAGGCGACCCGTCATCGGCAACAAAGCGGCCGTTAAGTAGCGCATCCAGCGGAGTGTATTTCCAGTCTTCGTGTTTGCGCGTCGGTAGCCCCAGGCGCAGCAGCTGCTGCAGATGCTGGCTGGCCTCTGGCGTACGCTGGCCGCCCTGCGCTTCAAACAGGTGGTGCCACTGCTGCAGCGCGTTACTGCTGTTCGGTAAGCCAGCCATAGCCCTGCTCCTCCAGTTGTTTGACCAGAGTAAAATCGCCCGACTTCACAATCCGCCCCTGATACAGCACGTGGACATAGTCCGGCTTGATATAGTCAAGGATGCGCTGATAGTGGGTGACGATGATGAAGGCGCGTTTGCCGTCGCGCAGCGAGTTGACGCCATCTGAGACAATCTTCAGCGCATCAATATCCAGCCCGGAATCTGACTCATCAAGAATGCACAGTTCCGGCTCAAGCACCGCCATTTGCAGAATATCGTTGCGCTTTTTCTCACCGCCGGAGAAGCCAACGTTCACCGAGCGGGTCAGGAGATCTTCCGGCATCTTCAGCAGCTTGATTTTCTCTTCCATTAAATCCTGGAAATCGAAACGATCCAGCGCCTCCTGGCCACGATAGTTGCGCACGGCATTCAGCGCGGTCTGCAGAAAGAACTGATTGCTGACGCCGGGAATCTCTACCGGATACTGGAAAGCCATAAAGATGCCTTCTCCGGCGCGATCTTCCGGGGCGAGTTCCAGCAGGTCTTTACCCTTAAACTCAATGCGCCCGCCGGTGACCTCGTAATCCTCGCGCCCGGCCAGGGTGGCCGAAAGCGTACTTTTGCCGGAGCCGTTCGGCCCCATAATGGCGTGGACCTCGCCCGGGCGCACCTCAAGGTTCAGCCCGCGCAGGATCGCTTTCTCTTCGACGGCGACGTGTAAATCTTGAATACTTAACATCTTTTTTCCTTAATTATCAGCCGACGCTGTGTTCAAGGCTAATGGCCAGCAATTTTTGCGCTTCGACGGCGAACTCCAGCGGCAGTTCGGAGAAGACGTCTTTACAGAAGCCGTTGACGATCATCGAGATGGCATCGTCTTCACTGATCCCACGCTGCAGGCAGTAGAACAGTTGATCTTCGCCAATCCGCGAGGTGGTCGCCTCGTGCTCCAGCTGGGCGCTGTTGTTGCGGCATTCAACATACGGGAAGGTATGGGCCCCGCAGTCCGGGCCGATCAGCATCGAATCGCACTGGGTGTAGTTGCGGGCGTTGGTGGCGGTCGGCATGATTTTGACCAGCCCGCGATAGCTGTTCTGGCTATGCCCGGCGGAGATCCCTTTCGAGATGATGGTCGAGCGGGTATTTTTGCCGATATGGATCATTTTGGTGCCGGTGTCCGCCTGCTGGTGACCGCTGGTCAGCGCTACCGAGAAGAATTCGCCGATCGAGTTATCGCCGCGCAGAATGCAGCTGGGGTATTTCCAGGTGATGGCCGAGCCGGTTTCCGACTGGGTCCATGACATCTTGCTGTTCTCCCCTTCGCACAGCGCGCGCTTGGTGACGAAGTTGAGAATGCCGCCGGTGTTGTTGTCGCCGGGGAACCAGTTCTGCACCGTGGAGTATTTCACTTCCGCATCTTTATGAATGATGACTTCAACGACCGCCGCATGCAGCTGATAGCTGTCGCGCACCGGCGCCGAGCAGCCCTCGATATAGCTGACGTAGCTGCCTTCATCGGCCACCAGAATGGTGCGTTCAAACTGGCCGGTTTTTTCGGCGTTGATACGGAAATAGGTCGACAGCTCCATCGGGCAGCGGACGCCCTTCGGCACATAGATAAAGGTGCCGTCCGAAGCCACCGCGGCGTTCAGCGCGGCAAAGAAGTTGTCATTGCCCGGCACTACGGTCCCAAGATACTTTTTCACCAGTTCCGGATGATCGTGGATCGCCTCGCCGAAAGAACAGAAGATGATCCCCTGCTCGGCCAGCTTTTCGCGGTAGGTGGTCGCCACCGACACCGAGTCGAATATCGCGTCCACGGCCACCTCGCGCCCTTCACGTACCGGCACGCCCAGCTGGTTAAAGGCTTCTTCCACCTCGCTGGTCAGAAAGGTATTGGCCCCGGTCTGCTGCACCGCGCCAGGCTCGGAGGCGCAGGTCTCATCGCAGTTGCCGCAGGAGGGGGCGGAATAGTAGCTGTAATCCTGATAATTCAGCTTATCGTAATGCGCTTTCAGCCAGTGCGGCTCCTCCATTTCCAGCCACGCCCGGTAGGCATTCAGACGAAACTCCAGCATCCACTGCGGCTCATTGCGGCGAGCCGAGATAGCCCGAACGACTTCTTCATTAATGCCTTTGGCCAGCTCATCGGTTTGCAGGCGAGTAAAAAAGCCCTCTTTGTAGTTGAGCGGGCCGCCGGTCCAGGTTTTGACATCGTCAGTTGCTTCAGTATTACGCGACATAGTTACTCCGCCTGCACCCCAAAGCTTTCGCCACAGCCGCACTCGTGCTGCGCTTTCGGGTTATGAAATTTAAAGATTTCATTTAAACCTTCCCGGACGTAATCCAGCTCGGTGCCGTCAATGAACGGCATCGCCTGCAGTGGGGCAAACAGCTTCGCCCCGTCAGATTCAAAGAGCAGATCGTCGGGCGCCGGCTCAGCAATCATTTCAAGCACATAGCCAAAACCGGCGCAGCCGCTGGTTTTAATGCCCAGCCGCAGCCCTTTTTTGTCCGGCTGCTTGCGCATCAGATCGCGAATATGCGCGGCAGCGGCCGGCGTCATGGTCAGTCCCTGCCAGCTGAAATCGGCGGGATTAAAGGTTCCTGCTTGTACTTCCATCGATAGACCTCCAGGTTGGCGCCATCAAGGCATACCGCCATGTTAGTGATAATGATTATCACTTCAACCCTTCTGCAGCAGGGGTATTGCCCCCTTTAGCGCTTTTTATAAGCATAGACCCTCGGCCGGGGATTATCAGGGCGTACAAAGAGAACTTAATGGATTGATTTATAATATGTTATTTTGAAATCATTCTATATCCGCACGCAATGGCAAAGATGTATCGAAAATACCGATTTATGCGATAGCAGATGACCCGGTTCCTGTTTATCGCGGAAACCGGGAGGTGTAAGGTGACGTTGTCACCAGGCCGTACAGCAAGGCAGGAGAAGGAGCAGATCCTGTGGTTCTGGATAAAAAAGCGCCAGCCCGTGACGCTTTCGCAAAGGAACAATCGCCGCTCGCCAGGCCGCGATCAAGGGAATGAAAATCGTGATGTAACGGGCAAATGGATGGTCAGGCAGGGTGGCAGCTGGCTAGATACCTTTTCTGACCAGGCGGGCGGCTTGAACAAAAACCTCATCTTCCACCCCGTCCCCCTTCTGTCTGCCCAGTCTCACCAGCTCATCCACAATACTCCCTTGATTAATCTGCTTCTGTGTAGCCACTAAGCTAATGACCGCCGCGCCGATGGCCATGCCAATCAATGCCGTTTGTTCGTCTTTATCTTTCATGCTATCGCTCCGTCTGTCCTCCTCAGAAAGGCTAGCAAAAGATACCACCAGCTCAATTTCAAATTCACCTTCTTTACACCTCCCGGAAAACGCAGGCACCGCGCTGACCTCTCCTTCTCCCTGGTGGCAATGGTGCAAGGCGCTGTCGCCTGGCCGGGCTGATTTATTGTGCCCGATCCCCGCCCGGCGCAAAAAATAATGCCCTTGCCGCTTAGTATTAAAAGAAAATAACAACCTCAGAGTGCAACGCAGATTATTCCATAAGGGAATAGTGGGAATGCTAATATTTCATTTCCTCGCCGGTTTTTAGAGGCCTATAGTTTTTTTACCTGCAGAACATCCACTAAGGTTAAAAAACATAAGGACATAATAATGATTGTTTCAGCCCCCAGTGATTATCGCGAAGCCGCTCGTCGCCGTCTGCCCCGCTTCCTTTTTGATTATATTGACGGTGGCGCGGTGGCGGAAAACACCATGAACGCCAACGCCGCCGAGCTTGCCTCGGTAGCTCTTCGCCAGCGCGTGCTGTGCGGGGCGGGCGAACCGACCCTGGCGACCACGATCCTTGATGACGCATGGGCGATGCCCGTGGCGCTGGGGCCAGTCGGCGCCACCGGGATGTACGCCCGCCGCGGCGAAGTCCAGGCGGCCCGCGCCGCCTCCCGCGCCGGGATCCCGTACACCTTATCCACGGTGTCAGTCTGCTCCATTGAAGAGGTGGCGAGCCAGGCCAGCGGCGCGCTCTGGTCCCAACTGTACGTACTGAAGGATCGCGGCTACATGCGAAACGCGCTGGAGCGCGCCTGGGCCGCTGGCATGAAAACCCTGGTATTTACCGTCGATATGCCAATCCCCGGCTCGCGGTATCGCGATAACCGCTCAGGGATGTCCGGGCCGCACGCCACCCTGCGACAATATCTCCAGGCCTGCACCCATCCGCGCTGGGCGATGAACGTCGGGTTGGCGGGCAGACCCCTGTCGTTTGGTAATATCGAAGCCTATACCGGCCACAAAATGACCATGGACGACTATATGGGGTTCATCAGCAACAACTTCGACCCGTCCATCGCCTGGCACGACCTGGAGTGGATCCGCGACAGCTGGCAAGGGAAATTAATCATCAAAGGGATCCTCGATGCCGACGATGCGCGCAATGCCGTGCGGCTGGGCGCCGATGGCATTGTGGTGTCGAATCATGGCGGCAGACAGCTCGATGGCGCGATCCCCACCGCCCGGGCGCTACCAAGGGTGGTGGATGCGGTCGGCGGCGATCTGACGGTGCTTGCCGATTCCGGGGTGCGCTCCGGCGTGGACGTCATTCGCCTGCTGGCCCTCGGCGCGAAGGGCGTGCTGCTCGGTCGGGCCTATATTTATGCCCTGGCCGCAGCGGGCGAAGCGGGCGTGGCGCATCTGCTGCGCTTATTTGCCGAGGATATGAAAGTCACCATGACCCTCACCGGCGCGACCTCGCCATCGGCGATTAGCCTCGATTGCCTTGACCGCCTCGAACGGGACCAACACTGCACCCACGCGGTGCCGGTATCCTTACCCGCCTGACGCTGCCCGGGACCTGGCCTGGCCATGTGCCTCGCCCAGGTCCGGGAAAGTGGAATTACCTCTGAAGGTGCAACTCTGTCTGTTGTACCGTGTTCGCCGGGCGGATGCGAAACCAGATCGCGTACATGGCTGGCAGGAAGATCAGGGTCATGATGGTTCCCCCCAGCGTCCCGCCAATCAGCGTATAGGCGAGCGTTCCCCAGAAGACCGAATGGGTGAGCGGAATGAACGCCAGGATCGCCGCCAGCGCCGTCAGCAGAACCGGGCGGGCGCGCTGCACCGTCGCCTCCACCACTGCGTGGAACGGATCGAGCCCTGCCTGTTGGTTATGATGGATTTGGCCAATCAGGATCAGCGTATTGCGCATCAGGATCCCCGACAGAGCGATCAGACCCACAAGGGCATTGATGCCAAACGGCTGATTGAACAGCAGCAACGTCGGCACCACGCCAATCAGCCCCAGCGGCGCGGTCAGGAAAACCATGACCATCGCCGACAGCGAACGCACCTGCAGGATAATGATCAGCAGCGTGAGGGCGATCATGATGGGAAATAACGGCACCATCGCCCGGGTGGCTTTGCCTGACTCCTCGATCGACCCCGCCGTCTCGATGCGATACCCCGGCGGTAGCGAGTCGATAATGGGCTGCAGCGGTTTCATCAGCGCGGTGGAGACATCCGGCGGCTGCAGGTTATCCGCGACATCTCCCCGGACGGTGATGGTCGGCGTGCGATCGCGACGACGAAGCAGTGGGTCCTCCATTCTGATCGACACGTCGCCAATCTGTGACAAGGGCACCCGCTGCCCGCCGCTACCCACTAGGGTGAAGTCGGCGATTTTCGCCGGGTCCAGCCGGATATCGCCCGCCGCGCGCCCGATGACCTGCACGGCGCGAATATCTTCCCGGACGGTGGTGATGGGGATCCCTGACAGCAGGAACTGCAGCTGCTGGGCGACGGACTGGGAGCTGAGTCCGCTCGCCTGCAGCCGGTCCTGATTGAGGCTGAAATGCATCACCGGCACCCGCGACCCCCAGTCGGTATTGACGGTGCGCATCAGCGGACTGGCCTGCAGCACCGATTTAACCCGTTCGGCGATGTCGAGCAAGGTCTGTGGATCGGGCCCCATCACTCGCCAGGCGACCGGATAAGGCGAATAAGGGCCAAACACCAGCTGAGTGACGCGCACCCGCGCTTCCGGCGCCAGGCCATTGGCCACTGCCTCGCGCAGCCGCCGCTTGAGCGCCTCGCGGGCATCCTGCCCGTCGGTCAACACCACCAGCTTGGCGAAGGAGGGATCGGGCAACTCCGGGGCCATCGCCAGGTAAAAGCGCGGCGCGCCCTGGCCGATATAGCTGGTGACAATCTTCGCCTCCGGCTGCTGCTGCAGCCAGTGCTCAATTTTCGCCGTCGCGGCGCTGGTCTGGCTAATCGACGACCCGTAAGGCAGTTGCACTTCAACCAGCACTTCCGGACGATCGGAGGTGGGAAAAAACTGCTTTTTCACCATACTCATGCCCAGGATCGCCACGATAAACAGCGCCACCACCCCGGCGGCCACGCGCCATTTGTGAGCAATAACCCGGGTCAGCAGCCGACGGAAGCGCTGATAGCGCGGGGAGTCATACAGCGCGGCGTGGCCTGCCGCCGTTGACTTTCTGTCCGGTAACAGGTGCACCCCCAGCCAGGGGGTAAAAATCACCGCCACAATCCAGGAGGCAATCAGCGCGATACCGACGATCCAGAACACATTGCTGGCGTACTCCCCGGCGGTGGACTGCGCAAATCCATTAGGCATAAAACCCACGGCCGTCACCAGGGTACCGGCCAGCATGGGCGCCGCGGTATGGCTCCAGGCATAGGCCGAGGCTTTAAGGCGGTCGTACCCCTCCTCCATTTTGACCACCATCATTTCGATGGCAATAATGGCATCATCCACCAGCAGCCCCAGGGCGAGGATCAGCGAGCCGAGAGTGATGCGGTCGAAGTTTTTGCCGGTCGCCGCCATCACCACAAACACCACGGCGAGGGTTAAAGGCACCGCCGCTGCGACCACTACGCCCACGCGCCAGCCCATGCTGATAAAGCACACGGCCATCACCACCAGCAGGGCGACAAAGAATTTGATCATGAACTCATCGACCGCGGCGCTGATATTCACTGACTGATCGGTCACTTTGCTCAACGACATGCCGAGCGGCAGGCTCTGATTGATGCTGGCGGTTTCGGCGTCCAGCGCTTTCCCCAGCGCCAGACCATTCCAGCCCTCACGCATCACCACCCCCAGCAGCAGCGCCGGTTCGCCCTGATGGCGGATCACGAAGGTGGCGGGATCTTCATATCCCCGCTCAACCGTGGCGACATCGGCCAGTTTCAGCGTTCTGCCCCCGGCAATAATCGGCGTGTCGCGGATCTGCTGCAGGCGGTCGAACGCCCCGTCGAGGCGGATAAAGATCTGCCCGCCACGGGTCTCGATAGCCCCGGCGGCGGTCAGCACATTCTGGCTGTTCAGCGCGGCAAAAATCGCCTCCGGCGAGAGACCCAGAGTGGCGAGACGGTCATGAGAAAAGGAGAGATAAATACGCTCCGCCTGTTCGCCGAGGATATTCACTTTTTTCACCCCGGGTACATGCAGCAGCTGCTGGCGTAAGGCTTCGGCGTCACGCACCAGCTGCCGCGGCGGCTCTCCCCGCGCCTTCAGGGCAAAGAGGGCAAAGGTGACATCGGCGAATTCGTCATTCATCATCGGGCCGGAGACGCCGGCAGGCAGATTTTTCGCCTCATCGCCCAGCTTCTTGCGCGCCTGATAAAACTGCTCCGGCACCTCGGAAGGCGGGGTCTGGTCCTGCAGCGACAGGGTGATCAACGCCATGCCAGGGCGGGTATAGGTCTCCGTGCGATCGTACCACTTCAGCTCCTGGAGCCGTTTTTCCAGCGGCTCGGCGACCTGATCCTGCATCTCCTGCGCGGTGGCGCCGGGCCAGACGGTAATGACCGTCATTTGCTTGACCGTGAAGGGCGGATCTTCCGCCCGCCCGAGTCCGAAGAACGCCACCAGCCCGGCGACGGAGATGAGGATAATTAAAAACAGGGTCACCGACCGCTCGCGAACGGCCAGCGCGGAGAGATTAAAACGCCCGGCGCTCATGGCAGGCTCCCGGCGGCATTATGCTCGCGTCGTTCCGCCAGACGTACCGCCTCGCCCTGGTGTAGAAGATGGGCGCCCAGGGCGACGATGGGCTCGCCGGGCTTCAGCGGGCCGGTCACCCGCGCCGTTTCATCATCCAGGCCGAGCACAGTTACCGGTTGCCAGGAGACGGTGGCCGGACGAGAGGTAATGCGCCAGACGCCAGGGCCGTTGCCCGGATCGTAGACCGACGCCAGGGGCACCTCCAGCACCTGGCCTGGCGCCTGGTCGTTGCCGATACGCAGAGTCACGGTAGACCCCAGCGGGGCGTTCGCCAGCGCGCCGTTCAGCACATAGCGCGCTTCAAAGGTGCGGGTAGTGGCGTCAGCCGCGTCCGAAAGCAGTCGCAGGGTCGCCGTGACCGGCTGAGATTCGCTGCCATAGCGTGTCGCCAGCGCCTCGCTGCCGACCGCCGGGCGTAGCGTCTCCGGCAGCTGTACTCGTGCTTCGCGTTGCCCCGCCCGCGCCAGGCGGATAACCACCTGCCCGGCGCTGACCACCTGCCCCGGCTCGGCGAGGGTTTCCACCACCACGCCGTCAGCGTCTGCCAGCAGTCCAGCATAGCCGGTGGCGTTTTGCGCCACATTGGCCTGCGCCTGGGCCGCGCTGAGGTCGGCTCTCGCCGCCTCTGCCGCGGCGTTAATCTGGTCGAATTCCGCGGCAGAGATGGCGCCGCTCGCCACCAGGCCGCGATAGCGGGCCAGATCGTTGGCCGCTTTCCTGGCCCGCGCCCGCGCAGCATCCACGGCCCGCTGTTGGGACTGCGCCTGCAAGGCTAGATCAGACGGATCCAGGCGCAGCAGCAGTTGACCGCGCCTGACGCTCTGCCCGGTTTCCACCCGCCGTTCAAGCACTTTTCCCGCCACCCTGAAGCCGAGGTCGCTTTGGGTTCGGGCCACTACCACGCCGGTAAAGGCCCGCGAGCCGGCCTCTGCGCGCTCGACGGTCGCCACCCGGACCAGCGGCGGCCGGATGCGGGGGTCGTCATGATCGGCAGGTTCGCCGCAGCCCGCGAGGGCCAGCGGCAGGAGGCAGACGGCAAAATGGACGGCATTGAGCCTGAGCATGGGTCACCTTAATGAAAAGACCGGACGATGACCGCATTCTCAGACTAGTGACCAATAAAGTCAATAGTCACTAATCAGGGGGAGAGACTTCTCAGGATCAGGGAGGCAAGCAGCACCGCCGCGGTGGGCGCGGTGTCAAGATTGTATTGCAGTTGCACCGGGTTGATGAAAGGACACATCACCATATAGACCGCCAGGGTCGCTTCATCCAGCGGGGTTTTGCGCTCGAACTCACCCGCCTGGCGCCCTTCGACAAGGATTTGCCCAATCAGCTGCTGCAGATGACCGGCATACTGTTCCGTTGAAGGCCATTTATCGCGCGCTGCGACAGCGGCGATGTCGTACAGTTTGCGATCCTCAAAAAACAGTTCACTGCCGGCCTCAGTCAGTGCCCGGAACAGGCGGCGAAGTTTCTCGCTGGCAGACGGCGCATCGGCGATAGCCGCGCTGACGGCCACCATGATCTTCTCCAGCCGGCTGGCGCAAATCGCCTCGCCAATCGCCTGCTTGGAGTCAAAGAATTTATAGATATAGGCTTTGGAAAAGCCTATCGCTTTGGCGAGATCGGTGACCGTCGTTTTCTCATAGCCATAGCGACTAAAGTGCGCCATGGCCGCGTCAAGAATCTGGTCCCGAACGCTGTGGTCATGGGGACCACGGCTTGCAGGGGGGGGGGTATTTTTCGTCATCCGTTTAGCTTAATGCGATCGCTATCGTTTGACAACGAGTGACGTTATTATGATTTGGTCACAATAACACCCCGGTTTGCGATCCGCTTCGCCGCGTCACGCCTGGGTGTTTATCGCGCCAGCGGGCAGACAACCCAGGCCTTGTAGCGTCATCTGCACTGCATGATCGAGCGG
Organism: Klebsiella africana; assembly: GCF_020526085.1. Classification (NCBI taxonomy): domain Bacteria; kingdom Pseudomonadati; phylum Pseudomonadota; class Gammaproteobacteria; order Enterobacterales; family Enterobacteriaceae; genus Klebsiella; species Klebsiella africana. Next base: position 2,109,395 of record NZ_CP084874.1, on the reverse strand, counting down.
GGTGCACGGCTCCGCGCCGAGAAAATCAACCAGTTTATCGTTGCACAGGCGTACCGGCAGACGCCAGAGATAGTGCATCTCGACCATTTCGCGCAGGGTGGCGTTGAAGGGCGCCGCCAGCTTCACTAACCACCAGGGAAAAGACTTCACTGCCGCCCTGCCGCCATAGCGGGCGACCACCCGCTGGATCGCCTGATTCATTTCGCTGCCGTCCGGGTCCCAGTGGCCCTGCATATGAAAGCAAGAAAACGGCTCGAGCTCGCGCCTGCGGGCCAGCAGCGCGGCGATGGTGGCGGCGACATCGGGCAACCAGGCCCACTGATGCCCCACGCCGATCGCCCCCGGGTAGCGAATGATGCGAGGAAGCTGACCAGGTTTGACCAGCCCCTGAGAAAACCAGTTATTCCCGGCGTGCGGTCCAAAAAAATCCCCCGCCCGGACAATCAACGCCCGGCCGCCGCGCTGCACGTAATCCTTCAGCGCCAGCTCCATCTCCACCCGGATGGCGCCTTTGCGGGTCACCGGCTGTTGTGCGGCCTCTTCAGCAATCAGCGGAAACGCATCCGGTCCATAGTTATAGACCGTGCCGGGCAGGACAACTAACGCCCGCTGTTGTTCGGCGGCCTGCAGGGTGTTGTGCAGCATGGGCAGTACCTGCTGCCGCCAGTACCGGTATCCCGGCGGATTCACCGCATGGACGATCACGTCGCAACCGGCAGCCGCCGCCGCAACCTGGCCGCCATCCAGCGCGTCGCCGGCTATCCACTGCATGCCATCTGCGGGACCGCGAATCTGAGCGCCGCGCTTCAGCGCCCGAACCTGCCAGTTGTCCGCCACCAGCCGGCGAGCCACTTCCCCGCCGATACCCCCGCTTGCTCCCAGAATAAGTACTTTGCCGCTGCTGTTCATCCTCTTTCCCCGTTCGCTAATGGATGCTTGACAGCCTACCTGCGGCTCATATCAAATGAAATTGCATACCATTATCGAGCGGCTATACATTTTTGTATGAATACCTCTATTCCCTGGGAGTGGTACCGAACCTTTCTCGCCGTCCTGCAGGAAGGTTCCTTATCGGGCGCATCGCGTACCCTGAACATCACCCAGCCAACGGCGGGGCGCCATATTGCCGGGCTGGAGGCCGCACTCGGCCAGGCTTTATTTACCCGCTCGCAGACCGGCCTGCTGGCGACCGACGCGGCGCTGGCGCTGCGGGTGCACGCCGAGGCCATGGACAACACCGCCCGGGCGCTGGCACGCACCGCGGCTAACTTTAGTCGCGACAGAGCCGAGCTGCGTGGCGTAGTGCGGGTGGCCGCCAGCGAGGTGGTCGGCGCCGAGGTGCTGCCGCCGCTGGTTGCCCGGCTCAGGCAGGCGTGTCCGCATATCGTCATCGAACTGATGCTCTCCAATCGGTTTCAGGATCTGCTGCACCGGGAGGCGGATATCGCGGTGCGGATGGTCGCCCCGCAGCAGGAGCAGCTTATCGCCCGCCGTCTCGGCAGAATCGAGCTTGGGTTACATGCCACCGCCGCCTACCTGACGCGCCAGGGCCTGCCCGCAACCCTCGACGATCTGGCCTGCCACGCGCTGATTGGTTTCGATAGCGCCACCCCGCTCGTTCGCCGGGCCCTGCAGGCTTACCCCCGTTTTCAGCGCGAGGCCTTCGCGATGCGGACCGATAGCGACCTCGCCCAGTTGAGCCTGATCCGCGCCGGGGCGGGAATCGGCATCTGCCAGGTGCCCCTTGCGGATGGCATCATTCCCCTGCAGCGCGTGCTGGCGGCCGATTTTTCTCTGTCTCTTGACACCTGGCTGGTGATGCATGAGGACCTGCGCCACAGTCCCGCCTGTAAGCGGGTATTTGATTTTCTCGCCCAGGAGTTGCAGGCGTATATCGCTGGCCCACTGGCAAGCTGATCCCCGGACGCATGTCCCCCCAGGGGAAATTAACGGGAGCGTGTCCCGCCTTACTTTGCCGCCAGCTCGCGGCGAACGATCTCGGCGCCGGCGCTCAGGGCATGCAGTTTACCGGTGGCAACATGGCGCGGCAGCGGCGCCATACCGCAGTTGGTGGACGGATAAAGTTTGTCGGCATCGACAAACGCCAGCGCTTTGCGCAGGGTTCCAGCCACCTCTTCCGGCGTTTCAATAGCATGGCTGGCAACATCGATCGCCCCGACCATCACCTTTTTACCGCGGATCAGTTCCAACAGGTCCATCGGCACCCGCGAGTTGTGGCACTCGAGAGAGATAATATCGAGGGACGATTTCTGCAGCTGCGGGAACGCCTCCTCATACTGTCGCCACTCGGAGCCCAGCGTCTTTTTCCAGTCGGTATTCGCCTTGATGCCATAGCCGTAGCAGATATGCACCGCCGTCTCACACTTCAGCCCTTCGGTAGCGCGTTCCAACGCGGCGATCCCCCAGTCGTTGACCTCATCGAAGAAGACATTAAAGGCTGGCTCATCGAACTGAATAATATCGACCCCCGCAGCCTCTAACTCTTTCGCTTCCTGATTAAGGATTTTGGCAAATTCCCAGGCCAGCTTTTCCCGGCTTTTATAGTGGTTGTCATACAGCGTGTCGATCATGGTCATCGGGCCCGGAAGCGCCCATTTGATCGGCTGACTGGTGAGCTGGCGCAAATAGCGCGCGTCCTCGACGAAGACCGGTTTCTGGCGCTCCACGGCGCCCACCACGGTCGGGACGCTCGCCTCATAGCGATTACGAATTTTCACGATCTCGCGTTTGGCAAAATCAACCCCGCTGAGATGCTCAATAAAGGTAGTGACAAAGTGCTGACGCGTTTGCTCACCGTCGCTCACAATATCGATCCCGGCACGCAGCTGGTCGTCGAGCGATAAACGCAGCGCGTCACGCTTGCCAGCCAGTAATTCTTCGTTGGACAGTTTCCAGGGTGACCACAGCGTCTCTGGCTGCGCCAGCCAGGAGGGCTTCGGTAAACTGCCGGCGGTCGAAGTGGGAAGCCATTTTTTCATAATAAGGAACCTTCTGTTTTTAAATTAGCACAGCGCGAAATTAGCAGACCATTGCTCAAGCAACGTCTTGTGCGGGTTAATAAAATGCTGTTGGGTAAATTTACCCTGCTCTATCGCCAGCAGGCTGCGCTCTTCCCGGTCATAAACAATTTTGGTTAATGAATGATCCTCGTGATGAAGATTGGGCTGATAGTATTGACCTGCCGCGGAGTTGGCATTGTAAATTTCCGGGCGATATATTTTCTGAAACGTCTCCATCGTGCTGATGGTCGCGATCAGCTCCAGGCTGGTGTAATCGCTGAGCAGGTCGCCAGTAAAATAAAAGGCTAACGGCGCGACGCTGTTTTTTGGCATAAAATAGCGTACCTGCAGACCCATTTTGCTGAAATAGCGCTCGGTCAGCGAGACCCCCTCCTGGACATATTCAATGCCGAGAACCGGATGTTCATTGCCGTTGCGGCGATACACATCTTTACTGGAAACGCTCAGGCAAATCACCGGCGCCTTGCTGAAGTTGGCCCGCCAGGCGCTGGATTGCACAAAATCTTTAAAGATATTGCCATGCAACTCGCCAAAGTTTTCCGGTACGCTAAAGGTACTCTGGTCTTTGTTATGTTCCAGCAGCAGCACGCTAAAATCATAATCCCGCACATAGGAGGAGAAGTTATTGCCGACGATGCCGGCATGGCGCTCCCCGCTCTTTTTATCGACAATATGCGTTTGCAGGATCTCTATCACCGGGAAGCTGGCCTCCTGAGCAATATTCATCCCGACAGAAATAATATCCAGTTCGATCGCATAGCGATCGCCGCGGGGATTATCCCAGTGCGCCAGGGTATTAAACCGATTATTCATCATGATTAACGTATTGCGCAGATTTTCCTGACGGTTCTCCCCTCTGGCTAAATTGGCAAAGTTGGTGGTAATACGCGTATTTTCCGCAGGGTTATAATTTTCATCAAACCGGCTGCGGGTAATCGTATAGGTAAATTCGTTATTCATGGCGATAGTCCATCCTGGTGTCAGGCATAAAGCGAAATAGCGGAGTACTTTCCCAGGCGTGGCAAAGTCAGGCCTGGCGCGCTTCAAGCGATAAATGTTGTTGATTCGTTAATGAGTCTATTTTTGCCAGAGTCGGCGATGGAGGGAAAGCGACTTAAATTCATTGCAACATGAGCCATCCTCATGTTGGTCCGTTTACCGGCGATAGCAAAGGTGGGGAGCGGGCCTGCGTCATCGAACTACGATCGCCAGCGGCAATTTAGGCCGTGTCATGCCAATAATCATTTGTCCAGTGAATGTATGCCAGGGTACAATCTTTAACCACTCTAATACGTGCTTAGACGTCGCTGCCGTACCCATTTAGCTGGAGCTGTTGTCGTAAAGAATGATTGTTGATATCAGTATTATGTCGATGTGCATGGCCGTGCTGCTCATTATGAGCGTGCTGCTGAATTAAGATGCTTCTCCAATGACACAAGCTCTCATCTGACCTTCACATTCGCCAGGAAAAAAGGAGATTCAGAGGATTCGCGCCGCATGGGATTGTCCTGCCTGCCGCCGCCCTCTACTCTTTTGCTACTTGCTTATGGAGGAATCCCGATGAAAAAAGCGCTCACTGCTCTGTTCGCTATTACCGCGGTTGCCGCCGCCAGCGCCTTTGCAGCCGATAAAACCGATACCCAGTCCCCCGTCGTTGATAACGGAGCCCGTCCGCCGCTGGAGATGGGCCATGGCCCGCTGCCACCGTTCCCACCGCAGCTGCCGCCGCACAGACCGGTGCTGTTTTCAGCCACGGTAGCAACCGATACGCCAGCGGAAACCATTAACAAACTGACCACGCTGATCCCGGCCAGTCAGGCGAAACACTACGAAGTGCACGTTGAGGTGGTGCCGGTTGGTGATGGTGCCGACAAGCAATAGCCCTGTGCAGCTTACGCCTTAGCCCGCCAGCAATAAAAAAGCTGCCGCTTATCGCGGCAGCTTTTATGAACTTATTTACAGCAGAGCAGCAGAAAATTAGCTACGCACTTTCCGGTAGATAAACAGCACGACCAGCGCACCGATAACCGCTACCACGAAGCTGCCGAAATTAAAGCCATCGACCTTACCAAAACCAAACAGGGTACTGATCCAGCCGCCGACCACCGCACCGATGATCCCCAGAATAACCGTTACAATAAACCCGCCGCCGTCTTTCCCCGGCATAATCCACTTGGCTAAAATACCGGCAATAAGTCCAAAAATGATCCAGGAAAGAATACCCATGGTTAACCGTCCTCTTGTTACCTTTAAGCATTTAGTATTGAAAAGAGTAGCATATATAACGAGAGTGGATCGGTAATAATATATTTATTAGATAATTCCTTGCCGCGACGCGGCGGCTTGGGTGACAAAATCTCTCGACCTCACCAACCAGTTTCCGTTTATTCCCCTGAAAAAAGGGAGGCTATTCGCCTCCCGGTCACTGCTTATATTACTGCGGTGGTTAGCCGCGATGAACAGCATAATCGCGACTGTTCGTCGAAGATTTCGATTTGCCAGACCTGATGACGAGCGCCCACGTGCAGCGCTTTACAGACACCCCGCACCCGGCCTCCGCGAGCCGAACGAATGTGGTTGGCGTTAACCTCCAGCCCCACCACCTTCTGTTCGCCTTCGCTGCACAGATAACCCGCCACCGACCCCAGGGTCTCCGCCAGCACCACCGACGCCCCTCCGTGCAGCAGGCCAAACGGCTGCTGCGTACGGCCATCCACCGGCATCGTGGCCTCCAGCGTATCGTCGGTAAAGGTCTCAAAGCGAATATCCAACAGCCCTACCATGTTTCCCTCACCGAGCCGGTTGAGCTGCTCCAGCGTGGTCTGACGTTTCCAAATCATCCTATTATCTCCAGTAACGCCTGCAGCGGATGGCGAACGCCGCTGCCTTCAATGCGCTTCACCTGACTGCGGCAGGAGTATCCCGTCACCAGACAGCGGTTACGCGGCAGCCGCTGCATCGCCTGCTGCCAGGAGAGCGCGTAAATAGCCAGCGAATTGGCATGGTTTTTCACTTCATGGCCATAGGTCCCTGCCATCCCGCAGCACCCAACGCTGACGTTTTCCAGTTTCGCGCCAAAGTGGGCAAAAATAGCGGCCCACTGCTTGGTCGCCGCTGGCAGCGCGGTCACTTCCGTACAGTGACCGAACAGGTACCAGGGCTCTCCTCCCTGATCCGGACGGGCGTCTGTCGTCAGGGCCTTCGGCAACCACTCATGGACTAACAGCACCTGGAAATCGCCACGCTTCTCGCCGAGCGTTTGCTTGTACTCATCGCGGTAGCAGAGCACCAGCGCCGGATCGACGCCGACCAGCGGCATGCCCAACTGCGCCACGCGATTGAGGAAATCAGCCGTCTTCTGCGCGGTGCGCGCAAAGCGGGTAAGGAATCCTTTAATATGCTGCGCCTTACCGTTCGGCGAGAACGGCAGCAGCACCGGCTGATAGCCTAACGCTTCGACGAGGCGAATAAAGTCGGCCACTACCTGGGCGTCGTAATAGCTGGTGAACGGATCCTGCACCACCAGCACCATCTTCGCTTTCTGCTCGGCGCTCAGCGCTTCGAGCTGCTCCAGAGTCATGTTGGCAGAGCGGTGGCCGGCCATCTGCTGCTTCAGCGACGGCGCCGAGAGCAGCGGCAAATCAACCATCCCGATGTGCTTCTCCGACAGCTTTTTCAGCCACGGCTGGTTAATGAAAAAATTGAAGGTTTTCGGCGCCTGCGCCATCAGCGGCGCATAGGATTCGACCGACGCGACCAGATGATCGCGCACCGGACGCAGATAGCGGCTGTGGTACAGCTGCAGGAAACGAGAGCGAAACTCCGGAACATCAATTTTAATCGGGCACTGGGTCGAACAAGCTTTACAGGCCAGACAACCGGACATCGCCTCTTTGACCTCATGCGAAAAGTCATATTCGCCTTTGCGCGCATGCCAGCTGTTGCGCGTACGCGCCACCAGTGAGCGCAGGCTGACGCCCTGCTCCGGCAACGCTTTTTCCAGCTGGTTGGGATCGACGCCGCGGTCGGCCAGCAGACGTAGCCATTCACGGACCAGCGTCGCCCGCCCTTTCGGCGAGTGGATGCGCTGGTTGCTGACTTTCATCGACGGACACATCGGGCTCTTGACGTCAAAGTTGAAGCACAACCCGTTGCCATTACACTCCATCGCCCCGCGCCAGTTGCTGCGCACCGCGATGGGGATCTGCCGATCCCAGGTGCCGCGCTTCACCGCATCGACTTTCATCATCGGCGCATCAAGGCCTTCCGGAGGACAGATTTTCCCCGGATTCAGCCGATTATCCGGATCAAAGGCCGCTTTGATCTTTCTAAGTTCGCCGTACAGCACCTCGCCAAAGAACGCCGGGCTGTACTCCGCGCGGAACCCTTTGCCATGTTCGCCCCACAGCAGACCGCCATACTTCGCCGTCAACGCGACCACGTCATCGGAGATCTGCTTCATCAGCACCTCCTGCTGCGGATCGCACATATCCAGCGCCGGGCGCACGTGCAGCACTCCGGCATCCACGTGGCCAAACATGCCGTAGCTCAGGCCGTGGCTGTCGAGCAGCGCGCGGAACTCGACGATGTAATCCGCCAGATGTTCGGGCGGCACACAGGTGTCCTCGGCGAAAGGAATAGGCTTGGCGGCGCCTTTGGCATTGCCCAACAGGCCGACGGCCTTCTTGCGCATGGCGTAGATACGCTCCACGCCATCGAGATCGTGACAGACCTGCCAGCCGATAACGCCCGCCTCGCTGCCAGCCATCAGCTCATCCAGCCGCTGGCACAGAGTCGTAACCTGCTGGTCAATTAGCGTCGCGTCATCGCCGGCGAATTCGACGATATTGAGCCCGAGCATCTCTTTGTCTGGTACGTCGGTGATCAGTTCGCTTACCGAGTGCCAGACGATATCCTCGCGCGCCAGATTCAGTACCTTGGAGTCGACAGTCTCCACCGACAGCGCTTTCGCCTGCACCATAAAGGGCGCGTTACGCAGCGCAGAGTTAAAGGAGTCATATTTGACGTTGACCAGGCGGCGCACTTTCGGCAGGCGGGTGATATCCAGCCGCGCTTCGGTAATAAATGCCAGCGTGCCTTCCGAACCGGTTAAAATACGGGTCAGGTCGAACTCGCTCATCTCATCGTTAAAGACGTGTCGTAGATCGTATCCGGTGAGAAAGCGGTTAAGTTTGGGAAACTTATCAATGATCAGTTCACGCTGCGCCTTGCAGCGCTGATACACCGTGTTATAGATCCGGCCAATCGTCGATGGGGTGTTGCCCAGCGTCTCCGCTAGCGCCACCGGTACCGCCTGAGTATCGAGGATATCCCCGCCCATCAGTACCGCCCGCAGGCCAAGCACGTGATCCGACGTTTTGCCGTACACCAGCGATCCCTGTCCGGACGCGTCGGTGTTTATCATTCCGCCCAGCGTGGCGCGGTTGCTGGTGGAAAGCTCCGGGGAAAAAAAGTAGCCATAGGGCTTAAGAAACTGGTTCAGCTGATCTTTGATGACCCCGGCTTCAACGCGCACCCAGCCCTCTTCGGGGTTAATCTCGATGATGCGATTCATATAGCGGGACATATCGACAATAATCCCGCCGTTCAGCGCCTGGCCGTTAGTGCCGGTGCCGCCGCCGCGCGGGGTAAAGATCAGCGATTTAAAGCGTGGTTCCGCGGCGACGCGCGCCAGCAAGGCCACGTCCGCCGTAGAGCGCGGAAAAAGGACCGCATCCGGCAGCAGTTGATAGACGCTGTTGTCGGTAGCCATCGTCAGCCTGTCGGCATAGCTGGTGGCGGTATCGCCGGTAAAACCCTGTTGCTCCAGTACCTGCAAAAAATTCAGCACCAGCTGAACTACCCCTGGCGCCTGAGAAATTTGTGGGATCATCACACTTGACCCTGCCTGACTATGTTGTGTTTGAAAATATTGTGTTGGTGCTAACTAAACGTTTGCGTAGCGCATTCAACTTTTTATCACATTTTTTTCATATGCGCCCACGTGTTTTCTGTGCAAAATCAGCCCGGCAAAATTATTGATATTATTATCAGTACATGGATTTACGCGGCGCCAGCTTTTTGGCGCGACTGGAAAGGTAAAATTTCTCTATGATTAATCCCCATCAGCCTCGGGACATTCCGCAAATACTGCTGTCGGTGCTGTTCCTGGCCCTGATTATCATATCCTGCCTGTGGGTTGTGCAGCCGTTTATTCTGTCCTTCGCCTGGGCCGGTACGGTGGTGATCGCCACCTGGCCGGTGCTGCTGCGTCTGCAGCGCGTGCTGTTCGGCAAACGGATGCTGGCGGTGCTGGCGATGACCCTGCTGCTGTTTTTGCTATTCGTTATTCCTATTGCTCTGCTGGTCAACAGCCTGGTGGATAACAGCGTCCCGCTGATCAAACTCATCAGCAGTGGAAATGTGACGCTACCAGACTTCGCCTGGCTGAACAGCGTGCCGCTGGTCGGCGATAAGCTTTACTCCGCCTGGCACGGCCTGCTGGATATGGGCGGCTCGGCGATCATGGCCAAGGTTCGCCCGTATATCGGCACCACCACCAGCTGGTTTGTCGGGCAGGCGGCGCACATCGGCAAGCTGCTGGTCTACTGCGGCCTGATGCTGTTGTTCAGCGCGCTGCTCTACTGGCGCGGCGAGCAGGTGGCCTATGGTTTCCGCTACTTCGCCACGCGTCTCGCGGCCAAACGCGGCGACGCCGCAGTGCTGCTGGCCGGCCAGGCCGTGCGCGCCGTGGCGCTGGGCGTGGTGGTGACGGCCCTCACCCAGGCGGTGCTGGGCGGGATTGGCCTTGCCATCTCCGGCGTGCCCTACGCCGCCCTGTTGACCGTGGTGATGATCTTTACCTGTCTGGTCCAGCTCGGCCCTTTGCTGGTTCTGGTGCCGTCGATTATCTGGCTTTACTGGAGCGGGGACACCACCTGGGGCACCGTGCTGCTGGTGTGGAGCTGCGTGGTTGGCACCATGGACAACGTCATTCGTCCGGTGCTTATCCGCATGGGCGCCGACCTGCCGATGATCCTTATCCTCACCGGCGTCATTGGCGGCCTGATCGCCTTCGGCATGATCGGGTTGTTTATTGGCCCGGTGCTGCTGGCCGTCTCCTGGCGCCTATATGACGCCTGGGTGCATGAGGTGCCGCCGCCGCCGAAAGATCCTGACGTGGTCCTCGAAGAGCTCAGCGAACTTGAGGCCGGGCGTAAGTAATACCGTATCAGGCGGGGAGACCCGCCTGTTTCCCCCGTCAGGGAAATTGGTAAGCAAAATTTATTGATCACTGTTAAAACGCTGCCCTTGTACGCCACTTCCCTCCCTCTTTTCCGCCAGTCCTTCACAACAATTTAACTATTGAGAGGAATCTGATCGACGGCAAAGGCCCCGCTGCCTACTATTAGCTCACGGTTATAAATCAACATCTTGATTTATAAGCATGGAAATCCCCTGAGTGAAACAACGAATTGCTGTGTGTAGTCTTTGCCCATCTCCCACGATGGGCTTTTTTTTGTCCTGCGCATCACAACACCGGCCAGTCTGCCACTGGCAAAAAAAATCCCCGGCATCGCTGCCGGGGATCGGTGCTGTCAGGGCGAACTTATTTTTTCAGTTCCGCCAGACCTAACCAGGTTTGCACCACGGTATCCGGATTGAGGGACAGGCTATCAATCCCTTCCTCCATCAGCCAGGCGGCAAAGTCTTCGTGGTCAGACGGCCCCTGGCCGCAGATGCCGACGTATTTACCCTGTTTTTTCGCTGCGCGGATGGCCATCGACAGCAATGCCTTCACCGCGTCGTTGCGTTCATCGAACAGCTCAGAGACCACGCCGGAGTCGCGATCCAGACCGAGCGCCAGCTGGGTCATGTCGTTCGAACCGATGGAGAAGCCGTCGAAGTACTCGAGGAACTGCTCGGCCAGCAGCGCGTTCGACGGGATCTCGCACATCATGATGATCTTCAGCCCATTCTCACCACGCTTGAGCCCCTGACGCTCCAGCTCTTCGACCACCGCTTTCGCCTGGGCGACGGTACGCACAAACGGGACCATCACTTCAACGTTGGTCAGCCCCATGTCGTTACGCACACGCTTCATCGCTTCACACTCCAGCGCGAAGCAGTCGCGGAAGCTGTCGGAAACATAGCGTCCGGCGCCGCGGAAGCCGAGCATCGGGTTCTCTTCTTCCGGCTCATAACGCTCGCCGCCCACCAGGTTGGCGTACTCATTCGATTTGAAGTCCGACAAACGCACAATCACCCGTTTCGGGTAGAAGGCGGCGCCAAGGGTAGCGATCCCTTCGGTCAGGCGGCCAACGTAGAACTCTCTCGGCGAATCGTAGCCTTTCATCAGCTCGCGGATTTCGTTCTGCAGGCCCGGCTCCTGGTCGTCAAACTCCAGCAGCGCACGCGGGTGAACGCCAATCATGCGGTTGATGATGAATTCCAGACGCGCCAGGCCCACGCCTTCGTTCGGCAGGCAGGCAAAGTCAAACGCGCGATCGGGGTTGCCGACGTTCATCATCACCTTCAGCGGCAGATCCGGCATGTCGCCGACGCTGGAGCTCTTGACGCTGAAGTCCAACAGCTCGGCGTAGACATAGCCGGTGTCGCCTTCGGCGCACGAGACAGTGACATTCTGGTTCTCCTGAATGCGATCGGTGGCATCGCCGCAGCCGACCACCGCCGGGATCCCTAACTCACGGGCGATAATCGCCGCGTGGCAGGTACGCCCGCCGCGGTTGGTGACGATCGCCGAGGCTTTCTTCATGATCGGTTCCCAGTCCGGGTCGGTCATGTCGGTAACCAGCACGTCGCCTGGCTCAATGCGGTTCATCTCACTGATATCGTGAATAACTTTGACCGGGCCGGCGCCGATACGGTGGCCAATGGCGCGCCCTTCGGCGATGATCTGCCCCTGGGCGTGGAGGGTATAACGCTCCATCACCTGGCCGCGGGAACGCACGGTTTCCGGACGCGCCTGGACGATAAACAGCTTACCGGTATGGCCATCTTTCGCCCACTCGATATCCATCGGGCGACCGTAGTGCTTCTCGATCTGCACCGCCTGCTTCGCCAGCTCCTGTACCTCCTCGTTGGTTAACGAGAAGATGTCGCGCTGCGCCTGCGGCACATCTTCGATACGTACCTGCTTGCCGTGCTCCTGAGTCGGCGCGTATACCATGCGGATCTTTTTCGACCCCATGGTGCGGCGCACGATGGCCGGGCGGCCAGCGGCCAGCGTCGGTTTGTGGACGTAGAATTCGTCCGGGTTCACCGCGCCCTGCACTACCATCTCGCCGAGGCCCCACGCCGAGGTGATAAACACCACCTGGTCGAAGCCGGATTCGGTATCGATGGAGAACATGACCCCGGAGGAGGCCAGATCGGAGCGGACCATCCTCTGCACCCCGGCGGAAAGCGCCACGCCGCGGTGATCGTAACCCTGATGCACGCGATAGGAGATCGCGCGATCGTTAAACAATGAAGCAAACACATGCTTCACGGCAACGAGCACGGCATCAAAGCCCTGCACGTTGAGGAATGTCTCTTGCTGCCCGGCGAAGGAGGCGTCCGGCATATCTTCCGCAGTGGCGGAAGAACGCACGGCAAACGAGGCCTCGGCGTCATCAGCGGACAGCAGGTCATAAGCATCGCGAATCGCGTTTTCCAGTTCGCTCTGGAAGGGGGTATCGATGATCCACTGTCGGATCTGCGCGCCCGCTTTCGCTAATGCGGAAACGTCGTCAATGTCGGTTTCATCCAGCAGCGCATAGATGCGCTGGTTAACACCGCTTTGGTCGAGGAACTGATTAAAAGCATCAGCGGTGGTGGCAAACCCGTTAGGTACGGAAACACCCATACCGGACAGGTTCGTAATCATTTCACCAAGGGAGGCATTTTTGCCCCCAACTCTGTCTACATCATTCATGCCGAGTTGGTTATACCAAAGCACCAGCGGTGACGAGCCATTGTTGGACATCGAGACAATCCTTTTGTGATTTAATACCAGTGAAAAAAATTTCACGATCGACTGCAGGATTATCCTGACATATTTATGGAACTGAAAAAAACGGTGAATCGTTCAAGCAAATTATTTTTTCTTTTTTCGGACTGTTCCCGCGATATAGCTAACCTGATGATTTTTAGGAATTCTGCTGAAAAACGCTGGAAATAACGGCGATAATATGAAAATGAACCACCCTTTTCATAAAAAACAAAAATAGCGTTTCAATTTTAACAAGAGACAAATCAAACAGGGATATGCTTAAATTTAATATCCGCTTTCAGGCAATTAAACTCATTATACCGGATGGTCAAAATGGAAAGTGCTGTAGATCGCCACGTATTTTATATTTCTGACGGTACCGCTATTACGGCGGAGGTGCTGGGGCATGCCGTGATGTCGCAATTCCCGGTCGCCATCAGCAGTGTGACTCTGCCGTTTGTTGAAAACATTAGTCGTGCGCGGGCGGTAAAAGAGCAGATCGACGCCATCTTTCAGCAAACGGGGATTCGCCCGTTGGTGTTCTATTCCATCGTCATCCCGGAGATTCGCGACATTATTCTGCAAAGCGAAGGTTTTTGTCAGGACATCGTGCAGGCGCTGGTGGCCCCGCTGCAACAGGAGCTCAATCTCGACCCGACGCCGGTAGCGCACCGCACCCACGGCCTCAACCCCGGCAACCTGATTAAATATGATGCGCGTATCGCCGCCATCGATTACACCCTCGCCCACGATGATGGCATCTCTCTGCGCAACCTTGACCAGGCGCAGGTGATCCTCCTCGGTGTGTCGCGCTGCGGCAAAACACCCACCAGCCTGTATCTCGCCATGCAGTACGGTATTCGCGCCGCCAACTATCCGTTTATCGCCGACGATATGGACAATCTGGTACTGCCGGCATCGCTGAAACCCCTGCAGCATAAGATGTTCGGCCTGACCATCAACCCCGAACGGCTGGCAGCGATCCGCGAGGAGCGTCGGGAGAATAGCCGCTACGCCTCTCTGCGTCAGTGTCGGATGGAGGTGACCGAAGTGGAGGCCCTGTATCGCAAGAATAAAATCCCGTGCCTGAACAGTACCAATTATTCCGTTGAGGAAATTGCAACAAAAATCATGGACATTATGGGGCTGAATCGCAGAATGTACTAACACACTAGTACATTATTAAAAATTTGTTTATGCTATCACCCGTGGCCTATACAGGATCATGCCCTGCTCTTGCAATAAGCAGGGATTGGTTTATCGTGATGCGCATCACTTCCCGGCATTTTCGCCGCGGAAGAAACAGATTTTTGAGACCCCAATGAATAAAACAGACGAATTGCGTACCGCGCGCATTGAGAGCCTGGTAACGCCTGCGGAGCTGGCCCAGCGCCATCCGGTGACGGCCGACGTGGCTGCCCACGTCTCGGCCTCCCGCCGCCGAATTGAAAAAATCCTTAACGGCGAAGACCGCCGCCTGCTGGTGATTATCGGCCCCTGCTCCATTCACGATACCGACGCGGCGATGGAATATGCCCGCCGCTTGCAGACCATGCGCGAGCGCTACCAGCCGCAGCTGGAGATCGTGATGCGCACCTACTTTGAAAAACCGCGTACCGTGGTAGGCTGGAAAGGCTTAATTTCCGACCCGGATCTCAACGGCAGCTACCGGGTCAACCACGGGATTGAGCTGGCGCGGCGCCTGCTGCTGCAGGTTAATGAGCTGGGCGTGCCGACGGCCACCGAGTTTCTCGATATGGTGACCGGTCAGTTTATCGCCGATCTCATCAGTTGGGGGGCCATCGGCGCGCGCACCACCGAAAGCCAGATCCACCGCGAAATGGCCTCAGCGCTCTCCTGCCCGGTCGGATTTAAAAACGGCACCGATGGCAATACGCGCATCGCGGTGGACGCCATCCGCGCCTCCCGCGCCAGCCATATGTTCCTCTCCCCGGACAAGCAGGGACAGATGACGATTTACCAGACCAGCGGCAACCCGTACGGACATATCATTATGCGCGGCGGCAAACGGCCAAACTATCACGCCGAGGATATCGCAGCCGCCGGCGAGGCGCTGCGGGAGTTTGATTTGCCGGAGCAATTGGTGGTGGATTTCAGCCATGGTAACTGTCAGAAGCAGCACCGCCGCCAGCTGGAGGTGTGCGCCGATATCTGTCAGCAAATTCGCGCGGGCTCCACCGCTATCGCCGGGATTATGGCCGAAAGCTTCCTGCAGGAAGGCACCCAGAAAGTGGTCCCCGGCCAGCCGCTGGCCTGGGGCCAGTCGATCACCGACCCCTGCCTGAGCTGGGAAGACAGTGAAAGATTATTGAGCGAACTGGCCGCCGCCACCGCCACCCGTCTGTAACCGTTCCGCCCGCCGCGCCTGCGGTGGGCTTTGACGTTCCCGCCTTACCCTACCAAATCCGGTAACACGATAAATAACGCTTGCCGTTAAAAACAACATTATTGATAATGATTATCATTGTTGCTTTGATTTTTATTTTGAGAGCTATGACGCGTATGGATAACACTGCCACAGCTGAAAAACCAAAAGACAATGCCCCCTATCCCGTGGCGACGGATAGACAGATCAGCAGTCGGGTTCTGTTAGGCAGCGAAGGACGAGTAGTCATTGAACATGGCGGCCAGCGCTATCTGCTGCGCCAGACCCACGCCGGCAAGTTAATTCTGACCAAGTAAGCGCCCCGCTGAACGCGGGGCGAGGCAAGTTAGCTTGAGCAACTGACTTCCAGACGTTTCCCCCAGTCCGGAGGGCGGCGGACGTAGTCGTCCTCGCGATCGGTAAAAGGATCAGCCAGCGCGGCATGCAGGCGCTCCAGCTCGCCCATATCGCCCGCCTCAGCCTGCTCGATCGCCCGCTGCGCCAGCCAGTTACGTAATACCAGTGCCGGGTTGACGTCCTGCATCCGCTGCTGGCGCTGAGCGTCGTCCACCTGTTCATCACGCAGCCGTGCGCGATATCCAGCGAACCAGCTGTCAAAGGCTGCCCGGTCGATAAACTCGTCGCGCAGCGGTGAGGCGGCGCTGAGCTGTTCGCTGTGGCTCAGCAGGCGGAACGTCCGGGTATAGTCGCTCTTCTCGCGGATCATCAGGGCAAACAGTCCGTCCAGCAGGTCGTTATCCCCTTTCTGCTGGCTGAACAGGCCGAGCTTATCGCGCATCCGCTGGCCATAAGCGGTCAACAAGGCGTGCTGATACTCATCCAGCGCCGCGTTCAGTGACTCAGCGCTGATAAACGGCGACAGCGACTGGGCCAGACGCTGCAGATTCCACAGCCCCACTGCCGGCTGGTTTTCAAAACTGTAGCGCCCCTGATAGTCGGAGTGGTTGCAGATGAAGTCCGGCTGAAAATCGTCAAGGAAACCATACGGGCCGTAGTCGATGGTCAGACCGAGAATTGACATGTTGTCGGTATTCATCACCCCATGGGCAAAGCCCACGGTTTGCCAACTGGCGATAGTCTGCGCGGTGCGCGTGACAACGTCACGGAACCATAACAAATATTTGTCTGCCTCATCCTGCAACTGCGGCCAGTGGTGGCGAATGACATAGTCGGCCAGTTGCTGGACCTTCTGCGGCTCACGGCGATAGTAAAAATGTTCGAAATGGCCGAAGCGGACATGGCTCTCTGCCACCCGCATCAGCATCGCGCCAGACTCCACGCGTTCACGGTAGACCGGCGTATCGCTGGTCACCATCGCCAGGGCGCGCGTCGTCGGGATCCCCAGGGCGTGCATCGCCTCTGACGCCAGACTTTCCCGGATCGTCGAACGCAGCACGGCGCGGCCGTCCCCCATCCGTGAATAGGGCGTCAGGCCGGCACCTTTCAGATGCCAGTCGTAACGGCGGCCATCCGCCAGCTGCTGCTCGCCGAGCAGGATCCCGCGTCCGTCGCCCAGCTGGCCGGCCCAGGCGCCAAACTGATGGCCGCTGTAAACCTGCGCCAGCGGCGACATGCCCGGCAGCAGCGCTTCGCCGCCCCAGACGCCGGCCCCGCTTTCAGGCGCAAACAGGGCGTCGGGCACCTCCAGCTGCTGTGCCAGCGGGGCGTTGCGCCAGATGAGTCGGGCGTTATCCAGCGGCGTCGGTGACAGGGAAGTGTAAAAGTCCGGCAGTTCATCCCGCCAGTGGGTGGTAAAAGAAAGGGTCATGGTTCCTCCTCTCTCCAGTGTAGTGCCTGGAACCACGGATTAACACGGGCGGAGTGCAGGGTTATCGGCATAAAAAAGGGAAGCGTTCGCTTCCCTCTTACTTCTGAATGACGTCAGATTCGCCGCGCCTGCCAGAACTTTTTGTTCCAGTAGACGTTATCCAGCGAGGAACGGGTGACGCCCTGGCTGGTGGAGGCGTGAATAAACTGGTTATCGGTATCGTAGATGCCAACGTGCAGGCCGCTCTCCCCTGAGCCGGTTTTGAAAAACACCAGATCGCCGGGCAGCAGATCGCGCTTATCGATGCGGGTGCCGATTTCCGCCTGCTCGCGGGTTTCACGCGGCAGCTGGAGGGCAAATTTATCGCGAAACGTGCGCACCACGAAGCCGGAGCAGTCAACGCCGCGCGGCGTCATGCCGCCGTAGCGATACGGTGCGCCGCGCCAGCTGCGCAGCTGCTCGTTCAGATTCGCCACCACCGTAATGGAGTCAGCCAGCCGTGGATTCGGCGGCGGTGCCCGATGGCTGCTGCAGCCGGCTAAAATTAACGCCGCCGCCAACATGAACCAGAAGCGCATTTCAGATGATCCCTCTGTCCCTAGTCTCTTTATCGCAATAATTTAGCTTGTTTATCAATACAGTGACAAGATAACTGCGTGCTACTGTGACGCGATGAGCATAATATGACCGGCCACCTGCACACGCTGGAACGGGATCCCATAGGCAGCGGTTAAATTTTCCTCATTTAGCACCTCGGCGGTCGCTCCACAGGCGATGGCTTCGCCCTGGCAGAGCAGCCAGCTTTGTCCGGCATGGCGCAGGGTATGGTTGAGATCGTGGCTGCTCATCACCACGGCAATTCCCGCCGCGCTCAGCTCACGTAACAGCCGATCCAGCGCCGCCTGCTGGGCCACATCCAGACTGTTCATCGGTTCATCCAGCAGCAGCAGTTGACCCGCGGGATTACTCAAGGGATCAATCTGCAGGATCACTGCCGCCAGCCGCACGCGCTGCCACTCACCGCCCGAAAGCTGATTGACCTGACGGCCGAGCTTATTGTCCAGACCAAGCCGGGCCGCGATATCGCTCAGACGGGCGCTATCACCCTGCTGCTGCCTATGCAGCGCCAGGTAGTGCCATACCGGCATGGCGAACGGCGGGGTCTGCTGTTGGCACAAATACCCGCGACGGCGCGCCAGCTCGGTCGCCGGCCACTCATCAAGCAGCCGCCCGTTAAAATGAACCGTACCGGGACCGTCGGACAGTCCCGCCATGCGGGTCAGCAGCGTGCTCTTCCCTGCGCCGTTCGGCCCCACCAGGTGGACAATCTCCCCGGCGCGAAAAGCCGCGGAAAACGGGGCCAGGCGCCCCGCCGTCTCTACATCCTGTAGCTGCATCAGAAACGACATTATTGCGCCAGCGCTCCTTTAATCGCCGCCACCAGCTGCGGATCGTCCGGCGTCATATCCGGGGAGAAGCGCTGAATGACGTTGCCTTCGCGATCGACGAGGAATTTTTCGAAATTCCACAGAATGTCGTCCACATACAGCGGCGCCCGGCCTTTGCTGGCCATCCGCTCATAAAAACCGCTGCCCTCCGGGGCTACCGCTTTCGGCGCGGCGGCAATCAGTTTTTGATAGAGCGGCGCGCGATGTTCACCGTTGACGTCAATTTTGCTAAACAGCGGAAAGGTGACGCCATAGGTGGTGCTGCAGAAGGTCTTAATCTCTTCTTCACTGCCCGGCTCCTGACCGAGGAACTGGTTGCAGGGGAACCCCAGCACGCTAAAGCCCTCGCCGGCAAATTGCTTTTGCAGATCCTCGAGTTGCTCATACTGCGGCGTCAGGCCGCATTTCGAGGCCACATTGACGATCAACAGCACCTTGCCGGCAAAGGATGCCAGGGTGGTTTTCTCGCCATCAATGGTCGTCACTTCGGTATTCAGAATGTCATGTTGCATAGCCTGTCCTCAATGGATAAACCGGTTTCCGGTGAAGGTGATCCCTTTCTACTGTAGCGGATTCAGCGGCAGCCATTCTACTGCCAATCCCCCCGAGTTGTCGCATGATGTAACAGCGCTTCGCTGGCCGCCGGCAACATGAAATCCTCTCAATTGGGCCGTCGACCATTTCCGTGTACAGTGTTCCATGAATGTAATATGGTTTTGTTACTTGTTAATTTAAGAGAGTTTTAGTGATGAAGAAGTTGTTTAGTCTGGCGTTAATCGCCGCCTCCGTCGCCCTGCTGAGCGCCTGCTCCCCGGATGAAGATAATAAAGTAAAAGTCGCTATCAATACCGGGCCGGACGAAGCCATCTGGAAAGTGGTGGAGCAGGTGGCGAAGGATAAATATCACCTCGACGTCGAAGTGGTCTCCTTCAATGATTACGTGCTGCCCAACGAAGCGCTGAACAACAAAGATGTGGATGCCAACGCCTTCCAGACCCTGCCTTATCTTGAGGCGCAGTCGAAAGAGCGCGGCTATAAATTTGCGGTAGTCGGTAAAACCTTTGTCTTCCCTATCGCCGCCTATTCTCACCGGATTAAAAATATCAGCGAACTGCCCGAAGGGGCGACGGTGACCATCTCTAATGAAACCACCACCCTGGGACGCAGCCTGCTGCTGCTCCAGGCGCAGGGATTACTCAAGCTGAAACCGGGCGTCGGCTATTTACCCACCACGCTGGATATCATCGACAACCCGAAACAGCTGAAAATTGTTGAAGTGGATACCCCGCAGCTGACCCGTACCCTTGATGATCCGAACGTCAGCCTGTCGATCATTAACACCAACTTTTCCGCCCAGGCGGGCCTGTCGGCCGCCCGCGACGGTCTGTTTATGGAGGGGCCGGATTCCCCTTACGTGAATGCGATAGTCGCCCGCGAGGATAATAAGGACAGCAAGAAAATTCAGGAGCTGAAAGCCGCCTTCCAGACCAGCGAAGTCGCGGAAAAAGCGAAGGAAGTCTACAAAGGCGACGCGATCAAAGGCTGGTAAGCCTGAACCGGCGCCGTTCCTGTCGACGGCGCCGCGCTATCATCGCCCCCGCGAACGCAGCAGCAACCAGATAAAGACCGGCGCGCCCAGGGTCGCCGTCACCACGCCAATCGGCAGCTCTGCGGCAGAAAGCGCCAACCGGGCAATAATATCCGCCCCCAGTAAAGCGCTTGCCCCGGCCAGCATACAGGCCGGGAGTAACACCCGGTGATCGCTCAAGCCGCATAGCCGCAGAATATGCGGGATCACCAGGCCGATAAAGCCAATCGCCCCCGCCAGCGCCACGCTAACGCCGACCATCCAGCCGGTCGCCACCACCAGTAATTTGCGCCACAGCCACAGCGGCAGCCCGAGCTGACGAGCAGAGATCTCGCCCAACGCCAGTAAATTCAGGGGTTGCGACTGCAGACAGACCCAGCAGAGCACCGGCAGGAGGGCTATCATCAGCCACAGCTGCTGCCAGTCGACGCCGCCAAACCCGCCCATCATCCAGTACATCAGCTGACGCAGGTCAAAAGAGGTGGAGAAGTAGACTGCCCAGGTCATCAGGGCGCTGCAGATGATCCCCAGCGCCACCCCCGCCAACAGCAGACGGCTGGTGGAGAGATGGCGGCGGGCAAAACGCAGCAGAATAAAAGTGATTAGCAGCGCGCCAAGGATGGCGCACAGGCCGAGCGCCCAGCCGGGCAGGACTCCTTTGCCCAGCAGAACGGCGGCAATCAGCCCGACACCCGCGCCGTTAGAGACCCCCAGCAGACCCGGCTCTGCCAGCGGATTTTCAAACAACGCCTGCATAATCGCCCCGGAGAGCGCCAGCGCCGCCCCCACCAGCAGTACCGCCAGGGTTCGCGGCAGGCGGATCTGCCAGATAAATAGCTGACCTTTGGCGCTCAGCCATTCCCCAGGCGGGATCCATTGATCCCCCGCGCACAGGCTGATCAGCAGCGTGACCAGCAGCAACAGCGTTAATCCGAAGAGCCAGCGCCGGCTGCGGCGCTGTTGAAGATGGGCGAGAGTCAGCATAGATTCCATTACGCAGTGGAAACAAGAGGCTGATTTTACGGTGGGTGTCGCGGTGAGAAAAGGAAAACCTCGCGCCCGTTCGTCGACGCGGAGGAAAATCTCCTCCGCATCTGCGATGGTTCGTCACACCAGGATCTGAAACAGCAGCGCAAAGAGAATGATATTCGCCACCACGATTGCCCAACCGTTATAGAGCATATATTTCAGATGAGTAGACTGCGCCAGCCCCATCTGGCCGAACATATCTGATGAGGGAAACGGCCCGAACCAGTCCACCTGGGATGAGGCCAGCAGCACCGCGGTGGTCCCCTGGGGCGGCACGCCGGCGGCCATCAGCATCGGGCCAAAGATTTTATGAGTAAAGGTCATCTGGGCCACCGCCGCACCAGGCACATGGCCGATAATATTGAACGCGAAGATGCTAAAGCACAGCCAGGCCGGGGAGATCCCCTCAAGCAGCGGTTGGGTATACTCCAGCAGCCCCTGATAGGCGTGCAGACCATCCATCAGCTCAAGGATCGGGTTATACAGCCAGTAGAGAATAAACATCCACACCAGACGGCCGCAGCCATGATACAGCGCCTGAAGGATCTGCGTCGGACGCAGGCCGCCTACCAGGCCGGTCATCAGGGCCACCAGCAGCATCACAATTATCGCGAAGCTGAAGCCGGCTTTAATCACTACGCCAACGATCGCCATTACGATGATGGTCGCCGCGAAGGCCAGCGCGCTTAATTTACGCCGACGCTGCTGCGCGGCGCTGAGATCGTCTTTTGGCTTCTCCGAAAGATCGACGTCATAGCGCAGTTTGCCTTCGGTCATCTTCTGGATCCGCCCCGCCATTACCCAGCCGGCCAGCAGCGTCACCGCACTCATCGGCAGACCAACGTACAGCAGATAATCCGGATAGCTCAACCCGCCGAGGCTGAGGATCGTCACGGTGCTGGGGGTGAAAGGCCCGGTAAACAGCCCAACGGAACCGGCGGTCATCATCAGCGCGGCGACCGTCGGCGGCGTTAAGCGCACCGCTGCCGCTACCGGAATGATCACGGCCACGATAATGGCGTTACCACCGGCCATGGTACCCAGCGAACCACAAATTAAAATCGATGACACCACAATGCCGAATTTCACCCGCGTCTGGCTCGACAGCCCAATACGATGGACCACAAATCTCACCAGCTCAACCGCTGCGCCGGTGCGGGTGGCCACTTCCCCCACGCCGGCGCCAAGCATAATGATAAGCCCAACGGTGGCAATAAATGACCCGGTGGATTTCGCCAGCATCGTGCCCATTTCCGGCAGGCCGGTCGAGGTCATTATCATGGCGATAATAATCGACGAGATCACCGCCAGCACAATATCAACGCCGATCAGCGATAATATCGCTAGCGCCACCAGCGGCGTAAATCCCAGCAGGCCAAGCTCGCTGCCCGGACGACCGTGGCACCACAGCGCGATCAACACGAACAGTAGCAATAACAGACCAATAAAAACGTTTTTCCGCGTGATATTTCGTCTGACAGGCGCATTGCCTGTGAGCGTTGAGTCACTCATAACACTCCTTAATGCCAATCAATCTGACCGTAAGGGTCAGGTGGTGTATTGGGCCTGCTCAGAAAATATCCTCCCTCTTTTTCATTATTGATTGGCCGCGGCCTGAGGGTCTGTTTGGGTACAAAGGAAACGATTCTGAGAGCGTAATATGCCGCCATTGGGCGGGGTCTACAGCACAAGATGTAACCAATGCGCTGATTGGTGATTAAATTTATGTTAACTTAGTGTTAGTAGAAAATGACTTTTTATCGGTAGGCTATAACCCTGAGTTAACTGTTCATGAAACTGCGTCATCTGGAAATCTTCTATGCTGTCATGACTTGCGGCTCTTTATCGCGGGCGGCGGAAGCGCTCAATATCTCCCAGCCAGCGGCCAGCAAAGCGTTAAAAAGCGCCGAGATGAAACTGGGTTTTACCCTCTTTCAACGGGTGCGCGGCAAGCTGCTACCGACCAGCGAGGCGATCACACTTTTCGAAAAAGCGCAGAGCATTTATCAGGACCTGGACAACCTGCGCCTGCTGGCCGATAACCTGGCTCGCGATCCGCGCGCCAAAATCACCTTAGGCTGCCTGCCGAGTCTGGGATTAAGCCTGGTGCCTGAGCTGGTGACCGACTTTTATCAGCAAAACAGCAACCTGGTGATGACCCTGACCACCGAGCACACCGAGACGCTGATCAGGAAACTGGATTTACGCGAGATAGATTTAGCGCTGACGCTGCAGCCGGTGCAGCAAGGGGAGATCCTGACCACCCTGATTGCCGAAGTGCCGCTGGTGTACATCGACCGTCATTATCGTCAGGGGCCGGTGGAGATCGACCAGATCGATCAGCAGCGCTGGATCTCGCCGGGCCCGCACTCGCTCTCTGCCGCCATCGCCACCCGTCGCGACTTTTCCACCACCCGGCTTAACGTCCAGACCTACTATATGGCCACCGAGTTCGTGAAGCGCGGCATGGGCTGCAGTATTACCGACATCTTTTCCGCCCAGCACAACCTGGCCCCGGAGATGATCCATCCCATTACGCCGCCGATCGCCATTAACCTCTGCCTGTTACGCCGGGCCGACGTTTCCCTGAGCCCGATGGCGCAAAAGTTCGTCGATTTTCTCTGCCAGCGTCTGCGCCAGCAGCTCAAGGAGATTAACCTGCGGTTATACCCTGACCATAAAAAGTCAATTGCGCCGCTGGGGTAAATGCTTTGACATAACCCGATAAATTTATCAGCGGTGGATATATCGGGTTATGAATAAACGCATTGTCATTATCGGCGGCGGCGTGGTCGGTCTGGCCACAGCCTGGGAACTGATCAAGCGCGGCCATCAAGTGCAATTACTGGAGCGCAATGCCGAACCGGGCAGCGCCACCAGTTTTGCCAACGGCGGACAATTAAGTTACCGCTACGTCGCCCCTCTTGCCGACAGCGGCGTTCCCCTGCAGGGTATTAAATGGATGGGCAAAGCCGATTCGCCGCTGAATATGCGTCTCAGGATGTCTTTCCAGCAGTGGCGCTGGCTGCTGCAGTTTCTGCGCGCCTGTAATAACCAGACCAATAAAATGAATGGCGACCATATTTTACGCCTGTCGCTGCTCAGCCGTCAGGTCATGCAGGCGTGGCGGGATGAGGATAATCTTGCCGATTTCCACTGGCGGCGCAGCGGAAAATTAATTATCCATCGCCGCGAATATGATTTTAATAAAGCAGCAAAAGGGATAGATCCTCAATATCAGCAGGCGCTGAATGCTGAAGCCTGCCTGCAGCTGGAGCCGGCCCTTAAATATATTAGTCCTTCTCTGCAGGGCGGAATCTATTCGCCTGGCGATGAAACGGCAGATTGTCATCAGTTCTGCCTTGCCCTGCTCGACAAGCTCAATGCCAGCAGCGACTTTAGCCTGCTGACCCATTGTGAAGTGCGGCGACTTAATAAGCGCGGGGGGCACATCAGCAGCCTGGAGACCAGTCAGGGGACCCTCACCGGCGATGAGTATGTTGTCGCCGCCGGTAACGGCAGCGGTGCTCTGCTGGGCCATCTGGGCGTTCGCGTGCCGCTGTGCGCCCTGAAAGGGTACAGCTTGACCCTCCCCTATCCAGAGAAGGCGGGCATTGCCCCGGACATCAGCGTCACCGACTACGGACACAAAATCGTTTATGCCCGTCTTGGCCAACAACTGCGCATCGCGGCGATGGTGGACATCGGCTACGACGGCGACGAACTGCGCGAAAGCCGCATTCAGGCGCTGAAAAACATCGTCGCCCGCAGCTTTCCCGAACTCGAGGGGCTGGACGAGGCCGAAGTCTGGACCGGCATGCGCCCGTCAACGCCAGCAGGCCCGCCGATGCTGGGGCGCGCCGGATACCCCAACCTGTGGATGAACCTCGGCCAGGGTAGCCTCGGCTTTACCCTCGCCGCCGGCAGCGCGGTGGTGCTGGGCGCGTTAATCGACAATCAGATGCCAGACATTTCTTTAGAAGGTCTCACATGGAAACAAACCGCATGACAATTATTCGCAATAATCCACAACCTCGTCTTTCCGCCAGCGTTGCGTATGGCGATCTGCTGTTCCTCTCCGGCCAGACGCCAAAAAGCAATGAAGACAATATCGTTTTACAAACCCGCGAAGTACTGGAGAAGATCGACGCCCTGCTGGCCGCGGCCGGGAGCGATAAGCAGCACATTCTCTCCGCACAAATCTGGCTGAAAAATATCGAACGTGATTTTGCCGCGTTCAATGAGGTGTGGGTGCAATGGATGCCGGAAGGCTGTAGCCCGGCGCGAGCGGCCGTGCAGGCGGAGATGGCGCGACCAGAAATTCTGGTGGAGATCATGCTCACCGCCGTCAAAGCGTAAAGAACGACAGCAAAGAAAAAGGCCGCAATGCGGCCTTTTTAATTAGTTCAGATTATTTGTCTTTCGGCGACGCGTTTTCGACACGGCTTTTCAGCTTCTGACCGGGTCTGAAGGTCACCACGCGCCGGGCTGTAATGGGAATATCCTCCCCCGTCTTCGGGTTACGTCCCGGGCGTTGGTTTTTATCCCGCAAATCGAAGTTGCCGAACCCGGAGAGTTTGACCTGTTCTCCGTTTTCCAGAGCACGACGGATCTCTTCGAAAAACAACTCGACCAGTTCTTTGGCATCCCGCTTGCTAAGCCCAAGCTTATCAAACAGATATTCTGACATTTCAGCTTTTGTAAGCGCCATAGGTTCAATCCCTCAATGATGCCTGGAATCGCTCTTTTAATGCCTCTACACATCTGGCAACGGTAGCGGCAATCTCCTCTTCTTCGAGTGTACGGCTGGTATCCTGCAGGATCAGGCTAATCGCAAGGCTCTTATACCCTTCCGCCACACCCTTACCACGGTACACGTCAAATAAGTT
This sequence comes from Klebsiella africana, assembly GCF_020526085.1. NCBI lineage: Bacteria > Pseudomonadati > Pseudomonadota > Gammaproteobacteria > Enterobacterales > Enterobacteriaceae > Klebsiella > Klebsiella africana. The sequence goes on along the minus strand of NZ_CP084874.1, from coordinate 2,083,231 downwards.
TACGCCAACTACCTGATTTACGCCAACTTTCTTACATTCGGCTAAAACATCGGCGGCAGCCACGTTTTCCGCGACCAGCACCGCGATGTCGCGACGGTTCGCCGGGAAGCGGGAAATATCGCGCGCCTGAGGCACCACGCGGTCTGCGAGCTTGTTCCACTCCAGTTCGAACACCAGAGTGCGACCGTTCAGATCCAGTTTACGTTCCAGCTCAGGATGAACAACCCCAATGAAACCAATGCGTTCACCTTTAAGATAAATCGCTGCGGATTGTCCCGGATGCAACGCGGTGGTCGCTTCAGCACGGAATTCGATGTCGGCTAATTTACCGGTTAAATCCAGAACGGCTTCCAGATCGCCTTTCAGATCATAGAAATCGACCGTCTCTTTCGCCAGTGTCCAGTGCTCTTCGTAGCGGTTGCCGCAGATCGCCCCGGCCAGCATCACATCCTGACGAATGCCCAGCGGCGCATTGGTATCCGGCACAAAGCGCAGGCCGCTCTCAAAGATGCGCACCCGGTTCTGCTGACGGTTCTGGTTGTAGACCACAGTTCCCAGCAGGCCGGTCCACAGCGACAGGCGCATCGCCGACATTTCGCTGGAGATTGGGCTTGGCAGGATCAGCGCCTCTTCCCCGGCGTGGATCAGCTGCTGGACTTTCGGGTCGACGAAGCTGTAGGTGATCACTTCCTGATAGCCTTTGTCATTCAGCAGCGTTTTCACGCGCTTCAGCGACAGGTCCGCTTCCCGGTGGGTGCCCATGATCAGCCCCGCCTGCACCGGCTCATCGGGAATGTTGTTGTAGCCGTAGACGCGAGCCACTTCTTCGACCAGATCTTCTTCGATCTCCATGTCGAAACGCCAGCTCGGCGCGACAGCCTGCCATTCGCCTTCGCCAACCGTCACTTCACAGCCGAGACGCTGCAAAATGTCAGTAACCTGCGCGTCGTCGATGTGATGGCCAATCAGGCGATCCAGCTTGCTGCGACGCAGCGTAATGGTGGCGCGGGTTGGCAGATTCTCTTTGCTGGTAACGTCAATGACCGGGCCGGCTTCACCGCCACAGAGGTCGATCAGCAGACGAGTGGCACGCTCCAGCGCTTTATACTGCAGGGCCGGATCGACGCCGCGTTCATAGCGATGCGAGGCATCGGTGTGCAGGCCGTGACGGCGCGCGCGACCGGTAATGGCCAGCGGGCTGAAAAAGGCGGATTCCAGCAGCACATTTTGTGTTTCACCGTTCACACCGGAGTGTTCCCCGCCGAAGATCCCGCCCATCGCCAGCGCTTTGTTATGGTCAGCAATAACCAGAGTGTCGCTGTCGAGCTTAGCTTCAGAGCCATCGAGCAGGACCAGGGTTTCCCCCTCTTTCGCCATGCGCACCACGATCCCGCCTTCGATACGGTCGCGGTCAAAGGCGTGCATCGGCTGGCCCAGCTCAAGCAGCACATAGTTGGTGATATCAACCACTGCGTCGATGGAGCGGATCCCGCAGCGGCGCAGTTTCTCTTTCATCCACAGCGGCGTCGGTGCTTTGACGTTGATGCCTTTCACCACCCGGCCCAGATAGCGCGGGCACGCCTGCGGGGCGTCAACCTGAATCGGCAGCACGTCGTCAATGGTGGCGGCAACCGGAGAGATTTCCGGCGCGTTCAGCGGCGCTTTGTTCAGCACGGCCACGTCGCGCGCGACGCCGATGATGCCCAGACAGTCGGCCCGGTTCGGGGTGACGCTGATTTCGATAGTGTTATCATCAAGCTTCAGGTATTCGCGAATATCGGTGCCGATCGGCGCATCTGCCGGCAGCTCGATGATACCGCTATGGTCGTCGGAAATACCCAGCTCGGAGAAGGAGCACAGCATCCCCTCAGACGGCTCGCCGCGCAGCTTCGCAGCCTTGATTTTGAAATCGCCAGGCAGTACGGCGCCGATGGTGGCTACCGCGACCTTTAGCCCCTGACGGCAGTTTGGCGCGCCGCAGACGATGTCCAGCAGGCGTTCGCCGCCGACGTTGACTTTGGTGACGCGCAGTTTGTCGGCGTTCGGGTGCTGACCGCACTCCACCACTTCCCCGACAACGACGCCGTTGAAGCTGCCGGCGACCGGCTCAACGCCATCTACTTCGAGGCCCGCCATGGTGATCTGATCGGAAAGCGCTTCGCTGTCGATCGCCGGGTTAACCCATTCGCGTAACCACAGTTCACTGAATTTCATTGTTCTGTCCTGCCCTTATTTAAACTGTTTGAGGAAACGCAGATCGTTTTCGAAGAACGCGCGCAGATCGGTAACGCCATAACGCAGCATGGTCAGACGCTCCATACCCATACCGAAGGCGAAGCCGGAGTACACTTCCGGATCGATACCCACATTGCGCAGCACGTTCGGATGCACCATCCCGCAGCCCAGCACTTCCAGCCATTTGCCGTTTTTACCCATCACGTCAACTTCCGCAGACGGTTCAGTGAACGGGAAGTAGGACGGACGGAAACGGACCTGCAGATCTTCTTCAAAGAAGTTGTTCAGGAAGTCGTGCAGCGTCCCTTTCAGGTTGGTGAAGCTGATATTTTTATCAACGATCAGGCCTTCCATCTGGTGGAACATCGGGGTGTGGGTCTGATCGTAGTCGTTACGATAGACACGGCCGGGCGCGATAATGCGGATGGGCGGCTGCTGGTTTTCCATGGTGCGGATCTGCACGCCAGAGGTCTGGGTGCGCAGCAGGCGAGTGGCATCGAACCAGAAAGTGTCGTGGTCAGCACGTGCCGGATGGTGACCCGGAATATTCAGCGCATCGAAGTTATGGTAATCATCTTCGATTTCCGGGCCCGTCGCCACGGTAAAGCCGAGCTCACCGAAGAAACTTTCAATTCGATCAATAGTGCGAGTAACCGGATGCAGGCCGCCATTTTCCATGCGGCGCCCCGGCAGCGAGACGTCAATGGTCTCTGCGGCCAGACGCGCATTCAGCGCCGCGCCTTCCAGTTCAGCTTTACGCGCGTTCAACGCCTGCTGCACCTGCTCTTTCGCTTCGTTGATGACCGCACCGGCTGCCGGACGCTCTTCCGGCGGCAACTCACGCAGGGTGGTCATTTGCAGGGTCAGATGCCCTTTTTTACCCAGGTATTCCACGCGGACGTTGTCCAGCGCAGCAACATCTGATGCCTCGTTAATGGCTGCCTTGGCACTGGCAACCAGCTCTGCGAGATGTGACATGGTTTTCCTCATTATGTCGGTGCAGACACCGGTTATAGTGAAATTAATATCCCGAATCCATATACGAAAAAAGCCTCCACAGGGGAGGCTTTCTGGCGCTGTTTTCCGTTTCTTCTTTCACGCGCAAGCCCCCTGAGTTCAGGTGCTAAAGTAAAAAAAGAAGCGGAAAATAGCAGCATTCATGCTTGCATTACCTTGTCTGGTAAGAAACGTCAGACCTGTATTGAAAAGCCTGCGCCGATAAAAGTCAATGTATTGATGGTGTTGAAACGAAAAGAGGGAGACAAGCTCCCTCTTTCAACTGGCTTATGCCAGAGCTGCTTTCGCTTTTTCGACCAGAGCGGTGAACGCTACTTTGTCGAATACGGCGATGTCAGCCAGGATCTTACGGTCGATTTCAACAGAGGCTTTTTTCAGGCCATTGATGAATTTGCTGTAAGAAATACCGTTCTGACGTGCTGCTGCGTTGATACGTGCAATCCACAGTTGACGGAACTGACGTTTACGTTGACGACGGTCACGGTAAGCGTACTGACCAGCTTTGATAACAGCCTGGAAGGCAACGCGGTATACGCGAGAACGCGCACCGTAGTAGCCTTTAGCTTGTTTCAAAATTTTCTTGTGACGTGCACGTGCAATTACACCACGTTTTACGCGAGCCATGTGTGCTCTCCTGTATCTATTCTAAGTTAAAAAAGTTAAACGTTAACGACTTATGCGTACGGCAGGCACGCGATAACCAGGCCCAGATCGCCTTTGGAAACCATGGCTTTCGGACGCAGGTGACGTTTACGCTTGGTAGCTTTTTTAGTCAGAATGTGACGCAGGTTAGCGTGCTTGTGCTTAAAACCACCTTTACCGGTTTTTTTGAAGCGCTTAGCAGCACCGCGTACGGTCTTAATTTTTGGCATTTTAATAACTTCCACTTCGCATTGTTAATAAACGAAACAAAGGCGAACAAAACCAGTGAGCCGAAGCCCACCGGAAATGTTTCTTGATGGCCTTACTGTTTCTTCTTAGGAGCGAGCACCATGATCATCTGGCGGCCTTCGATCTTCGTTGGGAAGGATTCGACTACTGCCAGTTCAACCAGATCGTCTTTCACGCGGTTAAGCACTTCCATACCGATCTGCTGGTGGGCCATCTCACGACCGCGGAAACGCAGCGTGATCTTGGCCTTATCGCCATCTTCGAGAAAGCGAATCAGGCTGCGGAGTTTTACCTGATAGTCACCTTCATCAGTACCAGGGCGGAATTTAATTTCCTTAACCTGGATAACTTTCTGCTTCTTCTTCTGTTCCTTAGAAGACTTACTCTTTTCATAAAGGAACTTGCCGTAGTCCATGATACGACAAACTGGCGGCTCGGCGTTAGGGCTGATTTCAACTAAATCTACTCCAGCCTCTTCAGCCTTTTCGATAGCTTCTCTCAGACTCACAATACCCAGCTGCTCACCTTCCAGACCTGTTAAGCGAACTTCCTGGGCGCGAATCTCGCCATTGATACGATTCGGACGTGCCGTTTGAACTCGTTTTCCGCCTTTAATACCTTATTCCTCCAGTTGTTGAAGACTGCGGCTGCGAATCTCTTGTTGCAGCTTCTCGATCACTTCATTTACGTCCATGCTGCCGAGGTCTTTCCCGCGACGGGTGCGCACGGCCACTTTGCCGGCTTCGACTTCTTTGTCGCCACAGACCAACATATACGGGACACGACGTAAAGTGTGCTCGCGGATTTTAAAGCCAATCTTCTCATTTCTCAAGTCTGCTTTTACACGAATGCCCGCATTTTGTAGTTTACGCGTCAATTCGTTAACGTATTCAGCCTGAGAATCGGTAATATTCATGACCACTACCTGCACTGGTGCAATCCAGGTTGGGAAGAAGCCAGCGAACTCTTCGGTCAGGATGCCAATGAAGCGCTCCAGAGAACCGAGAATCGCACGGTGAATCATGACCGGCACCTGACGCTCGTTGTTTTCGCCCACATAGGAGGCGCTTAAACGCTGCGGCAGAGAGAAGTCCAGCTGTACGGTACCGCACTGCCATGCACGATCGAGGCAGTCATACAGGGTAAATTCAATTTTCGGGCCGTAGAACGCCCCTTCACCCAGTTGATATTCAAATGGGATATTATTTTCTTCCAGCGCCACCGCCAGATCCGCTTCCGCGCGATCCCAGGTCTCATCGCTACCGATACGTTTTTCCGGGCGAGTTGACAGTTTGACGACGATCTTCTCGAAGCCAAAGGTGCTGTACATATCGTAGACCATACGAATACAGGCGTTCACTTCATCGCGAACCTGATTTTCAGTACAGAAGATATGCGCATCATCCTGGGTAAAGCCGCGAACGCGCATCAGACCATGCAGCGCGCCAGACGGTTCGTTACGATGGCAGCTACCGAATTCCGCCATACGCAGCGGCAGATCGCGGTAGGATTTCAACCCCTGGTTGAAGATCTGCACGTGACCCGGGCAGTTCATCGGCTTGATGCAGTATTCACGGTTCTCAGAAGAGGTAGTGAACATCGCATCTTTGTAGTTGTCCCAGTGGCCGGTTTTTTCCCACAGCACACGGTCCATCATGAACGGACCTTTGACTTCCTGGTACTGATACTCTTTCAGTTTCGAACGGACAAAGGTTTCCAGTTCACGGAAGATAGTCCAGCCGTCGTTGTGCCAGAACACCATCCCCGGCGCCTCTTCCTGCATGTGATACAGGTCGAGCTGCTTACCGATTTTACGGTGGTCACGCTTGGCGGCTTCTTCCAGACGCTGCAGGTAGGCATTCAGCGCTTTTTTATCTGCCCACGCGGTACCGTAGATACGCTGCAACATTTTATTGTTGCTGTCGCCGCGCCAGTAAGCACCGGCGGTTTTCATCAGCTTAAAGTGATGGCAGAAGCGCATGTTCGGTACGTGCGGACCGCGGCACATATCGATATATTCTTCATGATGATACAGGCCAGGCTTGTCATCATGGGCAATATTTTCATCAAGAATAGAAACTTTATAGGTTTCGCCGCGTTTCACGAAGGTTTCACGCGCTTCATGCCAGCTCACTTTCTTCTTGATGACGTCGTAGTTTTTCTCGGCGAGCTCATGCATGCGTTTTTCGAGCGCGTCGATATCTTCCTGGGTCAGGGTGTGGTCGAGGTCTACGTCATAGTAGAAGCCATTATCGACAACCGGACCGATAGCCATTTTGGTGTTGGGCCACAGCTGTTTAATGGCATGGCCTAACAGATGCGCGCAGGAGTGACGAATGATCTCCAGCCCTTCTTCATCTTTCGCGGTGATGATAGAGAGAGTGGAATCGGTTTCGATCGGATCGCAGGCATCTACCAGTTCACCGTTTACCCGCCCGGCAATGGTGGCTTTCGCCAGGCCTGGACCAATATCCAGCGCAACATCCATCGGGCTAACAGCGTGGTCAAAATGGCGTTGGCTGCCATCAGGAAGCGTAATTACAGGCATTTTATGTCCTTATTTGCAGTGGTGCCCCACACGAAAGAGCACATACAAAACTATATAATCATAATTATCATCAGGTTAAGGCGCAGTTCCCGCTTCACTCTGCGAAAATAGGAGCACGATCGGAGCGATCGTTCCCGCCTGCCGCCGCCTGCTGATAACACCGGGGAGTAGTTTACACATCATTGATACGTGATTAAAGCCGCAACAGCATAAATGATGGCAGAATGCGGAGAAAACAAGGGGGCCAGGGATAAAAAGCAAAATATTCGCCGTTAAGGCGCGGTAATAATCGCCAGCGAAACCAGACGATATTATTCGGACGAGATAAAAGAAGCGCGTTGATATTGCCAGCTGAATGTTTATCGCAGATTGTTAAACCGGTACCACTTTACCCGGCTTAATAAACTTACCGCGAAGCCATAACCGGCAATATTATGACCACTCGCCGGCCACCAGCGTATGCACATTAAAGGCATCGCTCATGGATTGTCCAGTGGTCCGGGAACCGGGGGCAATATTCGAACCAGCCTCAACATCGGTGGCTTTGGCGATGCCTACCTGAGTATGGTCCTGGTTACCCGACGGCGGAACGGGCGTGGCGGCTGACGCGCCAAAAGAAAGCACGCACAGCGCCAGGGCTGCGATGGTAATTTGACTATTTTTCATGATGTTTATTCTCATATTACGAAAGACATGCCGGATAATGTCATCATCCGGTGAGTGCTTGTTAGTATAGATCCAGATCACATATTTGTCCGTCGAATATTTAGCTTTTTGTGTCAAATAGAATGAATATTTGTCAGCAAACCGGGAATAATGGAGAAAAGATGGAGAGCCATTTGTTTTTATAAAAACTAAAACGAACGGTCAGAAAAAATAATGCCACATATTGCTAAATTTAAAACGAACAGGCCGGGAAAGCCGGCCTGAAAATATTACATTTTATACCCGAGGGACAGCGAGGTCCGGCGGTCGGTATGCTCCGGCGCAGACGAAGGCGGCGCGGAGTTCCAGGTGACGTTGTAGGCAACCTTCAAAGCGAAGTGGGCATTAATCGCCACGTTTAATGCGCTCTCAGAGTTAACCGTGGTGTCCTCGGCGCCAAACACGGATACCCCTTGCGTAAATTTCGCGTTATCGGTCATCTGCCAGGCCCAGGTTCCAGAAGCGTACCCCAGCGGCTGGGTGTCGGTATCCCCGTCGGTATACTCGTCATAGCGAACGCCAGGACCGAATTCAAACCGCAGGCTGTGCACCGGACCATTGAGGACCTGACGGCCATAGCCCGCCGTCAGGACATCACGCTGCTGATAGCCATTGTAGCGGTCAGTTAGCCAACTCCCCTGCCCAAAAACGTAGTTCATGTCGGTCAGGTTATAGCGGCTACGACCGCCGACAGCATATTTTTCTGAGGATCGCTCATCGTTCGACGACGTGTTGCTGGCGTTCCCCCACAGCGACCAGGCGGTGGTATTGCCATACCAGGTCAGGGTGGAATCGGCCGTCATCGACGAGTTCTTGGTGTTGCCGGACTGCGCCAGGTAGCCTGCGTTAACTACCCCTTCGAACGGTTTTTTGGCAGCGGAAGGGTCATCCATGACGGTAAATACAGAATCATCGGCCAATGCGCCAAGAGACGCACAAAGCCCCCCCGCCAGCATAACCGCTGCGGGTACTGTCTTTAAAAGCTTCATTATAACTCTCTAAAATACATTTTTTAGGACAGTACAAATGATGAACAGGCTTAACCTCGCCGGCTCATTGAATTTAGCGTCCGTACAACATAAAAGAGACCTGAGGGTCCCGGAAACTTTCGCGAGGATCGCGCAGTGCAGGTCCTAAGAAAGGTAGCAAATTATAAAAAAGCACGAATAACATAGCAATCACTTACTCTTTCGTTTTTTGAATAAGACAGCTCCGGAAACAATCTTTATTTCATAATGAAAATAGCGGCTTCTTTGCAAAACTCTCAGGAACAATACTTTCCCTCTCGGGGTCATCGTGCCATGCTTAAATAAAATACAGTCGCCGTATTAAGGAGGAGAAGGAATGACCAAAATTTATACGTTAACGCTGGCCCCCTCGCTGGATAGCGCCACGCAGACCCCGCAAATCTACCCGGAAGGAAAACTCCGTTGCAGCGCCCCGGTATTTGAGCCTGGCGGCGGCGGGATCAACGTCGCCCGCGCAGTGACCTTTCTCGGCGGTAAAGCCACGGCCATTTTCCCGATTGGCGGCGCCACCGGCGAACATCTTGCCGCTCTGCTGGCCGATGAGCAGGTTCCGGTCGAGACCGTCGAAACCCGCGACTGGACGCGGCAAAACCTGCACGTCCACGTGGCGGCCAGCGGCGAACAGTATCGCTTCGTTATGCCCGGCGCGGCACTGACAGACGATGAATTCCGCCGTCTGGAAGAGAAGGTTCTGACTATCGAACCCGGCTCTCTGCTGGTGGTCAGCGGCAGCCTGCCGCCAGGTATTAGCGTCGAAAACCTGATGCAACTGGTGAAAAATGCGCAACAGCAGGGGCTGCGCTGCATCATTGACAGTTCCGGCGATGCGCTGGCCGCCGCGCTGGACGTCGGCAATATTGAGCTGGTGAAACCAAACCAGAAAGAGCTTAGCGCCCTCGTGCAGCGCGATCTCAGCCAACCCGATGACGTGCGTCTTGCGGCTCAGTCGCTGATCCAGTCCGGTAAAGTACGTCGGGTGGTGGTTTCACTCGGACCACAGGGGGCGTTGGGCGTGGACGCCAGCGGCAGCGTTCAGGTGGTACCGCCACCGATGAAAAGCCAGAGTACCGTCGGCGCTGGAGACAGCATGGTGGGCGCCATGACCCTGCGTCTAGCGGAAAATGCCGGACTGGAGGACATGGTACGCTTTGGCGTCGCCGCCGGTAGCGCCGCAACGATCAATCAAGGCACCCGCCTCTGCTCACAGGCCAATACGCAAAAAATCTACGATTATCTCTGCGGGCGTTGATCTTCACCGACCCCTCCGCGCCGCGGAGGGGAACCACAATATAAGCAGGATGGTCTATGCTGGAAAGGCCATGCATAACAACGGGGTGTAGAGATGAGTAATGAGATTACCGCCTGGGTGGTCAGTGTGACCTTCCACGAACAGGCGCTGACGGAGATCAATGAGGTCAGCAACCATTTTACCCGCGCCGGCTTCGTACTGACCCTCAATGATGAAGAGGGCACTCCCCATGAGCTGGGCACCAATACCTTTGGCCTGCTTAGCGCCCAGGATGCAAATGACGTAGAGGCCCTCAGCGCCGGCCTGGCGGAAGCAGCCCTTGGCCGCCCGGCAGAGATCACCGTCAGCACATTCGCCGAGTGGTTAAAAGCTCAATAAGTGCGTTTAGCGCAACGGAAAGCGTCAGTTGTGCGTCAGTTCCAGGTTTACCCGGTAGTAATGCGCTAACCTTATGATATGGTGGAAAACATGGGGAGAGACAGCATGTGGCAAGCAATCAGTACTCTTTTACGCGATTGGCATACCGAAGACGCTGAAATCGAACTGAAAACCGAGCTACCCGGTGGAGAGATCCATTCCGCCTGGCATTTACGCTTCGGCGGGAAAGATTACTTCGTGAAAGGCGACGAACGGGAACTCCTGCCTATCTTCACCGCCGAGGCCGATCAGCTTGAGCTGCTGTCGCGCAGCAAAACCGTTCGCGTACCGCAGGTCTACGCCGTCGGCAGCGATCGTGACTACAGCTTTGTGGTCATGGAGTATCTCCCTCCCCGTCCACTGGATGCGCATAATGCTTTCCTGCTTGGCCAGCAGTTAGCCCACCTCCATCAGTGGAGCGATCAGCCGCAGTTCGGTCTGGATTTTGATAACGATCTTTCCACCACGCCACAGCCCAACGCCTGGCAGCGTCGCTGGTCAGTGTTCTTTGCCGAGCAGCGTATTGGCTGGCAGCTGGAGCTGGCGGCGGAGAAAGGTCTACACTTTGGCAATATCGATACCTTAGTCGATGTGGTACAGCAGCGGTTAGCCAACCATCAGCCGCAGCCTTCGTTGCTGCATGGGGACCTGTGGTCAGGTAACTGCGCTTTAGGTCCGGATGGCCCCTATATTTTCGATCCCGCTTGCTACTGGGGCGACCGTGAGTGCGATTTAGCCATGCTGCCGATGCACCCGGAGCAGCCCCCGCAGATCTACGACGGCTATCAGTCCGTCTCGCCACTGCCGTCAGGTTTTCTCGACCGCCAGCCGATCTATCAGCTCTATACGTTGCTGAACCGGGCGATTTTGTTCGGTGGCCAGCACCTGGTGACGGCCCAGCAGGCACTGGACGATGTATTGATGGAAAAAACGCGTTAGGCAATCCTCACGGCGGACGTCCCGGTCCGCCGCAATTCATGATCAGTTAATCTCGACGCCGTTCAGACGGAATTTGATGGTCATCGTCACGCCGGTTCCTGGTCTTGCCTGCTCATAACGCCATCTGCGCATCGCGCTTTTCACTTCACGCTCGAACATATTCGCCGGCTGAGCAGACAGGATCTGCAGATTATCAATGCGGCCATCAGGCGTAACGTCAAACTTCACCCGCACCGTTCCTTCAATGCGCAGCGCCTGGGCGCGCGCCGGATAGGTGGGCTGGACACGGCTGATCGCCCGCGGGCCGCTTGGGGCAGTGATCGTGGGTTTGGCCGCTGCGGTCGAGGTGCTCGGCGCGGTTCGTGCCGGCGTCGTATTGTTGTTTTCAAACGGCGAGGCCGGACGCGGCTCCGCTGCCGGCTTCACGTCCCGCTTCGGCTGCTCAACCTTTTTCTCTGGCTTTGGCTTGGGTTTCGGTTTGGGCTTCGGCTTAGGTTCCGGTTTATGGATCACCACCGGCGCCTCTTTCGGCGGTTCAGGCACTACCTCTGGCTCCGGCTCAGGTTCAGGTTCAACAACGGGCTCCACGACAGGCTGCGCCGCCGGAGGCGGCTCAAGATCGGCCGGCGCCACCATCGTAATCTCTATCGGCTGCGTCGGAGAAGGCTGTTCAATAACCTGATGTACCGAGGTATAAAGCAGCCCCGCCACAACGGCACCGTGGATAGCCACGGACAGCAGCGTTGGCCACGGGAAGCGGCGAGGTAAATCAAGGGTCATTGCGCTCATAGTCGTTTCTGTTGAAAAATGATGCTCCGATTTTAAATGCAAATAGCAATCATATTCAATAAGGCGACTTAACCTGAGTCAATTTTTGCCCCCGTTTGCAGAAAAAAGCCGCGTCGGCAGAGCATTCGACGCCGGAGTGCATCTTTGCATTGCAGTCCATCGCCGTTTCACTTAACGTAATTCGCCTGTTTAATGATAAGGAGCTTTGCCGTGCTTTACGTTATCTACGCTGAAGATATCGCCGATTCTCTGGAAAAGCGGCTGTCGGTTCGCCCCGCGCATCTTGCGCGATTACAACTCTTACATGATGAAGGTCGGCTGCTTACCGCCGGGCCTATGCCGGCCGTTGACAGCAACGAACCGGGCGCAGCGGGATTCAGTGGCTCAACGGTGATTGCTGAGTTTGAATCACTGGAGGCGGCTCAGGCCTGGGCCAATGACGATCCGTATATCGCCGCCGGGGTTTACCGCCAGGTCTCTGTTAAACCGTATAAGAAGGTGTTTTGAAAATATCCTTTTCCTGACCTGGTTAACCCCACAACCAGACCAGGCCACCGATTCAAGGGCGCATTTTGCTACATGACATTCAAATGTCGCCCTTTTAAACCGCACGAAACGTTGGCTGTAATCTGCCTGACGCGCCCGGAAGACAAGCGCATTCCTTCCATCGTCCGCCCTCCATGCCTGAATATGAGCGGCCACCAGCCTGCGACAAGAGCCTCTGAGAACAATCTCTGCCACAGTAAGATGTTACTTATTTATAATAAGCGATAGCATAATAGATACCGCGTGTAGAATGACTCATCTCTTATGTAGGTCTGTTAGGTATGCTCTTATATTTTAGTTATCGCCTACCGTACAGGCCCGCACATCCTACTATAGCACAATAAGTTTAAAATACTGTTGAAAGAGGTAATTACAGAGCGAGCGTTTTTTACCGGTAGATGTTAAGCCATAGCGCAAGGTTGATTAAAATTTCTGAAAGGGAATGACAAATATTTTCAATAACGCTGGTCTTTTTTTGGGCTACCATTCATGTACTTGAACATATTGAGGAATACTTTTGTGAACGCTCTGAAAAAAACGGCATTAGTTTCTCTGCTTGCCTTATATATCCCGTTGTCACAAGCCGCTGCGACAGAATATAGCCTTGACCCGCAGCATACTTCAGTTGTTATTGCCTGGAACCATTTCGGCTTTTCCAATCCAACCGCATATATATCTGATGTTTCAGGGAAAATTTCTTTTGATAAAGAAAATCCTGAGAAATCCTCTGTGAATGTTACTCTGCCGGTAAAAACCATTGATACTCATGTCAAGGCATTAACAGATGAATTTTTAGGCAAAGACTATTTCGATGTCAAAACATTTCCTGAAGCCACATTCCAGAGCACCCGCGTGGTAAGTAAAGGGGGCAATAAATATGATGTCGAAGGTAACCTGACCATAAAAGATATGACTAAACCAGTCTTACTACATGCAACTCTCAATAAACAGGACATGCATCCTATGGTGAAAAAACAGGCCATTGGATTTGATGCCACCGGGGTCATTAAGCGCTCCGATTTCAAATTAGATAAATATGTACCTGCGGTCAGTGATAACGTGACCATCACGTTATCCACTGAAGCCTACGCCCAATAAGTTTATGCACGGATGATGCGTGCTTTTATGAAGGCTGATATTCCGTAGCCATGGTGAAATAACAACAAGATCGGAATATCAGTACATGCTGTTTACCGGTTAATGGTTAGCGCGACAAGAACAGGTTCTGCAGTTAATTACTGAGCATGCATAGCATAAACAGCGCACGCAGAGAGAAAGAGAGAAAAGGCTACGGCACCGCGTTCGGTGCCGTTGGTCTGCTTGCTTAACTCTCGGGGAAGATAAACAGCAGAGCATGACGCTGCCGTTTTACCAGTCCTTTCCTGATAGCAAGGATCCGCATATTGCGGCGCGATTGGGCTTCCAGCCAGCGCGCTTTGCGGCGATTCACCTGTCTTAGCATGCGCCAGCGCCCTACTTCCGTTCTACTACGCTTCATTGCAACGACTCTACGAGTGAAAACAGCCCCCATTATAAACCTCTGCTGACAGCTGACTACCGCTTTCGCTGCGTTTTTATTTGCCAGAAAAATACTGATGCGTAAACTCATGACATCACGTCATTCAAAAGGATTTTACATCTATGACAACCTTTTACACGGTGGTGAACTGGCTGGTCATTCTGGGGTACTGGCTGTTGATCGCCGGTGTAACATTACGAATTTTAATGAAACGCCGCGCTGTGCCGTCCGCTATGGCATGGCTGTTGATCATTTATATCCTGCCGCTGGTGGGGATCATCGCCTATCTCTCCTTCGGTGAACTGCATCTCGGCAAACGCCGGGCGGAACGCGCCAGAGCAATGTGGCCCTCCACGGCAAAATGGTTAAACGACCTCAAAGCCTGCAAACATATCTTCGCGGAAGATAACAGCCCGGTGGCAGAATCCCTGTTCAAGCTGTGTGAGCGGCGTCAGGGCATTGGCGGCGTAAAAGGCAACCAACTGCAGCTGTTGACGGAATCTGACGACGTGATGCAGGCTCTGATCCGCGATATTCAGCTGGCCCGTCACAGTATCGAGATGGTCTTTTATATCTGGCAGCCCGGCGGCATGGCCGACAGCGTCGCCGAATCGCTGATGGCCGCCGCCCGACGCGGGGTACACTGCCGGTTAATGCTCGACTCTGCGGGCAGCGTGGCCTTTTTCCGCAGCCCGTGGGCAGCCATGATGCGTAACGCCGGTATTGAAGTCGTCGAAGCCCTCAAAGTTAACCTGATGCGTGTGTTCCTGCGCCGGATGGACCTGCGTCAGCATCGCAAAATGGTGATGATCGATAACTATATCGCCTACACCGGCAGCATGAATATGGTCGATCCGCGCTACTTTAAACAGGACTCTGGGGTCGGGCAGTGGATTGACCTGATGGCGCGTATGGAGGGCCCGGTGGCAACCTCAATGGGCATCGTCTACTCCTGCGACTGGGAAATAGAGACCGGTAAACGCATTTTGCCGCCCCCGCCGGACGTCAATATCATGCCGTTCGAAGAGGCCAGCGGACATACTATCCATACCATCGCTTCCGGACCGGGCTTTCCGGAAGATCTGATCCATCAGGCGCTCCTCACCGCCGCCTACGCGGCGAAAGAGCATTTAATCATGACCACCCCCTACTTCGTCCCAAGCGACGACCTGCTGCACGCCATCTGTACCGCTGCTCAGCGCGGCGTCGACGTGAGCATCATTTTACCGCGCAAGAATGATTCGCTGCTGGTCGGCTGGGCCAGCCGGGCCTTTTTCACCGAACTGCTGGCGGCCGGGGTCAAAATTTATCAGTTTGAAGGCGGACTGTTGCATACCAAGAGCGTACTGGTCGATGGCGAACTGAGCCTGGTGGGGACTGTCAACCTGGATATGCGCAGCCTGTGGCTCAACTTCGAGATCACGCTGGTCATCGATGACGCCGGTTTCGGCAGCGATCTGGCGGCGGTGCAGGATGACTATATCTCGCGTTCGCGCCTGCTGGATGCCCGTCGCTGGTTAAAACGTCCGCTGTGGCAGCGGATCGCCGAGCGACTGTTTTACTTCTTCAGTCCGTTGCTGTAAAACGTGCCCATCAGATACCGAATGAGTAGCAATCATGGATATGGATTTAAATAACCGCCTGACCGAAGACGAAACGCTTGAGCAGGCTTACGATATCTTTCTCGAACTGGCGGCCGACAATCTCGACCCGGCGGACATCATTCTGTTTAACCTGCAGTTTGAGGAGCGCGGCGGTGCCGAGCTGTTTGATCCTTCCGCAGACTGGGAAGAGCATGTGGATTACGATCTGAACCCGGATTTCTTTGCTGAAGTGGTGATTGGCCTGGCGGATACCGACGGCGGGGAAATCAATGATATCTTCGCCCGCGTGCTTCTGTGCCGCGAAAAAGATCATAAGCTGTGCCATATTCTGTGGCGTGAATAACGCTCACCGACCTGAGTAAAAGCCTGCCGCGGTCTTTCCGGCAGGCTTTTTTATACCGCCAGCTTACTTCGGTAACGCATGACCGCAGGCGTGGCAAAAACGGGCGTTATCATCATGTTCACCCTGCCGGCACTGCGGGCATAAGCGATGCTGACGCCGACGGTTCAGGGCGCTGGTCATATGGGTAGTGATAAGCCCGGTCGGAATCGCGATGATGGAGTAGCCGATCAAGATGAGAATGGAGGCCAGAATGCGGCCCACTGGGGTGTGCGGGGTAATATCGCCATAGCCGACGGTCGTGATGGTCACAATGGCCCAATAGACAGAGGCATTGAGCGTGGTAAAGCCGTATTGTGGCCCTTCAATCAGATACATAAGCGAGCCGAAAATCACCATCACAATGGCGATAAACGAATAGAACAGAATGAGCTGGTGGCGGGCACTGACGATAGCCCGCCAGAATACGTTGAGCGAAGGCATAAAGCGCAACAGTTTGAGAATACGCAGCGCGCGGATCGCCCGCATTGCCCGCCAGGCAAAAACATAATTCAGGCTAATTTCCGGCCATAGCCACATCACGTACAGCGGCAGAATCGTCGCCAGATCAATCAGCCCCCAAAAACTGAAAATATAATGGAGCGGATTAGGCCAGGTGGCGATACGCAGCAGGTACTCCACGGTAAAGACTGCCGTCACCAGCAGCTCCAGCCAGACAAAAATATGCCATTCGTCTAATGTCAGATGATATTGCGTGCCCAGCCCCGATTCGATAAATATCACCAACACGCTGAGCAAGGCGAAAAGTCCGCACAGCCCTTCAAAGCGGCGCCCGGAAAGTCGATTCTGATCGAAAAGTAAATGATAAAGCCGCAGACGAGCGGCAGAAAGCATACCCACTTCGTTATCCTCGCAAAAAAAAGGGCTGACCTGCGTCAGCCCCTGAGATTATAACGGGTCTACCTTCAGGCAGGAAACCGCGTGGCGGAAACTGCCCTCCAGCACCGGGCGGGTCCTGGCGCACTCCGGCCCGGCAAGCGGACAGCGGGTGCGGAACACGCAGCCTGAGGGCGGATTAATCGGCGAGGGCAATTCCCCCTCCAGCAACTGGATGGTTTTGGTTTTTTCGAGATCAGGATCGGGGATCGGCACCGCCGACATTAGCGCTTTGGTATAGGGATGCAGCGGATTGTGGTACACCTCGTCGTAGGTGCCCAGCTCCACCGCATGTCCCAGATACATCACCAGTACGCGATCGGAGATGTGTTTAACTACCGCCAGATCGTGGGCGATAAATATCAGCGACAGCCCCATCTCACGCTGCAGCTGCTGCAGCAAATTGACCACCTGCGCCTGAATCGACACATCAAGCGCGGAGACCGGCTCATCGCAGATAATCAGCTTCGGCTCAAGAATTAACGCCCGCGCGATACCGATGCGCTGACACTGACCGCCGGAGAACTCGTGCGGATAGCGGTTGATCAGGTTGGGTAGCAGCCCAACTTTCATCATCATCGCCTTCACGCGATCGCGCACTTCCTGACGGGACATCTTCGGATGATAGGTACGCAGCGGTTCGGCGATAATTTCTCCAATGGTCATTCGCGGATTCAGAGAGGCCAGCGGATCCTGGAAGATCATCTGAATATCGCTACGCACATCGCGCCACTCTTCCGGCTTCATGCCCAGCAGATCTTTACCAAGCCAGGCTACTTTGCCATCGGTCGCTTTCACCAGACCAATAATGGCGCGGGCGAAAGTCGATTTACCGCAGCCGGACTCCCCCACCACGCCGAGGGTTTCCCCCTCATAGAGACGCAGCGTTACGCCATCCACCGCTTTCAGCGTTTTCGACGGCTGCCAGAACCACTGCTTGCCATCTTTGATATCGAAATGCACTTTCAGGTCGGCAATTTCGAGCAGGACTTTTCGTTGTTCACTTAAGGCGTTCATAGCAGATCCCCCACCGGTTTAAAGCAGGCGCGCAGGCGGCCTGGCGCGAACGACTCCAGCGGCGGTGCGCTGCTGCACTGCTCCATCGCGTGCGGACAGCGCGGCTGGAATGGACAGCCTTTCGGCAATCGCAGCAGGTTCGGTGGGTTGCCGGGAATGGTCAACAACGCATCCCCTTCCGCATCCAGACGTGGAACCGCATTCAACAGCCCAATGGAGTATGGGTGCGACGGCTGATAGAAGACATCGCGCGCCTGACCATACTCCATGGTGCGCCCGGCGTACATCACCAGCACTTTATCGCAGATCCCTGCCACCACCCCAAGGTCGTGGGTGATCATAATGATGGCCGTATTGAATTCGCGCTTAAGCTCATTCAGTAACGTCATGATCTGCGCCTGCACGGTGACGTCCAGAGCGGTGGTCGGTTCATCCGCAATCAGCAGCCGCGGCCGGCATAACAGCGCCATGGCAATCATCACGCGCTGACGCATGCCCCCGGAGAATTCGTGCGGGAACATCTTCATGCGCTTACGCGCTTCCGGCATTTTTACCGCGTCGAGCATCTTCACTGACTCTTCAAACGCTTCGGCTTTACTCAGCCCTTTATGCAGCATCAGGACTTCCATTAACTGCTCGCCCACCCGCATATAGGGGTTAAGCGAGGTCATCGGATCCTGGAAAATCATTGAGATTTGTTCAGCGCGCAGTTTGTTCAGCTCACGCTCGGGCAAATTGAGGATTTGCCGACCGTTAAAGGTGGCGGAACCCCCGATGCGACCGTTAGCCGCCAGCAGCCCCATCAGGGCGAAGGCGGTTTGCGATTTACCGGAGCCGGATTCGCCCACAATGCCGAGCGTCTCGCCCGCCTGCAGGGTAAAATTCAGGTCATTGACGGCAGTGACGTCGCCATCCGGCGTTTTAAAGGTAACTCGAAGATCTTTCACGTCCAGCAGCAGCCCGCTGTGGCTCTGCGCTTGCGGCGCTTTTGCCGTTTCAATCATGGTCATGGCAGCGCTCCTTAGCGGTCTTTCGGGTCGAGGGCATCACGCAGACCATCGCCGATAAAGTTGAAACAGAACAGGGTCACCACCAGGAAACCCGCCGGGAACAACAGCAGCCAGGGCGAAACTTCCATTGAGTTGGCGCCATCGCTGAGCAATGCCCCCCAGCTGCTGAGCGGCTCCTGGGTTCCCAGCCCGAGGAAGCTGAGGAAGGATTCGAAGAGGATCATGCTGGGGACCAGCAGCGAGGCGTACACCACCACCACCCCCAGCACGTTGGGGACGATGTGGCGCAGCACGATGCTCGCCGTCGAGACCCCGCCAACCTGCGCGGCTTCGATAAACTCTTTGCGCTTGAGGCTCAAGGTCTGTCCGCGCACGATACGGGCCATATCCAGCCAGGACACCATACCGATGGCCACGAAGATCAGCAGGATATTCTGACCAAAAAAGGTCACCAGCAGGATGACGAAGAACATAAACGGGAAGGAGTTGAGGATCTCCAGCAGACGCATCATCACCGAATCCACTTTGCCGCCGAGATAACCGGAAAGCGAACCGTAGAGCGTACCGAGGATCACCGCCACCAGCGCCGCTGCCACCCCGACCATCAGGGAAATACGCCCGCCGATCGCCACGCGCACCAGTAGATCGCGCCCGGAGGAGTCGGTTCCGAAGTAGTGGCCGGAGGCCATATCCGGGGCATTGGACATCATGCCCCAGTCGGTATCGAAGTAGGAGAACGACGACACCATCGGCGCCAGGGTAACGAACAGCGCAATAAGCACCAGCATAATCAGGCTGGTTACCGCAGCGCGGTTATGCATAAAGCGGCGGCGCGCATCCTGCCAGAGGCTGCGCCCTTCCACTTCCAGCTTCTCACTGAAGTTTTCCAGCGCCTCGCTATTTTTCTTACTTAACATCATGGCGAACTCCGGCTTCAGTAGCGAATCTTCGGATCGATAACGGCGTACAGCACGTCAACGATGGCGTTGAACAGGATAGTCAGGGCTCCCACGAGGATCGTCAGGCTCAGCACCAGCGAGTAGTCACGGTTAAGCGCCCCGTTAACGAACAGCTGACCGATCCCCGGCAGACCGTAAATGGTTTCGATGACCATTGAGCCGGTAATGATGCCCACGAAAGCTGGCCCCATATAGGAGAGCACCGGCAGCAATGCCGGCTTCAGCGCATGGCGGAAAATAATGCGGCGCATCGGCAGCCCTTTTGCCCGCGCGGTACGAATAAAGTTAGAGTGCAGCACTTCAATCATCGAGCCGCGGGTAATACGCGCAATACTGGCGATATAAGCCAGAGAGAGCGCCACCATCGGCAGGATCATAAATTTCACCGCCCCGCCGTTCCAGCCGCCGCCCGGTAGCCAGTGCAGGGTAATGGCAAAAATCATTACCAGCAGCGGCGCGACCACAAAGCTCGGAATAACCACGCCGGTCATGGCTACCCCCATCACCGCGTAGTCCCATCGGGTGTTTTGCTTCAGAGCGGCTATCACCCCAGCGGCAACACCGATCACCACTGCCAGGAAAAAGGCAGCGAAGCCCAGTTTCGCCGACACCGGGAAGCTGGCCGCCACCAGATCGTTGACCGAATAATCTTTGTATTTAAAGGAGGGACCAAAATCGCCATGCGCCAACTGCTTCAGATAATTGAAGTACTGCGTCATGATGGGGTCGTTTAAATGGTATTTTGCTTCAATATTCGCCATCACTTCCGGCGGTAGCGTACGTTCCCCGGTAAAAGGACTTCCCGGAGCCAGACGCATCATGAAGAATGAGATGGTAATAAGAATAAATAGCGTCGGAATCGCTTCCAGACAGCGACGTAAGATAAATTTTAACATTGCCCGTACCTTCTGGCGTGTGCCTTTGCACTGCTCTTAAATAAGACACGATGGAGCGAGCACAGGCTCGCTCCACGTATTGCCATTAATGTTTGATAACGTAGAGATCTTTGGTATAGACGTTATCCATCGGGTCTTTACCGGTGTAGCCCCCGACCCACGGTTTCACCAGGCGGGCGTTGACGTAGTAATAGACCGGTACGATCGCGCTGTCTTTATCCAGCTGCTGTTCCGCTTTCGCATAAGCTGCCGTGCGCTGTGCTTCATCAGACGCTTTTACGGATTCAGCCATAATTTTGTCGAACGCCGGGCTCTTATAGTGCGCAGTGTTCATTGAGCTGTCAGAGAGCATGGTGTTCAGGAAGGAGGTTGGCTCGTTATAGTCGGCGCACCAGCCCGCACGTGCCACGTCATAGGTGCCCTGGTGACGGGTATCGAGGAACGTTTTCCACTCCTGATTGACCAGCTTCACGTCAATGCCCAGGTTTTTACGCCACAGCGAGGCGGCGGCAATCGCCAGCTTCTTGTGCAGATCAGAGGTGTTATACAGCAGGTTGAAGGTTAACGGTTTATCAGAGGTATACCCGGCTTCTGCCAGCAGTTTCTTCGCTTCTTCATTACGTTTTTCCTGCGACCAGGTAAACCATTCCGGCTCGCTCAGTTTCGCGCCATCGGTATACGGCGGCGTGTAACCATAAGCCGGCAGATCGCCCTGACCTTTCACCTTGTTAGCAATGATGTCGCGGTCCAGGCCCAGCTTCAGCGCGGTACGCACGCGTACGTCGGTGAACGGCGCTTTCTGGTTGTTGATTTCGTAATAATAGGTACACAGATACGGGTCAACGTGCAGCTCGTTCGGGATCTCTTTTTTCAGCTTCTGGAAGAGTTCGATCGGCAGCTGGTTATAGGTCATGTCCAGTTCACCGCTGCGATAGCGGTTAACATAGGTCACTTCGGAAGAGGTCGGCAGCCAGGTGACGGTGTTGATAACGGTTTTCGCATTATCCCAGTAGTGCGGGTTGCGCTCCATCACGATACGTTCGTTAACCACCCAGTCTTTCAGCGTGTACGCGCCGTTGGTGACGATATTGCCAGGCTGCGTCCACTTCTCGCCAAATTTTTCAATGGCCGGTTTGTAAACGGGAGACATGGCCGGGTTAACCAGCAGTTTATAAAAATAAGGTACTGGCTCGCTGAGGGTGACTTCCAGCGTGTGGTCGTCAATGGCTTTCACGCCCAACTCGCTCGGCGCTTTCTTACCGTCAATGATTTCGTCAACATTGAGGATATGACCATACTGCGGGTAACTGGCATAGGGAGACGCTGTTTTCGGATCCACCAAACGCTGCCAGCTATAGACGAAGTCCTGGGCTGTCACCGGTTCGCCGTTAGACCATTTTGCATCTTTACGCAGATGGAAGGTCCAGACTTTAAAATCTTTATTATCCCAGCTCTCCGCCACCCCAGGGATCGGGTGGCCATCTTTCGGCGAGGTATTCAGCAAACCTTCGAACAGATCGCGGCTAATATTGGCCTCGGGGACCCCTTCAATTTTATTCGGGTCCAGCGATTGTGGCTCAGCGCCGCTATTTCGCACCAGCGTTTGCTTATCTGCCAGCTGCACTCCGGCCGGGACATCCGCTGCCATAGCCATATTGCCGGCGATCAGTGCGGATAGCACTCCCGCGGCGATCAAACGTTTTTTAGTGATGATGGTCATTGTGTTGTAACTCCAGTCATTATAATTACTGGTTTTTTAACCAGCCTGTTTTTCCCGTTTTCGGGTTCTGTCCAACGCAGGAGTTTGCGATTGGCAGATTGCTATCACCGACTTATTTATTACGACCGCTCGATTGGCAGTCTTGACGTCGATTCGTTGCCCTCGCTGGAGGGTCGTTCGGGCGAAATGAGTTAATTAAAAATAATTCTCATTTGCACACATAATTCAGCAGACGATAACGGCGGAAAGTATCAAAAGGTAAACACCTCCGCCAATGCAATTTGCAAATATGTTACCGGATTCTCTTTTATTGCCCGTTTTGCTCTCGGCTAAGAGGGTTGCCACACGCTACCAATATTAAAATATCATTATTTATCATATAAATATGATGTTTTCAGCGACCAGCAAAACAGGAGAAGGCTAAAAGATGGTTTTTTGTACAAAAATTTAACAATAGGTTACTTTTTAGCACATTCATCTACAGCCTTGTTAAAATTACTAATATCATTTCAATGATCCGACAGCAAGTGCCAGAGAATGATGTGAGGAAAATAACATCTCCGAGGGGAAAAACGCGAGCAGAAGACAAAGAGAAATTTTTCATATGTACATGAAAAATATGAAATTATAGACATCATTGCAAAACATTATCTCGACAGCAGATCTCGCTTTCATCAATAGGTTTTGCTAATAATCGCGCAGACGTGAATACGAACCTCCACGCCTGCTGGGCGAATAATTAGTTAAGCAGTCCCGGGAAAAGGGCTTTGATACCGGTCACGATGAACTCGATACCAAGCGCCATCAGCAGCAAGCCCATGATACGGGTGATTACGTTGATCCCCGTTTGCCCCAGCAGCCGCACCAGCCACGGCGCCATACGGAAAATACCCCAGCAGCAGAGGGCAAATACCGCTATCGCCAGTGAGAACCCGACCAGGTGCACCCAGGAGTGATACCGGGTCCCCCAGACGATGGTGGAACTGATTGCCCCCGGGCCGGCCATTAGCGGTAGCGCAAGAGGCACGACGCCGATACTCTCCCGCACCGCTGTCTCCGATTTTTCCTGCTTGTTCTGTTTATCTTCACCGAGTTTGCCGCTTATCATCGACATCGCAATAGTGACCACCAGGATCCCACCAGCGATGCGGAAGGAATCGATGGAAATACCAAAAATCTGCAGAATGCCATCTCCCAAAAACAATGATGTCAGAAGGATGATCGCCACTGACAAGTTAGCTGTAAGATTGGTCTTATTCCGCACCGCTGCTGGTTGGTAGCTGGTCATGCTGATGAACACCGGAATAATGCCAACCGGGTTGACTAACGCAAATAAGCCGATGAAAAATTTAAAATACGCAGAAAAATCGAACAAAGATTGAGTCACATTGGGCTCCGCAGCATTATCAAAATTGGCGGTTGACTGTTATAAGCATAAGATAACTGCGCGAAACATACGCTTTTTGCCTGCAAGATTCATTATAAATATGCATAAACCCGGTGATATGTATCGAATGTTGGATATATGTGTATTTTATGCTAACTGTTTTTTTAATTTCAAAACCCTCCCATTACACTTGATCGGATCGGTCAAAAAGCAGTCAGCTGAAAGGTATCAGCTACGCCAATATTTGATCTAAATCACGTATTTTGTACTCAGAAGTGAGTAATCTTGATGACACCAACAGAGTGGAAGGCAGCAGTACCTGACAGAGAAAGAGACAAAGCTTTTTTAGTAAATCGGTAAAACAGCGCCCTGATTTTTCTACATAAACATTTACATGCAAGCTGTTAACAGCCTGTCTATAATGTCGAATCGAGCGACTGATTTACTAAAAAAGTTTAACATTATCAGGAGAGCATTATGGCTGTTACTAATATCGCTGAACTGAACGCGCTTGTTGAGCGTGTCAAGAAAGCCCAGCGTGAATATGCCAGTTTCACTCAAGAACAAGTCGACAAAATCTTCCGTGCAGCCGCTCTGGCCGCCGCAGATGCTCGAATCCCTCTCGCCAAAATGGCCGTTGCCGAATCCGGCATGGGTATCGTCGAAGACAAAGTGATCAAAAACCACTTCGCTTCCGAATATATCTACAACGCCTATAAAGATGAAAAGACCTGTGGCGTCCTGTCAGAAGACGACACCTTTGGTACCATTACTATCGCTGAACCTATCGGTATCATCTGCGGTATCGTACCGACCACTAACCCGACTTCCACAGCCATCTTCAAATCGCTCATCAGCCTGAAGACCCGTAACGCCATCATTTTCTCCCCGCATCCGCGTGCTAAAGAAGCCACCAACAAAGCCGCTGACATCGTGCTGCAGGCTGCCATCGCTGCTGGTGCGCCGAAAGACCTGATTGGCTGGATCGATCAGCCGTCTGTTGAGCTGTCTAACGCCCTGATGCACCACCCGGATATCAACCTGATCCTTGCGACCGGTGGTCCAGGCATGGTGAAAGCAGCATACAGCTCCGGTAAACCTGCTATCGGTGTTGGTGCCGGTAACACGCCGGTAGTAATCGATGAAACTGCAGACATCAAACGCGCCGTAGCGTCCGTACTGATGTCTAAAACCTTCGATAACGGTGTTATCTGTGCTTCTGAGCAGTCTGTTGTTGTAGTTGATTCTGTTTATGACGCGGTTCGCGAACGTTTCGCCAGCCACGGCGGTTACCTGCTGCAAGGTAAAGAACTGAAAGCCGTTCAGGACATCATCCTGAAAAATGGCGCGCTGAACGCCGCTATCGTTGGTCAGCCAGCGGCAAAAATCGCTGAACTGGCAGGCTTTACCGTTCCGGCCACCACCAAAATTCTGATTGGTGAAGTGACCAACGTTGACGAAAGCGAACCGTTTGCTCACGAAAAACTGTCGCCGACGCTGGCCATGTACCGTGCGAAAGATTTCGAAGACGCGGTAGCCAAAGCGGAAAAACTGGTTGCCATGGGCGGTATCGGTCACACTTCTTGCCTGTACACCGACCAGGATAACCAGCCGGCTCGCGTGGCTTACTTCGGCCAGATGATGAAAACCGCACGTATCCTGATCAACACCCCAGCATCTCAGGGTGGTATCGGTGACCTGTACAACTTCAAACTCGCGCCTTCCCTGACTCTGGGTTGTGGTTCCTGGGGTGGTAACTCCATCTCTGAAAACGTTGGTCCGAAACACTTGATCAACAAGAAAACCGTTGCTAAGCGAGCTGAAAACATGTTGTGGCACAAACTTCCGAAATCGATCTACTTCCGTCGTGGCTCTCTGCCAATCGCACTGGATGAAGTGATTACTGATGGTCACAAACGCGCGCTGATCGTGACTGACCGCTTCCTGTTCAACAACGGCTATGCCGATCAGATCACTTCCGTGCTGAAAGCAGCGGGTGTTGAAACTGAAGTCTTCTTCGAAGTTGAAGCTGACCCGACGCTGACTATCGTACGCAAAGGTGCCGACCTGGCGAACTCCTTTAAACCAGACGTGATCATCGCGCTGGGTGGTGGTTCCCCGATGGATGCCGCGAAAATCATGTGGGTCATGTACGAACATCCGGAAACTCACTTCGAAGAACTGGCGCTGCGCTTTATGGATATCCGTAAACGTATCTACAAGTTCCCGAAAATGGGTGTCAAAGCGAAGATGGTGGCGATCACCACCACTTCCGGTACCGGTTCTGAAGTGACGCCGTTTGCTGTGGTAACCGATGACGCAACAGGTCAGAAATATCCGCTGGCAGACTATGCCCTGACGCCGGATATGGCCATCGTTGATGCCAATCTGGTCATGGATATGCCGAAGTCCCTGTGTGCGTTCGGTGGTCTGGATGCTGTCACTCACGCCCTGGAAGCTTACGTTTCCGTACTGGCTTCTGAGTTCTCTGACGGCCAGGCGCTGCAGGCTCTGAAGCTGCTGAAAGAGTACCTGCCGGCCTCTTACCACGAAGGTTCCAAGAACCCAGTTGCCCGTGAACGTGTGCACAGTGCCGCAACTATCGCCGGTATCGCGTTTGCGAACGCTTTCCTCGGGGTATGTCACTCCATGGCGCACAAACTGGGTTCCCAGTTCCACATTCCGCACGGTCTGGCCAACGCCCTGCTGATCTGCAACGTTATCCGCTACAACGCGAATGACAACCCGACCAAGCAGACCGCGTTTAGCCAGTACGACCGTCCGCAGGCTCGTCGTCGTTACGCCGAAATCGCTGACCACCTGGGTCTGTCCGCACCGGGCGACCGTACCGCAGCGAAAATCGAGAAACTGCTGGCATGGCTGGAAAGCATTAAAGCTGAACTGGGTATTCCGAAATCTATTCGCGAAGCTGGCGTTCAGGAAGCTGACTTCCTGGCCCATGTTGATAAGCTGTCTGAAGATGCATTCGATGACCAGTGCACTGGCGCTAACCCGCGCTATCCGCTGATCTCCGAACTGAAACAGATTCTGCTGGATACCTACTATGGCCGCGAATTCGTCGAAGGCGAAGCTGGGGTGAAAGCAGAAGTCGCTCCGGTTAAAGCTGAGAAAAAAGCGAAAAAATCCGCTTAATCGACAGCCGTAAATACGCTAAAAGCCTCATCTTCGGATGGGGCTTTTTTTATGCCGGCCCCCAGCGCCTGTTTCAGCACAGCTATCGCAGGCAATAAAAAAGGCGCCCACAGGCGCCTGTATAAGCTTTTAAGCGTCTTAGCAGGGGCGATGCTGGTTTTGTACCTGAGTTAACGACCCGACGCTCAGCGCCTCTTTATAATGCTTACGGCAAACTGAGACGTACCGCTCATTGCCGCCGATGACCACCTGCTCGCCTTCATTATAAGGACGACCTTCCTGATCAAGACGCAACACCATGCTGGCCTTGCGGCCGCAGAAACAAATGGTTTTCAGTTCCACCAGTTTATCGGACCAGGCCAGTAAATATTGGCTACCGGTAAAAAGCTCGCCGCGAAAATCTGTGCGCAGCCCGTAGCAAAGCACGGGAATATCGAGCATATCGACAACTTCAGACAGCTCATGAACCTGTTCGCGTGTCAGGAACTGGCTCTCGTCCACCAGGACACAGTGAATCGGCTTCAGCTTGTGCTCTGCCGCGATATCGTTAAATAAGGATGTCTGCGGGTTATACAAGCGGGCTGGCGAGGAGAGACCAATACGCGAGCTGACTTTCCCGGCGCCAAAACGATCGTCAATCTCAGCGGTATAAACGATGGTACGCATCCCCCGCTCCTGGTAATTGTACGAAGATTGCAACAGAGCGGTCGACTTACCTGCATTCATTGCAGAGTAGTAGAAATAAAGTTGTGCCATCGGCTGCGTGACCCCAATCAATGTGTTTTATCGCGGCAACGATTGTACCATATTTTATGCCTTCAGCCGCCCTTTCAGCAGGGGTATTGTCGCGGTGCTGAAGGGCCTGGAAAGTGAAAGGATTATGAAGATTAATTGAATTTGCAGGGCCATTATTTGATCGTACCGCTACGCTACCAGCAAGGTAACCATTGTCTTTTCGTGCTTATAGCCCCGCAGGTCAAGGACTATAAGCCTGGACGCAGCCTGTTTTATATTAAGAGACGTAACCGAAAATGCGCTAATACTGAGGGGGCATATTTACCCAGGCAAAGTATAAATTTTCTCCCTAAACCTCAAAAAAAGCATACTGCCTCAGTGTTTTAGCTGGCGTTCCTTGCATCGCTATAAGCAGGAAAGATGTGAAGCGACACGGGAATTTTAACTTAAATTAATTAATTCCCGCGACAAATAACCAGTAATTTTGAATTCCTTACATTCTCCCCTATTGCACAACGCAATTTATCGCTCTATTATTAGTTCAACAAACCACCCCACAATATAAGTTTGAGATTACTACAATGAGCGAAGCACTTAAAATTTTGAACAACATCCGTACTCTTCGTGCGCAGGCAAGAGAATGCACCCTGGAAACGCTCGAAGAAATGCTGGAAAAATTAGAAGTCGTCGTTAACGAGCGCCGTGAAGAAGAAAACGCCGCCGCGGCGGAAATTGAAGAACGTACTCGTAAGCTGCAGCAATACCGTGAAATGCTGATTGCTGACGGTATTGACCCGAATGAACTGCTGAGCACCATGGCTGCCGTTAAAGCCGGTACCAAAACCAAACGTGCTGCACGTCCGGCAAAATATAGCTATGTCGATGAAAACGGCGAAACCAAAACCTGGACCGGCCAGGGTCGTACTCCGGCAGTGATCAAAAAAGCAATGGACGAACAGGGTAAATCACTGGACGATTTCCTGATCTAATCTTCGTTGCAGATATATAAAAATCCCGCTGCGGCGGGATTTTTTTTGCTTTTAATTCCGATATAAAAAAACCGGGAGTCGCTGTCGCGCTCCCGGTTCAGTGCTTTCAACTGCGCGCTGGATTACTTCGCGACCGCAGTTTCCAGCCAGGCTTTAAAATCGTCACCCAGCGTTTTGTGGCGAATACCGTATTCGACAAACGCCTGCATGTAGCCAAGCTTATTGCCGCAGTCATGGCTCTTGCCTTTCATATGGTAAGCTTCAACTGTCTCTTTCTCGATCAACATATCAATCGCGTCAGTCAGCTGAATTTCATCCCCGGCGCCTGGAGGGGTTTTCGCCAGCAGTGGCCAGATATCTGCGCTGAGGACATAGCGTCCAACTACAGCCAGATTAGACGGCGCAACGTCAGCTTTCGGCTTCTCGACCACGCCCACCATCGGTACGCTTTCACCCGGCTTCAGGGA
Organism: Klebsiella africana; assembly: GCF_020526085.1. Taxonomy (NCBI): domain Bacteria; kingdom Pseudomonadati; phylum Pseudomonadota; class Gammaproteobacteria; order Enterobacterales; family Enterobacteriaceae; genus Klebsiella; species Klebsiella africana. The sequence goes on along the minus strand of NZ_CP084874.1, from coordinate 2,054,135 downwards.
TTCGCCTTTGCAGTCAACCACGCCATACGCAGTCACATCTTCAACAGGCTCAACCATAATCTGGCTGGCGCCGGTTTCATCGAAGCGAGAGATCATCTCGGCAAGGTTATCGCGGCTCAGATCCGATTCATATTCATCCAGGATAACGTCTGGCAGAATAACTGCGACCGGCTCATCACCTACCACCGGATGGGCGCACAGCACCGCGTGACCAAGGCCTTTCGCCAGGCCCTGACGAACTTGCATAATGGTGACGTGCGGCGGACAAATAGACTGTACTTCTTCCAGCAGCTGACGTTTTACACGTTTTTCCAGCATCGCTTCCAGCTCAAAACTGGTATCGAAATGGTTTTCGATAGAGTTTTTTGACGAGTGTGTTACCAGAACAATTTCAGTAATTCCTGCAGCGATACATTCATTAACAACGTACTGAATTAACGGCTTATCTACCAGCGGCAGCATTTCTTTTGGGATCGCTTTGGTGGCAGGCAGCATCCTGGTGCCTAATCCCGCAACCGGGATAACCGCTTTTCTGACTTTAGAATTAAGGGCAGCCATTGAAATCTCCTGGACTGTTTGTTTTTTAAACTTCTCGTTACAAATAACGTGTCGAGTATATCAGTCAACCGCGTATTCACGGGTCTGAAAAGCTTCCGATAGCCTCGAATTAGGACTTTTACGCATAAATCTGCTCGATGGTACCACCGGTAATGGGCTACGGGTAATCCCGTCTGCTGAGATATAACGTTAATTGCTCATTCCGCAGACAACATTAAGCGTAAACGACCGCCCGCCCCCCAAATTTGGCACTGCCACGACGTACAACGCTGGCTAATTTGGTTAAGGTAAGCATCCCCCAACGTCCCTAAAGGAACGCCATTACTTATCTGTATTTGATGCTCACCCGTATTCAGTGTGCCATTGAGACCAGCGGATACCAGAATTAAATTTTTCAACCCGCTGTGGTAATAACCCACCAGTAAAGGGAACTGCCCAGGAAGGTTAGCCTGACGCAGTAACTGATTGACCTGCTTTAACAGACTCCCCATTTCAGGTAAACGTTGTCCCTGATGCGCCAGTTGTTCCTGCAGCAGACCATTGAACAACGCGCGCAGTAATAATGCAGCTAGCACACCATTATCCCCTGCTCGGGTGACATCCAGACAATAGAACGCCAAATCATTTTCTGAGAGCGGCGCAATATCAAGCACCAACCCAGGTTTATCTGCCGACACCAGTTGGCGATAATGGATCCGACAGTGCGACATTTCCTGCTGCACCGGCGGCTGGAGTTCCTGCAGTAATCTTGATGCGGCGATGGGATTACTGACCAGTGCATCCCAGTCCTCAAACAGGCGTTCTTCCTCTTCCACCCGTGAACTGAACATCGCGGGATAAAGGCAGGCATAGACGGTCTCGCGCAAGCGATCGAAATCTTTGACGGGCTTTAACAGCACGTCCTGGACGCCAAGCCGCAACGCTTTGGCTATATCCGCCATGTTTTCAGTCGCCGAAATCATCAGGATCGGCAACTGCTCGCCGCGGTTTCGCAGCGTCTCCACCAGTTCCAGACCATTCATTCTCGGCATAGAGATGTCGCAAATCATCAGATCCGGATGCACCTCTGTCATTTTATGCAGGGCATCCATGCCATCTTCCGCCAGCCAGGTTGTGGCACCCAGCGAGGCCAGCCATCCATGCAAGAGTGAGCGGAAAACGGGTTCGTCTTCAACTATCAGAATCTGTTTTCCCGCCAATGGCTGCGTCATGATATCTCCCCTGGCTGACGATAATTCAATAGTGGCACGCTATTCACACTATCGCCTGTCAGAATTTGCTTAAGTCAGGTACTCGTACGTCAAATCACTGTACGCACTAAGGGTAATAATTCATCCATTTTCTTTTCTACCGCCAGCTTCCCTGCGGCAATCGCCTCGCCGGCGCGATGGAAATCCAGCGTCGACACTTGCGGACAAAAAGGTTGCAGCAGGATATCCGGTGGGTCACCCGCCATACGATTGCGTTTAAGACGGTTCTCCAGAACCTGGATAGACGTGGTCATAATCTCCATCGCCGTCGGCGTGACCGCTGCACGCCGGGCGCTCATTTGCGTCAACCGCGCGCGCAGGCGAGCATGCCATGGTCCTTCCTTCTCTTCTGCGTCCCGCCGCGGCGTGTCGAGGGAGAATAAATCTTGCTGCATGAGATGGGCATCATGCTGCAGGTCGACAGCAATCACAATATCAGCCCCCATCGCACGCGTCAGCGACACCGGTACCGGATTGACCACTGCGCCATCCACCAGCCAGTAGCCATTATGCCTGACCGGCGCCATCAGTCCTGGCATACTGCAGGAAGCACGAATTGCTAAATGCAGGTCGCCTTCGGTAAACCACAGCTCCCGGCCGGTGCTTAAATTGGTGGCGACCGCGGCAAAAGGCCGGTCGCAGTCCGCAATATCGGTCATGGGCATGATGCGGCGGTAGTGATTGAACACCTTTTCCCCTCGCAACAGTCCACCACGGCGCCAGGAAAGGTCCATCAGCTTTAGGACATCCCAGCTGCTGAAAGAGCAGACCCATGATTCGAGCGCCGGGAGTCGGTTACAGGCGTAAGCGGCTCCTACCAGAGAACCGATAGAGCAGCCGGCCACGATATCAATTTCAATACCGGCCCGCTGGAGGGCGTTGATGACGCCAATGTGCGACCACCCGCGCGCGGCCCCCGCCCCTAACGCCAGACCAATTTTAAGCTTTCTCATGAGTACTGATAACTATCCTTCCACTCTGAGCGTGGCAACATTGTCACGGCTCAGTTAACATAAAGCCCTTTGGCGTAAACGCGCCGTTACTCTTTCTTCCATGGAGGCAATTTTGTCGCAATTGTGCCCCTGTGGCAGCGCACTGGAGTATAGCTCATGTTGCCAGCGATATCTGTCCGGCGCCGAGCTTGCGCCTGGCCCGTCACAGCTTATGCGCTCTCGTTACAGCGCGTTCGTCATGAAAGATGCCGACTATCTGATCAAAACCTGGCATCCATCCTGTCAGGCGCAGCAGTTTCGCGCCGACCTGGAGAAAGGGTTTAGCCAAACCGAGTGGCTGGGCTTAACCCTGTTCGCCAGTGATGAAGGACGTGCCCCAAATGAAGGCTTTGTCAGCTTTGTCGCCCGCTTTAATGACAATAACCGCCCTGGCGCCATTATTGAACGTTCCAGATTCTTAAAAGAAAATGGACAGTGGTACTATATCGACGGGACACGACCGCTGATTGGCCGTAACGACCCCTGCCCTTGCGGTTCAGGTAAAAAATTTAAAAAATGCTGCGGCCAGTAACGCTGCCGTAGCGCTTGCAAACATTACAGGATTTTCCTCGCGATGCATTCATTACAACGTAAAGTACTACGCACTATTTGCCCTGATCAGAAAGGCCTCATCGCGCGTATCACCAATATCTGCTACAAGCATGAACTTAACATTGTGCAGAACAATGAGTTTGTTGACCACCGTACCGGTCGTTTCTTTATGCGCACCGAACTGGAAGGCATTTTTAACGACGCTACTCTGCTGGCCGATCTCGACAGCGCCCTGCCTGAAGGCTCCATCCGCGAACTGAATCCGGCTGGCCGCCGCCGGGTGGTGATTCTGGTTACTAAAGAAGCGCACTGCCTTGGCGATCTGCTGATGAAAGCCAACTATGGCGGACTGGACGTCGACATTGCCGCGGTTATCGGCAACCATGACACCCTGCGCCCGCTGGTGGAGCGTTTTGGTATTCCGTTCGAGCTGGTCAGCCATGAAGGCCTGAGCCGCGAAGAACACGACAAACAGATGGGGGATGCCATTGCGGCGCATGAGCCGGATTACGTGGTACTGGCCAAATATATGCGCGTTCTCACTCCGGAGTTTGTCGCCCGCTTCCCGAATAAAATCATCAATATTCACCATTCGTTTTTGCCGGCGTTTATCGGCGCTCGTCCTTATCATCAGGCCTACGAGCGTGGCGTGAAGATCATCGGCGCCACTGCCCACTATGTGAATGATAATCTGGACGAGGGCCCGATCATCATGCAGGACGTGATTCACGTCGATCATACTTATACTGCAGAAGATATGATGCGCGCTGGGCGCGATGTCGAAAAAAACGTCTTGAGCCGGGCGTTGTATCAGGTACTGGCGCAGCGCGTCTTCGTTTACGGTAACCGGACGATTATTCTTTAATCGACTGAGAAATGAATTGGTTAGCTTTACGGCGTTACGCGTAAAAATCAGGCAACCAGTTTATTTTTGTCAAACGAATGCTTTACAGGGGCGCATCATTTGGTATGATGCGCCCCGCTTCCCGAGAAGGAAGCAGGCCAGTACTAAGCATTACCCCGTGGTGGGGTTCCCGAGCGGCCAAAGGGAGCAGACTGTAAATCTGCCGTCATCGACTTCGAAGGTTCGAATCCTTCCCCCACCACCATTATTCACTACAGTGATATGGTTTCCCCGACAAGCGTAAACAATGTTTGCACTTAGCGGGAAGGGTAAGAACCTTCGACTAAGGTTCGACTCGAGCGCCAGCGAGAGAACGTTACCACAGGCAACGGCCCGAAGGGCGAGGAGCGATAGCGACGAGTTATCCTTCCCCCACCACCATTCATTTTGCTGAATAGCCTACAATGTGATTTTACCCCTGGTGGGGTTCCCGAGCGGCCAAAGGGAGCAGACTGTAAATCTGCCGTCATCGACTTCGAAGGTTCGAATCCTTCCCCCACCACCATCTCCCCCTGTCATGCCCAGCTTAATCAACCTGCGATATTTTATATTCTGCCCAATGGGGAAGGATGAGAAGCTTCGACTAAGGTTCGACTCGAGCGCCAGCGAGAGAACGTTGCCGCAGGCAACGGCCCGAAGGGCGAGGCGCTTTAGCGCCGAGTTATCCTTCCCCCACCACCATCTCCCCCTGTCATGCCCAGCTTAATCAACCTGCGATATTCTATACTCTGCCCAATGGGGAAGGATGAGAAGCTTTGACCAAGGTTCGACTCGAGCGCCAGCGAGAGAACGTTGCCGCAGGCAACGGCCCGAAGGGCGAGGAGCGATAGCGACGAGTTATCCTTCCCCCACCACTGTTGCACTCTCTCAGCCACCGGTCCTGCTATCTCCTCGCTCGCGCTTCGCTTAGCGAGGCTACACATTCCTGCACTCTCTTCAGCCACCTGTTCCGCTGTCTCCTCGCTCGCGCTTCGCTTAGCGAGGCTACAGGCTGTTCAGATCGGTAGCCCGGACAGGTGCGCAGCACCGCCTCCGGGAAAGTCACAGCGGCGGCAACCGCCTTTTTACCGGCGAGCTTTTCACCACCGAGGTGTTACACTGCGCGTACTCCGCCAGACCGTCCAGCAGGGTATCCAGCTGGGCAATATCGCGCACCACAAGGCGCATCACGAAACAATCTTCCCCGGTCACCTTGTCACTTTCAATGCATTCCGGCATCGCCTGGATATATTTATCCACCTTCTGCAGCAGTCCAGGCAACGGCCGGACACGCACCAGCGCCTGCAGGCTGTATCCCAGCGCGGCGAGATTGACCCGCGCCCCATACCCCTGAATAACGCCCCGCTCCTCCAGGCGTTTCACCCGCTCGGCCGTGCTCGGCGAGGTTAACCCTACTCGCGCGCTCAAGACCTTCAGCGAAACTCTGGCATCCTGGGTCAGGCAAGTGAGGATCGCCCGGTCTATTTCATCAAGAATGTCATTCATGTATTTCACCTAATTATAAAAGGCATTTCACCCTTTCCACCTTAATTCAGCCATATCACGCTGTCAGGGTTTTTCGCACAATAACTAAAAAATTATGGAGGTGAAAAATGCAACTTACCCGCGGCGTCTGGCAAATGAGCCTGGCAATGATAATCTCCGGCTCGATCGGCGCGTTCGTGCTGCTCTCGGGTTTGCCGGTGATTGATGTCGTGTTCTGGCGCTGCCTGATTGGCGCGCTAACCTTGCTGGTGTTTATCGTGTTAAGCCGCCAGCCCTTCAGCCGGCTAACGCGTTTCTCTCTCGCTCTGGCGGTGATTGGCGGCGCGGCGCTGGTCGTCAACTGGCTGCTGCTGTTTGCCGCCTATTCACGGATCTCCATCGGCATGGCCACCGTGGTCTATAACACCCAGCCGTTTATGCTGGTACTGATGGGGATGGTGCTGGGGGAACGGGTCAGCGCCGTAAAATGGGGATGGCTACTGCTGGCCTTTGGCGGCGTGGTGATCCTGCTGTCGAGCCAACTAACGCCTGCACACGGAGAGGGGCTCACTACCGGCGTGTTGCTGGCGCTGGGTGCGGCATTTTTCTATGCCCTGACCGCCATCATCGCGCGCAAACTGCATCCGCTCCCCGCGCAGCATATCGCCTTCATTCAGGTTCTCGTTGGCGTGGTGATGCTGCTGCCGCTGGTGCATGCCCCCGAATTGACGGCCAGCTTCCCCTGGCGCTATCTGCTGATCCTCGGCGTCGTCCATACCGGGATCATGTATCAGCTTTTATATAGCGCGATACAGAACCTGCCGACGCCCATTACCGGTTCGCTCTCCTTTATTTATCCGCTGGTGGCGATGGTGGTCGACTATCTGGTCTTCAACCACGCTTTAACCCCGGTGCAATTAATCGGCGGGATGCTGATTCTGTTTGCCGCCGCAGGGAATAACCTCGGCTGGGGCGAAAAAAAACCCCGCCGCGGCGGGGTCAGTGAGCAGTCGCGGGCCAGTTAGCGACGGGCGCGGACAATCTGGTATTTGCGCGTCAGGTATTCGACCGGCGCGCTCCAGATATGAACCAGACGGGAGAACGGGAACAGCAGGAACAGGGTCATCCCCAGCACCAGGTGAACGCGGAAAATAAACGCCACGCCATCAAGATGCTGTGACGCCCCGCCGTGGAACGTCACCACCGACTGCGCCCAGCCGACCAGCTTCATCATTTCACTGCCGTCCATATGCTGGGCGGAGAACGGGATCGTCAGCAGGCCAAGCGCACACTGCACCATTAGCAACGAGAGGATCAGAATATCCGCGCCGGTGGTGGTGGCGCGAACGCGCGGGCTGAGCAGACGACGCTTGAGCAGCAGTAAACCGCCCACCAGAGTCATCACGCCGCAGGCGCCGCCGGCGATCATCGCCATCTTCTGCTTGACGTCGATCGGCAGGAAGGACTCATACATCCAGTGCGGGGTCAACATGCCGAGGAAGTGACCGGCGAAAATACCCAGGATGCCGATATGGAACAGGTTCGACGCCAGGTTCATCCCCTTACGGTCCAGCATCTGGCTGGAGGCGGCGCGCCAGGTATACTGGCCATAGTCATAGCGCAACCAGCTGCCAATCAGGAACACCGAGCCCGCAATGTACGGATAAATGTCAAAGAAGAACATATTCAGGAAGTGCATTATTGCTGTCCTCCGTTAGAGATATTCAGATATTGCGGGGCCACGGCTCCGGCAAAACGACGCTGGTGAGCGGAAATCTCCGACTCGCCGCAGCCCTGGTCGGCAAAGAATTTGACCTGTTCTTCTTCCCAGACAGCGTCCAGCGCCTGCGGCGTATCGTCGCGCGCTTCGTCGGCAATCTTTTCCGCCACCTTCTGGCTGTCGACCTGAGTATTGGCCAGCTTCAGCAACAGCTCGAACAGCACCGCATAGCGACTTTCGCGCTGCTGCAGGCGCGCGCTGAGCAGGCCGAGGATCGGCGCGACGTCCCGCAGGCCGCCAAGGGCTTCCTCTTCCGGCAGCTGCGCCAGATACTCCAGATATAGCGGCAGATGATCCGGCAGCTCATGGCTATCCAGCAGCAGACCGTGGCGCTCGTACTGCGCCATCAGATCCACCATCGCCTGCCCGCGATCGCGGGATTCGCCGTGGACATGTTCAAACAGCAGCAGCGAGGTGGCCCGGCCGCGGTCAAACAGTTCGCTATAGGCCGCCTGGGCGTCCAGCGGATCCTGAGCCAGCAGATCGCGCAGGAAAACGCCCAGCGTGTGGGCATCCTCTTTGCTGAGTTTCTCTGATGACGCGAGCGCCTCGAACATCTCCTGCTGATGCTGCCATAAGGCAGCGTCAGGATATTCGAGCAGACGCGATACAATCACGAGTTCAATCATGCGTGCGGCTCCGTTTTGCTGGTAACGTCGATGGCGTCGATGCGACGGCTGTTGAACAGGTTGAACTGACTGTCAGAGCCGTGGCAGCCATCGCCAAAGCTAAAGCCGCAGCCGTTTTTCTCCGGAAACGCTTCTCGCGCCTGTTCACGATGGCTGCTCGGCACCACGAAACGATCTTCGTAGTTGGCAATCGCCAGATAGCGATACATTTCCTGGGCCTGCGCTTCGCTCAGCCCCACCTCTTCCAGCGCGCGGGTATCGACGACGCCGTCAACGGTTTCCGCCCGCTTATAGTGGCGCATCGCCAGCATGCGTTTCAGGGCCAGCAGGACCGGCTGGGTATCGCCGGCGGTCAGCAGGTTCGCCAGATATTGCACCGGAATACGCAGGCTTTCCACGTCCGGCAGGATCCCGTTGCTACCCAGTTCGCCCGCATCGGCGGCGGACTGAATCGGCGACAGCGGTGGCACGTACCAGACCATTGGTAAGGTGCGATATTCCGGGTGCAGCGGCAGGGCCAGCTTCCAGTCCATCGCCATTTTGTAAACCGGCGACTGCTGCGCGGCCTCAATAACGCCCTGCGGTACGCCATCTTTCAACGCCTGCTCGATCACTTTTGGATCGTTAGGATCGAGGAACACGTCCAGCTGGCGCTGATACAGATCTTTCTCGTTCTCGGTGCTGGCGGCGTTTTCAATCGCGTCCGCGTCGTACAGCAGGACGCCGAGATAGCGGATACGGCCCACGCAAGTTTCGGAGCACACCGTCGGCATCCCGGATTCAATACGCGGGTAGCAGAAGATGCATTTCTCGGATTTCCCGCTCTTCCAGTTGAAATAGATCTTCTTGTAAGGACAGCCGGTGATACACATCCGCCAGCCGCGGCACTTGTCCTGGTCGATCAGTACGATGCCATCTTCTTCACGCTTATAGATGGCGCCGCTCGGGCAGGTCGCGACACAGGCCGGGTTCAGGCAGTGCTCGCACAGGCGCGGCAGATACATCATGAAGGTGTTTTCGAACTGGCCGTACATCGCCTTCTGCATGTTGTCGAAGTTCTGATCTTTGGCGCGTTTTTCGAACTCGCCGCCGAGGATCTCTTCCCAGTTCGGACCGCTGGTAATTTTGTCCATCCGCTGGCCGGTGATCAGCGAGCGCGGACGGGCGATCGGCTGATGCTGACTTTCCGGCGCGTTGTGCAGATTCTGGTAGTCATAATCAAACGGCTCATAATAATCATCGATGCCCGGCAGATGCGGGTTGGCGAAGATTTTACCCAGCAGCATCGCGCGGTTGCCCATGCGCGGCTGCAGTTTACCGTTGATTTTGCGGATCCAGCCGCCCTTCCATTTTTCCTGGTTTTCCCAGTCGTTCGGGAAACCGACGCCCGGCTTACTTTCCACGTTGTTGAACCAGGCGTATTCCATCCCTTCCCGGCTGGTCCAGACGTTTTTACAGGTCACCGAGCAGGTGTGGCAGCCGATGCACTTATCGAGATTCAGCACCATGCCGACTTGTGAACGAATTTTCATTTTACGCTCTCCTGTACCTGGTCGTTGCCTTCGCCGTCTAACCAGTTAATGTTCTTCATCTTACGTACCACCACAAACTCATCGCGGTTGGAGCCGACGGTGCCGTAGTAGTTAAAGCCATAGGCCAGGTGGCCGTAGCCGCCGATCATGTGGGTCGGTTTCGGCGTAATACGGGTGACGGAGTTATGGATCCCCCCGCGCTGACCGGTGATCTCAGAGCCCGGCAGGTTCACGATGCGTTCCTGCGCGTGATACATCATGGTCATCCCGGCTGGAACGCGCTGACTCACCACCGCGCGCGCCGTCAGGGCGCCGTTGGCGTTAAACACTTCAATCCAGTCGTTATCTTCGATACCCAGATCTTTCGCATCCGCTTCGCTCATCCAGACGATCGGCCCGCCCCGCGACAGGGTTAGCATCAGCAGGTTATCGCTATAGGTCGAGTGGATACCCCATTTCTGGTGCGGGGTCAGGAAGTTCAGCACCTTCTCCGGGTTGCCGTTGGACTTCTCGCCCATCATCGCTTTCACCGAACGGGTGTCAATCGGCGGACGATAGACCAGCAGGCTTTCGCCGAAGTCGCGCATCCACTGGTGATCCTGATACAGCGACTGACGTCCGGACAGCGTACGCCACGGGATCAGCTCGTGAACGTTGGTGTAACCGGCGTTATAGGAGACATGCTCATCTTCCAGGCCAGACCAGGTCGGGCTGGAGATAATCTTCCGCGGCTGCGCCTGAATGTCGCGAAAGCGGATCTTCTCGTCTTCTTTATTCAGCGCCAGGTGCGTGTGCTCGCGACCGGTGATCTCGCTCAGCGCTTTCCACGCCTTCACGGCTACCTGACCGTTAGTTTCCGGGGCCAGGGTGAGGATCATCTCCGCGGCGTCGATGGCCGTTTCCAGCTTCGGCTGGCCTTTCGCCGGGCCTTCCGCCTTGGTGTAGTTGAGCTTACGTAGCAGGTCCATTTCGCTCTGGGTGTTCCAGGCGATGCCTTTCCCGCCGTTGCCGATGGTTTCCAGCAGCGGGCCGATCGAGGTGAAGCGCTCGTAGGTCGCCGGATAATCACGCTCAACCGGAATAATATGCGGCGCGGTTTTCCCCGGGATGAGGTCGCATTCGCCTTTTTTCCAGTCTTTGACATCCAGCGGCTGCGCCATTTCTGCGGCGGAGTCGTGCTGGATCGGCAGGGTCACCACGTCGGTTTCTTTCCCGAGATGGCCTACGCACACTTCAGAGAATTTCTTCGCGATACCTTTATAGATATCCCAGTCGCTCTTTGATTCCCAGGCCGGGTCAACGGCGGCCGACAGCGGGTGAATAAACGGATGCATATCCGAAGTATTCATGTCGTCTTTTTCGTACCAGGTGGCGGTCGGCAGCACGATGTCGGAGTACAGACAGGTGCTCGACAGACGGAAGTCGAGGGTCACCACCAGATCCAGTTTGCCGTCGAGGCCGTTATCCCGCCATTCGACTTCTTCCGGTTTCACGCCGCCCTGCTTGCCAAGGTCTTTGCCCTGAATGCCGTTCTCGGTACCCAGCAGGTACTTGAGCATGTATTCATGACCTTTACCGGAGGAGCCCAGCAGGTTGGAACGCCAGATAAACAGGTTACGCGGGTGGTTTTTGCCGTTTTCCGGTTGCTCGGCCGCAAAGCGAATCGAGCCCTCTTTCAGCGATTTCACGGTGTAATCCACCGGGGTCATGCCGGCTTTTTTCGCCTCGTCGGCGATACGCAGCGGGTTGACGCCCAACTGCGGCGCCGACGGTAGCCAGCCCATACGCTCAGCGCGCACGTTGAAGTCGATCAGATGTCCGCTGTAACGGGATTTATCCGCCATCGGCGACAGCAGTTCCTGGGCGGTCACGGTTTCATAGCGCCACTGGCTGGAGTGGTTATAGAAGTACGAGGTACTGTTCATGTGACGCGCCGGACGCTGCCAGTCAAGGGCGAACGCCAGCGGCTGCCAGCCGGTCTGCGGACGCAGTTTTTCCTGACCAACGTAGTGCGCCCAGCCGCCGCCGCTCTGCCCGACGCAGCCGCAGAAGATCAGCATGTTGATCAGGCCGCGGTAGTTCATGTCGAGGTGGAACCAGTGGTTGAGGCCCGCGCCGACGATAATCATCGAGCGACCGTGGGTTTTATCGGCGTTATCGGCAAATTCGCGGGCAGTACGGATAATGTGCGCGCGGGAGACACCGGTGATCTGCTCCGCCCAGGCCGGGGTATAGGCTTTCACGTCATCGTAGCCGGTGGCGCAGTTTTCATCGTTCAGACCGCGCTCAAGGCCGTAGTTAGCCATGGTCAGATCGTAAACGGTGGTGACCAGGGCGGTGGAGCCGTCGGCGAGCTGCAGGCGTTTGGCCGGCAGTTTGTGCAGCAGAATGTTTTCCAGATCGACTTTGTTAAAGTGCTCAGACCCTTCGCCACCGAAGTACGGGAAGCCGACGTTCGCCACTTCATCATGGCTGCCCAGCAGGCTCAGACGCAGCTCAATCTCTTCGCCAGTTTTACCGTCGCGCTGTTCGAGGTTCCATTTGCCTTTGTCGCCCCAGCGGAATCCGAGGGAACCGTTCGGCACAGTCATGCCGCCCTTCTCGTCAAAGGCGACGGTTTTCCATTCCGGATTGTTTTCCTGACCAAGGGAATCCACGAGATCTGACGCCCGCAGCGTGCGGCCGGCGGCGTAATAACCGTCGCGCTCCTCGAGCATCACCAGCATCGGCATGTCGGTATAGCGGCGCACATAATCGGTGAAGTACTGGCTCGGCTTATCGAGATGGAACTCGCGCAGCATCACATGGCCCATCGCCAGCGCCATCGCGGCATCGGTACCCTGCTTCGGCGCCAGCCACAGATCGCACAGCTTGGCGATTTCGGCATAGTCCGGGGTAATGGCTACGGTTTTGGTCCCTTTATAGCGGACTTCGGTAAAGAAGTGCGCATCCGGGGTGCGGGTCTGCGGCACGTTGGAGCCCCAGGCGATAATGTAGCTGGAGTTGTACCAGTCGGCGGATTCCGGCACATCGGTCTGCTCGCCCCAGGTCATCGGCGAAGCCGGTGGCAGGTCGCAGTACCAGTCGTAGAAGCTCAGACAGGTGCCGCCGATCAGTGACAGATAACGGGCGCCGGAGGCGTAGGAGACCATCGACATCGCCGGGATCGGCGAGAAACCGGCCACGCGGTCCGGACCGTAGGTTTTGACGGTATAGACGTTGGAGGCAGCAATCAGCTCATTCACTTCCTGCCAGGAGGAACGTACAAAACCGCCGCGACCGCGAGCCTGTTTGAAGCTTTTGGCTTTGTCGGCATCTTCGATAATCGACGCCCATGCCTCAACCGGATCGCTATGCTGAACTTTCGCTTCTCGCCACATCTTCATCAGACGTTTACGCATCAGCGGATATTTCAGGCGGTTAGCGCTGTACAGATACCAGGAGTAGCTGGCGCCGCGCGGGCAACCGCGAGGTTCGTGGTTCGGCAGATCCGGGCGAGTGCGCGGGTAGTCAGTCTGCTGCGTTTCCCAGGTCACCAGACCGTTTTTGACATAAATCTTCCAGCTGCATGATCCGGTGCAGTTGACACCGTGAGTGGAACGCACAATTTTGTCATGCTGCCAACGTTGACGGTATCCATCCTCCCAGTCCCGGTTGGTGTTAAGAAGCTGGCCGTGCCCATCGGCAAAGGTTTCACCCTTCTGTTTGAAGTAGCGAAACCGGTCCAGGAATTTACTCATCGGGTTTCTCCTGATATGGAGCCTGACGGCTCTCTGATAAATCGACATTGCTGGATTTGCAGCGAAGGTAACGCTATGAAAGAGGGCGAGAATTGATAGCGATCAATCCGAACGGGCTTGTTAATGCAGGGCAAAACCTCGATTACCACCAAGGTGGTATAAAATATAATTTTTTAACTTATTGTTTTTTAATGTTTTTTAGCTTAAAAAACATCCTTGCGGTGGGATTTGTTAACACCGGAGGTATTAAGGGGTAGAGCCGTTCCCCTGACAAGCCCACCTGTTCTGGCTCTGCGGTCGATGCGGACAATATCCTACATAAGTATGTTGTAACTAATTAAGCGATTAAAAAAGGCGCCTCCGTGGGGAGCGCGCCTTTTTATACGCCAACGTTACCGCGGCCGATTACTGACGCTTACGGCCATATACCGCCCAGGTAATCACCACGCAGGCAATATAGAACACGAGGAACACTTTCATCGCTCCGGCCGGCGAGCCGGTCAGATCCAGCGAGATGCCGAACGCTTTCGGAATAAAGAAGCCGCCGATAGCGCCAATGGCGGAGATAAAGCCCAGCGCCGCTGCGGTATCGGTCGCCGCCTCGCGCATCGCCTGCGCTTCGCTGCCGCCCTGGGCCTTCACCCGGTCCATAGTCAGCTTACGGAAGATCACGGAGATCATCTGGAAGGTGGAGGCGCTGCCCAGCCCGGCGGTCAGAAACAGCACCATAAACACTGCGAAGAAGGCGATAAAGTTACCGCCCTGGCCGTTGGTCGGCAGGGTCAGGAACAGCAGCGCGCAGAAGACAGCCATCACCACAAAGTTGACCAGCGTCACGCGGGTCCCGCCGAGGCGGTCAGAGATCGCCCCGCCCATTGAACGCGCCAGCGCGCCAATGAACGGGCCGAAGAAGGCGTAGTGCAGGATCTGCACATCCGGGAACTGGGTTTTTGACAGCATCGCGAATCCGGCGGAAAAGCCGATAAAGGAACCGAAGGTCGCGAGATAGAGCAGCGCCATAATCCACAGATGCAGGCGCTTAAGTACCGGCAACTGCTCGCTCAGCGACGCTTTGGAAGCGGAGAGGTCGTTCATAAAGAACCACGCCGCCAGGGTGAAAATAATCAGGAAAGGTACCCAGATCCACGCGGCGTTTTCCAGATACAGCATCGAGCCATCCGGCTGCTCGCTGCCGTTACCGCCAAAAACGGCAAAGATAGAGATCGAGACCACCAGCGGCGCGACCAGCTGCATCACGCTGACGCCCATATTACCGAGGCCGCCGTTAACACCGAGCGCTCCGCCCTGCTTCGCTTTCGGGAAGAAGAAACTGATGTTGGCCATACTGGAGGCAAAGTTGGCTCCGGCGAAACCGCACAGCAGAGAGATAATCACGAAGACGCTAAACGGCGTGGAGGTATCCTGGACCGCGAAGCCCAGCCAGACGCACGGCACAATCATGATCCCGGTGCTGAACGCCGTCCAGCGACGGCCGCCGAACAGCGGCACCATAAAGGCGTAAGGCACGCGCAATAAGGCGCCTGACAGCGCCGGTAGCGCGGTCAGCATAAACAGCTGATCGGTTGTAAACTGAAAGCCTACTTTATTGAGGTTAACGGCAACCGCGCTGAACAACATCCACACGCAGAACGCCAGTAACAGACAGGGAACGGAGATCCATAGATTGCGGCTCGCCACACGGTGGCCACGCTGTTGCCAGAATTCAGGATCTTCAGGCCGCCAGTCGGTAATGACCGAGCGGTTAGCCTTCTCCGGGAGGGAAGATTGACTCATAGATACCTCTGATTATTCATATTTCCTGCCGCTACCTTAGGGGTTGCCCGGAGCGGTAAGTTGATATAAATCAAAGGAAAAGCACGCACTAATTTGTGCAAAAATAGACCATGCCCCGAAGTGAGTAGAAAATGGTGGGGAAAAAAGTGTGGTTTTTCACGTGGCTGCCGGGTTGCGTTTAATCCCACCCCCAATGCCACCTACCACCGACAATTAAGGAGTAACTCTTTGGGGGTATGGGTATACTCCAGGGGATAGCCGAGAATAAGCGCCACTCCCGGAGACATGACCGGTCAGGAGCCACGCATTCCATGTTAAAACGTCTTTTTACCCCGCTGACGCTGGTCAATCAACTGGCGTTAATCGTGCTGCTCGCCACGATTATTGGCGTCGCCGGCATGGCGATTTCAGCGCGCCTGGTGAACGGCGTGCAGGGCAGCGCGCACGCCATTAACAAGGCCGGTTCATTGCGTATGCAAAGCTACCGGCTGCTGGCGGCAATCCCGCTGAATGAAAACGATCAAAAACTGGTGGCGGACATGACCGCCACCGTCTTCAGCCCGGAGCTGCAAAATTCCGCCCGCCGCGACGGCCAGGAAATCCAGCTTAAAGCCCTGCAGCAGTACTGGCAGCTGGCGCTGGCCCCCGGCATGCAGCGCGCGGTCAATCAGGCGGAAGTGGCGCAGGATGTCGCCGACTTTGTCGATCGTATCGACCAGCTGGTCACCGCATTCGACCACACCACCGAGCAGCGTATCGAACGGGTGGTCTGGATCCATCGCATCCTCGCCATTGGTATGGCGCTGCTGCTGATCTTCACCATCATCTGGCTACGCGCCCGCCTGCTGCGGCCGTGGAAACAGCTGCTGAGCATGGCGCGAGCGGTGAGTCAGCGTGATTTCACCCAGCGGGCGCACATTAGCGGACGCAACGAAATGGCGACCCTCGGCATGGCGCTGAATAACATGTCGGAAGAGCTGGCGGAAAGCTACGCCGTGCTCGAGCGGCGGGTACAGGAGAAGACCGCCGGGCTGGAACAGAAGAACGAGATCCTCGCTTTCTTATGGCAGGCCAACCGCCGGCTGCACTCTAGCGCCCCGCTCTGCGAACGCATTTCACCGGTACTGAATGGCCTGCAGGGGCTAACGCTGCTGCGCGATATCGAGGTACGAGTCTACGACCTGGAAGACGAAGATAATCACCAGGAGTTTACCTGCCACTCGGATGATGAATGTGATGATAAAGGCTGCTACCTCTGCCCACGCAACCTACCGCCGCTGCCGGATGGCGGAACAACGCTGAAGTGGCGGCTGTCGGATGCGCATAATCAGTACGGCATCCTGCTGGCGACGCTGCCGGTTGGCCGCCATCTCAGCCACGATCAGCAACAGCTGGTGGATACCCTGGTGGAACAGCTGACCAGCACCCTGGCGCTGGACCGCCATCAGGAGAAGCAGCAGCAGCTGATCGTCATGGAAGAGCGGGCCACTATCGCCCGCGAGCTGCACGACTCCATCGCCCAGTCGCTATCCTGTATGAAGATGCAGGTCAGCTGTCTGCAGATGCAAGGCGACGCTTTGCCGACGGAGAGCCGCCAGCTGCTGGGGCAGATACGTAACGAACTAAATACCTCCTGGGCCCAGTTGCGGGAGCTGTTAACCACCTTCCGCCTGCAGCTGACCGAGCCGGGGCTGCGCCCGGCGCTGGAGGCCAGCTGTCAGGAGTACAGCGCCCACTTCGGCTTTACGGTACAGCTTGATTACCAGCTCCCGCCACGCTTTGTGCCGTCGCATCAGGCGATCCACCTGCTACAGATCGCTCGCGAAGCGTTGAGCAACGCTCTGAAGCATGCCAGCGCGACCGAAGTAACCGTGACAGTGTCACAACGCGATAATCAGGTTCGTCTGGTGGTGGCAGATAACGGTCGCGGCGTGCCGGATCACGCCGAGCGGAGTAATCATTACGGTTTAATTATCATGCGGGATCGCGCCCAGAGCTTGCGCGGTGACTGTCAGGTACGACGCCGGGAAACCGGTGGAACCGAAGTAATCGTCACGTTTATCCCGGAAAAAACGTTTACCATCCAATAAGGAGACCCTCATGAGTCAACAGGAACGGGCAACCATCCTTCTCATTGACGACCATCCGATGCTGCGCACCGGCGTGAAGCAGTTGATCAGCATGGCGCCGGACATCCAGGTGATTGGCGAGGCCAGCAATGGCGCGCAAGGTATCGAGCTGGCAGAGTCGCTGGATCCTGACCTGATCCTGCTGGACCTCAATATGCCGGGCATGAACGGTCTGGAGACGCTGGACAAGCTGCGTGAGAAATCCCTTTCTGGCCGGGTGGTGGTCTTCAGCGTCTCCAACCATGAAGAGGACGTTGTCACCGCTCTGAAGCGCGGCGCCGATGGCTATTTGCTGAAGGACATGGAACCGGAAGATCTGCTGAAAGCGCTGCAGCAGGCGGCTGCCGGCGAGATGGTGTTAAGTGAAGCATTAACCCCGGTACTGGCCGCCAGCCTGCGCGCCAACCGCGCCACCTCCGATCGCGATATCAGCCAGCTGACCCCGCGCGAGCGCGACATCCTCAAGCTGATCGCCCAGGGACTGCCGAACAAAATGATCGCCCGTCGCCTGGATATCACCGAAAGCACCGTCAAGGTACACGTGAAGCACATGCTGAAGAAAATGAAGCTCAAATCCCGGGTGGAAGCCGCGGTATGGGTCCATCAGGAGCGAATCTTCTAAGGCGAGTCCGTCCAGGAGACGCCTGGCGCGGTGAACTTCACCAGCGGCTCGGTCAGCGCCAGGGCGATCTCATTGGAGGAGACGCGCTGCCCCTGTTTATCCTCCACCACCACCGACAGGCGCCAGCGGTTTGCGGCGCCCGGTTCACTGTTCCACACCGGCATAATGACGCTCCAGCCATCGGGGCTGCTGGCATCCACCGGCGGCGTCAGGCTGAGGGCCTGGGTGTCCCCCTGCCAGTGCAGCGCCTTGATGCCGTGCAGGCTATGGATCTGCAGCTTAAGCTGCACCGTCTCCCCGGACTGCAGATCCCAGGGCGGCGTGGCCAGATAGACCGTCAGATTTTTGCGCTGACGATACTCCACCACCGGCAGATTATCCCGCTCCGGGCTATCGAAGCGGCTGCCGCGCAGCGAGTTGCTGATCGCCACCTCATCCGCCGCCAGCTGCTGTTTCAGCGGCACGCCAAAGCGGTAGTTGAGCTTCAGGCCCACGTTGTTCTGGCTGACGCCATTTTCCCCCTGTTTATGCTTAGCGGTCACGGTGACCAGCGGGACCGGGGTGTAATTGAGTCCGACGGAGACGGCCACCGGATTATGGTAGCCGGTGCCGGAGTGAAACAGATCGACGCTGTCGCCGAAATACTGTTCGACGCTGACGCTGGTGTTGATGTGCTGGTAGAACGGCAGCCGCGCCTGGGCGGTGACGTCATACCCCACGGCCATCCGCTGCTCCTGAGTCTGATTATCGCGTAGCTGCCAGTCGCCTAGCGGATGGTAATAGTTTGCCGACAGGCGGAGATATTCTCCCCACGCTTCGGCGCCGACGCTGCCGCGCGCCAGGCTTTCGCTCAGCACTTTATCGTAAAACGAGTTATAGCCCAGCAGCCAACCGCCGACCCGCCAGCGCTGGCCAAGCCCGATGTTGCCCACCAGATCGTGCTCGCGCCGGGTCACCGAGTACTGATTCCACGTCAGATAACGATCGTTATCCTGCAACGGCACAAACCAGCTCCCTTTACTGCCGGTGAATTTCCCCTCTTTATCGACCAGCAGGTCGACATTGGCGTTGCCCCACGGCGAGAGCCAGCTTTCCAGCTGATGACTCACTTCATTGCCGATTTTACTGATGGCAAACAGCTGCGCCTGTTCGCCCGCCGTCAGACCATTGTCGCTCATGCTGGCCTCGCCAAACTTCTTTGCCACTTCGGCAAAGTGCCGGGCGTCGTCATCAACCTGCGGAGCAATCCCCATATCGGGCAGCGGATCTTGCGCTTGCGCGGGGCGGGTGGTGTCGCTGGCGGTCAGCGCCCAGACGGACGCGCCTGGCAGCAGCAGGAGAAAGGTCAACGTTGGCAACAAACGGAACGACACAGGCATCAACAGAGTTTGCGCAAGCTCACAAAAATGGGAAGAAGTGTTAGTTTATCGTTTTTTCCCTGCTCCCGCAGCCCTGTGGGCAATTCCAGGAATATGCTGAAACCGGTTGGGTAAGGTGCCGCCCAACCGGAGGCATCACTGCGCGCCACCGTTACGCCCGGGTGCGTTGCGCCGCCAGCAGCGCGTTGAGCTCCGGCACGCAAGAGCCGCAGTTGGTCCCGCATTTCAGCTTCCCACCCAGCGCCCCGACGCTGGCGCAGCCGCTGGCGATGGCCTCGTTAATTGACCATTCCCCCACCCCAAAGCAGCTGCAGACGATCCGCCCCCGCGGCGCGACGGCGGCGCCCGGTCGGCCGCTAAGCAAGGCATGTCGTTGGACAGCATCGGACGGCGGCGCGGCAAAGGCAGCGCTTATCCATGCGCAATCCACCGCCGGCTCGCGCGCATCGCTCCACCAGCCGAGCATCAGCCTTCCCTGATGCCAGGCCAGCAGGTTCCACACCGCGCCGCCGTCAGCCACCTGTAACTGCCAGCCGCGCCGGGCGCACCACGCGCTGAGCCACTGTCGGGCAGATGCCTCCCCGGCCAGCGAGTAGTGCAGCACGCCTGGCGCCGCCCGCCGCCGCCAGTGCCAGGCCGCAGGAAATGGTAGCGGTTCGCGGCAAAAAAGCTCGCTGTGCCAGGCCGGTTGCCAGGCGGCGATCGCCACCGCCGCCTGTTTACTTTCCGGCTGGCCGGAATACGGGTCCGTGACGGCGGGCAGCAGGTTATTCACCCGCCCCTGACGGGCAAACTGGTTGTTCCAGTGCATCGGAACAAACAGCGAGCCGGGGCGCTGCCCTTCGCTGATCGCCACTTTCGCCACCATCACCCCATGCCGCGACCAGATCCGCGCCAGCCCGTCAGCGGGAAGCTGATAGCGAACGGCATCCTGCGGCGCCACCTCCACCATTGGCTCCGCGATATGCTGCATCAGCCGCGGCACCGCGCCGGTACGGGTCATGGTGTGCCACTGATCGCGGATCCGCCCGCTGTTGAGGATCAGCGGATAAAAGGCATCGGTTGTCGCCCGGGTCGGTTGAGGCGTCACCGGCACCATCCGCAGCCTGCCATCGCCATGCCAGCCGCGCGTGATATCCCAGGCGGCCTCGCTGCGGCTGACCGGCCAGCGCATCGGAGGCATGGCATCCCACGCCTCACGGCTGAGATCCGCCAGCGCGCCGATATCAAACGCCCGCTGGCCGTCGTTTTCGAAACCGGACAGCGCCGCATGCTCGCGGAAGACGTCATGCGGATGTTGCCAGGCAAACGCCTCGCGATACCCCAGCGCCTGGCCCACTCTGGCGATGATCCACCAGTCCGCTTTCGCCTCCCCCGGCGGCGGCAGAAAGCTGCGCTGACGGGATATCCGCCGCTCCGAGTTGGTGACCGTGCCATTCTTCTCGCCCCAGGCCAGCGCTGGAAAGCGGATGTGGGCGAAACGTCCGGTATCGGTCTGGGCGGCGACATCCGAGACGATCACCAGCGGACAGGCGGCCAGCGCCTGGCTCACCGCGTGGCTGTCAGGGAGCGACACCACCGGGTTAGTACCCATGATCCAGACCGCTTTGACCTCGCCGCGGCCAATGGCGGCAAACAGCTCCACGGCGGTCAGCCCGGGGGTCTGCGCCAGCCGTTCCGTCCCCCAGAAGCGGGCCAGCCGCTGCAGATCGTCTGGCACAAAATCCATGTGCGCCGCCAGCATCGTCGCCAGCCCGCCGACTTCGCGGCCGCCCATGGCGTTGGGTTGACCGGTCAGCGAAAAGGGGCCGCAGCCGCGGCGGCCATACTTCCCGCTGGCCAGATGGACGTTGATGATGGCGTTACATTTGTCGCTGCCACTGGCGGATTGATTGATTCCCATGGTGTAAAGGGTGATCGCCCGCGGGGCGGCGATGAACTCGCGATAGAATCCCGCCACCTCATCGGCAGGCAGACCGCAAAAGGCCGCCACCCTTGCCACGTCCCAGCCGCGGGCGGCGGCCAGTGCCTGTGGGCCGTCGCGAAAGCCATCGACGCAGGCTCCTGCCTCAGCCAGGGCGTTAAGCAGCCCCGCAAACAACCCGCCGTCGCTTCCCGGGGCCAGCGCCAGATGGCGGTCGGCGATCTCGCAGGTAGCGGTGCGTCGGGGGTCGATCGCCACGATCCGCAATCGGGGATTATCCCGCTTCGCTTGCGTCAGCCGCTGGAACAGCACCGGATGCGCCCAGGCGGCGTTCGAGCCGACCAGCACCACCAGATCGCTGTTTTCCACATCATCGTAGCTGCAGGGCACCACGTCGGCGCCAAAGGCCCGCTTGTAGCCAGTGACCGCTGACGACATGCACAGCCGTGAATTGGTATCGATGTTCGCCGCGCCGATAAACCCTTTCATCAGCTTATTGGCGGCATAGTAATCCTCCGTTAACAGCTGGCCGGAGGCGTAAAAGGCCACAGCTTGCGGTCCGTGCTGGTCGATGATCTGTCGCAGGCGCGCAGCGGTTTCCGCCAGCGCCTGAGGCCAGGCTACCTGCTGGCCGTCGACCTCCGGCGTCAGCAGCCGCCCCGCCAGGCCCGTGATCTCCCCTAAGGCTGCCCCTTTGACGCACAGACGGCCAAGGTTCGCCGGGTGCTGATCGTCGCCACGCACGCTCACCTGCCCCGCGTCGTCCACGCTCGCCAGCACCCCGCAGCCTACGCCGCAGTAGGGGCAGGTCGTTCGGATGGTCTTCATCAGGAGGCCTCCGCGCGGGCCAGCAGCTGCTGGTTGCCCACCCACACTTTGCCGTTTTCTACTTTCACCGGCCAAGCGCGTACCGCCTGTTCGTCGCCGTCGCACGGCCAGCCGTCGCGCAGGCGTATCCGCTGTTTGTACAGCGGGGAGATCACCACCGGCTCGCCGCCGACGTCCCCTAACAGCCCACGCGACAGCACGTTGGCCGTGCTGCCCGGCTCGCGGTTGTCGAGGGCGTAGACCCGCTCGCCGAAGCGGAACAGGGCAATCTGCCGCTCCCCTAAGCGGGCGCCGATCCCCGCCTGCGCCGGAATGGCGTCAAGATCGCATACCGCCTGCCACGGTCGGGATGGGAGTTCGCCTTCGGGCAACGTCTCAGTCAGCAGCGGCTGCGGCTGACCGCGCAGATCGCGGCGCTGCACAGCCTCGTCGGGCTGGTCGCTATTAACGAAGGAGCGGAACAGCGCCAGACGCTGCGGATCGTTGAGGGTGGTCTGCCACTCGCACTGGTAGCTGTCGACGATCCGGGCCATCTCCTGCTCCAGCTCCTCGCCAATGCCAAGACTATCCTCCAGCACCACCTGCCGCAGATAGGCGACGCCGCCCTCCAGGTTATCCATCCAGGTGCTGGTTCGCTGCAGGCGATCGGCGGTACGGATATAGAACATCAGCAGACGATCGATGCTGCGGATCAGCGTCGCTTCGTCGAGATCGCTGGCAAACAGGTCGGCGTGACGCGGTTTCATCCCGCCGTTGCCGCAGACGTACAGATTCCAGCCTTTGTCGGTGGCAATCACCCCGATATCTTTCCCCTGGGCTTCAGCGCATTCGCGGGTGCAGCCGGAGACCGCCATCTTGATTTTGTGCGGGGCGCGTAGCCCTTTATAGCGATGCTCGAGCCGTACCGCGAGCCCGGTGGAGTCTTGCACGCCGTAGCGACACCAGGTTGAGCCGACGCAGGATTTCACCGTGCGCAGCGACTTGCCGTAGGCGTGGCCGGTTTCAAACCCGGCGTCGGCCAGCTCGCGCCAGATAGCCGGCAGCTGTTCCAGCCGCGCGCCAAACAGGTCGATGCGCTGGCCGCCGGTCACTTTGCTGTAGAGCTGGTAACGTTTGGCGATCTGCCCGATGGCGATCAGTCCGTCCGGCGTCACTTCCCCTGCCGCCATCCGCGGCACCACCGAATAGCTCCCGTCCTTCTGGATATTGGCGAAATAGCGGTCGTTGGTATCCTGCAGCGGCAGGTGCGCCGGCTTCAGCAGGTACTCGTTCCAGCAGGAGGCCAGCACCGAGGCCACCAGCGGTTTGCAGACATCGCAGCCGTGCCCCTGGCCGTAGCGGCTAATCAACTGCTCGAAGGTATGGATATGGTTAACCCGCACCAGGTGGTAGATCTCCTGGCGCGACCACGGGAAATGTTCGCAAACGTCTTTTTTCACTTCGACGCCCTGCTCCGCCAGCTGATACTCCATCACCTGTTTCACCAGCGCGCTGCAGCCGCCGCAGCCGGTAGCCGCTCTGGTGCAACTTTTTATCGCCGACATATCCCTCGCCCCATTGTTCACCGCCTGGCAGATATCGCCTTTGCTGACGTTATGGCAGGAGCAGATCGGCGCGCTGTCCGGCAGCGCCGCGACGCCGAGCGCCTTCGGCGCGGCTCCCTCCAGCGCGGGCAGGATCAGACTCTCCGGACGCGGCGGCAGCGCCATGCCGTTCAGCATCATCTGCAGCAGCGTGGCATAGTCGCTGGCATCCCCCACCAGCACGCCGCCAAGCAGGGCTTTGCCGTCCTGACTGACGACGATTTTTTTGTAAATCTGCTGCGGACCGTCGGTCCATTGATAGCTCTGACAGCCCGGCGTGCGCCCCTGCGCATCGCCAAACGAGGCCACGTCGACCCCCAGCAGCTTCAGTTTGGTGCTCATGTCGGCGCCGCTAAAGCAGGCGTCCTCTCCTGCGAGAGTGGCCGCAGCGATGCGCGCCATCTGATAGCCCGGCGCCACCAGACCGTAAATTTTATTGTCCCACAGGGCGCATTCGCCTATCGCCAGCACGTCCGGGTCAGAGGTGCGGCACTGGCCGTTGATGTGAATTCCCCCGCGTTCGCCCACCTGCAGCGCGCAGCCGCGGGCCAGCGCGTCCTGCGGGCGGATCCCCGCCGAGAAGACCACCATGTCGGTCCGCAACGCGCCGCCGTCGGCAAAGTTCAGCCGCAGGCCGTCGGCCTCGCGCACGATGGCGGTGGTCGCTTTGCTGGTATGCACCCCCACGCCGAGGGCGACAATCTTCTCCCGGAGCATCGCCGCCCCGCCGTTATCCAGCTGGACGGCCATCAGGTTCGGGGCAAACTCCACCACCTGCGTCTCCAGCCCCAGCTGTTTCAGGGCGTTGGCCGCCTCCAGCCCGAGCAGCCCGCCGCCGATAACCACCCCGCTCTTCGCCGCGGCGGCATGGGCGGCGATACGGTCGAGATCGTCAAGAGTGCGGTAGACAAAGCACCCCGCGAGATCGTTACCGGGGATTGGCGGAACAAAGGGATACGAGCCGGTCGCCAGCACCAGTTTATCCCAGTGGATTTCATGCCCCTCGGCGTCCCGTACCAGCCGTGCGTCGCGGTCGATGGTCGCCACCGCCTCGCCGAGGCGGAGTTCAATACCGTGTTCAATAAAGAAATCCCCGGCCGCCAGCGACAGCGACTCGGCGCTGCGTCCGGCAAAATACTCGGAGAGATGTACCCGGTCGTAGGCGGGGTAACGCTCTTCGCCAAACACCACGATTCGATATTGCTGATGCAGATTGCGGCTCACGCATTGTTCGAGAAAATGGTGGCCGACCATGCCATGTCCCACCAGCACTAATACAGGTTTCGTCATCGTCATTATTCCTGCAGCCTGCGGCTGCGTTGAAGAGGGGTCAAAAAGCCAGTCCACGGTGACAGGCTCATCGCTTTCCAGGCGCGCGGTAAGCGCGGCGGCGGCGGTGCAGTCGCCCATCAGCAGCACGCCGCGCAGGCGGCCATCGCGCAGCAGCAGGCGGCGATAGTGGCGGTCGATGGGGTCCCAGCTGGTATAAATGTCATCCTGTTCGCCGGGCTGCTGCTCGCCAGCGCTAAAGAGTTCAATGCCGGTGACCTTCAGGCGGGTCCCGGCGTCCTGCCAGACAAAGCCCTCGCCGGGGGCGCCGCACAGGCGATCCGCCAGCACCTCGGCCTGACGCAGGCAGGGAGCCACCAGCCCCCAGGTCTGGCCGTCAATTTCGCAACATTCGCCGATGGCGCTGATCCCCGGCAGCGAGGAGGCCATCTGACGGTCGACCACGATCCCCCGCTGGCACAGCACGCCGGACTGCGCCGCCAGACGGCTGTCGGGCTGCACGCCGGTAGCCAGCACCACTCTGGCGGCGCGGAATACGCGCCCGTCCGCCAGCCGCACGCCATCGGCGTCGATGGCGGCGATGCGGCACGCCAGCACGCAGCGAATGCCGCGCGCTTCAAGCTGCTGCCTGAGCTCATCGGCGGCAAAAGCGTCGGTCAGCGGCGCCATTAATCCGCTGCCGCGATGCAGAAGAGTGACCTCTCCGCCGTGACGACGCAGCGCCGCCGCCGCTTCCACCCCCAGCACCCCGCCGCCAATCACCACCGCCGGGCCGGGTATCGCCAGAATACGTTCCACGTCCGCCAGGGTGCGGAAGGGCATAACCTGCGGACGATCAATGCCCGGCAGCGGCGGGATAAAGGGCCGCGAACCGGTGGCGAACACCAGTTCATCCCACGGCAGCCAGGTTTCCGCGATGCGCAGCCGCCGTTGCTGAATATCGACTTCATCGACCGCCTCGCCAGACCGCAGGCACACCCCGTGCCGGGTATACCACTCCGCCGGCAGCAACGGGATCTGCGCCGCCGTTTTTTCACCTGCCAGCAGCGGCGAGAGCTGAATGCGGTTATAGGCCGGGTGCGGCTCGTCGCCGACGACGGTAATGGCAAACCGCGCGGGGTCGCGCTCAACCAGCCGCTGCACCAGCCGGGTGGCCGCCATGCCGTTACCGATCACCACCAGTCGCCGCGTCATGACCGCCTCCTTACGCCGCTTTCGGCTGTTTTTCATACAGGAAATGGAGGATCTGCTGGCGCAGATGGTGATACCGGCTGTCGTCCGCCAGCTGAACGCGGTGGCGCGGACGCGGCAGATCGACCGCGAGGATCTCGCCGACCGTCGCCGCCGGACCGTTGGTCATCATCAGCACCCGATCCGAGAGCAGCACCGCTTCATCAACGTCGTGGGTGATCATGACGATGGTGGTATTGAGCTCCTGCTGGATATGCATCACCGTGTCCTGGAGGTGGGCGCGGGTCAGCGCATCCAAGGCGCCGAAGGGCTCATCAAGCAGCAACACTTTCGGCTTCATCGCCAGCGCCCGGGCGATACCCACCCGCTGCTTCATGCCGCCGGAGATCTCCCCGGGACGTTTGTGCAGCGCATGACCCATCTGTACGCGCGCCAGGTTGTGTTCGATCCACTCCCGGCGCTCACTCTTGCTCATGGTGCGACGGAACACCTGATCCACCGCCAGCGCCACATTGTCGAAACAGCTCAGCCACGGCAGCAGCGAGTGGTTCTGGAAAACCACCGCCCGCTCCGGCCCGGGACCGGCGATTTCCCGGTTATCACACAGTAGTCCGCCCTCGGTAGGGGTGGTGATCCCGGCGATCAGGTTCAGCAGGGTCGATTTTCCGCAACCCGAGTGGCCGATCAGGCTAATGGTCTCCCCTTCGACGATATCGAAGGAGACATTCTGCAGCGCCAGGAACTCGCCGCTGGCGGTGTTGAAGCGTTGGCTGACGGCCTGCACCTGAATTAATGGTTTCATGTTGGCTCCTTATTTTTCCTGCCAGCTAAAGCGGCGAGCGAGCAGCATCAGGCCCTGCTCCAGCAGCAGGCCGACGACACCGATAATGACGATGGCGATGATGATGTTTTCCACATTGAGGTTGTTCCACTCGTTCCAGATCCAGAAGCCGATCCCCAGCCCGCCGGTGAGCATTTCCGCCGCCACGATCACCAGCCAGGCGATGCCGATGGCGAGGCGCACGCCGGTAAGCACCGCCGGCAGCACCGCCGGAAAGAGGATTTTGCGCATCACCGTCCACTCCGAGAGCTGGAGGACGCGGGCGACGTTGAGATAGTCCTGCGGGATCCGCCGCACACCCTCCGCGGTGTTGATCACCATCGGCCAGATGGAGCAGATAAAAATGGTCCAGCTGGAAGCCGGCTCCGCCTTCTGGAACAGCAGCAGGCCAATCGGCAGCCAGGCCAGCGGGCTGACCGGGCGCAGCAGAGCAATTAGCGGATTAAACATGCGGGCGAAGAACAGCGAACGGCCGATCAAAAACCCCAGCGGAATGCCCGCCAGCGCCGCCAGGCCGAAGCCCACCGCCACGCGCTGCAGGGAGGCCAGCACGTTCCAGCCGATGCCCATGTCATTGGGCCCGTCCTGATAGAACGGATCGGCAAACAGGGTCAGCGCCGAGTCCAGCGTGCTCAGCGGCGTGGGAAAGCCTTTGCTATGCATCGCCGCCAGCTGCCAGGCCAGCAGCAGCACTCCCAGCCCCAACAGCGGGGGCAGCAGGCGCTGGGTGAGCTCACGCAGCCAGCGCGTGACGGCCGGCGTGGTGCGCCGGACCTGCACCGGCGGCAGAATAATCACTTCGCCAGGCGCGTTGTCCACGCTGACGACCGGTTGCTTACGTTGTGCCTGCTTCATCTCATGCCCCCTTACGTTGAATAGAGAAATGGCGGGCGTAGCCTTCCGGGTCGGACCCGTTCCATACCGTCCCGTCCATTAGTGTGCTGCTGCGCATCCTGGCTGCCAGCGCGCTGATCCCTCCTACCGCCTGGGCGGCAGCCTGCCAGACATCGATGCGGTTAATGCGCGACGCCACCGCGAGGTAATCCGGAGCCTGCTTCAGCAACCCCCAGCGGCGGAACTGGGTGAGGAACCACATCCCGTCCGACAGCCACGGGAAACTCACCTCGCCCCCGGCCCAGAAGCGCATCGGATGGGCATCCTGCCAGCGGCGGCCAAGGCCGTTGTCATACTCTCCCAGCATCCGGCCGGTGAGGTATTGCTCCTTGGTATTGAGCCAGCCGCGTCTGGCGAGCAGGCGGGCCGTCTCCCGGGTGTTCTCCGGCGAGGCGGCGATCCAACGCTGCGCCTCCATCAGGGCCGCCACCAGCGCGCGGGCGGTGTTCGGGTTGCGTTCCACCCAGTCGCGACGGGTGCCCAGCACCTTTTCCGGATGCTCGGGCCAGATATCCTGGGAAGTGGCCGCGGTGAAGCCGATACGGTCGTTAATGGCGCGGGCGTTCCATGGCTCGCCGACGCAAAAGCCGCTCATATTGCCGATGCGCATGTTCATCACCATCTGCGGCGGCGGCACCACGACGGTGCGCACATCGTTGAAGGGATCGATGCCGGCGCTCGCCAGCCAGTAGTAAAGCCACATGGCATGGGTGCCGGTAGGAAAGGTATGGGCGAAGGTGTAACTGCCCGGCGCGCTGCGGTCGATCAGCCGCTTCAGCCCGCCGAGGTCGGTCACCCCTTTCTCCTGCAGCTCGCTGGAGAGGGTAATCGCCTGGCCATTGCGGTTGAGGGTCATCAAATTGGCCATCGCCTGCGGCTTGCTGGCGATCCCCAGTTCGAGGCCGTACAGCAGGCCATAGAGAATATGCGCCGCGTCGAGCTCGCCGGCCACCAGCTTGTCGCGCACCGCCGCCCAGCTGGCTTCCTTACTCGCTACCAGGGTGATGCCATATTTTTGGTCAAACCCCTTCGCCGCGGCGATGGCCAGCGGCGCGCAATCGGTCAGCGGAATAAATCCGACCCGCACGCGGGTTTGCTCCGGTTTGTCCGAGCCGCCGGCCCAGGCGGCCTGCATCACGCCCGGCAGCAGCATCGCGCCGCCCAGCGCGGCCCCTGCCTGCAGCAAGCGCCGCCGGGAAATTGAAAATTTGTCGCTCATATCCGCTCCACCATGCGCAAAAAAAAAGCGCCCGACAGTGCATACGCACTGCAGGACGCCTTTATCCACGGACACCCGAACCGCCATTGGTTCGTTGCCCGGACTTTTATTCACTTAATAAGTAATGCAAACGGGATGCCAGCTTTAGCAATAGCGCGCTGGCGGGATTTTTCCCAACGCTGGCCGGTTTTCCACCTAAAAGTGCACCGCCGGCAGGCAAAGAATGCCCATCGATTGTGCATCTACTCCTTTGGTGTTGGCGGCCAAATCGCCTTCACCATCAGCAGCGCGCGGGCTATCTCAACCATGCGCTGATTTTTGTCCATGGCCATCTTGCGCAGCGTCTGCCAGGCCTGCTCCTCCTGCATTCCCTGGTGCGTCATCAGCAGACTTTTCGCTTTTTCGATCAGCTTGCGCTCTTCGAGCGCGTCTTTCAGCGAGGCCAGCTGGCTGGAGAGCTGCTGCAGCTCATAGGCCTGCTGGCGCACCAGCGGCAGTAGCTGTTTATCGAGCCTTGGCGTCACGCTATCGTCTTCCTCTCCGGCCTGCCAGCCAGGCGCGTCGTCTGCTAACAGCGCGTCGGTGGCATCCAGCAGATCGTCGATCAGTTGCTCTTCCACTTCGCGCAGTTGCTCAAGCCGTTGGGTTTGCAGACCAAACCAGCGCAGCGCCGTTTCCCCGCAATCGGCAGCCGGCTGGCGGGTACAGGCGATCCGCCGCAGCTGTTCAATATCCAGACCGGCGTGGCACTGGATTCTGAACAACTGGACGGTCGCCGGGCTGCCCAGCGCCTGAAAGCTGTCGAAGCAGGGCTGCTGACCGTCAATACGGTCCACCAGCTGCTGGCGCAGGCTGTCGCTGAACTCGCCGCGGGTAAAGCCCAATGCTCCCAGCGCGCGCTCCTGGCCCACCAGCTCTTTTCCCTGCATAAAGCTGTACAGGGCGACCATCCGACCAGCCACCGGCGGATCGTCAATGCTGTCATTGAGCTGCGGGGCGATGTTCAGCAGATGGCGGATGACGCGGCTGAACTGCTCCGTCGCGACTTCAGCGGCAATTTGCCGGCGGCCGATCTGCGCGCGTAGCGCCGGGAGCTGCGCCAGCTCGTCAACCGCTCTGGCGATACGCCAGCACAGCGCGCTGCCAGCTACCGCTCGCGCCCGTTCGAGGCTGGCATAAAACAGGGCTAGCCGCTCGTCAACCAGCGCCCCTCCCGCCCGACACTCCGCTGTATACAGCAAGCCGCCCGAGCAAAGATAGATATTCGACGCCCCGCGCTCACACTGCAGCATATGCACCAGCGCGCTGAGCTGGCTGGCCAGTTCCCCCAGTTGGCTAAGCTGCTGAAGCTGTTGTTTTTGCAGGCGACGAGCCAGCTGCAGCCAGGCCGTCGCATCGTGCGCATGACCAGTCGTATTATTCATACCCCTCCTCCGGGTTAACGCTTTATACTGCGGTAAAGCAATAACCGTGCCTTTAAGAAGGAGTTTGTATGCAACGTATTGTGATCATCGCCAACGGCGCCGCCTATGGCAGCGAATCCCTGTTCAACAGTCTGCGCCTGGCCATTGCCCTGCGCGAGCAGCAGTCCAACCTCGATCTCAAGCTGTTTCTGATGTCCGACGCCGTCACCGCCGGGCTGCGCGGGCAGAAGCCGGCGGAAGGATATAATGTGCAGCAGATGCTGGAGATCCTTACCGCCCAGCAGGTTCCCGTGAAGTTGTGTAAAACCTGTGCGGACGGCCGCGGGGTCAGCGCACTGCCGCTGGTTGACGGCGTGGAGGTTGGCACTCTGGTTGAGCTGGCCCAGTGGACGCTGGCGGCAGATAAAGTGCTGACCTTCTGAATCTGGGGCGCCGAACGGCAGGAAATTTCAGATTTCGCCGCCTGTAGAGGTAAAAAAAACGTTAGCTGAATGCTTTCAGGAACAACGTCATTTTTGTTTAATCTTTATCCCTTTTTTTGATCAAAATCAGCATCCTGACCCGTGCCGTTTGGTGTGATGCACAGAGCAAAGTGTGAACAATATCACGCGAGGA
This sequence comes from Klebsiella africana, assembly GCF_020526085.1. Lineage (NCBI taxonomy): Bacteria > Pseudomonadati > Pseudomonadota > Gammaproteobacteria > Enterobacterales > Enterobacteriaceae > Klebsiella > Klebsiella africana. Next base: position 2,023,001 of record NZ_CP084874.1, on the reverse strand, counting down.
CTGGGTGAGCAGGATGCTGTAGCAGGACAGAAACGGGGTATAAAAATGGCGATGGTTAAAGCAAGTTTAACGTTATTTGGTGGTGACACGCTGGTGGTACGGTGCTCAGAGCGCTGCCATATTCATCTGATGAGCGCGAAGGTACCGGGCGACAGCCATGCGGATATCCTGAGCGTGCAGGATCGGGACAGCGCCTATCTGACGGTGCCCTACAGCGGCACCTGGAACGTGCTTATCGACAGTCACAGCCAGTCGCTGGAGCACTCCATCAGCTACGTTCCGGCCTGACCGTCACTACCAAAAAACACGTCCGGTCATGCCGGGCGTTTTTCTTTTTCGCGCGTTCAGGCCAGGCCCGGCGTTGGGCTCTCGCCCAGCAGCGCACGGACGCTGGTCACCAGATCATCAAGACTGGCGTCGTGCATCCCCAGCTTGCTCAGCGCCTGCTCAAGCGAAAACAGATACTGGGCATTGGTGCCGAGCGGCCCGCTGGCCCGGGCGATCAGCGGGGCGATAACCTGGGCGCTGGTATCTGGCTCAAACAGCGGATGACGCGGATCCATAATAAACACCAGAGCATTTACCGTTCGCCCGTCGTCCAGCTCCAGCTTGCACCAGGTGGGCAGATAGCAGCCGGTGATCATCTCCCGTTTCCACAGCAGAGTCAGCTCTTCTTCCAGCGTGTCGTCAGGCAGACGATAGGCGACGCCGGTAGTCCGGCCGCCCTCTTTCAGAGCCAGCATGCGTCCCGGCTGGCAGGCGCTCCCGCGCCCGGCGGTCAACCGCAGGCAAAACGCGCGGTGCCAGCCCGGCAGCGTGCCGGTGCAGGACTCGCGATAATTGAGCGCCGGGTTCCAGATAAGCGAACCGTAGCCAAAGATCCATACTGAGCCATCATCCGGGCGGCAGGCCAGCGTCGCCGCCAGCGAGGCTGCGCGTTGTTCTGCCGACCAGAGTAGCGATTCCTCAATAGCGCCAAACGCTGTCTTACAATCCGCATTCATTAAGAAATCACGAGTTAACACTGTTTACTACCTCCGCCACTGCCCGCTTCCCGGCGTTCGTCTCATGCATCCGTCAATATTGCTGAAATATTATCCAGCTTTATCTTTCAATAAGCAATCAGCGGGGCGCTGGCAAGCAGAAAAGCGGCGTCAGCAATTATTTTTTCTTATGCCACTTATCGTCATCGCCTTTCTCGTAGCTGTTCTTCACCGCCGCCCAGGCGACTTTGTGCGCCGTCTCTTCGCGGCTGGCGTCATCCCGCCGCTCGTCTTTATCTTTATATTGATCCCAGGCGCTGTTAAACGCTTCTTTATAAATTTCCTGCGCATGGGCAGGCAGAACATGCTGAACGCTGTCGGGGAGTTCTTGTTTATTGCGATAGGGCATACTGACCTCCTGTTTGAGCTTTAAATGTAAGTCTGGTACGCAGGCAGCTGGCTATCAAGGTCAAAATGAATAGAAAAATTATTTTAGTAATTATCTGAATAGTAAGAACTAAATATTAGTAAGCATAAATTATAATAAACTAATCAAGATACCTCTCGATACCCGTAAATTTAGGTAAAAAACCAGCGGTAATTTAGCAAAATCTGTTACTTTACCGCCCTACGTTTTTATAATTATAACACCTGCATAAATGGAGATGGTTCATGACCCATGCACATGAGGCGGTAAAAACCCGCCATAAGGAGTCTTCCCTCGTCTTTCCGGTGCTGGCGCTGGCGGTGCTGTTTTTCTGGGGCAGCAGCCAGTCACTGCCAGTGGTTATCGCAATTAATATCCTCGCGCTGGTCGGTATTTTAAGCAGCGCCTTCAGCGTAGTCCGCCACGCCGACGTCCTCGCCCACCGCCTGGGCGAACCCTATGGCTCCCTGATTTTAAGCCTGTCGGTGGTTATCCTTGAGGTCAGTCTGATCTCTGCCTTAATGGCCACCGGCGACGCCGCGCCGACCCTGATGCGTGATACGCTTTACTCCATTATTATGATCGTCACCGGCGGTCTGGTCGGTTTCTCTCTGCTGCTGGGCGGGCGTAAATTCGCCACCCAATATATGAATCTGTTCGGCATTAAGCAGTATCTTATCGCCCTGTTTCCGCTGGCGATTATCGTGCTGGTCTTTCCGATGGCGCTGCCGGGCGCGAACTTCAGCACCGGGCAATCGCTGCTGGTGGCGGTAATTTCGGCGGCCATGTACGGCGTTTTCCTGCTTATTCAGACCAAAACCCATCAGAGCCTGTTTGTTTATGAGCATGAAGACGACAGCGACGATGACGACCCGCACCACGGTAAACCGTCCGCCCATAGCAGCGGGTGGCATACCGCCTGGCTGCTGGTGCACCTGGTGGCAGTGATCGCGGTTACCAAAATGAACGCTAACCCGCTGGAAACGCTGTTGACCAGCATGAATGCCCCGGTGGCCTTTACCGGCTTCCTGGTGGCTCTGCTGATCCTGTCGCCGGAAGGCCTTGGCGCCCTGAAAGCGGTGCTCAACAATCAGGTTCAGCGAGCGATGAATCTGTTTTTCGGCTCTGTGCTGGCCACCATCTCGCTGACGGTCCCGGTGGTCACCCTCATCGCCTTCCTGACCGGCAACGAGCTGCGCTTTGGCCTTGGCGCGCCGGAGATGGTGGTGATGGTCGCCTCGCTGGTACTGTGCCATATCTCCTTCTCCACCGGGCGCACCAATGTGCTGAATGGCGCAGCCCACCTGGCGCTGTTCGCCGCCTACCTGATGACCATTTTCGCCTGACCCCGCTTTCCCGCCCGGCGGAGTCCGGGCGAAAAAAAGCCTGCCGGTTTTGACGCCGGCAGGCTTTTTTACTGATGCAGTCAGGCTTACTTGCTGGTATCCAGCTCGTCGAAGCTTTTCACCAGATCGTCAATCGCTTTCATCTGCTTGAGGAACGGCTCCAGTTTATCCAGCGGCAGCGCGGACGGACCGTCGCATTTCGCGTGGTCCGGATCCGGATGCGCTTCAATAAACAGACCGGCGATACCTACCGCCATACCGGCGCGGGCCAGTTCGCTCACCTGCGCACGACGACCGCCGGAGGCTGCGCCAAACGGGTCGCGGCACTGCAGCGCGTGGGTGACGTCGAAAATGACCGGCGAGTTGTTGGAAGCTTTCTTCATCACGCCGAAGCCGAGCATATCCACGACCAGGTTGTCGTAACCGAAGTTCGCGCCGCGGTCGCAGAGGATGACTTTATCGTTACCCCCTTCGATGAACTTATCAACGATATTGCCCATCTGACCCGGGCTGACGAACTGCGGTTTCTTGACGTTGATTACCGCCCCGGTCTTCGCCATCGCTTCCACCAGGTCAGTTTGGCGCGCGAGGAAAGCCGGAAGCTGAATCACGTCCACCACGTCAGCCACCGGTTGCGCCTGGCTGGCTTCATGAACATCGGTGATGATTTTCACGCCAAAGGTCTGCTTCAGCTCCTGGAAAATCTTCATCCCTTCTTCCAGACCCGGCCCACGATAGGAGTGGATGGAGGAACGGTTGGCTTTATCAAAGGAGGCTTTGAAGACGTAGGGAATACCAAGCTTCTGCGTAACGGTGACGTAATGTTCACAGATGCGCATCGCCAGATCGCGCGACTCCAGCACGTTCATCCCGCCGAACAGCACGAACGGCAGGTCGTTTGCTACGTTGATATCACCAATGCTAACCACTTTTTGTTTCATAAGTTCGCCTTATCAGGGTGTAACCGGAATGGTTCCAGACTAATGCAATGTAATTTGTTTATGCGAAATCGTGTTGATCTGTGCGCGGATCATCTCGCTGATCGGATCCTCCGGGCACTGTTCAACGAAATAGCTTAGATCCAACAGCGCCACGTGATCGCAGTCCAGCTGGGCGTATATCAGCCCGCGGTCGCGGATCTCATACGGATCTTCCGGATTAAACTGCAGCAGCGCTTCGCTGGCGCGCAGGGCCAGCTCCATCTGCCGCTCTTCCATCAGCGCCGACTTCAGGGTGTCCAGCAGCTTGCGGATCACCTCGGCGTTATCCGCTTCGTCGAGATCTTCATTAAACAGTTCCGCCACCGGCCCAATATTGCCCTTCAGCCATACCTCCAGGGTATGCTCGTCGAGGGTTTCACCGTTAAACGGATTAATCAGCCACATCTCTTCGCTGGTTTCCGGGTCCGCGCGCAGCAGCATCTGGGTCGGGAAGATCACCGGCACCACCGGCAGCCCCAGGCGCTGGGCGATCCACAGCAGGATCGCGCCTAACGACACCGCGCTCCCCTGGCGGTTAACCAGCACTTTATCCAGCCATAGCGCGTCGGAAAGACGATATACGCCCTGCGAGGCGCCAAAGCCCCACTCGTCGTAAAACAGTGCCAGCAGGCGTTCTATCTGGCGCTCCTGGTCCCACGACGGCGCAATTTCCTCCTGCGCGAGGCGCAGCAGTCGCTGCAGCTCTTCCTCGACAAAACGCGACGGAAAATCGTCGCGGACCTGTTCAGAAATGAGGACCATGCCATCACACAATGGCGCTTTATTAAATTCGAAATCCGCTAATGACCCCATGACCTACCCCAGTATCGGTATTCTTGTGATGGCGAGTTGAATGATGATAAACAACACCACCAGCGCCAGCAGGAACGCGATAAAGCGGCTCTGCTGGCTGCGCGGACGACGACGGCCCAACGCGATAAAACCTAATGCGATGTAAATGATAACGCCAAACAGCTTTTCAGTCAGCCATGCGCCGTCTTCGGTGAACGGCAGGTAGTGCGTTATCGCCATTAAACCCGCACCGCTGAGAAACAGCAGCGTATCGCTGCAGTGCGGCGCAATGCGGACCCACCGCTGGTTCAGCAGTGGGCTCTGGTGATACATCCACCAGTAACGTAAAACGAACAATCCTACCGACACCGCCACGCTGGCGATGTGCAAATAAAGGACAGCCGTGAATAAGTTCATCAGCTAACGTTCTCCATATCGGGTAAGCGTCCGAGGGTCAGACGCTCATTGTCGCCATAGTCACGACAGGTCGCGACGTCGAGATAGCCCGCTTCGCGAAACAGGGCGCGAACTGCTTCGCCCTGGGTCCAGCCATGCTCCAGCAGCATCCAACCGCCGGGCTGCAGATACTGCCGTCCCTCGCGGATGATGTGCGCCAGATCGGCCAGCCCCTGGTCGGCAGCGACCAGCGCCGTCAGCGGCTCAAAGCGCACATCGCCCTCGGCCAGATGCGGGTCGGCGGCGTCGATATAGGGTGGGTTACTGACAATCATGGCGAAATGCTGCCCGGCCAGCGCGCTAAACCAGTCGCTTTGACTTATCGTCACGTTAGCGATGCCCAGATGGGCGGCATTGCGTAACGCCAGCGCCACGGCGTCCGGCATCACGTCCACCGCGGTCACCTCACAGTCCGGACGTTCGCTGGCCAGCGCCAGGGCAATGGCGCCGGTCCCGGTGCCGAGGTCGAGAATACGGCACGGCGCGGCTGGCAGACGCGCCAGCGCCTGCTCTACCAGACATTCGGTATCCGGACGGGGGATCAGCGTCGCCGGGGAGACGAACAGCGGCAGCGACCAAAACTCGCGCTGCCCGACCAGATGAGCAATAGGCTCCCCGCGCTGGCGTCGCTCCAGGAGCGCCTCCAGCGTCGTTGCCTCGTCAGCAGAGAGCGTCGTTTCACCGAAGGCCAAAATCCAGGTACGCGCCCGGCCGGTAACATGTCCCAGCAGGATCTCGGCGTCGCGTCGCGGGCTGTCACTTTCACGCAGCCGGGCGATCGCCTGCTGCAGCCAGGCCTGAAAAGTCATCATTCCTGCTCGGACAGCGCCGCCAGCTGATCGGCCTGGTGTTCCTGCACAATCGGCTCAATCAGCATGTCGAGTTTGCCCTCCATCGCCTCATCCAGACGATAGAGCGTCAGGTTGATACGGTGGTCGGTCACGCGGCCCTGCGGGAAGTTATAGGTGCGATTGCGGTCGCTGCGGTCGCCGCTGCCCAGCAGGTTGCGGCGCGTGGAGGCTTCCGCCTGCTGACGTTTGGCCACTTCGGCGGCGCGGATACGCGCTCCCAGCACCGACAGCGCCTTGGCTTTGTTTTTATGCTGAGAACGCTCGTCCTGACACTCCACCACAATACCGGTAGGCAGGTGAGTAATACGGATAGCCGAGTCGGTGGTGTTAACGTGCTGCCCGCCCGCCCCGGAGGAACGGAAGGTATCGATGCGCAGATCCGCCGGGTTAATGTCCGGCATTTCGGCTTCCGGCAGCTCCGGCATCACCGCCACCGTACAGGCGGAGGTGTGGATCCGCCCCTGCGACTCGGTGGCCGGCACGCGCTGCACACGATGACCGCCGGATTCAAATTTGAGCCGACCATAGACGCCGTCACCGCTGATCTTGGCGATCACCTCTTTAAAACCGCCGTGCTCACCTTCGTTAGCGCTGAGGATCTCCACCTGCCAGCGGCGCGATTCTGCGTAACGGGTGTACATGCGGAACAGATCGCCGGCAAACAGCGCTGCTTCATCGCCGCCGGTTCCGGCGCGCACTTCCACGAAGGCGTTACGCTCGTCATCAGGATCTTTCGGCAGAAGGAGAACCTGCAGCTGTTGCTCCAGCTGGTCGCCTTTTTCTTTGGCGTCACGCAGCTCTTCCTGCGCCATTTCGCGCATTTCCGGATCGTCGAGCATCATCTGCGCGGTTTCAATATCCTCCTGCACCTGACGCCAGTCGGTATAGCAGCGCGCCACATCGCTCAGCTGAGCATATTCCCGCGACAGCGCGCGGAATTTATCCTGATCGGCAATCGTCGCGGCATCGCCGAGCAGCGCTTGTACTTCTTCATGGCGCTCGTACAACGCTTCCAGTTTGGCAACAATAGAAGACTTCATAGGCGTGAATTCACCCTGTCCTGAAAATAAGAGAAAGGTGCGCTATTCCAGCCCGAGGCTGTTGCGCAGAATATGCAGGCGTTCGTCGTCCCCGTCACGGGCGGCCTGCTGAAGAGATTTGGTTGGCGCATGGATCAGGCGGTTAGTGAGCTTGCGCGCCAGATCCTGCATAATTTCCTGGGCATCACCGCCCTGCTCCAGCGCGGCCAGCGCTTTCGCCGTCAGCTCCTCACGGACCTGCTCAGACTGAGAACGGTATTCGCGAATCGTCTCGCTGGCGCTCTGCGCGCGCAGCCAGGCCATAAATTCGCTGGTCTCCTGCTCGACGATCGATTCCGCCTGCACCGCAGCAGCCTTACGCTGCGCCAGGTTATGCTGAATGATGTTTTGCAGATCGTCGACGCTGTAGAGGTAGGCGTTAGCCAGTTTGCCAACCTCTGGTTCAACGTCGCGCGGGACGGCGATATCCACCAGCAGCATCGGCTGGTTACGCCGCGCCTTAAGCGCACGCTCCACCATACCTTTGCCGATGATCGGCAGCGGGCTGGCGGTGGAGCTGATAATGATGTCGGCCTCTTTCAGCCGTTCGTCGATATCGCTGAGGGCAATCACCTCGGCGCCAACTTCCTCCGCCAGCGCCTGGGCGCGTTCACGGGTACGGTTGGCAATGACCATTTTGCGCACATGATGTTCGCGAAGATGGCGCGCTACCAGTTCGATGGTTTCACCAGCGCCGACCAGTAACACGGTGACGCTGGAGAGCGATTCAAAGATTTGCCGCGCCAGGGTACAGGCGGCGAAAGCCACAGAGACCGCGCTGGCCCCGATATCAGTTTCGGTACGCACGCGCTTAGCCACCGAGAACGATTTCTGGAACATCCGCTCCAGCTCGCTAACGTTAAGATGACCGCGGCTGGAGTCGGCGAAGGCTTTTTTCACCTGGCCGAGGATCTGCGGTTCGCCCAGCACCAGCGAATCGAGGCCGCTGGCGACGCGCATCAGATGGCTGACAGCGTCGTTATCCTGATGCCAGTAGAGACTCTTACGCAGGTCTTCTTCATTGAGACCGTGGTAGTTGCACAGCCAGCGGATCAGCGCTTCCTGCAGGTTATCCTGCTCTTCGACGCTGAGATAGAGTTCCGTGCGATTGCAGGTCGACAGCACCACTCCACCCTGCACCATCGGCTGAGCCAGCAAGCTCTCCAGCGCCTTATCGAGCGTTTCCGGCGAAAACGTGACGCGTTCTCGCAGGGCGACCGGAGCTGTTTTGTGATTGATGCCAAGAGCTAAAAGGGTCATTGTGAGGGAGTAGTACCAGCGTTGCTAAGGTTAGTCTGAGTGCATCATACAGGATGCGCGTAATCAATAAAAGAGAGGCTCCCCTTTTGGAGTAATAGCCAAAGCAAGACCGCCATTAAGGTTAATTTTTTGATTTCAGACAACTTGAACGTAGACGCTATCGCCCGGCGACGCTAGCATTAAGGGTTATAAATGTAACCTGCTACACAAATCGGCCCGCTGTTCCCCTGCCGCCGTTTTTCCCTGTAGACATCAAGGATTTGTCATCATTATGAATCGACTGTTCCGCCTGCTGCCGCTGGCCAGCCTCGTCCTCACCGCCTGTTCTCTTCATACGCCACAAGGGCCCGGCAAAAGTCCGGATTCGCCGCAGTGGCGTCAGCACCAGCAGGCTGTTCGCAGCCTCAATCAGTTCCAGACTCGCGGGGCGTTTGCCTATCTTTCCGATGAACAAAAAGTCTATGCCCGCTTCTTCTGGCAGCAGACCGGGCAGGACCGCTATCGCCTGTTGCTAACCAACCCGCTGGGCAGTACCGAGCTGTCGCTGACCGCCCAGCCGGGCAGTGTCCAGCTGATCGATAACAAAGGCCAGACCTACACCGCTACTGATGCCGAGGAGATGATTGGCCGCCTGACCGGGATGCCGATCCCGTTGAACAGCCTGCGCCAGTGGATCATCGGCCTGCCGGGCGATGCCACCGACTATTCGCTGGACGATCAGTACCGCCTGCGCGAACTCAACTACACGCAAAATGGCAAGACCTGGCACGTGACCTACGGCGGTTACACCAGCGATACCCAACCAGCGCTGCCGTCTAATGTCGAACTGAACAATGGCGCACAGCGCATTAAGCTGAAGATGGATAACTGGATCGTGAAATGATGACCCGCTGGCCCTCTCCTGCAAAACTGAATCTGTTTTTATATATCACCGGCCAGCGGGCCGATGGTTATCATACTTTGCAGACGCTGTTTCAGTTTCTCGACTATGGCGACACATTGACCATCGAACCGCGTACTGACGGCCAACTGCACCTGCTGACGCCGGTGGCCGGCGTGCCGGACGAAGAGAATCTGATCATTCGCGCCGCGCGTCTGCTGATGCGTGCCGCCAGCGAAAGCAACCGCCTGCCGGCGGGCAGCGGCGCCGATATCAGTATCGATAAGCGCCTGCCGATGGGCGGCGGTCTGGGAGGCGGCTCCTCCAATGCCGCCACCGTGCTGGTGGCGCTCAACCATCTCTGGGGCTGCGGTCTCTCGGAGGATGAGCTGGCGACTCTTGGCCTTCAGCTGGGGGCCGATGTGCCGGTTTTCGTGCGCGGCCATGCCGCCTTCGCCGAGGGGGTGGGTGAAATTCTGACACCGGTAGAGCCCGAGGAAAAATGGTATCTGGTGGCCCATCCGGGGGTTAGTATTCCCACGCCGATCATTTTTCGCGATCCGGAGCTACCACGAAATACCCCGCGCCGGTCAATTAATACGTTATTAAATTGTGAATTCAGCAACGATTGCGAGCTTATCGCAAGAAAACGTTTTCGCGAGGTTGATGCCGCGCTTTCCTGGCTGTTAGAATATGCGCCGTCACGCCTGACCGGCACAGGAGCCTGTGTGTTTGCTGAATTTAACACCGAATCCGCTGCCCGTCAGGTGCTGGACACTGCCCCGGCATGGCTTAATGGCTTTGTGGCGCGCGGAGTAAATCTCTCGCCGCTCAAGCAGGCCCTGCTCTGAATCCTGCGCTTTGACGGCGCGTCGTTCATGAGTCAGCCGGGGAAATTGAGTTACGGTGACAACGTCACCCTGTTCCAGACGTTGCATCGTGCTCTTTAAATACACCGACTGGATCGAATGGCGCCATCCCGCACATTATTGGCCCATTCATCCACCACTGGACGCATGCCTGAGGTTCTTCTCGTGCCTGATATGAAGCTTTTTGCTGGTAACGCCACCCCGGAACTAGCACAACGTATTGCCAACCGCCTGTACACTTCTCTTGGCGACGCCGCTGTAGGTCGTTTTAGCGACGGCGAAGTCAGCGTACAAATCAATGAAAACGTACGCGGTGGTGATATTTTCATCATCCAGTCCACTTGTGCTCCCACCAACGACAACCTGATGGAACTGGTTGTTATGGTTGATGCTCTGCGTCGTGCTTCGGCAGGTCGTATCACCGCCGTTATCCCTTACTTCGGTTATGCTCGTCAGGACCGTCGTGTTCGTTCTGCCCGTGTGCCAATCACCGCGAAAGTGGTGGCGGATTTCCTGTCCAGCGTCGGCGTTGACCGCGTGCTGACCGTTGACCTGCACGCAGAACAGATTCAGGGCTTCTTCGATGTGCCAGTTGATAACGTGTTCGGCAGCCCAATCCTGCTGGAAGATATGCTGCAGCTGAACCTGGACAACCCGATCGTGGTTTCTCCGGACATCGGCGGCGTCGTTCGTGCTCGCGCTATCGCTAAACTGCTGAACGATACCGATATGGCTATCATAGACAAACGCCGTCCGCGCGCCAACGTATCCCAGGTGATGCACATCATCGGCGACGTTGCCGGTCGTGACTGCGTGATGGTCGACGATATGATCGACACCGGCGGCACCCTGTGTAAAGCGGCAGAAGCGCTGAAAGAGCGTGGCGCGAAACGCGTATTCGCTTACGCGACGCACCCGATCTTCTCCGGCAACGCCATCCAGAACATCAAAAACTCTGTGATCGATGAATTTGTCGTCTGCGATACCATTCCGCTGGCACCAGAAATTAAAGCGCTGGATAAAGTGCGTACTCTGACGCTCTCCGGTATGCTGGCTGAAGCTATTCGCCGTATCAGCAATGAAGAATCTATCTCTGCTATGTTCGAACATTAATCGAGCCCAGCACAAAAACCCGCTGCGGCGGGTTTTTTTGTCTCCGCACCTTATTTGTATGATCAATGCCTCCTTCACCTGCCATTTAGTTGACAGATGATGCGCTCATGGATGAAACATTATTGTGAACAGATTATTTTCCTCACATGTGATGCCTTTCCGCGCCCTCATCGACGCTTGTTGGAAAGAAAAGTACACCACCGCCCGCTTTACCCGGGATCTGATCGCCGGGATCACCGTCGGGATTATTGCGATTCCGCTGGCGATGGCGCTGGCGATTGGCAGCGGTGTGCCGCCGCAGTACGGCCTCTATACCTCCGCGGTGGCAGGGATTGTGATCGCCTTAACCGGCGGGTCACGCTTTAGCGTTTCCGGGCCGACCGCCGCCTTTGTGGTGATCCTCTATCCGGTCTCACAACAGTTTGGCCTGGCGGGGCTGCTGGTGGCGACGCTGATGTCGGGGATCTTTTTAATCCTCTTTGGTCTGGCGCGCTTTGGCCGCCTGATCGAATATATCCCGCTGTCGGTCACCCTCGGCTTCACCTCCGGGATCGGTATCACCATCGGCACCATGCAGATTAAAGACTTCCTCGGCCTGCAGATGCCCCATGTGCCGGAGCATTACCTGCAGAAAGTGGCGGCGCTGGCGATGGCTCTGCCAACTATTAACGTTGGAGATGCTGCCATCGGCATCGTTACTCTTGGCACTCTGATCCTCTGGCCGCGGCTGGGTATCCGCCTGCCGGGCCATCTTCCGGCATTACTGGCTGGCTGCGCGGTGATGATGGTCGTCAATTTGCTCGGTGGCGATGTCGCCACAATTGGCTCGCAGTTCCATTATCAGCTGGCGGACGGCTCTCAGGGCAACGGCATTCCGCAGCTGCTGCCGCAGCTGGTATTGCCCTGGGATATGCCGGGCTCAAACTTTACCCTGAGCTGGGCCTCGCTGCAGGCTCTGCTGCCTGCCGCGTTCTCAATGGCGATGCTCGGCGCCATTGAATCTCTGCTGTGCGCGGTGGTGCTTGATGGCATGACCGGCACTAAGCACAAAGCCAACAGCGAGCTGATTGGCCAGGGGCTGGGCAACATTGTCGCGCCGTTCTTCGGCGGGATCACTGCTACCGCGGCGATTGCTCGCTCGGCGGCGAACGTCCGCGCCGGCGCCACATCGCCGGTTGCCGCCGTGATCCACGCCCTGCTGGTGATCCTGGCGCTGCTGATCCTCGCCCCACTGCTCTCCTGGCTGCCGCTGTCGGCGATGGCCGCGCTGCTGCTGATGGTGGCATGGAATATGAGCGAGGCGCATAAAGTCATCAATCTGCTGCGCCACGCGCCGAAGGACGACATCGTGGTGATGCTGATGTGCATGTCGCTGACGGTGCTGTTTGATATGGTGATCGCTATCAGCGTCGGGATCGTGCTGGCTTCGCTGTTGTTTATGCGCCGTATCGCACGCATGACTCATCTGGCGCCGGTCAACGTCGAGGTGCCAGACGATGTGCTGGTGCTGCGGGTGATTGGGCCGCTGTTCTTTGCCGCCGCCGAAGGCTTGTTCAACGATCTGGAGACCCGGATCGCCGGCAAGCGTATCGTGGTGCTGAAATGGGACGCGGTGCCGGTTCTCGACGCCGGTGGTCTGGATGCCTTCCAGCGCTTTGTGAACAAGCTGCCGGAAGGCTGTGAATTGCGCGTATCTAACCTCGAGTTTCAGCCGCTACGCACGCTAGCGCGCGCCGGCGTCAAGCCGCTGCCCGGACGTCTGAGCTTCTACCCGGATCGTCAGGCCGCGCTGGCTAACCTGTGATCACCCGGCGGCAGGTCCCTGCGCCTGCCGCATCAAGGATCCGGTCGCCTGCTGCAGCCAGCTCAGCACCGCCGGCGTCATCCAGGTGCCCTTCATCAAATGCGGCTCCTGCTCCATTGCCCGACGAAACTTCTGCAACGTCTGCGGCCGGGTACCGGCGTAGGACTGGAACAGTTCAAGCCACGCCCGGGCCAGCGCCTGACCCGACGCCGAGTCCGGCGCTACGCCCTCCCGGCACGCCTGATGCAGCTTTGCCACCAGCGCAGGCCACTCTTGTAGCCGGTCAAAATAGTGCTGGCGGGTGAACGCCATCTCTTCTTCGTCGAGGTACCGCGCCCAGATGGCCAGCTTACTTTCGGCAAAGGCCTCGGTGATAAAGACGATGATGGCCGACGTGACGCCGGTCTGTTCAACCATTTGCGGCTCGGCGGCATGCATCTCGTTCAGGCGGGTCAGAAACTCCGGACGCCCGGCCGTATCCTGCTCCAGGCGCTCCATCCAGCGCGTCGCCAGACGCATCGCCTGCGGACTGTCCGTCGGGCAGCCGCTCGCCATCAGCGTCTGCACCTCCTCCGTTAGCTCGCGCCACGCCTGCGTCCGCTGTTCATCCTGTGCCGCAAACGGCAGCGCGGCTAACTCCTGTTGACTAAACCAACGATCGTACATTTTCATTAACTCCAGCGTCTGTAGCCAGGACTCCAGATCGGGTTCATTGCCGCTCGCCAGCGCCTCGCGCAGCACCAATAGTCGGTCGCGCAGCCTGCCGACATCGCGCAGTTGGGCGTTGAGCGTCTCTATCTGCTGCGTCAGCAGCTCGGGCAGCGACAGCGTTTGCCGATCGAGATAGTCCTTGATTGTGGCGAGCGTTAGACCCGCCTGCGCCAGCGCCTTTATCATATGCAGGCGCTGAACCGCGGACAGGTTATAGAGCCGATAGCCCGCCTCGCTTCTGGCCGAAGGCGTTAACAGCCCCGTCTGTTCATAATGATGCAGCGTACGCACCGTCAGTCCGGCACGCTTCGCCAGCTCTCCCACCTGAATTAACATGACTGCTCCTCTCTGTGGCCAGGTCCGCTACTCTGCAGCCTGACGTAACGTCAGGGTCAAGCAAAAACCGCGCTTGTTTTTCACTGTTGGCGGCAACCATAGCAGCACGAAGGTCAGGACGGAATGGGAGCGTAATATGGCGGGAAAAAGAGGAAGAGATAAAGTGAGACACAGAAAAGCGCATCGGCCTTCAGCGGCCGATGCGGGAAATCATGCTACGGTTAGCTGTGACGATGCTGGTTACGACGGCAGCGTTTATCGTAGTGGCGCACCCACCAGTAGCGGTCGCTGACCTGTTCGTGGCCGCCAATACGTGCTCCGGCCAGCCAGAGAACAGCGCCAACGAAGATGCTTAAGATTGCGCCATGCGCAAAGAATTGTGGCAGGTTAAGCTGCGGAAGCTGGTTCAGAATGGAGTAACCTACCCCCACAACCATCACCACCAACCCTAACCCCATGAGTACGTTACCGAGTAACGAAGCGTTTTTGCGTTTCATGTGTCACCTCCGGACTTTGGGTTGCCAGGGAATGTCCCCAAATCTTATAGGTGTAGTATAGACAAGGTCCTTTCTCAGGAGTGCGCACACGATCACATTAGTGAACAGCGAATAGACAAAAATTTACAAATAAGTCTATGAACCATATCAAATTCTAATGATTTAGTGAGTAAATCATCAATGCTGGTATTGTCTTCTGGCCAGAATTTTGTCAAGCGCGCCTGCAGACAGTACACTACGCGGCAGAGAATGCCCATGCAGGAAAGAAAACGTGACCATTAAACTGATTGTCGGCCTGGCCAACCCCGGTGCGGAATATGCCGCCACCCGGCACAACGCTGGTGCCTGGTATGTGGATTTACTGGCGGATCGCCATCGTGCTCCGCTGCGCGAAGAGAGCAAATTCTTCGGCTACACCTCGCGCATCAACCTGGCGGGCGAGGACGTCCGCCTGCTGGTCCCTACCACCTTTATGAACCTCAGCGGCAAAGCCGTGGCCGCGATGGCGACCTTTTATCGCATCAATCCGGATGAAATTCTGGTCGCCCATGACGAGCTGGATTTACCGCCGGGCGTGGCGAAATTTAAGCTTGGCGGTGGCCATGGCGGCCACAATGGCCTGAAGGATATCATCAGTAAGCTCGGCAATAACCCGAACTTTCACCGTTTACGCGTCGGAATCGGCCATCCGGGCGACAAAAACAAGGTTGTCGGCTTTGTGCTTGGCAAACCACCGGCCAGCGAGCAGAAACTGATCGATGACGCTGTCGACGAAGCGGCGCGCTGTACCGAAATCTGGTTAAAGGACGGGCTGACCAAAGCGACCAACCGTTTGCACGCCTTTAAGGCACAATAAGCCGTTGTCGTGCGGCATTTTTACCGCGCACCGTGTATAATAGGCAAAGCTATTCAATTTTCTGCAATCTGTTCCTTGTAACAGATTGATTATCCAAAGATTAAGGTGATTTAAATCATGGGATTCAAATGCGGTATCGTCGGTTTGCCCAACGTCGGCAAATCCACCCTGTTCAATGCGCTCACCAAAGCGGGTATTGAAGCGGCCAACTTCCCCTTCTGTACCATTGAGCCGAACACCGGTGTCGTACCGATGCCCGATCCGCGTCTGGACAAGCTGGCTGAAATTGTCAAACCGCAGCGCATCCTGCCGACGACGATGGAATTCGTTGATATCGCGGGCCTGGTGAAAGGCGCGTCCAAAGGTGAAGGTCTTGGCAACCAGTTTCTGACCAACATCCGTGAGACCGAAGCCATCGGCCACGTGGTTCGCTGCTTCGAAAACGATAATATTATTCACGTCGCGGGGAAAGTGAACCCGGCGGAAGATATCGACGTTATCAACACCGAACTGGCGCTGTCTGACCTTGATACCTGCGAACGCGCGATTCACCGCGTCTCCAAAAAAGCCAAAGGCGGCGATAAAGACGCGAAGGTTGAGCTGGCCGCGCTGGAAAAATGCCTGCCGCAGCTGGAAAACGCCGGTATGCTGCGCGCGCTGGATCTGACCAAAGAAGAGAAAGACGCCATCCGCTATCTGAGCTTCCTGACCCTGAAGCCGACCATGTACATCGCGAACGTCAATGAAGACGGTTTCGAGAACAACCCGTACCTCGATCAGGTTCGCGCCATCGCCGAGCAGGAAGGGTCTGTGGTGGTGCCGGTGTGCGCCGCCGTTGAAGCGGACATCGCCGAGCTGGACGATGAAGAGCGTGACGAGTTCATGGCTGAGCTGGGCCTCGAAGAGCCGGGCCTGAACCGCGTGATCCGCGCTGGTTACGCTCTGCTGAACCTGCAGACCTACTTCACCGCGGGCGTGAAAGAAGTTCGCGCATGGACCATCCCGGTCGGGGCGACCGCGCCGCAGGCAGCCGGTAAGATCCATACCGACTTCGAAAAAGGCTTTATCCGCGCGCAGACCATCGCTTATGAAGACTTCATTGCCTACAAAGGCGAACAGGGTGCGAAAGAAGCCGGTAAAATGCGTGCTGAAGGTAAAGACTACATCGTGAAAGATGGCGATGTGATGAACTTCCTGTTCAACGTCTAATCCCGCTGGCTGGCGTTTTCGCCACCGCTGCGCAATAAAAAATCCACGCTCAGCGTGGATTTTTTTTACCCAGGCGACACGCTACTCCACAATATGGGTCTCTTCTGCCGCCTCGTAGCCATCAACGATCTGCACAATCTTCTTTAACTCAGCCTCAATAAAAGCCGGGGTGGCGCTTTCCCCTGAGGCCGGGTGATGAAGCTCCACCGAGATGCCGCTGGCGGCATTGGTCAGCGACAGGCTGATCTCCTGCTGGCCCATCGAGGACGAAGAACGCCCAATATGCTGCATGATGGCTGCTGCCGCCGCGCGCGTATCAACGTCTGCGAGACGCCCCCACCTCATTTCAACATGCCCCTGCTGCCCTGCCTTTATCACCTGCAGCGTATAGCCGCTTCTTGCCGTTGCCATGTCTTTTCCTCCGATTTAGTTGCCCGGGCGTCACATTATCAGCCCGGTTTTATCAGCCAGGTTCGCGCACCTGCGCCTTACCGTTAATGACTCTTTTCCACATAGGTCTGCATGTTTTCTTTAGTCACTAACTCAAACGGGATCCAGACATGAGACTCGACCTTTTCTCCTTTAATCAGCTTCAACGCTACCGCTAAGGCCGTTTTGCCCTGACCGACGGCGTCCTGGAAGACCGTCACCTGAATCTTATCGCTGGCCAGGGCTTTCAGCCCGTCCGGGGTGGCGTCGATCCCACCGATCAGCAGCTTCTTCTGGCTTTTCTCCAGCGCCATCGCCGCGCCAATCGCCATCTCATCGTTGTTCGCCGCCACAATATCAATCGCTTCTCCGTTGCCTGTCCAGTTCTGCATCAGATCCATTCCCTCGCTGCGGGAATAGTTGGCCGGCTGTTTCTGCACCACTTTCATTGCCGGATATTTGGCCACTACCTGCTCCACGTCTTTGGTGCGCTGCAGCGCGCCGGCATCAGTGAGATTGCCGATCATGATGGCGACGTTGCCTTTATAGTTCGCCAGCTTCGCCAGCGCCTCCATCTGCAATGTGCCAGACTCCCGCTCGTCCGAACCGACAAACACCACGCCGGGCGGTAACGTTTTATCCCCCGGCGTCCGGTTCACATACACCAGCGGCATTTTGGCCTGCTGCGCCATCTTCGTCAGCTGCGGGGTGCTGGCGGAGTCCACCGGGTCGACGATGATCGCGTCCACGCCGGAAGCGATGAAGCTCTGCACCTGATCGGCCTGGCGTCCGGTGTCGCCGCGGGCGTCTTCAAACTGCACGTCGACGTGGCGGGCGTTGGCCTCTTTCTCAATGGACTGACGGATAATGGTGAGAAAGTTTTGATCGAAGTAGGCCATTGAGACGCCGATCTTCTCCGCTAATGCCGAAGCGGAACTGGCCAGAAGGCCTACTAACAGGATGATTTTACAGTGCTTCATAGTATGCCCTCAGAAATCGAAATAAAATTTTCAATATAATTTCAAACGATATATTTAAATCATTTTCAGACTACGAAGGGCGTTCTGTTCTTGCAATAAGGATGTAAAGAAAATGTTGCCATGCGCACACTTTATTTCACCACCTCACTCACCGAGGGCTCACCGGTTACGGGGAGCGCAGCGGCCGGCGACGCCGGCTGTTTTCGCTTCAGCAGGGCATATTCCACTATCAGCTGTTGCAGATGCAGCTCCGCGAGGCTTCCGCGGGCGGCAGGCCAGGGTTGATCAGCGGGAAGCGCGGCCAACTGGCGCAGCTGCTCCTCCAGCGGAACGGCGCGGTTAAACGACTGCGTGATGGCAAATACTGCGGTTTTCAGTTCGCTCACCGTCAGGTACTTCCCCTTCTGCTCGTCGAGGGCATTGAGCTGGCCGGCGAGCCGCTGCAGCTGCTGCATGCCCTCCGACCAGCCGGTAAGGTTTTCCGCGGGCAACGCAGCAGCACTCAACTGCTGCCGCCACTGCTGCGCCAGCGGTTGTGCCTGATCCGGCCAGCGGATCAGGGCCTGGTGGACCAACTGGTCGCCGTAGCTGACCGCCCAGTCCGGCGCCAGGCGGGCAAGCTCGCCAAGCTGGCGCTGCGTCTGGGGCAGATCCACCAGAATCAGGGGAGATGTCCCCGACAGGCCCGGTATCACATTTTGGGTCACCGAAATGGGCGGCAAGTCGGACTGACGCAGCGCCAGCCATCCGCCGACGGCGATACCCGTTACCGCCAGCATGGTAACCATCCCGGCGATAAATGGCTTCCAGCGCGGAACGCCTGCCGGAGTAGACGCCGCCACCGGCGCGGGCTGCTTTGCTGGTGAAGGCGGAGCCAGCGGCTCAGACTTTGGTCTACGCTTTAGTTCTGGCACTGCTTCAACCTCCGCCACATCCTCTTCACTGACCAGAGCGCCGGGAAGTTCCGCGTCAGACACCGCCACCGGCGGCGCGGTGGGAAGCGCTGGCGCAGGGTCAAGGCTCTCGAAGCGAGTTGCCGTGCTGTGCAGCAGCGCCCGCAGGTCGCTCAGCTGGTTTTCAGGCGCGATCTCAAGGCGCTGGAGCACTGCGTCGAAGCTTTGCAGCGAACGTTCAGCCAGCTCAAGCGATTCAACATCCTCTGGGGTGAGATGCAGGGTACGGATCACCTGCCGCAGCCGCTTGCTCAGGGTGCGGAAGATCTCTGTCCGGGCCGGGAGCGCCTGCGGCCACAGGTTTTTCCCCTGGTGAACCAGCAGCGACTCCATCAGCATCAGCCCCTCATTGATCCCTGCCACCCCGCCCAGCCGGGCGCGGGCCAGCGTATACCAGGCGACAGTCTGCAGGTCCGCGCCGTGATGCTCGAGCAGCGCGCGGGCAAGCTGCTCGGCATACGGCCAGTTAATGTCCGGCCGCGCCGGGTGGCTGAGCTTGTTCATTTCCGCACGCAGGGCCATAAAATCAGCCAGCGTGCGCGGGTCGCCACCGGTTTTATAGTGACGGTCGTGGTGTGTTGTCATCATGATGTCTTTCAGCGAGAGATTAGAGGGCGGAGCGGGCGTCAAGGTACTGCTGGCGTTTGAGGTGGCGGATCAACACCCTGCCCTCGGGCATAAACTCCGTGCCGTAACGCACCAGGCCAATATCCTTCAGCTCCGCATCAATGGCATAGCGCAGTTCGCCGGGCGCATGCTGATCGAGCATCACCACCGCGATCCGCTGCAGGCGCGGTTCGTATTTCAGCAACACCGCCGACAACGTGCTCATCAGCTGGTGCGCCGATGCTGGCATCCCCTGGAGGATAGCGGTCATATCCGGCAGGCCGTAGTCCGGCAGATGCGCTAGCGTTCCGGCCCGACAGTTGAGGATGCGTTGCATGTTATCGAGCACCGACAGGATAACCTGATCCGTTTCGCTGACAGTATTCAGGTCAAGCCCGCCGGCGAAATTGCCGTACAGGATGTCATACAGGGAGGGACGAGGCATTTTCACTTCTCCTTAAGCGGGTGCAGCGTCAGTTGATTTTGGCTGGCTTCGATAATGCGCGGCCTCGCCGGATCAAGTTCGTCCCGGGTGAGTACCAGCCGCCAGCTGTTTTGCGTCAGGTCTGGATCGATAAACATGGCCGCCACCGCCACAAACTGCGCGCGGGTTTCCATGGGCATATCGACGGTCACCGATTCGCCCGGACGCAGGCGAACATCTTTTTCCGCCACCCGGTCCGCCTGCAGCGCCTGGCCATCGCCGGCAAACAGCGACGGGTAGTCAGTATTGTCAAACGCCTGCCGGTCCTTCAGCTGGTAAATACGCACCACCGTCGCCAGGGAGGCGCCCTTGGCGTTGTTATTCACGCCTTCCCGGGCGCGAAGATCCAGATGAAGCGTTTTCACCTGGGGGTAAAAAATGGACTGGGTCACGGAAACGGCGCCGTCTTTTACGGTCTGCGTCAGGCCGCAGCCGGTTAACACGGTAACCATGAGGAATGCCAGCAACCTGGCGGAGGGGTTAACTGCGGTAATCGCCATCTTCATCGCTCTCCCTGCGGTGGATATTTTCCCGGACGCGCTGATAGCGCCCCAGATAAATCGTGATCATGTCGTCAGCCTGTTTCTGCGCATCCAGCAGACGCAGCACAGCGGTACGGCCAAGCTGGACGGCATGCGCCTGCTGGCAGCAAAGTTGCGCATCCGGCAGTAAATGGCGGGCGACGCAAAGCTGCAGCCGCACGTCAAGATGAGATCCGAGCCAGACGTGCAGAAGCGCCATCAGGTCGCTGAACAGTTCGCCGCCGGGCAGCCAGCCGCGAACCTCATCAGGCTTTTCCGTGGCCAGCTGTAGCAACACCTGACCGTTTACATCCGTGGCGTGGGTTCCCATCACTGGCCTATGTTGCAGGCTAACCGGCTGACGGACGCTCATCGTTAACGGCTGCGACAAGGGGATCCGGCAGGGATCGTGGTGGTACACCGTCGCCCGGGTCCCCGGGGCCAGGAGCGCCACCAGCGCCTCCATGCCTTCCCCGGATCTCCCCGGCAGCATCATCACCGGCAGCAGCGCCAGAAATCGCGACAGCGGCGCTGCGGTAACGGCGGCACATCCCGGTATGCCCAGCCCCGCCAGGCCCAGCAGATACTGCGAGATGTTGTCCGTACCACCCGCCCGAAAGGTTGCCGGGTAGGAATATTTGCGCCAGATACGGTAATACTGGGCGATCAGCCGATGGTTAAAGATATCGAGGAAATCCTCGGTGGCCTCGACGCCTTCCCGCCGTTGCGCAATGTCATCGCTATAGTGGGTCGGCAGCGGGGATTCCACGCCGTAGAGTCCCATAAAAGTCACGCGAACCGCCGGCGGACGGGGCGGTTCAGGATCGTCCATTCCACGGATTTCGCCAGCCGGAAAGCCCATCCCCGGATGCGGGCGAAAGCGTATGGGTTCATCACGCAACTGCCAGTCGCTGCCGATGACCGGCGCCTTCGGCTGGCTCTCCTCCAGCAGCTGGCAGAAGCGGTAAAAATTCATGTATGGCAACTGAGGCCGGAGCTGATCCATCAGCCGGGCAAGCGCAGACTGTGATTCTCTTTCCACCGGATACATTTCCCTTCAGGTTGAATAATGAGCGTCAGCTGGTTGAACTGATTCATATCGGCATACAGTGCGAAAAAGCGGTTGAGCATATCGCCAAACAGGTGGACATCGCCCGCACCGGTAAATCCACTGCCGTCGAGCGTCACTTCGATATCCAGCCCGCGCAGCAGGAAGCCCTGCTCGAAACGCTGAATTCGGTGATGGCTGACCGCCAGAATGGCGTCCAGACGGCGATTATTGAGCTCATCCTCCCGCCAGTTGTAGAGCGACAGCGTGCCGCGCAGCACCTCGGCGCTGCTCATCATGTTGAGAAAACGGGTGCCCAGATGGCTCATGACACGCCAGTGGTAGCGGTCTTCCGCCGGGGGATAGGCCGGCAGCGTGGGCTTACAGAGATTGCGGACGGTAAGCGGCGTGGCTGATATCGACTCACAGCGATCCAGCAGCGTGCTCTGTAGCGCCCGGCGCGGCAGCTGGCCGTTAGTGCCGGTGATGCGCAAGGAGACCGTTTCCCGCGCCAGCGCCCGGTCGGCCTCCCATTGCTGTCCGCCGAGGATAAGCCAGGTATCGTGCATGCCAGTGACGCCCCGTTTGACACGGGTGTGGTAGTAGCGCTCTGGCGCATGGCGACGCATCATTCCCCCCTGGTGACGAAAGCGGGTGAAAGGCACATAGCATGCCTCCCCGGTGCGCCCGGAGCCGGTCACGCTGTCGACAGAATAGATTTCGGTATGCCCGTCCTGCAGGCGCTTCGGACGCAGGAGGTATTCGCTCTCCAGGCCGCTGATGGTCAACGGATCGGCCTCGAGGGTAAACAGGTTAATCACCGGCACACAGTGCAGGCGCAGGCTGCTTGCGCTGACGGGCAAATCGCTTTGCCAGACCTCGCTGAACACCACCTCAAGCGTGAAATGCGATATCCCCGCCGGCAGCGTGATGTTTTCCAGGCCATTTAGCTGCACGAACATAAATTTTTCGCGAAAGGTGAAATACTCGAGCAGCAACTGATAGCCACTGAAAGCGCTCTCCCCCTTCGGCCATAAACGATCCTCCTCGCTGAATCCCCCCGGGGAAAAATAGCCGTCGAGGCTTACCCGCTCTGTCTGACCCGGCAGACGCAGGTACAGCGCGGCCTGGCGTCGGGTCAGCCACAGATGGAGAGCGCTGCCGGTAACAGCGTCTTCCCCCAGGTACAGCGCCAGGTGGCGGAGATCGGTCTGCGACCAGTCAGCCAGCTCGCTACAGGCGAATCGTAGTCGCAGAGCCGAACGTCCGTCCGGCTCTGCCGTCATCACCGCCTCCTCTATCGCCAGTGGGTTAAGCGTCAGATCGCGGGTGGTTCGGTACCGGCACACGGTATTTTTCGGCCCCAGTGGGCGGGAGCTAATCTCAAATCCGGCGGGCACCGTTTCCGCCATCTTCATCGCCGGCAGCGTTGGGGTCAGCGCCACGATCGATAACGACGGAATGGTGCGCAAATAGTGCGGCCACAGCATGCTGACCAGCCCCTCGGTCAGCTCCGGCAGATCATCATCAATTTTTTCGCGCAAGCGACCTATGGAAAAGGCAAAGCCTTCAAACAGGCGCTCAACGTAAGGGTCCGGCGTACCGGCTTTATCGAGATCCAGCATCGCCGCCCGATCGGGGTGAGCCTGCGCGAACGCTTTTGCCGCCTCGCGCAGGTAGCGCATTTCAGCGTCAAAATATCGCAGGGTTAAATCGTCCATTATGAATATTCCCTTATTCGTCTACAGGGAGACACGCAGCATGGCTGCGCGGTCAGATTAGTTGGCCGTCGGGCGGCCATGAGCGAAGGAGGCCTGGCGTTGCAGGTCAACGCCAATCAGTCTGGGAGGCGGTTTCAGTACCCCTCTTCGCCGGGTATATCGTCGGTCAGCGGAACACGCTCAGCAGGCGCGCGCACGCTGAATATCGTCTCCGGTAGCGTAAAGTTTCGCAGAGACAGCAGCGCCAGCGGTCCTTCCCCCGCCTCGGTACGCAGCGTGTAGTTCAGCAACAGACCATCCGGGGCTTTCCAGCTCAGACTCCAGCTGCTGCTCGTTCCGGGATAAGCGCAGACCACCGCCTTATCCAGCAGACGGATCCAGCCCCAGGCGCCCGGGAAATCGCCATACTGGCGGGTGCCCGCCCGGGTACTGATCCAGCTCAGGGTGGCGCCCGGCGCTTCGGTGTCAGCGGGCCAGCTGAACCGCCGCCAGGCCGGCATCTGGTTCATATAGACAAGCTTCTGACTGTCAATGACCAGCTCCGTCTGCATCACGCCGTCCGCGGTGCCGGGGCGTAGCGCAAAATATAGTCCTGCTTCGCCGTTGGCGAACGCGACGTCGGAGAGATGGGTAAGGGTATTCATCGCCTGCAGAAAGGCTGGGTTAAACGTCAGCCCCTGAGCATTGATACTGTCCGCCACCCAACGACTCCCCTCTTTATGCAGCACGCCGTTCAGCCGGGTCTGCAGAAAGCGGGCAATGCGTCCGGTCTCGCTGTTGAGGTATTTTGCCAACAGCGGCAAAGAGACTTCACTGCTGGTATTTTTAAAGGGGTAGCGGCCGCCAAAGGCGCTATTCCAGTCCTCCACCACCGCGCTGCGCCACTGGGCGTTGAGACTTTCCGCCGCCGGGGTCAGCACCTGCTGCCAGGCCTGTTCCATCGGGCGAACAAACAGCGTCTGCCCAAATCCACTCCACTCCTGGCCCAGCCCCGCCGCCACCAGGCTGCCGTAGTCGCGCGTTTCGGTTAAATCCACGGCCTTGCCCTGGAATACCGTCTGCGCAAGCAACCGGGTCATCGCCTGCGGGTCGGTGGCGTTGGTGACCTGCTGCAGGCGCAGACGCACCTGGGTGACGCGGGTCAGGAAGGTCTGCAGGCTAAGACGGCTGGTCGGCGTTCCGCCATCGCGATTGTCCAGCAGCGCCAGTACGGGCCCGAAGGTGGCATCCAGCGGTCCGCGCGCGCCGGACCGTTGATCGATGGCGGGCGAGTTGTCACGGTTGAACAGCTGCCTGGCCGATTTTACCAGCGAATCGGCAATGGCTTCCCCGGTCTGGCCGGTTCGCCCCTGCACGCTCAGGGTGTTCATCAGCGCCACCAGCGGCGACTGGCGCACATCGGCCATCAGGGTCAGCTGGTCGATAGCATCGGAGAGGGTCGCCGCGCGCTGCCAGCGCAGACTATTGAGGAAATCCAGCCAGACGCCGCTAAAATCAGCGAAATAACGCTCCGCCAGCCTGGCTCGCAGAGCTTCCGGCGACGTCGACTGTGCGGCAGTCTGCTTCGTATCACTCAGCACCCAGTCCATTTCATCGCGGCGTTCCGCGACCACTTTCTCAATGGCCGGCTGCACGGCCTGCTCCCAGGCCTGACGGGTAAACATGCCCGGCACCACCTCATCAGTGCTGAACAGACGCGAAGCATCGGTGTCGGCAGTCATATCCGCCAGGCGCATATCGGCATACTGATTCGCCACCTGCGCGAGCATCTTCTGATAAAGCGTGGACTCACTGTTGCGCTGGCCCCGTTGGCGAATTAACCGTGTGCGCACCTGGCTGACCAGCACATCGTCGGTATGCAGACGCCACTGCGGATGCGACGCCAGGCTGGCGGCGTAAAATGCCAGTAGCGAAGGGCCGCTACCCTGCCAGACGGCGTCGGCGATGCCTGAGCGCTGCGACCAGTCCTGCATTAGCGTGGTAGCGAACCACGCGGCGTCCATTTTTTCCGGGCGGGTCAACATCAGATATTGTTTCAGTTGTCCGTAAGCGGTCTTCGTCATCGTCTCTCGCAGCGGGCTGTCCGGCGGCAGCTGTACGAAGGCGTTCAATTGCCGCTGAAGATGTTCAGCCGCCGCATCGCGCAGCAGCGGCTGCGCCCTCTCTCCGTAGCGCGGGAACAGCGCCGCCAGCAGGTCATCGTTCTGACTGAGGCCAGCGCGGAAGTACCACGGCGCGCCGTGCTGTGAGCGGTATTCCAGTTTAGAAAGCGTTTTCTGTATCGCGGAGAGCGCATGCAGGCGTACGGCCAGCGGCTGTTTTCCCGCCGAGGCCTGCTGCACCTGCTGCTGTGCGGTCGCCACCAACTCGCGGTTGGCGATAAAAGAGACCAGCAGAGTGGCGGCCCAAAGTAACATCAGGGCGGCAGTGGCCACGCTCATCCCACGCATCCAGTTGATTCCCTGTTTGCGCGGACGTAGACCTGCGGGTAATTCCGTAATCCTGTCCGGCAGAATATCCCAGCGGTTATCCCGGCCCCAGTGATGGCTGATGCTGCGGCCGGCCTCCGCCGACGGCGCGCTGAACACCACTCCGGCCAGCGGCTGCGGGCGGTAAGGATTAAGCAGTACCGATAACGGCTCCGTCACCGTTTCCGGTTTACGGGTCAACTGATCGGCCAGCGCGAGTAAAAAATTGTGCTGTGGCTGACCGCAGACCTGCTGTATGCCTTGCGCGGTCAGCTGCGGTATCAGCCCGGTAAGCTGTCCGGCGAGCGTCTGCGGTGAACAATTCGCAGGCAACAGGCACCCCACTGGCTGGGTGACGCGCCCGGCCTGTTCTCCGGCGCGCGGATGCAGCGACCAGACGTACAGTGGCAGCTTCCAGCCCAGAGCCTCATAGCGAAGCTTTAAAGCATGAGACACGCTATCCATTGCATCTGGCGTGAGACCTGAGGTTGCGCTGTTTTCCGTTGCCGGCAGAACGTCCAGCGCTGAGGTCACCCAGACCATTCCGTCCACCGCACGGCGGCGCAGTTTACGCAACACAGCCAGCCAGTCTGCATCGGCCGGAGTCGCAGGATCACCACCCCACAGCAGCACAGTCCCCCGGTCTTCCTGCCAGAGTTCCCTGGTGAGTTTTGGGGCCAGTTGTTCCACATCACTGACTGAGCCGGTCATCAGCAGGATACGGACTTTGCTATGCCAGAAATGACCGTAAGTATGTCGCAGAACTTGTTGTACGTCGTTTATTATCTTTTTACTTATGTCTACCTGTTTCAAATGAGCACTATTGTTTGACCAAGTATTCTGTTTATCATTTAACTTACGGAAAAAACGCAATCTTGATGCAAACGCAACAAGTGAGTACCGACTGACTAGCAACAAAGAGAGGAAAACAGGAACTGCGAAAATAGTACAGAGCACCCGAAATTTTTCTGCTGGTTCCATCCATCCCAGGGATGGTCCCCACAGGTAATATAGTAGAAACAAAATAACAGTAATAATAACGACAAAAAAAACGCCAGAAAATTTAATAAGGATTTTCTTCATGTTATAATAAACCTCTAAACACTGGCAACCGAGTTAAACAAATGAGAGTTCAAAACATCATTATTTTTATTTACCAATAAATACTGTCCAGGGGGAAGATGCTCATTTACATAACTCAATTGCAAAAACTCGGTAAGAGGCGGGCATTTACATAAATAGTTGTCTGAATCAACGTATATATACGACGAAAGTGCACTTTCCGACATTACATCTGTTGTTTTTAACACCACTTTTTTAAGCTCTTCTTCATTCAACCCAGAATATATAACACCAGATAGCCGCCTCCCTTCATTAACCCTTCCCCAAAGGAGCGATTTATCTATTCCTACCCAATCACATTCTGGTCGAAAAAAAAGCCCCTAAAGATGAGCGACCACCAGTCTCACCATCATTTCTCAGTCTTCCCAACAAAAACATCACAGATTCAGATTTATCGTCGATTTCATCGTCAAGTAATTCTGCGCCATAAAAACTGGCGGCAATAAGAACTATATATTCATCAGAAGAGCTATCCAGCAAGTTATCGATGGATTCAGATAAGTTTCTACTAAACTCAATATCCCCCCCCGGATATATATTATCAAGTCGTTCTTGCCAAATCTTTTCCATCAGAGGTTTTAAATTATCATTAAGAGCGCATATCACTTTTACCCTAACATATTTAGGCAAAAGGGTTATATGCATATGGATATCATTAATTAGAAATCCCATTATTTTATTAAATAAAATAGCATTTCTATCCTGTATTTGATGAATGCTATTTAATTCATTTATTGGGGAATTAAAACTAAGATATCTGGACATATGCGTTAACTTTGGTGCATAGCGAACAGGCAATAAATCCCCCTCTATGATATTAGTCACACCACCATTTAAATCAGGCAATCTGACCTGTAACTCAATGACCTCAAGATAGGCCCTTCCTTTTTGAAGCAACTCCTGATAATAATCCAGGCGAGTTTTATTCCAGTAAACTGTTTCGATATCCTCATTATTCCATATTATAACTCTGAAGAAAAATACAGCCCCGTTTAAGAGTAGCGGCACCAGCAATAACTCAGACCAGAAAGCATAATTATTTTTTGATAAATACTCAGGAAAATAAACCAAAAAAACACATACATATACAGCAAGAATACAAACACAAATTCCGAATTCAACCCATAATGATAATGTTTTTTGGGATGTTTTCTCTTCCGAAGGAATATCAAAAATATTTACTGGCATAAATTCATTCCTTTAAAACACGCGAACCGGTGGAAATAAGAATAGCGCCACATGAACAGCGATGCCCTTCTAACGCAACAGCTAACCCGTTATCGCAATGTTTTTCATCTCCCTCACTTATACTATTTATACCGTGTGTTGGACATGAGACTAGATCAGACTTACGTGCCACAGATTTACCATCAATGATTATCTGAGATGAGCCCGTTAAGACAGATCCACCATGAGATGTTTTATCACCTACACAAATAGTTTTTTTCATATTCTAATCTATTCAGTCTGATATATTAATTGGCAATAGTAACTTCAGGAAGTCTTTTTAAAATGACAGGTTGGAATCCATCGGGATCATCAATCATAACCGGTTCACCATTTTTCATGACAGGATTTCCATTATCATCTGTTTCCTGAACCTTCTCCTGAGGTTTTCCAGTTTTTTCATCAACAACGATAACCTGATCTGGACCTGTAAACTTAAATGCCGACTCGATACTATAATCGATATAGTAATCTTTAACTTTTTCAATAGATGTTTTGAAAACATTGATACTTTCGCCCTGCAATGCAGAATCAGGGAATTCATCAAGCCGCAATATTGTATCAAATGTCTTACTGTAAAATAGTATATTATAAAAAACGCTTAATTTTTTAGAGGCTAATCTATCATCACGGGCACATCCAGTATAAAAAACCATATAATCATGAGCATCAAATAATATCCCATCTCTTCGATTGACACAAACGGATGGATATGTACAATTACTATTTAGTAATAAAAATTGAGATATTTTACCTCCTCTTTTTATTCGAATTATGCTTTCAGGAAATAACGTTTCACCAGGAATATTAACATAAGTACCTGCGGGTATTTTTACATATTTCCCATCAAACACCCCAATCCATAAGTCCTGTTTTTTATTTACCAACCAATACTGATTGGAAAATAAAGACTTATTTCTCTTTATATCTGGGAGATTGTTTTGAGTTGTTTTAAAATCAATAAATTGATCATGATATCTTTCGTTTGCATCTCGATCTAATAGATTTCCAGGGTCACTCTTGGAAAAGAGTATCTCATCATTTCTATCGCTAGCATGGATAAATTGTGTTGATATCAAAAAATAAAATAAAACAAAATATTTCATGATTTACCATCCTATGGATAATCAAAATAATTGATAAAGATATTAATCAAAAATAGTAACTTCAGGAAGCCTTTTTAAAATGACAGGATTATAGCCATCAGGGTCATCAACCATTACTGGCTTTCCATTAATCAAGATGATTTTCCCATTGTCATCAGTTTTTGGTACCTTAGGTAAAGCTTTGCCTGTGTCAGGGTCAACAATAACGATCTGATCTTTTGCGATTATTCTAAATGCAACGTCAAGCGCATCATACCGATAGTATCCATTTATTGACACCAAAGATTCTTTTATATATTTAAGATCTTCAGGAGTTGAATAAGGTATTGAATCAAGCACAATTATCGCATCATATATTTTATCATATAGTAAAATATCATATAATATGATATGGCGGGTTGAGTTAGGTTCAAAACTAAAACTAGTACATCCAGAGTAAAAATATGTATATAATGAAGAGTCAAAAACTATATTATTTATTACACTGAGACATTTAGATGGGTAATTATTAGTTTCACGTTGCAATAGAAATTGTGAAATTTTACCCTTTCTTTTAACTCTTAATATTCGTTGTTGATGATACCCACCATTAGGAATGTCCTTGTAATAGTTTGCTGGCACTTTGATATTTTTTCCATCAAACAAGCCAAGCCATAGATCCTGTTCTTTATTTACCAACCAATATTCATTACTTGAAAAAACTTTGCTCCTCTGAGAATCAGGTAAATTATTTTGCTTATTTTTGTAATTACGATAATCACCGCGATATTCCTCATCAACACGTTGTTGTTCCTGTCTTGAAAAAATCTCCGAGAATGTCATGGAATTTGTATCCGAGTTGACGCTGGATACTGAGTTATCTGACGCATAACAGATTTGTAAGCTTGCCGCCTCTAAAAATAAAAGCGACATGAAAGAATATTTAATAAAAATTCTCATTTCTCATTTTCTTGTTAAGGATAATTAAACCCATCGATGAAAGGAGCAGGATCAAGCCTGTTTGCTATACCAGGACCAGGTCTCTCTTTTACTCTAACTTCAAAATGGAGATGAGCACCTAAAGCTATACTGGTCATTCCATTGGCATTACCTGTGCAACCAGTTTCTCCCAATAATTCACCACAACGTACATGGTCTCCCCTCTCTAAACCAGAATGAATTGCAGACAGATGGGCGTAGAAAAAATAAACCTCACTAATTTCACTATCATTACATCTACAAAGCAACGCCTTCTCTAGTGGAAGATCGTCAACCTGAACAATAATACATAACTGTCTGCCATAATCACTACGAGGAGGATCAATTATAAAAGCGATGCGACCATCTGCTACTGAAAATATTGGTGTATTTGGCGCAGCTTCTATATCCAAGCCCTGGTGTTGATAACGACGTCCATTAGAGCGAGTTCTCCATCCCTTAAAAGTAGCACTACGGACTCGAGGAAGAGCATGAGTACGAATCCGGCAAACAGAAAGTGGATTACTCCATGTATTCCCCTCAACGTTTACAGAAGGAGATGGGGTATTTCTTGGCTGCGAATTCATAATAGTTACTGGAGGTAAATCCGTATTTAGAATGTACGTAGAATTAAGTTTCTGAATAATATCTTTGGTGGAGTAATTTTTCATCTTCGGTTCAATTCGGTAATGATCAGGTACGATAATTGAATCGAAATAATTGACCATCCATGCAACAAAAGCGGTCCTCCATGTACTATCAATAGAATAATACCTAATTATCATCTCATTATCTTTTAAATTACCAATTAGTCGGTTATAGAAAGCAATATTAGTCGGGATTTTTTCGCCTTTTCCAGGAGTTTCTTTCCCATTCATAATAATGTCATATGCGCCAAATGCCCCATTCATATGAACAAGGTAAGCTATTTTAACTAATTCATCTGATTCAAGAGCACTAACTGCTGATAACTTTAAACTAAGTGAGTCAATCCCTTTTCGATCATACAATCCAATCATATCAATATTGTATTCTGCATTAACCCGTAAAGATAAAACAGTATCTGTATCGATTTCCGTTATAGTTCCGTCAACTGACTCGCCAAAAAGTTTATTATCTCTATATATTAATTTTTGGTATGAGTATTTTTCTGTTATAAACTGATAAACCTTGGATTCAGGTTTAGTGCAGTAAGATAACCATGTATCAGGTTTAAACTGTCCTAACCCTACCGCTCCAGAACCAGTAGGATTGGTCGCATTTGCTTTCCATCTTGACTCTGCATAAATTAATGCAGCAAGTCCCTCTGGCTGGAATTCATATTTTTTAGCTGTTTCAATGATATAATCTCGATATTGTTCTGCCTCTGGAGGAAGGCGTAACCCTTCACTGACATTACCGATATTACTCACACTGGTGGGTGCGCCGCCTTCAGTCCTGGTGGTCTGGTTTACAGAAGGAGTCTGTCTTTCTTTGGTTTTGTTTTCTGATGGACTGGAAGCAGATGAGCCACCTTTCTGTTTCGCTTTTTCTTTTTCCTGTTGCTTACTCGATTGTTGGGTGCCCTTTTTAACACTGGTACTCCCTTTGATTATCATTTCCCTGGACGAGATCCGCAGGCTTAACGTCCCCAAAGGCAATTTTTTATGGTCGGCAATCAGAATGTATTCTTTTTTATTTAAATGTTGCAGTTCAACCTTTATACCTTTGGTACTGTCTTCAATAAGCAGACCAGCGACAACACCAGTGCTGTCTGTTACATAATCATACGTCTTACCATCAAAAGTGAGTCTGAGTTTTGCATTGCCAAGCGGGCGCCAGACGAGATCGCAAATCCTCAAAGTCAATTGAGTATCATAAACTTTGTCTTTTGATGGTAAACTCAATACCTGACCGGGCTGGATAATATGCTGCTCTGCTTTAGTGAGAAGACCGTTAATATTGGCCAGTTCATTAACATCAATTCCGAATTTACGACTGATTTTCCACAGGCTGTCACCCTTCTGAACTGTATACTGTTCCATGGCTATTCCTTATCTTGTTCGTTTAATTCACCATCATATTGCGGACCATGTTCATCGAAATCCAGGTCATCATCAGTCTCATCCTCAATATCATGCTCATCGTTATAAGAAAAGAGGCTCGTCCATTTATCATCGCCAATTATTGCATGAAAATTTTCACTTTCAGGCGGTTCAAAACAACCTGACTCTCCATCATTAAAAGCAGAACTCCATATTTGTTCTTTTGATTTACTATCAAAAAGACTCACTTTCATAGTAGATGGCGCAGCATTACCAAGAGCATCTAAGAGCATAAAACTCATTGACTGTGGACCACTATCAGGAAGTTCTGGAATATTTGACTGCATAGAAGCTGGGCCACTGTAGAGAAGCTTACTTTGCTTCATCATAATATCACCAGGGCAGCCTAACTCGATGTTTCCTCCGGACAGGCGAATGTATGCCCCGCCAGCACAGGTAAACGTTAAAGTTTTTGCCGCTGTAAAAGTCATACCCTCTGTTGTACTGGTCAGCGAAATATTTTGCTTAGCTATTACTTCAATATTTCCTGACTGAGCCTGTGATATTAGATCGCCTTTGGCCACAATAGCTTCTATGCCCTCAGTTTCGGTAAAGATTGATATTTTTTCAGAAGCGGCAAGAGTAATATTTTTCTTTGCTCCCAGTTCAACATTTTGCCCTGCAGTCATATAAATATTTTCGCTTGCAACTGCCTGAAGATGACTTCCACTGGCTAAAGCAATACCTTCTGGTGCACTCATCAGTAATACAGCCTGCTTTAGCGCAAGTAACTTCTCTTCCATCAGTGCCTGTTGTTGCTCATATTGCAAGAGCTGTGCTTTTGCTGCTGATGCTGCCTGTGAAAGAGACTCCATTTGACTAACGGCTTGCGTCAACAAGGAATGTACTGCAGCCATATCCAGCACTTTCCCTTGTGCCTCAGGCTGGCTGTCCGCAGTAATGAATATCCCTTTCCCCGCCCGGATCCCTCCCCACGAATCGGTACGCAGTTCAAACCCTTCCCCCCTAAGCTTGCGGCTGGCATCAACGTTATGTCCTAAATTCAGCTGCGTCTTGCCGCCGTACTCGGTGCTGAGCTTGATATGCTCCTCGCCGCGCTTATCCTCCATTCGCAGCTTATTATTGGCCGGAGTACGAATCACATTGCGGGTGCTGTTTTTCTCCGTCACAGGATCGACATGCCGCGAGTCATGCAGCGCATGCGCAATATACGGCCGGTCGGGATCGCCTTCGTGGAAAGCAATCGCCACCTCCGTGCCCTGGATCAGCGGGAAGTGAAAGCCGTACACGTCGCCGCCGTAGGGTTTGGCGAGACGCACCGGCATGCTTTCCTGACCCTGCCCTTTCTCCTCTCTGTCAGCGTCAAATTTCACCCGGTACAGGCCGGACGCATCTTGCCAGGCATAGATATCATTCGCCTTCGCGCTGGTCACCCGCGCCGTCATGGTGCCAGTCACCTTCGGGCGCGGCGGCAGCGGCGGACGCCAGCACAATGTTTCGCTGTAGGGCACCGCCAGCAGGGACACCCGCAGCGCCTCCCGGCGGCTGGCGGTAAAACCGGTGCCGGTGATTAACAGCGGATCCTGTATGGGCGCAGGCAGGGTCGACGGCAGGCTGTCGGTAACGGTCAGCACCTGGGCCGGCGCCAGCCAGGCTGCAGTACTGCTCGCGGTAATAAGCGTCTGGTGAGCCAGAAAACGCTCATGGTCGAGGCGGGCATAGAAGTTGGCGGTCTCCGTCTGCGGGTCGATTTTATCGCCACGCTCCCGGTGGCGAAGCTTATAGTGGTATACCTCACCGTAAGTGATGCCTTCACCATTTCCCCGGGTCATATCCGCTGTTGCCGACTGGAGAACGCTCTGCGCATCGCGGGGGTTATAATCCCGGGTAGTGACGTTCGCCTCTACGACATTGTGGGTGATGCTCAGACCCCATATCGATTCCGCACCGCTGTCGCTCATCCCGGACGGGCTGTTTACAGGAAGTGTCTTATCGAACATCAGCGCCCGCTGCGCGTCGGCGAAGTGGACCACTTCGCTCTGGGCCTCTTCCTGCAGGGTGAAGAAATAAAATATCCCCACCTCTGCCAGCAGGCGCTGGATAAACGCCAGGTCGCTCTCCTGATACTGATTAATTTGCTCGCGCCGTGGATAGTGTTGCTTGAGATTAAACTCATACTCCCAGTCATGCAGGTGATGTTCCTGCAATACCTGCTCTACCACCTCCGGTACCGATTTGTTGACGAAAAAACGATGGCTGCGAAACTGTTTATCCAGCAGGGAGAGAAACGGCTGGAGGGTTATCTGATAGGTCGACTGATCTTCAGAACGATTGATACGCCGGAAGGCAGTCACCACGCCATGGACGCGTTTGCAGTCCGCCAGCTGCTGCAGTGCGCCGCCGCCCATCGTCAGCATGGCGGGTTTGCTCAGGAGCTGTGAGGCATCAATATTTTTCTCTGCGCTGGTAAACGTAATAGTGTAATAATAAAGTTCACTCAGTTTTTCTGCCCCACTGAATTCTTCCACATCCAGCGATGCGGTACATGAAGGAATATCCAGCTGGTAACGGTTAAGGGTGGTGCCGGTAATTATTGAAGAGGTATCCATTATATTCCTGTTTTACTCCGCTGTAATGACTATCAAAAATCAATTCACAGGACGCCCTGTTTAATTTTGTTTAATGATAATCATCTCATTCATCATAAATATATTTATGTGC
Organism: Klebsiella africana; assembly: GCF_020526085.1. Taxonomy (NCBI): domain Bacteria; kingdom Pseudomonadati; phylum Pseudomonadota; class Gammaproteobacteria; order Enterobacterales; family Enterobacteriaceae; genus Klebsiella; species Klebsiella africana. Next base: position 1,988,164 of record NZ_CP084874.1, on the reverse strand, counting down.
ATATCGATATATCAGATACCCCACCAGGAGTTTCGTAACTAAAAGGTAACCCCAGGGATATTTATATTCACTGACTGAGAAATAAAAAAAGCAGCCAGAAACCGGAGCCTTCAACGTTTATCGCCGCCAGCATTTCTCTGCCACTGTCCTTAGCGCTATCCATAATGATCTCCTTTATCCATCCCCTTTCCTGCGCTTCATCCCCGCAGAGGCCTCGCTTTGCCGACAAGTTTGACTGGCTGCAGGCACGCTACCGCCCATCGCTGTTTCCTGTTTATCAGGGACCCGTAGCGCACAAGGTCAGGCAGGCAGATTGTTGTTCAACCTCCGCGATCGGGGTCGCGGATTACTCGGTTTCGTTTTTTAAGGCGTCAGCCCCGGCTCCTGACGTATTAGCCGTGCCCGGCGTCAGACAGGCGTCCTTCTGCGGGACCAGACTGATCTCCACCCGGCGATTTTTCGCCCGCCCCTCTGGCGTCTCGTTGCTGGCGACAGGACGACTTGCGCCGTAGCCCTGCACCGCAAAACAGCTCTCCGGCACATCGCCGGTATCGCGCATCCAGTCGCGGACCGCCTCGGCACGCTTCAGAGAGAGCTGTTGATTGGATCTATCGTTGCCGATGCTGTCGGTATGGCCTGCCACCACGATCAGCCAGCCGGGTTTCGCCTTAATGCCCAGCAGCGAGTTCACCAGCAGCTTTGTCGAACCCGGTTTCAGCGCCGATTTGCCGGTATCGAACAGCGCCATGCTATCGAGGCGGATCGTCTGCGGCCCCTGCACAACCTGCTTAATGACCGGACGCACCGGCGGGGGCGGCGCCCAGTCATTGATAGCGGCTTCCACGAAGGGGAGCAGCCGCCCCCCCTGATACAGCCCCAGCCGATAACGCAGCGGCTCCCCCCGGCGCAACCAGTCATCCAGCAGGCGGCTGTCGGCACGCAGACGCTGCTGCGCCTGCAGCTTCGGCGTCGGCGGCGTGCCGCTGAGGCGGTGATACACCGCCAGATGATCGCCGACGCTGCGCACCAGGCGCTGATTGTTGATAAAGGAAGCCAGCATCGCCAGCGCCAGAAAGAGGAAGCCCACGCCAGCGGCAAGACCGGCATCGCGCATCCGGCTGCTGACCCCGTGGCGGTGCGGCAGTGACGACAGAAGAAGATCCGGCAGCGGGTGAGGACCTGGCGCCGCGGCGTTGCCAGGAGAGAGCGTGGTGATCCCGACGATTTGCTGTTGCCAGAGGTTATTCGCCACCGGTGCCACCGGTGTCAGGCAGATGCCCGCAGCACACAGGTTCAGCGGAGGAAGTTCCGCCTGCTGGGCGCGGAATGGCCGGAAAAGAGCGTTTTCGGCCAAGGTCAGAATGCTCTCCAGCCACAGCGTCTGATGCAGGCGTGAGGCAGAGCTGCCCTCCCGCTGCCACCCGGCAACCGACTGGGGCGCTTGTCCCTTCTGCTGCACCTGGACACCAGTTCTCTCCGGAGTGATGGTAAACCAGCGGCTTTCCGCTACCTGGCCGCCTGGCGGCGTCACCCAGAACACGCTCCACACCGGCGGCAGACCGTTTAGCCAGGTTCGGCACTGAACGATACTCCGCCGCCAGTCGCGCAGCGACTGCGCCAGATGCTCCCCGGTGGTGTGGTGCTCCGGTACCACCGCCAGCAGCACGGAAACTTGCGATACCAGCGCCGGACGCGCCGCCGCCAGGTACTGCGCCAGCCGCGGCAATTGCTCCGCGCTGTCTCCCCGTAGATACCAGCCGTGACGGGTTTCGCCGTGCGCCGAACGCCCGGGAAACAGACCGTCGGTATCTCCGCAGACCAGAACCACTGCCCCCTGAAAATCCTCGGGCGGCAGGACGATTTCCGGTCGCTGACGGCTGACTGCCCGGCGACGCTGACGCCAGAGCGCCGCGCCGGCCGCCAGCAGGATGCACAAACTGAAGATCACCTGGCTGCCAATAGACAGCGGCCAGAAGCCCAGCACCAGCCACAGGGCCAGGATGACGGTCAGTAGCGTAAGAAGACGACGGGCGTTATCACGCATCTCTTATCCCTGCCCTGCTATCTGCGCCACCATCTGTGACAGCATGGCGGAGAAGGTCAACCACAGCGCCGCCAGCGCCACAATGCCCGCCGCCCAGCCGCACCAGTACCTCCGCCGTCCGCTGCGCAGCCGGGAGGCACGAACCACCACTGGCGTCTCCTGGGTCATGCTGAACGGCGGGACCCGCGCGCCAAGCGCTTGCGCCACGTCCTCCCGCCGTTCGTCATCCTCGGCGCGGTACTGTCCGACAAATCCCAGCTGTAAAGTACGAAAGAAGCAGGTCAGCACTGCTGTATCCGCCGCGGGCTCTCGCAGCAGCTGGCGGATCCGTTCCCAGAGCTCTTCCCCGGCGTTGAGGGTGCTGAAAAAGCGCGCCTGCAGCGGATCCTTGCGCCACCTGCGGTAGCCATCATCCTGACTGGCGCGGTTGAGGACGCTCTCATCGATCAGCGCGCAGTAGGCATAGAGCATCTGCTCAGCGCTGGCGTCACTGACTCCCCCCGCCGCCAGCGCCTCGCGCGCCTCGGTCACCCATCGACAGGCCTGGCGATAGAGCGCCTCGCCATCGGTCACCGGTTGGCCGCAGCGTAACTGGCTGACCATCAGCCAGCCCGGGTAAAAAGTTTTGTTGATCAGATCGCTTTCAGAGGTATTCATGAGCGCAGTACCGCAAAGAGTTCAAGTTTCACGTCGCCAAGCGATTCCGGGGTATAGAAGGTGCAGTTGCCAGCCTCCAGCATCGCGCGGGCGGCATCGGTGGAGAGATCCAGAGTGAAATATTGGTTTTCCAGACGTAGCGGAATGGCCGCCGGCACGTGGCTCAGCGGTTTAATTACGATACCGCTCAGAGCAATGTTGACGACCTCGGCGACATCATCATGGCTCCCCGCCTTACAGAGCTGCGGAAAGCGGCTCTGTAGCTGGTGAGGGGGGAGTGAAGAGCGTACCGACAGATAAAAATCCGCCCCCTCGCGCAACCGCGCATCGTGCAGCCTGCCCCGCCAGATCTCCCGGTCGGCGCCCTGCTCCAGAGCGATGGCGATCACCCTTGAGGGCAGGCTGACTTCGAGCAGCGTATCCAGCAGGGCAAACAGCGGCGGGAATACCTGCTCCGGCGAGGCATGCCGGTAGCGGGGGATAGCTTCCAGATGATGTTCAAGAGAGAAGGTCAGCAAACTGCCGGCCAGCCTGGCCAGTTCGCGATAGAGCAGCTCCGGATGGCGCGAAGGGTCCTGAAGCAGTTCGCTGAGAACCGGCTCGGCGCTGTTCAGCGCATTGAGCAGCCAGAACAGGGAGACATCCGCCACGGCAAAATCAGCCATCCGCGCATTGCTTTCACGGCGCATGGCCATCAGGCGTCTGCGCCGGGCCTGCAGGCGATGTAACAGCTCACCCAGCTCGCTAACCAGCGTCGGGCTTGCCGCCAGCGACAGCAGCGGTGGAATAAACCCCGGGTCAACGATCCACTGCCCCTGGGCATCGCGTACCAGACGCGCTACCGGGCAGGTAAGGAAGGCTGCATTTTCCTCGGTGGAAAGACGCAGCGTCAGCGCGTGACGCAGAACGGCCAGCTCGCTGCGTTCATGGCCGGCCAGCTCCTGGACGGTCACCTGCTCGGCGCGCCAGCGGCGCGGGCGAGCGCTCTCCTGGCCGTCATCAAGATTGCCGCCGCTGGCGCTGAGCAGCGGCAGAGCGAGCAGAACCTCCACGCTGTCCTGCATCACGTCCGATACATCGCGGACCGGTGGCAGAATATCCGCCAGCTCGGTGTCAATCAGCGTTCCGTCGGCGAAACGTACGATCAGCCGGGTGGCGTTGAGCCGGGAAAGGGTGAGCGCGCTCGCGTCAAACTCCGCGCGCAATACCCCCCACGGGTGGGCGAGCGCCATGCGGGAGACCGTATCCGCGACGTGCGCATCCCAGCGGGCCTGTTGCTGAAACTGCTGCGGGACCAGAAAAGCCCCGTCGCGCCATAATGGGCGGAAAATCTTCATTGCACCTCCTGTGCCTTTCACTTTCATTGGTCTGCAGACAAGATCTAATGCCCGGACGGATATCCCTCATCCGCCATGTGTTCGGCTGGATTTATTGCCTGCCGCTTCAGGGAAAGGAAATATCTCCCCTGCCCGCGAGAGTTTGGAAGTTAGATGGTATTTTTTGGTCAAGGGATGTTTATCTTAAAGCGAAAAAGGCAGGGGGAGGTAACGCCTGGCCCTAAATAATATCTGAATTCAACCCAAGGTAGCTTTATTACTCTCGTTGATTCCATGTGGAAGGAATATTCCATAAGCGGCCCTTTTATTATTTCCCTGTTGAATGTTAATTCACGAATTAATCCCTCCGTCAGGATTATTTATATTTATCTTAAATATAAATAATAATAAAAATATCACCGCAATCGATATACCCTCAGTAGCGCCGAGGCCAGAGTCTCCCCGGCATCAGAGAGATATCCCGCCTTACCCGGCCATTGCCAGGCGCTGAATTCCCCCGTATTTTGGATTTCCGCTCCGCTGTATGCGGGCAAGACGATGAACGCGAGAGGAAAAATGAAACCGCTATTTGTCTATGGGACGCTCTGTCCCGGTCGCAGCAATGCGCACATTCTGGAGGCGATCGGGGGCGAGTGGCGTCCCGGCTACGTCACCGGCACCTTTTACGCGCGCGGCTGGGGCGCAGCCGCCGATTTCCCGGGGATCGTCCTCGACGCTCACGGCCCGCGGGTCAACGGCTATCTGTTCCTGTCCGATCGGCTGGCGGCGCACTGGCCCATGCTGGACGACTTCGAGGAGGGATACGATCGGGTGCCGGTGGAGGTGACCACCGACGATGGGCAGCAGGTCAGTGCCTGGATTTATCAGCTCCAGCCCCGGGGGTAATCCCCCGCCGCGAACGCGCTGCACGGTACCACAGCCCAGTACGTTCGCGGCCTGGCGGTCAGCCCGCCAGGCTTTCCGCCACTGGAGTCACTAGCGCCCTCTTCTCAGCCCAGCAGGCGACGTTATCGAGCACCAGTTGCGCCATCGCCGCGCGGGTGCTCCAGGTGGCGCTGGCCATATGCGGTGTGACGACCACATTACTGCGCTGCAGCAGCCCGGCCGGTACCGCCGGTTCATGGCTAAAGACATCCAGCCCCGCCCCGGCGATAATCTCGCTCTCCAGCGCGGCAACCAGCGCGGGCTCATCAATCACGCTGCCGCGCGAGATGTTGATGAGGATCCCTTTCTCCCCCAGCGCCGCCAGCACCGGCTGGTTAATGAGCCCCTGGTTTGCCGCCGTTCCCGGGGTGCAGATAACCAGAAAATCACTCTCCGCGGCCAGGGTCAGCAGATCCTCCCGCCAGGCATAATTTAGCGCCGGGAGACGCTTGCGGTCATGATAAGCAATCTGCATGGCGAACCCCTCGCAGCGCCGGGCGATGGCCTGGCCGATGCGCCCCATGCCCACGATGCCAACCCGCGAACCGGATACTTTTTGCGTCCACGGAAAACCGCCCGCCGCCCACTCGCCCGCTTCGATAAACTTGTGGGCGGCGACGATCTGCCGCGAGGTCGCCAGCATCAGGCCCAGCGCCAGATCCGCCACATCGTCGGTTAACACCCCCGGCGTATGGCTGACCCGCACCTGGTGCTCTGCGGCCGCCTGCACATCCACGCCGTCATAGCCGACGCCAAAGACGGCAATCAGCTCCAGCGCGGGCAGGCTGGCGATCAGCTCTCGCGTCACGGTGGCTTCGCCATTGGTGATGAGCACGGTAAAGGTGCCAGCCAGCGCGCGAAAGTCGGCATCGGTGAGTGCTGTCATCTCCACGAGGTGATAGCGTCGCGCCAGTTCCGCAGTCAGGGCATCCGGGAGCGAGGCCTGTTTTAACACGTTCAGTTTCATAGCTTATCTTCTTTCAGAGAGTGGAAGGCGGAGGGTTTCTGGCCGCTCCGGGAGACGATGATGCCGATAACCCCGCCAAGGGCCAGCGCCACGGCGACGATCAGCAGTCCGGAATGATAGCTGTTGGTCAGGTCCTTAATTTTCCCGAGCAGCGGCGGCAGGCCTAAGCCGACAAAATTGGCGATGGTGTTGATAAATGCAATGGAGGCCGCGGCCGCCACGCCCGCCAGCTTCTCGGTGGTCACCGCCCAGAACACCGGCGTTAGCGCGAAATTAAAGCCCACGGTGAGCACCAGCAGCAGATAGGCAACCAGCAGGTTGCCGGCATAGATGGCGACAGCCAGCGAGAGACCGGCCAGAATCAGCGGCAGTCCCATATGCCACGCCCGCTCGCCGGTCACATCCGAATGACGGCCATTGAGGTACATAAACAGGCAGGCGAAAATAAACGGCACCGCGGACAGCAGACTAATAATCACATCGCTCTGCTCGCTGGCCATACTTTTGAGGATCAGCGGTAAGAAAAGCGTGATGCCGATGGAGCCGAACGCCTGCAGAAACCAGACCAGACTCAGCAGGAGTACCACTTTATTTTTCAGCGCACTGAACCAGGAGGCGTGTTGATTGACCACCGCGCCGCGGTTATCAGCGGCAATCTGCGCCGTCAGCCAGCCTTTCTCCGCCTCAGTGAGCCAGGCCGCCTTTTGCGGGCTGGAAGGCAGCAGCCAGAGTACCAGCGCCCCCAGCACGATGGCGGGAACGCCTTCAATGGCGAACAGCCAGCGCCAGCCGGCGACATCGGCAATACCATGCATATTTAAAATCAGCCCCGAGACGGGCAGCCCGATGATCGACGCCAGCACCGATCCCATATAAAAGAATGACATTGCCCGCGCCCGGTTGCTTTTCGGAAACCAGCAGGAGATATAGTAAATAATCCCAGGGGTGAATCCCGCCTCCGCCATGCCGAGTAAAAAACGCATAATATAGAGCTGGGTCGGCGTCTGGACGAACGCCATGCCGGCGCTCACCATCCCCCAGGTGATCATTATTCTGGCGATCCAGATCCGCGCTCCCACTCGGGTCATGATCAGGTTGCTGGGAATTTCGAAGATAATATAGGAAATATAAAACATCCCGACCCCAAGGCCGTACATGCTGGCCGTTAATCCCAGATCGGCGTTCATTTGCAGCGCGGCAATGGAAATATTGGTTTTATCAAGATTCGCGACAAAATAGCAGATAATAATAAAGGGGATGATTTTGCTGTTTAGCTTTTTTAATGTAGAAGTACAGAGTTCAATGCTCATAATAATAACCCCATGACTTTGCCTCGGGCAGGGGAAGGCCGCCCGCACCAGGCAAAGATTGATATTGAGAATCGCAGCAGGAATTAACCGGGGACTACCACTCGGCGACCACGCCATCGGCCAGGCGCCAGACGGGGTTGCGCCAGTCAGGAGCGCGTCGGCTCATCTCGATGACTTTCTCTTCGTCGATGTCGACCCCCAGCCCCGGCTTCATTAATGGCATAAAGTACCCTCCCTCCATATTGAAATCGGCTTTGTTTTTCACGAAGTCGAGTAACTCGGCGCCCTGGTTATAGTGGATCCCCATGCTCTGCTCCTGGAAGACAGCGTTGTAGGAAACAAAGTCCACGTGCAGGCAGGCGGCCAGCGCGATGGGGCCTAACGGGCAGTGCGGGGCCAGCGACACGTCCGCCGCTTCCGCCATACCGGCGATTTTGAAGCATTCGGTGATGCCGCCGGCATGAGAGAGATCGGGCTGCAGAATAGCCAGGCCGCCGGCCTCCAGCACCCGCTTGAACTCAAAGCGCGAGAACATGCGCTCGCCGGCGGCCAGCGGGATCGCGGTTTGCGCCGCCAGCCGCGGGTAGTACTCCGCCTGCTCGGCCAGCACCGGCTCTTCGATAAACAGCGGCCGATAGGGTTCCAGCTCTTTAATCAGCAGTTTCGCCATTGGCGCGCTGACGCGGCCATGGAAATCGAGACCAAATTCAATGTCGTTACCAAAGGCTTCGCGGATCTGCGCCACCGTGTTCACCGCCGCATCCACCGTGCGCGAACTGTCAATCATCCCCATTTCCTGACAGCCGTTGAGTTTGAAGGTATCAAACCCCATCCCGCGCAGCGTCTTAATTCCGGCAATGACCTCAGCAGGTCTGTCTCCTCCCACCCAGCTGTAGGCTTTGATTTTATCGCGCACCAGGCCACCCAGCAGCTGCCAGACCGGCACATTCAACGCCTTCCCTTTGATGTCCCACAGCGCCTGGTCAATGCCGGCGATCGCGCTCATCAGGATCGGCCCGCCGCGATAAAAGCCGGCGCGGTACATGACCTGCCACAGATCGTTGATCCGCGCCGGATCCTGGCCAATCAGATAGTCCCCCAGCTCATGCACCGCCGCCTCCACGGTGCGCGCCCGGCCTTCGACGATTGGTTCGCCCCAGCCGACTATCCCCTCGTCGGTTTCAATCTTGAGAAACATCCAGCGCGGGGGTAAGCGCCAGGTGGTCAGTTTGGTTATTTTCATTTCACAGCCTCTTGATACGCCCTAACAAATGCGGCGGCCAGCTCTGCGGTCCGCGCTACCGGCTGACCGGCGCGATAGAGATCGCTGCCCAGCCCTGCGCCCGCACAACCTGCCTCGATCCATTGCGCCAGGTTTTCCGGCGTGACGCCGCCGACGGCAAATATCGGCACCGACGCGGGCAATACCGCTTTCAGCGCCCTGATGTAGTCGGGGCCAAACGCCGAAGAGGGAAAAATCTTCAGCGCCTGCGCCCCGGCCTCCAGCGCGGTAAACGCCTCGCTTGCCGTCGCGCAGCCGGCGCAGACGGTCATCCCGTGCCCAACGGCCCGGCGGATCACCGCCGGCTGCACATTGGGGGTCACCACCAGCCGCGCCCCCATCTGCGCCAGCCGATCGACCTGCGCTTCCTGCAGCACCGTTCCGGCGCCAATCAGCGCCTGCGCGCCGTAGGCCTCGACCACGGCCGGGATGCTCTGCTGCCATTGCGGTGAATTGAGCGGGATCTCCACGGTGTCGAACCCGGCGGCGATCGCCGCGCCGACGTGCGCCAGCGCTTCGTCAGGGGTGATGCCGCGCAGAATAGCGATCAGCGGAAGTGAGGTTTGCCACTGCATGTGCGATGCTCCTTATACCAGCCAGAAAGGCATCGTCGCCCGACACTGTCGTCACCTGGCGCCCCAGCAGCTGAAAAGCCTGCTGATAGCGCGCGGTGAGGGACGGACCGGCAACGATCGCGATAGCCTGTTCGTCGGCAATGAAGGCGCGCATGCTGGCCACCTCCGCGCCAATTAACAGGCCGGATAGATACTCGCTCACCTGCTCCCGGGCCAGCGCCCCCAGCACGTGCGCGGCTCGGGTCTCAAAAAGCTGTGGCAACACCGCGGGTGCGGCCAGGCCGCGCGCCAGCCCGGCGTGAAACGCCGCCGGCGCAGCCTGCTGCTCAGGTAATCCCGCACCGATCAGAGAGTGCGTCAGCAGCAGATGGTGCAGTTCGCCGGTCATCACCGTGCGAAAGTCTTCAATCCGCCGGCCGTCGGTTTTGACCCATTTGCAATGGGTGCCGGGCATGACATACACCGCCGCAGGGGCCAGCAGGCGTGCGCCGAGGAGCTGCGTCTCTTCGCCGCGCATGACGTTGTGGTGGTCTTCGCGGGAAGTGCAGAGCCCGGGGACAATCCAGATCCCTTCATCTACAGCGGTCAACTGGTCGCCAATGGCCGTGAAATCGGCGGGAAGCGGTAAATAGGGCGCGTTCTTCCAGCCTACGTTGCTGCCTACCATTCCCGCCATGACCACCGGGGTACGCCCCTCGCGCCAGCCATTGATCTGTGTCGCTAACACCGCTGCCGGCGATTGACCGTTCAGGCGGGCAATCCCCGCCGCCGACTGCCGGCTGTCGAGGCAGCGTTCGCCCTCAAACAGCCAGGCGCGAAAATTTGTCGATCCCCAGTCAACAGCGATGTAGCGAGATGTCATGTGATTTCCTTCAGTCTTCGTGTCGAGCTGGCGATCATGGTGAGCGCCGCCTGCTCTGCCGCATTGCTGTCCTGATGGCGAATCGCATCGAACAGCGCTTTATGTTCCTGGAGCGTTTGCGGCATGTTGGCCTCATCCCCCATCCAGGTCCGTTCAAATATCGCGCGCTGCAGCGAGCTAATCGCCACGCTGAGCTGCTGCAGCACCGGGTTGTGCACTGACGCCAGCACCGCTTCGTGATAGCGAATGTCGGCTTCATTAAAGGCATCGCGCTGCTGGTTGTTGGCGATCATGTCATTCAGCGCCGCCTCAATCTGCGCCAGATCGCTGGAGGTGGCCCGCTCTGCCGCCCAGCGGGCGATCGCCGGCTCCACCAGATTACGCACTTCGCTCATCGCCGCGATGAGCCCCGGGTCTTCATCCTGTTCCAGCGCCCATTGCAATACGTCGCTGTCGAGGAAATTCCACTGGCTGCGCGGCGCGACGAAGGCCCCGCGATAGCGTTTCATCTCAATCAAGCGCTTCGCCTCCAGCGAGCGAAAGACTTCGCGGATGATGTTGCGGGAGGTGGCAAACTCCTCGCACAGCTCAGCCTCCGCCGGCAGCGCCGCGCCGGGAAGATATTTGCCGCTCACAATCTGGCGGCCCAGGGTCACCATCAGCCGATCGGTTTTAGTCAGGTTCATAGCGTGTCCTTAACGGGGTTATGCCCGGTTACTTTACTCCGTTCAGCGCATTTCCACCCAGTCTGGTAGTACAAACGTGAACCTGTTCATCCTTGCTTGCGATATATAGTAGTACTATTAAATAAAATTGTACTACAATCTAGATCACAAAAAAGACAACCCATAAAGAAAAAGGATCATCGGCTTGCCAAAAATGGTGGTTAAGATCCTTCGTCGGGGACGGGAAAGATGGGCCTGCGAGGCTGGGTTAACGCGGCTTCGGCGGGGGCTGTCAGGCTAATCGGGGTAACGAACGGTAGGTAGTCTGGCGTCGTTTCTGCCAATGCAGGTATACTTGCCAGATGTTTCCTCAGTTTCAGACACGCAGATGACAAAACTCACCTTACAAGAGCAGATGCTCAAAGCCGGCCTGGTCAGCAGCAAAAAAATGGCTAAGGTCCAGAGAACGGCGAAAAAATCCCGCGTTCAGGCCCGTGAGGCCCGGGAAGCGGTGGAAGAAAATAAAAAAGCCCAGCTGGAGCGCGATAAGCAGCTCAGCGAGCAGCAAAAGCAGGCGGTGCTGGCGAAAGAGTATAAAGCCCAGGTGAAGCAGCTGATCGAGATGAACCGCATTACGGTCGCCCGGGGCGATATCGGCTTTAACTTTACCGATAATAATCTGATCAAAAAAATCATGGTCGACAAGCCCACCCAGACCCAGCTGATTAACGGCCGTCTGGCGATTGCCCGCCTGGCGGTGGATAACAAGCCCGAAGGTGAATATGCGATTATTCCGGCAGTGGTGGCTGAGAAAATTGCCCAGCGCGACGCCAGCAGCATCGTGTTGCACAGCGCCCTGAGTCAGGATGAGCAAGATGAAGACGATCCGTACGCCGACTTTAAGGTGCCCGACGATCTGATGTGGTAACCCCGGACTTTACGGCCGCGGACGATCAAAACGGGCTCGCCTGCTGGATGTGCATCGGCTCATGGCTGACGGGGTGGACAAAACGCAGTTCGCTGGCGTGCAGCATCAGCCGCGGAGCGCATTCCGTGCCGGGCAGCTCCCGGCCACCGTACAGGTCGCAGCCAAGGATCGGATAGCCCAGCAGCTGGCAGTGAATACGCAGCTGATGGGTCCGTCCGGTCTCCGGGGTGAGCGCCACCCGGGTTAACGCCAGCGCCCTCTCGCCTTCCCGCGTCTGATACAGGCGATCAATGACCCGATAGCGCGAACGCGCCGGTTTGCCATGCTGCGCGCAGAGCGACATGCGCGGGAAACGGGCCGGATCTTTGGCGATTGCCGCCTCCACGATCCCCTCATCTTCCGCCAGGTGGCCGCACAGCAGCGCCGTATAGACCTTGTCCACCGTGCGCTGGCTGAACTGCTGGCACAGCAAGGCGTTAATGCCCTTGTTGCGGGCGATCACCATCAGGCCGGAGGTGCCGAAGTCCAGGCGGTGCACCAGGGTGCAGCCCGGAAAGCGCTGAACCAGCCGGTGATGCACAGAGTCGAGGTTGCGCGGATCTTTGCCCGACAGGCTCAGCAGCCCAGCGGGCTTATTGATCAGCACCAGGTGTTCGTCCTGATACAAGAGGGTGATCTGTTCGCGGCACGGCGGCGCGACAAAGGTATCGATAATGGTGGACATCAGGCGGCCCGAAGAAGGAGTGGCTGGCGATAGTACCCCATTTTGCCCACCGGCACGATGCTGGCGCACAATCCGCCCTCGCGGCGGCGTCATTTATCTCCCACACTTATCGTAAAGGCATGGTCTGCGCAGGCAATGTGCTTTACACTGCGCGCTGCAAAATTTGAGTTAACCAACGAGTAATACGGTAATGGCGATGAACGGAACAATCACAACGTGGTTTAAAGATAAAGGTTTTGGATTTATCAAAGATGAAAACGGCGAAAATCGTTATTTTCACGTGATTAAGGTCGCCAATCCTGATCTTATCAAGAAAGACGCGGCGGTGACTTTCGAACCTACCACCAACAATAAAGGGCTGTCGGCCTACGCGGTGAAGGTCATTCCGGAAAGCAAATATATCTATATTGCCGGCGAGCGGCTGAAGCTGACCTCCATCAAATCCTATGTGGTGTACCGGGAAGAAGAGCCGGTCGAGACCCGCGTCGATAAAGAAAACGCCGTGCTGTCGGTTGGGCTGCTGATGAACAGCATCCGGCCAAAATCCACGGTGCAGCCGGGAGAGATGCGCTCGGTGAAAAAGCTGGCGATCACTACCTTTCAGGGGACAACCCTGATCTTTTCGGAAGACGAAATCGATATCGACGCCACGGTAAAACTGCTTAAGGTGTAAGCCCCGGCGCGCGGTTTCCTGCGCGCCCAAAGATCTGCCCGATATGCTACCCGCTATCGCCCCTCGCCGGACGGGGCGAGGCGCCAGACAGTCGATAAGGATGCCGCCGCCATGCCCGTAAATTTTGACTTCAACGATCTCTACGCCTTTCGCGCCCTGATGGAATATGGCAGTTTTCGGCTGGCGGCTGAATCCATCTGCCTGTCGCAGTCGGCCCTTAGCCGACGCATCGAAAAGCTGGAAACGGCGCTGGGCAACCGGCTGTTCGATCGCACCACCCGGCGGGTGACCCTCACGCTGTATGGGCAAAATTTTGCCGAACGTTCGGAGCAGCTGCTGGCCCATGTCGAGACGGTGCTGGCGGATATCAGCCAGGTCAGCAAGGCGCGCACCGGACTGGTGACGGTGGCGACAGTGCCCTCCGCCGCCTACTACTTTATGCCGGAAATCATCCGCAGCTTTCAGGCGCGTTATCCCCAGGTGCGCATCCGGTTGATTGACAGCAGCGTCGGGAATGTGATCGAGGCGGTCAGCAGCGGACAGGCTGACTTTGGCCTCTGTTTTGCCAAAAACCTGCCAGCCAGTCTCGAATTCACGCCTCTTGCCGACGACCGCTATGTGGCCGCCTGTCGGCACGATCATCCGCTGGCGCGCAAGACGCACCTTAGCTGGCAGGCGTATTTTGAACAGGATTATATTGGCCTGGATCGGGTCTCGGGCAACCGGACGCTGCTTGACCGGGAGCTGGCGCATCTGACGCCGGCGCGGCCAAGTATCTGCGAAACCCGCCACGTCACCACGATGCTGGGGATGGTGGAAGCGGGCATCGGCATTGCCGCCGTGCCCGCGATGTCGATGCCCGCCGGGGAGCATTCCGTTCTCCGCGCCGTGCCGCTCACCGACCCGGTGGTCACGCGCACGGTAGGCCTGATCCGCCTCAGCGGCCGTATTCAGTCCTACGTGGCGGCAGAGCTGGAGAAGCTGATTATTGAACAGTATCCTTCTGGCTGACCGGCGCGGCGGCGGCCACGCTTCGCATACCGGTGGCGTGGATGGTCTCCTGCACCACTGGTGACGCCAGATACGTCAGCAGCGCCTTGCCTTCCTGCGGGTGGTCGGCGCTGATGGTCACCGCCCCGGCAAAGCGGGTGATGTACTGCAGGTTATCCGGCAGTTCGCCGACGAAGGTCACGCCTGGCACCGGCAGCAGTTCGCTCACCTGCTGAAAACCGATCGCATACCGACCCTTGGCCACTTCCGAGGCCACCGGAATGCGCTCCACCATCTGCGCTTTACTCTGCATCGCGTCATCAATGCCCAGGGTGTGGAACAGCGTCGAACTGACATAGCGTCCGCTGGCGCTGTCGGAGTAAGCGACCGATGGCGCCGCCAGCAGCGTCGCCCGCAGCTGGTCTGCGCTGTGGATAGCCGGCAGCGGCGCCCCCGCCTTCACCACCACGCCGATCGGCGAGTCGGCCAGCTCCCGGCGCGAATCCGGTTGCGTACGGCCCGCTTTCTCGAGGCTGGTCAGCGCGTCCCCGACCATGATCACCACGTCCGCGTGTTCGCCGCGCGCCAGACGGTTAGGGATCGCCTGCGGCGTTTTCCCCATCGACGGGCCGGGGATCACCACCAGATGGTTGCCGGTTTGTTTTTCCCACGCCGGGGCCAGCTTTTCCAGCGCCGCTTTGAAGCCGCCGGAGATCATCACGGTGACCTCAGCGGCCAGCGCGCTGCCGCCGCTGGCGGCCAGCAGCAGCGTGGCCAGCAGGGTTCCTGTCGTTTTACGCATCATCTTCTCCCTGATTAACGTGCTGTCTGCAGCGCAACGGCGCGACGGCGATAGAGGTAGCAGGTGGCCAGCAGGCCGCAGATGGCGGCAAAGCTCATCCAGTAGCCGGGAGACGCTTTATCACCGGTATACTCAATCAGCGCCGTGGAAATCACCGGCGTGAAGCCGCCAAACACCGCGGTCGCCAGGCTGTAGGCCAGCGAGAAACCTGCCACGCGCACTTCGGCGGGCATAATTTCGGTCAGCGCCGGGATCATCGCCCCGTTGTACATGCCGTAGATGAACGACAGCCACAGCAGCACGCTCAGCATCATCAAAAAGCTCGGGGCGTTCGCCAGCATGGTCAGCGCAGGCCAGGCGGTAGCCAGCGCCAGCAGGGTCATAGCGATCAGTACCGACCGGCGGCCAAAGCGGTCGGACAGCGCCCCGCCCACCGGCAGCCAGAAGAAGTTGGAAATCGCCACCAGCAGCGTGACCAGCAGGCTGTCAGAGGCGCTGAGCATCAGCACCTTTTTACCAAAGGTCGGCGCATAGACGGTGATCAGGTAGAACGCGGTGGTGGTCATCGCCACCATCATCATCCCGGCGATAACCACCTGCCAGTTCGCCAGCAGCGTGGCGAATACCTGGCGCATCGCCAGATGATGGCGGCGGGCAGTAAACTCCTGGGTCTCCTCCAGCTTACGGCGCAGGATAAAAATGAACGGCACGATCAGGCAGCCGAAAAGGAACGGAATACGCCAGCCCCAGTCGCTGATAGCGCTCGGCTCCAGCACCGCGTTGAGGGCAAAGCCCATCGCGGCTGCCACCATGATGGCAACCTGCTGACTGCCCGACTGCCAGCTGGTGTAAAAGCCTTTGCGGCCCGGGGTGGCGATCTCGGCCAGATAGACCGACACCCCGCCCAGCTCGGCTCCGGCGGAAAAGCCCTGCAGCAGACGGCCGATCAGCACCAGCAGCGGCGCCCACAGGCCAATGGTCTGATAAGAGGGGATCAGCACGATCAGGAAGGTGCCGGTGGCCATGATCGACAGGGTGACGATCAGCCCCTTGCGCCGCCCCACCTTGTCGATATAGGCGCCAAGTACGATAGCGCCGATGGGGCGCATCAAAAAGCCGGCGCCAAAGACTGCGAAGGTCATCATTAGCGAGGCGAATTCACTGCTCGCCGGAAAAAAGGTATGGGCGATGTAGGTGGCATAAAACCCGAACAGGAAAAAGTCGAACTGTTCGAGAAAGTTACCGGACGTGACGCGCAGGATGGCGCCGATCCGGTCACGGGTACTCATCTGTGAGGTTGTTGAATGCATGCAGGTCTCCAGTTTGTTATCCACGCGTTGTCGCGCGCCTGTTGCTGAAGACTGAAACAGAACCGGGAACGAAATAAGCGTAATAAACGCATCCACTCATGCATTTTACGCATTAATAA
Organism: Klebsiella africana; assembly: GCF_020526085.1. NCBI lineage: Bacteria > Pseudomonadati > Pseudomonadota > Gammaproteobacteria > Enterobacterales > Enterobacteriaceae > Klebsiella > Klebsiella africana. The sequence continues at coordinate 1,971,995 of NZ_CP084874.1, read as the reverse complement.
CATTTAACTAATTAACATTACTTTTACATACAATCATTTAACACATACCGTGCTAACCACGCCGCGGATGACGGCGAAAAAGTCAGTTTTCCGTTTTGTGACCGGGGCCAGGATATGTCGCCGTGGGTTAAAGGCATAAAACCTGGCCTGGGTGAGGAAACACATTGCCGGCCGCAAAGCGCGTCAGGAAGCGGCGGACTCCCCCACCAGCGTCTGCAACAGCGAGATCAGCCAGCGGGTAGCCTCGCGTTTCCCGCTGCGTTGGTGGGCGTAAATCTTGACGTCAAACGGCGGAACCGGAAACGGCAGCGGGAAAATGGTCAGCCGGGCGGCGCGGGCCAGCGTCTCCGCTGCTCGCCGGGGCAGCGCCATCAACAGGTCGCTCTGCTCAATAATGAAGGGCGCGCTCAGCATCGAGGGGGTTTTCATCGCCACCTGCCGCGAATAGCCTTGCCTCTCCAGCTCACAGTCCAGCACCCCCTGCTGCTCATTCCACGGGGTCACCACCAGATGACGGGCCGCAAGGTAGGCGTCGAGGGTCAGCGCCGTCCGGTCGGCCTGGCTGATGACCACATATTCGTCCCGCAGCCAGTTAATCTCCTCCAGATCGGGATGGGCTGGCTCGTCAGGGGTATTGAACCCGAGGGCCAGGTCGACCTCGCCCGCCAGCAGCTCGGTCAGCGCCGGGCTGTGGGGCAGATAACGGAGTTCAAACCGCAGCCCGGGCGCCTCACGCTGCAGGTGGTGCATCAGCGTCGGAAAGACGCAGAACGCGGTGAAATCGGTGATCGCAATCTGCATGCAGTCGGTGCTGGCGGCCGGCACAAACGCCGCCGGCGGGGTCAGCTCCTGGTTGAGAAACTTCAGCGCCGAAGCAATAGAGGGCGCCAGCTGGCTGGCATAGACGCTGGGGCACATCCGGTGCCCTTCGCGATAGAACAGCGGATCGTTGAGGGCGCTGCGCAGCCGGGAAAGGGCATGGCTCAGCGCCGAGGTGCTCATCGCCAGCTCTTCCGCCGCCAGGCGCACCGAGCGGGAGCGATAAACCGCGTCAAAGACCGGCAGCAGGTTGAGGTCAATCCGGCGCAGGGCAGGATGCATAATATTCATCGTTTGCTGATTTCATTGCACTTAATTCTTTTCACAATACCGCTTATGCTCAGGGTCAGCAATTTTGCTCTCTCTTTTGACTATGGATACAGGACAACCCATGAGCATCACAATCCGCCAGGCCACCCCGGACGACGCCACCGCTATTTACGACATGATTTATGAACTCGCGGTCTACGAGAAAGCTCCCGAAGAGGTAGTGACGACGCCAGAGGAGATCAGAGAGACGCTGTTTGGCAACGGCAGCAAAACCGAAGCGCTGATCTGCGAGGTGGCGGGCAAAGCGGTGGGCTACGCGGTGTTCTTCACCAGCTACTCCACCTGGCTTGGACGCAATGGTATCTATATGGAGGATCTGTACGTGACCCCCGACTATCGCGGGATCGGTGCCGGAAAAGCGCTGCTGAAAACCATCGCGCAATATGCCGTACAGCGTCAGTGCGGGCGTCTGGAGTGGAGCGTGCTCGACTGGAACCAGCCGGCGATTGATTTCTATCTGAGCATTGGCGCGCAGCCGCAGGATGAGTGGGTGCGTTATCGCCTCACGGGCGATGCGCTGCGGGCCTTTGCGGAGTAAAGCGGCTCGCCAGCAGGTCGGCGCCAGGCGTCGACCGGCTGGCTGCGGATCAAGCTTCGACCGCGCGCTTCTGCAGCTGCGGACCAGCCAGCGCCAGACGCGCACCCGCTTCGGTATCGCTATACTGCTTAAAGTTATCCATAAACAGCTGAGCCAGGCTCTCGGCCTTTTCCTGCCATTTATCCGCTGAGCTCCAGCCATGACGCGGATCCAGCACCGCGCTGTCTACCCCTGGGATGCTCTGCGGGATTGCAAGTCCGAACACCGGGATGGTCTCCTCGCGCAGCGGGCCGGTGGTGCCGTTGAGGATCGCGCTAATGATGCTGCGGGTATCGCGCAGCGACAGGCGTTTGCCCTCGCCGTTCCAGCCGGTATTGACCAGCCAGGCTTCGGCACCGGATTCCGCCATCTTCGCCGCCAGGACGCTGGCGTACTGGGTCGGGTGAAGCAGCAGGAACGCCGCGCCATAGCAGGCGGAGAAGGTCGGCGTCGGCTGGGTAATGCCGCGCTCGGTGCCCGCCAGCTTCGAGGTGAAACCCGACAGGAAATGGTACTGCATCTGCTCGGTGGTCAGACGGGAGACCGGCGGCAGGACGCCAAACGCATCGGCGGCAAGGAAAATCACCTTCGACGGATGGCCCGCGCGGGACACCGGCTTGACGATATTGTCGATATGCGACAGCGGATAGGAGACGCGGGTATTTTCGGTTTTGCTGCCGTCGGCATAATCCACGCTACCGTCGGCGCGCACCACCACGTTTTCCAGCAGCGCATTGCGGCGGATGGCGCCATAAATCTCCGGCTCCGCCTGCGGATCGAGATTGATGGTCTTGGCGTAGCAGCCGCCTTCGAAGTTAAACACGCCGTCATCGTCCCAGCCGTGCTCGTCATCGCCGATCAGCTGACGATGCGGATCGGTCGACAGGGTGGTTTTCCCGGTCCCGGAGAGGCCGAAGAACAGCGCCACGTCCCCTGCTTCGCCACGGTTGGCCGAGCAGTGCATCGATGCGATGCCTTTCTGCGGCAGCAGGTAGTTCATGACCGAGAACAGCCCTTTCTTCATTTCGCCGCCGTACCAGGTGCCGCCGATGAGCTGAATACGCTCGCTGAGATTAAAGGCGACAAAGTTCTCGGAGTTCATCCCCTGCGCCTGCCAGTTGGCATTGGTGCAGCCCGCGCCGTTGAGCACCACGAAGTCTGGCGTAAAGCTGGCCAGCTCGTCGGCGCTTGGTACGATAAACATGTTTTTGACAAAGTGGGCCTGCCACGCCACCTCGGTGACGAAGCGCACGCCAAGACGGGTATCCGGGCTGGCGCCGCACCAGGCATCGATGACGTACAGTTTTTTGCCGCTCAGCTGGCCCGCGACCAGGCTTTTCAGGCTGCGCCACACGTCTGGCGATAACGGTTTGTTGTCATTACGGCCGAGGCCGGAGTCTGCCCACCAGACGGTGTCGCGAGTCTGTTCGTCCCGGACGATGTATTTATCGCGCGGCGAACGGCCAGTGAAGATCCCGGTATCAACAGCCACAGCGCCAGAGTCGGTCATCACGCCGCGGGCTGCGCCGGTCAGCTCAGGAGAGGTTTCATGTGCAATAAGCAAATCGTAATCAGGGTTGTAAAAGAATTCGCCGCTTGCATTAATCCCCAGCTCCTGCAGAGCCATTTTTACTGATTCAATTTGTTGTGACATGGAACTCCTGACAAACTATTTAAGGTAAGAGGCCTGGGTTATTCATTGCTTTCGTCATCGTCGCTGGCTATTTAATAAGATAAGTCCTGGACAATGAAATAAAGCAATAAATAACCGTGAGTCGCGATTTCATATCGTGCTCATGTAGGGTCGCCGATACGTATTCATAAATCTCAACTTTCCAAAAAATGTTAACACCTGTCGATAATTATGTTAATTGCATAGTTTCTATGCGCTATGCTAAAATTGCATAGCCTTTATTGCGTTTTTGAGGACTGGATCGGTGTTGGCAAATCTGGAAGTAAAATGGCTGTATGATGTGATTGCTCTTGAGGAATCGCGCAGCTTTACCCTGGCGGCCAAAGCCCGCAACATCTCTCAGTCCTCGTTCAGCCGACGCATCCAGTCGCTGGAGGCCTCCCTCGGATTCAGCATCTTCGATCGCAGCGCCAACCCCCTGCAGCTGACCAACCGCGGGAAAATTTTTGTCGGCTACGCGCGAAATATGCTCGACGACATGGATTTTCAGATCAGCCGAATTAAAGGCTTAAATAACACCACGCAAAAAATAAGAATCGACGCTGCCCCATCGCTGTCGGTGTTATTGCTGCCGGAAATTATCGCCGGTTACACCGACCGTAAAAATAAGACTTTTCATGTTGAATCGATTAACGTCAACGACGCCGTATTTAACCTGAAAGAAGGTAAAAGCGATTTTATCCTCTCCTTCTATAATGAAGAATTAATGAACTATCCGTTTATTAATCATAAAATTTTTGATTCTTACCTGCATCTGGTCTCCCCCTGCGATGAACATGGCCGGCCGCTGTTTCATTTACATCGCGGCGTGCTGCCGCTGATGAAATACGCCAACGACAGCTATATGGGGCGCCAGGTGAACCAGGTTATTGACCGCACGCCGGAGATCACCTTCTCCCTCACCTTTGTCTCTTCCATGAGCGAGCTGCTCAAGCGCATGATCCTCAATGGCGACGGCGTGGGCTGGCTGCCGCAGTACTCCATTCAACGCGAGCTGGACGAAGGCCGGCTGACGATCCTCGATGAGAGCCTGTCGCTGCCGATCGGCGCCTGGCTCTACCGCTCCGGCTCGCGGCTTAACCAGGCCGCCGAACGTTTCTGGCAGCACATTAAAACCCGTAACGAACCGCGGGAATAACCCCCTCAGCCGCTGATCCCCAGATATGCCTTACGCACCTCCGGGTCGTTGAGCAGCGCCTGGCCGCTACCGCTCAGGCGGATCTGGCCGTTCACCATCACGTAGGCGCGGTCCGACAGGTTGAGGGCATGGCGGGCGTTCTGCTCCACCAGAAACAGCGTCATCCCCTGAGCCGTCAGCTCGCGCAGGATCTGGAAAATCTGCTTCACCACCAGCGGCGCCAGCCCCAGGCTCGGCTCATCCAGCAGCAGCAGGCGCGGCCGGCTCATCAGCGCCCGGGCGATGGCCAGCATTTGCTGCTCGCCGCCGGAGAGAGTCATCGCCCGCTGTCCCCGCCGCTCTTCCAGCCGGGGGAATAGCTGGTACATCCGCGCCTTGTCTTCGGCCTGATAGCGGTTGCCAATGGCAATGGTCCCCATCAGCAGATTCTCCTCGACGGTCATATCGGGAAAGATGCGCCGCCCTTCCGGGGCCTGGGCGATACCGTTGCTGGCGATAAAGTGGGTCGATTTACGGCTGATCGCCTCCCCGCGATAGAAAATCTCCCCGCCGGCAATGCGCGGCTGGCCGAAGACCGACATCAGCAGCGTTGATTTACCGGCGCCGTTGGCGCCGATCAGCGCCACCGTTTCCCCCTCGTTGACGGTGAGGGAAACCTGCTTCAGGGCCTGGATCGGCCCGTAGAAGACATCCACCTCATCAAAGGCAAGCAATGGCTGGCTCATCGGCGCGTCTCCTCTTCCTCAGCGCCAAGATAGGCGGCAATCACGCTGGCGTTGGCCTGGATCGCCTGCGGCGCGCCGCGGGCGATGACATCCCCGTGATCGAGGACGATGATATGATCCGAAATCTCCATCACCATCCCCATATCATGTTCGATCAGTAGCACCGTGATGCCGTGCTGCTGGCGCAGAAAGCGAATAATCCGGCTCAGCGCCTGGGTTTCCACGGGATTGAGGCCGGCGGCCGGCTCGTCCAGACAGATCATCTCCGGGCGGGTACACATGGCGCGGGCGATCTCCAGCCGCCGCTGCTGTCCATAGGAGAGGGTTCCCGCCAGACGGTTGGCGCAGTCCACCATCTCCACCACCTCCAGCCAGTAAAAAGCGCGATCCAACGCCTGACTCTCCGCCTGCCGATAGCCGCGGGTATTGAGGATCCCGGCCAGCAGATGGCGGTTAACCTGGGTGTGCTGGGCCACCAGCAGGTTCTCAATCACCGACATCTCGCGGAATAGACGTATATTCTGGAAGGTGCGCGCCAGGCCAGCGCGGTTCACCAGATGGGTGCCACCGAACATCTTGTAATAGATCCGCCGCCCCAGCTGCGCCGGGCGGAGAAAATCGTCCGGGTGAAGCTTCTGCCCCAGCACCTGAATAACATCGGTGACCTTTTCCCGCGCCCGCAGCACGATACTGCCCCCCGTCGCCCGATAAAAACCGGTCAGGCAGTTAAACACCGTGGTCTTGCCCGCGCCGTTGGGGCCGATCAGGGCGGTGATCGACCCCCGCTCCACCTCCAGATTGACATCATTCAGCGCTTTAATGCCGCCGAAATGCATCATCAGATGCTCAACGCGTAAGATGCTGTCGGTCATGGCGCGACTCCTTTTCGCAACGCAACCCCGCTGCGGCTGGTGCGCACCAGGCCGCGCGGCCGCCAGATCATCATCATCACCATCAGCACGCCGAACAGCAGCACCCGATATTCGTCAAAACCGCGCAGCAGCTCCGGGGTGACCGTCAGAACAAACGCCGCCAGCACCACCCCCAGGGTGGAGCCCATTCCCCCGAGCACCACAATCGCCAGGATCAGCGCCGACTCAAAAAAGGTGAACGACGTCGGGTTAACAAACCCCTGATAGCTGGCGAAGAACACCCCGGCGATGCCGGCGGTCGACGCGCCGAGCATAAACGCCGAGAGCTTCACCAGCACGTGGTTGAGCCCCATCGCCCGACAGGCGATCTCATCTTCGCGCAGCGCCTCCCAGGCGCGGCCGATGGGCATCCGCGTCAGGCGATGCTTCACCAGCAGCACCAGCATCACCACCAGGCACAGCACGGCGTAGAGAAAGATGAATTTCAGGTTGGGGTTGTAGCTGACGTGGAAAAACTCATGGATGGGGATGCCGCCATCTTTCGCCCGGCGGGTAAACTCGAGGCCAAACAGCGTGGGGGACGGCACCGGTACGCCGTTAGGGCCGCCGGTGAAGCTCACCCAGTTGTTAAGCACCAGGCGGATGATTTCGCCAAAGCCGAGGGTGACGATAGCCAGATAGTCGCCATGCATGCGCAGCACCGGAAAGCCGAGCAACGCCCCGGCGAGGGCCGCCATCACCGCCCCCAGCGGCAGCATCGCCCAGAAGCCGAGGCCCAGGTACTGGTAGCCCAGCGCAAGGCCGTAGGCGCCGATGGCGTAAAACGCCACATAGCCCAGGTCGAGCAAGCCCGCGAGGCCCACCACAATATTCAGCCCCAGGCCGAGCAGGACGTAGATCAGGCCGAGGATCGCCACGGTCAGCAGGTATTTGCTGGCGAGAAATGGAAAGGCAATGGCCAGGACCGCCAGCAGCGGAATTATCCAGCGCAGCCGCGAGCGGTATCCCGGCGGCCGGACGTACACCCCGTCATCCGCCCCCTCAAAGCGGTTAATAAAGGCTTTTCCCCTGTGGCTCTGCAGCAGCAGGCTGAGCGCCAGTCTGCCGGCCATCACCACCGCCACCAGGATCGCCACCCGCGCAGGCGCGAGGGTAAAACCATACCCTTTGAGCACCACGCCGACGATCGGGCCAAAAACAATTAACGCGCAAAGGCCGGCCAGTACGCTGTCGAGCAGCGTGTTTTGGATAGCCCGCGCAGGCTGGCGCGTCAGTTCACCCATAAAGCCTCCTTAGACCTTGGCCACCAGCGGACGTCCCAGCAGCCCCTGCGGGCGAAAAATCAGGATCGCTACCAGCAGCGCAAAGGAAAAGACATCTTTGTAATCCGAATTCACCAGCCCGGCGAACTGGGCTTCGGCCACGCCGAGCAGCAGTCCGCCCAGCATCGCGCCAGGCAGCGAGCCGATTCCGCCCAGCACCGCGGCGGTGAAGGCTTTGATGCCGATAATAAATCCGATATAGAAGTCGAAGGTGCCGTAGTTCATGGTCACCAGCACGCCGGCCAGACCGGCCATCGCCGCGCCGATGACAAACACCAGGGAGATCACCCGGTCGGTATTGATGCCAAGGATCGCCGCCATACGCCGGTCCTGCTGGGTAGCGCGACAGATGCGCCCCAGCCGGGTGTACTGGATAATCCAGGTCAGGGTCAGCATCCCCACCAGCGCCGCGACGAGAATAAACACCTTGGTCCAGGTGATCTGCACCACCCCATCGCCCACCGTCATGCGCAGCGCGCCGCTGAGCAGCGTCGGGATCCCCTGCTGGTTCGGCCCCTGGCTCAGCTGGACATAGTTCTGCAGAATCAGCGACATGCCGATAGCCGAGATCAGCGGCGCCAGCCGCGTCGAGTTGCGCAGCGGCCGGTAGGCGATGCGCTCGATCGCCCAGCCATATACGCCGGTGACCACGATGGTGAACACCAGGGTGGCGAAAATCAGCAGCGGAAAGGAGTGGATCCCGAAGAAAGAGAGCAGCGCCAGGCCGATGGCGCACAGGTAGGCGGAGACCATATACACCTCGCCGTGGGCGAAGTTGATCATGCCGATGATCCCATACACCATGGTGTAGCCGATGGCGATTAAGCCGTACACTGCGCCCAGCGTCAGCCCATTGATCAGTTGTTGCAGAAAAAACGCCGTCATAGCCCCTCCAGCCGCCAGGCAGACGGCCGCCGGGTTCCGTTCCCGGTCGACCGCCGCCGTGTGACGATTCGCAAGTCAAAAGGACAGAGCGTCCTCAGGTCGTGGCCGATCAGAGCTGATGATATTTGCCCTTGTCGTCCCACTGATAGACCACGTAGTCGGACACCTTGAGGTCGCCTTTGCCATCCCAGGCTTTCTTGCCCATCACCGTCTCGACGTCGTGGCTCTTCAGCCAGTCGCTGGCTTTGGCGTTATCGGTACCCACGGCGTTCCAGGCCGCGGCAATGGCCTGAATGGAAGCGTAGGCGTAGAGGGTATAGCCTTCTGGTTCAAAGCCGCTGGCGCGGAACTTCTCGATCACCGCTTTGCCATCCGGGAGGGTGCGTGGATCCTGACCAAAGGTCATCAGCACGCCGTTGGTGAACTGCGGCCCGCCGGCGGCCGTGACCAACTCCTCGGTGACGATACAGTCGCCGGAGAAGAATTTGGCCTGCACCCCCTGCTCGCGCATCTGGCGCACCAGCGGGCCCGCTTCCGGATGGCAGCCGCCAAAGTAGACCACGTCCGGCTTGAGGGCGCCGATCTTGGTCACCAGGGCGTTAAAGTCTTTTTCACCGCGGGAGAGGCCTTCGTACAACACTTCTTTGGTACCCCGCTTCGCCAGCGCCGCGCGGGTGGCATCGGCCAGCCCCTGACCATAGGTGTCTTTATCGTGGATGACGGCAATTTTCTTCGCCTTCAGCACGTCCAGCATATAGTTGGCGGCGATTGCCCCCTGCTGGTCGTCACGGCCGCACATACGGAAGAGATCTTTCATGCCGCGCTCGGTGATCTGCGGGTTGGTCGAGCCAGGGGTAATGGTCAGGATCCCGGCTTCGTCATATACCTCGGAGGCCGGCATCGTTGAGGAAGAGCAAAAGTGCCCCACCACGGCGGAGACTTTCGCTTCATCCACCAGCCGGTTGGCCACCGCCACCGCCTGCTTCGGTTCGCACGCATCATCCCCCTGCACCAGCACAATCTTTTCGCCTTTGATGCCGCCTGCGGCATTGATATCGGCCACCGCCTGCGAGGCCCCCTTCCAGTACTGGGCGCCGTAGGTGGCGTTGGGGCCGGTAAAAGGCCCGGCGACGCCGATCTTCACGTCGGCCTGGGCGTAAAAGGCCATGCTCATACAACCTGCTATCACAACATGAAGCGTCATTGTTTTCAGTTTCAAAGACATTCGGATATTCCTCAGCGATGTAAAGCCTGGCGTCATGGAATGACGCAGAAAATATCACTTACCGTGTGGTGCCGACGTTGGCGCAGCGCCAGGACGGCCAGGGTGGAAGAAGCAAAAATCCCGCCAGGAAGGAGTGGAACACCGGAGAACAGTCGCCCCGGTCGGTACGCACGCGACGGCAACCCGTGCCGTATCCGGCAAGGGCGCATTCCCTTTCAGGTCAGGAGATCGGTTGCCATCACGTGGCGAGCCGGACAACGCGGTATCCGTACCGGCCCGTGAGCTAAACATAGATGCAGTTAGCGGTCGCTGCGCGCCAGCGTGGTGCAAAAATGCGAATATGATCAACAGTGGTGATTATTTTGTTGCGGTAATGTGAAGATGATAACAGGAGAGCCCGTTAAAGGCTCTCCTGTGGCCTGGCGGCTGTTCAGAGTTGGCTGGTGAACGTTCGGGAGATCACATCCTGCTGCTGCTCGCGGGTCAGCGCGTTAAAGCGGACCGCATAGCCGGAGACGCGGATCGTCAGATTCGGATACTGCTCCGGGTGTTCTATCGCATCGAGCAGCTTTTCCCGGTTCAGCACATTGACGTTGAGATGCTGGCCCCCCTCCACCGTCTCCTCATGATGGAAGTAGCCGTCCAGCAGCCCCACCAGGTTGTTTTCCTGCGCCGACGGGGCTTTGCCGAGGGCCGCCGGCACGATGGAGAAGGTATACGAGATGCCATCTTTGGCGTAGGTAAACGGCAGTTTCGCCACCGAGGTCAGCGACGCCACCGCCCCTTTGCGGTCGCGGCCATGCATCGGGTTGGCCCCCGGGGCGAACGGCGTCCCCGCCCGCCGTCCGTCCGGCGTATTGCCGGTTTTCTGCCCGTACACCACGTTAGAGGTGATGGTCAGGATCGACTGGGTCGGCACCGCCTGACGCCAGGTGGGGAGCGCCTGAATTTTGCGCATAAAGCGCTCCACCAGGTCGCAGGCGATGGCATCGACGCGATCGTCGTTGTTGCCGTACTGCGGATAGTCGCCCTCAATGACAAAGTCCACCGCCAGCCCGTGGTGATCGCGCACCGGCTTCACCCGGGCGTACTTTATCGCCGACAGCGAATCCGCCGCCACCGACAGACCGGCGATGCCACAGGCCATCGTGCGGTAAACGTCGCGGTCGTGCAGCGCCATCAGCGCCGCCTCGTAGCTGTACTTATCATGCATGCAATGGATGATGTTCAGCGCGCTGATGTACTGCACCGCCAGCCAGTCCATAAAGTGGTCGAGGCTGGCCATCACGGTGTCGTAGTCCAGCACCTCATCGCGCAGAGGGTCGGTTTTCGGCCCCACCTGGATCTTCAGTTTTTCATCCACCCCGCCGTTAATCGCGTAGAGCAGCGTTTTGGCGAGATTGGCGCGGGCGCCGAAGAACTGCATCTGCTTGCCGATCACCATCGGGCTGACGCAGCAGGCGATGGCGTAGTCGTCGCTGTGAAAATCGCTGCGCATCAGATCGTCGTTCTCATACTGCAGCGACGAGGTGGCGATCGACACCCGGGCGGCATATTTTTTAAACGCCACCGGCAGCGCTTGCGACCAGAGCACGGTCAGGTTGGGCTCCGGCGCCGGGCCCATGGTGTGTAGAGTATGCAGGTAACGAAAGGTGGTTTTACTGACCAGGGTGCGGCCATCCAGCCCCATGCCGCCCAGCACCTCCGTCGCCCAGATGGGATCCCCGGAGAACAGCGAATCAAATTCCGGGGTGCGCAGGAAACGCACCATGCGGATCTTCATAATGAAGTGGTCAATGAGCTCCTGGGCCTGCTCCTCATTCAATAAACCAGCCCGCAGATCGCGTTCGATATAGATGTCGAGGAAGGTGGCTGTGCGCCCCAGCGACATGGCGCCGCCGTTCTGCGACTTCACCGCCGCCAGGTAGGCGAAGTAGAGCCACTGCACCGCCTCCCGGGCAGTGCGCGCCGGGTGAGCGATATCGCAGCCGTAGCGGGCCGCCATCTCCTGCATCTGCAGCAGCGCGCGCCGCTGTTCGGCCAGCTCTTCGCGCAGGCGCAGGGTGGCCTCCAGCGCCTCGCCGCGCTCCAGGGCTGGCTGCAGGTCGGCAAACTGCAGCTCACGTTCGCGAACCAGATAGCGGATGCCGTACAGCGCCACGCGGCGGTAATCGCCGATGATCCGTCCGCGGCCATAGCCGTCCGGCAGACCGGTGAGCACTCCCGACTTGCGACAGCGCAGCATATCCGGGGAATAGACATCAAATACCCCCTGATTGTGGGTCTTGCGCAGCACCGTAAACTGATACTCAAAGTCGGGATCCATTTCGCGGCCATAGGCCTCGAAGGCGCTTTTGATCATATTGATGCCGCCAAAGGGATGCAGAGCGCGCTTCAGCGGCTGATCCGTTTGCAGTCCGACGATCTTTTCCAGCGGCTGGTTGATATAGCCCGCCGCGTGGGCGGTGATGGAGGTGGCGACATTGGTGTCAAAATCCACCGGCGCATGGGTGGCGTTCTCGACGCGGATCCCGGCCATCACCTGCTCCCAGAGGGCGGTGGTCGCTGGCGTCGCGTCAGCGAGGAAAGACTCATCGCCCGCGTAAGGGGTGTAGTTATGCTGAATAAAGTCGCGGACGTCGATCTGCGTCTGCCACGCCGTACCGCGAAAGCCCTGCCAGGCGTCGGCGTATTGTGCGTCGTGGGTGTCGATATCTACTTTCATGAACATCGTCTCTCTACAGAATAAAAAGTCAGGCCAGCGCCGCCGCGGTGTGGATCCGGCCTAAGCGGATCGCATCGAGGGCAATCATGCGCTCTTCATTGGTAGGAATAACCGCGCAGCGCACCCGGCTGCCGTCGGCGGAGATCAGGCGCTCGCCGGCCGAATTCGGCTGCTGGTTGCGGGCGACATCCATCTCAAGACCAAAGACCGCCAGCCGCTCGCTTACCAGCCGACGGATCAGCACCGAGTTCTCGCCAATTCCCCCGGTGAAAATAATGCCGTCGAGACGCTGCAGCGCGGCGGCGTGACCGGCAATATGGCGGGCGATGCGATGGACAAAGGTTTTAATCGCCAGGCGGGCGCGGGCATGGCCCTCATGCCACGCCTGCTCCAGCACCCGCAGGTCGGAGGAAAGACCGGAGATCCCCAGCAGGCCGGAGGCGGTGTTGGCCACCCGCTCCAGGTCGCTGAGGGTCTGCCGGGTCTCCCCGGCAATCCACGCCATGGCGCCGAAGTCGACATCGCCGCTGCGGGTGCCCATCATCAGCCCCTCCAGCGGCGTCATCCCCATCGAGGTGTCCACGCTGCGGCCGTTGCGCACCGCGCAGATCGAGGCGCCATTGCCCAGGTGGGCGATCACCAGACCGCTCTCCTGCTCCGGCAACCCGAGCAGCGCCAGGGCGCGCCGGGACACATAGCGGTGCGAGGTGCCGTGGAAACCGTAGCGGCGTACCCCGAGGTTCTGGTAATACTCCCACGGCAGACCATAGAGAAAAGCTTCCGGGGCCAGGGTCTGGTGAAAGCTGGTATCAAAGACCGCCACCTGCATCACCTCCGGGAACAGCCGCTGCGCCGAGGCGATGCCGCTGAGACTGGCGTAGTTATGCAGCGGGGCCAGGGACGATACCTGGCGAATGTTATTGATAACCTCCTCGCTAATAATGACCGACTCGGTGAACAGGTCGCCGCCGTGGGCGACGCGGTGGCCAATCAGGGCCACGCTGTCGATGAGGTCGCGTTGGGCTAATGCCCCGGCAATCGCCTGCAGGACGCCTTCGTAGCCGCGCTGCGCCAGCGCCACCGGCTCGCCGCCGTTGAGCGAGAGAGACGCCCTTTCCGCGTTGATGCCCTCGGCCACGCCGTTGAGCAGGCAGTCGCAGCTGGCGGCGTCGAGGACGGAAAATTTGATCGACGACGAGCCGCAGTTAATCACCAGTACTACCGGAAATTCAGTCATGTTGTACTCCGCGTGGCCTGAGCCGGATTAGAACAGTTTGTAAACGATATTGAGGATGGTCAGCAGACCAATGGCGGTCACAAAGAGGTTGTCGAGACGGCCACGGTATTTTTCCAGCGAAGGCGCTTTACGAATGGCGTACATCGGCAGCAGGCACAGCAGCGAGGCGATAATCGGCGCGCCCATCGCCTCAATCAGGTCGAGGATATTGGGGTTGGCGTACGCCACCACCCAGGTCGAGCCCATGATGAACACCATGCTCAGGGTATTGAGCTTGCCGCTGGAGACCCGAGTTTTATCCCCTTTATAGCCGAAACGCAGGATCAACCCGTTCAGCCCCTCGAGGGTGCCGAGATAGTGGCCGAAGAACGATTTGAAGATGGCCACCAGGGCGATGATCGACGCGCCATACTCCAGCAGGGTGGCAAACGTGGATTTGGTGCCCGACATCGAGGCAAAGTGGTTCGCCAGATAGGAGAGCACCGGGATATTCTGCGCCTTGGCGTCCGCCATGTTCTGCGGCGAGAGGGTAAACAGGCAGCTGAAGGCGAAGAACATCACCACCGCCACCATCAGCATGCTGGCCCGGGAGATGATCTGCGAGCATTTACGTTCGGTATACTCGCGGCCAAACTGCGCTTCATACTCTTCGCGTTTGGAGACCACAAACGAGGAGACGATCGGCGAGAAGTTAAAGGAGAACACCATGATGGAGATGCCCAGCCATACCGTCACCAGAATGCCGTCGTGACCGGTTAAGGCGATATCGCTGAGGTTGACCTGCTCAATCACCGCGCTATTCCAGTAGGGGATCAGGGACAGGGAGATCACCACCAGGCTGGCGATAAACGGCCACACCAGATAGCTCATCACCTTGACCATCAGGTCTTTGCCAAACCAGATGACAAACGCCATCAGCAGCAGCAGGAGCAGCGCCACCACCCCGCGGTTAAGGGCCGGCATCTGCAGCTGGTTCTCCCAGAAAGTCATAAAGGTATTGGTGATCGTGACGCCATAAATCCACAGCAGCGGGCAGATGGCGAAGAAGTACAGGAAAGTGATCACCACCCCGCCGGTTTTGCCAAAATGCTCTTCCACCGTTTCGGTGATATTGCCGGAGGGGTTAGCCCCCGACAGGCACAGCCGGGCCAGCGCCCGATGGCAATAGAAGGCGATGGGATAGGCCAGCACCAGCATCACCAGGATCGGGATCAGCCCGCCGAAGCCGGCGCGAATCGGGAAAAACAGCACCCCGGCGCCGATAGCGGTGCCAAACAGGCCCAGGGTCCAGGTGGTGTCAGATTTACGCCAGGACGAAAGGCTTGTCTGGCTGGATGCAATGCTCTCAGTCGTACTCATATCCTGTCCTCACTTATGTATTGAATTAAGCGTCAACAAAACCCGTAATTTGCGATACCCGGGAGAGGTCGATATTGCCCCCGGAAATCAGGCTGACCGTTTTGCGGTTCTGGATATAGCTGTCTAATTTGCCGCTTAATAACGCGGCGCAGGCCAACGCTCCGGCCCCTTCGGTGATCACTTTATTGCGCTGAATTAAGGCGACCATGCTCTGGCGAATGTCGTCCTCACTCACCAGGACGATGTCATCCACCAGCTGGCGGGCGATTTGATAGGTCAGTTTCCCCGGGCGGGCGACATCGCAGCCATCGGCTAAGGTGCCGGCGTGGCGATGGCTGGTGATCTCCCCGGCATACCAGGAGGCGGCCATGCCGTGAACATTCTCCGACTGCACGCCAATAATACGGATTGTCGGGTTAATGGATTTAATCGCAATCGCGATACCGGCAATTAATCCCCCGCCGCCAATGGGCACGATGACATTATCCACGTCATACAGATCTTCTAATATTTCGAGACCAATCGTTCCCTGCCCGGCAATCACCTGCGGGTCGTCATAGGGGGGAATAAAAATACGGCCCTCAAGTTCAACAATATCGCTGGCTTTGGCGAGGGTATCGTTAAAATTATCGCCATGTAGCACCACTTCCGCCGAATAATCACAGGTGGCGGCGACTTTCGATTTCGGCGCCCCTTTCGGCATCACCACTTTCCCGTCAATGCCGAGCATGGCGCAGGAGAGCGAGACCCCCTGCGCATGGTTGCCCGCCGAGCAGGCCACCACCCCTTTGCGTTTTTCCGCCGCGGTTAAACCGCACAGCTTATTAAAGGCGCCGCGAATTTTAAATGAGCCCGTGCGCTGCATATTTTCGAATTTAAGGAATATTTCACCCTGGCAGCGTTCGCTAAAATAATTCGAGCGCGGCATGCCCGTTTTATATATTTTCCCCGCCAGGCGTTGCTTCGCTTCGAGAATATCGTCAATGGATACGGGAAGATCGTAGGTAATATGCATGATAGCCTCTGTATCTTAATATAAAGTCAATGACCGGGCGTCATCCTGCTGATAACAGCGAGGACGTGTGTTGGATTATTTAACGACTTTCAGTTACGCAATAATTTGTAATGGCTGCCAGTGGCGATTGCCCTGCCCCGAGGAATAATGTTTCGCCATCTCCACCAGCGACGCCGCGGCGGTTTTTAATCGGTAATTTTTCGACCATACCGCGGCATAGCGCGCCACCGGCAAGGCCTCTTTAATGGGGATAGTGACAAACTGGCTCGAGCCGAACGGCGTGGTCATGTCGCAGGGGATCACCGTCAGAAAATCGGCATTGAGTACCAGGTTATAGATCGTCACCACCGAATCGGTATTAACGATATTTTCGCGGCGGATGCCGCTGCGCTGCAGGGTGGCCAGCAGTTCGCTGTAGTAGCCCATATTGGTCTCCGGTAGCACCCACTGCTCGTGCTGGAGCGAGGCCAGGCGGACGGTGCCGTTGCCGATCCGCGCCCGGTTCGCCACCAGCACAAACTCAGACTCAAACAGCGGCTCGACGTGCAGGTCCTGCAGTTTCATCTCATCGCTCAGCGTCCCGATGGCGAAGTCGAGACGCCCGTCGCGGATCGCCGGTAAAAAAGCGGAGAGCTGCGCCTCATACATCGATACCCGCGCCTTGGGGAAGGTCATTTTAAACTGATGCACCATCTCCGACATAAAGGTAAACCCGACCAGCGAAGGGAAACCAAAGGAGACATCCACCACCGCGCTGTTGGTCAGGGCATTCATTTCATTGACCATATTTTTCATTTCACGGGTGATCGCTTCTGACCAGTTGAGAAATACCTGCCCGGCCTCGGTGAGCGAGACGCCGGTATTTCGGCGGACGATTAATTCGCTGCCAAAATAACTTTCCATGTCGCCAATGATTTTACTGACCGCCGGCTGAGTGAGTCCTAACGCTTTTGCTCCGGCCCCGATTGACCCGCTGCGGATCACTTCCTGGAAAACCACCAGATGCTGTGTTTTAGGCAGAGAAAAAGTATTCATCGCGTCTCACTTTCATTCCTTTGTTGACGGCGGAAAGTGTAACAAATCGCAATTGCCGGGTTATGTGAGAGCTCTCACAAAGGCTCCGCCGCGGCGGATAAGCAGGATCCACGAGCCAGAATAAGTAAAGTAAAATCAATATATTAAAAGCATCATGAACGCTATTTGCACGCCTTTTGCCGTGGCCGAATGCGGGGATAAAAATAATTGATGGCGATAACATCGACGGCGAAATGGCGATAAAAAATACGTCTTTTGTACGTTATTCGACCCGCTCTATCAGGGTGAGAAGAAAGCCGAAAATTAAATTAATGCTGTAAAGAATAAAAAGCAGACGTAATAAACGCCATTATTTAACGACAAGCCGGTCGGGCATCACATTTTATCCCCGGCGGTTGGGGAAAATGCACGGTCATTATTTACACCAAAGAAACATAAAATTCACAATTTTTCTTTTGGGTCGCGATAGGCAGCGATCTTTTTTCCGCCATAGCGCAGTTGGTCATACTTTGATTAAAATCAACCCTGGTAATTTATCTTTTACGACGGCCATTGGAGAGTCATTTGTGTTGCCGATCACAAATCCATAAAACAACGACCCGGCCTATCGTGAAGAGATGATCCCGCGGCTGCGCCAGCAGCTTAACGAGCAGCTGATGAGCGACCAGATGGCTGTCGACCTGCTCTCTTCCTATCTGCGAATGGATCTCAGCGCCCAGCCGTGGGACCAGCCGCTATAGCCCGCCCCGGCGCAGATCGCTGGCCGGGGCATTTTACCTATAGCTGTCTGACGCCCAGCGCCGCGGCCTCATCCCGCCACGCCAGCAGCGGCGCATAGGCCTCCCGCGACATATCGCTGTAGCCGCAGATCAGCAAGGCGTCGCACAGGGAACGATAGCGCGCATCGCTCACTAACTGCTGGAGCGCCTCGCGCAGGCTGTTCAGCGTCGCCGCCGGGGTGGCGCCGGCGGTGATCAGCGGCAGCCCTGGCGCGGCCGGGCTCCAGCCGATCGCCACCAGGCCTGCCAGAGCCTGCGGCTGATAGCGCTGCAGCAGCGCGTAGGTCACGCAGTCGATGGCGGCGATATCGGCGTTTTCCTGCTGCAGCTCGCGCAGCGACTGCCGATGGCTGCCGCTGAACATCACCGCTGAAAAAAAACGCCCCTCCCGGGAGAACGGCGCGACCATTTTACGCAGCACGTTGTAGCCGGACTGCGAGTGCTCGGCATTGCACACCGCCCGGCGGCCAAAAAAGTCCCCCAGCATCCGGTGACTATCCGCTTCGCGGACTACCAGCAGGCTGCGGTAGCGGCGCCCTTCGCAACCGGGCGCAGCGTAGTGGAAACAGCCTACCGTCTGCACCTCCGGCAGCTGGGTCACCAGCGGATAGCCACAGGTCTGGCTCAGCAACAGCGTCGGCTGGCGCCAGTGGGCCAGCAGATCCTCGGGGTCAGCCGCCGGAGGGTCCCCCGCCACCATCACGCCGCGTTCGGCCAGCAGCGACTGCACCGCCTGCCACAGGGCCTGGGTCTGTTGACGGTGGATGGCATACATCGGAAAGGTCATACGTTCAGCCATGTTCTCCTCCCGCATGCGCCTGCTCGCCAAAGCCCGGATGGGCGTTCACCGCCACCGCCCGGCGGCCAAAATGGCGTCGCCACTCGCCATACCCACGCACCAGGAACCCCTGATTACGCTGTAGGTAAGCCGCCTGGCGATGCAGATACAGCAGACGTAAAGCGTACCAGGGGACGCCGGGCAGGTCATGATGCACCGCATGGTAGTTGAGATTGAGGAATAGCACCCGCCAGGGGAGCCCGGCCTCGTTGATCACCGAGCGGGCCAGCGGGTCATCCGCGGCGCGGTGTTCGAGAAAAGAGCGCACTTTGGTCAGGGCCAGCGCCGGGTAGCTCACCGCCAGCACAAACCACAGCGGGGAAAAACCCTGCGCCGCCATCCAGGCCAGCAGGCCCGTCAGCAGCAACAGATGCAGGCTCCACATGGCGATGGCGCGGCGGTCGCCCTCGCGGAAAGCCCGCAGCGCGCGGTTCAGAGTGTGAATAATATCCATCAGCGGCGCCAGCAGCAGACGCCCCCAGAAGGTGTTGCGCAGGTGAATAAGGCGGCGCTGCCAGGCAGAGAAGCCCTGCCAGCTTTCCGCCGTCACATAGTACGATTCAGGGTCGTCCTCGGGGTGCGTCAGCAGGTGGTTGCAATGGTGCGCCAGATGGCTGTCGCGGTAGATGCCATAGGGATACCAGACCGCCAGCGGCAGCGTCCCCAACAGCTGGTTAAACCATGCCAGCCGGGTGGGATGCCCATGGATAAGCTCATGCTGTAAGGACATATACCAGGTGGTAAACCAGATCAGCAACAGCGTGGCCGGCATCAAACCCAGCGTCTGCCAGCCCGCCACGCAGGCAAACCAGCCGCTGTAAACCGTCACTATCAGCAGCCATGTCGGCAGCTCGCTGCGCCACAGCCAGCTGCGCGCCAGCTGGCGGATCAGGATGCGCTGTTGGTCATCCACATAGACAGCCGTCTTCTTTTCCGTCACTTCCGATACCTTGCCGTGTTGCCTCATTCCCTCCGAAGATGTGAGATAACACGTTAAATAACAAAGTATTTAATTGACTTAGCTTTGCCGAAAAGCGCGTTTGTATTCAGCAGGACAAAGAGAATATCGTCCATGGCGCAACAGCTTGGCGGTGTTTAAACCGGTCCATCGCCCGGCGGCGCTGCGCTTGCCGGGCCTACGGGATAACCCCTCCCCGGGCCATCCAGGCCGGTGCAGGCGCAGCGCCGCCGGACAAGGACAGCGGCGTCGCTTTTGTGCCGGGCGGCGGCTGCGCCTTGCCCGGCCTATGATGCGTGCTGCCTGTCGTTAATTAATTTACCGCTGTTGCTGAAATTTTACCGCCAGGTCGAGGATACTTAAGGACTCCAGCGCCTTATCCGCCTTCGCGCCGACGATACCGGCAGAGCGTCACAGAGACTACTACTCTTCCCGCTCCGCTGGCGTCCAGGTCGGCAGAGTCTGGAAGGTGTGCAACAGCCCTTCGGACCACGCCTTGCGGATGCGGTTGAAGTAGGGATCGCTGTCGGTAATGCGATGCTGCCCGGCGCTGCTCAGACTGCCGCTGCGGTAGAGCAGCGTATCCAGCGGCAGCCCGACGGACAGATTACTGCGCAGCGTCGAGTCAATGGAGATCAACGCACAACACATCGCCTGCTCCAGCGGCGTGTCGATGGTCAGCACCCGATCGATGATCGGCTTGCCGTACTTGCTTTCGCCAATCTGAAAATAAGGCGTGTCACGGGTGGCTTCAATAAAGTTGCCCTCCGGATAAATATGGAACAGACGATGGGTTTCGCCGGCGATCTGACCGCCCAGTAGCAGGTTGCAGTTGAAGTTGGTGTTACTGCAGTTTTGCTGGTTGCTGCTGTCGCGCTGGATCACCTCCTGCAGCGTTTTACCGATCAGCATCGCGGCGTCGTAGAGGGAGGTGACCTGCATCAGGTTCGGCTCCTGCTGGGTACGGATCCGCGCGCTGAGCAGGCTTATCACGCTCTGGGTGGTGGCCAGATTGCCAGCGGATTGCAGCACCAGCACCCGTTCCCCCTCCTGATGGAAAACGTGCAGCTTTTTAAAAGTGGCAATATGGTCGACGCCCGCGTTGGTGCGGGAGTCGGAAGCAAACACCAGTCCATCCGCCAGGCACATGGCCACACAGTAGGTCATTGCGGTTATTCCCGTATTATTGCTGCTGCGCCTGCTGGCTGTGTTCGCGCACTTCAGCGTTGGTTAACATAATCTCCCCGCCGCCGCCCAGTCGGGTGCCCCGTACCGGGCAGGCGTCGAGGTAATCCAGCCCGGTCGCCAGCCGCAGATGCTGATTCAGGCGACGGGTATTATTGGTGATATCAAACGACAACCAGCGGCCATCGAGCCAGACTTCCGCCCAGGCATGCATCGCCACATGCTGGGCGTTATCGCTGTAGACATAGCCGCTGACGTAGCGCGCCGGGATCTCCAGCGCCCGGCAGCAGGCGAGAAAAACATGGGTATGATCCTGGCACACGCCCTTCGCCCGGGCGAAGGCGTCGGCAGCGGAGTCCTGCACCCGGGTCGCGCCGGGGGAGTATGGCATTCTTAACAGCAGGTCCGCCATCAGCTGATTCAGACTGTCTTCCACCGCATCGGGACGATAGAGGCGCTGGGCAAACTCACGGATCGCCGTATCGGCGCGGGTTAGCGGCGTACAGCGCAGAAAAACCAGCGGCGACAGCAGCTCGGCCTCTTCATCACGCGTCTCCTCCCCTTCGTCGGCGATATCGACAATCCCGCTGGCGCGAATAGTGATCTCCTTGTGCGGGTTATCCAGCGTCAGCACATGCAGCACATTGCCCCAGCCGTCGGTAGTGGTCACCGCCGCGCCGTCCGGCAGGGTCAGCGTCCAGGCGGTGATGGTCTGCCGGCCGGTGCTGCGCGGCGTCAGGCGCAGATACTGGGTGGAAAACTTCACTTCTTCATCGTAGCCATAGCGGGTGAGATGATCGATGACCAGTTTCATAAGGCCTCCAGATAGGTTTGTCTGATGCTGTCGGACAGCGCGTTAATTCTCGTCAGCAGCCCGTTAAGGGTGGTCTGCAGGTCCGCCTGCGCCAGGTCGCCGCGGGTGCTGAAGCGCAGGTCAACGTTAAGCTGATGGGCGAGGCGCAGCGGTTGATAGGAGCGATCGTTGGCGATTTTCTCCAGCTCGCCGACCAGATCGGCAATGCTGGCGCGCAGCGAACGCGGAATATCGTTGCGCAGGATCAGCAGCTCCATCACCGTTTCCCTACTGACCGGCTGGCGGTAGAGGCTGTTGTAGGCTTCGCGGGCGCTAACCGCATTGAGCAGGGTATCCAGCCGGTAGTATTCCCGCACCGGATCCGGATCGTTGGTCAGCTGTTGATCCTTAATCAGCAGCAGCTGGGTGGTGGCGAAGGCACGCTCAATCAGGGTACCGATACCGATAAAGCTCAGCGCGTCGTTGCGCAGCAGCGTGCCGATCACCGCCCCGCGAAACAGATGCACCCGCTCTTTCACCCACTCGAAAAAGCCGTCACTCCCCAGTTCGCCCAGCCCCTGCTGGCGCAGGGTTCGCAGCTCGATGCGAGTGGCATTGATGCTCTCCCACACCTCGGCCGACAGACTGCCGCGCACCGCGTGCGCATTGTTCCACGCCATCTCCACGCAGCTGTAAATGCTGCACGGGTTGTTGCCATCAAGGGCAAAAAAGTTGAGCAGGTTGCTCATGGTAAAGCGGGCATGGCGCGCCTGAAACAGCTCGTGAGTCATCGACAAATTCAGCGGCAGCGCCAGATCCCGCGACTGCTGGCTGTGGCGGGGGATCATCGATAATTTCCAGGTTACGTCCAGCACCCGGGCGTAGCTCTCCGCCCGCTCGAGATAGCGGGCCATCCAGAACAGTTCACTCGCCGTACGACTTAGCATGATGCGTCATCCTCCATCACCCAGGTATCCTTGGTTCCGCCGCCCTGCGACGAGTTGACCACCAGCGACCCTTCGGTGAGCGCCACGCGGGTCAGGCCGCCGGGCACCAGCCGCATCTCCTGCCCGGACAGCACGTAGGGCCGTAAATCGATATGTCGCGGCGACAGGCCTTCATCAACGAAGGTGGGGCAGGTCGACAGCGCGAGGGTGTCCTGGGCGATATAGTTGGCCGGATTGGCCAGCAGGCGCTGGCGGAAGGCCTCTCGTTCCTCTTTGGTCGAACGCGGGCCAACCAGCATGCCGTAGCCCCCGGCGCCATGGACCTCCTTGACCACCATCAGCTCGAGGTTACTCAGCACATAGCGCAGATCCTCCGCTTTCCGGCACTGCCAGGTGGGGATATTGCTGAGGATCGGCTGTTCGCCGAGGTAAAAGCGAATCATCTCCGGGACATACGGGTAGATCGATTTGTCGTCGGCGACGCCGGTGCCGATGGCGTTGGCCAGCACCACGCCGCCGGCGCGATAGACGGACAGCAGCCCCGGTACGCCGAGCATCGAATCGGCGCGGAAGGCCAGCGGGTCGAGCCAGGCGTCGTCGATGCGGCGATAAATCACATCCACCCGCCGCGGCCCTTCGGTGGTGCGCATATACACCGCGCCGTTCTTAATGAACAGGTCGGCGCTCTCCACCAGCTCGACCCCCATCTGCTGCGCCAGGAAGCTGTGCTCGAAGTAGGCGCTGTTGAAGCGACCCGGGGTCATCACCACGACGCAGGGGTCATCCACCAGCGAGCTTTCGCGCAAGGTCTGCAGGAGGTAGCTCGGGTAGCGCTCCACCGGCGCAATATGATGCTGCTCGAACATCTCCGGATAGAGGCGCATCATCATCTTACGGTTTTCGAGCATATAGGAGACGCCGGACGGCGTGCGCAGGTTATCCTCCAGTACGTAGTACTGACCGTCGTTATTACGCACCATATCGACGCCGGTGATATGGGCATAGGTGTTGTTTGGCAGGTTGATGCCCTGCATACACGGCTGATACTGCTCGTTGGCCAGCACCTGCTCGGCCGGGATCAGCCCCGCGCGCAGGATATTCTGCTCATGATAGATGTCATAGAGGAAGGCGTTCAGCGCTTTCACCCGCTGGCGAATACCGCGGTCAATACGCTGCCACTCCCCGGCGGGTATGATCCGCGGCACGCTATCAAACGGGATCAACCGCTCGGTTCCCTCATCCTCGCCGTACACGTTAAAGGTGATGCCGATGCGGTGAAAAAGCAGTTCTGCTTGCGCTTTTTTCTGCCGGATAGAGAATTGATCGGTGTTGCGAAACCATTGCCACCAGGCATTATAGTGCGGCCGCTGTTCACCCTGCGCGGTCAGCATCTCGTCATAATAATGCCCGTCAGGAAGCGTAATTTTAATCATGGCTATCCCCTCCGGTTGTACTCACTGTGTGGTAATCCCGGTAAGAGATAAGCATTAATTATGCCAGGTCCTCTGCCGCCGCGGCGTTGTGCAAATCGGTTCTGACCCGCCGTCTGGTTGTGCAAAAAATCATCAGAACAGCCGCCTGCGCCCGGCTACGGTTGCACCGTTGTGAGGCAGGGCGACGGTTTTTGCGCCATCGTGGAAGGCAGCGCAGTCAGCCAGGCGGCCCAACCCGCGGCAGTCTCAGAAAACCTGGCAGGTAAATCCTCTGTTTTCGCGCAAAATGTTACCCCTGACACACGTAGCGGCAGATATTCGTCTAAGGTTTCTGGATGGCCAAACGTCGTGGCCCGCAGTCGATAATGATAAGGAGAACTCCCCATGACGAGTACTGATGCACATCGTCCCGCCGCTTTGCCCTCTTCCCTGCGCCTGGCGATCGGCGGCGCCCTGATCGCCCTGATGAGCCTGAATGCTCAGGCGGCAGACGGCAAAACCGCGCCGCCGCCCTCACCGGATATTCTGCTGGGCCCGCTGTTCAATGATGTCCAGAGCGCAAAGCTCTTTGCCGATCAAAAAACCTTCGCCGACGCCATTCCTAACAGCGATCCGCTGATGATCCTTGCCGATTACCGGATGCAAAAAAACCAGGCCAGCTTTGACCTGCGCCACTTCGTCGAGCTGAACTTCACGCTGCCGAAAGAAAATGACACCTATGTGCCGCCCAAAGGGCAAACCCTGCGTCAGCATATCGATGGCCTGTGGCCGGTTCTGACCCGCAGCACCGTCGAGGTGGAAAAATGGGACTCGCTGCTGCCGCTGCCTAAGCCCTACGTGGTCCCCGGAGGACGCTTTCGCGAAGTCTATTACTGGGACAGCTATTTCACCATGCTGGGTCTTGCCGAAAGCGGTCACTGGGATAAAGTCGAAGATATGGTTGCCAACTTCGCTGCGGAAATTGACGCCTGGGGCCATATCCCCAACGGCAACCGCACCTATTACCTCAGCCGTTCGCAGCCCCCCTTCTTCTCCTTTATGGTGAGCCTGCTGGCGACGCACGATGGCGACCAGGTACTGAAAACCTACCAGCCGCAGCTGGAGAAGGAGTATCGCTACTGGATGGCCGGAGCGGACGCGCTGGCCCCCGGCAGCGCCGACAAACGGGCGGTGCGGATGGCGGACGGCGCGCTGCTCAACCGCTACTGGGACGATAGCGACACCCCGCGTCCCGAGTCCTGGCTTGACGACGTCAAAACCGCCAAAAGCAACCCGAATCGTCCGGCAACCGAGATCTATCGCGACCTGCGCTCCGCCGCCGCCTCCGGCTGGGATTTCAGCTCCCGCTGGATGGATAATCCGCAGCAGCTCGCCACCATTCGCACCACCTCGATTGTCCCGGTCGATCTCAATGCCCTGATGTTCCATCTGGAGAAAACCCTCGCCCGCGCCAGCAAGGCATCCGGAGACAACGCTGGCGCTACGCAGTACGATGCGCTGGCTAACGCCCGCCAGCAGGCCATTGAGAAATACCTATGGAATGATAAAGAGGGATGGTACGCCGACTACGATCTGAAAACCCACAAGGTGCGCAATCAGCTTACCGCGGCGGCGCTGTTCCCGCTGTACGTCAATGCGGCGTCACGCGAGCGGGCGACGAAAGTGGCCGCCGCCGCTGAGTCGCGCCTGCTCAAACCCGGCGGGCTGACCACCACCACCGTCAACAGCGGCCAGCAGTGGGATGCGCCGAACGGCTGGGCGCCGCTGCAGTGGGTGGCGGTCGAGGGGCTGCAAAACTATGGTCAGCAGAAGATCGCCATGGAGGTCACCTGGCGCTTCCTGACCAACGTGCAGCATACCTATGACAGCAAGCAAAAGCTGGTGGAAAAGTATGACGTGAGTTCGACCGGCACCGGCGGCGGCGGCGGGGAATATCCGCTGCAGGACGGCTTTGGCTGGACCAACGGCGTCACCCTGAAGATGCTGGATCTGATCTGCCCGCAGGAGAAACCCTGCGATGCGCTGCCCGCTACCCGTCCGGCGACAACCCCTTCACCGCAAGACAAACCTGTTGCGGCGCCCGCGGCTAACGACCCCGCCCCTGCGGAACCGCAAAAGACCGGCTCCTGACGTTTTGCCGCCCCCTACTAAAATCGGTAGGGGGAAGCGGTCTCCCTGGTCCCTACCGTCCCGCGCAGACCCATTCTGCGGCTCGCGGGAAATACTTCCCCACCCCCTCGCGTTGAACAGGTCACCTTTTCGCTTGATTGCACAAATACAAACAATAATAATTCGCATTACTTTTTAACGAATAATGACAGATTCGTTTTTCACGCGGCGGCGTACAGGAGTACCAGACCGCGTTGGTTCAGGATGATCTTATGAACGTGGCTATTTCTCGAAAACGCCCGAGGCTGCTGTACGCCCTTGCGGTCGCACTTCCCTTCACCGCGCAGGCCGAAGAGACGGTGGTGGTCACTGCTACCCCACCGGCGTCTGCCAGCGCGCCGACGGAGGGCTACAGCGCTAGCACCTCGCTCGGGGCGACGAAAACCGACCAGCCGTTAATCACTACCGCCCAGTCGGTGTCGGTGGTCACCCGCCAGCAGATGGCGGACCAGGGGGTGAATACCATCAGCCAGGCGCTGGAATATACCCCGGGGGTTTACTCCAGCTTCGGCGGCGGCGCGACCCGGTTCGACGCCATCTCCCTGCGCGGCTACCACGGCGGCGACGTCGATAACCTGTTCCTCGACGGCATGCGCCTGATGAGCGACGGCGGCAGCCATAACGTACTGCAAATCGACCCGTGGTTTATCGAACGTGTGGATGTGATCCGCGGCCCCTCCTCCGCGCTCTACGGGCAGAGCGTGCCGGGCGGCGTGGTCAACCTGACTTCCAAACGTCCGCAGTTCAGTCAGCAGGGCCACATCCGCCTGACCGGCGGTACGCAAAATACCAAAGGCGCAGCCTTCGATTACACCGACGCCATCAACGAGCAGTGGGCATGGCGGCTGATCGGGATGACCCGCAGCAGCGACACGCAGTATGACCATACCCGCGAGGAGCGCTACGCCATTTCGCCTTCCCTGCTGTGGCAGCCGGACAGCGACACCTCGCTGCTGCTGCGCGCCTATCTGCAAAAAGATCCTTCCGGCGGCTACCACGGCTCTTTGCCGCTGGACGGCACCCGCTATGCCCACAATGGCCGTAAGCTCTCCCCCAGCACCAACGAGGGCGATCCGGGAGATGGCTATCAGCGCCGCCAGCAGATCTACAGCTATGAGTTTGACCACCAGTTCACCGACGTCTGGTCGGTCTATTCCACCGGGAGCTACACCCATACCAACGTCTCCCTCGATCAGGTCTACCAGGTCGGCTGGATAGATGACAGCGACATGCTGGCCCGCGGCTACAGCGGTTCGCGCGGTTCGCTGGACGGCTGGTCAACCGATAACCGCCTGCGCGCCGATTTCAATACTGGTAAC
Source organism: Klebsiella africana (assembly GCF_020526085.1). Lineage (NCBI taxonomy): Bacteria > Pseudomonadati > Pseudomonadota > Gammaproteobacteria > Enterobacterales > Enterobacteriaceae > Klebsiella > Klebsiella africana. The sequence continues at coordinate 1,944,617 of NZ_CP084874.1, read as the reverse complement.
CTGGCGCACACCCTGATCCTCGGCGCCGAATATCATCGCTTCCGTAACAACCTGTGGACCGGCGCCGGCGGCGCGGCGCCCCTTAACCCGTTTAGCGGCTATACCGCGCAGACCGGACATACCGTGACCTACAGCGATGACAATAATCGCCGCTATTACCAGACCGGGCTGTATCTGCAGGATGAGATGGTCTGGAACCGCTGGCATGTGGATGTTTCCGCGCGCTACGACCGCATCGTTTCCCGGCAGGTCAGTGATACCTTAGGCACCTCAAACCGCCGTTCAGACGACCATATCAGCGGCCGCGCCTCACTGTTGTACGCCCTGGACAACGGTCTGTCGCCCTACCTGAGCTACAGCCAGGCGATTACCCCGGCGATGCTGCCGGGCGCGGACGGCAAACCATTGAAGCCGACCACCGCCGAGCAGGTTGAAGCCGGCCTGAAGTTCCAGCCGCCGGGCAGCCGCGACCTCTATAGCATTGCGATTTACGACCTGACGCAAAAGGATGTCGCCACCCGCGACCCGAACATCGCCACCGCCACCTATATTCCGGCGGGTAAGGTCCATTCGCAGGGCGTTGAGCTGGAAGCGCACCACCAGATCACCCCGCAGCTGAGTACTATCGCCTCGTATACCTGGAATCGTCTGCGCTTCCAGGACACCAAAGACGGGACCGACAACAACACGCCGCAGCTGACCCCGGATCAAATGGCCTCCTTCTGGGCTCGCTATCAGTTCCCGGCGGGGATCTCCCTTGGTGCTGGCGTCCGCTACATCGGCAAACAGTGGGCGGATGATGCGAATACCGAACGGCTACCGTCGGTCACGCTGATGGATGCCATGATACGGGCCGACCTCGGCGTCTGGTCGCCGGGGCTGAAAGGCGCTTATGTGCAGGTTAACGCCAACAATATCGGCGACCGCGAGTATATTTCCGGCTGCTACGGCACCGGCAACTGCTACTGGGGGGCAGAGCGCAGCGTTATGGCCACCGTCGGCTACGACTTTTAACTGACCACGGAAATATAAGCCTCCGGCCATGACGGCGGAGGCTTGCGTGAATAGTTTCCGTCTCGCTTTTATTGCTGATATTAACGTAAAGGTGCCACTCCATTATTTCACTTGCCCCCTTCGCATGAGAAAGCTTACTATGCTGGCGCAAACCGGTTATAGCGCTCACAAGGAATAAAAGTGAACTCAGTCATTAGCTATATCGTTGATTTACATCCGTTATCATTTATGGGTTATTATGTATTATCCACCACAGTGATATATATTCTGCTGAATATCATTATTGCGAAGACTCGCCCTACCGAAAATACCACCGCCGTTCCAGAACCCTATTCTATCTCGCCTTCTTTTTTAGCCTGGCTGCGTAATAGCGCCACCAGCGTCATTCAGCTGGCCATGTTCCGGCTGTTAAGAAAAAACTATGTCACTCTCATCCATTCTGCGGAAAATATACAGCTCTGCGCCAATCAGCAGTATGCAGAATGCAAAATGACCTGTGTGGAAAAAATACTCTTTGACCATTTTGCTACGCCAAAATCCAGTCACCAGGATCTCCCGCTTTCTCTGCACGTCGCTGAACACAACCACTGGACCACCGATCCCCAATGCAACGGGCTGCGGTTAAGCCCGACGCAACAAACGTGGAATATGATATTGGTGGTCGCGCCATCACTGGTGTTAATTACCGTGCTCGCCTGGAAAACATTTTTTGATAATCAGGCGATGATTCACTCCAGCGTATTGAGCTGGCTGGCGATGTTTATAGTTTCCGGCCTGTGGTGGCTGTGGCTGTTATGCATCACCTTAAATGCCACCCGACTGGATCGGGAAGGAATCTCTATTAATATCCTTGACCACTATATTGCTACCCTGAAAGAGACGCTTATTGCTGACGCGGATACCCTGACCGATGAAAACGCCGATTATTGCGTGGCGATCGGTACAACCACCCTGCTTCCCGAAAGATTCGGTGAATATATAAAAGTCATCAAACTTATTCAGTATCCCTTTTGTCTGCAACGGCTGGATTAACGAGGGGAGAGTATGTGGAATTTTCTAATGCATCTGCATCCACTGCTGTTTCTCGGCGGATTTATATTTATCGTCCCGGGTATCTATATTGCTATCGGAACGACGATCGTCCTGACACGGCCAGCGGCTCAGCCCCAGCCGCACGCGACGGAGGTCAGTCCATGGCTGCTGGCCTGGCTGACAGGAGAAGGGACCCGGGTGATTCAGCTGGCGATGTTCAGCTTACTCAGTAAAAAGTATCTGTGGATCCCGGAGGCCGGGCAGGTTTTGGCCAACGGACGCTATGCAAACGAGGAAATGAACGTCATTGAAAGACTACTGTTTGACCATTTTGCGGTGCGCAAGCCGTGTCATGAAGATCTGCCCTGCAGCCTGAGTATTGCCGGACGTAGCCTCTGGCAGGAACAGATAGCGAGCGCGGGCTTAGCCTTAAGTCCGCTGCGCCGCGGATGTAATATGCTGGCCATCGGCATCCCTTCGATCGCCCTCGGCGTTATCGTTGTCAGTAAGACCTTTATCTGGCTCGACTTCACCGCGTACAGCATCTTTAGTTGCCTGCTCATGCCCGCGGGTTGCGTTTTGTGGGGCGGATTATGGATAGAGGCCATTAGCAAAACCATTCGTCTCGATATCTGCGGCATCTCACATCATGACGCTCATGCCTGCATCGCTGCGTTACGAGAAGCGTTAGCGCTGAAAGGCGATCAGGGGGATGACGCGACAGCCATGTTCTGCGTGGCGGTGAACGGCCCAGGATCCCTTCCCGAGCGCTATCGCGACTATAAAACGCTAATTGCGCCGATAAGCGCTATCACCTCGCTGCGTACAGAGGATTAGGCGAGTGGGAAGCGCTCACCCCGCCAGGCCTGCGGGGTGAGCATAGGCCTACATGGCGTCCAGCGCTTTCTGTAGTTTCCAGATATAGCGCGGCGCCTGCGGCGCCGGGTGTTTTTTCACCACATGTTCGAAAAACTCATCGGCATCGAGATCGTTAATCTCCTCGATGGCGTCCTGGCGGTTCGAGGAGAAGGTACGCAGCAGCGCACCGGCGCCATTGGCATAGGAGACCACCACCGCGTAGCGCATCACCTGCGGGTCTTTGATCCCCGCCAGCGGACCGTTCTCCAGAATGCTCAGGTAGGCGGCCCCCATCGAGATATTACGTTCCGGGTTTTTCAGCTCGCTGACCGACGGCTCGCCGCGCCAGCCCATCCGCCGATAGACATCGCGTCCGGAGGTCGACGGCTTGAGCTGCATCAGCCCGACGGCACCGGATTTACTCACCACCGCAGGATTACCGCCCGACTCAATGGCGATGATCGCCGTGATCAGCTGCGGATCCACGCCCCAGGCGGCACCGGCTTTTTCACTGATCGGCATCCACTGCATCGCTCGCTTCACCGGCACCTCGGGGTTCCATGGCGGATTGGTGTAATCATGTTTCGAACTACAACCGGCCAGAAAAACGACTAAAATAAGCAACCATCTCAATTTCACACATCTATCCTTATCTACCCAAACGCCATCATGCTGCAGGACAACGGCAGCGGTACGTCCCCGCCTGCCGACAGCCTGAAGGATGACGGGTGCGGACTGAAGTTAGCCACCTGGAGATGACAATCGCCATTCCAGGCGGCATCATAACCCTTTCATTCATAGCAAGGAATTATCATGTCTCAGTTTTATCTGGTCGCGCCATCCGGTTATTGCATCAACCAGCAGGCAGCAGCCCGCGGCGTCGAGCGTCTGCAGCAGGCCGGACACGAGGTGGCCCACCAGCAGGTCATTCCCCGCCGGCAGCAGCGTTTCGCCGGGACTGAACATGAACGGCTGGCCGATATTAACCAGCTGGCCCAGCTGCCCGGGCGCAACCGTATCGTCCTCGCCGTGCGCGGCGGCTACGGCGCCAGTCGCCTGCTGCCGCATATCGACTGGCAGGGGTTGGTTGCCCGCCAGCAGCGCGACCCGCTGCTGATTTGCGGCCACAGCGATTTCACCGCTATCCAGTCGGGCCTGCTGGCCGCGGGCAACGTCATCACCTTCAGCGGGCCAATGCTTGCCGGTAATTTCGGCGCGGAGAGCCTCGACCCGTTTACCGAGCATCATTTCTGGCAGGCGCTGCGCCAGCCGGAATTCACCCTCGAATGGCCGGGGGAAGGGCCGAACTGCCGGGTGGAAGGCACCCTGTGGGGGGGAAATCTGGCGATGCTGACCTCGCTTATCGGCACGCCGTGGCTGCCGGCGATCCGCGACGGCATCCTGGTGGTGGAGGATATTAACGAGCACCCGTTCCGCGTCGAGCGCATGCTGCTTCAGCTGTTACACAGCGGTGTGCTGGCGGCGCAGAAAGCGGTGATCTTCGGCAGCTTCACCGGCAGCGCGCCGAACGACTATGACGCGGGATACGATTTGCCGCAGGTCTTTGATTATCTTCGCCAGCAGCTCTCCCTGCCGCTGATTAGTGGCCTGGAGTTTGGCCACGAGCAGCGCACGGTGACCCTGCCGCTGGGCGCCCGCGCGCGCCTGGTGAATCAGGCGGCGGTCACCACCCTGACGATCGGTGGCCACCCGGTGCTGGCAGAATAAATTTCCCGAACGCATAGGCGGATCCCCTGCGAATTGTTAAAATAGTGTCACTTTTAGCCATTTTTTCACGCCAGTCAGGGAGTACGTGAACATTGGACGCCGCTGCGGTCATTAGTCTGTTTATTCTGGGTTCTGTTTTAGTAACCTGCAGTATCTTATTGAGCTCCTTTTCTTCGCGCCTTGGCATCCCGATCCTGGTCATCTTTCTGGCCATCGGGATGCTGGCAGGCATTGACGGCATCGGCGGCATCCCCTTCGACAATTACCCCTTCGCCTACATGGTGAGTAACCTGGCGCTGGCGGTGATCCTGCTGGACGGTGGGATGCGCACCCAGGCCAGCTCCTTTCGCGTCGCACTGTGGCCCGCGCTGTCGCTGGCGACGGTCGGGGTACTGATCACCTCGGCGCTGACCGGGATGATGGCGGCCTGGTTGTTTAAGCTGGATCTGATCGAAGGCCTGCTGATCGGCGCCATTGTCGGCTCCACCGACGCCGCGGCGGTCTTCTCGCTGCTCGGCGGCAAGGGGCTCAACGAGCGCGTCGGCTCAACGCTGGAGATTGAGTCAGGCAGTAACGACCCGATGGCGGTCTTCCTGACCATCACCCTGATCGAAATGATCCAGCAGCACCAAACCGGCCTCAGCTGGATGTTCGCCGTGCATATCATCCAGCAGTTCGGCCTCGGGATCGCCATCGGCCTCGGTGGCGGCTACCTGCTGCTGCAGATGATTAACCGCATCGTGTTGCCCGCCGGCCTCTATCCGCTGCTGGCGCTGAGCGGCGGGATCATGATTTTTGCCGTCACCACCACCCTCGACGGCAGCGGTATCCTCGCCGTCTATCTCTGCGGCTTTCTGCTGGGCAACCGACCGATCCGCAACCGGCACGGTATCCTGCAGAACTTCGACGGTCTGGCGTGGCTGGCGCAGATCGCCATGTTCCTGGTGCTGGGCCTGCTGGTGACGCCCTCGGACCTGCTGCCGATCGCCATCCCGGCGCTGCTGCTGTCGATGTGGATGATATTCATTGCTCGTCCGCTGTCGGTGTTTGCCGGTCTGCTGCCGTTTCGCGGCTTTAACCTGCGCGAACGAGTGTTTATCAGCTGGGTTGGCCTGCGCGGCGCGGTGCCCATTATTCTCGCGGTATTCCCGATGATGGCCGGGCTGGACAACGCCCGTCTGTTCTTCAATGTCGCCTTCTTCGTGGTACTGGTGTCGCTGCTGCTGCAGGGCACTTCGCTGTCGTGGGCGGCGAAAAAAGCCAAAGTGGTGGTGCCGCCCATCAGCTGGCCCATCTCCCGCGTCGGGCTGGATATTCATCCGGAAAACCCGTGGGAGCAGTTTGTCTATCAGCTGGGCGCCGATAAGTGGTGCATCGGCGCGGCGCTGCGCGATCTACATATGCCGCCGGAGACGCGGATTGCCGCGCTGTTTCGCAACAATGCCTTGCTGCACCCTACCGGCAGCACTCGCCTGCGGGAAGGTGATATCCTGTGCGTCATTGGCCGTGAGCACGACCTGCCAGCGCTGGGCAAAATGTTCAGCCAGTCGCCGCCGGTGGCGCTCGATCAGCGCTTTTTCGGCGACTTTATTCTTGATGCTGAGGCCCGCTTCGCCGATGTAGCGCAAATCTACGGTCTCGACGGCGGAGAGGAGTTCCGCGAGCATCAGCAGTCGCTCGGGGAAGTGGTGCAACAGCTGCTGGGCGCCGCGCCGGTGGTGGGCGATCAGGTGGAGTTCGCCGGGATGGTGTGGACGGTGGCGGAGAAAGAGAACGATCACGTGCTGAAGGTCGGGGTGCGGGTCGCGGAAGACGAGGCGGAGTGATCCGCCCCGAAATAGGTTACAGGGTCACAACCGGCACCCGCGGCGCCAGGGCGCACATCAGCTCATAGCCGACGGTGCCGCTGCTGGCCGCCACGTCGTCGATTTTAATCTCTTTGCCCCACAGCTCGACCGGCGCGCCGATCCCGGCCTGCGGACAGGGCGTTAAATCGACCGCCAGCATATCCATCGACACACGTCCAACGGTGGTGGTGCGTACGCCGTCCACCAGCACCGGCGTGCCGCTCGGCGCCACCCGCGGATAGCCATCGGCATAGCCGCAGGCGACGATACCAATCCGCTGCTCCTGGGTGGTGCGGTACAGGCCGCCATAGCCAATCGCCTCGCCGGCGCGCAGATTCTGCACGCCGATGATTTCGCTGCGCAGCGTCATCACCGGCTTCAGCCCGGTGTTCGCGATGTCCTGCCACTGCCCGGAAGGCGACGCGCCATACAGCACGATGCCCGGACGCACCCAGTCAAAATGCGCTTCCGGATGCCAGAGGGTCGCCGCCGAGTTGGCCAGCGAGCGCGGGCAATCCAGCCCCTCCGCCGCCTGTTCGATACGGCGCATCGGCTCGACAATGCCCTGCGGATTCTCCGCCTCCGCGAAGTGCGACATCAGCGTCATCTCGCCGACGTTACTTATCGCCCGCAGCTGCTGCCAGACGGTGTGCACCCGCTCAGGCATAAAGCCCAGCCGGTTCATGCCGCTGTTCACCTTGAGATAGATATCCAGCGGCGCGCGCAGCTTCGCCTGCTGCAGAGCCTTAATTTGCCAGTTGCTGTGGACGCTGGTGGTTAAACGATATTGATCCAGCACCGCCAGCTCATCGGCATGGAAGAAACCCTCCAGCAGCAGGATCGGGCCTTTCCAGCCCTGCTCGCGCAGCAGGATCGCCTCTTCCAGATTGAGCAAGGCGAAACCATCCGCCGCGCTTAACGCACTCCATACTCGTGCGACGCCATGGCCATAGGCATTGGCTTTGACCACTGCCCACAGGCGCGACCCGGGGGCCGCGCGACGCACTATCTGTAAATTCTGCCGCAAGGCCAGCAGGTCGATGCTGGCCACTACCGGACGGGTCATGCAAGCTCCTTAGTTGTGTGCGCCGTGCAGGTGCTGCGGGCGCGCCGGGGTAAAACCGGGGCGGTAACGGGCAACCGCCAGATCGTCGTAAGGGATCGCCGGCGTGCGCCCGGAGATCAGATCGCTGATAAGCTGCCCGGAACCGCAGGCCATGGTCCAGCCGAGGGTGCCGTGGCCGGTGTTGAGCCACAGATTTTTAAACGCCGTGCGCCCAACTACCGGGGTGCCGTCCGGCGTCATCGGCCGCAGGCCGGTCCAGAACGTCGCCTGCTCCACGTGGCCGCCGCGCGGGAACAGGTCGCGCACCACCATCTCCAGGGTTTCGCGACGCGGCTGTAGCAGCGCTTTGTTAAAACCGACGATCTCGGCCATGCCGCCGACGCGAATGCGCTGATCGAAGCGGGTAATGGCGATTTTGTAAGTCTCATCAAGAATAGTGGAAACCGGCGCGCCGTCCTCCTGGGCAATCGGAATGGTCAATGAGTAGCCTTTCAGCGGGTAGACCGGTATATCCACCAGCCCTTTAAGCATCGCGGTTGAGTAGGAGCCGAAGGCCATCACATAGGCGTCGCCCTTGATAATCTCATCGCCGCATTTCACCCCGGCAATGCGATCGCCCTCCTGCAGCAGCGCGTCCACTGCGGTGTTGAAGCGGAAGGTCACGCCGGCCTGTTCCGCCATCGCCGCCAGACGGGTGGTAAACAGCTGGCAGTCGCCGGTTTCATCATTGGGCAGGCGCAGGCCGCCGGTCAGTTTGTGGCTGACCTCCGCCAGCGCCGGCTCCACCTCCGCCAACCGCTTCGCTTCCAGCAGCTGATACGGCACACCGGCGTCTTCCAACACCGCGATATCGCGGGTGGCATTTTCATACTGTTTGGCGGTCCGGAACAGCTGCAGCGTCCCGCCCTGACGCCCTTCATACTGAATGCCGGTAGTGTCGCGCAGCGCCTTCAGGCAGTCGCGGCTGTATTCCGCCAGGCGCACCATCCGGCCTTTGTTCTCCATATAGTGGCGCGTGTCGCAGTTGCGCAGCATCTGCCACATCCACTTCAGCTGAAACGAGGTGCCGTCAAGACCGATCGCCAGCGGCGCATGGCGCTGAAACATCCATTTGATCGCCTTCAGCGGCACCCCCGGCGCCGCCCAGGGCGCCGCATAGCCGGGAGAAATCTGCCCGGCGTTGGCCGCGCTGGTCTCCTCCGCCGGACCGGGCTGACGGTCGATAACCGTCACCTCATGACCCGCCTGACTCAAATACCACGCGCTGGCTACCCCAACCACCCCACTTCCCAGTATGACGACACGCATAGCGACTCCGTAACAGTTAAAGAACAATCATCTAATTACAAATTGATAACTCAGTTGAAAATATTATTCAACATACGCTTTATTTATGGTGACTTAACTCACAGCAAACCGCACCAGCCCTGCGCTGCGAGATTTACGATCTCATGCTGCGCTTTATTTTTACCCAGCATTAAATTCTGTAAATAAGCGCAAAAAACGGCTTTGAGATGGAGAAATCGCGAAGAAAAGAAATTGTCTGACGATACAGTTTGCCATCCGGTGTTCTATGCTTGTTTAGAGGTTTTCCGTTCAGAGAAAACCAACAACAACGAGGGCGCGCTAATGGCTACGATTGACTCCATGAACAGGGACACCACCCGTTTAAGCGATGGACCCGACTGGACGTTCGAGTTACTGGAGACCTACCTGGCCGAAGTGGACCGGGTCGCCAAGCTCTATCGTCTTGACACCTACCCGCACCAGATCGAAGTCATTACTTCCGAGCAGATGATGGACGCCTACTCCAGCGTCGGGATGCCCATCAACTATCCGCACTGGTCGTTTGGCAAAAAATTCATTGAGACCGAGCAGGCCTATAAGCACGGCCAGCAGGGCCTGGCGTATGAGATAGTCATCAACTCCAACCCTTGTATCGCCTACCTGATGGAAGAAAACACCATCACCATGCAGGCGCTGGTGATGGCGCACGCCTGCTATGGGCATAACTCATTCTTTAAAAATAACTATCTATTTCGCAGCTGGACCGACGCCAGCTCGATCATCGACTACCTGATCTTCGCCCGCAAATACATTACCGAGTGCGAAGAACGCTATGGCGTTGACGAAGTGGAGAAACTGCTCGACTCCTGTCACGCGCTGATGAACTACGGCGTCGACCGCTATAAACGCCCGCAAAAAATCTCTCTGCAGGAGGAGAAAGCGCGGCAGAAAAGTCGGGAAGAGTATCTGCAAAGCCAGGTGAATATGCTGTGGCGCACCCTGCCGAAACGGGAAGAGGAGAAGGCGATTGAAGCCGCGCGCCGCTACCCTTCCGAACCGCAGGAGAACCTGCTGTACTTTATGGAGAAGAACGCCCCGCTGCTCGAATCGTGGCAGCGCGAGATCCTGCGCATCGTGCGTAAAGTCAGCCAGTATTTCTACCCGCAGAAACAGACCCAGGTGATGAACGAGGGGTGGGCCACCTTCTGGCACTACACCATCCTCAACCATCTCTACGATGAAGGGAAAGTGACTGAGCGCTTTATGCTGGAGTTTCTCCACAGTCACACCAACGTGGTGTTCCAGCCGCCGTACAACAGTCCGTGGTACAGCGGGATTAACCCCTATGCGCTGGGCTTCGCCATGTTCCAGGACATCAAGCGCATCTGTCAGTCGCCCACGGAAGAGGATAAGTACTGGTTCCCGGATATCGCCGGTTCTGACTGGCTGGAAACGCTGCATTTCGCCATGCGCGACTTCAAGGATGAAAGTTTTATCAGTCAGTTCCTGTCGCCGAAGATCATGCGCGATTTCCGCTTCTTTACCGTGCTCGACGACGATCACAACAATTATCTGGAGATCTCGGCGATTCACAACGAAGAGGGTTATCGCGAGATCCGCAACAAGCTCTCGGCGCAGTATAACCTCAGCAATCTTGAGCCGAATATCCAGGTGTGGAATGTTGACCTGCGCGGCGACCGCTCGCTGACCTTGCGTTATGTGCCACACAACCGCGTCCCGCTGGACAAAGGCCGGCGCGAAGTGCTGAAGCATGTGCATCGTCTTTGGGGGTTCGATGTGCTGCTGGAGCAGCAGAACGCCGACGGGAGCATTGAGTTGCTGGACCGCTGCCCGGCGCGGCCGAACGCGCTATAGCATTGCGGGGCGAGTAAAATAACCAAGGGGGCCATTGGCCCCCTTGTTCTGTTTAACGATCGCGAACAGCCGGCTTAACGCATATTCATGGCTAAATCGCCGGGCAGCGATTTCTGCATCCGGTGCCAGATCTCGCCGCTGTCATGGCCATAGCGGCGAACCAGCTCATACACCTGATCGTGCAGGCCAGCTTCACATACCTTCGCCAGCTGATGATAAAAGCCGAGCGCCAGGCTGCGCGCTTCCGGGCTGGAGAAATAGTGGCGGCCAATGCGGGTATACAACCCCTTCATGCCGTTGAGGATCAGGCCATAGATCGGGTTACCGGAGGCGAACGCCAGACCGCGGAAAATGTTGTAATCGAGGTCGGCAAAGGCGTCGGCGTGGTCTTCCACTTCCCGGGCGCTGTCCAGGACCGCCAGCGCTTTATCCGGATGCTGACGAAACGCGGTGCGGATAAAAATCGTGGAAATGTTGGTGCGCACGGAGAGCAGATTATCAATCAGCTGCGGCACACTGTCGTGATCGAGGCGCGCCAGGGTTTCAAGGATATTCAGCCCGGAGGTTTCCCAAAAGTTGTTCACTTTGGTGGGTTTACCATGCTGAATGGTCAGCCAGCCATCACGGGCCAGACGCTGCAGCACTTCGCGCAGGGTGGTGCGGGTGACACCGATCAGCTCAGAAAGCTCGCGTTCAGCGGGGAGAATCGATCCAGGAGGGAAGCGGTTATTCCAGATACTCTCAATGATGTACTCTTCCGCGAAACCCGCAGGGCTCTGCGCCTTAATGACCATAGTAAGATTTCCATTACACAGCGTTACAATTGTACTCATCATACCAGAGCCGCTATAGGGCAGATAGCATGGCAAGTGAATTAAAAAGGGATCGCCGTTTCATTTTCCGCTTTTACTTTGCGCTTTTCCTTATCCCAACGGGCCAATGCTGCGGCGCGAAGAAAGTTGCTTCTCATTTTACTCAACTGGTACTCTTGCCAATCGTTATGCACAAAACCATGCACTCATAGACGGGGAAGGATTCTGTCGTGGAAATTTCTTATGGCCGCGCGCTGTGGCGCAATTTTCTTGGCCAGTCGCCGGACTGGTATAAGCTGGCATTAATCATTTTCTTAATCGTAAATCCGCTGGTGTTTGCCATGGCGCCCTTTGTCGCCGGCTGGCTGCTGGTGGTTGAGTTTATCTTTACCCTCGCCATGGCCCTGAAGTGTTATCCGCTGCTGCCGGGTGGTCTGCTGGCCATCGAAGCGCTGCTGATCGGCATGACCAGCCCGGCGCATGTGCGAGAAGAGATCGCCAACAATCTGGAAGTTTTGCTCCTGCTGATGTTCATGGTCGCAGGCATTTACTTTATGAAACAGCTGCTGCTGTTCGTCTTTACGCGCCTGCTGCTGGGGATCCGCAGCAAAATGCTGCTGTCGCTGGCTTTTTGCCTGGCGGCGGCCTTCCTCTCGGCTTTTCTCGATGCGCTGACGGTAGTCGCGGTGGTGATTAGCGTCGCTGTTGGATTCTACGGTATCTATCACCGCGTCGCTTCGGCTCGCCCTGATGATAACGATCTGCTGGACGACAGCCATATCGACCAGCACTACCGGGAAGTGCTGGAGCAGTTCCGCGGCTTTCTGCGCAGCCTGATGATGCACGCCGGCGTCGGTACCGCGCTGGGTGGCGTCATGACCATGGTCGGCGAGCCGCAAAACCTGATTATCGCCAAAGCCGCGGGCTGGCATTTTGGCGAGTTCTTTCTTCGCATGGCGCCCGTAACCTTGCCGGTGATGGTCTGCGGACTGTTAACCTGTCTGCTGGTCGAAAAGTATCATTTATTTGGCTACGGCGAACCGCTGCCGCCGGCGGTGCGGAAAGTGCTGCAGGACTTTGACCAGCGCAGCCGTGCCCAGCGTAGCCGTCAGGAACGTCTGCGGCTGGTCGCTCAGGCGGTGATTGGCGTCTGGCTGATCGTCGCCCTCGCCTTTCACCTGGCTGAGGTCGGGCTGATTGGCCTGTCGGTGATCATCCTCGCCACCACCTTTACCGGCGTCACCGATGAGCACGCCATTGGCAAGGCGTTCACCGAGGCGTTACCCTTTACCGCGCTGCTGACGGTCTTCTTCTCCATTGTGGCGGTTATCATCGACCAGCAGCTGTTCACGCCGGTGATCGAGTTTGTCCTGCAGGCCTCGCCGCACGCGCAGCTGTCGCTGTTTTATCTGTTCAACGGCCTGCTGTCGTCCATTTCGGATAACGTGTTTGTCGGCACGGTCTACATCAACGAAGCGAAAGCGGCGCTCGAACACGGCGCCATCAGCCTGCCGCAGTTTGAGATGCTGGCGGTGGCGATCAATACCGGCACCAACCTGCCCTCGGTGGCCACCCCGAACGGCCAGGCGGCGTTTCTCTTCCTGCTGACTTCCGCCCTGGCGCCGCTTATCAGGCTCTCCTATGGACGTATGGTATGGATGGCGCTGCCCTACACCATCGTACTGACGCTGGTCGGCCTGTTATGCGTCGAGTTCACGCTTATGCCGGTCACCAGCTGGCTACTGTCTCACGGTTGGCTGGTGACGCCCACGCTGCCCTGATGGACCCCAATGCCCGGGCACGCCCGGGCAATTCAATAACCCGTTACGGAATATTTTCCGCCGCGCCTCTGGCGTCGGTTCGGTTTTCGTTTACACTGCCATGATTTAGCATCTTCCAGGGAAATGATTATGTTGCAATATTTAAACCAGTGCTCAAGGGGACGCGGTGCCTGGCTCCTGATGGCGTTAACCGCTTTCATTCTCGAACTCGTCGCGCTGTGGTTCCAGCACGTGATGCTGCTGCAACCGTGTGTGATGTGTATTTACGAACGCTGCGCGCTGTTCGGCATCATGGGAGCAGGACTGGTGGGCGCCATCGCTCCCAAGACGCCGCTGCGCTATGTCGCTATGCTGATTTGGCTGTACAGTGCAGTCCGCGGGCTACAGTTGGCGTGGGAGCATACGATGATCCAGCTGCACCCGTCACCGTTCCAGACCTGCGATTTCGCCGCCCGCTTCCCAACCTGGCTGCCGCTGGATAAATGGCTGCCGCAGGTTTTCGTTGCGTCCGGAGACTGTTCAGTACGTCAGTGGCAGTTCCTGTCGCTGGAGATGCCGCAATGGCTGGTCGGGATTTTCGCTGCCTATCTGCTGGTCGCTATTCTGGTGATCATTGCTCAGCCTTTCAAAGCGAAAAAACGCGATCTGTTTGGCCGCTAAGCCGCGGCGAGTACAACCCACAATGAAACGCCCTGCGGGGCGTTTTTTTATGCCCCCAGCGCATCGCTGAATCGTTTCGTGTCTATGGTTGACCACAGTCAATAAAAGGTGCATATTAAATACATCTTTTACAGCACCACAGGAGCTCACATGTCATCTTTACTGATCCCCGCAGACTGGAAAGTTAAACGCTCCACCCCGTTCTTCACCAAAGAGAACGTCCCCGCCGCCCTGCTGAGCCACCACAACACCGCGGCTGGCGTCTTCGGTCAGCTGTGCGTCATGGAAGGTACGGTGACCTATTACGGTTTTGCCAATGAGCAGGCCACGGAGCCGGAGAAAAAAGTCGTGATTCAGGCCGGGCAGTTTGCTACCAGTCCGCCGCAGTACTGGCACCGCGTCGAACTCAGTGACGACGCCCGCTTCAATATTCACTTCTGGGTGGCCGAAGAAACCGACGGTGAAAACGGGCTGTTCCACGCGAAGAAAGCGTGACGGCGCTTAGCGTGCCCTGTCAGGCAGATTGAGGATATGGTCCTGCCAGTCGACGACCGTGGACTCGGGCACCGCAATATGGCGAACAGAGATGCGCTCACCGTGCATCGCCGCTTTTGAGCCGGTCAGCAGCGGATGCCAGGCCGGCAGCGGTTTGCCCTCCGCCAGCAGGCGATAAGCGCAGGTCGGCGGCAGCCATTCGAAGGTCGGCAGATTTTCGCGAGTGAGCTTGATGCAGTCCGGCTCATACTCGAAGCGACGTGCGTAGTTACGGCACTGGCAGGTTTTGATATTAAGCTGACGGCAGGCGACGTTGGTGAAGTAGATCTCATCGGTGTCTTCATCCATCAGCTTGTGCAAGCAGCACTGGCCGCAGCCGTCACACAGCGATTCCCACTCCGCGTCGGTCATTTCATCCAGTGTTTTTTGTTGCCAGAAAGGTTGTTCGCTCATCGGAGTGTCCGTCGTTGCCAGTTAAGGGTGCACCTTATAACCAGTCTGGCACGCCGATGCAAGTTTTGCCGCCCCAAAAGGCGGCAATCAGCGCTTACAGCACGCGGGTAGTGAGCGACAGGCCGTTGAAGCCGACCTCCAGCTCGTCGCCGCTGTGCAGCGGCCCCACGCCTTCCGGGGTGCCGGTGAGGATCACATCCCCGGCTTTGAGCGTAAAGAAGCGCGACATATAGGCAATCAGCGGCACAATTTTGTGGATCATGTCGGCTGTAGTCCCCTGCTGGCGCACTTCGCCGTTAATTTTCAGGCTCAGTGGGGTATTCTGCGGATCGCCGTGGAACTCGGCGGCTGGAATAAAGCCAGAAATGGGACAGGCATTATCGAAACCTTTGGCCTTCTCCCACGGTTGTCCCGCTTTTTTCATTTTCGCCTGCAGGTCGCGCAGCGTGAGATCCAGCGCGACGCCATAGCCGGCAATCCCTTTCAGCACATGCTCTTCCGTCGCCTGACGCAGCGTGCTGCCGATCAGCACCGCCAGCTCGACTTCGTGGTGCACCGAGCCCAGCCCCTCAGGGAGCACCAACGGCTGACGGAGATCGCACAGGGCGGTCTCAGGTTTAATAAACAGCACCGGCTCTTCCGGCGTCGCACTGCCCATTTCCTTGATGTGCTTTGCATAATTACTGCCGACGCAAACCACCTTGCTCACTGGATAATCCAGAAGCGCACCCTGCCAGTTATGATGTTGGTACATTATTTTCCCTCGTGGGTTAATCGGATTGTTTCCCCTGTTCCGCCAGGTGTTTCTTTAGTAGATTTTCAGATGGCGGGGGAAGTTGCAGGTAATAACCCTGCTCACTCAACGCCTGTTTCACTTTTTCCAGGTCGGCGTTAACCAGCTTTTTACGTCCGTCCAGCGGTAGCAGCATCGCCATCTGCGGCGTGCCAAAACTGCGCATTAACTCGTCAGGAACGCGTGAGAAATCGTCCTTTTTTTCGACGTATAAATAGGTTTGTTCACGTTTAGTACTTCGATAGATCACACAAAACATAGTTTTACTCGGAATTAGACCCGTGGTCACTTGCCTCAATATATGAGTGACTATAACATGCCTTTTAGTCTTCGGAATATCACCGCACTTCGGCGGTTGATAAACAGCAAATTGAGTAAGGCCAGGATGTCAAATACGCCAATCGAACTTAAAGGCAGTAGCTTCACGTTATCTGTCGTTCATTTGCACGATGCAAATCCCGAGGTTATTCGTCAGGCGTTAGAAGACAAAATCGCCCAGGCTCCCGCCTTTTTACGTCATGCTCCGGTGGTGGTGAATATCGCCAGCATCGAGGAGGAGGTGGAATGGCGCGCCATCAACGAGGCTATCGCCGCGACCGGTTTACGTATTATGGGCGTCAGCGGATGCAAAATTCCGCGCCTGAAAACTGAAATCGACCGCGCCGGGATCCCGTTATTAACCGAAGGGAAAGAAAAAGCCCCTCGTCCGGTACCGTCCGAACCTACCCCGCCACCGCCAGTTGCTAGTCAGATCACAAAAACGCGTTTGATTGATCAGCCGGTACGTTCCGGTCAGCGCATTTATGCGCCACACTGTGATCTTATTGTTACAAATCATGTGAGTGCCGGTGCGGAACTTATCGCTGATGGAAATATCCATGTATATGGCATGATGCGAGGACGTGCGCTGGCTGGCGCCGGTGGCGACAGAGACGCCCAGATATTTTGTACCCACCTTGCGGCGGAGCTGGTTTCCATCGCCGGGGAATATTGGCTGAGCGATAACATCCCGGCCGAATTTTATGGCAAAGCGGCGCGCCTGCGTTTAGGTGAAAGCGCTTTGGCAATTCAACCGTTAAATTAATCCCTTTTTAACAAGGAATTTCTATGGCACGCATTATTGTTGTGACTTCGGGTAAAGGGGGCGTTGGCAAGACCACCTCCAGCGCGGCCATCGCTACAGGTTTGGCCCAGAAGGGAAAGAAAACCGTCGTTATCGACTTCGACATCGGCCTGCGTAACCTCGACCTGATTATGGGCTGCGAACGTCGCGTCGTTTATGATTTCGTCAACGTCATCCAGGGTGATGCCACGTTAAATCAGGCGCTGATCAAAGATAAGCGCACGGAAAACCTCTACATTCTTCCGGCTTCCCAGACCCGGGATAAAGACGCCCTGACCCGCGAAGGCGTCGATAAAGTGCTCGAAGAACTGAAGAAAATGGAGTTCGATTTCATTGTCTGCGATTCCCCGGCAGGCATTGAAACCGGTGCGTTGATGGCGCTCTATTTTGCTGACGAAGCCATCATCACCACCAACCCGGAAGTCTCCTCCGTTCGCGACTCCGACCGTATCCTTGGCATTCTCGCCTCTAAATCCCGCCGCGCGGAAAATGGCGAAGAGCCGATCAAAGAGCATCTGCTACTGACCCGCTACAATCCAGGCCGCGTGAATAAAGGCGATATGCTCAGCATGGAAGACGTGCTGGAAATTCTGCGCATCAACCTGGTGGGCGTGATCCCGGAAGACCAGTCAGTCCTGCGCGCATCCAACCAGGGTGAGCCAGTGATCCTCGATGCCGCCTCGGACGCAGGCAAAGCCTATGCCGATACCGTTGAACGTCTGCTCGGAGAAGAACGCCCTTTCCGCTTCATTGAAGAAGAGAAGAAAGGATTCCTCAAACGCCTGTTCGGAGGATAAATTATGGCTTTACTCGACTTTTTTCTCTCGCGAAAAAAGAACACGGCTAATATTGCGAAAGAACGCCTGCAAATCATCGTCGCCGAGCGCCGCCGCGGAGACGCGGAGCCGCATTACCTGCCGCAGTTACGCAAAGATATCCTGGAAGTGATCTGTAAATACGTGCAGATCGACCCGGAGATGGTCAGCGTGCAGCTGGAGCAGCGGGACGGGGATATTTCCATTCTTGAGCTAAACGTGACCCTACCCGAAACGGAAGAGTCGAAACCCTGACCTGTCGCACCATCGCGAAAAAAAACCGGCTACGCCACGCGCCGCCGGTTTTTTTATGGCCTGAACCAGGCCGCCCGCTAGCGCGGATAGTCGTTTAACAGCGACTTCAGCTGCTCGGCCATCAGCTCCCCGCGCCAACCGGAAATCAGCTCAGGTTCACCGGCTTGCGTTTTCAACTGCCAGTGCCAGTTCAGCAGCTGGTTGATCTGCCGACGCGACGCCAGCAGCTCCGCGCTTACGCCCTTCTCCGTGCTTACTTCCTGCACCAGCGCTTTAATATCTTTAAAGGCTTTGCGGTAGCCCGGCATATCGATAAGATTCTGCAGCGGCGCCGGCAGGGCCGATTCCGGCAGCGCCTGCGCTTTCTCGACCAGGCTAAGCAGCGTTTTGCCGTGGAAGCGAATTTCGCTACCGGACAACCCGAGGCTGTCGAGCTCGCCGAGGCTGGTGGGCATATAGCGCGCCACGCTCCATAGATGCTCTTCCCGCACCACAAAGTTTACCGCCAGATCGCGCTCACGCGCTTTGCGCAGGCGCCACTCCGCCAGCAGCTGCAGACAACCCAGCTGGCGGGTTCGCAGCTGCCAGGCATTGCCAATATCGCGCCAGGCCTCGGCCGGGTCGACCACCTCCTGACGGCGCTGCTGCATCAGACGACATTCGTCCAGCGCCGCCGACAGCCAGCCTGCGCGATCGGTCTCCGCCATTAACTGGCTGGCGATCGGCAGCAGGTACCAGACGTCGGCTGCAGCATATTCACACTGACGCTCGGTCAGCGGGCGCGCCAGCCAGTCGGTGCGGGATTCGCTTTTATCCAGCGCTACCCCGGAATACTCTTCCACCATCGAGGCGAAGCCCCAGGACATTGGGCGGCCGCAGAAGGCCGCCAGGATCTGGGTGTCGATCAGCGGCTGCGGCATCAGGTTGAACGCGTTGAGAAAGACTTCTAAATCTTCGCTGCCGGCGTGCAGGTATTTAGTCACATCCTGGTTGAGCAGTAGCTCGCGCATCGGCGCCCAGTCGTTAATCGTCAGGGGATCGATCAGAGAGACCTGCTGGCCATCGAACAGCTGCAGTAGGCCCAGCTGCGGGTAATAAGTGCGGGTGCGGACAAATTCCGTATCCAGAGCAACGGCGGAGGCCGCGCTTGCCGCTTCGCAGACAGCGCGCAGGCCATCGTCGGTGGTGATCATCTGATAGTTCAAAGCATACTCTCTTAACTTGCGCCCATAAAAAACGCCGGCGTAGCCGGCGTCAGGCGACTCATTCGTTACTTAGCCTTTATTGTCCACTTTAGCGCGCGCTTCGTCACGCAGTTCTCGCCGCAAAATTTTCCCGACGTTGGATTTCGGCAGTTCGTCACGGAATTCCACCAGCTTCGGCACCTTGTATCCGGTCAAATGGCGACGGCAGAACGTAATCAGTGCTTCTTCGGTTAATGCGGCATCTTTCTTAACCACGAAAATCTTCACCGCTTCACCGCTGCTACCGGACGGCACGCCGATGGCTGCTACTTCGAGCACGCCGCTGTGCTGCATGACCACATCTTCGATTTCATTCGGATAGACGTTAAACCCCGATACCAGGATCATATCTTTTTTGCGGTCGACGATGCGCAGGAATCCTTCATCATCCATGACCGCGATATCCCCGGTGTGCAGCCAACCGTCTTTGATAATTTCATCGGTCGCGTCAGGCCGCTGCCAGTAGCCCAGCATCACCTGCGGCCCCTTGATACAGAGCTCGCCCGGCTGTCCCGGCGCCACGTCGATATCGTCATCGTCCACTAGTTTGGCTTCGGTGGAGGGTACCGGCAGACCAATGCTGCCGCTGTGGTAGTCGATATCGTGCGGGTTGACGCTGACCAGCGGCGAACACTCGGTCAGGCCGTAGCCCTCCAGCAGATATTGTCCGGTCAGCTTCACCCAGCGCTCAGCCACCGCCTGCTGCACCGGCATCCCACCGCCGGCGGAGAGGTGCAGAGAGGAGAAATCTAGCTGCTGGAACTCTTTGTTGTTCAGCAAGGCGTTGAACAGGGTATTGACCCCGGTCATGGCGGTAAACGGATATTTCGCCAGCTCCTTCACCAGCCCGGGGATATCGCGTGGGTTGGTGATCAGCAAATTCTGCCCACCCAGTTCGATAAACAGCAGGCAGTTCATGGTGAGGGCGAAAATGTGATACAGCGGCAGCGCGGTCACCACGAACTCTTTGCCGCGATGCAGCAGCGGGCCGTAGGTGGCATTGACCTGCTCGAGGTTAGCCAGCATGTTGCGGTGGGTTAGCATCGCTCCTTTGGCCACCCCGGTAGTCCCCCCGGTATACTGCAGAAACGCCAGATCTTCCGCAACGATCTCCGGCTTGACGTACTGCATGCGATAGCCGTGCTGCAGCGCGCTGCGAAAGGAGATGGCATCCGGCAGGTGATACTTCGGCACAAGACGCTTGATGTACTTGACCACAAAGTTCACCAGCGTACCTTTGGCGGTGGAGAGCTGATCGCCCATGCGCGTCAGGATGACATGCTGAACCTGAGTTTTCGCCACCACTTTTTCCAGGGTATGGGCAAAGTTGGAGACAATGACGATCGCCGCCGCGCCGCTGTCGTTGAGCTGATGCTCCAGTTCACGCGGGGTATATAAGGGGTTGACGTTAACCACGATCATCCCGGCGCGCAAGATGCCAAACAGAGCCACCGGATACTGCAGCAGGTTAGGCATCATCAGGGCCACGCGATCGCCCTTCTGTAACCCTAACCCCTCCTGAAGGTAAGCGGCGAAGGCGCGACTACGCTCCTCCAGCTTACGGTAAGTCATCACTTCACCCATATTGATGAACGCCGGTTGGTCAGCGTAGCGGGTGGTGGCATGTTCAAACAATTCAACCAGGGATTGATAGCGGTCAGGATTTATCTCCGCTGGAACATCCGCGGGATAACGGTTTAGCCAAACCTTTTTCACTGCATCACCTCTGAAATAGTTATTCGTCGTCATCACAGCCCCTGGAAAATACATTTTGTTAACATTATATTAACTCAGCGTACCAGTTTATTAATTAGGCAATGAGCAGGTTGCGAAGCGCGTCACTATTTTTTTTCTTATTCGACTGAAAACAAAGAAACAGCGGACCAGCCGCTGTTTCTTTGAACTAACATAAACAACAAAATCATTCGGTTACAACGTTTCTCACCTCAGCAGGGCCGGGATTGTACCAGCCCCAACCGCCATAGCCGTAGCCCCAGGGGCGCGGACCCAGCATCCACGGGTCGATAGGTTGCGGAGGCATCACCACCTGCTGCACCACGTTCCAGCGCTTGTAGCCGGTGGCGTTCATCAGCATAAATTTGTAGGGCGTGCTGCCCACCTTGCCGTCAACCACCCCGGCAATCGGCCCGACCACGGTCACCAGCTGACCACGGAAATCCACCGGATCGAGGAAGCCGTTAACGTCGGCATAGATCCGCCCACGGGACGGCTCGCCCAGCACAGGCCGCGCGCCGCTGTCCAGCGGCACGGTGGCGATTTCCAAACGGGTTTTCCCCTGCTGGTTTTGCACATTGACCACCTTGCCGCCAAAGCGTGCCTCCTGGCCAACGTACAGCTGCGGGGCGTTCATCACCCGCACTAAATCCTGCTGCGGCGTCGGGCTGGTGCCTTTGATGGCATCCGGCACTGACACGCAGCCGCTTAGCGCAACGGCAACCGCCGCGGCCAGCAGCCAGCGAACGCCCTGTTTTTGACCCGCCATGATGCGACTCCTTTTCTCAGTCTTGTTGTTACTGAGATTCACTCGCGGCCTGGAAGTTTCTTCCACGCCACCTCGTTTCGCAAATAAACCGGCTCCGCTTTCTCCACGGCCACGGTTTTTCCCGCCGCCAGCAGGTAACAGGCTAACGGCAGCATATCCTCCGCCGCCGGCAGTGTGATTTCGCCGCTGCTTAAGGTCAGTCCGCTCTCTTTCGCCAGATCCGGCCACGCCTGCCAGCCGGTGCCGACGGTGGCCCATTCACCGGAAAGCTGTGCCAGCCGTTCGGCTACCGCGTCCGGTTTGAGCACCGCTTCCGTCTCTTCACCATGCCAGACGCCCTGCTCGTCGCGCTGGTACTCGGCCCAGTAGACTTCGCCCATTCGCGCGTCAATGGCCGCCAGCACGCGGGTGGCGCCAGTTTTGCGCCAGGCGCCCTGCGCCATGGTGGCCAGCGTGGAAACGCCGATCATTGGCAGTTCGGCGCCCAACGCCAACCCCTGAGCGATACCGATGCCAATGCGCACGCCGGTAAAGCTGCCCGGACCTCGGCCAAAGGCCAGCGCGTCCAGCTCGCTCAGCGTGGTGCCGCTCTCGGTGAGGACCTCCTGCACCAGCGGCAGGATACGTTGGGTATGTTCGCGGGGACAAATTTCGAAATGAGCACTAAGGGTGCCATCATTCCACAGCGCCGCGGAGCAGGCCTCTGTGGCGGTATCGATAGCCAAAATTCGCATGGGTGGTCACGCTCTCGTTACATAGTTCAGGCCTTCAGGCAGCCTGTTTTCCGGCAAACGGCTAACCCGTCGCCATGCCGCCCGAAGTCTATTGGGAACCGCTAATTAACAAAATGGCGCGCAGCTTAACACATTTTAGTGCGGATTACCTTGCCGGCGGTACGGCGAGGAAGCGCACCGCCCGACGGATATCGCGGGTTCGCGGCGCCGGCGGCAGACTGGCCAGGAACACCGCGCCGTAGGGGCGCATCACCAGCCGGTTGTCGCAGATCACCAGCACCCCGCGGTCGTCGATATCGCGGATCAGGCGGCCCACCCCCTGCTTGAGGGTGATCACCGCATCCGGGAGCTGCACTTCATCGAAGGGATCCCCACCGCGCAGCCGGCAATCTTCCATCCGCGCTTTTAGCAGCGGATCGTCCGGCGAGGTGAATGGTAGCTTATCGATAATCACCAGCGACAGCGCGTCGCCGCGCACGTCGACTCCCTCCCAGAAGCTGCTGGTAGCCACCAGCAGCGCGTTGCCGGCGCTGACGAACTGCTGCAGCAGCTGACCTTTGCTGGTCTCGCCCTGCAGCAGCACCGGTAGCGTCATGGTGGCGCGGAACTGCTCAGCCAGATCGCGCATCATGGCGTGCGAGGTGCACAGCATAAAGCAGCGACCATCGTTGGCCTCGATCAGCGGCTTGAGCATCGCCGCCAGGTGTCGCGCCGCGCCGGGCTGGTTCGGCAGCGGTAGGTTGCGCGGCACGCAGAGCAGCGCCTGGTGCTGATAGTCAAAGGGACTCGGCAGCAGCAGAGTCTGCGCCTCGTCGATCCCCAGCCGGGCGGTGAAGTGGTGCAGATCGTCGTTGACCGACAGCGTCGCCGAGGTAAAGATCCAGCTCCCCGACTTCTGCGCCATCACCTCTTTAAACTTCTCGGCCACGGTCAACGGCGTCAGCGCGAGGGTAAAGTGGCGTGAGGTGCACTCATACCAATAGCTGTAGCCCGGCTGGTTGATCTCTTTCAGCCGCTTCAGACGCCCGCGATAGAGGGTGGCGCGCTCAAAAGCGGCATCGAGCAGCGCCGAGCGGCCCAGCGAAAGTTTGGCGACGTCGTAACACAGTTCAAGAGCATCATCGAGCAGCAGCAGCGCCCGCTGAATGTGGCTGTCCGCCAGCAGCTCGCGCAGATTGCCGCGGTAGCCCGGGTCTCCCAGCTGCAGGCGGAAATCCTGGGCGCTTTGCGCCAGGCGGTCGGCACATTTTTGCAGCTGTTGGGTGTCTTTCAGTTCGGTACGGTAGGCAATGGTGATGTCTTTCGCCAGGTCCAGCAGCTGGCGGCTGGAGAGCGACTGGCCAAAGTACTGACTGGCGATATCCGGCAACTGATGGGCTTCATCGAAGATCATCACTTCCGCCTCGGGGATCAGCTCGGCAAAACCGCTCTCTTTGACCACCATATCGGCCAGGAACAGGTGATGGTTGACCACCACCACGTCGGCGTCCATCGCTTTTTTACGCGCCTTCACCACGAAGCAATCTTTATACAGTGGGCAGTCGCTACCGAGACAGTTATCGTTGGTGCTGGTGACCAGCGGCCAGGCCTGAGAGTCTTCCGCCACGCTGGCGCAGGTGCTGATATCGCCATCCTGAGTTTGGTTCGACCAGGAGCGCAGGAGGATTACATCGCTGAGGGTTTGCACCGGCAGATCGCCGCCCGCCAGCGCCTGCTGCTCAAGACGTTCGAGGCACAGGTAGTTGGAGCGCCCTTTGAGCAGCGCCAGTTTACCGGTGAATTTGAGCGCTTTGGCGACGGTGGGCAGATCGCGGCTGTAGAGCTGATCCTGCAGCGCTTTCGAGCCGGTGGAGATAATCACCTTTTTTTTCGCCCGCAGCGCAGGCGCCAGGTAAGCGTAAGTTTTACCGGTTCCGGTCCCCGCTTCCACCACCAGCGGCCGGGAGGCCTCAATCGCTTCGCTCACCGCCACCGCCATCTGGCGCTGCGGTTCGCGCGGTTTAAATCCCGGTATGGCTTTGGCTAGCTGGCCGTCTGCTGCAAAATCGTCGATCACATTGCCCCCTGGTTATTTGGACAGTGATTATGTCAGGGAGGACGGCGTTTCGCCAGTCCGGGTAGTGACGCGAGCGGCACATTATGGCAGTCTTGCCGCAGCCGAATGGAATGCTCAAAGAGGAAAAAGAAATGACAATTACCCGTATTGATGCCGAAGCCCGTTGGTCAGACGTGGTGATCCACAACCAGACCCTGTACTACACCGGCGTGCCGGCAAATCTCGAAGCCGACGCCTTCGAGCAGACCGCCAACACCCTGGCGCAGATTGACGCGGTGCTGGAAAAACAGGGCAGCGACAAGTCACGCATTCTTGACGCTACCATTTTCCTCGCCGACAAAAACGACTTTGCGGCAATGAATAAAGCCTGGGACGCGTGGGTGGTGGCTGGTCACGCCCCGGTGCGCTGCACGGTGGAAGCGACGCTGATGAACCCGCAGTATAAAGTTGAGATCAAAATTATCGCCGCGGTGTAATTACTCGTCTTCGTCTTCATCTTCAAAGCGCGCGACGATCTGCTCGCCGGTATGCGTTGCGCGCAGCTCTTCCGCCACCAGGGCAATCGCCTGGCCGCTGCTCATCCCCTGGGCCATTAGCTCATGGATACGTTCGACCGCTTTTTGCTGTTGCTCGTGGCTCAGCGAAGGTAAACCTGCAAACATCTTTTACTCCTGCTACATTGTGGGGCGTAATTATTTCACGCCGTCCCCGCCTACGCCAGAGGGGCGGCATCGTTCAGGATCGAGAAAGATGTTGTCCCCCGCGATTATTAGCCTGCCCTGGCGCCCGGATGCCGCCGAACACTATTTTACGCCGTTAAGCGCCCTGCCCTGGGCGATGCTACTGCATTCCGGCTTTGCCGACCATCCGCATAACCGCTTTGATATTCTGGTGGCGGCTCCGCGCGCCACGCTGCTGACGCACGGTGAACAGACGTGGGTCGACGACGGCGAAACCGTTGTTGTCTCAACGGAAGATCCGCTGCAACTGCTTCAACAGCAGTTGGATCGTCAGCCGTTCACGCCGCAGCCCCATGACGATCTGCCGTTTCTCGGCGGCGCGCTGGGATTATTCGGTTACGATCTGGGCCGCCGCTTTGAGCATCTCCCTTCGCACGCGCAGGCCGATATCGCGCTGCCGGATATGGCGGTGGGGATCTATGACTGGGCGCTGGTCGTCGACCACCAGCGTCAGCAAATTTCACTGCTCAGCTATGACGATCCGCAGCAGCGCCTGCAGTGGCTGCAGGCACAATCACGTCCGGCGATGATACCTTTCGCCCTGACCTCTGCCTGGCAGTCAAATATGAACCGCCAGCAGTACGGCGAGAAATTTCGCCAGGTGCAGGCCTATCTGCACAGCGGCGACTGCTATCAGGTCAACCTCGCTCAGCGTTTTCAGGCCAACTACGTCGGTGATGAATGGCAGGCTTTCCGCCAGCTGAATACCGCCAACCGCGCCCCCTTTAGCGCTTTTATTCGCCTCGAGGAAGGGGCGATTTTAAGCCTGTCGCCGGAGCGCTTTATTCAGCTGCGCCAGGGGGAAGTCCAGACGCGCCCGATAAAAGGCACCCTGCCGCGGCTTGATTCACCGCAGGATGATGCGCAGCAGGCTGAGAAGCTGGCAAATTCGCCGAAAGATCGCGCCGAGAATTTAATGATTGTCGACCTGATGCGCAACGACATCGGCCGCGTCGCCGTCCCGGGCAGCGTGCGGGTCCCCGAGCTGTTCGTGGTGGAGCCGTTCCCGGCGGTCCATCATCTGGTCAGTACCATCACCGCCCGCTTACCGGCAACGCTGCACGCCAGCGACCTGCTGCGCGCCGCCTTTCCCGGCGGCTCGATCACCGGCGCCCCGAAAGTGCGGGCGATGGAGATTATCGATGAACTGGAGCCCCAGCGACGCAACGCCTGGTGCGGGAGCATCGGCTATCTGAGCTATTGCGGCAATATGGATACCAGCATCACCATTCGCACCCTGACGGCCTGGCAGGGGCAGCTATACTGCTCCGCTGGCGGTGGAATTGTGGCGGATAGCGATGAAGCGGCGGAATATCAGGAAACTTTTGATAAAGTTAATCGTATCCTGCACCAACTGGAGAACTAAACCATGGCGGACCACGCCCTCAATCTGGATGATTTTCTGTCCCGCTTCCAGCTGCTGCGCCCTCAGCCTTCGCGCCATGCGCTCAATCAGCGACAGGCGGCGGTGCTGGTGCCGATCGTGCGCCGGCCGCAGCCCGGCCTGCTGCTGACCCAGCGTTCGCCGCTGCTGCGCAAGCACGCCGGCCAGGTCGCCTTTCCCGGCGGCGCGGTAGATAATACCGATGCGACGCTTATCGCTGCCGCCCTGCGCGAAGCCCAGGAAGAAGTGGCGATCCCGCCGGAGTCGGTCGAGGTGATCGGCGTCCTGCCGCCGGTGGACAGCGTCACCGGATTTCAGGTGACGCCGGTGGTGGGCATTATTCCTCCGGATCTGCACTATCACGCCAGTCAGGACGAAGTCGCCGCAGTATTTGAAATGCCGCTCGCTGAAGCTCTGCGCCTCGGGCGCTACCATCCGCTTGATATTCACCGCCGGGGCAACGACCACCGCGTCTGGCTCTCCTGGTACCAGCATTATTTTGTCTGGGGAATGACCGCCGGGATCATTCGCGAGCTGGCGCTGCAGATAGGCGCGCGACCTTAGCTATACTGATTATGAGAGGGCGCTCTCACTATTAGTAAAATCGCGGTTATCCATTAGTTTAATTCATGTGAATAGTTGAACTGACAGGGCGCTTCCCTCTTACACTATGCGCAGTTATTACATCGTTACCGCATCCGCGGTAACCCTGTCAGGAGTATTATCGTGATTAGTCTATTCGACATGTTCAAGGTGGGGATTGGTCCCTCATCTTCCCACACTGTTGGCCCGATGAAGGCCGGTAAACAGTTCGTCGATGACCTGGTCGAAAAAGGATTGCTTAATGCAGTGACCCGTGTGGCGGTTGACGTCTACGGTTCGCTGTCATTAACCGGCAAAGGCCACCATACGGACATCGCCATTATCATGGGGCTGGCGGGCAATCAGCCCGATACGGTCGATATTGATGCGATTCCGGCATTTATCCGTGACGTCGAGGCACGCGGCCGACTGCTGCTGGCCAACGGCCAGCACGAGGTCGACTTCCCGGCGGATGACGGCATGCGTTTTCGCAGCGACAACCTGCCGCTGCACGAAAACGGCATGACCATTCATGCCTGGGCCGGCGAGAAAGAGATCTACTGCAAGACCTATTACTCGATTGGCGGCGGCTTTATCGTCGATGAAGAGCATTTCGGCAAAGAAAACGCCAACGAATTGCAGGTGCCCTACCCGTTTAAATCGGCGCAGGAAATGCTGGCGTACTGTAAAGAGACCGGCCTGTCGCTCTCCGGGATGGTGATGCAGAACGAGCTGGCGCTGCACAGCAAAAAAGAGATCGAGGACTATTTCGCCAACGTCTGGCAGACCATGCGCGCCTGTATCGACCGCGGGATGAACACCGAAGGCGTGCTGCCTGGTCCGCTACGCGTCCCGCGTCGCGCCTCGGCGCTGCGTCGTCTGCTGGTGGCCAGCGATAAGCTCTCCAGCGATCCGATGAACGTCGTTGACTGGGTCAATATGTTCGCACTGGCGGTCAATGAAGAGAACGCCGCCGGCGGTCGCGTGGTGACCGCGCCGACCAACGGCGCCTGCGGCATCGTTCCGGCGGTACTCGCCTATTACGATCACTTTATCGAGTCCGTCAGCCCGGAGATCTATATCCGCTACTTTATGGCCTGTGGGGCGATCGGCGCGCTGTACAAGATGAATGCCTCCATTTCCGGCGCCGAAGTCGGTTGTCAGGGCGAGGTGGGCGTCGCCTGCTCGATGGCGGCGGCGGGTCTGGCTGAACTGCTCGGCGCCAGCCCGGAACAGGTTTGCGTGGCGGCGGAGATCGGCATGGAACACAACCTCGGCCTGACCTGCGACCCGGTCGCCGGCCAGGTGCAGGTGCCATGCATTGAACGTAACGCCATCGCCTCCGTCAAGGCAATCAACGCCGCGCGAATGGCGATGCGCCGTACCAGCGAACCGCGCGTCTCGCTCGACAAAGTGATCGAGACCATGTACGAAACCGGTAAAGACATGAACGCCAAGTACCGCGAAACCTCCCGCGGCGGCCTGGCGATTAAAGTTCAGTGTGACTAAACTGTTTGCCTGCCCCCGCCACCTGTCGGGGTGCAGGCGCAGCACCAGGCTTCCAGCCTTCCTGATGCGCCCTCAGTGGCGCATTTTCTTTTTTCTATACCTGACGATATTCTGCCACTACAATTGCTCTATTAAATAAGCCACGCTTAACCACTCGTCCTGTCGACAGGGTGTCGCACATGCAGACTGCACAAAAAGTCATTACGGCCTATCGTCGCAAACGCATTATTGTCTGCCTGCTGGTAGCCCTTGTAACCCTGGGCGCCACCTTAGCCATTCGATTTATTTCGCAGCGTAGCGTAAATGAAGACGCTATTCGTACTGCCGCCAGCCAACGGGTGGCGGCGCTCAATAACATCCTGCGTCCGCTGAGCGCCCAGCGACCCCCTCTACTTCTTCTGGTGGGCAAACCCTGTCCGGATATCCATCTGGCGCTGCGCAAAATGGCTGCCTCGTTGCAAACCGTTCGTTCCGTTGTCCTCGTGACATCAGGTATCGTTTATTGTTCCAGTATTTTTGGTCCGCGACAGGCGGACTTACATCGCCTGCAGCCCGCGCTTCCTGCGCCCCGCGCTCTGCTGCTCTTTTCGAACGACAGCTCCTTGCTCAAAGGCTCACCGGTGCTGATCCAGTGGTATCCAGCCTCGGAGAGCGGCCTGGATGGTGCGATGCTGGTGGTGAATATCGAGCTGCTGGGCACCTTAATTCTTAATGAAAAATCAGCCTTAATCAGCGACGTTAGCCTGCAGGTTGGCGATCGTTATTTTAGCAGCAGCCATGGACTTCTTGATAAAGCCCATGCCCCGCCGGGAACGGTGATTTATCGCCAGCGCTCTACTGAGTTTCCTTTTACCGTCAACATCACCGGACCCGGCGCCACGGCTATTGCCCTTGAGGAGCTGCCCGGTGAGCTGCCGCTGGCGCTCATCTTCAGCCTGTTAATGACCGGCATTGCCTGGCTGGCGACCGCGGGCAGAATGAGTTTCTCGCGGGAAATAAGCCTTGGCATTTCGGCCAGAGAGTTTGCCCTCTGGTGTCAGCCACTGCAGGATGCGCGCAGCGGCCGCTGCTGCGGGGTGGAGATCCTCCTGCGCTGGAATAACCCGCGCCGCGGGGCGATTTCGCCGGAGGTGTTTATTCCCATCGCTGAAGGGAGCAATCTCATCATTCCCCTCACCCGCTATGTCATTGCCGAAACCGCGCGCCGTCTGGACGTTTTTCCCAGCGACCGCCATTTTCATATCGCGATCAATGTCGCTGCCCGCCACTTTGCCAACGGTTTACTGCTGCGCGACCTGCATAATTACTGGTTCAGCGTGCAGCCAGTGCAGCAGCTGGTGGTCGAGCTAACCGAGCGCGATGTCCTGCAGGATGGCGACCAGCATATGGCGGAACACTTGCATTTCAAAGGGGTACAGCTGGCTATTGATGATTTTGGCACCGGCAACAGTTCGCTATCGTGGCTGGAAAAGCTGCGCCCGGACGTCCTGAAGATCGACCGCTCGTTCACCAGCTCGGTCGGCATAGACAGCGTGAATGCGACGGTGACAGATATTATTATCGCCCTCGCCAACCGCCTGAATATTGTTACCGTTGCCGAAGGGGTGGAGACGCTGGAGCAGGAAAGCTACCTGCGTAGGCACGGCGTCGATGTGCTACAGGGGTTTTATTACGCCAGGCCGATGCCAGTGGAGGCTTTTCCGGCATGGCTGGCCAGCAGAGAGCCGACAGAGAGGGTGACGGTAGAATAACTCGCCGGCCGCAGGGGCCGGCGAACCAGGCGATTACTCTTCTTCGTCGCTCGGCGGGCGGGTAACCACCGCGCGAACCAGATCGACCCGGTAATCATTCGCTTCCACCACAGTAAACTGTAGCGGCGGGAGCGACACGACATCGCCGATGCGCGGGATATGGCCATTGGCGGAGATCACCAGCCCGGCAACCGTCGCAATATCCTCATCGTCATTAATCAACGGATCCAGCCCCAGCGCCTGCTGTAGCGCATGCAGGTCGGTTGACCCTTTGATCAGCCAGCCGTCACCATCGATGACAATCTCCGGTGTCTCATCCGCGTCCGGGAACTCGCCAGCGATGGCTTCAAGGACGTCCAGCGGCGTGACCAGCCCCTGTACCACGCCAAATTCATTGGTCACGATGACGAAGCTGCCGCGCGCGCGGCGCAAAACGCCGAGGAGATTGATCGGATCCAGCGTTTCCGGGACGACAATTGCCGGGGAGGCGGAGGCCAGCGCCGCGACGTTTTCGCCCGATTCCAGCGCCACCAGCATCTCTTTCGCCCGCACGATACCGATGATTTCGTCCAGCTCGCCGCGGCAGACCGGGAACAGGCTGTGCGGCGAGGACAGTAGCTGACGACGAATTTCCTCTTCACTCTGCTCAGCGTCGACCCAGCTGATTTCTCCACGCGAGGTCATGATGCTGCGCAGGGAGCGCTGGGCCAGCGTCAGCACGCCGTTAATCATGTAACGCTCTTCTTCCGCAAAGGCGCCTTCCGGTACCGGCACCGCCGCCGGGCTGTCGGCGTCATGGCTGACGGAGGCCTGTTTACGGCCGCCCATCAGGCGCAGGATGGCATCCGCGGTACGGGCACGCAGCGGCAGCGTCGACTGGTGGCGAACAAAGTTGCGACGTGCGACCTGGTTAAAGAACTCGATAATGATCGAGAAACCGATCGCCGCATACAGGTACCCCTTCGGAATATGGAAGCCAAACCCTTCCGCCACCAGACTCAGGCCGATCATCAACAAGAAGCTCAGACAGAGTACGACCACCGTCGGGTGCTGGTTGACAAAGCGCGTCAACGGCTTGGAGGCCAGCAGCATCATGATCATCGCGATCACCACCGCCGCCATCATTACCGGCAGATGGTTTACCATACCGACCGCCGTGATCACCGCATCCAGAGAGAAGACGGCGTCCAGCACCACGATCTGCAGCACCACCACCCAGAAGCTGGCATAGCCTTTCCCGTGCCCGGCATCGTGCTGGCGGTTTTCCAGCCGCTCGTGCAGCTCGGTTGTCGCCTTAAATAGCAAGAAGATCCCGCCGAGCAGCATGATGAGATCGCGCCCGGAAAAGGAGAAATCGGCGATGGTTATCAACGGTTTTGTCAGGGTCACCATCCAGGAGATCACTGACAGCAGCCCCAGGCGCATCACCAGTGCCAGCGACAGGCCGATCAGTCGGGCCTTGTCACGCTGCTTTGGTGGCAGTTTGTCCGCCAGGATGGCAATAAACACCAGGTTGTCGATACCGAGCACAATTTCCAGAACGATAAGCGTCAACAGGCCGGCCCAGATTGAGGGATCCATTAACAATTCCATGTGCGACTCCGGTTAGCGACAAGGTCAGTCATCGCCATGTCATGCATGGACGCGACAATAGGTGCTGAATGAAAAGCGTGATGCGTGGAGGTGGCAACCAGGTGCCAGAAAGTGAAAAGACGTCGATGACGGTCCATACTGCGGGCTATGCCCTATACTCCTGAGTAATTAAACGGAAGTTAAACATAGCAAAATATAGATTGAAAATGGAAAAAATTTACCTGAATTTGCAATAACTAAGGCTATTTTTTGTGCTGCAAAATAATTAGCAGGCGATGCCTGATTAACGGATCTTCATCACATTAATTATTTTTTCACTGTCTAAAATAATTCGCGGTAGTAACTATTTTCTATCTTACACCCTAACTGAATCGATTTTGTCCTCAAGAGTGATTCAGGATGTATCAAAGCAGATGATGCATTCACGATAATAAAGGAGGTAGCAAGTGACGATTGCTATTGTAATAGGCACACATGGTTGGGCTGCAGAACAGCTGCTGAAGACCGCAGAGATGCTGTTGGGCGAGCAGGAAAACGTAGGCTGGATCGATTTCGTTCCGGGTGAAAACGCCGAAACGCTGATCGAAAAATATAATGCCCAGTTAGCAAAACTGGATACCAGTAAAGGCGTGCTGTTTCTCGTCGATACATGGGGAGGCAGTCCGTTCAACGCTGCAAGCCGCATTGTCGTCGATAAAGAGCATTACGAAGTCATCGCCGGGGTTAACATCCCAATGCTGGTGGAAACCTTCATGGCCCGCGATGACGATCCTTCCTTCGATGAACTGGTCGCCTTAGCGGTAGAGACCGGCAGCGAAGGTGTGAAGGCGCTGAAGGCCAAACCGGTGGAGAAAGCGGCTCCCGCGCCCGCTGCGGCTGCAGCACCCAAAGCCGCCGTTCCAGCCAAACCGATGGGCCCGAACGACTACATGGTGATTGGTCTCGCGCGTATTGACGACCGTCTGATCCATGGTCAGGTCGCCACTCGCTGGACCAAAGAAACCAACGTCACTCGCATCATCGTCGTCAGCGACGAAGTCGCCGCGGATACCGTGCGCAAAACCCTGCTGACCCAGGTGGCACCGCCGGGCGTCACCGCCCACGTGGTCGACGTTGCCAAAATGATCCGCGTCTATAACAACCCAATGTACGCCGGGCAGCGCGTCATGCTGCTGTTTACCAACCCGACCGACGTTGAGCGTATCGTCGAGGGCGGCGTGAAAATCACCAGCGTCAACATCGGCGGTATGGCGTTCCGCCAGGGGAAAACCCAGGTTAACAACGCGATTTCGGTCGATGCCAAAGATATTGAGGCGTTTAAAAAGCTGAACGCACGCGGTATCGAGCTGGAGGCACGTAAAGTGTCCACCGACCCGAAACTGAAAATGATGGATCTGATCGCCAAGGTTGATAAATAACCTGCCGGTCGTGCCCCAGTTTTCACTTTAAGACTTAATCAACAGGAGAAGTACAATGGAGATTACCCTTCTTCAGATTGTGCTGGTGTTCATCGTCGCGTGTATTGCGGGTATGGAGTCGGTACTTGATGAATTTCAGTTCCACCGACCTCTGGTCGCCTGTACGCTGATTGGCGCCGTTCTCGGCGATATGAAAACCGGTATTATCATCGGCGGTACGCTGGAGATGATCGCCCTGGGCTGGATGAACATCGGTGCGGCGGTTGCCCCTGATGCCGCGCTGGCGTCCATTATTTCCACCGTTCTGGTTATTGCCGGCCATCAGAGCATCGGCGCCGGTATCGCACTGGCTATCCCGCTGGCGGCAGCCGGCCAGGTACTGACCATTATCGTGCGTACCATCACCGTTGCCTTCCAGCACGCGGCGGATAAAGCGGCGGAGAATGGCAACCTCACCGCTCTGTCGTGGCTGCACGTCTCGTCCCTGTTCCTGCAGGCAATGCGTATCGCTATCCCGGCCGTTATCGTGGCGATCTCCGTCGGTACCAGCGAAGTCCAGGGCTTGCTGAACGCAATTCCTGAAGTAGTCACCAGCGGTCTGAACATCGCTGGCGGTATGATCGTGGTTGTTGGTTATGCGATGGTCATCAACATGATGCGCGCAGGCTACCTGATGCCGTTCTTCTACCTCGGCTTCGTCACCGCCGCTTTCACCAACTTCAACCTGGTAGCCCTGGGTGTGATTGGTGCGGTCATGGCTATCCTCTACATCCAGCTGAGCCCGAAATATAACCGCGTCGCGGGTGCCCCGGCTCAGGCGGCTGGCAACAACGATCTCGATAACGAACTGGACTAACAGGTGAGCGAAATGGTTGATATGACTAAAAATACCACCGAGAAAAAACTCACTCAGAGTGATATTCGTGGCGTGTTCATTCGTTCTAACCTGTTCCAGGGTTCATGGAACTTCGAACGTATGCAGGCGCTGGGCTTCTGCTTCTCCATGGTTCCGGCTATTCGCCGTCTGTACCCGGAGAACAACGATGCGCGTAAGCAGGCGATTAAGCGTCACCTTGAGTTCTTTAACACCCACCCTTACGTTGCCGCCCCGGTACTGGGCGTCACGCTGGCGATGGAAGAGCAGCGCGCCAACGGCGCAGAGATTGACGATGGTGCCATCAACGGTATCAAAGTCGGCCTGATGGGGCCGCTGGCCGGCGTCGGCGACCCGATCTTCTGGGGTACCGTGCGTCCCGTGTTCGCGGCCTTAGGCGCTGGGATCGCGATGAGCGGTAGCCTGCTCGGTCCTCTGCTGTTCTTTATCCTGTTCAACGCGGTGCGTCTGCTAACCCGTTACTACGGCGTCGCCTACGGTTACCGCAAAGGCGTGGACATCGTTAAAGATATGGGCGGCGGCTTCCTGCAGAAACTGACAGAGGGGGCGTCAATCCTCGGCCTGTTTGTCATGGGGGCGCTGGTTAACAAGTGGACGCACGTAAACATTCCGATGGTGGTGTCAAAGATCACCGGCTCTGACGGCCAGGTTCACGTCACCACCGTGCAGACCATCCTTGACCAGCTGATGCCG
This sequence comes from Klebsiella africana, assembly GCF_020526085.1. Classification (NCBI taxonomy): domain Bacteria; kingdom Pseudomonadati; phylum Pseudomonadota; class Gammaproteobacteria; order Enterobacterales; family Enterobacteriaceae; genus Klebsiella; species Klebsiella africana. Next base: position 1,909,621 of record NZ_CP084874.1, on the reverse strand, counting down.
GGCCTGGTGCCGCTGCTGTTGACCTTCGCCTGTATGTGGCTGCTGCGTAAGAAAGTTAACCCGCTGTGGATCATCGTTGGCTTCTTCGTCATCGGTATCGCCGGCTACGCGGTCGGCCTGCTGGGTCTGTAATTTCCACGCTGTACGCCGGGGGCTTGCCCCCGGCTTTTTTTTATCAGGAGAAACGCAAAGCAATGACCTTCACGGACCTGGTGATCATCCTGTTTATCCTTGCGCTACTGGCCTACGCTGTGTACGACCAATTTATTATGCCGAGGCGCAACGGCCCGGTGCTGCTGGCGGTCCCCCTGCTTCGCCGCAGCCGGGTTGACGGCATGATCTTTGTCGGCCTCATTGCCATTCTGATCTATAACAACATTACCCAGCATGGCACGCTCCTCACCACCTGGCTATTATCTGCGCTGGCGCTGATGGGTTTCTATTTATTCTGGATCCGCACACCGAAAATCATTTTTAAACCGCGTGGATTTTTCTTCGCCAACGTGTGGATAGAATATCAACGGATTAAAGAGATGAATTTATCCGAAGACGGCGTACTGGTGATGCAATTAGAGCAACGGCGGCTGCTGATACGCGTACGAAATATCGACGATCTGGAGAAAATTTACAAACTTCTCGTTTCAACTCAATAGGTTAAAAATATAGCCAGCGCTATATTTTTCTGATTTTTTTCTGCGGGGAATTATATAGCTTTGGCTATATTCCCCATCCATCTTCATCCATTTTATTAACTATTAATTTACTTATAAATTCAAATGAAAATCGTTATCATTTGGTTATTAAAATAGCCGTCTTCTGTTATTGTTTTATATTCTAAAAATATGTTAAGGTTGCGCCCGTCGTTGGGGAGTAGCCAATTTCCTGCCCGCCAGGAAATGTACGTGTCAACATACTCGTTGCAAAACGTGGCACGTACGGGTTGAAGTGTTTCAATCAGGCGAGACCATAGATACATCACTGCTGTACGTATTGCTCAGCCATTGAGCGGCTCCGCGTATGTTTACTGGGGGCAGCGATGTGTCATATGGATTATCCCCGGTCAGGACACGCATATGAATTTATCCGCTACCATTCTTCTCGCTTTCGGCATGTCCATGGACGCCTTCGCGGCCTCTATCGGCAAAGGCGCCACCCTGCATAAACCCAAATTCTCAGAAGCTGTACGCACCGGGCTGATTTTTGGCGTCATTGAAACCCTGACCCCGCTGGTCGGCTGGGGTCTCGGCATGCTGGCCAGCCAGTTTGTCCTCGAGTGGAATCACTGGATTGCCTTTATTCTGCTGGTGTTTCTCGGCGGTAGAATGATCGTCGAAGGTTTCCGTGGCGACAGCGACGAGGCATGCGAGGCGCCCCGCCGCCATGGCTTCTGGTTACTGGTCACCACCGCCTTTGCCACCAGCCTCGACGCTATGGCCGTCGGCGTCGGTCTGGCCTTTCTGCAGGTCAGCATCGTGACCACCGCGCTGGCGATCGGCTGCGCGACGTTTCTTATGTCAACGCTGGGGATTATGGTTGGCCGCTTTATTGGCCCGCTGTTGGGTAAACGGGCCGAAATCCTCGGCGGTATTGTGCTGATTGGCATCGGCAGTGAAATCCTCTGGAGCCATTTCGCCGGTTAAGCCTTACACCTCTCGCTGCCAGCAATGGATCATGAAATCGGTCTGGCAGCCAAACGTCTCCTGCTGACGCAGCGCGGCGTGCACCTCGGGCTTGGCCCGCCATGCGAACGGCGTCATCTGCAGTAGCGCCTGCGCTTCATCACCGGTCAGCGTCATAGGATAGGCCAGTTGCTCCTGTGCCTCCAGGCGGAACCCCGGCATCGCTTCCGTCTTCAGCTCATGCAGGCGAACTTCATCGTAAATCAGCCCTTTCAGCTCCAGTAAGTGGCGGGGACCCGGCGTGGCGGTGATCACCCAACCGCCGGGACGCACCACCCGCGCCAGTTCATCGGCGTTGCAGGGCGCGTAAATGCGTACTACCGCGTCGAAGCTAGCGTCGGAAAACGGCAGCCGCTGGCTGGAGGCCACGCAGAAATTCACCTGCGGGTAGCGTTTTGCCGCCGCGCGGATCGCCGGCTTCGATACATCCAGGCCCCAGCTGCGGCCGGCGATGGCGGCAAACGCGTGGGTGTAATATCCTTCGCCACAGCCTATATCCAGTAAGTCCGCCGGGGCGTAGTGCCGCAGCCGTTCAGCGATCGCGTCTCGGAGAGGCTGGTAATGCCCGGCGTCAAGAAACGCCCGGCGAGCCTGCATCATCTCGGCGCTGTCGCCAGGATCGCGCGACCTTTTGAACTGTACCGGGAGCAGATTAACGTACCCCTCTTTCGCCAGGTCGAACTGGTGCCGCTGTGGGCAGGAATAGTGATGGTCGCTAAGGCTGAGCGGCGCGTGGCAAAGGGGGCAACTGTATGACATGACGGCTCCAGTGTCGCTGAAAGGGCGAAAGTGTAGCGCTATTCGCCCCTGCAGACCACTGTTACAGCGCCGGCCCCTGTGGGTGGCTATCGTGCATTACGATCAGATTCTCCGCCCCCTGCGGCATACCGTCCGGCATGACATTCTCCAGCCGCAGAACATCGCCCATGATCTGGCTGAACACCGGGGCGGAAACGGCCCCGCCATAGTAGGAACCATTGCTCGGATCGTTCATCACCACCACCAGCGCGAACTGTGGACGACTGGCGGGCGCCACGCCGGCGGTATAGGCCACATACTTATCGATATATTTGCCGTCCGGGCCGATTTTCTTCGCCGTCCCGGTTTTTACCGCCACTCGATAGTCACGCACCGCCGCTTTGGTTCCTCCCCCGCCCGGGAGCGCCACGCTCTCCATCATGTGCTCTACGCTGTGAACAATGTTTTCCGGCATCACGCGCGTGCCCATTACCGGCGGGTCGATACGGGTAATCGACAACGGCCGTTCAATACCGAAGCCGCCGATGGTAGCATAGACATGCGCCAGCTGGAGCGGCGTGACCATCAAACCATAGCCGAAGGCAAAGGTGGCACGATCCAGTTGCCCCCAGTAGCGGCGCTGGGGCATCAGCCCCGCGCTTTCACCCGTTAACCCTAGCCCTGTCGACTCACCGAAGCCGAAAGCTTTGTAGGTATCGATCAGATGCTGTACCGGCATGGCGAGCGAGAGATGCGACACACCTGTATCGCTGGACTTCTGCAGGATCCCGGTCAGCGTCAGCTCGGGATAATAGCCGACGTCGCGGATGCGATGGCCATCGAGAACAAAGGGATGCGTGTCCACCACGCTGTCCGGCTGGACGATACCTTGCTGTAGCGCGGTCATGATCACCAGCGGTTTGACGGTCGACCCCGGTTCGAAGGTATCGCTGATGGCGCGGTTGCGGAAATCATCCAGCGTAGCCGTATCGCGGTTATTCGGATTGAAATCCGGATAGTTGGCCATCGCCAGGATCTCGCCGGTATCAATTTTGATCAATACTGCCGCCCCGGACTCCGCTTTGTTCCAGCGGACGGCGTTGTCGAGGGCGTCTTCCGTCACCGTCTGCAGGCGTTCATCAATACTCAGCTGCAGATTATGCGCCGGTACCGGCGGCACTTCGGTAATATTCTCAATGACATTGCCATGTTTGTCTTTACGCACCAGACGTCGCCCGGGTTTTCCGGTCAGCTGGGCGTTAAAGCTTTTCTCCACCCCTTCGATGCCCTGATTATCGACGTTAGTAAAACCCAGCAGATTGGCAGCCACATGGCCAGCTGGATAGAAACGTCGCGATTCATCGCGGAGATAGACGCCTGGCAGATGCAGTTTATCAATCCACTCGGCCTGCTCGGGATTGATCTGGCGCGCCAGATAGAGAAAACGAGCGTGGGGATGACTCTGTACCCGCCGGGCCAGTTCTCCGAGGTTGAGGTGCAGCGCTTCGGCCATCGCCTGCCAGCGAGGCCCATAGCCCACACCGCCCTTCTCCATGGTGGTCTGCGGGTCAATCCAGATAGCGCTGACCGGAACGCTCACCGCCAGGGGTCGCCCCTCGCGATCGCTGATCATGCCCCGCTCAACCGCAATCGGCTCTTCGCGCAGCGATCGCATATCTTCTTGTTTCACAAGGTTATCGGGGGAAACTATCTGTAGCCAGCCCACGCGGACCAGCAGCAGGCCCAGACAACCGAGAATAGCCACACACAGTAACCCGAAGCGAATCGGGGTAAAGTTGGCCGTGGACTTCGTTTTTTTCTTTAGCACCTTAGCTCCGGCATTGTTTTGCAACCAACTGATTTAACAGAAAATTAGCAAAACAGACTGCTACACAATGCTAATAAAGTTGAGTATTTGCAACAAGGCGCGACGAGAGGGGGGAAAATGACATGCTTTGCAATAAAAACGCAAAAGCCCCGCGCAGGCGAGGCTTTTATACAAGAAGAGTGGTCTTGTATCAGATAGCAGTTACGTTAACTGCAGCCGGACCTTTCTGGCCGTCCTGAATTTCGAACTCAACGTTCTGGCCTTCAGCCAGAGTTTTGAAGCCGTTACCCTGGATAGCGGAGAAGTGTACGAACACGTCTTTGCTGCCATCAGCCGGAGTAATGAAACCAAAACCTTTAGACTCGTTGAACCACTTAACTTGACCTTTAATCTTTGCCATTTGCAAAATTCCTTAGACTGTTTTCTTCGCCTGCTGGCGTTTACCTAGATAAAACTGACACATAACTGCATGAGGCACTAATTTAAGGTTCGGCAGAGAAGCGGTATTCAACGACATCGTGTTTACTCAGGACTTCTTTACTGAAAATGCCACACATAAACAGAACTGTACCTCGTTTAACCCGAAACGTGTTATCACACACTACGTAAATAATGGCAAGCCATTTTTAAACGTGTCTCGATCGTTCGCACAAATTATAAGGTAATCATTTGATCGCCTGCACATTTATGCGTCTTTGCCGCCCCTGGCAAGGCGCTATAGCATAAGCCAATATCGCCACTGTGCTGCCTCATTACTGCAACTTTTTTACCATAGCTCAACAACTTCGCTTCGTCCAGGTATGTCCGTATACGAACTGCCATGCCGATGTCACCGCGAGAACAATGATGAATAGTGATGCGCATTATTCGTTATAACTGCAGACGAAAAATCGCTAAAGCCGCGTTAGTGTAGTGATAATAAAATCTGTTAGTCGCCGTACTAAAAATAGTGCTAATTCTGCACGTTAATAATGAAAAAATGATGACAGTGTCACGAGCCCGACAATAAGTGCGACGGAGAGGACTTTATTTACAGCGTGTAAAAAAGAAAATAATGCGCGGGAAAAGGAATAATGGAATAAGAATAAGATATTACTGCCAGCTATCATGCAGGTGCGCATCTTATGATGCACACCTGTCGAGCTCCTTAGCGTTCTGCGACCAGACGAATAAATTCATCGTCCGCTTTTGCCTTACCGGCAACGGTCGGCTCAGCAACGTCTTCTTTTTCCGGTGCATTAGCCTCGCAAAGACGACGTAACAGCGCATTCTGCCGCTTTTGCTGATCCAGCAGCGCCTGCAGCAGCGCTATCTGCTCGTTCGCTCGCGAACTGGCTCGGTTGACGAAGAACCATAACAACAGACCGACAAGGAGCAGCATCACGGAGACAGCCAGCGATGCCAGATTTACGATCCCAGAATTTAGTAACTCACTCATTTCACCACCTCAAAGAGAAGGCGTTCATTCTACCACCCATGTCGCAGAAGGAAATCAGTCGTCAGAAAAATGTCTTACCACGGGATAAATTTATTGATAGTGCAAATGCCGCTGAAAAACTGTACATCCTGGTCGCACATTACGTTAAGCATCTGAGTCCACAACAACAGGCAGCCTGCTATGATGACTATCAGTAAAACCCACCGTAATTTTTTCACTCCACTCTCCGCATCAGTACTTTATGTTGCCAGGATAACACGGCCTTCTTAAACCGCGGCTAACTGTATTACGAAAGGCAAGTTTAGGAATCATCGACTTGTTTCAAAACGTGTTCATGTCACAATCACAGCAAGGATCATACAAATAACGAGGCATCAATGCGATTAATCATTCGTACTATTGTCGTGGTGGTTATCTTATGGATTGGCGTATTATTGAGCGGCTATGGCGTATTATTCCACAGTGAAGAAAATGTCGGAGGGTTGGGACTGAAGTGTCAATATCTTACCGCTCGTGGCGTCAGCACCGCACTTTATGTTCATTCCAACAGTGGCGTGATCGGTGTCAGCAGCTGTCCACTGCTGCGTAAAAGCGCAACCGTGGTTGATAACGGCTAAGACTGCGCTGGCGACCACGAGAGAGCATCGCGGTCGCCACAGGCTTACGCTGTCGCGTCAAAACGGGTAGTCGTTGTATCCCATTTGTTCAGAAATCTTGCGCGCCGCCTGGTGCAACATCGCCACATATTCATGCAAACGTTCTTCTGAAAAACGCAGCGTTGGGAAAGAGATACTCAACCCGGCGATGACCACGCCAAAACGGTCGAATACCGGCACACCAATGCAGCGTAGCCCCTCTTCCTGCTCTTCGTTATCTTCGCCGTAACCCTGCTCGCGCACGCCATCCAGCACCTTAAGCAGCGCCTCCGTGCTGGTAATCGTCCGCTCGGTGCTGCGCTTATACTCCACGCCCTCGAGGATCTGCTCAACTTCACTACGATCGCGCCAGGCCAGCAGTACTTTGCCGATCGCGGTACTGTATAGGGGGTTGCGACGGCCAATGCGCGAGTACATCCGCAGGTTGTACATCGAGTCAATCTTGTGGATGTAGACAATGCTATCTTCATCCAGCGCGCCGAGGTGAATAGTCTCTTTCGTCAGTCGCGAGAGTTCGCGCATCTGAATATCCGCGCTGCGCACCAGATCGACGTTCTGCAGCGCGCGGGCACCCAGCTCGAACAGCTTGAGGGTGAGGGAGTATTTCTCCGACTCCCCTTCCTGTGCCACATAGCCCAGTGATTTCATGGTCTGTAAAAAGCGATAAACGGTGCTTTTTGACATCATGACGCGTTGGGACAGTTCGGTAATGCCAATTTCACGCTCTTCACCCAGCGCCTGTAAGATGCCAAAAACCTTTAATACCGAAGAGACAGAATCTGGCTGTTTATCCAAATCCGCACCTGCCATTTATCACCTCGTCGTAACTGTTTTATAAAATTTAGAACCGGTTTTTATTATAAATTCGCTGCCTCTGCGCCGCAATCATTCTTCTGCCACTTCGTTACAAATCTGCGACATACTGCGGATTAATCAATGCTAAACTCATCAATCAAAAAACCGTTTCATTTAAGACTCATTTTCACCATGGATAAAAATTCTTCTGATGGCGTGCCGTTGCCGCAACGCTATGGCGCCATTCTGACCATCGTGCTTGGGCTGACCATGGCCGTGCTCGACGGGGCTATCGCCAACGTCGCGCTGCCGACTATCGCCAGCGATCTCAATGCCTCACCGGCGGCGTCAATCTGGATCGTCAACGCCTACCAGATCGCCATTGTCATCGCCCTGCTGCCGCTCTCTTTTCTCGGCGACATGGTCGGCTATCGTCGCATTTACAAGATAGGCCTGGTGGTGTTTATCTTTACCTCACTGGCCTGCGCGCTATCGCGCAGCCTCGAAATGCTGACCTTCGCCCGCGTCGCTCAGGGGCTGGGCGGCGCCGCGCTGATGAGCGTCAACACTGCGCTGATCCGCCTGATTTATCCACAGCGCTTTCTTGGTCGCGGCATGGGCATTAACTCCTTTGTGGTCGCTGTTTCTTCGGCAGCTGGCCCGACTATCGCCGCGGCGATCCTCTCCCTTGCCTCATGGCAATGGCTGTTTTTAATTAACGTCCCGCTCGGGATTGTCGCTTTTGTCCTGGCAATGCGCTTTCTGCCGCCCAACAGCGCCCGCAGCAAAATCATCCGCTTCGATCTGCCCAGCGCCATCATGAACGCCCTCACCTTCGGGCTGCTGATCACCGCCCTGAGCGGTTTCGCCCAGGGGCAGTCCACGCAACTGGTGCTGGCGGAGGTGGCGGCCATGCTGGTGGTGGGCTTTTTCTTCGTTCGCCGCCAGCTCAAAATGCCCGTCCCGCTGCTGCCGGTCGACCTGCTGCGCATCCCGCTCTTCTCCCTGTCTATCTGCACCTCCATCTGCTCCTTCTGCGCGCAGATGCTGGCGATGGTCTCCCTACCCTTCTTCCTGCAGTCGATGATGGGGCGCAGCGAAGTGGAGACCGGTCTGCTGCTGACGCCGTGGCCGCTGGCGACCATGGTAATGGCGCCGCTGGCTGGCTATTTGATTGAGAAGTGCCATGCGGGGCTGCTGGGAGCCATCGGTCTGCTGATTATGGCCTGCGGCCTGTTTGGTCTGGCGCTGCTGCCGTCATCACCATCCGATCTGGATATCATCTGGCGCATGGCGCTGTGCGGCGCCGGCTTCGGGCTGTTTCAGTCGCCGAACAACCATACCATCGTTGCCTCGGCTCCGAGCCACCGTAGCGGCGGTGCCAGCGGGATGCTGGGTACCGCTCGCCTCCTCGGCCAGAGCACCGGCGCGGCGCTGGTCGCGCTGCTGTTCAACCTGCTCGGCAACAGCGGTACCCATACCGCCCTGCTGCTGGCCGGTATCCTGGCTACCGTTGCCGCATTGATTAGCGGTCTGCGCGTCACCCAGCCGCGCGCCGCCTGACGGGCAGCAAAAAAAATCCGCAGCGTGAGGGCTGCGGATTTTTGTTTTCAGCGTCAGATGACGAATTACTTCAGATACTCACCGCTACGCAGGGCTTCAATACGCTTATCCAGCGGCGGGTGAGTCATAAACAGCTCGCTCATGGATTTCGCTTTACCGTTGATGCAGAACGCCATCATGCTGCTGGCTTCCTGCGGCTCATAGCTGGTTTTCAGACGCTGCAGGGCAGCAATCATCTTCTCGCGGCCCACCAGGCGCGCCGAGCCGGCGTCAGCATGGAACTCACGGTAACGCGAGAACCACATGGTGATAATGCTCGCCAGAATACCGAACACCAGCTCCAGCACCGTGGCGACGGCGAAGTAGATCAGCGGGTTACCATTGCTGCTCTCCCCTTCATCTTCCCGGTTGCCGCCGAGGAAACCGGCCGCAATCTGCGCAATAACACGCGAGATAAAGATAACGAAGGTGTTTACCACCCCCTGAATCAGCGTCATGGTCACCATGTCGCCATTGGCAATGTGGCTGATTTCATGGGCAATAACCGCTTCCGCTTCATCACGGCTCATGTTTTGTAGCAGCCCGGTGCTGACGGCGACAAGCGAGGCGTCGCGACGCGCGCCGGTGGCGAAGGCATTGATATCCGGCGCGTGATAAATAGCCACCTGCGGCATGGCAATACCCGCCTGCTGCGCCTGTTGTGCAACGGTGTTCATCAGCCAGCGTTCCGTTTCGTTACGCGGCTGCTCGATCACTTCCCCACCCACAGACTTCAGCGCCATCCACTTCGACATCATCAGCGAAACGATAGAACCACCGAAGCCGAACAGCAGGGCCATGATCAACAGACCGGTCATGCTGCTGGATTGGATCCCCGTGAGGCTTAACACCAGCCCGAACACGACCATCACTGCCAGGTTCGTCAGCAGGAAAAGCGCGATTCGCATCATAATTTTCTTTTTACCTCAATTTAACAAAACGCACTATGCGATTACCCACATCGTATGGGTCAGGCTGCAATTTTCAACCATCAACCCCCGCTAAGTCACGATAAAAACACAACTTTACATTTTGTAGCATCTTGCTGACAGCGGCTGATCAGGTTGACATTTTGTTAGCTGAGCTGAATGGCGATGACAAAGCTCGAAAAAAAACGGGCACCTTCTGAGGTGCCCGTTAGCGACTTATTTACTGGCCGGCGGTTCTACTGCCGGGCGCGCTTTTTCAAGATGCGCCAGGTCGACCGCGATGTGGACCGTTTCATCAAGATACGGGTCCGGTTCCTGATAATCCTTCGGCAGATCGTCCAGTTTTTTCAATGGCGGTTTGCCTTCGCGTTTCAGGCGATCGTTAATCCGCGCCAGACGAATCGCATCATCCTCTTCGTTCTCTTTCTCACGCTGGGCGTAGTTCAGAGAGACGATGTTACGCTTGTCTTTCATCGCGTTATAACGGGCAATATCCTTCATGATGTACTGGAACTCCGGATCCTGCGCAATGCGCTCGTCGTGGCGCTTGAGCAGCTCCGGTCCAAACGGGGTCAGATCTCCGGACTTCACATAGGTGGCCGCATTGATACTGTCCCACGGCAGAGCGTTGTCTTCATACTGCTCGCCGGTTTCGCGATCTTCATTGCCGGTTGGCATCATGATATCCGGCGTCACGCCTTTGCGCTGGGTACTGCCGCCGTTAATCCGGTAGAACTTCTGGATGGTGTACTGGACGGAGCCTAACGCCGGCCAGTCCGGACGCAGCATCTGATCGTAGATGCGATTCAACGAGCGATACTGCTGTACAGTCCCTTTACCAAAGGTCGGTTCGCCAACGATCAGCGCGCGGCCATAATCCTGCATCGCCGCGGCGAAGATTTCAGACGCCGAGGCGCTAAAGCGGTCAACCAGCACCACCAGCGGCCCTTTGTAATAGACCACGCCATCGTTGTCGCTGTCTTCGCGCACCTTGCCATTGTTATCCCGCACCTGCACCACCGGGCCGGACGGAATAAACAGCCCCGAGAGCGATACCGCCTCGGTCAGCGCCCCGCCGCCGTTGCTGCGCAGGTCGATGACGATGCTGCTGACGTTCTGCTTTTCCAGCTTCTGCAGCTGCACTTTCACGTCATCGGTCAGGCCAACGTAAAAGCCCGGAATATCCAGCACGCCGACTTTTTCTTTACCGACGGTTTTCACCGACATCTTCACCGCGCGATCTTCCAGACGGATGCGTTCGCGGGTCAGGGTGACGATACGCGTCTTGGCTCCTTTACCGGCCGGCAGGATTTCAAGGCGAACCTTGCTGCCCTTCGGCCCTTTAATCAGCGCCACGACGTCATCCAGACGCCAGCCGATAACATCAACCATCGGCTTCCCGGTCTGGCCAACGCCAACGATGCGATCGCCGACGCTGATCGCTTTGCTCTTCGCGGCCGGACCGCCCGCCACCAGAGAATTAATGACGGTGTAGTCATCATCCATTTGCAGCACGGCGCCGATCCCCTCAAGAGAGAGGCTCATCTCGGTATTGAACTGCTCGGTATTGCGCGGCGACAGGTAGTTGGTGTGCGGGTCGATTTCGCGAGCGAAGGCGGTCATCGCCAGCGAGAAGACATCTTCGCTGTTGGTTTGCGCCAGACGACGGATCGCAAACTTATAGCGACGGGTTAAGGTGTCGCGGATCTCTTTATCGTCTTTACCCGCCAGCTTCAGGCTTAACTGGTCAAATTTAACCTTAGCGTCCCACAACTTATTCAGCTCGGCCTCGTCTTTTGGCCACGGCGCTTTGGAACGGTCAAGATTGAAATTGTCGTTGCCGGTAAAGTCCATCGGACGTTCCAGCACCTTCAGCGCATACTGATAGCGCTCGAAGCGACGCTGCTGCCCCAGGTTGTAGAGGTCGTAGAAGACGTCCAGTTTCCCGGTGCGCAGTTCGTCGCCGATTTGCTCTTTTTTAGCCGCAAACTTCGCCACATCACTGGCCAGCAGCACATTGTGGCTGTAATCCAGCAGGTTCAAATATCGGTCAAAAATCTTTGCCGAGAAGGCGTTGTCGAGATCAAACTGACGGTAGTGAGAGCGGGTAAAGCGCGACGTCACGCGCTCGCTTACCGTCGCGTGCTGCGGCTCTTCTTTCAGCACGGGGATTTGATCTGCGCGGGTTATGTCATCAACAGCGAAAGCCTGGCCTGCTATTACCAGCAGGCCCGCAAGCGCGGTGATTTTAAAAAATGTGTTCATGCCTGGCCCGGCCTCCGTTTCAGAACACCAGGTGTTCTGCGCGTACAATCATTGACATACCAGAAGTCAGCTGTACACGAACGCCATCTTTGGTGATTTCCAGAACGGTGGCGTCCATTGCGTTATTGCCTGCTTTCACCTTCAGCGCCTGGCCGACGGTCAGAACGGAAACATCCGATACCGGAGTAAGACGCTCTTCACGTGGGGCTTTGGCCGCAACAGGGCGCGGTTTACGCTGTTCAGCACCTTCTTTACGACGCGGCTGCTGAGGACGCGGTTTACGCTCGCGGCGAACACCTTCATCCTGCTGGCCTGCGGCCGCGGCGGCTTCGCGTTTTTTCGCCTGCTGGGCAGCGCGCTGCGCCTGAACGCGAGCTTTCGCTTCTTCCAGCTGCTGGCGCGCATGGGCAATGTGCTGTTCTTCCAGTTCGCCGCACGGATTGCCATCGAGATCGACGCGGATAGCGCCGGCTTTTACGCCGTACAAATAACGCCAGCTGGACGTGTAGAGACGTAATGCAGCGCGAAGCTGGGTTTTGCTGAGATTCATCTCACCACCCACTCGCTCAACGAGATCCTGAAAAATTCCGATTTTCAGGGGGCGCGCTTCACCTTCAGCGCTAAAGCACTGCGGGAAACGTTCGGCCAGAAAGGCGATAACTTCTTTACTGCTATTCAACTTAGGTTGATTTTCCATGAAATTTCCTGATTACAACGGACGTAGCCAACAAGCCGCAGGCATGAACAGGCGACATTATAATGACGTCCTCGCTAAATGCTACGTTATCCGTTGATTATCCCACGACACGGGTAAAGATTTTTTGATAATCCGTGGCCGCGATAAGTTTTTCCAGTTGCGCGACCAGCGTGCTCAGACCCTGCTCATCTTCAGCAGTGAAGCGGCTGTACACCGGACTGTCGATATCCAGCACGCCGATAATCTGGTCGTTAACGCGCAGAGGGAAGACAATTTCCGAATTACTGGCGGCATCGCAGGCAATGTGGCCGTCAAAGGCGTGGACGTCCTCGACGCGCTGGACCTGGCCTTGGGCCACCGCCGCGCCGCACACGCCGCGCCCGACCGGGATCCGCACACAGGCCAGTTTGCCCTGGAATGGCCCCAGTACCAGGGTATCGCCTTCCAGAAGATAAAAACCGGCCCAGTTGACCTCGGTCAGCCGCTCAAACAGCAGCGCGCTGGTATTGGCGATCATCGCCAGAAAACTGGTTTCACCTGCCATTAATGCCTGGAAATCGCGGTTCAGATCCGCGTAAAATTCTGTTTTGCTCATTATATCTTCACTTTGTTGTCTTACTGCCTGATACGTACAGCCTACTAAAATAAGCATTAAATGCGCTTGGGCTCAAGATGAATTCATTCATAGGTTAAGATAGTTAGATACATTCATTCCTGTACGTAATAAATGCCGATAAAAACATCCACTCTGAAACCTGCGAATAAGATGGTTGTGCATACCATCAGCACGCCGCTTCCCTATACGCATTATCAGCGCTGTACCCAGTGTGACATGCTCTTTCGCCTACCGGTGCTCAAACGCAACCAAAGCGCCTGGTGTCCACGCTGTCACGCAAAGGTGCGAGATGGCCGCGACTGGTCACTCACGCGTCTGGGCAGCATGGCCCTCGCGATGCTGTTGTTAATGCCTTTTGCCTGGTCCGAACCTCTGCTGCGCCTGCACCTGCTGGGGATGCGCATTGATGCCAACGTCCTGCAGGGGATCTGGCAGATGACCGCGCAGGGCGACCCTATTACCGCCGCCATGGTGCTATTTTGCGCGGTGGTCGCGCCAGTGCTGCTGGTCGTCTCCATCAGCTATCTCTGGCTGGGCAACGTGTTGGGAATGAACCTACGCCCGGTGTTGCTGATGCTCGGCAAGCTCAAAGAGTGGGTGATGCTGGATATCTATCTGGTGGGCATCGGCGTCGCCTCCATCAAGGTGCAGGATTACGCCTTCCTCCAGCCGGGCATCGGCCTGGTGGCGTTTATCTCCCTGACACTGCTGAGCATCCTGACGCTTATTCATATGAACGTCGAAGAGCTATGGGAGCGTTTCTATCCCGAGCGTCCGGCGACCCGCGCCGATAATAATCTGCAGGTGTGCACCGGCTGCCACTACACCGGCTATCGCGACGCGCGCGGCCGCTGTCGGCGCTGCCACACGCCGCTGCATCATCGCCGGCCTCAGAGCTTGCAGCGCAGCTGGGCGGCGCTGATAGCCTCGCTGATTTTCCTCTTGCCCGCCAACCTGCTGCCCATCTCCATCATTTATGTCAATGGCGCACGCCAGGACGACACAATCCTTTCCGGGATTATCTCCCTGGCCAGCAGCAATGTCGCCATTGCCGGCGTGGTGTTCATCGCCAGTATTTTGGTGCCATTCACCAAAGTTATAGTGTTATTTACCCTGCTGGTCAGCATACAATTCAAGTGCGAGCAGGGCCTGCGCACCCGCATCCTGCTGCTGCGGCTAATCACCTGGATTGGCCGTTGGTCGATGCTGGATCTGTTTGTTATCTCACTCACCATGTCGCTAATAAATCGCGATCAGCTCCTCGCCTTCACCATGGGGCCGGCTGCGGTTTACTTTGGCGGCGCGGTAATTTTAACTATTCTTGCAGTTGAATGGCTGGACAGCCGCTTACTTTGGGACGCACATGAGTCAGGAAACGCCCGCTTCGCAGACTGAAGCCAGAATAAAAACCAAACGCCGTATTTCGCCATTTTGGCTGCTGCCGGTCATCGCGCTGCTGATTGCCGCCTGGCTTATCTGGACCAGCTTTGACGACCGCGGTTCGACGATTACGATTGATTTCCAGTCCGCGAACGGCATCGTGCCGGGACGGACGCCGATCCGCTATCAGGGGGTTGAGGTCGGCACCGTCCAGGATATTAGCCTCAGTAAGGATCTGAGTAAGATTGAGGTTTCGGCCAGCATCAAACGCGATATGAAAGATGCGCTGCGCAAGGAGACCCAGTTCTGGCTGGTCACGCCGAAAGCCTCTTTGGCTGGCGTATCGGGCCTTGATGCGCTGGTGGGCGGGAACTACATCGGCATGATGCCGGGCAAAGGTGAGCCCGAAGATCACTTCGTCGCCCTCGATACCCAGCCGAAATACCGCATCAACAACGGCGAGCTGATGATCCATCTGCAGGCGCCGGATCTTGGCTCTCTGAACAGCGGCTCGCTGGTTTATTTCCGCAAGATCCCGGTCGGGCGGGTGTATGACTACACCCTGAATGCCAATAATCAGGGGGTGACCATTGATGTGCTG
This sequence comes from Klebsiella africana, assembly GCF_020526085.1. Taxonomy (NCBI): domain Bacteria; kingdom Pseudomonadati; phylum Pseudomonadota; class Gammaproteobacteria; order Enterobacterales; family Enterobacteriaceae; genus Klebsiella; species Klebsiella africana. Next base: position 1,894,397 of record NZ_CP084874.1, on the reverse strand, counting down.
ATCGAGCGCCGGTTTACCAACCTGGTGAAAAAAGGCAGCCGCTTCTGGAACGTCTCCGGTGTCAAGGCCGATGTCGGCCTGAGCGGGGCCAAAGTGCAGCTGGAAAACCTGTCCGCGCTGGTGAACGGTGCTATCGCCTTTGACTCTCCCGGCGACTCGCAGGTCGCCTCGCAAAATGATGAATATCACCTGTACGAAGATCTGGCGCACAGCCAGCGCGGCGTGGTGGTCACTTTGGATCTGCCTGACGGCGATGGCCTGAAAGCGGGCTCGACGCCGCTGATGTATCAGGGGCTGGAAGTGGGCCAGTTAAGCAAACTGAATCTTAATCCCGGCGGCAAAGTCACTGGCGAGATGACCGTCGACCCGAGCGTGGTGACGCTGCTGCGGGAAAAAACGTTGATTCAGATGAAGAAGCCGAAGCTCTCCCTCGACAACCCCAGCGTCAGTGCCCTGCTCACCGGCAATACCTTTGAGCTGGTGCCCGGCGAAGGCGAGCCACGCAATCATTTCTCGGTGATGCCGGCGGATAAAGCGCTGCTGGATGAGCCCAACGTTGCCACTGTCACACTTTGGGCGCCGGAGAGCTACGGCATCGATGGCGGTCAGCCGCTGGTGCTGCACGGAGTAAAGGTCGGCCAGGTGCTGGAGCGTAAACTGACGGCCAAAGGGGTAACTTTCCAGGTGGCCATTGCCCCGGAGTACCGCGATCTTATTCGCGGCGACAGCAAGTTTGTGGTGAATAGTCGTCTGGATGTCAAAGTGGGGCTCGACGGTGTCCAGGTGCTGGGCGCCAGCGCCAGCGAGTGGATTAACGGCGGAATTCGGGTGATCCCGGGTGAAAAAGGCGAAATGCAGAGCAGTTATCCGCTGTACGCTAACCTCGAAAAGGCGCAGGAAAACAGTCTGAGCGAAGTACCGACCACCACGTTAAGCCTCACTGCGGAAACCCTGCCTGATGTTCAGGCCGGTTCGGTGGTGCTGTATCGTAAATTTGCCGTCGGCGAGATCATCGCTGTGAAACCACGCAAGGATGCATTCGATATCGATCTGCATATCAAGCCGGAGTACCGCTACCTGCTGACCAACAACAGCGTCTTCTGGGCGGAAGGCGGTGCGAAGGTCAAACTTGACGGTAACGGACTCACCGTGCAGGCCTCGCCGCTGGCGCGCGCCATTAAAGGGGCCATCAGTTTTGATAACCTCAACGGCAGTAGCGCTAACGCGCGGTTGAACAACAAACGTATCCTTTATGCATCTGAAACGGCGGCGCGCGCGGTGGGCGGCCAGATCACCCTGCATGCATTCGACGCCGGGAAAATGGCGGCCGGGATGCCGATTCGTTACCTTGGCATTGATATCGGTCAGATCCAGTCGTTGGAGCTTATCACCGCCAAAAACGAGGTACAGGCGAAAGCGGTGCTCTATCCGGAATACGTTGGCACCTTCGCCCGCGCCGGGACCCGCTTCTCAGTGATCACGCCGCAAATCTCCGCCGCGGGCGTCGAGCATCTGGACACCCTGTTCCAGTCCTATATCAACGTGGAGCCCGGCCGCGGCCCGGCACGACGGGATTTTGAGATCCAGGATACGACGATTAGCGATTCGCGTTATATCGACGGTCTGAACATCGTGGTGGAAGCCCCAGAAGCCGGTTCGCTCGGCATCGGTACGCCAGTTCTGTTCCGCGGGCTGGAAGTGGGAACGGTCACCGGACTGTCGCTGGGCTCGATGTCTGACCGGGTGATGGTGAAACTGCGCATCAGTAAGCGCTACCAGTACCTGGTACGCAATAACTCGGTGTTCTGGCTGGCCTCAGGTTACAGCCTCGACTTCGGTCTGATTGGCGGGGTAGTGAAAACCGGCACCTTCAATCAGTTTATCCGCGGCGGGATCGCCTTTGCCACACCGCCGGGGACGCCGTTGGCGCCGAAGGCCCAGGATGGCAAGCATTTCCTGCTGCAGGAGAGCGAGCCGAAAGAGTGGCGGGAATGGGGCACTGCCTTGCCACAGTAATGCCCTCTCCCCTTCTCCCGCCCCGGCCATATCCGGAGGCGGGAAGATGACCAAACGCACGCCCCGGTGTCCCGCACCGGGGCGTTTATGCTAAACTACGCACCCTTTTTTTCTGTGGTGCGCTGCCTGTGGCTGAAAATACTGTCTATTTCCCTGAAGCGTTTCTCGCTCAAATGCGCGCGGCCATGCCAGCGCATCTCTCGTTCGACGACTTTATCGCCGCCTGTCAGCGCCCGCTACGCCGCAGTATTCGCGTTAATACGCTGAAAATCAGCGTCGATGATTTCCTCTCTCTGGTCGCCCCCTATGGCTGGCAGCTCACGCCGGTGCCCTGGTGCGCAGAAGGATTCTGGATCGAGCGAGAGGATGACGACGCGCTGCCGCTGGGCAGTACTGCCGAACATCTCAGCGGTCTGTTCTATATTCAGGAAGCCAGTTCGATGCTGCCGGTCGCCGCCCTGTTCGCCGATAATGAGCAGCCCGGTCGGGTAATGGACGTTGCCGCCGCCCCAGGGTCAAAGACGACCCAAATTGCCGCCAGAATGCGCAACGCCGGCGGCATTCTCGCCAATGAATTCTCTGCCAGCCGGGTGAAAGTGCTGCATGCCAACATTAGCCGCTGCGGCATCAGCAACGTCGCCCTGACCCATTTCGACGGTCGGGTGTTCGGCGCGGCCTTGCCCGAAGCCTTTGACGCCATCCTGCTTGATGCCCCCTGCTCCGGCGAAGGCGTGGTACGTAAAGACGCTGACGCGCTGAAAAACTGGTCGCCGGAGAGTAACCTCGACATCGCCGCCACCCAGCGCGAGCTTATCGACAGCGCCTTCCATGCTCTGCGCCCTGGCGGGACGCTGGTGTATTCCACCTGCACCCTGAATTGCGAAGAAAATCAATCAGTCATTGAGTGGCTGCTGTCCCGCTATCCGCAGGCGGTGGAGATCCAGCCGCTGGGAGAGCTGTTTCCCGGCGCGGTCGACGCTTTAACTGCTGAAGGTTTTCTGCACGTCTTTCCGCAAATCTACGATTGCGAAGGCTTCTTTGTCGCGCGGCTGCGCAAAACGGCGGCGATCGATCCGCTCCCGGCGCCAGGCTATAAGGTCGGCAAATTCCCGTTTGTTCCGCTAAAAGGGCGGGAAGCTGCCGCGGCGACTACCGCCGCCAGGGCTGTTGGGCTGGAATGGGATGCAAGCCATACGCTGTGGCAGCGGGATAAAGAGCTGTGGCTATTTCCGCAGTCGATGGAGCCTCTGTTTGGCAAGGTGCGTTTTTCTCGCATCGGCGTGCGCCTGGCGGAGCTGCACAATAAGGGTTACCGCTGGCAGCATGAGGCGATTATCGCCTTTGCCGCGCCGCAGGGTGCCTTTGAGCTGACGCAGGATGAAGCGGAGGAGTGGTATCGCGGGCGCGATGTCTATCCGCAGACCCCGCCGCAGCAGGATGAAACCATTGTGACCTTCCAGGGCGTCCCGCTGGGCCTGGCGAAGCGCGTCGGCTCCCGACTGAAGAACAGCTATCCGCGCGAGCTGGTGCGCGATGGAAAACTTTTTACCGGCAAGGTGTGACGTCGTGCAGAAAATGCGCACTTTTTGACTGGCGGTTTTCGCCCCATTGACTACGCTGAAAAATGACGGCCACAACTGGTCGTACCACAACTCAGCTGAAAAATGGGGTGAAGCGATGAGTAAAACCAATGTCCGCATCGGCGCGTTTGAGATAGACGACGCTGAACTGCACGGTGACCATCAGGGTGAGCGAACGTTAAGCATTCCCTGCAAATCTGATCCAGATTTATGTATGCAACTTGACGCCTGGGATGCCGATACCAGCGTTCCCGCCATTCTCAATGGCGAACATTCCGTCCTCTACCGTAAACATTACGACCGCCAATCCGATGCCTGGGTCATGCGCCTAGCCTGACACCAATGAACCCGTCGCCTGAGACGGGTTATTTATTTCCCCGTCCCGCCGTCATCCCCTACACTAAATAGTATGTGAAGCCGAGCATGAGGCCAGGATGTTTGCCTTAGTGTTGTTTATTTGCTATCTGGATGGCGGCTGCGAGGACATTGTGGTTGACGTCTACCGCGAGGAAACGCAGTGCTTAGTGGCAATGGAGGATCAGCGGATCCGCCACGGCGGCTGCTATCCGATAGAAGATTTTATTGATGGCTTCTGGCAACCCGCCAGCGAATACAGCGACTTTTAGCCTGCCGACTGCAGCGCCACCAGCGTCAGCGCCCCGCCAAACACAGCGCCTGTATCAATATAGTGTTGGTTATCGTGGTCATAACGCGCCTGAAGTGGCGTATGACCAAACCAGAAATGGTCAGCCCCGGCGATAGCGCCATGACGCCCCGCCAGATGTTCGCTCAGGCGGTGGCGGCTCCATAATACCCGCTGGGGATCCACCGGCTGCTGCCAGTGATAGACCGGCGCCGGATAATCGGCATGAGCGATCACATGCCGCACGGTTGCGCACTCGACTTCAATAATCAACGGCAGCCGCTGGCAGTACGCCAGCAACCGATCGACGTCGGCCCGTTGCTGTGCATGGCTTCGCGCGTACCAATCGCCGCCATTCATCTGCCAGAGTGCCATATCCCCGCTCTCCAGCGCCTCCAGCGCCATCTGCTCATGATTCCCCCGAACGGCCCTGAACCAGCGGCAGCGCAGCAGGCCAAGACAATCGGCGCTCTGCGGTCCGCGATCGATCAGATCGCCCACCGAGATCAGCAGATCGGCCCAAGGATCAAAGCGCAGCTGACGCAGGCGATTCATCAGCAGCGCAAAGCATCCGTGCAGATCGCCCATTAGCCAGATATTACGCCATTCGCTGCCGTTAATACGTTGATACATATAATTACCTCTCTGCTGTAATTATAGGTAATTGCGCCGAATCCCCCGTGATTTTTATTTACACCTCAATCGATTTTAAACAAACGGGAAATATAGTCGGCCAGAGGATTAAGCTTGTCAGTGGCTCGCTTTAAAATAGGAGGAAAGAACAACGAGGTGTTTATCGTGACAGACAATAGCTTGCATTCATCCAGCGTGCTAGCGCCGCGCTCGCATCTTATTGCCGATCTGGTGATGGGCAGATTAACTCCTGCCCCCATCTGGCGGCAGAAAAATTACCGTTTTAAGTTTCTGTTACGCACAGCCTTATTTTATAGCCCCACCAAAGCTATGCTGGAAGCACTCAGCGCCCGGGATGATTTTAACCAGTTGCTGGCCGCGCAGGCCACGCTGCCGGGGAAAGTACATCGTCAGTACCTGACACGCGATCTCAATGCCTGGCAGCGGGCAACGGCGGTCATAAGCCATTATTGCTATATCGACACTCTACGCGGATCGCGGCTGGCGCACGCTATGACCGCTGTCAATGAGGTTCCGTTGCTAACGTTAAACGGCAAAGACGACAGCCAGTTCACTCTTTATGCCTCCTCAGCCGGAAAGGCCGAACGTGAGGGTGAAACCACGCTGTGGCTGCGCGACAGCGACCACACTCTGCTGGCCAGCGCCACCTTCAGCGTAACCCGGGATGACGATGCCTGGCAGCTGGTTATCGGCGGTCTGCAGGGACCGCGACGTCACGTTTCGCATGAGGTGATTAAGCAGGCAACTCGCGCCTGCTACGGCCTGTTTCCGAAGCGCCTGCTGCTGGAGTTTATCTGGCTGCTGGCCGCGCGCAGCCAAATCACGGCCATTTACGGCGTTAGCGATAATGGTCACGTGTTCCGCGCCCTGCGCTATCGCCTGAGCAAGGGCCGCCATTTCCACGCCAGCTACGACGAGTTCTGGCAGTCTATCGACGGCCAGCCGGAAAGCCCCTGGCGCTGGCGGCTACCGCTATGTCTGGAAAGAAAATCGCTGGAGAGCATCGCCAGTAAAAAACGGGCTGAATATCGGCGGCGATTCCAGCTGCTGGATCAGCTGAAGGAGCAGGTGGCAATATTGACACTCCCCCACCCCGGCCAGTAAATTTTGCTGCTAATGACGCCGTATGAAAAACGCGGCGTTTGCTAATTCGGTCGTTATTTCGCTACTATCATGGCCCCTGGCGCCGTTGAATAGTGGTTGGCATGATGAGTAAAACCGAAATTTTTCTGCTGATTATTCTTGCGGTCATTCTGCTGGGCTGCCTCTGGTTTATTTTTAGCGATGAAATTTGGCTTTTGCTCGGCTATCTTGAAAGTCTGATATACCCCACCTTTAGCGTTCCTGAATAAATCAGTACACCGCAAACCGCTTTTTTGCTTATTATTTTTCCCACACGCTTGCGCTGAGAGAGCTAATCGCATGAATTGCCAAATCGTTTAGATTTTGCTTATGTTATTTATCATACAAATATGTATACTAGCAGGCTTCCGATGTTGGCCCGCCAGTTAACCTGCACGCCGGGCCTGTTTAGGTGCAGGTTTTTCTTTTCTTCTTCCCTTCCCCAAGTCATGCGCAGCAAGCGTTATCCTGAAGCGTTTAAAAGTGAAGCAGTCGAAGAGAATGTTGATCGTGCCCATTCTGTTTCCAGTATTGAAACACGTCTCAATTTCACTCCCCCTAGTCGCTATACCTGGATAAAGACGCACGGGCCGGACTCGTCCACCAACAAATGGCATTCGGAGGCTCAGGCCGAGAGCCGCCGACTCCAGAATAAACCGAAGCGGATTACTGACGAGCGGGACAGATTAAAACACCGCGGTATACTTCACGAAGCTGTTCGACTAATGGACGTCTTTACCGGTGACAACTTCTGTTCCAGGCCTGTTCGTCTACTCTGTCGGGTGGGGAATGCTCATCCGATCTGGTTTTACATCTGATTTTAGCAGCCGCATTCACCACAGCATCAGGCGGCTCTGAGGCTGACGGACAAATCAAAAAAGTTCTGGCCGGAGTCCGGCTACGTCTATGGTTATCGCACCATCCCACTCGACCTGCGAGAAAGCGGGCAACATTGCAGGATAAACCCGGTCTGGTGGTTGATAACGCGCGCAGAGATAAAGACTCTGATCGGGTACCGAAGCCCATGAGCGAGTAAAGGGGAAGCCAGTATCGTAGCACTCAACTGACTCAAGCGGCAGTTCACACCGAATGAACTGGATGAATCTTGGGTAAGGAACATCGTTTACATCCGAACCACCAAAGGCTGGTTGTATTTTGATTGTTGGCCTGCTCATACACAATGTTATCAGTTGGTCAATACAACTCGATGAGAAAGGATATTGCCCTGCATATAACTTTGCTGGCCGTGTGGCGGCGTAATCCCTAAAACCCGGCGCTGGTTCTTTCTGATCACGGTAGTCAGTACGCAAGCCATGAGTGGCAGTCGCTGCGGAAACCATCCGGTCTGCGGGGCAGTATGAGCCGTCGCGGTAACTGTCACGGCAACGCAGTGGGCGAAATATTCCGCCGCCTGAACCGCGAACCGATAAAGTAAAAAATCTACGGAACACGGGAAGCAGCGCGCAGCGATATTTTTATTATGTCGAAATGTTCTATAACCGTAAGCGCGGCATAGTTCGCGTCATCAGGTGTTATCGACAGAATATGAAAATCAATATTATCAATTACTCAGAAGTGTCTAAATTAGACATGGCGCTTCACTTTTCCATTATTCAATATGGTGACTTATATTATTTGACCACCATTCAAAGTAATTTTTTATTTCAAAACTAGAGACAAAGGTTGCTTTTCCGCTGGACATGAAATCATCCTATGTAAGGGCATTAGTCTTAAAACAGTCGGAGTCTTCGACTTTTTATTGATTATCCATATAGCCTCTCTATGGAAATTCATCTATAATGCTGACATGAATAACAAAAACATCCTTAACAGTGTTCGCGGGAAATTGTAATTAAGATGAAATTCTCAGTAATTATTCCAGCATTCAATGCTGAACTTTATATAGAAGAATGCATTCAGTCGGTTCTTGATAATGCGTGTCATGATATAGAAATCATCATTATAAACGATGGTTCCACCGATCGAACAGGGGATATCATCAACTCGTTTAAAGATGATTTTATTCATAAAATCCACACTAAAAATAAAGGCCAATCCGCCGCCAGGAATACTGGCATTAATAAAGCAACTGGTGATTACATCCTTTTTTTAGACAGCGATGACAAACTTAACAAAAAAACCTTACATAGGTTGCTGGAGGTCATATCTGAAAGTAAGGCAGACGTTATTTTATTCGAGTCAGACGTTTTCTTTGATGATGAACTGTTAACAACCAAGTTCAATCCCATCTATGAAAGGGCACAGTCATTAGCAGATAAAGCACTCACCGGCGTTGAGTTTTTTAAAACAGCAATGAATGAAAACAATTATATAGTAAGCCCTTGTCTATATACATTCAAAAAAGAGTTTTCCCAGGATATAAAGTTTAAGGAAGGAATCATTCATGAGGATAACATATTCACTACGATGTTACTTCTGCATAACAATCCGTCGGTATATTGCATCAAAGAGAAGCTTTATCAAAGACGAGTACGGCATGGTTCCGTTATGACTCAGAAAAAAGGTGACAATCACCTTAATGGCTACTATGCATGTGTATCTGAATTAATAAACAACCCACCCAACAATCATTTACTGGCTCACCCTGAATATAATAAATTCCTCACACATATGCTTGATTGTTTTAAATACACCAATCTGGATATTGCCAGGCAATATAAAGATGAGATGAGACAAATGCAAATTCAACATGAGAGTGAAATTAATGAGATCAAAAGTCATATTTCAGCATTAAAACAGTCCTCATCATGGAAGATTACAGCGCCGCTAAGGAAAATAAAAGATATCATCAAAAAGTGATTTTTTTAAAGAGTATGCATTACGCATACCCTTTAATGTTGATTTCGCCGCGTATTGCCGCTCGGCCTGCGGGGTTACTGGAGATGAGATTAGCGTTCAAAGAAAAATACCCAGCCAGGCCACCCAACGAATCGGAAGACTCATAGCGCAAAAGCGCTAAGCAGTGGTCAGTTTTAGTATGCCACAACAAAGTACTTTCTGGATGAACATGATAAAAAATCGTTCGTTATGCTCTGAATTTTATGTAAAAGGAATGTTAGAGCGCGTTTTGTTGTGTTATAAGTGGATTCGACCGCAATGTGGAAACTGGGGAAAAGTTCGCATAATCTCGGTCACACCCTTGTAGATCCCTGATATCTATGGGGAATAAAAAGAGACCGAATACGATTCCTGTATTCGGTCCAGGGAAATGGCTCTTGGGAGAGAGCCGTGCGCTAAAAGTTGGCATTAATGCAGGCTAAGTCGCCTTGCACTATAAGAATAGTTTAACGCGTCAGCTTTTCCAGTCCGTGGCCAATGTGACCACATAATTCATGGAAAAGGGCCGCCAGTTAGACAAAAAACCGCCACAGCCGCTAGCCGGCAATGGCGGTTTTTTTTATGCTATTACAGGGAGATAGTACAAAAATTTAGCAGAGCTTTTGCGCTCGCTCGATAAATGGCGCGAGGCTCATTTTTTGTCCTGGATGCTGCGGATCGTCGATCTGGATCACTGAGATCGGCTGCGCGGTGGTTTTCCCGGCTTTGACCTGCTGTTCAGCCACCTCATTAAGCGGATACTGGACCAGCGTGCTCGGGTTGATAGCGTAGAGCGCATTACCCGGACGACAGGTGAACATCACCTCCTCACGGTTGAACGCCCAGCTCTCCTTTCCCACCTCAAAACGGCTCACGGTGATAATTTGCGGCGCAGCCAGAGCAGCCCCGGAGCTTGCCAGTAACAACATGGTTAGAACAATTTTTTTCATGATTTTGCCAGTTAATTCAATAAGGTTCCCAGGTGGCAAACAGACTGACGGCCAACAGCGCCAGCGCGCCCAGCCCTATTTCAGCCTGCGTGGTTCGCAGGATCAGGCTTTCCGCCCGCGAACCGCTTGCCGACATGCGCGGTACCAGAACATACCTGTTCACTAACGCAATTACCACCATCCCGGCAACCAGCGCACATTTGATCAATAGCATACGTCCCCAGGGAGAGGTGCCAATCACTCCTCCCTGGATCAACAGCGCATTGATCACGCCGCTGGCAATCGTGCCGGCGACGGCCAGATGCCCGTAGCGCGAAAAGCGCGCCATGGTATAGATAGCAGCCTGACGCCAGCGCCCCTGCGCAAGGCGCAGACAATAAATAAAGGGCAACAGGCCGCCGAACCAGCTGGCAACACAGAAAAGGTGCAACGCATGATTGGTCCGCTGCAGTACGCCGGTGATACCATCGTGCATAGCGGCGTGCCCTACTCCGGCGGAAAGCAGCAGCTGGGCCGCCAGAAGCGCCACCAGCTGTCGGGCACCATGACGGGGACGGATCCATACCACGGCGAAAGCGATCCATGCCAGCAGGATCTGCCAGATCCATACCCCACCAAAGCGGGTACCCGCTACTGCCTGCCAGACGGCGGGCTGCCAGACATCCGCCCAGCCGTCGCCCATTATGCCTCCCTGCAGCAAATACAGCCCCACCGTTGAGAGCGAACCGATCAACATCACCGGGCGTAACAGGGGGTAAAAGCGCTGCATCAGCAGGCGCCGCAGCGGCACCGGCGCCCACCAGGCGCCATACAGCACGCAGCCAAAAGCCAGCATCAGGGTGATAAAGTGCCCAAAGCGTAGCGTGATATAGAGCCCGATCAGCATCTTACTTCACGCTAAAGGTGTATTGCCCCTTGGTTTTATGGCCATCCACCGAGACCACATGCCAAGCCACGGTATACTCCCCCGGCAGCAAGGTTTCCGCCAGGGGCACAGTGACTTGAGCAGGATTGTCGGCATGACGGGTCAGTTTTCCGGTGGCGACCACGTGCTGTTGCGGACCGGTGATGGTCACGCCGCTGAACGCGGGTTCTATCCCTTCAGAGAAACTGAGCGTCAACGTCTGCGGGGCGGCTGTCAGCTGAGCTCCGGCAGCGGGGATCTGCTGTTGCAAATGCGCGTGGGCGAAGGCGCCTGCCGCGGTTAACATACCGGCAAACGCAACGGAGAGGCGCAACGCGCGTCCAGCGAAGAGTCGCATATTCGTCATTCCCTTTTGTTATGTCTGTAGCACAGAGAATAACCCTGTATAATGGCAGAGTCGAGCTACGCGTCAGCGTCTCGACCAGGTTTAGCAGCACACTGGAGTGGATAATGGAAAGAAATCTGGCCAAAATTTCGCAAGATGAGATGGATAAAGTCAACGTCGATCTCGCGGCCGCCGGCGTCGCCTTTAAAGAGCGATACAATATGCCGGTGGTCGCTGATTTGGTCGAACGCGAGCAGCCTGCCCACTTGCGCGACTGGTTCCGGGAACGGCTGATCGCCCATCGACTGGCTTCCGTCTCCCTTTCCCGACTCCCCTGGGAGCCGAAACAGAAATAATGCGCGCTCGCCTGCTCGACGTCGGTTGGCAAGACCGGTCAATTCCTTTACGCTTAACGTTTTGCTGAGGAGCGAGCCATGCTGCGCGTCATTGATACCGAAACCTGCGGCCTGCAGGGGGGCATCGTCGAAATCGCCTCGGTCGATATTGTCGACGGGCAAATCACCAATCCGATGAGCCATCTGGTGCGCCCCGATCGCCCCATCAGCCCGCAGGCGATGGCCATCCACCGTATAACGGAAGAGATGGTTGCCGATAAGCCGTGGATTGAGGAGATTATTCCGCACTATCATGGCAGCCCGTGGTATGTCGCGCACAACGCCAGCTTTGACCGCCGGGTGTTGCCGGAGATGCAGGGTGAGTGGATCTGCACGATGAAGCTGGCCCGACGCCTGTGGCCGGGAATCAAATACAGCAATATGGGGTTATATAAATCACGGAAACTAAACGTGACGACACCACCGGGGCTGCATCATCACCGCGCGCTGTATGACTGCTATATCACCGCCGCGCTGCTGCTGGATATCATCAACGTTTCCGGCTGGACGCCTGACGAAATGGCCGATATTACCGGTCGGCCGGCGCTGCTGACTACCTTTACCTTCGGCAAATATCGGGGTAAGGCCGTCGCCGAGATTGCTGAAAACGATCCAGGCTATCTGCGCTGGTTATTCAACAATCTCGACCGCATGAGCCCTGAACTGCGCCTGACGCTCAAGCACTATCTCGGGGAATAGCCCTTACACTGCCGCTTTTCCCGGCAGTGTCCCCTGCGCCAGGGCGATGAAAAAGGCGTACTCCAGCGCCACCCCTTCATAGCTTTTAAAGCGCCCGGATTTGCCACCGTGACCGGAATCCATATCGGTACAAAGCAGCAGTAGGTTATCGTCAGTTTTCAGTTCCCGCAGTTTCGCCACCCATTTGGCAGGCTCCCAGTATTGCACCTGGGAATCGTGCAGTCCGGTGGTCACCAGCATATGCGGGTACGCCTGCGCCCGCACACCGTCGTAAGGACTGTAGCTTTTCATGTAGCGATAATAGGTCTCATCCTGCGGATTCCCCCACTCTTCAAATTCCCCGGTGGTTAGAGGAATAGTTTCATCCAGCATGGTGGTTACCACGTCGACGAACGGCACCTGGGCTATCACGCCATGGAACAGCTCTGGCCGTTCATTCACGGCCACGCCCATCAGCATCCCGCCAGCACTGCCCCCCATGCCATAGCAGAGCTGCGGATCGCCGTAACCCTGGGCCAGCAGCGCGTCGCAGACGTCCAGATAGTCGTTGAAGGTATTTTTCTTACACAGGAATTTACCGTCCTCATACCATTGCTGACCCAGCTCGCCGCCGCCGCGGACGTGGGCGATAGCGTAGACAAAGCCGCGGTTGAGCAGGCTCAGCCGGCTGGCGCTGAAATCGGCATCAATACTCTCGCCATACGAGCCATAACCATAGACCAGCAGCGGGTTGCTCCCTTTGCGGAAATGGTCGCGATGGTAGACCAGCGATACCGGAACCTCGACGCCATCGCGGGCGGTCACCCACAGGTGTTCACTCTGGTAACAGCTCGTATCAAGCCCTTTCACCTCCTGCTGCTTGATAACCCGCCGCTCGCCGGTATCCATATCCAGTTCGAAAAGGGTGTCCGGCGTGGTCATGGAGGAATAGCCATAGCGCAGGCGTGACGTTTCGGGTTCCGGATTATAGGCAAGCCAGGTGACATAGGCCGGATCGTCAAAGGCGATCCCCACCACCTCCCGGGTCTTGCGGTTAATTTGCCGCAGGCTGGTCAGGCCACGCTGGCGCTCTTCGACGACCAGCCAGTCGGTAAACAGGGTAAATCCTTCGAGCATCACGTCGTGACGCGGCGGGATCAGCGTGGTCCACTGCCCTTCATCACGCAGCACGGTACGATAAAGACCAAAATTCTTTCCGTCCCGGTTGGATCGCAGATAGAAGGCATGCTGATAATGATCGAGGCTGTATTCGTGATCTTTACGCCGCGGCAGGAAGCAGACCGGCTCGGCATCTGGCAGTTCGGCGTTGAGCAGCAGCACTTCGCTGGTGGTAGCGCTGGAGAGATAAATCACCACGAACTGCTGGGAGGTGGTTTTATGCACGCTGACATAGAAAGTCTCATCTTTTTCCTCATAGACCAGCACGTCGCTCTGCGCCGGTGAGCCGACGGTGTGGCGCCAGACCTGATAAGGAAGCAGCGTAGTGGGATGTTTACGCACATACCACACAAAGCGTGAATCGTTGCTCCAGGCAAAGCCAGAGGTGACATTTTCGAGGATTTCCGGATACCACTCTCCGTTGCTAAGGTCGCAAAAGCGCAGTCCATACTGACGACGGGAAAGGTAATCTTCCGCCACCGCCATCAGCTGGTTGTTGGGCGCAATGCCCAGCCCACCCAGCGTGTAGAATTCGCTCTTCGCCGCCCGCTGGTTGGCATCGAGCAGGATCTCCCACTCGTCCCACTCTTCTTTCAGCACCGACTGCCGCTGGTAGATAGCATATTCGCAGCCCGGCTCATACACCTGACGGTAGCGAAAACCGTTTTTACTGTAGGGGGCAGAGACTTCCCGCTGCGGAATACGGTCGATAATCTCTTTCAGCAGACGTTCCTGCAGGCTGAGCTGCGAATCCATCACTTTCTTGCCGTAAGCGTTCTCCGCTTGCAGGTACTCCAGCACGTCAGGCCGCGCGCGCTCATCGTCGCGCAGCCAGTAATAGTTATCGATGCGTGTATCGCCATGCAAGGTCATGGCGTGCGGGATCCGTTTAGCTTTAGGTGGCATGTTATTCTTCTGCTGCTTTATCGTGACACAAGTGCATTCAGGCCGCACGGTGGCGCCTGAATGATGACGTGTCTATAAGGGTGGCAAAAGACGCGAGCGATGCAAGCGAAACGTGATAATTTAAACGCTTAGCGCTTGTTTTTGTGACTGGATATCCTGTTCGATGTCGGCCCGGACATCTTTCGGCAGCGCCAGGGCGTCTCCCAGCGCGTTCAGATAGCTGCGCTCCATAAAGTGGTCGATATCAATCACTGCGCAACTGACATAGTAGATCTCCAGCGCCTCCTGTGGGTCAACGATACCCTCCGCCAGACGCTGCGGATCCAGCGGTTGGGCCAGCGCCTGGTCAATTAGCACCCGGGCCTGAACGTCAATGTTGGCCGCCCGCAGCTGAGTTTCAATATTCGCCCGCTCGTGGTCATCAATATGGCCGTCGCTTTTCGCGGCAAATACCAGGGCCGTAATCAGCCGCACGCTGCGCGGATCAACTTCCGCCGGCACCGCAGTCGTCTCAGAGACAGGCGCGGGTGCGGGCGTGTGCTGAGCGCGCATTTTTTGCTGATATTTGTTCCACAATACCGTGCCTGCCACCGCCCCGCCGCCTGCCAGCAGCGCGCTGGTGCCATATTTCGCCAACAATTTGCGTGACGATTTGCTGGCTACCAGCAATCCGGCCAGCCCACCGATGGCGCCGGGCAGCAGGCCGCTCCCTTTTGACGACTCGCCGGACGGTGACGCACCCTGCTGCCCGAGCAGCGACTGCAATTGATTTAGCCAGTTAGCCATGGTTTTCCTCTCAGGTGACAAACACTGTTATCAGCCTAAACGACGCGATGTCAGGAAATGTTAGATATGGCTAAAGATGCGCAAAGGTACGCGTGATG
Organism: Klebsiella africana; assembly: GCF_020526085.1. NCBI lineage: Bacteria > Pseudomonadati > Pseudomonadota > Gammaproteobacteria > Enterobacterales > Enterobacteriaceae > Klebsiella > Klebsiella africana. Next base: position 1,879,302 of record NZ_CP084874.1, on the reverse strand, counting down.
GCAGCACCGGGGCCGACCGACCAGTGACTGACCAGCAGCGATCAGGCCGCCTTGGCTTTGCGCGCTTTGGCCGCCGGCACGGCGTCATCACCCGCCGGAGAGGTCTCGGCGGTAGCCGACGGCGCGGGGGCGTCCTGCGCGGGCGTCTCTTGCTCCGGCAATCGGCCAACCCGCAGAATATGCTGCAGCGCCTCTTTTCGTTCTGCCAGCCACATCGCCATGGTATCGCGCTGGATGTCATCCATCTCCAGCGGCGATGCCACCAGCCAGTCATTCAGCACCTCTGCCAGATCGAGCATTTTGTCGTAAGCGTCGGCCTCTTTTTTGCTGGCAAAAGACATTTTTTCCTCACCCTCGCGGATCACTACATATTTAATTTCAACCGCCATGCTGCAGCCCCTCAATACTGTATTTTTATACAGTATAACAAATTTCCTCTTCGGACTCAACTCACGCGCATAAAGACAGACGCAAACGTTTTCGTTTATAATCGGCCGCATCTTTTTTTACTGCGGAAGAGAGTTATGACTGTATTAGGCACCGCGCTGCGTCCGGCAGCCACCAAAGTTATGCTGTTAGGTTCCGGCGAGCTGGGCAAAGAGGTCGCTATTGAATGTCAGCGTTTGGGCATTGAAACCATCGCTGTCGACCGTTATCCCGATGCCCCGGCGATGCAGGTCGCCCACCGCGCCCACGTCATCAATATGCTGCACGGCGAGAGCCTGCGCGCCCTGATTGAACAGGAAAAACCCGATTACATCGTGCCGGAGATCGAAGCTATCGCTACCGATACCCTGGTCGAACTGGAACAGAACGGACAGAAAGTGGTCCCCACAGCTCGGGCGGCAAAGCTCACCATGAACCGCGAAGGCATTCGCCGCCTGGCGGCGGAAGAGCTGCAGCTCCCCACTTCCCGCTATCGTTTTGCCGACAGCGAAGAAGGCTTCCGCGCGGCGGTTACCGAAATCGGTTTGCCATGCATCGTCAAACCGGTGATGAGCTCCTCCGGCAAAGGCCAGAGTTTTATCCGTTCGGCTGACCAGCTAGGCGAAGCCTGGCGCTATGCGCAGCAGGGTGGCCGCGCCGGCGCCGGACGCGTGATTGTTGAAGGGGTGGTGAATTTCGATTTCGAAATTACCTTGCTCACCGTCAGCGCCGTCGATGGCGTGCATTTCTGCGCCCCGGTTGGTCATCGTCAGGAAGATGGTGATTATCGTGAATCCTGGCAGCCGCAGCAGATGAGCGACCTGGCCCTCGAGCGTGCCCAGACCATCGCCCGCAAGGTGGTGCTGGCGCTGGGAGGTTATGGCCTGTTTGGCGTGGAGCTGTTCGTATGTGGCGACGAGGTGATCTTCAGCGAAGTCTCCCCGCGGCCACACGACACCGGGATGGTGACGCTTATCTCGCAGGATCTCTCGGAATTCGCCCTGCATGTTCGCGCCTTCCTTGGACTGCCCGTCGGCGCTATCCGCCAGTATGGCCCGGCCGCCTCCGCGGTGATCCTTCCGCAGCTAACCAGCCAGAACGTCCGCTTTGGCCAGCTGCAGTCGGCCGTCGGAGCAGGTTTGCAGCTGCGTCTGTTCGGCAAGCCGGAGATTGACGGCACCCGCCGCCTGGGAGTGACCCTCGCCGTTGCCGATTCAGTCGAAGAGGCCGTGGCACGGGCTAAAACCGCTGCCGCGGCGGTCATTGTCGAAGGCTAAAGACTAAAAAACCCGGTCGCGTTGCCGCAGACCGGGTTGTTGACCGTGAGGCGTGGTTTACTTCGCGCCTTCCACCGCTTCACGCGCCAGGGTGGTGATGCGATCGTAGTCGCCGGCCTCCAGCGCGTCGGCTGGCACCAGCCAGGAACCGCCGATGCACAGCACGCTGTTCAGCGCCAGGTAGTCACGGTAGTTGGCCGGAGAGATACCGCCGGTCGGGCAGAAACGAATGTGACCGAACGGACCTGCAATCGCCTGCAGGGCTTTCACGCCGCCGTTGGCTTCCGCCGGGAAGAATTTAAACTCTTTCAGACCATACTGCATACCCAACATCAGCTCAGATACCGTGCTGATCCCCGGGATCAGCGGAATGGTGCCGTCTTCGGTCGCCGCTTTCAGCAGGGATTCGGTCAGACCCGGGCTGATAGCAAACTGCGCGCCAGCTTCCGTTACCGCTTTCAGCTGCTCGACGTTGGTGACCGTGCCCGCGCCGACAATCGCGTCCGGCACTTCTTTGGCAATCGCGCGGATCGCCTCCAGGGCGCACTCGGTGCGCAGGGTGACTTCCAGCACGCGCACGCCGCCCGCCACCAGCGCTTTCGCCATCGGTACCGCGTGTTCCAGCTTTTTCACTACGATAACCGGGACAACCGGACCGGAGGTGAGGATTGCTTCTGCTGTTGTTTTCCAGTTTTTCATCAGGATTTTCTCTCGCCAGATCTAGAAATTAAATCGTCTTAAAAAGTGATGCAGGTTGCGCCCTGCTCCGCGCCAGAGAGCTTCTCACGCAGCGCCCCAAACATCTCCCGACCGGTTCCCACGCGCGACGCGCTGAGGTCAGGGATATGCGGCTGACGCGCCGCCAGTTCGGCATCATCCACCAGCAGCGTCAGTTCCCCCGTCTGCCCGTTCACGCGAATAAGATCGCCATCGCGCACTTTCGCCAGCAAGCCACCGTCATACGCTTCAGGCGTGACATGGATAGCTGACGGGACTTTACCGGAGGCGCCAGAGAGTCGGCCATCGGTCACCAGCGCTATTTTGAAACGGCGGTCCAATAATACACCAAGTGGCGGCATAAGTTTATGTAATTCTGGCATCCCGTTCGCTTTTGGCCCCTGATGACGGACTACCACCACACAATCTTTGTCCAGCAGGCCCGCTTCAAAGGCCGGCAATACGTCATGTTGGCTCTCGAACACCACCGCCGGCGCTTCAATCACCTGATTCTCAAGCGGGACCGCCGAGGTTTTCATCACCGCACGACCGAGGTTACCGCTCAGCACCTTGGTGCCGCCGTGACGGGAGAACGGTTTCTCGAAGGTCGCGATGACCTGATCGTCCAGCGGCGCTGTCGCCCCTTCTCGCCAGTCAAGCTCGCCGTTGTTGAGCCACGGCTCCAGGGTATAACGCGACAGACCAAAGCCGGCCACAGTGTGAACGTCTTCATGCAGCAGACCACCTTTTAGCAGTTCGCGCACCAGTACCGGAACGCCGCCTGCCGCCTGGAAGTGATTGATATCCGCCGGGCCGTTGGGATAGAGGCGCGCCAGCAGCGGCACCACGTCTGACAGGTCGGAGAAATCGTCCCAGTTAATGATGATCCCTGCCGCGCGGGCCATCGCCACCAGGTGCATGGTGTGGTTAGTGGAGCCACCGGTCGCCAGCAGCGCCACGATGCCGTTGACCACCACTTTTTCGTCAAACATTTTCCCCAGCGGCATCCACTCATTGCCATTGCCGGTCATGCGCGTAACCTGGCGCGCAGCGGCGGCGGTCAGCGCTTCCCGCAGCGGAGCATCCGGATGGACAAAAGACGAGCCCGGCAGCTGCATGCCCATAAATTCGACCACCATCTGGTTGGTGTTCGCCGTTCCGTAGAAAGTACAGGTCCCCGGCGCGTGATATGAGGCGGCTTCGGACTCCAGCAGCGCCATACGGTCAACTTTACCTTCCGCGTACAGCTGGCGAATGCGAACCTTCTCTTTATTCGGCAGGCCGCTGGCCATCGGACCGGAGGGAATAAAGACCGACGGCAGATGGCCGAATGAAAGCGCCGCCATGGTCAGGCCGGGGACAATTTTATCGCATACCCCGAGATACAGGGCCCCGTCGAACATGTTATGCGACAGGCCGATGGCGGCGGACATAGCGATCACCTCGCGGCTCAGAAGTGAAAGCTCCATCCCGTCCTGTCCCTGCGTTACGCCGTCGCACATCGCCGGCACGCCGCCAGCGACCTGGCCGACCGCATTGGCGCTGTGCAGCGCTTTGCGGATGATATCCGGGTAGTGTTCATAGGGCTGGTGAGCGGACAACATGTCGTTGTAGGAGGTGATGATGGCAATGTTGTTGCGCAACATGCTCTTCAGAGAGGCTTTGTCGTCAGCCTGGCAGGCCGCAAATCCGTGAGCCAGATTGCCGCAGGCCAGTTGCGCACGATGCACCGTATCGGTTTTGGCCTGGTTAATCCTTGCGAGGTAAGCCGCGCGGGTGTCACGCGACCGTTCGATAATGCGATTTGTTACCCGTAACATTGTCGGATTCATAAAGGCTCCTCAAATTTTTATCTGTCCGGCCGCTGCGTGACGACCTGTTTTGATGCTAAAAGCCACCAACACCAGCGCTCAGGGGCAAAATATCTGCAGGCAGTGTAATAAAAAAAGCCCCGTGGGTGAATCCTCACGAGGCTTAAAAGATTAAAAAGCATGCGACTTTCTGCGTCAGATCATGTTACCGGTAAAATAACCCTGACGGATTAGCCTGCAGGCTTATTCAAATTCGTTCCACGAGCGACCGTCGCGGGTGATCATCGCCACCGACGCAACCGGTCCCCAGGTCCCGGCCTGATACGGTTTCGGCGCATCGCGGTCAGCAGCCCAGGCTTCGGTGATGGAATCAACCCATTTCCACGCCTCTTCTACTTCGTCGCGGCGAACAAACAGCGCCTGGATGCCACGCATGGTCTCCAGCAGCAGACGTTCATAGGCATCGGCCAGGTGCGTCTGGTTAAAGGTCTCGGAATAGCTCAGATCCAGCTTGGTGATCTGCAGGTTATGTTTATGATCGAGGCCCGGCACTTTGTTCAGCACCTGAATATCCACCCCTTCGTCCGGCTGCAGGCGAATGGTCAGCTTGTTCTGCGGCAGTTCCTGCCAGGTCTCTTTGAACAGGTTCAGCTCCGGGGTTTTGAAGTAAACCACTACCTCAGAGCATTTGGTTGGCAGACGTTTGCCGGTGCGCAGATAGAACGGTACGCCAGCCCAGCGCCAGTTATCGATATCGACGCGGATCGCCACGAAGGTTTCGGTGTTGCTGGTCTTGTTGGCCCCCTCCTCTTCGAGATAGCCAGGCACTTTTTTGCCCTGGGCAAAGCCGGCGGTATACTGGCCGCGAACGGTTTTCTCGCGCACGTTGGAGCGGTCAATACGGCGCAGGGATTTCAGCACCTTGACCTTTTCATCACGGATGCTGTCGGCGCTGAGATCGGACGGCGGTGACATGGCAATCATGCACAGGATCTGCAGCAGGTGGTTCTGGATCATGTCGCGCATCTGACCGGCCTGGTCGAAGTAACCCCAGCGCCCTTCAATACCTACCTCTTCTGCGACGGTGATTTCAACGTGATCGATGGTGCGGCAGTCCCAGTTATTGACGAACAGAGAGTTGGCAAAGCGCAGCGCCAGCAGGTTGAGGACCGTCTCTTTACCGAGATAGTGGTCGATACGGTAAACCTGGCACTCTTCGAAAAACTCGCCGACCTGATCGTTAATCTCACGAGAGGTTTCCAGCGAGGTGCCGAGCGGTTTTTCCATCACCACGCGCGCAGGCTTGGCATTAAGCTTCGCTTCACCCAGCCCTTTGCAAATTGCGCCAAAGGTGCTCGGCGGCATGGCGAAATAGTTGATAGTGACACGGTTCTCTTGATCCAGCATTTCGCCTAAGCGAGTGAAGCCGCTGGTGTCATTGACATCAAGATTACAGAACTCCAGGCGTCCGCTCAGGGAATCCCACAAACCTTCATCAATTTTTTCTTTCATGAAGGTTTCCAGCGCTTCACGCACGACTTTGGTGTAAGCCGCTTTATCCCAGTCGGCACGGCCGACGCCGATAATGCGGGTGTCAGCGTGGATCTGGCCCGCTTTTTCAAGCTGATACAGGGAAGGCAACAATTTACGTCGCGCCAGGTCGCCCTTCGCGCCGAAAATGACCAGGTCGCATGCCTGGGCCGTTTGCGTTACCGCCATGTCATTCTCCTCAGTTGATAGTCTGGTGCTTTTGCCAGGCTATATTTGTAATTTTCTTACACTGCACTGTACTGTGTTTACGTATTTCCCGAAAGCCTTCCCCTTGGTTTGCGGCGATAAACCGCACAGGGTGAAAACATTGGGCGATGATTTGGGCATCTGGCTGATAGTGTTCGTTGTTTGTACCTGTTTCAGGTCAGTAAAATACGACTCTGATCATGTAATGAAAAAAAACAACATTATTTCACGTCATTCCTCACCGCTTGCGCTTGCGCAGGGGTATATTCTTGCTAAAACGCCCGATGATTTCACCCATTAATGAAATCGTTTCCATTGATGAGCGCCCTGTTACTAATGAACATGCTGGAAAAAATCCAGTCCCGACTGGAACACCTTAGCAAATCTGAACGCAAAGTGGCGGAAGTGATCCTCGCCACCCCCGCGCAGGCCATTCATTCGAGCATCGCCGCCCTCGCCCTTGAGGCCGGGGTGAGCGAACCGACCGTCAATCGCTTCTGCCGTAGTCTCGAAACCCGCGGGTTTCCTGATTTTAAACTGCACCTTGCCCAGAGCCTTGCGCACGGCACGCTCTATGTTAACCGGAATGTTGATGAAGACGACAGCGTTGAGTCATACACGGGAAAAATATTCGAATCGGCCATGGCGAGTTTAGATCAGGTACACCATTCTCTCGACATGTCGGCGGTGAATCGCGCGGTGGATCTGCTGACTCAGGCCAAAAAAATCGCCTTTTTCGGTCTGGGGTCCTCGGCGGCGGTCGCCCATGACGCGATGAACAAATTTTTCCGCTTCAACGTGCCGGTCATCTATTCCGACGACATTGTCCTGCAACGCATGAGCTGTATGAATTGCGATGACGATGATGTGGTGGTGATTATCTCGCATACCGGACGAACCAAGAGCCTGGTGGAGCTGGCGCAGCTGGCTCGTGAAAACGATGCCATGGTGATCGCCCTCACCTCCGCCGGTACGCCGCTTGCCAGGGAAGCCACGCTCGCCATTACCCTTGATGTGCCAGAAGATACCGACATCTATATGCCGATGGTCTCCCGTTTGGCCCAGTTGACCGTCATTGACGTGTTGGCGACTGGCTTTACCTTGCGCCGGGGGGCAAAATTCAGAGATAACTTGAAGAGGGTCAAGGAAGCGCTGAAGGAATCGCGTTTTGATAAAGAACAGTTCGTACCCAGTGATAATCAATAAAAGTTGATAACAAGCAGTACCCCATTACACCTTCGATAACGATCCGGCTGTGCGACGTTGCAGGCTGGCGCTACCGAATCCATGTTCACGCAACACCAAAGTTGTATCAGTCAACGGAGTATTACATGTCCAGAAGGCTTCGCAGAACCAAAATCGTCACTACCTTAGGCCCAGCAACTGACCGCGATAACAACCTGGAAAAAGTTATCGCCGCGGGCGCAAACGTAGTGCGTATGAACTTCTCTCACGGCACCCCGGAAGATCATCAGCTCCGTGCCGACAAAGTGCGTGAGATTGCGGCGAAACTGGGCCGTCACGTCGCTATCCTCGGCGACCTCCAGGGACCAAAAATTCGCGTATCGACCTTCAAAGAAGGCAAAATTTTCCTCAACGTCGGCGATAAATTCCTGCTCGACGCTAATCTCGGCAAAGGTGAAGGCGACAAAGAGAAAGTCGGGATCGACTACAAAGGCCTGCCGGCGGACGTCGTGCCGGGCGATATCCTGCTGCTCGACGATGGCCGCGTGCAGTTGAAAGTCCTCGAAGTTCAGGGGATGAAAGTGTTCACTGAAGTGACCGTCGGCGGCCCGTTGTCCAACAACAAAGGGATCAACAAGCTCGGCGGCGGCCTGTCTGCCGAAGCGCTGACCGACAAAGACAAAGCTGATATCGTCACCGCCGCTAAAATCGGCGTCGACTACCTGGCCGTCTCTTTCCCGCGCTGCGGTGAAGACCTGAACTACGCCCGTCGCCTGGCGCGCGACGCTGGCTGCGATGCGAAAATCGTCGCCAAAGTTGAGCGTGCGGAAGCGGTCTGCGATCAGGATGCGATGGACGACGTGATCCTCGCCTCCGATGTAGTAATGGTTGCGCGTGGTGACCTCGGCGTCGAAATCGGCGATCCAGAGCTGGTTGGTATTCAGAAAGCGCTGATCCGTCGCGCCCGTCAGCTGAACCGTTCCGTCATTACCGCTACCCAGATGATGGAGTCGATGATCACCAACCCGATGCCGACTCGTGCGGAAGTGATGGACGTGGCCAACGCCGTGCTGGATGGTACCGATGCGGTAATGCTCTCCGCGGAGACCGCTGCCGGTCAGTATCCTTCGGAAACCGTGGCGGCCATGGCGCGCGTGTGTCTGGGCGCAGAAAAAATCCCTAGCCTCAACGTCTCCAAACACCGTCTGGACGTCCAGTTCGACAATGTGGAAGAAGCGATTGCCATGTCGGCGATGTATGCCGCCAACCACCTGAAAGGCATCACCGCCATCATCACCATGACCGAATCGGGCCGCACCGCGCTGATGACTTCACGCATCAGCTCCGGTCTGCCGATTTTCGCCCTCTCCCGCCACGAGCGCACCCTGAACCTGACTGCCCTCTACCGCGGGGTGACGCCGGTGTTCTTCGACAGCCAGAATGACGGGGTGGCCGCCGCGCACGATGCCGTCAATCTGCTGCGGGACAAAGGCTATCTGGTCTCCGGTGACCTCGTGGTCGTGACCCAGGGTGACGTGATGAGCACCATCGGCAGCACCAACACCACCCGTATCCTCACCGTCGAGTAAGCACGGTAGAGATAAAAAAGCCTCCTGACGGAGGCTTTTTTTATTTCTTTTTCGGGAACAGCTCTTTGCGTTTATAGGGCTCGATTTCACCCGGCTTGCGCGTTTTCAGCAGCTTCAGGATCCAGGTGTACTGCTCGGTGTGCGGCTTAACAAACACTTCCACTTCTTCGTTCATCCGCCGGGCGATTGTCGTATCGTCAGCGTCCAGTAGATCGTCCATCGGCGGGCGCACTAGCACCGTCAGGCGATGCGTCTTGCCATCGTAGACTGGGAACAGCGGTACGACGCGAGCTCGGCATACCTTCATTAAGCGGCCAATCGCCGGCAGCGTGGCCTTGTAGGTGGCAAAGAAATCCACAAACTCGCTGTGCTCGGCGCCGTGATCCTGATCGGGCAGATAGTAGCCCCAGTAGCCCTGGCGCACCGACTGGATAAACGGTTTGATCCCGTCGTTGCGCGCGTGCATACGCCCGCCAAAACGACGACGCACGGTATTCCACACGTAATCAAAGACCGGGTTACCCTGGTTATGGAACATCGCCGCCATCTTTTGCCCACCGGAGGCCATCAGCATCGCCGGGATATCTACACCCCAGGCGTGCGGAACGAGGAAAATAACCTTCTCGTTATTGCGCTGCATCTCGTCGATGATCTCTTTACCCTGCCAGTCGACGCGGGCAAGGATTTGCTGCGGATCGCGCAGGCCCAGCTCGGCCATCATCACCATCGCCTGCGGCGCTGATGCATACATGGCGTCGATGATAGCCTCCCGCTCGTGCTCACTTTTTTCCGGAAAGCAGTACAGTAAATTAATCTGCGCCCGGCGACGCGAGCTTTTCGCCAGCCTCCCTACCAGGCGGCCAAGTTTGCCGAGGATCGGATCGCGAAAGGATGGCGGCGTCAGCGCGATACCAGCGAAGGCAAAGACGCCCAGCCAGGCGCCCCAGTAGCGCGGCAGTAAAAAGGATTTCTCAAACTTAGGGATAAACTCAATATTATTTTTTTTCGTTTCCATGCCCAATCCGCAGATCGACTGCTTAATCAAGATAATGGGATAGTGTAGCGAGACGTTGGGTAACCTACAAAAGAAAAAGCCGGCGCCCTGGGGCACCGGCTTTCCACTGACCGGTGGTTAGTCAAACCGCAGCTGCGGAACGACCTCTTTGACCTGCGCCAGGTAATCGGTACGGTCGGAACCGCTCAGCCCTTCGGTACGCGGCAGTTTCGCCGTCAGCGGGTTGACCGCCTGCTGGTTGATCCACACTTCGTAGTGCAGATGCGGCCCGGTAGAGCGTCCGGTATTCCCCGATAGCGCAATACGATCCCCGCGCTTCACTTTCTGCCCCGGCTTCACCAGCAGCTTACGCAGGTGCATGTAGCGAGTGGTATAGGTGCGGCCGTGGCGGATTGCGACGTAATAGCCGGCAGCGCCGCTGCGTTTGGCCACTACCACTTCACCATCGCCCACCGCCAGCACTGGCGTTCCCTGCGGCATCGCGAAATCGACGCCACGGTGCGGTGCGACGCGCCCGGTGACCGGGTTCAGACGACGCGGATTAAAGTTAGAGGAGACGCGGAACTGACGCGCCGTCGGGAAGCGCATAAAGCCTTTCGCCAGCCCCGTCCCGTTACGGTCGTAGAATTTGCCGTCTTCGGCGCGGATAGCAAAGTAGTCTTTACCATCGGAGCGTAAACGTACGCCCAGCAGCTGGCTTTGCTCACGTTTGCCGTCGAGCATTTCGCGCGACATCAATACCGAAAATTCGTCGCCTTTTTTCAGCTTACGGAAATCCATCTGCCACTGCATGGCCTTGATCACCGCGCTGATTTCCGTGCTGGTCAGCCCGGCATCACGCGCGCTGGAGACAAAGCTGGCGCCGACGGTGCCCTTCAGCACGCTGTTGACCCAATCGCCTTTCTGCAGCTCGCTGCTCATTTTAAAACCGTTATCCACACGAGTATAGGTGCGGGTTTCGCGGCGGGACATCTCCCAGGTCAGACTCTGCAGATCGCCATCGGCGGTCAGGGTCCAGGAGAGCTGCTGACCAATCTTCAGGTTACGCAGTTCTTTATCGGCGGAGGAGAGCTGGGCGATATCGCCCATATCGATACCGTACTGGTTCAGAATGCTACTGAGCGTATCGCCGGTCGACACCACGTATTCATGCCCGCCGGCATCGGTATCGGCTTTTTCGTCGAGTTCATCCTGAGGAATGGCTTCTTCTTCCTGTGGGGCCTGATCGATCGGCTCGGAGGCTTCCGGAAGCAGGGAGCGGATCTCGCTTTTTTCCAGTTCAATGGTTCTGACGATGGGAGCGGATTCCGGATGGTAAATGTAGGGTCGCCAGACGGCGACCGCTAAGGTAAGAACGCTAAGCGACCCCAACATGACGCGATGAGGTCGTGGCAAATTGTTGAATGCCTGAGTGACAGCGCGGGCTATCTGTTGCACGTATTCACTTCCTCGTTAATCTCCTTTCAGGCAGCTCGAATACTGATTTGCCAGCTGGGTGAGGAATTGCGGGTAACTCGTTTTACCCAGCGTAATTCCTGTCCCCAGTGGATCCAGGGTCCCCATGCGCACAGACGTGCCCCGGGCAACAGCTTCGATAACCGCTGGCCTGAACTGTGGCTCAGCAAAAACGCAAGTGGCTTTCTGCTCAACCAGTTGTGTTCTGATTTCGTGTAAACGCTGCGCACCAGGCTGTATTTCAGGGTTGACGGTAAAATGCCCCAGCGAGGTCAAACCGTAGTGTTTTTCAAAGTAACCGTAGGCGTCATGAAAAACGAAATAGCCCTTCCCTTTCAGCGGTGCCAGCTCATTGCTCACCTGTTTGTCGGTCGCCGCCAGGGCGGCCTCGAACTGCTGCAGGTTGCTGTCGAGTTTAGCTCGACTCTGCGGCATAAGTTCCAATAATTTATCGTGGATTGCAACCGCTGAAAGCCGCGCTATCTCTGGGGATAACCACAGATGCATATTGTAAATACCGTGATGGTGATCGCCGTCACTTTTTTCTGCTGCACCATGGTCATGATCATGGTGATCATCATCGTCGTCCGTGCCGGTGATGAGCAGTGGTTTGACCCCATCCAGTTCGGCAATCGTCACCTTTTTATTCGCCGCAATGCTTTGCGTCGACTTATCCATAAAGGCTTCCATTTCCGGACCAATCCAAACCACTAAGTCTGCGTTCTGTAAGCGTTTTACATCAGAAGGACGGAGGGAATAATCATGCTCGGAGGCACCATCAGGCAGCAGTACCTGGGTCTCGGTGACCCCATCGGCGATGGCGGCTGCGATAAAGCCCAGCGGTTTCATGGAGGTCACCACGGCGGCGCTGGCCTGCGGTACCTGTGCGAACAAAAAAACAGCGCCAAGTCCAGCGCAAAGAAGCGTATTTTTATGTAACATAATGCGTCTAGTCATCGAAACGAGTGAGTGTGATGTGATATTATAACATTCACTAGCTTGTGCAACCCCTAAATTACTATGACAAACCTTGTAACGCTGGAAAATGTCTCGGTGGCCTTTGGCCAACGCCGCGTGCTGTCTGACATCTCGCTGGCTCTCACGCCAGGCAAAATCTTAACCCTGCTGGGCCCAAACGGCGCCGGCAAATCGACCCTTGTGCGGGTGGTTCTCGGGCTGGTAGCACCGACAGAGGGTGTTATCAAGCGTGACGCACGCCTGCGCATCGGCTATGTGCCGCAGAAGTTGCATCTGGACGCCACGTTGCCCCTGACCGTCAGCCGCTTCCTGCGTTTGCGCCCGGGCACCCGCAAAGACGACATCCTGCCGGCGCTGAAACGCGTGCAGGCCGGGCATCTGATTGACGCGCCGATGCAAAAACTCTCCGGCGGCGAAACCCAGCGCGTACTGTTGGCCCGCGCCCTGCTCAACCGCCCGCAGCTGCTGGTACTCGATGAACCGACCCAGGGTGTTGACGTCAACGGCCAGGTGGCGCTCTACGATCTTATCAACCAGCTGCGCCATGAACTGGACTGCGCGGTGCTGATGGTTTCCCACGATCTGCATCTGGTGATGGCCAAAACCGACGAAGTCCTGTGCCTGAACCAGCACATCTGCTGCTCAGGGGCGCCGGAGGTGGTCTCCATGCATCCGGAGTTTATCTCCATGTTCGGCCCGCGCGCCGCGGAACAGCTGGGGATTTACCGCCACCACCATAACCACCGCCACGACCTTCAGGGGCGAATTGTACTGCGTCGGGGAAACAGCCGCTAATGATTGAACTTCTTTTACCTGGCTGGCTGGCCGGGATGATGCTGGCCTGCGCCGCCGGTCCGCTGGGCTCCTTTGTGGTCTGGCGCCGCATGTCCTATTTCGGCGACACGCTGGCGCATGCGTCGCTGCTCGGCGTCGCTTTTGGCTTATTACTTAATATCAATCCGTTCTATGCGGTGATCGCCGTAACTCTGCTGCTGGCCGGCGGGCTGGTGTGGCTGGAAAAACGCCCCCATCTGGCGATCGATACCCTGCTGGGCATCATGGCGCATAGCGCGTTATCGCTGGGGCTGGTGGTGGTCAGCCTGATGTCTAACGTCCGCGTCGATCTGATGGCCTACCTGTTCGGCGACCTGCTGGCCGTCACGCCGCAGGACCTGATCGCGATCGCCATTGGCGTGGTGATTGTAATTGGCATTCTGCTCTGGCAGTGGCGGAATCTGCTGGCGATGACCATCAGTCCGGACCTGGCGTTTGTCGACGGCGTGAAGCTGCAGCGGGTCAAGCTGCTGTTGATGCTGGTCACCGCCCTGACTATCGGCGTGGCGATGAAATTCGTCGGCGCGCTGATCATCACTTCCCTGCTGATTATCCCGGCCGCCACCGCGCGCCGTTTTGCCCGCACGCCGGAGCAGATGGCCGCCGTGGCGGTGGGCGTGGGCATGCTGGCCGTTACCGGTGGGTTAACCTTCTCGGCCTTCTACGACACCCCGGCCGGGCCGTCGGTGGTGCTTTGTGCCGCTGTGCTGTTTATTCTCAGCATGACGAAAAAAGCCGCCAGCTGAAAATGAAAAAGCCCGGTCTCGCTGTGGACCGGGCCTCCTCACTGCCTGCGCCGCTGCAACGCGCTACGGCATTTCCGGCGGCGTAATCCCAAAGTGATTCCAGGCGCGCACCGTCGCCATTCTTCCCCGCGGCGTACGCTGCAGAAAACCCTGCTGAATTAAGTAGGGCTCCAGTACATCTTCAATGGTTTCCCGTTCTTCGCCGATCGCGGCGGCGAGGTTATCCAGCCCCACCGGGCCGCCAAAGAACTTATCTATCACCGCCAGCAGCAGCTTACGGTCCATATAGTCGAACCCTTCCGCATCGACGTTAAGCATATCCAGCGCCTGGGCGGCAATATCGGCTGAAATGGTGCCGTCGTGGCGCACTTCCGCGAAGTCACGCACCCGGCGCAGTAGACGGTTGGCAATACGCGGCGTGCCGCGTGAGCGGCGGGCCACTTCCAGCGCGCCCTCGTCGCTCATCTCCAGCTCCATATGGCGGGCGCTGCGGCTGACGATATGCTGCAGATCGGGTATCTGATAGAACTCCAGACGCTGCACGATGCCAAAGCGGTCGCGCAGCGGCGAGGTCAACGACCCGGCGCGGGTGGTGGCGCCGATCAGGGTAAACGGCGGCAGATCGATCTTGATGGAACGCGCCGCCGGACCTTCGCCAATCATAATATCCAGCTGGTAATCTTCCATTGCCGGATAGAGCACCTCTTCCACCACCGGCGAGAGGCGATGGATCTCATCGATAAACAGCACATCATGCGGTTCGAGGTTGGTGAGCATCGCGGCGAGATCGCCCGCCTTCTCCAGCACCGGGCCGGAGGTGGTACGCAGATTCACCCCCATTTCATTGGCGACAATGTTGGCCAGGGTGGTTTTCCCCAACCCTGGCGGGCCAAAAATCAGCAGGTGATCGAGGGCGTCGCCGCGCAGTTTCGCCGCCTGGATAAAAATCTCCATCTGCGAACGCACCTGCGGCTGGCCGACATACTCTGCCAGCAATTTTGGGCGGATGGCACGGTCAGCGGCCTCTTCAAAGCCGCTGCTGTCTGCCGATACCAGCCGGTCTGCTTCAATCATCCCTTACCTCACAACGCAGCGCGCAGCGCTTCGCGAATTAGCGTTTCACTGTTGGCGTCCGGACGCGCGATCTTGCTGACCATCCGGCTGGCCTCCTGCGGTTTATAGCCCAGCGCGACCAGCGCGGCAACCGCTTCCTGCTCGGCATCGTCTGCCGTCGGGCCTGCCGGCGAGGTCAGCACCAGATCGGCCGCCGGGGTGAACAGGTCGCCGTGCAGGCCTTTAAAGCGGTCTTTCATCTCAACAATCAGGCGTTCTGCGGTTTTTTTACCAATGCCTGGCAGCTTCACCAGCGAGGCAACCTCTTCCCGCTCAACGGCGTTAACGAACTGCTGCGCCGACATGCCGGAGAGGATCGCCAGCGCCAGCTTGGGCCCCACGCCGTTGGTTTTAATCAGCTCTTTAAACAGCGTACGTTCCTGCTTGTTGTTAAACCCATACAGCAGCTGGGCATCTTCACGCACCACAAAGTGGGTGAAAACGATCGCCTCCTGCCCGGCCTCCGGCAGCTCGTAGAAGCAGGTCATTGGCATATGCACTTCATAGCCGACGCCCGCCGTTTCCAGCAACACCAGCGGGGGTTGTTTTTCGAGAATGATGCCTCTGAGTCTGCCTATCACGTGGGGCTCCTGCGTTATGGTCTAAGTATCTGGCGGTATCATAAAAAAAGGCTGGATAGATATCCAGCCTGATTTGCGATTATCGTAAGCGCCCTCGCGCCAGATTGAGCCGGGTTTCACTGATCTGAGCGGCATTCTGGCTGACATGGCAATGGGTGATGGCAATCGCCAGCGCATCCGCCGCATCCGCCTGCGGATTGGCGGGCAACTTGAGCAAGGTGCGCACCATGTGCTGGACCTGGCTCTTTTCGGCGCTGCCGATCCCGACAACGGTCTGCTTGACCTGACGGGCGGCGTATTCAAACACCGGCAGCGCCTGATTGGTCGCTGCGACGATCGCCACCCCGCGCGCCTGTCCGAGCTTTAACGCCGAGTCGGCATTCTTCGCCATAAAGACCTGCTCAATGGCAAAATAGTCGGGCTGGAACTGGGTGATGATCTCCGTCACCCCGGCATAGATCAGCTTCAGCCGCGACGGCAGATCGTCCACCTTGGTGCGGATACAGCCGCTACCAAGGTAGCTCAGCTGTCGTCCAACCTGGCGGATCACGCCATAACCGGTGACACGCGACCCCGGGTCAATGCCGAGAATAATAGCCATCACGCGCCTCCGGTTAACCGTGGATGCGACTGCATCACAGGGTGGCTGCGACCTCGTCGGAGATCTCGCCGTTATGGTACACTTCCTGCACGTCGTCGCAGTCTTCCAGCATATCGATCAGACGCAGCAGCTTAGGCGCCGTCTCGGCATCCATATCCGCTTTGGTGGACGGGATCATCGAGACTTCTGCAGCGTCGGCTTTCAGGCCAGCAGCTTCCAGCGCGTCGCGTACGGCGCCCATCTCTTCCCACGCGGTGTAAACGTCGATGGCGCCGTCGTCATAGGTCACTACGTCTTCTGCGCCTGCTTCCAGCGCCGCTTCCATGATAGTGTCTTCATCGCCTTTCTCGAAGGAGATGACGCCTTTCTTGCTGAACAGGTAGGACACGGAGCCGTCGGTACCGAGGTTACCCCCGGTTTTAGTGAAGGCGTGACGCACTTCCGCAACGGTACGGTTACGGTTGTCGGACAGACATTCCACCATCACCGCGGTGCCGCCAGGGCCATAGCCTTCATAAATGATGGTTTCCATGTTCGCGTCTTCATCGCCGCCGACGCCGCGCGCGATGGCGCGGTTCAGGGTGTCGCGGGTCATGTTGTTAGACAGCGCTTTATCAACGGCCGCACGCAGACGCGGGTTGGAAGCCGGATCGCCGCCGCCCAGACGCGCGGCGGTGACCAGCTCGCGAATGATTTTCGTAAAGATTTTACCGCGCTTGGCATCCTGTGCCGCTTTGCGGTGTTTGGTGTTGGCCCATTTACTATGACCTGCCATAAAAAACTCTCCAAAAAGCGCGCCTTTTCAGGCGGCGTTAATTACAAATTCTTCAATCGCCTGCCGGTTGCTCCACGACTTGGTCAGCGCAGCGGCTTCCGTCGCGCTGACCCAGCGATAGGCCAGATGTTCGGTGAAAGTAATCTCCCGCTCATGAGGCAGCGCAAGACAGAACCAGAATTCCGTATTACGCTCTACACCCGGCGCATAGCGATGACGCAAATGAGAAAATATCTCGAACTCCACCGTGCGCTGACAGTCGATTAAGGTCAGTTGCTCGCAGGCAACGTCAATGGCGACCTCTTCCTTTACTTCACGCGCGGCGGCCTGCAGCGCGGTCTCTCCTGCTTCCAGGCTGCCGGTGACCGACTGCCAGAATGCGGGATCGTCGCGCCGCTGCAACATCAGCACCCGTTTCGTATCTTCGGCGTAAATGACCACCAGCACCGAAACGGGCAGCTTAAATGACATATTACTTGTTCTCCAGAGACGCTTTTGCCTCTTTCTCCACAACCTGAATACCCAGTTCACCAAGCGCCGCCGGATTGGCGAAGCTTGGCGCTTCGGTCATCAGACAAGCCGCGGCGGTGGTTTTCGGGAAGGCGATAACGTCGCGGATGTTATCGGTACCGGTCAGCAGCATGGTCAGACGGTCAAGACCGAAGGCCAGACCCGCATGCGGCGGCGTACCGTACTTCAGCGCATCCAGCAGGAAGCCGAATTTCTCACGCTGTTCCTGTTCGTTAATACCCAGAATACCAAATACGGTCTGCTGCATGTCGCCGCGGTGGATACGCACCGAACCGCCGCCGACTTCATAACCGTTAATCACCATATCGTAGGCGTTGGCTACAGCCTCTTCCGGCGCGGCTTTCAGCTCATCCGCCGTCATATCTTTCGGCGAGGTGAACGGATGATGCATCGCCGTCAGGCCGCCTTCGCCGTCGTCTTCGAACATCGGGAAGTCGATAACCCACAGCGGCGCCCATTTGCTCTCGTCAGTCAGACTCAGGTCTTTACCGAGCTTCAGACGCAGCGCGCCCAGCGCGTCGGCCACCACTTTCTTGTTGTCGGCGCCGAAGAAGATCATGTCTCCATCCTGCGCGCCGGTGCGGTCAAGGATCGCTTCCACGATCTCCGCGGTCAGGAATTTGGCCACCGGGCTGTTGATCCCGTCCATGCCTTTGGCACGCTCGGTCACTTTAATATAGGCCAGCCCCTTCGCGCCGTAGATCTTCACAAAGTTGCCGTATTCGTCAATCAGCTTGCGGGTCAGAGAGGCCCCGCCCGGGACGCGCAGGGCCGCCACGCGCCCTTTCGGATCGTTGGCCGGGCCGGCAAAAACCGCGAATTCCACAGACTTCAGCAGGTCGGCGACGTCCACCAGTTCCATCGGGTTACGCAGATCCGGTTTATCGGAGCCATAGCGACGTTCGGCTTCGGCGAAGGTCATGATCGGGAACTCGCCCAGGTCGACGCCTTTCACTTCCAGCCACAGCTGACGCACCATCGCCTCCATGATCTCACGCACCTGCGGCGCGGTCATAAAGGAGGTTTCCACGTCGATCTGGGTGAATTCAGGCTGACGGTCGGCACGCAGATCTTCATCGCGGAAGCATTTAACGATCTGATAGTAGCGATCGAAGCCGGACATCATCAGCAGCTGTTTGAACAGCTGCGGCGACTGCGGCAGCGCGTAGAATTTGCCTTTATGCACGCGGGAAGGCACGAGGTAATCGCGAGCGCCTTCCGGGGTGGCTTTAGTCAGCATCGGGGTTTCGATGTCGAGGAAGCCATTGTCATCCATAAAGCGGCGCACAAAGCTGGTGATTTTCGCGCGGGTTTTCAGGCGCTGCGCCATCTCCGGACGACGCAGGTCGAGGTAGCGATATTTTAGACGCGCTTCTTCGGTATTGACGTGATTGGAGTCCAGCGGCAGCGATTCTGAGCGGTTAATGATCGTCAGATCGGAGGCCAGCACTTCGATGGCACCGGTGGCCATGTCCGCGTTGATGTTTCTCTCTTCACGCGCGCGAACGGTGCCAGTGACCTGAATGCAGAATTCATTACGCAGTTCAGAGGCTAACTTCAACGCATCCGCACGATCCGGATCGAAAAACACCTGAACGATGCCTTCGCGGTCGCGCATATCGATAAAAATGAGGCTACCGAGATCGCGACGGCGGTTGACCCAACCACACAGAGTCACCTGCTGCCCAACGTGGGACTGTCGAAGCTGTCCGCAATATTCTGTACGCATGAGATATCCCTTAACTTAGCCGTCGGCGGATTGTCGTCTGCCCTGCAGGCGACGAGGTCGCAGCTTTAGCTGATGTCACAACTGAATGAAAAAAGGCGGCTATTATACTGGAAATTCTGTCGTTCGATAAGTCCGACGCACGATGTACGCTGCTTTGCTGCGCGCTTAACGTTCACACTCACATAAATTAACAAAATTTGTTACCCTTTTGCAGAAGCCGCAAAGGTATTGTAGCCGCCTGACAACAGATGAAGATACGGGGATACCATGTTAGAACTCAATGCAAAAAACACGGCGCTGGTGGTGATCGATCTGCAGGAAGGCATTCTGCCTTTCGCCGGTGGGCCACATCGGGCTGACGAGGTGGTGGCGCGCGCCGCTCGCCTGGCAGACAAGTGCCGGCAACAGGGTTCGCCGGTCATCATGGTCCGCGTTGGCTGGTCGGCCGATTTTGCCGAAGCGCTAAAACAGCCTGTCGACGCTCAGGCCGGGGCGCATACGCTGCCCGAAAACTGGTGGACCTACCCGGCCACGCTCGGTAAGCAGGAGAGCGATATCGAAGTGACCAAACGCCAGTGGGGCGCGTTCTATGGCACCGACCTGGAGCTTCAGCTGCGCCGCCGCGGGATCGACACCATTATTCTCTGCGGTATCTCCACCAACATCGGCGTCGAATCCACCGCCCGCAACGCCTGGGAGCTGGGCTTTAACCTGGTCATCGCCGAAGATGCCTGCAGCGCCGCCTCCGCCGAGCAGCATCAGGGCAGCATGACGCATATTTTCCCGCGCATCGCCCGGGTGCGCAGCACCGAGGAGATCCTCGCCGCGTTATGATTTATATTGGGCTTCCCCAGTGGTCGCACCCGAAATGGGTGCGCCTTGGCATCACCAGCCTCGAAGACTACGCCCGCCATTTTAACTGCGTGGAGGGTAACACCACCCTGTATGCGCTACCGAAGCCGGAGATTGTCGCCCGCTGGTACGAACAGACTCACGATGATTTCCGCTTCTGCTTCAAATTTCCAGCGACTATCTCGCACCAGGCCGCCCTGCGTCATTGCGACGAGTTGAGCAGCGAATTCTTTACCCGCCTGGCGCCGCTGTCCTCACGCATCGGTCAGTACTGGCTGCAGCTGCCGGCCACCTTCGCTCCTCGCGATCTCCCAGCGCTATGGCATTTTCTCGACGGGCTGCCGAAAGATTTCACCTACGGCGTCGAAGTTCGTCATCCAGAGTTCTTCGCCAAAGGCGAAGCAGAGCAGCAGCTCAACCGCGGGCTGCACGAGCGTAACGTCAACCGCGTGATCCTTGACAGCCGTCCGGTCCATAGCGCCGCGGCAACCAGTCCGGCGATGATCGATGCGCAACAAAAGAAACCGAAGGTGCCGGTACATGCGGTGATGACCGCCCGGCAGCCAATGGTGCGCTTTATCGGCGGTGACGATATGGACCATAACCGGGAACTGTTTCGCGTCTGGCTCCAGACCCTGCCGAAGTGGCATCAGTCGGGAACCCCGTGGCTGTTCCTGCACACCCCCGACATTGCTTACGCGCCGGCGCTGGTCGATACCCTGTGGGGTGACCTACGCGCTGCCCTGCCGGCGGTTGGAAATGCGCCGTCGATTCCGCAGCAATCTTCTCTTTTCTGATATCCTGCTATCATATCCGGAGCCATCTGCCAGAGTTAAAGGGAGTTTTCGTATGGTCAGCGCGCTGTATGCCGTTTTAGGTGCGTTATTGTTAGTGAAGTTCTCATTTGACGTGGTGCGTCTGCGCACCCAATACCATGTAGGCTACGGTGACGGCGGCTTTAGCGAGCTGCAGGTTGCCATTCGCGTACACGGCAATGCCGTCGAATATGTACCGATTGGCCTCATTTTGCTGTTATTTATGGAGATGAACGGCGCCCAGACCTGGATGGTGCACGTTTGCGGCATTTTATTGATTGTCGGGCGACTGATGCACTCCTGGGGTTTTCATCACCGCGTTTACCACTGGCGCCGCTCCGGCATGAGCGCCACCTGGTGTGCGTTGTTGCTGATGGTGCTGGCCAATCTCTGGTATATGCCCTGGGAGTTGGTTTTCTCCCTCCGTTAGCGCACAATACGCCGTTTTCGTTTTTTCGGGTTTAACGTTATGTCTCACCGCGATACGCTTTTTTCCGCGCCGATTGCCAGCCTCGGCGACTGGACCTTTGATGAACGGGTTGCTGAAGTCTTCCCCGATATGATCCAGCGTTCTGTGCCCGGCTATTCCAATATCATCTCGATGATCGGCATGCTGGCCGAGCGCTTCGTTCAGCCCAACACCCAGGTTTACGATCTTGGCTGTTCACTGGGCGCCGCCACCCTCTCCGTGCGTCGCAATATTAGCCATCCGGGCTGTCGCATTATCGCCATCGACAACTCTCCCGCGATGGTGGAGCGCTGCCGTCGCCATATTGACGCCTATAAAGCCCCGACGCCGGTCGAGGTCATTGAAGGGGATATCCGCGATGTAGCCATTGAAAACGCCTCGCTGGTGATCCTGAACTTTACCATTCAGTTTCTTGAACCGGGCGATCGCCAGGCGATCCTCAATAAAGTCTATCAGGGGCTGAATCCCGGCGGCGCGCTGGTGCTCTCGGAGAAATTCAGCTTCGAAGACGCCCATGTCGGCGAGCTGCTGTTCAATATGCATCATGACTTTAAACGCGCCAACGGCTACAGCGAACTGGAGATCAGCCAGAAACGCAGCATGCTGGAAAACGTGATGCTGACGGACTCCGTGGAAACCCATAAAGCCCGCCTGCATCAGGCAGGGTTTGAACATGCCGAACTGTGGTTCCAGTGCTTTAACTTTGGCTCACTGGTGGCGGTGAAAGCCGGGGAGCAGGCATGATCGACTTCAGTAACTTCTATCAGCTGATCGCCAAAAGCCCGCTGTCTCACTGGCTGGAGACGCTGCCTGCCCAGGTAGCCGCCTGGCAGCGCGAGGCCCTGCACGGCAAGTTTCGTGAATGGGAGCGCGCCGTTGAATTTCTGCCGGAGTTAACGCCCTGGCGTCTGGACCTTCTGCACAGCGTCACCGCCGAGAGCGAAACGCCGCTCAGCGAAGGCCATCAGCTGCGGATAGAAAATCTGCTTAAAAACCTGATGCCGTGGCGCAAAGGCCCTTATTCGCTGTACGGCATCAATATCGATACCGAATGGCGATCCGACTGGAAATGGGAGCGCGTTCTGCCGCACCTGTCCGATCTCACCGGTCGGACCATCCTCGACGTGGGCTGCGGCAGCGGCTATCACATGTGGCGGATGATCGGTGCCGGCGCACATCTGGCGGTCGGCATCGATCCCACCCAGCTGTTCCTGTGCCAGTTTGAAGCGGTGCGTAAGCTGCTCGGTAACGATCAGCGGGCGCATCTCCTGCCGCTGGGCATCGAGCAGCTGCCGGCGCTGGAGGCCTTCGATACCGTGTTCTCGATGGGCGTGCTCTACCATCGTCGCTCGCCGCTGGATCACCTGTGGCAGTTGAAAGATCAGCTGGCGCCAGGGGGCGAGCTGGTGCTGGAGACGCTGGTGGTCGAAGGGGATGAAAATACAGTGCTGGTTCCGGGCGACCGCTATGCGCAGATGCGCAACGTCTATTTTATTCCTTCGGCGCCGGCCCTGAAAATGTGGCTGGAGAAGTGCGGGTTTATTGACGTGCGCATCGTGGACGCCTGCGTCACCTCGACAGAGGAGCAGCGGCGCACCGAATGGATGACAACCGAATCGCTGGCCGATTTCCTCGACCCACAAGATCAGCGCAAAACGGTGGAAGGCTATCCGGCGCCATTACGGGCGGTGATCATTGCCACCAAACCGGAAACCCAGCAGTCGCTGGCGAAAAAAGCGAGATAAAAAAAGGCCCCTGTTTAATGGGCAGGGGCCTGGTACGGGCAATCATCATATTGGGCGACATGATGTGCAGCAAAAAACCGTTTAACTTCTCCAGGCGGAGATAATCCCTTTCATCTCCGCCACCGCTTCGCCATTGACGGCGTAGCGCCTGTATTCGTCCGCATCGGGATCGGCTGACATCGAAACGCCCGGATGACGAAAGCGCATGTCCGATGGCAACCACTGGCCAGCCGAGCTATGGACCTCTTTCACTCCCGCCTGCAGAAACATCGGCAGGTTCGCGGCGCGGACTCCCGCACCGGCCATAATGATTGGAGTATCCCCTGCGGCAATAAGTTCCGTAATTAATGAAATACCTTTCTCCGCCGAGGATTGCTGACCGGAAGTCAGGATACGTTTAACCCCCAGCTCACCCAGCGTCTTCCAGGCCTGACGCGGGTCGGCGCACAGATCGAACGCGCGATGAAAGGTCACCGCCAGCGGCCCGGCCGCGGCCATTATTTTTTTCATCCGCGGGATATCGACCTGGCCATCGGCATCCAGCACGCCGGTCACCAGCCCGGGAAAGCCGAGCTCGCGCACCATGCGGATGTCGCTGAGCATCGCGGCGAACTCTTCCCTGGTGTAGCAGAAATCGCCGCCGCGCGGGCGAACGATCGGATGCACCGGGAGGGTAATCGCCTCGCGGACCGAGACCAGCACCCCGTAAGAGGGGGTTAATCCCCCTTCCTGCGGCGCGGCGCAGAGCTCAATACGATCGGCGCCGCAGCGCTCAGCCTCCCGGGCGCACGCCATGCTGTAGCAACACACTTCCAGTACCGCCATTCCTCTCTCCCTGATTCAGACAACCTTTCCAGCATGTCATGATTTCACGCGGCAGACGCCGCGCTGCTTCACACTGTTAGGTATCGGCTTGCTCGCTGGCAACGATTTGTTCAATCGACCATGGATGAAATTTCACCGTCACGCTGCCGTCGGTCACCGCCAGGGTGGGGTTCGGCAGACGCTCATGCTCCCCTTTCGGCGAACTGGTTTTGACGACGATCCCCGGTTGGCTGAGTCCGTCATCGGCCAGTAGCGCCAGTGCGCGGGCATTTAAGGTTGCCGGATCGCCGGGCAGGACAATTTCAATATGCTCCCAGCCTTCATGGGGATAACGCTTTTCACCTGGCCACGGCAGCTCAACGATATGAAAGCGCCAGTGCGCCACGCAGACCGGCTCCGCCAGTTTGAACAGGCAAATCGGCCGGCCGTTGATCATATTCTCCGACAGCAGGGTGCCACACTGCTCCAGACCGCAGCGCCAGCGTTCCGCAGTGGTGTTCTGATGACAGCGCAGGGAGATATGGTCGGCGTCGAGGCCAGCTATCTCCAGCCCCAGTCGCGCAGCGAAGCGCTGCAGCGCTTCGGAAAATCGCGGGAGATCCGCCGTAATATCGGCCAGTTGTTCAATTTGCTGCCAGTTTGCCATGGGTTTGCTCGTCAATGATGCTCGTCAGTAATGAAAAGGTAATTTACCGTGTTTCGGCCTGGGCACCAACCGCCGCCCTGCTGATGGGCAACTGACCGGCGATGGATTGCGCACACCGGCGCGCCGCGCGCAATGCTGACGGACGGGGACAAATGCAGTATACTCCCGCCCTAATTTGTCCACATTATGGCGCCGCTTCCCTCGGAGGCTGGCGCATTACACGTAAGGTATTCCGGTGAATATTCAGGCTCTTCTCTCAGAAAAAGTCAGCCAGGCCCTGATCGCGGCAGGCGCGCCTGCCGATTGCGAACCCCAGGTCCGCCAGTCAGCAAAAGTTCAGTTCGGTGACTATCAGGCCAACGGCGTGATGGCTGTCGCCAAAAAGCTGGGCATGGCGCCGCGACAACTTGCAGAGCAGGTACTGTCTCATCTTGACCTCAACGGCATTGCCAGCAAGGTTGAAATCGCCGGGCCGGGCTTTATCAATATTTTCCTCGATCCCGCGTTTCTGGCGGACAATGTCAACCGTGCGCTGCAGTCCGAGCGCCTGGGCGTCACAAAACCGCAGGCGCAGACTATCGTCGTCGACTACTCGGCACCTAACGTGGCAAAAGAGATGCACGTCGGCCATCTGCGTTCGACCATCATTGGCGATGCCTCGGTTCGTACCCTGGAATTCCTGGGCCATAAGGTGATCCGCGCCAACCACGTCGGCGACTGGGGCACCCAGTTCGGTATGCTGATCGCGTATCTGGAAAAACAGCAGCAAGAAAACGCCGGCGAGATGGCTCTGGCCGATCTCGAAGGTTTCTATCGCGAAGCGAAAAAGCACTACGACGAAGACGAAGCCTTCGCCGAGCGCGCGCGCAGCTACGTGGTTAAGCTGCAGGGCGGTGATGAGTACTTCCTGCAGATGTGGCGTAAGCTGGTCGATATCACCATGTCGCAGAACCAGATCACCTACGATCGCCTGAACGTCACCCTGACCCGCGATGACGTGATGGGTGAGAGCCTGTACAACCCGATGCTGCCGGGGATCGTTGCCGATCTGAAAGCCAAAGGGCTGGCGGTTGAGAGCGAAGGCGCCACCGTGGTGTTCCTTGATGAATACAAAAACAAGGAAGGCGAACCGATGGGCGTCATCATCCAGAAAAAGGATGGCGGCTACCTCTATACCACCACCGATATCGCCTGTGCGAAGTATCGCTATGAAACGCTGCACGCCGACCGCGTGCTGTACTACATCGACTCCCGTCAGCATCAGCATCTGATGCAAGCGTGGACCATCGTGCGTAAAGCAGGTTACGTGCCGGACTCCGTGCCGCTGGAGCACCATATGTTTGGTATGATGCTGGGGAAAGACGGCAAGCCATTTAAAACCCGCGCCGGCGGTACCGTGAAGCTGGCGGATCTGCTGGACGAAGCGCTGGAGCGCGCCCGTCGCCTGGTAGCCGAGAAGAATCCGGATATGTCGGCTGACGAGCTGGAAAATCTGGCGAAAGTAGTGGGTATCGGCGCGGTTAAATATGCCGACCTGTCGAAAAACCGCACCACCGACTACGTCTTCGACTGGGATAATATGCTGGCGTTCGA
This sequence comes from Klebsiella africana, assembly GCF_020526085.1. Lineage (NCBI taxonomy): Bacteria > Pseudomonadati > Pseudomonadota > Gammaproteobacteria > Enterobacterales > Enterobacteriaceae > Klebsiella > Klebsiella africana. The sequence goes on along the minus strand of NZ_CP084874.1, from coordinate 1,853,257 downwards.
AGGCAACACCGCGCCGTATATGCAGTATGCCTATACCCGTGTGCTCTCCGTGTTCCGCAAAGCCGGCATCGACGAAAATGCGATGATCGACGCGCCGGTGGTCATCGCCGAAGATCGCGAAGCTCAGCTGGCCGCGCGCCTGCTGCAGTTTGAAGAGACCCTCTCTGTGGTCGCTCGCGAAGGGACGCCGCACGTGATGTGCGCCTACCTCTACGATCTGGCGGGCCTGTTCTCCGGCTTCTACGAGCACTGCCCGATCCTCAGCGCGGAAAGCGAAGAGACCCGCAACAGCCGCCTGAAGCTGGCGCTGCTCACAGCGAAAACCCTCAAGCTGGGTCTCGATACCCTCGGTATCGAAACCGTCGAGCGTATGTAACAAGCAACCCGGCGAAAGCCGGGTTAGTTTTATTCGTCGCCCCGCCATCGGGGCGCCTGCTCAGAAATACTTGCGCAGATACTCCGTCAGACAAAGGATCGCCATCGCCTGGCCATAGGGCATCGAGGTAAGCGGGATCTGGCGATAAAAATCAAGGTCTGAGCCCATTCCGGTGCCAAATGAGGTCTGCAGCAGTTCTCCCTCAGGTGAAATATTCCGCACAATCCCGCGAATCGCTTTTTCAGCCACCCCGGCATAGTGCTGCCCCACGTAACGCTTGCGCACCGCTTTGAGAATGCCGTAGGCAAAGCCGGCGGTCGCCGAGGCCTCAAGATAAGAGTGCGGGTCGTCCAGCAAGGTATGCCACAGGCCGCTGTCGTCCTGGCATTTTGCTAAGGCGGCAATCTGTGCGTCGAGGACCGTAATCAGATAGCGGCGTACCGCGTTCCCCTCGGGGAGATCCACCAGCTCCAGAAAATCCGGGATCACCATGGTGAGCCAGCTGTTGCCCCGCGCCCAGCGTGCCCGGGCAAAGTTATGCCGCCCCTCATAGCTCCAGCCGTGAAACCACAGCCCGGTCTCCCGGTCCATCAGGTTCTGCACATGGAGCAGGAACTGGTAGGTCGCCTCCTCCACATACTGCGGGCGGTTAAGCAGCTTGCCAATTTTGGCTAACGGCAACACGGTCATCATCAGGGTGTCATCCCACATTTGCTGATGGTTCTCCTCCGCCAGCGTCATGTGCTGCATACCGCCCTGTTCGGTGCGCGGCATCTCGTGCATCGCCCACTCCGCCCAGCTCTCCAGCCACGGCAGATACGCCATCCGGCCAGTCTCTTCAAAGCGGTAAGCCAGGGTCAAAAACGGGGCCATGGTATTAACGTTTTTGGTCGTTGCCCCCTCGGCGAAGCGGTCGGCAAACCAGCGGTCGATGATATCGCGCATCTCGATATCGCCGGTTTGCTGGTAATACTGATAGATGCCGTACAGCCCAACGCCGTGGGTCCACTCCCAGCCGGCCCAGCCTTTGGTATCGATCACGCGCCCGTCATCCAGGCGCAGTAAAAATTGCCCGCTCTCATCCTTAATATTCACCAGATTTTGCGTCACGTTGCGGATCAGCGTCTGCAGTTCGCCGCGGGCGATATAACGCTCAGGCTGACACAGTAATGAGCTATGTTTGACCGGCCAAACTTTCATGTGGTTAACCTCGGGTATATGTCGAATGTAAAGCGCCGCCCTGGGTGAGCGCCGGAGCAGCAGGTTTATGACGATTCAGATAGCCAATATTGTTATTGCCCCACAGGCAGTCGTAGGGCATCCCCGCCAGCATCTCGACCACCGCGCGGTGTTCCGCACTGGTCTGTTCCGGTTGGGCACTGCCGAGATCGCGCATTCTGAGGGTTTCACTGCGCAGGATGCTGTGGGTGTGCAAGTTGAGCTTGAAGCGCAGCGAAACGAGGAAGCCGCAGGCTAGCACCACCAGAGTGCCGACGCTGAGGATCAGCAGAATGGTATGGCTGACCCCTTCAGGCTGTATTTTTTGCCCGGAAACAAACCCCGACAGCTGCATGATGATCCCCACCAGCATCACCGCCCCCGCCTGCGAGGCTTTACGGGTCAGGGTCATGATGCCGGCAAAAATCCCCTCGCGACGCTGGCCGGTGATCGCTTCGTCGACGTCGGCAATGTAGGTGTAGGTATTCCACGGCACGTAATTAATTCCGCCGCGTCCCAGTCCGGCAACAGCCGAGATGAGCAATAATAAGGAATAGACATCGCTCAGCCCGGCGTAATACAGCAGCGCATACGAGAGTGAGCTCAGGCCAAACAGGACCACCACCATGCGGTAGGACGGCGCGGGGCCAAAACGAATACATAGCGGGATCATGGCGATCACCGCGATAAACTGGAAGATGGCCATCGTCCCCAGCAGGTTCGAGGCGACGGCCGCTTCCTGCATCAGGACAAAGACCACGTAATAGGTAAACACGGCATTGAAGACGTCCTGGGCGATATAGCCCCCCAGATACATGCCGAGGTGCTGGCGGAAAATTTTGATCCGTAGCGTGGAACTCAGCTCAATCACCAGGCGATTGAGGCTTTGAGCGAGGGTTAGATTCTGTTTTTCAGCTTCCGCCCGCAGGGCCGCCTCTGACCACGCCTCCCGCGGCCGCTCCCAGGTAAAACACCAGACGAAGGTCAGCATCACCGCGCACAGGACCGAGAACACCAGACTGGCATAAAAGAACGAGCTGGCGTTGTCTTTCCCAAGCCAGGTAAGCAGGATCCCGGGCAGAAAGGAGGCTAAAATCGCCGACATCTGCGCCATCGAAATACGCGCGCCAGAGAATTTGGTTTTCTGTTTAAAGTCATCGGTCATCTCCGGCACCAGCGTTTCGTAGGGCACCAGAATCATGGTGTAAACCATATCAAACAGCAGATAGGTGACCAGGTAGTACCAAAAGCCCATCTCGCCGACCCACATCGCTGAATAGCTGAATACGCACGGGATGCCGAGCAGAATAAAGAACTTTCTGCGGCCGAAGCGCTTACCAAGCCAGGTGGTGCCGAAGTTATCGGTGAGAAAGCCCATTAGCGGGCTCACCACCGCATCCAGCACACGGGCAGTAGCGAAAATAAGCGTGGCCTCTATTGGGGTGAGTCCGCAGAAGGTGGTGTAAAAGTAGAGCAGCCATGCGGCGGTTAGCGCCGTCGTACCAGCGCCGAGAAAATCACCCGCGCCGTAGGCCAGGTAGTTAGCCAGTCCAATTTTTCGTGTTTTCATCGTCGTGATCCTGTGTCTTTTTTTAAAAGAACGCCGACAATCTTTCCGGATTTTCTACCGGAAGGGAGTGGGTACCTGGCTACACTAAAAGCAGTGAAACGACGTTACCTTTGCGCTTTTGCCACCAAAAAGCCGCCGGTGGCAAAAAGACAAAGAGGAGCCCTCTTCACCTCACTCATTTATAAAACAGCATTTCTTTTTATTCAAAAGATCAGTCCATTTTAATGATATCGCAGTGAAATCACGCACAGGCGAAGAGGCTCGCAAATCCCAGGCCTGGTGCTTGCACAGCCGGGGAAACAGGAGTAAAGAAGGAAAGAAAGGGTTATTCCGCGTATCTCAAGGAGGCCAGATGCCTTATTCACATCTGCTGGTTGCCGTCGCACCAACGCCGGAGAGTCAGATATTAATTAAAAAAGCGGTGTCGATCGCCCGCCCCGTTAATGCGAAGGTGAGCTTTATCACCCTCGCTACGGATCCGGAGATGTATAACCAGTTTGCGGCGCCGATGATGGAAAATCTGCGCGAACTGATGCAGGAAGAGACGCGGGAGTTTCTCAACGACCTGGCTCGCCACGCGGACTACCCAATAGAAAAAATGACCATCGCCTGTGGCGAACTGGGCCATCATATTAAGGACTTCTGCCAGTCAAACCAGGTCGATCTGGTGATCTGCGGCAATCACAACCATTCCCTGTTCTCGCGCGCCACCTGCTCAGCGAAAAATATCGTCGGTAGCTGCGGCGTCGATGTCCTGCTGGTTTCCCTTGAAAAGGGCTAACGCCGGTTAGCCCTTATCCTGACCTAGGCCAGTTTAGGGAAAGTGGCTATCTTCCCCCGCAGACGGCTCTCCTCGCTGCGCGGTGCAATATGCTGCAGATCGTCGACAAAGCGCGCCTGCCAGTTATGAATATCATTTTCTCTGATCACGTCCAGCATCGCTGAATGACGGGCGATACGTTCCGCCAGCGGCATGCTGAGCGCGCGGTCCAGCGCGGCAGCAACCTCGTCGCGATCGTAAGGGTTGACGATCAGGGCGCTGGTCAGCTCCTGCGCCGCCCCGGCAAATTGCGACAGGACCAGTACGCCAGGGTTATCCGGATCCTGCGCCGCAACGTACTCCTTCGCCACCAGGTTCATACCATCGCGTAGCGGCGTCACCAGCCCGACGTCAGAGTAGCGGAAGACCTTCATCAGCAGCTTACGATCAAAATGCTGGTTCAGATAGTAGAGCGGTGTCCAGCCAAGCTGACCAAACTGTCCGTTGATGCGTCCGGCTGCGGTTTCCAGCTGGTGGCGGATATCCTGATAGGCCTGCACATCGCCGCGGGACGTCGGCGCGATCTGGGTATAACGGATTTTGCCGTGGTGCTGAGGGTACTTCTCGAGCAGCGTCTCGTAGGCGAGGAATCGCTCCGGCAACCCTTTCGAGTAGTCAAGGCGCTCCACGGAGAAGATATTCTTCACATTTTTCAGCTCATTTTTGAGCTGGGCCAGCTTCGGCGGCAGTGGACCTTTGGCGTTGCGCGTAATCTCGTCTGGATCAATGCCAATCGGATAAACTTCGGTGCTGAACGCTTTACCCCACGCCTGATAGCGTTTATCGCCGAGGTCGGAGAGCCGGGTCTGCATAGCAATGCTGTCAAGAAAAGCGGTTCTGTCGCTTTCGGTCTGAAAGCCCAGCAGATCGTAATCGCACAGTTGCTCGAGCAGCTCAGCGTGCGGCGGTAGCGCGTTAAAGATCTCCGGCGTCGGGAACGGAATATGCAAGAAAAAGCCGATGCGATTATTCACCCCGCGCTTGCGCAATTCGCTGGCGAAGGGCAGCAGATGGTAATCATGGATCCACAGCGTATCTTCTGGCTCAATCAACGGTACAAGCTTATCCGCCAGCATGGCGTTAACCCGCAGGTATCCCTCCCAGGCTTCGCGCTGAAAACTGACCAGATCAAGACGATAGTGGAAGGCCGGCCACAGCACGGCGTTAGAGAACTGGTTGTAGTATTCATCATGGTCCCGTTCATTCAAGTTGAACGACGCCCATGAAATATTCCCCCGGGAGACCTGCTGCAGCGGCTGCTGGTCATCGCCAATCTCGCCGCTCCAGCCGAACCACAGACCCCCCGCCGCTTTCAGTGCCCCCAGGATGCCGACGGCCAGACCGCCAGCGCTCGATTTTTTATCGTCCGGTAAGGCGATACGGTTAGAGACTACGACTAAACGACTCATGGTCATCCCTCCTTTCGGTTTGCGCGTCATACGCCAGATGTTGCAACCACGTCCTTACAGCGGCGGCATCCGCCAACCGCCAGTGCGCCTGAGTTTCCCCGGCGCCAACTTTTACCGACATTCCCTGCAGTTGATTAACGACGCTGAATCCCGCCTCGTCGGTCAAATCATCGCCGACAAAAACCGGTTCGCGGCCAGCGAACGGCGCCTCCTGCATGAACGCGGTAATCGCCTCTCCTTTATTCACTCCCCGGGGCTTAATCTCCACCACGCACTTGCCAAGCTGGAGCGCCAACAGCGGATAGCGCTGAACAATCCGCTGCGCCAGCTCCAGCACAGCGCTCTGCTGCTGCGGGGCCTGGCGATAGTGCAGCGCGAAAGCCATCTCTTTACACTCCAGCTCACATCCCGGAAGCGCTTCCAGCGCCGAGGTCAGCTCAGCCGCGATCTCATCGCGCAGCGCCGTCGGCAGAGAGACGATATAGGTTTTACCATTGATATCACGGCGCTCGGCCCCGTGAACACCGGCCAGCGGTAGCCGCCAGGGATGGGTTAGCGCGTCAAGTTCAGCCATTGAGCGCCCTGAAATTAGTGCCACCGCGCCCCCCTGCTGCTGAGCCAGCACGTTAAGCGCCTGCAGCGTGTTGTCGGGTATCACCACCTGATCGGGATGCGGTTGGATATCGGCAAGAGTACCGTCAAGGTCAAAGAAAAAGGCGTAATTTCCGGTTAGCGCAGGCGGTACAGATATCTGGTTATCCACCCTGTTTCCTCCTTATCATGGCCAGCCGAAGCTGGTTGTTAATTATATGTTAGCCATGTAAGTATAGACAGTGTGACCAACCTCGCCATTTTTGATAGTTACCGCCAGCGAAACGGGCGCTGGCGGCAATTACTCTGTAAACTTAAAAGTTCGGCTTAATTTCAGGCCGCACGTTTGGCTTTTTGTTTGTAGCGGTCGAAGATTACCGCCGCCAGCAGGATCACCCCGCGCACGACGTATTGTGAGAAAGGCGAGATGTTCAGCAGGTTCATCGCATTCTCCACCGTCCCGAGGATCAGGATCCCAGCGACCACATAAGAGATTTTGCCGATCCCGCCTTTCAGCGACACCCCGCCCAGCACGCAGGCCGATATGACAATCAGCTCATAGCCAATCGAAGTCATCGGCTGGCCGCTGGTCATGCGCGACGCCAGAATGATCCCCGCCGCCGCCGATACCAGACCAGAGAGCACAAAGATTATAATCTTGGTACGTACCACCGGGACCCCGGCCAGACGCGCCGCCTCTTCATTGCCGCCAATAGCCAGCGTATTACGGCCAAAGGTGGTTTTGTTTAGTAATAATCCGAAAACTACCAGGCAGGCGACCGTCAGCCAAATTGGCGCCGGTAGACCAAACCAATTGGCATAGCCGAGGGTAAAGAAACGCTCATCTTCGATTCCTACCGCTTTACCGTCGGAAATAATGTAGGCCAGGCCGCGGACAATCTGCATGGTGGCCAGCGTGGTGATCAGCGCGTTAATCTTCAGGCGCGCAATCACAAAACCGTTAACCAGGCCACTAACCGCCCCCAGCAACAGGCCGGCAGCAATCCCCAGCCACAGGCTTTCGCTGAGATTAATCACCACCGCGGTGGTCACCCCGGCACAGGCGATAACCGACGCTACTGACAGGTCAAAATCCCCGGAGGCCAGGCAGAAGAGCATGCCGCAGGCCACCATCCCGGACATCGAGATTGCCAGCCCCAGTCCCTTCATATTGACGAACGAGGCAAAGTTAGGCACAAAAATTACGCAGCCGATAAACAGCACCGCAAACACTACCAGCATGCCAAACTGATCCCAAATGCGGGCAAAGCTAAAGGCAGAACGAGTAGCGCCGGACGTAGTCACTGATGACATCATTTACTCCTTACTCAGGCGACAGCCTGACTCACTTTTGGCATCGCAAGGCTTAACGCCTGCTGTTCATTGGCTTCTTCATGCAGCAGTTCGCCGGCGACTTGCCCTTCGCGCATCACCACGATGCGGTCGGCAACGCCCAGCACTTCCGGAAGATCGCTGGAGGCAAACACTACGGCGACACCGGAGGCAGCGAGGCCATATATCACATTGTAAATTTCATGTTTGGCGCCAACGTCGATGCCGCGGGTGGGTTCATCGAGCAGGATCACTTTCATCTCTTCCGATAGCCAGCGGCCAAGGATCGCTTTCTGCTGATTGCCACCGGAGAGATTCATGATCAGCTGTTCCGGGCCGGGCGTTTTTATGTTCAGCGACTGGATATGCTGAGCGGCATTGCCCGCCTCCCAGGCGTTGTTGATCAGGCAGCCAGCATGGATATGTTTGCGCCGGGCGCTGATGTTGATGTTGTCGCGCACCGAGTGAACCGGAATAATCCCGTCGGCTTTACGATCTTCCGGGCACAGCATCATGCCAGCCTGGATGGCCTGGGCCGGTTTGCGGATGTCGACAGGCTGGCCATCGATATACACCTGACCGCCGGTGATCCGGGTGCCGCCAAATAAGCCTTTCATCAGTTCGCTACGCCCGGCGCCCACCAGCCCGAACAGGCCGACGATTTCGCCACTGCGTACCGAGAGGCTGATCGGCGTGCGCACGCCCGGGGCTTTGACCTCCTCCAGACGCAGCCGCTCTTCGCCGTACTGCCGTGACTTCCAGCCATATATATCGCCCAGGTTGCGTCCCACCATCGCCTGGACCAGCGCGTCGTGGCTGACGCTCGCCATATCGTCAAAGGTGCAGACATAGCGGCCATCCTTAAAGACGGTGATGGCATCGCTGAGCGCAAAAATTTCTTCCATCCGGTGTGAAACATAGATGATGACCCGTCCCTCTTCCCGCAGTTCGCGGATAACGCGAAACAGGTTGTCGATCTCCCGGGCGGAGAGCGAACTGGTCGGCTCATCGAACGCGATGATCTTGGCGTTACGCGCCAGCGCTTTGGCAATCTCTACCATCTGCCACTGGCCAATAGAGAGATACTTCAGCGGCGTCTCGGGGTCGATATCCAGTCCCAGATGCTCCAGCTGCAGACGAGCCTCATAGTTGAGCAGCGAGCGATTGACGATGCCGCCTCTGTGCGGCAGTTGGCCAAGATAGATATTTTCGGCGACGGTCATCTCCGGGATCAGATGCAGCTCCTGATAGATAATCGCCACGCCGGCGTTCAGCGCCTCCATGGTATTGGAGAATGCCATCTGCTGACCGCCGATCTGCAGATGGCCCGCGGTCGGGATATAGTTGCCGCTGAGAATTTTCAACAGCGTCGATTTGCCTGCGCCATTTTCGCCCATCAGCGCGTGGATCTGTCCTGGGTAGCAGTTAAAACTGATATCGGACAAGGCCTTTACGCCAGGGAACGTCATGGTGATGCCGCGAAACGAGAGATAAGGGGTAGACTGTTGCATAACGACTCCACTCTTCTGCACTCAGCCCCCACCGCGACGGCGGGGGCCAGTTCAACAAGGCTGTTACAACCCTTTTTTCGCCAGCTCTTCTTTGAAGTTATCGCGGGTAATCAGCACCACATCGGTCACCGCCGTGAACTTCGGCGGCTCAACGCCCTTGGTGACCCAGTTGTAAAGCATTTCACTGGTTTTATAGCCATGAATATCCGGGCTTGGCAGCAGGGAGCCATAGAATCCGGTCGGCTGCGCTTTCGACAGTTCGTTGACGGCATCCACGCCGTTGATGCCGATGCCAATCACATCCGGCGCTTTAAAGCCCTGGCCTTCGGTGGCTCGCACGCCGCCGAGTACGGTGTTGTCGTTCATCCCAACGATCAGCCAGTGTTTAACCTGCGGGTGCTGGACCAGCATGGAGTTACCGGCGTCGAACGCCCCGGGGATATCGTTAGATTTAGTCGGCACGCGGTAGATTTGCGCGTCCGGGAAGCCTGCCGCCTTGAGGGCATCAATAGAACCGGTGGTGCGACGGCGAGCGGTGTCCAGCTCATCAGCGGTGATGGCCATCACGGCGGTATCCTTGACATCCCAGCCGCGTTTTTTCATCTCTTTATAGAGTTCTTGACCCTGACGGGCGCCGATTTCGCTGGCCGCCATCATCACCAGCGGTACGCTCTCCATCGGTTTGCCTTTCGCATTGACGAACTGGTCATCGACGGTAATCACCTTCATATCATAGCCACGCGCTTTGGCGACAATCGCCGAGCCGAGCTTAGGGTCGGGAGTACAGATGACAAAGCCCTTCGCGCCGCTGGCCGCCAGGCTGTCAATCGCGTTGAGGGTTTTCTCCCCATCCGGGACCGCAATTTTAATAACGTCAAAGCCTAAATCTTTTCCTGCTTTATCAGCAAATTTCCACTCAGTCTGAAACCATGGCTCTTCCGGCTGTTTCACCAGAAAACCCAGTTTAAGATTTTCCGCCATAGCTGATTGTGACATAACCGCAGCGAGACCAATCGCCGCCAGCGCTTTAGTAAATTTGTGCATGGTAAACTCCAGCTTTATTTCGCTTTCATGTAGGGAAAAATCGGAATTAACAATTTTATCGACATCAAAACAAGGTATTAGAAAAATCGCATACCCTACTACCGTTGTTAGAGTAGTAATACCCGGAAATTAATTCTCCATACGAGAGCATCATCACATCGCGGAATTACAGTAATTGCGTACATAGATTTAGCAAAAAATGACATAAAAAAAGACATAATTGTCATACAATTTAACCTGGAAATAGCAGGATTATCTATACCATCAGCAGACTTATCCTTGCGATGTCAGAAGGTGTTTAACAAAGGGTTAAATCGTTGTTATTAACGCCGGTAGACGGCATTGTGAAGTGCGATCGACTATGCGCCTCTTAAGTGAAAAACCACCTCGCACCGCTGAGCGGCAAAGGCCGCTTAATATCGCGAAAAAACGGATCTTTGACGTAATTTATTCCGAATTGAAAAAATATATTCCTCTTCATAAAAATACCTGCAACAAAAAATAAAAATAATGATCATCAGCCTGAAACATTACTAATTAAATAACGTATTCCGTTCTCTTCTACGACGAATCTCGTAGTCAAATACTTATATCTTATAACCAATCTGAAACCAGCTCGCCCCTGCCAACGGCGCACAATCTCAGCCTGGACAGTTTCCACAAATAATGGTGTAACAAAACGTAAATTGCCGCGATTGAGAGTTTTCTTAATTCAGTTGAGCGAGTATTCTTAAATTGTCGGTAAATGGAAAAAAATACCCGACTCATACGGAATGTGTAGAGTTTTATTATTCTGCAACAGTGCAGCGTGTCACTATTTTATCTTGTGGTTATCCGCAGGATCCGCTGACGCGCACCAGTAACCCCTTCCCGGTTAATAAGGATATTTTTATGGCAGTTCCAGGAATGGCACAAAAGCTAAACACCCAAATGAATCTTGAGTTCCACGCCTCTAACGTTTATCTGAACTTAAGCGAGTGGTGCGCCCGACATCATTTCGACGGCGCCGCGACGTTTCTGCGCACCCGCGCGCAAAGCAGCATCACCCTCACCATGCGCGTCTTTGACTATCTGAAAAAAGCTGGCAGCTGGCCGATCGTCAATCCCGACCAATCCTGTCGCCCCGAATGTAGCTCGCTTGAAGATCTCTTTACCCAGACCCTAAGCGATTACCGGCAGCGCAGCAGTATGCTGAGCGGTCTCGCTCAGGAAGCCAAAGCGCAAAGCGACGATAGCACCTGGCGGTTTCTCACGCTGCTGGCGGAAGAGCAACAGCAGGATGGCCTGCTGTTGCAAAGCGTGCTTGAGGAAATTCGTAATGCCGATAAAGCCGGGCTCGGGATGGAGCAGACCGACCGTCGTCTGATGGCATTCGTCGGAGAAGTGCAGAAGCCGCATTAGTAAAGCATTTATCGTTCTGTCAGGGGAAGCGTGTCCACGCTGCCCCGCCCTGTTTATTAATCCATTACGTCTATTTTTCCTAGCCGATTATTCCTTTCAAGAATAAAAAAGTTTTAACTCGATCCCATTCCCTCATCACCGTGACCCCATAGGGGGGATTAGTGAGCCGGGTCACTTTTTCACGAACCATAAAGAAATATAAAAACAGCGTTTCAAAAATTTAAAACACGGGGTTTATTTTATGGCTCGATACACGGCTTCAGCCTCTGAACGGCTGCAGGGAAGACCGATTTTGTTACGCCATCAGTTAGCCTACGGCGGCGGTAACCTATTGGGAAGCGGCGCACTGGCGATTAGCGGCGCGTGGTTACTCTATTTTTATACAACCTTCTGCGGCCTGACGCTGATCGAGGCCTCATTTATCTTCTCCGTCGCCAGCATCATTGACGCTATCAGCAACCCGCTGATGGGCTACCTGACGGATAATTTTGGCAAAACGCGCTTAGGCAAGCGCTTTGGCCGCCGGCGTTTCTTTCTGCTGATCGGTATTCCACTGATGATGTTCTACCCACTGCTGTGGGTCGAGGGCCTGAGTTTCTGGTATTACCTGTGTACCTATGTGGTGTTTGAGATCATCTACACCTCTATCATGGTGCCCTATGAAACGCTGGCGACAGAGATGACCGATGATTTCTCGCTGCGCTCAAAGCTTACCGGCTATAAAGCTATCTTTGGCAAGCTGGCCAACTTCCTCGCAGCGTTTATTCCCGGCCAGTTCATTCTGCTGTATGGCAAAGATTCTGCGACCCCCTTCTTCCTCACCGGGCTAACCTACGGCGCCATTCTGATCATCGCCATTTCCTGTCTGTGGCTATGCAGTTGGGAGCGGGAGCGCGAGGAAGAAGTGGATACCAGCGCGAAGAAAGGACTGCTCAGCACCCTGCTGTCGCTGGCCAAAGATATGCGTTCCACATTTTATCTGCGCGTATTCCGCAAACATCTTGGTATGTACCTGTGCGGGTTTGGCGCGGAATGGCTGTTTGCCTCCATTTTTACCTATTTCGTGATCTTCGTTCTGCAGCACGATCCGGCGATGGTCGCTGGGTTGAACAGCCTGAACTCGATTCTGCAACTAATCTCTACAGCGCTGTTTATCGGCCTGTGCGTAAAAAAGGGCTTCAGTAAACCCTATATTCTGGCGCTGGGGATCGTGATTTTCGCGGTTCTGCTGTACACCTCGTTGTGGTTTTTCCATCTGCCGTCAGGTCTGGCAACGGTGCTGATGTTCGGTATCACCGTACTGTTCGGCCTGGGTACAGGCGGGGTTTACTATATACCGTGGACCGTTTATACCTTCCTGGCCGATGTCGATGAAATCTACACCGGACGCCGCCGGGAAGGGATCTATGCCGGCGCGATGACCTTCTCAGGAAAAATTCTGCGCTCGATTGTGGTGTTTTCGATGGGGGCGATCCTGAGCTTCTACGGTTTCCAGTCAAAAGCGCACAGCCAGCCGGAAAGCGCGGTGACCGCTATCGCGGTGGTATTCTGCGTCGGGGTGATCGCATTAGCCCTGGCGGCCATCGTCTTCAGCAAGCAGATGAAGCTGGATCGTAAAACTCATCTGGTGGTGTTGCAGGAAGTCGCGCGGATCAAAGCGGGCGGCAAAATCAGCGATATCGCGCCGGATGTGCGGGTTATTGTGGAGGATCTGGTCGGTCATCGCTACGAAGAGTGTTGGGGAAACAGCAAGTTGTTCAAAGATGCTGCCCCTGCGCCCGCGCAGACCGTCGTTTCCCATTAAAGAAGGAGGCCCCGCCGGTGACCGGCGAGGCCTGTTATTAATGCGTTTCTTCTTGCGGGGTAAACTTCAGCTCAATCAACGCGATCGCTTTTTGCACCGCACGAAGGGTCACCGGATCGGCAGAGGCCGGATGGCTGGCGAAGTCGATAGCTTTCAGCTGAGTGGTCATTTTTTCACGCACTTCCACGGGCGCAATGACGTCAATGACATCGAGGATCTGTTTGATAACCAGCTGGCAGGCAACCACATCGGAAACCAGCTCGTCGTGTTCGGTAAGATGTTGAGACATTAATTACTCCTTTTTTCAGGAGCGTAATAGTACCCTAAATCTTCACAGATAAAAAAACCTGCCGTCGCAGGTTTTTTTATCTACCCTACTGGCTGGCGGACCTTCTCCTGCCGCTTTGCACAGGATCAGACTCTTGATGGCAGTGACAACATGAATACGGCGATTTCTTCCAGAGACGAACGCACTTTTTCAGCGCCGGCGCTGCTGGTGGCCGGTGCTTTTTTTATGGAGTTTCTCGACGGAACGGTGATCGCCACCGCCCTGCCCGATATGGCGAGGGATTTTGGCGTCAGCGCGGTAGAGCTGAATATCGGCATTAGCGCCTACTTGATCACCCTCGCGGTCCTGATCCCGGCCAGCGGCTGGATCGCCGATCGCTTTGGCGCCCGCGCTATTTTCACCCTCGCCCTGGGGATCTTTACCCTGGCCTCGGTTTTTTGCGGCCTTTCCACCGAGGTGAATACCTTTGTCGCCATGCGTATCCTTCAGGGCGTCGGCGGTGCGCTGATGGTACCCGTTGGTCGCCTGGCGGTACTGCGAACCACGCCGAAACACCTGCTGATCAAGGCCATTGCCACCCTGACCTGGCCGGCGCTGGTTGCTCCCATTATCGGCCCGCCTTTGGGCGGCTTTATAACCCGCTACGCCAGCTGGCACTGGATCTTCTTTATCAATGTCCCGCTGGGCCTTGCAGCCATCATCCTTTCGTTGCGCATTATTCCTGATATTCGCGAAACGGAACGGCGCTCCTTCGATCTCACCGGATTTATCACTACCTCGGTGGCGATGGTCAGTCTGGTGACCGCGATGGAACGGCTTGGCGATCGTCAGCCAGCAATCTGGCCCACGCTGGCTCTCGCCGCGCTTGGCTTTGGCTGTCTGTTATATTCCATTCGTCATTTCCGCCGGACGGCGGCGCCTATGGTTCGTCTCGACGCCCTGCAGGTGCCGACGTTCCGGGTGACAATGTACGGCGGCTCGTTGTTCCGGGCCTCCATCAGCGCGGTGCCCTTTCTGCTCCCCCTGCTGTTCCAGGTGGGGTTCGGTATGGATCCTTTTCACTCCGGCCTGCTGGTGCTGGCGGTGTTTGTCGGTAATTTAACCATTAAACCCGCCACCACGCCGCTCATTCGCTGGCTGGGCTTTCGTCGGCTACTGCTGATCAACGGCGCGTTGAACGTCTGTTCGCTGCTGGCCTGCGCGCTGCTTACGCCGCAGACGCCGGTCTGGGCCATCATGCTGATCCTTTATCTCGGCGGGGTATTTCGCTCAATCCAGTTTACCGGTGTAAGCACGTTGGCCTTTGCGGATGTCCCCGCCGCACAGATGAGTGATGCCAATACGCTGTTCAGTACCGCGTCGCAGCTGGCGGTAGGGCTGGGGATCACGCTCGGGGCGATTGGCATTCGCCTGGGCGAGCAGGTTGGCGACTGGCTGCATCTTACTGAACTACCGGGAATCAGCTTCCGCCTGTCGTTTGTGTTTATCGCCTTCATCTGTCTGGTGGGGATGATCGACAGCCTGCACCTGGCCAGGACGGCGGGCAGCAGCGTGTCGGAGAAGAAGAAATAAATGACGGAAGGGCCAGCGGTGCTGGCCCTGATGACGGTTAGCCGACGATCTGGCGAACAAAGTCTTCGATCGCTTTATCCTGGCAGTTTTCGAAGAAGCACTGCTGGAAGCGTGGACCAGATACCGCGGTTTTCACCAGTTGCGGATCGATAGCACGCAGGGTATCGAGATAGTTCTCTTTTACTACCGCGGCTTTGACCTGGTTGAGGATCCCGGCATTGCGCACCTGCGGTTCTTTGCGCTCCGGCGGATAGCCTTCGCCATTGCGGCCGGTAAAGGCTTTTTCAAAGATAAACCGTACATTCAGCTCCGCGCCCCAGCCGAAACCTTTGGCAAACGGCAGCGACAGGGCGTTACCGTTGTTGATCTGGGCAAACAGGAACGCATCCGCCGGATCGATACAGTAGCCACAGACCACGCCAGGATGGATGTTCAGCGACATCAGCGCCCCCTGACCGGTACCACAGCCGGTGACCACGAAGTCGACTGCTTTCGAATTCAGCAGAATACTGGCCATGATCCCAAGATGGATGTAGGTCAGATGATGATCGTTCTCATCGCTCATGCCGACGTTATAGACCGGGAATCCTTTCTCGTCGGCAACCGCGTTAAGCTCGTTGAGGATGATGGCGTTTTTGTTCGCCTGGCTGTTCTCCATCATCAATGCAATCTTCATGGTTTACTCTCCTGAATGCTGTGCGGGATTGCCCGCAGAATGTCATTGGCGTTGACTGCAACTCTACTACCTTGAAAACAAACTTTCAAATTTTATGAAAAGTTGTTTTAAAAATTACGCAGCGCTTCACACTTTCGCCATCTTCGCCGGCCCAGCCGCCGGGTTCACTCCCCCAGGGGCCCCCCTCGCCTCGCTCTCTCTGCCTCGACAGCCAGGTGGCAGTCATATCATTTTCCACTATGATGAATAATAAATTAAAACCATTCTCATTTATTATTAAATTGCCAATGCGTGTTATTCCCATTAGCATTTTAAATAAAACATTTTTAAATTTACTTTTTGCAAATAATTAAATAACAAATTATAGTGACCTCCTATAACATCTATTTTTTAATTCCAGGAGCGCGGCAATGCTGAAAACGGAAATGATCGACAAACTAAATGAACAGATGAATCTTGAACTTTATTCCTCTCTTCTTTATCAGCAGATGAGCGCCTGGTGTAGTTACCATAGTTTTGAAGGCGCAGCGGCCTTCCTGCGTCGCCATGCCCAGGAAGAGATGACCCATATGCAGCGCCTGTTCGACTACCTGACCGACACCGGCAGCCTGCCGCGCATCAACGCGATCGCCTCCCCGTTTGCCGATTATGCATCACTGGATGAGCTGTTCCGCCAGACCTATGAGCATGAGCAGTTAATCACGAGAAAAATTAATGAACTGGCGCACGCGGCCATGACCAGCCAGGATTACCCAACCTTTAATTTCCTGCAGTGGTATGTTGCTGAACAGCATGAAGAAGAGAAATTATTTAAATCAGTGATTGACAAACTGACCCTCGTCGGGAAAAGCGGCGAAGGTCTGTACTTTATCGATAAAGAGCTGGCGACCCTCGATACGCAGAATTAATCGCCCAGGCCGCGACGACTTTACGTCGCGGCATTTTTTAATGGCGGCAAATCTTATTTTCTGCGGTGGTAAACCCTTCCTCTTTGGCTATAAATTTCCCTTTTTTCTCTAAAAACGCCACCAGTTCAGCAGCGCTCAAATTCTCCGCTGAACAGGTGTGAAAGCGCGCCTCTGCGCCGAAGCGACGGTGGATGGCCGCCTCCAGCGAGGAGAGCGTCCAGGGCTCCTCCGACGCCAGCATCATCTGCAGCACTTCATGACCGTGAATAGAAGACATAACCCCTCCTGAAAAACCGCCAGCTTAGGCCAGACGGGCAGCCTGCGCTTTGCGCCAGCGCAGATTTTCTGCTCTCTACACTCGTAAAGTTTTCATTACAGTGGTTGTAACCCTCATTTGACGAACCTCGCAAGATCCCCTACTCTGCGCGGCATAAATTATTGTTATTTGCTGTAGGGATAGCGACAAGCGTGAAAAACCGCACTCTGGGCAGTATTTTAATCGTAGCAGGCACCACAATCGGTGCAGGAATGTTGGCCATGCCATTGGCCGCCGCTGGCGTCGGGTTTGGCGTCACGCTGGGTTTACTTTTTACCCTGTGGGCGTTGATGTGCTATACGGCGCTTTTACTACTGGAAGTCTATCAGCATGTCCCTGCCGATATGGGGCTAGGGTCTCTGGCGGCACGCTATCTGGGCCGTTATGGGCAGTGGGTTACCGGATTCTGCATGCTGTTTCTGCTATACGCTCTCACGGCAGCCTATATCAGTGGTGCCGGTGAATTACTGGCTTCCAGCCTTAACCAGTGGCTGGGCTGGCAGCTACCGCCGGCAGCAGGCGTACTGATCTTCACACTGCTGGGCGGGGCGGTGGTCTGCATCGGTACCGCGCTGGTCGATCTCTTCAACCGTTTTCTGTTTAGCGCCAAGATCATCTTTCTGGTGATAATGCTGGCCTTGCTGATGCCGCACATACATCAGGTCAATCTGCTGACGCTGCCGGTTGAGCAAGGCCTGGCTCTGTCGGCCATTCCGGTCGTCTTTACCTCTTTTGGCTTTCACGGCAGCGTACCGAGCATCGTCAGCTACCTGGGAGGCGATATTCGCAAACTGCGCCGGGTGTTTATTATCGGCAGCTTTATTCCATTGGTGGCCTATATTTTCTGGCAGCTGGCGACATTGGGGAGTATCGATGCCCCAGCCTTTACCGCCCTGCTGGCGAAAAACGCCGGTCTGAACGGTCTGCTGGAGGCGATCCGCGAAGTGGTTGCCTCACCGCACGTGGAGCTGGCCGTTCATCTGTTTGCCGACCTTGCGCTGGCAACCTCATTCCTCGGCGTCTCCCTCGGTCTGTTTGATTATCTGGCCGATATGTTCCAGCGCAAAAACAGCGTTGGCGGGCGTTTGCAAAGTGGGGTGATCACCTTCCTGCCGCCGCTGGCGTTCGCCCTGTTTTACCCACGCGGCTTTGTTATGGCCCTGGGTTACGCCGGGGTGGCACTCGCCGTGCTGGCCCTGATGTTACCAGCCCTGCTGGTCATGAAGAGCCGTCGTCAGCATCCGCAGGCTGCCTGGCGAGTTGCCGGCGGCGCACCGGCGCTGTGGCTGGTTCTGCTGTGCGGAGTGGGAATCGTGGCTATCCAGTTCTGTATCGTCGCCGGGTTGTTACCCGCGGTGGGATAAAAAAGGGGCCAACTGGCCCCTTTTTCATTTCGCTAAGCAACACTGCTTATACTTCTTACCGCTGCCGCACGGGCAGGGATCGTTACGTCCGATCTTTGCCTCATTTCTGACCGGCTGAGGAACTACCACCGGCAGGGGATTCGCCATCCAGTACTGGTAAAGCGCCAGCGCCGCCGGAGTGATACGCTCGATGCTGGCGATAAATTCATCTGCCGTCAGATTATCCAGCGCGCTAAACTGTTCTTCGCTGCCGTGAAGCGCGATAGCGTCCAGCTCCGGCTGAAGCTCAGCGGGCAGCGTCGACCAGTCACTCAGCGCCACGCCGCGCAGATAGCCAAAGCACCACTCCTCGACGATAGTCAGCTCCTGACCTTCCGCTTCGCGGGTGCCGAACAGCGGTTCAAACTGATCGGGATAGGACTCCAGCCGTTCGGCGATGTCGCTCATATGCTGCAGCGTCAGATTGACAAAGCGATCGCGCTCGCGATCATTGGCCCAGCGGGGCACATTGTCCGCCCCGCCCCAGATGGCGAGCAGCCATTCGGCGGGCTCGATGTCAGTCGGCGCAGACAGGATTGCCGTCAGCAGGCCATCCAGTTCAGACACATCCAGAATGGTGCCGTCGGTGGCGTATTTCGCCAGCGTCTCGTCCAGCCATTCCAGTTCGTTTTCATTTAAAGGTCCGGTATTCATTCACAGGCTCGCATGGTAAAAATCGGGCCTACAGTAGCCGAATTGCCGACAGAAAGCCACCCGGCGGCACCCGACGCGTCGGTATCAACGATACGCGATCACGCCAGGCCACGCAGCGCTACCGCCACCTCACGACAGGCCTCCTCCCCTAACGAAAGCAACGGCCGGGGAAGCGAGTCTGGATCGCAGAGTCCGAGGATCGCCGCGGCGCTGGCTATCACTCGCAGACTGCCGCCATAGCGGTCAAAGCATCGCCATAGGGGGGCCAGCTGCTCATTCAGTGCCGCAGTCTGCGCCACATCGCCGCTACGTATCGCTCTTACCAGCGCCAGTGAGTGCTGGGGAAAGAGTCCGCCGCAGACCGAATACCAGGCTTCGCAGCCAGCCTGTAACCCGGCCGTGGCCCACGCGTCGCCGCTGACGCCAAGCGTAACCCGAGAGGGAAGATGCTGACGCAGGGCCGCAACACGTTCGCTCGCCTGTGGCGCGGGCAGGCCGGGAATTTTAATCGAGGCAATGGCCGGCAAAGCGGCGATACGCCCCTGCAGCTCATCCGCCAGCATTACGCGGGTAGTGCGGGGATTGTCATACAGGCAAACCGGTACGGAAACATGCCGACAGACTTCTTCGTAAAAAGCAAAAATCTCCTCCGCGGAAAGCGGCTGATAGGACATCATCGGCAGTAATAACGCATCCGCCCCTGCCTCCTGAGCATCTTCCACCAGGCGCAGCACCTCGCTAGTCGCAATGGCGCCGACGCCGACCATCATCGGAATCGACCCCGCATGCACCTTCGCTACCTGCACCACCCGCCTACGCTGCTCACGGCTGAGATAAGCGTAGCTGCCGGTGGAGCCTAAGATGCCCAGCGAGTCAACCTCGGCATCGTTAAGACGCGCGAGAATACGGATAAACGCCTTTTCATCGATCTTTTGCTGACGCAAAGGTGTCAGGGGGAATGCGCAAAGTCCAGTGAACATGGTGCCTCCGGTAGGCTGGGATAAGTATCCGGTTGATAGTAGCAAGGGAAGATCGTTTTGTCCTGGGACAAATGAGAGGCGCACTTGAAGTAAAATTTCGCCTGAAAAATAAGTGGCGTTTGGCTGGCAAAGGCGGATTGCCAAAAGGAAATGAATTAAAGAAATCGCGTGATCACTTGGTCGTTAAGTATAATAAAATCAATTAATTATACCAGCCAAACGATAGCAACCAGGACATTACTGTGCATCCCTACTGCCCTCGCCCAGCTAACATTACGCAGCCTGGCTGCTATGTCGGGCCTGGATACCCAGATCTAATCCAGGAGCTTTTTTGATTTCTCTTTATGCCTTATAATATCGCTCTAACCTTTAAGGATATTGTCTATGGTTTTCTGTCATTTTCATCGAACATGCGTTCGTTCCATAAAAATACATAACTTTCAATTGGTAAAATGGAGTTATTGGTGCTAACTAGTATTAAATCACAAGCTGTTAGGTATGTATTCGTTGGTTTGGCGAACACAGCTTTGACGGCAGCGGTTATATTCAGCTTGATGCAGTTCGGCGTTGGCATCTACCTATCTAATGTCTCCGGTTATGTCGCGGGCATTCTTTTTAGCTTCATTATGAACGTAAGATTCACATTCTCTACTTCATTGAGCTTAATAAAGTTCATCAAGTTCCTATCAGTCTGCGCAATTTGTTATATTTTTAATCTAGTAGCGATGAAATTCTTTTTAACACTCATGCCCCAGCATGTTTATACCGCGCAATTTATAGGCATGTTTTTTTACACAGCAATAGGTTTTATCCTTAATAAATTTTGGTCTATGAAATGAATGAGATTAATATGGACATTATGAAGTCAAAATCACCATCACTCGCAATTGTAGTGCCATGTTACAACGAAAAGGACGCGTTCCCTTTCTGTTTGGATGGTTTAACGTCAGTATTATCAAACCTCATTTCCAAAGGAAAGATTAGCGATAAGAGTTATATTCTTTTTGTAGATGATGGAAGCAGAGATGATACCTGGGAACAAATTAAGGCCGCATCCTGCAAAAATTCTTTTGTCCGAGGATTAAAATTATCAAGAAACCGAGGACACCAGATAGCCCTAATGGCGGGATTATCAAACGCTGATACAGACGTAACTGTTAGTATTGATGCAGACCTGCAAGATGATATAAGTTGCATTGAAAAAATGATCGACAAATACCACGAAGGATTTGAGATTGTTTATGGAGTACGCGATAACAGGGACAGTGATTCAGTCTTTAAAAGAACCACAGCAAATAAATTCTACTCGCTAATGAGTTGGTTAGGGGTAAATCAGGTTCCCAATCATGCGGATTTCAGACTACTGGGGCGCACTGCGCTTTCGGCTCTGAATAAGTTTAAAGAGCAAAATGTTTATTTAAGAGGGCTTATCCCCCTTCTTGGCTATAAATCTACTAATGTTTATTATAGTAGGGATGAAAGGGTCGCGGGCGAATCGAAGTATCCTTTAAAAAAAATGCTCTCGCTGGCGCTGGAAGGAATAACTTCCCTTACAATTACTCCATTGCGTATGATCGCTATGGCTGGCATTGTTACATGCTTAATATCATCAATTGCAGCCATCTATGCAGTCATTGAGAAATTGCAGGGGGACACTGTTGCTGGGTGGACTTCAGTCATGATTGCCATTTTCTTCCTTGGTGGTGTTCAAATGCTCTCTCTGGGTATTATTGGTGAGTATATTGGGAAAATTTATATGGAAAGTAAAAACAGGCCAAAATTCTTTATCGAAGAGAAAGCAGGTGGTGAAAATGAGATATAATAAGCCCCCATCAATTATTTTATTATTCATGATTTTGTTGGTGGTGGTTATCCAAACCAGCATATTTATAGCTCATGAACAGAACATTTACTATTGGGATTTCAATGGATACTGGAGAATGTGGGAAGAGTTTTGTGCCACATTCCCTAATGAGCCTATCAACTCAATAAGGACAGTCTTTCACTCTATTAGACATGATGACTATAACTCTCTTCCTGTCGCCATCACGTCATGGTTCTATCTTTTTAATTTACCTTCACGGCTGTCTTATATAACTTCATTGGCTGTGATGTATCTTTTCCCTACAGTAATACTCTTCCATTTACTGTGTAAACGTTTTTCTGATAATCACTCTTTTGGCTGGTTGTTACTTTCTTGCATTTTACCTTTAACCTTTGTGGCTTTTTGGGCCCCAACGCTTAAAGGATATCCTGATATATCAGGCTTAATCCCAATAATTGCTGCATTACTATATGTTTCGAGCAGTGATTTCGGTGATAAGGTTAAAATTAAAAAAGCCCTTGTGACTGGATTACTTCTGTGGTCTCCATTCTTATTGAGAAGATGGTACGCATATACGGTTGTATCATTGTATATATCATTACCTGTGCTTAATTATTTCCTCTACAATAATGCCAAGCATAGCTTTGGTCGCGTGGCCATCATTATCAAAAATTTTTTCGTTGCTGGTATTTTCTCCGTATTGCTTACCTTGATATTTCAGGGTGCATTAATTAAGAGAGTAATTACAACTGACTACGCCACAATATATTCTGCTTATCAGTCCTCTCTCAGTCATTCCATTGAAAATCTTTATAATGATATCGGTTTATATCTATTCCCCTTTGTAATCATTGGATTGCTTTCCATTTTTCGGCGTAAAGACCGTAATGATAAAATCCTTATCATATTCTCAGCTTTTAACTTAGTATTTAGTTTTTTCTTATTTACAAGAACACAAAGCCCCGGCGTACAACACTGCCTTCCTTTTGCTCTTTGGGCGTTAATAATCGCTACCTTGGGATTAAAAACGTTATTGCATCTTGCTACCAGCAAAACTTATCAATATTCAATGCTCATTGCCGTCACTGGTTTATGTTTTTTTATTAACTACACTTCGCTATTTAGCGCAAAACAATATACAACGATTGACAAGTTGTTGCCTATCAAATCGTTGCCTATGCACGTAGATAATTTCAACAATTACGTTACTCTCGTTAAAAATATTGAATCGCTTACACAGGGAAATGAAAAAGTCACGATACTTAGTTCAAGTTCAGTACTTAATGACGATATGATAAATACCATTTCCTACCGGAAATTAACAGGGAAAATAGCATATGCTTCTCAAGTTGATCTCAGAGATGGTATTAATATTGAATCTTTACTCTCGAAATATTTTGTTGTAGCGGATCCGATACAAACACACCTGACACCGGATGGGCAAAGGGTAATTACCATACCAGCAAATGAAATTCTTTCAGGTGACGGAATTGGTGCTGCTTTCAGGAGAATAGGCCCTGCCTATAAACTGTCGGATGGAGTTACTGCATACATTTATGAACGAACGCGTTCCTATACCGATAAAGAGATTAAAAACTTTTTTTCACTTTTCTACAAGCATTACCCTCAATGGGAACAAGTATATGGGAAAGGGCTTTACTATCCGTTTCTTTCAGCAAGTGTAGTTGTTGGTGATACCTGGGGTAAATTTACCATCTCCGATAATGGTGAAATCGATGCCCATCCAGGAGACAACACCCCTACCACAGCGAAATGGATACTAACTGGAGTTAACACGCTTGTTTTTGACTCTTACAACACGACGTGTAGTAATGCTGATGGTGTGGACATAAAAATTAGCAACGATGAAGGAAAATCCAGTAATGTTTATATTAAAAACGGCAGTAGTGGAATCATGGATGTTGAGGAATTTTCAGGTAAAGAATCAACCATTGAAATTCTCAAACACGAAAACTCTGCTTGTGACTCTATTAAAATAACCGCAAAATAACTCCTACCCCCTTACTTAAATAAGGGGGTGTTCTCTCAGTTTACTGTAGATATATTCTCACTCAGTTAATAAATATCATCACAAACCAATACATCACATCTATCTAATTATACCCGGTATATATTTTATCTAAAATAGTTCCCCTCCGCCATCAACTCAATACAACAAATCGCATCCTGTCGGCATACTCATTCTATTTGCCACTACTAATTTTTAAATCATAATACAGCTCGCTTAATCATTTTATTCAGTTTTGCGTCGCACCGGCAGAAGCTTCCCCGAGAATAACGCGATATCCAGCACGCCGAAGAGAGGCCATGAGGCGCAATCACGATATCCTCATCATAGACGATATGATCATACTGACGGAGTCCCCTTAAATCGAGGCTGTTTAACGCGCTACGCCGGGAGGTCTTGTTTCACGGATAGGGCAGACGCTCACCCTAAAACAGCGTGGTGTGCTTCTGAACCCGATTAAATACCACAACCAGCATGAAGAAGATCTGCGAGAGACAGAACCCGACTTCGGAGCTATTTTTAATGCCCGGAACGTATAAAAAACTTGCTGATACGTGGATGTCACACCGCGAAAATCGCAGCACAATAAAAGCGCCCCCTCTGCAAATAGGTTCCTAATTTTAGGCTGTGATGGCACAAAGGGCCTCTTATGTGGAGGAATGAGCCGAAGAGAGGCAGGCTAAGCCAGGTCACCAGCATTCAGGACAAACGGTAATTTCAATGTATGACCGGATAACTTAAATCGTGTCGGTTGTTGGCGGTCGGAAAAATGAATGGATATGCGTTCCAGGGAAATTATCTTCGGACGCATCTTTGGCAAGGAGAGTTTTAAACACAAAAAAACCACCCGTAGGTGGTTTCACGACACTGCTTATTGCTTTGATTATTCTATATTTCCCAATGGTACCCGGAGCGGGACTTGAACCCGCACAGCGCGAACGCCGAGGGATTTTAAATCCCTTGTGTCTACCGATTCCACCATCCGGGCTCGGGATATAAAGTGGAGGCGCGTTCCGGAGTCGAACCGGACTAGACGGATTTGCAATCCGCTACATAACCGCTTTGCTAACGCGCCTTTGATACTGAAGCACCCGCAACTGCCGATGCTGTTAATCTGGAGCGGGAAACGAGACTCGAACTCGCGACCCCGACCTTGGCAAGGTCGTGCTCTACCAACTGAGCTATTCCCGCATTATCAAGTTATTTGCTAATCACTTGATTTTGTTATCGTCTGGAAGACTGTGCTGCCGTTCGATGCGTTGCATTCTACTTATCTCTCGCGATGAGTCAACGGTATTTTTCGCAACTTTGTGTCGTTTGCTGAAAATAACGGCGAAACGATCACTGATCAAGCAAATCGCCGCGCGCCGCGTTCAAATACTGCAGCATCGACCACAGCGTTAACACCGCCGCCACGAGGAAAAGCGCAATCCCGGCCCACTCCACCCACGGATAAGGACGCCACAGCATCCACACCAGGGCGGTCATCTGCGCCGTCGTTTTCACTTTGCCAATCCACGAGACCGCCACGCTGCTGCGTTTCCCCAGCTCCGCCATCCATTCGCGCAGTGCGGAGATTATGATCTCGCGGGCAATCATCGTCGCCGCGGGTAGCGTAACCCACCAGGTGTGATAGTGCTCGGCAACCAGCACCATCGCAATAGCCACCATGACTTTATCGGCTACCGGATCAAGGAAGGCACCGAACCGGGTGCTCTGGTTCCAGCGACGGGCCAGAAAACCATCAAACCAGTCGGTCACCGCAGCAACAAAGAAAATGAGCGCGCAGGCAAACGGGGCCCAGCTAAAGGGAAGATAAAACGCCAGCACAAAGAACGGGATCAGGATGACGCGAAACAGAGTAAGCAACGTAGGGATATTAAATTGCATAGTGACGGGTAACTATCTGTTGTAAGTAAAAATTAGCCCTATGTTGCTACAGAGCCCCTAATGTTTCAACGAGTAGAAGATCTTTTCTGCCAGAGCGTGAGAAATGCCCGGTACTTTGGCAATTTCCTCGACGCTGGCCTGCTGCAGCCCCTGCAGACCGCCCATATACTTCAGCAGCATCTGACGACGCTTCGGCCCCACCCCCTCGATAGTCTCCAGTGTGCTGGTACTTTTCACTTTCGCCCGTTTTTTCCGATGCCCGGAAATCGCATGATCGTGTGATTCATCGCGGATATGCTGGATAACATGCAGGGCTGGAGAATCCGGCGGCAGGCTAAACCCCTCCCCTTCCGGTTCAAAGAATAACGTTTCCAGGCCGGCTTTTCGATCGCTACCTTTTGCCACGCCCAACAGCAGTGGATGATGTTTATCCCAGGGCACATCCAGCTCCGCAAACACCACTTTCGCCTGGGCCAGCTGTCCCTTGCCGCCGTCTATAAGGATGACATCCGGAATCTTGTTGTCATCAATTGCTTTACCATAGCGACGACGCAGGACCTGATTCATCGCCGCATAATCATCACCTGGGGTAATGCCAGTGATATTGTAGCGTCGATACTCCGCACGCAGTGGGCCATTGCTGTCAAACACCACGCAGGATGCTACGGTCTGTTCGCCCATGGTGTGGCTGATGTCAAAGCACTCCATCCGCTTCACTGCCGGCAGCTCCAGCACGGAGGCCAGCGCCTGCAGACGCTGATGAATGGTCGATTGCTGAGACAATTTAGTGGTTAACGCCGTCGCCGCGTTAGTGCGCGCCAGCTTAAGGTAACGCGCTCGATCACCACGCGGTTTCGTTTGCACATTGATTCGACGTCCCGCCAGCTCCGATAAGGAATCGGCCAGCAGCGTTTTATCGCCGAGACTGAAGTCGAGTAAAATCTCACCCGGCAGCGTACGCATCTGGCTCCCCTGGAGATAGAACTGGCCGACAAAGGTCTCCACCACCTCTCCCAGTTCGGTGCCGCCCGGCACTTTCGGGAAATAGCTGCGACTGCCCAGCACTTTGCCCTGACGAATAAACAGCACATGAACGCAGGCCAGCCCGGCATCAAAAGCGACGCCGATCACGTCAAGATCGTCACCCGTGTTAGAGACAAACTGTTTCTCTGTCACCCGGCGGACGGCCTGAATCTGATCGCGAATGCGCGCCGCCTCTTCAAACTCCAGGCTCTGGCTCGCTTTCTCCATCCTCGCGATGAGCTGGGTCAGAACCTGATCATCTTTACCGGCCAGGAACAGCCGCACATACTCCACCTGCTGAGCGTACTCTTCCTCACTGACCAGGCCCGCCACGCACGGCCCGAGGCAACGACCAATCTGATACTGCAGGCATGGACGCGAGCGGTTACGGTAGACGCTGTTTTCACACTGACGAATAGGGAAGATCTTCTGCAATAGCGCCAGGGTTTCCCGCACGGCATAGCCGTTAGGGAAAGGACCAAAATACTCGCCTTTCGCGTGCTTAGCGCCACGATGCATCGCCAGGCGCGGATGAGTATCACCGCTGAGAAAGATGAAAGGGTAGGATTTATCGTCGCGTAACAGCACATTGTAACGTGGCTGATACAGCTTGATATAGTTATGCTCCAGCAGCAGCGCTTCCGTCTCGGTATGAGTGACGGTCACGTCAATTTGTGCAATCTGCGCCACCAGGGCTTCGGTTTTACGCGACGCGAGATTGCTGCGAAAATAGCTGCTAAGCCGCTTTTTCAAATCTTTGGCTTTGCCAACATAGATGACGGTCCCGCCAGCATCATACATTCGATACACACCGGGCTGGCTGGTCACCGTTTTCAGAAAAGCTTTTGCGTCAAAAACATCACTCACTGGCTTGCTAACGACTCCGCATTACACAGGCCATGGCGAATTGCCAGGTGGGTCAGCTCGACATCGCCATGAATGTTCAATTTGCTGAACATCCGATAGCGATAACTGTTAACCGTTTTGGGACTCAGATTCAGTTGCTCTGAGATCTCATTCACCTTCTGACCTTTGGTGATCATCAGCATAATCTGCAATTCGCGTTCAGACAAACTGGCAAACGGCGATTCCGTTTTTTCCGGTTCAATCTGACTTAACGCCATTTGCTGAGCAATATCGGAAGCGATGTAACGTTGTCCAGACGCCACGCAGCGAATCGCATTCACCACTTCCTGGGGCGCCGCACCTTTACTGAGATAGCCTGCCGCCCCTGCCTGCATGACCTTTGCAGGTAAGGGATTCTCGGTATGCACGGTCAGCATGATCACTTTGGTACCCGCCACGGAACGCGCAATTTTGCGCGTGGCTTCCAGCCCGCCGATACCCGGCATGTTCATGTCCATCAGGACGACATCAGCGGAATTAGCCCGGCACCACTTCACGGCGTCCTCGCCGCAGCAAGCTTCACCAGCGACTTTAATCCCTTTAATATCTTCCAGAATGCGTCGTATCCCTGCGCGCACCAGTTCGTGGTCATCAACAAGAAGAACGTTGATCAAAGGAATAATCTCCAGAATGAGGGATAACGCTATTGATACTTTATCTCCCACATATTACCGGGTTTTATTGCTAATTTAAAAGGCAAAAAAATGCCCTCGCCTCGATTTGGCTCTCATTTATGGCAATGTCTGTGCACACTCAGTGGAAAGTCATTGAGAACAGTGAGTTGCCGCTGTCTTATTTTTTAACAATCCTTATACAGAAAGCGCAGAAAACACAACAGATTACGTAGCTGATAAATACGAGGCAAAATATGTAACAATTATTAACGTGCTAAATAGATGGAAGAAATTAATGGCGGATTGTCGCCTATTACGTCTTATCCTATGGATAAAAGCATTCACAGCTCAGATGAGAGAACAGAAATTAAGCACTCCTTTTTTTTCTTTCGCTTGTGGTATACTGCGCGGCCTTCACATTGAGTAATGCGCAATAGCGCAGCGAGCAAACGAGGATATCGATGAGCACACCAGATTTTTCCACTGCAGAAAATAATCAAGAACTCGCGCAGGAAGTCTCCTGCCTGAAAGCGATGATGACGCTGATGCTGCAGGCGATGGGCCAGGCGGATGCGGGTCGCGTGATTATTAAAATGGAAAAGCAAATTGCGCAGATGGAAGATGAGGCTCAGGCCGCCGTATTCTCCAGCACTGTTAAGCAAATTAAACAAGCTTACCGGCAGTAATCCTGTGCCGGCTGAAAGTATGACTGACAGCCGGTATTACGTCTGGCACGCAGAACGACAGGCGCTTTCAGATTAACCCCGTCGCCACGGCGTAACAGGCGATTTGCGTTTTATTCGGCGCATTAAATTTCCGTTGCATATTCTTCTGGTGGAAATTCACCGTATTTTCCGAAATCGAGAGAATCATCGCCACTTCCGCCGAGGTTTTCCCTTCCGCGGTCCATTTAAGAATTTCCAGTTCACGACGGCTGAACTTCATCTCCGGCGGCATCACCATTTCGTCTTCCAGACGCAGGAGCGCCAGCAGGCTTAGCTCCGTCAACGTTCGCAGACGCATCTCCAGCTCATCTTCAGGATAAGAGTCCGGCAAACGGTTATTCGCCGACACGGAGAGAAAGCCCTGAGCATGATTCGGTAACGTCAGGCACTGTGTCACCCCTTTTTGCAGACCATGGTCGCGTGCCCCATCCCACAATGCCGGCGCATCGCGAAAAAGTCCATCCTCCCAGGGCAGGTGACCGCGCAAAAAATTCTCCGGCCGTAACACGGGATCTATCGCAAAATAATTCTCTGCCTGATAGTGGGACATCCATGCGCGAGGATAGGTCGACTGGAACGTGACGCGGGGTCGGGTGAACGGCACCGGATGACGTACACATAGCGTGTAGTAATCATATTCCAGCGCTTCAGTTTCTCGTTGCAGGAGATTATAAACCTCCTCACCGGTGGCCATGGACTGAAATTGATGCAGCATATCCCGCCGCCAGCTGAAAAAATCATTGTCCCTCATAGCTGTGCAAATAACTCCTGATTGATAATCATTATTATAAATACAGAAAACTAACACATAAATCTTATTTATATGTATAAAATATCGTGGCTGTCGCATTTATTAGCCCGACGCCGGGCTTTTTTCCCTCTGTCGGCGCAGAAACTCAGGTGCACTTCCGCCTTTTTCTACACCCTCTGCGCGTCGATGGGAAGCAGTGTATACGGCCATGAGGGAAATCGCGCACCGCCATGTTGGCGATAAAGGGCCTGGCGTGGCGACCCCCACCGAGAGCCGCCGCGCCAGCGCATGGTTTACTGCATCAGGAATTTTTCAAGGAACTGACGGGTACGCGGCTGCTGAGGTGAGGCGAACAGCGCTTTCGCCTCACCTTGTTCAACAATGCGGCCCTGATCCATAAAAATGGCGCGATCGGCGACATCGCGGGCGAAGCTCATCTCATGGGTCACGATAACCATCGTACGTTTCTCCTGTGCCAGCTGGCGGATGGTATTGAGTACCTCCCCTACCAGTTCAGGATCAAGGGCCGAAGTCGGTTCATCAAACAGGATCACCTCCGGACGCATGGCCAGCGCGCGGGCAATAGCCACCCGCTGCTGCTGCCCACCGGAGAGCCGGCGCGGATAACTGTTCTCTTTTCCGCTGAGCCCCACCTTCGCCAGCAGCTCGCGCGCCCGCACAATCGATTCCTGCTTGTCTTCACCTTTTACGATGACCGGCCCCTCAATTATGTTCTCCAGCACTGTACGGTGGGGAAACAGATTAAAGTTCTGGAAGACAAAGCCAACGTGCTGGCGCAGCTGACGAATGAGCCCTTTCTGCGACCCCAGGCTGCGACCGGCGTCGATGGTCACATCGCCGACGCGGATGGTGCCGCTCTCCGGTTGCTCCAGCAGGTTGATGCTGCGCAGCAGAGTGGTTTTGCCCGAGCCGCTGGGGCCGATGATCGCCACCACTTCCCCTTTCTGCACCTCCAGGTTGATACCGTGGAGCACCGTCTGGCCATGGAATTTCTTCACCAGGCTTGTTACTTCTATCGCACTCATTTCGGATCACGCTCCTGGCGGTTTAGCTGGTTTTCAAAATAGTTCTGCAGCGA
The DNA here is from genome assembly GCF_020526085.1 of Klebsiella africana. Lineage (NCBI taxonomy): Bacteria > Pseudomonadati > Pseudomonadota > Gammaproteobacteria > Enterobacterales > Enterobacteriaceae > Klebsiella > Klebsiella africana. Next base: position 1,822,521 of record NZ_CP084874.1, on the reverse strand, counting down.
GGAGAGTACCGTCGCCATCACCCAGTAGATGAGTGAGGCCGCCAGATACATGGTGAAGACCTCGAGGGTTCGCGAGGTGATAAGCTGCGCCTGTCGGAACAGCTCTGGCACCTGGATCGTCGCCGCCAGCGAGGTATCTTTTACCAGGCTGATAAAACTGTTGGACAGCGGCGGCAAAGCGACCCGCGCCGCCTGGGGTAAAATAGCCCGACGCATCGTCTGCCAGGGCGTCATGCCAATACTGGCCGCCGCTTCCCATTGCCCTTTGTCAATGGAGGCGATAGCCGCACGCAGCGTTTCCGCCGCATAGGCCGCGGTATTCAGCGACAGACCAATCATTGCCGCCGGAATAGGATCAAGCTCAATGCCAAACTGCGGCAAGCCGTAGTAGATCATAAACAGCTGGGCGATGAGCGGCGTACCGCGAAAAATGGAGATATACATGCGCGCCAGCCATTTTACCGGCCAGAGGGGCGACATGCGCATCAGCGCCAGAATAAAGCCCAGCACCAGGCCGAAAAACATCCCGCCAATGCTCAGCTGCAGCGTAAAGACGGCCCCTTTGAGCAGAAAAGGAGCGGAATCGATGACCAGTTGGATACTTTCTTGCATGCTGTGGTTTCTGTATTAGAGGTGAGGATGATAGGCAAACAGCGCCGGCGCTCCGCCGGTATGGACGAACAAAATCGGCCCTTCATCCTTAAAGCGTTTCTGCGTAATGCCATCGATAAGCCCGGCCATCGCTTTGCCGGTATAGACCGGATCGAGCAAAATCCCTTCCAGCTGCGCCAGCAACTTCACAGCAGCCATCCCATCGTCGTTTGGCGTACCGTAACCCGGGGCAAAGTAATCATCCCACAGTATAATTTCAGCTTTCGCCTGTAGTTCGAGACTGTTAGCCACGGCCTGCTGCAGCGCCACCACTTTCGGCAATTGGTCAGCGACCGAGCGCGATACCGTCACCCCAATCAGTTCCGCCTGCGGCATCAGCTGTTCAAGGCCGACCGCCAGTCCGGCATGGGTACCGGCGCTGCCGGAGGCGACCACGACTGATGAGATCTCCACGGCGTCTTCGCACTGTTGAGCGATTTCCAGCGCGCTTTCCACATAGCCTAACGCCCCGAGGGCATTCGAACCGCCAACCGGAATAACATACGGACGATATCCCTGCGCTTCGATGCGGGTCGCCAGCTCGTCGAGTTGGGCGGTAGGATCGGTCAGGGCATCGCACATCTCAACCTGGGTGTTAAACAGATCCAGCAGCAGGCGGTTGCCATTGCTCAGATAGTTCTCCGCCCGCGTGCCGATGGGGTTTTCCAGCAGCGCCACGCAGTGCAGCCCCAGTTTGGCGGCGACCGCCGCTGTCTGGCGCACATGGTTAGACTGGATCGCGCCGGCGGTGATTAAGGTATCCGCCCCCTCGCGCAGCGCATCGGCGGCAAGAAACTCCAGCTTGCGCAGTTTGTTGCCCCCCATCGCCAGCGGTGTCGTATCATCACGTTTAATAAAAATTTCACGTCCAAGGTGATCGGACAGACGCGGCAGATACTCCAGCGGCGTTGGCGCGCCGATCAGTTCCAGACGCGGAAAACGGGTTAAATTTTGCAGTGACATGGCCCCTCCTGACTCAGTTATGCTTCATTATGCACACAGTTATGCGCTAAATAAAAAAAGGCGCTTCCAGGAGCGCCTTTTTTCACCGCCGTCGATTATTTCGTCACGTCAGCGCCAAACCATTTCTCGGACAGCGCCTTCAGGCTGCCATCTTTCTGCATATCGGCTATCGCGCCATCTACCGCTTTCAGCAGATCGTCGTTGCCTTTGCGCAGCGCCACGCCTGCCTCCTGACGGGAGAAGGCTTCACCGGTTACCGCCAGAGTATTGTTGGTTTTCTTCACCAGATCCAGCGCGGCCAGGCGGTCGACCAGAATGGCGTCGATACGGCCCACGCGCAGATCCTGATATTTCGTCGGGTCGTCATCATAGGTGCGAACATCAACGCCCTGCACGTTCTGACGCAGCCACTCTTCATAGTTAGTGCCCAGCCCAACGCCGACTTTCTTGCCTTTCAGATCCGCCGCGGTTTTAATCGCGCCTTCGTTACCCTTTTTCACCAGCGCCTGCACACCGGAGATAGTATACGGGGTGGAGAAATCGTATTTTTTCTTACGCTCATCGGAGATAGTGACCTGGTTAATCACCACGTCAATGCGTTTGGAGTCCAGCGATGCCAGCATACCGTCCCATTTGGTCGGCTTGAGATCGGCTTTTACGCCAAGGTGTTTAGCCAGCTCATTAGCAAACTCCACTTCAAATCCGGTCAGCTTGCCGTCATCTCCCTGGAAACTAAAAGGAGGATAGGTGCCTTCGAGGCCCACGCGCAGGGTGCCGCGCTCTTTAATCTGATTAAGCAGGTTTTCCGCCGCAAAAGTTTTCACGCTGACGCCAGCCATCAAAACAACGGCCATCGCGCCCATCAGTGCCTGACGACCCAGAAGTGCTAATTTCATAGATACCCCGAAGATTAAGATTTTCCTGTAGTGTAAGGCGCTTAACACCCTGACACCAACATCGTTACGCTACATCTTATGCCAATTTATTATATATGATCCCGTTTAGGGTATAGCGAAAATCAGGCCTTTCTTCACCCGTTTTGCTGGATATCTCCCATACTGCAAAGGTCAGCCTGTTGACGTCTGGAGCATGGAAGATGAAAAACCCCACCTTATTGCAATGTTTTCACTGGTACTACCCCACCGGCGGCGAGCTGTGGCCTGAGGTCGAAGCGCTGGCCCCCAGTCTCAATGAAATTGGCATCAATATGGTTTGGTTGCCCCCCGCTTACAAAGGTGCCTCAGGCGGTTATTCCGTCGGCTATGACACCTACGATCTCTTTGATCTCGGCGAGTTTGATCAAAAAGGGTCTGTCGCCACCAAGTATGGCGATAAAGCGCAGTTGCTGGCGGCCATAAACGCTCTGAAGGAGCACGACATTGCCGTGCTGCTGGATGTGGTGGTGAATCATAAAATGGGCGCCGATGAAAAAGAAGCGCTACGGGTCCAGCGCGTCGATGAGCAGGACCGCACCCAGATTGATGAAGAGATCATTGAGTGCGAAGCATGGACTCGTTACACCTTTCCGGTACGGGCCGGTCAGTATTCCCAGTTTGTCTGGGACTACAAATGTTTTAGCGGCATTGACCACATCGAAAACCCGACGGAAGACGGCGTGTTTAAAATCGTCAACGATTACACCGGCGAGGGATGGAATGAACAGGTCGATGATGAGCTGGGTAACTTTGACTACCTGATGGGTGCCAATATCGATTTTCGCAATCATGCCGTCACCGAGGAGATCAAATACTGGGCGCGCTGGGTGATGGAGCAGACCGGTTGCGATGGTTTTCGTCTTGATGCCGTGAAGCATATTCCCGCCTGGTTTTACAAAGCGTGGATCGAACACGTTCAGGAGGTGGCGCCGCAGCCGTTGTTTATTGTGGCGGAATACTGGTCCCATGAAGTGGAGAAGCTGCAGCAGTATATCGACCTGGTCGAGGGCAAGACGATGCTGTTTGATGCCCCGCTGCAGATGAAATTTCATGAAGCCTCGCGCCAGGGGCGTGATTATGACATGAGCCAGATTTTCAGCGGAACGTTGGTGGAAGCCGATCCGTTCCATGCCGTCACCCTGGTCACCAATCATGACACACAACCGCTGCAGGCCCTCGAGGCGCCGGTTGAACCGTGGTTTAAACCGCTGGCCTATGCCCTGATCTTATTACGTGAAAATGGGGTGCCCTCGGTCTTCTATGCCGATCTCTTCGGCGCGTCCTATGAAGATACCGGTGGCGACGGGCAAACCTACGCTATAGAGATGCCCGTTATTGAGCAACTGCACGAACTGATCGACGCCCGTCAGCGCTTTGCGCATGGCGTGCAAACGCTCTGGTTCGATCACCCTAACTGTATTGCCTTCAGCCGCAGCGGCACCGACGAGGATCCTGGTTGCGTGGTGGTCATGTCTAATGGTGATGAGGGGGAAAAGACCCTGACGCTGGGCGAAAATTACGGCAACAAACGCTGGCGGGATTTTCTCGGTAACCGGGAAGAGATTGTAGAAACCGACGACGATGGCTGCGCGACCTTTACCTGTAACGGGGGGAGTGTCAGCGTGTGGGTAATGGAAGCTGTGCTGTGATGAGAGAAGTGTCGGGCGGGCCAGAGCGGCCCGCCGGAGCCTCAGCGCACCGAGGCTGGTGCGCTGATGGGCGCTGTCGCACGCGCTTTCGCCCATGCCTTTTCACACTCGGGAGTGAGGCGCTCAACACGGGTCAGCGTCATACGATCATAGGACAGCGTGTTGCCTTCGCGCTCGATCGGATAAATATCCAGGGAAGCCGTCACGTTGTAGATCTGACTATCGCGGTTCATCAGTTTACCCGGTTGCGCGATCACACGCTGCCACTGGCGGCAGTCGAAAGTATCCCCTTCTTTGGTGACAATCAGGCTGGCAATCGCGTCCGGACTCATCATTTCGCTCTGCGGCCCTTTCGATTGCCAGTAGCCCTCGAGACCGGCCGGCGCTGGTGCTTTAACGACGTCGTCGTAATGATCAACCTGCACACATCCGGCCAGCGCCACGACCATGCCCGCAAAAACTAACTGTTTCATCATTCATCCCACAAGCCGATAAAAAAGTATTGTGGCATTAAAGCGTTAAGCCTTCCAGCCCCGACGTTAGTGAAACCCTGAACACAGTCTGCACTAGCATGATGCCTTTCATTTGAAATAAGGAAATTCTGAAAATAAAATATTAACAAGGGCGTAACCATAGCATCTATGGGCACTTTTTGTTTTTAATTCGCTCACACTACCTGTTCTCGACTTTACTTTAAGAGTTTTCCTGGCAAATTATATGCATGGATGCGGAATAGTCTAAAGGAACTAATGGGTTCTTTCTAAAACCTACTATTATTGCCGCCCACAAGGACTGCTTCCCGTCACCACTGGGAAGTGAATATCGTTACGTGTTGATTGAGGATGGGTCATGTCAACGATGATTATGGATTTGTGCAGCTATACCCGGTTAGGATTAACGGGATACCTGACTAGCCGGGGTATAAAAAAGCAAGATATCGTTGAGGTCCATGCCGCTACAGAACTGCTTAACCAGTGCGCGGCGCGTCGTCCGGCAGTGATATTTCTTAATGAAGACTGTTTTGTGCATGACGATGAAAGTAATACGATTATCCGTCAGATCATCGTGCAAAATCCGACCACGCTGTTTGTTATCTTTATGTCGCTGGCGAACATCCATTTTGACCGCTATCTACGGGTACGTAAGAACCTGCTGATCAGTTCAAAATCGATAACGCCAAAAGACCTTGATGTCATTCTGGTTAATTATCTCAAATGCAAAAACAGTAGCCTGGGGCAGTTAAATTTACCCACCTTGTCATTGAGCAAGACAGAATCAAATATGCTGCAAATGTGGATGGCCGGACATGGGACAACGCATATTTCAACGCAAATGAACATCAAGGCAAAGACGGTATCATCACATAAAGGCAATATTAAAAAGAAAATCCAGACGCATAATAAACAAGTTATTTACCATATCGTTCGGCTCACCGAGAACATTACTTCAGGTATTCAGGTGAATATGCGCTGAAACAAACTGGCGGTGATGCCGCCAGTCCGGTTTTACGAGGCTTCTTTTTCTACGAAGATCCCATCCGGGTGCCCTATTTCATTGAAAAACCAAATCCCGAGCGGATAGTCTTCCAGCGAAACCAGATACATCGTTCCTTCACTAAACGACTCAATTGCCAGTACTACGCCCGACCGACGTGGACCACCGTCGGTCTTCACTGTCACACGATCGTTCACCTGCATAATTCATCTCCTCTATTTTTCAGCCAGTGTAGAACAAAACCGCACAACTCGCAGCGTTGTGGCCAATGACTGCCGTTTTTTTAGACCGGCTATACTTTAAGTGGCGTGAGCAACGCTCAGCGAGGGGGTAATGATGAAGACTCGATTGGCAGGCCAGGTCGTGGATGACGATGAGGTCAATGTGGATGCCCTGCTGGCAGCGATAAATGAAATCAGCGAAAGTGAGGTCCATCGCACTCTGGATGACCCGCATCGTGCCAGCATCGATGGCCGGGGCGCTCATACCTGGCGCGAGCTGGCGGAGGCGTTCGAGCTCGATATTCACGATTTCAGCGCCAGTGAAGCCAACCGTTAAACGCGGTTGAAAAAAATCCCGACTCGCAGGAGTCGGGATCAAACTTGCTAATGCAAGAAGCACTTGAAAATTCGTTACACCGAGAAATCCGATGCGTTGAAACATTATCCTCAATTATTTTGCATGACAAGCGATATTCATGACGCAAATTATTGAGAATGTAGGCGCTTTGCCATAGGCACGCCTGCAAGGCTGATGCCGAAAGGGTTCGTCGCAAACCGGTTTCATTCGATAGTGGTTTCGCCAGCACTCACTTTAAGATAATTCTCACTTTTGCCACCAGGATCGAAACGTTTTACTCACGCTTCGCCACTAAAACAGACCTGATTGCGCCCATTTTGCTTGGCCTGATAGAGTCGACGATCGGCAACCGACTGCAATGCTTCAAATTGATACTCTCCCTGCTCTTCGCTGGCGCTCACTCCGAACGAAGCGCTGACCCGCAGCGTCACGTTATTATGCAAAAAGACTTCCCGGCCCTGAACACGCAGGCGTAAGCGCTCCGCCACCGCCGCCGCTTCCCGCAGCGTGGTATTCGGCATCACGATGCAAAACTCTTCCCCACCAACCCGGCCCAGCAGATCACCCTCCCGGACCGTGCTGGCAAGCGTGCTGGCCACCGTAGACAGCACCCTGTCGCCCGCCTGATGACCATAGCGATCGTTAATGCCCTTGAAGTGATCCAGGTCGAGCTGGATCACCGCCAGCGGCCGTCCGCTGCGCTGGCAGGCCCTGGCTACCGTTATCGCTTGCTCAAACAGCGCCCCGCGATTGAGCAGACGAGTTAACGCATCGTGCCAGGCCTGCCATTCCAGAGAGGTCTGCAGGACGCTCATATTACGGACCATGCGGCGGAGCACTAGCCAGGAGAGCAACAGCATCAGCGTGAACAGGATCCACATCAGGGTCAAAGCGATGGTGATGGTGCCAAAATTTCCGCGCACGCCTTCCCGCAAGGTATGAACCCTCAGCAGTACGCCGTCAAAATTCCGTAGTTTGGTCCAACTGATATAGCGCGTCAGCAGACGCAGCCCCCCCTGGTTATCATGGGCAAACGCACGGCTGAGTAGCTCCTGTTCCCGCGGTGAGAGCAACGTGAGAACATTTCCCGGCGCGGAAGAAGCCAGCAGGTTCAAATGGCTATCATAGAGCTGATACTCCCCTTCTTGTCCTCCCTGCATGGCACTGACCAAAAACGCTTTTATCTCATTGACCGAGAAATCCATTGCCAGCACGCCGCGCCAGTAACCGGCAAAATCCAGTGGTATCGAAGCGGTGACCACCTGCTCTTCCAGTTGTGGGTCATCATCAGGAAAAGTTTGCCAGATGACGCCTCGCCCGGGATTATTCCGCTGGGTCTGTCGGGTAAACCAGAGGGCGTTGACGGCTTGCGAATAGTGGGCCATCACCTGCGACTCGTCCCGCAGCGGCAGGGTCGAGGTGAAAAAACCGCTGCGGGAGATATACTGCATCCGCTCAGCGAAATCGCGGTCATGCTGCGTCAGATTCAACAGATAGCCCAGCTCAAGAGTGGCCATCAGCTCATCCGCCGCCAGAGGATCGTCTGCTAACAGCATTGGATTGTTGCTGACGACACTGCCCGAGACGCCAAATACCGGCAGCGTTCGGCGATTTGGCAGTGCCACCCGCCAGGCTTCCAGACGGCGCTGACTCAGATAGCGCTGGCTGGCCTTACGCAAGACGTCGATATCGAGCGGCTGTTCGAGAGCAGCCTGCATCCCATGCCGAAAAAACATCATTCTGTCGATGTTGAACTGCAGCAGTCCGTCCATTTCATGAGCGACGTTCGCCAGATTGTTACGCTGGTTGGCCACGTAGGCCTCTTCCAGGACGTTGATTTCGCGCCAAATCAGCAGTGTGGAGCAAAACAGCACCACGATAAAGCACACATTGACCACATGCGATGGACGAGTCAGTTGATGAAGCTTTTTCAACGTCAACCGCAGTGACTTATCCATCATTTTCTCGCAGTACGTTCCGCAAACCTGACAGCATCCGCGCCCCAGGCGCTTTGGCCTGCGGGCGCACTGAAACGCCTGGCATTCCCGGCGCTTTGTTTCCAGGGGTAGATAACACGACGCCGAGCATCCTGACGCGTTATTTTAGGGACTGACGCAGACGGCTAACCCCCTTCACTCCCGCCAGAACCACCGCACCAATGATAAAACCCAGCACCAGATTGGCGATGACCGGCAGCGAGGAGGCTATCACCCCACCCAGACCCGCACTCCAGTGCTCAATGGCATGATGTAGCGGCGCGATGCCGTGAACCACAATCCCCCCCCCCACAAGGAACATGGCGAGCGTGCCGACGATAGAGAGCACTTTCATCAGTCGGGGAGCCACGGCTAATAATCCTTTGCCCAACCATTGCGCCAGCGTGCCACGCTTTTCCACCAGCCAGTACCCCATATCATCCAGCTTGACGATCACGCCTACCAGGCCATAGACCCCGATGGTGACCAGAATGGCGATGCCGGAGAGGATCAGGATCTGATTTAGCAGTGGTGCTTCCGCCACAATGCCGAGGGTGATGGCGACAATTTCCGCGGACAAAATAAAATCGGTGCGAATTGCCCCTTTGACTTTGTCACGCTCAAAGGCCAACGGATCGCGCTCCGCCAGCGCTGCAAGACGCTGCTGCCGCCGTTCGGGATCCTCTTTGTGCTTGCGTGCCTCCAGACTGTGCAGCACCTTCTCCACCCCTTCGAAACAGAGAAACGCACCGCCCAGCATCAACAATGGAGTAATCGCCCAGGGGATAAAGGCGCTGATCAACAAAGCCAGTGGCACGAGGATCACTTTGTTAACGAACGACCCTTTTGCCACTCCCCAGACCACAGGCAGTTCGCGATTCGCCCGCACCCCGGTAACCTGTTGGGCATTGAGAGACAAATCGTCACCCAGCACCCCCGCCGTTTTTTTCGCCGCGACCTTGCCCATCACAGAAATATCATCCAGCAGCGTGGCGATATCATCGAGTAACGTTAAAAGACTACTTCCTGCCAAAATGATTTTCCTTCTCTTTTCATCAATGTCTCCCTCGAGTATGCGTTAAAAAACGGCCGGTGCCCAAGGTACAACTAGTCAATATAAATTTAACAAGCTCACGCAAATTAAGCGCTCGCCAGCACGATTGTTTTCACGTTTACTATATGTCCCCTTTCTATCTCTGCACCGTCGTGAGGAAGTATGTCTACCCGTCAGCTGTTACCGCTTATCGGGGCGCTGTTTGCGCTGTATATCATTTGGGGCTCAACCTATTTTGCCATCGCCGTCGGCGTCGCCAGCTGGCCGCCACTCATGATGGCCGGCATTCGCTTCCTTTCCACCGGCGTGCTGCTGCTGGGCTGGCTGCTGGCCACCGGTCATAAACTGCCGGCATGGCGGCCGCTGCTTAACGCTGCACTTATCGGAATTTTACTGCTTGCCGTCGGCAACGGCTTCGTCACCCTGGCTGAACATCAACATGTCCCCTCCGGCATCGCGGCGGTGATGGTTGCTACCGTTCCGCTGTTCACCTTGTGCTTCAGCCGCTTTTTTGGCATCGCCACGCGTAAACTGGAGTGGCTGGGCATTGCGATTGGCCTGGCGGGTATCGTGATGCTAAACAGTGGTGGCAATCTGAACGGCAACCCCTGGGGCGCGCTGCTGATCCTGATCGGCTCATTAAGCTGGGCCTTCGGCTCGGTTTACGGGTCGCGGATCGTGCTGCCGACCGGCATGATGGCGGGCGCTATCGAGATGCTTGCCGCCGGGATCGTCCTGCTGGCCGCTTCCTGGCTAACCGGAGAAACCTTAACCCAGGCGCCCTCCTGGTCAGGGATTGCCGCTCTGGCCTATCTGGCTATCTTTGGCTCGCTTATCGCCATCAACGCCTACATGTTTTTAATCCGCAATGTCACCCCGGCAGTGGCCACCAGCTACGCCTATGTTAATCCGGTGGTCGCGGTTCTCCTCGGCACGGGGTTCGGTGGCGAGAGCCTGTCACTCATCGAGTGGCTGGCGCTGGCGTTGATTATTTTCGCCGTGGTGCTGGTAACGCTGGGGAAATATCTCTTCCCCGCCGGCAGCAAGGCTACCCCTTGTAAGGCGTCGAAGTAAGCGCCAGCTCGCGGATCCCCTGCGTATCGATCTGCGCGTCATGCCCGGCGCCGCAGATCCACTCTTCAAGACGCTCGGTGAGCGCCTCATCATTCAGCTTCAACCGGCCGCGCAGGGCACATTCCCAGATGATAAGTACCCGCCAGCCCTGCTCTGCCAGATGTTGCCGGTCGCGGGCGTCGCGCGCCACGTTGCCGGCGATTTTATCCAGCCAGAATGCCGTCCGGGTGGCCGGTACTTTAAACAGATAACAGTCATGGTGATGCCAGAAACAGCCGTGAGTAAAGATAACGCAACGGTAGTCGGGTAAAGCGAAATCGGGGCGTCCCGGCAGCGCGCGATCCTGGGCGACAAAGGTGAATCCCGCCCCCGTCAGCAGCGCCGCTATCCGCTTTTCAATCGCCGTATCGCGCGTGGCGATAGCCCGCATATTTTTACTGCGGGTGGCTTTATCGTGAACATCCGCCATCGTTATCATCCGCTTCACGACGCGCCACCGCCTGAGCGATGCGCGGCGCCAGGAGTCTCGCCACCGCGGCAAAGACCGGAACCACCACCGAATTGCCGAACTGGCGATAGGCCTGGGTATCCGATACTGGAATGCGAAAACGCGTCCCCTGCGGCGATTCAAAGCCCATTAGCCGGGCGCACTCGCGCGGTGTCAACCGGCGAGGCCGCCGCTGCTGATTTTGCGGATCGTCAAAGTGCTTCTCACCCAGCGCCCGGTCCCAGCCGCGATCGACAAGAATTTCGGCACCATCTTTATAGTAGCGGGCAGACAGCGTCCGGGCCACACTGTGGGGGTTGCTGGGGTCAACCAGGCCATAACCAAAACCATTGCCCCGCGCCTGATGCTTGCGGGCATAACGATAAAGATATTTCCACAACACCGCGGTGAGGATAAATTTTGCATCGACCGTCGGCTCCAGCAGCTCGCCAAACGTTGGCCGCACCGCTGGGTACTGCGCCGCGATGGCGCGGAGCGTAAATCCTTCATGCAGCTGCAGATCGCGACGGAAACCCACCAGCACGATACGCTCCCGGTGTTGAGGCAAGAAATGGCGTCCATCGATCACCTTGGGATCATCCGGCCCGATATGCCCCGCGTCAGCCACTTCATAGCCCAGCTCATCCAGCGTCTGCATGATGATGCGGAAAGTGCGCCCCTGATCGTGACTTTTGAGGTTTTTAACATTCTCCAGCACAAAAATAGCCGGCTGACGGGCAGCGATAATTCTCACCACATCAAAAAACAGTGTTCCCTGGGTTTCGCAGGCAAAACCGTGGGCGCGGCCCATGGCATTTTTTTTGGACACCCCGGCAAGTGAGAAAGGCTGGCAGGGAAAGCCGGCCAGCAACACGTCATGCTGAGGAATGGCTTCACGAATATGCTGTGCCGCCTCCTCGTCACTGACCTCAGGACGATGGCTGAGGGTAATATCGCGGATATCTTCATTAAAACGATGCTGCTGCGGATCGCAGTACCAGTTAGCCTTATAGGTACGCACGGCGTGCTTGTTCCACTCGCTGGTAAAGACGCATTGTCCGCCGATAGCTTCAAAACCGCTGCGGATCCCGCCGATGCCGGCAAACAGATCGACAAAACGGAACCCATAGTGCGGATGATGAGCAGGCGGGGCCGGCAGCAGTGTTGCAAGGTGGGCGATCTCCTGCGGACGTAAACGTTCCGCCGCGCGGTTGAGCGTCACTACGCGCTTGAGGATTGCCGCGCTCCAGTGCTGCTCCCCGACGCTTACCAGCTCGGCGACCAGCGTTTTCACATCATAGATCGTCATCAGCTGACGCAGCAGCGCCTGAGCCTCTATCCCGGCCTGCTCTGCCAACGACAACGACCTGTTTTCCTTAATTAACTTTTGCGGCATATCCTCAACCAGCGCGGACGATTTTTGCAGAGAGTACCATAAATCAATGGTCGGTTGACGCCTGCGGTGCAAAGCGGCGTAAAACCGCTTCATCCAGCGCCAGCGGCTCGCCCTGCAGCTCCGCGCTGAGCTTGGCCATAAATTCGACGAGAAAGCGCGCATTATGCTCGGCCATCGCTCTGCCTCTGACTGTTTGCATGCTTTCCGGCAGGCGCAGGAGTTTGCACTGGAAATGGTCGAGAGCATATTTTCTGTCATCCAGCGCCCGCTGGTCGGCAAAGGGATCAGCGGCATCAAATAAGATGGTGTTCAACGCGCCGGCGACAGCAAAGACCCGCGCCAGGCCAATAGCGCCCAGCGACTCGAGCCGATCGGCATCCTGGACAATTTTCGCCTCCAGCGTGCGCGGTGGGATCGCCGCGCTGAAGCTGTGCGCCTCAATTGCATGGCTCACCGCCGGGTAACGCTCCACGGGAAAATCAGCAAATGACGACTGCAAAATAGCGAGGGTTTTCTCAGCGGCCATCATTGAGGAGCGGCTTCGCTCGGGATGATTTTTAGGCAGACTGACGATGTCATGAAAATAGCAAGCCGTGAGAAGTACCAGCCGGTCGACCTCCTCACCCGCGGCCAGCTGAATGGCCGTGGCCCAGACGCGACGAAAATGGGACAGATCGTGCGCGGCATCATCCTGCGTGTGATGCGTGAGTATCCAGTGCTCAAATCGTTGCTGCCAGTCAACCAGGTCCATAAGCTTTCCTCTATATGAAGGTCAGCCCCGAGCATAGCAACTTTACCGCGGATTATCTTGCCCACCGCGGGATGGCCGGGTATACCAGACGACCGCGCCGAGGATGGATCCAATACCGCCGAGGACTAGCATGCCCAACAGCGCACCCAGCCATTTCCCTGCCGTGGTTCCAAAATCGCCGTCCACACTGGCGCCGGGAACGCTCTGAATTTTGCCAACCACCCACCAGTAACGCACAATGACCCAGATACAGTATCCGCAAAAAGCATACAACGCCCATAACGCGAGCTTCCCTCCGGGGCTGCGTTTTGCCTGCTCTTCCATCTCTTTCCTCTCCGTGACACAACACACTACCGCCACCTAAAACGTGACTAGCATCACATTATACCGCCAACACGCGTCACAGGCAGCAGTTTCATCTCTTTCTTCTGCACCATCTCGCGACTTCTGCTGCCAATGCGCACAGACTGAAGAGGTGTCTTGATTATTTCCCCGTACGCTTGAAGCTATTCACTCTTTAAATAACGCAAGCTGAGTTAATAATTATCTGGTTATTTCCATTCACAAAAAATAAATTTCCATAATGAATAACTCTTTTGCATATAATTTATACAATCCATTTCATAAAATTAACAACAACCAACTAGATATTCAATAAAGTATTGCTATATATGAAAATTATAGGTTGGATGGAAATATTTAATTTTAATATAAAGAACCATATTGAAATAATTGGAAATATTTTACATCATTTATTTACATATTTTATTTTAAATAAAAAAGAACTTAGTCGTTAGTATCTGATAGTCATTCCGGAGGGATTGTCATAATTCATAGCAATTATTATTAAAAGGGAATATATAATGAAAAGAAAAGTACTGGCACTCATAGTACCGGCACTCTTAATGGCCAACGCCGTTAATGCCGCGGAAATCTATAACAACAACGGCAACAAACTGGACCTCTACGGTAAAGTCGACGGCCTGCATTACTTCTCTGACGACACTTCAGAGGACGGCGATCAGACTTATGTTCGCTTTGGTCTGAAAGGCGAAACACAAATTGCCTCAGAATTAACGGGCTACGGTCAGTGGGAATACAATATTCAGGCAAACACCACCGAAAAAGAAGGCGCGAATTCCTGGACCCGTCTCGGCTTTGCCGGTCTGAAGTTTGCCGACTGGGGCTCACTGGATTACGGTCGTAACTACGGTGTGGTTTACGACATTGAATCCTGGACCGATATGTTGCCGGAATTTGGCGGCGATACCTACACCCAGACCGACGTCTACATGACCGGCCGTACCAACGGCGTGGCCACCTATCGTAACAGCGACTTCTTCGGCCTTGTCGATGGCCTGCACTTCGCCCTGCAGTATCAGGGTAATAATGAAAACGCCGGTTCTGGCGAAGGCACTAATAACGGCGGTGATCGTAAACTGGCGCGGGAAAATGGCGACGGTTTCGGTATCTCCAGCTACTACGATCTCGATATGGGCATCAGCTTCGGTGCAGCCTATTCGTCTTCTGACCGTACTCATAACCAGCTGGCAGAAGCTCGTAGCAGCCACCGCTACGCCAATGGCGATAAAGCCGATGCCTGGACCGTCGGCGCGAAATATGATGCCAACAACATCTATCTGGCCGCCATGTATGCTGAAACTCGCAACATGACCTTCTACGGCAACGATAGTTTTGGCGGGATTGCCAACAAGACGCAGAACTTCGAAGTAGTCGCGCAGTATCAGTTCGACGACTTTAATTTACCGCTGCGTCCGTCTGTGGCTTATCTACAGTCGAAGGGTAAAGATCTCTACACCTATTCTCGCTACGGCGACAAAGATCTGGTCAAGTATGTCGATATCGGCATGACCTACTACTTCAACAAAAATATGTCCACCTATGTGGATTACAAAATCAACCTGCTGGATGAAGACGACCGCTTCTACAAAAACAGCGGTATCGCGACCGATGACATCGTCGCCCTCGGTCTGGTCTATCAGTTCTAATCCCCATCTAAGCCCGCGCTCAGCGGGCTTTTTCTTGTTCCCGCTCCGTTGAGATCACTCTTTTCGACATTGCCGCTTTCCAGGCGCACTTTCCCTCTTTATGATGCGTTTAAACTCGTTCGGGCAACATTCAGCGGTAAAAACACAAAAGGATCAGGCGCGCAGGCGTTTTACGCTGAAACCAGGACGATGATGATGGCGATACCCCAGCACGGGCGTTATACCTGAAGCTAACGGAATCATCGAAGGGGAATGGTCTTACGAGGAAAAAGTGGCGGAGAGAGGGGGATTTGAACCCCCGGTAGAGTTGCCCCTACTCCGGTTTTCGAGACCGGTCCGTTCAGCCGCTCCGGCATCTCTCCGCTGTGATGGTTGCTATAATGCCAGGATCTTTGGCATTTTAATAGCATCTGTTTCGGTAATCGTGTTCAAGTGACGACTTTGCGAGCAATATGATGTTTAAATGGCCCTGGAAAGCAGATGATGAGTCCGGCAACGCAGAGATGCCCTGGGAGCAAGCGCTTGCCATTCCGGTTTTAGCCCATCTTTCGCCCTCTGAGCAGCAGAAGCTTACGCAGATGGCAGCCCGTTTTTTACAGCAAAAGCGGCTGGTGGCATTACAGGGGCTGGAGCTGACCCCGCTGCACCAGGCGCGCATTGCTATGCTCTTTTGTCTGCCCGTTCTTGAGCTCGGTATCGAGTGGCTGGACGGTTTCCATGAGGTACTCATCTACCCTGCCCCGTTTGTGGTGGATGACGAATGGGAAGATGATATTGGACTGGTTCATAATCAACGGGTAGTACAATCGGGACAGAGCTGGCAGCAGGGTCCAGTGGTGCTGAACTGGCTGGATATTCAGGACTCGTTTGATGCCTCAGGCTTTAACCTCGTAGTGCATGAAGTGGCGCATAAGCTTGATACGCGAAACGGCGATCGGGCCAGCGGCGTGCCTCTGATCCCGCTGCGCGAGGTTGCCGGTTGGGAACACGATCTCCACGCGGCAATGAACAATATTCAGGATGAGATAGACCTGGTGGGAGAGAGCGCGGCCAGCATTGATGCCTATGCAGCGACCGATCCCGCGGAATGTTTTGCCGTGCTATCGGAATATTTTTTCAGTGCCCCCGAATTGTTTGCGCCTCGTTTCCCGGCCCTGTGGCAGCGTTTCTGCCAGTTTTACCGGCAGGACCCGCTAATGCGTATTCGTGAGAATGGCCTGCAGGATGAAGACGAACAACGTATTGTTCACTAAAACAACGTGTTGAGCTAAATTTAGCCATTTGAATCAGCGTGTTAATTTTAGTGTTGACACAAAAATGCGGGACCAGTAGTATGCGCCTCGTTCACACGATTCCTCTGTAGTTCAGTCGGTAGAACGGCGGACTGTTAATCCGTATGTCACTGGTTCGAGTCCAGTCAGAGGAGCCAAATTTAAAAAGCCTGCTTTCGAGCAGGCTTTTTGCTTTTGAGCTTTCATCAGACCGGCCTCCCCTCTGGCCAGTCCGGCCGCATAAGGGTTAGCGGCGCATTAGAGCCTCCTGCCAGCGTCGCGTCAGATAGTTATGTTCATCCATCACCGAATTCCATACCGCAATATGTCCCATCCGCTGCTCGTAGCTTCCACCATCCCGACGTTCACCCGCAGGAATCAGCGGCGCGCCAGAGGCATCCAGGAGTAATTCAGCGGCCGGTTTTCCTGCATACCAATAATCCCATTCGGCCTGCGACAGACAAGCGCGGCTCCGCTGCGGGTTGGAAATATAATATCCCTGCCGGGCCATTACTGCGCCGGGCCAACCAGACTGCCACCAGTTAAGGTAATCATAGGCCGCTTCTTTTACCTTCCCGGTCACGCAGCGAGACAGCGACATGCCGCCATACCACGCCCGATAGCCTTCTCGTGGGCGCGCCATTTTATAGCCTCGCTGATGGAAATGGCGCCGGAAATAGATGGGAGCCCATAAACTCTGGACCTCAACGCATCGATTATCGATTAAATCGCATGCCTGATCCTGGGACGACCAGAATGCAGCAAAATGTCCCTGGCGATTAAGATGGGCTAATCCTTGAGTCAAAACATCGATCTCTTCCAGTGTCAGATTGCCAATATCGGCAAACTGCGCCATCCCCGCGCCCTGCATAGCCAGAGCGGCATCGATCCCTCCCATAGCCGCATCCTCCTGCAGAGCGACCGCGCCAGTGAGCGCGCTATGCAGCAACCATCCCCAACTCTCTTCTTCCTGCTGAAGCGCCTCGGGAAGACGGTCGACATGATAGGCAAAGCTATCGGCATTATGCGTCAATGGCAGCATACTGATGAGATCGCTCGGCTGGCTGCTTAAATGGCGATCCCGTTGAACGTACAAGCGCTGGGACGGTACACTGCCATCGGCGACAACGCCGTTCAGGGTGCCCTGCTTCGCCAGTTCGTTTACCTCGTCCCAATATTTCAGCCGCTTCACCTCCAGCGGCTGAATAGCACGTGCCGGCCAGACAAAATCGATATTATGAAACCACTGGTCATAGAGATCGTAACTTTCAGGCTGCATAACCGCGATGCGCTGGGCATCTTCCACGCTATGCAGCAGGTATTCGATCTTGATCCCTAGCTCCTGCTCAGCGCGAACGCGCAATATCTCCAGTAACGTCACCGATGTGCCCAAAACCCGAAGCGTTAATGGGGGAGAAATAATCGCCGCAGAACTCATCCCTTCAGGACTCCTGTAATACTTGCATAAAGCGGCTAAAGGCCTGCTGCAAGCGATGCGCCTCCAGTCCACGTAATATAAATACCAACGTTGAACGGCTTAACGCTCCCGGCCAGTCATCCAAATGCACCGGAGGATGCAACGTATGCTGTACACCATGAATAACCACCGGACTATCGCTGTCGCTCACGCGCAAAATGCCTTTCATTCTCAGCACCGCGCCACCATGGCAATGTAATAGCATGGATAACCAGATAGCAAAAGCGGGCCAGTTTAGCGACTGCTCAAGCGAAATCACGCACGTTTCTGTCGTGGGATGCGCCCCACCATCGCGCTTTGGCAGCAACGAAAACGTGTTGTCAGCACATGACCCTAACCAGCGGAAACGTTGTTCATGAGAGCCGCGAAACACTTCACTTCGGAACAGCCAGTCCAGGCTATCCTGCGCCAGCCGCGTAGTGCCCACTTCCGCCAGCGGATTAAGCTGACGCAGCCACTGCTGGAGTGTCACCGTCTCCTCGGGGGCAACGCGATCGCTCTTACTCACCAGCAGTTTGTCCGCTGCCGTCACCTGCGCCAGCCACTCGGGCTGAAGATCGGCTTGACGGTGGGCATGTTCCGCATCGACAAGTGTGACCAGCGTCCCTGGCGTGAAATGGCTCTGCAACTGACGATCGTGGAGAAGCGTCGATAAGATGGGAGCCGGATCGGCCAGCCCGCTGGTTTCCAGAACCACATAGCGAAACGGCGGGATCAGGCCGCGCGCCCGCCGTTCATAAAGCGCCAGCAGAGCGGCCTGCAATTCCCCCCGAATCTGACAGCATACGCAACCGCTCGGCAATAACACGGTATCCGGCGCGACTTCGTGAAGCAGATGATGGTCGATCCCGACCTCGCCAAACTCATTCACCAGCAGAGCAATGTCGTTCACGTCCTGCCGGGTGAGCCAGTTTTTCAGCAGCGTTGTTTTACCGCTACCCAGAAACCCGCTCAGCACATGGAGGGGTAATTTCTCTTCAGCAGGCATAGGCTTCCCCTTTGGCCTCAAGCGAGGCTAACCAGGCATCATCGAGCGGATCGATCGCCTGATGCAGCATTTTCTCTGCTTCTTTCCACAACCGATCCAGAGAGTGAACCAGCACCTGTTGTCCCGTCGGGCTGGCCAGCAGCCATTGACCATGAAATTCCGTCAGCGAGAGGCGCCAGGGCTTCAGCGTACGGTTTAGTAATGCCAGCTGCCGCAGGCGCAGCTGGCGTAGGGGAATTTCCTGCCGCAGCGGATCGCTCCACTGCGGCCCGTTATCAAGCAGGCCGCATACTCCGCACATCATCTACTCCTCAAGGCATCACATCACCCGAATTTGGCCCCAGCGTCTGGCCAACGAACAGATTTCCCCCTGGCTCGCTGGCCAGCAGCAGCGCCACCGGCGCAACTTCTTCTGCTCGCCCAAAGCGCCCCAGTGGCAGCTCCGCCGTTTTTGCCGTCTTCCACGCCTGGTGGATCCCCTCAATAAGCGGGGTTTCAATCGGTCCGGGTGCGATAGCGTTTACCAGCACATTGTGGCTGGAGACTTCCAGCGCCAGTGATTTCGTCAGGCCAATTACACCAGCCTTAGCGGCCGCATAGTGACACAGCTCTGCCCCACCTTTGATGCCCAGTTGAGAAGCGATATTGATAATACGCCCCCAGCGTTGGCTCAACATCACTGGCAGAGCTCGCTGGCAGGCCAGAAACACGCTGCGCAGATCGACGGCCATCATGGTTTCCCACATCTCCAGGGTGATATCGGTGCAGGGAGCCTGGGTAAGCATGCCCGCATTGTTGACCAGAACATCAATCCCCTCATAGTGCCCCAGGCAGGCATCCACGCCAGCCGTTGCCCCGTCGACCTCGCCAACGTCAGCCACCACGCCATAACATTGCGCCCCAATTAACCGACAACGCTGTACCACCCCTTCCAGTTTTTTACGGTCCCGGTCGGTGAGTATCAGTCGTGCCCCTTCGCCGGCAAAAAGCAGTGCGATAGCCTCGCCGATACCACTTGCCGCCCCCGTCACCACACAACGTCTGTTTCGCAACTGCATAGTGGCTCCTTAATCCGGCCAGCGGACGGTCAAACCACCGTCAACAATAAGGCTTTGCCCGGTCAGATAGCGGCTTTCGTCGCTGGTGAGAAAAGCCACTACGCGAGCGATATCATCCGGACAGCCAACCCGTCCCAGTGGAATCGATCTGGCTGCTTTTGCCAGCCCCTCCGGCCCCAGTGAGTTCTGTTTATCCAGCGACTGTGGGGTTTCAATCAGCCCTGGGATCACGGCGTTGCAGCGGATACCCCGTGGTGCAAGCTCAACGGCCAGTGAGCGACAGAGCCCGGGGACCGCGGCTTTCGCCGCCGCGTAGTGCGCGTGCTCCTGCCAGCCATAGACGCCCCCGGCAATCGATGAGATCGCGACCAGGCTTCCGCCGCTGACCAGCCGTGGCGAAGCCGCCCGGAAACACCGCATCACGCCGGTTAAGTCTACGTTAAGCATTTCGCTCCAGCGCTCGTCGCTCATCTCTTCAATAGAGGCACAGCGTAAGATCCCGGCATTGGCGATAACATAATCAAGGCGGCCAAAATGAGCGACGCCTTGCGCTATAAACGTATCAACCGACGCCGTATAGGCGACGTTCAGCGGCAGCCAGAGCGCATCGCCACCAGCCTCCTCAACCTGTGCAGCGGCGACAGTTGGGTCATGCGGATCGTCCGGGTAGTAACCGGCGATCACCCGCACACCGCGGCGGGCATACAGGGTGGCCAGCGCCAGACCAATGCCGCTTGCCGCACCACTGATTGCCGCTACTGGCTGACTGATGTTTGTCGTTTCCATCGTTGCTCCTTACGCCTGAGGTTGCGTATTAACGGTCTTGTTCATCCCTGACGCGTGCTGGACATCGCCACGCGCCAGCCACATCACCCCACCCGAGATAAAGCAGGGTATGGCGCCAAACCACAGCGCAGCATCCTGCCAGTGCCCTCCATGGCTTAACACCGCGGTGGTACCAACGCTGGCGATGATCGCCCCGACCGGTCCCATCGCGCCAATCAGCGCCCCTGCCGTAGCACGGATGGCGGTAGGAAAGCTTTCGCTAATGAAAAACAGCGCGGCGGCGTAGGGACCAATCAGGAAGAACAGACCAATACTGTAGAGCGTGACGATAGTGGCAAAGTTGTCCGGACAGTAAAGCATGCCGGCAAACGCCACACCGCCCAGCATCCACCCGACCGCGATAGTGTTACGACGCCCAATCCGGTCGCCCAGCCAGCCGTGAGCCAGGTAACCGCAATAGCCCACCAGGTTGGACAGGATTAAGATAAGCAATGAGTTGTTAAAAGAAACATCATGGGTTTTGGTGATGACCGTCGTTCCGAGCACGCTAAAAATCTGAATGGCAAACCAGTTAATCAGGACCGCCGCCCCCAGTACCAGGGTGGCGCGCAGTGATGGACCACGAAACGCTGCGGCAATCCCGCCGCGGTGATGTTCTTCCCATGAAATCTGATAATCCTGAGCGACCTGACGGGCTTCGGCGACCTGCCCTTGTTCACGCAAATGTTGGATTTTCTTTTGTACCTGGAACTGAGGTGTTTCTTTAAGTTTTAGCGCCAGCACAGCGATGACCAGTGAAGGTAATGCCGCAAAAATGAAGCTGCCCTGCCAGCCGATGATGGGCATTAAAATGGCGGTCAATGCTGAAGCAACCAGCGCGCCGACCGGCCAGCCACCTTGCACAAGACTGTAGACAAACCCTTTACGTTTGTTGAGCTTCGGATCGTCGAGCGCGGTATACAGCTCCGATAAATAGGTGGCGTTCACCGTCTGTTCCGCGTATCCCAACCCCGCGACAGAGCGAATGGCCGTCAGCGCACCTTTGCCCCATGCGCCGCCCACAGCGGTCAGTAATGAGCACAACGCGGCACCGCCAACGGTAATGACAATCCCCATCCGGCGTCCCAGACGATCGACCAGCGGACCAATCGCCAGCGCGATCACTGCGCCGCCTACCGCCACCCAGGTGGCGATTTCCGCTTGCTCAACCTCATTCCAGCCAAAATGGAGACCAATTTCCGGCAGCAACGTGCCAAAAAGGATGAAATCATAGACAGCGAAAACCCAGGCAAAAAAGGCAATCCAGGTGGCAAATTTCACATCCTTGATGGTTAACTGCTGCGGCTGCCAGCCGTTTACGGAGGTTTTGTTAAAAATGCTCATAGCGTAATCCCTCTGTCAGGGGGTAAATGACATTATGCCGAGCGCGGTTTGCGCGCTTTAAAATCATCTGCAATTTCGTCAAAGGTCACGAAGCGAACGCCATCGTGGCTACGGATGTACTGAATCAGGCGTTCAAGCATCAACAACACCTGGGGACGGCCGGAAACATCGGGATGGATAGTCATGGTGAAGACGGCGTAATCATTTTCGCGATAGACCCAGTCGAACTGGTCGCGCCACATCTCCTCCAGATGGCGTGGGTTGACGAAGCCATGGCTATTAGGGGATTTTTTGATAAACATCATCGGTGGCAGATCGTCGAGATACCAGTTGGCTGGAATTTCAACCAGATCGGTCTCCTCTCCGCGCTGCAATGGTTTCATCCACGCATCGGGATGCTTGCTGTAGTCGATTTTTGTCCAGCTGTCGCCTACCCTGACATAGTACGGATGGAAGTCGTTGTGCATCAGACTGTGGTCGTATTTAATGCCCTTTTTTAACAGCAGCTCGTTAGTCACATTGCTAAATTCCCACCACGGCGCCACATACCCGGTTGGGCGTTTACCGGCTAACTGCGTCACCAGTTCGATGCTACGATCCAGCACGGCTTCCTCCTGGGCCGGCGTCATGGCAATCGGGTTCTCATGGCTATAACCATGGATCCCCACCTCATGCCCTGCCTCCACAACCGCTTTCATCTGCTCCGGAAAGGTCTCTATCGAATGCCCGGGAATAAACCACGTCGTACGTAATTGCTGCTCCGCGAACAGTTTCAGCAGTCGTGGCGCGCCCACTTCCCCGGCAAACAAGCCGCGTGAGATATCATCCGGTGAGTCCTCGCCACCATATGACCCCAGCCAGCCGGCAACGGCATCAACGTCCACACCAAATGCGCAAAGGATTTCTTTGGCCATGTTTATTTTCCTTTTGAGTTGAGGGATAACGAATTGGCGCCATCACCTTTGGAGGGCGCCAGCAGATGCGCTACTGCACAGGCAGCGCCTAAAAGCGAGCGATCTTCACCGCTCGGTGAAGAGAAAAGCAGACTGGTATACAGGCCGTTCGCCGTCGTACCGCTTGGCACCGCGAGACCGGGCATATCCAGTAAACTACCTGGCATGGTTAAGCGCAGCGTGGCGCTATTGGCGAGGGCAAATGCCTCGGCATCCGCCTGCAAGGGCGCCAGTCGCGGCGCGGTATGCGCGACCGTCGGGGTCACCAAAATCGCGCCATTGAGTTCTTCAGCCAGTGCCTGCTGCCAGACCGGACTTAGACGCATAAAGCTGGTGAGCACCGCCGGATCAATCGTGCCGGAGGCCAGCAGCCGGCGGCGAATGAACGGATCCATCGCCGTTGCTGCCGGTGATGCCAACAGCGAGGCATGTAACTGAAAGGCTTCAATCGCTCCTGGCCAGCCATGGTGAGCAATCCAGGTAATTGCCTCATGAAAGGCTGGCAGGCGCCGATATTCAACAACGACGCCTGACGCCGCTAATCGGGACAGCAACGAGACACTGTTGTCACGGACGCTAGCATCAGCGGCGTCGAGAATGTCCGGATCGACAATTAACCGTGGAACCGGCGACGAAGTCGTCTCCTCGCCACAGAGAATGACATCAAGGGCGTAAGCATCGCGAACGCTGCGACAAAGAGGCCCGAGCGTATCGAGAGACGCCGCCAGGGGAAATACTCCGCTCGCGTCATAGCGGTGACGGCTGGCGCGAAAACCGATCGCTCCGTTAAACGCAGCAGGGATACGCACGGAACCCGCGGTGTCCGTTCCTATTGCAATACAGGCCACCCCTTGAGCAACCGCTCGCGCCGCGCCACTGGAAGAGCCGCCAGGAACATGTTCCTCGCCATCGGTTGCCAGTAATGCCGGGGTGGTAAACGTCGGGTTAATACCCAGGCCGGAAAAGGCAAACTCACTCAGATTGGTTTTGCCGATAGTCACCATTCCCGCCTGCGTCAGGCGCGCTACCATTCCGGCATCGTGTGTCGCGAGAGGCGCATCCAGACGGGTTGCGGAACCTGCAGTGGTTCGGGTCCCGGTAATATCGAATAAATCTTTCCAGCAGACCGGGATACCGTCCAGTGGGCTCAGCGGCGCGCCCTTACGCCAGCGCTGCGTCGAGGCGGCAGCCTCCTGACGGGCGCGTTCGGGAGTCAGCGTAATAAAAATCCCCTGGGTCTCTTTTGCCGCCGTCAGGCAGGCTTCCGTAAACGCAAGTGGCGACAGCTGGCCGCTGGCAAACAGCGCGGCAATGGCGCAGGCATCAATTTGGCCCTGCTGAAATTGCAGGCGAATCGTATTCGCGTTCATATCACCCTTAAATGTATATTTAAATAAAAATCCATTTAAACATAGCAAAACAAGTGCCAGAGCAATGACATGAAAGTGTCTAAAATGTGATCATTGTGTGTTAATTTTGTTTTAATTATGTATTTTCAAGAAGATATGAGCGGATGAAGTAGTGCGATAACAGGAAGAAGGGAACGTCATGAGCGGGTGCGTTAAATGTACATTGTATGTGATGATCCATTAATGGGCAGCCTGCACCAGCGCGGTGCCAATGATGGGCGTTGGTATGCCACTGCTCAGGATGTGATAAGGTAAGTTTGATGAGGTAAGGATCGAACATATGGTCATGCAGACAAACCCTTCGCATGCGGCAACGGAAGACACCGCCGCTGCGCGCTATGAAGTTATTCGTCAGTTTTTACGTCATATTCTGGTTGCCCAGCGAGTGCCAAAGGGGCTGGTGCTTCTGGAAGGTCCGTTAGCACAATTATTCGGTACCAGCCGGGTGCCAGTGCGTCGGGCGCTCAGTCTGTTACATGAAGAAGGATTAATTACCCGCTTCGAGGGGCGTGGTTTTATCGTGGCGCAGCCTGACGAAGAGGTCGAGCCATTGCGCCTTGCTCTGACCAGGGAGCTCTTCGGCCTTGACGAGCAGCAGCCCCTGGTGGATACCCGTACCAGTGGTGAAAAGGTGCTGGAAAACCTGCAGGTTGTACTCTCAACAGCGATGGTATTTGGCTGTTACTCGGTAAATGAGCAAAAAGCGGCACAATATTATAATGTTAGCCGCTCGGTGATCCGTGAAAGTCTGATGCGTTTGCGCGACAAGGGACTGGTAGAAAAAGAACCTTACTCACAGTGGTTGACCGGCCCGCTTACCGCGCGCGAAATCGCCGATCACTTCGAGATCCGCGCCAGCCTTGAACCCGCAGCGCTGTGCAAGGCAGGCCCTCATCTTCCGTCGGCGTGGCTGGCGTCCATGCTGCAAAAGACGCAGGGTTATAAAGGTCGACAATTGACCGCCGCGGAACTGGAGTTACTGGAAGAAGATCTTCACATCCGCTGCCTAGAACCGGCAGGTAATAAGCTGATGATGCAGATCCTGCGCCAGCATCAGTCCCCTTTCATCATCACGCGTATCTTCTATGATTTACTGGCCATTCCGGTAGAAACCGCCACGCTGGAAGAACACGCTCTGGTGTATGACATGTTGCTGAAAGGAAACTGGGCGCTGGCGGCCGCCTGCCTGAAAGATCATCTTGAACGCGCGCAATCCCGGACGCTTCAGCGTTTGAAAGTGCTTTCCGTGCTGCCTGTCCCCGAGTTACCCGATTTTATGGAAGCGAACTAAACAGATGGCGTCCCGCAGACGGTGGTCAGCCCGCCATCGTTCGAGACTTACAAACTTCCCTGCACCGCTGCAGCGCTGATATTCACCGGCATACCGGAGCGGCGCTGCAGGGTCTGCTCGACCTGCGAAGGGCTCACTCCCGACCCTTGGGTAAAGTCACGCAGCGCCGACGTCATCGGCAAGGGGACTTTTCTGTCGGATTCAAATTCCGCCCGGTTGCGCGACAGCGGCTCGTGTACCTCCAGCCAGCGACTACCATCCGGTTCCACGGTGTATTTTACCGGTTGATCAATCAGCTGGACCCGCGTCCCCACCGGCACGTTATCAAACAGGAATTTAATGTCGTCGTTGCGCAGGCGGATGCATCCCTGACTAACGCGTAACCCGATGCCAAAATTGGCATTGGTACCATGAATGGCATACAGTCGGCCAATGTAGATCGCATACAGCCCCATCGGATTATCAGGGCCAGGAGGCACCAGCGCCGGCAGGGTTTTGCCCTCTTTCGCATACTCGCGCCGGGTATTGGCGGTCGGTACCCAGGTCGGCCCCTCCTGCTTACGCTCTACCGCCGTCACCCAGTTACGTGGCGTTTCGCGTCCGGCCTGGCCAATGCCGATTGGCAGGACTTCTACGCTATTACCCATCGGTGGGTAATAATAGAGGCGCATTTCGGCGACATTGATGACGATCCCTTCGCGCACGGTGTCCGGCAGGATCAGCTGTTGCGGAATAGTCAGCGTCGATCCGGAGTGTGGCAAATAAACATCAACGTCGGGGTTAGCCTCCAGCATATTGCTCAACCCCTGGCCGTACTGGGCAGCAAAACTTTCCAGCGGTTGGGTGTTGTTCTCCGGAACGGCGATGGTAAATGTGCTGCCCACCAGACGGCTTCCCTCCGGCGGCAGCGGGTAGCTGACGGCCAGTGCGCTATGGCTGGCGAGCAGCATCAGCGCCGAACAGAGTAATTTCACACGCCGCATCGTCATTTTCCCTTCCTCAGTCGCGACTCTCGTGTATGAATTATAGCGGTATTTCCTCTACCCGACGCGTTAACCCGCCATGACTTAAATCTGATAGTCGATAGCAGCCTCTTCTGGCTCCATCGCCTGGCGCTTGATCTCATCGAGCGACAGTCCGGCATTACATAATTCGATAAAGCGCCAGACATAATTGCGCTGGAGCTGGCCCCGCTTCAGCCCCAGCCACACGGTATTGGCATCAAACAGATGGCGGGTATCGAGGCGCGTAAAGGTGTCCGCTTCCCGGGCATCCCCGGACTGCTCAGCGACCAGCCCGACGCCCAAACCCAGTTCGACGTAGGTCTTGATCACATCGGAATCCTGCGCGCTCAGCACAATATCCGGCATCAACCCCTTGCGATTAAAAGCTTCATCGATGCGCGAACGTCCCGTGATCCCCTGGCGATAAGTGATTAACGGCCAGCGAGCAATCGCCTCCAGCGTCAGGGGAGAAACCTGGGTCAGGGGGTGATCCTTCGGCACCAGCAGGCTGTGATGCCAGCGGAACCAGGGGAAAGCCGCCAGCGTAGGGTCGTTGCTCAGGCGCTCGCTGGCGATACCAATATCCGCTCCGCCGTTATGCAGCAGCGCTTCGATCTCCTGTGGGGTGCCCTGCACCAGTTCGACGCGAACATCGGAGAACAATTCGCGGAAGGCTTTTATGACCGGCGGCAGGCTGTAGCGCGCCTGAGTGTGGGTGGTGGCGATGGTTAAGACGCCTGACGCATCGTTAGTGAAGAGATCCGCCAGCCGCCGGACGTTGCTGGCTTCATTGAGGATGCGCTCGGCAATGGATAATAGCGCTTTACCCGGCTCGGTCATGCCTAACAGGCGCTTACCGCGACGGATAAAGATCTCAATCCCCAGCTCCTCTTCCAGTTCCCGGATATGGCGGCTGACGCCTGACTGCGAGGTATAGAGCATATTCGCGACTTCCGTCAGGTTGTAATCCTGACGGGCCGCCTCACGGATAATTTTCAGTTGCTGGAAGTTCACCCTTTCCTCCGGGCCAATGGACTTAACGTGTCTGCTATTGTTAAAGTCTGTTGTCCCACGTAACAAATAATAAAAACCAGCAACTTATTCCTTAAGAGAATATACCCTAACTAACCAGCTGTAATTCACGGTTTTCGAGAGAGGGTCGGCTCACCAGCGACAGCAGGATCTCTTTCACCGCCTGCGCCTGCGGCGACAGGCTGCCGCGTGCTGACATATTTAACGACAGCGAAAGACTCATAGACGGTGTGCTGATCCGCGCCATCCATCCGTTTGCCGCGCCGCACAGGGAGCGGGCAGCGGATTCCGGCAGAACCGTCGCTCCCATGCCGCTGGCGATAGCCGCGGTCAGAGTGGTGATGGATTCGATCTCGCCGATGATTTTCGCCGACAAACGACGCAGGGTGAATGCCTCAGTCACCCGCGCCCGCACCGCGCTGTAATCGCGCGGCAGGAACAGGTTCATCTCCGCTACCGCCGTGAGGTCCACGCTCTGCCCAGGGCAGTCGCGGGTACCGACCAGGTAGAGATCTTCTTTCAGCAGCGGCTGACTGACAATGCCGGCCACCGGCGAACGTTCATACAGCACCGCCATATCCAGCTGGCCCGCCAGCAGCTTGTCATTCAGCGCTGTGCCGCTGCTCTCCTGCAGATAGACCATCACCTCGGGCAGCTCATTGCGCACCGTCTGCAGCAACGGCATGGTAATGGCGGAGGCCGCCGTGCCCGGCGCCAGGCCGATCGAGACCTGGCCACGCAGCGTCTGGCCGACGTTATTGACCGCCAGCTGCGCCTGCTCGCACTGGCGCAGAATGGTCCGCGCATGGGTATACAAAATTTTACCAGCTTCCGTTGGCGTGACCCCTCGCTTGGTGCGTATCAGCAACTGCTGGTCCATTTCACCTTCCAGGGTCGCGACCTGCTGGCTGAGGGCCGGTTGGGCGATGTGCAAGACTTCAGCGGCCTGGGTCAGACTGCCGATATCGACGATTTTCACAAAATATTTCAGTCGTCTTAAGTTCATTTTGCCTCCTGTAAGGAACGCCAGCGTCAACGCTGGGAGTGTGATGCAAGAAGTTTTGCAATTTGCTTGCCAGCTTTGCATTTCCACCGCTGTTGCCCGCCACAGGCCGTGTTATAAGGGATAGTGATAACAATCCGGGTTTTATTTGCCCGGTAAGCAGATTGTGGTATGCCCCATTAGAGGTATATTTGCACCGCAACGGTGCAAAGAGGTAAAAAAAACAACGAACCAAAGGGAGTTGCTGAAATAGTCAGCAGTCGAACGCGATTCTTTAAATCAGGCTTTGACAAGGCAGTCCGGCATCGTTAATATGCGCCCCGTTCACACGATTCCTCTGTAGTTCAGTCGGTAGAACGGCGGACTGTTAATCCGTATGTCACTGGTTCGAGTCCAGTCAGAGGAGCCAAATTTAAAAAAGCCTGCTTTCGAGCAGGCTTTTTGCTTTTCAGCGCAGCACGTTTGCCGGAAGGCGAACGACCCACCTCCCGGCGATTGCGGCTCTAGCGCAAGCTCTCTTCTTTAAGATCAATCTCCCTCAGCACCTCATAAAAGGTCGTATCGCTGATGTTATGCGCGCGCCGCAAGCGGAACAGCTCCTGACGCTGGGCGACAATGACCTCCCTTTGCATATATTTCTCCAGTCTGGCGCGTTTAGCCAGCTCCAGCCCGACATCCTGCCCCTCTTCATTATCGTTATAGTGAAGTCGCCGCTGGTACGTTTCCAGTAGCATATTGCCAGCATCGGCACGCAGCGCTTCCTCACTGGGATCGTCCAGCGGCTCATCCAATAGCGCGTTCAGGCGGTTGATCGCCACTTCGGTCATCACCGCGCCAATATCTTCCTTGCCGGTGTCATGGGGTAAATCGTCGGCAAGATAGCGGGTCATGAACGGCAGACCAATCGCCGCCACGACGAGCGACATCAGGATCACCGCCATGGAGAGAAAGATCAGCAGTTCGCGGCCAGGAAACGGCGACCCATCCGCCAGCATTACCGGTAGCGTGAGGATACCGGCGAGGGTGACAGAGCCTTTGACCCCGGCCAGCGCCATCACGGACATGATGCTGAATCGCGGACGAATGGTGATGGCTTTACCCCGGCGTTTGCGACGGAAAATCGTTAGGGTCATCGACAGCCACACCCAGGCAAAACGCATCACACCAAGCGCAAGGGTAATAGCTACCGCGTACAACAGCAGATACCAGGGAGACGAGACCCCCGCCTGGCTGGCTACCGCCGGCAGCGTCCTCAGCATACGCGGCAGCTGCTCGCCCAGCATGAGAAAAATCATCCCGTTGAGGGTGGTCTGCAGCATGCTCCATACCGCGCTGCTTTTCATGCGCGTCGCCGGGAGCCGGGGACCCGACAGCTGCTCATAGTGCATCGCGATGCCGGCAGCTACCGCAGCGAGGATCCCCGAAACATGGAACGCCTCGGCAAGCAGGTAAGCAACAAAAGGAATAAGCAGGCTTATCAGGATCTGAATAGCGGGCTCCTCACGGGTGCGCCGCACGAGGAAATTATTGCATTTGCCGGTTACCCACACCACTACAAGGCCACTGAGGATCCCCCCGGCCGCCATCAGGAAAAATTTCACCACCGCATCTCCCGGCGAGAAGCTGCCGGTCAGCACTGCGGCGATGGCGAAATTAAAGGCGACGAGGCCTGAAGCATCGTTTAACAACGACTCCCCTTCAAGAATATGCGCCATCCTCGAGGGAAGCGGCGAACTGGCGGTCATCGCCGAGACCGCCACCGGATCGGTAGGTGACAAAATAGCCGCGAGCGCGAATCCCGCCGCCACGGTGATAGCCGGAATAAGCCAGTGAATAAACAGGCCAATGCCGAGGATCGTCACCAATACCAGGCCTATCGCCAGTGACAGAATAGGCTTCATATCTCTGAAGAACGCATCTTTGGGGATCCGCCAGCCATCGAGAAAAAGCAGCGGCGGGATAAACAGCAGCAAAAAAATATGCGGATCAAAATCGACCTGAAATCCACACGCGGCCAGCGCAGCGCCCGCGGCTATCTGGATCAGCGGCAGGGGCACCTTAACGGGCAGAAGATGAGACAGGAACACGGTCACCACAATGGCCATGATAAAGACCAGCACAATAGCAATTAGCGACATTCATCCCCTCCTCTGGCGGTAATATTAATTCTGTACATCAGGCTGTTATTCCTTTTTCGCAGGTGGTAGTCAGCAACGGGGTATTTATCCCGACGCCGAAAAATAAAGGACAGACTTCACTGTCTGGCGGCGATTTTATTTAAACTGAGTTAGCAACAAGAGCCGAATCAGGGAGGACAATGTGTTTTATCATGTCGGTTTTGTCAATGCGCCATCGTCTGCAAATCATCGCCAGCCTGCCTTCCAGGGAGAAAAGTCCTCATGACCCTGTTGGCCAGGTACTTCACACATTAGCCTCTTCATAAGGACAAAACGTCTCAACCGCTGCGGCAACCCATATTTATATATTCCCGATATTATTAACCCTTATTACCCATTGTGAATATGGATAATAATGACCAGCCTAATATCCTCGGCAGATTTATATTCTGTGCCCCCACCAGCAGTGAAAATCATCTGTTTGCGATTAATAATTGTTAACGCCCCTGACGTGGGTGATTCGTCAGCCAGGATTACGCTTCCATGCAATGCTTGCCCTGCCCCTGGATTGGGCGTACCCTGACAAACAATTAAACCATACGGTCTAAATAATGAAGCCCGATATCCCTGACAGTCTGAAACCCCGTCGCGGTCGGCCACCTAAGGTTGATCGCCAGTTTATCGATACGCGTCAGGCGCTGATACGCTCAGGCCTTGAGGTACTAACTGAAACGGGCTATCTCGCAGCAGGGATCGAGGCCGTCATCAAGAACATCGCCATACCCAAGGGATCGTTTTATCACTGTTTCAAAAGCAAGGAGGCCTTTGGCCTGGCCGTACTTGCCGCCTATGGCGACTTTTTTGCGCATAAATTAGATAAATTCCTGCTGAATAGCGCCGTACCACCGCTGGAACGAATGGCGGCCTTCGTGCGTGATGCCGGCCAGGGAATGGAGAAATACCAGTTTCGCCGCGGCTGCCTGGTGGGCAATCTTCTGCAGGAGGCGCCGCTACTGCCTGAGGCGTTTCACCAGCGATTGAAAACCATTCTGTCGACATGGGAGGCGCGAGTGGCTCGCTGTCTGTACGAGGCGCAGACTGCCGGGGCCGTCGCCAGCGACGCCTCCCCGCAGGCGCTGGCGGAGGTATTCTGGATCGGCTGGGAAGGCGCAGTGATGCGCGCCAGGCTGGTCCAGTCCGCCGCCCCACTAAACCAGTACTGGGAATTCTTTACGCACAGTATGACAACAAAAACACCTGCACAGGACGGCGCTAGCGCCGATAACCCCCTTCCGACGAGGAATACTCTGTCATGAAAGCATTAGTTCTGGACCAGATTGACAACCGCACCGTAGCCGCCGTCAAAGCGATCGACCTGCCTGCCCTTGCCGAAGGCGATGTACGGGTCGCCGTCGACTGGTCGAGTCTCAACTATAAAGACGCCCTGGCAATCACCGGCAAAGGAAAAATTATCCGTCAGTTTCCGATGGTGCCAGGTATTGATTTTGCGGGTCAGGTGAAAGAAAGCCGCGATCCGCGCTTTGTTCCTGGCCAGGCCGTGATCCTTACCGGCTGGGGCGTGGGCGAAAACCACTGGGGTGGCCTGGCCACCGAAGCCAGCGTCAAAGGCGACTGGCTGGTTGCCCTGCCGGAGACGCTCAGCGCGCGCCAGGCGATGATCATCGGCACCGCGGGCTTTACCGCGATGCTGTGCGTTGATGCTCTCGTCAGTGCAGGCGTCACCCCTGAAAGCGGGGATATCCTGGTCACCGGCGCCAGCGGCGGGGTCGGCAGCACCGCCGTGGTGTTGCTGAAAGCCCTTGGCTACCGGGTGACGGCCGTATCGGGCCGGGAATCGACGCATGATTACCTTCGCCAGCTGGGTGCCGACGCGATCCTGCCGCGCAGCGACTTCGCGGAGACCCGTCCGCTAGAGAAACAGCTATGGGCGGGCGCGGTGGATACCGTTGGCGGCCCGGTATTGGCCAAAGTGCTGGCGCAAACGCAATACCGCGGCTGCGTTGCCGCCTGCGGACTGGCCGGAGGGTTCGACCTGCCGACCACCGTGATGCCGTTTATTCTGCGCAACGTGCGTCTGCAGGGGGTGGATTCGGTGATGGTGCCGACCGCTGAACGCGACGCCATCTGGCAGCGTCTGGCCCAGCTTCTGCCGGAGAGCTACTACCAGCAGGCGGCCACTGAAATCACGCTGGAGCAGGCGCCAGCGTATGCCGCAGATTTCCTCAGCAACAATATTCACGGCCGGACGCTGGTCAATATCAGTCGATAAGCCCCGCCGCCCGGCACTCAGCGGTGCCGGGCCTGCACAGCCATCCCGGCATATCATTTCCTTTCCCACGGGATTATGATGGCGCGAACGAATAGCTTTGCGAGTGGTAAAAAAGTAAATGGATGTCATAAGCATCATAATGGCGGCGGGCAAATCGTCCGTTGACGTCGCGTTGTATACGCTGTTGCCGATCATGGTGATTATGCTGATCATCATGAAATATCTTGAGGTTCGCGGCATCCTCGATGTGATTGTTCGCTGGGTGGCTCCGCTGCTGAAGCCCTTCGGCTTAACCGGGATGAGCGCCTTCGCCCTGATCCAGATTAACTTTGTCAGCTTCGCCGCCCCGCTCGCCACGCTGTCGATTATGGACAAACGCGGCGTCTCGGACCGACAAATGGCCGCCACGCTGGCCATGGTATTCGCTATGGGGCAAGGCAACGTCTTTTATCCCCTCACCCCTTTTGGTCTGCACTGGCTGGCGTCGATCGTTATCTCCGTGGTTGGCGGCCTGTGCGCGGCGGCAGTGGCCTGGCACGTCACCGGTCGGCGTTTATCGATTACCGAGAATCCCCGCGCGGAAGCGCTACCCAACGCCGAGCAAAACAGCCAGGGTATTCTGGCGGTGATCAACAGCGCTGGCTCCGACGCCATCCGCCTGGCGCTCGGCGCGGTGCCAATGCTGATCCTGTCGTTAACCATCGTCGGGCTGCTGCAAGGCGCCGGGGCCATCGACCTGCTGCAGCAGTTGCTGAAGCCGCTTCTCAACTGGCTGCACATCCCGCAGAACTTTGTGCTGCCGGCGCTGGTGAAGTGCGTTGCCGGGGGCACCGCCTACTTTGGCGTCATTTCTGAGCTGATCCAGCAGGGCAAAGTCACTGTCAGCCAGGTCAACGCCTCGGCCGGCCTGCTGATCCAGACATTCGATTTGCCCGGCATTGGTATTTTCCTCGGCATCAGCTCACGGTTTGTCCGCCTGTTCCGCTTTGTCGTTCCCGCGGCGATCGTCGGCATCCTGCTGCGCACCGTTTTGCACCTGATCCTGTTTTAACGCCTCCGCTCTGGCCTGCGCTTTCAGGCAGGCCACCACCACCACCTGCTGAGCGCAGGCAATATGTTCATCAATCCGCGCCAGCATCCATGGAAAGAAAGGATTGGAGGTGACGCGCATTAGTGTCTCCAGCCCCACGCTCAACGTCCCGGTTTCCCCACGCAGTGAAATGGTGCCCAGGCTAATGCCGTAGCGGTTCTTCTCGTCCGGCTGGCTACCATACAGCGAGTCGCTCAGGGGAAACGGCACTGCCACATGCGACAGGGAGTACATATCCGCCGGCCAGGCGAGATGCAACGGATAACGATGCTCTTCCCGCTCCTGCGCCAGCGTGGTACGGGCGACGGTCTGCAGGGTGTGCGCCGTCGCGTTGGTCACCACCGTGGTGGTATAGGCCCGCGGCGCCGGGGGCAGCAGCGTATTCACTGCCGCATAGAGCGTAGGGCGAAACAGGACGCGAAGATCCGCCGCCTGATTTATGTCGAACACCACCAGCTCGCTGCCATTGTCCGGCAGGTAGCGATACAAGGACTCCACCACCGCCCGGGTGCTGACCGTGGAATCCATCACCGATTGAAAGGTGAGAACCGGCGGTAGCGCTTTCAGCTCACCCTGACGGGATGCGCGGATAATCTGCTGCTGCAGCGCCTGGCTCAATAACCAGGACTGTCTTGCCGCCTTGACCGGAAAGGAGTTGTACTTGAACGGATTAAACTCAGGCGCCACGTTCAGCCAGGCCGCGCGGGCGAACGCCGGGAAGATGGACGGCAGCCCGGCGAGACCAGCGAAACGGGCAAATGCCGTCACGCCAATCATCGGCGACAGCAGTATAATCTGCTGCGGCTGACGCAGGTGGCTGTCCTCCAGGCTATCGAGGGCATACTTGAGCGCCAGCGCGCCGCCGTTAGAGTAGCCGACCAGATGCAGCGGCACGTCCGCCCCGGCCAGGCGCGTCGCTTCGCGCACCGCCAGACGCGTCGCCGCCAGCCAGGTCTCCCAGTCAACCGCCGTTAACGCCCCCGGCGCGGTGCCGTGCCCCGGCAAACGTGGCACCACCGCCACATAACCCCGCTGCTGCCAGAGTTGCGCCAGATAGCGTACGCTGTAGGGCGAATCGGTCAGGCCATGGAGCAGCACCACGCTGCCGCGCGGCTTGCCCTGCGGCAACAGCACAAAAGAACGGTTCCAGTCCTGCTTAAACTGCCCCGGCCAGACCCGGCTGTGACGATAAAAGCGGTTAACCGGGGTTTTGTCTTCCTCTGGCAAAGCCTCTGTCACTTCGCGCTGGAGATCGGCGAATATAGTCCTCTCCCGCGCCAGATATTGGGCAAAGGTCGCCTGGTCTACCTCTTCGACCGACATCTCGTTGCCACTCCAGGTATGCCAGCGATGCAGCGCCGGGCCGCGCTGGGACTCATAGATCCGTCCGGCGAGAAAGACCACCAGCAGCACCAGCAGCGCAATGATCCCTTTTTTCAGTAGCGAGCCGAGGACATTGCCCGACCTTTGCCAGTGTCGAAAAATATGCTTCATGACGCTCTCTCTTATATTTATCACCTGGCCATCATCACCCATCTCATTTCTGACGGGCTATTTAGTGTCTGCCTTTCAGCATAGTTATCGGTTCCGGCAAATTAAACCCGGCCGATCATTCACTCTCGAATAAAAAATGCCTAACGATGAGATCAATGTTCCGGCGCGTATTTCTAAACACTGTATAAACCAAGGGGATAATCTTATTGTCAGACGTTAAGGAAACATGAATTATCGACGCACATGTCGCTATGAGAGGATAAAAAACAGATGGAGTGGTGGGTAAAAAAAGTACAGGACAATGCTTCAGTCAGCCCCTGCCGCGTCGTGCTTCAGAGCGGCACGCTGGAGATGATCGCTGAAATTGAAGCCTGTCGACTCCACCTGCGGGTGGGGGATAAACTCACTCCACTGACCGATGCGCGCTATTGTCTGAATAATAATCCGGCGCACACGCTAAAGATCCTCAACGCTACCCATTATAGCAGTGAGCGCTGGGCCAACCTCGCAGGATAAACAGCGCGTCTGTCCTGTAGACAGTGATGGTCTCAGTATCTTCGCATCCACCAGATAAATTCCCTTTCGCCCTCTTCGCGCTGTGACATACTATCGGAAATGTCAGCAGACCTGAAACAAGGAGCGAATCATGAATAACAAGGCCGCCAGTCTGACCCCGGAACAAGCGCTTACCGAACTGGAAGCGCGTTATGAAGCCTCGGTCAGCGCGTTACGCAAAGCCATTGGCGACTATATCGACCATAATACGCTCCCTGATACCGAAGCCCGCGCGGAAGGCCATTTTGTCTATCCGCAGCTGTCGGTCTCCTGGGACGGCGCCGATCATAAAGCCCTCAAAACGCGCGCCTGGGGGCGTTTCACCCATGCCGGTTGCTATACCACCACCATCACCAATCCGAAATTGTTCCGCAGCTATCTGCTGGAACAACTGACCCTGCTATATCAGGACTATGGCGCGCATATCAGCGTCGAGCTGTCGCAGCATGAGATCCCCTATCCTTACGTAATAGATGGTTCCACCCTGACACTCGACCGCTCGATGAGCGCTGGTCTGACGCGCTATTTTCCCACTACCGAGCTGTCGCAGATTGGCGATGAGACCGCGGATGGCCTGTTCCACCCTACCGAGTTCTATCCGCTGTCGCACTTTGACGCCCGTCGTGTCGATTTTTCGCTGGCGCGTCTGCGGCACTACACCGGCACCCCGGCGGAACATTTCCAGCCCTATGTGCTGTTCACCAACTATACCCGCTACGTGGATGAGTTCGTCAGCTGGGGCTGCAGCCAGATCCTCGATCCCGACAGCCCCTATATCGCCCTCTCCTGCGCCGGCGGGATCTGGATCACTGCCGAAACCGAAGCGCCTGAGCAGGCGATTTCCGATCTGGCGTGGAAAAAACACCAGATGCCGGCCTGGCATTTGATCACGCATGACGGCAAAGGGATCACGCTGATTAACATTGGCGTCGGCCCGGCCAACGCCAAAACCATCTGCGACCACCTCGCCGTGCTGCGCCCGGACGTCTGGCTGATGATCGGCCACTGCGGCGGCCTGCGGGAAAGCCAGGCCATCGGCGACTATGTGCTGGCCCATGCCTACCTGCGCGACGACCATGTACTGGATGCGGTGCTGCCACCGGATATTCCGATCCCCAGCATAGCCGAAGTGCAGCGCGCCCTGTACGACGCCACCAAGCAGGTAAGCGGGATGCCCGGTGAAGAGGTTAAGCAACGGCTGCGTACCGGAACGGTCGTCACCACCGACGACCGTAACTGGGAGCTGCGCTATTCCGCTTCGGCGCTGCGCTTTAATCTCAGCCGCGCGGTAGCTATCGATATGGAGAGCGCGACCATCGCCGCCCAGGGCTATCGCTTCCGCGTGCCTTACGGCACGCTGCTCTGCGTCTCGGACAAACCGCTGCATGGTGAAATCAAGCTTCCCGGCCAGGCTAACCGCTTCTACGAAGGCGCTATCTCCGAGCATCTGCAGATAGGTATCCGGGCGATTGACCTGCTGCGCGCCGAGGGAGATCACATGCACTCGCGTAAGCTACGCACCTTCAACGAGCCGCCGTTCCGTTAACCGGTGACGCTGGGATAGAAAGGAAACACGCTGGCGTTCCCCGCAGGGGATCGTCAGTGTGTAGCGATATACCCACCGGCGAGCAGAGTCATTTAGCGCTGAAGATGCCCATTTTTATTTTGTAAGCCATAAACCGGACAATATTATTCTGGGCCTTTTCAAGGCTATCTGCGGAAGTAGACTCGGTCGATTCATAGCCAATAATGTCCTGGTTTTTGTGTATGGCGCGACCATTCATACTCATCATTATTTTTCCCTTCAGGGTGGTCGTATATTCTGTTCCGCTGTAAACGGCATTTTCAGTATAAGTATAGGTGCTATTGACACAGCGGGTTTTCGTTTCACCAGTTTTCATTTTTTTCCCTTTGCCGTCGCGACGGAAAACAGGGTCATCGTAACACTGCTGTGTGACGCCCTTTCTTTCTTCCGGCTCGGTCCTTCTGTAACTTCCGAATTCACGTTTGGCTTTGGTTAAGCGCAATGTAATAACAAAATTTGTACCGGTTTTTTGTGGGGCACCAGGATAGTCGAAGATATAGTGACACATACAGCTGACTTCCAGAGGGTAAGGAAGCACTTTATTCCTGTCGCGGGCTTCTTTTTTGCCTTCATCGAGTGATTTTGCCCACGCAACAAATGGCCCTCGGGGTTGTTCTAAAGCTTCATGACATCTAAAAAGCGGCCTGATTCCAGGCTGGTCGTCCCGTTACCGACAATACCTTTGAAAATGTCGGGCTGCGTTGCAGCTAAGGCCACTCTTCACACTGCATCAATCCCTGATCTGGTTTCTCGGCACAGCTCGTAAAACGGTGAACACCTTGCATGTTATGCACAGAAATACCCGAATGCGTCTTCAGCATTGCAGTAACGGCGCATGAATCCCTCATTCCATCGCTTCATTATTACCCTTATAGCTTTACATCTATATAGTATTTAACCTATATTAACCTGGAGGTCCCGTGTGGACGATTAAAACAACGGATATGTTTGATCGCTGGTTTACCTCGCTCAATGATATCGATCGGGCCAGCGTGCTGGCAGCGCTGTTGGTCTTGCGGGAAAAGGGGCCGGGTTTGTCCAGACCTTATGCCGATACGATCAGAGGTTCCCGCTACAGCAACATGAAAGAGTTGCGTGTTCAGAGCCGGGGCGACCCAATACGGGCGTTTTTTGCTTTTGACCCGGCCCGTACCGGCATTGTGCTTTGTGCCGGAAATAAGGTCGGCAATGAAAAACGGTTTTACCATGAGATGCTCGCGGTCGCAGATCGGGAATTCACGAACTGGCTTAACAGATTGAAAGAGAAGGAGTAACGCGATGGGCAGAACGCTGGAACAGCTTCTTATAGATGAAAAACCGGATGTCGTTGCCGAAGCTCAGGCTATTGCTAAGGATATCCTGCTTAATATTCATCTTGCCGAACTACGTGAGAAGGTGCAGAAGACCCAGGTAGAAATGGCTCAGGATTTAGGCATAAAACAGCCTACCGTTGCAGGAATGGAAAAACCGGGCCGCGACCTGAAGCTCTCTACCCTTAAGCGTTATGTTGAAGCGGCGGGTGGTAAGCTGCGGCTTGATGTTGAGCTCCCGGACGGGTCGCACTATGAGTTTGTTTTGTAGCGTAGGCTAGAACGGCTGTGTAACAATCCAAAAAGATAATATACAGCCACTGCTTAAAGTGCCCGCACCTTTTTCATCACTTTTTCTAGCAATGGAGCCGGATCGATATCCAACAGCTGTGCCACATAGGCCAACTCGATTATGTCCAGCCTACGCTCCCCACTTTCAATTTTTGCAATGAATGAACGAAGTGGGC
This sequence comes from Klebsiella africana, assembly GCF_020526085.1. Classification (NCBI taxonomy): domain Bacteria; kingdom Pseudomonadati; phylum Pseudomonadota; class Gammaproteobacteria; order Enterobacterales; family Enterobacteriaceae; genus Klebsiella; species Klebsiella africana. The sequence goes on along the minus strand of NZ_CP084874.1, from coordinate 1,782,940 downwards.
ATGACCATTACATAATGGCTGCCTGATTATTGAACCGCAGAAACGACCTCGTTATTCCCTTGAAGAACTTCTGGCGCAGTGCGATCCAAACGCTGAAATAAGCGAAGAATATCGAGAATGGATCGATGCACCTGCGGTGGGTAAGGAGATCCTGTAGATAGACAGATATTGTGAATGAAGTGCTGACCCGACTGGGAGCCATTATGAGCTGATACTTTTTATATGGCCAAAAGATGCTTAAAAGCAAAAAGCCTGCTCGAAAGCAGGCTTCTTAAATTTGGCTCCTCTGACTGGACTCGAACCAGTGACATACGGATTAACAGTCCGCCGTTCTACCGACTGAACTACAGAGGAATCGTGTGAACGGGGCGCATAGTAACGATGACGCCCGGCGCTGTCAAAGCCTGTTTTTAATAAAATGAATCGTTTGCCGAATTATTCTTCACTTTGCGCAAAAAATGGCGTTCCTGCCCGCAAATGGTTCAGGTTTCCTCTGATGAGGCCTTCACGCGCGGATATTTCCACAGCCAGCGGCCGCTCACCATGCGGAAATAAAACAGCACACCGCGCACCGCCCAGTCGAGCACCATCCCTAACCAGACGCCAATCACCCCCATCCCCAGCACAATGCCAAGCGTATAGCCCGCCACCACCCGGCAGCCCCACATACCGAGCATCGACACCCACATGGTGTAGCGTACGTCACGGGCGCCTTTAAAGGCGCAGGGTAAAGTCCACGACAGCGACCAGATTGGCATAAACAGCGCATTGAGCCACAGCAGCTGTTTAACCACCTCTTTTACGTCTTCTTCATGGGTATAGAATGAGGCGATAAAGCCGGCGAAGGGGGCGCTGCCCCAGGCGATCAGCGTCAGAATGATCGTCGACAGCCAGAATACGTGCCAGGCCTGAAATTCAGCCTGACCAATCTGCCCTTTTCCCAGCCGCTTGCCGGTAATGATCGTCGAGGCGGAGCCGAGGGCGTTGCCCGGCAGGTTAATTAGCGAGGCCACCGAAAAGGCGATAAAGTTGCCGGCGATAACGTTGGTGCCCATCCCGGCGACAAACATCTGGGTCAGCAGCTTGCCGCCATTGAACAGGACCGATTCGATACTGGCCGGAATGCCGATCCCCATCACCTCCCAGATAATGGCGAAGTTAAAAGGCTTGAAGTAGCCCTTCAGCGACAACCGCAACGCCGGATTGAGGCCCACCATCAGCACCCAGATAGTGGCTACCGCGCCAATATAGCGGGCAATGGTCAGTCCAAGCCCGGCGCCGACAAAGCCCAGCCCCGGCCAGGAGAAGATGCCGTAGATGAGCACGCTGCTGATTAAAATGTTGAGGATATTCATCCCACCGTTGATCAGCAGCGGGATTTTGGTGGTTCCGGCACCGCGCAGCGCCCCGCTGCCGATCAGGGCAATCGCCGCCGCCGGGTAGCTCAGCGCCGTCAGTTCCAGATAGGTCAGCGCCAGGTCCTTGACCTGGGCGGTGGCATCACCGGCAACAAAATCAATAATCTCCTGGCCAAAGGCATGGATCACCCCCGCCAGCAAAATGGAAAACAGGGTCATGATGGCTAGCGACTGGCGCGCGGCCGCCCTCGCCCGCCGCCGATCGCGCTTGCCAAGGCTAAAAGCGACCACCACCGTGGTGCCCAGATCGATGGCGGCAAAGAAGGACATGATGACCATGTTAAAGCTATCGGCCAACCCCACCCCGGCCATGGCCTCTTTTCCCAGCCAGCTGACAAGGAAGGTGCTCAACACCCCCATCAACAGCACACAGGCATTTTCCAGCAGAATGGGGACAGCGAGAGGGCTGATTTCGCGCCAGTACAGCACACGATAACGCTGACGTTTTTTAAACCAGGATGTCCGTTCGACGGCCTGGCGTACGGCGGAGGTGACGTTCAAGAGAGACCTTAGTGAGAGATGTTGAAACAACATTTCAAATGATGATTGAGAAATGGATATCCTGCAAAGTATTTTCCGTAATAATTGTCGGAAATGGCAACAAATTGTTGATGGAAGCGGCAGTTGCACCTGAACAGACGAATTGATGTTTGACAAAAGATTTTTCGCCGCTAAGATACGACTCCACACGATTCCTCTGTAGTTCAGTCGGTAGAACGGCGGACTGTTAATCCGTATGTCACTGGTTCGAGTCCAGTCAGAGGAGCCACATTTAAAAAGCCTGCTTTCGAGCAGGCTTTTTGCTTCTTTGCGTCGCTGACGTTAACTCAGCATCGCATCCAGCCTGGCAAGCACCTCATTGACAACGGCGTCAGGTATGCGTTCCAGACGCTTGCCGTTCCGGGCCGCCATATCGATAGTTCTGGGCTGGTCGCAGCGAATAACGCCTGTTGTTTTGGTCCCCGCCTCTTCCAGTGAAACCGTGAAACCTGCTGTACGTGCAAAGTTTCCGCCGCTGGTGACGGGAACCACTACCGGTAGCCGGGTCAGCTTGTTAAACGATGCCTTCGATACAATGAGTACCGGACGTTTTCCACTTTGCTCGTGGCCAGCAATCGGATCCAGTGAAACAAGCCAGATTTCCCCTCTGTCCATCTACAGAATCTCCTTGCCCACCGCAGGCGCATCAATCCATTCCCGATCCTCTTCGCTCATTTCGGCGTGCGGATCGCACTGCGCCAGCAGCTCCTCAAGCGAATAACGGGGCCGTTTCTGGGGTTCAATAATCAGGCAGCCATTATCAATGGTCATACCCACTTCGCTGTCCGTCGACAGCTCCAGCGTTTTCAGCACGGCGGGAGGAACCGCCAGCATGATGGATCCGCCAACCTTTTTCAGGCGAGTTGTATACATAGAGGATCTCCGAATATTATATTTTAATATAACATCCAGGGTGGGTTGTGCACAATTACTCATCAGATTCATGGTGATTTCCTTAGCGTAATAAACCGTCATCCATCGAACGACAGATCCAACAGTTTTCAGCGGTGTGATGACCCGTAAAACGGCGACCATCCTGATTCATCGGGCACTTCTCGTAGGTCAGGAAGCATTGTGTGCAGGCGAGAACTGATTTCGTTGTAAGAAGGCGATAATAGAAAACTGATTCTGGGGTTCAAAGGATTATGGCGAATCAGATAAATAAAATGCGGCGCGGCTTCCGTATCCGGGTTGCGCTGGAGGAACATCAGCGATAGCGCGAAGGCCAGATTTGCTCAGGTGCGATGCCTAACGCTTCCGCTATCAATCTTTCGCCTTTGGGCCAGCGGCGGTTAAGGGCGTTGGTCAGCGTGGAGGACGCCAGCCCGGCGTTACGGGAAACCGCCGTCAGCAACGTTCCCCGCTTTTTCAGCGCCGCAATAATGTCGGCGGATTGCCAGTCCTGTTGCATCATGCCGTCACCTCGTCAATAAATTTAACGCCATCGGCGTTACGCAGCCAGCGCGGGGCTATCATTTCCGCAGCAAAATACTTGATCAGTTCATACAGCAGGCAGCTAAGGTATTTTTCCATTTCAGAGTAAAAGCTTTGCCCTGCCAGCATCTGCGTCAGGGAGAGACAGTAGCGGCAAAGCTCTGTGCGTTCAGGCTCGAAACGGGGGGAATTTGCAGGGCGGGTGTCAACGGTCAGGCTTCCAATAAGATGGGGCGGGACGGGCTCTAACAGCGTGGGCTGGAGCAGCGTCAGACAGGCGTTTAGTCTGCCGCAGAGCGCCATTTTCAGCGTGGGATCGTTGCTTTCAATCAGGGTTTCGGCAAAAGTTTCGCAATGACCAGCGAGTACGGTGAAATCTGTGGCAGCATTAAAGGGAACAGCAAGTAACGGATATGTCTGGATTGGGATAGTAGCCATAGAGGCAGCCTCCTGTAACGGGTTTAAAACCCACCACCAGAGGTTCCAATCTCATGGTGGTGGACTGAACGGGGTTGGAACTACCGGCGTTACAGGCAACCGGCGCACCTTGCGGTGCCCCCGCCCAGCCGACCATTGAGGTATAGCCGAGCGCACGACATAAAAAAGACGCGGGGCGCGTCGTATGTCGCCTGTAACATTTCTCAGGGTTCCAATCCCGGCGCCTGATTTTGCAGGTGCGGGTAAAAGATTCCGCTTTCGGTCAAAAACAGCAATAGGAAGTGGTGGAATACAGATCGCAAATTGTTATAAATATGCACAATAGTTACTGTTGACCAAGGCGGCACATATAGTAACTTTACTCCCAATCTTCTGGATATTTTTTCGCATGTAATTCTCTGGTCAAATAGTGGATATCCTCTTTCTTCTCTTTCATCCCCTCATGCCTCACCATAAAAGTAAACGAAAAAATTGCTGAACGCGTTATCTGAAGTAAATGTTCGAAATGGCGAATAAAATCACTTTCTTTTATGAAAAGAACATCTTCGATTCGTTGATAAGATTCGTAAATATCCTGAGAGCGACAGGAGATTCTGACTTTTTGCGGGGTTTGGGAAAAAAGCCTTCGGACTATGCCATCTATAACATCGCTACTGTTATGACTGCTCCTTTTTTCATCTAATGCATCAATAAATAGAGCTTTTTAGTTATCTATCGGAACACCACTTAGAAAGTGCCGTACCGTCAGATAGTTTGCCCTATGAAATGCCGAAAACTGTTTGAAAAGATGGTTTTTTCCAGCACCAGGATCGCCAAGCAGAACAATGTTAGGGGACTCCGAATAATCGCCAAATGTCTTAGTTTGGCTATCTTTAGCCTCTTGGGGGTGAATCTGCCTGACTTGCCTGTTTAACATGTAATACTCCCCAAAATATTTTCATCTAAATCTAATACTACTGAAATGGAGATTATTGAGACCATCCTTAGACAACTATCAAAACTCATCAAGCAGCATACAGTTTTCAACAATACCTATAGATGGAACTTCATTATACAAAATTGCTGGCTCAAGATTAAACAAATCATATAACTGCCTTTCTACTGAAAGTATAGGCATTTTATCATAACGTGGCTTTGAATAATCAACATCACTTTGCTCAATAAAACTGATATATTTATTTATCTCATGCAAAAGCATATTTTGTGTGTGTTTTGTTCCCGTACTTTGTAATTCATGAAACCCTACTGTCGAATTAACCGATTTATATGCTGAAAAAGACAATCGCCTAGCACTGGTTATAATATTCTCTAGTCGCTGCCTAGTATTTTCGTTAAGAAAAAATTCCTGAGCCCATCGCTCAGATATCTTGGAAAGATAATATTCTAACGTATTGTAAAAATACCCTAGATTAATTTTACGCCAAAGATTGATAATACTATCTTTTATATCCCCCCTCTTTAAAACCTCTTCTTGTAAAACTTTTAACGATATAGTTTTCGTATCACTTATTCCAATTATATTTAAATGGAAACGGCAGAGGTTGATGAATGAGTCAAAGTTATATAAATCATCATCTTTCAATGAAGAAAAATCAGAAACTGAAATTTTGAGAATGTGCTGAGTGAGCAGATTTATTAGTTGCTTGTTTGCAATTTCCTTTGATGGAAATGTATAGCGTAAAAGTTCTTCTTTAGCAACAATTCCCCAATCCCCACCACATCCATCAATTATTGATAACAATATTAACAATTCTTCTGTCTTCACAGAATCCAGGGTAATTGGAGTTACGTTGGTAGGATTTATTGGATGTTCATGTCTAGCTAATGCTTTATTTATTGCACATTCACCTTGTTCTCGTAACTGTAACAACTCTGGATTATCACCACCAACTGCTGATTCTAAAATGTCCATCCATTTATCATATTCATGCCAAAGGTTACAGCGAATAGTTGCTCTTATTGTATTCTTACATAATGAGAAATTATACGATGTTCCATCTGCATAATTTCTTGAGTTCAAACACATTAAAGCATAGTCTATTGCTTGTTGATCATTTTTATTAAGACAGAAATAAGACAAAAAGAAATATAATGACTGACTCCCTTCGCCCTCAAGATGTTGATAAATAAAAAGTGTGAGGTTATTCAACTCATTATCATTTTTAATCAATACTCGATGATAGTACTCATAAAACCGTAATAAAATATCGTCATAATGATGTAAAGGATAGTTGGAGTTCTCTTTTTTATTTGCAATCACTTTCATAAAGGTCTTAAAATACGTTGAGTTACGTCCTTTAGCCCCCGTACGTATAAAGCAATCAATTAGTTTATAATAAACATGTGCTAACTTTAATCCTTCACTTATGTTATCTAAATGAACAAATGAAAGCCTCTCTGATAAAATAAATTCATTTTCTTCAGTCATCAGTCTTGTTATATATGAGGGGACTTCATCATAAATAGTCATCAGTAATAAAAATGCAGATGCCCTGTGTGACTCATAATCTTTATTTTCCCAATGAACAATCATATTAGAAAAATGATAATCTGGACTATTTTCTAGTGCTGGGTTTAATTTAACCTGATCAATAACAAGTGAACAAAAGTCAATCAATGGAATATTAGTTGGAAGTATAGTATTGTTGAATAAATATTCACTATTCCCTCTTCGTTGGGGATTTTCATTTTTCTTCTGTCGTTGTTGCTTATTCCGATTCTTTTTTGACTTCCTGTTGACCATAACCATTCTCCTAAGACAAACAAAGCCATGCTAACACTATGGATGTTAAAGTAAAGGTACTAAACGACAGGTAGTGAATACAACGGCACATGGACCTCTCGTACTGGTTATCTTAGAAAAACATGCTCAATAGTAAGTACACAAGCGTATCAATCATGATGTCATATCAAGGCTCTTTGACCAGAATGACCCATGCACAAAAAGGTGGTCATTCTGGTGGTCTTGACAAGCCCAATTTTAGGTTTAGCTTACCAATCAGCCAGTTAATGGCAAAGGCGATCCCGGTCAGAGGAGCCACATTTAAGAAGCCTGCTTTCGAGCAGGCTTTTTGCTTTTTTGCGTCGCTGACGTTAGCTCAGCATCGCATCCAGCCTGGCAAGCACCTCATTGACAACGGCGTCAGGTATGCGTTCCAGACGCTTGCCCTTCCCTGCCGCCGCCTTACGCCCCGAGTCTCCTCCGTTAACACAGCCCAGCTCAGCCTGAAAAAGCCCCCGCCAGTAGGATGAATTCACTACCGTTTGCGGGTGAGATAGCGTGGATTATCCACGCTATCTAACGTTATACCCGGAGGCATCATGAACCTCAGACAACAGCAACAGCAGGCGTTCGATCGCAGCGGAGAACCTCTTATCGTCGGCAACGTCAGTCACTGCCCGCTGCCGCCGGAGACCCTCGCCGCACTGGGCCCCGATTCCCCCTATGTGGTGCAGGTATACGGCTCAGGCCTGACCGGCGAGGTTTATCGTCTGCGCATCGCCGGCAAGGAGTACAATTTAAAGAAACGTCGCGCCGTCGCCGGCGTTGCCAACCTCAACGGCCAGCTGTCGTTTTTAAATGAAGTGCAGCGCAGGCAGGCGTTGCAGCGGCTGAAGGATAACCCGGTCACCGCCCCGCGCTTCACCCACATCGTCCCTACGCTGTATGCCGATTATCGCCTCGGCATCCTGATCTCCCCCTGGATCGATGGCGAGCCGATACACCAGTTGACCCCGCCACTGATCGCCCAGCTATTTACTACTCTGGAAGCCTGCGAAGAACAGGGGCTGATGGAGTGGGATCTCTGTAGCGGGAATCTACTGGTGGACCGGCAGGAGCAGCTGTGGCTGTTCGATTTTGGCTATATGTATCCCTTCGACCCGCTGAGAGAATTCAACAGCAATGGTCTGGCCGATCCGCTGTTCCACTTTGTCGAACGTTTTGAGACTCGCTTCTTTTTTAGCTGGCTGATGACCCAGGTCCCCGACGCGGAGCAGCAGCTGGCGCACTATCGCGATCTGAAGCGGCTGGCGGTTGAAAGCTACCGTCGGAAGGTCGTCTGGCTCCGCGCCCGGCGCGCTGACCCACAGGTGCTGGCTCACTTTCAGCAGTTGACGGCGCGCTGGGAGTCGGCGCTGACGGACCCTGCCGCGCTGAGCCGGCTGTTTGCCGTAGAGGCCTTTCGCTCACATGTGCTGGATATTGAAGACGACCTGCATGGTCAGTCCTGTACCCTACTCACCCTGCAACGCATTGACTGGGTGATAAACCAGCTGGAACAGCGTTATCGCTTTATCGCCGACGAAGGCGGCCTGTTTTACGATAACGACGGGAAATCGCAGCAGGCGCTGCTCAGCAGCTATGCGCAGAAGCGGCAGCAGGTGCAGCAGTACCTGCTTAACGCCCCCGCCGGGAGGGATTAGCGACGCTCGCGTCCCTGCTTCTGCTTCGCCTGGTACATCAGGCGGTCGGCGGCGGCCACCAGCGCATTAAGATCGGGGTGAATGGCGGGATCGTACTCGACGCAGCCCCAGGAGAAAGCCAGTTGCCAGGGGTTGGCCGCTTGTTGGTTGAAACGCGCCACATTGAGACTGAGCGTCTCCATTGCCGCCGCCGCATCGTGGCGGCTGGTATTGGCGAACAGAATGATAAACTCGTCACCACCCTGCCTGGCAAGGATATCGGACTCACGGAAGGCCGCTTTCATCAAATCGGCGATGGCGTTCAGCGCGCGGTCGCCCTCCTCATGCCCCCATGTATCATTGATATGCTTGAAACGATCGAGGTCGACAAACGCCAGGCTCACCGGCTCATGGCGGCGCTGGGCCGTCAGCAGAGCGTACTCCGCCAGGGTGAGGAATCCCCGACGATTAAACAACCCCGTGAGTTCATCCGCAGTTGCGGCATCGAGTACCTTGAACTCATCCTCCACGATGGCCGCCAAATCGCTTAAGATCTGGATTTCATGGGCGGAAAACGAACGCGGCTGATGGTCCATCAGACAGAAGGACCCCACGGTCGCGCCATCCGGCAGTTGCACCGGGTAGCCAGCATAAAAGCGGATAAACGGTGCCTCAATCACCAGCGGGTTATCGTGAAAGCGCACGTCCTGCTGCATATCGTTGACAATAAGCGGGTCGGTTTGCAGAATCGTATGGGCGCAAAAGGATATATCTCTTGGCACTGTGTCCACATCCAGACCGGCACAAGATTTAATATGCAGCAGATCTTCCCCCACCAGACTAATGGATGCCACCGGCAGGTTGTATAGCGAACGGGCAAGCCTGGTCAGGCGATCGAAGCGTTCTTCTTTTCCGCTATTCAACAGCCCGGAAGAGCGAAGCGATTGCAGGCGACGCTGCTCGTCGGGATGAAGTCCGGCTAATTTCATTGTCTCTCTCTTGTCTCGCTTACGCAGAATTCAGCCGCTCTCCCCTGCGGGAAACCGGCGTTTTATCCTGCCAGGGGAAAATATTCGTCAGGTATCCCATGAGTTAAGCAGATTTCTCCCACTCGTCAACCGGCGCGCCCCGGCGCCTCAGGCGGCCAGGGCGCGGGCGGAATACCATTAACGGCACTCTGCCCGGCAAAGAAGGAAGATCAGGCGCGGATAAACGCCAGCAGATCGGCGTTGATGGTATCGGCGTGGGAGGTGTGCATCCCATGCGGGAAGCCAGGATAAATTTTCAGCTGGCTGTTCGGCAGAAGTTTGTCCTGCAGAATGGCCGCATTTTTATAGGGAACCACCTGGTCGTCATCCCCCTGCATCACCAGCACCGGCAAGGTGATCGACTTGAGGTCTTCCGTCTGGTCGGTCTCTGAAAATGCCTTAATGCCTTCATAATGAGCCTTGGCGCTGCCGATCATCCCCTGTCGCCACCAGTTCTGGATCGTCCCCTGGGATACCTCAGCGCCGTCACGGTTGAAGCCATAGAACGGGCCAGAGGCGACGTCGAGATAGAACTGGGCGCGGTTAGCGGCCAGCGCTTTGCGGAAACCATCAAACACCTCGATCGGCGTACCGCCCGGATTCTGCTCGGTTTTCACCATCAGCGGCGGGACGGCGCTGATTAACACCGCCTTCGCCACCCGCCCCTGCGGCTGGCCATAGCGAGCGACGTAGCGGGCAACCTGGCCGCCGCCGGTTGAGTGCCCGACGTGGACCGCATTGTGCAGATCCAGATGCTCCACCACTGCCGAGACGTCCGCCGCGTAATGGTCCATATCGTGCCCCTCGCTAACCTGATCGGAGCGGCCATGACCCCGACGGTCGATAGCGATGACCCGGAACCCTTCGGCAAGGAAAAACAACATCTGGTTATCCCAGTCGTCGGCGCTCAAGGGCCAACCGTGATGGAAAACAATCGGCTGAGCCTCCTTTGAGCCCCAGTCTTTAAAGTAAATATTGACGCCGTCTTGGGTGGTGACAAATGCCATGTTACAGACTCCTCTTTCAGGATAACCAGCCTGCAGGCCCGCGCCTGGGCTGAACGCCGACGGCGGCCGGCAGGAGTGCCGACCGCACAGGAATGTGATGTCTGTAACAGTGTAGAAGATATTTAACGCCTCGCCGGACAACTTATCCCGTCTCGCTTGATTCGCCGATCCTGGACCAGACAGCGCCTGGTATCAGGCCGCACTCTCCTGCTGGCGGATCCGCACCATCAACGCGCCAAGCAGTGCCCAGTCGAGCAGCACGGCGAAGGCAAAGCACACACCATGGCGTCCTCCGCCCGCAGTATGCCAGGTCAGCAGCGTCGCCGCGATGGCGATAGCTACGCTCAGCACCGTGGCGCCGCTGATTCGCACCCCCGGCAGCGTCGTCCTACCCGCCGCAATGCGCCAGGCGACAGCCGCTCCCGCTCCACCGAACGCCACGCCCGGCAGCAGTGCCGGCCAGTCCTGCCCGCCATACCAGGCCACCAGCACCAGCAGCCAGCCGGCCGCTGACAACAGAAAGGCCCAGCGCGTCGTCGCCAGGGGCGAGCGATAAAGCCAGGATTGTCCGCGTGTGAATCCCCACCCGACGCCAAAGGCCGCAATCAGCGCCGTCAGCAGACTCAGCGTGCCGGTCGTCCCGATAACCGGGGTCATGATTAACAGCAAGGCCCCGGCGGCGATGACCACGCTAAGAGCGATAGCGCGACCGCGGGGGTCGATCGTTGCCGCGGCTTCCGCGGCGGTGTAGCGGCTTACAATGTGCATAGTTGACTCCTGTCAGGCGAAGATACATGAATTTAATTCATGTCATTGTCTTTACATGCCCGTAGCCTATCGTCACTATACAGGGATACACAAACGCATAGTTTTCAGCCATAGATGAGAAAAACTCAGCCATGAGATCACCCCGTCTGCCGCCGCTGGGGGCGCTGCGCGCCTTTCATGCCGTCGCCCGCCACCGCAGTTTTAAACAGGCCGCCGATGCACTCGGCGTCAGCGCGACGGCAGTCAGCCATCAGATTAAACTGCTGGAGTCGGTGCTGGAGTGCCGGGTCTGCGAACGCAGTGCCCAGGGAGTCAGTCTGACCGCCGATGGCGAGATCCTCTACGCCGCCACGCAGCGTGCTTTTAGCGCCCTGGAACAGGCGGTCGTTCAGATCGCGCATGCCCGTCAGCCGCCATCCTTAACCGTCACCACCACATCCAATTTCCTCACCCACTGGCTGGTGCCACGGCTGGCAGATTTTACCGCCCGCTTTCCGGCGATCGACCTGCGGCTACACACCAGCGTTGAACGGGTGGATCTGCATCTGGGCACGGTGGACGCCGCGATTCGCTATCGTGAAACGCCGGAGCCGGACCTTTGCTGTACGCTGTTGTATGAGGATCATTTTATCGTGGTTGCCAGCCCGTCGCTGGGCCTCGTCCAGCCTGAAGATCTGCAGCGGGTGACGCTGTTTCACGTCGCCAACCGGCATGTGCCGGCCGATTCGCCAACCTGGGAGAGCTGGCGCCGTCGCTATGGGCCGCCGTCGCTGAATATTGATGCGGGGTTAACCTTTAGCGATGAGACCCACGCCCTGCAGGCGGCAGTGGCTGGTCAGGGGGCCGTGATCGCCAGCGAACTGCTGGCGCGGGATCTGTTGCAGCGCGGCGTATTGTCCGCGCCGTTCAGCAACGCATTACCGGGCGCCCGCTACTACCTGATCACTACCGAAGCGGCAGCGCAGCGGGCGGATATTATCGCTCTGCGGGAGTGGCTGGTCAGCCAGATGGCATCGGGCAACGATAGTCACCCGGCAGAAACATAGCGGCGCTACCAGCCGCAGACGTTGGTCTCTTCATCGGACTCATAACCGCGGACGATATTGATCAAATCTTTCACTGCATCGGCGGCAGTGGACGGTTCGCACAGCGCCGTGCGCGAGGTAAAGGTTTTATCGACCGAGACGCCGTTATTATTATTGGTGACGGTCAATACCCACTCTCCTTCTTTATTGCCACCCGGCAGGTCATTCAGCAGACTATTAACGGCCTCCACCGCCTGCTGCGGAATATACAACACCATCGGTTTGAGGAATATTTTTTCACGCTTTTGGTGAAGCTGGCAGTTTTCCAGCGCTACAGTATAGCCTTTATTTTCACTGGTCATTTCTTTTTATCCCTCGATGAGAATTTGCGGATCAACGTAAAAGTCGACGTTAAACACCGTGTCATCAGTGAGCGCCTCAATACAGTGCCATTTTTCCGGCGGAAAGACGCCAAACTGCCCAGCTTCAATGGTCAGGGTCTCTACAGGATCGGGGCTGGTTTCATCGGCATAACCGAGATAGCGGATCGCCCCCTGCATCACCGAGAGACGAGGGTAAACCCCCTGCCGGGTGCCAGCGTCCAGATGGCGGCGCCAGATAGAGGCCGGGGCGGTCTCTTTGGTCCACAGCGGCGTGCTGCGGGTGTGAACATAATGGGTGGGAATAATGATTCGCTGCATGATGGTGCCTCACTTTACCGTCTCAAACGAGACGTTCAGAAATAGCCTATATGATGCATATCATATACCCCTTTTAAAGGGTAAGGATATTATTTTGTTATGGAATTTTTCCTCTACCCCTTTTTATACCTCCCAGGGATTAGCGTTAAGATAAAATAAAAAAGGCAATTTCAGGATCCTGAAATCGCCCGGAGGAATAAAAATAAACGCGTTAAAAATTTGTTAGCGCAGCGGACTCGGCTTGCCGATTAAATACCCCTGGACCAGGTCACAGCCCAGCGCCTGCAGCGAGGTCAACTGTTCTTCGGTTTCCACGCCTTCCGCCACAATCCGCATATGCAGACTCTTTCCCATACTGATAATCAGGCGAACGATATCCAAATCGTCTTTTTGCTCAGGAATATTGATAACAAACGAACGGTCGATTTTAATTTTATCGAACGGAAAGTAGCTTAGGCGCGACAGGGAAGAATAACCGGTTCCAAAGTCATCAATGGAGATCTGAATGCCCTGCTCGCGCAGCTGGCTGAGAATTTCCAGCGAACGGGTATTCTCATTGAACACGTCCGACTCAGTGATCTCCAGATCCAGGCGTCGCGGATCGAGGCCGGTTTGCTGCAGCACGCCGATAATGGTGTCGGTCAGCGAGGTGTTCATCAGCTGAATAGGTGAAACGTTAACCGAGACCTTGAGCGGCGTCGCCCAGCTGGCCGCTTCGGCGCAGGCAGTCTTCAGCACCCACTCACCAAGGGCATTAATCAGACCGATTTTCTCTGCCACCGGAATAAAGACGGTCGGCGGCACGGCGCCGCGCACCGGATGAAACCAGCGAACCAGCGCTTCATAACCATAGATTTCGCGGGTGACGGTATCGGCGATCGGCTGGTAGTAAACTTTGAACTCGTCATGGGCCAGGGCCAGCAGCAGATCGTCCTCGAACGATTTATTCTCCTGCAAACGTTGTAGCATCCCCGGTCGGAAGATTTGCACATGTCCGCTGCCCTCTTTTTTCGCCTCATACAGCGCGAGGTCGGCACATTTGTACAGGTAATCGGTACGACTTTCGCCATCTGAAATCACGATCCCGATGCAGGCGTCGATATTAATCTGCGCATCGTAGATCTGATAGGGCTGGCTGATTTTTTCCCGGATGACATTGGCCCGCTCAAGGGCCATCTCTTCGGTCAGATCGTAAGAGAGCATCGCGAACTCATCGCCGCCGAGGCGATACAGCGTCTCGGAGGTTTTACGGAAAAAGGAGAGACGACTGGCCAGATCCTGCAGCAGCTTATCGCCAGCATCATGGCCGAGGGTGTCGTTCACATCCTTAAAGCTGTCGAGGTCGAAAAGCATCACCACGGCGCATCCCTTATAGGGACGCACCTGATTGACGATCTCCTGCAGCCGCTGCCAGAAAGAGAGTCGGTTGGGCATGCCGGTCAGCGAATCATGGTAGGCATCATACTGGAGACGGCGGTTCTGCACCTGCAACTTCTCTTTTGAGATCTGCAGATCGTTGGCCAGGGTCTTCATACGAACATGGGCGCGACGCAGGTTATTATTCTGCCGCAGCATCAGCAGACCCAAAGTAATACACATGGCGATCAGCAGAATGGAGATCACCGAGTAGATATAATAGAGATGCTGAATTTTATCATGTGTGACATTAACGATATTAATATCTTGCGTCAGCGTGGCGGCGGCCATTGAGGTCAGGGGACCGTCCAGCTCACTCAACACCGGCAGGATCTGTTTGACCTGCTCCGGCGTCATGGTATCAACCTGTTTATCCAGCTGATGGAGATTGCGGATCAGCGTGGCGACAACCGTCTTTCGCTGCTCGCTTTTATTAATAAATTTACCCAGATCGCCCTCCTGCAGGAGTTCGATCTGACTCATCATGATCTCCAGGCGCAGGCGCACCTCATCGTGGTCCGCCCCTTCGGCCCCAATCGCCATTCCCGCCAGACGAGACTCCAGTCGCATATATTCCGACACCATCTGCGACATGGACCACGAGTCCGTATAGCGGGTAAATTTTTGCAACTCACTTTGTCGCTCATGCACCAGATAAGTTATATATCCGGTAACAATAAATAACGACAAAATAATAGCCGTGAGTATTCGATTCAAGATCCAACCCTTACTCTATAATAATCTTAGAAACTTGCCAGGCCGATCGGGAATAATAGATCTGGTTCTGTAATTCAGCACTGCTGTCGTAAGGGTAAACAATAAATAGTGGGCCTTTGTCTCGAATGCGCATATACTCGCCGTTCATTTTTAACGCCATAATGACCGGGAATTTATAAAAATCATCCATCGGAATAATGGTCGTGTAGTCATTCAGCGCCAGCACGCGGGCCGATGTGCCTTTCGCGCCGACTAAATCCATGAGTTTATTAAGGGGAATGCCGTCAAAACGGACCTTGCCGGTGTACCAGGGGGTGGTGGTTTCCACCGTCTTCATCCCCAGTTTTTCCAGCATTGCGAGATCAAAAACGGCTTTGTCACCGACGTTCGTATTTCCGATTTTCCCGGAAATGGTCAGCACAGGTTTTCCTGTCGGCGTAGGCAGTTTTTCAGCGTAAGCAGAAGGCAAAATGACAGAACAAAATAACACTGCAAGAAGTAGACGCATTTAACTCACCATTCCAGAGAAGGAGACGTGTTAAGTGTAAACCATTTACGTCAATTCTTAAAAGGTGTCCATCTTTGTTATCCGTTGATTTAATTAAAAGTATAAGCTGATGGCTAAATTGCCAGAATGTTTACCACAGGTTGTGATTTCGCCCGCCATTCCAGTCGCTTACTTTTTGCACCATTCTGTTTTTTTGCCGGGTAAATCGCTTTCCTGAACAAGCGCGGCAAGGTAGTCTCAGGACAGGCGCAGGGGTAAAAGCGTCTCATTCCAATAACGACAAATTACGTGACTGACAGGACAGGGTATGGATTCAACAATAAGCGTGCAGCCCACCGAGCCGGTGAATGCACTGCATCGCGCCCGGCGGGCGGCATGGGGCAGTTTTGCCGGCGCCGTGGTCGACTGGTACGATTTTCTTCTCTATGGCATTACCGCCGCGCTGGTGTTCAACCGCGAGTTTTTCCCGCAGATCGGGCCGGCGATGGGGACGCTAGCGGCGTTTGCGACCTTCGGCGTCGGGTTCCTCTTTCGCCCGCTCGGCGGCATCGTCTTCGGCCACTTCGGCGACCGTCTCGGACGGAAACGGATGCTGATGATGACGGTCTGGATGATGGGTATCGCCACCGCCTGTATTGGCCTGCTTCCCTCGTTCAACCAGATTGGCTGGTGGGCGCCGGTGCTGCTGGTGTTCCTGCGAGCGGTGCAGGGATTCGCCGTCGGCGGCGAATGGGGCGGCGCGGCGCTGCTCTCGGTAGAGAACGCGCCGAAAGGGAAAAAAGCCTTTTACAGCAGCGGGGTGCAGGTGGGCTACGGCGTCGGCCTCCTGCTCTCGACCGGGCTGGTATCGCTGATCAGCAGCCTGACCACCGACCAGCAGTTCCTCAGCTGGGGCTGGCGCTTACCCTTCCTGTTCAGCGTGGTGCTGGTCCTTATGGCGCTGTGGATCCGTAACGGCATGGCGGAATCGCAGGAATTTGAAGCCCAGCAGAGCCAGGCCAACGCGCCGCAGATGAAAAAGCGGCTACCGGTAGTGGAAGCGCTGCTTCGTCATCCGGGGGCGTTTTTATTGATTATCGCCCTGCGGCTGTGTGAACTGCTGACGATGTATATCGTCACCGCCTTCGCCCTCAACTACTCCACGCAAAACCTCGGCCTGCCGCGCGAGCTGTTTCTCAACATTGGCCTGCTGGTAGGCGGTCTCAGCTGCCTGACTATCCCCTGCTTCGCCTGGCTGGCAGACCGCTTTGGCCGCCGACGGATATACATCACCGGCGCGCTGATCGGCACGCTGAGCGGTTTCCCGTTCTTTATGGCGCTGGAGAGTCAGTCCGTTTTCTGGATCCTGTTCTTCGCCCTGATGCTGGCCAATATAGCCCATGATATGGTGGTCTGCGTCCAGCAGCCGATGTTTACCGAGCTGTTCGGCGCCAGCTATCGCTATAGCGGCGCTGGCGTCGGCTATCAGGTGGCGAGCGTGGTCGGCGGCGGCTTTACCCCGTTTATTGCCGCTGCGCTGGTCACCTTCTCCGGTGGATCGTGGCACAGCGTGGCCCTCTATCTCACCGCGGGATGCCTGCTGTCGGCGCTCACCGCCCTGCTGATGAAAAAACACGCGCCCGACTGACCCACCAGCGGAGGGCGCAGCCGGCGCCCTCCCGTAAGGAGAATGCATGTCTCTGTTATCCCTGGCCGACTGCTGGCCTCGCCATTTTACCCCGTCCTCACTAGCGCTGCAGTTTTGCGAAGACCCCACCCAGGCGGAACAGCCGCTGTTTGCCAAAGCCAGCGCAGGCGAAGCCGTCGCCCAGCTCTGGCAGGCGCCGCAGGGATTTGTCGTGCCGGGGAGCTATCGTCAATTTGCGGATCTGCCGGCGGTTAGCGCGCATTTTGCCGCGCACGGCTGGCCGGTATGGCTCCGCCGCTCCGGCGGCGGTCTGGTGCCCCAGGGGCCGGGCATTATCAACCTTAGCCTCGCCTGGCCGGTGCAGCAGCCGCTCGGCGAGGCCGCCGAACCCATCTATCACTCGCTGTGCGCTGTGCTGCAGCGCACCCTCGCCCGCTTCGGCGTTGCCAGCCACGCCCAGGCGGTAAACGGTTCCTTTTGCGATGGCCGGTATAACCTCGCCTGCGGAGAGGGCACGGAGGCGCGCAAGATTGTCGGTACCGCCCAGTACTGGCGGCCGCTGACGGCAGGCCGCGGCCATGTCGTGCTGGCCCATGCAGTGATCCTTATTGACGCCGACCTTCGCGCGGCACACCAGGCGGCGAACGCCTTCGAAGCGCAGCTCGGCAGCGAGCGGGTCTACCGCGCCGACAAAACCGTCACCCTGGCGGAGTTGCTTCCCGGTGAGCGCCATCTGCTGCCCCGCTTTAGCAAGGCGCTGGCGCGGGAGCTGGACGCGGCTCGCTGAAGGTCGCTTTCAGGTAGCGGCTGAAGGTTTCCACCGCGCGCGACACGCGTGGGGTATAGGGTCGGATGACATACAGCCGATCGGCAAACACCTCCACCGGCTGCCACGCGGGCAGCAGCTCCTGTACCAGCCCGCGACCGATGGCCTCCCGGGCGCTGAAATCCGGCAGCAGCGCCACTCCCAGCCCCGCCAGCACCGCATCACGTAGCGACTCGCTGTTATTCGTGGCGAACGGCCCCTGCACGTTGATGGTCAACCGAACATCGGGCGTCTGGCGGGAGGCGAACGTCCACTGCGGACGCTGTGGCCCGCGGGGATAGGTCAGGCACTGGTGGTGGCGCAGATCGTCGGGGTTTTCCGGGCGGCCATGGCAGCGAATATAGTCGGCGGACGCGACGATCAGCGTCGCAGTGTGACACAGCGGCCAGGCGACGTGGGTATCCGGGAGCGCCTCGCGCCGACAGTGGCGGATGGCGAGATCGAACCCTTCGCTGGCCAGAGAGACCAGTCGGTCGGTCACCTCAAGCTGCAGATGCAGCTGGGGATGCTGATGCAAAAATGGCGCAATCGCCGGAACCAGCTGCTGGCGGGAAAAGGCCACCGGCGCGGTCAGGCGCAGCGTTCCCCGCAGCGGCCCCCCCTCATCGCAGGCGCCGGTGAAAATATCCCGCAGCTGACCAAACGGCTCGTTGAGCTCCGCCACAAGCCGCAGTCCGTCGTCGCTGAGGCTCACGCTGCGGGTGGTGCGATGGACGAGGGTTTTGCCGGTCACCCGCTCCAGTTCGCTGATTTTCTGACTGATAGCCGACTTGCTGATCCCGAGCTTTTCCGCGGCCCGGGTATAGCTTTTTTGCTCTTCCAGCACCGTCAGCCAGTACAGATGAGACCAGTAACTCTCCGGACGACTCTCGCTCATGTGATTGTTCACCAGTAAAAACAATGTATTCAACTATAGCGGTTTTTGCCGGCGGCGGCATCGGCTAGCATCCTGATCAGCCCGTCATTTTCCCTAACGATAAGGAACACCTGCATGCCATTACTGACATTTGACCTGATTGAAGGCCGTACGGAACAGGAGATCAAAACTCTGCTGGATGCAGCCCATCGCGCCGTGCTGCGCGCTTTCGAAGTACCGGAACGCGACCGCTACCAGATTGTTCACGAAAACAAAGCCCACCATATGGTGATTGACGATACCGGCCTCGGACTGACCCGCTCGCGGGATTTGGTGGTGGTGCGGGTCTATACCAGCCCGCGCAGCGAGGCGCAGAAACAGCGCTTCTTCGCCATCTTGCAGGGAGAACTGGCAGAGCACTGCGGCCTGAGCGGCGATGATCTGATGGTGTCGATTATCAGTAATCAGAAAGGTGACTGGAGCTTTGGCCGCGGGGTCGCGCAGTATCTTACCGGCGATCTGTAACCCGCAGCCTGAAGTGCGTCCCTAGCGGCGGGCTGCCGCCGCGATGCGCTGCCGAGCCTGCTGTTCGATATTCTCCAGCAGTTCCTGGACATCGTCTTCGTCAATATCCAGGAACTGGCCTTCCAGCAACGCGGCGTGAATATCTTCCCGGGTGACCGAAATGCCTAGCGGCACCGTCCGGGGTTTGACCTCCTCCGCCGCCAGCGGATGCGGATAGCGGCGGCCAACCAGGTTGTTAAACACGATGGCCAGCAGCGCCAGCATCAGCGAGTTGAGCAGCACCGGGGTCAGCACAAAATGATAACCTTCGCTGTGCACCCCGGCCCCGCCGAGGATCGCCGTCAGGGCCACCGCGCCACCGGGGGGATGCAGACAGCGCAGAAAATACATCCCGGCGATGGCCAGGGCCGCTGCCAGGCCGCAGGCCAACGCCGGATCGGGGACCAGCATACCGACCGTGACGCCGATCAGCGCCGACAGCACATTACCCCCGACAATCGACCACGGCTGCGCCAGCGGGCTGCTCGGTACGCCAAACAGGAGTACCGCCGAGGCCCCCATCGGGGCAATAAACCACAGATTGACTTCGCCGAGCAGCCAGTGGCTGAACATGCTGGTCACCGCCAGTCCGGTGCCGGCGCCTATGGAGCCCAGAACAATATGCCGACGGGCTACCGGCAGCGCATGCGGCTTCAGGCGCCCAAGGAAAATCCGCAGCCGTGAAAACAGCCTGCCAGGAATGACACTCAACATCACTTTATCGCTTAGATCATAGGAATTACTTATATTTTATTTTCTTTTTTTAACCTTAAATTAACAACCCTGTCTTTCGCAGGGGATAGCGCGGGCGGCGACATCCCGGCGGCATTGTGCTGTGAATTCTCGCGTGGGCTGATAGAATCCCTTTTCTGTCAGGGGGATACCCCTTTTGCGAATTGAAGGTCATAACCCAGTGAATAATAAAATCTCTTTAGCGAAAGAAGTGGCATGGGCCAGCCAGAATATGCCGCGTACCCTGCGTCAGGTCGCCGCGCTGCCCGACCTCAGCGGCGTGCGTCTGGCCTGCTGTATGCACCTCGACATGAAAATGATCCCGCTGGTGCAGGGGATCCTCGACAAGGGCGCTCAGGTCTTTTTAACCACCTGTAACCCCACCACCGTGCAGGACGACGTGGTGGCCTGGCTGGTGGAGCGCGGCGCCGAGGCCTGCGCATGGCGCAATATGAGCGATACCGACTGGCAACAGTCATGGGAAAAAGCGATTGCCTGGCAGCCCACTCACCTGTGCGAGATGGGCGCCGATATCACCACCCTGCTCCACCAGCGCGGCGAATTCGGGAACATCGTGGCCGGCCTGGAAGCCACCGGCTCGGGCGTCAATCGGCTGGGCGATATTCAGCCAGGCTATCCGATCTTTAACTGGGACGATCTGCCGGTCAAAGAGGGGCTGCACAACCGTCATATGGTCGGTCTCACCGCCTGGCACACCTTCTTCCAGACCACTCATCTCACCCTGCATGAGAAAAAAGTGCTGGTGATCGGCTATGGCCTGGTTGGCCAGGGCGTCGCGGCAGCGGCAAAAGCCTTTGGTGGCCAGGTGATGGTGGCGGAGATCGATCCTGCCCGTCGTCTGCAGGCAGCCTACGACGGCTGGCACGTGGTCGATCTCCAGGAGGCTATCGCCTCGACGGACGTGGTGGCCACAGCGACAGGCGGTAAAAACGTGGTTAATCGCCAGGCGCTGGACCGCGCGAAAGCGGGGGTATTTATCCTTAACGTCGGCCACGTGGCGGAAGAGATCGACGGCGAGTACCTGCGCCAGTACCCTCAGGAAGAGGTGATGCCGTATATCAACGCCTACCGCATGGCCGACAAAACCATCTATCTGCTGGCCAATGGTTCGATGCTCAACCTGACCGCGGGCTTCGGCGACAGCCTGAACGCGTTTGACGTCACCCTGGCGGTGATGGCCAGCGGCATCCGCCATATTGTCACCGACGGCATGCGCGCCCCGGCGAAGGTTTATCTCCTGCCGCAGGCGGTCTGGCAGCAGGCGCTGTAAACCCGGCGCATCGTCCCCCATCGTGGAGACGATGCGCTTTACCATCAGGACGATGGCGCGCTATCGGGCAGCACAATGTTGCTCTGCGCCAGCGTTCCCATCTGGTTGTACATCACGCTGGCGGCATCCAGCAGGTGCATGGCCAGCGCGGCGCCGCTGCCCTCCCCCAGACGCATGTCCATATCGAGATACGGCCGTAGCCCCAGCGCGTCGAGGGCGATCTGCGCCCCTTTCTCCGCCGACAAGTGCGAAGGGATAAGATACGGATGCGCCGCGGGAGCCATGCGACAGGCCGCCAGGGCCGAGGCATAGGAAAGGAAGCCATCCAGCACCACCGGTAGGCCACAGGAGGCCGCCCCGAGGATCACCCCGGTCATGCCCACCAGATCGTAACCGCCCACCTTCGCCAGGACATCCAGCCCCTCTTCCGGATTCGGTTGGTTATGGGCTATCGCCCGGCGCACGACCGCCACCTTATGGCCCCGCTGCGCCAGAGGCAGATTGGCCCCGCAGCCCACCACCGCGTCAGGGTCGCAACCCGTCAGGACGCTAATCACCGTTGCGGCCGGGGTGGTATTGGCCATTCCCAGCTCGCCGACGCCGAAGACTTTCACCCCGTCGGCGGCGAGCTGGCGGGTGAGATGCATGCTGGCCAGCAGCACCGTCTCCGCCTGCTGGCGACTCATCGCCGCCGTGCGGGCGATATTCCCGCTGCCGCGGGCCACCTTGAGGTTAATCAGGCCCGGCAGCGGGTCGGCATCGATGCCGACATCCACCACCTGCACCCTGGCCCCGGCCTGCGCCGCCAGCACGCAGACGCCGGTGTTTGCCCGCACCATATTGCCGGCATGAATGGCTGTTACCGCCTGCGGCGAAGGCGTTACGCCTTCATGCCAGACGCCGTGGTCAGCGCACATCACCACGATCGCTTTCTCCCTTAGCGCCAGCTGCCCCTGCAGCCCTGGCATACCGGCCAGCTGCACGGCCAGCGTCTCCAGACGGCCAAGGCTGCCGGGGGGCTTTAACAGGCCATCAATATGCTGCTGCGCGCGCGCCATGCCCGCCACATCAGGCTGCGGAATGGCAGCCAGTAACGCCGAAAGTGTGTCCATTCTGTTCCTCATCGTTGGCGCCAGGCCTTACAGCAGCGCCAGTAAAAAGAGCAATTCGCCCAGCTCAATCGCCGCTCCGAGGGTATCCCCGGTCTGCCCGCCAAGGGTTCGCTTCAGCGCCCATCCCAGACCCCAGATCAGCACCAGGGTGATCAGCGCGGCGCGCAAGCCAGGCAGCCCCAGCAGGGCAGTCGCCAGCGCGATCCCTATCACCATCGTCACCAGCGTCTGCCGCAGGCTAACTTTGCCAATAAACAGATTACCCAGCCCTTTTTCCCGCGCATAGCGATGACGATACATCAGCAGCACTGCCATCCCGCGTCCGACGGCGCCGGCCGCCGCCAGCGCTGCAATAGGATGGGCATCGCGCAGGAGCAACTCGCCAATCACCAGCACCTTTGCTACCAGCACGAAGATCAGCGCCAGCCCGCCGTGGGTGCCCAGCCGGCTGTCGCGCATGATCTCCAGCATCCGGTCGCGGGTACGCGCGGAGAAGATGCCGTCGCAGGTATCGGCCAGCCCGTCGAGGTGAAACCCGCCGGTGAGCAGCGCCAGCGTCAGCACGCCGAACAGCGCCGCCAGTGGAACGCCGCACCACGGCTGCAAGAGGTACACCACCGCGCCGGCGATGGCGCCGAGCAGTAAACCGACCAGCGGAAAGGTGACGATACTGCGCTGATATTGTTCGATTTCCAGGCCCTGGGATAACCGCGCCGGAACCGGCAGGCGGCTGATAAACGAGAGTGCAGCAAAGAATGACTTAATCACGTGAGGTTGACTCCTGTCGGCGAAAGCAGCGGAGGTTTCTGTCGCGCCCGGTCAGCACCTGAGTTTGTCTTCTGGCGAATCGATCGTCGGAGAGGTGAGAGGTGTTGAGATATCGCCCTGACGCCGCTGCGTCAGATGCCCGGCCAGGATCAGAGAAACCTTTCCGATATCAATACATTTCGCGGGGCAGTATAGCAAAGAGTCGGTACAGAGAGGCAGTTGCCGGGGCAAAGTTTTGCAGAAAAGAAACGAAGGGAGAGGGAGAGCAGAACAGCCCGGCGACGGAGATTGCCGCCGGACCGACAGGGATTAGCCTTCGACTTTGGCTTCGCCCATCACTTTCAGTTTTTTGGAGATGTCGCGACGCTCTTTGGACAGCTCGGCATTTTTGATGATGTAATCATCAACACGATCTTCGTAATCGCTCTTCATGCTGGCGATGATGCCCTGGATAGCTTCCACGCTCATACCCGGTTTGATGTAGTCGCTGAGGTTGTCCAGCAGCAGAACGCGCTTCTGGTTATCACGGATCTTTTTCTCAACGTCCTGAATTTCACGCTGCAGTTTGTTTTTACGACGATACAGACGAACAAACTCCAGTACGTCCTGGAAAGAAGGCTTAGTTGTTTCCATTTTTACACCCCTAATAATTGAGATTCGGATTCGTAAAGCGACTGCGTTATAGGGCTAACATAACTGCTAGCAGTCGCTGATGACAATGTTTTTTCCTTTGCGTTTATCATAACCCTAAACGCTGCTGAATCGAAACAACCCATACAGTTATCCGGCGCATCTGGCGTTTATTTGCGCAACGCGCGGCAGATCAGATGCGACAGCAGCTCCAGCTGGCGCGCCAGTTCAATAGAGAGCCAAACATAGCCATGGATTGGGGTTTCCGCCAGGCCGTCATCGCCCTGCTCTTTCATTAGCTGGCGCAGTTCAAGGACAATCTCATTCAGCTTTTCATTGTTGGCGCGCACGGGCTGAGGGTTCCCTTCGTACAGCGCGTGGGCGATGGACAGCAGCGTCTGCTGGGTCATTTGCTGCGTCTCCCGCAGAGTGTGCGCATTGAGCATCACAAAGTGGCCCGGACGGGTGGCCCACCAGGCGTTGATCTGCAGCTCCAGCATGCAGACGAGGTTGCGGCTGACGGTCTGGATAGCCTCGAAGATCGCCTTCTGGATGTGCGTCTCTTTGCTGGCGGGGGTGATCAGCCCACGCATTTTAACAACGTCGTTCAGCGCCTGCTGGAGATGTTTTTCCAGCCGCGGGCGATCCACCAGATTTGGCGAAAAGCCGGCCTGGTAGAGGCGGTTGAAGTTCGTGACATAGCTGGCCATCTGGATACGCCAGTGGATGAACGCCCGCTGCGGCCAGATACCGGTAAACAGCATCGCCAGCAGGGAGCCGAAGATCACGTCGCCGCTTCGCCACAGCGCAGTATGCATGTCGCCGGGCGGCGCCCCGACTACCACCGACAGGGTAATGCCGATCAGCAGCGCCTGATAGGGTTTCTTGCCCAGCGCCAGCCAGCCGCACAGGAACATCGCCGCCGCGCACCAGATGACCATCAGCGGCAGGGAGATAAGCTCAAGCTTCAGCGCCACCAGCCCCAGCGCCGAGCCGAGGATCGTGCCGCCGATGCGTTGAAACGCCCGCGGCACGACGTTGCCCCAGAAGGAGATCGGCCCCATCACCACCACCAGGGTGATAAGAGGCCAGGTCCCCTCCGGCACGTTCAGCAGCCGTACCAGCAAAAAAGTGAGCACAAAGGCCAGCGCAATCCGC
The DNA here is from genome assembly GCF_020526085.1 of Klebsiella africana. NCBI lineage: Bacteria > Pseudomonadati > Pseudomonadota > Gammaproteobacteria > Enterobacterales > Enterobacteriaceae > Klebsiella > Klebsiella africana. Next base: position 1,757,972 of record NZ_CP084874.1, on the reverse strand, counting down.
ACACCATGCACCACCCGATAATGGCGATACAAGCGGATCTCAAATGGCTTGAGTGATTTATCAGCGCGCACAACCCTCTCCGGCAAAACGAAAAGGCCAATTGTAACTGCTTTTTCGCCCGGAGCATGCCGGGAATGTAAAAAACCTTGTCCGGAACAGGGGTAAACCGCTACGACGCGACGCGCTCAACGGGAACATACATGTCGATATCCCAGTAGCCGTCGTGGTTGCCGTCGTTGAGATAGATCTCAAAACAAGGCCTGGGGGCAACGCGATGCGTCGTGCTCTGTAGCAGGCTGTCGAAAAACTGCATCCACGGGGTGGCGAAGTCGTTATCCACCACCCGCGCGCGGGCGCAGGCGTAATCTCCGTCGGCAATCGCCGCCAGGATCACCCCTTCGCTGTTGGCGGGGATGACGTAATTCTCATCAACGGTCACCGCCGTCGCGCAGCGCAGTTTTTCCGCGGGCACTTCCTCCGGGTTATCGTAGTAGACGGCCACCCATTCCCGGGCGGGTACCTGACGGTTCTCAACCCACATCATCAGTTGCTCAAACCCCTGCTTGACGGTTTGCTCCCATGGCCCGACCAAATGGAAACCGGCAATGGTTTTCTTGCCGAGGGTGGTGATGCTGTAGTTCATCTTGCCTCCTTTTGAGGATAATTAACTGTATATATATACAGTTAATTTAGCAGAGGATCCCCCCTCAGTATGTGCGCGAATTCACAGAGTCGCCATCACCACTGCTGAAAAAACAGGCGTCTCGTCAGCACGAGCGGCAGGCGAAAAAAAACCGCCTGCGAAGAGGCGGTTGGCGTGGTTACAGCTCGTGGTGCAGGTAATCGCTCATTCGCGAGAACACTCCGCCTTTATTGATGCTTTCGAGGGTGACCAGCGGATAGTGCCCCACCACCTTGTCGCCGTCATACAGCGAAATCTCGCCAACCCGCTGGTTGGCGGCGATCGGCGCCTCAAGGTCCTTCTTATCCAGTACATATTTCGCTTTAATCCGCGACACTTCCGCCTTCGGCAGGGCTAACCAGAAATCCTGATCGGTGCCGAGCTTAATCTGCTCTTTATCGCCGTACCAGATACGCTCGGTGCCGACCTTCTGCCCCTTCTGCAGCACCTGCACGGTGTCAAAGTTCTGCTGGCCCCAGTGCAGCAGTTTAGCAGCCTGCTGCTCGCGGCCTTTCGGGCTGTCCGCCCCCATCACCACCGCGATCAGCCGGCGCTGGCCATCCACCGCCGAAGCGATCAGGTTGAAGCCGGCGCCGGAGGTGTGGCCCGTTTTCAGGCCATCGACGTTCATGGTTTTATCCCACAGCAGGCCGTTCCGGTTTTGCTGGGTGATGCCGTTCCACGTCAGGCTCTTCTGGCTGTACATATGGTAGACGTCAGGCTCGCCATGGATAATCGCCCGCGACAACACCGCGAGGTCATAGGCCGAACTGTGCTGGCCCGGGGCGTCGAGGCCGTGGACGGTTTCGAAATGGGTGTCCTGCAGGTGCAGTTTTTCGACATACTGATTCATCAGGGCGACAAACTGCGGCTGGCCGCCGGCGACATAGTCGGCCAGCGCGACGCAGGCGTCGTTGCCGGAGTCGACAATCAGCCCACGGCTGAGGTCGCGGACGCTGACCCGATCCCCAGGCTTAAGGAACATCAGCGATGACCCGTCGAACACCGGGTTACCCTTCGCCCAGGCGTCTTTACCCACGGTGACGATGTCGTCAAAGGTGATACGATGGCTGTCGATGGCGCGATCGACCACGTAGCCGGTCATCAGTTTAGTCAGACTGGCAGGATTGCGCTGCTGATGTTCATTACCCGCGGTCAGCACCTGACCGGTGGTGTAATCCATCAGCACCCAGGAGCCAGCCTGGATGGAAGGCGGCGCGACCGTAGCAGGCAAATCGACGGCAAATGCGCAGGAAACGCTCGAAGCGAGCAAAGATACAGCAATAAACAAACGGCCTTTCAACGGCATATCCTCTAGATTTACAGATCCGCCGTCCTTTTTACGGAACTTCGCGTTTCATATCAGGGTTTAATTGCAAGAAAATATGACACAGCAGAGGAAGTTGCGTGCCGTTACCCTTCTGATGACCGGACAAATCGTTTACCATACCGGTCGCACGCCACCACGGATAATGAACAGACTATGCAAGAAAGCGTCAACCAGCCCGGATTTTTATTCCACGATTATGAAACCTTCGGCACCAGCCCTTCCCTTGACCGGCCGGCGCAGTTCGCCGCCATCCGCACCGACGCGGAGCTGAACGTGCTCGGCGAGCCCGAGGTGTTTTACTGCAAGCCCGCTGACGATTACCTGCCGCAGCCGCAGGCGGTGATGATCACCGGGATCACGCCGCAGGAAGCGCTGGCCAAAGGGGATAATGAGGCCGCGTTTGCCCGCCGCATCCACGATCTGTTCACGGTGCCGCAAACCTGTATCGTCGGCTATAACAACGTGCGCTTTGATGACGAAGTGACGCGGAATATCTTCTATCGCAACTTCTATGATCCTTATGCCTGGAGCTGGCAGCACGATAACTCGCGCTGGGATCTGCTCGACGTGATGCGCGCCTGCTATGCCCTGCGCCCGGAAGGGATCGCCTGGCCGGAGAATGACGAGGGTCTGCCGAGCTTCCGGCTTGAACATCTGACCGTCGCCAACGGCATTGAACACCAGAACGCCCATGACGCGATGGCCGACGTGTATGCCACCATCGCCATGGCGAAATTGGTGAAAACCCAGCAGCCGCGGCTGTTTGATTATCTCTACAGCCACCGCAATAAGCGCAAGCTGGCGACGCTCATCGACGTCCCGCAGATGAAGCCCCTGGTGCATGTCTCAGGCATGTTTGGCGCCGCGCGCGGTAACACCAGCCTGGTGGCGCCCCTGGCCTGGCATCCGGAAAACCGCAATGCGGTGATTATGGTCGATCTGGCGGGCGATATGGCGCCGCTGCTGGAACTGGATGCCGATGCCCTGCGCGAGCGGCTTTACACCCCGCGCGCCGAGCTTGGCGATCTGCCGGCGGTGCCGATTAAGCTGGTGCATTTAAATAAGTGTCCGGTGCTGGCCCAGGCCAATACCCTGCGCCCGCAGGATGCCGACCGGCTGGGGATCTCCATTCAGCGCTGTCTGGAGAATGCCCAGCTGCTGCGGGCGAATCCGCAGGTGCGGGAGAAAGTGGTGGCAGTCTATGCCGAAGCCGAACCCTTCGTGCCGTCCGAAAACGTCGACGCCCAGCTTTACAATGGGTTCTTTAGCGATGCCGACCGCGCGGCGATGAAAATCGTGCTGGAAACCGAGCCGCGCAATCTGCCGGCGCTGGATATTACCTTCGCCGACCAGCGTATCGAACGCCTGCTGTTTAACTACCGGGCGCGCAACTTCCCCGGCACGCTCGATGAACATGAGCAGCAGCGCTGGTTAGAGCACCGTCGTCAGGTGTTTACCCCAGCGTTTTTGCAGGCCTATGCCGATGAGCTGCAGATGCTGTATCAGCAGTATGCGGATGATAAAGAGAAGCTGGCGCAGCTGAAGGCGCTGTGGCAGTACGCGCAGGATATTGTCTGATTGGCTGAAATTCCCGGGTTGCGGCTACCGCCTTACCCGGGCTACAAAATATGACCGGGGAGACGCCTGACCGTAGGCCCGCGCAAGCGCAGCGCCGCCGGGCATTGCGTCCCCGGTTCGTGCTTACCTTTTTGCCCGGTGGCGGCTTCGCCTTGCCGGGCCTGGGCGCTGGTACCAGAGTAGCCCGGGTAAGACGCCTCGCGTCACACCCGGGAACGTTGCTTAGCTTTTCGCCCGGCTGGCGATGATTTCATCCGCTACATTGCGTGGCGCTTCCGCGTAATGATGGAACTCCATGCTGTAGGTTGCTCGTCCCTGAGACATCGAGCGCAGCGTGGTGGAATAACCAAACATCTCCGCCAGCGGTACATCGGCGCGGATGATCTGGCTGCCGAAGCGCTCTTCCATCCCCTGTACCATCCCGCGACGGGAAGAGAGATCGCCCATGATATTCCCGGCGTACTCTTCTGGCGTCTCCACCTCGACGTGCATCACCGGCTCAAGGATCACCGGGTCCGCTTTGCGCGCGCCCTCCCGGAAGCCGAAGATCGCCGCCATGCGGAACGCCATCTCCGAGGAGTCCACGTCGTGGTACGACCCGAAGGTCAGGGTCGCTTTCACGTCAACCACCGGATAACCCGCCAGCACGCCGGTGCCCATCGCTTCGCGCAGCCCTTTCTCCACGGAAGGGATATACTCGCGCGGCACTACCCCGCCTTTAGTGGCGTCCTCGAAGACGAAACCGCTGCCCGGCGCCAGCGGCTCCAGGGTCAGTACGACGTGCCCGTACTGCCCTTTACCGCCGGACTGGCGCACAAATTTGCCTTCCACGTCCGTCACTTTCTTGCGCAGGGTTTCGCGGTAGGTGACCTGCGGACGGCCAATGTTGGCCTCGACGCCAAACTCGCGCTTCATCCGGTCGACAATGATCTCCAGATGCAGCTCGCCCATACCGGAGATAATCGTCTGGCCGGACTCTTCATCGGTATGCAGACGGAACGACGGATCTTCCGCCGCCAGCCGCTGCAGCGCGATGCCCATTTTCTCCTGGTCCGCTTTGGTCTTCGGCTCGATGGCCAGCGAAATCACCGGTTCCGGAAACTCCATCCGTTCGAGGGTAATCACCGCATCCGGGTCGCACAGCGTATCGCCGGTGGTCACATCCTTCAGACCGACGCAGGCCGCGATATCCCCGGCATGCAGTTCGTCAACTTCGTGGCGGTCGTTGGCCTGCATCAGCACGATACGTCCGATGCGCTCTTTCTTGCCCTTCACCGGGTTCCACACCGCATCGCCTTTCTTCAGCGTCCCGGAGTAGACGCGGATAAAGGTCAGCTGGCCGACGTAGGGGTCGGTCATCAGTTTGAACGCCAGCGCCGACAGCGGCTCATCGTCGCTCGGATGGCGTTCCGCCGGCTGGCCTTGCTCATCAACGCCCTGTATCGCCGGAATATCCAGCGGCGACGGCATCAGCTCCACCACCGCATCGAGCATGCGCTGCACGCCTTTGTTTTTAAAGGCGCTCCCGCAGAGCACCGCCTGGATTTCGCCCTTCACCGTGCGCTGGCGCAGACCGGCGACGATTTCCGCCTCGTCCAGCTCACCGGTTTCCAGGTATTTATCCATCAGCGCGTCACTGGCTTCCGCCGCCGCCGAGACCATTTTCTCCCGCCACTCGCGGGCCGTCGCCAGCAGATCGTCAGGGACAGGCCCATAGCTGAAGGTCATGCCCTGGGTGGCGTCATCCCACAGGATGGCGCGCATTTTTACCAGATCGACAACGCCGGTGAAATGCTCTTCAGCGCCAATGGGGATGACAATCGGCACCGGGTTGGCCTTCAGACGGTCGATCATCATCTGCACCACGCGGAAGAAGTCCGCCCCCGGGCGGTCCATCTTGTTGACGAAGGCCAGCCGCGGGACGTGGTATTTATTCGCCTGGCGCCAGACAGTCTCCGACTGGGGCTGCACCCCGCCGACGGAGTCGTACACCATCACCGCGCCGTCGAGCACGCGCATGGAACGTTCCACCTCAATAGTGAAATCCACGTGCCCCGGGGTGTCGATGATGTTGATCCGGTGCGGCTCAAAGCTGCGGTCCATACCCGGCCAGAAGCAGCTTACCGCCGCCGAGGTAATGGTGATCCCGCGCTCTTGCTCCTGCGCCATCCAGTCGGTGGTTGCCGCGCCATCGTGTACTTCACCCAGCTTATGGCTCATCCCGGTGTAAAACAGGATGCGCTCGGTGGTGGTGGTTTTACCGGCATCGATATGCGCGGAGATACCGATGTTGCGATAACGTTCGAGAGGGATGGGTCGGGGCATGATGCGTCCTTAGTCGTTTTGACGGTCAGTCTGCGGTCGGAATGATCCGCAGTTCATTTAACTGCGTCTATCATAGTACAACTGTACGAGTATATTCGAACTATTTTTGCTATTATTACGATTGGTCAGGTTGCGGCGGCGCGCGTGGCATCAGAAACGGAGTTTGGGTATAGTAGCCGCCAGCCGCCGATATGGGCTGCGGCTGCCATGCGCCGCGCCACCGCCGACACAGGATTATTATGATCGCCAATCACCCCGAACGAGAACAAATTCGCCTGGAAAATGTCCTTTCCGCGCTCGGTAACCCGCTGCGACTGGAGATCATCCGCACGCTGGCCGACGGCAGTGAGCAGAGCTGCAACGCCCTGCGTCAGGAGGAGGTGGCCAAGTCCACCATGACCCACCACTGGCGCGTCCTGCGCGACAGCGGTGTGATCTGGCAGCGGCCTCAGGGGCGGGAGAACATGATTTCGCTGCGCCGGGAAGATCTGGATGCCCGTTTTCCCGGCCTGCTGGATACGCTGCTGAAAGTTATGGTGCAGGCGGGATAAGCTCTTCTGCCGGGTGGCGGCTGCGCATGACCCGGCCTACGGGGGCCTCCCGTCAGCTTATATCCCCCAGGCCCGGCAAGCACCGCCGGGCAAAAAAGCAGGTCCCGGTATCGAACCAGCACAGACGAAAAAAAAGCCGGAGGTTTCCCTCCGGCTTTTTTTATTCACATCACGCTATGCCTTAGGCCACATCTTCGTACTGCGGCACCGGGTTGCGGAAGCTTTTGGTCACGCAGGCCAGGTAGACCAGACCGATACCGGCCCAGATCAGGCCCAGAATCATTGAGCTCTCTTCCAGGTTGACCCACAGCGCGCCAACGGTCAGGGCGCCGCACATCGGCAGGAACAGATACTGGAAGTGGTCTTTCAGCGTCTTGTTGCGTTTCTCACGGATCCAGAACTGGGAAATCACCGACAGGTTAACGAAGGTAAACGCCACCAGCGCACCAAAGTTAATCAGCGCCGTCGCCATCACCAGGTCGAAGTTAATCGCCAGCAGCGCAATCGCGCCAACCAGGATGATGTTCATCGCCGGGGTGCGCCAGGTCGGGTGCACGTAGCCGAAGAAGCTTTTCGGGAACACGCCGTCGCGACCCATCACGTACATCAGACGCGCCACGCCGGCATGCGCCGCCATACCGGACGCCAGCACGGTGATGGTGGAGAAGATCAGCGCGCCAACCTGGAAGGCTTTACCGGCCACGTAGAGCATAATTTCCGGCTGTGACGCATCCGGATCTTTAAAGCGCGAGATGTCCGGGAAGTACAGCTGCAGGAAGTAGGTGGCAAAGATGAAGATCAGGCCGCCGATCAGCGCGGTCAGGAAGATCGCCCGCGGGATAACGCGCTCTGCATCTTTGGTCTCTTCGGACAGGTTGCTGATGCCGTCGAAGCCGGTAAACGAGAAGCACAGGATCGTCGCCCCGGTAATCATAGGGATCACGTGCGCGTCACCAGACCAGAACGGACGGCTGCTGGCCAGCGTACCGGCGCCTTCGCCTTCAAACACACCATAAATCACCATGCCGAGAATAACGGCAATCAGCACCACCTGCAGCACCACAATCACGGTGTTGAAGTTGGCCACGGATTTAATGCTGCGCAGGTTAAAGGCGGTCATAAAGGCGACCAGCGCGATAACAAACACCCACGACGGAATCGAAGGCACCAGCGCTTCAAAATAGATTTTTGCCAGCAGAATGTTGATCATCGGCGCGAACAGGTAGTCGAGCAGCGAAGACCAACCCACCATAAAGCCTACGGTCGGGCTGATGGATTTCTGCGCATAGGTATACGCCGAGCCGGCAGACGGGTAACGACGTACCAGCTTGCCATAGCTCAGGGCAGTAAACAGGATAGCGATTAACGCAAAGGCGTAGGCCGTCGGCACGTGACCGTCGGTCATACCAGAGACGATACCAAACGTATCGAACAGCGTCATCGGCTGCATATAGGCCAGGCCCATCATTACAACCGGAACTAACGTAAGCGTTTTACGTAATTCCACGCGAGAGGTATTTGGAGTAGCGTTATGCGACATAGTTATCCCCTTTTACGGTGAACGCCAGCGCGTAAGCAAAAAATTGCCCCATTTCTTTCTATTCCTCAGCGACAACGACTGTCGGTTTTTAGTAAATATCTATCCGGTACGAAGCCCGGCCTCTTGGTATTGAATGATGTGTCTTTCGACCAAAAAAATAACCGACACTTTAAAAAAAGCGTCGGCTAGTCTCTGGTTTTCAGGCCGCATATTTTGCAACAAATTCAACGGCGTTGACAAGATGTTATGAAGTTCATTGCGTAAGCATATTTTTTAACGTGCTAATATCTATACGATTTCCGTATTATAAACCGAAAAAATAGCACTATTTGCTAATAGCGCTTCACGCCACCATTTACTGGCCAAACCGCAGGTTGCGTCATTCCAGGCAATCCAGGCGCGCTGACGGGTCGACTGCCCGCGCACGACCAGGCTAATAAGCTCGCCGTTGTCCAGTAGCCCCTGCACCTGGTAGCGCGGCAGACAGCCCCAGCCCAGCCCCATGCGCAGCAGCGCCAGCTGCCCCGCGGCGTCACACACCGTCAGGGTCTCCTGATCGCTGAGCAGCGGCCCACCCTCGCCGGTGGCCACCGCCCGGTAACGGCGCAGGGTTCGCCAGCTTAGCGGAGCACAGTACCCTGCCAGAGGATGCTGCGGAGAAACCACCAGCAGCAACTCCAGCTCGCCGAGGGGAAGATAGTCATAGCCGCTGAGCGGCGGCGGCTCGCCAAGCGCCCCCAGCAGCAGATCGGCCTGCCCTCCGGTGAGCGGCTGCCAGTCCAGTAGAGCAGGGCTAAGCGTGAAGTGTAGTCGGGTCAGCGGCTGCTGTTGATAAAATGCCGCGATCAGCGGCGAGAGTTGCGCCACGGGAAAGGTGCTGTCCACCGCCAGACGGAGGGTATGTTCCCACCCCTGCTGCAGCTTAACCGCCCGGATCTCCAGTTCGCGGGCGATATGCAGCACCTCCCGCCCTTTCTCCAGCAGCATTTGTCCGGTGGAGGTAAAGCGCGCGCGGTGGCCGCTGCGGTCAAGCAGCTGAATATTGAGATCGCTTTCCAGGCGGTGAATGGTGTAGCTCAGCGCCGAGGGCGTTTTAAAGAGCTTTGCCGATGCCGCGGCAAAACTCCCCTCTTTTTCCAGGGCGTCGAGGATCACGAGGACATCCAGCAGTGGTTTCATCGCTCCCCCTTACGGTGTGCGAATCACCGCTGGTAGATCACTCCATCGGCATTACCAGCGGATCGGGGTACTGGTACTCAAACCCCAGCTCATTGCAGATACGATTGCCATCCACAATCTTGCCCTGACCGCCGTCCGGACTGTCGCTAAACACCGGCGGCGGCAGCCCCAGCTCGCGGGCCATCTGCGGATAAAAGAGGCCGCGCGCCGGATGACGGGGCGCACATAGATTATAGATGTGCCCGCCCTTCGGAGCCTGCAACAGCAGTTCGATAGCGGCCACCACATCCTGCAAATGCACCAGATTGACCACGTGCTGGCCATCCGGCGCCGACTTACCGGCAAAAAAACGTCCCGGATGACGGGAAGGCCCCACCAGCCCGGCCAGGCGCAAAATATCCACCGACGTCCCGGGCAGGTTGTGCAACCAGTCCTCCAGCTCCTTGAGCACCTGCCCACTGGCGGTTTGCGGCAGACGCGGGGAGTTCTCTTTCACCGTGCCGTTGACGTTGCCATACACCGAGGTGGAACTGGTGAAGACGATCCGTGGAATATGGTGCGCCAGCGCGGTATCGACAATCTCCTGCACCGCCTGCAGATAAAACCCTTCCCCTGCCCCGGTACGCCGGGCCGGCAGGGTGATTACCAGCGCATCGACGTTCATCAGCGCGTCGAGGTCCTCGGTATCACAGACCAGCTGCGGCTCCAGGCGCAGCGGATAGCTGTCGATCCCGCACATCCGCGCCGCCTCCACGCCATCCTGCGTAGTTTTACTGCCGGTGACCTGCCAGCCTCGCGCCGTCAACGACAGCGCCAGCGGCATCCCCAGCCATCCCAAACCGACTATCGCGACCTTTTTCATCCCAGGCTCCTGACTCATTCGCTGTGCTGATTACAGGCTACGCCAGCCAGCGGCAACTGACAATTTCTTCGCTCAATGTGAAATGAATTAATGATAGAAAAAAGCCCTTGCTTTCTGCGGCGGAAGTGGTTTAGGTTAAAGGACATCAAATGCATAGTCATTCACAGAGAATTTATATGAACCGCGTTCAATTTAAACACCACCATCATCACCATCATCCTGACTAGTCTTTCAGGCGATGTGTGCTGGAAGACATTTGGATCTTCCAGTGGTGCATGAACGCGCAGAGAGCCCCCGGAAGATTCGCTTCCGGGGGCTTTTTTTTGGACCAAATTCGGACAGATTCAGACAGGTATTCAGAGGAAAAGAACAATGTTAGACAACAGCCGTTTACGCATAGCTATTCAGAAATCAGGCCGTTTAAGCGAAGATTCACGCGAATTACTCAGCCGCTGCGGCATTAAAGTCAATTTGCACACCCAGCGTCTGATTGCGCTGGCGGAAAATATGCCAATCGACATTCTGCGCGTGCGTGATGACGATATCCCGGGCCTGGTGATGGACGGTGTTGTCGACCTCGGCATTATCGGCGAAAACGTGCTGGAAGAAGAGCTGCTCAGCCGCCGCGCCCAGGGCGAAGACCCGCGCTACTTCACCCTGCGCCGTCTCGACTTCGGTGGCTGCCGCCTGTCGCTGGCGACCCCGGTGGATGAGGCCTGGAATGGCCCGGCGGCGCTTGACGGCAAACGCATCGCCACCTCTTATCCGCACCTGCTGAAGCGCTACCTCGATCAAAAAGGCATCTCCTTTAAGTCCTGCCTGCTGAACGGCTCCGTGGAAGTGGCACCGCGCGCCGGCCTCGCCGACGCCATCTGCGACCTCGTCTCCACCGGCGCCACTCTGGAAGCCAACGGCCTGCGCGAAGTGGAAGTGATCTACCGCTCCAAAGCCTGCCTGATCCAGCGCGACGGCGAAATGGCCGACGCCAAACAGCAGCTGATTGACCGCCTGCTGACCCGTATTCAGGGCGTGATCCAGGCCCGCGAGTCGAAATACATCATGATGCACGCCCCGACCGAACGCCTGGAAGAAGTGGTGGCCCTGCTGCCGGGCGCCGAGCGGCCGACTATTCTGCCGCTGGCAGGCGACAAGCAGCGCGTGGCGATGCACATGGTCAGCAGCGAAACCCTGTTCTGGGAGACCATGGAAAAACTGAAGGCGCTGGGCGCCAGCTCCATTCTGGTGCTGCCGATTGAGAAGATGATGGAGTAATCGGCCAGCCGGTCACGGGACACACAGGGGAATACAATCATGAGCTTCAACACAATCATCGACTGGAACGGCTGTAGTGCAGACCAACAACAGCAACTCTTAACGCGCCCGGCGATTTCCGCCTCCGGCAGCATCAGTAAAACGGTGGCGGAGATCCTCGATAACGTCAAAGCCAACGGCGACGCGGCGCTGCGCGAATACAGCGCGAAGTTTGATAAAACCACCGTCGCCGCGCTGCAGGTGAGCGAGGCGGAGATCGCCGCCGCCGGCGAGCGCCTCAGCGACGAGCTGAAGCAGGCGATGGCGGTGGCAGTGAAAAACATCGAGACCTTCCACAATGCGCAACAGCTGCAGGCGGTAGATGTCGAAACGCTGCCGGGCGTGCGCTGCCAGCAGGTTACTCGCCCTATCGCCTCCGTCGGGCTGTATATTCCGGGCGGCTCGGCACCGCTGTTCTCCACGGTGCTGATGCTGGCGACGCCGGCGCGCATCGCCGGCTGTCAGCAGGTGGTGCTCTGCTCGCCGCCGCCGATTGCCGATGAGATCCTCTATGCCGCGCAGCTGTGCGGCGTGAAAACCATCTTTAACGTCGGCGGCGCGCAGGCCATCGCCGCCCTTGCCCTCGGTACCGAGTCGGTGCCGAAGGTGGATAAAATCTTTGGCCCGGGCAACGCTTACGTCACGGAAGCCAAACGTCAGGTCAGCCAGCGTCTGGACGGCGCAGCCATCGACATGCCGGCCGGCCCGTCGGAGGTGCTGGTAATCGCCGACAGCGGCGCCAACCCGGACTTTGTTGCCTCCGACCTGCTGTCGCAGGCGGAACACGGCCCGGACTCGCAGGTGATCCTCCTGACCCCGGATGCCGACATGGGCAGCCGCGTCGCCGAAGCCGTGGAGCGCCAGCTGGCCGCCCTGCCGCGCGCCGAAACCGCCCGCGTGGCGCTCTCCGCCAGCCGGATCATCGTGGCCCGCGACCTGGCGCAGTGCGTGGCTATCTCCAACCAGTACGGCCCGGAGCACCTGATCATTCAGACCCGTCAGGCCCGCGAGTTGGTGGACAGCATCACCAGCGCCGGTTCGGTTTTCCTCGGTGACTGGTCACCGGAATCCGCGGGCGACTACGCCTCGGGCACCAACCACGTCCTGCCGACCTATGGTTACACCGCCACCTGCTCAAGCCTCGGTCTGGCCGACTTCCAGAAGCGGATGACCGTGCAGGAGCTGTCGCGCGACGGTTTTGCCGCCCTTGCCTCAACGATTGAGATCCTGGCCGCCGCCGAGCGCCTTGACGCCCACAAAAACGCCGTAACGCTGCGCGTTGCCGCCCTGAAGGAGCAAGCATGAGCATTGAAGATTTAGCCCGCGCCAACGTCCGCGCGCTGACCCCGTATCAATCCGCTCGCCGACTGGGCGGCAAAGGCGATGTCTGGCTCAACGCCAACGAATTCCCTACCGCCGTAGCCTTCCAGCTTACCGAGCAGACGCTGAACCGCTATCCGGAGCCGCAGCCGAAGGCCGTGATTGAGAGCTACGCCCGCTACGCCGAGGTCAAACCGGAGCAGGTGCTGGTCAGCCGCGGCGCCGACGAAGGCATCGAGCTGCTGATCCGCGCCTTCTGTGAGCCAGGCGAGGACGCCGTGCTCTACTGTCCGCCGACCTACGGCATGTACAGCGTCAGCGCCGAGACCATCGGCGTCGAATGCCGTACCGTGCCGACGCTGGCCGACTGGCAGCTCGACCTGCCGGGCATCGAAGCGCAGCTGGACGGCGTGAAGGTGGTCTTCGTCTGCAGCCCGAACAACCCGACCGGGCAGATTATCGACCCACAGTCGATGCGCGATCTGCTGGAGATGACCCGCGGCAAAGCCATCGTGGTCGCCGACGAAGCCTACATTGAATTCTGTCCGCAGGCGACGCTGGCCGGCTGGCTCAGCGACTATCCGCACCTGGTGGTGCTGCGCACGCTGTCCAAAGCCTTCGCCCTGGCCGGCCTGCGCTGCGGCTTCACCCTCGCCAACGCCGAGGTGATTAACGTGCTGCTGAAAGTGATCGCCCCGTACCCGCTCTCCACGCCGGTGGCCGATATCGCCGCCCAGGCCCTGAGCCCGGCGGGGATCGCCGCGATGCGCCAGCGCGTGGCGCAGATCCTTGACGAGCGCCGCTACCTGGTGGAACAGCTGCACGGCATCGCCTGCGTAGAGCAGGTGTTCGATTCCGAGACCAACTATGTCCTGGCGCGGATAACCGCCTCCAGCGCAGTGTTTAAATCTTTGTGGGATCAGGGCATTATCTTACGTGACCAGAATAAACAACCTTCATTAAGCGGCTGTTTGCGTATCACTATCGGTACCCGTGCCGAGAGCCAGCGCGTGATTGACGCCTTGACTGCGGAGAATGTATGACCCAGAAGTATCTCTTTATTGACCGTGACGGCACCCTGATTTCCGAACCGCCGGAGGATTTCCAGGTGGACCGCTTCGACAAGCTGGCGTTTGAGCCGCAGGTGATCCCGGCGCTGCTTAAGCTGCAGCAGGAAGGCTATAAGCTGGTGATGATCACCAACCAGGATGGTCTGGGCACCGACAGTTTGCCGCAGGAGGCGTTTGATGGCCCACATAACCTGATGATGCAGATTTTCGCCTCGCAGGGCGTCAATTTCGAAGAGGTGCTGATTTGTCCGCACTTCCCGGGCGACAACTGCGCCTGCCGCAAACCGAAAACGCAGCTGGTGCTGCCGTGGCTGGAAGAGGGTGTGCTGGATAAAGCCCACAGCTATGTGATTGGCGACCGGGCAACCGACCTCGAGCTGGCGGATAACATGGGAATTATCGGCCTGCGCTATGACCGCGAAACCCTTGACTGGCCGACCATCTGCGAGCAGCTGACCCGTCGCGACCGCTATGCCCACGTCGAGCGCATCACCAAAGAGACCCAGGTGGACGTGAAGGTGTGGCTGGACCGCGAAGGCGGCAGCAAAATCCACACCGGCGTCGGCTTTTTTGACCATATGCTCGACCAAATCGCCACCCACGGCGGCTTCCGCATGGAGGTTAACGTTGGCGGCGATCTGTACATCGACGATCACCACACCGTGGAAGATACCGGCCTGGCCCTCGGCGAAGCCCTGAAGCTGGCCCTCGGCGACAAGCGCGGCATCAACCGCTTCGGCTTCGTGCTGCCGATGGACGAGTGTCTCGCCCGCTGCGCGCTGGATATCTCCGGCCGTCCGCACCTGGAATATAAGGCGGACTTCACCTATCAGCGCGTCGGCGATCTAAGCACCGAGATGGTGGAACACTTCTTCCGCTCGCTCTCCTACACCATGGCGGTGACCCTGCACCTGAAAACCAAGGGCAAGAACGATCACCACCGCGTGGAGAGCCTGTTCAAAGCCTTTGGCCGTACGCTGCGCCAGGCGATCCGCGTCCAGGGCGATGCCCTGCCGTCTTCCAAAGGGGTGCTGTGATGAATGTGGTGATCCTTGATACCGGCTGCGCCAACCTCAATTCGGTGAAATCGGCGATTGGCCGCCACGGTTATGAGCCGGTGGTCAGCCGCGATCCGGAAGTGGTATTGCGTGCCGATAAACTGTTTCTTCCCGGCGTCGGCACCGCCCAGGCGGCAATGGATCAGCTGCGCGACCGCGAACTAATCGACCTGATCAAAGCCTGTACCCAGCCGGTGCTGGGGATTTGCCTGGGCATGCAGCTGCTCGGCAAGCGCAGCGAGGAGAACAACGGCGTCGATCTGCTGGGCATTATCGAGGAAGAGGTGCCGAAGATGACCGACCACGGTCTACCGCTGCCGCACATGGGCTGGAACCGGGTGTATGCCAAAGCGGGCGATCGGCTGTTCCGCGGCATTGAAGAAGGCGCGTATTTCTACTTCGTGCACAGCTACGCCATGCCGGTCAATCCGTACACCATCGCCCAGTGCAATTACGGTGAGGCGTTCACCGCTGCGGTGCAGAAAGATAACTTCTTTGGCGTGCAGTTCCACCCGGAGCGCTCCGGAAGCGCCGGGGCGCAGCTGCTGAAAAACTTCCTGGAGATGTGATGATTATTCCTGCTTTAGATTTAATCGACGGCACCGTCGTTCGTCTCCATCAGGGCGATTACGGCCAGCAGCGCGACTATGGCAGCGATCCGCTGCCGCGCCTGCAGTCCTATGCCGCTCAGGGGGCGGAAGTCCTGCACCTGGTCGACCTGACCGGGGCGAAGGATCCGGCGAAACGCCAGATCCCGCTGCTGAAATCGCTGGTCGCCGGGGTTGACGTCCCGGTACAGGTTGGCGGCGGCGTGCGGACCGAAGCGGATGTCGCGGCTCTGCTTGAGGCCGGCGTCGCCCGCGTGGTGGTCGGATCCACCGCGGTGAAGTCACCGGAAGAAGTAAAAGGCTGGTTTAAACGCTTTGGCCCTGAACGGCTGGTGCTGGCGCTCGACGTGCGCATTGACGCCGACGGCAACAAGCAGGTGGCGGTCAGCGGCTGGCAGGAAAACTCCGGCGTGACGCTGGAGGAGCTGGTGGAAAGTTATCTGCCGGTCGGCCTGCAGCACGTGCTGTGCACCGATATCTCCCGCGACGGCACGCTGGCGGGCTCTAACGTCTCGCTGTACGAGGAAGTCTGCGCCCGCTACCCGCAGGTGGCGTTTCAGTCATCCGGCGGCATCGGCGCTCTCAATGATATTGCCGCCCTGCGCGGCACCGGGGTGCGCGGCGTGATTGTCGGTCGCGCGCTGCTGGAAGGAAAATTCAACGTAACGGAGGCCATTCAATGCTGGCAAAACGGATAATCCCCTGCCTCGACGTCCGCGACGGCCAGGTAGTGAAAGGCGTACAGTTCCGTAATCACGAGATCATTGGCGACATCGTCCCGCTGGCCAAGCGCTATGCCGACGAAGGGGCCGACGAGCTGGTGTTCTATGATATTACCGCCTCCAGCGACGGCCGGGTGGTCGACAAGAGCTGGGTATCGCGGGTGGCGGAAGTAATCGATATTCCTTTCTGCGTGGCGGGCGGGATCAAGTCGCTGGAAGACGCGGCGCAGATCCTCTCCTTCGGCGCCGATAAGATCTCGATTAACTCCCCTGCTCTCGCCGACCCGACGCTGATCACCCGTCTTGCCGACCGCTTTGGCGTGCAGTGCATTGTGGTGGGGATTGATACCTGGTTTGATGCACAGACCGGCAAGTATCACGTCAACCAGTATACCGGCGACGAGAGCCGCACCCGGGTGACGCAGTGGGAAACTCTCGACTGGGTGGAGGAAGTGCAGAAGCGCGGCGCGGGTGAGATCGTGCTCAATATGATGAACCAGGACGGAGTGCGCAACGGCTACGACCTGCAGCAGCTGGCGAAGGTCCGCGCGGTGTGCCACGTCCCTCTGATCGCCTCCGGCGGCGCGGGCACTATGGAACACTTCCTCGAAGCTTTCCGCGACGCCGACGTTGACGGCGCACTGGCGGCCTCGGTATTCCACAAACAGATTATTAATATTGGCGAACTGAAAGCGTACCTGGCGGCACAGGGCGTGGAGATAAGGGTATGTTGACTGAACAGCTGGACTGGGAAAAAACGGACGGCATGATGCCGGCCATCGTGCAGCACGCCGTATCCGGCGAAGTGCTGATGCTGGGATACATGAACAAGGAGGCGCTGGAGAAAACCGAAGCCACCGGCAAGGTCACCTTTTACTCGCGCAGCAAGCAGCGGCTGTGGACCAAGGGTGAAACCTCGGGCCACGTCCTCAATGTAGTGAGCATCACGCCGGACTGTGACAACGATACGCTGCTGGTGCTGGTAAACCCGATCGGGCCGACCTGCCACAAAGGCACCACCAGCTGCTTTGGCGAAACCGGCCACCAGTGGCTGTTCCTCTATCAGCTGGAGCAGTTGCTGGCTGAGCGCAAGCACGCCGACCCGGAGAGCTCCTACACGGCGAAGCTGTATGCCAGCGGTACCAAGCGTATTGCGCAGAAAGTGGGGGAAGAAGGCGTGGAGACCGCGCTGGCCGCCACGGTGAACGACCGCTTCGAGCTGAAGAATGAGGCGTCGGACCTGATGTATCACCTGCTGGTGCTGCTGCAAGACCAGGGGCTGGATCTCGGGGAAGTGATTGATAATCTAAGAGCACGGCATAAGTAATAATAACAAAGGGAGGTGTTAATATACCTCCCTGCAAAACTTTTCTCGTTAATCAGGAGTATCTCTCTGCATCTAAAATAAGCATGAATTATTGATAAAAATACTACATTTTCTTCACGATTAACGCTTTGATTAACCTTAAGGGTCTTGTAACTTTCCATGACAATGATGAAATGAGAGCTGAATAGCGTTGAGCAGCGTCATTTAATTCATTTTGTAGTTTAGTTAATTGCTCTTGTTGTTTCTGATACTCGGTCTCTAAGTATGCATTTCGCTCCATCAGCCTATCAATACGTTCTTTTTTCTCTGCAACGGACACACTTAGCTCATCAATTTTTTGCTCCCTGGCTTTAAGCACTAGATCCTGAGAAGCAATACTGGCTTGCAACTTCTCTGTAGATGAATTAGAGGATTCAAGCTCATGTAATACCCGATCTTTTAACGAGAAAAGATACTCTTCTGGCGTTAACCGAACCAGGCGATGGTGTGCCGCTTTGATAAAATCATCATAAAAATCGCTTTCATCAATATCCAATGAGGTGATGAATTCACGTGAAGCAGTGAATAAAGAATCAAACGCCGGACCAGAAATCGTATTTAAATTCCACTCAAGAAAAGTCACTGCATAATTATTAAAGTCTCTACCCCGTGAAGGCAACAAGTGCTGTGAGTCAATAAAGGAATAGAGAGCACGTAGCGCATCAAGAGCACAGTGCCAGGATTTCTCTCTGGTCACCGATAATGAACCACTGCGGTTAATGGAATGAGAAATCAAGATCTCATCCAGGAACGCCATTCTTTTGGCAAGTAGCATAAAAGCGCTAACAAAAAATAAATCATTAGTCGTTCTTAAATCCTGGAATTGTAAACCAGTATCCAGTATAGCCTGGCGCCGGAAAAGCTTATCCCAGGGCCACCAGATAAATGCACCAAAGAAATTATGAGTGATCTCATCTGATGAAAATAGTTCTTTTTGAGGAAGTAAATCTACGCGCACGGACCATGGCATTGGTGCATATGAATGGGTTTGTAGATCTAAAGACTGGCATCGGCAGATAACCGCATCGGCTTGCAGCAATACAGCATGATCATACATCCGTTTGAGCATATTAGCATCGGGGTAATCGTCATCATCAAGAAAAATGATATATTCGCCACTTGCTATTTTTAATCCCATGTTACGTGATGCACCGGCACCGATATTCTGCGAATTATTTAAAAGACGTATCCGCGGGTCATTAGCGGCAAAGGACTGCAGTAGCTTTAACGTATCATCAGCCGAATTGTCATCAATAATGATGACTTCAATATCCTGTAACGATTGCGATAAAATGGAACTAAGCGTATCAGATATATATTCTGCAGCATCGTGCACAGGTATCACAACAGAGACCAGTGCACTTGAAGATCTTTCAGACATTTGATCGCCTCCCAAGTGACACGTTACAGTAATTTTAGTTAATAATATACTTTAAAAATTTGAAGGTAAAGAAACAGAAACTGGCAACTAATAAAAACGGATAACCGTTTGATCGACAACTATCCTTCGACCACATCATGATAAGTCTTTAGCGTTTTACTAATAATCATCCCACTCGAGAATTTATCCTGAATACGCTTACGTCCTTTAATACCCATTTCAACGCGTGCTTTAGGATTGCTAAGCAAAAAGGCAAGTTTATCAGCCAACTCTTCAGGTGAATTGCTTTTAACAATAATTCCATTATCGTTATCAATAATAAGGCTATCACAACCACCGACATCATAAGCAATACAAGCGCGACCCACAGAAGATGCTTCCAGAAGAATTCGCGGAACACCTTCAGAATAAACTGACGGCAAAGCAACGATATTTGATTGCTCAATAAGATCGCAAACGTTATTCGAACGACCTAACCAGTTAATTAATCCTTGCTGATGCCAATTTTCAATGACCTGAAGGGAAATTGCATCTTTATCATTTTCGACCAGAATGCCTGCAACATTCAAAGTAAAGTGAATATCCTTACTGCGTAATATTTTCTTCGCTTCAATTAAGTCGCCCAGTCCTTTACTCCACAACATACGACTGGCAAACAATACAACAGGGACATCGTGATCCTGTTCAAGAGAATATTTGTATATCTCTGGATTAATGCCTGCGCCATCAATAACAATCGTCTGTTGTTCTTCGAGTCCAACCAACTTAGCCAGTTTTTTTCTGTCTCGATCATGTTCAAACATAAATATACAGCGCTTATTGTTGGCTATATATTTATATGCGGCAATAGTAAACTTTCGCAATAATTTTAAAGGCATGCTGTCTGAAGAAAATACTCTTCCAAGCCCAACAAAACTTACGATGACCGGTAGATTAAATTTCTTCGCCAGCACGCCACCAATCAAACATGGCTTGATAGTGATGCAATGTAAAAGATCCGGCTTTATATTTTTAATGATTTTTTGTACATGATGGTAAGTACGAAAGAAAACTAATGCATTAAAAGATTGAGCATCAAGAGTAACATTATGGCAAATAAAGCCAAATGTTTTGAATTTATTTATTATGTTGTCATCGATAAAATGGCTGATGATGTGAATCTCATAACCTGCATCACGGGAGGCGATGGCACGATCGATCCAGTGTAAATCGAAGTACCAATCCGAATTTATGAAATAACACAATTTTCTCATTGCTATGCCCACTTAATGATACTTACCACTAATACCTTTTATGCCATGTGAAATCCCACGAAGAATAAATTTCATATAGGAATATTTTTGACGTTGCCATGGCAGGATTAATATATATTTTAGGATGCGTATCGCTATCGCTGAATTGCTATACACGGCATTTTTCTGGAATATTTTCTTCGACAGGATCAAATTACGGCATAGATAGTAAACCTTCCATTCAGGTGCAATAAGTTTGCCCTGAATACTCACATCATGATAGAAAAGCAACTCCGGGCTATACATAATTTGCTCACCAGCTAATGATAGCTGATAGCCAAAGTAAAGATCATCAAAGTAGATAAAAAGCTGTTCATGGATGTGGTCAAGACTGGTCGCGAGCAGATCACGATGTATGACCATCCCAACAAATGAAACCGTTTGTACGAACATAGAACGATTAGCTGCCGGGATAAACTCTCCAGGGTAGCGTAAATAGCGTATAGTGTCGCCAAGGGAGGTTGGTACACGCGAGAACGGCATATTCATCGGACACGGTTTTCCTTGCGGATCTTTCACCAGTCCACTAAATACCCGACATCCCTGCTTATCCAGCTGTGAAAAGGACTTCAACGTGTCTGGATACGGGTAAGCGTCGTCATCGTAGAAAAATACCCAATCACTTGCCAGCTGTTCACAGATATACTGACTACCGGTTTTAAAGCCCCCCGCCCCACCGGTATTCTCGGTGAGGGTTAATACAATGACTCGTGTATCAACAATTGACGAAAGCCATGCTTGGGTCCCATCCGTGGACCCGTTATTGACAATAACAATATTAGTGAATTCAAGTTTGAGGGTCTCTTCAACGGTTTTTTTCAGTTTGCCGAGACGATTGAATGTCACTATCAATGCCGTATATTTCATCGTACAGAAACCGTAAACACAGGCATTGGCTGATTTTCAGTGAGTGAATTTAAATAGACTTCTGCCGTTTTCAATGCTTCGGCGATGGTCACATCCATGTCGAGGTAACGGTAGGTTCCAAGACGACCGACAAAAGTGATATTGGTTTCATTCTCGGCCAGTGACAAGTATTTTTCAAGAAGGGCCATCTCTCCCATCTGGCGAATAGGATAGTAAGGAATATCATTTTCTTCACAAGCACGGCTATACTCTTTATAACAAACAGAGCCGTCGTGTTGTTCCCAGGGAGAAAAATATTTATGTTCAGTGATGCGAGTATAGGGCACATCCACAGAACAATAGTTCATCACTGCGCAACCCTGGTAATCACCCTGATAGGTAAACTTCTTAAAATCTAATGTTCGATAGCCCAGACGGCCATATTGGTAGCCATAAAACGCATCTAATGGACCGCTATAGAATACGTGATCGTAATGAGTTCGCTCTTCAACGATAAATTCCCGCTGTAAGTCAACCTTGATATTCTCATGATTGAGAATGGACTTAATCATCTGCGTATAACCACATTTCGGCATACCCTGAAATTTGTGGTTAAAATAATTATCATCATAGTTAAAACGAACAGGAAGACGTTTAAGAATAGATGCCGGCAGTTCCGAGGGTTGCATCCCCCACTGTTTAATCGTATAGCCTTTAAAAAAGGCCTCATATAACTCTTTACCAATAAAGCGTAACGCTTGCTCTTCAAAAGTTTGTGGATCAGCAATAGTGCTATCCCCTTTCTCAGCAATGAGCGCTCTGGCCTCATCAGGCGAACACGTTTTTGAGAAAAACTGATTGATGGTATGCAAATTAATAGGCAGGGAAAATACCTGACCATTAACTGTCGCTTTAACCCGGTTCACATAGGGCATCATCTCTGCATGCTCGGTGACATAGTTCCACACTGTTTCATTGTCAGTATGGAAAATATGGGGCCCATAAACATGTACCATAACATTCGTTTCAGCGTCCCGAGCATCATAGGAATTTCCCCCAATATGATCACGCTGATCGATAATATGGACTTGATGTCCCTGCTCAGCAAGCTGGCGACCAATAACTGCACCAGAGAAGCCTGCACCTACGATCAATATTTTTTTACTTTTCATCTGTTGTCTCTTTTATTATCCAAGAATAGCACGGCGTACTTTGTAATAATATTTAGTCATCATGTTTCTTCTTGGCGTGCCTATTGGTGCATATTTATTAACATAAGGCATCAGTACGTTCTTGATTTTGGTCTGGAACAAGATTTGTTGTTGCGGCTCGCTATGGGTTAAACCAATCGAAGCCGCTAACGACATCTGTCGTTTATAGATTTCCATCTCCCATGGAGTGTTAGCGATGTTTTCAATAAAGTCGTCATAAAAATCGACTTTTTCGGTATTCCATGGTTTGTTCTCACCCGCATAATGAATCATTTTAGGCTGCTTGCGAGCGGCTAAAAATTTCATATACGTTGCAAACTTAAGATTAGGAAAGAAATCATCCGTGTTGCCATTACCATGATAAACGTTCCACTCTAATGGCAAAAATGTGACTCGAGAGTAGAATACTTTATTCATGATATCCTGGTCGAGGAACCAGTATTTTTTTGCCTTTAATACCCGCATTAATTCAGCAAAGGTATTTTCTTCGACCATTTGTTTGACATTAAAAACAATAATGCCCGCCTGAAAATACTCATCAGGGTTATTCATGTTTAAGGTTTTTTGTAAATATTCGCCTGCCGGCATAACGCCATCATCTGATGCCGACATTGCAGAAAATTTTACAAAACCTTCCATGACGATATCCTTGACCGCTGCAACTAAATTGTTGCCCAGAGGGATATCAAGAAGTTCACCCAGGTCAGCCTTTACAACGGTATCTGAATCAATAAATACGACTTTATCGTATCGTCTGAACAGTTGAGGAATAAAAAGACGGGCATACGTTGATGCGCTAAAATGCGCTCGAGTATGCACACCATTTATTTCAGTGAAGGCATTAACGTCAAAAAAACGAAGAGAAATATTCGGATGCGCAGAGGTTAGATTTACTAACCGCATTTTATTCAAATAGCTAACTTTGTTTTCAAGTACGACGATATCATAATTTTTATTTTTGTCCGCATGCCGGACAATTGAATTAATTAACGCGCCACCGCTGATTGCATAATTATCATCGAAACTGATAACCACTGGAACCGCAGAATCAAAAACGGGCTTCAGTGCACCATTGAATGTTTCATTGCTAACAAAGGTACGCTGTAATTCTTTTACCTTAAGCTCACCATCTTGTTGCAACTTAATAATGTAGATATTAAACAGCCGTTCGGCTATATGCCCAATAACGCGTTTTTCCTGAGCATTATAATTGTTCATCGAGATGGCATCTTCGAGATTATCCAGAATGGAAAAGAGCCACTCAGAATAGTCAACAAAAATATCTTTGCGCATGACAAACATATTAGTGTAATAGCCATCACTGGCATCATTGAATGTTTTTATTGCCGTGCTATATTCTGGATATAGTTTTTCAACGATGGCAATGGCAGCCTGATAATCACGAATGTGTAAGTATTCACCTCGTTCATAGTGATCATAATTGTTTTTACTTCCCGCCGCGGTGACAGACCATTTTTTGGGCAGTAAGATATCAATACCGTCAACACACCGTTGAATTGTTTCTTCGTTTAATCCAAAGGTCTTCTCATACTCTTCATCAATGCATGGATGGTTCACGACCCCCCAGGTATCCTCAGAAAAATTTTGTTTTTCGGAAAAATTAAGATGACGGCGATAGTGCATAAAACCGACATAGTCGGCCAGCTCTTCGTTTTTCCAAACCCAATAATGCGCAGTCAGTTCGCAATAAAACGGATTCTTAAAGGAAATATTATCGCCAGTGTCATCTCCTGGGCAACCAATCTCATTATAAGAATTGGCTTTGCCGACATGCAGAGGTTTGATAATTGTAGCATTGAGAAAAGCACTAGGCTTATGGTGGCTGGTATAGATTTTAACGCTATTGTTCATTATATTACCCAATGATTAAGCCATTGCTTGCTTGTACAGTTCAATGATTCGCTCTGCAGACCCCACTTCCCTGAGTCTATGATTTTCGATCCAGATGACTCTGTCGCAGATTTTTTCAACGTCATTCATATTGTGGCTAACAAACAGTATCGTCACGCCTCTTTTCTTAAAATCTCTGATGGTCTGAATGCATTTAGCCTGAAAAGCAATATCACCTACTGCCAGAACTTCATCAATAATTAAAATATCCGGTTCAACCTGACTGATGACCGAAAAACCTAACTTAGCTAGCATTCCGCTTGAATATACTCTGATAGGCTCGTCGATGAATTCTCCCAGTTCCGAAAATTCAATAATACGATCCATACGTTGCTGGACCTCTTTGCGCCGCAGCCCCAGCAGGGTTGCATTCAGGTAAATATTCTCACGCCCGGTAAGCTCCGGATGAAAGCCTCCCCCGAGTTCAAGCATCGATGCTACCCGTCCTTCAGTGGTGACGGTTCCCTTAGTTGGCTTAATCACCCCGGCAACCAGGCCAAGCGAGGTACTCTTTCCTGCCCCGTTACGTCCAATCAGGGCAACAGCCTCACCTTTTCCCACAGTAAAGGATACGTCTTCGATAGCTAAATATTTCCGTCCCTTCAGCAACTGAAGAGCGCGCTTCGGATGGAAGACTAAGTCTTTGATTCCTGAGCCAATATGATGGTACAGAGGATACTCTTTTGTAACATGACTGAAGTTAATAACTGGGTGCATTACAAGATCTCTGCAAATCGATATTTTAATTTATTGAAAATAGACAAACCAACAACCGTCAGAATGATACCCGTAAAATAGAGTATTGAAATATACTCATAATTCAGAGTCCCATTCATAAATAAATCGCGCCAACTAAGAATCATACTCGCTAGCGGATTGTAGGTAATTATCCAGCTGAATTTTTCCGGAATCATATCAGACGCATATAAAATCGGCGTACAATAAAACATCAACATAATCCCCAGACTGACAAAGCGCTCCAGGTCACGGAAAAACAGGTTCAACGTTGAAAAGATGATTGAAACACCAAAGGTGAAAATCACCTGGCCAATAGCAATGAGTGGTATACCCCAAACCCAGGACAAAGACGGCGTCATGCCATAAACAAAAAGAAAAACGACAATAACCGGTATGGTGCACAGAAAATGCAAACCCTCCATCATCACATTACTTAGCGGAATCACGGACCGGGGAAAAACTGTCTTCTTGATAATTTGAGCGTTAGCAATGAATGAAAATAATGAGTTAGTGGCCGAACTGGCAAACCATTGCCATGGGAACAAACCGGTAATGAGGAAAACCGTATAATTTGGAATTTGTACTCTCATTACAAGCTTAAATATAAAATAATAAATCATGGCAAAAAGCAATGGATTTGCTACTGACCACAAATATCCTAGCATGCTGCTCTTATAGCGCACTTTTAGATCTTTATTTGTTATCACAACAAGCAAATCAAATAAATACCCTAAATTGTACTTCATTTTTATACTCATAAATTATTCTACAAATATCCACTGAATGAGTTAGTCATACCAGGTCTACCTCGCCGATCCTGCCAGGCTCAACAATCGAGAAACTGACTGCTTTGTGCTGCGGGCAAAGTTTATCAGGTCAACAGCCATTCATCGACTGCAACCGATGTTTTGAATGAAAAGGCAAGCAACACCCGGCCTCATGCTTGACAAAAACCCTTTTAATTCAATAAATTAATAAATTTCCTTATGCTTTCTTCCACGCTACCGCCATTGGCTATCGCAACCAAAATGCGTGATCCACCGAGTTTTTAGCGCTCACATCCGTTCAAACCGCGCGGTAGATGGCATTGCTGTTCAGTACAGCCCTGCATCTCGTTACCTTAGCTACAAAAAGGCATTACTCTGGCGTTTCCCTTCCGCGTTAGCTATCAGGACTTTCTCATTTCCGCAAGTAGCATGCCTGGCCTGGCACTCCCCCTCACCTGCTCATCACGCCTTTACATTCAAAAGAACCATCTAAGGACAGCATGAAATTCTGAAATAATTTCTTGCATCTTAATAACAACTTTTCGTGATGATTTATCCAGCAATACCTAAGCCTGCTAAATAGAACGGCAGCGTATTATAACTCTGCAAGTAAGGAATTAAAGTAAAAATCCGGTTCATGGCTTTTTCAATGTAAAAATGGACACACTTTAGACGATAACATGGCATTATCGCTAAATAGGCCCCCTGGAAACATACACACCTGGCTAAGCCAAGGTTACAATCTTTACTCTACGATGCCAGGCTGTGTCTAAAACCTCGAAATACTCGGTAAAACCGAAATAAACACCTAACCCATTGTTTATAATTGTTTTTAATCTTCTGAATGGCTTAATGACTTTCTAGAATGATAATTAATTACATGACATTCAACCTCTGACGCCGCTGTTTACAGGTACTTGCCTATCTTGTCATGGCAAACCAAGTGATCCCAACCGCAAGCCAGTGTAAAATCAGCCCTTATGTAAATCGGGATATCCACACCCGGAGGAAAAATATGAAGTTTTTGGTCACTGGAGCCGCAGGTTTTATCGGCTTTCATATCGCGCAGCGCCTGTTGAAAGAAGGGCATGATGTTGTCGGGATCGACAACATGAATGACTATTATGATGTTAGCCTGAAACAGGCTCGTCTGGATCGTCTGGCATCCCCGGCATTTCATTTCCAGCAACTGGATCTTGCCGACCGTGAGGGGATGGCAAAGCTCTTCGCCGCAGAACAATTTGACCGCGTGATCCACCTTGCGGCCCAGGCCGGCGTACGCTACTCGCTGGAAAATCCGTATGCCTACGCGGATGCTAATCTGATGGGTTATCTGAACATTCTGGAAGGCTGCCGTCATACCAAGGTGAAACACCTGGTCTACGCCTCCTCCAGCTCGGTTTATGGCCTTAACCGTAAAATGCCGTTCTCCACCGAAGATTCCGTCGATCATCCGGTCTCCCTGTATGCCGCCACCAAGAAAGCCAATGAGCTGATGGCGCATACCTATTCCCATTTGTACAGCATCCCGACCACCGGGCTGCGCTTCTTTACGGTTTATGGTCCGTGGGGACGCCCGGATATGGCGCTGTTCAAGTTTACGAAAGCGATGCTGGAAGGGAAAAGTATCGACGTTTATAACTACGGCAAAATGAAACGTGACTTCACCTATATCGACGATATCGTCGAAGCGGTGCTGCGTGTTCAGGATGTGATCCCGCAGGCCAATGCCGACTGGACCGTTGAGAGCGGTTCCCCGGCGACCAGTTCCGCACCGTATCGGGTGTATAACATCGGCAATAGCTCGCCGGTGGAACTGATGGACTACATCACCGCCCTGGAAGAGGCGCTGGGGATGGAAGCGAAAAAGAATATGATGCCGATCCAGCCGGGCGATGTCCTCGATACTAGCGCAGACACGCAGCCGCTGTATGACCTGGTGGGCTTTAAGCCCCAAACGTCAGTGAAGGAAGGCGTGAAGAACTTCGTGGAATGGTACAAGGATTACTATCAGATCTAATCCCCCTGCCCTGCCGCAATCGTCAGGTTGCGGCAACTTCTTGCAGCTACTCTGCATACCCTTACGTTATGTGAATCAACTGCAGCTGCATTACGTTATATATAATATTTTATGCTATAGCGTATTTTTTTACCCTTTAGTTGACCTAACTGAAACCAGTTTCATCCAACCTTTGTTGAAAAAGCAAATCTCCGCATGCCACAGTACTGCACTTCGGCTGTATCCATGCCGTTTCCAATCCAAAAAGTAGCATGAAATACTGAGTAATAAAAAACATTACACTCTGTAGGAATTTTCCTAAATCCAGGATATGTTAGAGCAAGCCATGCTACAGCACAAAACTGGCGCATTGCTTATCAAACTAATAATTTAATCAACATACGCTATGTGGTAGATATTATGGAAAACCTATTTTTCTTAGTGGTGGCTGCCATACTACTTGCTATTTCCGTTTATTTCTTAATTTCTTATTTAAAAGACAGAAAAAAAACGAAACTGACGTTTAATAAACGCAAGTGGTAAGGCTGGCCTCATATTACAATGACATTAAGATAACATTAAGAGATAAAATAACTGTATGACAGAATGACTATTCATTCTGCGATTTGCCATGGCACAAAAGCATGAGAAAAGCACTTTTGGCTGGCCATGCTCATCATTTTTCCTGCACACAGAAATAACAAAAGCCTGCATTGCAGGCTTTGTTTTACCTCCCGGCGCTTATCTCCGGCATCTACATCACAGTGACGGTAGCTCTTCACAAGGTAAGTTTAACTTATCGGACCTGTTCTGCGCCCGCAACGGGTTTCGTACAAGATCGTAATGTCCATCACAATTTATTGAGGTTAATCTGAATGTGCGAGAAATACGCGTAGTGAGGGATAGAGCGGGGAGATAAAGAAGCATACTGGCGGCAGGGAGCCGCCAGTGTCAGACCGGCAGAATTAATCGTTGCCAAACAGATCGCGGGTGTAAACCTTATCCGCGACATCCGCCAGCTCTTCCGCCATACGGTTAGAGATGATCACATCCGCCTCTTGTTTGAAGGCAGCCAGGTCGCGCACGACGCGAGAGTTAAAGAACTCATCTTCCTGCATTACCGGTTCATAGATAATGACCGGAATACCTTTCGCCTTGATGCGCTTCATAATGCCCTGAATGGAAGATGCACGGAAGTTGTCCGAACCACTCTTCATGATCAGGCGATACACACCCACCACTTTCGGCTTACGAGCGAGAATAGAATCTGCGATAAAGTCTTTACGGGTACGGTTGGCATCGACGATAGCCGCGATGATATTGTTCGGGACCGATTCGTAGTTCGCCAGCAGCTGCTTGGTGTCTTTCGGCAGGCAGTAGCCGCCATAGCCAAAGGACGGGTTGTTATAGTGGTTGCCAATACGCGGATCCAGGCATACCCCTTCGATAATCTGCTTGCTGTTCAGCCCCTGGCTTTCTGCATAGCTGTCAAGCTCGTTGAAATAGGCAACGCGCAGCGCCAGATAAGTGTTAGCGAACAGTTTGATCGCTTCCGCTTCGGTAGAGTCGGTAAACAGGGTCGGGATATCCTGCTTGATCGCGCCTTCTTTCAGCAGATCAGCAAAACGTTCGGCACGCGCAGAGCGCTCACCGATAACAATACGCGACGGATGCAGGTTGTCGTAAAGCGCACGGCCTTCACGCAGGAACTCAGGAGAGAAAATAACATTATCAATCCCTAAACGTTCTTTGATGTCGCGGGTGAACCCCACCGGGATGGTCGATTTAATGATCATCACCGCTTTCGGGTTGATCTCTGTGACATCGCGAATAACCGCTTCCACCGTAGAGGTGTTGAAGTAGTTGGTTTTTGGATCGTAGTCGGTCGGCGTCGCAATGATCACGTAGTCGGCATTACGATAGGCGTCTTGCTTATCCGTGGTGGCCCGGAAATTTAACGGTTTTTCTGCCAGATATTCCTGAATCTCTTTATCGACAATCGGAGAGATCTTCTGGTTAAGCATATCCACTTTGGCCTGTACGATATCCAGAGCCACCACTTCGTGGTTTTGCGCAATCAGGACACCGTTCGATAAACCAACATAACCTGTACCGGAAATAGTAATTTTCATGAGATTACACTTTAATCAGTTAACTGGAGAACGATAAGTAGTCATGGAATGAATTAGTTAGTAATATCCGTACTAAATATAATAATCCATAAATACACAAAAAGGCTAATTAACAAAACAGGAAGTGTATAAAGCACTCAAATTATAAGGCCCTGTCAAAATCAGGGCCTTAAATTTAGTCAAACATATAAATTAATCCAACCATTCGGTGTGGAATACACCTTCTTTATCGGTACGTTTATAGGTATGCGCACCAAAGTAATCACGCTGAGCCTGAATCAGGTTAGCTGGCAGAACTGCGGAACGGTAGCTATCGTAGTAAGCAATTGCGGCAGAGAACGTCGGTACCGGAATACCATTCTGTACGGCATACGCCACGACATCACGCAGCGCCTGCTGATAGTCATCAGCGATCTGCTTGAAGTATGGCGCCAGCAGCAGGTTAGCAATGCCAGCGTTTTGCGCATAAGCATCTGTGATCTTTTGCAGGAACTGCGCACGAATGATGCAGCCAGCGCGGAAAATCTTGGCGATTTCACCGTAGTTCAAGTCCCAGTTGTACTCGTCAGAAGCAGCGCGCAGCTGAGAGAAACCCTGCGCATAGGAAACGATTTTACCGAGGTACAACGCGCGACGAACTTTCTCGATAAATTCAGCTTTATCACCGGCCGGCTGAGCCTGCGGACCACTCAGCACTTTCGAAGCGGCTACACGCTGGTCTTTAAGAGAAGAGATATAGCGGGCAAACACGGACTCAGTGATCAAGGACAGAGGTTCACCGAGATCCAGTGAGCTCTGGCTGGTCCACTTACCGGTACCTTTGTTTGCGGCTTCATCAAGGATGACATCGACGAGGTATTTACCCTCTTCATCCTTCTTAGTGAAGATATCTTTGGTAATGTCGATCAGGTAGCTGCTTAACTCGCCTTCGTTCCATTCGGTGAAAGTTTGCGCGAGCTCTTCGTTAGAGAGCGCCAGACCGCCTTTCAGCAGCGCATACGCTTCCGCAATCAGCTGCATGTCACCATACTCAATGCCGTTATGCACCATCTTCACATAATGGCCCGCACCGTCAGCGCCGATATAGGTCACACATGGCTCACCGTCTTCAGCCACCGCCGCGATCTGCTTCAGAATCGGAGCAACCAGTTCATAGGCTTCTTTCTGGCCACCAGGCATGATGGAAGGCCCTTTCAGAGCGCCCTCTTCGCCGCCGGAAACCCCAGTACCGATAAAGTTAAAACCTTCGGCAGACAGTTCACGGTTACGACGGATGGTGTCCTGGAAGAAGGTGTTGCCGCCATCAATGATGATGTCGCCTTTATCAAGGTAAGGCTTCAGGGAATCGATGGCGCTGTCGGTGCCAGCCCCCGCCTTCACCATCAACAGGATACGACGTGGTGTTTCGAGGGATTCAACAAACTCTTGTACTGTGTAGTAAGGAACAAGCTTCTTGCCTGGGTTTTCGGCAATCACTTCTTCGGTCTTTTCACGGGAGCGGTTGAAAACGGAGACGGTATAACCACGGCTTTCGATGTTCAGCGCAAGGTTGCGCCCCATCACTGCCATACCGACAACCCCGATCTGTTGCTTAGCCATCTATAAACTCCTGCTACAAAATATATTTAAAGTAACCTACCGTACTATATGCAAAAATAATATAAATTAAATAATCGTAAACAGCAAGCATAATCAAAAGCAAAAAAAAGCTTGTAAATTCAGGTCAAAGACATAAGTGTATAATTTACAACTTGATTAAACGATGAAAAGAAAATGCCAACCAAATGAATTTAGGCAAATTAAACTTAACGAGCATATATATTATTCGATTTTGGAATGATAGTGTTTTAATGTCTATTTTCCCTAAATTATTTCTAACAAAAGTAAAATCTTTTATAAATAAGCTATTTATTTCTTTGTACGGCAAGGTGCTGATAGACAAGTTTCTACATCGATCCTTCAAAGCAATAATATATCTATTGTGAATATCTGGATAGTCGATCCCTTTCAATCTGCATAGGTCATTTACTTTTGAAATACCATACTTGAAATACTCAAACGAATCAGGTAAATAACGCTTAGTTAAAGAGTTGGCACTATCAGT
Organism: Klebsiella africana; assembly: GCF_020526085.1. Lineage (NCBI taxonomy): Bacteria > Pseudomonadati > Pseudomonadota > Gammaproteobacteria > Enterobacterales > Enterobacteriaceae > Klebsiella > Klebsiella africana. The sequence goes on along the minus strand of NZ_CP084874.1, from coordinate 1,726,089 downwards.
ATTATATTGATAAAGAGAGGAACGAAATGCGGCCACGTTATTTGATACTTCAAGAAAGGAAATGTTAAAACGAAAATCCTCTCCCATGTTAATACCTTCTTCAAAATGCAAGTTGTTTACTTTAATCAGTTTTGTTTTGTAAATTTTATTCCAACATGGTTGGATCAAACCTGACGTATATAACATGACAAAATTATTTAAAAGAGAAACATCTCCCTCTAACTTATGATCGTTTATTTTGGAACAATTACCATTATTATTTATGAAATTAAATAAAATCAAATCTGGATCATTCAATGATTTAACATCATTTAAAAAAGAATTCAAAACATCAGAATAAAACCAATCATCACAATCAAAAAAAGCCAAATATAGTGAGTCAGAACTTATATTATTCAAACCGACATTTCTTGCAGAAGATACACCACCATTACTTTTATTTACCAACCTTACATTGGTGCTTTGCTGCGAGCTTATAAAATCCCGAATCAGTAACTCAGTTGAATCATTTGAACCATCATTAACTAGTATGACTTCTATAGTTTCAAGGTCTAGCTCTTTTATATTATTAAGTAGATTAGGAACATGCAACTCGGCATTATAAAGAGGGATTATAATTGAAAGCATTTTTAGAACCTATAATTTCGGAAAAAAATATTTCTCACAATATTTCTGAAAAAAAGGTGAAAGTCATAATAGGACCTAATTAAATGTATTTTTTTTAAAAGATATAAAACACCAGCAAAGGTGTTTTTCTGATCTGTAATAATTTTCGAATTCAAAGTGGCGTGCTTGAATTTCGCACTTGACAACTCTTTTGATGATAAAAAAGGGAATAAAGTTTCTTCCATTTTCATTCGTAACATATAACCACTGAAGCTTTTATCCGAATTTGTTATACGATGTCCCGAATGTTCATAATGTACTGCCAAAGGTTCATTCAAAACTCCAACTTTAGCTTGATGCTTTAATAACTTTAGCATAAAAATATGATCTTGGAATCTTGGGGTATCATCAAACATCCCTACATCTAATACACAATCCCTTCGAGCTATTATCATTGGAGTTAATGCCACGCCTCTTATAATAAAATCGCCTATTCCAGCACATTGCGCAGAATGTATTTTCTCGAGCCGCTTACCATTTTCATCTTCAACAAACATATCAGATAACGTTACATCATATCCACCATCAACTAAAAACTTTAATTGTCGGCTGATTTTATCCTCCAAAAAATAATCATCATCATCAAGGAATGCAATAAAGTCACCTTCTGATTTTGAAATACCCGCATTTCTTGATAGAGAGCCGCCAATATTACTTTCATTTTTATAATATTTGACTGCTGGATGATATGAAAAACTGTCAACTATTTTTTTTGTTTCGAGAGAAATCTCTTCATCTGAATTATCATCTATGATAATTACTTCAATATTCTCATGCTTCTGTGAAATAACGCTCTCAATGGCTCGCCCTATTAAGGAAGCTCTCCCATAAGTGGGTATAATAACGCTAACTTTTAAACTCATGTAGCCCTCTATAGTTCTGAAGATATAAGATCATTTCTTTAGTAAATAGAGACAATCGCATAAACGCCCTAAATTACTTTCAAAGATTTTGTCATCACTTAGGAAACCATGTTGCTGTGAGGCGCTAATCATTATTTTAACGCTTTCATCTATAAACTTTTGATTTAATGATTTATCAAGTTTCTCGACTAAAGAAGCCGCATTTATTGCAACTCGATTAGCTAGAAAACTGGCAGGTTTCCGATATAAAGGCCAAAGAGTGTGGGATTTTATTTTTCTTTGAATTTTAAATTGTTTGATGGAGGACTCTACATCACAATTATTATTGTAGTATTTTTCTCCATGTAAAAATAAACCTTTGCTCCTTACCATTTCTTTTAAGGAGCTGCTCCCTAGTACTATGGGAGTATATCTTTGTTCAATAGTTGAGGTCCAGTCAAGCCATTTAAATGTATTAATTTGAGGAGAAGTTACCATCGGAACCCAAGGGACGCGAAAAGCATCAGCAATAATAGCTGCATGCATAGCATCAGCCAGTACTAATTTAGCATTTCTAATCTTATTTAAAACATATTTAGAATCGCTTTCGGGGTTTACAAATTCAACGCCAGCAAGTTTACAAACTTTTTCCCATTCCCCTGCATGAACAGCATAATGATGTGGGATAAAAATTATCCCTTTTCTTTCCTTCTCAGATGTGGGCGAAAACTCAGGGATTTTATTTAAAAAGGCTGCTCCATCAGTTATAAATTTTTCCGCAGGTAAATTAAGTATATTAGCTGACAATGGGCCACGTACACATAGTATATTCCAATTATCTTTCCCAAAATGAGAGGGAGGGAAGCCATATCCTACACCACTTGATAATACATACCACTTTCTTGCTTGCGGCATATAAGAATCAATAATAGTACCTATACCTGAAAGCCTTGTATTTTCATCGTTATCAAAAAAATCGGGCAGTAATCTATCCCACAACCAACTATTAATATCATCACCAAAATTACCATTTTTAGACTTATAATAAAATACTTTCAATTTATCACCTTAATTAATTAATAAGACCAAAGAATTTTTTCTTCTTTGAAGAAAACCATCTTATATTAAAAAAATTTCTGACAAAACGATCAGGTCTTCTGATCAAAACATTTAACGAAAAGAAATTACTCATGACCCCTGAAGTTCCGCTAGTTGAGCCAGGGATACCGATATTATATAGGGCTGCATAAAATGGAATACTTTTAAATTCTTTCTTTTTATCAACCATGTATTTCTTTAAAAATCGATGGCTGCCAAGAAGTTCTTTAATCAATGAAATTGACAATTCCTTTTGTCCATTATTAAATTCGTAAACCAATGAAACCTTCAGGATGTTTGAAGTCCCACATTTTGTATCGAATTTTTTTGTCTTAATTAAGACGTTACCACCAGAGTAAAAATAACCTTTATCAATATACCATCCATTTTGATCTTGGTGTTTGTTAACATATAAGGAGATATCTTTATGAATAAAGTCATCATAATCAACAACCATAAAAAAATCGTCATGGTTACATTTTTTAAAAGCTGTATATAAACGCTGTCCTTTATCTTCTCTTATAGCGTCATAATAAAAATGCAATCCAGCGGACTTTTGGACATTCATTTTATTTAGATCTACAAATAAGATAGTGAACTTATTTTCATCAGGTAATGCAGGTAGATCGCAGCCAGTATTACATACTATATAGCAATGCCAATTATTATCACTTTGGTTATTAATAGATATTAAAGTTGATTGAATATTTTTTTTTATATTATCCCAATTCTTAATATCGATATGATTTTTTACAGGTATCAAAAAGTTTAACATTCCCGCTCCACTATACTATTATTTCTTAAGACCAGAAAGCATAATAATGATCTCGCGCCTTGCAAGTATGAGAATAGACAATATATAGAAAACAGCACATATAAAAATTTCAAGCACCACAAACAAATACGGATTGATGGATCCTAATAAAAATTTCAGAAGATAAAAGACGCATACAAGAACAGCACCACTTAAAAATGGTTTGAATAGATTTCTAAGATAAGAGAAAACTGAAATTGATAGCAGTTTTGTTATATAAAAGATAGTGAAGGGCCAAACTAAAAATGTTTTTATTGTTATCATCGCCATTACAACTGTTGGTCCTTGTGAAGAAAATAAGATAGCTATAAGTATGGTAAGGATCTGCTGTGCGCATTGATATTTTAGAATCCACATTGATTTACCGACACCTTTAATTAAAGATGTTTGCAGAGAACCAATGCATGTTATGAATCCTAATAAACAACTTATTTGTAGTACAGGCACTGCTCCATTCCATTGTGAACCAAAAAATAATGGAATTAATGAAGGAGATAGTAGAATTAAACCAGTGTAAGCAGGAATACCGACAAGTGCTGAAAGGAAGGTTGCTTTAAGAAATGATTCTTTAAGCTTATTTTTATCATCTTGTAATGAAGCATATAATGGATAAGTAACAGAAGAGATACCACCCGATAATATATCAGTAAATATACCGAATACTCTTTTACTAAAAGAATATAATCCTAAAGTTACTCCAGAACCAAAAAAACCAATAAATATGTTATCAAAGCTAACACTTGATATTAACTTTGCGGCAGTTGTCGTAACCCCAATATGTCTTAAATCTTTGTAGCTTTCCCTATCAAATTTTATAATTAGTGGATACGGTGATGAGTTCCAAGCAATGATAAAACCTAAAATAGAAGAAGTTAAATAATTTACAATTAAAGCAGATATAGAACCAAAATAGTAAAAAACAGGAAGTGCAACTAATGCAGAAATAATTGATGAGTATAATGTACGTATACCAATCGCCTTAAATTCCATTTGCCTGGCTAACAGAGCAACCGGGAGAAGAGAGAATGTATCTAATAAGCATTTCAAACCTAAGATTATATATATATAGTTTAACCGTTTTGGGAAAACCCCAAAATATGTTAACATAAAAATGACCACAGCACTTATCGTAAACAAAATACTTGATGATATTGTGTTTAGAAAAAAAACAGTATTTATATGTTTTTGTTTAAGTTCTTTAATTTGTATTATTGCATCACAAAAGCCATTATAACTTAAGTATATTATAAAGGTTATTATCGAAACTGATAATGTAATTAATCCAAGATCTTCAGCTGTAATAGCTCTAGACGTCACGAAGAAAATTATCAGTCCGCTCAGTGCCGGAAATAACTTGCTAATAATAAACCAGATGAACCCTGTAAAAACCTTTCTACTACTAACTTCTTGATTCGCCATTTTAATTCTACTATATATATAAAGTTAATTAGACGGATAACCATAACCACTTACATCGCCATCAGCATCAATATTTTTTAAATATATTTTAAGATCATCATTAGAATAATATAAAGAATATATTACTGGTGTATAAAGACCTCTCCACATCTCACCAAATACTAATGCTCGCCTTTGTGCATAAACATATTGTAGCGCAAAGTTTAAAATTATAAAAAAGATGATTATTAACTTAACACCTTTTTTATATGAAATAAAAAACCTTGCCATTATATAAACAAAAATGAAATACAGTAATACACCATTCATATAACGACTGAAAGCCGAAAAAGAAACCGTCATTAAAAAACATGTTATTAACATTAAGTTAATGAATTTCTCCAACCTTAACTCGCCATTAGAGATATAGGTATTATTGGAAAAATAATAAGTAATATAGAGGACAAAGAAAAATGTAAATCTGAATATACTCATTATCATTGCATTTCCGGTAGTATCGGCATTAGCAAATTTACCATCTATATAACCGGCTTGCGCGTAATCATTTATATTCCCTAATTGTATAGAATTAAATAATGAAAAAAACACAAAAGTGCCTGCTAGATAAGCCAGTAAACAATAAACAGGCGTGATTTTTTTATTTACACTATAAAACATACTTGCAATCAAAGCTGCAACTGGTATTAGCATCGAGAAATGCGTACAAACAGATAGTAGCAAAAATAAGTAACTTAAGATTACTCGCTCTTTATAAATAATTTTAATCGCTGCATATGTAAAAAGACTTACAGCGAAGCCGAAACGTAACCCAAGAGCAATACCTACAAAATTAATCATTAAAAAAGAAAGGAAAAAAACAAAAGCCTTTTGCTTATTTTTATATGGTTTATCTTTTATGGCTGTATTTACAGCTGACAGACCTAAATAAACCGAAAAAGCAGCCTCTAATGCAGGAGCCCAAAAAAATGGAATGTTATTTTTTTTGAAAAACAACAAAACAACATACATTAAAATATCAACATGACCTGTAATAGCATCAATATAGGTTGTATTCTCCGAGTAAGGCAAATAATTAAGAGTATAACGTCGATAAAGATCTTGAAGCGGGGGAATAAAATACGTAACTGCAAATGCAAATAGACTTAATGAGACGAATAAATTTTTTTCATGACCACGTTTATAGGTTAATAATGATAAAACGGCACCAATTAAGGGTGAAAAAAAGGTAACTATAAGAGATAAAAGACTCTCCCTTCTCAATTGCATTAGCCATTCTCCATATTTTAGATAAAAGAAACTGTAACTTATTTATTTACTAATGAGCATTTTCCATTGCTTTTTAATTGTTTCTATTGAAAATTGATTGGAGGTATTTTTAATATTTGAACAAAACTTGAAATATATATCATCTTCTTCTGCTAATAAGCATAGTTTTTCCACAAAAACGTCAATATCACCATCTTCTATAAGGAACCCATCTTCACCATGATTTATTATCTCTCTTGGGCCTGTTGGACAATCGAATGCTACAACTGGTAATGACCACGATTTAGCTTCCAACAAAACCATAGGTAAGCCCTCATACCGTGAGGTCATTGCATAAATACCAGCATTATTATATAGTTCATCTACATTTTTTACTTTACCAAGGAAAAATATAGATCCCTCTAAGTTTTGTTTCTTTACCTGATCTATTAATTGATGCTCACAACTTCCTGTTCCGGCTATATTGAGTATCCAGTCCGGATGTTTTTTATTAAATAAAAACCAAATACTAATTAATCTATCAATTCCTTTTTGATATTCTAATCTTCCTATCGCCAGTACTATTTTAGGCTTTTCCGTTCTCATGATATTTTTCATATGAACTGGATTAGAAATCTTCAGGTTTTTAATAGCTAAAGAAGTTAATTTTTTTGAATCTCTTTCAGTCAGAACGATAACTTTTTTATAAAAACGTAAGGTGAATACTTTAAGTAATTTAACATACCATGGAAAAGAAGAATATGATACATGTTCACATGCAAATGTATTATTCAACCTTTTAAAACTAAAAAATGAAAGAAACGCATACAGTACAGAAAGTTTACCCATACTTATTACAAAAACATAGTCTGGATTTATATCCTGAACATGTTTTATAATACTGTAAGTTGAAGCACCAATACCTTCAAGGCTGATAATTTTTTTGACATGTTCAAATTTATAAAATGTATCTCCTTTTCCTTTCAAAGAGAGTATTATTACTTCATTATCTGGACCATAACAATCAGTCATGAAATTACACACATTTTCAGTTCCCGCGAAAGAAAATGCGTTCTCTATAATAATTAGTATTCTCTGCTTCATCTTTTTTTCCTTTTAAACAACACTCCATTTACCATATAGTAAAGAAAATAATAAAAAACCTTTAAGTAATTATCATTAAAAATATATTTCAAACAATTCACATGCCATATAATGGCCTTTTTCTTATTAGATGAAAGTGAATTTTCGACTGAAATATATGATACTAGATTTTTATTTATAACTTTTGCATCCCCATATAATTTAAAAAGTTCAAATAAAAAAACGAAATCTTCATGTCCTATTTTTTTAAATTGATTTTCACACCTGATGTACAATAATGAAGAAAAACAGACTCTAAACTTTTTTTTCAAAAAATCTCTTTCAGTTAGATACTTTTTCCCCCATGATACAGGGAAAGATCGTTGAGTAGATTGCTCAATGTAATCATAATCAGTAATTATAAATTTTTCACCTTTAGCTATTTCTTCGATTTGTAATAATAATTTATTCTCATTCCATAAATCATCACTATCAATAAAAGCTATAACAGGTTCAGTACTTAGAGTAATTCCTCGATTTCGACTACCAGCAGCCCCAATATTTTCTTCATTTTCTATAATTGTGATTTTATCATTAAGAATATAATCTTCAAGAACAATAGAAGTATTATCCACCGAGCAATCATTAATTATGTATAAATGCCAATTTGTATACGTTTGATTAATAACTGATAGGATTGATTTTTTTATTGTATCCTCGCAATTATATGCAGGCATGATAATTGCTATTTTGATCTTCTCATTATTCATATTAATATGTTGTCTCAGTGTTTTTCAAACTACGATATATTTTATTAATATTGCCACTTATCATGCCATTTTATTGTCGGTAGATTATTTTCAAATGTCAATGGCAACCAAACATATGTGCTATTATTTAAATTATCGGGGTCCCAACGATCTGCCATAAATATATATTTATTGCCCTCTTGTGAGTTAACTTTTAATATATATGTTCCCTGACTGAAAAAAGTTGTACTTATATTATTTTTAGAAGAGTCTTTTACTGGTGAACCGGATGATTTCCAATTTCCAAAAATGTTGTCTGAAAATGATAAGCGAGCCGAAGCCGGTCCAAAACCATTTACGCCAGAGGTAATGAGAAAATATCGATTATCATGTTTTACTAAGGTTGGTGCCTCATTCATCTCTCCTATCAGGATCCTGATATAACGGCCATTAAAAGTTGTATAATCATCATTGAGCTCTGCAATTTGTATCGACTTATTTCCATCAGAAGAATAGATTATATACGCTTTATCGTCATCATCGACAAATGCAGTCATATCTCTAAGCACATTACCTGTTGCAATCCTCGATTCAAATTTCGTATCAGCATCCATTATATTATTCTTCAAATTATTGGCAGCAACTGCGTACTGAGTACTCATTGGTAGAACACCAGCATTCGGCCATAACTGATTAACCAATTTAAAAGGGCCATTTATTGAGTTTGATATAGCAACACCCGCTTTAGCTGTTCTATATTTGCCATTTAACTCTAAATGAAACCACATGATAAATTTTTTAGATTTTCTATTATAAATTATCTTAGGTCGTTCAACAGAATACTTCCCGGGCAATCTTGAAAGATCCAAGATTACTCCCTCATTTTTCCAATTATATAAATCCTTAGAGGAATATTCATTAACCTTACCTGTATTCTTACGACCAGTATCTCGATTCTCTCCGATCCAGTAATATAGATCATTGACTTTTATAACTTGACCACCATGTGCATTAATTTTATTTCCATTATCATCCAACCACATTTCCCCAGGGTTGAATGATGTATTATTGGCATAACAACTAATTGACCAAAAAGTAAAAACCAATAAATATTTAAGTTTCATAATTTTCTCCACGCAAAATACATGGGTAATTAATTACTCATTAATTTACAAGGAGCCACATTAATAGGCACCATCGCGCTTCAAAACTACACCTACAGTTTTAAACAAAATCGCAATATCATTCCACATAGACCAATTTTTTACGTACCATGCATCTAAATAAACGCGTGTATCATAATCAACATCACTTCTACCGCTTACCTGCCATAAACCCGTCATTCCTGGTTTGCTTAAGAGGTAGTAGGCTACCTCATCGTTATAGCGCGCTAACTCGTCAGTTATGATTGGTCTAGGTCCTACTAAGCTCATTTCCCCTCTAAGAACATTAAATAATTGAGGTAGTTCATCTAAGCTTGTACGCCTAAGAAATCCTCCAATAGATGTGACACGAGGATCATTTTTTAATTTAAACGTAGTATCCCATTCAACCCTCGCCACTGGGTCATTTTCTAAAAGCTTAGATAGTACTTCTTGCGAATTTATTACCATAGATCGGAATTTGAGACATTTAAACTTATGCCCGTTTTTCCCAACCCTTTCATGACCATATATAGCTGGTCCACCGTCTTTTTTGACTTTTGTTGTAATATAAATTAATAATGGTGATAGAACTAGTATAATAGTCAAGGAACCTGCAATATCAAAGCATCGTTTCATAAAGCGTGATGACCATTTTGCTAGATTTTGCTGCACACGGAAAATCATGACCTCATGACTAAATATAAAAGATACATCCGTACTATCCAGCGGCATTCCCCTAAGCGTTGGGATGACCGACACGTATCTATATCCTTTGATCATTAAATCTCTAAGCCAAGTATTTCTTATATCACTTTGGTTAGATTCTACCGCCAAAATAAATTGTGTCCTTTTATCTTTAGAAGATAACCATTTTTCATCGCCATAAACTACCGGAAGCCCTTCGATAGTTTTATTTTCATCTGATTTTGTATCACAAATAAACCCTACGATAACCAAGCCTAAATTGTGCTCGCTTTTTATTGCTTTGTATGCCTCATACGCATTCTTGCCATTACCTACAATCCATGTATCCCGTTCCCAAAGCCCTAAAGCATCAAGAAGTCGTTTAACTATCATTCGCGAAACAGGCACAAGCAAAAATGTAATGAGCCATGATAATATCCATAAATATCTCGAGAACGCCCATGATGCGAATGCCAGAACAGCTATCTCAATTACGGCAAAGATAACCAAGGTACGTAAAATTTCCTTCAATTCATACCAAAATGTTTTCCTGTAAAAATAATGACGTAGTCTAATTGAAAACCAAGAAACACAGCAAAAAGCCAATAAACAGTGAAGTACAACCCATCCCCGGTATTGTTCGACAGGAGCTATTTTATCAAAATCATAGAATGCAAAGGATAAAATAAAAATAGCTATGAAAGGCGTTATCGCAAATGTAATGATATCGGATAAAGCCAGAGCTGAACTAACTATTATATTCCTACCGAAAGGTGACATATTTTCCCTCTCAACTGAACTTCTGTTATTTAATGTTTTAGTATGGTTTATACTGATTATTTTCTTGATTTTATAACTTGTACTCCTACATTTTTAATAAAATTGTAGTTTGCATCAAGAAAAGTGCGATGAATATCGTCTGCTATTAAAGTCGGCCGAGGAAACTCGGCCAAACCTTATTTATTTTTCATCTTTATAGGAATAACCATAATGGGCATAGCCATAACCATAGTAACTACTTGCTTTTTTTATAACTCCATTTAAGATACATCCTTTTATTGCAACGCCACTTTGCTCAAATCTTTTTATACTAACTTCTAACTCTTTAGTTGTATTTTGTTCAAACCTTGCAACAAGTAAAGTAGTTCCAACATAATTACCTATAATAGCTGCATCGGTAACAGCCAGAATAGGCGGTGTATCAATTATCACCATATCATATGCCTGACTGACCCATTTAATAAGTTCACCAAAACGTCGATGCATCAAAAGTTCAGCTGGATTTGGTGGTGCCATACCTCTCGAAATGAAATCAAAACCTTCAGAACCAAGATGCTTAATTGTGTCTTCTAATTTTATTTTACCCGAAAGATACTCAGACAATCCATTTTCATTTGACTCGTTAAATATTTTATGCGTATAGCCTTTTCTTAGATCGGCATCAATAAATAGTATTTTTTTACCCGTCTGTGCTATAACGCCCCCTAAGTTTGAACTTACAAAAGTTTTTCCTGCGTTTGGACTTGCACCAGAGATCATTAATATATTATTGCGAGCTTCCATCATTGCAAAATGTAGACTCGTTCGAAGTCCTCTTATTGCCTCTATAGCCAGATCTGTTGGATGACTAGTCGCCAGATAAGTATAATTAGCATCCTCTTCCTTTTTAAACCTGATTTTACTTGGTTGCTTAGCCCGATTTGATAATACCTCAGCTACAGGTATACTTGCATATACCGTTATCCCTAAATCCTCAAGCTGTTCGGGAGACTCTATTCCTTTACGCAAGAAAGTTCTTAAGAATACAACACCTAGCGATATTGCAAAGCCTGAAATTAGGCCAATCGCTATAATGATTAATTTTTTAGGTTTTACCGGTTTTGGCTGTGTTACAGCATTGTCAATTATTCTGACATTACCTATTGCACTCGACTTTGCGATATTCAACTCTTGCTGACGATTTAACAATTGCATATAAACAGCTCTGCCTGATTCTACATCACGACTCAACCTCAAAACCTCTTGCTGAGTTTCAGGCATTGTTGATACTCGTTTATTCAGCTTTGCTCTTTCATCTTGTAAAATTTTCCTCTTTTCCATCAAGGCTTTATAGGTAGGATGTTCTTGTGTATATAATTGCGATATTTCAGACTCTTTAAACGTCAACTCATTAAGTTGATTATCAACATTTACTATTTGATCTAAAACCGATTTAGCTTCCAGAGAAAGGTCTACTGAATCTTTCTGCCTTCTGTACGTATTTAATTTATCTTCAGATTCATTTAATTCCGTTCTGACTTTTGGCAATTGTTGATTTAAAAAATCCAAACTCTTTGCATCTTGAGCTGCTTGGCGTGCAATATTTTGTTCTAAGTAATTGTCACTTATACTATCAATGACTCTTTTAATTAAATCTGGATCACTGCCAAGAAGAGATATCGTTAACATCCCGGTATCTTTACCTTGATCTGCGATGAGTAATGAATCCCGTAAATAGTTTATTGCATTTATGCGAGATGTATAAGTTAACAGAAATTTTGTGCCGGGTTCAGCATTTATACTATCAACTTGAATCCTTATCCCGTTCTTATCAATGAGCTGACCAATTTCTCCATCAAAATCTATATTTTTACCAGTAATACTGTATCGATGATCATTTTTAACTGTCAAAGTAATAAAATTATCATCATACATATTCGGTGAAATAAAAAGTTTAGGTACCTGAATAGTATTTTTTGTTTTATTAAAAAGACGTGCTAATCCTTGACCAATAACGGGGAAAAATAATTCTTCGACCTTGACTTGTAAATTTAAATCATCTACGGTCTTACCCAATATCATTCGTGACTGCAGCAGTGTAATTTCAGGTGCTGATTGAGGCTGACTATCAGGAAAGACTTGGCTCAGACTGCTAAGTATCGCGTTACCTTGCTTTTGTTCAACCTGTATCAATGCATCCGCCTGATATATTGGGGTAGCAAGTAAGGCATATAGAAGCGCGATAAGCGTAAATAGTGAGGTTACTGCGATTATTAATTTTCTATGGTCGAATATTTCACCGATAACACGACCCAGATCTAGCTCATCTGAATCATTAATAGGTTTGTTACTTTTTAATGATGACATGCATTATCTTCCCTGCTTAAGGGTTACTAAGTTTAGAAGCCCAGCAATTACCAGCTTCTTCAATTAATTTGTAAACTGAGGCAAATGCCTCGTCGCTTTTACGATAAGGATCTGGTATTTCACGTTGATTCAACCAGTGTCCAAAAAGCATAGTTTTTCCACGAACTTCTGGAGCTATACGCCCAATTTGTTCAATATGAGATTTTTCCATCACCAATATCAAATCGTATTGCCGTCCGATGGAAGCAGTAAATTGCCTTCCTTTATGCCCTTCTAAAGAAATCCCATGTTTTACAGCTATTTTTATCGCACTTTCATCAGCGGCATGATCAATCAAAGCACCTGTCCCTGCAGAGTCTATCCTTTTATTAGGCAAGACTTTACGTAGAAAACGTTCGCCTATTGGTGAGCGACAGATATTTCCCGTGCACACAACTAGAATTGAATCAAACATTAGTTAGGCCATCTCTTAATGTAACGGACAGTTTCAGTCATATCATGTACCCCAGTAATAGTTGGCACAAGCTGTGAAATCACACGATTCCAACGAACCAATGGTGCTGTAGTGACATAGACAATATCATATGGTTGCAACTGGAATTCCGTGCCGAGTACCATTGCCGAAGCATCTTGCGCATTAAGTTGATAGATATTTGCAATCTTACCTTGCTTATCACCCCTTAGCTGGCGAATGACGAATACCCCCGTGGCATCACTCATCGCCTGAGACAAACCTTCTGCATTGCCCAGCGCTTCCGCCAGGGTCATGCCGCTGCGGTCCATCTTCATGGTGCTTTGTTTGCCTACTTCCCCCATAACAAACACTTTCAGATCGTCATTGCGTGGCACAAATAAAATATCCCCTGGGTACAGCAGATGGTTCTGGGTTAAGTCACCTTTCTGCATTAAGGCATACAGTGAGATTTTACTATCCTTGCCATTATGGGTAAGCACCACGTTTCGCCAGTCTGCGTCTGGTGCCAATCCACCTGCCGCATTGATTGCATCCATGACTGTTAAGGGGATATTGGTAATTGGCTGCTGACCAGATTTTGCAACTTCACCAGTCACATATACTTTTTGAGATCTGAAGGCCGCAACGCTTACATCAACCTGCGGGCTTTCAATGTAAGTGGTTAAACGACTGGCTATATCCTGGCGTACCTGGCTAAGCGTTTTTCCCGCCACCAGCACCTTCCCGATATAAGGGTAGAAAATAGTGCCGTCGGAATTAACCCAGTTACCGGTGTCGCTGGCGCTACGGTATTGGCCTGCAGGTGTGGTCAATTCCGGATGATCCCAAACGGTGACCATCAGTACATCACCCACACCGATACGATATTCATAACTGCGTAATAAATTATCAAGCTGCGGATTTGGACGAGCGAGAACAGTCTCCGGACGGAGTTGATCGATCAGTCCTGGCGTCATAGGATAAACATTCACCAGCTTATCCAAATCGTAGTCACTGTCTGGAAGTTCTACCACGTTTTTACGCAGACTATTCAATCCCTGACCAGGGATGATTGTACAACCCGATAAAAACCCAATTGCCAATGCTAACGCCGAAAATCTAACAATTTTTTTCTTCATAATGTCACATCATCAGTAAATCAAAATTTGCCAATTTCTGAGCAGCTGTCATAGCCGTTGCTTCCCTGCCGGCTTGTGGAGAGATATATGCTGACTGCGTCCTGCAGCGCTACCACCTTCTCTCCTCTATTTTCAGCATTCAGCCTTATAAACTAAATGGTATCTCTATTCCTGCGCTGGCCCCAACGTCGTCGCTATCGCTGTGGTTAGCGTTGGTGTACCACAAAGAGGTATTCAGACGTACAGATTGATAAACATCCCCGCTCCAGCCCAGCTGTATACCTTTTAGAGTATCCGCATGAGGGAATGCTTTGTTGATCGACTGGTTCTCAGGGTTAACTTTTGCGTAAACGAGGCGCGTACTCCAGCGCTGGTTATCTTCAGTAATCAGCTCAACCTTACCGGCAATGAGTTGACCATCCCCGCCCATCGCATCGCCCAGTGGATACCCTTGTTGGTAATAACCATCTTTATAGATGTGGTGGGTATAGCTGTAATTGGTCCGGCTCATATTGGTACGCGTATCATGTGCTTCCACATACCAGTTAACCGCATCCTTACCCCAGCCGTGGTGCCCTTCAATCCCGCCGAGGAACATATTTGCTGAAGGCAGGAAACCAGACTCATCCTCGCCGATCATCTGCCCGTAGAAGCTCACCGGCCAGCCCAGGGTCGGCTCCAATTTGAACTTAAAGTCAAAACCGGCCAGTTGGTTCCCTGGTTCATTGGGATCGTTTGCGGCGGTATTATCCTTGCCTGTTAAACCATCCCAGAAGTTACTGAGGGATTCAGGCCGCCCTTCCCCACCCCACTGCATAATGCGTGATGCGCCTAATTCTAAAGACTGGAATGGTGAAAAGGTAAAACGACCGCCGATAATTTTGGCATGAGGCACCGCGGTATATTGATTCATCTGGCTGGCGGAGATCTGGTACTGCCATGGGCCGACCCAGCGCAACCACCAGGTCTCTGGCGCTGCCTGCTCTGCGCGCTGCATCAGAAAACCGGTCATCGGCCGCATTGCATCCCCGCGGATCAGGCTGCCTTCATAGCCCGGTCCCCACCACTGCGGAACCTGGCCAAAGGAGAGCCACTGGTTCCAGAACTTCACCGCGCCGTATGCGCCGTTGGCGTTGAAGCGCGATCCGTTGCTGATCCGCTCTCCCCCTTCAACGTTGCCCTGGAGATGGATATCCCACCACTCGCCGCTGTTGTTGAATGCCAGGCCTAACGAGTTATCCGCTGGCTGTGTCTGACCAAACCCCTGCGGGGTGCCCGGCTGGTCGGTTGAGGTGTAACCGGTGACCCGAAAATCGGCTTTTAAAGCAGACAGTCTCTGGTTAATTCGAGCCAGCACCACTTGCTCAGAAGAATAGGAAGGTTTGGCCTTTTTCAGCGCCCGGGCGATCTCTTCCTGACTCAGCGGCCACGTCGACAGGCTCAGATGAATAACCCCGCGGTCGGAAAGCCAGGCAAGGTCATTTCTCAAATCGTTGTCATTTACCACTAACCCAGCCGCGTAAGCCTGGGCTCCCAGAGAGGAAAGCAACCCCAGCGTCACGGCAATGCGCGCAATTTTTATCATTGTACAAGATCCATTTTCAGCCCCGCTGTCGTATCTCAATGAGAATCAGGGGAATACCAAGATAGAAAGCGCTCGCGGCACCAGTCGACTTCACTGTGCAACACCGACGAGGCAAGTACATTTACCCTAAGCTGCTTATCACCCTTATAACATCTGCCCAGCTCACAATGTAGGCGAATTTTATCATCCAGGCTATGGACGAGGCGGGAAAGTTAATGCACAGGCAATATCGGCAGCCTATCCTGACCACCTTCGAAGGATACCTGATGTTTATGATAAACATCTGATGGCGATGCTCACCTCAGGTCAGTCGATAAAAGCAGCAGTTCACCATCGTCCCTCGTGCGATACAGATAGCGGTTTCAGCGACGCTACCGCCCCTGGCTTAACAGCTACCAGCGCACTGACTTCATGATTGGCATATTTTATCGACCTGCGGATGAATAATTGGTCAGGCCTTATTTTAGCGGCGTTAAGTTTACGGGATTTCGGTCACAATTGGGAGTCTTGTTACCGAATATCTGCCAATTAATTCCGCCTGGTGTTTTATTGGCAAAAAATAAGCATGTTATCAATTAAGATTATTTACTGCTTTCAGCTGGCGATCAGCCGTACAATGTTACAATAACAGGGAAAAATCGCCTAACTCACTGTAAAAACACATTTTTTCTGCAATGACGACGCCATTGAAAAATCAGATGATAGCGTGATAGTCAACTACAATTTCTAATAGTTTCTGGGTGTCTGGATATACCATGATTCAGTTCCAGGTGCTTTCTCAGCGCATTTAAGAAACATCTTATCACCGCTATATCCAGGCAAATATTCAATGATAATGTAGTAGCACTTCATTATTTCATAAATATGAATTATCAATTGACCGGTATATAGTAGATTATTTTCTTATTTGCCTAATTAACCGGCGAAAACGTAATTTCCCCGGTAAAACAAATGGCGATTACCACACTTGCTTATGCAGATCGTTTCGGGTAAAGGGTTTATCCAGCGGTCCCACCGCAGTGGCGATTTGTCCCAGCAGGGATTGAGTCGGTGCTTTGCTGCCACTATGTAAAAGGATAAGCGGAACCATCACCAGGCATGCAACCCCGCCCCATGAGATATTCACGCTTTCCGGATGAGTGGTACGTTTTTGCAGCAGCAGGAATAAAGCGCTGCCAGCGGCACCGAGCAACAGGCCAGCAATCACTTCCGAAACAGAATGCGCATGAATGACCAGCCGCGAATAACCTACCAGAGCAGCCAAAGCATAGCCGGCAATTACGGCCGTTTTACGCAGACCGGCGGAGAAACGGGCGCTGAGCAGCCACAGGAAGATAGGCCAGAATGCCGCAGAGAGCGCGGAATGGCCGCTAAAGCCGGTGTAGTCCAGCTCGCGAATCCCCAGGCCCCAGCCCATAAAGGCCAGTTTAGAGGCGCAGACGATGGCGCCGGTGATACCGAACAGCAAACTCCACTGCCACGCCAGCAACCGCGACGTTTTACGCAGCATCAGGACAATAAACAGCGCCGCTGCGCTGGGCAGCAAAACGGTGCTATCGCCAAAAAATGAGATGAGTTGCCAGTTCATATACCTGTGATCCTTCGATGATGTCCACTGCCGTGCTCAGGGATTATCCGTAATGTCTGTACCAGCTCGCATGCCAATTCATTTCACATTTTTATGCATGCAAGTGAGATGTTTAAAGCGGAAACATGATCGCAGTCAAGTTTTATTTTTTACTGACGTTGACCGCTTTCCCTGCGCTTTAAGAATTGTCGCACTAAGTGACTATTCACAAAGCATTATTGCCGCTACTCCGACCATTGCACCACAGAGCCCAGAGACAAACTACCAGAAGTCTCCGAAGCCATACGTTTCTTTACAATAGTTATAACATTCGCGCTATGAATAATTTCTGCATAACGTTATGAGCGGCAGGACGAATGTTCTCGCCCTGCCCCCCGGCACTACGCTGGCAATCAGGCCAGCAGTCTTTTAATACTTTCGCGGAATTTGGTGCCTTCTTTCAGGTTACGCATCCCGTAGGTGACGAAGGCCTGCATGTAGCCCATTTTCTTACCGCAGTCGTAACTTTCGCCGGTCATCAGCATCGCGTCGACGGACTGCTTTTTCGCCAGTTCAGCAATGGCGTCGGTCAGCTGGATACGGCCCCATGCGCCCGGCTCGGTACGCTCCAGTTCGGCCCAGATATCCGCCGACAGCACGTAGCGCCCCACCGCCATCAGATCGGAGTCCAGGGTCTGCGGCTCGTCCGGTTTTTCAATAAACTCGACGATACGTGCCACCTGCCCTTCGGCCACCATCGGCTCTTTGGTCTGGATCACGGAGTATTCCGAGAGATCCCCCGGCATGCGTTTCGCCAGTACCTGGCTGCGGCCGGTCTCGTTAAAGCGGGCGATCATCGCGGCGAGGTTATAGCGCAGCGGGTCCGCAGTGCCGCCATCAAGAATGATATCCGGCAGCACCACGACAAACGGGTTATCCCCGACGACCGGGCGGGCACAGAGAATGGAGTGGCCCAGGCCCAGCGGCTGCGCCTGGCGCACGTTCATGATGGTCACGCCCGGTGGGCAAATCGCCTGCACTTCCGCCAGCAGCTGACGCTTCACACGCTGTTCCAGCAGCGCTTCAAGCTCGTAGGAGGTGTCGAAGTGGTTTTCTACTGCGTTCTTCGAGGAGTGCGTCACCAGCACAATCTCTTTGATCCCGGCGGCGACGATTTCGTCCACAATGTATTGAATCATTGGCTTATCAACGATCGGCAGCATTTCCTTTGGAATTGCCTTTGTGGCCGGCAGCATATGCATGCCTAGTCCTGCGACCGGAATAACCGCTTTCAAATTCGCCATATTCATCTTCACCTGTTTGGTTACAAAACACGCGGTTTTGCAAAATTGTACATGTCACAAATCCATTGAAACTGATAATACACGGATACTGCCCGGGCATCTGCCCGCCAAATTCTTAAATTCACTGTCACCCTAAAGAATACACACAACTTTCTTTTATCAACAGTTTGAAGTGAGAATAATCTTATTCTCCATCAGGTTATTCAGCGGCTCGCTTCTTTGCACCGCATCACATGGCTGAAAAGCCTGTCGCTGCGGCCAAAGAGGCGTCAGCCCTGCGCCACCGTCCGTATGCCCGGAAAGAATAGGTTCAGATAATAAATTTATCCAGAAAATATATTTCAGCATAAACCGCCAGCCATGGCGGCATAATACCCGCAAACCACGCCAGAAATCTGCGATCATGCCTATTACGTACTCACTTCATAATATGAATTATGCCGATTTTGTGAGCGGACGTTGCACTTTCTCCAGCTCTGAGCATCAGCGCTCGCCGGAACGAACCATGATAAAAAGCCCCTTTTGCGGCCTCGCTGAAACGCAGCGTAAGCAGTTCTGATATCTGCAAGCTAATTCCAGACCACTCGCCATGGTGTTATTTTTCCACTGTTCTTTTCCGGAACATAATTCTTATCGATTCGCTTAATCTGCTGAAAATATATCCACCCCTGGCAGGGTGACATCCGCATCGTTATTGCATTTTAGACTCATCTTATCCATGATCGTCCTAACACATACCGCAGTCGTACAGGTTTAAATACTTATGGAATGGATTGCCGACCCGTCAATCTGGGCAGGTCTCGTCACGCTGGTGGTTATCGAACTGGTGTTGGGTATCGATAACCTGGTCTTTATCGCTATCCTCGCCGAAAAGCTGCCGCCCGCCCAGCGCGACCGCGCGCGGATCACCGGCCTGCTGCTGGCGATGGTGATGCGCCTGCTGCTGCTGGCCTCTATCTCCTGGCTGGTCACTCTGACCAAACCGTTGATTGTTTTTCACAACTTCAGCTTCAGCGCCCGCGATTTAATTATGCTTTTCGGCGGCTTGTTCCTGCTGTTTAAAGCCACCGTCGAACTCAATGAACGGCTGGAGGGGAAGGACAGTGATAACCCTACCCAGCGCCGAGGAGCGAAATTCTGGGCCGTGGTGGCACAGATTGTGGTGCTTGATGCTATCTTCTCGCTCGATTCGGTAATCACTGCCGTCGGCATGGTTGATCACCTGGCGGTGATGATGGCCGCCGTGGTCATCGCCATCAGCCTGATGCTGATGGCCAGCAAAGCCCTTACGCGCTTCGTCAACAGCCATCCGACCATCGTGATCCTCTGTCTGAGCTTCCTGCTGATGATCGGCTTCAGCCTGATTGCTGAAGGCTTCAGCTTTATTATTCCGAAAGGCTATTTATATGCGGCCATTGGCTTCTCGGTCATGATTGAAGCGCTTAATCAACTGGCGCAGTTTAACCGCCGTCGCTTCCTCTCCGCCAATATGACGCTGCGTCAGCGCACCACCGAGGCGGTGATGAACCTGCTGAGCGGGCAGAAAGAAAAAGCTGAACTGGATGCTGACACGGCGTCGCTGGTCGCCGATCAGGATCATCACCCGCTGTTTAATCCGCAGGAACGGTTGATGATTGAGCGGGTGCTGAACCTTAATCAGCGCAGCGTCAGCAGTATTATGACCTCCCGCCATGATATCGAGCGCATCGATCTCAGCGCGCCGGAGGAGGAGATCCGCAGCCTGGTGGAGAAAAATCAGCATACCCGGCTGGTGGTCACCGGCGGGAAGGATAATGAAGATCTGCTGGGCGTGGTTCACGTTATCGACCTGCTTCAACAGTCTCTGCGCCAGGAGCCGCTGGATCTACAAGCGCTGGTACGTCAGCCGCTGGTCTTCCCGGAGGGGCTGCCGCTTCTCTCAGCGCTTGAGCAGTTTCGCCAGGCCCGCACTCACTTTGCCTTTGTGGTCGATGAGTTCGGCTCCGTCGAGGGGATTGTGACCCTGAGCGACGTGATGGAAACCATTGCCGGTAATCTGCCCAATGAGGTGGAGGAGATCGATGCCCGGCACGATATCCAGCATCATCAGGACGGTACGTGGACGGTCAACGGTCATATGCCGCTGGAGGACCTGGTGCAGTACGTTCCGCTGCCGCTGGATGATAAGCGTGAGTATCATACCGTTGCCGGTCTGCTGATGGAGTATTTGCAGCATGTGCCGCAGGTGGGGGAAACTGTTGAGATTGACGGCTATACCCTGCGCACGCTGCAGGTCGACAGCCATCGGGTGCAGAAGGTGCAGATCGTCCCGCCGGTAAAGCAGGATGAGCTGGATTATGAGGTGTAATCGTCAGATATAAAACGGCCCGGGGTATCCCGGGCCGTAAAATTGATAGCCAGGTATCCTGTTTAATGCCTGATGGCGCTTCGCTTATCAGGCCTACGGGATGGCGAACTAATCGGGGTATGACACCCACCGTATAATCCAGGCAGGGGCAGGCGCAGCCGCCACACTGCCTGATGGCGCTTCGCTTATCAAGCCTACGGGATGGCGAACTAATCGGGGTATGACACCCACCGTATAATCCAGGCAGGGGCAGGGGTAGGCGCAGCCGCCACACTGCCTGATGGCGCTTCGCTTATCAGGCCTACAGGGCGGCGTCACTAACCGGGGTATGACACCCACCGTATAATCCAGGCCGGGTCAGGCGTAGCCGCCACACTGCCTGATGGCGCTTCGCTTATCAGGCCTACGGGATGGCGAACTAATCGGAGTATGACCCCCACCGTATAATCCAGGCCGGGTCAGGCGTAGCCGCCACCCGGCATCATCGTGAGATCAGACGTTGACGATAAGCACGCAGCCCGGAAACGTCCGGGCCGCGGTGTTGGGAATTACAGCTTATCGAGCAGCTTTTTGGCATCATTGCCGTCTTTACTGCCTTTATTACGCTCAACCCAGTCGTTGAGGCGCTGCTTCGCTTCATCCTGTAGCTGTTTGCGCAGGATCTGATCGACCTGCAGGCTGTAGCTCAGCGATTTCCAGTCACCGTAGATACGCAGCGGGATCGCGGTCTGTTTCAGGCGGTCGATAAGTTTGCCCTCCCCTTTCCAGCCGCCGAGCACGCGCACGTTGAAGCGCATATCGCAGTTCTCTTTCTGCAGATCGAGCTGACCTTCGCCGGTCATCGCCATTACGTCGGACTGCCCCTGCAGGCGGTTCAGCGTCACCAGCCCGTTATCCAGCGTCAGCTTGCTGCTCACGGAATCCAGGCGGGTGGCGTTGTCGTAATTTTCCTGCGCCCGCACGTTGGTGCTGCGCTCCACGGCCTGCTGCACCAGCTGCTGGAAGTTCAGCCCTTCGGTACGGGTATCGGCCATCTGGAGCTGGGCCTGCCCCTGCCAGTGGCGACGGAAATCATCCGCGTCAATGCGCGTACCGGAAAACTCGCCGCTCAGCGACAGCTTGCCGGTCAGGTTTAAGGAATAGTTAAAGGCTTTGATAAGCGAACCGATCTCCACATTCTGCAGCGCCGGCTGGAACGTCGCCTGCGGCGTGTCGCCGCGAGCATCCAGAGTGCCGGGGAGAGAGAGCTGCCCGCCGTCAAGATTGCCCTGCATTTTGCTGACCGTCAGCAGCCCCTGCTGGTTGCTGATCTCGCTCTGCACCTGGGTGAAGTTCAGCCCGCGCCACTGCAGCTGGTCGGCGCTCAGGGCCATCCGGCCGGTGAAGCCGCGCAGGCTCTGGTAATCTTCGCGCTCATCGCTGTCGGCGATCACCGGGCGCAGCGGTCGCGTCTGGCTCTGGCCCTGCTGGCTGGCGCTACTGTCCGCCGCCGGCGAATTTTGCGCCAGCAGGCTGTCGAGGTCGAGGGTGGTGGCGTGCAGATCCAATGACCAGTCCGGGCGGTCTGCCAACACCACGCTGCCGCGACCGGTGACGGTGCTGCCGCTGGCCATCAGGTTCAGGTTGTCAAAGCGCAGCGTCTTGCTATCTTCCTGCCAGCTGGCCTGCAGGCTGCCCTGGCCATTAATGCCGTCCGGGGGTAGCTCGGCGCCGCGCAGCTGCCAGCTTAGCTGGCTAAAGTCGGCCTTTAAGGAGTGTGGATAATCGCCGCCCTGCACGGTGGCGGAGAAACTTAACGCCAGGTCGCGCTGGTCGCGGTTCACCCGGCCGGAGAAGTCGATGGTGGCCCGGTGATTCTCATCCTGCTCCATCTGCAGGCGGATATCACGCACAGTCACCTGTTCGCCGTTCTCATGCTGGAAGAAAAGCACGCTGTCGGCCACCTGCAGCTGACGCACATCATAGGACCATCCGCGATCCTCCGGGGCCAGCGGCAGGGTGTTGTCATGCGGCACCACCGGCGCTGAGCTGTCGCGAACCGCTTCGGTTTTCGGGGTCAGCTGGATCACCGCGCCCTTGAGCATCACCTGCTTCACCTGCAGCTGGTGTGAGAGCAGCGGCAGCAGCGCCACGTCGAGGCGCATGTTGTCGGCGCGGATCACCGGCTCTTCGGCGCCTCTGGCGGTCAGCGTCATGCGTCCGCTGAGAATGCTGAGCTGCGGCCAGACGTGCCAGCGCAGCGGGCCATCGAGTTCAAGCTGATAACCGCTGCGCTCTGCCACCTCATGCACCATATAGGCGCGGAAATCGTTGGGATTGACCAGCAATACCAACGAGGTAAGCCCGGCGACAATGACCGCCAGCAGGATCATCAGCGTTGTCAGTATTCGTCTCATGGCACCCTCAGCAACACCCCGTTGACGTTATCAATCCTTGTCGATTCGGCTCGCCACCGCGCCCTGCTGGTCGCGATATTTGGCGTCTTCACGGCGGTTATACGGCCGGGCCGCCGGGCCCGATAATGGCTCAAAGCTCAGCGCGCCGATAGGCATCCCCGGGCGCAGCGCCAGCGGCAGTTTGCCGGAGTTGTAGAACTCAAGCACGATGCAGCCGGACCAGCCCGGATCGATGCGGTGCGCGGTAACGTGCACCATCAGCCCCAGCCGCGCCAGTGAGGAGCGTCCGTCAAGCCAGCCCACCAGATCGGCAGGCAGGGTGACCGACTCGTAGGTCACCGCCAGCGCCAGTTCGCCCGGATGCAGGAAAAAGGCCTCCCCTTCCGGCAGGACGATCTCTTCGCTCATCACCCGGTCCAGCGCGGCGCTGACCTCAGCCTTCGGTCCGCTTAAATCGATAAACGGCGCCGTGTGGCCGCGGAAGGTGCGGAATTTATTACCCAACCGTACATCAACCGTCGCGCCATTAATACGCTCAACGGGTGGGCGCGGATTGATGGCGAGTCGCCCTTCATCCAACCAGGCTTCGATATCTCGGTCACACAGACGCATGGGCTTTCTCCTTATAAGGCTGCTTCCCGCACGCTTCGCGGCGGACAGGGCAATAGGGCTATTCTTTGCACGTTACACAATTCGGCCAGGTTATTCAAAGAACTGACTGATTTTGGCCTTCAGAATATCAATGGCGATGCGGTTTTTGCCGCCGCGCGGCACGATGATGTCGGCATACTGCTTCGACGGCTCAATAAACTGCAGGAACATCGGGCGCACGGTTTTCTGATACTGGGCCATCACCGAGTCCATGGAGCGGCCGCGCTCGTTAACGTCGCGCTTAATACGGCGCATCAGGCAAATATCCAGCGGGGTGTCGACGAAAATAGAGAAGTTAAGCTCGTTACGCAGGCGCGCGTCGGTCAGCAGCAGGATCCCTTCAAGAATAATCACCTTCTTCGGCTCGACGTGAATGGTGTTCGGCGTGCGGGTATGCTCGACGTAACTATAGACCGGCAGCTCAATCGGCTGGCCGCTTTTCAGCATTTGTAGATGCTGGAACAACAGACTGTGGTCCATTGAGCTCGGGTGGTCATAGTTGGTTTTGACGCGCTCTTCCATCGACAGATGACTTTGATCTTTGTAATAGCTGTCTTCCGGAATGACGCCAATATGTTCGTCGCCAACTTGTTCACGCAATTCGCGATAAAGAGTACTGGCAATAAGACTTTTGCCAGAAGCCGATGCGCCGGCGATGCCTACAATGACGCACTGATGGGACATATCAGTCATAAATTTTTGCGACCTGATTAACCTGGATAGAGATGGAGGGTGGCGGCGAACCGCCAAACGCGGCAATTATAGGGATTTCAGCGCCCCGATACCAGTGGTATGCGCCCCGGCAGGCTATTCCGCCGCCGGCGCCCAGTCATCGGTATACCAGATATGCAACAGCGCATACGATCGCATCGGCTGCCAGCGGCGGGCATAGCGGGCGATAGTGGCCGGGGTCATTCCCGGAAAGCGCTGTTTAATCAGGTAATCGTCCGGCAAAAAGATATCCTTCGCCTGCCAGCCGCGCAGGGCAAAGTAGTTTGCCGTCCAGCGGCCAATCCCGGGGAATGTCTGCAACTGCCTGAGCCCGGCGTCGATGTCCGTCGGCGCGGTCAGGGGCAACTCGCCGCTGAGCGCCGCCCGGGCGAGATGGATCAGCGCCTCTGCGCGTCGAAACGGCATGCCCAGCGCCTTCAGCGCCTGCGGTTCGACCCGGGACAAGATGTCCGGCGTCGGGAACAAGACATAGCCAGGCGCGTCCGCCAGCGGTTCGCCCCAGACAGCCGCCACTTTGGCGGTGAGCCGGGCGGCCATCGCCACGCTCACCAGCTGGCCCAGCACCGCGCGCACCGCCTGCTCGAAGGCATCCAGCGCCCCCGGCAGACGTAGCCCCGGCCGCGCCTCGGCCAGAGAGCCCAACACCCCGGCGACCTGCTGCGGGTCGCAGGCTAAATCAAACAGCTGGCCAATTCGCGCATAGCAGATCTCCGCCACCGGCCGCAGCCCCGGAGAGAGCGTCACCCGCAGGCCCTGCGCCTCTTCGTCCGGCGCCAGATGAATCAACCCGCGGTGGCCTTCCACGCCAAAGCTGCGGCTGTAGCCTCCATCGTGAAAACGCTCAACGCCGGCGACGGCACGCGCCTGCAGAAAACCAACCATCCACGCCCAGTCATAGGGCGGAGTCCAGGGTAACAGCACCATAAGCTCTCCTTTATATAGCGTTTCAATGATAGTCGCCCTTGACCGTCAGCGCCTTGCTTTTAAATTCCGGTTGTCGGCATGGCGACGATCCGCTAAAGTCGCCCCCCTTCTTCACCGGCATGGGGATTTTGCAGACGATGTTTATTGGTTTTGACTACGGCACCGCCAACTGTTCGGTGGCCGTGATGCGGGAAAACACCCCTCAGCTGTTGACGCTGGAAAACGGCAGCGCCCTGCTGCCCTCCATGCTCTGCGCGCCAACGCGCGACGCGGTCAGTGAGTGGCTCTATCGCCATCACGATGTCCCCACCCACAGCGACGAAAACCAGGCGCTGCTGCGCCGGGCCATCGCCGCCAACCGCGACGAAGACATCGAGGTGCTGCGCAACAGCGTGCAGTTCGGTCTCGCCTCCCTGCAGCAGTACGTTGAAGATCCGGAAGAGGTCTACTTCGTTAAATCGCCCAAATCCTTCCTCGGCGCCAGCGGGCTGAAGCCGCAGCAGGTGGCCCTGTTTGAAGACCTGGTCTGCGCCATGATGCTGCATATCAAGCTGCAGGCCGAAAGCCAGCTGCCCGAGCCCATCGACCAGGCAGTGATTGGCCGACCAATTAACTTCCAGGGCCTCGGCGGCGACGACGCGAACGCCCAGGCGCAGGGGATCCTGGAGCGGGCGGCTCTCCGCGCCGGTTTCCGCGATGTAGTCTTTCAGTTTGAACCGGTGGCCGCCGGGCTTGATTTCGAAGCCACCCTCAGTGAAGAAAAGCGGGTGCTGGTCGTCGATATCGGCGGCGGGACCACCGACTGCTCCCTGCTGCTGATGGGCCCGCAGTGGCGGGAACGCGCCGACCGCCAGCAGAGCCTGCTCGGCCACAGCGGCTGCCGCATCGGCGGTAACGACCTCGACATTGCCCTGGCCTTCAAATGCCTGATGCCCCTCCTCGGTATGGGCGGCGAAACGGAGAAAGGTACCGCGCTGCCGATCCTCCCGTGGTGGAACGCGGTGGCCATCAACGACGTGCCGGCGCAGAGCGATTTCTACAGCACCGCCAACGGCCGCCTGCTTAACGATCTGCTGCGCAGCGCCCGGGATGCCGACAAGGTGGCTCTGTTGCTGAAGGTCTGGCGCCAGCGTCTCAGCTATCGTCTGGTGCGCAGCGCCGAAGAGAGCAAAATCGCCCTCTCCAGCGCCGCCAGCGTCCAAACTTCGCTGCCGTTTATCCAGGACGAGCTGGCCACCACCATCGCCCAGCAGGGTCTGGAAGCCGCGCTGGATCAACCGCTGACCCGCATTATGGAACAGGTGCAGCTCGCGCTCGACAGCAGCCAGACTACCCCGGACGTGATTTATCTTACCGGCGGCAGCGCCCGCTCGCCGCTGATCAAAAAGGCGCTGGCCGCCCAGCTGCCGGGTATTCCGCTGGCCGGTGGCGATGATTTTGGCTCGGTGACCGCCGGGCTGGCCCGCTGGGCGCAGGTGGTTTACCGCTAACCCCTGGCTGGCGCTGGCGCACAGCAGGTCTGTCCTGATCGTAGCGCTGCAGATTACGCTGGAATATTCCTGGTCTCCCACGCAAAATGGCCTGTTCGTCCGGACAGGCCTGTCCACTCTTCCCCACTTCCGGGGGCGTATTATCCATACCGTAGTCAGCTGTCTGCGGTCTGTATCGTTGGCATGCCGCAAGGGGGCGTGATTGAAAAGGGTGTCTGCGATCTTCATAGCGGTCCGGCGTTGCCGGCCGCAGTTCCTGGCAGGCTGGCTGGTCAGCTGCGGGTTACTTTTGCTGCTGCTCGCCCCGCAGGCCCAGGCGGCGACGCGCCAGGTGGGCATTGATATTCCGGTCCAGTGGTACGCGGACGACAGCGGCCAGATGACCCTCGATCGCTTTGCCGCCCTGCCCGCAGATCAGCTCGCCACCACCCGGCAGATCCCCTCCTTTGGTTATTCACGAAAAACCTGGTGGCTGCGCAGCGAGCTGCCGGGCACGTGGTTTGCCGGGGAGCCGCGCTGGATGCAGCTTGGCCCCACTTTTGTCGACCATCTGACCATTTACTACCGGCCACTGGGCAGCGATGGCCCGTGGACGCAGCGCACCTTTGGCGATCGTGACGGCGCTCGCGGAAGCGATCTGCAGTATCGGGAAAGGGTGCTGATACTGCCCCCGCCGCCAACCGCCGCCGGCTATGAGCTGGTCTTTCGCCTGCAGAGCACCAGCACCCTGATCCTGCTGGCCTCGCTCTCCTCTGCGCAGGCGTTTATTCAGCGGGCCACCGCCGACACCGCTTTCTGGAGCTTCTATTTCGGCCTGGCCGCCGTCGCCAGCGGCGTGGCGCTGTGGCTGGCGCTGGCCCTGCGCCGGCGTCTGCTATGGGGCATCTGTCTTTTCTCGCTCAATTATCCGCTGGTGGCTGCCCTGCATGGCTTCCCGGAGTGGTTTTTCGGCCACGCCGCGCTGCCCTTCCAGGACTTTATGATCAGTAGTCTCTCCCTGTTCAGCTATGCCACCGCGCTCTGGCTGCACAGCGAGATTTTTGATTTGAAGAAGAATATGCCGCGACTTCATCAGCTGCTGATCGCCGCCGTGGTGCTCAACCTGCTACTGCAGGTCAGTATTCCGCTGGGTTTTTACGGCGTCGCCATGCAGATTGAAGGGGTGATCTTCATCATTATCACCCCGGTGCTGCTGTTCACCTCCTGGTGGCTGTGGCGCAAAAGAGCCATCGATCGCAACACTCTGCTGCTGGGGCTTCTGCCGCCGTTCTATGTCGCCGCCGCGGTGCTGGTGCAGCTGTCGATCCATGGGATTATCCCTTTCCATATGGCAGTCTATTCTCTCTGGCAGTACGCGCTGATCGTCCACATCATTACGGTGCTGATCATTGCCATCCTGCGGGTGCGCGCTGAAAACCGCCAGCTGGAGCACAAGCAGCGCCTGGCGCGCGAGCTGCAGATTGAGCGTGAAGCCAGCTTCCACCAGCGGCAGTTTATGGGCATGGTGGCGCACGAATTCCGCACCCCGCTGGCGGTGATCCAGGCCGCGCTGGAGAATCTGCGCCTCTCGGCGGCATCGGCCAGCCAGGAGGCGCGCTTCGACCGCATCGGCCGCGCCGCCACCCGCCTGGTGCAGCTCACCGATAACTGCCTGGCCGACGCCCGGCTCGCCTCCCACGATCTGCACGTTGACCGCCAGCAAACCGCCCTGCTAACGGTGATTAACATGGCCGCCTCAGTGGTGGCCATCTCGCATGACCACTACCTGAACATCCGCCAGCACGGGGCGGTGGATAGCCCGCAGCTGCAGGCCGATGCCGGCCTGCTGTGCATCGCCATCGCCAATCTGCTGGATAACGCGGTGAAGTATTCGCCGCCGGGTGAAATCACCATCGAGATCCACGCCGATGCCGGGCAAACGGCGCTGCACATTCGCGACTACGGTCCGGGACTGCCCGACGGGCAAGCAGAACTGATCTTTGAGCGCTACCGTCGCGGCGAGCACACGTCGCCGGTGCCGGGCGGCACCGGTCTCGGACTGTATGTTGCGCGTCAGATCGTGCAGGCTCATGATGGCAAACTGTGGCTGGCCGAGCATGGCCCGAACGGCTGCACCTTTATTCTCACCCTCCCCACGGTTGCTTAAGAGGAGAACGACGCATGGCTTTACGGCTGGCGATAATTGAAGATAACGCCGATCTGCTGGATGAACTGCTGGCCTGGCTGGGCTATCGCGGCTTTGAAGTGTGGGGGACGCGCAGCGCCGAAGCCTTCTGGCGGCAACTGCACAGCCATCCGGTGGATATCGTGCTGATTGATATCGGTCTGCCCGGCGAGGATGGCTTTAGCGTGCTGAGCTATCTGCATGAGCTGGGGCACTACGGTCTGGTAGTGGTCAGCGCCCGTGGACAGCAGCAGGATAAACTGCAGGCGCTGAGCCTTGGGGCCGATGCCTATCTGATCAAACCGGTAAATTTCGCCCATCTTGCGGAGACCCTGACCGCTCTCGGCGCTCGTCTGCAGCAGGATCGCCCGGCGGTTTTGCCGGCGGAGGCAATCGGCACGCCGCCGACGGTCTCCCCCGGCAGCTGGCGCCTGCATGAGGATAAACTGATTTCGCCCGACGCCCGAACGCTGGAGCTCACCCAGCAGGAATATCGCCTGGTGGAGCTGCTAATGCGCAATCGCAATGAGGTGTGCAGCAAACTGGAGCTTCATGCCTGCCTGTTTTCCCATGAAAGCGAGCCTGACCTGCACCGCATCGACGTCGTGGTTAGCCGCCTGCGCCATAAGGCGCGCCAGCAGGGAATTCACCTGCCTGTACGCGCGATCTTTGGTAAGGGGCTGGCCTTTATTTCCTGAGCGACGGTGCGCTGGGGATATAAACCACTCGCCAGGATTAATTTTTCTCATTTTCTGAGAGAAATGAGAGGAATGAGACTGACGATGACCTTAGGAACTTTCTTATAGTGCTACCACATCAGGATGATGTCGTATGATTTTCAAAGCACAGAAAAGCATATAACAAAACGTATTAGCCGTTCGCGGCAAATTCTGACACCATGCAACACAACCAGGGTAAGAACAATGGCCATGCAAACGTGGTTAGTTTTATTGCTATGCATTTTTTTCTTCAGCATCTCTGTATACAGCTTTATTTCCTATCTGAAAGACAGGAGACGGCAGAAATTTACTTTTAACGATAAGCGTTCGATGCGTCGTAAATAATTCATATTAAAATAATAAAAAATTATTGTAGGTACTTTTTATCTTCAACACACCGCATACGCCCGGAGGATTTGTCACAGCATGGCGTTATGTTTTTGCGTAAGGAAATAACGCCATGAGAAACATTAATGTCACTATCAATACCCGCAATAGCTTTGTACGTGAATCGCTGGTGGCTATGGTTAATGACCTCGCCCACGGCGATCTGCAGGCCAGTTTTTCCTGGCTGAACAACGACCTGTCAGGCGAAGACATCATTATTTATGAAGTGATCCCCGGCGAAATTTATCTATGTAACTCTCTGATTAAGAACAGGAAAAAAGGAAGCTCTCTGATCATCCTTCACAGCTATGAGCAGTTGCCGGAAGATGATTTCATGATCAATTGCCTGAAGGGGGTCATTTTTGTTTCGCTGAAAACGGCCAGTATCCCGCAGCTGCTGGCGATCATTAAAAGCGAGCTCCAGCATTGTATGGAGCCGTTAGCCATCGACAGCGTCAGCCGGGAACTGAGCTGTGCCAGCTGCCCGCATCGTGTGCTATCGCGATCGCAGACCGCCGTCGTACACGGCATTTTGGAAGGACTGGATATGAGTAAAATCGCCGCTCTGCAACGCGTCACGCCGCGTACTGCTGCCTACCATAAAAATAAGATTATGGAAAAATACCGTCTGAATAATAACCACGACTTTTTCCAGTTTATGAATCTGTTACGTGAACGCTGGTAGGGAAAATAGCGAACTCAATAATAGGATATTCACCAGATGATATTGTCGAAAATCCGAAAATAACAACAGAATGCTAAAAAAGCGCCAGCGCTGACAGACATAACGTTAAACTCTGACGCTTCCTCGATATAAAGACGTTAGCGCGCGTTTTTATATAAGAAAAAAGACTATTTACGAGGAAAACTGATACTTCGTCACATTGCCCCTGACGTGCCTGTCAGGGGTCTTTTTTTCCGTATGGAATAGCGCCCTCTGAGAAAGAGCGCGGCAGGATCAGGCTTCTGCCTTCTCGGCATCCCAGTCCGGCTGGGCGTCCTCGTCGGCCAGCAGACCTTCGTTTTTCGACAACATCGCGGTGGCTATGCCGTTACCCAGCACATTGATGGCGGAGCGCCCCATGTCGAGGAAATGGTCGATACCCATCAGGAGCAAGATCCCGGCAACCGGTATATTGAAGCTGGGGATCGTCGCCGCCAGCACGACCAGCGCCGAACGCGGAACCCCGGCGATACCTTTCGAGGCCAGCATCAGGGTCAGCATCATGACCGTAATCTCGCTAAAGCTCAGCGGCACGTTATAGGCCTGGGCGATAAACATCGCGGCGAAGGAGCAGTAGACCATCGAGCCAACGAGGTTAAACGAGTAGCCAATCGGCAGGACGAACGAGACGATATTGCGCGAGCAGCCAAATTTCACCAGTCGCTCAAGCGTTTTCGGATAGGCCGCTTCCGAGCTACTGGTGGTGAAGGCCACCAGCACCGGGTCTTTCAGCATGTTCAGCAGACGGAAGACCTCTTTTTTCAGCACCATATAGCCGACGGCAATCAGCACCGCGCTGGTCAACAGCACCGCCAGGTAGTAACCGCCAATGAACGAAGCATAGTTGAGCAGGATCCCCAGCCCCTGGGAGGCAATCACCGACGAGATGGCGGCGAAGATGGCCAGCGGCGCAACGTACATCACATAGCCCGTCACCTTCAGCATAATGTGCGACACCACGTTGAGGGCCGCCACCAGCGGGGCATTAAACTTCTCACCCAGCGACGCGCCGGCGATGCCAAAGAACATCGAGAACACCACGATCTGCAGGATCTCGTTGTTGGCCATCGCCTCGGTGATGCTGGTGGGGATGGTGTGCGACAGGAACCCTTTCAGACTCATGCCGCTGACCGCCAGGCCGGTATCCACCGCCTCTTTCGGCACCGCCAGGTTTAAACCGGCGCCAGGGTGCTGGAAGGTGACGATCACCAGTCCGACGAGAATGGATAATACCGAGGAAGTGATAAACCACACCATCGCCTTGCCGCCTACCCGGCCAATGGTTGCCGTTTCGCCGAGACGCATAATGCCGACCGTCAGGGTGCTGAACACCAACGGCGCGATGACCATTTTGATCAACCGCAGAAACAGATCGGTCAGCAGCGTAATGTTGTCCGCCCAGGCGGAGACGGTGGTCGGCGTCGCGTAGGCATGGATAGCCGCGCCGGAGAGGATCCCCATCAGCATAAAGATGACGATGAAGAGCGTGAGTTTGTTTGCGTTTGCCACAGCAATGACCCCTGATTATTTAACACGTTGATTTTTAAGTGCATATTTTATTATTATGGGAATGCACTGATTTATTCACCGCATAAATCTAATTAAAGCCCCCGCGGATACAACTATTTTTTGCTTTTTTAAACTAAAAATTGATATCACCCCGGATATCGGCCGCGTGAGGGTCGGGCGTCGCGGCGGTTATCCAGACATTTCTCAACCTTCTTTTCATAATTCCTCCATTTTTACGGCCCCTTCCCTCACTAAACTAGTATCATTCAGCGAAACGCTTCAGGATGAGACCGTAAACTAATGAAAGGCAGTAACATACGTCGTTGGGGCGCCGCGCTGGCGGTAGTGATTATCGCCGGAGCCGCCTACTGGTTCTGGCACGATCGTGGAACGAGCGGCAGCAGCGCTCCCGCAGCAGGCCAAGGCCCGCAGGGGCCGGGGGGCGCACGCCATAGCCGCTTTGGCGCCGCGCTGGCGCCGGTGCAGGCGGCCACCGCCACCGAAGAAGCGGTCCCGCGCTATCTCACCGGGCTGGGTACAGTGACGGCGGCCAATACGGTGACCGTCCGCAGCCGGGTCGACGGTCAGCTGCTGAGTCTTCACTTCCAGGAGGGTCAGCAGGTCAAAGCCGGCGACCTGCTGGCGCAGATTGACCCCAGTCAGTTTAAAGTCGCCCTTGCCCAGGCCCAGGGCCAGCTGGCGAAAGATAACGCCACCCTCGCCAATGCCCGCCGCGATCTCGCTCGCTATCAGCAACTGGTGAAAACTAACCTGGTTTCCCGCCAGGAGCTCGACACCCAGCAGTCGCTGGTGGTTGAATCCGCTGGCACCGTGAAGGCCGATGAAGCAGCCGTGGCCAGCGCCCAGCTGCAGCTGGACTGGACCCGCATCACTGCGCCGATCGACGGCCGCGTCGGCTTAAAGCAGGTGGATATCGGCAACCAGATCTCCAGCGGGGACACCACCGGGATTGTGGTTCTCACCCAGACGCACCCGATCGACGTGGTCTTTACCCTGCCGGAAAACAGCATCGCCACGGTGGTGCAGGCGCAGAAAGCGGGCAAAGCGCTTAGTGTTGAAGCCTGGGATCGTACCAATAAACAGAAAATCAGCGTCGGCGAGCTGCTGAGCCTCGACAACCAGATCGATGCAACCACCGGGACCATCAAGCTGAAGGCGCGCTTTAGCAACCTGGACGACGCGCTGTTTCCTAACCAGTTCGTCAACGCCCGTCTGCTGGTGGATACCGAAGAAAACGCGGTCGTCATCCCCGCCGCCGCCCTGCAGATGGGTAACGAAGGGCATTTTGTATGGGTGCTGAACGATGAGAATAAGGTCAGCAAACACAGCGTAACGCCCGGCATCCAGGACAGCCAGAAAGTGGTCATCAGCGCCGGGCTTTCCGCCGGCGATCGCGTGGTCACTGACGGCATTGACCGCCTGACCGAAGGGGCAAAGGTAGAAGTTGTCACCGCCAGCAGCGGCGAGCAGGCGCAGCCCGCCCCGCGCCAGAGCGGTAAACACGGAGCGCGTTCCTGATGCAGGTGTTACCCCCAGGCCGCACCGGCGGCCCGTCCCGGCTGTTTATTATGCGTCCGGTGGCCACCACCCTGCTGATGGTGGCGATCCTGCTGGCCGGGATCATCGGCTACCGCTTTCTGCCGGTCTCTGCGTTGCCGGAGGTTGATTACCCGACCATTCAGGTAGTCACCCTCTACCCGGGCGCCAGCCCGGACGTGGTGACCTCCGCCATCACCGCCCCGCTGGAGCGTCAGTTCGGCCAGATGTCCGGCCTTAAGCAGATGTCGTCGCAAAGCTCCGGTGGCGCCTCGGTAGTCACGTTGCAGTTCCAGCTGACCCTGCCGCTGGACGTCGCCGAGCAGGAAGTGCAGGCAGCCATTAACGCCGCCACCAACCTGCTGCCGAGCGATCTGCCCAACCCGCCGGTGTACAGCAAGGTGAACCCGGCGGATCCGCCGATCATGACCCTCGCCGTCACCTCCTCCGCCATCCCGATGACCCAGGTAGAGGATATGGTGGAGACGCGGGTGGCGCAGAAGATCTCCCAGGTTTCCGGCGTCGGTCTGGTGACCCTCGCCGGCGGCCAGCGCCCGGCGGTGCGGGTGAAGCTTAACGCCCAGGCCATCGCCGCCCTCGGCCTGACCAGCGAAACTGTGCGCACCGCCATCACCAGCGCCAACGTTAACTCCGCGAAAGGCAGCCTCGACGGCCCGGCCCGCGCGGTGACGCTTTCCGCTAACGATCAGATGCAGTCGGCGGAAGATTACCGCCGGCTGATTATCGCTTATCAGAACGGGGCACCGATCCGGCTCGGCGATGTCGCCAGCGTCGAACAAGGGGCCGAAAACAGCTGGCTTGGGGCGTGGGCCAACCAGCAGCGGGCCATCGTGATGAACGTCCAGCGCCAGCCGGGGGCCAATATCATCGACACCGCCGACAGCATTCGCCAGATGCTGCCGCAGCTCACCGAGAGCCTGCCGAAATCGGTGAAGGTGCAGGTCCTCTCCGACCGGACCACCAACATCCGCGCCTCGGTGCACGACACCCAGTTTGAGCTGATGCTGGCCATCGCTCTGGTGGTGATGATCATTTACCTGTTCCTGCGCAACGTCCCGGCAACCATTATTCCCGGCGTTGCGGTGCCGCTGTCGCTGGTGGGCACCTTCGCGGTGATGGTGTTCCTCGACTTCTCGATCAACAACCTGACGCTGATGGCCCTGACCATCGCCACCGGCTTTGTGGTGGATGACGCCATCGTGGTGATCGAGAACATCTCGCGCTATATCGAAAAAGGCGAGAAGCCACTGGCCGCCGCGCTGAAAGGCGCGGGAGAGATCGGCTTCACCATTATCTCCCTCACCTTCTCGCTGATCGCGGTGCTGATCCCGCTGCTGTTTATGGGCGATATCGTTGGCCGTCTGTTCCGCGAATTCGCCGTCACCCTTGCCGTCGCTATTCTCATTTCGGCGGTGGTCTCCCTGACCCTGACGCCAATGATGTGCGCCCGCATGTTAAGCCACGAATCGCTGCGCAAACAGAACCGTTTCTCGCGGGCCAGCGAGCGTTTCTTCGAACGGGTGATCGCCGTCTATGGCCGCTGGCTGAGCCGGGTGCTGAACCATCCGTGGCTGACGCTCGGCGTCGCGCTAAGCACCCTGGCGCTATCGATTATCCTGTGGGTCTTTATCCCGAAAGGCTTTTTCCCGATCCAGGATAACGGCATTATCCAGGGCACCCTCCAGGCGCCGCAGTCGGTCTCCTTCGCCAGCATGGCCGAACGCCAGCGGCAAGTTGCCAGCATTATCCTTAAGGATCCGGCGGTGGAGAGCCTGACCTCCTTCGTCGGCGTGGACGGCACCAACCCGGCGCTGAACAGCGCCCGTCTGCAGATCAACCTCAAACCGCTGGACGATCGCGACGACCGCGTCCAGACGGTGATTAGCCGTCTGCAGCAGGCGGTGGCTGGCGTTCCGGGCGTAGCGCTTTACCTGCAGCCAACCCAGGATCTGACCATCGACACCACGGTGAGCCGCACCCAGTACCAGTTCACCCTGCAGGCAAACTCCCTCGAGGCACTGAGCACCTGGGTGCCGCCGCTGCTCAGCCGCCTGCAGGCCCAGCCGCAGTTGGCCGACGTCAGCAGCGACTGGCAGGACAAAGGCCTGGCCGCCTATATCAAGGTGGATCGCGACAGCGCCAGCCGCCTCGGCATCTCGATGGCCGATGTTGATAACGCGCTGTACAACGCCTTCGGCCAGCGGCTGATCTCCACCATTTACACTCAGGCGAATCAGTATCGCGTGGTGCTAGAGCAGGATACCGAGGCGACGCCGGGCCTGGCGGCACTGGATAATATCCGCCTGACCAGCAGCGACGGCGGTATCGTGCCGCTGACCGCCATCGCCTCGGTGGAGCAGCGCTTTACCCCGCTGTCGGTGAACCACCTCGATCAGTTCCCGGTGACCACCATCTCGTTCAACGTCCCGGACAACTACTCGCTGGGCGAAGCAGTGGAGGCGATCCTCGCCGCCGAACAGTCGCTCGATTTCCCGACCGATATCCGCACCCAGTTCCAGGGCAGCTCGCTGGCCTTCCAGTCGGCGCTCGGCAGCACCGTCTGGCTGGTGGTCGCCGCGGTGGTGGCGATGTATATCGTGCTGGGAGTGCTGTATGAGAGCTTTATCCATCCGATCACGATCCTCTCCACCCTGCCCACCGCCGGGGTCGGGGCGCTGCTGGCGCTGTGGCTGGCGGGCAGCGAGCTGGACGTGATCGCCATCATCGGCATCATTCTGCTGATCGGCATCGTGAAGAAGAATGCCATCATGATGATCGACTTCGCGCTGGCCGCTGAACGCGAGCAGGGCATGCCGCCGCGGGAAGCGATCTACCAGGCCTGTCTGCTGCGTTTTCGGCCGATCCTGATGACCACCCTCGCCGCCCTGCTCGGCGCCCTGCCGCTGATGCTGAGTACCGGCGTCGGCGCGGAGCTGCGGCGTCCGCTGGGGATCGGCATGGTCGGCGGTCTGATGCTCAGCCAGGTGCTGACCCTGTTCACCACCCCGGTGATCTATCTGCTGTTCGACCGCCTGTCGCTGCACCTGAAGCGCCGCTTCCCGCGTCAGGAAGAGGAGGCGTAAGTGAAGTTTTTCGCCCTCTTCATTTACCGCCCGGTGGCGACGATCCTCATCTCGCTGGCCATCACCCTGTGCGGCATTCTCGGCTTCCGGCTGCTGCCGGTAGCCCCGCTGCCGCAGGTGGACTTCCCGGTGATCATGGTTAGCGCCTCGCTGCCGGGAGCCTCGCCGGAAACCATGGCCTCGTCGGTGGCCACCCCGCTGGAACGCTCCCTGGGACGGATTGCCGGGGTCAATGAGATGACCTCCTCCAGTTCGCTGGGCAGTACGCGCATCATTCTTGAGTTTAACTTCGACCGCGATATCAACGGCGCGGCGCGCGACGTCCAGGCGGCGATCAACGCCGCGCAAAGCCTGCTGCCGAGCGGGATGCCCAGCCGGCCGACCTATCGCAAAGCCAACCCGTCGGATGCGCCGATCATGATCCTGACGCTGACCTCGGATACCTATTCCCAGGGTGAGCTGTATGATTTCGCCTCCACCCAGCTGGCGCAGACCATCGCGCAGATCGACGGCGTGGGTGATGTCGACGTCGGCGGCAGCTCTCTGCCGGCGGTGCGCGTCGACCTCAACCCGCAGGCGCTGTTCAATCAGGGCGTGTCGCTGGACGCGGTGCGCACCGCCATCAGCGACGCTAACGTGCGCAAACCGCAGGGGGCGCTGGAGGATAGCGCGCACCGCTGGCAGGTGCAGACCAACGATGAGCTGAAGACCGCCGCCGACTATCAGCCGCTGATCGTCCACTACCAAAATGGCGCCGCGGTGCGGCTGGGAGATGTCGCCACCGTCTCGGATTCGGTACAGGACGTACGCAACGCCGGGATGACCAACGCCAAGCCGGCGATCCTGCTGATGATCCGCAAACTGCCGGAAGCCAATATTATCCAGACGGTGGACAGCATCCGTGCCCGCCTGCCAGAGCTGCAGCAGACCATTCCGGCGGCTATCGACCTGCAGATCGCCCAGGACCGCTCGCCGACCATCCGTGCCTCGCTGGAGGAGGTGGAGCAGACGCTGGTGATTTCGGTGGCGCTGGTGATCCTCGTGGTGTTCCTGTTCCTGCGCTCGGGGCGCGCCACGCTGATCCCGGCCGTCGCCGTCCCGGTTTCCTTAATCGGTACCTTCGCCGCCATGTATTTGTGCGGCTTCAGCCTCAATAACCTGTCGCTGATGGCCCTGACCATCGCCACCGGC
Source organism: Klebsiella africana (assembly GCF_020526085.1). Taxonomy (NCBI): domain Bacteria; kingdom Pseudomonadati; phylum Pseudomonadota; class Gammaproteobacteria; order Enterobacterales; family Enterobacteriaceae; genus Klebsiella; species Klebsiella africana. Next base: position 1,687,274 of record NZ_CP084874.1, on the reverse strand, counting down.
TTCGTGGTCGATGACGCCATCGTGGTGCTGGAGAATATCTCCCGCCATCTGGAGGCGGGGATGAAGCCTCTGCAGGCGGCGCTGCAGGGGAGCCGCGAGGTCGGCTTTACCGTGCTGTCGATGAGCCTGTCGCTGGTGGCGGTGTTCCTGCCACTGCTGCTGATGGGCGGCCTGCCCGGCCGTCTGCTGCGCGAGTTCGCCGTCACCCTGTCGGTGGCGATCGGCATCTCGCTGGCGGTGTCGCTTACCCTGACACCGATGATGTGCGGCTGGCTGCTGAAAAGCGGTAAGCCCCATCAGCCGACGCGCAATCGCGGCTTTGGCCGCCTGCTGGTGGCCGTGCAGGGCGGCTATGGTAAATCATTAAAATGGGTGCTGAAGCATAGCCGCCTGACCGGGCTGGTGGTGCTCGGCACTATCGCCCTCAGCGTCTGGCTCTACATTTCGATCCCGAAAACCTTCTTCCCGGAGCAGGATACCGGGGTGCTGATGGGCGGCATTCAGGCCGACCAGAGCATCTCCTTCCAGGCAATGCGCGGCAAGCTGCAGGACTTTATGAAGATCATTCGCGAAGATCCGGCGGTGGATAACGTTACCGGGTTTACCGGCGGCTCGCGGGTCAACAGCGGGATGATGTTTATCACCCTCAAGCCGCGCGACCAGCGCCATGAGACGGCGCAGCAGGTGATCGACCGGCTGCGCAAAAAGCTGGCCAACGAGCCCGGGGCCAACCTGTTCCTGATGGCGGTGCAGGATATCCGCGTCGGCGGCCGGCAGTCGAACGCCAGCTATCAGTACACCCTGCTGTCCGACGACCTGTCGGCGCTGCGCGAATGGGAGCCGAAGATCCGCAAAGCGCTGGCGGCGCTGCCTGAGCTGGCGGACGTCAACTCGGATCAGCAGGACAATGGCGCCGAAATGGACCTGGTCTATGACCGGGATACCATGTCGCGCCTCGGCATCAGCGTCCAGGACGCCAACAACCTGCTGAACAACGCCTTCGGCCAGCGGCAGATCTCCACCATCTACCAGCCGCTCAACCAGTATAAGGTGGTGATGGAAGTGGATCCGGTCTACACCCAGGACGTCAGCGCCCTGGATAAAATGTTTGTCATTAACAGCGACGGTAAGCCGATCCCGCTGGCCTACTTCGCCAAATGGCAACCGGCCAACGCCCCGCTGTCAGTGAACCATCAGGGGCTGTCGGCGGCGTCCACCATCTCCTTTAACCTGCCCACCGGCCGCTCGCTGTCGGAAGCCAGCGACGCCATTAACCGCACGATGACCCAGCTCGGGGTGCCGTCGAGCGTGCGCGGCTCCTTTGCCGGTACCGCTCAGGTGTTCCAGCAGACCATGAACGCGCAGGTGATCCTGATCCTCGCGGCCATCGCCACGGTCTATATCGTGCTGGGGATGCTGTACGAGAGCTACGTGCATCCGTTGACCATTCTCTCGACGCTGCCCTCAGCCGGAGTCGGCGCCCTGCTGGCACTGGAGATCTTCGATGCCCCGTTCAGCCTAATCGCCCTGATCGGGATTATGTTATTAATTGGCATCGTTAAGAAAAACGCCATCATGATGGTTGATTTTGCCCTTGAGGCGCAGCGTAACGGCAACCTGACGCCGGAAGAGGCTATTTTCCAGGCCTGCCTGCTGCGTTTCCGGCCGATTATGATGACCACCCTGGCGGCGCTGTTCGGTGCCCTGCCGCTGGTGCTCTCCGGGGGCGATGGCTCTGAGTTGCGCCAGCCGCTGGGGATCACCATCGTCGGCGGTCTGGTGATGAGCCAGCTGTTAACGCTCTACACCACGCCGGTGGTCTATCTTTTCTTTGACCGTTTACGGCTGCGTTTTTCGCGTCACTCTACTCAACCGGTAAGCGAATAACATGACAGACCTCCCGGCCAGCGTGCGCTGGCAGCTATGGATAGTGGCGTTCGGCTTCTTTATGCAGTCGCTGGACACCACCATCGTTAACACCGCCCTCCCCTCGATGGCCAAAAGCCTCGGGGAGAGCCCGCTGCATATGCATATGATTATCGTCTCCTATGTGTTAACGGTGGCGGTGATGCTGCCGGCCAGCGGCTGGCTGGCCGACCGGGTTGGGGTGCGCAATATCTTCTTCACCGCCATCGTGCTGTTTACCGCCGGGTCGCTGTTTTGCGCCCAGGCCAGCACCCTTGACCAGCTGGTGATGGCGCGGGTGCTGCAGGGCGTCGGCGGCGCGATGATGGTGCCGGTGGGTCGCCTGACGGTGATGAAGATCGTCCCGCGCGATCAGTACATGGCGGCAATGACCTTCGTCACCCTGCCGGGCCAGGTCGGCCCGCTGCTCGGTCCGGCGCTGGGCGGGGTGCTGGTAGAGTACGCCTCCTGGCACTGGATCTTCCTCATCAATATCCCGGTGGGGATCGTCGGCGCGATCGCCACTCTCTGCCTGATGCCCAACTACACCATGCAGACCCGACGCTTCGATCTCTCCGGCTTTCTGCTGCTGGCCGCCGGAATGGCGACCCTGACCCTGGCGCTCGACGGCCAGAAAGGGCTCGGTATATCGTCACCCTGGCTGGCAGGGCTGGTGGCCGTCGGCCTCAGCGCTCTGCTGCTCTACCTGTGGCACGCCCGCGGGAACGCCCGGGCGTTGTTCAGCCTTAACCTGTTTCGCAACCGCACCTTCTCCCTTGGCCTCGGCGGCAGCTTCGCCGGACGGATCGGCAGCGGTATGCTGCCGTTTATGACGCCGGTGTTTCTGCAAATCGGCCTCGGCTTCTCCCCCTTTCACGCCGGGCTGATGATGATCCCGATGGTACTCGGCAGCATGGGTATGAAGCGGATCGTAGTTCAGGTAGTTAACCGCTTTGGCTACCGCCGCGTACTGGTCGCCAGCACCCTGGGCCTGGCCGCTATCAGCCTGCTGTTTATGTTTAGCGCCCTGGCCGGCTGGTATTACGCGCTGCCGCTGGTTCTGTTTCTGCAGGGGATGATCAACGCCAGCCGCTTCTCGTCGATGAATACCCTGACGCTGAAAGATCTCCCGGACGATCTGGCCAGTAGCGGCAACAGCCTGTTGTCGATGGTGATGCAGCTGTCGATGAGTATCGGCGTGACCATCGCCGGGCTGCTGCTGGGGCTGTATGGCCAGCAGCATATGAGCCTCGACGCCGCCAGCACCCATCAGGTCTTTCTCTACACCTATCTGAGCATGGCGGCGATCATCGCCCTGCCGGCACTCATTTTTTCCCGGGTACCGGATGACGTCGGCAGCAATACCGTCATCCGTCGACGCAACAGGAGTGGATCGTGAAATTTTGGCGCCCGGGCATTACCGGTAAGCTGTTCCTCGCTATTTTCGCCACCTGCATCGTGCTGCTGATCAGCATGCACTGGGCGGTGCGCATTAGTTTCGAACGCGGATTTATCGATTACATCAAGCGCGGCAACGAACAGCGGTTAACCATGCTCGGGGACGCGCTAAGCGAGCAGTACGCCCAGCACGGCAGTTGGGCGTTTCTGCGCAACAATGACCGCTTTATCTTTCAGCTGCTGCGCACTTTCGAACGGGATAATGACGACCGTTCGCCGCCGGGACACGGCATGAAGCCGGGTCCGATGGAGGCGCAGGGGCCGGATGGGCCGCCGCCGGATGGGCCGCCCGACGGCCCCAGCGACACCCCGCCGCCGAGGCCGGAAATGCCGCCCCACGGCTGGCGCACTATGTTCTGGGTGGTCGATCAGTCGGGCCGCGTGCTGGTGGGGCCGCGTGAACGCATGCCGGAGGACGGCACCCAGCGCAGCATTGTGGTCAACGGCGTGGAGGTAGGCAAAGTGATCGCCTCGCCGGTAGAGCGGCTGACGCGCAATACCGATATTAACTTCGACCGGCAGCAGAAGCGCACCAGCTGGCTGATTGTCGCCCTTGCCACCCTGCTTGCCGCGCTGGCCACTTTCCCTCTGGCCCGCGGCCTTCTGGCGCCGGTGAAGCGGCTGGTGGAAGGCACCCATAAGCTGGCGGCGGGCGACTTTTCCACCCGGGTGACGGTGACCGGCGGCGACGAGCTTGGCCGCCTGGCGCAGGATTTTAACCAGCTCGCCAGCACGCTGGAGCGCAACCAGCAGATGCGTCGTGACCTGATGGCCGATATCTCCCACGAGCTACGCACCCCGCTGGCGGTGCTGCGCGGTGAGCTGGAGGCGATTCAGGACGGGGTCCGGCGCTTCACCCCCGAGTCCATCCCCTCCCTGCAGGCCGAGGTGGCTACCCTCACCAAGCTGGTGGACGACCTCCATCAGCTGTCGATGTCCGACGAGGGGGCGCTGGCCTACCAGAAAACCTCGCTGGATATCATCACCCTGCTGGAGGTCGCCGCGGGCGCTTTTCGCGAGCGCTTCGCCAGCCGGCAACTGAGCATTCAGGTGTCGCTCCCCGAGCAGGCGATGATTTTCGGCGACCGCGACCGCCTGATGCAGCTCTTTAACAATTTGCTGGAGAACAGCCTGCGCTATACCGACAGCGGCGGCAGCCTGCAGATCACCGCCCACCGCAGCGGCCGGATGCTGGTGATTGACTTTGCCGACAGCGCCCCCGGGGTCAGCGATGAGCAGCTGGCCCGCCTGTGCGAGCGCTTTTACCGGGCGGAAGGATCGCGCAACCGCGCCAGCGGCGGCTCCGGCCTCGGACTGGCGATTTGCCTCAATATTGTCGCGGCCCACGGCGGCACCCTGCGTGCCGACCATTCGCCTTTTGGCGGGGTTAGCATTAAAGTTGAGTTACCTCTGGAACATGATTTACCGAGAGACGTATGACTGAATTGCCTGTAGATGAAAACACCCCACGCATTCTTATCGTGGAAGATGAACCGAAGCTCGGCCAGCTGCTGATTGATTATCTGCACGCCGCCGGCTATGCGCCTACGCTGATTAACCACGGCGACCAGGTCCTGCCCTACGTCCGCCAGACGCCGCCGCACCTGATCCTGCTGGATCTAATGCTGCCCGGCACCGACGGTCTGACGCTGTGCCGGGAAATTCGCCGCTTCTCCGATGTTCCGGTGGTGATGGTGACGGCGAAAATCGAAGAGATCGACCGTCTGCTGGGGCTGGAAATAGGCGCCGACGACTATATCTGCAAGCCCTACAGCCCGCGGGAAGTGGTCGCCCGGGTGAAAACTATCCTCCGTCGCTGCAAGCCGCAGCGCGATCTGCAGGCGCTGGATGCCCAGAGCCCGCTGATTGTCGACGAAAGCCGTTTTCAGGCCTCGTGGCGCGACAAGCTGCTGGACCTCACCCCCGCCGAGTTCCGGCTGCTGAAAACCCTGTCCCAGGAGCCGGGCAAGGTCTTTTCCCGCGAACAGCTACTCAACCATCTGTATGACGATTATCGGGTAGTCACCGACCGCACCATCGACAGCCACATCAAAAATCTGCGGCGCAAGCTGGAGGCGCTGGACGCCGAACAGTCGTTTATCCGCGCCGTGTACGGGGTTGGCTACCGCTGGGAAGCGGACGCCTGCCGACTGGCATAGTTAGCCTTTACCCGGCTCGCGCTGCGCTTAGCCGGGCTACACGTTCACCACCAACTGCACACCGTAGCCCGGGTAAGGCATTTACGCCGCAACCCGGGGAACTCCGTAGCGCCTATCCCACCAGGCGTTATGAGTGCTGTCAGTGTGAGCACTGCCCAGGTTCAAAATGGCAAACAAATTAGCCATACTGAAAGATACCCCTCTGATATTTACTCCCCTTCGCCGCGGCGCTACAATGCCCGCCCTTAATGTGGGGACACTCCCCAACTCGTCGCACCGGGTGCGGCGAATCTGACCTGTCATCAGAACGAGAACACCATGTTTAAACCTGAACTCCTCTCCCCGGCGGGAACGCTGAAAAATATGCGTTACGCTTTCGCCTATGGCGCCGATGCCGTTTATGCCGGCCAGCCGCGCTACTCGCTGCGCGTGCGTAACAACGAATTCAATCACGAAAATCTGCAGCTCGGTATCAATGAAGCCCACGCGCTGGGTAAAAAATTCTATGTGGTGGTCAATATTGCCCCGCATAACGCCAAGCTGAAAACGTTTATTCGCGATCTGAAGCCGGTGGTGGAGATGGGTCCGGACGCGCTGATCATGTCCGATCCAGGTTTAATCATGTTGGTGCGGGAAAACTTTCCGGATATGCCGATCCATCTTTCGGTGCAGGCCAACGCCGTCAACTGGGCGACGGTTAAATTCTGGCAGCAGATGGGGCTGACCCGCGTGATCCTCTCCCGTGAACTGTCGCTGGATGAAATCGAAGAGATCCGTCGCCAGGTGCCGGAAATGGAGATTGAGATTTTCGTCCACGGCGCGCTGTGCATGGCCTACTCTGGCCGCTGTCTGCTCTCCGGGTATATCAACAAGCGCGATCCGAACCAGGGGACCTGCACAAACGCCTGCCGCTGGGAATACAACGTGGCGGAAGGCAAAGAGGACGACGTCGGCAACATCGTTCATAAATACGAGCCGATCCCGGTGCAGACCGTGGAGCCAACCCTCGGCATCGGCGCGCCGACCGATAAAGTCTTTATGATTGAGGAAGCCAAACGTCCGGGCGAGTACATGACCGCCTTTGAGGACGAACACGGCACCTACATCATGAACTCGAAAGATCTGCGGGCTATCGCCCACGTTGAGCGTCTGACCCAGATGGGCGTTCACTCGCTGAAGATCGAAGGCCGCACCAAATCCTTCTACTACTGCGCGCGCACCGCTCAGGTTTATCGCAAGGCGATCGACGATGCCGCCGCCGGCAAACCGTTCGATACCAGCCTGCTGGAAACCCTGGAAGGGCTGGCCCACCGCGGATACACCGAAGGCTTCCTGCGCCGCCATACCCATGACGATTACCAGAACTACGAGTACGGCTATTCCGTCTCCGAGCGCCAGCAGTTTGTCGGTGAATTCACCGGGGAGCGTAACGGCCCGCTGGCGGCCGTGGCGGTCAAAAATAAGTTCAGCGTCGGCGACAGCCTCGAGCTGATGACCCCGCAGGGTAACGTCAACTTCACCCTTGAGCATCTGGAGAATGGCAAAGGCGAAGCCATGCCGGTAGCGCCGGGCGATGGCTATACCGTATGGTTGCCTGTACCGGACGATCTGCCCCTGCAGTATGCGCTGCTGATGCGCAACTTTACTGGTCAGACAACCAGAAACCCGCACGGTAACTAGTTAATTTGCGTTATTTTTTCACGATGTAAGGATATTAGAATCGGATCACATACCGTTTCGATCGAAACAGGTATCATCCATTTCGCTGAAAAACATAACCCATAAATGCTAGTTGTACCAGGAACCACCTCCTTAGCCTGCGTAATCTCCCTTACGCGGGCTTATTTTTTTGCCTCTCTTCCAGCCCTGGCTTTCGTCATGCGGTACACTTTATGCAACATTGAGCAATAAAGGTTCCCTTGATGATGTCTACGTTTCCTGCCAGCTTACTGATCCTTAACGGCAAAGGTGCCAATGAACCGCAGCTACGTGAAGCGGTTAACCTGTTACGCGATGAAGGGATTGATATTTACGTCCGCGTCACCTGGGAAAAGGGCGATGCCGCTCGGTTTATCGATGAAGCCCTGCAGTTGAACGTTGAAACGGTGATCGCCGGCGGCGGCGATGGCACCATTAATGAAGTGGCGACCGCACTGGTGGAGCGCGACAGCAAGATGGCGCTGGGGATTTTACCGCTGGGCACGGCTAACGACTTCGCCACCAGCGTCGGTATTCCGCAGGATCTGGCCAGCGCCCTCAAGCTGGCGATCATCGGCCGCGATGTGCCGATAGATATCGCCCGCGTGAATGATAAAACCGGCTTTATTAATATGGCGACCGGCGGGTTCGGCACCCGGATCACCACCGAAACGCCGGAAAAACTCAAAGCTGCGCTCGGCGGTGTCTCGTATTTAATCCACGGCCTGATGCGCATGGATACCCTGAAGCCGGACCGCTGCGAGATCCGCGGGGAGAACTTCCACTGGCAGGGCGATGCGCTGGTCATTGGCATCGGCAACGGCCGCCAGGCGGGCGGCGGCCAGCAGCTGTGTCCGGAGGCATTGATCAATGATGGTCTGCTGCATCTGCGTATTTTCACCGGCGAAGAGCTGATCCCTGCCCTGTTCAGCACTCTGGCGAATCCGGAAAACTCGCCGAATATTGTTGACGGTGTCTCCTCATGGTTTGAGATCACCGCCCCCCATGAGATGACGTTTAATCTCGACGGCGAGCCGCTCAGCGGCAAAACCTTCCGCATGGAGCTGTTACCGGCAGCCCTGCGCTGCCGGCTGCCGCCCGACTGCCCGCTGTTGCGCTGAGGCGGACAGAAGCCCATCGCCCGGCGGCACTGCGCTGGCCGGGCCTACGGTCCGCAGATCTCATGTCGTCCGGATAAGCGCCGCGCCAGCCGAGGAGTCAATGTAGGCCGGGTCAGGCGGCAGCCGCCACCCGGCAAAAAACCGGTTTGGCCCCCCCTGCCCACTTCCCGCGGATTAAGGCAATAAAGGGGGGGTGAGCGCAGAGAAGAGATTAACCGACCAGCTACATCCCTCAACACGTTGGCCACAGCTTTGCGATGGAGAGGCTCCCCGCCATCGCCCTTGGGATCTTTGTTGCCGCCTTCGTGCCGTTGGCCGCCGTGTTCCCGGCGCTGGAGCCGAACCATAAAGGCGCGGCGATTTCGGTCTATAACCTGTCAGCCGGGCTGTCTAACTTTCTGGCGCCAGCGATCGCCGTGGTACTGCTGCCCTATTTCAGCACCATCGGGGGGGTGATTGCCTATACCGCCTTATATATTCTGGCCTTATCCCTGTGCCCGTTAATTTGCGTTGAACAGCCAGGCTTAACCAGCGATCAGAATGCGAAACCATTTACCGCCAACGCGGCAAAGTCTTGATAAACCCGATATCTGGTATGAATAACGAGCAATCCGGGCGGTGACGCCCGGATTTTCGCCTTAGGCGATAGTGACTTTCCCGTCAAGGTAGACGTCCTGCACGGCATTGATCAGCTTCACGCCGTCGGCCATCGATTTCTTAAACGCCTTCCGGCCAAGGATCAGCCCCATACCGCCAGCGCGTTTATTGATCACCGCGGTGCGCACCGCGTCGGTAAGGTCGGTCTCTCCGCCCGCCGCGCCGCCAGAGTTAATCAGCCCGGCGCGGCCCATATAGCAGTTGGCCAGCTGGTAGCGCACGAGATCGATGGGGTTATCGCTGGTCAGTTTGCTGTACACCCGATCGTCGGTATAGCCGAAGTTAACCGCTTTGTAGCCGCCGTTATTCTCCGCCATTTTTTGCTTAACGATATCGGCGCCAATGGTGGCCGCCAGGTGGTTGGCCTGACCGGTCAGATCCGCGGACACATGGTAGTCGACGCCGTCTTTCTTGAACGCCGAATTGCGCAGATAGGCCCACAGCACGGTGACCAGGCCCAGCTCATGCGCCCGCTCAAAGGCGGCGGAAATCTCTTCTATCTGACGACGCGATTGTTCCGAGCCGAAATAGATCGTCGCTCCCACGGCCACCGCCCCCATATTGAACGCCTGCTCAACGCTGGCGTAGAGGGTCTGGTCGTATTCAGTGGGGTAGCTCAGCGTTTCGTTATGGTTGAGCTTCACCAGGAAAGGGATGCGATGCGCGTAGCGGCGCGACACCGAGGCCAGCACGCCGTAGGTCGACGCCACGCAGTTACAGCCGGCTTCGATCGCCAGCTCGACGATATTTTTCGGATCAAAGTACAGCGGGTTGGCGGCAAAGGAGGCGCCCGCCGAGTGCTCTACGCCCTGGTCGACCGGCAGAATGGAAAGGTAGCCGGTTCCCCCCAGGCGTCCAGTATTGTACAGGGTCTGCATATTCCGCAGCACCGCCGGTGGTCGGTTGTTATCCACCATTACCCGATCAACATAATCTGCGCCCGGCAGATACAGCTGGTCGGCAGGAATGGTTATACAACGGTGCTGTAAAAGGCTGTCGGCATCTTTGCCAAGCAACTGCGCAATATCAGTCATAGCTATGCTCCCGTAAATTCCGCTTTAGCATCGGAATGTGGATTGTCCTGACCCGCTTTTGCGGTCAGCAATAAGCCTGGTACCGACTGTGCATTTTTTCCATTTTTAGCGCACTTTTCAGCGATTTTGGCTGGAACGATTCAGGAAAAAATAGTGTTATAGCGGTCAAGTTTTAGCCCCAAAGGTATTTAAAAGGTATTATCGAATGGTACTATCACTACGTACCTTACCTGTCATGAAGGATTTAAAGATGAAAACTACCGTTAAGCTGTCGTTCATGATGTTCGTAGAGTGGTTTATCTGGGGCGCCTGGTTTGTGCCGCTTTGGCTATGGCTGAACAAAAGCGGCTTTAGCGCCGGGGAAATCGGCTGGTCCTACGCCTGTACTGCCATTGCCGCTATCCTGTCGCCAATTCTGGTCGGCTCTATCACTGACCGCTTTTTTTCCGCGCAAAAAGTCCTCGCCGTGTTGATGTTTGTCGGCGCTATTTTGATGTATTTTGCCGCACAGCAAACGACCTTCAGCGGATTCTTCCCTCTGCTGCTGGCATATTCGTTGACCTATATGCCGACGATTGCGCTAACCAACAGTATTGCTTTTGCCAACGTACCGGACGTCGAACGTGATTTCCCACGTATCCGGGTGATGGGGACCATTGGCTGGATTGCGTCCGGTTTAGCCTGCGGTTTCTTACCGCAAATGATCGGTTACCAGGACATCTCACCCACCAATATTCCCCTGCTTATCACGGCCGGTAGCTCCGTGCTGTTGGGCGTCTTTGCGTGCTTTTTGCCGGATACGCCGCCGAAAAGTACCGGGAAAATGGATGTCAAAGTCATGCTGGGTCTGGATGCACTGATCCTGCTACGGGACAAAAACTTCCTCGTCTTTTTCGTTTGCTCGTTCCTGTTTGCCATGCCGCTGGCGTTTTATTACATCTTCGCCAACGGCTACCTGACCGAAGTCGGGATGAAAAACGCCACCGGCTGGATGACGCTGGGTCAGTTCTCTGAAATTTTCTTTATGCTGGCCCTGCCGTTCTTCACAAAACGCTTTGGCATTAAAAAGGTATTGTTACTTGGTCTTATTACTGCCGCGATCCGTTACGGATTTTTCGTTTACGGCGGTGCGGAAGAATATTTCACTTACGCCCTCCTGTTTCTCGGCATTTTGCTGCACGGCGTCAGTTACGACTTCTACTACGTCACGGCCTACATTTATGTCGATAAAAAAGCGCCGGTACACATGCGCACTGCGGCACAAGGGCTCATTACCCTTTGTTGTCAGGGATTCGGCAGCCTCCTGGGCTATCGTCTGGGCGGTGTGATGATGGAAAAAATGTTTGCGTATCAGACGCCGGTCAATGGTCTCACCTTTAACTGGGCCGGCATGTGGGGGTTTGGCGCGCTTATGATTGCCGTCATTGCCGTGCTGTTTATGATTTTCTTTCGCGAATCAGATAAAGAAATTACCGCCATTAGCGTGGACGATCGCGATGTCGCGTTGAAACAAGGGGAAATAAAATGAAAGCAGAACGTATTCTCGGTGCTCTTTATGGGCAGGCGTTAGGGGATGCGATGGGCATGCCGTCGGAACTGTGGCCAAGAAGCCGGGTGAAAGCCCACTTCGGCTGGATAGACCGCTTTTTACCTGGGCCTGCGGAAAATAACGCCGCTTGCTATTTTAACCAGGCGGAGTTCACCGATGACACGTCCATGGCGCTGTGTCTGGCTGATGCCCTGCTGGAGTGTGACGGAGAAATTGTCCCCGACGTGATTGGCCGCCATATTCTGGCCTGGGCCGAACGGTTTGATGCCTTCAACAAAAACATACTCGGCCCGACCTCAAAAATCGCGTTAAAAGCGATTCGCGACGGTATGCCTGTCGCCGCACTGGAAAATAACGGCGTAACCAACGGAGCGGCGATGCGTGTTTCACCGCTGGGGTGCCTGCTGCCCGCCCGTAACCCTGAGGCCTTTATTGATCATGTGGCATTAGCCTCCAGCCCGACGCATAAATCGGATCTGGCCATCGCCGGTGCAGTCGTTGTCGCATGGGCCGTATCGCGCGCCATCGACGGTGGAAAATGGGCGGATATAGTCGACGCGTTGCCAGCCATTGCGCGGCATGCCCAGCAAAAAAGGATCACCACATTTAGTGCTTCCCTCTCGGCACGCCTTGAGCTGGCCCTGAAGATCGTCCGTCACGCCGACGGCACTGAGTCCGCCAGCGAGCAGTTGTATCAGATCGTCGGCGCCGGAACCAGTACCATTGAATCCGTGCCCTGCGCCATCGCAATGGTTGAACTGGCGCAAACCGACCCTAACCGCTGCGCCATTCTTTGTGCGAACCTCGGTGGCGACACCGACACCATCGGCGCGATGGCGACCGCCATTTGTGGCGCGTTGCACGGCGTAAATGCGATTGACCCTCTGCTGAAGCATGAACTGGACGAGGTGAATCAGCTGGACTTTACCCGCTATGCCCGCGATCTCATGCGGCTGCGCGAGCAGCGGGAGGCGCGATGAACACCACGCGTCTGCAAGCACTGCTTCCGCAGTTATGCACACAGCGGCCAGTCACGGTGGTGGGCGCGGCGGTGATTGATGTCATTGCCGAGGCGTATGCCCTCCCCTGGCGCGGATGCGACATTGAACTGAAGCAACAAGGTGTGAACGTAGGCGGATGCGCACTCAATATTGCCGTCGCGCTTAAGCGCTTAGGTATCGACGCCAGCAATGCGCTCCCCCTGGGTCAGGGCGTTTGGGCCGACATCATTCGCAACCGGATGGCGAAAGAAGGATTACACAGCCTGATCGACAACGCCGAAGGAGATAACGGCTGGTGTCTGGCGCTGGTGGAGCCGGATGGTGAACGTACCTTTATGTCCTTTAGCGGTGTCGAGAATCAGTGGAATGCCGACTGGCTGGCTCAGCTGAACATCCCGCCCCACAGCCTGGTTTATCTTTCAGGCTATCAGTTAGCCGCCCCGTGCGGCGAGTTGCTGGTGCGGTGGCTGGAAAGTCTGGAAAACGTGACGCCGTTTATCGATTTTGGTCCACGCATCGACGATATTCCCGACCACTTAATGGCCCGCATACTGGCCTGCCATCCTCTGGTGTCACTCAATCGCCAGGAAGCGGACATTGCCGCCACGCGGTTTGCATTACGCCGCGATGTGAAAGATTTTGGCGCCGAATGGGTTGAACGTTTCGCCACGCCGGTGGTGGTCCGCCATGATAAAGACGGCGCATGGTATTTCGACGCCGGGACTTGCGGCTGCATACCTGCTTTTACCACCACGGTGGTGGATACCATTGGTGCGGGCGACAGCCACGCCGGCGGTATGCTGGCAGGGCTGGCGTCTGGCTGGCCGCTGGCGGATGCGGTACTGCTGGGCAACGCGGTCGCGTCCTGGGTTGTGGGACACCGTGGCGGTGATTGCGCCCCATCGCGTGAGGCGTTACTCCTCGCACACAAAGACATATAGATCGCTTCGACAATAGCTGATGCTGTACTCAATGGGCCGTTGCTGCTGATCAAGCGCTACCTGCTTGATCACCAGTACCGGCACTTTGGCGTCCATTTGAATGTGTGCCTGAAACTCCGCGTCTGGCATTCGGGCGCTCACCCGTGAGCGCGTGCGCTGGGGGAAAATATGCTGGCTACGGAAATAGTCATACAGCGAAACACCGATAGTATCCACATCATGAATGAGATGGGCAGGAACCCATGATTCTTCAATAGAAACCGCATCTTCATCGACGTAGCGAATGCGCTTAAGCAGAAAAACCTCACTGCCAACCGCAATGGCCAGTTGCTGCGCAACCTCTTCCGGACAAGGCACCATACGCTTATTGACCCATAGCGTATCCGGTTTTTTCCCACTCAAAACCACCTGCTGCGAAAAACCATGCGCTTCTTTGAGCGAGTACTCGAAGATATTGTTGATCTGCGTTCCATATCCGCGGGCGCGCGTCACCACCCCCTCTTCTTCGAGGGCCTGCATTGCTTTGCGGACCGTAATCCGTGAAACGCCGGTCAACTGGCTGAGATCGCGCTCGCCAGGCAGAATGTTGCCATGCTCCAGAATCCCGCTGCGCACAGCATTCTTCACTGTTTGCGCAAATTTCATATACAGCGGCGTGTTATCTGCCGCAGAAATGCGCTCAATCAGTTGCGCGATAAGCTGGGTATGCGCTTGTTCCATTTATCTTTTTCCTGGCCGCCGTTTCTGCTGCCAGTATACGCATTACCACCACGCGTGGAAATGATGCACCGGACCAAATCCCTCTCCGACTTCCAGCGTATCCGCCTGAGCCAGCGCCGCGGAAAGCCACAATTTGGCATCCTGCACTGTCTCCGCCCAGCTGCTGCGACGCGGGCGCAGCGCCGCCAGCGCGGCGGAGAGCGTGCAGCCGGTGCCGTGGGTGTTTTTAGTCTGTACCCGCGGCGTGGTAAACCGCTGTTCCCCTTCACGGGTGAAGAGCCAGTCCGGGCTTTCGGCATCGTCGAGATGGCCGCCCTTCATCAATACCGCGCCGCAGCCCAGCGCCAGCAGCGCCCGCCCCTGCTCCAGCATTTCCCGTTCGTTACGCGCATGGGAGGCATCGAGTAGCGCGGCCGCTTCCGGCAGGTTCGGGGTGATCAATGACACCTGCGGCAACAATCGTTGACGCAGGGTCTCCACCGCCGAGGCCGACAACAGCGGATCGCCGCTTTTCGCCAGCATGACGGTATCCAGCACCACGTTGGCCACCCGGTAGCGCGCCAGCCGCTCGGCCACAGCTTCCACAATATCGGTCTCCGCCAGCATGCCGATTTTGGTGGTATCGATACGCACATCGCTGAACACCGAGTCAAGCTGCGCCGCCACAAAATCCGGTTCGATGCGATAGACCGACTGTACGCCGCGGGTATTCTGCGCCACCAGGGCGGTGATCACCGAGCAGCCATAGGCCCCCAGCGCGGAGAAGGTTTTCAGATCGGCCTGAATACCGGCCCCACCGCTGGGATCGGTGCCGGCGATGGTCAGGGCGTTGATGCGTTTCATTCCTGCACCTCCTGATACAGCGCGTTGAGAAACGCCGGAATAAAGCTGCCTGGGCCTCCCTGACGGGCGGCGATCTCCCCGGCCTGCTTCATCAGCCCGCAGGCGGCGGCCACGTTTTCCAGCCGGTCTCCCGGCAGCGCCGCGCTCGCCGCCACCACCGCCGACAGCGCGCAGCCGGTGCCCACCACCCGGGTCATCAGCGGATTGCCCCCCGCCACGCTGAGCACCCGCTCGCCGTCGGTGACGTAATCCACCTCGCCGGTAACCGCCACAATGGTGGTCAACTGGCGGGCCAGCGCCTGGGCCGCCGGCAGCGCCGCGGCGGCCGTATCGGTGGTATCCACCCCGCGCCCGCCGGCGCTCATCCCGGCCAGCGCCAGAATTTCAGAAGCATTGCCGCGAATGGCCGCCGGCTGGAGGGCCAGCAGCTCATGACAAAAGGCCGTGCGCACGGTCAGGGCGCCGACCGCCACCGGATCCAGCGTCCAGGGCTTGCCGGCCTGACGGGCGTGCTCCACCGCGGCGCGCATCGCCACGGCACGATCTTCAGTCAGGGTACCGACGTTAATTAACAGCGCATCGGCGATAGCGGCAAACTGCGCCGCTTCGCGGGGATCGATGACCATCGCCGGCGAGGCGCCAACGGCCAGCAGAACATTGGCGGTAAAGGTCTGCACCACGTCATTGGTCATGCAGTGCACAAGGGGGGAATGGGCGCGCAGCAGATGGCGCAGGTGCGCGACAGGCGCGGGATTCAACAGCTCAGGCATAGTTTGCTCCCGCCAGACGAGGTAGAAGCAATGACCCTGCGGTCTCTGACTTCCCTACGCTGGCATTATCCAGATCAGGTGGTACGGGTATTTCTCAGCCTTCAATGAAGAAGGGCACCCCGAGTCAAAATAGTGAAATTGTTAAGCGTTGTGGAATTTACCGCAACTCACCGGTTCATACAACAAGCCTTTAGCCCTGCAACGACACCATCGCGGCCATCATGCTCATCAAGCGACCGGACGGGATTGCATTCCGCTGCTGGCGAGCGGAAAATAATGGCATCATGCGCTATTTAGCCTACCGAGGATATACGCCATGGCCGTTTATCACCATGCGCTGGTACTGATTAACAGCAGCCAGGACGGCGTCCCGCTGCTCCAGCATGCCGCCAGAATGGCAGAAGAGAACGGCATGCGCATCACCATCGCCCACATCAGCACCGACTACCGGGCGCTGAACTATGTTTCCGACAGCCTGCGCGACGATCAGGTTTCACAGGAGGTGATCCAGGCCAGGGCCCTGCTCAACGAGCTGGCCTGCACTGTCTCCCTGCCGGTGGATACCCTCTCGCTGGTGACTACCCGCCGCTTCGAAGACGTCGAAACCTGCGTTCGACAGCGGCAGATCGATTTAATTATTGCCGGGCACCATAACCGGCTGCTGGGCGTCCTTTCCTCACACTCTCTGGAGTACATCAATCACTTAACCGTAGACGTGCTGATCAAGCACCTGCCCTAGCGCAATTCGGCCTGCAGCAGGGAAAAACAGGCTTCGATAAGCGGGGGCAGCGCCTGCGGGCCGCGCATCAGGGCCACTGTGCGGGTGAGCGCCGGCTGCTGCAGCTGGGCGACCTTGAGCGCCGGGTCCTGCAGATGGGTGGTGTACAGCGCCGGCAGAATCGCCACCGCTAAGCGCGAGCGCACCAGGCCATACAGGGTTTCGATATAGTCGACCTGATAGCGCGTGGTCAGCGTCAGGCGGTGGCTCTCGACTAATGCCGCCACCAGCCGCTGAATATTACCTTTCGAGAACACGGCAATATCCCGCCCCACCAGCTGTTTCCACGGCAAGTGCGCCTGCGCGGCCAGCGGATCGTCACGGTGCAGCACCGCCACGAAGGGATCTTCGCGCAGCGGATAGACCAGCAGTTCAGCAGGCAGTGAGCTGTCGATCGCCCCAATACCAAAATCAATCTCGCCGCGCAGCAGCGCCTGGATAAGCGCATCGTTGGTCTGATCGTGAAATTCAATGCGCAGACGCGGAAAGGCCTGGGCCAAAGTCTGCGGCAACAGCGGAAACAGCAGCGAACTGACCGACGGCACCAGACCGATGCGTACCGTCCCGTCGCCGCCTGCCTCGACGATCTGCTGCATATCGAAAAAGGCCGCCTGCGCCACGCTGAGGATCCGCTGGGCATGGGGTAGAATCGCCGCCCCCAGTTCAGTCAGGGTAACCGCCGAAGCGGTGCGGTTGACCAGCTTGCCGCCGAGTACCGTTTCAATCTGCCGCAGCGCGCTGCTCAGCGCCGGCTGACTAATCGCCAGCCGACTGGCGGTATCGGTAAAATGGCGCAGCTGGGCCAGGGTGACGAAATACTGAAGCTGTTTAAGAGAGAGCGCGGGCAGACGCTGCCAGGGTTCGTTCATCATCGGGTTCGCTACGGTGGTTCTGCACAATAACCCGAGCTTATCGGGCGATAAATTTATTCATCTGGGCAAACGTTTGCTGTGCCCCTAGAGTATCCGCATTATCCTTGTGCCGGAGTGATTATGTCCAGCAATGCTCAAGTCCGCCGTCGCGCCGTGCAGGCCGCGCGTGGTGAATCCCCGTTTGATCTGCTGCTGGTCGATGCGCAGATCGTCGATATGGCCACGGGCGAAATTCGCCCCGCTGACGTCGGTATCGTCGGCGAGATGATCGCCAGCGTCCACCCGCGCGGCAGTCGCGAAGACGCCCATGAAGTGTGTTCCCTGGCCGGTGGCTACCTGTCGCCCGGTCTGATGGACACCCACGTGCATCTCGAAAGCTCGCACCTGCCGCCGGAGCGCTACGCGGAAATCGTCCTCGCCCAGGGCACCACCGCGGTGTTCTGGGATCCGCATGAGCTGGCCAACGTCCTCGGCGTCGCTGGCGTGCGCTACGCGGTTGACGCCAGTCGCCATCTGCCGCTGCAGGTGATGGTCGCCGCGCCGTCGAGCGTCCCCTCTACGCCGGGTCTCGAAATGTCCGGCGCCGATTTCGCCGGCGCGGAAATGGAGACCATGCTCGGCTGGCCAGAAGTGCGCGGCGTGGCGGAGGTGATGGATATGCACGGCGTGCTGCACGGTAGCGAGCGGATGCAGGAGATTGTCCAGGCTGGTCTTAACAGCGGCAAACTGATTGAAGGCCACGCCCGCGGCCTGAGCGGCGCTGACCTGCAGGCCTACCTCGCCGCCGGCGTTACTTCCGATCATGAACTGACCTCGGCGGACGATGCGCTGGAAAAACTGCGCGCCGGGCTGACAATCGAGATCCGCGGCTCGCACCCCTATCTGCTGCCGGATATCGTCGCGGCGTTGAAAACGCTGCCGCACCTCTCCTCGCAAATCACCGTCTGCACCGATGACGTGCCGCCGGATATGCTGCTGGAGAAAGGCGGCATCATCGCCCTGCTAAATCTGCTGATCGAGCACGGTTTACCGGCGGTCGATGCGCTGCGATTCGCCACCCTCAACGCCGCTATTCGTCTGCAGCGCCACGATCTCGGGCTGATTGCCGCCGGGCGGCGCGCCGATCTGGTGGTGTTTGATTCCCTGGAGAAACTGGTGGCCCGCGAAGTCTACGTAGGCGGTAAACTGCTGGCCCGCGCGGGCAACCTGCTGACACCGATCGCGCCCGCCACGGGCGTCACGCCGCCGCGCGATACTTTGCAGATCGACCCCCTCCGCGCCGATGACTTTGTTCTGCGCGTCCAGGGCATTCGCCACGGCGTCGCCCGCCTGCGCCATATCCGCGGCGCGCGCTTCACCCAGTGGGGCGAAGTGGAAGTACAGGTTCGTGACGGGAAAGTCCAGCTGCCCGCCGGCTTCAGCCTGATCTGGGTTAAGCACCGCCATGGCCGCCACCAGGCGACGCCGCAAATCGCCCTGCTCGAAGGCTGGGGCGAGCTGCGTGGCGCCATCGCCACCAGCTACTCCCACGACTCGCACAATCTGGTAGTGCTCGGGCGCGATGCTGAAGATATGGCGCTGGCGGCAAACCAGCTTATCGCCTCCGGCGGCGGGATGGCGCTGGCGCAACAGGGCGAGATCCTCGCCCATGTGGCGATGCCGATTGCCGGCATGCTGTCGGATCTTCCGGCCGCCGAGCTGGCGCGTCAGTTCCGCGAGCTGCGCGATCTGAGCAGCCAAGTCGCCGACTGGGAGCCGCCGTACCGGGTCTTCAAGGCCATTGAAGGCACCTGCCTTGCCTGTAACGCCGGGCCGCATTTAACCGATTTGGGTCTGACCGACGGCGGCAGCCGCCAGATTGTCGACCCGTTGATAGCCTGCCGGGAGATCCCGGAGCCAACCGATCACAACAATAATCCTCAGGGAGCCTGAGCATGGCCGATAACACATTTCACTCTTCCGCCCACGCTAACTGGCTGGAGCGCCGCTTTGCGCTGCGCGCTCGCGGCGGCACGCTACGCACCGAATGCCTGGCCGGGATCACCGGCTTTCTCGCCGCCGCCTATTTACTGGTGGTTATTCCGGGGCTGCTGGCGATCGGCGGGATGGACAAAGGCGCCGCCACCACCGGCACCATTCTGGTCTTCGTCGTCGGCTCGCTGCTGATGGCGTTTTATGCCAACCTGCCGTTTATCGTCGGCCCGGGGATAGGCGGCTCGGTGCTGGTGGGGGTGACGCTGGCCGGTAGCGAAGGGATTGGCTGGCAGACTGGCCTCGGGATTGCCTGCTGGTCGGGGATCCTCTTCTTCCTGCTGACCCGCTTTGGCCTGCGCGAAGTGGTCACCCGCTCGGTGCCGCAGTCGATCAAGTTGGGGTTGACGGCCTCCATCGGCCTGTTTGTCGCCGTCCTCGGCTTTCGCAATGCCGGGCTGGTGTTGGCGAATGCGAAAACCAACGCGCTGATGCTCGGCGACTTTCTCGCCCCCGGCGCGCTGGTGGCGCTGTGCGGCCTGTTCCTGGCGATAGCCCTACAGGCGCGTAAGGTACCGGGCGCCATTTTGTGGGCCATTCTGTGCGCTACCCTGGTGGGGATCCCGTTCGGCGTGACTAAACTGCCGACGCATTTTATCGATGCCCCCCACTCGCTGGCGCCGGTGCTGGGACAGGTTGACCTGCTGGGAGCGTTAAACATCGCCTTCCTGCCGTTCCTGTTCGTCTTTTTCGCCTCTGAGTTTTTCTCCACCATGGGGACGACGCTGGCGGTGGGCGGCGAGGCGGGTCTGCTGGATGAAGAAGGCAACATGCCGCAGATTAATCGCCCGTTTATGGTCGATTCGATTGCCGCGGCGCTCGGCCCGTGGGTGGGCATCCCGGCGGCGACGGCGCTGATTGAGTCTTCGGCGGCAGCGGAAGCGGGGGGCAAAACCGGCCTCACCGCCCTGTCGGCGGCGGTAATGTTCCTGCTGATGCTGCTGTTCACGCCGGTGGCGTTGATGATCCCGAAAGAAGCCACCGCCCCGGCGCTGATCCTGATTGGCCTCAACATGTTCAGCGGCCTGCGCAAAGTGGATCTTGGCAACTTCACCGACGGGCTGCCGGTGCTGATGATGGTGATGATCACCCTTATCGCCAACAGCTTCGGTACCGGGATTGCCGGCGGGCTGCTGTTTTACATTGTGATCAAGGCCATCGCCGGCAAGTGGCGGGAAATCCCGATTGGCCTGTGGGTGCTGGCCGTCCCGCTGGTGTATTACTTCGCGACCTTAGTCAGGCATTAAGCCCTTCACAATGTGATTTCACCTCTTCATATAACAAACGCACCGCGGCAGAGAGCTGTTTGCGGTGCGGACAAATCAGATTCAACGGCACCACATCCCCCTGATAACGCGGCAGCAGGCGCCGCAGGCGCCCCGCCCGCAGATCGTCGCTGACGTCGAGCATCGATTTATAGGCTATGCCCTCCCCGGCCACCGCCAGCCGACGGATCACCTCGGCGTCGTCGCTCATCACCGTGCCGGAAACCTTCTGCTGCTGAACCACGCCGTCGAGGCTCAGCGACCAGCGGTCGAACGGACGGCCGCGCAAAATATAGATCAACGCATTGTGCTGGCTGAGCTCCTCGAGGGTCTGCGGCTCGCCGTGACGGGCGATCCACTCAGGCGAGGCCACCAGCACCCGACGATTTTCCGGCGCCACCGGCAGCGAGATAAACGAGGCATCGTCGTTATTGCCATAGCGAAACGCGACGTCCACCGGATCTTTAAACACGTCGGTCAGCTGGTCGGAAAAGAGCAGCCGCAGACGCAGCGCCGGGTGGCGTTGGCGGAAATCACGAAACAGGGTCAGGAGCAGGTTACGCCCGAGGTCCGACGGCACGGCAATCTGCAACATACCGCGAATTTCATCGTCCGGGGTCTGGATCTTCTGCAGACCGGCCTCGAGGGTATCGAGCATCTGGGTGGCATAGGGCAGCCACGTCTCCCCCTCCGGCGTCAGGCGCAGGCTGCGGGTAGAACGGGCAAATAAGCGAATATTGAGGATCGTCTCCAGACGTTTAATCGCCGCGCTCACCTGCGCCGGCTGCTGCCCGGACTCGCGCGCGGCGTCGCTAAAACTGCCCAGCGCTGCGGCGCGGACAAATAAGGTCAGATCTTCCAGCCTGAACATGCCGATTCTCCCCTGCTTCAGATTGCTCCCAAAATACGCATCACCGTCGCTGCAACGCAAGTGGCGCAGGACTTGCGCCGTGTTTTGCTTACACTTTTTAAAAATCCAGTGCTTGCCATTTCAGCAACGCATCAGGAATGATACGAGGCTGCTATTTTGAGTCCAGGTAATATTGAGGAAACTATGCGTAAAACAAAAATGATGCTTCTGGGCGTACTTCTTGCCACCGCTGGCGCCAGCTGGACGGCTACTGCCGCGGGGATCGATCAGTATGCGCTGAAAGAGTTCACTGCCGACTTCACCCAGTTTCACATCGGCGACACCGTTCCGGCGATGTACCTCACCCCGGAATACAACATCAAAGGCTGGCAGCAGCGTAATCTGCCTGCGCCGGACGCCGGTAGCCACTGGACCTACATGGGCGGTAACTACGTGCTGATCACCGATACCGAAGGCAAAATCCTCAAAGTGTACGATGGCGAGATCTTCTATCATCGCTGATCCGCGCAACTTCCACGTCCGCCCCGGCGAGCCAACGGACACGCCGGCGCTGCGCCAGCTCTTCCTGCGGGCGCGCAGTGTATCGTGGACCTGGCTTCCCGCCGCAGCGTGGCAGCTGGAGGATTTCGATACCGCCACCGCCGATGAACAGCTATGGGTGGCGGAATGCGACGGCCAGCCGGTGGGCTTTGCCGCCGTATGGACCGCCGATAATTTCCTTCACCATCTGTTTGTCGACCCCGACTGGCAGGGCAAACATATCGGCAGCGCGCTGCTGGCGCAGGTCGAACGCACCTTTACCGCCAGCGGAACGCTGAAGTGCCTGATGGAAAATAAAAACGCCCTGCGCTTCTACCAGCGTCATGGCTGGACCATCGAAGCACAGGGCGCGTCGCCCGAGGGCAGATACTGGCTGATGCGCTCGCCGCGGCCTTAAACGGCGCGGAAGGCAATCTCACCCGGGATCACTTCTCCCTGCCAGTACATCTGGGCCGCCACCCGGCCCGCCAGCTGGCGGTAGATGTCGGTAAATTCGCTGTCCGGACGCACCACCACCGTCGGCGTACCGTTATCCAGATCTTCCCGCAACGTAATATGCAGCGGCAGTTGGCCCAGCAGCTGGGTGTGATATTTCTCGGCCAGCTTTTGCGCGCCACCGGTGCCGAAGATAGGCTCGTGGTGCCCGCAGTTGCTGCAGATATGCATGCTCATGTTTTCCACGATCCCCAGCACTGGCACTTCCACTTTCTCAAACATCACAATGCCTTTTTTGGCGTCGATCAGCGCGATGTCCTGCGGCGTGGTGACCACCACCGCGCCGGTGACCGGGATGTTCTGCGCCAGGGTCAGCTGGATGTCGCCCGTGCCCGGCGGCATATCCAGCACCAGGTAGTCGAGGTCCGGCCACAGGGTCTCCTGCAGCATCTGCATCAGCGCCTTGCTGGCCATCGGCCCACGCCAGACCATGGCGTTGTCGTCAGTCACCAGGTAACCGATGGAGTTGGTCGCCAGACCATATTTCATGATCGGCGCCATATGGGTGCCGTCCGGCGAGGTCGGACGGCTGTCTTCGGCGCCAAGCATGGTCGGAATCGACGGACCATAGATATCGGCATCAAGAATGCCCACCTTCGCCCCTTCCGCCGCCAGGGCCAGCGCCAGGTTTACGGCAGTAGAAGATTTACCAACGCCGCCTTTGCCGGAGCTGATGGCGATAATGTTCTTGACGCCGTTGACCCCGGGCTGGTTTTTCACCCGCTTGAGGGTCGCGATGCTGTGGGTTAGCTTCCAGTCGATGGCCTTCGCGCCGGTGATGCGCAGCAGTTCGGCGCTGCATTGGGCTTTCAGCATTTCGAAGGCGCTGCTCCAGACGAACGGCATCTGCAGCTCAATATGAACGGTATCGTCCAGCCAGGCGACATGGTGCAGCGCCTTGAGGGCGGTGAGATTATGTTTCAGGGTTGGGTGCTGGAAATTGGCCAGCGTCCCGGCGACCATCGCACGTAGGCGCTCAGGGGATTTGGCCTGGGATTGCGAATTCATCCCGACTCCTTTGTTGTTTTGAGATGCTTTCAGTAATCACAGAGTTTATCACAGCTAACGATTATCCATATATGGGCAGCCATTTATGGCGCACCTACAGCCCTTTTGGTAATATCAGAAGCCCTTTTTACAACAGAAGATGTAATGCTCACTATGACTCAAGTCGCGAAGAAAATTCTGGTAACGTGCGCCCTGCCGTACGCCAACGGCTCCATCCACCTCGGCCACATGCTGGAGCACATCCAGGCTGATGTCTGGGTCCGTTACCAGCGAATGCGCGGCCACGAGGTCAACTTCATCTGCGCCGACGACGCCCACGGCACGCCGATTATGCTCAAAGCGCAGCAGCTCGGTATCACTCCGGAGCAGATGATTGGCGAAATGAGTCAGGAGCATCAGACCGATTTTGCCGGCTTCGACATCAGCTACGATAACTATCATTCGACGCACAGCGATGAGAACCGCGAGCTGTCGGAGCTGATCTACACCCGTCTGAAAGAGAACGGTTTTATCAAAAACCGCACCATCTCTCAGCTCTACGATCCGGAAAAAGGCATGTTCCTGCCGGACCGTTTTGTGAAAGGCACCTGTCCGAAGTGTAAATCTCCGGACCAGTACGGCGATAACTGCGAAGTGTGCGGCGCGACCTACAGCCCCACCGAGCTTATCGACCCGAAATCGGTGGTCTCCGGCGCCACACCGGTGATGCGTGACTCCGAGCACTTCTTCTTCGACCTGCCGTCGTTCAGCGAAATGCTGCAGGCGTGGACCCGCAGCGGCGCGCTGCAGGAGCAGGTGGCGAACAAGATGCAGGAGTGGTTCGAATCCGGCCTGCAGCAATGGGACATCTCCCGCGATGCGCCGTACTTCGGCTTCGAAATTCCCAACGCGCCGGGCAAATATTTCTACGTCTGGCTGGACGCGCCAATCGGCTACATGGGCTCCTTCAAGAACCTGTGCGACAAGCGCGGCGACACCACCAGCTTCGACGAATACTGGAAGAAAGACTCCACGGCCGAGCTATATCACTTTATCGGCAAGGACATTGTCTACTTCCACAGCCTGTTCTGGCCGGCGATGCTGGAAGGCAGCAACTTCCGTAAGCCGACTAACCTGTTCGTGCACGGCTACGTGACGGTTAACGGCGCGAAGATGTCCAAGTCGCGCGGCACCTTCATTAAGGCCAGCACCTGGCTGAAACACTTTGACGCTGACAGCCTGCGCTACTACTACACCGCCAAGCTCTCTTCGCGCATCGATGACATCGACCTGAACCTGGAAGACTTTATCCAGCGCGTGAATGCCGACATCGTCAATAAGGTGGTTAACCTCGCCTCGCGCAACGCCGGCTTTATCAGCAAGCGTTTCGACGGCGTGCTGGCCGCTGAGCTGGCCGATCCGGCGCTTTACAAAACCTTCACCGACGCGGCGGAAAGCATCGGCGAAGCGTGGGACAGCCGCGAGTTCGGCAAGGCTATTCGCGAAATCATGGCCCTTGCCGACGTGGCTAACCGCTATGTCGACGAGCAGGCGCCGTGGGTGGTGGCGAAACAGGAAGGCCGCGACGCCGACCTGCAGGCCATCTGCACCATGGGTCTGAACATGTTCCGCGTGCTGATGACCTGGCTGAAGCCGGTGCTGCCGCAGCTGGCGGCGCGTGCGGAAGCGTTCCTCAACAGCGAGCTGAGCTGGGACGCCATTCAGCAGCCGCTGCTGGGGCATAAGGTGAATCCGTTCAAGGCGCTGTACAACCGTATCGAGATGAAGCAGGTGGAAGCTCTGGTGGAGGCCTCTAAAGAAGAGGTGAAAGCCACCGCGGCGCCGGTTACCGGTCCGCTGGCGGACGATCCGATTCAGGAGACCATCACCTTTGACGATTTCGCCAAAATCGACCTGCGCGTGGCGTTGATTGAAAACGCGGAATTCG
The DNA here is from genome assembly GCF_020526085.1 of Klebsiella africana. NCBI lineage: Bacteria > Pseudomonadati > Pseudomonadota > Gammaproteobacteria > Enterobacterales > Enterobacteriaceae > Klebsiella > Klebsiella africana. The sequence goes on along the minus strand of NZ_CP084874.1, from coordinate 1,661,631 downwards.
TCGAGGGCTCCGACAAACTGCTGCGTCTGACGCTGGATCTCGGCGGCGAAAAACGTAACGTCTTCTCCGGCATCCGCTCCGCTTATCCGGATCCGCAGCCGCTGATTGGCCGCCTGACGGTGATGGTCGCCAACCTGGCGCCGCGCAAGATGCGCTTTGGCATCTCCGAAGGTATGGTGATGGCCGCCGGCCCTGGCGGGAAGGATATCTTCCTGTTAAGCCCTGACGACGGCGCGAAGCCGGGTCAGCAGGTGAAATAACAAAAAAGCCGGAGAGTATCTCCGGCTTTTTTTTGCCCGCGGCGCTACGCTTGCACGGGCCTACGGGTTTTGTAGGCCGGGTCAGGCGAAGCCGCCATCCGGCTAAACATCACGCCTTCGGGTGATGCACCCGCTGGGTCAATCCGCGCAGGAAGTTACGCATAAACTGGTCCCCGCACTCGCGGTAGTTTTTATGCTCCGGGGCTCGCATCATGGCGGTGATTTCCGGCACCGACACCCGGTATTTCTGCTCGCTCATGATCGCCTGGATATCGTCTGTTTTCAGCGAAAAGGCGATCCGCAGTTTTTTCAGCACCGTGTTGTTGTTCACCCGACGCTCCAGCGCCAGCTCCGGCGCTGACTCATCTTTGCCGCGCTTGTCATAGATAAGGCCGTTGAGGAAACCCGACAGGATAATATCCGGGCAGCGGACAAAGCCTTCTTCATCCTCTTTCGTCATCCAGGTATCAAAGCTGGCGGCGGTGGATTCCATATCGGCAAGCGCAAGAATGCGCACCATATCGTTATTATTGGCTTTCAGGGTGTAGCGCAGGCTACGAAGAATATCATTACTGAGCATGAGTGCCTTTTACTGTCGATGTTGCAATGGGGCGCAGTGTAGCAGTTTTACAGGCCAATCGCCTCTTTCAGGCTTTTTAAATAGCGCCGGCTCACCGGCACCGTTTGCCCGGCGCGCATCAGCAGCTCCGCCTGGCCGTTCTCCTCCAGGCGAATCTCCTTCAGGTGCGCCATATTCACCAGATACTGGCGATGGCAGCGCAGCAGCGGCGTACGGCTCTCGAGGGTGCGCAGGGTCAGTTCGGTAAAGCCCTCTTTTCCCTCGCGGTCGGTCACATAGATCCCACTCATCCGGCTGCTGACGAAGGCCACATCCTCCATCTGCAGCAGCCAGATACGGCTGTGGCCAGTACAGGGAATGTATTTCAGCGTCTGCTGAGCATCATCCAGCAGCGACACATCCTGCAAATTACGCTCCTGGCGCAGGCGGGCCAGGGTTTTCTCCAGCCGCGCGGCCTCAATCGGCTTGAGCAGATAGTCAAAAGCGTGCTCCTCAAAGGCTTTCACCGCGTATTCATCAAAAGCGGTGAGAAACACGATATAGGGGCGGTGCTCCGGGTCGAGCATCCCGACCATCTCCAGACCGCTGATGCGCGGCATCTGGATGTCGAGAAACAGCACGTCAGGGCGCAGCTTATGGACTACGCCAATGGCCTCCACCGCGTTACCGCACTCGCCGACGATCTCGATATCGCGCTGAGTCTCCAGCAAAATGCGCAGATTTTCCCGCGCCAGCGGCTCATCATCGACGATCAATACTCTCAGCATGCATTCTCCTCCAGGGGCAGACGTAGGGTGACACGGGTAAAGCGCTCCGGCTCGCAGGTAACGCTGATGCCGCAGTCGGCGCCAAAACGCGCCCGCAGACGCCTGTCCACCAGATTCATCCCCAGCCCGCTGGCCTGGGGGTTGGCCCGGTACAGCCCGGCGTTATCTTCGATATCCAGCTGCAGCCAGCGATCGTCCTGGCTGGCGCGAATGGTAATTTCGCCGACGCCTAGATGTTGCGATGTGCCATGCTTAATGGCGTTTTCCACGATCGGCTGCAGGGTGAAAGCGGGCAGCTGGTGATGCGCCAGCCCCTCGGGCACCGCCATCTGGATCTGCAGGTTAGCCTGGAAGCGGGCCTTCTCAATCTGCAGATAAGCGTTAACATGCTCGATCTCATCGGCGAGAGTGACAATTTCCGTCGGCCGTTTCAGGTTCTTGCGAAAGAAGGTCGACAGATACTGCACCAGCTGGCCGGCCTGATCGCTGTCGCGGCGGATCACCGCCTTCAGTGTGTTAAGCGCGTTAAACAGGAAGTGCGGGTTAACCTGGGCATGCAGGAGCTTGATTTCAGATTGCGTCAGCAGCGCCTTCTGCCGCTCGTACTGTCCGGCGAGGATCTGCGCCGACAGCAGCTGGGCAATCCCCTCCCCGAGGGTGCGGTTGATCGAACTGAACAGGCGATTTTTCGCCTCATACAGTTTAATGGTGCCTATCACCCGCTGGTTTTCCCCGCGCAGCGGGATCACCAGCGTCGACCCCAGCTTACAGTGCGGATGAATCGAGCAGCGGTAAGGCACTTCGTTGCCGTCGGCGTAGACCACCTCCCCGGTCTCTATCGCCCGTTGCGTATACGACGAGGAGATGGGCTTGCCCGGCAGATGGTGGTCGTCGCCGATGCCGGTAAACGCCAGTAGCTTGTCGCGATCGGTGATCGCCACCGCGCCAATATCCAGCTCCTGGATCAGGACTTGAGCCACTTTCATGCTGTTCTCTTCATTGAATCCCTGACGCAGGATCCCCTCGGTGGACGCCGCCACCTTCAGCGCCGTGGCGGAAAAGGCGGAGGTGTACTTCTCAAACATCGCCCGCTTGTCCAGCAGAATACGCATAAACAGCGCCGCACCGACGGTATTGGTGACCATCATCGGCGCGGCAATGCTCTGCACCAGATGCAGGGCGTCCTGAAACGGGCGGGCAATCAGCAGAATGATCATCATCTGCACCAGCTCGGCCACAAAGGTGATCGCCCCGGCGGTCAGTGGGCTAAAAACTTTGTCCGGCCGGCCGCGTTTGACCAGCACGCTGTGCACCAGACCGCCCAGCAGCCCTTCGACGATGGTGGAGACCATGCAGCTTAAGGCGGTCATCCCTCCGAGCGAGTAGCGGTGCAGGCCGCCGGTCAGCCCCACCAGCCCACCGACCACCGGGCCGCCGAGCAGGCCGCCCATCACGGCGCCGATGGCGCGGGTATTGGCGATGGAGTCTTCGATATGCAGACCGAAATAGGTCCCCATAATGCAGAAAATGGAGAAGGTGACGTAGCACAGCAGCTTGTGCGGCAGGCGAACGGTGACTTGCATCAGGGGGATAAACAGTCGGGTTTTGCTCATCAACCAGGCGATGACCAAAAATACGCACATCTGCTGAAGCAGCAGCAACACCAGATCAAACTCGTACATACCCGCAAACCACACATGCCTGAAAGCGCGTACCATACCCTGCCTGGCGAAAACTTTCTTTGAAGCCCTGCATAAAAATGAAAAATGACGGGGAGGATCACACTTTTTCCGGGGCATAACTTAGCAAAAGCGGCAAAAACCCCGGCGCGGCGCGCTAAACCGCAATTAATGTTTCATTAACACCTGCGCTTCACCGTATAATCCCCCTGTTAACATCAGGAGTCTATTATGAAGCCAGCGAAAATCGCGGTCGTCACCCTTTTCTTACTCATGGCCATCGGCGGGATCAGCGGCGTGATGCTGGCCGGCTATTCCTTTATTGTGCGTGGCGGTGTCGGCTGATCCAGCGGGTCAGACGCTCAAACGCGCGGTCGACGATAATCGCCGCCAGGGCCACCAGCAGCGCCCCCTGCACGATATAAGCCGTATTAAAGCCGCTCAGGCCGATGATAATCGGCGTCCCGAGCGTACTGGCGCCCACCGTTGAGGCAATGGTCGCGGTACCAATATTGACGATCACCGAGGTGCGGATCCCCGCCAGTATCACCGGGGCTGCCAGCGGCAGTTCAACCTTGCACAGACGCTGCCAGCCGGTCATTCCCATCCCTTCAGCCACCCCGACCACGCCCGACGGTATCGACCCCAGCCCGGCCAGCGTTCCCTGCAGCACCGGCAGTATGCCGTATAGCGCGAGAGCTATCAGCGCTGGCAGCCAGCCAAAGCCCAGCACCGGTACCGCCATCGCCAGCACCGCCACCGGCGGAAAGGTCTGCCCGATAGCGGCGATGGTCTCCACCAGCGGGCGAAACGCGCTGCCGGCGGGCCGGGTAACGGCCACCCCGGCTCCCAGACCGATGACAGTCGCCACCAGGCTGGACACCACCACCAGCCAGGCATGATCGAGGGTTAGCGCCCAGAAGCTCTCCTGCTGATAGACCGGCCGCGGCAGCTCCGGGAACAGCCGACTGAACAGCGGTGCGCTGTAGGGCAGCCCTACCAGCAGGCCGATAAACAGCGCGATAAGCCACCACAGCGGCTCACGAAGCGCCTTCATGACTCGCCTCCTGGCGCAGCAGATCGGCAAAATGCAGCGTACCGCAGGGCCTGCCTTCGGCATCGACCACCGGCAGCGCCTCGCAGCGCCGGGCGACAAACTGCGACAGCGCTTCCCGCAGAGTCATGGTGACGGTCAGCCCCTCACCCGCCAGCCGTTCGCCGGGACGCAGATAGTCTCCTACCTCGCGCAGCGACAGCAGGCGCACGCCCAGCTCACTGCGGCCAAAAAAGGTCTGTACAAAGCTATTTTTCGGCCGCAGGAGCATCTCCAGCGGCGCCCCCTGCTGGACCACCTCGCCCCCGTCCATCAGCACCAGGTGGTCCGCCAGACGCAGCGCTTCGTCAATATCATGGGTCACTAGCACAATTGTCCGCCCCAGCAGGCGGTGGATGCGCAGCATCTCCTGCTGCAGCGCCTCGCGGGTCACCGGGTCGAGGGCGCCGAAGGGCTCATCCATCAATAGCACCTCCGGATCCGCCGCCAGTGCCCGCGCCACCCCCACCCGCTGCTGCTGGCCGCCGGAGAGCTGATGCGGGTAGCGGTCGCGCAACGTCGCCTCCAGCCCCAACAGCGCCATCAGCTCGTCGACCCGGCCGGCGATCCTTGCCCGCGGCCATTTTTGCAGCTGCGGCACAGTGGCGATATTCTGCGCCACCGTCCAGTGCGGAAACAGGCCGATGGACTGGATGGCATAGCCCATCCGCCGCCGCAGGGTCAGGACCGGCTGCTGGCGAATATCCTCGCCGGCAAATCGAATAGTGCCCCGGTCCGGCTCCAGCAGGCGGTTGATCATCTTCAGCGTCGTCGATTTGCCCGAGCCGGAGGTCCCCACCAGCACCGAGAAAGCGCCTTCTCGCAGCTCCAGGGTCAGGTCTTTCACCGCCGGATGGCCGGCAAACACTTTGCTGACCCCTTCAAACTCAATCATTGGCCTCTCCTTTTAGCCAGGCGCCCCACAGGGCGAACAGGGCATCCACCACCACCGCCAGAGCAATCGTCGGCACCACGCCCAGCAGCACCAGATCCAGCGCACTGCTCAGCAGCCCCTGAAACACCAGCGCGCCAAAGCCGCCGGCGCCGATCAGCGCGGCCACTACCGCCATGCCGACGGTTTGCACGCTGACCACCCGCAGGCTGCGCAACAGCACCGGCATCGCCAGCGGGAGCTGCACCTGACGAAAGCGCTGCCCGGCGCTCATGCCCATCGCCGTCGCGCTTTCCAGGGCATCCTGCGGCACCTGCTGCAGGCCGGTTACCACCCCGCGCACCAGCGGCAGCAGCGCATACAACGTTAGGGCAATCAGGGCCGGCGCCACGCCGGTTCCGGAGACGCCCAGCTCGCCCAGCGCCGGGAAATAGCGCGCCAGACCGGCAAGCGGCGCAATCAGCAGGCCGAACAGCGCCACCGACGGGATAGTCTGGATCACATTGAGCACGGTGAAGGCCGGTGCCTGCCAGCGCGGACGCCGCCACAGCCATACGCCCAGCGGCAGGCCAATGAGCAGGCCCGGCAGCAGGGTGCCGAACAGCAGAAGCAGATGCTGGCGCAGGGCGTCGTCAAACACCTCCTGGCGGTTGGCATATTCCTTCAGCAGAGAGAGCTGATCGAGCGCCCCGGTAGCAAGCAGGATGATGGGCAACAGCCAGACTTGCGCATTGAGCAGCCAGCGCCACAGCGGCCGGGCGGTAAGATGACGGATGGCCTCCCTGGCCAGCAGCAGGCAAAGCGCCAGCGACAGCCACAGGCCGCTGCCGGGCGAGGTGCGCGCCAGCGGCGAACCGTGCCGGAAGAGCTCAAGCGCGGCCTGCCCGCTGCCCCAGATAAGCAGCGGGAAGAGGAGTTCGGCCAGCAGCAGGTGGAGAAATGGCGCGGCCCTGCCCGGCAGCCAGCAGAGCAAGATCCCGGCGAGGGCGGCCGCCAGCTGAACGCCGGCGAGCCAGGGCATCACCTGCCATAGCCCGCGCCCTTCCCCGGAGAGTAAGCGATTCGGCGCGTAAGTAATAAACGGCAGCGCCAGCGTAACCAGCAGCAGACCTGTCAGCAGCAGGCCGACGCGGTGAGTACAGCGAATGATCACCGGTGGCTTACTTCAGCAGGCCTTTCTGCTGCAGATAGTCTGCCGCCACGCGCTTCGCATCCTGGCCCTCCACCGCAATGCGGGCGTTCAACTGCTGCAAGGTTTTTTCATCGAGGCTGGCGAAGACCGGCTGCAGCCAGTCGGCAATCTGGGGATAGGCTTTGAGCACTGCCTCACGTACCACCGGCGTCGGGGCATAAATCGGCTGCACGCCCTGCGGGTCGCTCAGCGTCTGTAACCCCAGGGCTGCTACCGGGCCGTCGGTGCCGTAGGCCATCGCCGCGTTAACGCCGGAGGTCTGCTGCGCCGCCGCTTTGATGGTCACCGCCGTATCGCCCCCGGCCAGCGACAGCAGCTGGTTCTGGTTAAGTTTGAAGCTATACGCTTTTTCAAATGCCGGCAACGCGTCCTGGCGTTCAATAAACTCCGCCGAGGCCGCCAGCTTAAATTCACCGCCCTCCTTCAGGTAGCGACTGAGGTCGGCCAGCGAGGTCAGGTGGTTTTTCTCCGCCAGGTCCTGGCGCACGGCGATAGTCCAGGTGTTGTTGGCCGGCGCCGGGGTGAGCCACACCAACTGATGCTTTTCCTGGTCGAGGCGCTTCACCTTCTCATAGCCCTGTTGGGCATTCTTCCACGCCGGGTCGTTTTCATCTTTAAAGAAGAAAGCGCCATTGCCGGTATATTCCGGGTAGATATCCAGCTCGCCGGCGACAATCGCCCCGCGCACCACCGGTGTGGTGCCAAGCTGGATTTTATTAATCGTTTTGACGCCGTGGCTTTCCAGCACCTGCTGGATCATATTGCCCAGCAGCGCCCCTTCGGTATCAATTTTCGAGCCGACCTTCACTGGCTCCGCTGCCTGCAGCGGTAAACTTATCAGGGCGGCCAGCGCCAGTGCGCCGGACCATGTCGTTGCCATCTTCATCCCGCTTCCCTCAGTTCTTTTGCGCTTCGCTTACAGAAGCTTAAGAGAAAAGCGTAGTCCATTTGCAGGCGATACGAAAAAGAAAAGGCCGATTAATCGGCCTTTAACGTGTCACGTTGAGCTTAAGGGCTATTCCTTACAACAGTTCAAACTCGCTTTGCTTCACACGAGCGGAGTCCACGCCGATAAAGACATTGAATTTGCCCGGCTCAGCAACGTATTTCATCTGCTGGTTCCAGAACTTCAGCGCGTCGACGTCAATCGGGAAGCTAACGGTTTGCGTTTCGCCCGGCTTGAGGGTGACCTTTTTAAAGCCGCGCAGCATTTTCACCGGCCGGCTCATGGAGGCGGTGACGTCCTGCAGGTACAGCTGAATGACCGTCGCCCCTTCGCGCTTGCCGGTGTTGGTTACCTGCACACTGGCCGTCACGCTGCCATCACGCGGCAAGGTGGTCGACGACATGGTGACATCGGAGACGCTAAAGGTGGTGTAGCTCAGGCCGTAGCCAAACGGATACAGCGGGCCGTTGGCTTCATCGAAGTAACGCGAGGTATACTTGTTCGGCTTCTCCGGATTATACGGCCGACCGGTATTCAGGTGGCTGTAGTAGGTTGGGATCTGCCCTACCGAGCGCGGGAAAGACATCGGCAGTTTGCCCGACGGGTTATAGTCGCCAAACAGCACGTCGGCGATGGCGTGACCGCCTTCGGTGCCGGCAAACCAGGTCTCCAGCAGCGCATCGGCTTGCTGATCCTCTTTCACCAGCGCCAGCGGACGCCCGTTCATCAGCACCAGCACCAGCGGTTTGCCGGTGGCTTTGAGGGCGGCAATCAGATTGCGCTGACTCTGCGGCAGGGTGATGTCGGTCCGGCTGGAGGCCTCATGCGCCATGCCCTGCGCCTCGCCCACTACGGCAACCACCACGTCGGATTGCTTCGCCGCCGCGACGGCTTCGTCGATCATTTCCTGCGGCGAGCGCGGGTCAACCTGCACCGCGTTCTCATACAGGTTGAGGAAATCGACAATGCCTTTATCGTCGGTAACGTTCGCCCCTTTGGCGTAAATCACTTTGCCGTTATCGCCCAGCGCTTCTTTGATGCCGGTCAGGACGGTCACCGACTGGTCGGCCACGCCCGCCGCCGACCAACTGCCCATCATGTCGCGTTTGCTGTCCGCCAGCGCGCCCACCACCGCGATGGTGCCGGATTTTTTCAGCGGCAGCGTCTCGAGACGGTTTTTTAGCAGCACCAGGCTCTCGCGAGCTACTTCGCGCGCCTCTTGACGATGCAGGCGGCTTTCCGCGTTGGTGTCCTGCGGGTCAGAATCTTTTGGCCCCAGGTGGCTGTACGGATCGTTGAACAGCCCCATATCATATTTGACGTTGAGCACGTGTCGGGTGGCGTCATCCAACTCGGCCATGGTCACCTTGCCAGTCTTCACCAGCCCCGGCAGGTACTTGCTGTAATACTCGTCGCTCATACTCATGTTGATGCCGGACTTGAGCGCCACGCGCACCGCGTCTTCCGGGTCGGAGGCCACGCCGTGCTTAATCAACTCTTTGATGGCGCCGTGGTCGGAGACCGTGATGCCTTTAAAGCCCCACTGGTCGCGCAGGACGTCTTTCAGCAGCCAGGAATCAGAGGTCGCCGGGGTGCCGTTCAGCGAGTTCAGGGCCACCATCACCGCGCCGCTACCGGCATCCAGCCCGGCTTTATACGGCGGCATATAGTCGTTGAACAGGCGCTGCGGGCTCATGTCGACCGTGTTGTACTCTTTCCCGCCCTCCACCGCGCCGTAGGCGGCGAAATGCTTGACGCTGGTCATCACCGAATAGCGGTCCGCCGGGCTCTTGCCCTGCATCGACTCCACCATCGCCTGACCCATCATCGTGGTCAGATAGGTGTCTTCCCCGAACCCTTCGGAAGCGCGTCCCCAGCGCGGGTCGCGGGAGACATCGACCATCGGCGCCCAGGTCATATTCAGGCCGTCATCGGCGGCTTCATAAGCTGACACGCGGCCCACGGTCTTCACCGCGTCGAGGTTAAAGGATGAGGCCAGGCCGAGGCTTATCGGGAACACGGTGCGCTGGCCATGCAGCACATCGTAGGCAAAGAACAGCGGGATCTTCAGGCGGCTAAGCTGCATCACCTGATCCTGCATAACACGGATATCCGGGCGGGTGACGGTGTTAAAAATTGCCCCCACCTGACCATTTTTGATCATTTCACGGATCGCCTCTTTCGGGTTATCCGGGCCGACGCTTATCAGACGCAGCTGGCCGATTTTCTCGTCCACCGTCATTTTTTTCAGCAGGTCGGTGACAAAGGCATCCCGCGCCTGCGGGGTCAGGGGGTGGTTACCAAACAGTTCATCCGCCAGCGCGGGTTGCAGCGCCAGACTCACGGCGACGCCTACAGTGCAGAGCCATTTCATTGTTATCTCGCTTTTTCTCAGACGGGGACTCGGTAAAACATAATAAAAACCGCAGTTTGCCATATATATAAACAACGCGCCCGCAGAATGCTAAGGTTGTTCTCTGATTTTTGCGAAACATTCATGCATCAAATTGTCATACAAAGCGCTATGCTTATCCTCGATATTTTGCGCACCACCACAAGGAGTGGAACATGTCATCTGCACCCACTAATACCCATAAAACGTTTCTGGCGGATCTGGCGCGCCTGGTTGGCCCTTCGCATCTGCTGACCGACCCGGCAAAAACCCAGCGCTACCGCAAAGGCTTCCGCTCCGGTCAGGGCGAGGCGCTGGCGGTTGTCTTTCCCGGCACCCTGCTCGAACTCTGGCGCGTGCTCAACGCCTGCGTCGACGCCGATAAAATTATTCTGATGCAGGCGGCCAACACCGGCCTGACCGAAGGTTCGACCCCCAACGGCAATGATTACGATCGCGAAATCGTGATTATCAGCACCCTGCGCCTGGACAAACTGCATCTGCTGGACAAAGGCGAGCAGGTGCTGGCCTGGCCCGGCACCACCCTCTATTCGCTGGAAAAAGCGCTCAAACCGCTGGGACGCGAACCGCACTCGGTGATCGGCTCGTCATGCATCGGCGCATCGGTGATCGGCGGGATCTGTAACAACTCCGGCGGTTCGCTGGTGCAGCGCGGGCCGGCCTACACCGAGATGTCGCTGTTCGCGCAGATTGACGCCGACGGCAAACTGAAGCTGGTCAACCATCTGGGCATCGATCTGGGCAGTACGCCGGAGCAGATCCTCAGCCGTCTCGACGACGAGCGGATCAGCGATAGCGATGTGCTGCACGACGGCCGCCACGCCCACGATCACGACTATGTCACCCGCGTGCGCGATGTCGATGCCGACACCCCGGCGCGCTACAACGCCGACCCGGACCGCCTGTTCGAATCCTCCGGCTGCGCCGGCAAGCTGGCGGTATTCGCCGTGCGTCTCGATACTTTCCCGGCGGAAAAGCGCCAACAGGTATTTTATATTGGCACCAACCAGCCGCAGGTATTGACCGAGATCCGCCGCCATATCCTCGCCGAGTTCCAGCATCTGCCGGTGGCCGGGGAATATATGCACCGCGATATTTACGATATCGCCGAGAAGTATGGCAAAGACACCTTCCTGATGATCGACAAGCTCGGCACCGACAAAATGCCGTTCTTCTTCACCATGAAGGGGCGCACCGACGCGATGCTGGAGAAAGTCTCGCTGTTTAAGCCGCACTTTACCGACCGCTTTATGCAGAAGCTCGGCCACGTCTTCCCGGCGCATTTACCGGAGCGGATGAAAACCTGGCGTGATAAATATGAACACCATCTGCTGCTGAAGATGGCCGGGGATGGCATCGAAGAAGCGCAGCGCTGGCTGACGGAATACTTCCAGCAAGCCGAGGGGGATTTCTTCGCCTGTACCCCGGAGGAAGGCAGCAAGGCATTTCTGCACCGCTTTGCCGCCGCCGGTGCGGCCATCCGCTATCAGGCGGTGCATGCTGACGAAGTCGAAGATATTCTGGCGCTGGATATCGCCCTGCGCCGCAACGATACCGAGTGGTTCGAACATCTACCGCCGGAGATCGACAGCCAGCTGGTGCATAAGCTCTACTATGGCCACTTTATGTGCCATGTTTTCCATCAGGATTACATCGTCAAGAAAGGGGTCGACGCCCACGCTCTGAAGGAAAAAATGCTGGAATTACTGAAAGCGCGCGGCGCCCAGTACCCGGCGGAGCATAACGTGGGTCATCTGTATGAAGCCCCGGAGAGCCTGCAGCAGTTCTATCGCCAGAACGATCCGACCAACAGCATGAACCCGGGGATTGGTAAAACCAGTAAGCAGAAATACTGGGGCGAAGCGGCCCCGACGCCAGTCTCCCCGGCGGATCCGCAATAATCGACAGCAGGACTATTCAGCCTGGCGCTTCTGTATTACGCTGCACGCCGGAGAATGTTTCTCCGGCAGATTCAGGAGCGCCGCCATGCCCGCAGAGGCCCCGTTACTCGACAGTGATTTAGAAATTCGTGAAGCGCTGCCCGACGATGCGCATGCCATCGCCGCGCTGTATGTCTGGCACGTGCTCAATGGCCGTGCCTCCTTCGAAGAGATCCCCCCTACCGTTGACGAAATGCGTAAACGGATCAAAACCGTCCGCGATAACGGGCTGCCGTGGCTGGTGGCGCTGTGGCGCGGGGCTATCGTCGGCTACTGCTACGCCACCTTCTATCGCCCGCGTCCGGCCTATCGCTACACGCTTGAGGAGTCTATTTACGTTGAGTCCGGAATGGGCGGGCGCGGCATCGGCAGCGCGCTGCTGTCGCGGCTGATCGCTGAATGCGAGAAAGGTCCGTGGCGGCAGATGCTGGCGATCATCGGCGATGGTCATAATAATGCCGGTTCGCTGGCGATCCATAAAAAGTTTGGTTTTACCGTGGCGGGTCAACTGCGCAGCGTCGGCTACAAGATGGGCGACTGGCGGGATACGTTGATTATGCAGCGCGCGCTGGGTGACGGCGACTGGACGCTGCCGGAGTGATCTCCGGCGCCAAATCCCCGGCTCGCGGCGTAAACGCCTTAGCCGGGCTACCGTTCAGCGCGGCTCTGTAGAGGCGCAAGCCGCCATCCGGCACAAATGCGGCACGGTGCCTGATTGCCCGACGGCGCTGCGCTTGCCGGGCCCGGGAAGGGGGCGAACCCGGTGCCAAATCACGTAGCCCGGATAAGGCGCAATGCGCCGCTATCCGGGGAACGTACAGATTAATCGTTCTGCGCGGTCTGCGCGCCGCCTTTCAGCATCGCCTCCGCCATCTGCGCTTCGCGCTGCTTTTTATAGCTCAGCGCCGAGGCGGGTACTGGCATCACCTTCCCGGTCTCAATCCAGGTTCGCAAGCGGCTGGCGTCGGCGAAGTGGGTGTATTTCCCGAAGGCATCCATCACCACCAGCGCCACCGGACGTTGGTTAATCACCGTGCGCATAATCAGGCAGTGGCCGGCAGCGTTAGTGAAGCCGGTTTTAGTCAGCTGGATATTCCAGTTATCGCGATACACCAGATGGTTGGTGTTGCGAAACGGCAGGCTGTAGGCCGGATGGGCGAAGGTAGCGGTCTCTTCTTTAGTGGTGCTCAGCTGGCCAATCAGCGGATACTGCTCGCTGGCGATCAGCAGTTTAGTCAGATCGCGAGCGGTGGAGACGTTGTGTACCGACAGGCCGGTCGGCTCCACATAGCGGGTATGGGTCATGCCCAGCGCCTGGGCTTTGGCGTTCATCGCGCGAATAAAGGCGTCATAGCCGCCCGGGTAATGATGTGCCAGGCTGGCGGCCGCGCGGTTCTCGGAAGACATCAGCGCCAGCAGCAGCATCGTGCGGCGGCTAATTTGACTGTTGAGCCGCACGCGGGAGTAGATCCCCTTCATTTCCGGGGTATGGCTGATATCCACCGTCAGCATCTCATCCATCGGCAGATGGGCATCGAGCACCACCATGGCGGTCATCACTTTGGTGATCGACGCCATCGGGCGCACCAGATCCGGCTGGCTGGCGTAGATAACTTTTTTGGTGGCCAGATCGACGATCATAGCGCTTCCGGAGGCAATGTCGGGCTGCGAAGCGGCAACCGTCGTCGGGGTTTTTGCTAACGCCTGGGGCGCAAAAGGCACAGCCAGCAGCAAAGTCAGGCTGAGCAAAGAGACTCGAAATTTCGGCATCATGGGCATTCTGAAAAGTATTTTTGCACGTTATGGAACGTACGCCGCGAGGTTAAGTGGGCAACATCGCTGGCAAACGCCATCATACCGCGCCGTAAGGCCCTGTGCCTAATAAGAATCGTGAAGAAATGCTGCATTGCCGACACAAAATACATATTTGCCGGCAATGCATATTTACCCGAACTGTCCAATCAGAAGAGTCGGTAGCCATAGCCCCACAGCACCACGGTGATGGCCAGCAGCACTTCCAGCACCAGTACCCCAATGGCCAGCGTTGAACTGGCGAAGCTTAACCCCTCTTCCCGGTTAATGCTCAGGAAGGTGGGGATGCCAAGATAGAGCAGATAGCCCGTGTAAAACAGCGCGATGGTACCGATCAGCGCGCACAGCCAGACCAGCGGATAGAGCGCCACAATCCCGCTCAGAAACAGCGGCGTGGCCACATAGCCGGCAAACACCATGCAGCGTTTCAGCGAAGGCTGTTGCGGATATTGTCTGGCCATCCACCAGATGACCCGCCCCATGATCGCCACCCCGGCCAGCATCACCGCGTAAAACAGCACCGCCAGCGCCAGCCCGGTCAACATCGACAGTTTAATCACCGTGCCATCGCCGAAGTTCCAGCCCAGCTGCGTGGTGCCGATAAAGGCGCAGACCACCGGAACCGCCGCCATCAGCAGCACATGATGCGTATAGTGATGAGAAATGGTTTCATTCTCGCTCTTAATCACGCTCATCTCCCGGTTGGGATGAGCGAAGAGCCCCCAGACATGGTTCATAGCGTCCCCCTTGTCACGGCTTCGTACTGCACTGATCCAAGTATAATTCAGCCTGTAGATTATTTTGTGTACAGCGCGAAAAATCTGCGTCGCCGCGTTTTGGTCAGCAGGGTGTATGATTAAAAGGTGATGAGGTAAGGAGAAAAGCTGTTTATGGATATCAATCACCTGATTTCCCAGTATGGCTACGCGGCGCTGATCGTCGGCAGCATGGCGGAAGGTGAGACCATTACCCTGCTGGGCGGCGTCGCGGCGCATCAGGGGCTACTGAAGTTTCCTCTGGTGGTGATCGCCGTCGCCCTCGGCGGGATGATTGGCGATCAGCTGCTCTATCTGGTCGGCCGCCGCTTTGGCGGGCGCATTTTGCGCCGTTTCGCCAGTCAGAAAGCGCGGATCCGTAAAGCGCAGCGTATGATCCAGCACCGACCGTGGCTGTTTGTCATCGGCACCCGTTTTATGTACGGCTTTCGGGTGATCGGCCCTCTGCTGATCGGCGCCAGCCGCCTGCCGCCGCGCATTTTCCTGCCGCTGAATATTGTCGGAGCGCTGGTGTGGGCCCTGCTGTTTACCACCATTGGCTATCTTGGCGGCGAGGTGGTTGGCCCGTGGCTGCACCATCTGGATGCTCATCTAAAGCACTGGATCTGGCTGATCCTCGCGGTGGTGGTGGTGGTGGCCGCCCACTGGTGGCTCAGGCGGCGCGAGGGTAAGAAAAAGGACTAAGCGGTGCGCCCGCGGGCGCACCGTGGGTAGCGGTTACTTCACCGTCTGGTGGTAACCGCCGCCGAGGGCCGAGGTCAGCTGAATGCTGGCATCAATCCACTGGCCGTGCAGACGCAGCGCGGTAATCCGCTCCTGCAGCGCCGGCAGCTTAGCCATGCTTACCCGCGAGCCAGGGAGGATCCCCGCGTTCATCCGGGCCTGCGCCAGGTCCACCACCCGCTGGGCGTCTTTTTCAACCTGCTGCTGCTGCTGGCTTTTCGCCATTAATGTTTCGACTTGGCTGGCGGTTTTCGCCACCTGGTTAACGGCATCCACCACCGCTTTGTTGTACTGGGCGATCGACAGGCTGTTCTGCGCGCTGGCGATATCCAGATTGGCATTGAGGCGGCCGCTGTCAAAGATCGGCAGCGTCAGCCCGGCGGTGACGCCCATCTGCTGCGCCGAATGGCGGAACAGGTCGCTTAAGTGCAGGGCATCCTGCTGCAGGAACGCCATCAGATTGATGTCCGGATAAAACGCCGCTTTCGCCGCGTCCACTTCGCTGAGCGACGCCTCAATGTACCAGTGGGCGACCTGCAGATCCGGGCGGCGCGCCAGCAGTTCATAGCCGAGAGTGTCAGGCAGCTGCGCGCTGACCGTTGGCAGGCTGGCTGGTTTGAGGTTCAGCGACTGGCTCTGACTGTTAGTCAGGGCCATCAGCCGTGCTTCAATCTCTTTCATCGTGCCTGCTACGTCCGCCAGCTGCTGGTCGGTTTTGCTGACGTTAATATCGTTCTCCGCCCCTTCGGCAGAGTTGGTGATCCCGCGCTGGAACAGCGCCTTATCCACCGTCACAATATTGTTTTGCTCGCTCTTCACCTGCTGCAGCACCGCTTTGATCGCCGCTTCTGTCTGCCACTGCCAGTACAGACGCGCCACGCTGCCGGAAAGCAATTCACGGGTCTGGGCCTGCTCGGCCACCTGGGCTTTCAGCTCGCCGATGCGCGCTTTAACCAGTGCGCGGTTTTTGCCCCACAGGTCCAGATCCCAGCCGGCGGTCAAGCCGAAGGTACCGTTGGTATACCACGGGCCGGTGTTGCCGTCAGTGTCGGTAGCGAACGGTCCCATCAGGCCTTCGGCCGACATGCGCTGGCGTTCAACATCGGCGGAGAAATCCATCTCCGGGCCAAGATTGGCTTGCGACATTCTGGCCTGGGCTTCCGCCAGACGGATCCGCTGTTCGGCAATTTGCATATCCGGCGCGTTGGCTAACGCTCGCTGGATCAGATTATTCAGCTGGGCGTCGTGATAGTCTTTCCACCACTCGGTTTGCGGCCAGCCATTTTTAACGGCGGCAGGGAGTTCCATCGATACATGGGAAGCCGGAATTTGCTGCTGCGGCGAATGAGCAATCTCATGAGATGGCGCGCAGCCAGCCAGCGCGATGGCCAGGGGCAATGCCGCCAGCACGCTTTTATTTAATATCAATTTCATTAGACAGGTCAGATAACTTAATCAGGATAGTTATCATAAATTAATTGAATTTAACGCGTTTAGTAAAGCGTGTGACTAAATTATTAGTTTGCTAAAAATAAACAACCTTACAAATTCAAGGGATGAATATGAGCCAGAATATTTATGACGATCCACACTTCTTTGCCGGTTATGCGACCCTCGATCGCTCGGTGAAGGGGCTGGATGGCGCACCCGAGTGGCCTTCCCTGCAGGCGATGCTGCCGCCGATAACCGGTTTGCGGGTGGTGGATCTCGGCTGCGGCTACGGCTGGTTTTGCCGCTGGGCGCAGCAGCAGGGAGCCAGCCAGATAATTGGTTTTGATCTCTCCCAGCGTATGCTGGCGCAGGCGCGGGAAATGACCCGTGGGGATAAGATTGACTACCGCTGCGCCGATCTGCAAACCCTGACGCTGCCCGCCAACAGCTGCGATCTGGTCTACAGCTCGCTGGCGCTGCATTATTTACCGGACATTGCTCCGCTCTTCGCCACCCTGCATCAGGCACTGGTTCCCGGCGGCATCCTGGTCTTTTCCGCTGAACATCCCATCTATACTGCCCCCTTACAGCAGGGCTGGCGGGTGGATGACCAGGGACAGAAAAGCTGGCCGGTCAGTCACTATCAGCAGGAGGGCGAGCGCGTCAGCAACTGGTTTGCCGAGGGCGTCATTAAACAGCACCGCAAACTCTCAAGCTGGATAAACGCGCTTATCGCCGCTGGTTTTGTGCTGGAGCAGCTGGATGAGTGGGGTCCGAGCACCGAACAGATTGTCCAACAGCCCGCCCTGGATGAAGAGAAAGAACGTCCGATGATCTTTTTATTGCGCGCGCGTAAACCGGGCTAATCCCCCGCCCGACGCTGGTCGGGCGGGCATTCTTTACGCTTTCAGGCTGGCGCCGCGGCTGGCAATCACCTCTTTATACCAGTCAAAGCTCTTCTTCTTACTGCGTGCCAGAGTGCCGGTACCGTCATCATGGCGGTCGACATAGATAAAGCCGTAGCGTTTCGACAGCTCCGCCTTCGAGGCGCTCACCAGGTCAATCGGCCCCCAGCTGGTAAAGCCCATCAGCTCAACGCCATCGTCAATGGCTTCCCGCGCCTGCACCAGATGATCGTTCAGATAGCTGATGCGGTAGTCATCGTTAATACTGCCATCGGCTTCCACCTTATCCTTGGCGCCCAGACCATTTTCCACGATAAACAGCGGTTTCTGATAGCGATCCCACAGCACATTCAGCAGCGTGCGCAGACCCAGCGGGTCTATCTGCCAGCCCCACTCCGAGCTCGCCAGATGCGGGTTCGGCACCATGCTGAGAATATTGCCGCGCGCCTGCTGGTTCAGCGCCTCATCGGCGGTGACGCAGCCGGTCATGTAATAGCTGAAGGAGATAAAATCGACAGTGGTTTTCAGCGCCTCGCGATCGGCATCAGTGATGGTGAGCGTGATGCCGTTGTCGCGGAAAAAGCGCAGCATATAGCCCGGGTATGCGCCGCGCGCCTGTACGTCGCCGAAGAACTGCCAGCTGCGGTTCTCCTGCAGCGTCTCAAACACATCCTCCGGTTTGCAGCTCAGGGGATACATCAGCCCGCCGAGTAGCATATTGCCGATTTTGCCCTCAGGCACCAGCTCATGACAGGCTTTGACCGCCAGCGCGCTGGCCACCAGCTGGTGGTGAATCGCCTGATACACCTCACCTTTACTGCTGCCGGCCGGCAGGCCGACGCCAGTCATCGGGGCATGTAGCGACATATTGATTTCGTTAAAGGTCAGCCACAGTTTGACCTTATTTTTATAGCGGCTGAACACCGTCCTGGCGTAGCGCTCAAAGAAGCCAATCACCTCCCGGCTACCCCAGCCGCCGTAGTTTTTCACCAGCGCCCACGGCATTTCATAATGCGACAGCGTCACCAGCGGGGTGATGTTGTGCTTCGCCATCTCGTCGAATAACTTGTCATAGAAGGCAAGGCCGGCTTCGTTCGGCTCGGCGTCATCGCCGTTGGGGTAGATACGGGTCCAGGCGATGGACACCCGCAGGCAGTTGAAGCCCATCTCGGCAAACAGGGCAATATCTTCCGGGTAGCGATGGTAAAAATCGATCGCCACATCCTTAATACCGCTGTCGCCGGGTACGCGTTCGACCACCTCGCCGAACACGCCGTGCGGCTGCACGTCAGAGGTAGATAAGCCTTTGCCCCCCTCCAGGTATGCCCCTTCCACCTGATTCGCTGCGGTCGCGCCGCCCCATAAAAAATCCGCCGGGAATGTTTTCATCTTTCGCTCCTGTGATTAATGGC
This sequence comes from Klebsiella africana, assembly GCF_020526085.1. NCBI lineage: Bacteria > Pseudomonadati > Pseudomonadota > Gammaproteobacteria > Enterobacterales > Enterobacteriaceae > Klebsiella > Klebsiella africana. The sequence continues at coordinate 1,642,810 of NZ_CP084874.1, read as the reverse complement.
TGACTGACAACAGCGGTTGACCGGCTTCGACGGCGCTGGACGCCACCGTATCAATCTCCCGGTAGTCGTCGCTGTTGCTGATAATGATCGGGGTCGCCAGGTCGTAACCGGCATCCAGAATCGCCTGACGATCAAACTCAATCAGCAGATCGCCGGCCTGCACCCTGTCCCCCTCTTTCACGTGCGCGGTAAACGGCACGCCGTCGAGTTTGACCGTGTCGATGCCGACATGGATCAGCAGTTCAATGCCGCTGTCGCTCTGCAGGCCAATGGCGTGTTTAGTCTGAAACAGGGAGGCCACTTCGCCCGAAAATGGCGCAATAACTTTTCCCACCGCCGGGATAATAGCGACCCCTTTACCGAGCAGGCCGCTGGCGAAGGTGCTGTCCGGCACCTGATCGAGGGCGATGACGCTGCCGCTCATCGGCGCCAGAATGTCGTTTGCCGAGGCCGGGGCTACCGCCACGGCACCCTGTGCGGCGGTGGCACGCGGCAGACCGGCGAAGAAGGTCAGCACGCAGGCGAGAACGAAAGCCACGCCGGTGCCGATCAGGCCGCCCCAGACGCTGGCGTCAAACCCGCCGGGTGGGATCATCTGCGCCGGGAAAAAGATATTTGGCAGGCCAAACGAGTAGGCATAACTGTTGCTAAAGGCGGTGATCGCCCCGCCAATCGCCCCGGCGACACAGCCGAAGATAAACGGACGGCGCAGCGGCAGGGTCAGGCCATAGATGGCCGGCTCAGTGATGCCAAACAGCCCGGCAGAGAAGGCTGACCCAGCCAGCACCCGCTGGCGCGCATCACGAGTGGCGAGGAAAATACCGAGCACGGCCCCCACCTGAGCAATCACCGCCGGAAGGATAATGGGCAGCATAGAGTCGTGGCCGAGCACGGTCATGTTATTGATCATCAACGGCACCAGCCCCCAGTGCAGGCCGAAAATAACGCACACCTGCCACATCGCGCCCAGTACCGCGCCCGCCAGCCATGGCGCAAACGCATAAATGATCTGGTAGCCATTGGCCAGCAGATGGCTCAGCCAGGTAGCGACCGGACCAATCACCAGGAAGGTGAGCGGCACCACCACCGCCAGGCAAATCGCCGGGGTGAAGAAGTTTTTCATCGATGACGGCAGCAGCGCGTTGCTCTTGCGCTCCAGCCAGCAGCAGACCCATGAGGCGAGAATAATGGGGATCACTGACGAGCTGTAGTTAATAAAGGTCACCGGAATGCCGAGAAAATGCTCCACCGCCGCGCCCGGCGCCTGGCTGGCCTCAAAGGCCTGAATCATCAGCGGGTGGGTTAACGCCCCGCCAATCACCATCGAGATAAACGGATTACCGCCAAACTTCTTCCCGGCGGTATAGCCAAGAAACAGCGGGAAGAAAAAGAACAGCGCGTCGCTGGCGGCAAACCAGATTTTATAGGTCCCCTGCTCCGGCGTGAGCCAGCCGCAGGTCACCGCCAGCGCCAGCAGTCCTTTCAGCAGACCGGTTGCCGCCATCACGCCGATAAACGGCGTAAAGATGCCGGAGATGATGTCGATAAGCTGGCTTAACACCGAGCCTTTTGCCGCTTTTTCCTCGGCAACCGGTTCGCTGTCGTCGCCTAACCCCGCCTCCTGACGCACCGCCAGCCAGACGTCGTGAACGTGGTTGCCAATCACCACCTGAAACTGGCCACCGCTCTCCACCACCATTATGACGCCCGGATTCATCTTCAGCCCTTCGGCATCGGCTTTGCCGTTATCCTTTAGTTTAAAACGCAGACGTGTCGCACAGTGAACCAGACTCACAATGTTCTCTTTGCCGCCGACGCGGTTGAGAATATCCTGCGCGAGTGCTTTATATTCCATGCTCTTTTCCTTACTGCCGCTGCCCGCAGACAACCGGCGACTGAGTAGTAAAAAATAAAAAAACCCGAGAACCACGCCGGTAGGCGTCGCGCTCAGGTTTTGCCTGCATCATGCAGTAACAATCCAGTTTTGTTGGGGAAACTAACGCCCCTCTTTTCTTACCCGTTCGATATGAATGGCAAGAAACATAATCTCTTCGGTGGTCAGCGCCCGCTGATACTGCTTTTGCAGATGCGTCGCCACCGTTTCCGCACACTTCCACGCTTTGGCGTAGTTATCTTTCACCGCGCTGTGCAGCGAGACGTCGTCATCTTCCACCACCGTGCGGGTCAGCATCCGCTGGGCGAAAAACTTCAGATGGGTGACGAAACGCTGATAGCTCAGCGACTCCTCGTCGTAGTTCAGCTGCAACTGATACTTCACCAGCTGCAGGATCTCCTGCATCACCCGGGTCACGTGCATGACCTCCGGCATTTCGCTGTTGAGCTGCGCCGTCACCAGATGCAGGGCGATAAATCCGGCTTCATCCTCCGCCAGCGCCACGCCGAGCCTTTTGGCAATAATGGCCCTTGCCTCCTGGCCCAGCGCGAACTCCTTCGGATACAGCCGCTTAATCTCCCACAGCAGGACGTTACGCAGTGCGATGCCCTTTTTCTGCCGCTCGATAGCAAAATGACAGTGATCCGTTAACGTGATGTACACACTGTCCTGTAACTTACCCAGCCGCCCGCGGGCCAGCTCAATGATCCGGTCACAGGTGGTCATCACTTCTAACGGTATCTGATTAAGCAGCTCGCCTAAGCGGCCAACCAGCTCATCGCTTTGTAAAGCGAAGACTTTTTCAATTTTACTGTCATCCAGCACGTCGCCCGGGCGTTTCTGAAAGGCCAGCCCTCGCCCCATCACCACCTGTTCGCGCTGGTGCTCGTCAAGAACCACCACCACATTGTTATTAAGTACTTTGGCGATTTGCATATAGACCCCAGAAACAAAAAAACCTGACCCCCGACGAAACGCCAGGTGATCAGGTTTTGCCTGCCGCAGCAGTTGCAATCCAACACCCGCACTGTAACAACTTCTGCTGCGCGCTCAACCTGACAAGTGAAAAAACGTGATTAAGATCGCGACTATCAGAAGGTCACGACGGTTTTCCACTCCACCACCCACGCGTCCTGGGTCTGCGCGACGCCGCCCGGACGGTGCCAGTACTGCAGGCCCGGCTGCAGCTCCAGCCAGGAGACCGGGCGGAAGCGATAATAGAGCTCGCCGTTCAGCGAATGACCGGCGACCGGCTGGTACGCCGGGTCGTTGTAGTCGGTGGCGCCGCTGAGCTGGTTCATATAGCGCTGGTTACGAGCGTAGTGGCTGCTCATGTCGATCCACGTCAGGCCGAAGCCAATCCAGTCCTCCGGGCGGGCGTCAAACAGCCCGCGGTAGCGCATGGAGGCGGCGACGGCGGAGTGGATATAGTTGCTGCGCTGGTCGCTGAGACTGCCGCTCAGCGAGACGCTCATCCCCCGCAGCGGGTCATCGGCGTGGCGGGTAATCTGCTGGTTCAGGCCGGCGTACATAAACCAGGTGCTGTCGTGCTCGGCGTAACCTTGCGGATCGGTCGCCCCGGCGCCGCCGGATTTACCGCTGTAGAGGTCGCTCTGCGGCGCGTTAGTCCAGACAACGCCAAGGTTATAGGCTCCCGGCAGGCCATTAATCAGCGGACGGGTTTCGATCTCCATCGGCAGTAAGATACCTTTGCTGCCTTGCGTCGACCAGCTCCACGCGTGGCTGCGCGCGGTAGCCTGCGGGTTTTGCTCCATCACCCCGCCTTTCAGGGTGACCGTCGGCGTCAGCTTGTATTCCAGGGTGGTGCCCCAGGTGTGAATGTTCCAGTTATTCCAGGTCAGCGAGTTGGCCGATTTACCACCGCACTGGGTCAGCAGCTGAAAATCGCAGGGTATGATCTGGTCGAAGGTTTGCACCTTGTTCATCATGCCGATGCGCCAGGTCAGGCGGCGGTCGTCAAAGCTGCGGGCAAAGGTGAGCCAGCCAAGGCGGGTAATCGACCCGCCGCCCCAGCTCTCCTGCGACAGATCGTTGAAACTCACCCGCGGATCCTGCAGCCGTTTCGTGGTGAGGTTATCATCGTGGTTGCGGTTGACGATGTTGCCTTCGAGTCGGGCGTCCGGTATGCCGGTCCAGCGCTCCAGATCCTGGGTAAAGATCAGCGCCACCTGGTCAATATAGGCCAGGTGTTTATCATGGTCATAACCGCCGCCGGCGTTGTAGGCCATCTCGTTAAGATAGCCGAGATTATAATTAAAGCCGTTCTCTTCGAGGATCGGACGAATGCCCAGCATATCGCCCAACAGCCCTTGCTGCCCGGCTTCAAACCCCAGCACGCTGCCGTTCCACGCCGGCGTTTCCGCGGCGCTCACAGCAGGCACCATTGCCGCCAGCGCCGCGCCGATTAGTAGCTGATTTATTTTTTGATTATGCATTGTGATATCCACCGTGACTGAATAAAAACAAAGGGGATCCCCAGGCTATTTATTTACCTGTTTTCTTTTTTTAAAAATGAATGGCAAGGGGCGTCTATCGGTAATAAAACCGCGACTGCGCCAGAGAAAAGCCTAATTACAACCAATTGTTTTACATCATTATTTTTCCACCATTAAATTTTAGCCAAAAAAAAACCTAAGCACTTTGCGCCACGAATGACGAAAATGCTTAGGTTTTGCCTGGGTTCAGTAGCAATCCTGAATTGATTGACTGCACATTATCACTTTATTCAACCCATGCCTACCAGCAATAGGCAGGCAAGTAATAATATGTGAAGCAAATAACAATATTTTAATAGCGGGCGATCGCCGCCGCTATTTCAGCTGAGGTTTGCAGAGCGCGAATTTCATTAAACAGAGTCAGCGCCTCGGTATATTCCTTGCGTAAATAGCCTAACCACTGCTTAATTCTCGCCACATGATACAGACCGGTGTCGCCCTGCTTTTCCAGGCGGGTATATTTTTGCAACAGCTGAACCACCTGCGGCCACGGCATGCGCGGTTCGTTGTATTTGATCACCCGGCTAAGATTCGGCACGTTAAGCGCCCCGCGGCCAATCATCACCGAATCACAGCCGGTGGCGGCCATGCAATCCTGGGCGCTTTGCCAGTCCCAGATCTCACCGTTGGCGACCACCGGGATAGTCAGACGCTGGCGGATCTCGCCAATCGCCTGCCAGTTGATGCGTTCGGCTTTGTAGCCATCTTCTTTGGTGCGGCCGTGAACCACCAGCTCGCTGGCCCCCGCCTGCTGCACCGCGTCGGCGATTTCGAAGCGCCGTTCGCCGCTATCCCAGCCAAGACGAACTTTCACCGTCACCGGCAGATGATCGGGAACCGCCTCTCGCATGGCTTTCGCGCCTCGATAGATAAGCTCCGGATCTTTCAGCAGCGTCGCCCCGCCGCCGCTGCCGTTTACCAGCTTCGACGGACAACCGCAGTTTAAATCCACCCCCCACGAACCCAGCGCCACCGCGCGGGCGGCGTTTTCCGCCAGCCACTCGGGATATTGTCCCAGCAGCTGGACGCGCACGCGGGTTCCGGACGGGGTGCGGCTGTGGTGACGCAGCTCCGGGCACAGTCTGTAGAACGATTTTACCGGCAGCAGTTGGTCCACCACGCGCAGAAATTCGGTGATGCACAGATCGTAATCGTTAACCTCGGTCAGCAGCTCGCGCACCAGCGAATCGAGCACACCTTCCATCGGCGCCAGTAGAACACGCATATCATTACCCGGAAAAAAAAGAGGCGCTATGGTAGCGCCTCCGGGCGCTGGTTGAAAGTGCTCAATGCAGGGCCTTAACGCGGTTCGAGGCAGTTATCCTCTTTCCAGCCGTAAAGCCATTCGATACCGCGGTAAAATTCATCCTGCGTTTTGCCCTTCCACAACAGATTACGCACCTGCCGCTCGACGCCCGCGGCGTGATAAATCCGCCCCATTTCACGAGTCGACCAGACGATGCGTGCGGTACGCGGAATACGCACCGACTCATACAGCGCGAAGGCGCGAGCGGCATCGCCGTTACACTGCTGCAGCGCTTTACCGATCGTGACCGCATCCTCCAGCGCCATGCAGGCGCCCTGCGCCATATACTGCGCTACCGGATGGGCGGCATCCCCAACCAGGGTAATGCGATCGTTGCCCCACTTCTCAACCGGCTCGCGGTCGGCAGTAGACCAGCGCCGCCAGGAGGTAGGTTTGTCGAGCATCTGCCGCGGGCGCGGATGAATCCCTTTAAAGTAGGAGAGCACCTCCTCTTTGCTGCCGTCCCGCACGCCCCACTCCTCGCTTTCCCGACTGTGGAAGGTGACCACCAGGTTGTACTGTTTGCCGCCGCGTAGCGGATAATGCACCAGATGGCAGTGCGGCCCGGCCCACAGCACCGGCGCGTTAATCCGCAGGTCTTCCGGCATGTCAGCCGCTTCCACCACCGCCCGATATACTACGTGGCCGGTGACCCGCGGCGCATCGCCGAGCAGACTCTGACGCACCACTGACTTCACACCGTCGCAGCCCAGCAGAATATCAGCGGTCCAGCTGTTGCCCTGGTCATCAAAGACCGTCACATCATCGGCGGTCTGGCGAATATCCACCACCTGGGTTGAAGTTCGGTATTCCACGCCGGGATGGGTTAGCGCGGCTTCCCAGACAGTGGCGTGAATATCCACCCGATGGATCACCGCATACGGGCCGCCAAAGTGGTCGCGGAAGGCCTGGCCGGTCTCGATACGCACCACCTCTTCCCCATTCACCGCATCCATCATCGTGATGTGATCGGTAAACACCGCCCGCTGGCGCGCCACGTCGCCGACGCCCAGACTATCCAGTGCCGAAAAGGCATTCGGCCCCAGCTGGATACCAGCACCGATTTCGCCGATTTCATGCGCCTTTTCCAGCAGCATCACTTTGATCCCCTGGCGCGCCAGAGAGAGCGCCGTCGCCGCACCGCCAATGCCGCCGCCGACGATAATTGCTCGCGTCACTTTCGCCATGTTCCCTCCTCCCTAGGCCGGAATTTTGTCTTGTTGATTTTCCGGCGCGGCGGCGATAAAAGCCGGTAGCCGGGTACAGGCGTCGTAAACCGCCTGGCAGCGCGGATAATGGCTCAGATCGCACCCCATTCGCTGCGCATTGGCCCACTGCGGCACCAGGCAGCAGTCGGCGAGCGTCGGCCTATCGCCGACGCAGTAATCACTGGATTTCGCCTGGCGCAGTAACTGCTCCAGCGCGCTCAACCCCTGCTGGATCCAGTGGGCGTACCAGCGCTGTTTCTCCTCTTCGCTGACCTTCAGCTCGTCACTCAGGTAGCGTAACACCCGCATGTTATTAATCGGATGAATATCGCAGGCGATGGCGTAGACCATCTCCAGCACCCGCATCCGCGCCGGATCCTGCAGGGGCAATAGCGGGTTGTGGGGATAATGACGGTCGAGCCAGTCGATTATCGCCAACGACTGGCCCAGCGATTCCCCGTCATCGGTAATGAGCGTTGGCACCAGTCCCACCGGATTCAACCGCCGGTACTCCAGCGCGTTCTGCGCCCCGATGCGGATATTCACCCCAACGCTCTGATAATCGATGCCCTTCAGCGCCAACGCGATGCGCACCCGGTACGAGGCCGAGCTGTTAAAAAAACTGTACAGCTTCATCGCTCACCTCACACTACGCGAACGGCAACAGGCGTCAGTCCGTCGACATTGCCGGTGATCACATCTCCCTTCACCACCGCGCCAACGCCTTCCGGGGTGCCGGTAAAAATCAGATCGCCCGGCTGCAGTTCGAAAAATCCCGAGAGGTAGCTGATGGTTTCATTCACCGACCAGATCAGATGGCGAATATCGCTGCGCTGATGATCCTCGCCATTGACCTGCAGCCAAATTCCGGCCTGATTGACATTCTCGACATCGGCGGCTTTATGCAGCGGCGCGATGGGGGCAGAAAGATCGAAGGCTTTGCCAATTTCCCACGGGCGCCCCATCTGGCGCATCTCCATCTGGCGATCGCGACGGGTCATGTCGAGACCCGTAGCATAGCCCCAGATATATTCCTGCGCCTGCTCCAGCGGGATATCGCGTCCCGCCTTGCCGATGGCGACCACCAGCTCAATCTCGTAGTGATAGTTGTCGGTCTGCGCCGGATACGGTAGATCCAGCGTTTCACCCGCCGCGATCGGGACCACCGCATCCGCCGGTTTGCAGAAGAAGAACGGCGGCTCGCGATCGGGATCGAAGCCCATTTCCCGGGCGTGAGCGGCATAATTACGGCCCACGCAATACACGCGGCGTACCGGGAACTGCGCATCGCTGCCAACGACGGGGATGCTAACGGGAGCCTGGGGAGCAAAAACGTATTGAGTCATGGTGGTTTTCCTTATTATTAATAACGTGCTTCGCGGAACAGGCCTAAGGCCTCCTGTACCGGACGGTCCGAGAAGCTGAATAACACGCACTCTTCACTGGCGTTGAACGACACGCCGTGCCAGGTCGGCACCACGAAGATATCTTTCGCCTGGAAGACGAAGGTTTGTTCGCCAATCGTCACCTGACCGCAGCCTTCCACCACGTGGTAGATGGTGCTGTCGGTGGTTTTCGCCACTCGCGAGCGGAACCCTTTCGGCAACAGTTGCAGGAAAGCGCCCATCGAGGGCATCGGATAGCCGCCGGTGACCGGGTTGACGTAGCGCATCTTGTAGCCGTCCCACTCGTCGGCCTCGCCGAAGCGGGTCAGGTCGTGCAGCGCCTCGCGGCTGCGGTCGTAGCGGTAGTTAAAAATCGGTGAGGAATTTCCCACCTGATGGCGCAGCGGCAGCATGTTGGCCGCGTAGCGCGGCAGATAATCGCCCTCTTTACGCGTCACCGGCTGTTGCTCCTGCGGATAATCTTCAGCAAAACCGCAGCCAAGATAGTTGACCAGCGGCAGGTCGAGACCGTCCAGCCAGATAACCGGTTCCTCCCCCGGATTGCCGTGGTCATGCCAGCGCCACTGCGGCGTGAGAATAAAATCGCCGGGGCTCATGGCCGTGCGCTCGCCATCGACGGCGGTAAACGCCCCATGACCTTCCACAACAAAGCGCAGCGCCGACTGGTTGTGACGATGGCTTGGCGCCACCTCACCCGGCATGATCAGCTGCAGGCCAGCATACAGTGATGAAGTAATCGACGACTGGCCGCGCAGCTGCGGGTTCTCCAGCACCAGTACCCGGCGCACCGCTTCTTTGGCGCCGATGAGCTGTCCGCTCTCCAGCAGCAGCGGGCGAATTTCCTGGTAGTTCCAGTACGCCGGGGCGCAGTTGGCATTTGGCGTTTGCGGAACCAGATGGTGCAGCGATTCCCACAGCGGGGTCAGATTCTGCCCGGAAATCTGTTGGTAGAACCGCTGGCGGTCGCGGCTCGCCTCGGTGGTGAAAGATGTCATTATTCTTCTCCTTACTTATTCACGATGCCGGTAGAGGGCAGCGCGTCGGGTACCGATCCAGAGTGGCGGACCGCCAGCGTCAGCAGGATAAGCATCCCCGCGCTGACCGCAGCCGGAACCGCAATAACGTAAAACAACGTGCTGAAAGAGAGATTCATCGCCATCATCATGCCGCCGGAGAGCGAGCCAACGATGGCGCCGCAGCGGCCGACGGCATTCGACCAGCTGACCCCGGTGGCGCGGCTTTGGGTGGGATAGAGCGTGGCGGTCAACGCATTAAGTCCTACCTGCGAACCACTCACGCCAATCCCGGTGCCGAAAATCGCCAGCGCCATCAGCCACAAGCCGTTTTCGCTTAAGCCAATCATCACGATGCACAGCGCGCCCAGACAGTAGCTCAGCGCCAGCACGCGGAAGGGATTGAAGCGATCCATCAGGACGCCGAGCAGTAAAGCACCCAGCGTGCCGCCCACCTGAAATGCGGCGGTGACCCACGAGGCATGCTGTAGATCGATCCCGCGATGGTTAAGCAGCGTCGGCATCCAGCTGGAAAGCAGGTAGATAATCAGCAGGCTCATAAAGAACACCACCCAGAGCATCAGAGTGATTGCCAGCTGGCGGCCGACAAACAGCTGGCCAATGCTGCCCTTCGGCCCAGCCGCCGGTTCATCCAGCCAGAATTGGGTGTCGGGATAGCGCTCGCCGGTGATGGCACTGACCGTTCTGGCGATGGTGGTCTGCGGCAGCCCACGGCGAACCTGCCAGCGGGGAGATTCCGGTAGCACCCACAGCAGCGCGAGGGCCAGCAGCAGCGGCAGGATCCCGCCCAGAGCCAGAATGCCGTGCCAGCCAATATGCGCCACCAGCTGCGCGCTCACCACGCCCCCCAGCGCCGAACCCAGCGTGAAGCCGCAGAACATCAGGGTCACTAACGCCCCGCGACGGCGGGCCGGCAGATATTCCGAGGTCATGGTAATGGTATTGGGCATCGCCCCGCCCAGCCCCAGGCCTGTGAGGAAACGCAGGATCACCAGCATTTCAAGATTCGTAGAAAATGCGGAGAGCAGGCTGAACAAGCCAAACAGCGCAACGCAGAATTCGATAACCCGTTTGCGACCAAACCGGTCGGAAAGCGGGCCGCAGAGCAGCGCCCCGGCGGTCAGCCCCAGCAGTCCGGCGCCAAAAAGCGGCGCCAGTTCGCCGGCGCTTAACTGCCAGTGAAGACGAATATCGGGGGCAATAAAACCAATCGCAGCGGTATCGAAACCATCGAGCATCACCACCAGGAAACAGCAGATAATCACACGCCACTGCAGGGCGCCAACCGGCGCGGCGTTAAGTAAGGTCTGTAGTTCACGTCGTTGAGCCATAATGATGCCTCAGTGCAGGTCAGGGTAGATGTTGTATTTATTTCTTTTATGTTGCGATTTTGTAACCATGGCAATGAAATGTACAATGGCTTTTCGGGCATAGACATAACCTGGAGGTTATTGGCTGATGGCGAACTGGACGCAAAAGTTGAAGCTGCAGCATTTGAAAATGCTGGTGGCGCTGGGTGAGCAAGGCAATCTCACTCAGGTAGCCAAAATGATGAATATTACCCAGCCCGCACTCTCTAAGTGGCTGACGCAATTTGAAGAAGAAGTCGGCATGCCGCTCTTTGAGCGCCACAGTAAGGGGCTCCGCCCTTCGGAAGGCGGCAAATTGCTGCTCCAGCACGCCCAGCGGCTAATCAACGACATGTCGCGCTCGCAATACGAGATCGAGCGTTTTAAACAAGGCGGACTGGTGGGCAGCCTGATGATCGGCTGTTCGCCGGTGGCGACAGACTGCGTGGCGCAGGCGATTCTCGCCCTGCTCAATGAGATGCCGACCCTGCATCTGAATATCGAAGAGAAAGTGATGACCCCACTGCTGCATGACCTGCTCTCCGGGGTGGTGGATGTGGTCGTGGGCCGGGTCGGCGGACGCGCCCTCGAACTGCCCCTTAACTATCGGGTGCTGTATACCGAACCGGTCTGTTTTGTCGCCCGTCCCGACCATCCGCTGGCCAGCCGGGCGCACCTGAGCTGGGCGGATCTCGCCGCCTGGCGCTGGATTGTCTGGCCTACCGGCACCCCTATTCGCCAGAGTATTGATAATGCGCTGGTGGATAATGGCGTGATGCTGCCGGAGAACACCATCGAGTCGGCCTCGATGAACGTCACCAGCAATTTGCTGCAAAGTAGCGATATGATCTCTATTCTTTCCTTGCGGCTGGCACAGCATTACGCCGAACATCATCAGCTGGCGATTCTTAATTTGCCGCGTATAGAACAAAAAGGTAGCGTTGGGGTGTTCTGGCGCAAAAGCGAAGTGCCTTCCCAGGCTCTCGCCCGCTTTCTGTATCACCTCGCCGCATAGCGTGCTCGCCGAATGAGCTGCCGGTTCCCGTTGTCTATGCCCGGGATGCGCAGAATTCATGATGTGATCGGTAGCACATTTTAGGGATTAATTGTATGATGAATGCAGTTCATCAAGGGTTAATACCATGAGTAAATCGCTGACTATTATCTGGCAGTACCTGCGGGCCTTCGTCCTGATTTACGCCTGCTTATACGCCGGAATTTTTATCGCCGGGCTGCTGCCCATTACTATCCCCGGCAGCATCATCGGCATGCTGATCCTGTTCGTGCTACTGGCGCTGCAAATTATGCCGCCGCAGTGGGTCAATCCAGGCTGCAATATCCTGATCCGCTATATGGCGCTGCTGTTCGTGCCGATCGGCGTCGGCGTGATGCAGTACTGGGATCTGCTGCGCGCCCAGCTGGGGCCTGTCGTTATCTCCTGCGCCATCAGCACCCTGGTGGTGTTTGTGGTGGTGAGCTGGAGCTCTCACCTGGTGCATGGCGAACGTAAAGTGATTGGGCAAAAGGAAAAGAAAAATGATGCATGAAATCTGGTGGTCGCTGCCGCTAACCCTGATCGTCTTTTTTCTCGCCCGCAAACTGGCGGCCCGCTTTAAGTTCCCGCTGCTCAATCCGCTGCTGGTGGCGATGATAGTGATAATTCCGTTTCTGCTGCTGACCGGGATCTCCTATGAGCGTTATTTTGCCGGCAGCAAAGTTCTCAACGATCTGCTCCAGCCGGCAGTGGTCGCCCTCGCGTTTCCGCTGTATGAGCAACTGCACCAGATCCGCGCGCGCTGGAAATCGATCATCACCATCTGCTTTATCGGCAGCTGTGTGGCGATGATCACCGGTACTACAGTCGCCCTGCTGATGGGCGCCACACCGCAAATCGCCGCCTCTATTCTGCCTAAGTCAGTCACGACGCCAATTGCCATGGCGGTCAGCGGCAGTATCGGCGGCATTCCGGCCATCAGCGCCGTGTGCGTAATTTTTGTCGGTATCCTCGGGGCGGTATTCGGCCATACGCTGCTTAATCTGATGCGTATTCATACCAAAGCGTCGCGCGGCCTGTCGATGGGTACCGCCTCGCACGCCCTCGGCACCGCCCGCTGCGCCGAGCTGGACTACCAGGAAGGGGCGTTTAGCTCGCTGGCGCTGGTACTGTGCGGGATCATCACCTCGTTGATGGCGCCGTTCTTGTTTCCGCTGATCCTCGCGGTGGTGGGATAAATTGTGATTTAAATCACATTTTTTAATGCAACAAATCAAAGTTGCATAAACAATGAGATATCCATCACATATGAGACTGCTGGACGCCCGTACACTGGCTTCCCATTACATTGTTATGAGGCAACGCTATGCACTCACGTTTTCAAGCTGCTTTGACGACTCTGGCAGCAGACCTGCAGGCGGCCATCGCCCCGATGCTCACCGACCCGCACTTCCCGGCGCTGCTCGAAGCCGATCAGGTGGCGACGCTGCAGCAGGCGACAGGTCTGGACGAAGACGCGCTGGCCTTTGCGCTACTGCCGCTTGCTGCCGCCTGCGCGCGCGCCGACCTTTCTCATTTTAACGTCGGAGCGATCGCCCGCGGGGTCAGCGGCCGCTGGTACTTCGGCGGCAACATGGAGTTTCTCGGCGCGACCATGCAGCAGACCGTCCACGCCGAACAGAGCGCCATCAGCCACGCCTGGCTGCGCGGCGAGACCTGCCTGCGCGCTATTACGGTGAACTACACGCCATGCGGCCACTGCCGTCAGTTTATGAACGAACTGAACAGTGGACTGGCGCTGCGCATTCATCTGCCGGGTCGCGAAGCCCATGCCCTCCAGCACTATCTGCCGGACGCCTTTGGCCCGAAAGACCTGGAGATCAAAACCCTGCTGATGGATGAACAGGACCATGGCTTCCCGGTCAGCGGCGATGCCCTGACCCAGGCAGCCATTCAGGCAGCCAACCGCTGTCACGCACCTTACAGCCACTCGCCCTCCGGCGTGGCGCTGGAGCTGAAAGATGGCGCAATTTTCCGCGGCAGCTATGCGGAAAACGCGGCGTTCAACCCGACGCTGCCGCCGTTGCAGGGGGCGCTGAATCTCCTGAGCCTCAACGGCTATGATTATCCTGATATCCAGCGGGCAATCCTGGCGGAGAAAGCCGACGCGGCGCTGATCCAGTGGGATGCCACCGTTGCCACCCTGAAGGCGCTGGGCTGCCAGAATATTGAGCGCGTGCTGTTAGGTTGATCAACCTGAGCAGATTGCCGGATGGCGCCTTTGGCCTATCCTGCCGACCTGTTATACCGTGATGTTGTCGGGTGGCGCTACGCTTACCCGACCTACGGTTCGCGCCATGGCGAGCTGAAGATCTCTATGCCGGGTGTCGGCTCACGCCTTACCCGACCTGCGTTCGGCGATCTGTCTATATTGCTGAAAATCCCCGCAATCAAACGCGGGTTTCTTGCGCTTACCCGGCGGGTAAAGTAGCCTGAAGACTCCGTTGTCTATTATTGAGCCAAGTTCATGTTAAAGCGTGTGTTCTACAGCCTGTTAGTCCTGCTCGGCCTGCTGCTGTTGACCGTGCTGGGCCTTGACCGCTGGATGAGCTGGAAAACCGCGCCCTATATCTACGATGAGCTGCAGGACCTGCCCTACCGTCAGGTCGGTGTGGTGCTGGGCACCGCCAAATATTACCGCACCGGCGTTATCAATCAGTATTACCGCTACCGTATCCAGGGTGCGCTCAACGCCTACAACAGCGGCAAGGTCAACTATCTCCTGCTGAGCGGCGATAATGCCCTGCAAAGCTATAATGAACCAATGACCATGCGTCGGGACCTGATTAAAGGCGGCGTCGATCCCGCCGATATCGTGCTGGACTATGCTGGTTTCCGTACGCTCGACTCGATCGTCCGCACCCGTAAAGTGTTTGACACCAACGATTTTATTATCATCACCCAGCGCTTCCACTGCGAACGGGCGCTGTTTATCGCCCTGCATATGGGGATCCAGGCCCAGTGCTACGCGGTGCCGTCGCCGAAGGATATGTGGAGCGTGCGGCTGCGCGAGTTCGGCGCCCGCTTTGGCGCGCTGGCGGACCTCTATATCTTCAAACGGGAGCCGCGCTTTCTCGGCCCTCTCATCCCGATTCCGGCTCAACAGCATGACGTACCGGATGACGCCCAGTCGTACCCGGCAGTCACCCCGGAGCAGCTGCTGGAGCTGCAGAAAGAAAAGTAGCCTCCATCAACGCATTCGTTTCAGATATAAAAAAACCGCGCCAGGCGCGGTTTTTTATGCGTTCAATCTTATTTTTTACGGGCGTATTTCAGGGAGTCCAGCGCCACGGCGAAGATAATAATCGCCCCCTTAATGATGTACTGCCAGTAAGGGTTAACGCCGATATAGGTCAGGCCGTAGTTGATGACGGTAAAGATAATCACCCCGGTCACTACGCCGAATACAGTCCCTACCCCGCCGCTGAACGATACGCCGCCCACCACGCAGGCGGCAATAGCATCCAGTTCATACATAAAGCCGAGGTTATTGGTCGCCGAGCCGATACGTCCGGCTTCCAGCAGGCCGCCGAAGGCGTAGAACACGCCGGAGAGGGCATAGATCATCAGCAGGTTCAACGCCACGTTAACCCCGGAGACTTTCGCCGCTTCCGGGTTACCGCCGATAGCGAAGATGTTTTTACCAAAGCGCGTCTTGTTCCACAGGATCCAGACAAAGAAGACGGCAATCAGCGCGTAGAAGGTAATGTAGGACAGGCGGAAGGAGCCCAGCGCCACAAATCCCTGGGCGAAATGGGAGAAGTGGCTGTCAAAACCGGAGATCGGCGACGCGCCCACGAAATCGTAGTACAGCGAGTTAATGCCGTACACGATGATCATGGTGCCGAGGGTGGTAATAAACGGCGTCACGTTCAGGTAGGCGATGACGATCCCGTTAATCAGGCCGATGACCGCCCCGATGGCGCATACCAGCAGGATGACCAGGGGGATCGGCATGGTCGCCATATCCGGGAATACCTTATTGGCATTATCCACCGCCTGCAGCATGGTGGCGGCAATGACCGCCGCCAGTCCCACCTGACGGCCCGCGGAGAGGTCGGTCCCCTGCGTGACGATAAGTCCGGCCACGCCGAGGGCAATAATAATACGCACCGAGGACTGGGTCAGAATATTACTCAGGTTGAGCAGACTTAAAAATGTCGGATCCTGGAAAATAATAATGGCCAACAGGACCAGAAGGACGACATATATCCCACCCTCTTTCAGGTAAGTGAGAAAACTCTTTTTATTTAACGCACTCATGTGAAGCCCCTGATCTTAAAGGTGCAATGACGCAAGACGCAGTATTTCGTTTTGCGTGGTGGTTTTAGTCTCAACAATGCCCGCGACCAGGCCGTTGCTCATCACCAGAATGCGGTCGGTAATCCCCAGCAGTTCCGGCATTTCGGAAGAAATAATAATGATTCCTTTGTCTTTTTTAGCCAGCTCGGCGATCAGCTGATAGATCTCGAATTTGGCGCCGACGTCGATACCGCGCGTTGGCTCATCCAGCATCAGGATCTCCGGCTGGGTCAGCAGCCAGCGGCCTATAATGACCTTTTGCTGGTTACCACCGGAAAGCGAGCCAATCTGCGTATGCTGGCCGGGGGTTTTGACGCGCATCGAGTCAATAACCCATTGGGTATCGCTCTTCATTCGCGAGTTATCCAGCAAGCCGACGCTGTTTTTATATTTCTTAATATTGGAGATCAGCGAGTTAAATCCGATATCCAGATAGGCATAAATCCCGGTGGAGCGCCGCTCCTCGGTCACCAGCGCAAAACCGTGGTTAATCGCCTCGTTGGCGCTGTGGTTGTTGATCTTTTTACCGTGCAGGGTGATGGTGCCGCTGGCCTTCTCACGGATGCCGAACAGGGTCTCCACGATGTCGGTGCGTTTAGCGCCCACCAGGCCGGCGATACCGAGAATTTCGCCTTTATGCAGATCAAAGGAGACATCGCGAATGGACGGCTGGCGCAGCGAGGTCAGATTGCGCACCTGGAGGATCACTTCCCCCGGGGTGTTTTCGCGATCCGGAAAACGCTGGTTGAGCGAGCGCCCGACCATCATGGCGATGATCTTGTCCATATCCAGCCCTTCCAGCGGCTGAGTGGCGATCCACTGGCCGTCGCGCAGGATGGTTATTTCATCGCACAACTGGAAAATTTCTTCCATTTTATGCGAGATATAGACGATACCGCAGCCGCGATCTTTCAGCTTGCGGATGATCTTAAACAGATGGTTGACCTCTTTTTCCGTCAGCGATGACGTCGGCTCGTCCATGATGACGATTTTGGCGTCATAGGAAAACGCCTTGGCGATCTCAATCATCTGCATCTGGGATACCGATAAAGTACCGACGCGGGCGCGCGGATCGATATCAATATCCAGCTCATCAAAAATGGCCTTGGTATCCCGGTACATTTTGTCCTGATCGACAAACATGCCTTTGGTGGGATAGCGCCCGAGCCACATGTTATCCATGACCGAACGCTGTAATACCAGGTTTAATTCCTGATGCACCATCGAAATACCGTTTTCCAGGGCTTCTTTCGCCGAATGGAAATCGATCTCTTTTCCCTGAAAAAGAATGCTGCCGGAATCTTTTTGATAGATCCCAAAAAGGCATTTTAATAATGTCGATTTCCCGGCGCCGTTCTCACCCATTAACGCATGAATGGAGTGCGGACGAACCTTCAGGTTGACATTATCAAGAGCCTTGACGCCAGGAAACGATTTGTTGATGTTGGTCATTTCCAACAAATATTCGCCTGACCGTTCGCTATTATTGCTGACCATAGTTATACCTGGCTGCGTTCATGCACGCCCCGTCCGGCGCAATAGCGCCAGCAGGAGTCTGGTTCTGTATCAGGAATAATCGGGCGTGGATAACCCACGCCCGCAACTCACATCACGATTATTTGCCGGTAAACTGGCTCAGGTTGTCTTTATCGACGCCCACGTACGGTACGCGGACGATCTTGTTGTCAATTTTCCAGTTAGTTCCCGCCGCGGCATCTTTACCTTCGGCGAGGTTTTTCGCCAGATCGAAGGTCGCTTTCGCCTGGTTGTTAGCATCGTTCAGCACGGTACCGGCCATCGCGCCGGATTTGACCAGCGCCAGCGCTTCTGGCAGGGCATCAACGCCGAATACCGGAATGCTGCTCTTGTTATGCGCTTTCAGCGCTTCAACCGCGCCCATCGCCATGGCGTCGTTGTTCGCGATCACCACTTCAATCTTGTTGGCATTCGGGCCGGAGAGCCAGGCGTCCATTTTGTCTTTCGCCTGCGCGGTATCCCACATGGCGGTATCCAGCTGCAGCTGCTGGGTCTTCAGACCTTTATCATTCAGCTCTTTAATAACGTAGGTGGTACGCGCTTCCGCATCCGGGTGGCCCGGCTCGCCTTTCAGCAGGACGAACTGAATCTGGCCATCTTTGTTCAGATCCCAGTTCGGGTTGGCTTTCCAGTGTTTAGCGATCAGATCGCCCTGAATAATCCCGGACTCTTTCGAGTCAGTACCGACGTAATAAGCTTTGTCATAGCTATCCAGTGCTTTACGGGAAGGCTCTTTGTTGAAGAACACCACCGGAATATTCTGTCCACGCGCTTTTTCGATCACCGTTCCCGCAGCCGCCGGGTCAACCAGGTTGATCGCCAGTGCCTTCACGCCTTTCGCCAACAGCACGTCAATTTGATCGTTTTGTTTCGACTGGTCGTTCTGCGAGTCATTCATCAGCAGCTGGACGTCAGGCGCGGATTTGCCATCTTTTTCAATCGCCTTACGCACCACCGACATAAAGTTGTCGTCATATTTATAAATCGTCACGCCGATACGGGTATCTGCTGCGTGTGCGGCGGCGCCAAATAACAGACCAGCCATTACAGCAGACAGGGTAAACACCTTCTTATTCATGGAATCTCCGGTTTTATTATGCAGGGTCATTATTGTGAAAGAATGCGGGCGGGGGTTTGTTGCATTAGTGTTACCGCACAACGCATTTCACGACGAAAATTCGGTCTTCCGTGTCGGGTAACGCTCCAGAAAAATACGACTCTAAAACTCGTTTAACGCCTTGTTCCTACTAAAAAAAGTGAGGATTACTCGTCACCTTGCGGTTCAGACTGGTAAACGCTGCCATCATAATCAGGCGAATGTTAATATACTGTGAATTTACTCACAAATTGAAAGCGGTTACATCCCACCAGCGCTTCAGTTAGTGATCGGCCCCACAGTTTGCCGCTGGGCGACGGAATGACGACGCACCAGCGTCGGCATAAAGCAGTGCGTCGCCTCGCGATCCAGCTTACCGGCCGCCCCCAGCAGCGCCAGCTCGGTGGCCAGCTTTGCCATCGACATCACCGGATAGCGCACCGTGGTGAGCTGCGGATCGGTGTAACGGGAAATAGGAATATCATCAAAGCCAATCAGCGACAGATGCTGCGGCACGACAATGCCGTTGTCCTTCAGCGTCGTCAGCGCGCCGGCCGCCATGCTGTCGTTATAGGCAAACACCGCGGTGAGGCCGAGATTGCGCCCCAGCAGTTCGACCATCGCCGCTTCACCGCCCTGCATATCCGGGGAGCCGGAACCGATCCAACTGTCCGGGGCGATGATGCCCTGCTCCTGCAGCGCTTTGCTCCACCCTTCCCGGCGCATATCGTCATCTTCAATACCGTGATTCGAGGAGAGGTAGCCGATGCGCTGGTGACCGTGATTAAGCAGCATGCGGGTGGCCATCAGCGCACCGCTGACGTTGTCGAGCCCGACGCAGCGATGGGCATATCCCGGTACAATGCGGTTGATCAGCACCATTCCCGGAATATGTTGCATAAAGTCGCTCAGTTCATCATCACTGAGGGCTTTCGAATGGACGATCAGCGCCGAGCAGCGCTGGCGGATCAGCACCTCGATGGCGTGGCGCTCTTTTTCCGCCTCGTGATAGCTGTTGCCGATCAGCACATATTTCTGATGCTGCTGAGCAACGGTATCCACTGCTTTCACCAGCGCGCCGAAGAAGGCGTCGGAGACGTCCATCACCACCACGCCGATGGTATCGCTCACCTGGGTGGCCAGCGCCTGGGCGTTGGCGTTGGGCCGGTAGCCCAGCTGGGTCACCGCTTTCATCACGGCGTCGCGCGTATCAGGGCTCACCAGCGCGCTGTTGTTCAGCACCCGCGACACGGTGGCCACGGATACGCCCGCCTGGCGGGCGACATCACGAATGGTGATCATACTCTGCGACCTTAAGAGAATTACAGCACGTCACATTCACCTCCTGTGCTCAGCAAGGAGGCTATTCTGGCAGCGACCCGCGGTCCGCTACGTGAGTGAGGTCACACGGCTGGAAACGTTTACATCCGTTTTGTTAATGATTGTGATCGAGATCGTTATCTGGATGTGTCTTTGAGTGATGTGCCTGACGCACGCAGGGTTAACTGACGCCACAGCCATTCCACTGGCCCCTGGCGGAAACGACGCAGCCACAGCGATGAGACGAGGAGGTTAACGGCCCAGATGGGAGGAACGAAGGCCAGCAGCTGCAGACGATCGAAGCGCATAAACAGCCCGAGATGATAAAACAGGGTGGTGCAGATCAAGGTCTGCAGCAGATAGTTAGTCAGCGCCATGCGTCCGACGCAGGCGATAGCGCCCACCAGGCGGAAACGGCAGAGCTGCGGCCAGTAACCCCAGGCCAGCGAGGCATAGCCGATTGCCTGCAACGGGGCGCTCAGTTCGCGCGGCGCCTGCAGCAAAAACGCACACCAGCGATAGTCCCAGGCCAGATACCACTGGGCGAATATTGCCGGCAGATTGACCGCCATACCGGCCACCACCAGCAGGGCGCCTGTGCGCCGGTAGTGACGCAGGCTGAACTGCCCTTTGAGCCAGCCGCTGCGCATCAGCGCCGCGCCCATCAGCATCATCCCCGCCAGCTGCCAGCCATACTGTGCGCCCAGGGCCAGCAGATTGTCCGATAGCATATCCGCCCGGTTGCTGACCGCCTCCATGCCGCCATGCAGCTTCCAGTACTGCTCATATTGCAGGTTCGCCGCATCCGGCACCCAGGAGCGATTCGCCGCCGTCCCGGAGATGACCCCCAGCAGGACCAGCACCGCAATGCCGATGAGGTAAAGCACCACCCCGGTGTTGAATAGCGATTTGACGTGCTGCGCCTCACGCACCATGCGCCAGCTCACCAGCCCCACCAGGGCGTAGGCCAGCAGAATGTCGCCATCCCAGAAAAAAAGACCGTGAATGAAACCAAGCAGCGCCAGCAGCGTCAGCCGCGACTGGATCCAGCGCTTCCCTCGCGGGAGCAATAGCTGCAGACCGGCGCCAAACAGCAGCGCGAACAGGGTGAGAAATTTCACCTGCGCCAGCAGGTCGAGGAGTGCCCAGGTCCAGGCATCGCTGAGGGTCGCGCTTCCTGACCAGGCGGGATTGAGGTAAGCCGCCTTCGGCAAACCGAAGGCGCTGATATTGAGAAGCAGGATACCGAGGATGGCGACGCCGCGGACAAAGTCCAGCGTGACATTTCTCTCCATGTACCCTGCTCCGTTTTAGTTGTGGTGACGTACTGCGCGCAGGAATTCCTGGCGGGTATTCTGACTGGATTTAAACAGGCCGCCGAGAGAGGTGGTGGTGGTGGCGCTGGTCGCATCGCGAATGCCGCGCGCCTTCACGCAGTAATGCACTGCGTCAATGGATACCGCCACGTTGCTGGTGCCAAGCAGCGTCTGCAGCGCGATCAGAATCTGCTGGGTCAGACGCTCCTGAACCTGCGGACGCTGGGCGAAAAACTGCACAATGCGGTTGATTTTCGACAGGCCGATCACCGAATCTTTCGGGATATAGGCTACCGTCGCCTTACCATCGATGGTGACGAAATGGTGTTCGCAGGTGCTGGTCAGCGTGATATCGCGCACGGTAACCATTTCATCAACCTTCATTTTGTTTTCAATGACGGTGATTTTCGGGAAGCGGGAGTAATCCAGCCCGGAGAAGATCTCATCGACATACATTTTGGCGATGCGATGCGGGGTCTCCATCAGACTGTCATCACTCAGATCCAGATTCAGCAGTTGCATAATCTCGGTCATATGACCGGTAATCAAACGCTTGCGTGTTTCGTTATCAATTTCTTGTACTGGCGCACGCATCGGCGTCTCCAGCCCACGAGCGACCAGCGCTTCATGAACGAGGACGGCTTCTTTACTCAGTGATGACATTTGGGTTTCTCCTGCAGGTGTGGCGCTCTTTGCTTTTTCTGGGGGCAAAGTTTGTATTCATTGTGCGTGAGGTGGCGCACAGAATCCAGTAGCCGTAACGATAATTATTGAAATTGGCGCTGCCTTTTATTAGGGACCGAAGCAATGCTTTAGGCGCAACGCCAAATCCTTACCGCCGTATCCGGAATGATCCAACCGCTGTACGCATCCATAAGCGCCGCTGCTACACCGGTATGTTGGCTATAAGTTGCATTAATGATGCAGTAAGTTCTCAAAAGGAGAAAGTGAAAGTTACTCACCGGCTAATGAAATATCTGTATTATGGCCCTTTACGCGCACACCCCTTTCGAGGAGCCTTGCATGGAACTGCTTGAAGAGCATCGCTGTTTTGACGGTCGGCAACAACGCTGGCGTCATCACTCCCCTGTCCTGAACTGCGCCATGACGTTCAGCATTTTTTTACCGCCTGAGCGCGAAACGCCGCCGCCGGTACTGTACTGGCTGTCCGGGCTAACCTGTAACGACGAAAACTTTACCACCAAGGCGGGCGCCCAGCGCATTGCCGCCGAGCTGGGCATCGCACTGGTGATGCCGGATACCAGCCCACGCGGTGATGAGGTCGCCAACGATGACGGATACGATTTGGGGCAAGGCGCCGGCTTCTACCTGAATGCCACCGAGGCGCCGTGGGCGGCGCACTATCGGATGTATGATTATCTGCGCGACGAACTGCCCGCGCTTATCCGTAGCGAGTTTAGCGTCGGCGAACGCTGCGCTATCAGCGGCCACTCAATGGGCGGCCACGGCGCGCTCATCATGGCGCTCAAAAATCCCGGCCGCTACGCCAGCGTCTCCGCCTTCGCGCCGATCGTCAATCCCGGTCAGGTGCCGTGGGGCAAGAAAGCGTTTACCGCCTATCTTGGCGCGGATGAATCGACGTGGCAGTCGTGGGACAGCTGCGCGCTGATGCAGGCCAGTCAGCCTGCGGACGCCGTGCCAACGCTTATCGACCAGGGCGATAACGATCCGTTCCTCGCCGGACAGCTGCAGCCGGCGGTACTGGCGGAGGTCGCGCGGCAGAAGGCCTGGCCGTTAACCCTGCGCATCCAACCCGGTTACGACCACAGCTACTACTTCATTGCTTCGTTTATTGAAGACCATCTGCGCTTTCACGCGCAGCATCTCTTTGGCTAAACGCAAAATGCGCCGCGAATTAGCTTCGCGGCGCATGTTCAGGCCCGCAGGCCGCGTTTTAGTGCCGACGATCAGAAGCGATAATCCACCGCCATAAAGTAGCGACGACCCTCTTCGGTGTAGCTGTAGTCGTCCCGGCTCAGATCTTTATCCCCCACGTTCTGCACCCCGGAGCGCAGTTTCACGTTTTTGGTGACCTGCCATGCCGCGCCAACGTCAAACAGGGTATAGCCGCCCGGCGTTTTGCCGGTGGCGCTTACCGCACGCTGCTGGCCGGTATAGTTAGCCGTCACGTAGAAGGACCAGTCGTCCAGCGGCTTCCAGTCAAGCGTGCCGTTGGCAGTATGGAACGGCAACGTCTGCAGTGGTTTGTCGCCGCCATTGCTCAGATCGCGACCATCGTTGTAGGTGTAGTTCACCGTCAGCTTCCACTCATCGCCAAACGGGATCTTCACCTCCGTCTCCACCCCTTTGATGCGGGCTTTGTTGACGTTGAAATAGCGGAAGATCGGCACGCGCTTGCCGTTGACGGTTTTCCAGCCGACAAAGTTCGGGTAGCCCGGCGCTTCGCTGGCGCTGGAGGTACGCAGAACATCGATCATGTCATCGACATTATTCTGGAAGGTGGTAATGCTGCCTTCGACATCCTGCAGCCAGCCCTCTTCCCCACGGTAGTAGAGACCGAGCTCGAAGCTTTCGCTAGTTTCCGGTTTGAGATCCGGGTTACCAATGATGCTGCATGAGCCGCGGCAGGAGTTGGTGGTCCAGTCGGGGTTAAGCTGCAGCAGCGACGGCGCTTTAAACGCCGTTGCCCAGCCGCCTTTGACGGTGACGGTATCAGTGGCGTTATACACCAGATAGGCACGCGGGCTCCAGTGGTCGCCATAGGTCTGATGGTCGTCCATACGAATGCCCGTGGTCAGCGCCAACGGCTCGATGATGCGCCATTCGTCTTCAAGAAAGAGAGCGTACTGGCTGGCAGAGGTCGACTTGCCGCCGCTGCTCAGGTTGACCGGATCTTTTAGTTTGTCGTGGCGCCATTCGCCGCCGAAGGTTACCAGCTGGTTAATCATGCCCAGCGGCAGAACGTACTTCCCGTCGATGGCATTGCTTTCCGAAGTGATGGTCCCGTTCTGCCCCGGATTTTTGTTATCCACCTTTTCGCCGTAGAACTTAAGCTCGCTGTTGCCCATATCCCAGCGGCCGTTATGGCTCAGGGAGTAGTTCTCACGCTCAAGGCGGTTGCGGTCAAGGGAATCGGAATCACGATCCTGACGGTCAAAGCCATAGCCCGCGGTAAAATCGTGGTTTTCGTTCGGCGTCCAGGCGAATTCAACATTGCCATCGCGGCTGGTGAAGCCCTCGATGCGCGGCGTCTCGCCGGTGGCATTACTGGAAGACTGCGGATCGTCCTTGGCGCGTTTTGCCAGGCTGCCGTAGGCCTTCATTCCGAGCACGCCGTCGATCAGCGGGCCACTGGTGAAGAATTGGCCGTTATAGGTATCCCCGCGATCGCGATGCTCCTGAATAGTGGTATCGGCACTCAACGTCCCGGTCCATTTCTGACCGATTTTTTTGGTAATAATGTTGACCACCCCGCCGAGCGCATCGGAGCCGTAGAGGGAGGACATCGGGCCGCGCACCACTTCGATACGCTCAATGGCATCCACCGGGATCCAGTTCAGGTCGAAGTCGTTGTGGCGGAATACGGCGTTCCGGGAGTTGACGCGCTTTCCGTCAACCAGGATCAGGGTATAGCTGCTGCTCAGACCGCGAATACTGACGCCCTTACGGTTATCCCCTTCGTTAGTGAGCTGGACACCAGGGACATCGCGCAGTACGTCTTTCAGGTTCTGGACGGGCTTACGTTGTAAATCCTGCTGGGTGATGACGCTGATGCTCGCCGGCGCGTCTTTGACGCTCTGTTCAGTGGCCGAGGCGGTCACCACCAGCGTTTCTTCATTCACATCGGCAAGGGCCGGAAACGCCAACGATACGACGGACGCAGACAATCCCGCCCGGATAAAAGGGTTTAACCTGAACATTCCAAATCTCCATGAGGTGTACAACCAAATAAACAAAAAGGTGCTGCTCACACGCGCTGGCGACGTGCCGCTCTGTCGGCGGCATGCTCGCGCTGTTTTCTTGTCGATGTGGCTGGTCGCCCGCTGTCAGTCTGTACAAGCGGCAGAGACGGGGAGTGGCTTCATCCGTAATGGGCGAAAATGATAAAGATAATGATTACGATTATCAATATAATTATGAAGAATTGTGACAAGCTGTAACCGCACAAACATAAAAAAAGCCCTCTTTTCAGAGGGCTTTTGTCGCACAATCGCGAAGATTAACGCTTAAAGCGATCCGGGAAGGTCATCTCGCTATAGCGAACAAAGCGGGTGCCTTTCGCCAGTTTGTAACCAAACCAGATAACGAGGAACAACGGAATACCGATGTAGGTCGCCGCCACGCCGCCCCAGTCAATGGTGTCCTTGAGGAACGCTTCGTAGTTCTGCCCGAGAGTAATGATCAGGCATAGCACGAAGGCGAAGATCGGCCCCAGCGGGAAGAACCCGGAACGGTACGGCAGATTATTAATATCGTTACCCTGCAGGACGTAGCCGCGACGGAAACGATAATGGCTGATCGCAATCCCCAGCCAGGCGATAAAGCCCGTCATCCCGGAGGTGTTCAGCAGCCACAGGTACACCGTCTGGTTGCCAAACATCGACGTCAGGAAGCACAGCGCTGCGATAACGGTGGTCGCGTACAGCGCGTTGCGCGGCACGCCGCCACGCGACAGCTTCGAGAAAATGCGCGGTGCTTTACCGTCGCACGCCAGGGTATACAGCATACGCGTGGAGGCGTACATCCCGGAGTTACCCGCCGACAGCACGGCAGTCAGGATAACGGCGTTCATGATCGCCGCCGCCGACAGCAGACCTGCATGCTGGAACACCAGGGTGAACGGGCTGACGGAAATATCCTTCACATCATTGCGCAGCAGGCTCGGGTCGGTATACGGAATGATCAGGCTGATAATCAGGATCGCGAAGACATAGAACAGCAGGATACGCCAGAAGACCTGGCGCACCGCGCGCGGAATGTTCTTCTCCGGATTTTCAGATTCACCGGCGGCGATGCCAATAAGCTCGGTGCCCTGGAACGAGAAGCCGACAATCATCGCCACGCCGATCATCGCCGAGAAGCCGCCGGCAAACGGCGCATCCGCGATCCCCCAGTTGCTCCAGCCAGCCGGCTGCGCCCCTTTGAAGATACCGACAATCATCATCACGCCGACGATGATAAAGATAATGACGGTGGCCACTTTAATCAGCGAGAACCAGTATTCCGCCTCGCCAAAGCCGCGCACCGAGATCCAGTTCAGCAGGAACATAATGCCGAGGAACAAGGCGCTCCAGATCCAGCCCGGAGTGTCAGGGAACCAGTAGCTCATCACCAGCTGTGAGGCCACGAGGTCAACGGCGATCGTCACCGCCCAGTTGTACCAGTAGTTCCAGCCCAGCGCGAAGCCGAAGCCTTCTTCAACATAATTCTGCCCGTAGGTGGCGAAGGAACCGGACACCGGCATAAACGCCGCCAGTTCGCCCAGGCTGGTCATCAGGAAATAGACCATCAAACCGATCAGAATATAAGACAGCAGCGCCCCGCCGGGACCTGCTTGCGAAATAGTTGCGCCAGAGGCAACAAAAAGACCCGTACCGATGGAACCGCCGATGGCGATCATGGTCAAGTGGCGCGCCTTCAGTTCACGACGTAGCGTGGGCGCTTCTGTGGTTTTAGTTTCCGAAACCATGTGATAATGCTATCCATCCAAAAAATGAGGCGCGATTGTAGCAGACGATCGGGGTTCCATCCGGTACAAATGCAAAGTTATAAGAGAGCTTCATGATCGCCCGCAAATTATTAGTAAAGCACTAACCTGCGGAATTGCCAGCGAATTCCTCCCGTTATCAGGCGTAAAAATCGGCCGCTACACCTGGCAATAGTGCAGAAAACGTTGTAATGCTTTAGAAATATGCTTCTGCCGGTGATGGATCCGCCACAGCGTGCGTGTCAGCCGGGGCAGCGGCACCTTCAGCTCCGCCAGCGTGCCAGAGGCCAGCTGTTCGGCAATCACCCGCCGCGATAGGCAACTGATGCCCAGGCCATGCCTGACCGCGTGCTTGATCGCCTCTGAATTGCCCAGCTCCATACCCAGATGAAATGCCGGCAGATGCGACAGCAGAACATAATCGACAATCTCCCGGGTGCCGGAGCCATGCTCACGCAGGATCCACGGTGCCTCGGCCAGCTGCTGCAGGGTCACCTCCCCCGCCAGCAGCGGTGAGTTGGGCGCGGCAAACACTACCAGCTCATCTTCCAGCCACGGCTCAGCAATAATATCCGCAGCGTGGCACGGCCCCTCAATCAGACCGAAATCCACCCGCAGGTCGGCGACGGCGTTGATGACGTCCAGGCTGTTGCCGACGCTCAGTTCGACCGGCAAATCCGGGAAGTCATGGCGATAGCGGGCGATGATCTCCGGCATAATATAGTTGCCGATGGTGCTGCTGGCGTAGACCCGAATCGCCCCGTTATCGCCGCGGAACAGCTGTTCGATCTCCAGGGCCCGCTCCAGCAGCGCCAGCGCGCGCGGGTACAGCAGCCGTCCATGCTCATTCACCACCAGCCGTTTACCAACGCGGTCAAATAGCTGCACGCCGAGCTGCCCTTCCAGATCGGTCAGCGCGGCGCTGACCGCAGATTGCGAAAGCGCCAGCATCTGTGACGCCTGAGTGGTTGACCCACTCTTGTGGACTTCGGCGAACACTTCCAGCTGCCGCAGCGTAATATGCATAACCCACCCGTTTAGTAATCCAGACTGAATAACCTTCCTTACTATGGTGACACAAATCGAGGCGGCTGACGGAAGGAAAATCCGCTTACCTCACAAAATCATCGTCTTGTCGGCGAGACCGCCCCGCATCTGCGCAACCCGCTCCCACCCCGTTGTGACCGGCGAGGCGGCCATTAACCACTTATTACGATTGATTATAAACATATAATCAATTTTATATTTAATCCCGCGCGGCGTAACCTTTAGGCAGACAAAGGAGAAGGTTATGACAGCACTCACTTTACCCACCAAACATCGTTCCCTGTGGCATTTTGTCCCGGGCCTGGCGCTGACCGCCGCATTGACCGGCGCCGCCCTGTGGGCCGGTAGTTTCCCGGCCATCGCCGGCGCGGGCTTTAGCGCCCTGACCCTCGCTATCCTGTTGGGGATGGTCGTCGGCAACACGGTCTACCCAAAAATCTGGCAGCCCTGCGACGGCGGGGTGATCTTCGCCAAGCAGCATCTGCTGCGCCTGGGGATCATCCTCTACGGCTTCCGCCTGACGTTCGCCCAGATTGCCGACGTCGGCGTGAGTGGTATTTTGATTGACGTTCTGACGCTCTCCAGTACCTTTTTCATCGCCTGCTTCCTTGGTCAGAAAGTGTTTGGTCTCGACAAACACACCAGCTGGCTGATCGGCGCCGGCAGCAGCATCTGCGGCGCGGCGGCCGTGCTCGCCACCGAGCCAGTGGTCAAAGCCGAAGCCAGTAAAGTGACGGTCGCCGTCGCTACAGTGGTTATCTTCGGTACCATCGCCATCTTCCTCTACCCGGCGATGTACCCGCTGCTGGCGCACTGGTTTACCCCGGAGACCTACGGGATCTATATGGGCTCCACCATGCATGAAGTGGCGCAGGTTGTTGCCGCCGGCCATGCGGTCAGCCCAGACGCCGAGAACGCGGCGGTTATCGCCAAAATGCTGCGCGTCATGATGCTGGCTCCGTTCCTGCTGTTCCTGGCGGCGCGTGTTAAACAACTGACCCCGGCAGGCAACGGCGAGAAAAGCAAAATCACCATTCCGTGGTTCGCCATTATGTTCATCCTGGTGGCGGTGTTTAACTCCTTCCATCTGCTGCCGAAAGCCGTAGTGGATATGCTGGTGACACTGGATACCGTCCTGCTGGCGATGGCAATGGCCGCCCTCGGGGTCACCACCCACGTCAGCGCGCTGAAAAAAGCCGGGGCGAAACCGCTGCTGATGGCGCTGATGCTGTTCGTCTGGTTGATTGTCGGTGGCGGGGTCATTAACGTCGCTATCCACAGCCTGATGGCATAAAGCACTACATCTTTCTCCAGTTAAGCCGCTATCATTACCCACCCCCCAGCGGCTTTAACTGGAGTTTTTTTATGAAATACGTAGGAGCGCACGTGAGCGCCTCAGGTGGACTGGCCAATGCCGCCATTCGCGCCGCCGAAATCGAAGCAACCGCCTTCGCCCTCTTCACCAAGAACCAGCGCCAGTGGCGCGCCGCGCCGCTCAGCGACGAGACCATCGCCGAATTCAAAGCCGCCTGTGAAAAGTATCACTTTGGCCCGGGGCAGATCCTGCCGCACGACAGCTACCTGATTAACCTTGGCCACCCGGTGGAAGAAGCGCTGGAAAAATCCCGTGATGCCTTCATTGATGAAATGACCCGCTGCCAGCAGCTGGGACTGACGCTGCTCAACTTCCACCCCGGCAGCCATCTGCAGCAGATCCCGGAGGAGGAGTGCCTGGCGCGCATCGCCGAATCGATCAATATCGCGCTGGCGAAGACCGAAGGCGTTACTGCGGTGATCGAAAACACCGCCGGCCAGGGCAGCAACCTCGGCTTTAAGTTCGAGCACCTCGCGGCCATCATCGACGGCGTGGAAGATAAATCCCGCGTCGGCGTCTGCATCGATACCTGCCATGCTTTCGCCGCCGGCTACGACCTGCGCAGCGCCGAAGCTTGCGAAAAAACCTTCGCCGCCTTCGAACGCATCGTCGGTTTTCAGTATCTGCGCGGCATGCATCTCAACGATGCCAAGAGCACCTTCGGCAGCCGGGTCGACCGTCACCACAGCCTGGGGGAAGGCAACATCGGCCACGATTGCTTCAGCTGGATTATGCAGGACAGCCGCTTCGACGGCATTCCGCTGATTCTGGAAACCATCAACCCGGATATCTGGGCGGAAGAGATTGCCTGGCTGCGGGCGCAGCAGATTGCCGAAGTGGCGTAAATAGAGACGTAAAAAAGGGCCGAACAGTCGGCCCTTTTTTATTGCGGTAGGATTACGCCGCTTTTTCAACTTCCGCTGTTTGCGCCTCAGGGCGTTTCAGCACGGCGTAGGCAAGGCCCGCCACCAGCGTTCCGGCAACAATCGCCAGCAGGTAGCCCAGCACCGGCGTAA
Source organism: Klebsiella africana (assembly GCF_020526085.1). Classification (NCBI taxonomy): domain Bacteria; kingdom Pseudomonadati; phylum Pseudomonadota; class Gammaproteobacteria; order Enterobacterales; family Enterobacteriaceae; genus Klebsiella; species Klebsiella africana. The sequence goes on along the minus strand of NZ_CP084874.1, from coordinate 1,612,346 downwards.
TCGCCCCCGGGATCAGCAGAACAAACAGCCCACCGTGCGGCGCCATCAGTTTCGCGCCGACCGCCATGGAGATAGCGCCGGTTACCGCGCCGCCGACGATACAGCACGGCAGAACGCGCATCGGGTCACGGGCGGCAAAAGGAATCGCCCCTTCCGAGATAAAGCACAGGCCGAGAACCAGCGCGGCTTTACCCCCTTCCCGCTGCCCTTTGTCGAACTTGTTGCGCGCTACCAGCGTCGCGATACCCATCGCCAGCGGTGGCACCATACCGGCCGCCATGATCGCCGCCATCGGCGCATAGGTCTGGGTACTCAGCAGGCCAACGCCAAAGGCATAGGCCGCTTTGTTTACCGGGCCGCCCATGTCGGTACACATCATCGCGCCGAGGATCGCGCCCAGCAGAACCGCATTGGCGGTGCCCATGGTTTGCAGCCAGTGGGTCAGCCAGGCGAGGATACCGGCTACCGGTTTACCGATCAGATAGATCATTGCCAAACCCACGATCAGGCTGGAGACCAGCGGAATGATCAGGATCGGCTTCAGGGCTTCCATACTCTGCGGCAGTTTCAGCTTCGTGCTGATGGCTTTCGCCACATAACCGGCAAGGAAACCAGCGATGATCCCGCCGATAAAGCCGGAGCCGCCGCTAACCGCCAGCATACCGCCGATAAGGCCCGGGGTCAGGCCCGGACGGTCGGCAATGGAGAAGGCGATAAAGCCTGCCAGTACCGGCACCATCAGCGCGAAGGCCGAGCCGCCGCCGATCTGCATCAGCGCCGCCGCCAGCGTGTCTTTCACTTCAAACGCTTTGATCCCGAAGGCAAAGGAGAGCGCAATACACAGGCCCCCGGCCACCACCATCGGCAGCATGTAGGAGACGCCGGTCAGCAGGTGGCGATAGGCACCCGCCGACTCTTTTTTCCCTTCAGCAGCCGCCTGCGGTTTGCCGGATGGCTGGTACGGTTTGGCTTCGGCCACCGCTTTATCCAGCTCCTGAGCAGTTTTCTTCAACGCCAGACCGGTGGTGGTGCGGTACATCGGCTTGCCGGCGAATTTCGCCAGGTCCACCTCGATATCAGCTGCGACGATCACCAGATCCGCCTCGGCCACCTCTTCCGGAGTGATGGCATTGCCAGCCCCAACAGAGCCACGGGTTTCCACCTTCACCCACCAGCCGCGTTTTTTGGCTTCGGTTTCGATGGCTTCTGCCGCCATAAAGGTGTGGGCAACACCGGTCGGACAGGCGGTAACCGCGACAATGCGTTTCTGCCCCTGAGCGGCGGTCGGAACGGCTACCGCCGCTGGCGCAACGTAGGGCTTAGCGTGGTCTTTCGCTTCTCCCAGGAACAGCTCCGGATGGGCGACAGCACGGTTAATATCGCCCAGGTAAACGTTTTTACCATTCAGCGCGCTATCGGCCGGCAGCGCGGTTCCCAGCACGATGGCCAGTTCGGCGTCATTCGGGTTATCAATCAGTTCAAGGCGCGCTTTTGGCGCCGCGGCCCCCAGCAGGGTTTTCGCCATATAGGCGCGCGCCTGTCCGAGTCCGGCATCAATAATCAGCAGCGTTTTCATTATGCCTCTCCTGCTGTCAATTAAAGGGTTGTAAGTCGACGCGCGCCATCATCGCGGCCAACTGGGTACGGTCGGTAATTCCAACATTGCTCTGGCTGACGGCCAGGGCAGCGACGGCGGTCGCCAGTCGCAGGGTATGCTCGCTGGATTCACGCATCAGCAGGCCGTAAATCAGGCCGCCAACCATCGAATCGCCGGCGCCAACGGTGCTGACCACTTCCACTGAAGGTGGTTTAGCAATCCATTCGCCAGAGGCGTTGACCCACAGCGCGCCCTCTTCACCCAGGGAAATCACCACGTGGGCGATCCCCTGCTCGCGCAGCGCATGAGCGGCGTCGATAACATCTTTCATCTCCGGCAGCTTGCGCCCGGCCCAGATTTCCAGCTCGCGCCGGTTCGGTTTCACCAGCCACGGCGCCGCTTTCAGTCCAGCAACCAGCGCTTCGCGGCTGCTGTCGAAAATGATGCATGGGCACTGGCTGCGCAGGCGGGTCATCCAGTCAGTGAAGGCTTCCGGGCTAACGCCGGACGGCAGGCTGCCGCTGACGCAGACCATATCGAACTGCCCAAGCCAGCTCAGGGAGTCGTTGACGAAGCGTTCCCAGTCGCCAGGGGTGACTTCAAAGCCGGAGAAGTTGAAATCGGTCACTTCGCCATCTTTTTCCGTCAGCTTAACGTTGATGCGGGTCCGGCCCTGTACCACCTGGAAACGGTTGGCGATCCCCAGCTCGCTGAACAGTTGCTGAAAGCCGTCCTGGTTGTCTTTACCCAGGAAGCCGCCGACGGTGACGTCAATGCCAAGATCTTTCAGCACTTTCGCCACATTAATGCCTTTCCCGGCGGCGTGCAGGCCGGTGGTGCGCACCAGATTCACTTCGCCACGTTCAATCTCCGGGGTGAACCCCACCAGATCGTATGCCGGGTTTAAAGTAATGGTTGCTACACGTCTGCTCATTTATGCGCCCTCCCCAAGGCCTGCGGCGATCGCTTCGCCAATCGCATCCAGCGCTTGTTGCGCATCCTCACCCTGCGCGGTAAAGCGCAGACGGTGACCTTTTTTCACACCCAGCGCCACAACCTTCATCAGGCTGCGACCGTTAGCCGGCTTGCCGGAACCGTCGAGATTGGTGACGGTGATGTCGCTGGAAAATTGTTTAATGGTGTTGACCAGCATGGTGCCCGGACGGGCGTGCAGGCCGTGTTCATTGCGCACCACGAATTCGGCGCTCAGCACATCTTCGGCAATAGCGTCGTCGCTGGTCAGCAGCGCCAGCACCGTGGCGGCGTCGGCTTTCAGCAAATGTTCAGCTTTTTTGTCCAGCAGCAGCTTGCTCAGGCGGTTCAGCACTGTGGTCGGCTGCTCATCGGCCATCGCCACCGTGACCAGCAGGGAAACCGGCTGCTCGTCGCGGGTAAAGGCGTTAGCCGCGCGGCTGACCGCCACGGCGCTGCGCAGATTGCCTTCCGCACTGTCGTTCAGCCAGACGCCCTGACCGAGGTTCAGCGGCGTATCGTTAATGACGTGGCTAACGAAGGCGGCATCAACAGCGCCAACTTCTTTCAGACGCGCCGCGTTCAGCGCCTGCAGGGTCAGCAGATCGCTGGCCGCGACGTCGAGACTGAGGGTCTCGTTATCCAGCTTCAGCGCTTCGCTCTGCTTCTCACCCATCAGTAACGCGCGCAGCTCTTCTGCAGTGGTCGCTGACTGCAGCTGGGCAGAGACCGCGTCATCGCTCAGCACATGGGTCAGCTGACGCAGCAGGCCGAGGTGTTCATCTGAGCTGGCGGCAATCCCGATCGCCACATAGGCGGTCTGCCCTTCCCCCCAGGTGACGCCCTGCGGGAACTGAAACACCTGAACGCCGGTCTTCAGCACCTGGTCACGGGTGTCCGTCGTGCCGTGCGGGATCGCAATCCCGTTGCCGAGGAAGGTCGAGGTCTGCTGCTCGCGCGCCAGCATACCGGTAACGTAGCCATCGGCCACGTTACCGGCGCTGACCAGCGCGGCGGCGACCTGCCGGATGGCCTCTTCTTTATTACCGGCCTGCTGGCCGGGATGAATATCCTGCACAGATAACTGGAACATGGTTCTCCTCTCCTGCTGAATTGAATCGTTTCAGCTAACTTGAGAAAAAAGGCGCCATCTGACGGGGAACGGATTGCCGAATGACGCTGAAACGTTTCAAGAATTTTGTACCTTTCTTGCTCAACGCGCAAGGAACGTCAGCGACTTGATTGCAGAACTTAGAGGTACTGCACACTTTTGCTGAAGCCTTTGCGATCGACCGCCTCGAACGTCAGCTTTTTGCTGAAGCTTATATTTTGAAACGCCTTTTTAATTATTCGTGCCATACTACTGTTTATTTTCAGCCAGCAGGCGTAAACTCCGCGCCGTCTCCTGAAACTACAGAAAAACTAACATGCAAAACCGTAGCGCCGCCCTTCCCCGACGCGGGTTCGATGTCACTTCTTCCGCCTTCTTAATCGTCGCTTTTCTGACGGGCATTGCCGGGGCGTTGCAAACCCCGACCCTGAGCCTGTTTCTGACCAACGAAGTGCACGTCCGCCCGGCGATGGTCGGCTTCTTTTTTACCGGCAGCGCGGTTATTGGCATTCTGGTCAGCCAGTTCCTTGCCGGCCGCTCCGACCGTCAGGGCGACCGCAAGCAGCTGATTGTCGTCTGCTGCCTGCTGGGGGTGCTGGCCTGCCTGCTGTTTGCCTGGAACCGCAACTACTTCATCTTGCTGTTCATCGGTGTTTTTCTCAGCAGCTTTGGCTCGACCGCCAACCCACAGATGTTTGCCCTCGCGCGTGAGCACGCCGACAGGACCGGCCGCGAAGCGGTAATGTTCAGCTCCATTTTACGCGCCCAGGTCTCCCTGGCATGGGTGATTGGCCCCCCGCTGGCCTATGCCCTGGCGATGGGGTTTGGCTTTACCGCGATGTATCTCAGCGCCGCGGCGGCGTTTATTGTCTGCGGGATCATGGTCTGGCTGTTCTTGCCCAGCATGCGCAAAGCGAAGGTGGTAGCGACCGGCCGGCTGGAAGCCCCGCGCACGCACCGCCGCGATGCGCTGCTGCTGTTCAGCATCTGCACGCTGATGTGGGGCACCAACAGCCTGTACATCATTAATATGCCGCTGTTTATCATTAATGAGCTGCATCTGCCGGAGAAGCTGGCCGGCCTGATGATGGGGACCGCCGCCGGGCTGGAAATTCCCACCATGCTGATTGCCGGTTACTACGCCCGGCGCTTCGGTAAACGCTTTCTGATGCGTCTTTCTGCAGTCGCCGGGGTGCTGTTTTACGTGGGGATGCTGACGGTACATACGCCGGCACTGCTGCTGGCGATGCAGGTGCTTAACGCCATCTATATCGGGATCCTCGCCGGGATCGGCATGCTCTATTTCCAGGATTTGATGCCCGGGCAGGCGGGCGCGGCCACCACCCTCTACACCAATACCACCCGCGTCGGCTGGATCATCGCCGGTTCACTGGCGGGCGTGGTAGCAGAGATCTGGAGCTATCATGCGGTGTTCTGGATTGCGCTGGCGATGGGCGTTGCCACTCAGGCCTGCCTGTGGCGGATCAGAGACGTGTAAGCACATTGGTTTCCATCCCTCTCATCTGCTGCGTTGAGCTCAGGGCGCGGTGGCCAGTTCAAGCTCCAGCAGCCAGGTGATCGCTTCATCGCGGTGGGTGAGGCACATCTCCGGCGAGGGCTGCAGGCTGGCGCACACCTTCGGGCGCAGAGGGGAGCCGAAAATAAGGCATAAATTGCGCTCGGAAAGCTGGATACAACGGGTGTTAGCCGGCTTCCCCTGCGGCATGCCGGGGATCGGCGATGATATAGAGGGGGCGATGCAACATGCGCCACAATCAGTACGACATTCCATAACCCGACTCCCGAACGCTCATTTTGCGCCACAGCCTAAACGTTTTGCCAGAAGATAGCAAAACTCGCGAATTCCGCTTGCCTGAACGCCCGGGCGCGAGTAGTTTTACGCGATATTTTTGACTCGTTAAGTGACAGGATTACTGCAATGCCAAGAGCGAATGAAATTAAAAAAGGTATGGTGCTGAATTACAACGGCAAGCTGCTGATTGTGAAAAATATTGATATTCAGTCACCCAGCGCCCGCGGTGCTGCGACACTGTATAAAATGCGCTTCTCCGACGTGCGCACCGGCCTGAAAGTAGAAGAGCGCTTCAAAGGCGACGATATCGTCGATACCGTGACCCTGACCCGCCGTTTCGTTGACTTCTCCTACGTCGATGGCAACGAATACGTGTTCATGGATAAAGAAGACTATACCCCTTACACCTTTACCAAAGAGCAGATCGAAGAAGAGCTGCAGTTTATTCCGGAAGGCGGAATGCCGGACATGCAGGTGCTGACCTGGGACGGCCAGCTGCTGGCGCTGGAGCTGCCGCAGACCGTCGACCTGGAAATTATCGAAACCGCGCCGGGTATTAAAGGGGCCTCCGCCAGCTCCCGCACCAAGCCAGCCACCATGAGCACCGGCCTGGTGATTCAGGTGCCGGAATACCTGACTACCGGTGAGAAAATCCGCATTCATATCGAAGAGTGCCGCTATATGGGCCGCGCGGATTAATCATCGGTGACGCCCCGACAGTAAAAAAGGACAGCGCTGGCTGTCCTTTTTATTTGGCGAGGGTATGCCCCTGTACCGGGTAATATTCATTCAACACGGTTCCCGTACTTGTGCCGGATGGCGGCTGACGCCTTATCCGGCCTACGATCCGGGTGTCCTGTCGTTAATTTATTCACTATTCTTGCTGAAACTGCCGGTGCAGGCCGGAGCCCGGGGGTACAGGGGGCGGTGGCGACTGGCCGCCCCCTGTGCGCTCCCTGCACCATAAGTGAGATTACGCAGAAGAAATATCGGGAGCGCAATCAGCTCGGAACTAACAGAGAACACAGGTTTTTCCAGGGTCGACATTGTTGCAAACCGATCACAGTATCTACCCCATTGCGCCGTTATTTTGTCGGGTGGAGCTTCACTTATCTGACCAGGCTGACATCCCAACAGTAAAAAAGGACAGCGCTGGCTGTCCTTTTTATTACCCCCTGTGCCGCGATTACAGCAGTTCAGGGTATTTGGTCATTTTTAGCGCCAGCTCGACGCCGCGCACTTCCGCCATCCCCTTGAGACGGCCGATCGCCGAATAGCCTGGGTTGGTTTTCTTGCGCAGATCGTCGAGCATCTGATGACCATGATCCGGGCGGAATGGGATCGGGCGCAGATCGCCGGCCTGTTTACGCCGCTGCTCTTCACGCAGGATCGCATCCACCACTGCCACCATATTGACGTCGCCGCTAAGGTGCGCCGCCTCATGGAAGGTTTTCGGGTTTGCTTCACGGCAGGTAGCGCGCAGATGGGTAAAATGGATACGATCGCCAAAGGTCTCCACCATTTTCACCAGATCGTTATCGGCGCGAACGCCATACGATCCGGTACACATGGTGAAGCCATTGTTAATGCTGTCCACCGTCTCCTTCAGCCACTGCATATCTTCGATGGTCGACACGATACGCGGCAGGCCAAGGATCGGCCGCGGCGGATCGTCCGGATGCACAGCCAGGCGGATCCCTACCTCTTCGCACACCGGCACGATGGCGCGCAGGAAATAGGCCATATTGTCGCGTAGCTGCGCTTTATCAATGTGGTCATATTCCGCCAGGCGCGCGCGGAACTGGTCGAGAGTATAGCCCTCTTCCGCTCCCGGCAGGCCGGCGATGATATTGCGGGTCAGTTTCTCAATGTCCGCTTCGCTCATCGCCTTGAAATAGACCTCAGCCTGACGCTGTTCTTCTTCGCTGTAATCCGCTTCCGCTCCCGGGCGCTTAAGGATATGCAGCTCAAAGGCGGCGAAGGCGATCTGATCGAAACGCAGCGCACGGGAGCCGTCCGGCAGTTCATATTCCAGATCGGTGCGCGTCCAGTCGAGGATCGGCATAAAGTTGTAGCACACGGTATCGATGCCGCAGGCCGCGAGGTTGCGGATGCTCTGCTGATAGTTGGCAATCCAGGTCGCATACTGCCCGCTGTGGGTTTTAATATCCTCATGGACTGGAATGCTTTCGACGACCGACCAGGTCAACCCTTTTGCCGCTAACAGCGCCTGACGCGCTTTAATCTCGTCGACCGGCCAGACCTGACCGTTTGCAATATGGTGCAGCGCAGTGACGACGCCGGTCGCCCCCGCCTGCCGTACATCATCAAGCGATACCGGATCGTTCGGCCCATACCACCGCCAGGTTTGTTCCATCGCTATGTCCTCACAAAGTTGTTATACCAATAATGGCGACACTCATGACGACTACCATACATGTTTCTCGCCAGGCTGCAAATAGTGGCGGTGTATTGATTGATCCAGCTCACAGTCAGCGGATAATTTCGGCTTACCAATTTTATTTCCTGTCATATAACTTTAGACTGGCATTGTTAATAAGCAGTTAAACAGGTGTTTGAAGAATGACAACAATTGCAACCGCTACGCTACCGAAGAATGTGCAACGTCCTCAATACGATCGCAGCCAGCTCCGCTCGCGTATTGTCCATTTCGGCTTTGGCGCATTTCATCGCGCGCACCAGGCGCTGCTGACCGATCGCGTGCTGAATAACGCCGGCGGCGACTGGGGGATCTGTGAAATCAGCCTGTTCAGCGGCGACACGCTGATGAGCCAGCTTCGCGAACAGGACCATCTCTTTACCGTGCTGGAAAAAGGCGCTGACGGCAACCAGCCCATTGTGATCGGCGCAGTGCACGAATGCCTGAACGCCAGGCTCGATTCACTGGCGGCGATTATCGAAAAATTTTGCGAACCGCAGGTGGCAATTGTCTCGCTGACCATCACCGAAAAAGGCTACTGCATCGATCCGGCGACCGGGAAGCTGGATCCAACGCATCCGCGCATCCTTCACGATCTGGAGAACCCGACGCTGCCGCAGTCGGCTCCCGGTATTTTAGTTGAAGCGCTGGCCCGCCGCCGGGAACGAGGCCTCCCGCCTTTTACCGTGCTCTCCTGCGATAATATTCCCGATAACGGCCACGTGGTAAAAAATGCGGTCCTCGGCATGGCGGAAAAACGCAGCCCGGCGCTGGCGAGCTGGATCGCCGACAACGTCAGCTTCCCGGGCACCATGGTGGATCGTATTGTTCCCGCCGCCACACCGGAGTCGCTGGCGGAAATCGCCGCCGTGTTGGGGGTGGACGATCCCTGCGCCATCAGCTGCGAACCCTTCATCCAGTGGGTGGTCGAAGACCACTTTGTCGCCGGACGACCCGCCTGGGAGACGGCAGGCGTACAGATGACCGACGATGTGCTGCCCTGGGAACAGATGAAGCTACGAATGCTCAACGGCAGCCACTCTTTCCTCGCCTGGCTTGGCTATCTGTCAGGTCATGCGCACGTCAGCGACTGCATGCAGGATGAGGTCTTCCGCCGCGCCGCCCGCCAGCTGATGCTTGACGAACAGGCCCCGACGTTGACCATTACCGGCGTCGATCTGAAAGCCTATGCCGACAGCCTGATCGCGCGCTTCAGCAATCCGGCGCTCAAACACCGCACCTGGCAAATCGCCATGGACGGCAGTCAGAAGCTGCCCCAGCGTATGCTCGATGGCATCCGCGTGCATCTTGAGCGCGGCAGCCGTTGGCCGCTGTTGGCCCTCGGCGTGGCCGGCTGGATGCGCTACGTCAGCGGCACGGATGATGCTGGTCAGGCGATCGATGTCCGCGACCCATTGATTGATAAGATCCAGCAACGGGTGGCGCAGAGTAATGAGCTGCAGCGCGTTGACGCCCTGCTGGAACTGGAAGAGATATTTGGCCGCGACCTGCCGCGCAACGCCCAGTTTGTTGCCGGGATCCGCGCCGCCTGGCAACAGCTGGCGACGCACGGTGCCCGCGAGGCCGTTGCCCGTGCGTTGAATTCTTAACAATATTTGCGCTTATGCGGACAGAATTCTCTTCTGTCCGCCTCAGGACTTCTCTTTTCCCCCTTTTTTCGTCAGGATAGACGTAACTGTTACAACATTACATTTATCCTGGAGAAAAGAGTGACCAGAACCAATTTGATCACCGGCTTTCTCGGCAGCGGTAAGACGACCTCAATTCTTCATCTGCTGGCGCAAAAGCCTGCGGATGAAAAATGGGCCGTACTGGTGAATGAGTTTGGCGAAGTCGGGATAGACGGTGCGCTGCTGGCCGACAGCGGTGCCCTGCTCAAAGAGATCCCCGGCGGCTGCATGTGCTGCGTCAATGGCCTGCCGATGCAGGTTGGGCTGAACACCCTGCTGCGCCAGGGCAAACCCGATCGCCTGCTGATCGAACCCACCGGTTTGGGCCACCCAAAGCAGATCCTCGATATCCTCACCGCGGCGGTGTATGAGCCCTGGATCGATCTGCGCGCCACGCTGTGCATCCTCGATCCCCGCCAGCTGCTGGATGCAAGAGCCGTCAGCAACGACAATTTCCGCGATCAGCTGGCTGCGGCGGACATCATTGTGGCTAATAAAAGCGATCGGGAAACCCCCGAAAGCGCCCGGGCGCTGGCCGACTGGTGGCAACGTTGGGGCGGCGGGCGTCGCAAGGTGTCGGCAACCCAGGGCAATATCGATCTGACCCTGCTCGATGAGCCACGACGGAACACCGCCCCGCTGCCGGCGAGCGCGGAGCATGTTCACCATTCCCGCCCGACCAGCGGTCTCGCCGCGCTCAGCCTCCCCGAGCACCAGCGCTGGCGCCGCCATCTGAATAGCGGCCAGGGTTACCAGTCCTGCGGCTGGATCTTCGACGCGGAAACGGTCTTTGACACCATCGGCCTGCTCGAATGGGCCCGCCTGGCACCTGTGACGCGCGTCAAAGGCGTGATGCGCATTGCCGAAGGGAGCGTGCGGATCAACCGTCAGGGTGATGATCTGCACATCGAAACCCTCAGCGTTGCTCCGCCCGATAGCCGGATCGAGCTTATCTCCGTGAATGAAGCCGACTGGAACGGGCTCCAGACCTCATTGTTGAGGCTTCGTTTAAGTTAAGGCGGCTAAGGTTGCCGCCGACTGTCACAAAATCGCAATGGCTATGATGAAAAACCGAATTCCTTTAATCTTGCTGCTTAACATCGCGGGTGTGGCGCTATTTTGCTCCTGGTATCTGCCAGCCAACCATGGCGCATGGTTCCCGGTCGACTCCGCGATCTTCCATTTCTTTAACCATGGCGTCAGCGTCAGCCATGCTTATGCCTGGCTGTTGGCGATCATCAACAATCGCGCCTTCGACGCCTGTTCGCTGCTGGCGATGGGCTGTCTGATGCTCAGCTACTGGCTTAAAGCACCGGCGGCTGGCCGTCGCCAGATCGCTATCATGGGCCTGGTGATGCTGCTGGCGGCGGTGATCATCAACCAGCTCGCACAGCACCTGATGCCAGTTCAGCGCGCCAGCCCGTCGCTCTTTTTCGACGATATCACTCGTGTCAGCGATGTGGTTAACTTCCCCACCAAGGATGCCTCGAAAGACAGCTTCCCGGGCGATCATGGAATGATGCTGCTGATCTTCGCCAGCTTTATGTGGCGCTATTTCGGCTGCCGTGCGCTGGCCGTGGCGCTGGTGATAGTGGTGGTCTTTGCTTTCCCGCGCGTCATGATTGGCGCCCATTGGTTTAGCGATATTGCCGTCGGCTCTCTGAGTGCCGTTCTGATTGGCGTACCGTGGGTACTAATGACGCCACTGAGCGATAAATTAATCGCCTTTTTCGATCGCTACTTGCCCGGCAGAGTATCGGCGAAATAATGTCCCTGACGCTGGCCGATCGCATTAACTATAAGGGGACCTTTTGGGTCCCTTTTTTCAACTGTTCTTTTTTTAAACATAATGTTCATCTTCTTGTCACAATATTCCCCTGACAATTGAAGGAATTGTCTGTTTTTTACCCGAAGCTGCCGCTATTTTGTCCTTTCCCGATGATTCACTTTTTGTCACCAAAATACTTATAAGAAATCGCGCAAAACCGCTCGCCATGCGGCGTTTGATAGGGTAATCTCGTTCTCGTTTTGCCTTTTCCGCAACATTAATTCAGAGCATGAATAAATTTGTGCGTGACTGCACAAATTTCAGCTTAAGGAATTGTCTCATTGCGGATGGGTATTTAGGCTCTAACACGTTTGGCATTTTTTATAACGACATTGTCGTTAAGGACAACAAGGGAAAATAAACAGCATGGTCAAATCTCAGCCGATTTTGAGATACATCTTGCGGGTAGCCCCCGCGATTGCAGTAGCGGTTCTGCTTTCCGCGTGTAGTTCAACAAGTACCGCCAGGAATATGCATTCTGAGACGCATGCTGTGGGTAGTGGCGATTTATCATCACTGCAAGCCTCTCAGGATGAATTTGAAACAATGGTCCGTAACCTGGACGTTAAGTCCCGTTTAATGGATCAGTATGCCAGCTGGAAAGGCGTGCGTTACCGCCTCGGCGGCAGCACTCGTAAAGGTATCGACTGCTCGGCATTTGTGCAGCGCACCTTCCGCGAACAATTTGGTCTGGAACTGCCGCGTTCAACCTCTGAACAGCAGGAAACCGGAAAATCGATTTCCCGTACTCAGCTGCGGACGGGCGATCTGGTTCTGTTCCGCGCCGGCTCCACTGGCCGCCATGTCGGGATCTATCTCGGCAACAACCAGTTCGTTCACGCCTCCACCAGCAGTGGGGTGACCATCTCCAGCATGGATGAACCGTACTGGAAAAAGCGCTATAACGAAGCGCGTCGAGTTCTGAGCCGCTCGTAAACTGTCCTCTACCGCCGCCGGTTATCCCTTGGCTGGAAGCGGGATAAAAAAAACACTGCCCCGGCAGTGTTTTTTTTTGCCACCGGATTCTCAACGACGCAAAATAAGCTATGTCTTTTAAGTGGGAAAGAGAAAACGACGACTACCACCCCGTTGATGCGCTTCAATAACACGGAAAGAATCTGGCTATGCTGACTCGTTACTTTTCGCCCCAGCGTAACACCTGGTTAATCAGCCTGTGCGTGGGGATCATCGTCGCGTTACTGGCCGGTAGCATTCAATTTATGGTGATTTACCATAACCGGGCCGAGCGCTTCGACGCCATTATCAATAACGTCAACAACTATCTGAAAAGCTATTTTCACGATCTGCGCCAGACCATCGACGGCCTGCAGCCGCTGGTGGACCAGCCCTGTGAGAATATTGACTCCGGGCTTACCTCCCACGCCGCGTTCAGCCCCAATGTCCGCGCTTTTCTGCTGGTCAAAAACGGCGTCGTTTTTTGCTCTTCGGCTACCGGGACGATGAATACGCCCCTCAGCCAGCTCATCCCGGCTATCGATATCCGTAAGCCCGTTGATATGGCGATTTTGCCAGGCACGCCGATGATGCCGAAGAGAGCAGCGCTGGCGCTGTGGGTAGGTAAACCCGGCGATCAAAACAGCGGTATTTTCGTGTCGATTAACGCTAATCTCACGCCGTATATCCTCTATTCCGCGCGGCAAAACGATTTCAGCGGTATTGCGCTGGCGATTGGCCACTCCGCCATCTCCACCTTCAGTAACCGACTGGTGGATCCGCAAAGCCTGCACAACACTCCGATCCGCCAGGTGCAGATCGACGGTTTACCGCTGAAGGTCTATCTGTATGCCAACAGCTGGCTGGCGGAAAATACCCAGTTTGCTCTGCTGCTCGGGGTGGTCTGCGGCCTGCTGGCGGGGCTGCTCTGCTATTTCGTGCTGACGATCAAATCGGATCCGCGAAAATCCATTCTGCTGGGGATCAAGAATAACCAGTTCTACGTTGTCTATCAGCCGGTGGTCAATGCCCAGACTCTACAGATCAGCGGCGTAGAGGTCCTGATGCGCTGGCGCCATCCGGTGGTCGGTGAAATTCCGCCCGATGTTTTCATTAACCTGGCGGAAACCCAGCAGATGATCGTGCCGCTGACCCATCACCTGCTGGCGCTGATCGCCAGCGACGCTGCGGTGTTGAAGCGTATTCTGCCTCGCGGCGTGAAGCTGGGGCTGAATATTTCTCCTGCCCATCTGCAGGCCGACAGCTTCCGCGACGATATGCTGCGCTTCGCCGCTGCGCTGCCCGCCGATCATTTTCACGTGGTGCTGGAGGTAACGGAGCGAGCCATGATTGATAAAGAGAAATCGATCCCTAACTTCGCCTGGCTCCACCGGCAGGGTTTTGAAATCGCGATTGATGATTTTGGTACCGGACATAGCGCGCTAATCTATCTCGAACGCTATAACTTCGATTATCTGAAGATCGATCGCGGCTTTGTGCAGGCGATTGGCACCGAAACCGTGACCTCGCCAGTGCTGGATGCAGTGTTAACCCTCAGCCGTCGGCTGAAATTAATGACCGTCGCCGAAGGGGTGGAGACCCAGGAACAGGCAGAGTGGCTTCGCGGCCAGGGCGTTCATTTCCTGCAGGGGTACTGGATCAGCCGACCGCTGTCGCTGGCCGGGCTGGTGGCCGCGCACGATGAACCCGCTAACTATTTCACAACGCGCTAAGTCTCACTTATGATGCGGGAACAGAGGTCGGCCATGGGGGCCGGCCATGACAGGATATTTAGCCGCCTATGTATGCGCGCCTCTTTCTGATTCTGCTGGCTCTGTTTAGCCTGAGCGTTAAGGCGCAAACAATAAAAGAAAGCGTCGCCTTCGCGATTATCGGCGAACCCAAATACGCCGCCGGTTTCAGCCATTTTGATTATGTCAATCCTGAGGCGCCAAAAGGCGGCACCCTCACCCTGGCGGCGATGGGCACTTTCGACAACTTCAACCGTTATGCGCTGCGCGGTAATCCTGCGGTACGCACGGAGGCGCTCTACGATACTCTGTTCACCACCTCGGATGATGAACCTGGCAGCTACTATCCGCTGATTGCCGAACGGGCGCGCTATGCCGGGGATTATTCATGGATGGAGATCGCCCTCAACCCGCGCGCCCGTTTTCATGACGGCACGCCGATCACCGCCCGCGATGTCGCTTTTACCTTCAACAAGTTTATGACCGAAGGGGTGCCGCAGTTCCGCCTCTTTTATAAAGGCACCACCGTGAAGGCCATCGCGCCGTTGACCGTACGAATCGACCTCGGCCAGCCCGGCAAAGAGAACATGCTAAGCCTGCTGAGCCTGCCGGTGATGCCTGAGGCGTTCTGGCGCCAGCACAAACTCAGCGATCCGCTGTCAAAGCCGCCGCTGGCCAGTGGCCCCTACCGCATCAGCGCCTGGCGAATGGGGCAATACATTACCTATTCACGCGTCGCCGACTACTGGGCGGCCGACCTGCCGGTCAACCGTGGTCGCTGGAATTTCGATACACTGCGCTATGACTATTATCTTGACGACAACGTCGCCTTCGAAGCCTTTAAAGCCGGGGCGGTCGACCGCCGGGAAGAGACGGTCGCCAAAAACTGGGCCACCCGCTACGTCGGTCGCAACTTCAGCCGCGGCTACATCATGAAAGAGGAGTATGCCAATACCTCGGCGCAGGATACCCAGTGGCTGGCATTCAACATTCAGCGCCCGGTATTCGCCGATCGCCGGGTGCGGCAGGCCATTACCCTGGCGTTCGATTTTGAGTGGATGAACAAGGCGCTGTTTTACAGCGCCTATCAGCGCGCCAACAGCTATTTCCAGAACACCGAATATGCCGCCCGCAGCCTGCCCGACGCGGCCGAGCTGGCCCTGCTGACGCCGATGAAAAACGAACTGCCCCCGGAGGTCTTCAACCAGGTTTACCAGCCGCCGGTCTCCCGCGGCGATGGCTTCGATCGCGCCAACTTACTTAAGGCCGACGCCCTGCTCAATGCGGCGGGCTGGACGGTGAAGAACCAGCGCAGGGTTAACGTTGCCACTGGCAAGCCGCTGCGCTTCGAGCTACTGATGCCTGCCGGGAGCAATGACCGCTGGGTGCTGCCGTTTCAGCACAACCTGCAGCGTCTGGGGATCGTCATGGATATTCGTCAGGTGGATAATTCGCAGTACAGCAACCGCCGCCGCAGCCGCGATTACGATATGATGCCGAGCCTGTGGCGCGCCATGCCCTGGCCTGGGACCGACCTGCAAATCTCCTGGGCGTCAGACTATATTCACTCCAGCTACAACGCGCCGGGGGTGCAAAGTCCGGTGGTGGATAAACTGATTGCGCAGATCCTGCAGTGGCAGGGTGATAAGCAGAAACTGATCCCTCTCGGCCGGGCGCTGGACCGCGTCCTCACCTGGAACAACTACATGTTGCCGATGTGGTATATGGCGCAGGACCGCATCGCGTGGTGGAATAAATTCTCGTTCCCCAAAACCCGCCCCATTTATTCGTCCGGCCTTGATACCTGGTGGTACGACGCCACTAAAGCAGCCACCCTTCCCGCGGACAGACGCTAAGGATATATCATGGGCAGCTACCTGATCCGCCGTTTGCTGTTAGTCATCCCCACCCTGTGGGCCATCATCACCATTAACTTTTTTATTGTGCAGATTGCCCCCGGTGGCCCGGTCGATCAGGCCATCGCCGCCATCGAGTTTAATCAGCGCGGCGGGATGCCGGGGGCTGGCGACGGCGGGATGGGCGCCAGCCATGCCCGCACCGGCGCAGGCAATATCAGCGAAGGGCACTATCGCGGCGGACGCGGCCTCGATCCGGAAGTCATCGCCGAGATCACCCACCGCTACGGCTTCGACAAACCGTTGCACGAGCGTTACCTGAAGATGTTGAGCGATTATCTGCGCTTTGATTTCGGCGACAGTCTGTTTCGCAGCGCCTCAGTACTGCAGCTAATTAAAGACAGCTTGCCGGTCTCGGTGAGCCTCGGACTGTGGAGCACGCTGATTATCTACCTGGTTTCCATTCCGCTGGGGATTCGCAAAGCGGTCAGCAACGGCAGCCGCTTTGACATCTGGAGCAGTACGCTGATTATTATTGGCTATGCGATCCCCGCCTTTCTGTTCGCCATCCTGCTGATCGTGATTTTTGCCGGCGGCAGCTATTTCGACCTCTTCCCGCTGCGCGGTCTGGTCTCGCCAAATTTTGACACCCTCCCCTGGTATCAGAAGATCCTTGACTACCTGTGGCACATCACCCTGCCGGTGCTGGCGACGGTGATTGGCGGCTTTGCCGCTCTGACCATGCTGACCAAAAACAGCTTCCTCGATGAGATCCGCAAACAGTATGTGGTCACCGCCCGCGCCAAAGGCGTCGGTGAGAAACAGATCCTCTGGGGGCATGTGTTCCGCAACGCCATGCTGCTGGTGATCGCCGGCTTCCCGGCCACCTTTATCAGTATGTTCTTTACCGGCTCGCTGCTGATCGAAGTGATGTTCTCGCTGAACGGCCTGGGCCTGCTGGGCTATGAAGCAACGGTCTCTCGCGACTATCCGGTGATGTTCGGCACGCTCTATATTTTCACGCTGATCGGCCTGCTGCTGAATATCGTCAGCGATATCAGCTATACGCTGGTCGACCCGCGCATTGATTTTGAGGGCCGCTAATGTCTTTCTTCAGTCCCGTTAATCAGGCCCGCTGGGCGCGCTTTCGTCACAACCGCCGCGGCTACTGGTCGCTGTGGCTATTTTTACTGATCTTCGCCTGCAGCCTCGGCGCCAATCTGCTGGCCAACGATCGCCCGCTGCTGGTGCAGTACCAGGGCCAGCTGTACGTTCCGGTGTTAAAAAATTACACCGAACAGACTTTCGGCGGCGCGTTCGCCACCGCCGCCGACTATCAGGATCCCTGGCTGCAGCACCAGCTGGCAACTCACGGCTGGGCGCTATGGCCGCCGGTGCGCTTCGGCGCAACAACGATTAATTTTGCCAGCACCGTCCCCTTTCCGTCACCACCCTCGGCCAGTAACTGGCTCGGCACCGACGCCAACGGCGGCGATGTACTGGCGCGGATCCTCTACGGTACGCGGATCTCGGTGCTATTCGGCCTGCTGCTGACGCTGTTCTCCAGCGTGCTGGGGGTGCTGGCCGGGGCGATACAGGGTTACTACGGCGGTAAAATCGACCTCTGGGGGCAGCGTTTTATCGAAGTCTGGTCCGGCATGCCGACCTTGTTTCTGATCATCCTGCTCTCCAGTGTCGTACAGCCCGGCTTCTGGTGGCTGCTGGCGATCACCGTCCTTTTTGGCTGGATGACGCTGGTGGGCGTGGTGCGCGCTGAATTTCTTCGCACCCGCAACTACGACTACATCCGGGCGGCGCAGGCGCTAGGGGTCAGCGACCGGCAGATTATCCTGCGGCATATGCTGCCCAACGCGATGGTGGCGACCCTCACCTTCCTGCCGTTTATCCTGTGCAGCTCCATTACCACCCTGACGTCGCTGGATTTTCTCGGCTTCGGCCTGCCGCTGGGCTCCCCCTCCCTCGGCGAGCTGCTGCTGCAGGGTAAAAACAACCTGCAGGCGCCCTGGCTGGGCATTGCCGCGTTTCTCTCTGTCGCCGTACTGCTGACGCTGCTGATTTTTATCGGTGAAGCGGTTCGCGACGCCTTTGACCCGAGTAAGGCGGTGTAATATGACCCACCCACTGTTAGCTATCGACAATCTCTCTATTGCCTTTCGCCAGCAAGGCGAGACGCAGA
Source organism: Klebsiella africana (assembly GCF_020526085.1). Lineage (NCBI taxonomy): Bacteria > Pseudomonadati > Pseudomonadota > Gammaproteobacteria > Enterobacterales > Enterobacteriaceae > Klebsiella > Klebsiella africana. Next base: position 1,594,136 of record NZ_CP084874.1, on the reverse strand, counting down.
CCGTGGTGCACCATCTGTCGCTCGAGGTGGCAGTCGGTGAGACGCTGGCCCTGGTGGGCGAATCCGGCTCTGGAAAAAGCATCTCCGCGCTGTCGGTGCTGCGGCTGCTCCCTACCCCCCCGGCCAGCTACCCCAGCGGTGACATCCGTTTTCATGGCCAGTCGCTGCTGCATGCGGATGAGGCGACCCTGCGCGGCGTGCGCGGCAACCGGATCGCGATGATCTTTCAGGAGCCGATGGTATCGCTCAATCCCCTGCACACCCTGGAAAAACAGCTCTATGAAGTGCTGTCTTTGCATCGTGGAATGCGCAAAGAGGCGGCGCGCGGGGAGATCATCGACTGCCTGGATCGCGTCGGGATCCGTCAGGCACCGCGGCGGCTGGCGGACTATCCGCACCAGCTCTCCGGCGGCGAGCGCCAGCGGGTGATGATCGCCATGGCGCTGCTGACGCGCCCGGAGTTGCTGATCGCCGACGAGCCGACCACCGCCCTGGACGTGTCTGTGCAGGCGCAGATCCTGCAGCTACTGCGCGAGCTGAAGCAAGAGCTAAACATGGGATTGCTGTTTATCACCCATAACCTGAGCATTGTCCGTCAGCTGGCTGACCGGGTGGCGGTGATGCAGAACGGCCGCTGTGTGGAACAAAATGACTGTCGGGCGCTGTTCAGCGCGCCGGCCCATCCCTACACCCAGCGCCTGCTGGATAGCGAGCCGGACGGTGAGCCGGTGCCGCTGGCCGCCAATGCCCCGGTATTGCTGCAGGCGGACGATTTAAAGGTGGCCTTTCCTGTTCGCAAAGGGATCCTGCGCCGGGTGGTCGATCACCACCGGGTGGTCAACAGCCTCAGTTTTCAGTTGCGCGCCGGCGAGACCTTGGGCCTGGTGGGGGAATCGGGATCGGGAAAAAGCACGACCGGTCTGGCGCTGCTGCGCCTGATCTCATCCGAGGGCAGAATAACCTTTGCCGGTCAGCCGATTGAGGGGCGTAACCGCCGACAGCTGCTACCGCTGCGCCGGCAGATGCAGGTAGTGTTTCAGGATCCGAACTCGTCGCTCAATCCGCGCCTGACGGCGCTACAGATTATTGAGGAAGGCTTGCGTGTCCATCAGCCGACGCTGACGGCAGCGGAACGCGAACAGGCAGTGATCCTCGCCATGCAGGAGGTTGGGCTCGACCCGACCAGCCGCCAGCGCTACCCGGCGGCGTTCTCCGGTGGCCAGCGCCAGCGTATCGCCATCGCCAGAGCGTTGATTGTTAAACCACAGCTGATCGTGCTCGACGAACCGACTTCATCACTGGATAAAACCGTTCAGGCGCAGATCCTGCATCTGCTGAAAGCATTACAGCAAAAGCATCAGCTGGCCTATATTTTTATCAGTCATGATTTACGCGTAGTGCGCGCGTTGTGTCATCAGGTGATGGTGCTGCGTCAAGGAGAGGTGGTTGAACAGGGCGAGTGCAAGTCCGTCTTCAGCGCACCCCGGCATGACTATACCCGCCAGCTGCTGGCGCTGAGCTGACGGTCAGAAGGGGTTGTTGCCGGAGAAGGGCTCGGCGATGGCCACACCAAAATTTTTCAGACGACAAGTGGCGGCAAACTCATCCTGCAGGTTAACGAACAGGCAAGGTTCCCCTTCACACTCCAGAACAGAACAGTCGACTTCGATGTCGCTTAACGCCTGGCTGAGCTTATGCATTACCGGCCAGGCTTTTTCACCGTCCGGACTCAGCAGTTTCAGGGCAACGAGACTGTTCTCGTTCTGCGCGCCGTTTTGCGGAATCGGTTCAACTCTGGAACCCGCAAAACCGGCCAGCCAGCGATAGCTCTGCGGCAGACGGTGTACGATAGAGAGTTGTTGTGTATTCACGTGGTTTCCCCGGAAGCAAAAGGCTTCACAATAAATTTACATCAATATTAACACACTGTTGACAAATAGTCCTGCCTTGAGGCAGAAAACGTTTACAGCCGGGGCGGACCAGGGTTAAGCGCTTATAATCCAGCGCTTTATTTTTATACCCGGCGAGCCGATTGGCGCTATATGTACCCGTTTCTGTGATCCAAAACAACTTTTTTATCGCAACAATGCGACTTTTTACACTAATTGATTTTACATAAAGGAAACAAATCGCAGAACCCTGAAGCCCATTCTGGTTGACATGTATCAAGAAAGGGGCGATTTCGCCCCTGAAAATGTGACCTAGCGTGCGATTTTTCGCCGGCGGGAAGCGTAAAGGGAGAAGAAAATAGAGCTGGTGGCGCAGAAGGCGATAGAGATCAGCATCGGCCAGGCGGTGGTAAACGTCGCCATCGACAGCAGCGCGCCAATGATCGCTCCGATACCGAAACGAAACGTTCCGGCCAGCGACGAAGCAGTGCCCGCCATATGCGGAAACTCATCGAGGATCACCGCCATGGCATTAGACGACACCATGGATACGCAGCCGACAAAGGCTGCCACGCCGATCACCAGTGACCAGAAGCCGACGTCGAGCAGCGCGCAAACCACCATCCACACCGCCATGGCAAACTGGATCCACAGCCCGGCACGGAACATACGCAACGCCCCTACCCGCCGCACAAACCGGCTGTTGAACATGGTCATCAGAAACAGAAAAACGATGTTCAGCGCAAAATAGTAGCCAAAGTGCTGGGGCGCGACGTGGTTAATATTGATGTAGACAAAGGGACCAGCGCTAAGGAAAGAGAACATGCCCGCGAAGCTAAAGCCGCTCGCCAGCATATAGCTCAGCACCCGCTTGTGGCGGAACAGAGTGGCAAAGTTACCCAGCGTGGTGCGCAGGTGGAACGGCTGACGCCTTTCAGCCGGCAGCGTTTCGCGGATAAACAGGCCGATCATCAGCGAGGCCAGCAAGGCCACCAGCGCGAGGATCCAGAAGATGGCATGCCAGCTGAACCACACCAGCACCGCCCCGCCAACCATCGGTGCCACCAGCGGCGCAATGGTCGTGACCAGCATGACAAAGGACATCATCCGCGAAAACTCATCTTTCGGATAAATATCACGCATCAGGGCGTTTATCACCACGCTGGCCGCCGCGGCCGCCAGACCGTGGAAGAAACGCATCACGATCAGCATCTCGACGGTCTGCGACAGGGCGCAGGCCACCGCCGCCGCGGCGAAGACCAACGTCCCGCCGAGGATCACCGGCTTGCGGCCAAGGCTGTCCGCCATCGGACCGTACAGCAACTGACCCAGCGCAAAACCGAGGATATAGGTGCTGAGCGTCATCTGCGCGCTGCCGTCCGGGACGTTATACTGGGCGGCGATCACCGGCAGCGCCGGGAGATACATATCAATAGACAGCGGCATCAGCATGGCCAGCAGGCCAAGGATAAACACAATTCCCAGAGATGAATTCTGCTTCAGCGTCACGTTTTACTCCGTGGCTGCGGGGCGCCCACGCTGGCGATTTCCGCTTCCGTCAGCGGACGATATTCACCGGGCGCCAGCGAATCATCCAGCACGATGTCGCCGATGCGTTCCCGGTGCAGGCCAACCACGTGGTTGCCCACGGCGGCAAACATCCGTTTCACCTGATGATAGCGGCCTTCGCTGATGGTCAGACGCACCTCAGTCGGGGTGATCACTTCCAGTACCGCCGGTTTAGTGAGATCTTTTTCATTGTGCAACTGGACGCCTTTGGCGAATAGCTCTGCGGTCCCTTCCGCCAGCGGGCTTTCCAGCGCCACCAGATAGGTTTTTTCACAGTGGTGGCGCGGCGAGGTAATGCGGTGCGACCACTGGCCATCGTCGGTCATCAGCACCAGCCCGGTGGTATCGATATCCAGGCGCCCGGCGGCGTGCAGCTTGTGCGCGACCGGCTCGTCGAGGAAATAAAGGATGGTCGGATGATCCGGATCGTCGGTGGAACAGACGTACCCTTGCGGCTTGTTGAGCATAAAATAACGCGGGCCGTTCTGCTGGATCAGCGTATTCCCGTCATACTCCACCTCGTGCTCCGGCTGAAGCTTAAAGGAAGCATCTTTCACAATGTCGCCGTCCACGGTAACCCGGCTGCCGCGGATTTCACGCCCGGCAATAGCCCGGCTGACGCCAAGCTGCTGAGCGATAAACTTATCAAGTCGCATGAGATTTTATTAGCCTGTCATAGTGCTGGAGCGGGCAAATCGCCCGAAAAAGAAGAATTTCACTGGCTAGTATAACGGGCTCTTAACACCACTCAAGGGAAAAGATTCGTGGCATACTATTCGCGAGTTAATTAGCCCCGTGAATTCATGACTTTTACATTACGTCCCTACCAACAAGAAGCCGTCGATGCCACACTCGCCTGGTTTCGTCGCCATACCGAGCCGGCAGCGATTGTCCTGCCCACCGGCGCGGGCAAAAGCCTGGTGATCGCCGAGCTTGCCCGGCTGGCCCGCGGCCGCGTGCTGGTGCTGGCCCACGTCAAAGAGCTGGTGGCGCAGAACCATGCCAAATACTGCGCCCTTGGTCTCGAGGCGGATATCTTTGCCGCCGGTCTGCAGCGTAAAGAGAGCCACGGCAAAGTGGTGTTCGGCAGTGTGCAGTCGGTGGCGCGCAATCTGGAGCAGTTTCGTAGCGAATTTTCGCTGCTCATCGTCGATGAATGCCACCGTATCAGCGATGACGACGACAGCCAGTATCAGCAGATCATCGGCCACCTGCGGCAGGTCAATCCGCAGCTCCGGCTGCTCGGCCTGACGGCCACCCCGTTCCGCCTCGGCAAGGGATGGATCTATCAGTTCCACTACCACGGGATGGTGCGCGGCGATGAAAAGGCCCTGTTCCGCGACTGCATCTATGAGCTACCGCTGCGCTATATGATTAAGCATGGCTACCTGACGCCGCCGGAACGCCTCGATATGCCGGTGGTGCAGTACGATTTCAGCCGCCTGCAACCACAGAGCAACGGCCTGTTTAGCGAAGCCGACCTTAACCACGAGCTGAAAAAACAGCAGCGCATCACGCCGCATATCGTCAGTCAGATCGTAGAGTTTGCCGAAAACCGCAAAGGAGTGATGATCTTCGCCGCCACCGTGGAGCACGCCCGGGAAGTGACCGGCCTGCTGCCGGCAGGCCAGGCAGCGCTGATCACCGGCGAAACGCCGGGGCCGGAGCGGGATCGGATCATCGAGGCGTTTAAAGCGCAGGCATATCGCTATCTGGTAAACGTCGCGGTGCTGACCACCGGCTTCGACGCCCCGCACGTTGACCTGATCGCTATCCTCCGCCCAACCGAGTCAGTGAGCCTTTACCAACAAATCGTTGGCCGTGGCCTGCGCCTGGCGCCGGGGAAAACCGACTGCCTGATCCTCGACTACGCCGGCAACCCGCATGACCTGTACGCCCCGGAGGTGGGGACGCCGAAGGGTAAAAGCGACAACGTGCCGGTGCAGGTCTTCTGTCCGGCCTGCGGCTTCGCCAACACCTTCTGGGGCAAAACCACCGCCGACGGTACCTTGATTGAGCATTTTGGCCGCCGCTGTCAGGGCTGGTTCGAGGATGATGACGGCCACCGCGAACAGTGCGACTTCCGCTTTCGCTTCAAGAACTGCCCGCAGTGCAACGCGGAAAACGACATCGCCGCCCGCCGCTGCCGGGAGTGCGACACGATTTTGGTCGACCCGGACGATATGCTGAAGGCGGCGCTAAAGCTAAAGGATGCGCTGGTGCTGCGCTGCAGCGGCATGGTGCTACAGCACGGCGGTGACGAAAAAGGCCCGTGGCTGAAAATCACCTACTACGATGAAGACGGGGCGGACGTCAGTGAGCGCTTCCGTCTGCAGACGCCCGCCCAGCGCACCGCCTTTGAGCAGCTGTTTATCCGCCCGCATACCCGCACCCCGGGGGTGCCGCTGCGCTGGATAACGCCAGCGGATATCGTGGCCCAGCAGGCGCTGCTGCGCCATCCGGACTTTGTCGTCGCCCGGATGAAGGGGCAGTACTGGCAGGTGCGGGAAAAAGTGTTCGATTATCAGGGGCGTTTTCGTCGCGCCAACGAGCTGCGTTAATTACCGGAAAGCTGAGGTTTTGATTGCCCGGGTGTCGTTTGGCGGCTATAATGCCGCCCGCTTTTGCATTCGCAGAGCAGATAATCCGCCTGTTGCTGGGTCGCCTGTAGCAGGCTTTATATATAGAGAGACATCAATGTTTACTATCAACGCAGAAGTACGTAAAGAGCAGGGTAAGGGTGCGAGCCGCCGCCTGCGCGCAGCTAACAAGTTCCCGGCAATCATCTACGGTGGCGAAGCTGCTCCGGTTGCTATCGAACTGGACCACGACAAAGTATGGAACATGCAGGACAAAGCTGAGTTTTACGGCGAAGTTCTGACCGTCGTTGTTGATGGCAAAGAAGAAAAAGTCAAAGTTCAGGCTGTTCAGCGTCACGCGTTCAAGCCGAAACTGACTCACATCGACTTCGTTCGCGCGTAATCGCCGATAACAAGTTGTATGGCAAACGCCCCGGAGTCTTTGGCTCCGGGGCGTTTTGTTATCCGCGCCGCCAAAGCTCCGGCGCCTCGTCCACAATTTCACTCAGCAGCCGGTGCTTATTCATTCCGGGTAGCCAGAGCATCACCATAGTGACGTTCAGTCCCTGACTGCCGACCTCGGTGGCGATTTCACTGACCCCCTGCCACTCGCCTGGCCGCCAATGGTCCGGTAAAAAACCCCAGCCCCTTCCCTGCTCCAGCGCATGGCGCAGCATAGTCATTTCATTCATATACAGCGTATGCCCGGAAATCTGCAGCCGGCGGGCGATCTGCTCGTCACTGCGCCGGTGCATCACCAGCTGCGGCGTCAACGAAAGATTCAACAGCGTCAGCGGCCGCGGAACGTCGCGGAACAGGCTATCCGCCGCGTAGAAACGCAGATCCACGCTGCCGAGCGCCCGCCACTCCATTTCGCTACCCAGCGTACGATTATTAGCCTGGCACATCGCTATCTCCGCCACGCCATCGCTCAGCGCCTGCTCGGCTTCGCGCCGCGAGGCGCTCCAGCAGCTCAGGCGAATCTGCCGCCGGGCCAGGTTATCGGCCAGCGCGCAGAGAAATTCACGCGGCACGAAGGGATCGTATACCAGACGTAACGCCTGCCACGCGGTTTGCGGCAGCGTTTGCGCAAAGGACTCGAAAGCCTGCGCCTGACGCAACAGCAAATGCGCCTGGCGAAACAGCTGCTCGCCCTCGGCGGTTAGCGTCAGGCTACGTCCTTCACGGCTGAACAGCCGGTAGCCCAGCGCATCTTCCAGATAATCAAGCAGATCACGAAGCGTGGTCCGGTCTTTAGCTAAACGAATGGCCGCCTGAGACAGGCTGCCGGTCTCAGCAATCGTCGCGAAGGCCTCAATCTGTGCGAATGAGTACTGTAGGGTCTTCATCCTTCTCTCCCTTGCGGGGGAAAATCCCCCATGTGCTGATTTTAGCCTTCGCGAGCCGATTTATATACTGCGCAGCGAATCTATGGCAAACGAGGAAATGACGATGATAAGAAAACCACTGGCCCTGGCGTTAATATTGGCGGCGCTGCCGGCGGCGGCAATGGCACAACACTGCGGCGGCCTGACGCTGGATGTCTGCCCAACGCCTTACGACCAAACGCTACCCGCGGCCAAAGACATGCTCAGTTGGGATCAGACGTCACGGGTCATTGGTTTTCGCAATGACTATCGCAACTATGCCGGCGATGTGTTCCGCCACGGCGCCGCGGCGCCGCTGGAACGCGCTGAGAAACAACTGACCGATGCCAGCTATACGCTCAACGGCCACACCTGGAATTTGCAGGATTACCTGAAGCGCGAGAACGTCAGCGGCATGCTGGTACTGAAAGATGGCAAAGTCGCCTGGAAATACCTTGGCAATGGCAACACCGATACCACGCTGTGGACCTCTCGCTCGGTGGGGAAATCGGTGGTTTCAACGCTGGTGGGCATCGCCATTCAGCAAGGTAAGATCCACTCCCTCGATGACCTGATCACCGTTTACGAACCCGAACTGAAAGGCACCGCCTGGGACGGCGTGACGCTGAAGCAGCTCATTCAACATACCAGCGGCGTGGAATGGAATGAAGACTACACCGACCCGCAGTCGCACTTCGCCCGCCTGACCCAGTGCGAGGCGCAGCCCGGCGCCTATGCCTGCGTGCGCAAGATCGTCACCGGCCTGGCGCGCCAGCATCCAGCAGGCGAGCAGTGGTCCTACTCTTCCGGCGGCGCCTGGCTGTTGGGCGATATCCTGGAGCGCGCCACCGGTATGTCGCTGGCCGCCTGGCTTGAACAGGCGCTATGGCAGCCGGCCGGGATGGCTCACGACGGCGTGTGGCATGCTTATCAGCAAGGGAAGCACGACGTCGGCGCCCACGGCTTTAACGCCACCCTTGAAGACTGGGGCCGCTTCGGCGAATTCGTTGCCCGCGATGGTCGGTTAAGCAACGGCCAACAGCTGGTGCCAGCGGACTGGTTCGATCAGGCCGCCAGCTGGACCACCGCGCTAAACTCAGTCTCGGCGGCGCATCCTGAGGGTATCTATGGCTATCAGTGGTGGAATAACGCCATTCCGGCGAATGTGCAAAACGTCCAGCCGACGCCGCAGGAAGGGCTTAAAGGGTCGCTGTGGGCGCTGGGGATCTACGGCCAGGTGATCATGGTGAATCGCGCGGAACACCTGGTGATCGTTCAGTGGTCGACCTGGCCGCAGGCGGAACCTTCCTTCAATGCTCAGCCGTTGGAAGCGGCGCTGATGTACAGCGCCATTGCCCGCGAGCTGCGTTAACTCCCCGCTCCTTGCCGCTCAGCCGGCAAGGAGCGTGTCGGCATTCAGCGCCAGGTGCTGCAGCAGGATAATGGTTTTAGCATCCATGATCTCGCCATCGCGAATGGCCTGCAGCGCCCGCGCAAGCGGCCACTCCAGCACTTCAATGTCCTCACCTTCCGCCGCCAGCCCACCACCGTCGCCCTGCCGGTCATCAGCCTGGTATTCGGCGATAAAAAAGTAGAGTTTTTCGGTGACGGAGCCGGGACTCATAAAGACGGTGAAGACGGGCTCGACGCGCGTCACGCGAAAACCGGTCTCCTCTTCCGCTTCGGCAACGATCCGCGCTTCCGGCGATGCGTTATCCAGCAGCCCGGCGGCCGCCTCAATGAGATATCCGTCGTGACCATGAGTAAACACCGGAAAGCGGAACTGGCGGGTCAGGACCACCGTCTGCTTTTCCCGATTGTAGAGTAAAATGACCGCGCCGTTACCCCGGTCATAGGCCTCGCGGCTCTGCTCCTGCCAGCGACCGTCCCGGCGCAGCAGTTCGAAGGTATATTTTTTTAGCGTGTACCAGTTATCCGAGAGCAGCGTCTCGCGAACGTGGCGGACGTGCGGTGCGTGTGTTTGCATGTTATTTCCCCTTTGAGGTGACAGCAGGCACCATAACATGCATAATCGTGCACAAACAAGATCACCCGAGAAGGAAAACCGATGCTCGCCAGTCAGAGAAAACAGCAGATCCTCCAGATCCTCGCCGAGGAAAAACAGGTGATGTCCGGGGAGCTAAGCCAGCGGTTTAACGTCTCCGAGGACTCCATTCGCCGCGATCTGCGCGAGCTGGCGGCGGAGGGAAAACTGCAGCGGGTCCATGGCGGGGCATTGCCGGTATCCGCCGCCATTGCGCCAATTGAAACGCGCAAAAGCGTGCAGATCGCCTCCAAGCAGGCGGTCGCCCGCGCCGCCGCCGCCCTGATCCAGCCAGGACAGGTGGTGATTGTCGATGGCGGCACCACTACCGCGGCGATGATCGGCTTTCTACCTGCGGAACTGAACTGCACGGTGGTCACCCACAGCCCTGGCATCGCCGTGGCGCTGGCGGACCACCCGCGAATCGAGGTGATCCTGCTCGGCGGCAGAGTATTTAAACATTCGGTTGTCGCGGTCGGCGCCGAGACGCTGGCGGGCATGGCGCGGATCAATGCCGATCTGTTCTTTATGGGAGTGACCGGAGTCCACCCGCGGGCGGGGTTCACCACCGGGGATTATGAAGAGGCGGGTATCAAACGTGCGCTGGCGGCCAGAGCCGCAGAAACCGTAGTCATGGCCTCCCAGGAGAAACTTAACGCCGCGTCGGCCTTTGCTATCGGCGAGCTGAGTCTCGCCAGTACGCTTATCGTCGATGGGGAACCCGACGCCGCGCTGCGCCAGCAGTTGGTGCAGAGCGGCGTGGAGATTATCCCGGTTTAGCGGTAGCGTCGACGAAGTGCGGCGCTTAGTTGCCGCCGGACGTCCGGCGCTGCAGCTGGTCGCGCAGATTCGGCGGGGTACCCTTGATGGTCAGGGTATCGGTGGCGGGATCCCAGAATACGCGTTCACCTAACAGCATCGCGTCGAAATTAATGGTCAATCCGCCGCCGCTGCCGGCAAACTTGGTCAGCTGACGTAAAGTGCTGCGATCCGCCGGGAAGCTCTCTTCCAGCTCATAGCCCTGCTCAGCGGTGAATTCCTGGAAGCTCTTTTCGCTGACGCCGGCGAGCTCTTTGGACAGCGACTCCAGCTCAATCTCTTCCCCGGCCTGCAGCTGTTCGTTGCAGTACGCGTAGACCTGCTGGCGCACGTTCTGTCGCTCGGATTTATCAAGCTGCGCATCGGCAGCGAAATCGTCCACCGCCTGCAGCAGGCCGCGGTTCTGCGCTTTGGCGTTGAGCCCTTCGCTGGCGCCGAGGAAATCCATAAAGAAATCGGCCACTTTGCGCCCTACTCGCCCCTTAAGGAAGGTCAGGTAGCGGGTCGATTCCGGGTTGGTTTCCCACTCGGTGAGATCGATGCGCGCGACGATATCGGCATGGTTAATATCCAGATAATGGGTCGAGCGGATATCCAGTTCTTCGTTGACACGCATACTGCTCAGGTTATTGAGCACCGCCACCAGCAGGTATTCAACCGCCAGGTAACGATACTGGCAGAAGAGCACAATGCCCCCTTCAGCGAACGGGTATTTCGCCAGCTCATCGCGCAGGCGACCAGTGGCCGCGCGGCTGAACGCCAGAAACTCTTCTTCCCCCTGACGCTGCAGGCGCAGCGCCTGGGCCAGTTCGCTCTCTTCATTGAACAAGCCATAGGCTTTGCTTTTGGCGCTATAGACCCGGTGCAGTTCAGCCATCATCTCGACGACCGTCGCGTTCGGCTCCAGCAGTGATTCGCGCAGCACCAGCTCCAGATTTTGTTCATCACGTTTGATTAACTGATGCAGGGCAATCTGGTCGATATCCAGACTCATGTTAAACTCTCCTTTTAGACCGGGCGGTATTCAACCACCGCCGGCTTGCTGACGCAACTGGCGCGACCCATTTCGCCGTTATCACCGACGATGAGTGCGCTTTTACGCCGCGGCGAAAAAATGCGGAAAAAAAGCTGCTGCTACGGTAATATGTTGCCCTTTCACGAACAAACAGATTTTGAGTTTATGCCGCAAATTTCCCGCTATAGCGATCAACAGGTCGAACAGCTGCTCAGCGAGCTGACGAACGTCCTGGAATCACACAAAGCCCCGGTTGACCTTTCACTGATGGTGTTAGGCAATATGGTGACCAACCTGATCAACAGTAGCGTCGCGCCGGCGCAGCGTCAGGCCATCGCCCGTTCTTTCGCGCAGGCTTTGCAATCTTCGATTAACGACGATCCAGCGCATTAAGGATAACAGCAACAGTATATGGTGACTCTACGTCAGCCCTACCGAGAAAAAGTCTCCCAGATGGTTAGCTGGGGGCACTGGTTCGCCCTGTTCAACATGTTGTTGGCCATGGCGCTCGGCAGCCGCTATCTTTTTGTCGCCGACTGGCCGACGACGCTTGCCGGACGACTTTTTTCGTACGTCAGTCTCGTCGGGCACTTCAGCTTCCTGGTGTTTACCAGCTATGTGCTGATCCTCTTTCCGTTGACCTTTATCGTGGTCTCGCAGCGCCTGATGCGCTTCCTGTCGGTGATCCTTGCCACCGCCGGGATGACGCTGCTGCTGATTGACAGCGAGGTCTTCACCCGCTTCCATCTTCACTTAAACCCGGTCGTCTGGGAGCTGGTCATTAACCCCGACCAGAATGAAATGGCGCGCGACTGGCAGCTGATGTTTATCAGCGTCCCGGTCATCTTTTTGATTGAAATGCTCTTTGCCACCTGGAGCTGGCAAAAACTGCGCAGCCTGACGCGCCGCCGTCACTATGCCCGTCCGGTCGCCTGGTTCTTCTTTCTGTCCTTTATTAGCAGCCATCTGGTGTATATCTGGGCGGATGCCAATTTCTATCGTCCGATCACTATGCAGCGGGCCAACCTGCCGCTCTCTTATCCGATGACCGCCCGCCGTTTCCTTGAGAAACATGGCCTGCTCGACGCCCAGGATTATCAGCGACGTCTGGTGGAGCAAGGGGCGCCGGAGGCGGTATCGGTCCAGTATCCGCTCAGCAACCTGCGCTACCGCGACCTGGGTGCGGGCTATAACGTGCTGCTAATCACCGTCGACAACCTGAACTATTCGCGGTTTGAAAAGACCATGCCGGCGCTGGCGGCGTTTGCCAAAGAGAACGTCAATTTTACCCAGCATATGAGCTCAGGTAACACCGCCGACAGCGGCCTGTTTGGCCTGTTCTACGGTATTTCACCAGGCTATATGGACGGTGTCCTCTCGGCGCGTATTCCCGCGGCGCTGATCACTGCCCTCAACCAGCAGGGCTACCAGCTGGGGCTGTTCTCCTCCGATGGTTTTAGCAGCCCGCTGTATCGCCAGGCGCTGCTCTCCGATTTCTCGCTACCGAGCGCGAAGACCCAGAGCGACGAGCAGACGGCCAATCAGTGGATCGGCTGGCTGGACCGTTATGCGCAGGATGAGAATCGCTGGTTCTCGTGGATCTCGCTCAATGGCACCACCCTTGACGACAGCCAGCAGCAGGGCTTTGTCCGCCGTTATAGCAAGGCGGCAGGTGATGTTGATGCCCAGATCGATCGGGTCCTGACCGCGCTGCGCGAAGCTGGCAAGCTCGATAATACGGTGGTGATTATTACCGGCGGCCACGGCAAGGCGCTCAATGCGAAAGGCGATCGCTTCGACTGGTCGCGAGAGCAGCTGCAGGTTCCGCTGGTTATTCACTGGCCAGGCACCCCGGCGCAGGAGATTGCCACCCTGACCGATAACAAAGATGTGATGACCACGCTGATGCAGCGTCTGCTTCACGTTTCGACACCGGCCAATGAGTATTCGCAGGGTGAAGATCTGTTCAGCGCCGCACGGCGTCGTAACTGGGTGACCGCGGCCAACGGCGATACGCTGGCCATCACCACCCCGACCATCACCGTGGTCCTCAACCATAACGGCACCTACACCACCTGGAGCCGCGACGGCGAGAAAATCAAAGATCAGAAACCGCAGCTAAGCCTGTTACTGCAGGTCCTGACGGACGAAAAACGCTTTATCGCTAACTGATTGATTAATTATGAATCAATCGCGCGTGCCCCGCTTGCATTCGCCTGGGGAACGGGTAATATTGTTCCCCACGCGTCGGCACGTAGCGCAGCCTGGTAGCGCACCGTCATGGGGTGTCGGGGGTCGGAGGTTCAAATCCTCTCGTGCCGACCAAAAACTCCACAGAAACCAGCCTTGATGGCTGGTTTTTTTATACCTGTCTTTGAGGTCTGCTCCCCCCCGCCCGCTGAGGTTTCCCCCCTTTCTGCGCCACATCGTTAATCGTTAAGCATGCGACTATCCTGATGGTAAATTACGTCGTAGCATCTATTATTCGAATGTATGACTCATAAGCAGGAGCGGATAGCATGAGAGTTAATGGACTTACTAAAGGATTTTTCATCCTTATCGTCTTTATTGTGACCCTGGCCTTTTTCGATGTTCTCTCACCCTATTATTCCGCCATCCTCTGGGCCGCTATCCTCGCGGTGATTTTTAATCCGGTCAAAAACAAGATCCGTACCCGCCTCGGCGAACGCAATGGCCTTGCGGCCCTGATGACCATCGTCATTATCTGTCTTATCGTGTTTACACCACTGGCGATCATTCTGTCATCGCTGGCCTACGAGCTGAATCTGGTGTACAGCAAACTGCAGCATAACGACACTCAGTTCCCGACGGTGGTCGCCAGCCTGTTTGCCCACCTCCCCGGCTGGGCCAGAAACTTCCTGGCCGAGCATAACCTTGATAGCGCGCAGCAGATCCAGCAGCAACTCTCCGATGTCGCTTTGAAAGGCGGCCAGTATCTGGCGGGCAGCGCCTTTCTGATTGGTAAAGGGACCTTTGGCTTCACCGTCAGTTTCGGCATTATGCTGTACCTGCTATTTTTCCTGCTGAAGGATGGGCCTTACCTGGTGCTGTTGATCCTTGAATCTTTGCCACTATCGAGTTATGTGAAACAGCACCTGTTCGCAAAATTTGCCGCAGTGGCTCGCGCGACAGTGAAAGGCACCGTCGCCGTGGCGCTGGCGCAGGGAGCGCTTGGCGGCTTTGCCTTCTGGGTCGCCGGACTGGACGGCAGCATTCTCTGGGGGGCGCTGATGGCCTTCCTGTCGCTTATCCCGGCGGTAGGCTCGGCCATTATCTGGGTACCGGCGGCGATTTATCTCTTCGCCACCGGGCAGCTATGGCAGGGGGCCTTTATCGTCGGCTTTTTTGTGGTTGTGATTGGCCTGGTGGACAATATTCTGCGTCCGCTGCTTGTGGGCAAGGATACCAAGATGCCGGACTACCTGATCCTGATTGCCACCCTCGGCGGCATGGAGATCTACGGTATCAACGGTTTTGTGATCGGCCCGCTGATTGCCGCCTTGTTTATCGCCTGCTGGAACCTGCTGTCGGGACGGGAACACGCCGGTAACACGGATGAAATTGACGAAGAGTTTATTGAGGAAGCGAAAAATAGCCGTAACGAATAGCTTCCCTGGCCAGCGGCTGGCGGCCCGCCAGCGCTGCCGTGGCGCAAGGTTTGAGCTGACATGATGCCAGTACATAACACTATTCATTTTGAAAAAATTAGTAAATAAAACTTAACATTCAGCAAAGCAATGATAGGCTGTATCAGTCAGGAACGAAAATAAAGGATGATCAACCGTGAAAAAAATCACTACGCTAGCCGTTTCTCTGCTGACCGCCGCCTGCATGTCCGCTGGCGCATTGGCCGCAGACCAACCGCTGGAAAAAGTCGCGCCGTTCCCGAAAGCGGAAAAAGGCATGAAGCGTCAGGTTATTCAGCTGCCGCAGCAGCAGGATGAGTCGGCGCTCAAGGTTGAGCTGATGATCGGCCAGACGCTGGAAGTCGACTGCAACCATCATCGTCTCGGCGGGGAACTGGAAAGCAAAACCCTGGAAGGCTGGGGCTATGATTACTATGTCTTTGAGAAGCTGAGCGGCCCGGTCTCCACGATGATGGCCTGCCCGGACGGCAAAAAAGAGAAGAAATTCGTCACTGCCGGCCTCGGGGATGACGCCATGCTGCGCTACAACAGCAAACTGCCGATCGTGGTATACACGCCGACCAATGTCGATGTGAAATATCGCATCTGGCGCGCAGACGAGACTATCGGCAACGCCGTCGTCCGCTAAGGCGAACCAACAAACCGACCATACAAAACGGCAGCCCGCAGGCTGCCGTTTTTGTCAGAGCGTTTATCAGAGCGCGATATCCGCCATCGGCTTGCCGCCGCTCAGCGGCTTCAGCTCCGCCTGCGGGGCCTCATCCATCGCCCCGGCTGGCTCATATTTCAGCTCCAGCACTTCACTGGTCCATGCCAACGCTTTCTCGATCTCCGCCGGGTTGCCATCAAGACGGATACCGTAGGTTGGGATGATCGCCTTCAGCTTGGCCTGCCATTCCGGCGAATTAACTTTGTCTTTAAACACTTTTTCCATCAGCTGCAGCATGATAGGTGCCGCGGTGGAGGCGCCAGGCGACGCGCCCAACAGTGCGGCGACAGTGCCTTCGTCATCGCTGACCACTTCCGTGCCCAGACGCAATACCCCGCCCTTCTTCGCATCGCGCTTGATGATTTGCACGCGCTGACCGGCCTGCCACAACCGCCAGTCCTCCTTCCGCGCTTCCGGATAGTATTCGCACAGCGCGGCCAGACGATCTTTATCTTTCTGCATCACCTGGCTAATCAGATATTTCACCAGATCGAAGTTGTCCAGGCCGACGTTGAGCATCGGTAAAATATTCGAGGTATTTGTCGAGGCCAGCAGATCCCACAGCGACCCGTTCTTCAGGAAACGGGTCGAGAAAGTCGCGAATGGCCCGAACAGCACCACGCGTTTACCGTCAATAATACGGGTATCGATGTGCGGCACCGACATCGGTGGCGCACCCACTTCAGCCTGGCCGTAAACCTTCGCCAGATGGTGGTTAACCACCTCCGGGTTTTCGCAGACCAGGAACTGGCCGCCAACCGGGAAGCCCGCATACTCTTTGGCCTGCGGAATACCGGTCTCCTGCAGCAGGGTCAGCGCCGCGCCACCGGCGCCGATAAAGATAAATTTCGCTTTAATGACCCGCTTTTGGCGACGGTTGTCGGCATCCGCCAGAGTGACCGTCCAGCTCTTATCGGCGTTGCGCTTGAAGCGACGCACCACGGTGCCCAGTTGCAGGGAGAAATTATCATGCGTTTGCAGGCCGGCGATCAGCTGGCGGGTGATTTCGCCATAGTTGACGTCGGTTCCCACTTCAGTGCGAGTGGCTGCCACCTTTTGCTGCGGGTCGCGGCCTTCCATTACCAGCGGCGCCCAGGCTTTGATCTGCTGATGGTCTTCAGAATAGCGAATACCGCGGAACAGTTCGCTTTGCTGCAGCGCCGCATAGCGCGCACGCAGGAAGTTGACGTTATCTTCGCCCCACACAAAGCTCATGTGCGGCACGCTGTTAATGAAAGATTTTGGTTTGTTCAGGACGCCGCGCGTTACCTGATGCGCCCAGAACTGACGCGAGATATGGAAGGCTTCGTTGATGTCGACAGCTTTGTCGATATTGATGCCGTTGGCGGTCTGTGGCGTATAGTTCAGCTCCATCAGCGCCGCGTGGCCGGTACCCGCATTGTTCCACCCATTTGAGCTCTCTTCCGCTACGCTGGACATCTGCTCAACCATGGTAATAGACCAGTCTGGCTCAAGCTCCTGCAGCCAGGTTCCCAGTGTGGCGCTCATAATGCCGCCGCCAATCAACAATACATCCGTCTCTTGCTCATGGCGGGTGTCGGTCCGAGTGCTGTTGGGACCAACCGCCTGTGAGCGTGGTACGGCCATCTTTTTATTCATCGGATTTGAGCCTTACTTTACTCGCTGTTTTTATTTAGCGCAGGTGATACGATTGTCACCACTCACGTTACCACCGAAGCTCAAAAATTTAAATATTGTTTAAATTTTAAGTTCTGTTTTGAGATCCGTTATAAAAATGTTTAATAAATGTATACGGCAAATCACTTTTTGTACTGGTGCGTTGGCAGATTCCGCGCTATCATCCCTGGTTTTGTGACAGACCGCACGGAAGCAAGGCCTGACACCACTCCCTCTTTTTTATAAGCTGCGAACTTTTTTTATGCCCCCAGTTTCTGACCCCGCCGCTTCCGGCAACCTGCGTCTAATCGTCCGCTCCCCGTCACTGTTCACGCGTGAAGTGCTGGCTGGGGTGCTCACCGCGCTCGCCTTAATCCCTGAAGTGATTTCGTTTTCGGTCATTGCCGGCGTTGACCCACAGGTGAGCCTGATTGCTTCGGTCGTGCTCTGTCTGGCGATGTCGGTCCTCGGCGGACGCCCGGCGATGGTCACCGCCGCCGCGGGCTCGGTGGCGCTGGTGATTGGCCCGATGGTGCATCAGCACGGCGTGGGGTACATTTTACCGGCTGTCATTCTGGCAGGTATTATTCAAATTTTGTTTGGTCTGTGCGGCATGGCGCGCCTGATGCGCTTTATTCCCCCGGCGGTGATGACCGGGTTCGTCAACGCCCTCGGGCTCCTGATTTTTTTCGCTCAGGTGCCGCATTTCTGGAGCCGACAACCGCTGATCGTCGGTCTGTTCGTCCTGACCCTGCTTATCGTTCTGTGGGCGCCACGCTTTATTAAGGCTATCCCGGCGCCGTTGATTGCCATCGTCGTGCTCACCCTCTATACCGCGACCACCGGCCAGCTGTTGCCGACCGTGGGTGATGAAGGGTCAATGAGCGGCGGCCTGCCGGGGTTCACCGCCCTGACCGTTCCCCTAAACCTGGCCACCCTACAGATAATCTGGCCCTGCGCCCTCAGTATCGCCTTTGTCGGCCTGATGGAGTCCCTGCTGACGGCTAAGCTGGTGGACGATCTCACCCATACCCCGTCGAATAAATCGCGGGAAAGCGCCGGGCTGGGTATCGCTAATATTCTTGCCGGCTGCTATGGCGGCATCGCCGGCTGCGCGATGATCGGCCAGACCATCGTTAACGTGGAAATGGGCCGGGCCCGCAGCCGCCTCTCAACGGTTATCGCCGGCCTGGTGCTGCTCCTGCTGGTAACGGCGCTCAGCCAGGTGATGGCGAAGATCCCGATGGCGGTTCTGGCCGGGGTGATGGTGATCGTGGCGGTGAAGACCTTTAGCTGGCACAGCATACGCCCGGGGGAGCTGGCGCGTAATCCGTGGCCGGAAACGCTGGTGATGCTGGTGACCGTCGCCGCGACGGTGGGAACCAGCAATCTGGCGATCGGTGTGCTGGCGGGGATTGTCGCCATGGCGATCATCCCCCGCCGCCTGCGGGCGAAAGCGTCGGCTACATCAGAAACAGCGTCGCCAGACCAAGGAAAATAAAGAAGCCACCGGTATCGGTAATGGCGGTGATCATCACGCTGGAGCCGACCGCCGGGTCGCGCCCCAGCTTCACCATAACCATCGGGATGATCACGCCCATCATCGCCGCCATCAGCAGATTGAGCATCATGGCCAGCGTCATCACCCCGCCGAGCTGCGGATCGTCATACAGCCACCAGGTGATGGCCCCCATAATCCCGCCCCACACCAGGCCGTTAATCAGGGCGACCCCCATTTCACGCAGGATCAGGAAGGTAAAGCTGCCGGGCTGGATCTGCTGCAGCGCCATCGCCCGGACGATCATGGTGATCGTCTGATTGCCGGTATTGCCGCCGATGCCGGCAACGATCGGCATCAGCGAGGCCAGCGCCACCAGCTGTGAAATGGTGTGTTCGAAGCCGTCGATGACCCTGGAAGCGATAAACGCCGTACACAGGTTGACCGCCAGCCACGCCCAGCGGGTTTTCACCGCTTTGCTGACCGGGGCGAAGACATCTTCTTCATCACTCAGGCCGCCCATCCGGCGCAGATCGTTATCCGTCTCTTCATAGACCACATCGACGATCTCATCGATGGTCAGGCGCCCGATCAGCTTGCCGTCGGCATCAATGACGGCGGCGCTGAGTAAGTCATCACGTTCGAAAGTGCGCGCCACTTTCTCCGCCTCTTCATGCGGCTGAAAGGTAACCGGATCGCCCTCCATCACCTCCCCCACCCGTTTCTGCGCATCGTTGAGCAGAATGGTCTGGAGCTCCAGCTCGCCGAGCAGCAGCTTATTGCGGGTAGTGACGAACAGCTTATCGGTGTTCTCCGGCATTTTACCGAGACGCCGCAGATAGCGCTGCACCGCTGCCAGAGTGGCCTCCGGCCGCACCGTAATGACCTCAAACTCCATGATCGACCCGACGCTGTTGTCGGCGTAGCGCATTATCTGCCGGATACGGGCGCGCTTCTCGGCCGGCAGAGTCGCCAGCAGACGTCCGGTCAGGTTGCGCGGCAGATGCTGCAGCAGGTAAACCTGTTCATCGATATCCAGCGGCTGCATGGTCTGCAGCAGCTCGTGGTCGCTCATTTTGTCAATGAGATCGCCCCAGACGTTCTCTGAGGCTTCCAGCAGCACTTCGCCACGTTTCTCGTCAGGCACCAGGCACCACAGTGCGGTGCGGGCGTCATAGGGGAGCGCTTCCAGCGCATCGGCGAGATCCGGTGGCGGCAGATGCGAGACCAGCATTTCCACTTCGGCCAGGTCATCGGCCAGCGTCCCTTCATCATAGCGCTCAGCCAGCGTCAGTTTGCCCAGCAGCACGGAGGTCACCGCTTTATCGGTGCTCAAGAGCCAAATCAGACGGGCGCGCTCTTCGTCACGCAAGCGGGCGCTTTTTTTATGCAAAACGGACATCGATCGGGCAATCCTTTTGAGAATAGTGAGCCGGCCTGCGGGCCGGAAGCCTTAAGCATAGCGCGAGGAGGGGGAAATAATAACCGTCAGCGATGTAGACGCTGAAAATTTCAGCGGCGCCCGGGCTTTACCCGGGCGTATGGCGATTGTCAGGCCGTGCGGGCCACCGCATCGCGAGAAGCCTGTTCTCGCTCTTCACCGGTAAGTTCGGCGAGCTGGCCGGCGCGCATCTCCAGCAGGCGATCGGCGTGCTGGAAATAATGATCGTCATGGCTGATGGCGAACACGGTTTTCCCCATCTGCTGCATCAGCGGCAGCAGCACCTGATAGAACTCGCGGCGGAAATGCGGATCCTGATCCGCCGCCCATTCATCCAGCAGAATGATATCCCGGGACTCGGCCAGCGCCAGCAGGAGCGCCACGCGCTTCTTCTGCCCTTTCGACAACCGCAGGTCAGCGATTTTTCCGTTCTCCAGCTGCAGCTTGTGGGCCATTTGCAGACGCTCCAGCCATGTTGCCACCAGCGCCGGATCGGCCTCCTCGCCCTGCGGCCCGAGCAGACGGTCGAACAGCCAGACGTCGGTAAACACCGCGGAGAACAGTTTGCGGTACTCCTCCGGTTTCTCGACTGCCAGCGGCTGGCCGTCGACGAGGATCTGACCGGAAACCGGTTGATACAGGCCGGTCAGGAGCATCGCCAGCGTTGACTTGCCGCTGCCGTTGCCGCCGATGAGAAACACCAGCTCGCCGCGCTTCAGCGTCAGATTAAGCGGCCCTACCGCAAAGCGCTGGTCCGGATAATGGAAGGTGACATCGCGCAGCTCCAGCGTCTGCCAGTCAGGATGCGCCTGCGGCCGGGGAAAGTCGGCCTGATACGGGGCGAGGGAGAACTGACGCAGCTTGTTAAACGCCACCTGGGCGCTGAGCAGCGTGGGCAGCGCGCCGACGGCGGAGAGCAGCGGCGTACGCAGAAACAGCAGCGTCAGGGAATAGGTCGCCGCCACGGCGGTATCGGCCCAGCCGAGGCTGTTGGCCATCCAGAACACCAGCCCGATGGCGCCAAGCATCATAATATTCGACCAGTTAACCGCGCTGAGGTGGAAGGTATCGGCGCGAACGATATGGTGCCGGTACTCCCGGGCGTCCGGGAGGTAGAGCTGATTAAAGACATATTCTGCGCGTTCGCGGTTGAGGGTCAGCTCTTTACGCCCCTCCAGCACCGTCTGATAGTCGTGATACAGTTTATCTTCCGTTTCGCGCAGGCTGGTCATATGTTTGTATACCCGCGACACCAGCACAAAGCCGCCCCAGATGGTGAGCGCCATCCACAGCGCCGTCACCAGCATCATTTTTCCTGACAGCCAGGCGAGGTAGGCCGCGGAGCCGAAGGTGAGAATGATCCCCTGCACCAGCTCCGGCAGGCGCACAAAGGCGATGGTGATATTGCGAATATCGCTGGTCAGCCCGGCAAGCAGCGACGCACTGCCGATCTTCTCTACTTGTTCAATCTGGGTATCGAGGATGCGTTTAACAAACTCACCGCGCAGACGATAGACAAAATGGTGGCCGAGAGTGGTTAGCGCCAGCTGCGAGCCCAGGGTCACCGCCATCAGCAGCCCCAGCAGACCAAGAAACTCCGGCAGGACCCGCAGCGACGTATCGACAACCGTTATCAGCCGCAGGTTAATGAACGCGATTAAGCCGATACCCAGCGCGGCGCTGAGCAGGCTGAGAGCAATAACGCCCAGAAACGGCCAGCGATACTGGCGCCAGACGAGAGAGAGAAGTTCCATAACAGGCTATCCGCAAAAGCAAAACAGCCAGCAGTTTAAACGGCTCGGCGGCGACATCAAGAATAATTCTTATTTTAGTCGCGGGAACGCCCCGCCAGACGAAAGGTAATGTTGTAACGACAGTCGCCCGTTTCCGGATGATGCCCCGCTTTCAGCGGCTGAATGCCATGATAAAACAGGCGCGACGCCCCGCCCCAGACCACCACATCGCCATGCTCCAGCAGCAGCCTCTGCAGCGGGTCGCTGCGTTGCAACCCGCCAAACTGAAAGATGGCCGGCAAGCCCAGCGAGACCGAGACGATCGGCGCCCGCAGATCCTGTTCATCTTTATCCTGATGCAATGACAGTTTTGCGCCGGGACAATAGCGGTTAATCAGACAGGCATCGGGGGAAAACTCCGGATAGCCGCCGGCTGCGGCGGCCTCAAGCGCCAGTTCACAAAATATGGCAGGCATCCGTGGCCAGGGAGTGTCGGTTAGCGGATCGATGGGCGCGTACAGATAGCCGTGGCGATCGGTGGTCCAGCCCAGAGGGCCGCAGTTGGTCATGGCAACCGACATGGTGTACCCGCCAGGCGTGACCATCTGGCGAAACGGCGACTGACTGGCGACGTCGGCAATCGCCTGCAGCAGCGCCGGGGCGCGCTCGCGGGCAAATCGTCGAAGTACCACCGCGCCAGGGGCTAGCGGCTCCTGCCACGGTGGGGTATCGCTAAACAGATCGAGCATTACTCCTCCTCATGTTGGGCCTCGCGCGCCAGTAGCTGCGCTTTCCGCGCCGTTCCCCAGCGGTAACCGGACATCGCACCGCCCTCCCGCACCACCCGATGGCAGGGAACGATCACCGCCAGCGAATTCGCCGCACAGGCGCCGGCCACCGCTCTTGCCGCCCGCGGCAGACCAATATGCTCTGCCACCTGGCGGTAGCTACGGGTCTCGCCCACCGGGATCTGTCTCAGCGCTTGCCAGACCTGCAGCTGAAATGCGGTGCCCTGCAGATCCAGCGGCAGCGATACCGGCCGTCGGCTGTCATCAAGGTGGGCGAAAATCTCCGCCATCTGGCGGCGAAACTCAGGGTCGCCTTCACGCAGCTCGGCATTGGGAAAGCGCCGGCGCAAGTCGTCGAGCAATGCCGCATCGTTATCACCCGGCAGCACCGCACAAACGCCGCGTTCGCTGTATGCCACCAGGCAGCGACCCAGCGTGCAATCGCCCGTCGTCCAGGTCACCACGGTGGTAGTGCCGCCGCGGCGGAACTGGCTGGCGGTCATCCCTAATGCGGCATCGGCCTGGCGATAATAGCTACTGCTGTCGGGAAAACCAGCGGCCAGCGCGGCGCGAGTCACCGGACTTCCCTGCGCCAGCGCTTCCCGCAGACGCCGCGCCCGCCATGCCTGCTGCCAGGCTTTGGGGGTCATACCGGTGACGGATTTAAACAAACGGTGGAAATGAAACGGACTGACCGCCAGCCTGTGGGCCAGCGTCTCAAGGGTCAGGGGCGCGTCCTGCTCCAGCAACCGGCAGGCCTGCGCCACTTTGTCGACCCTTTGCTGCTGCGGATCGTCTTTATCCGGCTGGCAGCGTTTGCAGGGGCGGAACCCCGCCGCCACGGCGGAGGTGACGTCGGCAAAAAAGCGCACATTTTCCCGCCGCGCGCGCCGCGAGCGGCAGGAAGGGCGGCAGCAGATGCCGGTAGTCAGTACCGCAAAGACAAATTGACCATCGGCCCGAGTATCACGTTCGCAGACCGCCTGCCAGCGGCGGTCATCGGTATCGACAACTATCGGTTTCATGACGGGTCTCCAGCTGTAAGTGTACCCTCAGTCTGTGGTAAAGCCCGCAGTAAAAAACCCGCAATCTTGCTTTTTAATTTTTCTCGCCGACAAGGAAAGTGCGGAACTGCGGCGACATCCAGGTTTTAAAGCCCTCTCCTTCTTTAACGATCATATAGACCGCCAGCCCCTGTTCGCGCACTACCTGCTGCGCTTTTTCCGGCCCCAGCACCATCAGTCCGGTATCCCAGCCGTCCGCCTCCAGCGCCGTTGGCGCAATGACAGTGACGGAGACCAGCTTATGGGTTATCGGCTGCCCGGTCTGCGGATCGATAACGTGAGAGATACGTTTGCCATCAAGTTCATAGTAATTGCGATAGCTGCCGGAGGTACTGATGCCGTGGCCATTGATGTCGACAATCGCCTGGACGGCATTTTCCCGGTCGGTCGGTTTCTGGATCGCCACCCGCCAGGGCTTGCCTTCGCCGTTCATCCCGCGGCTGACTAGCGCCCCGCCAACCGACACCAGATAGCGGGAGATCCCCTCCTGCTCCATCAACCGCGCAAGGTGATCGGCGGCATAGCCTTCCCCCACAGTAGAGAGATCGACGAACAGATCGGGAATATCTTTTTGCAGGAACTGCCTGCCACTCTGATTGATAACCTGCAAATGCTGCAGGCCGGTGCGTGCTTTCGCTGCGGCAATCGCCTGCGCGTCGGGGGTGGTGACCGGCTGTTTATCCGGGCCAAAGCCCCACAGATTGACCAGCGGCCCCACGGTAATATCCATCGCACCGTGCGTTTTGGCGCCAATCCGCAGCGACAGGGTCACGATATCCGCCATCGCTTCGCTCACCGGCCAGGGACGGGTATCCGCCGCGTGGTTGAAACGCATCAGCGCCGAGTCGTTTTTCCAGGTCGACAGCAGGCGATCGTCGGCATCCAGCTGGGCCTGAACCTTGGCGCGCAATGCCTGGGCTTTTGCTTCATCGACGCCAATCACGCTGACCCGCCAGAAGGTGCCCATTGTTTTGCCATCCAGCACAGTGGCCGTCGAGTTGGAAGTTGCAGGAGGGGTAGCTGAATCGCAGCCAGAGAGCAAAACGCAGGCGCCCAGCAGCGCGGCGCGAAAGAAAGTCATATCCATTAATCGAGGCTCCTCTTACCAGGGCGACAAGAGTATACCAGCGAGGTTAAACCGGACATAAAAAAAGGCGCCAGAGGCGCCTTTTTGTTATGCAGCTTGCAACTTAGAACTGGTAAACCAGGCCCAGTGCAACCACGTCGTCGGTAGAGATACCGGCGTTGCGGGTGAAGCTGTTGTCGTCCAGCAGGTTGATTTTGTAGTCAACATAGGTGGACATGTTTTTGTTGAAGTAGTAGGTCGCGCCAACGTCAACATATTTCAGGATGTCCTGGTCGCCGTAGCCTTCCAGATCCTTACCTTTAGACTGCAGGTAAGCCACGGACGGACGCAGACCGAAGTCGAACTGGTACTGAGCAACCACTTCGAAGTTCTGCGCTTTGTTAGCAAAGCCCAGGGAACCAGCGCGAGTAGCGTTGTAGGTCTGGGTGTACTGAGTCGCCAGGTAGATGTTGTTGGCGTCGTATTTCAGACCACCGGTGTAGGTTTCAGCGTTGTCGCCACGACCCAGTTCCAGTTGGGTGTTCTGGTCGCCGTTACGTTTGGAGTGAGAATACGCGAAACCAGCGCTGATACCATCAAAGATATCATAGGTCAGAGAGGTACCGTAACCGTCGCCGTTCTGTTTCAGAGCGCCACGACCGTTGTTGGTCGGAGAAGTACCTTCGCCGCTGACGCTGCCGTTTTTACCCTGATACTGCAGAGCAAAGTTCAGGCCGTCAACCAGACCGAAGAAGTCAGAGTTACGGTAGGTTGCTACGCCGTTAGCACGGGACTGCAGGAAGTTGTCAGAACCGTAGGTGTCGCCGCCGAATTCCGGCAGAACGTCGGTCCAGGACGTTACGTCGTAGACTACGCCGTAGTTACGACCGTAGTCGAAAGAGCCCGCGTCGCCAAATTTCAGACCGGCGAATGCCAGACGAGTCCATGCCTGATCGCTGGAGCTTTCAGTGTTGTTCGCCTGAACGTTGTATTCCCACTGGCCGTAACCGGTCAGCTGGTCGTTGATCTGGGTTTCGCCTTTCACGCCTACACGCATGTAGGTCTGGTCGCCGTCGACGCTCTTGTCGTCAGAGAAGTAGTGCAGACCGTCGATTTTACCGTACAGGTCTAATTTGTTGCCGTCTTTGTTATAAATTTCAGCCGCATTTGCTGCGCCTGCTACCAGCAGAGCCGGTACCAGGAGGGACAGTACTTTAACTTTCATGTTATTAACCCTCTGTTTGTTATATGCCTTTTATTATGCCACTGCTTACTGATTACCCTTCTAATCAGTCGGCTATTTCATTGTGCTGCAAAATGCAGAATAATCCAACAAGAATATGATACTAAAACTTCTAAGATGTTTCAAAGTTCCCACAAGATGTTTCAATTTGTAAATTTAGCGGAACTTTTTTCACCCCAAAACGGTCAGGGAAATACGCACCAATAATCAAAAAAAATATTTAGAGCTTTAGAATCAATAAGATACAACTCGTTATTAGTATAGCACTGAATGGTAAAACAAAACGCTCGTTGGTGACTAAAATATGAGTCGCTATCATCATTAACTTTATTTATTACCGTCATTCAGTTCTGAATGTCTGTTTACCCCTATTTCAACCGGATGCATCGCATCCGGTTTTTTTTACCCTTCTTTACACAACTTTAATTTAACTGTGCTACTACAAACGATTCCCTAACGACTATTAATCAATCAATGCGTCGGTAAATCTGCCTTATTCCGCCAATGTCTTGTTATTTCGTGCGATTTCTGGCCGCTTTATTGCCAATATCGTCCCCCTGCCGCCTTCGCCAGACGATTTCATTTTCAGCTCTCATCTAAGATAATTCCTGGATGGCAAAACAGGGCTCACACCATTCTGTAGTGTAGATTTACGTCATTAGCCTTTATACTGCTGGGGCTCGTACTGTGTTGCCAGTTACCTTGGCGCTACATCCTGTTTACAAACAATGATGAGTCGTTCAGTCACAAGATGACCCCGAAAAAATTCTCCCTGATCCCCGGCAACATCAGCCGCTTCTTTATCTTGTTGGTTATTGTCCTGCTGGCGACGATGGGGGTGATGATTCAGAGCGCCGTCAATGCCTGGCTGAAAGAGAAAAGCTATCAGGTTGTTGATGTGTCCCACGCTTTGCACCAGCGTATTGACGCCTGGCGCTACGCCACCTGGCAAATCTATGACAATATCGCCGCCACCTCCGCCAATGCCGCGAGCGGCGGCCTGCAGGAGACCCGGTTAAAGCAGGACGTTTACTACCTGGAGAAACCCCGGCGTAAAACTGAAGCACTGATCTTCGGCTCCCACGACAGCTCGACTCTCGAGATGACGCAGAAAATGTCCGATTATCTCGATATCTTGTGGGGCGCGGAGACCATCCCGTGGTCGATGTATTATCTCAACGGTCTGGACAATAGCCTGATTCTGGTCTCCACCCTGCCATTAAAAGACCTCTCTTCAAGCGTCAAAGAGTCAACGATCGGTAGCCTCGTGGAGTCACGGCGCGCAGAGATGCTGCTGCAGGCCAACACGCTTGATGAGCGCGAGACCTTTTCGCCATTGCGCCATCTCGCCTGGCAGAATGCACACTACTTTACCCTACGCACCACCTTCAATCAGCCCGGGCATCTGGCTACCGTGGTCGCTTTTGACCTGCCGATTAACGATCTGATCCCACCGGGCATGACGATAGACAGCTTCCGTATCGAGCCCGATCCGTCGCAAAATGTCGCGACGGCACCGGATAAAGAGCGCGCCGACCATATCGGGATCACCTTTAACGGCATGCAGGTCGAAATCGCCACCGACATCAGTACCACCGGTATGCAGTTGCTGTGGACGGTACCAATGAGCACCATGCTGCTGGAATCCCTGCAGAATATTCTTCTGCCGCTGCTGCTCAACATTGGTCTGCTAGCGCTGGCGCTGTTTGGTTTTACCACCTTTCGCCACTATAAAGGACGCAGCCATTCGTCTGGTGCCGGGCTCCCCTCCGCCGCCAACAGCGAACTGCGTCTGCTGCGCGCCATTAACGAAGAGATTGTTTCTTTGCTACCGCTGGGGCTGCTTGTCCATGATCAGGAAGCCAACCGAACGGTTATCAGCAATCCTATTGCCGACCATCTGCTTCCGCACCTGAATCTGCAGAACATTACCAACATGGCGGACCAGCACCAGGGGGTGATCCAGGCCACCGTCAACAATGAACAATATGAGATCCGCCAGTACCGCAGCCAGGTGGCGCCGCGCACCCAAATCCTGATTATCCGTGACCAGGATCGCGAAGTGCTGGTGAATAAAAAGCTCAAGCAGGCTCAGCGCTTGTACGAGAAGAACCAGCAGGGCCGGGCGGCCTTTATGCAGCACATCGGCAACGCCCTGAAGCAGCCCGCCCTGAGCCTGGCGGCAGAAGCGGCGGCACTTAACAGCGCGGAGAACCGCACGCTGGCGCAGCATGCCGATGAGTTGGTCAAACTGGTCGACGACATTCAGCTCGCTAATTTGCTGGAAAGCGATGCCTGGAAAACCAGCCAGGCCCTATTCTCGGTTCAGGAACTGATCGACGACGTTGTACCGGAAGTGCTGCCGGCGATGAAGCGCAAAGGTCTGCAGTTGCTAATCAATAATGCGCTCCCCGCCGGTGAGCAGCGCTACGGCGACCGTGAAGCACTTCGGCGCACGCTGGTACTGCTGATCCAGTATTCGGTCACGACCACGCCTATTGGCAAGATCACCCTCGACGTCTGTCAGGATGAATCAGCCGGCGATCGGCTGACCATCCGTATTCTGGACACCGGCAATGGCGTTTCGACCAACGAGATCGATAATATGCATTTCCCGTATCTCAACGAGACCCAGAGCGATCTGTACGGCAAAGCGAACGCCCTCACCTTCTGGCTGTGCGATCGCATGATGCGCAAGCTCGGCGGGCAACTGACAATTAAAACGCGAGAGTCGCTGGGAACCCGCTATACCCTGCATTTGAAAATGCCGGCCAGCGAAGAGGCGCCAGAGGCGGGTGAACATCTGCTGGATGACGTTATTGTCCTGCTGGATGTCACCTCCAGCGAAGTGCGGCGGATTGTCACCCGCCAGCTGGAGAGCTGGGGGGCATCCTGCATCACGCCGGACGACCGTGCGACAAGTCAAGCATTTGATCTTTATTTAACGGATAATCCGTCTAATCTTACTGCTTCTGGCTTGCTTTTAAGCGATGATGAGGTAGGGATACGCAAGATCGGCCCGGGCCAACTGCGGGTCAACTTTAATATTAGCACGGCGATGCAGGAGGCTATCCTGCAGCTTATTGAGCAACAGCTGGCGGAGGAGGCGGTTCAGCCCGTCACCTCAGGAAACGAGAGTAACGCCGAACTCCATGCCAGCGGCTATTACGCACTGTTCGCCGATACGGTACCGGATGATGTTCAGAGATTGTATACTGAAATCGAAGCGGGTGATTTTGCTGCTCTGGCGCAAACCGCCCACCGCCTCAAAGGGGCATTTGCTATGCTTAATCTGATACCCGGCAAGCAGTTATGTGAAACGCTTGAGCATCTGATTCGCGAAAAGGATGCGCAAGGCATAGAAAAATATATCAGCGACATTGACGCTTACGTCAAGAGTTTGCTGTAGAAGGTAGCCTTATACATGAACACTATGAACGTAATTATTGCCGATGACCATCCGATCGTACTGTTCGGTATTCGTAAGTCACTTGAGCAAATTGAGTGGGTGAACGTCGTTGGCGAGTTTGAAGACTCCACGGCTCTTATCAACAATCTTCCGAAGCTGGACGCGCATGTTCTGATTACCGACCTGTCCATGCCCGGTGATAAATACGGCGACGGGATCACGCTTATCAAATACATTAAGCGCCACTTCCCGGACCTGTCGATCATTGTTCTGACCATGAACAATAACCCGGCGATCCTCAGCGCGGTGCT
Source organism: Klebsiella africana (assembly GCF_020526085.1). Taxonomy (NCBI): domain Bacteria; kingdom Pseudomonadati; phylum Pseudomonadota; class Gammaproteobacteria; order Enterobacterales; family Enterobacteriaceae; genus Klebsiella; species Klebsiella africana. Next base: position 1,564,286 of record NZ_CP084874.1, on the reverse strand, counting down.
GGATCTGGACATCGAAGGGATCGTTCTCAAGCAAGGTGCGCCGACCGATCTGCCAAAAGCGCTGGCCGCATTGCAGAAAGGGAAGAAATTCACGCCGGAAAGCGTCTCCCGCCTGCTGGAAAAAATCAGCGCCAGCGGCTATGGCGACAAACGCCTGTCGCCGAAAGAGAGCGAAGTGCTGCGTCTGTTCGCTGAAGGCTTCCTGGTGACCGAGATCGCCAAAAAGCTCAATCGCAGTATCAAAACCATCAGTAGCCAGAAGAAATCGGCGATGATGAAGCTGGGCGTCGAAAACGACATCGCCCTGCTGAACTACCTCTCTTCCGTCTCCCTAAGCGCGACGGACAAAGAATAGTCCCTTGCTTTCTCCGTCTCGCGCTGGCGAGACGGAGCGCCTCTCTTTATTCCCGCCCCTTACGCACTCGCGCCGCATACACCGTCAGCGTTTGCTTCAGCACATCCAGCGTAACCGGCTTGGACAGGCAGCTGTCCATCCCCGACTCCAGACAGCGCTGCTTCTCTTCCGCCAGAGCATTAGCCGTTACGCCGATCACCGGCAGCGTCAACCCTAGCTGGCGAATGCGCTGCGTCAGGCGATAACCATCCATATTGGGCATGTTGACGTCGCTGAGCACGATATCAATATGCTGCTTACTGAGAACATTGAGCGCATCGACCCCATCGTTCGCCGTCACGCACTGGTAGCCAAGCGATCCCAGCTGATCCGCCAGCAGGCGGCGGTTGATAGGGTGATCGTCGACTACGAGGATCATCATATCGTCGTTATTGCCAGTCTGAGCCTCTGGCGCCATCAGCGCCTGACTGTTTTCCGCACTGGCGAGCGCAATGTGGAAAATACGGCCCAGCAGCGGCAGCAGCTCATGCGGCGTCGTCACGCTGTGCAGCCACTCACCAGCGGCTCGCTCCTGTGGGATACCGATATGACGACGGCAGAAAATGACCATCGCCCTTCCTTGCCAGCCGCTCAGCGCTGCATCGTCAGTCAGTAAAACGTCGTCAGCGCTCGGCGTCTCCCCATCATGAGGGCGTACCGTGAGACCGTGATGGCTCAGCAGCGAGGTCACAAACATCGCCAGCGAAGCGTTGTGGATCGCCAGCCAGCAGGTCTTGCCTGCAAAACCGTCTGCCGATACGGACGAGGTATTGCGCACACCATACAGAGGAATACGGATGGTAAAGCGGCTGCCCATCCCCGGCTCGGTTTCGACGGCAATATCGCCATCCATCATACTGATCAGCTTTTCACAAATAGCCAGCCCAAGGCCAGTCCCCTGGAAGTTACGCTGAACGCCGGTCCCCACCTGGAAGAAGGGATCGAAGAGGCGCAACACCTCTTTCGCCGGGATCCCCTCGCCTGTATCGCGGACGCTAATCTGCAGATAATCCCCCGCGCACTGAACATGCAGGATAATGCAGCCGGTGTCGGTGAACTTGATCGCATTGCTCAGCAGGTTAGAAATCACCTGCTGCAGGCGCATCGGGTCGCCGGACATCTGCTCCGGCACATTTGGTTCGATGAAACAGTACAGTCCCAGCTGCTTGCGCACCACCAGCGGCAGATAGTTAGCGGAGATATGGTTCATGACCTCGCGTGGGGAAAACTCCCGCGGCTCGATCTTCAGCTGCTCGGACTCGATTTTTGAGAAGTCGAGGATATCGCTGATGATTTTCAGCAACAGGCTGGAGGAGTTGTTCATCGCCGTCACCAGACGATCAACGCCCTTCGGCAGGGCCTTCGTCTGCAGCAGATCGAGGTTACCGATGATGCCGTATAGCGGGGTACGCAGCTCGTGACTGACGGTGGCCAGGAACATCGATTTCGACTGACTGGCCTGCTCTGCTGCCTGGGCCATCTCCTGCAGCGACTCCTCCATTTTCACGCGGGCGGACACGTCCACCAGCACGCAGATCGCCACGTTTTCATTGCGATAGCGTGAGTGGACAAAGCTGATCTGCAGGTTGGTATGGTTGCTGGTCAGCACATCGACAAAGTTAACCTGCTGGCCGCAGATGATCTGCGTCAGCCGCTGCCGGTCCTCGTGAGTCAGCATGTTCAGGTAGTTGTGCGCCAGCTCGTTACTGAGAATATTGGTGCCGTCGACAGTGCGCAGAATACAGATCCCCACCGGGGCCGAGGCCACGATTTTACGGTTGAACTGTTCATGCTCTTCCAGCCGCTGAGCGTCATTTTCCGCCGGGATAAAAATACGCCTCTCATACATCCGCGCCAGCGCGAACAGCAGCGCCCCGGTCAGAATATTGAGAATGATGGCGTTGATGATCAGCATGCGGATCCGCTCCAGCACCTGGTCTACCGAGACGGAATAGACAATGCTCAAGGAGGACGGCGCCAGGCTTTTTTTCAGCACCAGCTCGCGGAAGCCCGCGCTGTAGCCGAACCACATCCGCTCCTGCATCCACTTCGCTTCGCTCTGAATTTTGCCTTCCGCACCGGCCAGCGAAATCAGCGGTTGGCCATTATCGTCAAAGATCGTCACGCTCATCGGCAGACTGCCGGGCGTAAAGAAGCTATCCATGCGGATGGTCTGTTCAACGCCGAGCATCGCCTGCAGACGATTGGCCATATAGACCGGGGTCAGGGCATAAAAATACCCCACGCCGGGGCGAACGCCCTGGCTTATCCAGAACAGGTTATTACCGCGCTCATTTTGTGGCGCATGGCGATATTGCTCGATGCGCTGATGCAGGACTTTCAGCGCCTGATCGCGCTCAATCGGCACATCACGCAGGCCAAAGTTGGCCATACAGAGATTATCGCTACCGATGAGAAAGATGCGGTTCAGATCGTAGGCAGCGGTAAAATTGTCCCGCCAGTAGCGCATAAACCACGCCAGGGACTGCAATGAATTACGCCAGGTGGCGCTCATCGCGCTACAGTCAGAATCGGGGTACAGGGGATCAAAGTTAGGTACTGCAATATCGCTGCTTTGCCCGGTCGACGCAGACTCCCCCGCTGACAGCCGGTTGCCGGCGACATATTTCAGCTCTTTAATCACGTCCGCCGTACGCTGAATAAAGCGCTGGGCCTGATCGGCATTGAGATTAAGCTCCTGATGGATCTCGGCCTCCCGCTCATGCAGCGCATTGACAATATAGAACACAGAGACAAACGCAATCAGGAGCCACAGCAATACCGCCAGCGCTCTGAACAGATAACGTGAAACCTTCAGGGTTGTATGAAAAGAGGCAAGATATTTCAATGTGGCGATGCTCGGCCGTCAGGAACTCAACAGAATGGGGTTAAGGTAGCGGTAAACCGGCTTTGCCGCAATGTTAATGCAAAAAGGGCCGGGAGAATACCCGGCCCTTTCAGAACATTTATCCCGGACGATTACTCTTCGTCTTCGGCGACATCGTCATCGGTATCCGCTTCCGGCGCGATATCGTCATCGCCTTCCGCTACGCTACCGTCGATAGCATCCAGCTCTTCGTCATCTACCGGCTCAGCCACGCGCTGCAGACCCACCACGTTTTCATCTTCCGCGGTGCGGATGAGGATCACGCCCTGGGTGTTACGGCCCACGATGCTCACTTCAGAAACACGGGTACGCACCAGCGTCCCGGCATCGGTGATCATCATGATCTGATCGCAGTCATCCACCTGCACGGCGCCGACCACGGAACCATTACGCTCGGTGACTTTAATCGAGATAACGCCCTGAGTGGCACGCGACTTGGTCGGATACTCTGCCGCCGCGGTACGTTTACCGTAACCGTTTTGCGTCACCGTCAGGATCGCGCCTTCGCCGCGCGGAATAATCAGCGAGACGACGCTGTCGTTTTCCGCCAGCTTAATGCCGCGTACGCCGGTGGCGGTACGGCCCATGGCGCGAACGGCGTCTTCTTTGAAGCGCACAACCTTACCGGCCGCGGAGAACAGCATCACTTCATCCTGACCAGAGGTCAGATCGACGCCGATCAGCTCATCGCCTTCGTTCAGGTTGACCGCGATGATACCGGCGGAACGCGGACGGCTGAACTCGGTCAGCGCGGTTTTCTTCACGGTACCGCTGGCGGTGGCCATAAAGACGTTGACGCCCTCTTCATACTCGCGGACCGGCAGGATGGCGGTGATACGTTCATCGGCTTCCAGCGGCAGCAGGTTGACGATCGGCCGACCGCGCGCGCCGCGGCTGGCTTCCGGCAGCTGATAGACCTTCATCCAGTACAGACGGCCACGGCTTGAGAAGCAGAGGATGGTGTCATGGGTGTTGGCCACCAGCAGGCGGTCGATAAAGTCTTCTTCTTTAATGCGCGCTGCCGATTTGCCTTTACCGCCACGACGCTGTGCTTCGTAGTCGGTCAGCGGCTGATACTTCACATAGCCCTGATGCGACAGGGTGACCACCACGTCTTCCTGGTTGATCAGATCTTCGATGTTGATATCAGCGCTGTTGGCGGTGATTTCGGTACGACGTTCGTCGCCGAACTGGTCGCGGATCAGCTCCAGCTCTTCGCGAATCACTTCCATCAGACGGTCGGCGCTGCCGAGGATGTGCAGCAGCTCTGCGATCTGCTCCAGCAGCTCTTTATATTCATCGAGCAGTTTTTCATGCTCAAGGCCGGTCAGTTTCTGCAGACGCAGATCCAGAATCGCCTGAGCCTGCTGCTCGGTCAGGTAGTATTTCCCGTCGCGCACGCCGAACTCTGGCTCCAGCCATTCCGGACGCGCGGCGTCATCCCCGGCGCGCTCCAGCATCGCCGCGACGTTACCGAGATCCCATGCCTGGGCAACCAGCCCCGCTTTCGCTTCTGCCGGGGTCGGCGCGCGACGGATCAGTTCGATAATTGGGTCGATGTTGGCCAGCGCCACGGCCAACGCTTCAAGGATGTGTGCCCGGTCGCGCGCTTTGCGCAGTTCGAAAATCGTACGACGGGTTACCACTTCGCGGCGGTGGCGTACAAACGCGGCGATGATGTCCTTCAGGTTCATGATCTTCGGCTGACCATGGTGCAGGGCAACCATGTTGATGCCGAAAGAGACCTGCAGCTGGGTCTGGGAATAGAGGTTGTTAAGTACCACTTCCCCTACCGCATCGCGCTTCACTTCAATCACGATGCGCATCCCGTCTTTATCAGACTCGTCACGCAGCGCGCTGATGCCTTCCACGCGTTTTTCTTTGACCAGCTCGGCGATTTTCTCAATCAGGCGCGCTTTGTTCACCTGATACGGAATTTCGTGCACGATGATGGTCTCGCGGCCGGATTTCGCGTCCACTTCCACTTCCGCACGCGCGCGGATGTAGACTTTACCGCGACCGGTGCGGTAGGCCTCTTCAATGCCGCGACGGCCATTGATAATGGCGGCGGTCGGGAAATCAGGGCCAGGAATATGCGCCATCAGCCCTTCAATGCTGATGTCTTCATCATCAACATACGCCAGACAGCCGTTAATCACTTCCGTCAGGTTATGCGGCGGTATGTTGGTGGCCATCCCTACGGCGATCCCGGAGGCGCCGTTTACCAGCAGGTTAGGAATTTTGGTCGGCATGACGTCCGGAATACGCTCCGTACCGTCATAGTTGTCGACGAAATCGACCGTCTCTTTTTCAAGATCGGCCATCAGCTCATGAGCGATTTTCGCCAGACGAATTTCGGTATAACGCATCGCCGCGGCGGAGTCGCCGTCGATGGAACCAAAGTTACCCTGGCCGTCCACCAGCATGTAACGCAGCGAGAACGGCTGCGCCATACGCACGATGGTGTCGTATACCGCGGAGTCGCCGTGCGGGTGGTATTTACCGATTACGTCACCAACGACACGGGCTGATTTTTTATAGGCTTTGTTCCAGTCATTGCCCAATACGTTCATGGCGTAAAGTACGCGACGGTGTACCGGCTTCAGGCCATCTCGGACATCCGGCAGCGCACGGCCAACAATGACCGACATCGCATAATCCAGATAAGAGTTCTTAAGCTCTTCCTCAATGTTGACCGGTGTAATTTCTCTCGCAAGGTCGCTCATCTAACCGCTATCCCTCTACTGTATCCCGGATTCAAAGGTCGCAAATTATAACACAGCCGCGCTAATAGAGGTAAAGCAATACGGTTTATTCATGGCGCGCTGCTGATATACTCGCAGGTCTGAACAGAAAAGGAGTAAAAGCGCCCATGAATACCGAAAAAACGTCGGTAGCCCCTAACGTCGATCATGCTGAAATCGCCAAATTCGAAGCCGTCGCCTCACGCTGGTGGGACCTGGAGGGCGAGTTCAAGCCGCTCCACCGCATTAACCCGCTGCGGCTGGGCTATATCGCCGAACGCGCCGGCGGCTTGTTCGGTAAAAAAGTCCTCGATGTCGGCTGCGGCGGCGGTATTCTCGCCGAGAGCATGGCGCGCGAAGGCGCGACCGTCACCGGGCTGGATATGGGCGCCGAACCGCTGCAGGTGGCGAAGCTGCATGCGCTGGAGAGCGGTATTCAGGTGGACTATGTTCAGGAAACGGTTGAGGAACATGCCGCGAAGCACCCGCAGCAGTACGACGTCGTCACCTGCATGGAGATGCTGGAGCACGTTCCCGACCCGCAGTCGGTGGTGCACGCCTGCGCGCGGCTGGTGAAGCCCGGCGGCCAGGTCTTCTTTTCCACTATCAACCGCAACGGCAAGGCCTGGCTGATGGCGGTGGTGGGCGCGGAATATGTCATGAAGATGGTGCCCAAAGGCACCCATGATGTGAAGAAGTTTATCAAGCCGGCCGAACTGCTAGGCTGGGTAGATCAGACTACTCTGAAAGAGCAGCATATCATCGGTCTGCATTACAACCCATTGACTAATACCTTCAAGTTGGCGCCGGGGGTTGATGTTAACTATATGTTGCACACCAGCGCCAAACCAGAGTGACGTCAGCACCTGCGCTTATGATGATTGCGCGGCATCAAGCCGCGTGATTATTTCTTCCGATGAAGAAATCAGCACTCGATCAAATTTTCATTTTTTTTTCTGTTTTATTGACTTCTTCTCCAGGCCTTATGCGACGTGGACTTGCGGATTATTACCCTTCCGCAACCTCAATTTAACGTCAAAATCAACCCTTGTACTCAAAAGATTCCTTACTAAAATACTCACCATATAGCGTTCCTTTTATCGACAACCCCCTACATATAGTATTTATCCACAGAGTTAGTCACAACGACCTTCTGTGGATAAACGGGGGATATTTTCTTTCACGGACAGGTAAAATCCACATGAATCAGAGTCTGCTGGTGACAAAGCGCGACGGGACCACCGAGCGCATCAATCTCGACAAAATCCATCGCGTACTGGATTGGGCGGCAGAAGGACTGAATAACGTTTCGATTTCCCAGGTAGAACTGCGCTCCCATATCCAGTTCTATGACGGCATCAAAACCGCGGACATCCACGAAACCATTATTAAAGCCGCCGCGGATCTGATCTCCCGCGACGCGCCGGATTACCAGTACCTCGCTGCGCGTCTGGCGATCTTCCATTTGCGTAAAAAAGCCTTCGGCCAGTTTGAGCCGCCGGCGCTTTACGATCACGTGGTAAAGATGGTTGAGAAAGGTAAATACGATCATCATCTGCTGGAAGACTACACGGAAGAAGAGTTCCAGCAGATGGACGGTTTCCTCGACCACTGGCGTGATATGAACTTCTCCTACGCAGCCGTTAAGCAGCTGGAAGGCAAGTATCTGGTACAAAACCGCGTTACCGGCGAAATTTATGAGAGCGCACAGTTCCTCTACATTCTGGTTGCCGCTTGTCTGTTCTCGAACTACCCGCGCGAAACGCGTCTGGACTACATCAAGCGTTTCTACGACGCAGTGTCCACGTTTAAAATCTCGCTGCCGACGCCGATCATGTCCGGCGTGCGTACCCCAACCCGTCAGTTCAGCTCCTGCGTGCTGATCGAGTGCGGCGACAGCCTGGACTCCATCAACGCCACCTCCAGCGCGATTGTGAAATACGTTTCCCAGCGCGCCGGCATCGGCATCAACGCCGGCCGCATTCGCGCGCTGGGCAGCCCGATCCGCGGCGGCGAAGCCTTCCACACCGGCTGTATTCCGTTCTACAAACATTTCCAGACCGCGGTGAAATCCTGCTCGCAGGGCGGCGTTCGCGGCGGCGCGGCGACCCTTTTCTACCCAATGTGGCATCTGGAAGTGGAAAGCCTGCTGGTGCTGAAAAACAACCGCGGTACCGACGCCAACCGCGTTCGTCACATGGACTACGGCGTACAGATTAACAAGCTGATGTATACCCGTCTGCTGAAGGGCGGCGATATTACCCTGTTCAGCCCTTCCGATGTCCCGGGCCTGTATGACGCCTTCTTCGCCGATCAGGACGAGTTTGAGCGCCTGTACACTCAGTACGAGCAGGACGACAGCATTCGCAAGCAGCGTATTAAAGCCGTTGAGCTGTTCTCGCTGATGATGCAGGAGCGCGCCTCTACCGGCCGCATCTACATCCAGAACGTCGACCACTGCAACACCCACAGCCCGTTTGATCCGGTAGTCGCCCCGGTGCGTCAGTCTAACCTGTGCCTGGAGATTGCTCTGCCGACCAAACCGCTGGAAGACGTTAACGACGAAAATGGTGAAATCGCGCTGTGCACCCTGTCGGCCTTCAACCTCGGGGCTATCGACAGCCTCGACGAGCTGGAAGAGCTGGCGGTGCTGGCGGTGCGTGCCCTGGATGCGCTGCTCGACTATCAGGATTACCCGATCCCGGCCGCTAAACGCGGCGCGATGGGCCGCCGTACGCTCGGTATCGGCGTGATCAACTTCGCTTACTATCTGGCGAAGCATGGCAAACGCTACTCCGACGGCAGCGCCAACAACCTGACGCACAAAACGTTCGAAGCGATTCAGTACTATCTGCTGAAGGCCTCTAACGAGCTGGCTATCGAGCAAGGCGCCTGCCCGTGGTTCAACGAAACCACCTATGCGCAGGGCATCCTGCCGATCGATACCTATAAGAAAGATCTGGACGGTATCGTCAGCGAACCCCTGCACTACGACTGGGAAGCATTGCGCGAATCCATTAAAACCCATGGTCTGCGCAACTCCACGCTCTCCGCGCTGATGCCGTCCGAGACCTCGTCGCAGATCTCCAACGCCACCAACGGCATTGAGCCGCCGCGCGGCCACGTGAGTATCAAAGCGTCCAAGGACGGTATCCTGCGCCAGGTGGTGCCGGATTACGAAAACCTGCAGAACGCCTACGAGCTGCTGTGGGAGATGCCGAACAACGACGGTTATCTGCAGCTGGTGGGTATCATGCAGAAGTTTATCGACCAGTCGATCTCTGCCAACACTAACTACGATCCGACGCGCTTCCCGTCCGGAAAAGTGCCGATGCAGCAGTTGCTTAAAGACCTGCTCAACGCCTATAAATTCGGCGTCAAAACGCTGTACTATCACAACACCCGTGATGGCGCAGAAGACGCGCAGGATGACCTGGCCCCGTCCATCCAGGACGACGGCTGCGAAAGCGGCGCTTGTAAGATTTAAGTTATTTTTGCCGGGTGGCGCGATGCTTACCCGGCCTACGATTGTGTAGGCCCGGCCAATACAGTACCGCCGGGCAATACATTTCAACAGGACTCACTTCAATGGCATACACCACTTTTTCACAGACGAAAAACGATCAGCTGCTGGAACCCATGTTTTTTGGCCAGCCGGTTAACGTGGCCCGCTACGATCAGCAAAAATATGACATCTTTGAAAAGCTGATCGAAAAGCAACTCTCCTTTTTCTGGCGTCCGGAAGAGGTTGACGTTTCCCGCGATCGCATCGACTACCAGGCGCTGCCGGAACATGAAAAACATATTTTCATCAGCAACCTGAAGTACCAGACGCTGCTCGACTCCATCCAGGGCCGCAGCCCGAACGTCGCGCTGCTGCCGCTGATCTCCATCCCGGAGCTGGAAACCTGGGTGGAAACCTGGGCCTTCTCCGAAACCATTCACTCGCGCTCGTACACCCATATCATCCGCAACATCGTCAACGACCCGGCGACCGTGTTCGACGATATCGTCACCAACGAGCAGATCCAGAAACGTGCGGAAGGCATCTCTCACTATTACGATTCGCTGATCGAGATGACCAGCTACTGGCATCTGCTGGGCGAAGGCACCCACACCGTCAACGGCAAAACCGTGACCGTGAATCTGCGCGAGCTGAAAAAGAAACTCTATCTGTGCCTGATGAGCGTTAATGCCCTGGAAGCGATCCGCTTCTACGTCAGCTTCGCTTGCTCTTTCGCCTTTGCCGAACGCAAGCTGATGGAAGGTAACGCCAAAATTATTCGCCTGATTGCCCGCGATGAAGCACTGCACCTGACCGGCACTCAGCATATGCTGAACCTGCTGCGCTCCGGCAGCGATGACCCGGAAATGGCGGAAATCGCCGAAGAGTGCAAGCAGGAGTGCTATGACCTGTTCGTGCTGGCGGCGCAGCAGGAAAAAGAGTGGGCGGACTACCTGTTCCGCGACGGCTCGATGATCGGCCTGAATAAAGATATTCTCTGCCAGTACGTCGAGTACATCACCAATATCCGCATGCAGGCGGTAGGCCTCGATCTGCCGTTCCAGACCCGCTCCAACCCGATCCCATGGATCAACACCTGGCTGGTCTCCGACAACGTTCAGGTGGCGCCGCAGGAAGTAGAGGTTAGCTCGTATCTGGTGGGCCAGATCGACTCAGAAGTCGATGCCGATGACCTGAGCAACTTCCAGCTGTAATGAAGCGGATCTTCCTGAAAATCTCTGACACTCGCCTTGAGTGTCAGGATGAACACCCTTCCCTGCTGGCGGCGCTGGAGTCGCATAATATCGACGTCGAATATCAGTGCCGCGAAGGTTACTGCGGCTCCTGCCGCACCCGCCTGGTTTCCGGCCAGGTCGACTGGCTGACCGAGCCGTTGGCCTTTATCCAGCCGGGAGAAATTTTGCCCTGCTGCTGCCGGGCAAAAGGGGATATCGAAATTGAGATGTAACGGTTAGTGCACTTCGTGTGCACTGACTAATTGCATTGTGCCATGGCGTTTCATCTGCAAGACATAAATCAGCCCCGCCACCACCACCAACAGCGCCCCCACCAGATAAATAGCACGGTAACCCACGCCGTCGACCATGATCCCCATCACGAACGCCCCTATCGCCAGGCCCGCATCCATGGCATTAAAGAACAGTGAGTTCGCGACGCCAATTTTATGCGTTTCAACAGAACTGATGATCTGCGTCTGGAAAACAGGCGTTACTGAGCCATATCCAATACCAATCAGCGCACCGGACAGGATCATTGAAACGCTACCGTGCGTATAACCCAGCACCACTAAACCAATGGTAAAGGCGAGCAGGCACGGATAAACCACATACTTCGGCTCTTTTTTATCACACACATTCCCGGTAAACGACCGGCAGATCATGAGAAAAATCGCATAGCACAACAGAAAGTTACTGGCTGCCGCCATCAGATCCAGTTCGCGAGCATAGAGGGCAAGAAAGGCGGAAACCCCGGCGTAAGAGAACGTCATAAAGAAGGTGACCAGGGCAAAAGGCATGGCCGCGCGATCGAACATAGCGGAAAAGCCAAGCTTTGGCTGCGAACCATCGGCATGACGAATAACCGGCGGCACGCAGATCATCATCGACAGTACAATCGCGATAGCAGACACCACCGTACACATCCAGAATGCGGGAATATACGCGCTGTGGCGCGCCATATTCAGACCAATCCATGGTCCCACTACCATTGCCAGTCCCATTGCTAAGGAGAAAAAGCTAATTCCCTCTCCTCGCCGCGAGGCGGGAATTAAGCGCGCAGAGATGGTCCCCTTGACGGTGGTGATCACACCGAAGGTGATGCCGTGAAGAACCCTAATGAACAGCAGTCCTTCAATGGTATGGCAAAAGGGGTACAGAGCCGTAACCACCAAAAAGGCTAAAGAGGAAATCAGCAAAATGCCTTTGTTGGAATATTTACCCACCCACTGACCGGCGAAGGGGCGGACAATAATCGCGGCAACCAGGAAGAAGGTCACCAGCAACCCAGCCTTATCCGCAGTCGCATGCAAATTGTCAGCAATATAAATAGGCAGGAGCGTCAGAAGAACATAAAATACGAAGAAAATAATAAAACTAACAATCGTGATGGCCCAAAAATCTTTCGTCCACAGTTTTTCTTTCATCTAATTGCACCTTACTGTAACGGCGCGCATTACTACATTCATAACGAATATATAATTTCAGAAATACATTGTGAATACCAATAATTGCGTGCGTGATTGTGTGATTAAGTTTCAGGAAAATTATAAGCAACCTGTGTAAATTAGTAAAATTAATCATTTTAATTAATTTCATTAGAGAAAACTTATGACATTAACGCAGATCCACGCTCTGCTTACCGTGCTGAAATACGGCGGTTTTACTGAGGCCGCCAGACGTCTCTATATGACCCAATCGGCGGTCAGCCAGGCCATTGCCGGACTGGAAGAGGAGCTTGGCGTGGCGATAGTCGAACGAGAACGGCGAAAAGCACTCAAGCTGACGGCGGCAGGAGAACGCCTTGTTCCGGCGATGCGACGACTCATGAGTGAAGTGAGCGTCATTAAGGAGATAGCCGAACAGGAAAAGAAAACACCGCTGCGCCTGCTGCGCATCGGCTGCTTCCCCGGCATTTGTGCCAGTATCCTGCCCCAGGTCGTTCACTACTTCGAGCAACATCATCCGCATATTAAAATAGTGCCTTATGAAGCAAACAGTACGGAGATTATTGAAGCCATTCGGGAGAATAATATCGACGCCGGATTCACTCATATTTCCGTTAACGGCCTGTTTGCCACACCATTTTATAAAGACAGATTTATGGTTGTCGTTCCTCAATCGCATCCTTTTGCCCGCCGGAGCAGTATTCCTCTCGAAGCACTGTACGATGAGCCATTAATTATCAGCAAAGGGCGGTACGAAATGAGCATTATGTCGCTGTTTGCGAACAGGAATATTACACCTAATATAAAATATGAATTTAACCACCCAGGCACTGCCATGAGTTTTATTCGTCTGGGATTAGGTATCGCTTTGCTGCCAGAACTCACGCTAAAAACGCTGGAACAACCGCTGTACTCCGTGCCTCTGGAACCTGCCTTTTATCGTCACGTATCGCTTATCACCAGCACCTCACCGGTTAGCGGCAGCCCGATTCAGTTGCTGCATGATTGCCTGCGTCAGCTGGTGGACCAAAAGCGACTTTGACCACATAACAAACATTTAATTTTCGATTTATGCTCGATTTTGTTCGATATCAAACAAATTATCGCTAACCCATGACTTAATGGGGATAAACCGAACATAAAGGAGATGAAATGAACAGCGCCCAGTCAGACGATAGCGAGGTCATTATCATCGGCGGCGGGGCAACTGGCGCCGGCATCGCCCGCGACTGCGCCCGGCGCGGATTACGAACGCTGCTTATTGAGCGCCATGATATCGCCACCGGGGCCACCGGCCGTAATCATGGGCTACTGCATAGCGGCGCCCGCTATGCAGTGACCGACAACGAATCCGCCCGTGAATGCATCAGTGAGAACCGCATCCTGCGCCGCATCGCCCGCCACTGCATTGAATCGACCAATGGGCTGTTTATCACCCTGCCTGAAGATGACCTGGCGTATCAGCAGACTTTTATCACCGCCTGCCAGCAGGCAGGCATTGAAGCTATGCCGCTCTCGCCGCAGGAAGCGCTGCGCCGGGAGCCCGCCGTCAACCCGACGCTGTTGGGCGCGGTGCAGGTTCCGGACGGCACCATTGACCCGTTTCGCCTCACCGCGGCCAATATGCTCGACGCCCGCGAACACGGCGCGCAGATCCTTACCGGCTGCGAAGTAACAGGCCTGCTGCGCCAGGGCGATCGTGTCTGCGGCGTCCAGGTATACGACCGCCAACTTCACCAGGCCCGCACGCTGTACGCCGGGGTGGTGGTTAACGCCGCCGGGATCTGGGGGCAGCGTATTGCGGAATATGCCGACCTGCGCATCACCATGTTCCCGGCGAAGGGATCGCTGCTGATCCTCGATCACCGGATTAACAACCTGGTGATCAACCGCTGCCGTAAGCCGGCCGACGCCGATATTCTGGTGCCCGGCGATACTATCTCGCTGATCGGCACCACCTCAATGCATATTCCTTATGACGACATTGACGACAACCGGGTAACGACGGCGGAAGTCGATATTCTGCTGCGCGAAGGCGAAAAGCTGGCGCCAGTCATGGGCCGCACCCGGATCCTTCGCGCCTACTCCGGCGTCCGCCCGCTGGTGGCCAGCGATAACGATCCCAGCGGGCGCAGCGTCAGCCGCGGCATCGTTCTGCTCGATCATGCCCAGCGTGACGGTATGGAAGGCTTCATTACCATCACCGGCGGCAAGCTGATGACCTATCGCCTGATGGCCGAGTGGGCCACCGACGCCGTCTGTCGTAAGCTGGGAAACACCACCCCCTGTACCACGGCCGAAACCCCGCTGCCCGGTTCCCAGGAGCCAACGGAAAGTACCCTGCAAAAAATTATCTCCCTCCCCACCCCGCTGCGCGGCTCAGCCGTCTACCGTCACGGCGATCGCACTCCGGCCTGGCTTGGCGACAGCCGCCAGCACCGTAGCCTGGTCTGCGAATGCGAAGCCGTTACCGCTGGTGAAGTGAAATACGCAGTGGAAAATCTGGCGGTCAACACCCTGCTCGACCTGCGCCGCCGCACCCGCATTGGCATGGGGACCTGTCAGGGGGAACTCTGCGCCTGCCGCGCTGCCGGACTGCTGCAGCGCTTTAACGTCACCACGCCCGCGCAGTCGTTAACCCAGCTAGCGGAATTTCTCAATGAACGCTGGAAGGGGGTGCAGCCCATCGCCTGGGGCGACGCGCTGCGCGAAAGCGAATTCACCCGCTGGGTCTACCTCGGCCTGTGCGGATTGCCACAGGAGCAACAGGATGAAGTTTGATTGCGCGATTATCGGCGGCGGGCTCGCCGGCCTGCTGTGCGGGCTGGCGCTGAATCAGCACGGCCTGCGCAGCGTCATCGTCAGCCGCGGGCAAAGCGCGCTGCACTTTTCCTCCGCGTCGTTAGACCTCCTCTCGGCGCTGCCCAACGGCGATAACGTCACTGACGTCGCACAAGGTCTGCAGCAACTCGCTGAACAGCTTCCTGAACACCCTTATTCCCGGCTCGGCGCCGAGGCGGTACTCGAATACGCTACGCAGACCGAAGCCCTGCTGGCCGCCTGCGGCGCGGTGATGCAGGGCGACGCGCGCCGGCCGCACCGGCGGGTGACGCCGCTGGGGACGTTGCGCCCGACGTGGCTGTCGCCCCTTGAGGTGCCTGTCGCGCCTCTGCCGTCGCAGGGCACCTGTCTGGTAGGGATCAGCGGCTTTGCTGATTTTCAGCCACATCTCGCCGCCGCCGCGCTCGGTCAACACGGAGTTACCGCCGCGGCGGTGGAAATTGAGTTACCGCTGCTGGATGTGCTGCGTGACAACCCCACCGAGTTTCGCGCCGCCAATATTGCCCGCGTCCTGGATGATGAGAATATGTGGCCGGCCCTGCATGCAGCGCTGCTACCGCTGGCGCAGCAGCATGACCTCTTAATCATGCCCGCCTGTTTTGGCCTCGCCGACGATCGCCTGTACCATTGGCTGCAGGCGCGTCTGCCCTGCCCGCTGCGTCTGCTGCCAACGCTGCCGCCTTCGGTTTCCGGGATGCGCTTGCATTCTCAGCTGCAACGCCAGTTCGTTCGCAGCGGCGGCACCTGGCTTGCCGGCGATGAGGTAGTGAAAATCAGCCATCAGCAGGGCGTCGTCGAAGCCGTCTGGACGCGAAATCACGGCGATATTGCGCTGCGTCCACGCTTTACCGTGCTGGCCAGCGGCAGCTTTTTCAGCAACGGTCTTGTCGCCACTCGCGATAGCGTGCGCGAGCCGATCCTCGGCCTCGACCTACAGCAGACCTTGCCACGGGAAAGCTGGTACCAGCGCGATTTCTTCGCCTCACAACCCTGGCAGCGCTTCGGCGTGAAAACCGATGCCCTGCTGCGCCCTCTGCTGGGCGGGCAGCCGTTCCATAATCTGTTCGCTATCGGTTCGCTGCTCGGCGGGTTCGATGCCATTCAGCTCGGCTGTGGCGGCGGCGTCTGCGCCGTCACCGCGCTGCACGCCGCCAGACAGATGCACGCCCTTGCCGGAGGCCGGCCATGAACGATACCCGTTTTGAAAGCTGCATTAAGTGCACGGTCTGTACCACCACCTGCCCGGTAAGTCGGGTCAATCCACGGTATCCTGGTCCCAAGCAGGCGGGGCCGGACGGCGAACGTCTGCGTCTGAAGGATGGCGCGCTGTACGATGAGGCGCTGAAATACTGCATTAACTGCAAGCGCTGCGAGGTTGCCTGCCCGTCGGATGTGAAAATTGGCGATATCATTCAACGCGCCCGGGCACAGTACGGCCAGCAAAAGCCAACCCTGCGCGACGCCATCCTCAGCCATACCGACCTGATGGGCACCCTTTCCACCCCCGTTGCCCCGCTGGTCAACGCCGCCACCGGCTTAAAACCGGTGCGCCGCCTGCTGGACGCGGCGCTCAACATCGACCATCGCCGCACGCTGCCGAAATATGGCTTAGGCACCTTCCGCCGCGCTTACCGCCAGCTCGCCGCCAGACAGGCGCAGTACCCTGAGCAGGTGGCTTTCTTTCATGGTTGCTACGTCAACTATAACCACCCGCAGCTGGGTAAGGATCTGATCCGCGTCGTCAACGCGCTGGGTACCGGGGTGCAGTTGTTATCAAAGGAAAAATGCTGCGGCGTGCCGCTGATCGCCAACGGCTTTTTCGACAAGGCGCGTAAGCAGGCGCAGAGCAACGTCGCCGCCATGCGGGAAAACGCGCTGCCGATCATTGCCACCTCCTCAACCTGTACCTTTACGCTACGTGATGAATACCCGCATCTCCTCGATGTCGACAACAGCGATCTTCGCGATCGGGTGGAGCTGGCCACCCGCTGGATCTGGAAACAGCTGGATGCCGGCAAGACGCTACCGCTGCGCCGGCTGCCGATGAAGGTGGTCTATCACACCCCGTGTCATATGGAGAAAATGGGCTGGTCGCTATATACCCTCGAGCTGCTGCGGCTGATCCCCGACCTGCAGCTGGAGGTGCTGGATTCACAGTGCTGCGGCATCGCGGGCACCTACGGGTTTAAAACTGAGAATTACGCAGTATCCCAGGCTATCGGCGCCCCGCTGTTCAAGCAGATTGAGGAGAGCGGGGCCGACATCGTCGTCACCGACTGCGAGACCTGCAAATGGCAGATTGAGATGTCCACCAGCAAACGCTGCGAGCATCCGCTGACGGTGCTGGCGCAGGCGCTCGTCTGAGCCCAGCGCCAGCCTGTGCCGTCAATAGCTCGCTTTCTCTTGCGGCTGGGCGCTGGCAGATTTAAACATCGCCAGCCGCCGGTCCAGCGCCTGAGTATACAGCATGGTATCCACCCCGACGGCGACGAAGTTGGCCCCCCAGGCAAGACATTTTTCCGCCATCGCCGGGTCGACCGCCAGAAATCCGGCCGCTTTCCCCGCCGCGCGAATGCGCCGGATGCTCTGCTCGATCACCCGCTGCACGTCAGGGTGACCGGCATCGTCCGGGTAGCCCAGCGAGGCGGAGAGATCCGCCGGACCGATAAACACCCCGTCAATGCCGTCCACCTCGAGAATAGCGTCCAGGTTCTCCAGCGCGGTACGGCTCTCGACCTGAATCAGCAGACAGAGTTCATCATTCGCCTCCGCCATATAATTCTCCACCCTTCCCCAGCGCGCCGCTCTCGCCACGCCGGCGCCAACGCCGCGGCTCCCGATGGGGGGATAACGGGTCGCTGAGACCACCTCCCGCGCCTGCTCGGCGGTATCGACCATCGGCACCAGCAACGTTCTGGCGCCAATATCCAGCACCTGTTTTATCAGGCTACGGTTGCCCTCGACTGGACGAATGACCGGCTGACTGGCATAGGGGGCAATCGCCTGCAGCTGATGATAAAGGTCCTGAATGGTGTTCGGGGCATGCTCGCCGTCGATCAGCAGCCAGTCGTATCCCGACGTCGCAGCGATCTCCGCCATGTAGGATGAGGTGGAGCTCAGCCACAGGCCGATTTGCGTCTCACCGCGTAATAATCCCCGTTTAAAGGGGTTAGATAACAGTGCGTTCATAGCGATTCCTTTATTCAATGCTGTACGCTGCCGCGCTGGGGAACCGCGCGGGCAAGGCTCAATGAAAAGATAATGACCACCCCGACAATGGCGACGCCGGCCAGGGTTAACAGTCCGGCGGCGCTACTGGCGAACAACGTTTCGGCCTGCACGCGCACGATCGGCGCCAGAAAACCACCGATGGCGCCAAAAAGGTTAACAAAGCCAATCCCGGCGGCCAGCGCCGTGCCGGACAGCAGCTGCGTTGGCATCGTCCAGAAGACCGGCTGCACGGCAATCACCCCGACCGCCGCCACGCACAGCGCGATGATAGCCAGCACCGGTGCCACCAGTCCGGAAACTGCAATCCCGACCGCCGCCGCCAGCAGCGTCAGGGCGGCAATATTGCGCCGCTCGCCGGTGCGATCGGAGTAGCGAGGGATAAGCCAGGTGCCGAACAGCGCTGCCACCCACGGGATGGCCGTCACCACCGAGGCAACGAAGCCGACTTTGGTGCCCAGCAGCGCGGCGACCTGAGTGGGCAGGAAGAAAATCAGGCCATAGACCGCTACCTGAATAGTCAGATAAATCAGCGCCAGCTGCCAGACCCGCCCGTTACGCAGCGCATCGGACAGGCGAGAGGTGATCTTTTTCTCCTCCTCGCGCGCCAGCTCGCTTATCAGCGCCTGTTTCTCTGCAGCGCTCAGGAAGCGGGCATGCTGCGGGGAATCGTCCAGCCAGAAGAAGGTGAACGCTCCCGCGGCGACGGCGAGCAGGCCTTCAATGACAAACATCCAGAACCAGCCGGGATGGCCCATAAATCCATGCATCTCCAGCAGCGCACCGGATAAAGGCGATCCCAGCGTCAGGGCCAGCGGCGCCCCCATATAAAACAGCCCCATAATGCTGGCGCGGTTTTGCTGGGGAAACCACTGCGAAGTGAGGTAGATCATTCCGGGAAAGAAACCTGCCTCGGCCGCGCCCAGCAGGGTACGTACCAGAAGAAACTTCGCTTCAGTGTCCGCCCACGCCATCGCCGCCGACAGCACGCCCCACAGCAGCGTGGTGCAGCCGATCCATCTCCTGGCGCCAAATTTGCGCATCAGCAGATTGGCCGGCACCCCGAGGAAGGCATAGACCACAAAGAAAATACCGGCCCCCAGCGCGTAGGCTTCATTGCTGAGCCCGGTATCGAGCTGGTACGTCTCCTTGGCAAAACCAATATTGGAGCGGTCAAGAAACGCCAGCACATACAGGGCCAGCATAAAGGGGATTAAGCGGGCGCGGTTTTTCTTCACCACGCTCTCCAGCAGAGTGTTGCTCATCATAATATCCTCAGGCGCGGGCCGCCGGGCGGCCCGACGCAATCAGTGTTGATAAGGACGCTTCAGGTTGCAGTCGCGATTGAGCTCGACGCCAAAGCCGGGTTTATCCAGGACCGATTTATGAATGCGCCCTCTCTCCGGCACCGGCTCGCCGAGCAGGATCGGGTCAAACTGCGGACGCAGCGTGGCGCAGTCCGGGCTGGTCATCAGAAACTCGCTGAACGGCGTGTTGGTAAAGGTGATCACCGCATGATGTGAGTAAACCGACGAGCCGTGGGGCACCACCAGCTGCCCGCGCGCTTTGGCGATGGCCGCGATCTCCACCAGGGTGGTTAAGCCGCCGCACCAGCCGACGTCGGGCTGCATAATATCGATGCCGGTTTCCGACAGGGTGCGGAAGGACTGCAGCGTGCCGTGGTGCTCGCCGCTGGTCACCAACATCCCGGCCGGCGCCTGGCGCTTCAGCTCGCGATAGCCTTCATACTGCTGCGGCGGCAGGCACTCTTCGATCCACTTGAGGTTATAAGGGGCGCAGGCATGGGCAAGTTTGGTGGCATAATTGACGTCCTGGCTCATCCAGCAGTCCAGCATCAACCAAAAATCTGGACCGCATTTTTCACGCATGTCCGCCACCATGGCGACGTCTTTGCGGATCCCGGCGTCGCCATCGTGCGGCCCCCAGTGAGTGGGCATTTTGCCGCCGATAAAGCCCATCTCCTGCGCCAAGTCCGGACGCGCGCCGGTGGCATAGAACTGGATTTCGTCGCGTACCGCCCCACCCAGCAGTTTGTAGACCGGCAGGCCAACCACTTTCCCGAACAGGTCCCACAGCGCCAGGTCGACACAGGAGATGGTATTCATCACCAGGCCGCCGGATCCCGCGTAGTAAAGGGTGGCATTAAGCATCTGGTCATGGATCAGTTTGATATCGCTGACGCATTTGCCTTCGATAAAGCGGTTGAGATGTTTTTCCACGATAAAGCAGCCCATCTCCCCGGCCGTCGACACCGCAAAGCCGGTCTGTCCGTTGTCGGCTTCCACTTCCACAATCAGCGTCCCCAGCACATTGATGCCAAACGACTGCCGGGACTGCTCATACTGTTTATATTTGCTCAACGGGGTAGCGATATGATCGTCAATCCAGTGGTTAGCCCCCTGATCGTGGTAATCGCCGCCGCCGGCGCCCTGCTCTGCTGTGGCGCCGCCGATGAACCAGGCGCGGACGTGTTTAATTTTCGGTAGGGTCATGATGTTCTCCTTATGATGAGGCGAGTTGTTCGAAGGGGCTTTTCCACCCCAGCAGACGTGAAATATCTTTCGCGCAGGCAATCGCCTTACCGGCCAGGTAATCGCGATTGTCTTCATTGATTTGCAGACGGGTACCCACCACCGAGATGGCGGCGGTCAGGTCGTTATTGGCGTTAAATACCGGGGCAGCCACGCAGCGCACATCCGGATAGTCCTCGCCATTATCAAAGCTCCAGCCCCGGGCGCGGATCCGCCCCAGCTCCTCACGCAGCTGTTGAGCATCGGTGATGGTCGTTGGCGTGGCCCGCTCCCACTGCAGGTCTTCGATAATCGACGCCTGAACGCTGGCGGGCTGCCAGGCCAGCAAACATTTGCCGATCCCGGAGCGGTAAAGCGACAGGCTCTTACCCTCATGTGAGCGCACGCTGATGGTGGCGGGAGACTCAATTTTCAGAATGTAGTAGGCGTTACCCTGATCGATGATGCCCAGATGACAAAGCAGGCCGCACTCGTCCATCAGCCGGGTGAGGCGCGGCCGCGCCAGCTCGCGCAGGTCCATTTTGCTCAGCGCCTGCCCGGCCAGCTCCACCAGCTTGGTCCACAGGCAGTAGTTATCCTGATTATCCATGCTGATGAAGCGCTGCTTTTTTAGCTCGCCCAGCAGCAGATACACCGTACTTTTCGGGATCCCCAGCTCCGCTATTATCGTCGCCGCGCTGCAGGGGCCGATGCGGCCAATTAAATTGAGGATCTCAATCGCGCGGGTCAGCGCCGGGACTTTCGTTGATTCCAACATACTGGACTCCAATCCTGAATACTGGAATCAGTGTTGCGATTGTCCGGGCGGTAAAGTGTGAGCAACCTCGCGGGGCAATCGCTTTCCCGTATGCTGGACCGTTCGCAGCAGAAAATTGCGACTTAACGCACAGAATTTTTTCAGGAGAGTACAACAGGTTGGACAACCGGCGCCCCGAGGATGCGGTGCGCCGGGGGAATGACTTACAGCGAGAGGGAATCCACCACGTTAATCCAGCCATGTTCGCTGGCCAGTGGTTGACCATTCAGCCAGCGACGCAGCATGTTTAACGCCATCATGGCGCAGACTTCCTGGCGTACCGCCAGGCTGTGGCGGGTGACGCTAAACTTCACCCGCAGCGCGAAGGTGCCGTCCGGGGTGGCCAGGGCCACGTTAAGGTGATCGTTTTCCTGGCCGCTCACCGCCAGGGCCAGGCCGGCAAAATGGTTTATGCGCCGCTCGGCGGCCCAGCGGGCCGCCTGCGCCAGCGTCTCCTCCTGCGCCGGAACGACTTCGCTGGCCAGCAGCGGCGCACCGGCGCGGGACAGCTGGAGTGCCAGCAAACCGCCGGTAAACTGCTCGCTGAGCGTCAGACTCAGCTGCCGCTCCTGCAGACAGCGGGCGATCTGCGCCGGTAACCCTTCAGTGCCTTCGAAAATCAGGCTGTCGCCAGCCACCTTACGCACCTCCGGCCACAGGGCCAGCATGGCGTCGCGCTGGTCGGCCGGTCCGGTTAGCTTGAGTTCAATAATCGGCATCGACGAACGGTAACCCATCACCACGCCAGGGGGCAACGTCAGCGGATTAAGACTTTGCGCCAGCTCGCTCTCCGAGCGGCCAAAGGTGGTCAAACGCAGGCATACCGGCGGGTCCGGCAGCGTAAAGCGCTGGCGCAGGCGCGGTAAAATTTCCTGCTCCACCATCACCTTAAATTCAGAAGGTACCCCGGGGGTGAAAAACATCAGGCAGCGGTTGAGCTGGATGGCAAAGCCACAGGCCGTGCCGACCGGGTTGTTGATCATCTCGGCGCTGGCCGGGATTTCCGCCTGCTTACGGTTACTTTCCGCCATTGGCCTGCCGCGCTCGGCAAAAAAGCGGGTCATGGTTTCCAGCCACTCGGGGTGCAAAATAAGCCCTTCGCCTTTCGCAGTGGCGGCGGCCAGCGCGCTGAGGTCGTCGCTGGTTGGACCGAGGCCGCCGTTGACGATCAGCACATCCGCCTGTTCGCTGCGTTCGCGCAGAATCGCCACCAACGCATCGAGATCGTCGCCAACGGTATTGCGGCGCGTTAACGGTAAACCCTGATTAAAAAAGAAATCCGCCAGCCATGCCGCATTGGTATCAACGATTTGACCATGCAACACTTCATCGCCAGTGGACAGCATTTCCACATTCAACATTGCTCACTCCTTGCCTGCCAGGTGAGAAATACTATAACGCAAAGCGGGATGCTGACGAGGAGGAAAATCTGGCGCGGCAAGAAGATACCGCGCCGGAAGAGATTAGAAGCTGGCGCTGGCGCCGATGTATGGGCCGTCGGCGATGGTATTATCGCGGTTGCCATCTTTGCCCGCCAGGTTCAGGTAACGGTAGCCGGCCTGGATGCTGAGCGGACGCATAATGGTCCAGCTGGCGCCAACGTTGGCTTCCTGATAGCTATCAATGCCGCTGGAGAGCGAATCCGGAGAGTAGTAGTAATCGCCGTACAGACGGAAGCTATCGCCGATTTTCCACTGCAGGCCGCCGCCGACCGCGGCCGCATAGCCTTCATCGCCCTGTTTCGGGTTGGTGTAAATACCTTTCCCCCCCACGGTCGCGAGGAACGGCCCCAGCGGAATATTGAGTCCCAGGCCTAAACCAGCTGCGTCGCCGTCGTTATCGCTGTGCAGCCAGTTACCAGAAACGGCCAGGCCGGTGGACTCGGTGCCGAACCCGACGCCAAGGTTGGTGTAATGCTCGCCTGCTTCACCGGTAACGCTGATCGCATGGGCCGCCGAAGAAACCAGCATGACGCCCGCCAGCGCCATAAAAATGCTTTTTTTCATTATTTACTCTATCCAGAAAATTAAAATCAAAGAAGTCCCGAAAAAACCTGAAAATTCTACTGCGCACCCGTCAGGAATCAATGACCTGGAGAAATGAATTTTCACAAGAGTGTAACCAGTTGCGTATTTTTACGGCATCGGGCGTTGCCAGAACCACGAACGGCCCATTTAGTGCCATTCGTATTCATTGTTAATATGGTTAACACTGATATATTGACAAAAAAGAAAACTAACGCCGCACGATCGGTGCGGCGCGGGTGAAAATGGGAACGATTAATGCTGCAGCCGGGCCAGGCGCTCCGAGGCGAGGCCGGTCAGTTTCGCCACCAGCGACAGGTCGAGCCCGTTAGCGAGCATCGCCCGGGCGATACGCTCCGCGGTCTGCTGCTCACCTTGCTCGATACCTTGCTGTAGACCTTGTTCAAGACCTTGCTTTAATCCTTGCTGATGGCCGCGTTGTTCCAGAAACTGGGCAATATTCATTAGCGTCTCCTTATGCGGCCGCCGGGGAACGTTTTGCGCAAGATGGCGCAAAAAAGCAACCGGATCGGCGGCGTTTCCTGCCTGTAATAAATAGTGCAACAGCGTCTTAAGCTGTCTGCGGCTAGTGTATCCCAGCGCCAGGAGCCTGACCAGCTGCTCATGCAGGTCCATCAAATCCCGCTGGCGAATATGCTTCTGCAGCAGCTCCAGCATCGCTACGCGCCGGTGGCGCATGATCTCATCGTCCGGGGTGCTAGTGATATCAATTAAGGGAAAATCTTCACCATAGATCCGCCGCGCGATGTCCGGATCGGCAAAACCTGCCAGCCAGCACATGGGATAAGGCCAGGGAGAAACGCGACCATGATAAAACAGCAGCGGGATAACCAACGGCAGCTGCGTATGCCCTTTATCCAGATGACGCTGCATCGCGGCTATCGCATAGCGCATCAGGCGAAATGCCATATGGCGATCCGCCGAGCTTTGGTGCTCTATCAGCAGATAGATATAGCCCTCCCCCGCCTGCGTTTGCAGCGAGTAAAGGATATCGGAATGACTCGCCCGCAGTTCGTCGTCGATAAAGCTCCCGGATTCCAGCCGCAGCGTGTTCAGGTTACATAACGCGCGTAGCGGTGCGGGGAGGTGAATGTCGAGAAAATCCCTGGCCGTCGCCCGATGCGACAATAGGTGTTTAAATACAGCGTCGTGGGGGGAATTCGTCGCCCTTTCCATGGCGGTGCTCCATGCAATCATTTTCGCTTAACGTAGCACTCAACAAGACCTGAACGGTATTTCTCTTGCAGTTTACCGAGGCGGCTCGCAAACTATTTCACCAGCATACCGCCCCATCCCCCTGCAGGAGAAAACCCATGCGCCAAAGGACGATTGTTTGCCCGCTTATTCAGAATGAAGGCCATTATCTGCTGTGTAAGATGGCACCCGACCGCGGCGTTTTTCCCGGGCAATGGGCCTTATCCGGCGGCGGCGTGGAGCCAGGGGAACGTATTGAAGAGGCGCTGCGGCGGGAAATTCGCGAAGAGCTCGGCGAAAAACTTATTCTCACCCATATCGCGCCATGGTGCTTTCGCGACGATACCCGCGTCAAAACCTATCCCGACGGGCATCAGGAAACGATCTACATGATCTATCTCATCTTCGACTGCGTCAGCGCCAATCGCGACGTGACGATCAATGAGGAGTTTGACGATTACGCCTGGGTCAAAGCCGAAGATCTCAAAAACTACGATCTCAATGCCGCCACCCGCCTTACCCTCAGCCTGAAAGGACTACTTTAAGTCCACAACATACCGGTACAGTGCGACATTCAACCCACCCCGCGTTTGCCGCCGGATAAGTGGGGGGTTACGATACCGTTGTATGCGTCTGCTGCCTGACCCACTCGCACAGCGCCCGGCGCGAAATCTTAATCCCGCCGTTCTTTAACGCTTCCGGCAGCCGTAGCCAACGCACCGGCTGCTGGAAACGCGCTAACCGCTCAGCGCTCCATGCCGCCAGGGCGCTCATCTCGCAGCCGTCATCGCATTCCACCACCGCGACCGGGCGCTGACCATATTCGACATCATCCAGCGGTACAATAAACACCTGTTGTACCTGCGGATATGCGAGTATCACACGCTCGACCTCTTCCGGTTGAATACCTTCCCCACCGCTAAAAAAGAGATTATCCAGTCGCCCAACAACCGTCAGCCGACCGTTGTGTAATGCTCCGCGATCGCGCGTCGCAAACCAGCCTTCATCGTTGGTTAATGGCAACAATTGACCATCCCGCCAGTAGCCTGCGGCCATACTGGACGCCCGCAGCCAGATCTCGCCGGCAACAATTTTCACCTCCCGCCCCGGCAGCGGTTCGCCCACATCCGCCGCGCCGTCGGCCACTTTGGCACAGACCGTGGAAGCGAACTCGGTGAGGCCGTAGCCGCAAAATGTGTGTATCCCCTGCGCTCGCGCTCTTTCGGTCAGCTCGACCGGGATCGCCGCCCCGCCGAGCAGCACCGCCTTGAGGGAAAGCGCAGCATCATCATTCAGCAGGCGCCACAGCTGAGTCGGTACCAGTGAAGCGTGGGTACAGCCCTGCAGCGCTTGCTCCAGCGGTTGTTTGTCACGCACCGTCAGCCGCGCGCCAGCCAGCAGCCAGCGCCAGATGATCCCCTGCCCGGAGACATGGAACAACGGCAGCGACAATAGCCAGTCGTCTTCCGCGGCAAACGGCATCAGCGCCAGCACGCCAGCCGCGCTGGCCAGATGAGCGTTGGCACTATGTACCGCCGCTTTCGGCAGACCGGTTGAGCCGGAGGTTAACGTCATCGAGACCAACCGTTCGCCATGCCAGCAAAGGGCATGGGCGCCTTCTGCCGCCTGCAGCGTTAACGCGGGTAAATCCCCCGGCAGCGCAGCCCCGTTAAGCACCAGTTGATGCTGTATGGTTAACGCAGGCAACAGTTCTTGCAGCAACACCGCTGGCAGCTGCGGATTCAGCGGCAGTACCCGCGCCCCGCACTGTAGCAGCGCCAGCCAGGCCAGCAGCGTTTCCGGCTGGTTATAAGCCCGGAGCGCCACGCCCTGACCTTCCATTACGCCCTGCGCGGCAAAACCAGACGCCAGCGCGTCAACCCGCGCGCATAGCTCACGCCAGGTCAGCGGCTGGTTATTGAGACGTAAGGCCTGGGCTTCACCGCGCCGCTGGCGCCAGTGGCGCCAGGGCCAGTCGTTAAAGGTCACAGCAGCGGCTCCAGCGCATCAATGTTAATCATCGGTAGCGTACTTTCCGGCCACGGCCGTATCAGTTGCGCGCCCATCAGCGCCAGCGTGTCGAGTCCGGGGATGGTCTGCGGCGTCAGCCAGGCGGCAATCCGCGCCAGCTGGGTTAACCCGAGGCTGGACTCGATCGACGAGCTAATCACCGCACTCAGCCCCAGGGCATGCGCCGCGGCGACCTGTTGCTGAACCTTTTGCACACTGCCGGTCAGCGTCGGCTTGATCACCACCGCGCGCACGCCCGGCTCGGCGACAAAGCGGAAATCCGCCTCGCGCAGGCTTTCATCCCAGGCGATAGCGATCCCTGTCTCGCGGCTAAAGGCCCGCGATTCCTCTCGCGTTTTGCAGGGTTCTTCAAGAAAGGCAATGCGCTGGCGATACGCCGGATTAACGTATTTGGCGAACTGCTGCGCTTTAAGCGGTGTCCACGCCCGGTTGGCGTCCAGCCGCAGCTGCAGGTCGGGGATAGCCTCCAGCAGCAGATTAACCACCATGCCGTCGCGGACCGCCTCCCACAGCCCCACTTTCACCTTAGCGACCTTCTCGCCGGGCATCGCCGCCAGTCTGGCGAATAGCTCATCCGGGTCGCCGGAGCAGAGCGGCGCGGCGCGATAATCCGCGGCCAGCGGCAGCACGCCGCTGAGCTCCGCCTGCGCGCAGCTGATACCAAACGCGACGGAGGGCTGCATCGGAAGCGGCGGCTCCGCGCCGTTGCGCCAGGCCAGCGCCCACGCCAGCAGCGCCATTTGCGCCTCTTCCAGCGTCTCGTCACTGAATCCCGGCAGGGGAGAAATTTCCCCCCAGCCTTCGCGCTCCCCCTCCTGCAGGCGGATGAACAGCCCGTCGCGGGTTTTTAACCGCCGCTCGCGCAGCACCACGCCCGCGTCCATCGGTATCTGCCAGCGGTAAACCTGCGAAACGCGCATTATGGATTCCGTTTAAATTTGCTGAAGTCCGGCTGACGTTTCTGGTTAAAGGCGTTACGTCCTTCCTGCCCTTCTTCCGTCATGTAGAACAGCATGGTGGCATTACCCGCCAGCTCCTGCAGCCCGGCCTGGCCATCGCAGTCGGCGTTCAGCGCCGCTTTCAGGCAGCGCAGCGCCATTGGGCTGTTTTGCAGCATTTCACGACACCAGCGCACGGTCTCTTTTTCCAGCTCCGCCAACGGGACCACGGTATTCACCAGCCCCATGTCCAGCGCCTGCTGCGCGTCATACTGCCGGCACAGGAACCAGATTTCGCGCGCTTTTTTCTGCCCGACGATCCGCGCCATATAGGAAGCGCCCCACCCGCCATCAAAGGAGCCGACTTTAGGCCCGGTCTGGCCGAAGATGGCATTGTCCGCCGCGATGGTCAGATCGCACATCATGTGCAGTACGTGGCCGCCGCCGATAGAGTAGCCGGCCACCATCGCCACCACCGGTTTCGGGCAGGTGCGGATCTGGCGCTGGAAGTCGAGCACGTTAAGATGATGAACGCCGGAGTCGTCCTGATAGCCGCCGTAGTCGCCGCGGACTTTTTGGTCGCCGCCGGCGCAAAAGGCTTTCTCGCCTTCACCGGTCAGCACGATGACGCCGATATTGTCGTCATAGCGGGCATCCGCCAGCGCCTGAATCATCTCTTTGACGGTCAGCGGGCGGAAAGCGTTGCGCACCTGCGGGCGGTTGATAGTGATTTTGGCAATGCCGTCGGCCGATTTGTGATAGCGAATATCGGTATAGCCTTCGGAGCAATCGTGCCATTCAACGGGGGCGTAGAGCATTGCTTCATCAAGAGAGATCATAGAATGTCCTTCAGTTAACTTGCCAGAATCTGCGCCAGACAGGCAATCACCGCCGCCGGGTTATCCCGGTGCGCGTTGTGTCCGGCATGGTGAATGATATGGGTATCGGCGGCGAGCGCTTGCGCGATGGCGCGAAACTTCGTGTCGCATTCCCCGCACAGGTAGTGAAAAGGAAAATCGCGAGCCTGCAGAGACGCGCGCAAATCGGCTTGCCGGGCAAGGGAGGTCGCCTGCAGCATCGCCGCCAGCGTCGCGCCGTTATTGCGGCTGCGTAAGGCGACCAGCGCCACGCGCTGCCCGGCGTTTAGTGAAGCGAAGACCGGCTGCTGATACCAGTCGGCAAAGACCTGCGCCAACGGCTCATGGCGGAAACGTTCTGCCCAGGCGCTATCGGTGCTACGCCTCGCCTGCCGTGACTCTGCATCCTGCAGGCCCGGGTGTCCGCCCTCGACGATCAGCCCGCGCAGGCCCGCGCGCGGCTGGCAGGCGAAGTTCATCGCCACTCGGCCGCCCAGCGAGTAGCCGATCAGCCAATACTTATGTATGTTGTAACTATCAAGCGTAGCCTGCAGCAGAGCATTGACCCCGGCAAAGTCCTGCACCGCGATATCCGCCGAGCCGCCGTGGCCCGGCAGATCGAGATACAGCCGCGGCCAGGCGGGAAAGGCGTCGCCCACTTCCCGCCACTCGTTGCGGTCGCCGGAAAAACCGTGCAGAAACACCAGCCAGGGATAACCCAACTGACCGTTTTCGACAGCAGCGCTGAGGATCACAGGCGGCTTACCTGCGCCAGCAACTGCTGAAGGGTCTGTGTGCCGTCGGTCTCGTTGACCGCCAGCTCAATCACCGTCGCCCCCGCCCTGCGCCAGGCGGCTGCCAGCGCCTCTTCCAGCGACGGCCAGTCATCAGGGCGATGATAGGCCAGATCGAACATCGCCGCCGCGTGGCTGAAATCAACATCCTGCGGCATTAAGTAGAACTGGCGCCGCTCGTCCTGGGGCGTCGGCAGCATAGAGAAAATCTGTCCGCCGTTATTATTGACCACGATCAGCACCAGCGGCGCTGACGCCTGGCGCAGCAGGGCCAGTGAGTTAAGATCGTAGAGCGCGGAGAGATCGCCAACGATGGCCAGCGTCGGTCGGGCGCTGGCGCGCTGTACGCCAGCTGCAGTGGCGATCAGGCCATCAATGCCGCTGGCGCCGCGGTTACTGTAGACCGGATAACCCGCCGGCAACTGCGCCAGGGCGTCGATCAGGCGCACTACCAGACTGTTACCGACAAACAATTGGCCCTGCTCCGGCAGATAGCGCCGAATACGCTGCGCCAACTGGGCTTCGCCAAAGGGTTCGTTGCTGGCGACCGCTGCCTGCCATGCCTGGCGGGAGAGCTCAGGGATGGCCGTCGCCCACGGCTGCCGTTTCTCGGCCGGGTGCAGCTCAAGCCAGCGCTCAACGCTGGCAAGCAGGCGGCGGCCGCGGTGCTGCGCCGGATCGAGACGACCGGGCAGATTATCCACCAGCCAGTATTCATCCGGCTCGCAAGTCGCCTGCCACTGGAGCACGCGTTTGCCGGTCAGGCTGCTGCCGAGTTGCACAACGATCTGCGCCTGCGCCAGCTCGCTGACCGCTTTGCCGTTGCCCAACCACAGGTCGGCGCACGGCAGCGGCTGCCCGGTCTGCGACAGAACATCACCGATCAGCGGCCAGCCGAGGGTCTGCGCCCACTCAGCAACCTTTTTCCCTTCCGCGGCGCTCATTCTGCCCGCCACGACGACGCCGCGTTTTTGCCGCCAGAAGAACCAGTCGCGCTGTTTCTCACTCTCTAGCTGCAGCGCCTGGCGCAACCAGGGTTTATCGCTCTGCCACCAGTTACCGAGCTGCTGTTGCCACTCCAGACCGGTCTCATCCATGTCGCCATACAGTGGTTCGGCGAACGGGCAGTTGATATGCACCCCGCCGGCGTGCAGCGCCCCCAGCGCCTGGTCGATGGTTGAGACCAGCCAGCGGGCAGGAATATCCTGCGAGGGACGCGGCAGAGAAATCGTCTGCGAAGGATGGGAGGCAAACATCCCCGGCTGGCGGATCGCCTGGTTCGCGCCGCAGTCGATCAGCTCCGGCGGACGGTCAGCGGTCAACAGAATCAGCTTTTCGCCGGTGAGGCCCGCCTCAATCAGCGCCGGATAGAGGTTCGCCGTGGCGGTCCCGGAGGTGACAATCACCGCCACCGGCTGTCGGCTGGCCTTCGCCAGACCGAGCGCCAGGTGGCCAAGGCCGCGTTCGTCGAAATGGGTATGATGGATAAAGGCGCGGTTTTCCGCCGCCGCCAGGGTTAAGGGTGTCGAGCGCGAGCCCGGCGCGATGCAGATATGCTGCACGCCATGGCGCGTTAAAGCTTCCAGAATCACCGCCGCCCAGCGTCGGTTAAATGCGCTTACTGACATGAAATTGTCCGCTATCAAATATTGATGCTAAGTATAGATAAGGCAAAGTGACGTCGTTTTGATATGTATCGTCATTCCCGGCTTATGGACAAAGCAGCGAGCGCAGCCCGGCCGCTTTGTTGTCAATCTCCTGCCACTCCTGCTGCGCATCAGAGCCGCTGACGATCCCCGCCCCGGCATACAGCCGCAGGATGTCGTTCTCAACTTTCGCTGAACGCAGCGCCACGCAAAACTCGCTTTGCGCCAGCGACAGATACCCGGCGGAACCGGCATACCATTCACGGGAAAACGGTTCATGGCGCTGAATGAACGCCAGCGCCGCCCGGCGTGGCAGGCCGGCCACCGCGGCGGTGGGCTGCAGCTGCAGCAGACAGCGGCTGTCGTCAGGCACCGCCAGCTCGGTCCAGATACAACGTCGAAGATGCTGCACCTTACGCAGCCTCACCACCTGCGGTGGCAGGACGTCCAGCGTCGAGGCCTCACTCTGCAGGCGCTGGCAGATATCCTCCACCACCAGCATGTTTTCCCGCTGGTTTTTGTCGTCTTTCATCAACCAGTCGGCCAGCTGCTGCGCCTTCGCGTCGTCCTGATGGTTCGCGACGGTCCCCGCCAGCGCTTCGGTGCGCAGCAGCGCGCCGCGCCGGCGCCACAGCCGTTCCGGCGTGGAACCGAAAAATGCCTGCCGGGCATTAAACGCCATCAGGAAATGAAAACAGTTGAGATTGCTGCGGCGGCTGGCCGTCATGATGCTCACGGCGTCCAGCGGCGCGGCAAACTGCAGGTCGGTTGCCCGCGCCAGCACCACTTTATCCATTTCACCGGCGCTAATCGCCTGCGTCGCCCGCGCAATCATTGCCTGCCACTGAAGATAGTTGGATGAGTGGCGCTCGCTCAGCAGCGGCGGTATGGCGCCGGGAGTCGCCTGAGTGGTTGTCAGGCTGGCGAGAAACACGCGGGCCATCGCCGCATCGTCGCGCAGGGAGATATCACTATGCAGCACCAGCCGCAGCACGGCCCTGCCGCCGCACCGACGCCACTCCAGTCGGGGCAGCACCAGGCAACCCTGCTGCGGTTCGAACGCATTCAGGCCGCAGATACGCAGATCCTGCTGCCCGGCCTGGCGTAAAAAGCGGTTGGCCGCGTCGAGCGAGGAAAAGGTTTTTACCGCCCCCAGCGTCGCCAGTTCCTCATCGCCATTACGCTGCTGCCAGTAAAACTGCGGCCATTGCGCCTGCTGGCCGCACCACAGCAGCGGATCGAAGGCATCATTCAGCGGAAAGGCAATATCGATAATTCGCGTGCCGGGCGAGTCAGGAAAAGACTCACCCAGGCCGTCAGATAAACGGGCCAGCGCGGTGGAAACAGACAGCACGCAAACCTCCACGGTAGTAAAACCCCACATTATAAGGGGTTCGACGGCGGAATAGCAGTACCCATGACGAGGGAGCGGGTTTATCTTCCCCGCTCGCCAGGCCAGCGCCCTGACGAGCGTGCTGAAAAATTAGACCGGGCGACTTTCCCGCGCCATTCCGATGTGGGGGATGCCATCCTCATCATAGACCTCGGTCACCGGCGTAAAACCGAAGCTGGCATAAAATTTCTGCAGATGCGCCTGGGCGCCGAGGTAAAGCGCCTTTTGTGGCCAGTGTTGTTGACAGCTGGCCAGCGCCTGCTCCATCAGCTGATAGCCGAGCTTCTCACCGCGCGCGGCGGGGCTGACGATGACCCGGCCAATCACCACCGGCGCAAACTCTTCTTCACTTTTGAGGATCCGCGCGTAGGCCAGCAGTTCGCCATCGCGCCAGCCGAGCAGATGGCGATTTTCGCCGACCAAATCATCGCCGTCGACATCCTGATAGGCGCACTGCTGCTCCACGACAAAGACTTCGCTGCGCAATTTCAACAGCGCATACAGCTGGGGAACGGTGAGTTCACTATGGTGGAGATCCTGCCAGGTCATCATCTGCTGCTCCTTATTGATATACTGATACTTTGCGACTCGCCCTGAGGACACTGGACGATGGAATTAACTTTTTTGGGGACATCCGCCGGGGTGCCGACCCGCACGCGTAATATGACGTCGATAATACTCAATTTGCAACAGCCGACCCGCGCCGAAATGTGGTTGTTTGACTGCGGCGAAGGGACCCAGCATCAGTTTCTGCACACGCCCTATCATCCCGGCAAACTCAATAAAATTTTTATTACCCATCTGCACGGTGACCACCTGTTCGGCCTGCCCGGCCTGCTGTGCAGCCGTTCCATGCAGGGGAACTCTCTGCCCCTCACCCTTTACGGGCCAAAAGGGCTCAAAGAGTTTGTTGAGACCGCGCTGCGCCTGAGCGGCTCGTGGACCGACTACCCCCTCACCATCATCGAAGTCGGCCCCGGTCTGGTGTTCAACGAAGAGGGCTATCGGGTCACTGCGTACCCGCTCAGCCATCCAGTGGAGTGCTACGGGTATCGCATTGAGCAACACGATAAGCCGGGCACGCTGGACGCCGCCCGGCTGATTGCCGACGGCGTGCCTCCCGGGCCGCTGTTTCACCCGCTGAAGCGCGGTGAGCGCGTGACCCTGGCGGATGGCCGGGTGATCGACGGCAGTCATTATCTGGGGCCTGCGACCCCGGGTAAAACGCTGGCCATCTTCGGCGATACCGCTCCTTGCCCTGAAGCGTTAGAAATGGCCCGTGGGGCGGATGTGATGGTCCATGAAACCACGCTTGAGCAGGCGATGGCTGGAAAAGCCAATAGCCGTGGCCACTCCTCCAGCCAGCAGACCGCGACGCTTGCCAAAGAGGCGGGCGTCGGCACGCTAATCGCCACCCACTTTAGCTCACGCTACGACGCCGAAGGCTGCCTGCGTATGCTGGCGGAATGCCGGGAAGTTTTCGCCAATACGCTACTGGCGGAGGATTTTATGGTCTATCGGCTGGCGTAAACCGCAGGCATAAAAAAACCGCCGACAAGTCGGCGGTTAATTCAGTTCACCAGCAATGTGATTACATCAGCGGCGTCGCCAGCTGCACAATGCTAATCAGCGGCTGCGGCCAGACGCCGAGCACCAGCACCAGCAGCGCGGAGATCAGCACCACGATACCGCCGGCGCTGTACTGCCAGTTCGATGGCGCATCACGGTTCAACTGCTCCGGGGCACTCAGATACAGGCTGACGGCCACGCGCAGATAGTAGTAGAGACCAATCGCCGAACCGACAACCACTGCGGCAACCAGCCACCACAGGTGCGCATGCACACCGACGGCCAGCACGTAGAACTTACCGATAAAGCCGAGGGTCATCGGAATACCGGCCAGCGACAGCATCATCACCGTCATGACCGCCGACAGGATCGGACGGTGCCAGAACAGGCCGCGGTAGGAGAACAGCGAGTCCGCATCCGGACCGCGGTACGGACTGGACATCAGGCTGACCACGCCGAACGCACCGAGGCTGCTGAACAAGTAACCGGCCAGGTAAACGCCCACAGCTTCCATCGACATTTCGCCACTTTGCAAGGCGATCAGCGCCACCAGCAGATAGCCGAGATGGGAGATGGAAGAGTAACCGAGCAGACGCTTGATGTTGGTCTGGCTCAGCGCCATCAGGTTACCGAAGATGATAGAGGCGAAGGCGATCAGGCCCAGCACCACGCGTACCGCTTCGCTGTTGCCCACCGGCATGTACAGGAACAAACGCATCACCACCCCGAAGATGGCGATCTTGCTGGCGGTCGCCAGAAAGGTAGAGACTGGCGCAGGCGCGCCCTGGTATACATCCGGCGTCCACAGGTGGAACGGCACCAGCGACAGTTTAAAGCCAAGACCGACGATCATCAGACCGAGGCCCGCCAGCAGCAGCGGCTCGTGCAGCGCGTTGTCCGCCAGGCTCTTGCCCAGCGCGAGGAAGGACAGGTTGCCGGAGTTCGCATACACCAGCGCCATACCGAACAGCAGGAAAGACGAAGCTGCCGCGGAGAGGATAGTGTATTTGATGCTCGCTTCCAGCGAACGCTTCTGACGGAAGGCGTAGCCGACCAGGCCGAACAGCGGCAGCGAAATCAGCTCAATACCGAGGAACAGCGCCGCCAGATGATTCGCACCGGCCAGCAGGATGCCGCCCAGGGCGGCGATCAGCACCAGCAGGTAGAACTCTTCTTTGTTGTCCTTGTAACCCTCAAGCCATGGGTAGGCGAAAGTACAGGTCGCAAGGCTCGCCAGCAGCACCAGCCCGGTATAGAGCATAGCGTAGCCGTCAACGCGGATCAGCGGGGTGACGTCCATGGCCCCGTTCTGGCCGACAAACCAGAGCGAGACCAGCGCGGCGTTAAGTCCGATGACCGACAGCGTGGCATTGAGAAAATGATTGCGTCGCCACGCAATGGAGAGCATCACAACCACCACCGTCAAGCCGACGATCAGCAGCGGTAGCAGTGCGATCAGTTGTTGTGGAGTTATTGTCATGGCGAATTACGGCCTTGTAGTAGAAACAGAATTAACAAACCACTGCTGAATGTTGCTCATCGCAGCATGCGAGGTGTCGAGGATCGGCTGCGGGAAGAAGCCCAACAGCACCAGCAGCACCA
Source organism: Klebsiella africana (assembly GCF_020526085.1). Classification (NCBI taxonomy): domain Bacteria; kingdom Pseudomonadati; phylum Pseudomonadota; class Gammaproteobacteria; order Enterobacterales; family Enterobacteriaceae; genus Klebsiella; species Klebsiella africana. Next base: position 1,528,587 of record NZ_CP084874.1, on the reverse strand, counting down.
CCAGCAGCAGGATGATAGACAGTTCACGCAGGGACATCCCCGGCAACTCTTTCGCCGCCACTTCGCTTTTCGCTTTACCGAAGTAGGCGCGATGCAGCATCGACAGCGAGTAAACGGAAGCGAAAACCAGACCAAAGGTCGAGATAACGGTGATCACCGGCACCACTTTATAGCTGCCGAACAGGATCATAAATTCGCCGACAAAGTTACCGGTACCCGGCATCCCCAGGGTGGCGACAGCGAAGAACATCGACATCGCCGGCAGCCATTTAATTTTGCTCCACAAACCGCCCATCTGGCGCATATCGCGGGTGTGCAGACGTTCGTACAGCTGGCCGCAGAGAATAAACAGACCCGCCGCGGACAGACCGTGGGCAATCATCTGGATCACCGCTCCCTGATAGGCCAGCTGGCTGCCGGTGTAGATAGCAATTAGCACGAAGCCCATGTGGGACACAGAGGTGTAAGCGATCAAGCGTTTGATATCGGTCTGGGCGAAGGCCATCCACGCGCCGTAGAAGATACCGATCACGCCTAGCCACATGGCAATAGGTGCAAACTCGGCGGAGGCGTTCGGGAACAGCGGCAGCGCAAAGCGCAGCAGACCGTAGGCCGCGGTTTTCAGCAAAATACCCGCGAGGTCGACGGAACCGGCAGTCGGCGCCTGGGAGTGGGCGTCAGGCAGCCAGCCGTGCAGCGGTACCACCGGCATTTTCACCGCGAAGGCGATGAAGAATCCGAGCATCAGCAGGTATTCCACGCCGTGAGACATCGGAGTTTTCAGCAGCTCTTCATAGTTGAAGGTCCACACACCGGTGGCGTTGAAGTGAACGAAGGCCAGCGCCAGAATGGCGATCAGCATCACCAGGCCGCTCGCCTGGGTATAGATGAAGAACTTGGTGGCCGCCGTGATACGCGTTTTACCGTCAGAAGCTTTATGGCCCCACAGCGCGATCAGGAAGTACATCGGCACCAACATCATTTCCCAGAAGAAGAAGAACAGGAACATGTCGATGGCGAGGAACACGCCGATGACGCCGCCCAGGATCCACATCAGGTTTAGATGGAAGAAGCCCTGGTATTTTTCGATTTCACGCCACGAACAGAGCACCGCCAGCACGCCAAGCAGGCCGGTCAGCACCACCATCAGCAGCGACAAACCGTCGATCGCCAGATGGATGCTAATGCCAAAGCGTGGGATCCACGGCAGCACGAATTCCGACTGCCATTGCGGAATACCCGCGGATTGCGTCAGAGAATAGCCGCCCTGCATCCACAGCTGCAGGCCAAGCACCAACGTCAGTCCCATGGTAATCAGCGCGATCCAGCGCGGCACTTTCACGCCAAAGCGTTCGGTCTGCCAGCACAGGAAGCCGCCGATAAAGGGAATTAATATTAGCCAGGGTAATAACATGGCGATTTTTATTCCTTGTTAAAGTCCCGTTCAGGACCGATTTTCAACGAATTCGACTACATTCACGTTTGAGTGCGGTTGGTTGTGTCGGGTGGCGCTTCGCTTACCCGACCTACGGTCTCGTAGGCCCGGTAAGCGAAGCGCCACCGGGCAAAACCGCGCAATCAAATCAACGCAATACCATCAGCAGTGCCAGCACCACCACCGCGCCGATGCTCATAGAAGCCACATACCAGCGCAGATAACCGTTCTCGCTCACCAGCAGGCCTTTGCCTGCGAAGCGGGAAAGGATCGCCGGAATATTCATCAACGCGTTCAGCGGATCGCTCTTCAGCAGCCAGGCAATACCGAGGAATGGTTTCACGAATACTTTGTCGTATAGCCAGTCGAAGCCCCAGGCATGGAACCACCAGGTACCGAAGAAGCGGCCAGGCGCGCTGTTGGCGATGGAGGTCACCAGCGTGCGTTTGCCCAGCCACAGCCATGCGGCGACCAGAATCCCGGCAATGGCGATGATCCCGGAGGCAATCTCCAGCGTCATCACGCTGCCATGGGCGAGCTCAGTGGTCTGCGGCAGTACGCCTTCCAGCGGCGGCACAATCAGCGCGCCAACGAAGGTAGACAGCACCAGCAGCACAATCAGCGGCAGATGATGGGTAATCCCCTTCCCTGCGTGCGCGTGAATTTGCTCTTTACCGTGGAATACGATGAAAATCATCCGGAAGGTGTACAGCGAGGTCATAAAGGCGCCGACCAGGCCTGCCACCATCAGATTGATATGGCCGTTGGCCATCGCGCCTGCCAGAATCTCATCCTTACTGAAGAAGCCTGCGGTGATAAGCGGCAGTGCGGACAGCGCCGCGCCCCCCACCAGGAAGCAGACGTATACCAGCGGAATGGATTTGCGCAGGCCGCCCATCTTGAAGATGTTCTGTTCGTGATGGCAGGCCAGAATGACCGAACCAGACGACAGGAACAGCAGCGCTTTAAAGAACGCGTGCGTCATCAGATGGAAAATCGCCGCGTCCCATGCCTGCACGCCCAGCGCGAGGAACATGTAGCCAATCTGGCTCATGGTAGAGTAGGCGAGAACGCGTTTGATATCGGTCTGCACCAGCGCGGCGAAGCCCGCCAACACCAGGGTGACCGCCCCGACGATACCGACCAGATGCAGCACTTCCGGCGTCATCAGGAACAGGCCGTGGGTACGGGCGATCAGGTAGACGCCCGCGGTGACCATGGTCGCGGCGTGGATCAGTGCAGAGACCGGCGTCGGACCCGCCATTGCATCGGCAAGCCACGTTTGCAGCGGCAGCTGAGCAGATTTACCGACCGCGCCGCCAAGCAGCATCAGCGTCGCCCACTGCAGCGTGGTGCTGCCGTTAGCAAAGTGCTGCGGTGCCAGCTCCACCATTTCGCGGAAGTTGAGAGTACCCAGTTCGTTATAAAGAATGAACAGCGCGAAGGCGAGGAACACGTCGCCGACGCGGGTCACCACAAACGCTTTCATCGCTGCGGCGCCGTTCTTCGGATCGGTGTAGTAGAAACCGATCAGCAGGTAAGAACAGAGGCCCACGCCTTCCCAACCCAGGTACATCAACAGCAGGTTATCGGCCAGCACCAGAACCACCATGCTGGCGATAAACAGGTTGGTATAGGCGAAGAAGCGAGAATATCCCTCTTCACCGCGCATGTACCAGGAAGCGAACATGTGGATCAGGAAGCCGACGCCGGTCACCACGGAGAGCATGGTCAGCGACAGGCCGTCCAGCACCAGGTTGAAGCCGATGTTGAAATCACCGACCGACATCCAGGTCCACAGCGGCACGCTGACCGCCTGTTTGCCGTTAGCGAAAAAGTCGACGCCAACATAGGCGGTGACCAGCGCTGCCAGGCCTACCGACCCCATGCCAACAGTGGCGGAAAGGTTTTCCGACCAGCGTCCACGGGAGAAGGCCAGCAGCACAAAGCCAATCAATGGCAAAAGAATGGTTAAGGCAAGCATGTTCATCCACGCAACTCACTTACTGAATCGATGTTCAGGTTCTGGCGGCGACGATGGAGCTGCAGCAGCAGCGCCAGGCCGATACTCGCTTCCGCAGCCGCGAGGCTGATGGCGAGGATATACATTATCTGACCATCTGCCTGGCCCCAGTAGCTACCCGCCACCACAAAGGCCAGCGCGGCGGCGTTAATCATGATTTCCAGGCTAATCAACATAAACAGCAGATTGCGGCGGATCACCAGCCCCGTCAGACCAAGCACAAATAGAATGGCGGCGAGGATCAGTCCATGTGTTAAGGGGATCATGCGTGTTCCTCCGTTTTTCGTTTGTCGCTGTCGTTCAGACGGTTGCTCAGCACCTCGCCGGCGCGCTCTTCGCGACCGATGTGGAAGGCAACCACCAGGCCCGCCAGCAGCAGCATGGAGGCCAGTTCCACCGCCAGGACGTAAGGCCCAAACAGCGCAATACCCACTTCTTTGGCGTTGATCGCCGCACCGTCGATCCCCTGGTCGTTAATGCCCAGGATGGCGTAAACGATAACCACCAGCAGCACCGCCGAAAGGATGGCCGGGCCAATCCAGATCCCCGGTTGCAGCCATTTGCGTTCCTGTTCGATCTCGGTCCCGCCCAGGTTGAGCATCATCACCACGAAGACGAACAGCACCATAATGGCCCCGGCGTAGACGATAATTTCCAGCGCCCCGGCAAAGTACGCGCCCAGCGAGAAGAACACCCCGGCAATCGCCAGCAGCGAAATAATCAGGTACAGCAGCGCATGCACCGGATTGGTGTGGGTGACGACCCGCAAGGTTGCGAGGATGGCGATCAGGCCACAGATATAAAAAGCGAATTCCATTGCCCCTCTCCTTACGGTAACAGGCTCTTGACGTCGATCGGCTTAGCTTCGTTTTCCGCTTCGCCCTTATCTTTGCCGTCGATTGCCATACCCGCCATCCGGTAGAAGTTATATTCCGGGTATTTGCCCGGACCGGAAATCAGCAGATCCTCTTTTTCGTACACCAGATCCTGACGCTTGTATTCACCCAGCTCGAAGTCCGGGGTCAACTGGATCGCCGTGGTCGGGCACGCTTCTTCACACAAACCGCAGAAGATGCAGCGTGAGAAGTTGATGCGGAAGAACTCCGGATACCAGCGGCCGTCTACCGTCTCTGCTTTCTGCAGCGAGATACAGCCCACCGGGCAGGCTACCGCACACAGGTTACAGGCGACGCAGCGCTCTGCACCGTCCGGATCGCGGGTCAGCACGATGCGGCCGCGATAGCGCGGCGGCAGATAGACCGGCTCTTCCGGATACATCCGGGTTTCACGTTTGGCGAAGGCATGCAGGCCAATCATCCAGATACTACGGACCTGGGTGCCGAACCCCACCAATAATTCTTTTAAGGTCATGTTCAATTCACCCCTTATTGCGCCTGCCAGAGAATGACAGCCGCCGTTACCAACAAGTTGACCAGCGTTAACGGCAGGCATACCTTCCAGCCAAAGGACATTACCTGGTCATAGCGCGGACGCGGTAATGATGCGCGGATCAAAATGAACATCATCATGAAGAACGCGGTTTTCAGCGCGAACCAGATGAAAGGCGGTAACCACGGGCCATTCCAGCCGCCGAAGAACAGCGTGACGATCAGCGCTGAAACGGTGACGATACCGATGTATTCACCGACGAAGAACAGACCGAATTTCATGCCGGAATATTCAATGTGGTAACCATCGGCCAGTTCCTGCTCCGCCTCCGGCTGGTCGAACGGATGACGGTGACACACCGCCACGCCGGCGATGGCGAAAGTGACGAAGCCGAAGAACTGCGGGATAACGTTCCACAGATGCGCCTGGTTATTGACGATATCGGTCATATTGAATGACCCCGCCTGCGCCACCACGCCCATCAGGGAGAGACCGAGAAACACTTCGTAGCTCAGAGTCTGCGCAGAAGCACGCATCGCCCCCAGCAGCGAGTATTTGTTGTTGCTCGACCAGCCAGCGAACAGCACCGCGTAGACCGCCAGGCCTGCCATCATCAGGAAGAACAGGATGCCGATGTTCAGGTCAGCGACCACCCACGTCGGGCTGACCGGCACGATAGCGAAGGCCAGCAGCAGCGAGGTAAAGGCGATAACCGGCGCCAGAGTAAAGATCACGCGATCGGAGAAGCGTGGGATCCAGTCCTCTTTAAAGAACATTTTGATCATGTCGGCGACCAGCTGCAGCGAACCGCCCCAGCCCACGCGGTTAGGTCCGTAGCGGTTCTGGAACAGGCCGAGCAGACGACGCTCGCCGAAGCTCATGAACGCGCCGCAGGTGACGACCACCAGCAGAATGACCACGGCCTTCAGGATGCTTAACAGAATGTCGATAAGATCCGGCGTTAACCAGCTCATGCTTGCGCCTCCTGCAGTGAATCAATACGCGATCCGGTCAGTACCGGCGCAATGCCAGGCATGCCCATCGGTAAGCCAACCTGTCCTGCGGTCAGGCCTTCAGAGATAACCAGCGGCAGACGCAGGGTCTGGCCTTCCACGCTAAAGGAGAGCATCGCCCCCGCGTTGACGCCAAGCTTAGCGGCATCCGCCGGGTTCAGCTTAATGTACGGCTCAGGCATCCGGCTCTGGAACACCGGCGCGCGCTGAGACAGCTCATCGCTGCCGAACAGATGGTAATACGGCGCAATACGCCATTTCCCTTCTTCGGCCTGGAAGCTGGCTGGCACCGCGGTGAAGTACTCCAGCCCGCTGGCGGACGCTTCAAACAGACGGACGCCCGGATCGCCGTGGCGCAGTTTCCCACCCACTTCATCCTGGAACTTATTCCATGCCTGCGGGGAGTTCCAGCCCGGCGCCCAGGCGAACGGGATCTGCGAACGCGGGGCGGACGGCTGGTTGTTCCCTTCCATGGAGAAGGCGAACATCGTGTCTTTATCCTGCGGCTGACGCGGCTCATGCACGCTGATGTTGGCGCGCATCGCCGTACGGCCGCTGTAGCGGTGTGGTTCACGCGCCAGCTTCTGCCCGCGAATACGGAAGGTCGCATCCGGCGCGGCATCTTTAATGCCCGCCAGCTGCGGCAGCGCGGCAATCGCGGCATCGATGACGTGGTCCAGCTGCGTCCAGTCAACCTGACGGTTGTTAACGGTGCTGTGCAGCGAATGCAGCCAGCGCCAGCTCTCCAGCATCACGGTTTTCGCGTCGTAGTAAGCCGGATCGTAAACCTGGAAGAAACGCTGGGCGCGACCTTCGTTGTTCACCACGGTCCCGTCGCTTTCCGCAAAGCTTGCGGCGGAGAGCACCAGGTGCGCGTTGTCCATAATCGCGGTGCGCTGATGGTCAACCACCATCACCAGCGGGGCTTTCGCCAGCGCAGCGTCAACGCGCGCGGCGGAAGCATGACGATGCAGATCGTTTTCCAGCACGATAACCGCGTCTGCGGCGCCGCTTTCCAGTTGGTCCAGCGCCTCTTCAAGCGAGCCGCCGCCGATCATACCCAGACCGACGCTGTTAACCGCCCGGGCGACCATGGTCACCCCGACGTCGGCGCCGCGGCCTTTCAGAGCTTTTGCGACGTTAGCGGCGGCCTGGATGATCTCCATGCTGCCGGCGTTGGTTCCGGAGATAATCAGCGGTTTTTTCGCCCCGGCCAGCGCCTGAACGATGACATCGACTTTACCCTGCAGGTCCTGGCTCAGGCCATCAACCGCCGGTGCGCTGTCGTCCAGCGCATGGGCGATGGCGAAGCCCAGACGCGCCTGATCTTCTACCGGCGCGCGGTAGGTCCACGCCGCGATGTCATCGAGGCGGGTGTCATCGATGTTGGTGACGAATAGCGGGTGCTTGGCGCGCTGGCCGATGTTGAGGATCGCCGCAATCTGCCAGTCGGCCACTTTCTGCGCTGCCGCCATTTCGCGTGCTTTCCCTTTCACTGCCTGACGTACCGCCAGGGCAACGCGCGCGCCGGTCTGGGTAATGTCTTCGCCCAGCACCAGCACCGCATCGTAGGATTCGATATCGCGCAGGCTTGGGGTGTGGATCCCACCCTCGCGCAGCACTTTCAGCATCATCTGCAGGCGCGCTTGTTCACCCTTAGCGATGCCGGTATAGAAGTTGTCGGCGCCCACCAGCTCGCGCAGCGCGAAGTTGCTTTCGATGCTGGCGCGCGGTGAGCCGATACCGATCACTTTCTTCGACTGGCGCAGAATATCTGCCGCGCCCTGCATCGCCTGCTCGGCGTTAAGGGTGATCAGATCGTCGCCGCGGCGCTGCACCGGCTGACGCGGACGGTCTTTCAGGTTGACATAGCCATAACCGAAACGACCGCGGTCGCAGAGGAAGTAGCGGTTAACGGTCCCGTTATAGCGGTTTTCGATACGACGCAGCTCGCCATAGCGTTCGCCCGGGCTGATGTTGCAGCCGATGGAACACTGCTGGCAGATGCTCGGCGCAAACTGCATGTCCCATTTACGGTTATAGCGCTCGGAGTGCGTTTTGTCGGTGAAGACGCCGGTCGGGCAGACTTCCACCAGGTTGCCGGAGAACTCGCTTTCCAGCGTGCCATCTTCCGGGCGGCCGAAGTAGACGTTGTCGTGGGCGCCATAGACGCCCAGATCGGTGCCGTCGGCATAATCTTTGTAGTAGCGCACACAGCGGTAGCAGGCGATGCAGCGGTTCATTTCGTGCGAAATAAACGGCCCCAGATCCTGATTGCGGTGGGTACGCTTGGTGAAACGATAGCGGCGGAAGCTATGGCCGGTCATCACCGTCATATCCTGCAGGTGGCAGTTGCCACCCTCTTCGCAGACCGGGCAATCGTGCGGGTGGTTAGTCATCAACCACTCCACTACGCTTTCACGGAACTGCTTCGCTTCGCTGTCGTCGATAGAAATAAAGGTGCCGTCGGATGCCGGAGTCATACAGGACATTACCAGGCGACCACGCGTGTCTTCCGCGTTCTGATATTGCTTCACCGCACACTGGCGGCAAGCACCGACGCTCCCTAGCGCCGGGTGCCAGCAAAAGTAGGGAATATCAAGACCGAGAGAGAGACAAGCCTCTAGCAGGTTGTCCGCCCCGTTGACCTCGTATTCTTTGCCGTCTACATGAATCGTAGCCATTTGCGTGCTTCCAAAAATAAAAAACCTTTGATTACCAGCGCGTCTTAAGCAGGTTCGGCTGAATCCCGTTGATTGCATGGGTATTGCTGAACTGCTGCTTAATGCCAGCCTCGAATTCTTCGCGGAAATATTTAATCGCGCTCTGTAGCGGCTCGACCGCACCCGGCGCGTGTGCGCAGAAGGTTTTACCAGGGCCCAGGAATCGACACAGTTGCTCAAGCGTTTCGATATCGCCAGGCTGGCCTTCGCCGCGCTCCAGGGCGCGCAGGATCTTCACGCTCCACGGCAGACCATCACGGCACGGCGTACACCAGCCGCAGGACTCGCGGGCAAAGAACTCTTCAAGGTTGCGCACCAGCGAGACCATGTTGATCTCGTGGTCAACGGCCATCGCCAGCGAGGTACCCAGACGGCTGCCCGCTTTCCCAATGCTTTCGAATTCCATCGGCAGATCAAGATGCGCTTCGGTGAGGAAGTCGGTTCCTGCCCCGCCCGGTTGCCAGGCTTTAAACTTCAGGCCATCGCGCATGCCGCCAGCGTAATCTTCGAGGATCTCACGGGCAGTGGTGCCGAACGGCAGCTCCCAGACGCCCGGATTCTTCACCCGGCCGGAAAAGCCCATCAGTTTGGTGCCCGCATCTTTGCTGGTGGAAATGTTCTGGTACCACTCGACGCCGTTGGCGAGGATCGCCGGCACGTTGCACAGGGTTTCCACGTTGTTGACGCAGGTCGGCTTGCCCCATACGCCGGAGCTCGCCGGGAACGGCGGCTTGGAACGCGGGTTGGCGCGGCGGCCTTCCAGGGAGTTGATCAGCGCCGTCTCTTCGCCGCAGATATAGCGCCCTGCCCCGGTGTGAACAAACAGTTCGAAGTCAAACCCGGTGCCGAGGATGTTTTTCCCCAACAGACCCGCTTCGGTGGCTTCGGCAATCGCGCGACGCAGATGCTGGGCCGCTTCAATATATTCCCCGCGCAGGAAGATGTAGCCGCGGTACGCTTTCAGCGCAAACGCGGAGATCAGCATGCCTTCTACCAGCAGGTGCGGCAGCTGCTCCATCAGCAGACGGTCTTTATAGGTGCCCGGCTCCATCTCATCGGCGTTACACAGCAGGTAACGGATGTTCATGGATTCGTCTTTCGGCATCAGGCTCCACTTCAGACCGGTGGAGAAGCCCGCGCCGCCGCGCCCTTTCAGGCCAGCGTCTTTGACCGCCGTGACAATCTCATCCGGGGCCATACCGGTCAGGGCTTTACGCGCCCCTTCATAGCCATTTTTGCTGCGATACTCGTCCAGCCATACCGGCTGCTTGTCGTCGCGCAGGCGCCAAGTGAGCGGATGCGTTTCCGCAGTACGAATTACGGTTTTCATTTGTACTGCTCCAGCAGGTCAGGAATTGCCTCCGGCGTCAGATGACTGTGAGTGTCCTCATCAATCATCATGGTCGGTCCCTTGTCGCAGTTGCCCAGGCAGCAGGTCGGCAGCAGCGTGAAGCGGCCGTCAAAGGTGGTCTGCCCTGGCTTGATATTCAGCTTCTTCTCAATCGCAGCCTGAATACCCTGATAACCGGTGATGTGGCACACCACGCTGTCGCAGTAGCGGATCACGTGACGGCCAACCGGCTGACGGAAAATCTGGCTGTAAAATGTTGCCACGCCTTCGACATCGCTCGCCGGGATCCCCAGCACATCGGCGATCGCATAGATCGCGCCATCCGGCACCCAGCCACGCTGTTTCTGAACGATTTTCAGCGCTTCGATGGACGCCGCACGCGGGTCTTCGTAGTGGTGCTTCTCGTGCTCAATAGCCTCACGCTCTGCCGCACTCAGCTCAAAAGCCTCGGTTTGTGGTTGTTGATTCTCGTGCATAATTAGCGGTCCACGTCTGACATAACAAAATCGATACTACCCAGATACACGATCAGGTCGGATACCAGGCTGCCGCGGATTGCCGACGGGATCTGCTGCAGGTGCGCAAAGCTCGGCGTACGGACGCGGGTACGGTAGCTCATGGTGCTGCCGTCGCTGGTCAGGTAGTAACTGTTAATCCCTTTGGTCGCCTCAATCATCTGGAAGGATTCGTTGGCCGGCATCACCGGGCCCCACGATACCTGCAGGAAGTGGGTGATCAGGGTTTCGATATGCTGTAGCGTGCGCTCTTTCGGCGGCGGCGTAGTCAGCGGATGATCCGCTTTGAACGGGCCTTCCGGCATGTTATCGAGGCACTGCTGAAGAATGCGCAGGCTCTGGCGCAGCTCTTCGACTTTCAGCATCACGCGGGTGTAGCAGTCAGAAACGCCACCGCCGGTCGGGACTTCAAAGTCGAAGTTTTCATAGCCAGAGTAAGGACGCCATTTACGCACGTCGAAGCCGATACCGGTGGCGCGCAGGCCTGCGCCGGTGGTGCCCCACTCCAGCGCTTCTTTCGCGGTGTAGGCGGCCACGCCGACGGAACGTCCTTTCAGAATGGTGTTGCGCAGGGCGGCTTTTTCATAGGAGTCCAGACGCTTCGGCATCCACTCGAGGAACTCACGCAGCAGGCGATCCCAGCCGCGCGGCAGATCGTGCGCGACGCCGCCGATGCGGAACCACGCCGGGTGCATACGGAAACCGGTGATCGCTTCCACCAGATCGTAGATTTTCTGCCGATCGGTAAAGGCGAAGAAGACCGGCGTCATCGCGCCGACGTCCTGAATAAAGGTCGAGATATACAGCAGGTGGCTGTTGATGCGGAACAGTTCGGAGAGCATCACGCGGATCACGTTCACGCGATCCGGTACGGTGATCCCGGCCAGTTTTTCCACTGCCAGCACGTACGGCATCTCGTTGACGCAGCCGCCGAGGTATTCAATACGGTCGGTATACGGGATGTAGCTGTGCCAGGACTGGCGCTCGCCCATCTTCTCGGCGCCGCGGTGGTGATAACCGATATCCGGTACGCAGTCGACGATCTCTTCGCCGTCCAGCTGCAGAATAATGCGGAACGCACCATGCGCCGATGGGTGGTTCGGACCGAGGTTGAGGAACATGAAGTCCTCGTTGTCGGTGCCGCGCTTCATGCCCCACTCTTCCGGTTTAAAGGTCAGCGCTTCCATCTCCAGATCCTGTTTGGCTTTGGTCAGCTCAAACGGGTCGAACTCGGTGGCGCGCGCCGGGTAGTCTTTACGCAGCGGGTGGCCTTCCCAGGTCGGCGGCATCATGATGCGACGCAGATTCGGGTGACCATCGAAGGTAATGCCAAACATTTCCCAGGTTTCACGCTCATACCAGTTGGCGTTGGGGAACAGTTTGGTGAAAGTCGGCAGGTGCAGATCGTTTTCCGACAGCGCCACCTTGAGCATGATGTCGCGATTGCGGTCGATGGAGATCAGGTGATAGAAAACGGAAAAATCCGCGGCGGGCAGGCCCTCGCGGTGCGTGCGCAGACGTTCGTCCATGCCGTGCAGGTCAAACAGCATCACGTAAGGCTTCGGCAATTTCTTCAGGAAATCACCCACCTCCAGCAGCTGTTCACGCTTCACCCATACTACCGGTACGCCGGTACGGGTTGGCTGAACGGTAAAGGCATCCGGCCCAAAGCGGTTGCGCAGTTCGCCAATCACCGGGTCATCAAGGTGATCGCGGGTTTGCCAGGCTGGTGCGGCGTCATGCGCGGTTAAATCGGTCATATTGTTCACCATTGCAAAAGGTCCGTGGTGACTGCCGGCGAGACTTCGCGCTGTTGTAGATTGATTTGCGAAGTGGTTCTCCCGCCCGCAGGCGCAAATTAAATCTCGTCCGGCGTCCGCAGATTGGTCACTGCAATACGTTCGCCGCGTTTACGCTCGCGTTCCGACTGCATATTGGCGCGATAAACGCCCTGATCGCCAACCACCCATGAGAGCGGACGACGTTCTTTACCAATGGACTCCTGCAGCAGCATCAGCGCCTGCATATAGGCCTCCGGACGCGGCGGGCAGCCCGGGATGTACACATCGACCGGAATGAATTTATCCACGCCCTGAACGACAGAATAAATGTCGTACATGCCGCCGGAGTTAGCGCAGGCGCCCATGGAGATCACCCACTTCGGCTCCAGCATCTGATCGTAGAGACGCTGAATAACCGGCGCCATTTTGGTAAAGCAAGTTCCCGCGACCACCATCAGGTCCGCCTGACGCGGAGAGGCGCGCAGAACTTCTGCCCCAAAACGCGCAACGTCATGCACCGCAGTGAATGACGTCACCATTTCCACATAACAGCAAGAAAGGCCGAAGTTGTACGGCCAAATTGAGTTCTTACGGCCCCAGTTCACCATGTCATGCAGCGCGTGTTCGAGTTTCCCCATATACACGCTTTTGTTGACTTCCTGCTCCAGCGGATCGGTAACGATCTCCTGTTTCTGCAGGGGGTAACGGTCGTTCTCACCGTTAGGATCTATGCGGGTGAGCGTATAATCCATCTTATTGCCTCGCTTTTACTGCATATGACGGTTAGTGGGACTGTCTGTTTCCGGGTTAACCAGCGTGCGACGGGAACGCGCAGGCGTCCAGTCCAGTGCGCCGATGCGAACGAGATAAACCAGACCAGCCAGTAGCACTAAAATGAAAATTGCGGCTTCCACAAAGCCGACCCAGCCGCTTTCGCGGATAGAGGTCGACCATGCGTAGAGATACAGGGCTTCCACGTCGAAGATAACGAAGAACATGGCAACCAGATAAAACTTCGCAGAAAGACGTAAGCGGGCCGAACCGACGGAGTCGATCCCCGATTCAAACGGCGTGTTTTTACTACGCGCGCGCGCGCGACCGCCAAGGTACCAGCCGCCGACGAGCATGAGGCAGCACAGGCCGATAGCGATGATGAGAAATATAGCGAATGCCCAATGATGAGCGATGACTTCAGTGGATGTTGACATACGCATTGCTTAACCAAAAAAGTGTAGCGCCAAAACCCTCTGCTCTTACTGGCAGATGAACGCCACAGCGTTTCACGGGAGGAATAAAAAATAACCGTGCAAAAAAGCGTCCCTGGTCGATGTGAGAAGCCCAGATGCCGTGGCTTTTTACCCCTTTCTTTAACCTTTTGTCAACTTTAACAAAAGTTTTCACAACATTAATTTACATTGGAATCTTTTCATTAACATTAAATGCCCTTTTCTGCGGAATAACCTTGCATACTGTTCGGTTTTAGTGTTGTTGAATCGTGTCCGTTTCCGTCGTAAATCAAAAGTACCCATCCATTTTGACAGGATTTAGCCTCGATTCCTCCCCCCAAAGAGGGGTATTTTCTTGATCTGTGACACGCTTTTGTTAATTACATCTGGAAAACGGCAACAATCTGTCCGGTTTTTTAACATTAGCAGGAAGTGTTGAAAGTGCCGAAAAAAGTCGACAAGGTGAGCGCTATATCACGCCAGGTTGCTGATTTTTCTTGAAAGAAATAAAAAAAACATTCAAATCATCAATAACAGTGGCAAAAAAAGAGCCAGCTGGTGGGAAATCCACCTCTGAGGCTCTTTTTGCGCACTTACATTCTGTTACCAGTTTTTGTGATCTTTGTTAGCATTATTTCCCTCATAAAATGAGGGTATTTCCTCCCTCTTCCGGGGTAAGCGCTGCCCCTGTGCGCCAGGGGTAGCTCTCCTGACTGAGAGACTGAAAAATCGCCTGCGGCAGTTCGCTCACCGTCTGCGGATTACAGCTAACGACATACCGGGTATCTGGTAGCGCCGGTAAACCATCGCTTATGCCAGCCACCCGCAGGTCAGCGCTCATCATTTCAACCGGCCGCGCCGTGACGCCCAGCCCAGCTTTAACCGCGGCTTTCACCCCGGACAGCGAAGAGGCGGCATGGGCCAGATGCCATGAGACATGGGCGGCTTCCAGCGCGGTAATAATGTCCTGACGAAATGGCCCCGGCTCCTCCAGCAGGATAAGGGGAATCGACTCCCCTTGTGCCAGTACGTATTCCGCCGCACAGTACCAGAGGGTGGGCGACGTTCGCAGAGTAAAAGAGCTAAAGCCATCAGGCTGATGCGTGGACAATGCCAGATCCACTTCCCCCTCAGCGAGCATCTCCATGATCGCGGCATGCGGATGCACTTTAATCTCCAGCGTCATTCGGGGGTAGAAGCCGCCGATGCGGTTTAACAAAAACGGCAGGATGGTATCGGCCGTTTCTTCCGACGCACCAATTGTCATCCCTCCCTGCAGGCTGCCATACATCAATGACATGCAGGCCTCATCGTTAAAACGCAGGATTTTACGGGCATAACCCAGCAGCTGGATGCCCTGTTCGGTCAGTAGTTTGTTGCGCCCGTGGCGGGCGAAAAGTTCTTTACCCACCAGCTGCTCAAGGCGTTGCATTTGCTGGCTGACCGCGGACTGGGTACGACACACCGCGGCAGCAGCAGCGGCAAAGGTGTTCAGATCGGCGACCGCAACGAAGGTGCGCAGCAGATCGAGATCGAGGTTAAGTATCGGACGATTGGTATTAATCATATTGTTCACTTACAGGTAGCTAACGCCGACCTGCCTTGTTGATGCTTCACGCCAGGTTTCCAGCTAATCCCTGAGCCTCGTGCTCACCCTTTCGATGGCGGATAAACAACTGGACGAACGTTATTACATGTCAAAGTACTCGTCTGCGCAAATGCACAGAACCTCGGAGTAATATATTGTTCGTATTTCTCATCGTTATTTATTGCCACGATCTGCCGGGCTTCATACATCGCCGCAATGAAGCGGGCGGTCATGGCCAGAAAGCCTGTTTTTAGCGTGCTTTACGAGAGAGAAAAAGAACAATAAAATCCTGTAATAACAATATATTAATTATCAATTCCACCGCAAAACAGTGGGTTAACACTGACATTAACGGCGATATTCTAACCGATATCCATCCTTTTTATAAGCCTTAATAAGGATTAACTCAGGTAATTTTAAATTTTTTTCAACATCTTGTAGAAATTAACAAACCTCAGATTATTACCTGTCAAAAATAAGAATATTGTGGGCGAGCGCTGCTTTTTATTAAAAATATTTAACATCAAAATCACAAATCAGTGCTTAATTACCTTAAGGGTCGCTTTTATAGCTCACTGCGCTTCCTCGCATTCTCTCTCGCCACACATACAAACCAGATAAATGTTGGTGAAAATGACATTACGGTTACATATACGACCGAAAAATATCCATAAACAGGCATAAGCTATAGATTAAACCCGCCAACAGCAGATAAATCAATTACGCTTAAAATTCTGCATTAGCAAAATCTTCTCCTGCAAAGCCTTCAAAACAGCGGGGAGGCGGAGTACATTGTTCCGTGCTGACTTCCACGGCAGGGAGTGGCGATAACAGCTAAAAGGTCAAGATTCATGTCCCCCATCGAAAAATCCAGCAAGTTAGAGAACGTCTGTTATGACATCCGCGGCCCGGTTCTGAAAGAAGCGAAACGTCTTGAAGAAGAAGGCAATAAGGTTCTGAAACTGAACATCGGCAACCCGGCGCCATTCGGCTTCGAGGCCCCTGACGAGATCCTCGTCGACGTCATCCGCAATCTGCCTACCGCCCAGGGTTACTGCGATTCGAAAGGATTGTACTCGGCGCGTAAAGCCATCATGCAGCATTACCAGGCACGGGGAATGCGCGATGTCACCGTGGAAGATATTTACATTGGCAATGGCGTGTCAGAGCTGATTGTGCAGGCAATGCAGGCGCTGTTAAACAGCGGCGATGAGATGCTGGTTCCCGCCCCCGATTATCCGCTGTGGACAGCGGCGGTGTCGCTTTCCAGCGGCAAAGCGGTGCACTACCTGTGTGATGAATCCTCTGACTGGTTCCCGGATCTTGACGATATTCGTGCGAAAATCACCCCCCGCACCCGCGGGATCGTGATCATTAACCCCAACAACCCCACCGGCGCGGTCTACTCAAAAGAACTGCTGCAAGAGATCGTGGAGATCGCCCGGCAGCATAACCTGATCATTTTCGCCGATGAAATCTACGACAAGATCCTCTACGACGAAGCCCAGCATCATTCGATTGCCGCCCTGGCGCCGGACCTGCTGACGGTAACCTTCAACGGGCTGTCAAAAACCTACCGCGTTGCCGGCTTCCGCCAGGGCTGGATGGTGCTGAATGGCCCGAAAAAACACGCGAAGGGCTATATCGAAGGGCTGGAGATGCTGGCGTCAATGCGTCTGTGCGCCAACGTGCCGGCTCAGCATGCTATCCAGACGGCGCTCGGCGGCTATCAAAGCATCAGCGAATTCATTATCCCCGGTGGCCGCCTGTATGAACAACGCAACCGCGCCTGGGAACTGATCAACGATATTCCGGGCGTCTCCTGCGTGAAGCCTAAAGGCGCGCTGTATATGTTCCCGAAAATCGACGCGAAGCGCTTTAATATTCACGACGATCAGAAAATGGTGCTCGATTTCCTGTTGCAGGAGAAAGTCCTGCTGGTGCAGGGTACCGCCTTTAACTGGCCGTGGCCGGATCACGTACGTATTGTGACTCTGCCTCGCGAAGACGACCTGGAGATGGCGATCTCCCGCTTTGGCCGCTTCCTCTCTGGCTACCACCAGCTTTAATCGCTTCGCCGCCGGTATTTGCATCCGGCGGCGATCCCTGCGCACAATGGAACCCGATGTTGTCACTGATTAAGGGTTCCTATGAGTCAGAGTCATTTCTTTGCCCACCTCTCCCGCCTGAAACTGATCAACCGCTGGCCACTGATGCGCAACGTTCGCACCGAAAATGTCTCCGAGCACAGCCTACAGGTGGCGATGGTCGCCCACGCGCTGGCGGCGATTAAAAACCGCAAATTTGGCGGCCAGGTCAACGCCGAACGTATTGCCCTGCTGGCGATGTACCACGATGCCTCTGAAGTGCTTACCGGCGATCTGCCCACGCCGGTGAAATACTTCAATTCGCAGATTGCCCAGGAATATAAGGCGATTGAGAAAATTGCGCAGCAAAAACTGGTGGATATGGTTCCTGACGAGCTGCGGGATATTTTCGAACCGCTGATTGACGAGCACCACTACAGTGAGGAAGAACAGTCGATCGTTAAACAAGCTGACGCCCTCTGCGCTTACCTGAAATGCCTCGAAGAACTGTCTGCGGGCAACAACGAATTTCTGCTGGCTAAAGGCCGTCTGGAAAAGACGCTGGAATCACGGCGCAGCGCGGAGATGGATTACTTTATGCAGGTGTTTGTTCCGAGCTTCCAGCTGTCGCTGGATGAAATAAGCCAGGATTCGCCGCTGTAATTTTCAGGCCGGGCAGCGGTTGTCCCTGCCCGGCCTGAATATCCTAAAACGGAAAGAGCACCGGGATCAGCAGCACACAGACCACCATTACCAGTATGGTGAAGGGCACGCCAATCTTCACAAAGTCGCTGAAGGAGTACTTACCCGGGCCAAGCACCAGGGTGTTGACCGGCGAGGAGACTGGAGTCATAAATGCCGCCGAAGCCGCCATCGCCACCACCATGGCGAAGGGGTATGGCGATACGCCCATCGACTTCGCCGCGGCCAGAGCTATGGGCGCCATCAGCACCGCCGTCGCGGTATTAGAGATGAACAAGCCTATCGCCGCGCACATCACGAACAGGCAGCCGAGCATCAGATAAGGCCCCTCGCCTCCGGCGACGTCCATCAGTCCCTTGACCACCAGATCCACCCCACCGGTTTTTTGCAGCGCCAGAGCAAACGGCATCATCCCGACAATCAAAATAATGCTCGGCCAGTGGATCGCCTTGTAAGCGCTTTCGGCATTGATGCAGCGGAATTTGCCCATCAGCAGGCAGGCGATAATCGCGGCTATCGGGTTAGGAATTTCATCCGTCAGCATCAGGGCCACCATCAGCACCAGGCAGAAAATTGCATGTGGAGCCTGGCTGTGCGCTGGCGAGGCGTCATCGACCTCAACCGGCATATTGAGCACCACGAAATCCCGGCCGCGCTTCGCCAGCAGGGCAATTTGCCGCCAGTTGCCGACCACCAGCAGGATATCGCCGAGCTGCAGCGGCTCATCGACCACGGATCCATCCATCGCCTTGCCATCGCGTTTCATGCCGACAATATTGAGGCCAAACCGGGTGCGGAAGGCTATCTCACGCACCGTTTTCCCCATCATTTCTGAGTCCGGGATCAGCGCCACCTCCGCCATGCCCACATCCAGCGCCTGGTCGGCAAAATACTCGCCGCGCAGCACCATCGGCTCCAGCATTTGTTCGCCGCAAAACTGGCGTAAATCAACATCGGAGGCAGACATATCGATCAGCAGGACATCGCGGGCGCGGAATTCCGATACCCCGTTGACGTTGACGATCACCCGCCGGAACCGCCGCCAGCGTTCAACGCCGATGACGTTGGCGCAGTAGCGCTCACGTAGTTTTAAATCATCCAGCCGCTGGCCAATCATCGGCGAACCCGGGCGGATGGCCAGACGGCGAGCGCGGCCGGTGAGGTGATATTCACGGATCAGATCGCGAAAGGTGCTTCTTTTGCGGCCATCACGTGCGGATTCACCATTATCTGTTTTCAGCATAAAGCGCACCGCCAGCATATAGACGATGCCCAGGATCAGCACCACCAGGCCAATCGGCGTGACGCTGAAAAAGCTGAAGCCGTGCAGCCCTTCGCGCAGCAATTCACTGTTGACCACCAGGTTGGGGGGCGTTGCGACCAGGGTCATCATCCCGCTGATGAGTCCGGCAAAGCTCAGCGGCATCATCAGCCGCGAGGGAGAGGTATTCATCCGCGCCGACACGCTGAGCACCACCGGAATGAAAATGGCGACCACCCCGGTTGAGCTCATAAATGCGCCCAGCCCGGCGACGGTGAGCATCAGGTAGATCAGCATTTTGGTTTCGCTGCTGCCAGCCACGCTCACCAGCCAGGCCCCCATCTTGGTCGCCACCCCGGTGCGCACCAGGCCGTCACCGATAATAAACAAGGCGGCAATGAGGATCACGTTAGGATCGCTGAATCCGGAAAAAGCCTCATTCAGCGTCAGCGTGCCGCTGAGGACGAAGGCGACAATAACCATCAGGGCAATAGCATCCATGCGCACCTTGCCGGTAGCAAACAGCACAACCGCGATGGCCAGGAGGGTTAAAACCCAAATCAATTCACCGTTCACAACGTTTCCTTGTCAGAAGAGGGAGTCGATATAGTGGCATAAAAAAGCCCCGACAACGCGGGGCGAAATCATTTGTTTACGCTTTAAGACGCACATTCACATAGCCGTCCGCCTGGCGTTCGACAGCCAGGGCTTCCAGGCTACTCAGCACGAGATCGGCTTCATCCAGACGAGGCGCATCAGCAGGCACGTTGACCGCGATGGTGCGACACCCCGCCGCCAGGCCGGACAGTAGTCCCGCAGGCGCATCTTCCACCACCGCACACTGCTCAGCCGGCAACCCCAGCCGCTCGGCGCCCAGCAGATAGGCATCCGGCGCCGGCTTGCCGTGTTTTACCTGCTCTGCGGTGACGAACACCTCCGGCATCGGCAGGCCCGCCGCGCGGTGACGCGCATGGGCAACCGGAATCGACCCGGAGGTGACAATCGCCCATGGGATGCCGGCTTCATTAAGGGTATTCAGCAGGGCTAATGCCCCAGGCAGCGCGACGATACCCTCAATATCAGTGGCTTCTATCTGTTCGAGATAGCGAAATTCGGCCTGAATATCCTCCTCGCTGCGCCCCGGCATAAAATGGCGAATGGAGGTAATGGCCTGCTTGCCGTGAATAAAATTGAGAATTTCATCATGGTCAATGGCGAAACGATCCCCCCACTTGCACCATGAACGCTCCACCACCGGCAAGGAATCCACCAGCGTCCCGTCTAAATCGAACAGGAAACCTTTACACTGCACGGGCACCTCCCTCAGGCATTAATAATTTGGTTAATTTCATTACTACTCAGATGATACTGGCGCGGGCAAGCGTGCCAGACGCTCAGCATTCGCTGGTATTTCTCCCACATCGGGGTCTGCGAGTTAAAGCCATGGGTGCCGGCATCAAAATGGCTGTAACGGCCTTCGACATTGACCATAAAACGCACGTAGCCGAGAAAACGCGCTTCGGTGGCGGCATCAAAGCCGAGGAAAGTGACCCGGCGTTCGTCGATACCAGCCGTATCCTTCAGGTTAGTCCAGGAGACATGTAGAGCGTGATACATCTCCAT
This sequence comes from Klebsiella africana, assembly GCF_020526085.1. Classification (NCBI taxonomy): domain Bacteria; kingdom Pseudomonadati; phylum Pseudomonadota; class Gammaproteobacteria; order Enterobacterales; family Enterobacteriaceae; genus Klebsiella; species Klebsiella africana. Next base: position 1,507,870 of record NZ_CP084874.1, on the reverse strand, counting down.
GATATCGATAACGGTACGGCAGGTTTCTTCCGTCAACTGGCCGAACTCACGGTCCAGTTCTCGCATCTGCAGCCCATACCCACGCTCAATAATGGTTTGCAGACGACGGTAGCGTTCCGCGTTGTCCGGGTCGAGCATCGTCATCATTTTATACTGATTGGATAAAATCAGACGCTGCGCATTGGTCATTTCCATGGTGTGACTCCTGTAGCACGGTAGGGCGTGAAATAAAGAAGGCGCATAAATCATGCGCCTTCTTTTATATGCGTTTTCCGTAGTGAATTACAAATCATCAAGGAAAGTTTTATCCAGTTGTTTGAAGGCGCGCTTAAGCGTGTCAGCCAGCGCCTGATAATCGGGTTTGCCTTCAACCGGCGCCAGCGCCTGCCCTGCCTCCTGCAGTTTGCCGCGCACTTCATAGAACCAGTTAAGAATGGACGGCGGCAGCGGCGTCACCGAACGCTTACCTAACCACCATAATCCTTGCATCGGCAGACTCAGCGCAAACAGCGCGGTGGCCACGGCAGGACCCAGCTGTCCGCCAAGGGCTATCTGCCAGCAGAGGGTAAAAATAGCGATCGGCGGCATGATGCGGATAGCATAGCGGGTAGCTCGAATAATGCGGTTTTCAATAAACACCGGCGCGAGGCGCTTGTCGAGAGGCCAGGTCCTGGCATAGTGCTGCCCGCGATTGAACAAGCTAAAGAAGCTAACGGGGCGTTTCTCAGGGGTCGACATGGCTTTACCTCAACTTTACATATAAAACTTAAAAAATTCGTGCAAAACACCAACTATGCATGACATCGTTCAAAAGATTTTGGCAAAGGATGCCGCAATCGGGTATCCTGTGCCCGCCTGAAAGGGCGGATAGACTCTTTTGCCAGGCTAGTCAAATTATCGCATATTCTGCCATTGGCTGAAAATTATGCAAAATGGCATAAAATCAAATGTACTTCTCCCATCGTGCCCGAAAACAGAACAAGGCATGATGTTAATCATAAATGTCGAGGTCATCCTGCGCTACGCTAATGACACCCTGACGTTTTTTTAGCCACGTATCATAAAAAGGTACTTCCATGTCGAGTAAGTTAGTACTGGTTCTGAACTGCGGTAGCTCCTCTCTGAAATTTGCTATCCTTGACGCCGTGAACGGCGACGAATACCTGTCCGGTTTAGCGGAATGCTTCCACCTGCCGGAAGCCCGTATCAAATGGAAAATGGACGGCGGCAAACAAGAAGCCGAGTTAGGCGCGGGCGCCGCGCACAGTGAAGCGCTGAACTTTATCGTTAACACTATTCTGGCACAAAAACCAGAACTGTCTGCTCAGCTGACCGCAATCGGCCACCGTATCGTCCACGGCGGCGAAAAATACACCAGCTCCGTGGTGATTGACGAATCGGTGATTCAGGGCATTAAAGACGCCGCGTCCTTCGCACCGCTGCACAACCCGGCACACCTCATCGGCATCGCTGAAGCGCTGAAATCCTTCCCGCATCTGAAAGATAAAAATGTGGCAGTATTCGATACGGCGTTCCATCAGACTATGCCGGAAGAATCCTATCTCTACGCCCTGCCGTACAGCCTGTACAAAGAGCATGGCGTTCGTCGTTACGGCGCGCACGGCACCAGCCACTTCTATGTGACTCAGGAAGCCGCTAAGATCCTGAACAAGCCGGTTGAAGAGCTAAACATCATCACCTGCCACCTCGGCAACGGTGGTTCTGTATCTGCAATCCGTAACGGCAAATGCGTTGACACCTCCATGGGTCTGACCCCACTGGAAGGCCTGGTGATGGGTACCCGCTCCGGTGACATCGATCCGGCCATCATCTTCCATCTGCACGACACCCTGGGCATGAGCGTTGACGCCATCAACAAAATGCTGACCAAAGAGTCCGGCCTGCTGGGTCTGACCGAAGTCACCAGCGACTGCCGCTACGTAGAAGACAACTACAAGGAAAAAGCCGACGCTAAACGCGCGATGGACGTATACTGCCACCGCCTGGCGAAATACATCGGCTCCTATACCGCGCTGATGGACGGCCGTCTCGACGCCGTTATCTTCACCGGTGGTATCGGTGAAAACGCCGCGATGGTGCGTGAACTGTCGCTGGGCAAACTGGGCGTACTGGGCTTCGAAGTTGACCATGAACGTAACCTGGCTGCTCGTTTCGGCAAGTCTGGCTTCATCAACAAAGAAGGCACCCGTCCTGCCGTGGTTATCCCGACCAACGAAGAACTGGTCATCGCGCAAGACGCCAGCCGTCTGACCGCTTAATTCCACACCGCCAGCCCTGACCCGCAATAATTCGAGCTGCAGGAAGGCGGCGACTCAGCAAAACCCCGGTCGCGTACAGCGCGTACGCGACCGGGGTGAGCAAGTAGAGCCAACGCACGTGCAACTTGAAATATGACGGGTAGCTGGCAGTGCTGTTTTGTATCCCGCCTGATACTGGCGGTAACGAAAGAGGATATACCGTGTCCCGTACTATCATGTTAATTCCTACCGGTACCAGCGTAGGCCTGACCAGCGTCAGCCTCGGTGTGATCCGCGCTATGGAACGCAAAGGCGTTCGCCTGAGCGTCTTTAAACCTATCGCCCAGCCGCGTTCCGGTGGCGATGCCCCAGACCAAACCACCACCATCGTCCGCGCCAGCTCCTCCACCACCACCGCTGCTGAACCGCTGAAGATGAGCCACGTTGAGTCTCTGCTCTCCAGCAATCAGAAAGATGTGCTGATGGAAGAGATCATCGCCAACTACCACGCGAATACTCAGGATGCGGAAGTGGTGCTGGTAGAAGGCCTGGTGCCGACCCGTAAGCATCAGTTCGCCCAGGCGCTGAACTTTGAAATCGCCAAAACGCTGAACGCGGAAATCGTCTTCGTGATGTCTCAGGGCACCGACACGCCAGAACAGCTGAACGAGCGTATCGAACTGACCCGTAACAGCTTTGGCGGCGCGAAAAATACCAGCATCACCGGCGTTATCGTCAACAAACTGAATGCACCGGTTGACGATCAGGGCCGTACCCGTCCTGATCTGTCGGAAATTTTCGACGACTCGTCGAAAGCAAAAATCGTGAAGATTGACCCGGCTCAGCTGCAGAAAGGCAGCACGCTGCCGGTGCTGGGCGCAGTACCGTGGAGCTTCGATCTGATCGCCACCCGAGCGATCGACATGGCGCACCACCTGAATGCGACCATCATCAACGAAGGCGATATCAACACCCGCCGCGTGAAATCCGTGACCTTCTGCGCACGCAGCATCCCGCACATGCTGGAACACTTCCGCCCGGGCTCTCTGCTGGTTACCTCCGCAGACCGTCCTGACGTACTCGTTGCGGCCTGCCTGGCGGCGATGAACGGCGTGGAAATCGGCGCCATTCTGCTGACCGGCGGCTATGAAATGGACGCGCGCATCAGCAAGCTGTGTGAACGCGCTTTCGCGACCGGCCTGCCGGTATTCATGGTCAACACCAACACCTGGCAGACCTCCCTGAGCCTGCAGAGCTTCAACCTCGAAGTACCGGTTGACGATCACGAGCGTATCGAGAAAGTTCAGGAATACGTGGCCAACTACATCAACGCCGACTGGATCGAATCGCTGACCGCGACCTCCGAGCGCAGCCGTCGTCTCTCTCCGCCAGCGTTCCGCTACCAGCTGACCGAGCTGGCGCGCAAAGCCGGCAAACGTGTCGTTCTGCCGGAAGGCGACGAACCACGTACCGTGAAAGCGGCGGCGATTTGCGCCGAACGCGGGATCGCCACCTGCGTCCTGCTGGGCAACCCGGATGAGATCAACCGCGTTGCGGCAGCCCAGGGCGTTGAGCTCGGGGCCGGCATTGAAATCGTCGATCCGGAAGTAGTGCGTGAAAGCTATGTGGGTCGCCTGGTTGAACTTCGTAAGAACAAAGGCATGACCGAAGCCGTCGCTCGCGAGCAGCTGGAAGACAACGTGGTTCTCGGCACACTGATGCTGGAACAGGACGAAGTCGACGGCCTGGTGTCCGGCGCGGTTCACACCACTGCCAACACCATTCGTCCGCCGCTGCAGCTGATCAAAACCGCGCCGGGCAGCTCGCTGGTCTCCTCCGTATTCTTCATGCTGCTGCCGGAACAGGTTTACGTTTACGGCGACTGCGCGATCAACCCGGACCCGACCGCCGAGCAGCTGGCGGAAATCGCTATTCAGTCCGCTGAATCCGCGATTGCCTTCGGCATCGAACCGCGCGTGGCGATGCTCTCCTACTCCACCGGTACCTCCGGCGCGGGTAGCGATGTCGAGAAAGTCCGCGAAGCGACCCGTCTGGCGCAGGAAAAACGTCCTGACCTGATGATCGACGGCCCGCTGCAGTATGACGCCGCGGTAATGGCTGACGTAGCGAAGTCCAAAGCGCCGAACTCACCGGTGGCTGGCCGCGCGACCGTGTTCATCTTCCCGGATCTGAACACGGGTAACACCACGTACAAAGCGGTACAGCGCTCTGCTGACCTGATCTCCATCGGGCCGATGCTGCAGGGTATGCGCAAGCCGGTCAACGACCTGTCTCGTGGCGCGCTGGTTGACGATATCGTCTACACCATCGCTCTGACCGCGATCCAGTCGGCTCAGCAGCAGAAGTAATCTCCCGCTGAAATCAAAGCAAAAGGCAGCCAGATGGCTGCCTTTTTTCGTCAGGAGGCGAGCAGCGATTGCTGCCACGCGTTTGGGATTTTACTCGCGCTCGCTCTCTTCTGCCTCATCATACTCGTTACCCGCATTGCGAGTCATCCACAGCGCCAGCGCTTTCAGGGAGTCCGGCGTGAACTCATCGCAGCGGGCGGTGATCTCTTCCGGCGTTAACCAGCACACTTCGCTCACCTCTTCTTCCTGCAGGGCAAATGGCCCGTGCGAGACGCAGCTAAACAAGCTTCCCCAGACGCGGCAGAATTTGTCTTCGTAATAGAACTGGCCGTGATCGGCAAACGGCACCCCGGCGATACCTAACTCTTCTTCGGCCTCGCGACGAGCCGAGTCCAACAACTGTTCATCAGCCTGAACGACACCACCAGCGGTGGCATCCAGCATCCCCGGATGAAAGTCTTTCGTCTCGGTGCGTCGTTGCACCAGAATTTTCCCCATTCCGTCGTGAACGACGATATAGGTCGCCCGGTGACGCAGACACTGCGCGCGCATCTGTTCGCGACTGGACTGCGCTATCACCTCATTGTTTTCATTAACAATATCGACCCATTCTGTGCTTGCCAAATGATTCTGTTCCGCCATCAGGAAACCTTACTTTAAAAGCGCTCTCGCGGCGCGTCTTTATGATTGAAGGCTAAATTACGGGTAAATTGCGACCTCTGCAATAACCTGATTATCATTGAGTGCTAAAACCTGCAGACGCCCCTCATCCAGCACCCCATAGCTGGCGGCATATCCTCCTTTCGGGATACTCACTGAGCCAGGATTAAAGAGGTAAACCTCGCCTCGTTTTTCCGCGACCGGTATATGAGTATGGCCGTAAGCCAGAACATCGCCAGCGGCAAGGGGGGGCAAATTTTCGGGGCTATACAGATGACCGTGGGTCAGAAACAGGCGGTTGCGTTCGCTGAGCACCTGCTGCCAGGGCGCGGTGATGGGAAAACGAAGCAGCATCTGATCCACTTCGCTGTCGCAGTTGCCGCGCACGGCAATGATACGTTCCGCCACGCTGTTTAGCCGCTCAGCCACCTCAGCCGGCGCATACCCTTCCGGCAGCGCGTTCCGTGGCCCGTGATTGAGCACATCGCCAAGAATAATAAGCCACCTGGCACCGCTTTGCGCGAACCGTTCAAGGACGCTTTCCGTGGCGGACAGCGAACCATGAATATCGGAGGCAAACATCAGCTTCATAGCTTTTATCTCCACTGGTTACGATGCCTCTATGATAGCGGAAGCGCGGCGGGTTATCAGCCTCAGCGTTTGGCGGAAAGCGCCGCGTAACGCTGGATTGAAGCCCGCTGCCACTGAAAAGTCGCATAATCAGCCAGCGCCTCCGGCACGTCATCGCCATTGAGAACCAAGCGGTTGAGCATCAGCGCCAGGTCTGCGTCAGCAATGGACCATTCGCCGAATAAATTTTGTCCGCCGTGCGCCAGTAGCGCGGTGGCCGTGGTAAACAATTTTTCTGCCGACTGCTTCCCTGCTTCACTGAGCGCCGGCATTTTTTCCCCACCAAACACGACCGCGGTGGAACGCTCTTCACGGATGGGCACCAGGTCGCTGCGCAGCCAGGCCTGGATCTGCCGGGCACGGGCTCGTTTTTGCAGGTCATGCGGATAAAGCCGCTCCCATTCCGGCGGGGCAAAACGCTCATCCAGATACTCGGTAATCGCCGAAGACTCGCTCAGGGTGAAATCATCCACTTCCAATAGCGGTACACGACGCGTGGCCGTATAGCCTGTCCAGCCAACCTGCAGATGTTCGCCGCGGTTCAGATCAACGGTTTTCAGACGAAAAGGCAGGCTTTTTTCCTGCAGAGCGACATAGACAGACATCACGTACGGTGAGAAAAAATCGGCATCGGACCACAGGGTAATGACAGGCTGGCTCATAGCATCCTCAAGATTGATAGGCAGGCAATACGCCAACATAGCCTGGCTGGCAAGGGATGTCACTGTTCTCCAGCGTAACCCATTGGCGATAAGCAGAAAGAAGGCGCTGCCACGGATTTTCTCCCGGGTCGCGCAGCTTCACCTATACTCGAACAGTTTGCGACCCACGACGGCGGGAAATATTATGATCGATCTCTACTATGCACCCACCCCAAACGGCCACAAAATAACCCTGTTTCTCGAAGAGGCGCAGCTGGCCTATCGACTGATCCGGGTCGATATCAGTAAAGGAGAGCAGTTCCATCCGCAGTTTCTCGCGATATCGCCGAATAACAAAATCCCGGCTATCGTCGACCACATGCCTGCTGATGGCGGGGCGCCGTTGAGCGTCTTCGAGTCCGGTGCCATCCTGCTCTATCTGGCGGAAAAAAGCGGCAAACTGCTGAGCGGTGAGCTCCGGGAACGCTACGTCACGCTGCAGTGGCTGTTCTGGCAGGTCGGCGGGCTGGGCCCGATGCTGGGGCAAAATCAGCATTTTTCTCATTCAGCGCCGCAAACCGTGCCCTACGCTATTGAACGCTTTCAGGTGGAAACCCAACGACTGTACGGAGTACTGAATCAGCGCCTGGGATCCAGCCCGTGGCTGGGCGGAGAACATTACAGCATTGCCGATATCGCCGCCTGGCCATGGGTGAATAACCATGTCCGTCAGCGTATTGATCTGACAAGCTATCCGGCGGTGCACAACTGGTATGAGCGGATTCGACAACGGCCAGCGACCAGTGAAGCGATGCAAAAAATTCAGCCTTATTAACCCCCTGCTCGCCCGTCGCGCTTTGTTGTATGATTGCGGAACTTACACCACGGAGGAAGCCTGCAATGTCTCAACCAGACGCCATTATTCGTATTAAGAACCTGCGCCTGCGTACTTTTATTGGTATTAAAGAGGAAGAGATCGCCAACCGCCAGGATGTGGTGGTGAATGTGGCGATTCACTACCCCGCCGACAAGGCGCGTGATAGCGAAGACATCAATGATGCGCTGAATTACCGCACCATCACCAAGCGTATCATCAGCCATCTGGAAAATGGTCGTTTCTCACTGCTGGAAAAATTAACTCAGGATGTGCTGAATATCGCATGCGAACATCACTGGGTCACATATGCTGAAGTGGAGATCGATAAACTTCATGCGCTGCGCTATGCCGACTCGGTGTCGATGACCATGAGCTGGCGGCGCTAATCATGTCAGGGAGGTGGTATGAAGATTCTGCTTACGGGTGGTACTGGCCTGATTGGCCGACATCTAATACCCAAATTGCTGGAGCTCGGGCATAGCGTCACGGTCTCCACCCGACACCCGGATACCGCACGTGCCCGCCTCGATCCGCGCGTCACTCTGTGGCGTGATTTCGAGGGCCATCACCACCTCAATGACATGGATGCCGTCATCAATCTGGCGGGTGAACCCATTGCTGATAAACGCTGGTCGGCCGAACAGAAACAGCGCTTATGCCATAGCCGCTGGGATCTTACTCAACGGTTGGTGGGCCTGATCCACGCCAGCGACACCCCGCCTTCCGTGCTGATCAGCGGTTCGGCCACCGGCTATTATGGCGACCTCGGCGAGGTGGTGGTCACCGAAGAAGAACCACCGCATAACGAGTTTACCCATAAGCTGTGCGCCCGTTGGGAACAAATTGCCTGCGAAGCGCAAAGCGAGCGCACCCGCGTTTGCCTGCTGCGAACCGGTGTGGTACTGGCCCCGCGAGGCGGTATTCTTGGCAAAATGACGCCTGCCTTTAAGCTCGGCCTCGGTGGGCCTATCGGCAGCGGCAGACAGTATCTGTCCTGGATCCATATCGACGATATGGTTAACGGCATCCTGTGGCTGCTGGATAACGATCTGCGCGGCCCGTTCAATATGGTTTCGCCCTATCCGGTACATAACGAACAGTTTGCCCACGCGCTCGGTCACGCGCTTCATCGACCGGCGATTTTCCGCGTCCCCGCCGCCGCTATCCGCCTGCTGATGGGGGAATCCGCCGTCCTGGTACTCGGCGGCCAGCGCGCGCTACCTAAACGTCTGGAGGCCGCTGGCTTCGCCTTCCGCTGGTACGATCTCGACGACGCGCTCAAGGATGTGCTGAGCTAACAGCTAAACGGGGGAGCATTGGCTCCCCTGATTCCATTCTGCTGGCTCATGCTCCACGTCTGGATGGCTTCACCCTGGCGCTGTAGCACCGCCATATTCAGGACAAGCAGCGCCCTTAATCGCCTGAATTCACCGCCGGCCGGCCGGTTCGCCGGTGTAACCTGGCGAAGCAAAGTGCTAAGGTAGGCTTTTCTTTCTGCGTATTGACTGCTTTATGACGACCATCACCACACCACGCCTTTCGCTTACCCGCTTTGTTACCGATGACTGGCCCTTTTTTCTGCGCCTGCGCCAGGATCCGCAGGTGATGCGTTTTATGGGTGAGGTGTTAAGCGAGGAGGCGCTGCGCAGCGTCTTCGTCAGTCGCTGTGCCGATCCCGGGGTGTTTGTTTTGCGCGATAAATGCAGCGAGGCGCTGGGTGATATTGGGCTCCGCATCAGTCCGAAAAATCCACACGAAGCCGACGTCGGCTACGCGTTACTGCCGCAGGCTCAGGGTAAAGGCTACGCCGGCGAAGCGCTGCGGGCGGTCTGCGAGTATGGTTTCACCACCCTGGGGGTGCAGGCCATCAATGCCTGGGTGCTGGGTGAAAACCGTGGCTCATCGCGCCTGCTGGAGAAGCATGGCTTTGTGCGCACCCAGGTGCTGGAGAAAGCCTATCATCTGAACGGCGTCGATTATGATGACTGGATCTATCGGCTGGAGCGTGAATCGCACCCGGCGCCCGCAGACGCCGGGTGAACCGTTTATTTCAGCGAACCTTTCAGAAACTGCTGCAGGCGCGGGCTTTTCGGCGCGCCAAACAGCGCATCCGGATGCCCTTCTTCTTCAATTTTGCCCTGATGCAGAAAAATGACATGTGAAGAGACGTGGCGGGCAAAGCCCATTTCGTGGGTCACCACCACCATGGTTTTCCCCTCTTCCGCCAGCTGCTGCATAATGCGTAACACTTCGCCCACCAGTTCCGGATCCAGCGCGGAGGTCGGCTCATCAAACAGCAGCACTTCCGGCTCCATCGCCAGCGCGCGGGCAATAGAGACTCGCTGCTGTTGACCACCGGAAAGATGCACAGGATATTTCGCCTGCTGACGTTCGTCTATCCCGACCTTGGCCAGATATTTTACCGCGCGATCGCGCGCTTCCTGTTTGCTTAAGCCCAGCACCTGAATCGGCGCCTCCATGACGTTCTCCAGCACCGTCATATGGCTCCACAGATTGAAGTGCTGAAACACCATGGTCAGCCGGGTGCGTAGCAGGCGCAGCTGGTTCTTATCGGCCACCTTTAGCTGGCCGTCTTTATCCCGCACCAGACCAATATTCTGGCCGCTAACGACGATCGTCCCTTCGCTCGGTTTTTCAAGGAAGTTAATACAGCGCAAAAAGGTACTTTTCCCGGAACCCGATGAACCGATGATACTGATAACGTCCCCGGCTTTCGCCTGCAGCGAGACGCCTTTCAGCACCTCGTGTTCCCCATAGCGTTTATGCAGATCGATAACGTTTAATTTATTGTCGGACATGGCGTTCTCAATGCGTCGAAGAAGGTTTGATATGCTGCAACCAACGCTTTTCCGCTTTGCGGAACAAGCTAATCAGCACATACGAGATAATTAAATAGAGCACCGCGGCGATGCCAAAGGCGGTGAACGGCTGATAGGTGGCCGAGTTAATATCGCGGGCGATTTTCAGCAGATCTGGCACCGTGGCGGTAAAGGCCAGCGCGGTTGAGTGCAGCATGAGGATCACTTCGTTACTATAGGCCGGCAGCGCAATCCGCAGAGCGGAAGGCAGAATAATGCAGCGATACAGTTTGACGGAAGAGAAGCCGTAGGCCCGCGCCGCTTCAATTTCGCCTGCTGGTACCGAGCGGATCGCGCCGGCGAAAATTTCGGTGGTATAGGCGCAAGTGTTGAGGGTCAACGCCAGCACCGTACAGTTAAGCCCGCTGCGGAAAAAGGCGTTCAGCAGTTCCGTACCTTTAACAATTTCCAGGGTGTACATGCCGGAGTAGAAAACCAGCAGCTGCACATACAGCGGCGTGCCGCGAAATATGTACGTGAACAGCCAGATGGGAAACTGGATAAACTTATTGCTTGAGACGCGGCCGATAGCCAGAAACACCGCCAGGATGCCGCCCATCACCACCGAAGAGATCAGCAACCATAAAGTAATCGCCACGCCGGTAAAGCGATAGCCGTCGGTCCACAGCAGCGACTTCCAGTACTCCTGAATAATTTCAATCACAGGTCAGCCCTCTTCACGCCAACGGTATAGCGGCGTTCGAGCAGCAGCAGTACGCCATTAGAAAGGGTGGTAAACACCAGATAAATCAGGCCGCAGACGATGGCGAAATAAAACGGCTGCCAGGTGCTTTTCCCCGCCAACTGCGTGGCTTTGACCACATCCTCCAGCCCCAGCAGCGAGACCAGCGCCGTCGCCTTGAGGATAACCTGCCAGTTGTTGCCTATCCCCGGCAGGGCGTAGCGCATCATCGCCGGGAAAAGAATACGCCGGAACGTCTGCCCGCTGCTAAATCCAAAGGCGGTAGCCGCTTCGATATGCCCCTTCGGCACCGCAAGGTAGGCGCCACGAAAAGTTTCCGTAAAATAGGCGCCATAGATAAAGCCGAGGGTAATAATCCCGGCGATCATCGGGTCGATATCAAACTGCGCCATGCCCAGCGCGTCGGTGACGCTGTTCAGCGCAATTTGCAGACCGTAGAAAATCAGTAGCATCAGCACCAGATCGGGCACGCCGCGGATCAGAGTGGTATAGCCTTCAAATACCAGCGCCAGTGGACGGTTGCTCGATAGCTTTGCGCCAGCGCCTGCCAGCCCGATCAGGACGGCGAGAACGACCGAGCTGAGCGCAAGCTCCAGGGTGACGAGCGCCCCCTGAAAAATAACCTGTGAAAACCCATACAGCATGCTGCCTACCCTGTCTGTCATTCACCATTGCGTGTGAAACGCACACGCAATGGTGAGGCGTGAGAATTATTCGCCGTATACGTTAAAATCGAAATATTTTTTCGCCAGCTTGTCGTAGGTGCCGTCCTTACGCATCTCTGCAAACGCCTTATTCAGCGCTTCACGCAGTTCGTTGTCTTCCTTGCGCAGCCCCATACCGGTGCCAACGCCAAACAGCTTCTCGTCTTTGATTGACGGGCCGCCAAACTGATAATCTTTACCGATAGGCTGTTTCAGGAACCCTTCGCTGGCCGCGACCTCATCCTGGAACGCGGCGTCGATACGGCCGGCAGTCAGGTCGGAATAGATATTGTCCTGCCCCTGATAGGAGACAATTTCGATACCTTTCGGCGCCCAGTGCTCATTGCCATAAGTTTCCTGAGTTGTGCCCTGCAGCACGCCCACGCGCTTACCCTTCAGGGTGGCTAAGTCCGGCGTTACCGGGCTACCTTTTTTCACTACCAAACGCGAATCTGCCGCATACAGCTTGTCAGTGAAGGCAATTTCCTGCTGGCGCTTTTCAGTAATCGACAGGGAAGACATAATCGCGTCAATTTTCTTCGCTTTTAAGGAGGGGATCAGTGCATCCAGCGGGTTTTCCACAAAGGTACATTGGGTATTAATACGCTTACACAGTTCTTTTGCCAGATCGATATCAAAACCAACCAATTCCCCCTGCGCATTCTTCGATTCAAAGGGAGCATAAGTCGGATCGGTGCCGATACGTATTTTTTGCGGGATGGCGGCAAAGACCGTGGAAACGCTGGAAAGTGCCAGCGCTAAAGAGAGAGACAACGCCAGTTTTTTCATAACTATCCTCGACAGACTGTCATTCTAACGGGTTTATTAGAACTATTTACGCCAGTTATCGTGCCATTATTCGCCCCTTGAGGGCAAAGATTTATGCACCAGAAAAGCCGATTTTTTGCATCATAAACGCTTAACTATGCATTTTTTAGCCAAAAAACCGGCTGCATTTGCACTGTAATGATCCATAGCGTCTTCTGTTGCACCTTTTCAGGGCATAATACGATCATGGCGGCAGGCCCACCCCATTGTGCGGGCCTGCAGCAGTCTTAGTCGCCGTAAACGTTAAAATCGAAGTATTTCTTCGCCATTTTGTCGTAAGTCCCGTCTTTACGTATCTCACCCAACGCTTTATCAAACGCGGCTTTCAGCTCGACGTCGTCCTTACGCAGGCCGATCCCTGTACCGTCGCCAAAGTACTTTTTATCTTTGACCGACGGGCCGGCAAAGGCGAAATCTTTTCCGGCGGGCTGTTTCAGGAAGCCTTCGCTGGCCGCGACTTCATCCTGCAGCGCCGCATCCAGACGGCCAGCAGCAAGGTCGGAATAGATCAGGTCCTGGTTCTGATAGGCCACCACGTCAACGCCCTGGCTGCGCCAGCGATCGTTAGCATAGGCTTCCTGAGTGGAACCCTGCAGCACCCCGACGTGCTTACCTTTCAGCGCCTCCAGCGTCGGCTGGATCGGCGACCCTTTGGCAGCAATCAGGCGCGAGTCGGCGGCATAAAGCTTGTCCGAGAAGGCGATCTCTTGCTGGCGTTTCTCGGTGATGGAGAGGGAAGAGATGATGGCGTCAATTTTCTTCGCCTTGAGAGAGGGGATCAGGGAATCAAAATCGCTGCCGACCCAGGTGCATTTCACCTTAATACGGGAGCACAGCTCATTGCCTAAATCGATATCAAAGCCAACAAAATCCCCTTTTGCGTCTTTCGACGAAAACGGCGCATAGGTCGCGTCAGTGCCGATGCGAATGCTCTGCGGCAGAGCAGCAAACACGCTGGCCGTGCTGCTCATTCCCACGAGTAAAGAGAGAGCCAGAATCGTCTTCTTCATACAGTACCCTTAAGTGTCGTGATGTGGTGCGTTGCTTGTTATGGTGATTGCCGATCAATCCTGCAGTTTTTATGCCACCTTCCCGGTGCGTGCCGGGAACAGGGTTAAATTTGTTAAAATTAAGTTGCAATATTGTCTTAAAGGGGAAGATACCAGCATTACTGGCGAAACCGCAGCGCCTGAGCGCAAAAAGACGAAATAAATGTCGAGGATTTGATCGGGGCGACAAATTTGCACCACCGCAGCGCAAGCGTACATTTCATGCACCACTATAGTGCGACACTAGGCCCCCTGCCAGCGGGTAAACAAGTCTTGAGGCAGGCTAATGTCGAACTGATCGAGCACCCGGTTGACGGTCTGATTGATGACATCATCCAGGCCTTGCGGCCGGTGGTAGAACGCCGGCACTGGCGGCATAATCACCGCCCCCAACTCCGCGGCCTGAACCAGCAGGCGCAGATGACCGAGATGGAACGGCGTTTCCCGCACGCAAAGCACCAGCGGACGACGCTCCTTCAGTACCACATCCGCCGCCCGGGTCAGCAGGCCATCCGTATAGCTATGGACAATGCCCGAGAGCGTCTTCATAGAGCAGGGTAAAATCACCATCCCGGCGGTTTTAAACGAACCGGATGAAATACTGGCGGCGATATCGCGGGCGTCGTGGACCACATCAGCCAGCGCCTGTACGTCGCGCACGGAGTAGTCGGTCTCCATGGCCAGCGTCTGTCGCGCCGCCTGGCTGAGGATAAGATGGGTTTCAATATCCGGCATATCCCGAAGCACCTGCAGCATCCGCACGCCGTAGATGGCGCCGCTGGCGCCGGAAATGCCAATAATCAGTCGTTTCACGAGGACCACCCTGTTGCCATAATTGGGGCCACTTTGCCGGATTACTCTGTCAGACGCAACCATGATGCGTTAAGGTCTACACGTACAAAAGACCCGATACCTGTTCCTATTTCAGGATGGGCCTGAATACAAACCATGACGCGATAATGCAGGTCATAAATAACAATTCTATCAGCATAATCAACATCCCGGATTGACTGAACCAGGTGCCGATGATGATGGCGATATTGGTGACTATCACTATTACCGCCACCCACGGGAAAAAGGGGGAGCGGTAGCGCAGCAGGCTACGTGGATATTCGCCCCGGTCCACCGCGCGCCGGAAACGGTACTGACACCAGCCAATCACAATCCATGCCAGACACCCAACCTGCCCGGTGCTGGCGATCAAATAGAGATATAACTGCTGTGCTGAAATATAACGGGTAAGCATTGATACCAGTGCCAAAACGGTAGTCAGCAAAATCGCATTCACCGGGACGCCATTGCGGCTTACCCGGCTGAAACGAGCCGGTGCGAAATGATCGCCAGCCATCGACCACAACATTCGCGAACTGGCATAAATTGCCGAATTCGCAGCCGACACCGCAGCAGAAAAGATCACCAACGTCATCAGGGTATCCGCCCCTGGAATTCCCGCATGGGAAAAGACCCAGACAAAAGGGCTTTGCCCGTCAGGGAGGCGATCTCGTGGATAAACCAGCGCCAGAATAGCAATCGCCAGGCCATAAAATAAGATAATCCGAATACCTATTCCGAGGATAACTTTCGGTAGAATAGAATGCGGCGACTCGGTTTCTCCAGCCGCATTTCCGACCAGTTCAACGCCCTGAAAAGAATAGATAACGATGGTCATGCAAACCAGAATTTGCCAGCCGCCATGAGGAAACCAGCCCTCCGACGTTTTTAATGTCGGGTGCCAGCCGGTATGGCCTGATAACGAATAGATCATGACACCGCCCGCCGCAATAAACAGCACGATAGCAAAAACTTTAATAGCCGATAGCCAGTATTCACACTCACCAAAACTCTTCGCTGAAAAAAGATTAACCAGCGTTAACGCAACGAGAATATAAAGACAGAAGTTATGGACGGGTATGAAGGGGAAATAATGGTGAGCGATAAAACCTGCAGCGGTTAAATCGGCGGCCAGGGAAAAGACCCAACTAAACCAGTACAGCCACCCAATGGTATAGCTCCATATCGGGTGAGGAATAAACATCAATGCATAATGCTGAAATGAGCCCGAGTGAGGAAACGCGCACGATAATTCGCCAAGACACATCATCGTCGCCAGCATTATCCCACCGGCTAATAAATAAGCCAGAAGAGTGCCAGCAGGCCCAACGCTGTACAGGGGCTCGGCAATCCCGATAAATAAACCCGTTCCTATCGTTCCGCCTAGTGACATCATCAGTAAATGGCGCTTTTTTAAGTTACGGCGCAATCCACCCGTTTGCTCTGTCAGAGGGGGTTCTTGCAGGGTACTCATCATACCTCCCTGTTTTTTTATAGGGGGTCAGAATTACGCTGCGGGTCAAACCCGCAGCGTTTTGCTTATCGAATAAATCGCATGGCAACGCCTTTGGTCTGGCAAGCCATCAAAAGCCCGGTGTAATCAAGCTCAAAGCTCACCACATCCCCCACCTGCAACGGTAATGGGCAATCTTCGATATCCACCAGGGTATGATCGCTGGTCTGACCCAGAATGGTGATACTGTCATGGCATGGCACACAGTTATCAGACGGGACATCCTGGCGACCAAATGCCAGTAATGCGCGCTTACGGATGCCATTATCAGTAAAGGTTTTGCTCTGCAAAAATGCATCCACTCCCAGCTCGCCGACTGGAACCGTCGGTTTGCTGTTTAACTCGATAATCTCGGCCTCCAGCACATACATATCCGAGCACGCTTTCTCTACCGGTTTTCCGGAGTGGTGAAATTCATTGAGATACTTCATCTCTACATATTCGATACCAAATTCATGTAGCCCACCAATGCGCAGATGGTTCAGCCCTTTCGGCCAAATGCCCTTATCCAGCAGGTGATAGCTGGTACAATTACCCGCAGATAAGCGACGAATCGTCAAGCCGCTGTCTCGTTCCAGTCGAGAAGCCAGAGCCAGGAAATCTTCGCCATTTTTTACCGTTGGCAGAACGGTGCCATAGCAGTTGAAATTAGTGCCGAGACCATACAGATCGAGACAAGGCAACGTTTTGATAAGGTTAATGGTATCGAGGATTTTTTGATATTCACTAAACCAAATGCCCTCACGTAAATCGCCCATGTCCACCATCAGTAAAACCTGGTGCGTTTTTCCCTGGCGACGAGCCTCTTCTGATAATGCGCGCAACACCGCTGGCTCGCTATTTAAACTAATATCTGCATAGCGAACGACATCTTCAATTTCACTCAGGCAAGGACTACGAAGTAAACAAGTCGTACAACCGATCTCCCGGATTTTTTTCAAGTTATAAGTCCGTGATTCGGCAATAACATGAATTCCGCCATCAAAAACTGCCTGTGCGGTTTCCACACAACCATCAAAGACTTTATTGACCGCCATAACGTCAATACCGCTGCTGGCTAACAAAGCTTTCTCAGTACGCGCATTTTCTTCAAGTTTGCGTAAATTTATTTTGAGCGTTGGCATATACATATTATTTCCCCTTCACCATACCCAGACGTGTATTGCGTTTCAAAGCGCGATGGTAAATCCATTCAGCGACAACAATGGCCAGCAATGCCCCGCCAATAATCTTGCCGGCATACTGGAAATACCCCCCCATATCGATTTGGGATGGTGGAATAAACAGCAACACAACGGCAAAAGCGATAGAAATAAAACCTAATGCAGGCAGTACGGCAGGTAATACTTTCCCTGGAATCTTGAAACTTCGCGGTGTGTCAGGCTGTGTTTTACGCAGGCGCCAGAACGCCGGGAACATCACCAGGTAAGGGATAAAATAGGTGATCGTGGTCAGCGCAGTCAGCATCCAGTAGGCCGCCGCAACGCTTGGCGAGATAAAGGTTGAGAAGCACAATACCGTAACAATAATCGCCTGAACCATCAGCGCAAAAGCAGGTGTTTTCCAGACCGGATGCAATTGCGCAATTTTATCGCCTAACAGGTTATCCTCACGAGAAGCTTCCTGAAGCATGTAGATAGGGCCAACCAGCCATGAGTTAATCTGGCCCAATGCGCCGAAAAACATGCAGATAGCCATCACCGGAATCAGCCATGGCATATGGAGAGTATCGGCAGCAGCATGCATAGCCTGCATGACACCAGCAACAATATCAGTTTTCCCTGCTGGTAATAGCGTATTCAGCGCCCAGGTGCCAACCATATATATCCCGACAATGACGGCGGCAGAAACAGCCATCGCCCGCGGAAAATCACGCTGCGGGTTACGGGTACGCCCGGCGATCATCGGTGCGACCTCCAGACCGGCAAAAGCGAACATCATACTGGACAGGAAGACAATGGTATCCCAGTGCCCAAGATCAGGCACCCAGTTTGAGGCACTCGCATAGTTCGTCTGCATCGGATGACCGGTGAGCAGCCAGACAATCGCCAGAACAATTAAAATCGCTGAAGGAATAAACACACCACACCAGGCGCTGACGCTGTTGATGATTTTCGTCCATTCCATACCGCGAATATTCATCAGCGTCAGTAGCCAGAAGATGACTGCCGAACCAATGCCGATGAATGCCTTATTCTCTGCCAGACCATTACCAATCATATATCCCAGCGCGGTAAAACCGAATTGCAGCATCAGCGGGAAAAACAGTACACATGAAAACAGGAAACAAACCACCACAATCCAGGCGATACGTTTCCCAAACGCCTCTTTAATCCAGACAAAAATACCACCGTCTTTCGGCCAGCCGGTGGACAGCTCGCCACATACCATTGCCAGAGGAAAGAACAGACAAAATGCGGCAATTACCCATAATAACATCGCAGAAGCCCCATAAGGCGCAACGTTGGGTATTTGTCGCAAACTAAGAATGGCAATGACATTCATAAAAACAATGTCTTTAATACCAAGTAAGCCAGAACTATTGTTACTCATGGCTATCTCCTGTTATCCCTCAGGGGCGTGACCGCCCCTGCAGAATCGCGTTATCCAGAGGCTTCAGTCATTATCTGAAGCCCAAACCACAGATTTAATAAAGGTCGTACTTGACCATATCTTCGTAACTATCTTCCCGGCGAATTAAACGGTCCTGTCCATTTTTATCAATCATCACCACGGCAGAACGCGGGCGGTTGTTATAGACAGTTTGGCTTTCAATGGTATACGCCCCGGCATCAAGAAACGCGATAATATCGCCAGGCGTGGTGGTTTTCGGCATCAGGAATTCTTCGCCTTTAACGCCCATATGGAAATAGTCACCACCATCGCACAGAGGGCCGGCAAGCTTGATCCATGCATCATGGGCCTCGGTCATTCGGGAGGCATTGTATACATAGAAGAACCAGTCGAAATGCTGGCTATCGGACAGAATGCTGTACCCCGCATCGACAAACTTCCATTCAACGTGACACTCCACATTGCCATCGAGGTCATAGTTTGTTTTACGCTTTTCACAGGCAACTTCTGTTAGCAATACCGCAGCGGATCCAGTGACTTTGCGTCCTGGCTCAATACAGATTTCAACATCAGTACGCCATTTATGCACCTCGCGGATCACCGCATCCGCGAAATCCTGCGCGGTGATCCCGGCATACATATTGTCTTTAAGTGGGTCACCGTTTTCTTCATCGTATTTATAAGGAACTGGAATACCCCCGCCCACATTAATCAAATCAAACTTAATGCCTAACACTTCTTCCAGACGACGAGACTCGTCCACCAGAACTTTTGTGGCTTTCGCAAACGGTTCTGATTCAGGTACCTGATCACCTACGTGCATATGCAATCCGCGCAGATGGACATAAGGCATCTCCAGGATTCGACGGCAGGTCTCTTCTGCCTGTTCAAGGTCGAGACCGGATTTAGCGTGGAAAGCAGTGACGAGTTCAGCATGTGTGGCAGAAGGCACATTAGGTTCTACGCGCACACAAACATTAGCCACCTTTTTCAGCTTGCGAGAGATCGCATCAATATGATCAAGTTCATACAGGCTATCGACGTTGATTAAATACAGATCGTTGGCAATCGCAAACTCCAGGTCGGCGGGCTTCTTCACCACACCGTTGAACACGATCTGATCCCCGCGAAAACCAATCTCAAGGCATTTACGGACTTCATACTGCGAATTGGCTTCGGCGCAGATACCTGCATCCCGAATGGCTTTCAGTACCCCCATGACGGAACAAGTTTTTGAAGCAAAAAAAGTTTTCGTATTGTTATGTGCGGCAAATGCCTGCTCTATCTCCTTGATATTACGAATAATTTCTGGCTCAGAGAAAACATAAAACGGCGTCGGGTACTTACGCGCTAAAGCATCGAGATCAACACCTTCAAAACACAGGTGGCCATCCTTCTGCTGGAAGCGTCGATCGGCCTCGACAACGTTGCGACGTAATTGATTGTAATTTTCGATAATGGAGTCAGTCATAACACCCTCTGCTTATTGTTCTGTAAAAAACCATACGTTTCATAATGGATACAGCAACAAGCATGCCAAAATTTTTAATCTTAAAATTCAATGGCTTATAAATTTTGTATTTTTTATCTTTCGTCAAATGGTTTGTTATTCATCATAGCGACGAAAAATTGTCACATTTACAATAGGGATAAGACTGATAGAAAGGATTTGATTTTGTTATGGCATCCACCAATGAAGAGCTCGCTTCCGCACTTAAAATGTTCTCTCGTTTCTTTGATCTGATACATCAACCGTTGGCCGTTATTAACGAACGAGGTGAATATGTCTATTACAACCAGGAAAGCGCCGATCTGGACGGGTATAGTATTGAACAAGCGATGGGTAAACATATGCTGGATGTCTACCCCAGCATGAAAGAGAACCAAAGTACGATGCTTTCTTCACTAAAAGACGGGGTCGAGTATATTGGTCATTACCAGATTTACTACAATGCCCGGGGCCAGGCGGTGGATTACCAGCATACCACCGCCCCGCTCTACTCCAGCAAGGGCAATATGGTCGGTGTTATCGAAATCGGCAGGAATATGTCCGGCGTCCGGCGATTACAGGAACAGGTTGTTGAGCTAAACCATCTGCTCTACGCTCAGGGCCGTGAAAAGCACCATGCTATCATTACTGAAAACGCGGAAATGCTTGCCATTATTGCCAAAGCTAAACGTCTGGCGGTGAGTAATATTCCCGTGACAATTGTTGGCGAAACGGGTACGGGTAAGGAACTTTTCTCCCGTCTTATCCACCAGTGCAGTAAACGCGCCAACAAACCCTTCATTGCGCTGAATTGCGGGGCGCTCCCGCCAACCCTGGTGGAGAGTACGCTTTTTGGCGCTATGCGCGGCGCTTATACTGGCGCGGAAAACAGTCAGGGCTATCTGGAACTGGCAAACGGTGGAACGCTTTTTCTTGATGAACTGAACGCAATGCCAATCGAGATGCAGAGCAAGTTGCTTCGCTTCTTACAGGATAAAACGTTCTGGAGGCTAGGCGGTCAACACCCTATTCATTCCGACGTGCGTATTATTGCCGCAATGAATGAATCCCCTGCGCGATTGATTCAGCAAGAGCGTCTGCGCCCGGACCTGTTTTATCGGCTTAACGTCGGGATGCTCATGCTTCCGCCACTACGCACTCGCCCGGAAGATATTCCTCTGTTGGCCAATTATTTCATTGATAAATATCGCAGTGAAGTTCCGCAAGATATCCATGGTCTCAGCGAGGCGGCACGTATTGCGCTACTGAGCCATTCCTGGCCGGGCAATGTCAGGATGCTGGAAAACGCCATTGTTCGCAGTATGATCATGCAGGAAACCGATGGCATGCTGAAAAAGATCGTATTTGAAAACGAAGAACTGAATTTAGGCGGCCCGGAGACCCCAACATCGCTTCCCTCTCTCCCGGCAGCAGAACCGGATAACGAGAGCTCTCTCGAGGCACGGGTAGCAAATTACGAAAGGGGGTTGATAGAAACCGCGCTGGATACTTATCAGGGAAATATTGCGGCGGCGGCGCGCAGTCTCAACGTCTCCCGAACGACGCTGAACTATAAGGTACAGAAATACGGCATCCGTTTTGGCGTCGTACACCGTTAAGCATCGCCAGCGACGCAACGCCGCTGGCTGCTGTAGCTCATTTACCCTTCGTTGTGCATCTCAAGGTTTTCGACTTCGTTCTGCAGCTGGACCGCTTTGGCATCATCGTTACGCAGAGAATCAAGGTAGTCGAGGTACTGCTGGTCGACATCCCGTGTGACGTACACGCCGTTGAACACAGAACATTCAAACTGCTGAATATCCGGGTTCTCCGCGCGCACCGCGTCGATCAGATCGTTGAGATCCTGGAAAATCAGGCCGTCGGCGCCGATGATCTGACGGATCTCATCCACTTCGCGGCCATGGGCGATCAGTTCGTTGGCGGTCGGCATATCGATACCGTACACGTTCGGGAAACGAATTTCCGGCGCAGCGGAGGCCAGATAAACTTTTTTCGCCCCGGCTTCCCGCGCCATCTCAATGATCTGCTCAGAGGTGGTGCCGCGTACAATGGAATCGTCGACCAGCAGCACATTCTTATCGCGGAATTCCGCGCGGTTGGCGTTAAGCTTACGGCGAACAGATTTACGACGCAGCTGCTGACCCGGCATGATAAACGTCCGGCCGACATAGCGGTTCTTCACGAAGCCCTGACGATAAGGCTTGTCGAGAATACGGGCGATTTCCAGAGCGATGTCGCAGGAGGTTTCCGGGATCGGAATAACGACGTCAATATCCAGATCTTCCCACTCGCGGGCAATCTTCTCGCCCAGCTTAGTCCCCATGTTGACGCGAGCGCTGTAGA
Source organism: Klebsiella africana (assembly GCF_020526085.1). NCBI lineage: Bacteria > Pseudomonadati > Pseudomonadota > Gammaproteobacteria > Enterobacterales > Enterobacteriaceae > Klebsiella > Klebsiella africana. The sequence goes on along the minus strand of NZ_CP084874.1, from coordinate 1,485,501 downwards.
CGGAAATTTTGTCGATAAACGAGTCTGGACGGGCAAAATAGACGTACTCGAACAGGCATGGGTTGCTGACCGGATTATCGGCACACTGACGGGTAAACAGCTGGCCTTTCTCGGTAATATAGACCGCTTCGCCCGGCGCGACATCGCGCAGGAATTCAAAACCAAGCGTATCAAGCGCCACGCTTTCCGAGGCCACCATATACTCAGTGCGACCGTCGCCAACGTCACGTTTACCCAGCACCAGCGGACGAATGCCGTTAGGATCGCGGAAGGCCACCATGCCATGACCGATGATCATCGCCACGCACGCGTATGCGCCGCGAATCAGGCGGTTGGTCGCCGCAATCGCAGCGAAGATGTTGTCCGCTTCCAGCGGGTAGTGACGGAAGTTATCCAGCTCACTGGCGAAAATATTGAGGAGGATTTCGGAATCAGAGGTGGTATTGATATGGCGGCGTTTTTCTTCAAACAGCTTTTTACGCAGCTCGTGCGCATTGGTCAGGTTGCCGTTATGCGCCAATGTGATGCCATATGGCGAGTTTACGTAAAACGGCTGCGCCTCGGAGGCGCTGGAGCTGCCCGCCGTAGGATAACGCACATGGCCAATACCCATATTGCCCTGCATACGCTGCATGTGGCGGGCTTCGAATACGTCGCTTACCAGCCCGTTAGCCTTACGCAACCGGAAGCAGTTGTTGGCATCAATGGTGATGATGCCAGCGGCATCCTGTCCACGGTGCTGGAGCACCGTTAGCGCATCATAAATCGACTGGTTAACCGGCATAACACCGGCGATACCGACAATACCGCACATACGTCTTTTCCTCGTTCAGCAACGACCCAAAGTCTATACTTTAGGCAAGAAACTTGACGAGCTTTGCAGGTATTCAAAAAACCATCTGATGACAGGGGTAAAATAGGGAATAAACTGCGACTGATGCCAGTCATCGCTCTTCGCCATCCCGGTAAAGGTGTCGAGGAAGAACAAGATAGCGGCGATGATCAGCACCCCACGTAGCGCGCCGAAGCAGATCCCCAATACCCTGTCGGTACCTGACAAACCGGTCTTCTCCACCAGCTGGCCTATCACATAGTTCACGATAGCGCCAACGATGAGCGTCACGATAAACAGCGCCGCAATAGCAATCCCATTTCGAACCCGTTCATCCTCAAAGCCCGTAAACCAGACAGACAGGTCAGCGTAGTAGTGGCTGGCGACATAAAAGGCGCAACCCCACGTGACTAACGATAAAGCTTCGCGAACGAAGCCGCGGATCAGGCTGACCAGGCAAGAAAGACCCAGCACCGCCATAATGGCGTAATCAATCCAGACCATATACGTCCCACGATTTACGCCCTGTCGTCCAGTTCGGGGCGCATTCTAACAGAAAAAGAAAACGTTTGCGTAGGGATTTCCATGCCCTACGGAAATAAAAATGGCGCTGAAAAAACATTCAACGCCAGACTGCCTTTCGCCTCTTCAGGGCGGCTGAGACAGGGTTTGCGGGGCGTTTCTCCCCGCCACGTTCTCTCCGCATGGCGGAAAAAACAATCAGTTCGGGGTGAAGCCCATCACCACCCCGCTAAGCCCGGAGATCTGCTGCAGATCGCCCAGCTGGCCTTTCAGCTTGTCTTTTGACGCATCCGGGCCGACGAGGATGCGGGTAATTTTACCCTGTACCGGCGTCGAAGGCGACGTATAGACTTTGAAACCCGAGGCCCGCAGTTTACCGACAATCTCATTCACCTTATCGGCGTTCTTCAACGCGCCCAGCTGAACCACATAGGCTTTGCCGGTCGGCGCCGGCAGGGCCGCCTGCTGCTGCGGGGGCTGTTGCTGCTGTGGCTTAGCCGGCGGCGGCGTTGGCGTCGCGGCCTGCTGTTGCGGCTGCGGTTTCGGCTGCGGCTTGGGCTGCGGTTTCGCGGCCACCACCGGCTCCTGAACGTCATCGAAGCTGTTGCTGTTCACCGGAATACGCGATGGATCTAACGATGGCGCGGCGGCATCGCCCGCCCGCACCTCTTCCGCCGCCCCTTCCGGCGGTTGCGAAGGCAACGCCTGGGTTGCCGCCGGCAGCATATCCGGTTCATCGCGATCGCCTGGTTTCGGTACCAGCGGGATCGCGGCAAACTCATCCTGGTAATGCTTTTTCTGCCCGTCCAGCAGCCCTGGCAGGATAATCACCCCCAGCGCCACCAGCACGATTGTCCCGACTAAACGGTTCTGAAACTTACTCGCCACCGATTCTCCCCGCGTCTATCTCTTCCATAACCTGCGCTACGGTGTGAAACGAACCACACACCAGCACGGTATCTTCCACTTTCGCGTCAGCCATGGCCGCATGCCACGCCTGCGCCACGCTGCTATAGACTGTGCCGCCACGCAAATGTTCCACCAGCTGCTCCGCCGTCGCCCCGCGCGGGCCTTCCAGCGGCGCGCAGTACCAGGTATCGACTTCCGGGGCCAGATTGGCCAGCGTGCCGGCGATGTCTTTATCATGCAGCATACCAATAACCGCCAGTATGCGTCCCGTTTTCGCTAACGTTTTGAGACGCCCGGCGAGATAAGCCGCCGCGTGCGGGTTGTGCGCCACATCGAGGATCACCCGCGGGGCGTTGCTGATTATCTGAAAGCGTCCCGGGAGTATCGCGTCGCGGATCCCCGCGCGCAGGATAGCGTCATCCACCGCAAGTCCGCTGGCGCGCAGCGCCGCCACGGCCGTCGCTGCATTCGGCAACGGCACCTGAGGCAACGGCAGGTGGCTTAACGCCCCGGCCGCATCGTGGAAGGACCATGTATCGCCCTCCACATCATAGCGCCAGTCGACGCCGCGGCGCTGGAGCAGGGCGCCCTTCTCGCTCGCCACTTCAGCAATGGTGTGCGGCATATCCGGCTCCCCTACCACCGCCGGTTTACCGGCACGGAAGATACCGGCTTTTTCCCGGCCGATACTTTCGCGATCCGGCCCCAGCCAGTCGGTATGATCGAGGGCGATGCTGGTGATCGCCGCGACGTCAGCATCTACGATGTTGGTGGCATCGAGACGGCCGCCGAGGCCCACCTCCAGGATCACTACATCCAGCTGCGCCTGCTTAAACAGCCATAGCGCCGAGAGCGTGCCGTACTCAAAATAGGTCAACGAGATATCACCCCGCGCCGCTTCAATTTCAGCAAACGAAGCCGTATGCGCCGCCTCCGGCAGTTCCGCTCCCTGAATGCGCACGCGTTCGGTGTAACGCACCAGGTGCGGGGAGCTGTATACCCCCACTTTATAGCCGGCCGCCATCAGGACGGTTTCCAGCGTGCGGCAGGTGGTGCCTTTGCCATTGGTGCCCGCGACCGTAAAGACGAACGGCGCCGGTTTAACGATATCCATCTGCCGGGCGACCTCGCTGACGCGCGCCAGCCCCAGGTCGATGGTTTTACTGTGCAGATGTTCCAGATAAGAAAGCCACGTAGCCAGGGGCGACGTGGCCTGAGGAATAGGATCTTTTTCCATGATGCCCGCAAGAATTGACGGTTAACGCGTATGAATAAAAAAGGGCAGCGCCGCCAGGCCCTGCCCTCTGCTTTATCAGGCCTCAGGTTCCTGATCCGGTGCCGGCGGCACCACCACGCCTTCATGAGGCGCTTCAGAAGCAGCTACCGGCGCCGGCAGGTTCATCAGCTTCGCCAGAATACTGGCCAGCTTGAGACGCATTTCCGGGCGGCGAACGATCATATCAATCGCCCCTTTTTCAATCAGGAACTCGCTGCGCTGGAATCCCGGCGGCAGCTTCTCGCGTACGGTCTGCTCAATGACGCGAGGACCGGCAAAGCCGATCAACGCTTTCGGCTCGGCAATGTTCAGGTCACCCAGCATCGCAAAGCTCGCCGATACGCCGCCCATGGTCGGGTCGGTCAGCACGGAGATATACGGTAGTCCGCGCTCCTGCATTTTCGCCAGCGCGGCGGAGGTTTTCGCCATCTGCATCAGCGACATCAGCGCTTCCTGCATACGGGCGCCACCGGAGGCGGAGAAGCAGATCAGCGGGCAGTTATCTTCCAGCGCCTGCTCCACCGCGCGCACAAAACGCGCGCCGACGACGGAACCCATCGAGCCACCCATAAAGGAGAACTCAAAGGCAGCGGCAACCACCGGCATCGCGTAGAGCGTGCCTTTCATCACCACCAGCGCGTCTTTCTCGCCCGTCTCTTTCTGAGCGGACGCCAGGCGGTCTTTGTATTTTTTTGAATCGCGGAACTTCAGCACATCTTTTGGCTCAAGTTCGCTACCCAGCTCTACCAGAGAACCTTCATCCAACAGGCTATGCAGGCGATTACGCGCCGACATGCGCATATGGTGATCGCACTTAGGACAAACCTCCAGGTTGCGCTCCAGCTCGGCGCGGTAGAGTACCTGACCGCAGCTGTCGCACTTGGTCCATACACCCTCAGGAATGCTCGCCTTGCGGGTGGGAGTGATGTTGCTTTTAATTCGTTCAATCCAGCTCATTGATAACCTTTCTGCCTGAACCTGGTCGATGCCAGTTTTGTCGTAAGGGGCGCATAATGCCATTTTTGCCTCTTACAGACCATGAATGTTGCACATTAAATCATATCATCCCGGAACATGGGATAAAAAAGTGGTCAAACCGCTGCGCGCGACGATCATGCTCCGTCACGCGCAGCGCAGGGCGAACTACTTCGTCTGCTTCGCCGCCGCCCGCTTATGGCGGATAATCTCAATCACGCCAGGCAGAACGGAGAGGACGATGATCGCCACAATCAGCAGCTTCAGGTTCTCCTGCACCACCGGCAGATCGCCAAACAGATAGCCGGCGTAGGTGAACAGCAGAACCCACAGCAGCGCCCCGACTACGTTATAGGCTGCAAAATGACGATAGGACATATGCCCCATTCCCGCCACAAACGGCGCGAAGGTTCGGACTATCGGCACAAAGCGCGCCAGGATAATGGTTTTCCCGCCGTGACGTTCGTAGAAGCTATGAGTTTTATCCAGGTAGCTGCGACGGAAAATCTTTGAGTTCGGATTACTGAACAGCTTCTCGCCAAACAACCGACCAATAGTGTAGTTGACCGCATCACCGACGATAGCCGCGATGACCATCAGCAGTACCATCAGGTGAACATTGAGATCGTTCGTCGGCAGCGCCGAGAGCGCCCCCGCCACAAACAGCAGTGAATCTCCCGGCAGGAACGGCGTCACCACCAGCCCGGTTTCACAGAACAGAATCAAAAACAGAATGGCATAAACCCAGACACCGTACTGGGCAACCAGCTCGGCAAGGTGCACATCAATATGCAGGATGAAATCAATTAAAAAGTGAATCAAGTCCATGTTTGTCTTTACCCTTAATGACTCTATTAGTCCGCCAGAAACAGCGGGCCCATTGGCAGCACCGGTAAATCATAGTGGGCCGGGTAATCCACCGACACCAGATACAACCCTTCCGCTTTTGCCGTTGCCGCAGCGAGCGTCCTGTCTTTTGCTGCCAGCAGTTCTGCCATCCAGCTCTCCGGCTGGTTTCCGGCCCCGACTTCCATCAGGCTGCCTACAATATTCCTGACCATATGATGTACAAAGGCATTCGCTTTGATATCCACCACCACATACGCGCCGTAGCGGGTAACGTTAATATGCATCACGTTGCGCCACGGGGTACGCGACTGGCACTGCACCGCGCGAAACGAGGTGAAATCATTCTCTCCCAGCAGACACTGCGCGGCGCGCTGCATACGCTCAGCGTCGAGCGGCTGGTGAAAATGCGTCACGCCATGACTTAACACCGCCGGACGCAGGCGATGATTATAGATGACGTAGCGATAGCGGCGTGCCGTAGCGCTGAACCGGGCGTGAAAATCCGCCGGTACATGTTTGACCCAGCGCACCGCGATGTCACCAGGTAAATTCGCATTTACCCCCAGCGTCCAGGCGGCATCTTTCCGCTGCGCCCGGGTTTCAAAATGCACCACCTGGCCGGTGCCATGGACACCGGCGTCGGTGCGGCCTGCGCAAAAGACGGTAATCGGTTCGTTCGCCACCTGCGAGAGCGCCTTTTCCAGCTTCTCCTGCACGCTGCGCACTTCGTTTTGCCGCTGCCAGCCGTAATATTTGCTGCCGTCGTACTCGATGCCCAGCGCGATTTTACAGATCGGCTGTTGCTCCATCTCAGACATCAGTACAGGTACTCCTCAATAAGCTTCTCGGCGATCTTCACCGCCATCAGCGCCCCGCCGAAGCGGACGTTATCCGCGACCGACCAGAACTGGATCTGCTCCGGCATGCCGTAATCGTTATGCACGCAGCCGATGGAGAGGCGGGCATTGCCGGAGGCATCGCCAACCTGAGTCGGGAATTCGCCCTCTTCAGAAAGTTCGATATCCTCGCCGCGGGTAAAGGCGTCACGCGCCTCTTCCGCCGCCAGCGGACGCATCGCTTCGAAGCTCACCATCTGCGCATGGCCGTAGAAGACCGGCGACTGAACGACGCTGGCGGAGATCATCAGCCCGTCATCCTGAAGAATTTTGCGCGCTTCATCGACGATCCGACGCTCTTCGCGCACGCTACCTTCCCGATCCGGCAGCAATGGCAGCATGTTGAACGCCAGCTGGCGGCCAAAGAAATCGTCTTCATCGATAGGGATGCCGTTCAGCAGCTTAGCGCTCTGCCCTGCCAGCGCATCCACCGCTTTTTTCCCCTGCCCCGAGGCGGAGAGCAGGTTGGTAACGCTAATGCGCGACAGTCCACCCTGATCGATCAGCGGCTTGAGCGCCGTCAGCAGTTGGCTAGTCAGACTATTGGGCACCGCAATCAGATTGCGGTTGCGGTAATCGCCTAACACGAATGGATTCACATCCGGCACCACCAGCGGTACGTCCGGCTCCAACGCAAACAGGCCGCTGAGATCGATAACCAGACACCCGGCGTTTGTCGCATCTTCGATATACGCCGCGCTGGCTTCGACGCCGGCGGCGAAGAAAGCCAACTGGGCCTGGGTCCAGTCAAATTCGGCAGCGTCTTTAACGATCACCGACTTGCCACCAAACCGCAGATGTTCGCCTGCGCTTTCATTGCGCGCCAGAGCAAAAATCTCCCCCACCGGGAACTGGCGTTCAGCAAGAGTTTCGAGCAGGGCTTCGCCTACGGCGCCCGTTGCGCCCAGTACGGCAATATTCCAGCCTTCAGACATGGTGGTTTACTCCAGAAATAAAGCGGCCCTGCCGGAGTATCCGGCAGGGGCATTAAGAAGACATTAACGAACAGGATGATGCACAGCGTTAAAACCGAGCTGGCGCAACAGCGTCGCCGCCTGCTCATCGCTGCACTGCACGTACAGCGAAGACCATTCGCGGCGTTCCTGGTAATTTTTGCGCAGCTTGTCGAATTCACCGGCGACGCCCGCTACCTTTCGCAGCGGCGCATCATCGCGGCGCACATCATACACCAAATGGACCAGTCTTTTCAGCGTCGGCTGATCGAGCGGCCCATGCAGGGTGATGCGGCCAAACTCCGGGGCCGGCAGCAGGGTATCCAGCGCCACCTGCTGCGGATGACCAATAAAGGCGCTATAGGCTTCAAAGACCTGCGTCGTCCCGCGCGCTTTCCCTTCAAGGGTGTAGCCGGCGATATGCGCAGTACCGATATCCACTCGCTTGAGAAGCTCAACGTTAAGATCCGGCTCCGGCTCCCAGACGTCCAATACCACGCTCAGGGGCTGACCAGCTTCCAGCCGCTTCAGCAGTGCGGCGTTATCGACCACCGGCCCGCGGCAGGCGTTAATCAAAATTGTTCCAGGCTTCAGGCGGCTAATCAGCGCCTCATCCGCCAGATGCAGGGTTTTATATTGCCCTTCTTTATATAACGGCGTATGGAAGGTGATGACATCGGCTTCCTGGACCAAAGCCTCCAGGGATCGGAAGTCGCCTTCGTCACCGCGATCGGCGCGCGGTGGGTCGCAGAGCAGAGTTTTGATCCCCAATGCTTCCAGGCGCTTTTGCAGCCGCCCGCCGACGTTGCCGACGCCGACGATCCCAACGGTGCGATCGCGCAGCGCAAAGCCGTCACGTTCAGCCAGCATCAGCAGCGACGAAAAGACGTACTCCACTACCGCAATGGCGTTGCAGCCAGGCGCCGCGGAGAAACCAATCCCCGCCTGCTGCAGCCACGGCTGATCGACGTGATCGGTGCCTGCAGTCGCCGTGCCGACAAACTTGATGGCCTTACCGGCGAGTAATGCTTCATTGACCCGGGTGACCGAGCGCACCATTAAAGCATCCGCATCGGTCAGGGCATCGGCCGGAACCGGGCGGCCCGGGATCGCCTGCACATCGCCTAAGCGGCTAAAAAGCTCGCGGGCATAGGGCATATTTTCATCAACGAGGATTTTCACAGTTCAGTACCTGTCTGAGAACGAGAGTTAACCGGGGAAGTGTGCCATAATCTGGCCGCCAGGCATACTCATCACCTGGTTCCAGCACCGCGATATCGAAAGGATGAATCATGACGCACCCCCTTGCAGATATGCCAGACCGTCCTCCGGGGCGAGGTCCATCAGGCACTGCCGCCACCGGCGAACCTTCGCTTTCCATGCAGCAACGCACCGTCCTGGAGCGACTGATCACGCGCCTGGTGGCGCTGACCTCGCAGCAGAATGCGGAAGTGTGGGCCTGCGTCAAACATGACCTCGGCCTGAAAGGCGACACGCCCCTGCTGGCCCGCCATTTCAACGCCGCCGAGGCGAGTCTCAATCAGCGTTTAGCCACGGCTCAGGACAATCATCATCACCGCCAGACGCTGGCGCAGCTCAGCGATCTGCTTGGCCAGGGCAATAACCGCCAGGCGGTGAGTGATTATATTCGTCAGCATTATGGGCAAACCGCGCTGCACGCACTCAGCCAGCCGCAACTGGAGAATATTCTGCATCTGCTGCAGCGCGGTCAGCTGTCGATCCCGCAGCCGCAGCAGCGCCCGCCAACCCTGCGCCCGCTGTTGCCAGCCGAGCATAATACGCTCAATCAGCTGGTGACTAAACTGGCGGCCGCCACCGGCGAACCAAGCAAACTGATTTGGCAGTCCATGCTGGAGCTTTGCGGCGTCAAGTCCGGGGAGCTGATCCCGGCGACACACTTCCTGCCGCTTTCGTACTGGCTGCAGGCGCGGCAGACGCTGAGTGCGCAAAGCGCGCCCACGCTCACCTCGCTGCAGGGGGCGCTCAAGCAGCCGCTGGAAGCCGCGGAGTGGCAAAAGATTGTCGACTTTGCCAGTCGCAACTGGCAGATCACGCCGCAGACCACGCTGAGTCCGGCGCAGATCCTGGCGCTGTTAAACAAGGTGTTTGTGCTGCGGGTGGCCCGCGCCCAGGAGACGCTGGCCATCCCGCAGGAGGAGCCGATGGCGAAGCGGACGTGGAGCGCTAAGCCATGGCAGCTGGCGCTGGGCGCAGTCGTCCTGCTTCTTGTGCTGTGGCTCCTGCTGTAACCCAGCAGCCACAGGCGGCGTTCACGGCTCCCTTTCATGCCAAACGCCGCGATGTTTACTACAGCGATTTCTGGCCGGACACTAACCTAGCGGCGAAAAGAGACGAGGGTGACGAGGATCCCCAGCGCCGCGCAGAGGGCGCCGGCAAGGAACACCGACGAGTAGCCCAGCGAGGTTGCCAGCAGGCCGGTCAGCGGCCCGGTCAGGCCATAGGAGATATCCTGAAAGGCTGCATAGCCGCCGAGCGCGGTACCGCGCACCTGCGCCGGGACGCGCTTCACCACCTCAACGCCAAGCGACGGGAAAATCAGGGAGCAGCCACACCCGGTCAGGGCCGCGCCGGCCAGCGCCACCCAGGCGCTCGGCGCCAGCCCCAGCAGCGTCAGACCAACCGCCTCTATCAGCAGCGAGACCATCGCCACCTTAACGCCGCCAAACCGATCCGGCATCCAGCCGAACAGCACCCGCATCAGCACAAAAGCACCACCAAACGCCGTCAGGGTAAAGCCGGCCATTGGCCAGTTATGACTGGCGAAATAGAGGGAGACGAAGGTGCCGATCACCGCAAAGCCGACGCCTTGCAGACCCAGGCCAATACCCGGCCGCCAGATCATGCCGATGACGCTCCAGAGTGAAGGCCGCTCGCCTCCGTGGGCCGCCACTTTGCGCACGGTACCGTTAATAAGCCAGGCGACGAACGGTAGTCCCATGGTGACGCAGGCCAGCACCGCCACGCCAAAATGGCTATAGATCAATAATCCCAGCGGAGCGCCCACCGCCAGCGAGCCGTACATCGCCATGCCGTTCCATGACATCACTTTACCGGAGCGAGCCGGCCCCACCAGGCCCAACCCCCAGCTCAGATTACCGGTCAGTAGCTGGCTTTCGCCAAACCCAAGGATCAGGCGGCCCAGCAGCAGCAGACCAAGCCTGGCGAGCACTGGTAACGGCAGCAGCGCAGCGGCCAGCCATGCCGCGCCGGCCAGAGCACAGGCCAGCATCCCTTGCAGGACGGAGCGTTTGGCGCCGTACTGGTCTGCCAGGCGCCCGGCGTACCCCCGGGTCAGAACGGTGGCGAGGAACTGGATCCCTACCGCCACGCCGACCACAGTGTTGCCAAATCCCAGCTCCTGATGGACAAACAGCGGGATCACCGGCAGCGGCAAACCGACGGTCATATAGGTCAAAAAGACGGCAAACGTAATACGGAAGAGCGAAAAATTCGCCGATGAATGGGATGTTGTTTCAGTAACTGCGGACATGCATTACTCCAGATTCGCAGAGTAAGGCGAGCAAAGCGACACGCCCCCTCCACCTGATTATCAGGGTTAAGGCGCGTTGGTTGACGTTAAACGCTTACGCATTAGTGGAGAGACTAATGGATACGCCAGCAGTGTGCCTGCAGGCCCTTAACCTGTCAAGATGACAAAAAAGGGGAGCCATAGGCTCCCCTCTGCGCATCGCGTGCTGGTTAAGCGTTGTATTTACGCATCACCAGCGTGGCGTTGGTGCCACCGAAGCCGAAGCTGTTAGACATTACGGTGGTCAGCTTAGCGTCAGTCGGTTTGGTGACGATGTTCAGGCCGGCAGCCTGCTCGTCCAGCTCTTCAACGTTGATGCTCGGCGCGATAAAGCCGTGCTCCAGCATCAGCAGAGAGTAGATGGCTTCCTGTACGCCCGCCGCGCCCAGCGAGTGGCCGGTCATCGCTTTGGTTGCCGAGATAGCCGGGCTGTTGTCGCCAAATACTTCGCGGATGGCGCCCAGCTCTTTCACGTCGCCGACCGGAGTGGACGTACCGTGGGAGTTCAGGTAGTCGATCGGCGTATCAACGCCGTGCATCGCCATCTGCATGCAGCGCACTGCGCCTTCACCAGACGGGGCTACCATGTCTGCGCCATCGGAGGTTGCGCCATAGCCGACGATTTCGGCATAGATATGTGCGCCACGCGCCAGGGCGTGTTCCAGCTCTTCCACCACGACCATACCGCCGCCGCCGGCGATAACGAAGCCGTCACGGTTAGCGTCATAGGTACGGGACGCTTTTTCCGGGGTGTCGTTGTATTTAGTGGACAGCGCGCCCATGGCGTCGAATTCGCAGGCCATTTCCCAGCACAGCTCTTCGCCGCCGCCGGCAAAGACGATGTCCTGTTTGCCCAGCTGGATCTGCTCTACCGCGTTACCAATACAGTGGGCGGAAGTGGCGCAGGCCGAGCTGATGGAGTAGTTAACGCCGTGAATTTTGAACGGCGTAGCGAGGCAGGCGGAAACGCCAGAAGCCATCGCTTTGGTGACCACATACGGGCCCACGGCTTTCAGACCACGCGGGCTACGCATGGCATCGGCGCCGAAGACCTGGAATTTCGGGGAACCGCCGCCGGAGCCTGCGATCAGGCCGACACGCGGGTTATTCTGATATGCTTCCGGCGCCAGGCCTGCGTCGGCAACGGCCTGTTCCATGGACAGGTAAGCATAGATGGAGGCGTCGCTCATAAAGCGCACTACTTTGCGGTCAATGAGGCCAGTGGTATCCAGTTTGACGTTGCCCCATACGTGGCTGCGCATCCCTGAATCTTTAAGCTCCTGAGAGAAAGTGATCCCTGAACGTCCTTCACGCAGAGATGCCAGGACTTCCTGCTGGTTATTACCGATGCTGGAAACGATGCCCAAGCCAGTAATCACTGCACGTTTCATTAAATACCTCTGTAAGTCGCACTATTTTAAGTTTCGTGTCGCACAATAGCGTACACTTGTACGCCGAACAAGTCCGATCAGACATTTTGTGTATAAATTTGCGCCCTCAGGCACACATCGTTAAGATCGTGCTACGCCTTGTGATTCGAGTAACTTACGTGAAACAAAACGCCATACAACCCGCCAACCTGGAATTCAACGCTGAGGGTACACCTGTTTCCCGAGATTTCGACGATGTTTACTTTTCCAATGACAACGGTCTGGAAGAGACTCGCTACGTTTTTCTCGGCGGAAATCGCCTGCCGGAGCGCTTCCCCAGCCACCCTCGCCCGCTGATGATCGTCGCGGAAAGCGGCTTCGGCACCGGGCTCAATTTCCTCACCCTCTGGCAGGCGTTTGACGTTTTTGTTCGTGATAACCCGGACGTTACCTTGCAAAGGTTACATTTCATCAGTTTTGAAAAATATCCGCTGAAGGCTGAGGATCTCCGCCTGGCGCACCAGCGCTGGCCAGAACTGGCCCCGTGGGCGCAGCAGCTACAGGCGCAATGGCCGTCGGCCTTCGGCGGATGCCATCGTCTGCTGCTCGACGGCGGGCGGGTGACGCTCGATCTGTGGTTTGGCGATATCAATGAGCTGACCAGGGAGCTGGATGATTCGCTGAATCAGCAGGTGGACGCCTGGTTTCTTGACGGCTTTGCCCCGGCGAAAAATCCCGACATGTGGACCCAGGATTTGTTCAACGCCATGGCGCGTCTGGCGCGGCCCGGCGGGACGCTGGCCACCTTTACCTCCGCCGGCTTTGTCCGCCGCGGCCTGCAGGAGGCCGGCTTTACCATGCGTAAAAGCAAAGGCTTCGGCCGCAAGCGGGAGATGCTGACCGGCGAGATGGCACAAACGCTGAGCTTTCCTGCGCGCGCGCCCTGGTTCGCTCGCAGTAGCAGCGATGCCCGCGAGGCAGCCATCATCGGCGGCGGGATCGCCAGCGCCCTGCTCTCCCTCGCGCTGCTGCGCCGCGGCTGGCAGGTGACCCTTTACTGCGCCGATGAGGCTCCAGCGCAGGGCGCCTCCGGCAATCGCCAGGGCGCACTGTATCCGCTATTAAGCCAGCACGATCCGGCGCTGGCGCGCTTTTTCCCGGCCGCCTTTACCTTCGCCCGCCGAATGTATGACGCGCTGCCGGTGATGTTCGATCACCAATGGTGCGGTGTCACCCAGCTCGGCTGGGATGAGAAAAGCGCGCATAAAATCGCCCAGATGCTGGCGCTGAATTTACCCCCGGACATCGCTTGCGCGGTGACGGCGGAACAGGTTGCCGAGCTGACCGGCGTCGATACCGGCTGCGACGGCATCACCTATCCGGCCGGCGGCTGGCTGTGCCCGCAGCAGCTCACCGCCGAGCTGCTGGCACTGGCGGCAACCCGCGGACTGCACGTGCACTATGGTTATCCCGTCGAAACGCTCAGCCCGGAGGGCGATGGCTGGCTGCTCAATCAGCAGCGCTATCATCAGGCGGTGGTGCTGGCCAACGGCCACCGCATTACTGATTTTGCGCAAACTGCCCAATTGCCGGTCTATCCGGTTGGCGGCCAGGTCAGTCATATTCCCACCACCCCGCGGCTTTCCGCCCTGCGCCAGGTGCTGTGCTACGACGGCTACCTGACGCCACAGAATCCGCAAAATCAGCAGCACTGCATTGGCGCCAGCTACCATCGCGGCAAAACCGACACCACCTTCAGCGAAGAAGATCAGCAGCACAACCGGCAACGGCTGATCGACTGCTTCCCGGGCGCGGAGTGGCCGCAGGACGTGGATATCAGCGCCAATGCCGCCCGCTGCGGCGTGCGCTGCGCCACCCGCGATCATCTGCCGATGGTCGGCAATGTGCCGGACTATGAGGCAACATTGACGCAATACGCCAGCCTCCACGAACAGTTGGATACTGCCGGCAGTGCACCTGTCTGTCACAACCTGTTTGTGCTTGGCGCGCTCGGGTCGCGCGGACTTTGCACCGCGCCGTTAAGCGCGGAGCTACTGGCGGCGCAAATGAGCGCGGAGCCGCTGCCGCTGGATGGCGACACCCTGGCAGCGCTGAATCCGAATCGGCTATGGGTGAGAAAACTGCTGAAGGGAAAAGCAGTGAAATAAAACCGTGAGGGCAGGCAATTTCCCGGGTACGGCTGACGCCTGACCCGGGCTACAATATGGCTCAGGCCGGATTTTTAGCCTGTTGATACAGGTTATGCCACATTCCCTGCACCAGAATTTGGTCCGGCGGCGACAGTTCGCCAGCGCTGATGGCCTTCTCCAGGCTCTGGCTGACTTTGCTGTTTACCGCTTCAGCAGAATGCTCGCCCTCACCTTCCAGCTCAGCCACTGCCAGCGTCAGGTGGCCGCGCAGATAACCGCCGGCAAACAGTTCATCATCACTGGCGTGGTCTACCATGTTGTCAATCAGCGCCAGAATGCGTGATTCAAACTCCGCGATCATCATCTTACCTCTTGTCATGTAATGTGTGGCCTTAGTGCAGGTCTTCCGGCCACGGAAAGTGTTCTGCCGTCAATGGCGGCGTTTGATAATAGTGTTGTAATGCGCGAATAAAGCGCGCCGGACGTTCGGGGATCCCTTGCTCAAGCAAGCTCATCACCTGAGCATGCACCCGGCGCTGGAAGGCAATGCGATCGGGCTCAACGTCCCCTTCCAGATTGTCACAGCTGACGTTAAACGGAAATCCCGCCGCCACGCAGAACAGCCACTCAAAGGCCTGCGGTTTCACCTCGACGTCCTCAAACTGGCTTTGGGTCATCGCATCGCGGCCGTCCGGGCAGTACCAGTAGCCAAAATCTACTTGTTGGCGACGCGCCTTGCCGGCGACACACCAGTGAGAGATCTCGTGCAGGGCGCTGGCAAAAAATCCGTGCGCAAACACGATACGGTGATAGGGCGTTTCATCGTCAGCCGGAAGGTAGATCGGCTCATCGTCGCCTTTAATCAGGCGGGTATTAAAATCGTCGGCAAAGCAGCTGTCGAAGAGGTCAATCAGCTGCTGATAATGGTGTTGCTGTTGCATTAATGAATTCCCAACCACTGCAAAATCTCAGCCCCGTGGCTGTCGTAAAGAAGTTTCGCGCTCATCACCGCCGAGACGATAACGATCATCGGCCGGATCAGCGACTGCCCTTTACTCAGCACCAGCCGGGACCCGGCGCGGGCGCCAATAAACTGGCCGGCCATCATCACAAAGCCGGTGGCCCAGATAACCTTTCCGCCGATGATAAACAGCAGCAGGCCGCCGACGTTTGAGGTGGCGTTCAGCAGCTTGGCATGGGCCGTCGACTTGGCAAGGTTAAACCCGGCCAGAGTGACAAAAGCCAGGGCGTAAAACGAACCGGCGCCGGGGCCGAAAAAGCCATCGTAAAACCCTACGCTGCCGCCAGCGACCAGCGCAAACGGCAGACCGTAAAGCCGACGCTGCCGGTCGGCTTCGCCCAGTTTCGGCATTAGCAGGAAATAGAGGCCAATACCGATCACCAGCAACGGCAGGATCTGCTTCAGAATATCAGACTGCACGTGCTGCACCAGCAGCGCGCCGGCGGTTGAGCCGATAAAGGTCATCAGAATATTCAGCTTCTGATCGGCCAGATTAACCACCTTGCGGCGGACAAAATAGAGGGTCGCCGATAGCGAACCGCCACAGGCCTGCAGCTTATTGGTCGCCAGCGCCTGGGCTGGCGGCATGCCGGCCGCCATCAGCGCAGGGACAGTCAATAAGCCCCCGCCCCCCGCCAGTGAGTCAATAAAACCGGCCAGAATAGCGACAAAGAAGAGTACCACCAGCACCAGCGGTGATACGGCAAACAACTCGATAAAACTATCCATTACAGCACATGCTCATCCAGTAGCGCCTGGCAGGAAGGCGGCAGCGGCGGCGGCGTCTTCTTCACAGGAGGGGTAGACCCGGGTTTAGGAGGTTCGAACCAGCTCTGCAGCTCCGCCCCGCAGCCATCGCCGGGCGGCGGCGGTGCTTGATCTTCGCACTCGAGGCTCCCCGCCGGGCAGCGCAGTCGGACGTGCATATGAGCGCGATGCTGGAACCAGGGACGGACTTTACGCAGCCACTGGCGGTCGCTGCCCGCGTCCAGGCACAGCTGCTGTTTAATCGCCGGGTTGACGAAAATACGGGTAACATCGCTATCTTCCGCCGCCAGCTTGATCAGCTGGCTGATTTGCGGACTCCACAGCGACGGTACCACGCGTTTGCCGTCGCTGGCGACCAGGTCCAGCGCCTGCGGCTTCAACAGCTGAGACGATGTCCAGCGCGTTTGCGGCAGCTGGAGGAAGATATCGACATCCAGCCCCGTCTGGTGGCTGGCGTGGCCGCCGTTAAAGCGCCCGCCCGCCGGCATCCCCATATCGCCAATCAGCACGGTTCCCATGCCTTTATTGTGCACCTGATTACTCAGGCGCTGAATAAACTGCACCAGATCCGGATGACCGAAGTAACGACGCTGATCGGTACGCATCACCTGATAGCCGGTAGCGCTCAGAGGGAGCGCCTCGGCACCCACGATACAGCCATTGGAAAAGGCACCGATTGACTGGGCGCTGCCGCCGATCGGCTGGGTTATTTTCTGCCACGGCGTGGCGGCCAGGCTACCGGCGCTGGCCAGCAGCGCGAGCAGTGCGATAACGGTGTTTTTCATGGTTACCAGCGTGGAATTGTCGTCGTCACGTCGCCATTCTGCGCGCGCTGACGCATAAAGTGATCCATCAGAACGATCGCCAGCATCGCCTCAGCGATCGGTACGGCGCGAATGCCGACGCACGGATCGTGACGCCCTTTGGTGATCATCTCCACTTCTTCGCCAAAGCGGTTAATCGTATGACCGGGAACGGTAATGCTGGAGGTAGGCTTCAGCGCGATGTTGGCAACGATCTGCTGGCCGCTGCTGATGCCGCCAAGAATGCCGCCGGCGTGGTTGCTCTGGAACCCGGCTTTGGTGATTTCATCGCGGTTTTCGCTGCCGCGCAGCTTCACCACTTCAAAGCCGTCGCCAATCTCCACGCCTTTCACAGCGTTGATGCTCATCAGCGCGTGGGCGATATCGGCGTCAAGGCGGTCAAAGACCGGCTCGCCGAGTCCTGGCGGTACGCCGTCGGCGACAACGGTAACTTTGGCGCCAATGGAGTCTCCCTCTTTTTTCAGGCCGCGCATCAGTTCATCGAGAGCGTCAATTTTATCTGGATCCGGGCAGAAGAAGGGATTCTGCTCAACCTGATCCCAGTCTTTGATGGCCAGCGGAATATCACCCATCTGTGTCAGGCAACCGCGAATGACAATGCCGAACTTCGCGGCGAGGAATTTTTTGGCAATCGCCCCGGCCGCCACGCGCATCGCGGTTTCGCGCGCAGAAGAACGACCGCCCCCGCGATAGTCGCGCAGACCATACTTTTGCTCGTAGGTGTAATCGGCGTGGCCCGGACGGAACAGATCTTTGATCGCGCCGTAATCCTGCGAACGCTGATCGGTGTTCTCAATCAGCAGGCCGATACTGGTCCCGGTGGTAACGCCTTCGAAGACGCCGGAGAGGATTTTGACCTGATCCGGCTCGCGACGCTGCGTGGTGTAACGCGAGGTGCCCGGGCGACGACGATCGAGGTCGTGCTGCAGGTCGGCTTCGGTCAGCGGGATGCCCGGCGGCACACCGTCAACGATGCAGCCCAGCGCCAGGCCGTGCGATTCGCCGAAGGTAGTGACGCGAAAGAGTTGTCCAATTGTATTTCCTGCCATCACGGCTCCAATCTTTTTTCGTTATGTTGGCGTGTTGTTTTTTTAGTCTTTATAAATACCGAAGTGCGCACGGGCGTCAATTAGCTGCTGTTTGGTCAGCATGAAGACCCCGTCGCCGCCGTTATCAAACTCAAGCCAGGTAAACGGCACGTCCGGATACTGCTCCATCAGATGTACCATGCTGTTACCGACTTCACAAATCAGAATTCCGTCGTCGCTGAGATAATCCGGCGCGTTGCCGAGGATACGGCGCGTTAGCTTCAGACCATCGCTTCCGGAGGCCAGACCCAGCACCGGCTCGTGCTCATACTCTTCCGGCAGATCGGCCATATCCTCTTCATCGACATACGGCGGATTGGTGACGATCAGATCGTACTGCAGCTTCGGCAGATCGCGGAACAGGTCGGAACGGATCGGCGTCACATGATGGATCAGGCCGTGGGACTCCACGTTGTGCTCGGCGACGGCCAGTGCGTCCGGGGAAATATCCACCGCATCAACTTCCGCCTCCGGGAAGGCATAGGCGCAGGCGATGGCGATGCAGCCGCTGCCAGTGCACATATCAAGGATATGCTGCGGCTTATGGTTAATCAGCCCGGCAAACTGGTTATTGATCAGTTCGCCAATCGGGGAGCGCGGCACCAGCACCCGCTCATCAACGTAAAACTCATGGCCGCAGAACCACGCTTTGTTGGTCAGATAGGCGACGGGAATACGCTCGTTCACGCGGCGGATCACCCGCTCTACAATGCGGTGTTTCTCGCTGGAGGTCAGGCGCGCAGTGCGCATGTCTTCCGGGATATCCAGCGGCAGATACAGCGACGGCAGCACCAGCTGTACCGCCTCGTCCCACGGGTTATTAGTGCCGTGACCGTACCAGATATTAGCAGCGCTGAAACGGCTTACCGACCAGCGCAGCATGTCCTGAATGGTATGCAGCTCATTGACTGCCTCATCAACAAAAATTTTATCCACGACATCCTCCAGGGCACACTCTGCTATAAATTCGGCGGCTAGTGTGCCATGAAGACGGCGATAAATCAGCATTCTTGCGTGGGGTGGTCGGGGAAAAAACAGGTTTTCCTTGCCCGAAGGGATATTGTGTCGGGTAAACTAGCGCAAAGTATGAATGAGAGCGGACAATGAAAAAGAAGACATCGCTAAGCGAGGAGGATCAGGCGCTGTTCCGTCAGCTGATGACCGGCACGCGAAAGATCAAACAGGACACCATCGTTCACCGCCCGCAGCGCAAGAAAATTACCGAGGTTGCTCCTAAGCGTTTGCTGCAGGAACAGGTCGATAACAGCCACTATTTCTCTGATGAGTTTCAGCCGCTACTGAATACCGAAGGCTCGACGAAATATGTCCGCCCTGACGTCAGCCATTTTGAGCTGAAAAAGCTGCGCCGTGGAGATTATTCGCCGGAACTGTTTCTCGATCTGCATGGGCTCACCCAGCAGCAGGCCAAACAGGAACTGGGGGCACTGATTGCCGCCTGCCGCCGCGAGCATGTATTTTGCGCCTGCGTGATGCACGGGCACGGGAAACACATCCTCAAACAACAAACCCCGCTGTGGCTGGCGCAACACCCACATATTATGGCGTTTCATCAGGCGCCAAAAGAGTACGGCGGTGACGCCGCACTGCTGATACTGATTGAGGTCGAGGAGTGGCAACCGCCGGAGCTGCCGTAACGGCGGGCTCCGGGGGGCCGTTAGATGGCGTTGGCCATCTTGAGGTTGCAGGGGCTTTTCTGCCAAAGGAACTCACCTTTGCCGTCGGCATCCAGCGTCACGCAGGCGATAGCCGAGGTGGTGAACATCGGGGGCGTTTCCCCCGGACACAGCTCTGAGACCAGATACCCCACCAGCGGCAGGTGAGAGACGACCAGCGCCGTCGCCACGCCTTCATTCGCCAGCGCCTGCAGATAGGCGCTCACCATTCCCACATCGCCGCACGGCGTGAGCTCCGGCATCACGTCGACATGTTTTGGCAGGTTCATGCACTCCCCAACAATATCCAGCGTCTGTTCCGCACGCAGATAGGGACTGACAAGAACGCGCTCAATATCCACTTTTTGACCTTTCAGCCAGGTTGCCATCTGACGAGACTCATCACAACCACATACGGTTAATGGACGAACCGAGTCACTGGCTGCATCGAGGGCAGCGTCGCCGTGACGCATAATAAAAACTTGCATATTGCACCGCTTTTGTTAACCAGAAGCACCGTAGTTTGGCCTGCGAAGACAATACGCAGGCGACCCGGTGGCCGGGCATTGTGCCTGATCCATTCCACGAATGAAACGCTGTTTTTTACCTCAATGGCGTAAGTATAGTCAATCATTGTTTACAAAACAGCCAATCAACAGCGTCATCCGTAGCCGGATTTACCTTCTTTGACCACAACTTAGGTCAGCCGTTCATCCGCTGGCCAAAAGGTGGTCCCCTGTTCGGCCATGCGTAATAAAGTGTCACAGGGTGTAAAACGTGGGCCGTACTGGGCGGCCAGGCGCTGCAGGATCGCGGCAACTTCACCCGCGCCGATAGTATCCATATACCGGAACGGGCCGCCAAGAAATGGCGGAAACCCTATACCAAAGACGGCGCCGATATCGCCATCGCGCGCGCTACGGATAATCTGCTCATCAAAGCAGCGCGCCGCCTCGTTAAGCATCATCATCACACAGCGCTCCGCCACCTGCTGCACGGAGAGGCGCGACTGCGGGCGGTCGATGCCGAGCAGCGAATAGACTGCCGGGTCGGGCCGTTTTTTGCTTTTACGCCCTTTTGTCTCATAAAGATAGAAACCACGATTATTTTTTCTACCTTTGCGATCGTCCTTCAAAATCGCGTCAATGATGTTTGCAGGCGGGCTAAAACGTTCTCCAAACGCGCTCTCCAGCACGGGGATAATTTTGGTGCCGGTATCGATACCCACCTCATCCAGCAGCTGAATCGGCCCCACCGGGAAACCGAATTTAACCAACGCGTTATCAATGACTTCAACCGGTTCGCCTTCCACCAGCAGGCGCATCGCTTCATTGATATATGGGGCGAGGATGCGGTTCACATAGAAGCCCGCTTTATCTGCGACAACAATCGGCGTTTTCCCCTGCCGTTTAGCCAACTGCACCACGGTGGCGATAGTCTGCGGGTCGGTTCCCTTATGCGGGATTACTTCCACCAGCGGCATTTTTTCCACTGGACTGAAAAAGTGCAAGCCGATTACCCGTCCCGGACGGCTGGCATGGGCGGCAATATCGCCTATCGGTAACGACGAGGTGTTCGAGGCAAAGATAGTCTGCGGCCCGCCGTTTTGCTCCACTTCACTGACCATCCGCTGTTTCAGCGCCAGGTCTTCAAATACCGCCTCGATCACCACATCGCGATGAGCAAAGCCCTGATAGTCGGTAGTGCCGGAGATCAGCGCCAGCTGACGATCGCGCTCCGCTGGGCGCAATCGACGCTGGCGAACCTGTTTATTCAGCAGATCCCAGCTGTACTTTAAGGCGTGATTGATGCCACGCGGCTGGATATCTTTAATCCGCACCGGCAGCCCGCCCTTACAGGCGGTCACATAGGCGATCCCCCCGCCCATCAGGCCGCCGCCCAGCACAGCAACGCTTCTCAGCGGACCGGGATCTGCTTCGGCGCCACGATCTTTTTTCAGATCGGTACTGGCAAAGAAGATTGAGCGAAGCGCCTGCGACTGCGGGGTCATCGCCAGTTCACCAAATGCGCGCGCCTCTTCGGCGTAACCGCTGCTGCAGCCGTGGGCCAGGCCATTCTCGACGACCTGCAAAATTCGCTTCACCGCCGGGTAATTCCCCTGAGTCTTGCGCTGCGTTTGTTTGCCGACAAACTGGAATAACAGATGGCGCCCCAGGGGCCCTGCCAGTACGCGTTCGCGAACAGGTACCTCGCGGCTGGACGGGCGCCCCTTCAGCGCCAGCTCCACCGCCGCCTGCAGTAAAATCGCCTGCGGCACCACCTCGTCTACCAGGCCAGCCTTCAGCGCCTGCCGCGGCCGCAGCTGCTTGCCGGTCAGCATCATATCCAGCGCGGTGCTGACCCCGATCAGTCGCGGTAAACGCTGCGTCCCGCCGGAACCCGGCAGCAGGCCAAGCTGTACCTCCGGCAAGCCGAGCCGGGTTTTTTCGTCATCGCTACAGATACGGCCGTGGCAGGCCAGCGCCAGCTCCAGACCGCCGCCGAGGCAGGCGCCGTGGATGGCGGCAATCACCGGGATCGACAGGCCATGGATCTCAGCCATAATCTGCTGTCCCTGGCGCGCCAGCCCTTCCGCCTCCTGCGCGCTGCGGCAGCGGGCAATCATGTTGATATCAGCGCCGGCGATAAAGTTATCCGCTTTGGCGGAGATAAACACCACGCCGCGTACCGACTTATCATCACGGACCTGACGTATCAGCCCCCGCACCTGACTGCCAAACTCAGCTTTCAGGGTATTCATTTTCTCACCCGGGGCATCAATGGTGATCACCGCGACTTTGTCCGCACGGACCTCAAGCTTAAAAGCGGAAACAGTATCCATTATTCAGCCTCCACGATCATCGCCGCACCCAGACCACCTGCCGCGCAGGCCGTCACCAGACCAAATCCCCCGCCCCGTCGCCGCAGCTCATGCAGCGTCTGGGTGATCATCCGCGCGCCGGTGGCGGCAAAGGGGTGACCGTAGGCGATAGAGCCGCCGAGGACGTTAAATTTAGTCTCATCCACCTCACCGGTGGCCTGCGCGCGGCCCAGCACCTCGCGGGCAAAGCGGTCGCTTGCCAGACACTGGAGATTGGCCAGCGTCTGCGCGGCGAAAGCTTCGTGCATATCAATAAGCGTCAAATCCCCCAGCGTCAGGCCCGCGCGCTCCAGCGCCAGCGGCGTGGACCATGCGGGCCCCAGCAACATATCCTGCCAGACGTCGATGGCGGTAAAGGCATAGCTGCGCAGATAGCCCAGCGGCCTCAGCCCCAGCTCTTTAGCCCTCGACTCAGTCATCAGGATCACCGCCGCCGCGCCGTCCGTGAGCGGCGTACTGTTGGCGGCGGTGACGGTGCCATGTTTGCGGTCAAAGGCCGGGCGTAACTTCTGATAATCTGCGAGGGTTGAATTTTTACGAATATTGTTGTCCTGCTCCAGCGGTTCCCGGAAAGGGGGCGCATAGGCGGTCATCACCTCTGCGGACAGTTTCCCCTCTTCCCAGGCTTTGGCTGCCAGCTGGTGCGAACGATGTGCCAGGGCATCCTGTTGCTCGCGGGCGATCCCCCAGCTTTTCGCCATCTGCTCGGCGGTATCGCCCATCCGCAAGCCGGTTGAATATTCAGCTACCGCCGGGGGGACCGGCAGCAGGTCGCGCGGCCGCAGGCGGGAAAACAGCTTCAGTTTCTGGCTCAGCGTGCGTGCCTTATTGGCATCCACCAGCGCGCGGGCCAGCGTTTTACTGACCCCAATGGGCAGGACAGAGGAGGAGTCGGCGCCGCCGGCAATACCGGCGCGGATGGTGCCGGCCATCAGGCTTTCAGCGACGTTCGCCACGGCCTGGAAACTGGTGGCGCAGGCGCGGCTGACGCTATAGGCGTCGGTATGTACGCTCATGCCGGTACCCAGCACAATTTCCCGGGCGATGTTAGGCGCTTCCGGCATCTGCACCACCTGGCCAAAGACCAGTTGTTCGATGACTTCGGCAGGAATGTCGCTGCGCGCCAGCATCTCGCCAACCACCATTTTTCCTAAATCAACGGCCGGCACGCCATGAAAAGCCGTAGCCTGACGAGCAAATGGCGTGCGTAACCCCGTGACAATGGCAATGCGATCGCCCTGACGGGTGATAAGCGGTAATGCCTGACTCATAACACTCCCCTGTTTACCAAGACAACCAAGTGGTCTGACCTGATAACATTCTTAACTAATTTTTTACATTAAGCCAATTGGAGAAGCGCAAAATTGCGAGCCAAAACACAGTGAAGAGAAAAGGTAACGCCCCGTACTCGGGGCGTCGAGGGGGAAGGATTAACGTAAGCCCAGCTGGAAGATCAGGGATTCTGCTTCGCAGCTGAAAACAAAATCGATATCCAGCTGCACACCGCCGTCAAGGTCAGTGAAGGTCGGGTTAATTTGGCACGGCTCAGATTCGACATTGCGGGCTTTTTCGCTTAACGCGGCGAGCGTTTGCTCGGCTTCCGCGCGGTTGGCGAATACGCGGCTGTATGAGGCGGTGCAGTCGGTGTTGTCAACAATCGTGCCAACATCCATACAGCAGCAAACCGGGGTTTCATCAGCGCTACATTTACTCATCGTAGATTTCCTCTGGAGATGCACCTGCGGTGCCAGACAAATTATGTGCCTATTTTACGCCCTGCCCCCGGTGAGCCTCCAGCCGAGAATCGCTCTACCAGCGTTAAGTGACAGAAATCACACTTAAAAATGATCTAAAACAAAAATCCCCTTCTCTCCCCCTTGCTCTCTTCGAGATTTTTGCCAGCTGGATCGCGTTTCTGTTATCACAATTGAAAAACTTCATAAACATACTTGCAACAAATCATCTGGTCAGACCTATACTCAGCGCACTGGTCTGATTTCTTGGTTGTACCGCAGACCCTACACTCCCGCGCTTCTGTTACGGCATGTAACATAGTTTAAAAAAAAATAACTCAATGAGGTTATGGGCATGAGCCAGAAAACCCGCTTTACCCAATCTGCCCTTGCAGTGGCTGTCGCACTTGTTTCCACCCAGGCCTGGTCAGCAGGCTTCCAGCTCAACGAATTCTCTGCATCGGGGCTGGGTCGTGCCTATTCCGGTGAAGGGGCTATCGCTGACGATGCTGGTAATGCCAGTCGTAACCCGGCACTAATTATGATGTTTGACCGCCCGACCATGTCGGCGGGCGCCGTGTTTGTCGACCCGGGCGTTAATGTTTCGGGCACCTCCCCCACCGGCAAGAGCCTGAATGCAGACAATATCGCCCCGACGGCGTGGGTGCCCAACTTCCACTTTGTCGCGCCGATTAACGATCAATTTGGTTGGGGGGCGTCTATCACCTCTAACTATGGTCTGGCAACAGAGTATAACGATGATTATGCGGCCGGCAGCATGGGCGGTAAAACCGACCTGACCACCGCTAACTTCAACCTGAGCGGCGCCTACCGTCTCGACAGCAACTGGAGCTTCGGCTTAGGTTTTGACGCGGTCTACGCCAAGGCGAAGATTGAGCGCTATGCTGGCGATTTGGGGCAGATTGTCGCGGGCTCTGGCGCGCTGCCGCCAGCGCTGGCAGGCCAGGTGGCGAAGATCCCGGCTGACACGCAGATCGCCCATCTTAACGGCAACGCGTGGGGCTTTGGCTGGAACGCGGGGATCCTCTATGAGCTGGATAAGAACAACCGCTACGGTTTAACCTACCGTTCTGAGGTCAAGATCGACTTCGACGGTAACTACCGCAGCAGTCTGCCGGCAGCTTATAACCAGATCCTCGGCAACTTCGGCCTGCCCGCGGGCACCAGCGGCCAGACGACCAATGGTTCACTGACCCTTAACCTGCCGGAAATGTGGGAGCTGTCAGGTTATAACCGTGTAGCGCCGCAGTGGGCGGTCCACTATAGCCTGACCTACACCAGCTGGAGTCAGTTCCAGGAGCTGAAAGCCACCGGCAGCAACGGCCAGACCCTGTTCTATAAAGAAGAAGGCTTCAAGGACGCCTATCGCCTTGCGCTGGGGACCACCTATTATTATGACGATAACTGGACCTTCCGTACCGGTATCGCCTTCGATGACAGCCCGGTGCCGGCTAATAACCGCTCCATCTCTATTCCGGACCAGGATCGCTTGTGGCTGAGCGCGGGTACCACCTACGCGTTCAATAAAGATGCATCGGTTGACGTCGGGGTTTCTTACATGCATGGGCAGCATGTTGAAATTAAGGAAGGCCCGTATACCTTCCGTTCTGAAGGAACCGCCTGGCTGTACGGCGCTAACTTCAACTACCGCTTCTGATAAACAGCGCGCAATAAAAAAGGGTGAACATAGTGTTCACCCTTTTTTTTATCATTCGCCGATCACTGTGAATCGATATCCTTCAGCTCATCCTGAATAGCCTGAGCATTCGGGTTGTCCGCCGGGGTCAGCTTACCGCCGTTGGCGATAAAGTCATGACGCTGGAAGTAGGCTTCACGCATCAGGATGTAAGGGTCGGAAGACTGGCGCAGCAGACCGTCGGAATCCAGCAGCTGAGCGCGTGTCTCAATCCCTTCCACCGCCCATTTACCGATCGACATCGGCCAGGTCAGCCAGGAGAGCACCGGATATAAGCCATCGGCCATATCGCCGCCTTCGTCGCGCAGGGTAAAGCTTCCATAGAACGGCAACTGAACATACGGGCCATAGCCAACGCCATAATGCCCAAGCGTACTGCCGAAACGATGTGGCTCAACCCGCTGTAGCTGCGGATTCGCCATCCCGGCCACATCGATAAGCCCACCCATACCGAGAATGGTGTTCAGGAAGAAGCGGGTAAAATGCACCATACCTTTATAGGGGTCGCCCTGCAGGAAGTAGTTCACCATCACTGCCGGCTCTTCCAGGTTACTGGTAAAGTTGCTTAACCCATTGCGCGCCGGCTGTGGGACATAGTCACGCCATGCCACCGCTACCGGGCGAAGCACGTAAGGATCAACCACATTAAAGTTGAAATTGAACATCGTGCGGTTAAACCCTTCTAACGGGTCTGAGCGCCCCTGCGGCCGATCCCCAGAGCTGGAACTGGCACATCCCACCAGCAATGTGGCGCCAAGCGCAAGCGCCGACAGGCGATAATTCATAGATGTCTCCCTGGTTTTTATGGCTATCGCGAGTTGCCATCCATGACGGAAAGACAACGCTTCCGCCCGTAAAGATGTGAGCGATTGTAACAGCACGTTGAACGATGTCTATATCACCCAAGTTGTTGATTTGATCTTAGCCTGGGAATAACGAAATCGCGGGGCTCCTATTCTACCGGAGCGACAAAAATCTGACGTTACCATTTTTGCGATTTCAGAGTATGCCCAGCCAGACGGCAGGGAAAGCCGCTACGCTATAACTATACAGATTGATAGCGAGGGCCACGAAATGGATGAACTAGACAATAACAAATTAAAGGCAGAGGATGACGAACGAGAAGTGGAAAGTGAGGAAAATCAGCGTGGTGAAGAGATAGAAGTGAATGAAGATCGCCTTCCCTCGCGGGCGATGGCGATCCATGAACATATTCGCCAGGAAGGGGAAAAAGAGATGGAGCGCGATGCGCTGGCCCTGCTATGGTCAGCGATTGCGGCCGGCCTGTCGATGGGAGCCTCTTTGCTGGCGAAAGGGATTTTTCACGTCAAACTGGAGGGGATCCCGGGCGGTTTTTTGCTGGAAAACCTCGGCTACACCTTTGGCTTTATTATTGTGATTATGGCTCGCCAACAGCTGTTCACTGAAAATACGGTCACCGCCGTTCTGCCGGTGATGCACAATCCTACTCCCGGCAACGTCGGATTACTGATGCGGTTATGGTCGGTAGTACTGGCGGGCAATCTCATCGGCACCGCAGTGGCCGCCTGGGCCTTCAATTATATGCCTATATTTGATGAGCCAACCCGTCAGGCCTTTGTCAGCATCGCCGAAGACGTCATGAAAAATAGCCCGACAGAGATGTTCGCCAATGCGATTATTTCCGGCTGGCTGGTTGCCACCATGGTCTGGATGTTTCCTGTCGCTGGCGCAGCCAAAATCGTGGTGATTATTCTCATGACCTGGCTTATCGCCCTGGCGGATACGACTCATATCGTGGTGGGATCGGTTGAGATCCTTTATCTGGTGTTTAATGGAAATCTGCCCTGGAGCGACTTTATCTGGCCGTTCGCCCTGCCGACCCTGGCGGGAAATATCTGCGGCGGGACCTTCATCTTCGCATTGCTGAGCCATGCGCAGATCCGTAACGATATGAGCAGCAAGCGAAAAGCGGAAGCCCGTGCCCAGGCGGCGGAGAAAGGGAAAAAGGCCGGCCGGACATAAAAAAAGCGCCCTGAGTGGCGAGGGTTTAAGCAGTCAGACGGTATGGCTCTTACTCAGGCGGGCAAAAAACGCTATACTCGTGCCGCCTTGTCCCCTTAGTTAAATGGATATAACGAGCCCCTCCTAAGGGCTAGTTGCAGGTTCGATTCCTGCAGGGGACACCATTTATACCTCTCCTGACTTCTACCAAATTCAATAAAGCCCTCTATCCTGGCTATGCGATGTCAACTGATGTCTATCCATTTCAACGTAAATCAATAAACGTTTGGGGTCTTAATGCGGGCTTATCCTGTTCAACAAAAAAGTCCCCAAAAATGACCTTAAATGCACGTCGGGCCGAGACTGCAAAACTCAGAGACAAGGCCTATAAGCTCGCTGATGGCGAAGGGCTCTATCTTATGGTCAATACACATGGTTCAAAGTACTGGCGCACGTAGTATCGGTTTGCCTGCAAGGAGAAAAAGCTCTCATTCTGGAAGCTACCCGAACATCTCGCTTGCGGAAGCTCGCACTAAATGAGATGCGGCAAAAAAGTATTGGGGAATGATTAGGATCCCGGAGAGGTCAATAAAGGCCACGCAGTTAGCCAAAAAACTCTCGGATACCACTGCATTGGAAGCAATAGATCTCGAATGAAACTGGACTGCCCCACGAGAGTAGAAATGCTGTCCTCACGACGAGGCCTGTTCTAAGGCCTCCGGACTGATGACTGTGACGCCGGGCCCGGGTTGTGCAGCCACACATAGAACCCGGCCCGGGCGACATTCAGTACCCATCACACCCCATACAGTGCGGTGTTCATTGATAAAGCGGTAATTCAGTCGGCCTCCCTTGCAAAGTACCGCGCGGCCTTTTTCAGGATATCCCGTTCTTCTTCTGCGCGTTTTAGCGGCGCCTGTAGTTTCAGAAACTCGCTAAATCCCGGCCATGCTGTTCGCTGTTATCGGGTTAAATAGTCCGTAACCACTAATAGAGACTACGTGCGGAAACACCCAGACGGTTAGATACTTCGGCAACAGAATAACCGCGTTTCGTTGTCTGGCGGACGGCTTCTGCCTTAAATTCAGGTGTAAATTGTGGTGTGCCCATACGCTCCTCCCATATGCAAACTATAGGGCAGGATCGTCTACCGAAGTGGGGACAGTCCATAAATGACTCTGCGGTGTCTATAAACCCGCGGCGATTCATCTCATAACAATGCGGCCCTGAACAAAGCGAAGTACACGGAAACATAAAGATGCTCTGATTTAAATTTTTTATCGAGGTGAAAGCATTAAAAACATCAATTCATGAAAACTTCCACACATAAACAAAGCTAAAAAAAATCAAATCGCTATATTTTATATCTATAAATACAAATTTAACAGCATAATCATTTACTATTCTCGCATATGATAGTTTAATATGCCAACTCGACCATAAAGAAAGTACCGTTCTGAAGAGTAATACGTGGGTTTCGTTATGTCTAATAGAGACGACTTCCAGTCCACGCCGGCAAGTATATTCAAATACCTATCTTACGGGAATTTAATTATATGCAAATATCTACACAACATACACTAAGCCTTATAAATATTATCGTTAAATCAATTTTTCCTGATTTAGCTATGCATATGCAACGCACTGCATATATATCATTAATTATTGCAAAGGAGCTTAACCTTCATAAAAATATAATAGAAAACATTTACATTGCATCCAATATACACGATATAGGCTTTATTGATAAAAAATGGTCGGTCACAGCACCCAAGGATATCGTTGAGAGTGAATATATTACTGAGCATGAAGCGAATGGTGTGATAATGCTGAATGAAATATCTATTTTTGAGCCAGCGCTAACTATTATCGAACAACATCATATATCATGGGATGCAACCAATCCAGAAAAATACCCTTTGGAATGTCATATTTTGCATATGGCTGATGCTTTTGAGCTGTTCACACAGTCCCAGCTTGATAATAATATATCTTATGAAGATATAAAAATTAATGATTTCATTGAAGAAAACAATCAGTTCCCGCCTGAACTGATTACAGCTTTAAATAAAGTTATAAAACACGATATTTTATGGTATCGCCTTGCCTCTGCACAACTGGAACAGGCACTTGTAGACATCAGTCCAGTCAAAAAAAACATAATCTCAACTGACGATCTGCTGGAAGTTTGTCAGCTAATTGCAAAAATAATCGACACCTATAGTAACTTTACTATGTCTCATAGCATTAAAGTTGCAAAAATATCGCGTTTCATTGCGGACAAAATGGAACTCCCGTTGGAATCACAAAAGCAAATTCAGATCGCTGGTTACCTTCATGACATTGGTAAATTATATATACCTATTCACATACTGGAAAAAAAAGGCAGACTGACTGCGTCTGAATATAGTCTAATGCGAATACACAGTTACAAGACAGATGAGATGCTTTCTCAAATAGAGCCCCTGCGAAACATTAAACACTGGGCAGCAAATCATCATGAACGACTTGATGGCAGCGGATATCCCAGGGGACTGGTAGCATACAAACTTGATTTACCGAGCAAAATACTGGCTATCGCTGATGTTTTTACTGCTATGGCAGAAGATAGGCCCTATCGTAAAGGGATGAAACCAGAAAGAATTCTGGACATTATTGATGAAGAGGTGCAAAATAACCGGCTCGAAAAAGTGGTCTTTGATGTTCTCAAATCAAATATCAAAAGTGCATATTCTATCATCAACAAAGTATAAACTCGTTATTTTAATGAGGCATATACAAAATCATCAGTAAAAGAATTAAACCAGATGAAATACATGATCGCCAGTAAAGTGATATATGACTCTGAAACCGGGAGCCTGTCTTGTTCCGGGGATAGTAGTAATGAAGAGAAAAAAATCACTAAAACTGCTAACAGAATACTAACTTTATTAATTGAATCTCATGGTCATGTGGTCGAGCGCGAATACCTGCTTGAGCAAGTCTGGGAATCTCATGGTTTAGTCAGCTCTAATGGTTCATTAAATCAATATATAAGCATTTTAAGGAAAACATTAACATCATTAACAGATATTGAAGATATCATTGTATCTATACCAAAAGTTGGCTTTATAATCTCCCAGGATATCGAAATATTGCAATTAGAAGAAAGTAAAATTTTAGCAAATGAAATAAGCACTAAAGCAATAAAAAAAATGTCTTTATCCACGAGATTTTTACTTCTTGCAATTATTATCGCGTTAATTTCAAACATCATATTTTTTATGTATTCTGATGACAACCCAAGATATAAAACCGCAAAAAAACTCTATGCGATTGATAAATGCCAGATTCAGGCTTGGGCCAATATGCCTGAAAATGTTAATAAAACAATAACGAAAGCTATTTCTGAAATAGCGCCGGAATTACTTGAACAATGCTCAAAATATCCTGCAGCCATATTTGTCAGCTTACAAAAAAGCATTTATCAGAATGAAGATGGAATAGTTTTTCTATCATTTTGTCCATTACGTGAAAATAAAATAACTCACTGTAATAATTTTTACCATTACAAATGGAAACAATAATGAAAATTAAATTAGTCCTTGGGTTAATTCTTTTCTTACTGGTAGCCAACTGTATAAGATTATACTTTTTACAGAGTGAAAAGTATCTTAATCTCACCTGCGAGTCAACTGTACATTATACTGACAATACCTATGGAAAGGACTTTTCATTTAACGGAACAATTATATTTGATTTTGAGAAGTCCAGAAATGGGTATTTTTATCTTAGTGGCACAACAGGGAATAAACTTGAAAAGTATGATTTCTCACGCTATGTCAAATTTGAGTATAAACATGAGGAATCGAATAGATATAGTGTGAAAATAGTCAATAT
This sequence comes from Klebsiella africana, assembly GCF_020526085.1. Lineage (NCBI taxonomy): Bacteria > Pseudomonadati > Pseudomonadota > Gammaproteobacteria > Enterobacterales > Enterobacteriaceae > Klebsiella > Klebsiella africana. The sequence continues at coordinate 1,453,631 of NZ_CP084874.1, read as the reverse complement.
CCAAAAAATGGGCCATGATACTGTTCCTGATAGTTTTGTTCCTGTTATTTATTCAGAGCTTAACATTGCTGACAAACCATCCCTCTTCATATCCAAAAGTAATGAAAACTTGCTAACGCTGGGTACTATTGTCTCCCCTCTTCTGAACTGCGTACAAAAGGGTTAGTCCTCAATAACACGCAAAAGACATTACATAGTAGTGTCTTTTTTTAATCTTCTTCGCTATACGTTCCTCACTCATGTTCATCAGCGCTTCTCCTGAGCGATGTGTGGATCAGAACCTTTTTTAGTTTGTGTGTCCCCCGCTTTCAAAAGCAGGGGCTGTTCATATATTCCACTTTCTCTTCTTCTTTTACCTTCTGCTCTAACCATTCTGAACAAAAACCAGAAAGAAGATCAATTTACAACTTGTCAGATAGTCAGCTTTGATTGATTTTCAGCAAGTTCGCAATACCTGACAGCCTCTCATCACCTCATTTCAGCAGCCTTACAGCGAAAAACAAGATCAAATATTAACATTCAAGCGACTGCGCGTAATCACTACATCTCCAAATCACTTAAAACAACACCACCAGATGATCAAAAAAGTTAAAAACACATACCGAAAAAGAATAATTCACTATAAATTTAAATTAAAAAACATTTCGCTTCGTTAAATAACAATTACATGGTGTTATTAATCGCGGCAACGGTGCATGTTGGGCAACAGGTTCGACAACACCTTCTGTCAATACTGTATGCCGTCAGGCACATATACGAACTCTGGGCATATGTGGTGCTCAGGGATGAAACCATGAACGGATCTCCTAAAGGGATTCGAGTTTAAAAATAACGAGTATTTATATGAAAAATATGTCCTTAAAAGTAATGTCTCTGGCTTTCATCATGACTGCCTCGTCTGCTGCATTCGCGGATGTTAACGGTGGTGGTGGTACTATTCATTTCACTGGTACTGTTATTGATGCGCCATGTTCAATTGCTCCGGAAAGTATTGAGCAGACTGTAGAGCTCGGTTCTGTGGCATTAAGCTCCCTGAAAACTGCGGGTTCACATTCCCGTCCTGCAACCGGCGAAATCAAACTGGTTGACTGTACTCTGACTTCAGTAGAAGGTGACGAGACCACCACTTATTCTAAAGTTGGCGTAACTTTCTCCGGTACTCCGGATGCAACCGTCGCTGCACTGCTGGCAAACGATTCCAGCGCTCAAGGTGTTGGTGTTCGTCTCTTGGACGAAGATGGTAACGCTATTGAACTGGGTTCTGAAACTGAATATCCATTAGGTAACGGTGCGACCATTACTTATCAGGCTTATGTTGAAGCAAATGGTAATACTGTCACTGCCGGTGATATTCGTTCTGATGCAACTTTCAAACTGAACTACAAATAATATATTAAATCTCGAAGGCATCATATTTTAAACATGATGCCTTTTATCTCTATTTTTGAATATAAAGTAGCGCATGATGCCTGATAACATATCCTTACTGAACTTCAGATATTCGCCTGTTAAAATCAGTTTAATTATTGCGGCTCTGTCTACAGCATCTCAACCAGCCAGAGCCATAGAGTTTGCCACTGGCATTCTTAATATGGATGATAACGACAAAGTCAACCTTAAAAAATTCGAACGAGCTGGTTATATCGCTCCTGGTAAGTATCGATTATCAGTTTCACTGAATAACAACCTCTTACATGATGACGTTGATATCATTTTCGTTTCCGTAGGCGGAAACGAAAATGCGAGACCATGCCTGCCTGTTGAGTTGGTTGATGCCATGGCCATTAAACCTGAACATTTAAACAACATAATATCGCATAATGGGTGCATATATGTTGAAGACATTGATTCGGTTACCACGACAACTAACCTGTCCAAGTCCGCATTGAATGTCTCTGTACCTCAGGCATTTTTACAATATAGTGACAGTAACTGGACACCTCCTTCACGCTGGGACAATGGTATTCCAGGGTTTATGCTTGATTATGACATTGCTGCGAGCAAAATTAATTATAAACACAGCAATAATACACAAGATTATTCCAGCTATGGTACCGCCGGAGTAAATGTTGGGCCGTGGCGTATACGTGGTAATTACCAGTACTCAAACTATAAAAGAGGCAATCAGCGTGATACCAACTTTGACTGGACACAGCTCTACCTGTATCGTTCCTTCAATGAACAAGGTCTGAAATTACAGGCGGGACAAGTCTATCTAAATTCAAGTCTGTACGATTCGTTTCGATATAACGGTTTATCTGTTCAGAGTGATGAACGCATGCTGCCACCCGCCCTCCGCGGTTATGCACCACAGGTTAGCGGTATCGCTAAAACCAATGCTCGTGTAAAGATCACACAGAAAGGCCGCACTCTCTATGAAACGAATGTACCACCGGGACCTTTTGTCATTAGCGATTTAAATCAGGCAGTACAGGGTCTTCTGGATGTAGCCGTCGAGGAGGAAGACGGGAGCGTACAATATTTCCAGGTCAATACAGCGAGCATTCCTTTTCTGACACGACAAGGTTCCATGCGCTATAAGTTATTTTCTGGTAAACCAGTTTACAACACGGGCAACCGCTATATTGGTCCTGAATTTATGAGTGGTGAGATTTCGTGGGGCGCATTTAATAATACCTCTCTCTATGGCGGTTTTATAGCAACGAATCAAAACTACCAGGCTGCGACTGCAGGTATCGGGCAGGATTTACACTTGCTCGGTGCTCTTTCTATGGATGTCACTCGGGCGCAGAGCAAGCTTGAACAGCAGAATACAAAATCCGGATACAGCTATCGTGTTAATTATGCTCGTCAATTTACAAGTACGGGTAGTCAAATCTCTTTTATGGGCTATCGGTTTTCAGACAGTAATTACCTGTCCATGAGTGATTATCTTGACTATCTGAAGATTAACAAACTTTATCAGCGAGATCGCGAAACCTATACCGTCATGGGTAATCAACATATTCCATGGGTGGACGTGAATACCTATCTGTCATATACCCATCGTAATTACTGGTACGGGGATAGTTCCAACAGTATGTCACTTTCTATGACAAGAAACTTTAACGCCTTTGATTTACGCAACATCACAGGCACGTTGTCCGTGTCTAAAACACGTTACCGGGAATCAGATGACAGACAGATTTACTTTGGTATAAGCATGCCAATTGGTACGGGTCAACAAATCAGTTATGACAGCCAGTATGGTGAAGGCAATCGCTCACATACCGTTTCCTACTATAACTCCAGTGAGCGTGATCGTTCCTATCGTCTCTCAGCAGGGGGGCGGGATACAGACATCAGTTCAGGTAGCGCCCTCGTTCGAGGTAGCTATCGCCAGCGTACACAGAGCGGTGCGTTTAATGTGAATGCCAGCCAGAAAAATCGTGCCTATCGTTCAGTCAGCGCAGACTGGAACGGATCTGTCACCATAACACCTTATGGTGCTGCCTTAAGCGAAAGTCTTGGAGGCGAAACGCCGAGAATGCTGATTTCAGCTCATGGAGTGTCAGATGTGCCCTTCAATGCTGGCAATGCAAAAACAAACCGTTTCGGTATTGCTGTAATACCGGGTGGCAGCAGCTTTGAAAGTAACAGTTATGCCGTCGATATTCGCAGACTTCCGGAAAATGTCGAGATGGAAAAATCCATCTTCCAGAGTACCCTGACGGAAGGGGCGATTGGCTATAAATCTCTTCCGGTAAATAAAGGATACCGTGTGATGGCGACGATTACGCTCGCAGATGGAACGGCTCCTGGATTTGGTTCACCGGTGACAGATACTGTCAGTGGCAGAGAACTCGGTATTGTTGGCACTGGCGGACAGGCCTATTTATCAGGTATCGACGATAATGCAACTGCTATCGTGGATCTGGGTAATGGAAAAATCTGTAACATTCACTTCCCACAACTCAATGGTGCAGCATTAACCACATTACTATTGCCGTGCCAGTAATTAATGAAAGATGAAATAATGAATACTATTGCAAAAAAAATACCTGTATTGTTGACATCAGGACTGTTCTTTATATCGGCTACAGGACTGGCAGCTGTAAACCTGGATCGAACACGGCTTATTTATAATGCTGCCGATAAATCCACGGCTATAACATTGACTAATGAAAGTAAAACATTGCCTTATCTTGCTCAATCTTGGGTTGAGGATGACAAAGGGAAAAAATCGGATGAGATGCTGATCGCCCTGCCCCCTCTGCAACGTATAGAAGCAGGCGATAAAAGTCAGGTTCGGATCGTTAAAGGTGTAAAAGCTGAAAGCCTCCCCACCGATCGTGAGTCGCTTTTCTATTTTAATACGAGAGAAGTGCCGCCAAAAAGTGAGAAAAAAAATGTTATGCAAGTAGCGATTCAGAGTCGAATTAAACTTTTCTATCGCCCACAGTCCATACAGCGTAGCAACAACTTTAATCCAGAGCAAAAAATTACGATTCAGACCGTTGGTAATCAACTCACAATAACAAATCCAACCCCTTACTACTTCACCGCTCTGGCAGTTAAAGATAGTCAGGGAAATAAACTGAAAGAGGTGGATGGTGAGATGGTTGCCCCATTCTCTGATCGGAAAGTCTCTGTCGCAGGGCTACGTCTCGGGCAACGCATATCACTTTCATACATTAATGATTTCGGTGGTGTGATATCAATGTTATATCGCTGTGAGAATAATATTTGCAAATTTGAAAAAAATAATGAGGGATAAGATATGAACTACGGCAGATGCAGACTGACACTGATGATGCTTCTGTTTGTCGGAACGCATCTGGCGCACGCGACCAGCGACCTTGAATATCAGGGTTTCAAAGGAAACATAAATTTCCAGGGTGTAATACAGGAAGCCGGTTGCACGCTCGATTTTGACTCAGATGAACAACTTATCATGATTGGAGAATCAAATTCGCGTGAAATATTTCATGAAGTCCCGAATTCTCTTGTCATTCACCTTACAAACTGTGAGCGCCGTGATAATAATGCCTTTGATGATACCAGTGAACTGAAGACGACCTGGAGTGGTGGTACGCTGATGACAATCACCCTTGATGGCGAAACGCTTCCTGATGATCCTACCGTGTTCATGTTACACCCACGGGAGAGTCATATGGGACTGAAAATACTGGATGATGACAGTAATCAGATCTTACCCGATATACACAGTCATGTGATTCGAACGGATAAAGGAGGAAATCGCATCCGTCTGAGCTCTCAGGTTGTTCGTGGGGAGGGATTGGATCATTACCGCGGGCCTTTAACGGGAACATTAACTTTTCATTTAAAGTATTATTGACTGGTGATGTCGTGAAATATTTTATATTGTTAATAATGATTTTTTTCAGTACGTCTACGCTGGCACTGGAGTGTCATAAAGATTCCATATCAGGAAGTACCAGCGAACTGGTTAATATTGGTAGCGTAAAAATCCCCAATAACGTACCTGATGGCACTATCGTATGGCGTTCAGAAGTATTAACTAACAATTTTGTTTGTTGGTCAACAACATCTAAAACTGATGAGTATGTATATATTTATACATACCCGGAAGTCAGTGGCAGCGCGGTAATGCCTGAAGGGGTTGCGTTTGGTATTATATATGATGGCGTTGACTTAGGAACCAATAGTGACAAAACGCAAACAAGTTTATACTTTACCAAAAGCGAAAAAGGGAGTAAGTATGCTAAAACCCTAACAATGAGCTATCAAATTTATATCAAAAAAACTGCTAACTTAACCAGCAGCATCGTTTTTGATACTGATGAAATAGCAGTTTTCCAACTCGATGGTGTTGGTGGTATTAATAACAATGCCGGACTTAACTATCGTTATACGCTTACAGGGTTAACCAATTTTGTTGCTCTTGAATGCAGTGCAAATATTCCCGAAGTTACCGATGTCGATTTTGGCGAGCTAAAACCCTGGAACAGCACGGGTTCTGTTATTACCAGAAAGGACTTTTCACTTGCAGTTTCGCGTACCTGTGATGCGCCTTTTTCGCTTGATGCACTTTTTACACCGACTGGTACTGTCGTTAACAACGATAGCGTTGACCTGGGCAATGGTGCATTGCTAAAAATATACGATCCTGATACTGGTAATTATCTTATCTTTAACGACCTTACGGACTTTGTTGATCTGACAACTTCGAAAAGCCAGACAAAAACTTACCAGGCTGTTCTTGTCAGTAACGGTGAAGCAAAAACTGGTGAGTTTGAGTCAAACATTATATTTACGGTAAACTATAAGTAAATTTTACAGAGCGAATTATTACTGTCAAAAATTCGCTCTGTATTTTCAAAATACATACCATCTTTTTTAAGGGTGAAGATAAATACACGTTATAAAACTCAGTTTTTTCTATAATTTTTAGCACATTCACTTTCTACTGTTTTCTCTGGGTACTTTCCATGCATAAAGTATAAACATGGAAAATATAGTTTAATCATTTATTTTTCAGGTTGTTATGAGAAGCAAATTCCTTAATAAAATTGCATCTATTAATAATAAAAAAGAGCTGATTATTACCAGTAATAACCCCTTTATACTGACGGGATTGGCATCGTTATTCACCCCTGATTTTTATGCTGTTCGCTACATTCCGCTCCAGGAAATCAATAAATTAGCATTAAACAAAAAATCATTTTCTGTCGCGATAGTATTAACTGGAGCGTTGACTGCCGCCCAACTTGCTGAAATCATCATACTTTACCGACAGGTGGAAAAGGCCAAGATACCCACCCTTCTATTTTCGGAGATATACAACCATTATCTTTCTTTATTCACCCGATTAGCCGGCGGGTATGTGATATACGGTAAGCAAGACAGAACCTCTCTTCCATATGAACTAAGCTGCTTTATGGCAGCTGACCGTTATAATGATTATCCATCATCAAAGCGTATGAGTGATATCGAAGCATATGTATTAGCATACACGCTGAAAGGGAATACTGTCCCCGATATATCTAAAATGCTCAACACTGCGATTAAAACGGTTTATACCCATCAGCGTAATATTATGAAGAAGCTTGGCGTAAAAAAAATAAAATGGATACTCATTCACTAAGTTTCGTTTGGGTACGACTCACCACATTGAGTCTTTAATGAACCCCTCACCCTGATGCCTGGCAGCATCTCATAAAACCGATGTTGCCTGGTTCATACGACCCAGCCATCTGCTGCATCAGCTTAGACGAAAGGCTGTCAGTCTCCTTCCTTTACTTCTTTTCTACTTTGTTTGCCTGCTTCCGTTTGTCCGGTATTACCCCATTTCTCCCAAAATGCCTCAGATGACCTGCAGCCCTTGCCACACCTGGCTTTGGTCAAGATCTGGTACCAGAAAGGATCCTTTACGTATTTGGTTTTACCCGTAATAATGCGGAATAAGACAATAAAAGGATCCGCGCGCTGCGATTTATTGTGATGGCAGGTTCCGTCAGTCATTAGCTATGTGAAAGAGGGTTTTCTGCAACCTTAGAGTAAACTTTCAAGCCAAAGAACTCATTATCCGTTGCCTAAGTAACTCTAAGTCAGTCCGGCCAAAGATCTGGTGTTTCAGTGTGTTCAGACTATTTTCATGTTCCTCTAATGCACCGTTACTCCATACTCTACCAATGGCTTCAAAGATCTGAACGCTCACAACAATACGTTTTTTTCCTGTTTGTAAAAGGCATTCACCGGGCCTGTATTTACGTGCTCTCTGGAGCAAACTCAGCCGTACAGCTGTATCCACCTTAGCGATATAAGCAATTGCCTTTTGCAAGACGTCACGCTTAGTCTGATCAGTATCATGGATGTCACTGGACTGCACCACGGTAGACGATCCTGCCCTATAGTTTGCATATGGGAGGAGCGTATGGGCACACCACAATTTACACCTGAATTTAAGGCAGAAGCCGTCCGCCAGACAACGAAACGCGGTTATTCTGTTGCCGAAGTATCTAACCGTCTGAGTGTTTCCGCACGTAGTCTCTATTAGTGGTTACGGGCTATTTAACCCGATAACAGCGAACAGCATGCCCGGGATTTAGCGAGTTTCTGAAACTACAGGCGCCGCTAAAACGCGCAGAAGAAGAACGGGATATCCTGAAAAAGGCCGCGCGGTACTTTGCAAGGGAGGCCGACTGAATTACCGCTTTATCAATGAACACCGCACTGTATGGGGTGTGATGGGTACTGAATGTCGCCCGGGCCGGGTTCTATGCGTGGCTGCACAACCCGGGTCCGGCGTCACAGTCATCCCGGTGGCGTCAGTCCTGAGTCCTTCTTGTCGATCACGCACACAATAAACCGACAGCAACGCGCATTTCTGCGTACAATACCTTCTGACTTTTTCAGTCACTAGCCGCGACCTTTTACAACCTTCTCTGGACGATACAGGAGCCAGACGTAGATATGAAACAGATCACCCTCAGCGATATGCAGCAGCAGAGCGAAGCGGCGGCCCATGCGCCACGCCTGCGTGCCCATCGCAATTTTCATCCCGAACTGAGCGACCCGGTACAGCGCCTGGCCATCGCCATGGAACCTGGCACCTATATCCGCCCGCACCGGCACAGACATACCTTCGAACTTTTACTGCCGCTGAAAGGCCGATTTGTGGTACTGAATTTTGATGATAACGGCGTGGTCACCAACCGGGTGGTGCTGGGTGAAACCTGTACGGCGCTGGAAATGGAGGCTGGCACCTGGCATACCGTACTGTCACTGGACGCTGGCGGGATGGTATTTGAAGTCAAACAAGGGGCTTATCAACCGCTTGCCGAAATCGACACCATGGTCTGGGCACCGGCTGAAGGCCAGCCGGGTACAGCCGAAATCATGGCATGGTATGCCATCGCGCAACCGGGTGACCGTTTTCTGTCGATGCCGCAATAACAACAGGTACACGTTAACAGACGCCAATGGCGTCTGTTTTGATACTTCCTACCGAGGACAAAGTTTACCAAATTAACCGTCCCTTCCTTCGTGCTCCGCTCATACTCGCCTTCCACATTGCTGCTAAAAAGGAAGAAACTCTTATATTCAGCAAACTATTTTTCTCTACGAATAAGAGATGATAAGATAACGGGACAGAGTAAATACGTGGCAGTAAAACAATAAAAACAGCCAATTTATCGATATATTATTCTTAATGTGAATGGATTTTGTCAAACAGGTAAAGGAAGTCAGCGAGAAAAATAAATCATTATCATTGATGCTTTTGCTCACCGTGGCGATTTATTTTTTCATCGACATACAATTCTTATGAATATTACAGAACGGAACATCTGGAAGCTAAATAATTTACCGCCAATGGAGTATTGCTCTCTGGCGCGGGCGCAAAAATTATTAAACTGCGAACTTGAAGACATTCTTCACTGGCATGATATTGGCGCGATCAATCTATGTCTGAAGCTCAACCCGACGCGGGGAACATTAAAAATCGCCGCCCTTTCTCATCAGGAAAAAGACGTCACTACCGCGTTCAGTCCGCTTTCCTCATCCGAGGCGACGGAAACTATCTGGTCGCCCCACTCCCACATCCGCAGCATTTTGCGGCTTGAAGGGGATATTCCGATGATGGAAACCCTGCGCGGAAATACGGTGACGCAGTTCAATGTAAAGGTATCCGCGTCAGGACTTTGGCATCCACATTGCCGGAATTTAATGGCCTTGCTGGAAGCGCCTGGTGATATTATTCGCGAAAGCAAACTTAGCATGATGTTGCCTGATAAACCGTTTGTTTATTGTCATTTCATTCCGGATGAAGATGAACGTCCCGCCATATCATTAAACCGTATCTATATCACCAGCCAGGCTATTGAGAAAATATACGCCCACAGCATTAGCGCCCGTCCGATGGACGTGACGAAAAATTCGCTGCTGGAACAAACCAGTTACATTCATCAGGAATTAACCGTTCTGCCGCAAAATGAGTTATTACTGGAGTTTATCCATTATCTTATTCAGTCCCATACCGTATTTAATGAGAAATTGCAGCATATGGCCGAGTCAGACAAAACTCAGCTCTTTCGTCATGTGCTGGAAAAACTTAAAGAAGAAGGCATGCTCAGGGAAGATACCCTGTCCAGTGAGCATTATTAGCAATACCAACCATTAATCCAGCGTGACTGCGATCTGCTGTGCTACAGCGATGAATTCACGCGCTGCAGCGCTCTGCCAGGCACCCTGCCGCTGCAATAAACAGGCCGTGCGCTGCAGCAACGCAGGCTGTAGCGCAATCGCCACCACATCATCAAACTGCCCGGCGATCGCCGCCGGCAGCAGCGTTGCAAGTAGTGTGCTTCGAATAACCGACAGAACGGCAGCGATGGAGTTGGCCTCCATCCGCACGTCTGGCTCGAGCCGATGAAGGCGGCAATAACGATCGATCTGCTCACGGGTGGCAAACTCGCTGCTGAGTAAAATTAGCGGCTGGGCGTTGAGTGCCTGCAGTTGCAAGTCACGCTCTCGTGCCAGCGGATGCGCGCGGCTCACCACCAGCGCAAGCGTTTCCGTCAGCAGCGGCTGAACCACAATGTCCTGTGATCGCCTGTCGTCAAAAGCAATCCCCACATCCAGTTCATCCTCCAGCAGCATCGCCTCCATCCGCTCCTGGTTCATCTCCTGGATAAGCACTTTTACTCCAGGGTAGCGTCGGTAGTACGCCTCCACCAGCGGGCCCAGCATATAGGTAGTGAAAGTTGGCGTCATAGCAATGCGGAGTTTACCGTGGTGAAGATCTTCTGCGTCATGCAAGGCGCGCCGGCCTTCCTCAAGATCGCGTAACGCGCGACGGGCATACTCCAGCCAGATCTCTCCGGCATCGGTCAGACGAATACGTCGACCAGAACGGTCGAAAAGCTGAACCTCCAGCATCGCTTCCAGCTGGCGGATCTGCTGTGACAGCGCAGGCTGGGAGACATGGAGCGCCGCGGCGGCGCGAGTAAATCCACGATGTTCTGCTACGGCGATAAAGTAGGAAAGATGGCGCAGGAGCATCCGCTTACCTATAAGTAATTCAAATAGAGTTCATCATAAATAAGTCTTTTAACTTATGAAACAAGATACGTACCCTCTACCTACCATCCTCTGCGTTTTTCACCATCAACATCATCTTGTGCAGGAGTGACTATGTCGGCTCACGATCGCTATCTCCAGCGTGCATTAATGCTGGCAAACCAAAACATTGCTGACGGTGGGCGCCCCTTCGGCGCCGTGCTGGTGCGGCGTGATGAGATTGTCGCTGAAAGCGTCAATACCTTTCATCTGAGCGGTGACCCAACGGCCCATGCTGAGCTGAACGCCATTCGCGATCTTGCCGCCAGACTGGGAAGCGCGGCGCTGCGCGAATGCGTGATCTATGCCAGCGGGCAACCTTGCCCTATGTGCTTGAGCGCGCTCTATTTAACCAGCGTGCGGGAAGTATTTTTCGCCAACAGTAATCAGGATGGCGAACCCTTTCAGCTCTCGACCGCCGCGATTTATCAGCAGCTACAGCAGCCGCTGTCCAGGCAAACGCTGCCTATCCATCATCGCCCACAACCGGAGGGTCCTGAACTTTATCAGCGCTGGGCGGAACGGCAGTCATGAAATCAGCGCTGCGACAAAACCTGACGCTGGCAGTCCTGGTGCTGATTGGAATCAATATGCGGCCGCTGCTTACCTCCATTGGCCCTTTGCTGCCGGACATCCGCGCCGCCAGCGGGATGAGCTATACCCTGGCCGCTCTCCTGACCGCGCTGCCGGTGATCGCGATGGGCGTGCTGGCGCTGGCCGCTGGCTGGGTCGATCGCTATATCGCTCAAAAGCGCAGTATTGCGCTGAGCCTGCTGATTATCGCGGCAGGCGCCTTGTTGCGGGAAATCGCCCCGAATAGTGGCTTACTGCTCACCAGCGCCCTGGCCGGAGGAATTGGCATCGGCATTATTCAGGCCGCCATCCCGGCGGTAATTAAGCGCCTCTTTCCCCAGCGGACGGCGCTGGTGATGGGACTATGGTCAGCGGCGCTGATGGGCGGCGGCGGGTTAGGCGCCGCATTCACGCCATGGCTGGCGTCACATAGCACGGCCTGGCATGATGCGCTGGCCTGGTGGGCGCTCCCTGCGCTACTGGCTCTGTTCAGTTGGCTGGCAATTTGTCGGCAATTACCTCGCGCACCGCATCAGACCAGCGCTTCTCCCCGGGTCGCGATTATTGGCCAGCGCCGCGCCTGGACGCTGGGACTCTATTTCGGACTGATCAATGCCGGCTACGCCAGTCTGATCGCCTGGCTGCCGCCTTACTACATTCAGCTAGGCGACAGCGCCCAGGACAGCGGTTCGCTGCTGGCGCTGCTGACCGTCGGGCAAACCGCCGGCGCGCTGCTGCTCCCGGCGCTGGCTCACAAGGAGGATCGGCGCCAGCTTCTCCTGCTGGCCCTGGCGCTACAGCAGATTGGCTTCTGCGGCTTCATCTGGCTGCCAGAGCATTTCTCTGTGCTCTGGGCCCTTGCCTGCGGCGTGGGGCTGGGCGGCGCGTTTCCCCTGTGTTTGGTGCTGGCGCTGGATCACGCCGGACAACCGGCGGTGGCTGGCAGGCTGGTAGCCTTTATGCAAGGTATTGGATTTATCATCGCTGGCCTCTCCCCCTGGCTGTCCGGCCTGTTACGTAGCCTGAGCGGTAACTACACGCTTGACTGGTCCTGGCATGCGATCTGCGTCCTGCTACTCATGGCGCTGACGCTGCGCTTCATTCCGGCGCGCTACCCCTCTGCGTGGCGACAGCACGCCTCTGACCTGCACTGACCCGGCGTCGACGCGTGGCGAAATCAATGCCGCGCGTCGCCCACTTTCTCCTTGCCAAAGCCGTTTTCCAGGCGTCGCTGGCGTTAAATTTATTACCGAGTGAAATTAATGTGTCGCCGAATCACGACACTCGTAAGTAACTAAAAATTAATAAAAAAATGCCACTTGTCTCTCTGATTTTTTAGGCGTACATTAGCGCCATCTGGAGCAGTAAACGCACAGAATTGCGAGCTGCCGCAGGGTGAGATTTCACCGGCGACAGCCCTTGAAAAACAGAACAATTAATTCATTTGAACGTCGCATAAGCGCGTGGAGTGATGAGTCGTGAAATACTTCTTTATGGGTCTCTCTTTTATGGTCATCGTTTGGGCCGGTACTTTTGCCCTGATGATCTAGACTGCAGCGGTGTCAAAAAAAACGGGAGCCTTCATGCTCCCGTTTTTATTTTGCCGTGCTGTCCGCAGCGTTAGCTCGCGGCGGGCACGGGCAGCAGGCCATCCGCGCGAAACATCGCCTTGATACCGCGGATCGCCTGACGCGTACGGTCCCGATTCTCGATCAGCGCGAAGCGGACGTGGGTATCGCCATAGTCGCCAAAGCCAATCCCCGGCGAGACGCAAACCTTCGCTTCATTAAGCAGCTTTTTCGCAAACTCCAGTGAGCCCATCGCGGCGTAAGGTTCCGGTATTTTCGCCCACACATACATAGACGCTTTCGGACACTCCACCATCCAGCCGGCCTCATGGAGCCCTTTGACCAGCACATCGCGACGGCGCTTATACTGTTCGGCGATATCACGCACACACTGCTGATCGCCCTCCAGAGCCGCAATTGCCGCTACCTGCAGTGGGGTAAACGTGCCGTAGTCATGATAGCTTTTGATACGAGCAAGCGCATTCACCAGGGTTTTATTACCCACCATAAAGCCAATCCGCCAGCCGGCCATGTTATAGCTTTTCGACAGGGTAAAGAACTCGACGGCGACATCTCGCGCGCCGGGCACCTGCATGATAGAGGGCGCTTTCCAGCCGTCATACACGATATCGGCATAGGCCAGATCGTGGACGACAAGAATATCGTACTGTTTAGCCAGGGCGACGACCTTTTCGAAGAAATCCAGCTCCACGCACTGCGCAGTCGGATTCGAGGGAAAGCCAAGGATCATCATTTTCGGCTTCGGGTAACTCTCGCGGATGGCACGTTCCAGCTCGTTAAAGAAATCCACCCCTTCCACCAGCGGCACCGAGCGCACCTGCGCCCCGGCGATTACCGCACCATAGATATGGATCGGATAGCTGGGGTTCGGCACCAGTACGGTGTCGCCATGATCCAGCGTCGCCAGCATCAGGTGCGCCAGCCCCTCTTTCGAACCAATGGTAACGATCGCTTCTGATTCCGGATCGATATCGACGTTATAGCGTTCTTCATACCAGCGCGAAATGGCGCGACGCAGGCGCGGGATCCCCCGCGAGGTAGAGTAACCATGGGTGTCAGGCCGTTGGGCAACGGTGCAGAGTTTTTCCACAATATGCGGCGGCGTCGCGCCATCGGGATTGCCCATACTGAAATCGATAATATCTTCGCCGCGCCGACGCGCAGCCATTTTCAGTTCAGCAGTAATGTTAAAAACGTACGGAGGGAGACGATCGATACGCGTAAAACGGCGTTCAGGACTGGATTCAGCCATAGGTTCCTCTAATTAACGTTAGCGCCCGGACCGTCCGAGCGACGCTGCCGCTGTTGCGGCTCGTTTAGAAAATAACCTGAAAAAATTCATGTTGTCGAGCGTCCTGGCAAAAAATAATTTCTGGCGGAAAAAACGGGTATCGGCCGCAGTAAATGCGGCTGTGTGTCGTCGGAATATTTCAGAGTTGCATAAGTGTGATAACACATTGATATCTTTCTTGTCACAGATATTTCTCGTTAAAGGGCAAGACTGCCGCTATCGCGGTGCCCACGCATTAATCCCCTTTAAAAAGTGAGCCTTTTCCGCATTATTGTTCTGCGGCTGGTCTTCTGCCATCAGGTTTTTTATCATGTCCTTTTCTGGCCACTGACGCGGCGCACCCATGCACGAAATCTTTACTATGATGCTGGCGGTCTATGACCGTGCGGCCCTGATGCTTATTTGCCTCTTTTTCCTCATTCGCCTGCGCCTGTTCCGCGAACTGTTGCATAAATCGGCCCATACACCGAAAGAGCTGCTGGCGGTAACCGCCATTTTCTCGCTGTTCGCGCTATTTAGTACCTGGTCCGGCGTCCCGGTTGAGGGATCCCTGGTGAATGTGCGCATTATCGCCGTGATGTCCGGTGGGATCTTGTTTGGTCCCTGGGTGGGCGCGATTGTCGGGGCGATTGCCGGCGTACACCGCTATCTGATCGATATCGACGGCGTGACCGCGGTGCCCTGCTTTATCACCAGCATTGTTGCCGGCCTGCTGTCGGGGTTGATTAACCGCAAAGTGGCCCGCGATCAACGCTGGAAAATTGGCATTCTGGCCGGGATGGTATGTGAGTCCCTGACCATGATCCTGGTGGTGGTCTGGGCACCTTCCCTGAGCCTCGGCGTGGATATTGTTTCAAAAATCGGTATCCCGATGATCCTCGGCAGCGTCTGTATCGGTTTCATCGTGCTGCTGGTGCAAAGCGTGGAAGGGGAAAAGGAGGCCAGCGCAGCGCGGCAGGCGAAACTGGCGCTCGATATTGCCAACAAAACTCTGCCGCTGTTTCGGCACGTTAATAGCGATTCGCTGCGCCAGGTTTGCGAGATTATCCGCCGCGATATTACCGCCGACGCAGTGGCTATCACCAATAAAGAGCACGTACTGGCCTACGTGGGCGTCGGTGAAGCCAACTATCAACGCCACGACGACGAGATCAGTCCGACCACCCGACAGGCGATTCGCTATGGAAAAATCATCATAAAAAACAATGATGAAGCCCACCGCACGCCGGAGATCCACTCCATGATGGTGATCCCGCTGTGGGAAAAAGGGGTGGTGACCGGCACGCTAAAAATCTATTACTGCCACGCCCATCGCATCACTTCGACGCTGCAGGAGATGGCGATTGGCTTATCACAAATTATCTCCACCCAGCTGGAGGTTTCCCGCGCCGAACAGCTGCGGGAGATGGCTAACAAAGCGGAACTGCGCGCCCTGCAAAGTAAAATTAACCCGCATTTTTTATTCAATGCGCTGAACGCCATCTCCTCCTCCATTCGGCTTAATCCGGACACCGCGCGCCAGCTTATTTTTAATCTGTCGCGCTACCTACGCTATAACATCGAATTAAAAGACGATGAGCAGATTGATATCAAAAGAGAGCTTTATCAGATCAAAGATTACATCGCCATTGAACAGGCACGATTCGGCGACAAGCTGACAGTCATCTACGATATTGACGACGACGTTAGCTGCGTGATCCCGAGCCTGCTTATCCAGCCGCTGGTGGAGAACGCCATCGTTCACGGCATTCAGCCCTGTAAAGGCAAAGGCGTGGTGACGATCGGCGTCAATGAGTGCGGTAATCGGGTACGCATTAGCGTTCGCGATACCGGTAATGGCATCGATCCCGCCGTGGTCGCCCGCGTGGAAGCCGACGAAATGCCGGGAAATAAAATTGGCCTGCTCAATGTTCATCATCGGGTGAAGCTTCTCTACGGCGAGGGGCTGCATATTCGGACCCTCACGCCGGGAACGGAAATCGCCTTTTATGTCCCCAATCACTCTACGCCGCAGGCGCTGACGGAGTCTCTGTTGTCATGAGCGAAGAAAAGATGAAAGTTATCATTGTGGAGGATGAGTTTCTGGCCCAGCAGGAGCTCTCCTGGCTTATTAACACCCATAGCCAGATGGAGATCGTCGGCAGCTTTGACGACGGCCTGGACGTGCTGAAATTTCTCCAGCACAACAAGGTCGACGCCATCTTTCTCGATATCAATATTCCATCGCTTGACGGTGTTCTGCTGGCGCAAAACATCAGCCAGTTTGCCCATAAGCCTTTTATCGTCTTTATCACCGCGTGGAAAGAACACGCGGTGGAAGCCTTTGAGCTGGAGGCATTTGACTACATCCTGAAACCCTACCAGGAGTCACGTATCATCAATATGCTGCAAAAGCTGACCACCGCCTGGCAGCAGCAAAATAACGTCGCTGCGGGAGCGACCGGCGCGGCGCCACGAGAAAACGACACCATCAATCTGATTAAAGATGAGCGGATCATCGTCACCAGCATTCATGATATTTATTATGCCGAGGCGCATGAAAAGATGACATTCGTCTATACCCGCCGGGAGTCATTCGTCATGCCGATGAACATCACCGAATTCTGCAGCAAACTGCCCACCGCACATTTCTTTCGCTGTCACCGCTCGTACTGCGTGAATATCAGCAAGATCCGCGAAATTGAACCGTGGTTTAACAATACCTATGTGCTGCGCCTGCGCGACCTGGAGTTTCAGGTGCCGGTGAGCCGCAGTAAAGTGAAAGAGTTTCGCCAGCTGATGAATCTGTAGAGGCGGGAAGTCCCGCCATCCGGGCTACGACGGTAGCCCGGGAGGGATACGCTTACAGCACCTGGCCCAGCGTCTGACGCAGATGCGCGCCGGAGCCCAGCAGGCCTGGGTTTTCATGCACGATCAGGTAAACCGGAATATCCTGAACATAGGCTTTGAAACGGCCTTTATCTTCAAAGCCGCCGCGGAAGCCAGAGGCTTTAAAGAACTCCAGGAAGCGCGGCACAATGCCCCCGGCAATATACACCCCGCCAAAGGTCCCCAAGGTCAGCGCCAGGTTACCGCCGAAACGTCCCATAATGACGCAGAATAGCGACAACGCCCGGCGACAGTCGGTGCAGCTGTCCGCCAGCGCTCGCTCGGTGACCTCGCGCGGCTGCAGGTTCTCTGGCAGGCGGCCATCAGACTTCACAATCGCGCGGTACAAATTGACCAGTCCGGGACCAGAGAGCACGCGTTCTGCGGAAACATGCCCCAGCTCGGCGCGCAACTCTTCCAGAATAATCCCCTCTTCTTCGCTGTTCGGCGCAAAATCGACATGACCGCCTTCACCCGGCAGGCTGACCCAGCGCTTGTCAACGTGCACCAGATGCGCCACGCCAAGCCCGGTTCCGGCGCCATAAACGGCGATCGGTTTGCCCGCTACCGGAGCGCTGCCGCCAAACTGAATGAGGTGCTCAGCTTTGAGCATCGGGATGGCCATGGAAACGGCGGTAAAATCGTTAATTATCTCCAGATGGGCAAAGCCAAGGTTGCGCTTCATTTCAGCGATGGAGAAGGCCCAGGTATGGTTGGTCATCGCCACCCAGTCGCCGGTGATCGGGCAGGCAATGGCGATACAGCCTTCGTTGACGGTCACCTGGTGCTCCTCCAGATAGACGCGCACCACCGCCTCCAGACTGGGATAATCGAGCCCGGAATAGGTCTTTGCACGAGAGATCTCTCCGCTCGCCAGATCACATAGCGCCAGGCGGGCATTTGTCCCCCCGACATCTCCTACTAAAGCAAATTTTGTCATTCCGTTACGGCTCCGCTAAAGTCAAAATAATTCTTTTGGCACACTGTAAATTCATGGCGGCTTAACAACAACGTCCAACGCGCAGACGCCCCTTGTTTAGCGACACAGGTCACATTTAGTTTGTAATCTATGCAAAGTAGCCTGTAAAGGACGCACCGGATATCAGACGCCACCTTAACTTTATCGTTTCAGCACCATTTGCATCGACGGTCCCGGCCGACGAAGGCAAAGTAGTGCTCCAGAACTTTGACAAGGACCTTTCCATGCTCCATCCTCGCGCCAGAACAATGCTGATCCTGTCGGTGCCGGCCATCCTGATTGGTATCGCCTCCAGTCTGGTCCTGATTGTCGCGATGAAAGTTGCCGCGCTACTGCAGCAGGTGCTGTGGAGTCAACTGCCGGCGCAGTTTGGGGTGGGCGCCGACAGCCCGCTGTGGATCATCGCCATGCTCACCGCGACAGGGATCGCCGTAGGCCTTGTGGTTCGCTACAGCACCGGTCACGCCGGGCCAGATCCGGCAACGGAATCGCTCATTGGCGCCCCCATAGCTACCAGCGCGCTGCCGGGGCTGCTGGCCGCGCTGATCCTCGGTCTCGCCGGCGGCGTCAGCCTCGGTCCGGAGCATCCGATTATGGTGGTGAATATTGCGCTGGCCGTCGCTATCGGCTCGCGGCTGTTCCCGCGCGTCAGCTCACTGGACTGGACCATCCTCGCGGCCTCAGGCACTATCGGCGCCCTCTTCGGCACCCCGGTGGCTGCCGCGCTGATCTTTTCGCAAACCCTCAACAGCAATAATGATACCCCGCTGTGGGATCGTCTTTTTGCCCCGCTGCTCGCTGCTGCCGCTGGCGCGCTGACCACCCGCTTGTTTTTCCATCCCCAGTTCTCTCTGCCCATCCCGCACTATGGCCAGATGCGCTTCGTCGATATCATCAGCGGCATCATCGTTGCCCTGATTGCGATCGCCGTCGGTATGGTTGCCGTGTGGTGCCTGCCGCGTTTGCATACCCTGATGCATCGGCTGAAAAACCCGATCCTGACTCTGGGCATTGGCGGATTGCTGTTGGGGCTCCTGGGAACTATTGGCGGACACGTCACCCTGTTTAAGGGACTGGATGAAATGCAACAGCTGGCCTTCAGCCAGACGCTGACCGCTGGCGATTTTCTGCTCATCGCGCTGGTGAAGCTCGCGGCACTGGTTCTCGCCTCGGCCTGTGGCTTTCGCGGCGGACGGATTTTCCCGGCGGTCTTCGTCGGGGTAGCGCTGGGGCTGATGCTGCATGCCCACGTTGACGCCGTACCGGCGGCGATCACCGTCTCCTGTGCGATCCTCGGTATGGTGCTGGTCGTCACCCGCGACGGCTGGCTGAGCCTGTTTATGGCCGCCGTGGTGGTCCCGGATACGACTCTGCTGCCACTGCTGTGCATTGTGATGCTCCCGGCCTGGCTGTTGCTGGCCGGGAGGCCATTGATGATTGCCAAACGACATACCGACTAAACGCGGCTGTTTCGCTCCTCCAGCGCCTGCGTCACCGCACGCAGGAAATCAGGGATATCCATTTTCGGCAGCATCACCTCGACCAGAGTAAGGGTTTCGGAGGTGATGCTTTCCGCCATCGCTTCCCGTAACTCAGCCGTGTGCGTGACCCGCCAACAGCGCGAAACAACGTCCGGGGCAAAGGCTTCCGGCAGCCGCTGCCAGTCCCACAGGGCAATGTCATTGTAGCGCTGCTCAGGACCATGAATAGCTCGCTCCACGGTATACCCTTCGTTATTGAGCAGCAAAATAAGCGGCTTTTGCTTATCGCGAAGCATAGAGCCCATCTCCTGGATCGTCAGCTGGGCGGCACCATCGCCGACGATCAGCACCACCCGCCGCTCTGCTGCCGCGGTTTGCGCACCATACGCGGCCGGGAGGGTAAAACCAATCGAACCCCATAGCGGCTGGACGATGAGCGATGCCTCTGACGGCAACTTCAGCGCCGCGATGCCAAATGCCGCCGTCCCCTGATCGGCGAGGATAATATCGCCGGGGCGTAGCGCATCCTGCACTGTCGACCAAAAATTCTTCTGGGTTAACTCGCCTTCGGCCTCCTCTTCGACTTCCGGTGCCACGACCTGAGGCGCCGCCCACTCCGCCGCCAACGGGGCGGAAAGCGTCATCAGCGCAGCCAGAGCCTGTTCCATCGGCACCCCGCTAAACCAGTGGTCACCCACCCTGACGGCAAAGGGCTGGATCTCTATGGTCTTCTCCCGCGCCAGATGCTGGGTAAATCCCGCGGTGATGGTGTCGGTGAAGCGCGTGCCAATGCAGATGATGGTGTCGGCGTTTTCGATCGCCTCCCGGGTCTGTGGGGCGCTGGCAATCCCGCTGTAGGTCCCGACAAACCCGCACTGCTGCTCATCGAACAACCCTTTGCCCATGAGCATCGTTGCGTGAGCGATAGGGGTTTTCGCCACCCACTCCCGGAGCGAGTTCTGCAGGCCATAGCGTTGTGCCAGGAAGTCCGCCAGTAGGGAAATGCGTCGGCTGCCCCGCAGCAGGCGGCTGGCATGTTCGCAGAACCCGGAAAGCTGGTTTTCATCCGCCGGAGTGGCCTCCAGCAGCAAGCGCTGAGCTGGCGCAATCGCTGCCGCTCTGGCGACATCGGCCGGCAGCATCAGATAGCCGGGCCGGTGATGCGTCAGCATATCCCGCAGAACACGGTCGATTTCGTGGCAGGCGTTGCCGGCGGTCAGCAGCGCCTGACTACAGGTGATCTGCTCGCTCATGCGGGCGAAATGGCGGAAATCGCCATCGCCAAGGGTATGGTGCAGCAGTTCGCCGCGCTGCTGGGCGCCGGTAGAGGGCGCGCCGACGATATGCAATACCGGAATATGCTCCGCATAGCTACCCGCAATGCCGTTCAGCGCACTCAGTTCGCCGACGCCGTAGGTGGTTAGCAGCGCACCGGCTCCTTTAATGCGTGCATAACCATCAGCGGCATATGCCGCATTCAGCTCGTTGGCGCAGCCGACCCATCCCAACGCATTATGCGCAATGACGCGGTCGAGAAACTGTAAGTTGTAATCTCCCGGCACGCCGAACAAGCGGTCAATACCGCAATCGACGAGGCGATCCAGCAGATAATCCCCAATAGTGTAGGTCGGTTGCATATCCATTATCCTCATTTTGGCGCAGATGTAATTTGAGTATTGAATAAGCGATCCGCCTGTCCAGAAGGGGGGCGATAATGGCGGTGTAAAGCAATAATTACGCTGAAAAAGCAGTGTACTCCACGCAGAACATTGATTAGTGTAAACGTATACACACCCTGTTTTATCTGCGGAGGAAGAATGGTTTACCAGGCAAGCACCACGCGATATCAAACGATGGAGTATCGTCGCTGCGGACGCAGCGGCCTGCAGCTGCCGGCAATTTCCCTTGGTCTGTGGCACAACTTTGGTGATGAAACGCGCGTGGAGATCAGCCGTCAGATGCTCCTGCACGCCTTTGATCTCGGCATTACCCATTTCGATTTGGCCAATAACTATGGGCCGCCGCCGGGTTCGGCGGAAAGCAATTTTGGCCGTATCCTGAAAGAGTCGCTCCTGCCCTATCGCGATGAGTTAATCATCTCCACCAAAGCGGGCTACACCATGTGGGACGGCCCTTACGGCGACTGGGGATCGCGTAAATATCTGGTAGCCAGTCTTAACCAGAGCCTGCGGCGCATGGGGCTGGAGTATGTCGATATTTTTTATCATCACCGCCCGGACCCGGAGACACCGCTGACGGAAACGATGCGCGCGCTCGATCATCTGGTCCGTCAGGGTAAAGCGCTGTACGTCGGCATTTCCAACTATCCTCTGCCCCAGGCGCGGGAGGCGGTGAAGATCCTTAACGACCTCGGTACGCCCTGCATCATTCACCAGCCTCGCTACTCGATGTTTGAACGTGGAGTGGAAGAGGGTCTGTTGGATTTTCTGCAGACGGAAGGGGTGGGAAGTATAGCGTTTTCACCGCTGGCCGGCGGACAACTTACCGATCGCTATCTGAACGGTATTCCGGCCGACTCGCGCGCCGCCAGCAGCAGCCGCTTTCTGCAGCCGGAGCAACTCACCGCCGCCAAAGTAGATAAAATCCGTCAGCTGAATGCCCTGGCGGAAGCGCGCGGGCAGAAGCTGTCGCAAATGGCTCTGGCCTGGGTGCTGCGCGAGGAGAAAGTCACCTCTGTGCTTATCGGCGCCAGTAAAACCGCACAGCTGGATGATGCGGTCGGCATGCTACAGAATCGTCATTTCAGCGCCGAGGAATGCGCGGCCATCGATGCCATCCTTGAACTGTAAAGCAAATGTTACTTTAGCAAAAAGTGCTCTTTTCTGTGCTTTCGGAGTTCGTCCGATGCGACGGGTCTTTACCGGCCCGTAATATCAGGTTAACAGGCCGCTTACGGCCCCGATCGTGAAGGAGAAGAGTATGTTCAGGTCACTGATTCTGGCAGCAGTACTGCTGGCCGCAGCGCCACTAGTCGCTAACGCTGGTGAAATCACCCTGCTGCCATCGGTAAAATTACAAATAGGCGATCGTGACAATTACGGTAACTACTGGGACGGTGGCGGCTGGCGCGACCGTGATTACTGGCGTCGTCACTATGAATGGCGTGATAACCGTTGGCATCGTCATGACAACGGCTGGCACCGCGGCTGGGATAAGGGCAAAAATAAAGCCTGGGAGCGCGGCTATCGTGCGGGCTGGAGCGACCGCGACGACCACCGCGGCGGCTGGGGACGCGGCCCGGGTGGGCGCGGTCACGGGCATGGACATGGCCATCACTAACAACAGACGTAAAGGGAGCCCATCGGCTCCCTTTTACTTTAACTACTTTAACCAGCACGGGTAACGGATTACGCCACCCCGAGCAGCGACCCCACAATTAACCAGCCGTTAAGACTCACCACGATAACCACAATGGCCCAGCCAATACCTCTCACCCAACGGGAATTCACTAAATCTCCCATCAGTTTCGCATTGCTGGTAAATATCAGCAGCGGCACCAGGGCAAGCGCAATGCCAAAGCTGAGCAGTACCTGACTCATCACCAGGATACGCGTAGGATCCAGCCCCAGCAGGATCACGACAAACGAAGGCAGCATGGTAACCGCCCGGCGAAACCACAATGGAATATGAAAACGAATGAATCCCTGCATCACGACCTGGCCTGCCAGCGTGCCCACCACCGTCGATGATAAACCAGCTGCGACCAGGCTGAGACCAAAGATAGTCGCCGCCGCGTGGCTCAACAACGGCTCCAGCGTCCTGTAGGCCTGATCGAGATCGGCCACGCCGGTATGGCCGTTGAAATGGAATGCCGCCGCGGCAGTCGCCATCATCGCCAGATTGACGAATCCGGCAATAGTCATGGCAATCGCCACATCCCAGCGGGTCGCGTTATAGCGCTCTTTCCGCGTCCCACCGTGCAGATGCTGGGTAAGCGAGGAGTGTAAGTAGATAACGTGCGGCATGATGGTTGCACCCAGCACCCCGGCGGCCAGGAATACCGCCTCGCCATTGGGCAACGTAGGGATCACCAACCCTTTAGTCAGGGGAGCCAGCGCGGGCTGAGAAAAGATCAACTCCACGACATAGGCCACGGCAACAAACAGCAGCAGCCCGCCAATTACCTTCTCCAGCGGTTTTTGCCCACGCCGCTGCAGCATCAGGATCAGGAAGGTCGCCACCCCGGTCAGCACCGCTCCCTGCAGGAGCGATACGCCCAGCACCAGTTTAAAGCCAATCGCGGCGCCGATAAATTCAGCCAGATCGGTGGCCATGGCAATGATTTCCGCCTGTACCCAATAGAACCACACCACCGGGCGCGGGTAATGGTCACGGATCTGCTCGGCCAGGTTTTTGCCGGTGGCTATGCCCAGTTTGGCAGACAGCACCTGGATCAGCATTGCCATCAGGTTGGCCCATACCACGACCCACAGTAGCTGATAGCCAAAGCTGGCGCCGGCCTGAATGTTTGTGGCGAAATTACCCGGATCGATATAGCCAATGGCCGCGACAAAGGCCGGCCCCATTAAGGCGAGCTTCACCTTGCGCGCGGCGCGACTACTGCTATTCTCAACGCGACTGCTAGTCATCTTCTGCCCCTGGAAATATAGCCTTTGCTATGTTTCATGCTATCAAAATGCGAATGATTATCAAGTTCGTTTAGAATGGAGATAATGATTGCTGTGATAGAAGGGAACAATTGCTGGCCGGAAATGAAATACGGGCATTAGAAAACGAGATCGAGCCCGCTATTAAGAGTAGTACAAGAATGCAACTTTTAAAACCTTTACGTAACATAACAAAAGTGGATGTTTGATCACTATTTTTGCCATTGGTCACAGTTCCTTGCAATAGTGTGCAATTGATCTCGTTTTCTTTAAAGCCGTTGCATAGAATGTGCACGGAAATTTAACCTGCCTCATATTTGGAGCAACTATGGACCGCGTCTTGCATTTTGTCCTCGCGATCGTTGTGGTGGCTATACTGGCCCTGTTGGTCAGTCATGACCGTAAAAAGATCCGTATTCGTTATGTTGTTCAACTGCTTGTCATTGAAGTCCTGCTGGCCTGGTTCTTCCTGAACTCCGATATTGGTCTGGGTTTTGTGAAAGGCTTCTCCGAGATGTTTGAAAAACTTCTCGGCTTTGCCAACGAAGGGACAAACTTCGTGTTCGGCAGCATGAACGACAAAGGTCTGGCCTTCTTCTTCCTTAAGGTTCTGTGCCCTATCGTCTTCATTTCCGCGTTGATTGGTATTTTGCAGCATATTCGTATCCTGCCGATTGTCATCCGCGCTATCGGTACCGTTCTGTCAAAAGTCAACGGTATGGGCAAGCTGGAGTCCTTCAACGCAGTGAGCTCGCTGATCCTCGGTCAGTCGGAAAACTTTATCGCGTATAAAGATATTCTCGGCAAAATGTCGCGCAACCGCATGTACACCATGGCGGCGACGGCAATGTCTACTGTGTCGATGTCCATCGTAGGCGCGTACATGACCATGCTGCAGCCGAAATATGTCGTCGCGGCGCTGGTGCTAAACATGTTCAGCACCTTTATTGTGCTGTCATTGATTAACCCATACCGCGTGGATCAAAGTGAAGAAAATCTGCAGATGTCGAATCTGCACGAAGGTCAAAGCTTCTTCGAGATGCTGGGCGAATATATTCTGGCGGGCTTCAAAGTTGCGATTATCGTGGCGGCGATGCTGATCGGCTTTATCGCACTGATCTCCGCGCTGAACGCGTTATTCGCCACCGTGACCGGCTGGTTCGGTTACAGCATCTCCTTCCAGGGGATCCTCGGCTATATCTTCTACCCGGTCGCCTGGGTGATGGGCGTGCCGGCAAGCGAAGCGCTGCAGGTGGGCAGTATTATGGCCACGAAGCTGGTCTCCAATGAATTCGTCGCCATGATGGATCTGCAGAAAATCGCCTCAACGCTCTCTCAACGCGCGGAAGGCATTATCTCCATCTTCCTGGTCTCCTTCGCCAACTTCTCGTCTATCGGCATTATCGCCGGGGCAATCAAAGGTCTGAACGAAGAACAGGGTAATGTGGTTTCTCGCTTCGGTCTGAAGCTGGTCTACGGCTCCACGCTGGTTAGCGTGCTGTCCGCCTCGATTGCGGCACTGGTTCTGTAACAAGCGCCCGTCATCTGAGCCGGGCAATGCCCGGCTTTTTTTTGCCCGTTATTCGCCCAGCGGCTGTGGTCTACCGATCAGATAACCCTGCAAATAATTCACGCCCAGTTCCAGCAAACGCGCTTTTTGCGGTTCGCTTTCAACATATTCCGCCACCACGCTCATCTGTTTCACTCGCGCCATCTCAACAATCGATTTCACCATGATGGCGTCCAGAGGGTCCGTCAGAATGTCACGCACGAAGCAGCCGTCAATTTTAATGATATCGGCCTGTAGGTTTTTCAGCCGTTCATAGTTCGCATACCCGGTGCCAAAATCATCAATGGCGATAGCGCAACCAAACGCGCGCAGCGCTTCAAGATTTTGCTGGCTGGTATCGGCATTGGAGAAGGCCTGCTCTTCGGTCACTTCAATCGTGATAAGGCCCGGTGAGACACCATAGCGTTTAAACAGTGCGATAATCTGCGCGGCGCTGTCTTTTTGCATCAGAGTTGAAGGCAACAGATTGACCGAGAATTGTTGCCCAGGATGCCGATGAAGCGAACTAAACAAGGTTTCCAGTACCAGCATGTCAAAACGCTGGCTAAGGTTAAACTGCACAATCAGCGGGATAAACTGATCGGGCATAATGACATTGTCGCCACAGCGCATACGTGTGAGGATCTCGTAATACCCCTCTCCTTCCGCATTCTGAATCGGTTGTGCATAGAGCACCAGCGCCCGCTCTTTAAGGACCTGTTTAACTCGCATCAGAAGGCGGACCTGCTCGGTCGTTTGATCCACCACCAGCTCCTGCTCATCATCCAGCGCCAGTACCCGACGTTCACTCCCCGCCTGTTCGGACAGCCAGCTTAGCTGGCCCAGCATCGGATGTAACGCCTCGCCCTGGCCATCGTCGCGGCTCCACGCCGCGCCAAACTCCAGATCCAGGGGCTGATTGTGCCAGCTGAATTTTTTGTGGTTGAGAATGGCGACCATATGATTTAGCCGCGCCGCGGGATCGGGCCCATCGAGCACGAGGATTAATTCACTGCCGGGCACCTGGAAAACTTTATCCGTTGCCCCCAGCAGCGGCTGCAGTGCCCGGATGATTTGCCGTTTACAGTCTACTCCCATCATCAGGCCATAATGTCGACTAAGAAAATCGAGATTATCGATACGCAAGCTGCAGATAGCCTGCTGAGAACCACGCTGTAAATGGCTCTCCAGCGCGCGCAGGTTAGGCAAACCGGTCAGCGGATCCTCTTCCGCCTGGCTGCGCCAGCGGCGTTTATTGCGGTCGCTGCGGGCATAAATGTCGGCCATATAAAACAAACAGATAGTAAAGGAGATCAGTACCGACAGCACAAACGACAGTGAATACTCACTTTGCACTCCCTGAAGAAAGTTTTTGTTATATACCACCAGCAAAAAGGCCGAGACAGACCATGAAATACGCAGCAACGCATGACCTATTCGACTGATACCGATAAAGTAGACAATGAAAATAACCGGAACTAAATAACCGGCAATAAATTCAGACTGATACGGCGCACATAATAGCGTTAATATCAGCGCCAGCGCGATAAACCAATATAGGGTAAAGGAGCGATATTGCGGAGCCAGCCACGGTAAACATTCTTGCCGCCAGAAACGCCGGGCGTAGCGCGGACTGATAATCATCCGCATTGGATAATAAAGAAACGTCGTAAAAATTAATGCCGCACTGATTAAACTTTGGATATCTATTACGGTATAAATCAACGGCATACTGCCAAAATAACTGGTAATAGATAATGGAAACGCAAAATATTGCCCGGCGAGGTACATGGTGATTTTCAGCAGCACCGGCGCGAAGAAGCCCCCCCAGAAAATTCGTGCCCCCATGTGCTTCGCTGTAGGACCACAGCGCCAGCGCTTGCCCACCATCAGGCGTAAAATAGCGCAGGAGACAAATACAGCAAACAACTGACAAAAGAGTAGGATAAGCGCCTGCGATAGCGTTAATTCAATAAGAAAGCTATTGGTGATGGCAAACGCGAGAATTAATGGTGCAATCGCATAGCGGCCAAAGATAAAAATAACAGAAAACATCACACTGATTGGCAGCCAGGCAATATAAATAAGATTGCCATCAATAACCGTCTGCGGTGAAATAAAACGAGCCAGTGGAATAGCGACTAAACAGACGACAAAGGCCAACAGAGTTTTTTTGATATTAATGTTAATTTTATCCAGCATTATTGTTAATTAAAACTCCGGCAACCTCATTACGTTTAATGGGGGAAATGTTATGTTGCTTATTTAGGGCAGGCAAGGTGATTTATCAGGAAAAAGTCTGAAATTACTTTCGATTTTAATTGCTGGAGATTAACTGACTTAACCAGAAAGTGCTTTACATGAAAGCATATAAAAACAAAAACCCCCGCCTAAGCGAGGGTTCTGAATTTTGGTGGAGCTAAGCGGGATCGAACCGCTGACCTCTTGCATGCCATGCAAGCGCTCTCCCAGCTGAGCTATAGCCCCACAGGACCTCTTTACGAACCAAATCCGCTGGGTGCAGAATTTGGTGGAGCTAAGCGGGATCGAACCGCTGACCTCTTGCATGCCATGCAAGCGCTCTCCCAGCTGAGCTATAGCCCCGTAACGTAAAGCGTGTCGTGTTGACGGGCGGCATAATATGAATTCCTCGCTCAGGTGTCAACGGCAAAATTATCCCACCCGATTCAATCGCTGAAAAAGCAGGCAACTTGCTGACAATGCGAGCCTTATCGCAGCCAGAAGTTAAACAGGTCACCTTTTCAAGTAAAAGGATGCTATAACATGGACAGCTAATTCCCATACATTTACTCAGGAAATAGTATGCTCAAGGAACGAATGACACCTGAAGAAATCGCCCATCTCACCGGCTACAGTCGGCAAACTATCAATAAGTGGGTGCGGAAAGAAGGCTGGCAGACCTCTCCACGGCCTGGCGTCCAGGGGGGCAAAGCGCGACTGGTCCATGTCAATGAGCAGGTCAGAGAGTTCATCCGCAGTGCTCAGCGCGTGGCAGAGACGCCCGGCGCCTATTCCACCCACGACAGCGATCTGGAATCGCTGCTGTTGACCCTCTGTAAAGAATTGACCCCCAGCGAGCAGAAACAGCTTATGTCGCTGCTGCTGCGCGAAGGGATCACCGGGTTACTGCTTCGGTTAGGAATCCGCGATCGGTAAACGATGATGAAACTGAAAGATAAAATGACGCCCGCAGAACTTGCCGACAGTTTAGGATTGGCCAGACAAACCATCAACCGCTGGGTTCGGGAGAAAAAATGGCGTACGGAGGCGATACCCGGCGTCAAAGGAGGACGAGCGCGACTGGTGGTCATCGATCAGCCAGTACTGGAATTTCTCACTAACATCCCAGCCAGACGCCATCTGCTTACCGACAATCATCTTGCGGAATCGCCGGGCGCTTACCTGGTCAATGAAGCCGACGTGGTCTGGCGGCAGATTTCAGAAACCCTTCATCTGATGACCGCGGAGGAGCAATTGCGACTACGCGATCTGCTGGCTCGGGAAGGGATTAGCGGTTTTCTTGCCCGTCTCGGCATCGCCAGTCAGGCGTAACGGACAAAAAAAACGGCAGGAGTATCCTGCCGTTATATCATCTACGTCCTCTTCAGGACGCCTGGCTTTCGCGTTCAGCGATAAAAGCCAGCGCTTTATTGATACGCTCTACGCTACGGGACTTGCCGATTGCGTGGACAGTAACGTCAAGCGCAGGAGACTGCCCGGCACCGGTCACAGCCACACGCAGCGGCATACCGACTTTACCCATACCCACTTCCAGCTCATCAGCGGTCGCCTGAATCGCGTGGTGGACGTTTTCCGCCGTCCAGTCGCCGATCGCCGCCAGCTTATCGCGGACGACTTCCAGCGGCTGACGCGCCACCGGACGCAGATGTTTCTTCGCTGCATCAGCGTCGAACTCAGCGAACTCTTCATAGAAGTAGCGGCAGCTCTGAGCAATCTCTTTCAGCGTTTTGCAACGCTCGCCCAGCAGTTTCACCAGCTCGGCCAGCTGTGGGCCATTACGGGTATCGATATTCTCCTGCTCGATGTGCCACTGCAGATGCGTCGCTACATATTCCGCTGGCAGCGTATTGATGTAGTGATGGTTCAGCCACAGCAGCTTGTCGGTGTTAAACGCACTCGCGGATTTGCTGACCGCCCCCAGCGAGAAGAATTCGATCATCTCTTCGCGGGTGAAGATCTCCTGATCGCCATGGGACCAGCCCAGACGTACCAGATAGTTGAGCAGCGCTTCCGGCAGGTAGCCGTCGTCGCGATACTGCATCACGCTGACCGCCCCGTGGCGTTTGGACAGTTTTTTACCATCATCGCCATTGATCATCGACACGTGCGCGTATACCGGCACCGGTGCATTCAGCGCTTTGAGGATGTTGATCTGGCGCGGCGTGTTGTTGATATGATCTTCGCCGCGGATCACGTGAGTGATCGCCATATCCCAGTCATCTACTACCACGCAGAAGTTATAGGTCGGGGAACCATCGGTACGGCGAATGATCAGATCGTCCAGTTCCTGGTTACTGAACTCGATAGGTCCGCGGATCTGATCGTCAAAGATAACCGAACCTTCCTGCGGGTTGGCGAAACGTACCACGCACGGCTCATCGTCAGTATGGTGCTCGTGGCTATGGCGGCAGCGGCCATCGTAACGCGGCTTCTCACCCTTCGCCATCTGCTCTTCGCGCAGCGCTTCCAGACGCTCTTTCGAGCAGTAGCATTTATAAGCAGTGCCGGCTTCCAGCATCTCATCGATCACGTTGTTATAACGGTCGAAACGTTTGGTCTGGTAATAGGGGCCTTCATCCCATTGCAGATTCAGCCAGTTCATGCCATCCATGATGGCTTCAATTGCTTCCGGGGTGGAGCGTTCGAGATCGGTGTCTTCAATACGCAGCACAAACTCACCGCCGTGGTTACGAGCAAAAAGCCAGGAATAGAGAGCAGTACGCGCACCGCCAACGTGCAGATAGCCGGTTGGGCTTGGCGCGAAGCGAGTTTTGATTTTCATGAATTGGCCTTACGTTTAATAAAGATGCCGATAGCCGGCAATGTCCGGTGGAAATTATGGGTCAATATTCTAACACCGTGGGCTGATTCCTCAATGTTGTTCCCGCCAGAACGTCACGGTTTGCCATTTTTGTTTATAAATCATGCTATGCGGCCGGTTTTGCGATCGCTTTGTTTAATTTTACGACGAACGAACGAAATCTTTAGAAAAGGCGTTGACTCATTTTCAACTCTCCCTATAATGCGACTCCACACAGCGGGGGTGATTAGCTCAGCTGGGAGAGCACCTCCCTTACAAGGAGGGGGTCGGCGGTTCGATCCCGTCATCACCCACCACTACTTAACGTAGTCTCCGCCGTGTAGAACAGAAAATTGAGAAGTGGGTGATTAGCTCAGCTGGGAGAGCACCTCCCTTACAAGGAGGGGGTCGGCGGTTCGATCCCGTCATCACCCACCACTTTCTCGCCAGCTGGATTTTCTGTCAAAATATGAAGTACCGAAGTGGGTGATTAGCTCAGCTGGGAGAGCACCTCCCTTACAAGGAGGGGGTCGGCGGTTCGATCCCGTCATCACCCACCACTTCGGGTCGTTAGCTCAGTTGGTAGAGCAGTTGACTTTTAATCAATTGGTCGCAGGTTCGAATCCTGCACGACCCACCAATGTAAAAAGGCGCCCTAAAGGCGCCTTTTTGCTATGTGCTGAACTCAACGATTCGACAAAATTGTCGGGAACAATTTTGAACAACGCGGCAGCGTTGGCCCGCAGGGCGAGTCTCAGGATGAGACGAGTTTCTCTGCAGCAGGTTCGGGTCGAACGCAGTGAGACAACGAAGCCGCTTGCGGCGACGGCCCGAAGGGCGAGGCGAAGCCGAGTCATCCTGCACGACCCACCAATGTAAAAAGGCGCCCTAAAGGCGCCTTTTTGCTATGTGCTGAACATAGCCCTGGCCAAGAGCTTCCCTGTGGCGATAAACCACTATCAACGCTGATACAGCGGATCTTCAATTCTGGCAGCGGTTAAGTTCGCTCCTTCCTCACGTACAATTTCCCATAACGCCTGGGCGGCGGTCGACAGCGAACGATTTTTCCGGCATGCCAGCATCAGCTGCCGCTCGACCACAGGGGTCAGTCGCTTCACCGTCAGATGGCTTCCCTGCGGTAACGGCAGCGCCAGCGCCGGCAATACGCTGATGCCAATCCCCGATTCCACCATCGGAAAGAGGGTCGCCGGATGGCCAATCTCCTGCACAATATTCGTCCGGATAGCCAGCCTGCTGAGGGCCGCATCAATCAAAGGGCGACTACCGGAGGCATAATCCTGCAGGATCAATCTTTCATCCTGCAGCGCCTGCCATGACACTTCCGTCAGGCCGGCAAAAGGATGATCCTCACGACACAACAGTAAAAAGGGCTCCGCCAGTACGCCTTCACACTGCAGGTCTGTCGCCGGGCCGGGGTCGATGACAATGCCGAAATCCACTTCTCCCTGACGAATACTCTCCAGCACCCACTGCTGGGGCCGGTCGTGCAGCACAAAATCTATATCGGGATAACGACGATTACTGTGAGCTATACACTGCGGGATTAGGTGGGCAGAAATTGTCTGGCTGGCGGCGACCTTAACGGTCCCGCTCAACTGCTGGCCTACCCGTCCGGCGTCGCGCAGCGTCACCGCCAGTTCATCCAGCAAACGCTCCAGCCGGCCCGCCAGCTGTTGGCCCGCTTCGGTAAGCACCACTTCGCGGGTGGTACGATCGAGCAGACGGACGCCGGTCTGATGCTCCAGTTCCTTAACACTGTGGCTGACAGCCGACTGGCTCAAGCCAATTATCTCCCCTGCCCGGCTGAAGCTTTTAGCCCGGGCGACGGTGACGAATACTTTTAACTGACGCAGAGAGTAATTCATCTTTTTTATTCATGAATAGATGCAATAAATCAATTTTATTTCTCAAATGAAAAAAAGCACAATAGCGCATCTCTTTTCAGGAGCGTTTATGAAACTTTTCCGCATTCTCGATCCCTTTACGGCAACGCTGATCGTCGTTGTCCTGCTGGCCTCATTCTTCCCGGCCCGTGGTGCATTCGTCCCCTTCTTTGAGCATCTCACCACCGCCGCCATCGCGCTGCTGTTCTTTATGCACGGCGCTAAACTCTCCCGGGAAGCGATTATCGCCGGCGGCAGCCACTGGCGTTTGCATCTGTGGGTAATGTGCAGCACGTTCATCCTCTTCCCGCTACTCGGGGTTCTGTTTGCCTGGTGGGCGCCGGTAAATGTCGATCCGATGCTCTACAGCGGCTTTATTTATTTGTGCATTCTGCCAGCCACCGTGCAATCCGCCATCGCCTTCACCTCGCTGGCCGGAGGCAACGTCGCGGCGGCGGTCTGCTCAGCCTCGGCCTCCAGCCTGTTGGGCATCTTTGTTTCCCCGCTGCTGGTGGGGGTCCTGATGAACCTTCACGGCGCAGGCGGTAGCCTCGAGCAGGTCGGGAAGATCATGCTGCAGCTGCTGCTGCCTTTCGTGCTCGGTCACTTATCGCGGCCGTGGATTGGCGACTGGGTGGCGAAGCATAAGAAGTGGATTGGTAAAACCGACCAGACTTCAATTCTGCTGGTGGTTTACTCCGCCTTTAGCGAGGCGGTGGTGAATGGCATCTGGCATAAAGTCGGTCTGGGATCGCTGCTGTTTATCGTGGTGGTCAGCCTGGTGCTGTTGGCCATTGTCATCGCGGTCAACATGTTTGTCGCCCGCCGCTGCGGCTTTAACAAAGCCGATGAGATTACCATCGTCTTCTGCGGTTCGAAAAAGAGTCTGGCCAACGGCATCCCGATGGCCAATATTCTCTTCCCAACCTCCATCCTCGGCATCATGGTGTTGCCATTGATGATCTTCCACCAAATTCAGCTGATGGTCTGCGCGGTGCTGGCGCGGCGCTATAAGCAGCAAACCGATGCGCGTGCCGCGCAGGAAAAAGCCAACGCCGCCAAAGCTTAACGCGCTTTCTTCAGGGGTTGAACCAGATCGCTCAGCCCCTCGGTTTTAATCAGCAGGGTCAACGCCATCAGCTCGCCAAGATGCCCGGCAGGGAATTGATCCTTACGCGCAAACCACAATAAATACTCTTCGGGGACGTCGATTAAACGGCGCCCCTTGTATTTACCGAACGGCATCTCGGTATTGGCTATCTCGACCAGCTGCGCTTTATCCACGTTATTCTCCCAGCAGACGCATCATTTCGGCTTCGTCAATCACCTCAATACCCAGCTCCTGTGCTTTGGCCAGCTTAGAACCTGCCGCTTCGCCGGCAATCACCAGGTCAGTTTTCTTCGACACGCTGCCTGCCACCTTCGCCCCCAACGCCACGAGACGCGCTTTGGCGTCATCCCGCGACAGCTGACTCAAACTGCCGGTCAGAACCACGGTTTTACCCGCAAACGGGCTATCAATCTCTTCCGCCTTCACCACCACGGGCGCCGGCCAGTGGACGCCTTCGGCCAGCAGCTGCGCGATGACATCGCGATTGCTCTCTTCGGCAAAGAAGTTGAAGGTATGGGTGGCGACCACGATACCCACATCAGGGACCTTTTGCAGATCCTCAATGGACGCCTGCTCCAGGGCTTCAAGGGTGCCAAAATGCGCCGCCAGACCCGCCGCTGTCGCTTCGCCTACCTCGCGAATACCCAGCGCGTAAAGGAAGCGAGCAAAAGTTGTCTGTTTGGCTTTCTCCAGAGCGTTCACCACGTTTTGTGCAGACTTCGGTCCCATTCGATCCAGCCCGGTCAGTTTTCCTGCCGTCAGGCGGAACAGATCCGCCGGGGTATGGACATACTCTTTCTCTACCAGCTGGTCGATGATTTTGTCGCCCATGCCGTCAACGTCCAGTGCGCGACGGGAGACGAAATGCTTGAGCGACTCTTTGCGCTGCGCACCGCAGATAAGGCCGCCCGTACAGCGGGCTACCGCCTCGCCTTCCACTCGTTCAACGTCAGACTGACATACCGGGCAGTGGGTCGGGAAGACAACATCCCGGGCATCCGCAGGACGCTCGGAAAGCACCACATTAACCACCTGCGGGATCACATCGCCTGCCCGGCGAATCACCACCTTGTCGCCGATTTTCAAGCCTAAGCGTTCAATTTCATCGGCATTATGCAGGGTGGCATTGCTCACCAGCACGCCGGCAACATGGACCGGCTCCAGACGCGCCACTGGCGTAATCGCCCCGGTGCGCCCCACCTGGAACTCCACATCCCGGACGAAAGTCATCTGTTCCTGTGCCGGGAACTTAAAGGCCACCGCCCAGCGCGGCGCGCGGGCGACGAAACCCAGCTGTTCCTGCAGCGCCAGCGAATCGACTTTGATCACCACGCCATCAATGTCAAAGCCCAGATGAGGACGATCTTCCTCAACTTTACGATAGTAAGTAAGCACTTCCTCGGGGGTATGGCACAGGGTGACGCGCTCGCTCACCGGCAGCCCCCAGGCTTTAAACTGCTGCAAACGGGCCGAGTGGCTGGCAGGCAGCTCGCCGCCCTCCAGCACGCCCACGCCATAGCAGAAGAAAGTAAGCGGTCGCTTCGCTGTGATGCGCGGATCAAGCTGGCGCAACGAGCCAGCTGCCGCATTGCGCGGGTTAGCAAAGACTTTTCCACCGGTACGGCGTGCTTCTTCATTGATTTTTTCAAACCCGGCCTGCGGGAGGAAGACCTCGCCACGCACCTCAAGACGGGCAGGAATATTTTCGCCATGCAGCTTGAGCGGGATGGCGCGAATAGTTCGCACGTTAGAGGTAATATCTTCGCCGGTGGTGCCGTCGCCGCGGGTCGCGGCCTGCATCAACACACCGTTTTCATAGAGAATACTCACTGCGAGGCCGTCGAGCTTAAGCTCGCAGCAGTAGGTGAGACCGTCAGTGCTTTTCAGGCGATCCTGCACCCGCTTATTGAAGGCAAGAAAGCTCTCTTCATCAAATACGTTATCCAGCGACAGCATCGGCACTTCATGGCGGATCTGGCTGAAGGCGGTCAGTGGCGCCGCCCCCACCCGCTGCGTCGGCGAGTCCGGGGTAATCAGCTCCGGATGTTGACTCTCCAGCTCGCGCAGCTCGCGCATCAGCCGGTCATACTCCGCATCGGGCACTTCCGGCGCGTCCATAACGTGGTACAGATATTCATGATGGCGAAGCGTGGTTCGCAGTTCAGTCAGTTGTTGTTCGATCGGTTCCATATCACACCATCAATGATAAAAAACCCCCGACAGGCGGGGGTTGAGAAGGAGTTGAGATAACGCGGGACGTCAGGCGTTCGCGTCTTTCACTTCGCGAATACGATCCTGATATTCACGCAGTTTTTGCGGCGTCATCATGCGACGCTGATCGTCAAGCACTACGCCGCCCACTTCGTCGGCGATATACTGTGCAGACTGCAGCATCAGCTTGAAGTTCTGCAGTTCATCACCGTAGGAGGGGACCTGCATAAAGATAGTCACCCCGGGGGTCATCATATCCGCCATGCTGTCCGGATTAAAGGTTCCCGGCTTCACCATGTTGGCCAGGCTAAACAGCACAGGGCCGCTGCCGTCCGGGCTCAGGTGACGGTGGAAAATATTCATTTCACCAAACTTGAAACCGGCCTGCTGGATGCTGTTGATCAGCACCTCACCGTTAAGCTGCGCGCCATGATGGGCGGCGACGTTCATCACAATCACCGTTTCTTTGCGCTCTTTCGGCTGTGGCGCGGCAGGCTGCTGCGGTTCTGGCGCCTTCGGCTCAGCGACAGTGGGCTGCGGTGCGCCGACAGGCTGCTGTGTTGCGGCCGGCTGCGGCTGGGCGACAGACGGCGTCACCGGTTGTGGCGCGACGGGCTGCTGCACCACAGGCTGCGGCTGGTGTTGAGGTTGCACAGGCGGCTGCGCGGGTTGCGGTTGTTGCCAACCTGGCTGAGGAGCCGCATGTGGCACAGGCTGCTGCCCCTGCGGCTGAACCGGAGCCTGGCGCGGCGGCTGCGGCGGCTGGCGAACCGGTTCTTCAGGACGCGCAGGCTGCTGCATCTGGCGCTCGTAAGGCGGCTGGTACTGGTGCTGTGGCGCCTGACGAGGGGCTTCATGCTCCCCATGCGCGCCGTGCGGGGCGTGAGTGACCGGATGAACGCGGACTTCACCTACGCCTTCAACATTATCATCAAAGTCGTCGTTTTCCGACTCATCGTCGCGCGACTTCATACGTTTCAGTGGGCGATCGCGAAACATCGAAGAACGTTCTTTACGGCTGGTCCAGAACCCATGTACCAGTAAAGCGATTATGGCGATCGCGCCAACAATGATTAATATCAGACGCAAATCCTGCATCATTATATTCTCTGTTGTTCTAACACCTTGCCACCACGGCAAACATTTACTCACTAAGAGTATTTGCCGATTACCTCAAGTGCAAGTGCGTCAGTAGCTTTCACCACATAAAGATGAACTAAATCGTGCTTTTTGCTGTTTTTTCGAACATTTCCTAACTGGTTATTGTCTGACGACCCGATAAAATAAGCGAGCATTCACTCTGGATGTTAAAAAAGGAGCATTGCCTGGCTATGGTTTCATCATCCGCACCAACCCCGCGTAGCGGCGTTTATTATTTTTCGCAGGGCTGGAAACTCATCGGGTTGCCGGGCATACGGCGTTATGTCTTCCTGCCTTTGCTGGTTAACGTGCTGCTGATGGGCGCAGCCTTCTGGTGGCTGTTTACCCGTCTCGGCAGCTGGATCCCCTCGCTGATGAGCCATGTGCCGGACTGGCTGCAGTGGCTGAACTACCTGCTGTGGCCGGTGGTAGTGCTCTCAATCCTGCTGGTGTTTGGCTACTTCTTTTCAACGATTGCTAACTGGATAGCCGCCCCGTTCAGTGGTCTGCTGGCAGAACAGCTTGAAGCCCGTCTGACCGGCGCTATCCCGCCGGATGTCGGCGTCTTTGGCATCATGAAGGATATTCCACGGATCATGAAGCGAGAATGGCAGAAGCTGGCCTGGTACCTGCCGCGCGCCATCATACTGTTGCTGCTCTACTTTATTCCCGGCGTTGGCCAGACGGTGGCGCCAGTACTCTGGTTCCTGTTCAGCGCATGGATGCTGGCGATTCAATACTGCGATTATCCCTTCGATAATCACAAGGTCCCCTTCAAGACCATGCGCGAAGCGCTGCGCAGCCGCAAGATGATGAATATGCAGTTTGGCGCGCTCACCAGCCTGTTCACGATGATGCCGGTGTTAAACCTCGTGATCCTGCCCGTGGCCATCTGCGGTGCCACCGCCATGTGGGTTGATTGCTATCGCGATAAACACGCTATCTGGAAGTAGCCACCAGACGTCCATCCAGGAGCGGCGAATGCCGCTCCTTATATCTCGCTTATTCCTTCTTGCTCATCATTATTTCCCTTCCGCATATAGATATGCTAAATCCTTACTTCCGCATATTCTTTAAGCGGGTATGCTGATGCCGTACCCCCAAATTTCATACAGTTAAGGACGGGCCATGAGTAAGATTTTTGAAGACAACTCCCTGACTATCGGTCATACGCCGCTGGTACGACTGAACCGCATTGGCAACGGTCGCATCCTGGCAAAGGTAGAATCTCGTAACCCGAGCTTTAGCGTAAAATGCCGTATTGGCGCCAATATGATCTGGGATGCTGAAAAGCGCGGCGTTCTGAAACCTGGCGTGGAACTGGTTGAACCGACCAGCGGCAACACCGGTATCGCCCTCGCCTACGTGGCAGCGGCCCGCGGCTACAAACTGACGCTAACCATGCCGGAAACCATGAGTATTGAGCGTCGTAAGCTGCTCAAAGCGCTGGGCGCGAACCTGGTGCTGACCGAAGGCGCCAAAGGCATGAAAGGTGCCATCCAGAAAGCGGAAGAGATTGTCGCCAGCAACCCGGAAAAATTCCTGCTGCTGCAGCAGTTCAGCAACCCGGCTAACCCGGAAATTCATGAGAAGACCACCGGCCCTGAAATCTGGGAAGATACCGATGGCCAGGTGGACGTGTTTATCTCTGGCGTAGGTACTGGCGGAACGCTGACCGGTGTCAGCCGCTACATTAAAAACACCAAAGGCAAAAAAGATCTGATCACCGTCGCCGTTGAACCGACCGATTCGCCGGTCATCTCTCAGGCGCTGGCAGGCGAAGAGCTCAAGCCGGGTCCGCACAAAATTCAGGGCATCGGTGCCGGTTTTATCCCGGGCAACCTGGATCTGAAGCTGGTGGATAAAGTCATCGGTATCACCAATGATGAAGCCATCTCCACGGCACGCCGTCTGATGGAAGAAGAAGGCATCCTGGCAGGTATCTCTTCCGGGGCCGCCGTTGCCGCCGCGCTGAAGCTGCAGGAAGATGAGTCCTTTACCAATAAGAATATTGTGGTTATCCTACCTTCCTCAGGTGAGCGTTATTTAAGCACCGCGTTGTTTGCCGATCTCTTCACAGAGAAAGAACTGCAACAGTAGTGCCAGCTTGTAAATAATGTGTAAAAAAGCACCTTTTCAGGTGCTTTTTTGTGGCATACGTCAAAGTTTTACCCCTCCTGGCATTGATTCACCTCGTAGGGTCTGGTATTTAACCAGCACATTTATTTTGATGCGCGAAATTATTCAGAAGAGGATTTCCGCCAGCTGAATCGATTTTATGATTTGGTTCAAGTCTTCCTTTCGCGGCATAATGTTTAATGACGTGCTAGACGTCAATGGCCCTCAGGTCTTCGCAGCGCCAGGCGCTGCCGACGCCAAGGCCGGAAACGTAACGCCGGCGCTAACAATACAGGCTAAAGTCGAGTCGTTAGACTAGACTTTAGGTCCACAACACTAAACCTATAAGTTGGGGAAATATAATGTTCCAGCAAGAAGTTACCATTACCGCTCCGAACGGTCTGCACACCCGCCCTGCTGCTCAGTTTGTTAAAGAAGCTAAAGGCTTCTCTTCTGAGATCACTGTAACCTCCAACGGCAAAAGCGCCAGCGCCAAAAGCCTGTTCAAACTGCAGACTCTGGGCCTGACCCAGGGTACCGTAGTGACCCTCTCCGCTGAAGGCGAAGATGAGCAGAAAGCTGTTGAGCATCTGGTTAAACTGATGGCTGAACTCGAGTAAGTTCACGGGTTCTTTTTCATATCAGTCACAAGTAAGGTAGGGTTATGATTTCAGGCATTTTAGCATCCCCGGGTATCGCCTTTGGCAAAGCATTGCTGCTGAAGGAAGATGAAATTGTCATCGACCGGAAGAAAATTTCTGCCGATAAGGTTGATCAGGAAGTCGAACGTTTCCTGAGCGGCCGCGCCAAGGCCTCCGCCCAGCTGGAGGTCATCAAAACCAAAGCTGGTGAAACTTTCGGTGAAGAAAAAGAAGCCATCTTCGAAGGGCATATTATGCTGCTGGAAGATGAGGAGCTTGAGCAGGAAATCATAGCCCTGATTAAAGATAAGCACATGACTGCCGACGCGGCAGCCAATGAAGTTATCGACGGTCAGGCCACTGCCCTGGAAGAGCTGGACGATGAATACCTGAAAGAACGTGCGGCTGACGTACGTGATATCGGTAAGCGCCTGCTGCGCAACATCCTTGGTCTGGCGATCATCGATCTGAGCGCGATTCAGGATGAAGTTATCCTCGTCGCTGCCGATCTGACCCCGTCTGAAACCGCACAGCTGAACCTGAAAAAAGTGCTGGGTTTCATCACCGACGCGGGCGGCCGTACTTCTCACACCTCCATCATGGCGCGTTCCCTGGAACTGCCGGCCATTGTGGGCACCGGCAGCATTACGGCGCAGGTGAAAAACGGCGACTATCTGATTCTTGACGCGGTGAACAATCAGGTTCTGATCAACCCGTCTAACGAGCAAATTGAAGCGCTGCGTAATCTGCAGGCTCAGGTTGCGGAAGAAAAAGCCGAACTGGCGAAACTGAAAGATCTACCGGCGATTACCCTCGACGGCCACCAGGTTGAAGTCTGCGCCAACATTGGTACCGTTCGCGATGTCGAAGGTGCTGAGCGCAACGGCGCCGAAGGCGTAGGCCTGTATCGTACCGAATTCCTGTTCATGGATCGCGACGCGCTGCCGACAGAAGAAGAGCAGTTTGCAGCTTATAAAGCGGTGGCTGAAGCTTGTGGCTCTCAGGCCGTTATCGTCCGTACCATGGACATCGGTGGCGACAAAGAGCTGCCGTACATGAATTTCCCGAAAGAAGAGAACCCGTTCCTTGGCTGGCGTGCCGTACGTATCGCGATGGATCGTAAAGAGATCCTGCGCGATCAGGTTCGTGCCATCCTGCGTGCTTCCGCTTTCGGTAAACTGCGCATTATGTTCCCGATGATCATCTCTGTTGAAGAAGTGCGTGCGCTGAAAAAAGAGATCGAAATCTACAAACAGGAACTGCGTGACGAAGGTAAAGCATTTGACGAATCCATTGAGATCGGCGTGATGGTGGAAACACCGGCTGCGGCGACCATTGCTCGTCATCTGGCCAAAGAAGTTGATTTCTTTAGTATCGGCACCAATGATTTAACGCAATATACTCTGGCAGTTGACCGTGGTAATGATATGATTTCACATCTTTACCAGCCGATGTCACCGTCTGTACTGAATCTGATTAAGCAAGTTATTGATGCTTCTCACGCTGAAGGTAAATGGACTGGCATGTGCGGTGAGCTTGCGGGCGATGAACGTGCTACACTTCTGTTGCTGGGTATGGGGCTGGACGAATTCTCTATGAGCGCCATTTCCATCCCGCGCATCAAGAAGATTATTCGTAACACGAACTTCGAAGATGCAAAAGTATTAGCAGAGCAGGCTCTTGCTCAACCGACAACGGACGAGTTAATGACGCTGGTTAACAAGTTCATTGAAGAAAAAACAATCTGCTAATCCACGAGATGCGCGGCCCAAATTACTGCTTAGGAGAAGATCATGGGTTTGTTTGATAAATTGAAATCTCTGGTTTCTGATGACAAGAAAGACACCGGAACTATTGAGATTATTGCTCCCCTTTCCGGTGAAATCGTCAACATCGAAGACGTGCCGGATGTGGTTTTTGCGGAAAAAATCGTGGGCGATGGGATTGCCATCAAACCGACCGGCAACAAAATGGTCGCGCCGGTAGACGGTACCATTGGTAAAATTTTCGAAACCAACCATGCGTTCTCTATTGAATCTGATAGCGGCATCGAGCTGTTCGTTCACTTCGGTATTGATACCGTTGAACTGAAAGGCGAAGGCTTCAAGCGTATTGCTGAAGAAGGCCAGCGCGTGAAAGTCGGCGATCCGGTAATCGAATTCGATCTGCCGCTGCTGGAAGAGAAAGCCAAGTCTACCCTGACGCCGGTGGTTATCTCCAACATGGACGAGATCAAAGAGCTGATCAAACTGTCCGGTAGCGTGACTGTGGGCGAAACCCCGGTTATCCGCATCAAGAAGTAATGCTTGCTGCATAAAAATGGCGCCGAAAGGCGCCATTTTTTTATATTGCTCGGGTCACAGCTCGGTAACATTTCTCCCTGGACAGAACGCGCATGCCTCCCGGCGTACTTTCCAGAATGCGTCTTTCACTTTCAGAAACCAGCAGTTCGCACTGATACCCTCCGGCCAGGCCGAACAGCGACCGCGCCACGCAGGCGTCTTCCAGCGCCGCCTCCCCCGTCGTATCAAAATGACCGACAATACGTCCCTGCTGACGGACCACTAACCGATAGCTTTTCATTTATGTTTCTCCAGCGGCGGCAGGATTAATTCGTCACACCGCTGCGCGGCAGTCCAGTTCATCACCTCCAGCACGCGCTGGGCGGCAGCCTCAGTCGCTGTCCCCAACGCCAGGCCGGAAAGCAACCCGCTCACCAGTTCCGCGCAGAACAGATCGCCGGTTCCTTTTAAGTCTGTCTCCACCCGCGGATGGACCACCATCTCCACCGCATCGGCGGTCACCACCAGCAC
Organism: Klebsiella africana; assembly: GCF_020526085.1. NCBI lineage: Bacteria > Pseudomonadati > Pseudomonadota > Gammaproteobacteria > Enterobacterales > Enterobacteriaceae > Klebsiella > Klebsiella africana. The sequence continues at coordinate 1,410,630 of NZ_CP084874.1, read as the reverse complement.
ATTGATCGTCGAACTTACCTCCCCCGGTGCACTGGTAATCACCACCCACTGAAGGGTATCTGACAGCAGGCTCCGCGCCGCGGCAACCGCCTCCTGCTGATTGCGGCAGCGCCTGCCACTCAGTGTCTCCAGCTCAAACAGATTCGGGGTGATCCCCTGCGCCAGCGGCAGCAGGTGCTGACGATAGGCATCAGGGATCTCGGCCTTGACGTAGATGCCGCTATCAACATCGCCAATCACCGGATCCACCAGAATACAGAGCTCGGGATGGCGAACGCGGACCCGCGTCAGCCACTGCGCCAGACGTTCAATTTGCACGGCGTTGCCCATATAACCGGTGGTCACTGCACGCAGTTCGCGCAATGCGTCGCGCTCCTCCAGCGCCTGCAGATATCCGACAAACCACTCCTCTGGAATAATGCCGCCATAGAACGTCTCATAATGGGGCGTATTGCTGAACAGCACCGTCGGCACTGCCAGCACGCGCAGACCGTGCTGTTTAATCGCCGGAACCGCGATGCTGTTGCCGACGCTGCCGTAGACTACCTGCGACTGCACGGCGACGATATCAACCTCTGACGCCCGGCTTTTGTCGTGAAAGAGCACTGATTGTATGTCATCTTGCTGGCCCATCTTTTCTCCCCCCGCTGGACAGCGGGTCACGCTCTGATTATGATTCGTCCTATGCTAAATTTCATTTTGTCATAGGTCAATAATGTTTACCGGAAAAACCGCCAGCGATATCTTCGATCATATCCGCCATCTGGTACAGAGCGGTGGGTTGCAACCCGGAGAAGTTCTGCCGCCGGTACGCGAGCTCGCCAGCCAGCTTGCGGTGAATCGCAATACCGTCGCTGCCGCCTATAAACGTCTGGTGACCTCTGGCCTGGCCGTCAGTCAGGGACGCAACGGCACAGCCATTAAAGCACGGGATCCGCTGCCAGCGCTGGAGGGGGGAGACCCAACAACACCGCTGAACGATATCTCCAGCGGTAATCCTGATCCGGCCAGGCTGCCTGATTTATCCCGCTATCTGAGCCAAATTGCTCGTACGCCACGCCTGTATGGGGATGCTGCTATCGAACCCCGTCTCGGGGAGTGGGCCGCAATGTGGTTTGCCCGGGAAGTGTCGGCCTCGTTTGAAGTCAACCTGGCCAGCGGGGCGATAGACGCCCTGGAACGCCTGCTGTGCGCCCTGCTACTCCCCGGCGACGGCGTGGTGGTCGAAGATCCCTGTTTTCTCAGCAGCATCAATATGGTGCGTTACGCCGGCTTTAGCCCCTGCCCGGTGGCGGTGGATGCCGAAGGGATGGATCCTGACGGCCTGGAGGAGGCGTTACGCAACGGTGCGCGGGCGGTGATCTTAACCCCGCGGGCACATAATCCTACCGGCTGTAGCCTGACGGAAACTCGGGCGCATGCCCTGCGGGAGGTGCTAGCCCGCTACCCGCAGGTATTGGCGATCGTTGATGACCACTTTGCCCTGCTGTCGGCTACACCATGGTACTCCCCTCTGCCCGCGAGCACGCAACGCTGGGCACTGGTCCGCTCAATGTCGAAGACCCTTGGACCGGACCTGCGGCTGGCCTTTATCGCCAGCGATGCCGATACTTCAGCGGCGCTACGTCTGCGGCTTAACGCCGGCAGCCAGTGGGTCAGCCATCTGCTGCAGGACCTAACGCTGGCCTGCCTGACCGATGACACCTTTATTGCCTCGATGGCAGAGGCTCGCCGGCACTATCGCCAACAAAATGAGAACCTGGCGGCGGCGCTGGCCCGCCACGGACACAGCCATGTAACGCCAGGCGATGGTCTCAATTTCTGGCTGCCGCTGGCGACGGCCAGCCAGCCCTACGCCTTACGCCTGGCCCGCGCCGGCTGGCTGGTCCGCGAAGGGGAAGTATTTGGCGTGCGCGCGCCTGCGCACGGACTACGCCTGTCGCTGGGTCGCCTGAATGACGCTGAGATTAACCGCCTGGCAGCCGATATCGCGCAGGCCGTAGACGCCCCCTGACGCAGGCAGTCCACCGAACGTATCGGGGAGTGATGGCAGTTGCCGACAAATTAATGAAAAAATAAACGAAAACAGGCTAGTCTTACCTGCATGCTCTGATCGCCGAGACGAACAAATAGCCCACAATAAGGAGCACCAGAGATGCATCACACTGACCTGGCACTGAAAGCAGTCATTGAAGCCTGCGACCGCGCTATCTCGCAGGAAGATTACGATACCCTGATGAGTTATTACGCAGAAGACGCCGCGCTGGTCGTCAAACCGGGCATGGTGGTCAGAGGGAAAGAGAATATTCGCAAAGCCTTTATCGCCATTGCCGACTATTTCCAGCACCGGCTGGTGGTGACTCAGGGGAAAATGGAGGTTATCGAAGGCGGCGGCAATGCGCTGGTGATTATGGAGACCCGGCTGGATATCCCGACGGCGGACGGGATATCCCAGGTTACGCGGCGCGCCACCTATGTCTTTCTGAAGCAGGGCGAACGCTGGCTGTGCACCGTCGATAACTCCTACGGTACCGACCTGCTTGATGATTAAATGCCCGCCCCCTGGCTAAAATGTTCTTCACCGAACACGCCGGTGGAGAGGTAGCGATCGCCGCGATCGCAGACGATCGCTACCACCACCGCGCCGGGATTTTCGCGAGCAATGCGTAACGCGCCCGCTACCGCGCCGCCCGAACTGACGCCGCAGAAAATGCCTTCCCGGACCGCCAGCTGACGCATGGTGTTCTCGGCATCCTGCTGATGAATATCCAGCACCGCATCCACCAGCGAAGCGTTAAAGATCCCCGGCATATACTCCGCCGGCCAGCGACGGATCCCTGGAATACTGCTGCCCTCTTCCGGCTGCAGACCGACAATGGCCACCGGCTTACTCTGTTCACGCAGGAAACGTGACACACCGGTAATGGTGCCGGTGGTCCCCATGCTGGAGACAAAGTGGGTAATACGCCCCGCGGTCTGCTGCCAGATTTCCGGCCCGGTAGTGGTGTAGTGGGCGTAGGGATTGTCCGGGTTGTTAAACTGATCGAGCAATTTGCCTTCTCCGCGCTGGGCCATCTCCAGCGCCAGGTCGCGGGCCCCCTCCATCCCTTGCTCTTTGCTGACCAGGATAAGCTCGGCGCCGTAAGCGCGCATCGCGGCCCGACGCTCCTGGCTCATGTTGTCGGGCATCAGCAGCTTCATGCGATAGCCTTTCAACGCAGCGATCATGGCCAGAGCAATGCCGGTGTTGCCGCTGGTCGCTTCGATCAGTACGTCGCCGGGCTGAATTTCGCCGCGCTTTTCCGCTTCGACGATCATCGACAGCGCAGCGCGATCTTTCACCGAGCCGGCCGGATTATTGCCTTCGAGTTTGACCCAGACTTCGCTGCCGTTGTCCGGGCCCAGACGCTGAAGTTTGACCAGAGGGGTATTGCCGATGGTTTGTTCAAGTGTATTCACGATTTTTACTCAATAAAAAAGCCGGGTGGCGCTTCGCTTACCCGGCCTGGCAGACGCGTGATAATTACAGGCCGGGTAAGCAGAGCCTCACCCGGCAAAGCACATGGATTTAAGCTATCAGGCTGACTCCGCCAGAGCAAGCTCGCCGCGCGGCTCGATACGCTCGGTACCGTTATACAAACGCGCGTTTTGCAGCCCGACGAACAGCCGTTCGCCGCGGGACGGGGCATCATCGCCCGCCAGCACCACGCTCAGCGGTTCGTCATACCATCCCAGAGGCTGGACGACTAATTGGGTGTAGTGGCCTTTCGGACTGGCTTCCAGTACCTGCACCGGCAGCGGCGAATCCAGGCTGGTCCGCCGGCTGATATCCACTTCCCACGGACGCAGGAACAGATCCACCGGTCCCTGGTATGTTGGGGTATAACCTAACGGCCAGCGGTGCGCGCCGACGTGGAACTGTCCACCGCGGATGACGCCCTGCAGGCGGTTAACTTCTCCCATAAACTCCAGTACGAAACGGGTCGACGGCTCACGCCACACGCGCTCCGGCGCATCGGCCTGTTCGATGTTGCCCTGGCTCATCACCACCACCCGATCGGCAACTTCCATCGCCTCTTCCTGGTCGTGGGTGACGAACACGCTGGTAAATTTCAGTTCTTCATGCAGCTGACGCAGCCAACGGCGCAGCTCTTTACGCACCTGGGCGTCCAGCGCGCCGAAGGGTTCATCCAGCAGCAGAATTTGCGGCTCCACCGCCAGGGCGCGGGCCAGCGCCACACGCTGCTTTTGGCCACCGGACAGCTGCGCCGGATAGCGATCCGCCAGATGGGCCAACTGCACCATCTCCAGCAGTTTAGTCACCCTGGCTTTAATCGCCGCCGCATTGGGGCGTTCGCGGCGCGGCAGCACGGTCAGGCCAAAAGCGATGTTATCGAACACCGTCATATGGCGGAACAACGCATAGTGCTGGAAAACGAAGCCCACTTTACGGTCGCGAGCATGCATTCGGCTGACGTCAGTACCGTGGAAGCGGATATGACCGCTGGTCTGATGCTCCAGACCGGCGATGATTCGCAGCAAGGTGGTTTTTCCGGAACCCGAAGGTCCCAGCAGCGCAACCATTTGTCCGGAAGGGATATCCAGCGAGATATCATTCAGCACCTGGGTGCGACCAAACGATTTCTTAATATTGGCAATCTCAATGCTCATGATTTCCCTCCTGTTGCGCGCGTTTTTCCTGATTGGCCAGACGCCATTGCAACATACTCTTTAAAAACAGGGTCAGAATAGCCATTAACGTCAGCAGGGCGGCGGCGGTAAACGAGCCGACGGTGTTGTAATCCTGCTCCAGTAGTTCAATTTGCAGCGGCAGCGATAGCGTTTCGCCGCGGATCGAGCCGGAAACCACCGACACCGCGCCAAATTCGCCGATGGCGCGGGCGTTGGTCAGCACCACGCCGTACAACAGCGCCCAGCGAATATTGGGCAATGTCACCCGGCGGAACATCTGCCAGCCGGACGCGCCCAGCAGCACCGCGGCCTCATCTTCATGACTGCCCTGACTCATCATCACCGGCACCAGCTCACGCACCACAAACGGACAGGTAACAAAGATGGTCGCCAGCACCATGCCCGGCCAGGCGAACATGATTTGCAGATTATGCGCGTCAAGCCAGCCGCCCAGCGGGCCGTTAGAGCCGTAGAACAGCAGATAAACCAGGCCCGCAACCACCGGCGAGACGGCGAACGGGATATCCAGTAACGTCAGCAGAAGCTGGCGCCCCGGAAAGGTAAAACGTGTCACCAGCCAGGCCAGCAATGTACCGAACACCAGGTTCACCGGTACGGTAATCAACGCAATCATCACCGTCAGCCAGATGGCATGCAGCATGTCGGGGTTCGCCAGGTTTTCCAACACCGGCATCAATCCTTTGCTGAAGGCCTGGACAAAGATATAGAGCATCGGCACCACAAGGATGAAGGCGGAGACCAGCATCCCGACGCCAATCAGAAACCATTTCCCCCAGTTGATACGGGGCGCGTCGTAGCGTTTCAATTGAGTAACTTCCGCCATTAGTGACCTACCACGCGTCGACCAAAGCGACTCTGCAGGGTATTGATGGAAAACAGCAGCAGCAGTGAAGCAGCAAGGATCACCGAGGCGATCGCGCTCGCCGCCGGATAGTCAAACTCCTGCAAACGAATAAAGATCATCAGCGAGGTCACCTCGGTCTTCCACGCGATATTGCCGGCGATAAAAATCACCGCGCCAAACTCGCCGAGGCTGCGGGTAAACGACAGGGCAATACCCGCCAGCAGCGCCGGTGACAGCTCCGGCAGTACGACCTTGCGGAAACTCTGCCAGCGCGTTGCGCCCAGCGTTTCCGCCGCTTCCTCATACTCGGGCCCCAACTCCTCCAGCACCGGCTGCACGGTACGTACCACAAACGGGATGCTGGTGAAGGCCATCGCTACGGCGATGCCGAGCCAGGTATAGGTCACTTTAATATCGAATTTCGCCAGCCATTCCCCGTAAATACCGTTAACGGAAAACAGCGAAGCCAGCGTCAGGCCGGCCACCGCCGTCGGCAGCGCGAACGGCAGATCCATTAAGGCATCCAGCAGCGTGCGGCCTGGAAAACGATAGCGGGTCAGGATCCAGGCCATCAGCAGACCGAATACGCCGTTAAATATCGAGGCCACGAATGCCGAGAGCAGCGTCACCTTATAGGCCGCCACCACCTGCGGGTTGCTGATCACATCCCAGTACTGCGCCCAGCTCATCTGCGCCAGCTGCATCACCAGCGCGCTGAGGGGTAATAACAAAATCAGACAGACAAACAGCAGGCTGGTGCCAAGGCTCAGGGTAAAGCCCGGCAGCACGCGCTTGGACGACACAGCAAACATTACTTACGCCCCGCCGCCAACAGTTTGTCCAGTTCACCGCCGCTGGCGAAGTGGGTTTTCATCACCTCAGGCCAGGAGCCAAACTTATCTTCCACGCGGAACAGTTCAGTCTGCGGGAACTTATCCTTCAGGCCGTCCATCACTTTCGGGTTGTTTACCCGATAGTAGTAGTCGGTAATGATGGTCTGCGCCTGCGGGGTATAGAGCCAGTTCAGGTAGGCTTTCGCCGCCTTTTCGGTGCCATTGGCTTTGACGTTTTTATCGACCCATGCCACCGGGAACTCCGCCAGAATGTTGGTTTTCGGGATCACCACTTCAAATCCCTGCGCCTCATACTGCTTGCGAATATTGTTTACTTCCGATTCGAAGCTAATCAGCACATCGCCCAGGCCGCGCTCGGCAAAGGTGGTGGTCGCCCCGCGTCCGCCGGTGTCAAAGACTTCGACGTTCTTGAGAAACTGGGTCATAAACTGTTCGGTTTTGGCTTTATCGCCACCGTCGGCTTTATCCGCCGTGCCCCATGCCGCCAGGTAGGTGTACCGCGCGTTGCCCGAGGTTTTCGGGTTCGGGAAGATCAGCTTGACGTCAGAGCGGACCAGGTCGTTCCAGTCATGAATATTTTTTGGGTTGCCTTTGCGCACCAGGAAGCCCATCGTCGAATAGAACGGTGAGCTGTTGTTCGGCAGGCGGCTTTGCCAGTCGGCCGGGATCAGGTTGCCTTTGTCATGCAGGATCTGCACGTCCGTCACCTGGTTATAGGTGACCACGTCCGCCTTCAGGCCTTGCAAAATAGCCAGCGCCTGTTTGGATGAACCGGCATGGGACTGCTTGATGGTCAGCTTATCGCCGCCGTTTTCTTTCGCCCACTGCTGCTCAAAAGGCGGGTTAAGGGCGGCAAACAGCTCGCGGGAGACATCATAGGAGCTGTTCAGCAGCTCCGTCGCCTGCGCCTGCGCCACCAGCAGCATGGAAGCCGCCAGCGCCAGATATCCTTTTTTCAGTGATTTAACGGCCATTGCGCACCCTTATCAACGTTGAACATTTTCTGATGATCATCATATTTATAACGGGTACGAAAGGAGTAACGGTTTTATATACCGTTTGGCGATTTAGAAGTCGAAAAGAGAATAAGCAACTGGCAAAGCTTAGCTGAAAGCTGCTCGCAGATTAGACGTGTCATTGTGACAAACGGCAGCCAGGCGCGCACTGTGTTTATATGAAAAACACACAGATATTTGCTCGTCGGCTCAGACGTAGCTTAACGCCAACAGAACGTCGACTATGGTACTTACTGCGCAACCGCCGTTTTGCTAGCTACAAGTTTCGCCGCCAGCATCCCGTTGGCCCCTATATTCTCGATTTCGCCTGCTGCGCAATACGGCTGGCGATTGAACTGGACGGCGGCCAACACGATGAGAGGCGTGCCTACGATGTTCGCCGCACCCGCTGGCTACAGAGCCAGGGATGGCGGGTTTTACGCGTTTGGAATAATGAGTTTGAAGAGTATGAGGATGCGGTGATGGAGAGGATACTTGAAGTGCTTGAGTCGCCGATGCCCTCACCCCGCCCCTCTCCCTCAGGGAGAGGGTGAAAGGCGGTCCGTACTGGGGCTTGCTAACCGTACCGAACGGTTCCCTCTCCCCCTTGGGGAGAGGGTTAGGGTGAGGGGAAAAAATTACAGCGCCTGGATACGCTCCAGCGACGGCGCGAAGTAATAGCCGCCGGTCACCGGTTTAGTGAAGCGCAGCATCGCGTCGCGTTTGCCGTCGGTATCGCCGAACATGCTCAGCAGCTGCTGTTCGATGTTATGCAGGCGCGCGCAGTAGGCGCAGAAATAGAGACCATGGGTGCCGCTGGCGGTGCCGTACGGCAGGCTCTGGCGGACGATTTTCAGCCCTTTGCCATCTTCTTTTAAGTCAACGCGGCTCAGGTGCGACGTGACCGGACGCTCGTCACCATCGATCTCTTCGTTGGCGTCTTTAGTACGGCCGATCATCATCTCCTGATCCGGCACGCTCATGCGGTTCAGCTGTTTGAGATTATGCTCCCAGCGCTGGACTAACACGTAGCTGCCGCCCGCGTCCACGCCGTCTTTAATCACCGCCACTTCGCGGCGAGTTTCTTCCCCCGCCGGGTTTTCGGTGCCGTCGACAAAGCCGCTGAGGTCACGCTCTTCCACCCAGCGGAAGCCGTGGATCTCTTCTTTGACCTCGATAGCATCGCCAAAGGCGGCCATCGCGGCCTGCGCCACTGAGAAGTTAACCTCATGGCGAGCGGATAAAATATGAATCAGCAGGTCATACTGGGTGGACGGCGCCAGCCCTTTGCCATAGGCCGGAAAATCTTTTAACTCCTCCGCCCCTTCGCCGCCGCTCAGCTGACGCCAGACGTTATTGCCGAACGCCACCACCGCACCGAGTTTGGCGTCGGGGAATTTAGCCTGGAAGGTGGCCACGTTATCAACAAAAATTTTGCTCGCTTCGCGCAGGGCGTTAACGTCCCCTTTGACATTGGCTTCAATCCAAATCGCCGCGCGGCAATGTTCCGGCAAAATGCCGCTCTGAACCTGAGACATCGCTCCTCCTGAAATGATGCAACTACAACGCTGTCGCGTTGCTAACGCGCCATTGTAACCGTTTTTCAGAGCCGTCGTGTCTCTTCAGATCAATTTAGCGACGCCAGATAATCTTGCTGACTTTCCAGTTTTTCAGGGTATCGTCGGAGGGCATCAGCTCGTCCGGGCCGCTCCAGTGGCCGGTGAAGGCATAGCTGATATGCTGGCTCCCCTCGGCCTGACACTCGACGACCGCCCCGTTGTCATTGCTGCCTTTCTGGCAGTTGCCGAAGGCCTTGCTGTACAGGTCGCTAAACGGTGTGCCGATTTTCACGCCGCTGGCAGTTTTGATCTCCGCATCACGCACGTCAATCCGGCTGATAGTACCGTTGTCGCCATTGATGGTCAGCGCCACGCTGTTGTTTTTCAGCGCTTCAAAGTAGTGGACGATATTGCCCTTATCGGTCTTCATCCCGCTGCGTAAACGGTAGTCGCTGCCCAGCGCATCGCTAATCGCCTGTTCATTGAGCGGCGTGGACGCCGTCAGTTTACCCACTCCCTGCTCGGTCACCTCGGTGGAAGCGCCAAACCAGTTCCACGGATAGGCCGCCGACCAGTTGACCGCGCTCATTGTCGAGCAGCCGGTCAGAACCAGCGGAAGCGCACAGAGCATTACACGTAGCGATTTCATATCACAATCCTTTCTGAGTCATTCAACGCATGTTGGAGTTCACGATCGGCAAAAAGTGCCATTAAAAGGTGGTCTGGTGAAAACAGGCGCCCAGGCGACGACTGGTTAACAGCCACCACAGGGCATAGCCATCCGCGACCAGCAGCGCAATGGTCAGCGAGGAGGGAGATTCACCGCTTAGCCATAGCATCGGCTGCCATAGCAACAGCAGCACCTGCGATAGCACCAGCAGCCAGCGCATCGCCCGCCACAGGCGCGGCAGGCGATGTCGATAGCCGCTAAGCAGAAAGGCCAGTACCGCCGGCACGCCAGGCAGTAAGCCGAGCCAAAAGCGGTCATGATCGGGATAAAACAGATTGAGGATCGCGTCGCCCTGCTGACGCGAGGCGCCGGCCATCAAAAACAGCACCCATGTGCGGGCCTGCAACAATAGCACGCCCCAGAAAAGCAAAGGCAGGCGCAGACGGCCATGGGCATCAAAATCGGCGGGGATAAATTCAGTATTCTTCATCTTCGATCAGGCGCTTGCCCAGGGTCAGGACATCGGCGTACTCATAACCCAGCCGCTCGTACATTCCCTGCACCACATCGTTATCTTCGCGGACCATAATGTTGATTTTCGGGCAGCCGCGGGCAATCAGCTTTTTCTCGAGCCGGTTGAGCAGCGCGTTCGCAATCCCCCGGCCACGATATTCCGGATGGACGCCGAGATAGTAGGCTGACCCACGATGGCCGTCATATCCGCCCATCACCGTGCCGACCACTTCGCCATTCACTTCCGCCACCAGAAACAGGCTGACGTCGTGATTCAGCTTGCGCTCAATATCCATCTCCGGATCGTTCCACGGGCGCAGCAAATCGCAACGCTCCCACAGCGTTACAACCTCTTCAAAATCCTGCTGGCGAAAAACGCGAATCTCCATGGTATTCCCCACCATTGACGGTTAAAAACAGTGATTATGGCGCGAATATAACTGATAGCCAATATCAGGCGAAATCAGCGACAAAAAATGGCATAATATGACTTTGTCATGTATTGAAATGAAAAGTAAAACAATTCTTATTTTGAATGGTCGTAACGGCAAACGCGATACGATATAACATTGGACATCACTTGTTTACAATTCAGGCCGAATGAGCACTTTTAAACCTTTAAAAATACTTGCTTCGCGCCGTCAGGTGCTGAAAGCCGGGCTGGCTGCGATGACGCTGAGTGGCGTCGCCGCGCAGGTCAGCGCAAAAGAGCAGCCACTGAAAACATCAAATGGACACAGCAAGCCCGCCGCCAAAAAGGCCGGGGGCCGCCGCATTGTGATGCTCGACCCGGGCCATGGCGGTATCGACACCGGAGCTATCGGCCACAACGGCTCGAAAGAAAAGCATGTGGTGCTGGCGATCGCTAAAAACGTGCGCAGCATTCTGCGCAGCAACGGCATCGACGCCCGCCTGACCCGCACCGGCGATACTTTTATTCCGCTTTATGACCGGGTGGAGATCGCCCATCAGCACGGCGCCGATCTGTTTATGTCAATCCACGCCGATGGCTTCACCAACCCGAGCGCCGCCGGCGCCTCGGTGTTCGCCCTGTCAAACCGCGGCGCCAGTAGCGCTATGGCGAAATATCTCTCCGATCGCGAAAACCGCGCCGATGAGGTCGCCGGTAAGAAAGCGACGGATAAAGATCATCTGCTGCAGCAGGTACTGTTCGACCTGGTGCAGACTGACACCATTAAAAACAGCCTGACGCTGGGCTCGCATATCCTGAAAAAGATCAAGCCGGTGCATAAACTGCACAGCCGCAATACCGAACAGGCGGCCTTTGTGGTGCTAAAGTCGCCTTCCATTCCATCCGTACTGGTGGAAACCTCGTTTATTACTAACCCGAACGAGGAAAAACTGCTCGGCACCACCGCTTTCCGGCAGAAAATCGCTACCGCGATTGCCAACGGCATTATCAGTTATTTCCACTGGTTCGATAACCAGAAAGCCCATTCGAAGAGACGTTAATGAAACCCGATGCCGCGCAGGTTAAAACTTTTTTGCTCCAGCTCCAGGACAGCCTTTGCCAGCAGCTGAGTGCTGTCGATGGCGCGCCGTTTGTTGAAGACGCCTGGCAGCGGGAAGGCGGCGGTGGCGGACGCAGCCGGGTGCTGCGTGAAGGTAACGTCTTCGAGCAGGCCGGGGTCAACTTCTCCCATGTTCACGGCGACGCCATGCCAGCCTCCGCTACCGCGCACCGCCCGGAACTGGCCGGACGCAGTTTTGAAGCCATGGGCGTCTCGCTGGTGGTTCATCCGCTGAACCCCTACGTGCCCACCAGCCATGCCAACGTGCGGTTCTTTATTGCCGAAAAGCCTGGCGCCGACCCGGTGTGGTGGTTCGGCGGCGGCTTTGATTTAACCCCTTACTACGGCTTTGAAGAGGATGCCGTCCACTGGCATCGTACCGCCCGCGATCTGTGTCTGCCGTTTGGCGAGGAAGTCTATCCGCGCTATAAAAAATGGTGTGATGATTACTTCTATCTCAAGCACCGCCAGGAACAGCGCGGCATCGGCGGTCTGTTCTTTGACGATCTGAACACCCCGGATTTTGACCACTGCTTCGCCTTTATGCAGGCGGTCGGAAACGGCTATGCTGACGCCTATTTACCCATCGTCGAACGCCGGAAAGCCACGCCGTACGGCGAACGCGAGCGCCACTTTCAGCTTTATCGCCGCGGCCGCTACGTCGAGTTCAATCTGGTCTGGGACCGCGGCACCCTGTTCGGCCTGCAGACCGGTGGGCGTACGGAGTCGATTCTGATGTCGATGCCGCCGCTGGTGCGCTGGGAATATGATTATCAGCCCGAGGCCGGCAGCCCCGAAGCGGCGCTGAGCGAGTTTATTCAGGTGCGCGACTGGCTGTAACGGCCGGATGGCGGCTGGCCACCCGGCAGCGGCGTCGCTTCGCTCACACCCACTGGCGCAGGCGGTGGTGCAGCGTCATCGACGGTTTTTCGGCAAACAGCTGCTGATAGTCGGTGGCGAACTGCCCCAGATGCCAGAATCCCCACTGCATGGCCGCCTCCTTGACGGTCTCCCGCTGCGACCAGGGGCTTATCAGCTCCCGGCGGACGGCGTTCAGGCGGATCCGTTTGAGCCAGGCGTTAGGACCAATCCCCAGAATCGCATGGAAGGCGTTTTGCAAAGTACGCCGGCTGACGTGCAGCTGCTGACACAGATCGAGCACGGTTAACGGCTCTGCGCTGTTTTCCAGCACATATTCACGCGCCCGCGCCAGCAGTCGACGGTAGCTCTGGTGGCTGACGCTCTCTGCACTCACCATCGGCTGCGCCTCTTCGAGCATCGTGCCCATCGCCAGCAACAGATTATCCCGCAGGACCTTACGCACTGCCGGCTGATGAAGAGTATCCGGATGCTCGCTAAAGGTGGCCAGCGCCTGCTGGACAAACCCCCACAGCGCGGCCTTATGCGGCTCGCGGACCGCCAGCGCAGACTGGTTGCGTAGCATATGTAGCACCCGTTCCGGGTGGTGCAGGAAACTGGCGTGACGCGCAATCACCTCCTCTGAAATCACCACCCCGAGGATGGTGTAATCATCCGGCGTGCTCAGCTCGAACTCTGTGCCGCCGGGACGGGTGGCGATTTCTGCCCGGCCCAGGCACTGCGAGCCGATAAACCCCTGCTCTCCCCGCACCGCCGGAATACCAAACCAAAAGGAGTTAGGCCAGACCAGGCAGGACTGGCGCAGCGCCAACCCGGTATATTCGCGAAAGACCTGGATCTCATCGAGCAGAATTTCGGTAAACTCGCCGCGAAACTGACCCGGATGCAGCTGATCGTAGATCTGTTGCCAGGCGGTAATGGTCAGGGCATGCTCATATACATCGGTTGTGTGTCGTTGATGAATATTGTCAATTTCAACCTGGGGCGTCAGCCTGGTGTCTTCAGGTAACGCTTCGCAGCAGAGATGGTGCAAATTTGCAGAACGACGCTTTTTCATAATCGTTAAAGCCGGGGGCAAGCCGCTCCCGGCACCTCCGACAGGTTATGGATTTTTGAGACGATAGCGGCTACTGCGTTTTCGTAGCGTCCCTGCGGAAAAGAGCTGCTCCAGCGCCTGGCGGGCCTTATCCAGCGGCCAGGCAAAATGCGCGGCCACCTCGCCGGCCGTCATGCCCTGACGAACTGAAGCCAGCAGCGTCAGTAACGCTTCCGATGATGCCGTGTCAGCAGGCGGCTGGGGCGCCGGCGGCGGTGGCTGAAAACCGCCGATCAGCCGCTGGGTATCCTCTTCCGGCCGGCCAATTTCCCGACGGCTGATCACACAGCCGGTCCGCCGGGCAGCGGCGGACCCGGCATCCAGCGCGGCGCGGCAGGCCGCCAGGTCGCCCTCCACCACCAGCGTTAACCTGCCGGGGTCGAGCACTTCATGACTGAGCAGGCGCACATTGGCCGCCTTAAGCATGGCATCCGCGGCGTCTACAGCAGCGACCATGCCCTCCACTTCGAGCAATCCCAGCGCATTGATCATCGCTCCCTCCATTACGCACGCTGTACAGGATGACGGGCAATATCGAGAACGGCATCGGTAAAGGCATTGCAGGCGGCTTTACAGGCGGCCTGGCTTCCCGTCAAAAAGGCGGCCGAATAGTTGGTTTCCGATGGCGGCGGCACGTAGGTCACCAGCTGGACATCGGCCGACTTCATCGCCGCATCGATACCAAACGTCGCCTCCAGCGGCGGCGCCACCAGATAAGCGATCGGATCGCCCAACGCGATGCCAGCGGTCGATGAAAGATAAGAGCCGGTACGCGACACCACATGCGCCAGAAAGGCGGTATCTTGCGCGTCGTTAGCCCACTGGAATGCCGCCCCGCTTTCAATATGCGCCACCATCGCATCCAGCCCGGCGCGAACTTCCGCCGGGTTCGGGCCACCCAGCATAATCAGCACTTCGCCGGCGGTGGGCGACGGGCCGTGTGCCGCGCCGGCGTACAGAGAGCGGCCATAGACCACTTCCACCATCGCCTGTTTAGTCGCTTCGTCGGCGGCAATATACGTCACGTCATCCGAATCTGCCGTGATGAGCCCGAGACTCCGTATATGCGGCGGTAATTTCAGTTCGCGCGCGAAACCGTCATTCACCGAGGCAATCACGCGCATGGCGGTGACTGAGGGTCGAATCAAATCTAATGCTGGCATGATGCCTCCTTAACGGCTCATATTGATGCCGGAGGCTTTCTGCTCCAGCATGCGTTTGGCTAAATCCACGATCACCGCGGCGGCTTCTACCGGCGGGGTACCGCCCTGATGGATATTAGAGATACAGGTCCGGTCGGCCTCAACGGTGGTCGCTACCCGCGGGGAGTAGACCGCGTAGCAGGAGAGACTCTCCGACTGGCCAAGTCCCGGGCGCTCGCCAACCAGCAGGATCACCACCTTCGCGCCGAGGATCTCGCCGATCTGATCTTCAATCTTGACGCGGCCATAGCGTACGAAGAACGGTGTGCCGACCTTCAGCCCCGCCTGCTTCAGGCCAGCAAGCAGCGGCGGCAGGATCTCTTCATAGTTGGCGGTGATGGCATCCCTCGACAGGCCATCGGAGACCACCACCTGCACATCCGGATCCATCACGCACTGCGCCTTCAACGCATCGATGGCCTCCGGACTGAGACGGCGCCCCAGATCGGGCCGCGTCAGGTAGTGATTTTTGTCGCTAATTTCCGAATGCACTTCCAGCAGCCCCTGCGCTTTCACCCACGCCTCTGGCACCTCTTTAAGCACCGTGTCTTTCGAACGCGAGTGATCCGCCAGGAAGCGCAGCAGCGCCAGGGTGCGCGGACGCGGCCCGGCGCGGCCGGTGCAGACGCGCGCCGCAGTACTGCGCCGCAGCTCGGTGAGCACCTCAGGGCGATGCGGGTTTTCTACGCCGATCCAGGCTTTCGCTTCTGCTGAACCCAGATCCAGGGCGCAGCTCTCCGCCGTGACATCTGCTGCGCACGGTTTCGTTTCACAGGCCGGCGTCGATGCTGCGGGGGCCTGTGGCTGTGGTTGTCCCATTGACGCCATTACGCTGCGTACAATGTCTTCAATCTGTTTTTGATCCATGATGTGTCATCCCCGCGTCATCAGAAGAACAGTGACGGATCGCCCGCCCGTTTGGTCAGGCGACCATTTGCCATAATGCCCATCGTTTCCAGCCAGCGTTCAAATTCCGGCGACGGCCGCAGGCCCAACAGCTGGCGCACGGTCGCAGTGTCGTGGAAGGCGGTGGTCTGGTAGTTGAGCATGATGTCGTCACCGAGCGGCATACCCATGATGTAGTTGCAGCCAGCGGTCGCCAGCAGGATCATCAGGTTTTCGTTGAGGTTCTGGTCAGCATCGGCATGGTTGGTGTAGCAGCAGTCGCAGCCCATCGAGATGCCGCTCAGCTTGCCCATAAAGTGGTCTTCCAGCCCGGCGCGAATAATTTGCCGGTCGTTATAGAGGTACTCCGGCCCGATAAAGCCCACCACGGTATTGACGAGGAACGGATCGTAGTGCCGCGCCAGGCCATAGTTACGCGCTTCCATGGTGACCTGATCGGCGCCGAAGTTAGCGCCCGCGGAAAGCGCCGAGCCTTGCCCGGTTTCAAAGTAAAGACAGTTCTCCCCGGCGATGCGGTTAAACTCCGCTCCCACCGCCCGCGCTTCATCAAGCATCGCCAGCTCGACACCGAACTCTTTAAGCCCTTTTTCACTGCCGCAGATGCTCTGGAAGATAAGCCCCCCCGGCGCGCCGCGGCGGATGGCTTCGATCTGGGTGGTAACGTGCGCCAGCACGCAGCCCTGGGTCGGGATGTTAAATTTGTCGATAACCCCGTACACCGTATCCAGCACCCGGCTCAGGTTCTCCACGTCGTCAGTGACCGGGTTAACGCCGATCACCGCGTCACCCGCGCCAAAAGAAAGCCCTTCATAGATTTGCGCAGCAATACTCTGCACATCGTCACGGGTGTCGTTCGGCTGCAGGCGGCAACTGAAGGTCCCCGGAATACCGATGGTGGTATTGGCTTTTTTGATCACCGGCATTTTTTTTCCGCCGTAGATCAGATCGGCGTTGGAGCAGATCTTGGCCACCGCCGCCACCACTTCTGAAGTTAACCCCTTGCGCGTGAAAGCGATGTCATCCACGGAAGTTTCATCGCTCAGCACGTATTCACGCAGGTCGCTGATGGTCCAGTTTTTGATACGGTTATAGGCGGTTTCGTTGACATCGTCCTGAATCAGGCGCGTCACGCAGTCCTCCTCGTACGGGATCACCGGATTATTGCGGATATCCGCCACCGTCATCTCCGACAACACCTGCTTGGCCGCCACGCGCTGCTGCGAACTCTCCGCCGCCACGCCCGCCAGCACATCCCCCGAACGTAGTTCGTTGGCTTTCGCCAGTACCTCTTTTACATCCTTAAACTGATAAACATTGCCGAACAATGTGGTCTTTAGTTTCATAAGTCGTTCCCTCAGGAAGGAAATGCGAGTGATTTCACCGTCACCGGCACAACCGATCCGCCAAAAAGAGGCGTACCAATGTCGATATAGTCCCCCGCCCGCACGCTCACCTCATCAATGACCGCCAGCGGAAGGTGTGGTAGCTGAGGCCGCAGCAGCATGCCCAGCGCTTTACCAAAATCCTGCTCAGCCACCACCAGCAGCGGGTGGGGATTAGGAAAGCGGGCAACAAACGCCAGCAAGGCGTCAATCACCGCCAGTAAGGTGGCGTAGCGCACCGGAAGTGAAGCGGGAAGCGCCAGCACGTAAGCGTCCGCGTCGGGGGCCAGGTCAAGCTGCGTCAACGCCTGCAGCCAGGCGTTCGGCAGATCGGCGGCATCCTGCGGGATGGCCACCGGTAGATTGCGCAGCGGCAGCTGAACCCCCTCCAGCCAGATGGTGCTTCCGGACAGCGACAGGGTATGCGCCCCGGCGCCAATCACCGTGGCGCGCACGGTCTGCGCCGGGAACTGCACGTTCATCGCCTGCAGTCGCGGGTGCTCATGCAGGGCCGTGGCAAGCAGCGGCCCAATATCGGAAAAGCAGAAAGGATCGGCGGGCTGATGGCGATAGCACTCCCCCACCCCACCGGAAAGCGTAATCACCTCAGGCTGAACACCCGCCGGCAGTAAACCCGTTTGCATCAGCGCCTGCGCCAGCGGTGAGAGGGTGCCCTCGATCACCTCGACGATCAGCGCCGCCATCCGGCGCGCCACCTGCGCCAGCTGACCCGCAGTCAACGCTAAAGCATCGGTTCCCGGGCCGAAGACCGCATCGACAATACGCTGGCCCGGCTGATGGGCGTAGGTCACCCGGCCCTGGCCGTCGGTCTCCAGTAGCCGGCCGCCGACGTTAAGGCAGGCGGTGCCGATCGCTTTACCGGATGCAAACAGGGCATAGTTCGACGTGCCGCCGCCGATATCGATATTGAGCACCCGACACATTCGCTGCTGGGACAGGGCTTGCGCCCCGGCGCCGTGGCCGGCAATGACCGATTCAAGGTGCGGCCCGGCGCTGGCAACAACGAAATCGCCCAGTGACTGCGAGAGCGCCATCACCGCCGGGCGGGCATTACGGGTTTTCGCGCTTTCGCCGGTGATGATGATCGCCCCGGAGTCCACCGCTTCCGGGGCGATACCCGCGGCCTGGTACTGGGCGAGGATCAGCGCCTTCAGTTCAGCTTCTTGCAGGTCGCCCTGCTTATCGACCGGCGTAAAGCACACCGGGCTTTGCCAGCTGATCTCGCGTTTGATGAATTCATAGCGTGGCACCTGGGAGACCGCCGCGCGGTTCACCAGCTCAAGGCGCGAGAAGATCACCTGCGTGGTGGTGGTGCCGATATCAATACCGACGCTGAGCAGCTGGCGCGTATTCACGAGTGTGCCTCCACTTCAGCGTCGCTTTTCTCTACCGCCGGGATCGTTTTCTCTTTCGGCACCAGCAGCATCGCCACGCCAATCGCGGTAACGCCGCCGACCAGCTTGCCGACGATCATCGGGAAGATCATGGCGTGCATGTTGGCTGCTGCAAAACCGAGATGGTCGCCCAGCGCGAATGCCGCTGATACCGAGAAGGCGCAGTTGATCACTTTCCCACGGGTATCCATCTGCTTCATCATGCCGAACATCGGGATGTTATTCGCCAGGGTGGCGACCATACCGCCAGCAGCCATATTATTGATTTTCAGCAGGTTACCGATGCGCATTAGCGGCTTTTCAAACCAGCGGGTCAGCAGGAGCACCATTGGGTAAGCGCCGAGCAGCACGCAGGAGATAGAGCCAATCACTTCGATGGCGCGCATTACCTCGCCGGGCTGGTCGCCAGGCGCCATAAAGATCGGGTCGAGTCCCGGGATCAGCTCCCAGCCGAGCAGAAACTTGATCACCGCCGCCGCCAGGCCGATGGTGATCAGCGCCACGAGGAATTTGGCGAAGATCTGGAAGCCGTTGATCATTTTTTCCGGAATAAACTTCAGCCCCAGCGCCACCAGTACGGCGACGATGATCACCGGGATCATATTCATCAGGATCAGCGCGAAGGTAAACTCTACCGGCTGGCCGTTGATCTCCACCCCGGAATACATCGCCACCAGACCGCCGGCGATACAGCCGATGGGAATGGTGACAATGCCCGCCAGCACGCCGAGCGCCAGCCAGCGGCGATCGGTTGGTTCGATAATGCCGAGCGCCACCGGAATGGAGAACACAATGGTCGGGCCCATCATGGACCCGAGGATCAGGCCTGAGTACATCCAGGCCGCCACGTCACCGCCCGCAAGTTCTTTAGCGAGGAAGAAACCACCCATATCGCACGCCAGCAGCGTGCCGGCGAACATTGACGGGTTAGCGCCGAGCATCTCATACAGCGGAATAATCACCGGGCCGAGCAGATGGGCCAGCACCGGCGCCAGGGCGGTCATCCCGACCATTGCCAGACCCAGCGCCCCCATCGCCATAAATCCTTCTTCAAACTGACTGCCCGCCCCTTCAATGCTTTTCCCCAGTTTGCCGAGGAAGCGTGCCGAGCCGCCGAACTGCGACAGGATCCTGTCCACGGCGGCAATCAGCATAAAGAACATCATGATGTACATGATGATTTCGTTAATTCCCATAGCCCTTACTCCCTGTCATTTATGATTTGTAGATACTGTGAATACCGGGACATTAGCCGCACTCGGGGAACTTTCCCGGGTCGTGGCGTGAACGCCTTACCCGGGCTACGGCATAGCAGACGGCTGTGATCCTGTAGCCCGGCTAAGCACAGCGCGAGCAGGGAAAGTCACAGCTACACGTCCCCGGGAAAATCCGCATTTATTGCGCCGCCGCGTACAGCTCGATAATCTGCTCCCGGCTGGCGGTGCGTGGATTGGTGCGCAGACAGATATCGTCCTGCGCCGCCTGTGCCCAGGCGGCGAAGTGCGCGGGCGTCGCACCAGCATCCGCAAGCCGCATCGTCAGGCCCACATCAGCGATCAGCTCGCGTACGGCGGCAATCGCCTGGTGGTCATCGGTTTTCCTGTCGGTCAGCGCCCGGCCGATCTGGCTGAAGCGCGCCCGGCGCACCATGCGGTTAAACTCCATCACCGTCGGCAGCAGCATGGCGTTGGCCAGCCCGTGCGGAATATGCAGCGCCGCCCCCGGCTGATGCGCCATGGCATGGCATAGCCCCAGCCCGGCACTGGAGAACGCCATCCCTGCCATGCAGGAGGCCAGCAGCATGTTCTCCCGCGCTGCCAGATCCTGGCCGCAGCCCACCGCTTTCGGCAGCGCTTCGCCGATCATGGCGATGGCTCCCATCGCCAGACTGTCGGTAAACGGTGTGGCGTGGCGGGCGCTGTAGGCCTCGATCGCGTGGGTCAGCGCATCGATCCCGGTCATCGCCGTGATAGACGGGGGAACGCCTTCGGTCAGCGCGGCGTCGAGGATCGCTACATCCGGCATCAGCGAGGCATGCACCAGCACCTGTTTGCGTCCGCTCACCGCATCGATAATCACCGTCACGTTGGTGGTTTCTGATCCGGTGCCGGCGGTGGTCGGCACCGCGATCAGCGGCAGACGTGAATGTAATGCGCTGTGCTCTGTGATACCGCTCAGCGTCTGCTCAGGGTTGGCGACCAGCAGCGCCACCGCTTTCGCCGCATCCAGCACCGACCCGCCGCCGAAAGCCACCACCCCATCGCAACCCGCGTCCCGCAACTGGGCGACCGCGGCGCAGACATCGGTGACGCAGGGTTCGCCGGCGGGACAGGGCCAGAGGGTTATGGCTATCCCTTTCATCGCCAGGCTACGTTCCAGCCCGGCGGTCATTCCCGCCTGATGGAGAAAACTGTCGACCATGACAAACAGATGCTTCAGGCCCCGGGCGTGCGCTTGCGGACCGCAGGCCGCCAGCGCACCGACGCCGTGCAGCGTCACCGGCGGCACGTTGAAACTTTTTACCTGCTGGAGATTCAGGCTGTCGAAGGCCTGGAACAGCGCCGTCTGCAGTTCAGCTTGCATAGATCCCCTCCGCTTTTTCCTTCCCGCTGTTGGCGATTGCCAGCGGGGTCATAAACAGGCTGTGCTGCGGCAAATGTACCGGTAATGCCGGGAAGCGCTGACGAAACAGCGCATGCACGCCCGGCTGCATACAGGCGCCGCCCGCCAGCCACAAATCATCAATCTCTTTTCCGGCAATGTGCCGCGCGACAATCTCGGCCATCTTCTCGTACACCGGCTTAACCACCGGCCAGATCTCCCCGGCGTGGCTGCGCTTGTACTGCTCCGCCTCCTCCAGCCCGATGCCGTGATTCCCGGCCAGAGTCAGGGAGATATGGTGGCCGCCGGTGGCTTCGTCCGCCGAATACGTCACCTTGCCCTGTTTAACGATGGCGATCCCGGTGGTGCCGCCGCCGATATCCACCACGCCGGCGTTATCGAGCTGCAGCAGATCCGCCACCGCAGTCGGCTCATCCAGCACATGACTGACCTCCAGCCCGGCGGACTCCAGGACATTGATCGAGATGCGCGGATCGGTCCCCGGCGGAAACGAGGTCGCCGCATGGGTGAAGCGACAGCCCAGCTGCTGTTCGAGGGTATCGAGATGACGGCGCACGAGGGTGACAGCGCCAAAGAAGTCCCAGACGACGCCGTCGCGCACCACGTCGGCCCAGTCAAGACACACCGCAACCGGCTGGCCGTCGCTATCGACCACCATCGACACCACGTCGCAGGTGCCCAAATCGATGCCCAGCCACAGCGGTGAGTCGCTGGCAGCGGGCGTCTGGTTACACAGGGCCGCCGCCGTTTGCAGTCGCGGCGAAAGCCAGCGTTGTTCGTCGTGCGCCATGTTCATCCCTTATACAATTCGAAACGCATCCACCAGCACACAGCGGCGCAGACGAACGAAGGTCCGCGCGCTGGTTACCCCTTCCCCGGTTGGGGTGGTGATAGTCATGGTGGTCCAGCCCTCCCCGCCCAGCCCAAGCCCGGCGATGCACGGTCCGTTTTTGACGAAGATGCTGGTGTCGATGGCGTTCGCCATCTGGTTCATGTTGTCGATGTTGCGCGAGTGCATTGCCGCCGTGTGGTGGCAACCGCCTTCCAGCGTGACCGCCAGGGAGATGGCCTCGTCGACGTTCGCCACCCGCACCACCGGCAGCACCGGCATCATCATTTCAGTCACCGCAAACGGATGGGTGGCAGGGGTTTCAACGAACAGCAGGCGGGTTTGCGCCGGTACCTGCAGGCCAATCGCCGCGGCGATTTTGCCCGCATCGCGGCCGACCCAGTCGCGGCTGACCGTGCCTTTGCCACGCTCGTCGATATTTTTCAGCAGCAGCGGCTGGAGCTGTTCGGCCTGTGCCGCGGTGAGTTTCACCGCCTGCTGGCCTTCCATCAGGCGCATCAGCTCGTCAGCGACGCTATCGACCACGATCAGCACCTTCTCGTCGGCGCAGATGATGTTGTTATCAAACGAGGCGCCCTTGACGATTGCCTGCGCGGCACGCGGCAGATCGGCGGTGTCGTCCACCACCACCGGCGGGTTGCCGGCCCCGGCGGCAATCAAACGTTTATTGGTATGTTTGCGCGCCGCCTCGACCACCGCTTCGCCGCCGGTCACCACCAGCAGGCCGATGCCAGGGTACTTAAACAGCCGCTGGGCGGTGTCGATATCCGGATTCGCCACGGTCACCAGCAGGTTAGCCGGGCCGCCGGCGGCCACTACCGCCTGGTTAAGCAGGGTAATTGCCCGTTGCGAGACTTTCTTCGCTGCCGGATGAGGGGCGAAGACCACGCTGTTGCCGGCGGCAATCAGGCTGATGGCGTTGTTGATCACCGTCGCCGCCGGATTGGTGGACGGCGTCACCGAGGCCACCACGCCCCAGGGCGCGTTTTCAATCAGCGTCAGGCCGTTATCGCCGGTCAACACCTGCGGAGTCAGACACTCCACGCCCGGTGTGCCGCGCGCCTGCGCCACGTTTTTAGCAAACTTATCCTCCACGCGTCCCATGCCGGTCTCGGTCACCGCCAGTTCCGCCAGTTCCCGGGCATGCTTTTCACCCGCCTCACGAATGGCCTGAATCACCTGCTGGCGCATCGCCACCCGCTTCAATCCCTGCTGGGCCACCTTTGCCGCCGCGACAGCGTCATCCAGAGAGGCAAAAACGCCCATGCCATGAACGGTGTCGGCAGGCTGTCCGCTGTCTTTCATTTTCAGCAGTACCGCTTTCACCACCTGTTCAATGTCCTGTTGATTCATGATTTTCCACCCTACTTATGGAAGAGCACCTGACCACCGGCCGCAGCCTCATCCACGATGCCAATCACACACAGATCGACCGGAGAGGCTCCCTGTGCGTGTGCCTGTCGCGCCGAGCTGCCGCTGACCAGCAGCACCCACTCTCCGCATCCCGCGCCAATGTTGTCGATGGCGACCGCACTCTGCCCGTCAGGCTCGCCGCGAGCGTTGAGCATCTCCACCATCAGCAGTTTGTCGTGGGCCAGACCTTCATGACGTACGGTGCAGACCACATATCCGGTAACGACAGCCAGCTTCATGTCCGTCTCCGTGTGTGATGTCCAGGCCGGATAAGCGCTGCACCATCCGGCATTCATGCCTTGTCATTGCCGGATAGCAACGCGCTGGCGCCTTATCCGGCCCGAACTTTCCGGCACACCCTCCCCGTTAGATATTGCTGTCGCCCTTAAAGCTGATCGGGAAAACCTCTTCCAGATCGCCATGCGGGCGCGGGATGACATGCACTGAAACCAGCTCACCGATACGCTGAGCCGCCGCTGCCCCGGCATCCGTCGCGGCTTTGCACGCCGCGACATCACCGCGCACCATAGCGGTCACCAGGCCGCCGCCAATTTGTTTCACGCCGACCAGCTTGACGCGGGCGGCTTTGACCATGGCGTCAGAGGCCTCAATCAGTGCAACCAGGCCCCGGGTTTCAATCATTCCTAATGCTTCCATTGTGTTTTCCTCTCATAAGGGGTCCTGAACGGGACCATTCATTCAACCAGCGTGGACGAGTCGGGGAGCCGGCTCGCATCCGCCTGGCGCGGTACTGCCGCCACCAGCGCCAGTTCGATAATTTCCTCTACGCTACAGCCTCGCGAGAGGTCGTGAAGCGGTGCGGCCAGGCCCTGGATCAACGGCCCGATGGCGCGATACCCGCCCAACCGCTGGGCGATTTTGTAGCCGATGTTGCCCGCCTCCAGCGACGGGAAGACCAGCACATTGGCCCGGCCCTGCAGCGGGCTGGCGGGCGCTTTTTGCGCAGCGACGTCCGGTACGAAGGCGGCGTCAAACTGCAGCTCGCCATCGACCATCAGCTGTGGCGCCCGTTGACGCACCATCTCCGTGGCCTGCTGAACATTAGCCACACAGGGATGGCGGGCGCTGCCGTGCGTCGAGAAGGACAGCATTGCCACCCGCGGCGCTTCGCCGGTGATCGCTTGCCAGGTCTCGGCGCTGGCGATAGCGATATCCGCCAGCTGCGCCGCCGTCGGCTGCGGTACCACGCTGCAGTCGGCAAACCCCAGCGGCTGGCCGGCATACTGCGGCAGCATCAGAAACAGTGAAGAGAGCGTTTTACACCCCGGCTGCAGGCCGATCAGGCGCAGACCGGCGCGCAGCACGCTGGCGGTTGACGAGAGATTCCCGGCGATACACACCTCGGCCTGCCCGGCACTGACCATCGCCGCGGCGAACATCAGCGGGTCGGCCAGTTTGTCGACGGCGTCAGCGGGCGTTTTATCGCCGGCGCGCGCCTGCCAGGCGGCGGCAAACGCCTCGCGCATCGCCAGGTTGCTGTGCGGATCGATAACCTGCACTCCGGTCAGCGGCAGGCGCTTGCTGAGGGCGAACTGCCGCAGCGCGAAGGGGCTGGCGACGAGGATCGGATGCGCCAGGCCCTGCTGCTGCAGATAATGCGCGGCCTTCAGCACCCGAACGTCCAGCGCATCCGGGAACACCACCCTGGCGGGGGCGCGCAGGGCCAGTTTGCGGCACTGGTCAATGATCATCTTCCCCTCCCAGCTGCTGCAGTTGGCTGAGCGCCGGCGGCGAGTCCGTCACGCCCAGGATCATCATCACGTAGACCGCGCTGGAGAGACGGTTGAGCGCCTGTAGAATATCGGCACGCTGGACCGCAAATTGCGGCGTAATAAACACCTGCGCCGCGGTCACCTCCGCCTCGCGCACTTTGCCGCGCAGCAGATTGAGCAGCGCAACCTCGCGCCCATGGCGGGCCTCCGGCACCAGGTGATCGTGACCCAGGTAACGCAGCGGCTGATGGGACAGACGATGCAGCTGCCCCTCGCTGAATCCGGCTATCGACTGCGCCGCCAGCGGCTCCTCAAGCGCGTCGGCGCGCATGATGTTGCCCAGCCGTGAACGAATATCCGTCAGCCACGGTTGCCAGGGCTCCGCCAGTTCAATTTGCAGCCACACCGTCAGGGCGATGGTGCTGTCCAGCACCGCGCGAAAGGCCAGTCGCGGATCGTTTTTCGCCACCAGGATCTCGGCCGTCAGGTGGGTCAGGGTGTCCGGCTTTTTGCCCACCGGCTGGCGACAGAGCTCGCAGCAGGCCTGAGGCGGATGGTCGCTGCTGGTCAGGACATGCACCGGCTGCGGCGTCTGTTCGTCATCCTCGACAAACAAGCGCCCCTGGCGGTCGAGAAATTTGACCCGCAGATGCCGACTTTCCAGCAGTTCCCTCGCCGAGGGTGTCAGGCGAGCGTCGGCAGGAAGATGGATTTCACCGCCTTCGCTGAGCGTATGGTTCGCCCTGAGCCACGCTTCGGTAATAAAATCGTTCATAGCGATTGCCAGTTTGCCGGCCAGGCGACGTACAGGAAGCGCACCGTTGACGGGGTACCGAATTCAATACTGGAGCCTTTCGGGATGAACATGACGTCCCCCGCTTTGGCGACCAGCGTTTCCCCCTGATGGCGCACATGCAGCTCGCCCTCCAGCACCATATCGATTTCGTCGTAGTTCAGCGTCCACGGGAAGAAGGCGTTCTCCCACTGCATAAATCCGGCCGCCATGCTGCTGCCATCCTGGTCAGTCACCAGGTCCGTTAAGCCAACGCAGTGCGGTTGGGCGCCATCGAAGCGACCAAACTTCACGCTGCTGCCGTCGATCACTTTGATGCCGCCTTTGCCGGTCACTGCGTCAAACCCCGGCTGCATCGCCTCCTGTTCCAGGGACTGCTTCTCCTTCATCACCTTTTCCATCAGCTGAGCCACCAGGCTTTCGGTAAACTGGCCTTCCGGTAGCTGCGCCAGAATGGTTTCGCGGATCCGCTGGCTTTCTGTTTTGTCGCTGTCCGCCGCTGTCGCCGCCGGCGCTGGCGCCGCGCCATCGTCTTCGGTGATAGTGAATCCCAGCAGCTCGGCGACTTCGCGCGCTTCCGGGGTAATGATGCTGGCACGCAGAACGACCGACATCGTCTGTTCGCCGCGCGCGTGGGCGGCACGAATATCGTTAGCGGTAATGAGTTTCTTCACCTGGCCCTTCCTCCTTTTGGCTGAGCTCACTCAAGTAATTTTCCAAAGGTGCGACGCTTTGCGGATCGCAACCGTTGAGGGCGAAAACCGGCGCCTGGAACCCCATCCTCTCCAGCAGTTGCCGTACCGCGGCGACGTTGGCATCCGGGAGGTCTGTTTTGCTGATCGCGACGATAAGGTGCTTTCGGCTGCCAATATTCAGTAACCCGGGAGGCAGACGACATTCGGTATCATTGGCCGCATGGACATAAATCAGGATGTCCACATCCTGTAGCGTGGTAATTAAGGCGTGATACCAGCGGGGATGGCTGAAATATTCCCCAGGCGTATCGATGTCACCGCGATCGTTAAATTCCAGCGCCTGCGTTTTTCGGGCGAGGGAATAATTTCCCTGCAGGGCATTAAATAGCGTGGTTTTACCTGCGCCGACGGCGCCGACAATTGCAATACGCTTCATGGTCGCTCTCAATTAACTTTTCGTTAATTCGCACAAGGTATAATTTAATAATCGGCCTAACCCGCCGATGGTCTGCAGGAGCGCCTCCTCCACCGCGCCGACCGATCCGTATATCACCAGCGCGCCGCTAAACCGGTCGAGAAAACCGATATGAACATCGGCAGCCTTCATTGCCAGATCCCCGGCAATCATCGCCGTTTCCCCCGGTGTTAGCGTCATAATGCCGATAGCGCCGGATTCGGGAACGCCGATCTTTTTCGCAAGTTCCGCTCCCGGGTGAGCAATCAAATGCGCCAGCGTAACCTGTTTGCCTGGTACGAATTCCTGAATAATGCGTTCTTTATCCATGGCTAATTGCCCCCCTGAAATCTGTCCTTATGGTGAGGGTATTTCAGCGTGGCAAATAACAAATTTCGGCAAGTGGGTTTAAAAGGTGAAGTGGATCACTAAGAAGAGAAAATAACAGGGCGGCTAAATTAAAAAGGCAGGCTCAGCGTTTTTACCTGCCGGCCTGCCTGATATTGTGCGCGGAAAACTCTCCGCGCGTTAACGGGAAAAAAGAAGATTACAGCGGCTCGGTTTGCGCTTCGACAACCGCTAACGCCACCATATTCACAATGCGGCGCACGGAGGCAATCGGCGTCAGGATATGCACGGGCTTCGCCACCCCCATCAGCACTGGCCCGACGGTTACCCCTTCCGAACTGGAGACGCGCAGCAGGTTATAGCTGATCCGGGCAGCTTCCATATTCGGCATCACCAGAATATTGGCCGCCCCCTTCAGCGGGCTGTCCGGCATGCGATCGTTGCGGATGCTCTCCACCAGCGCGGCGTCGCCATGCATTTCGCCATCGATCATCAGCTCCGGGGCGCTCGCCTTCACCAGCTCGAGGGTTTTACGCATTTTGCTGGCTGACGGGCAGTCGGCAGAGCCAAAGTTGGAGTGCGACAGCAATGCCACTCGCGGCTCAATACCAAAGCGACGCACGCTTTCCGCCGCCATCAGGGTGATCTCCGCCAACTCTTCCGGTGATGGATCGTGATTGACATAGGTGTCGGCGATAAAGGTGTTGCCGCTCGGCAGCAGCAGCGCATTCATCGCCCCGGCGGTGCTGACGCCGTCGCGATAGCCAAACAGCGGCTGCACCACGCGGTAGTGGTCATGGTACTCGCCAATAGTCCCGCAGATCATCGCATCCGCTTCACCGCGATGAACCATGATGGCCCCAATCACCGTGGTATTGCTAATCACCGCCCGCTGCGCTTGCTCCTGGGTAATGCCGCGGCGCTTCATCAGCTGGTAGTACTCGCTCCAGTATTCTTTAAACCGCGGGTCGGATTCATTATTGACGATCTCAAAGTCAACGCCGGCCTTGATCTGCAGGCCCAGCTTCTGGATGCGCATTTCAATCACGCTCGGGCGCCCCACCAGAATAGGTTTGGCCAGTCCCAGCGATACCAGCTCCTGGGTGGCATGTAGCACCCGGGTCTCTTCCCCTTCCGCCAGCACCACGCGCTTCGGCTCTTTGCGCGCCTGGGAGAAGATAGGTTTCATAAACAGGTTGGTTTTATAGACGAACTCACTCAGCTTCTCGATATAGGCGTCAAAATCGGCAATCGGGCGCGTCGCCACACCGGAGTCCATCGCCGCCTTCGCCACCGCGGGGGCGATCTTGACGATCAGCCGCGGGTCGAATGGTTTCGGAATGATGTACTCCGGACCAAAGCTTAAATCCTGATCGCCATAGGCGGAGGCCACCACTTCGCTCTGCTCGGCATGGGCCAGCTCGGCAATCGCGTGCACCGCCGCCAGCTTCATCTCTTCATTGATTGCCGTCGCGCCGACGTCCAGCGCACCGCGGAAGATGAACGGGAAGCAAAGTACGTTGTTAACCTGGTTAGGGTAGTCGGAGCGACCGGTGCAGATGATGGCGTCATCACGGACCTGCTTCGCCAGCGGCGGCAGAATTTCCGGCTCCGGGTTGGCCAGGGCAAGGATCAGCGGCGCGCGCGCCATCTTCTTCACCATCTCCGGGGTCAGCACTTTCGGGCCAGAGCAGCCGAGGAAAATGTCGGCGCCGTTGATCACGTCATCCAGGGTGCGTTTGCCGTCGTCTTCCACCGCGTAGGCGGCTTTGGTTTCCGCCATGTTCGGCTCACGGTCCTTATAGATAACGCCTTTCGAATCGCAGACCACGATGTTGTGCTTTTGCATACCCAGCGCTACCAGCAGGTTCATACAGGCGATCGCCGCCGCACCTGCGCCGGAAACCACCATCCGCACATCGGAGAGATTCTTCTCGACAACGCGCAGGCCGTTGAGGATCGCCGCGGTGCTGATGATCGCCGTACCGTGCTGATCGTCGTGGAAAACCGGAATATTCATCCGCTCGCGCAGCTGCTGTTCGATGTAGAAACACTCCGGCGCTTTAATATCTTCCAGGTTGATACCGCCGAAGGTCGGCTCGAGGGCGGCGACGACGTTAATAAATTTGTCCGGATCCAGCTCATCGACTTCGATATCAAATACATCGATACCGGCAAATTTCTTAAACAGGACGCCTTTGCCCTCCATTACCGGCTTGCCGGCCAGCGCGCCGATATTGCCGAGCCCCAGCACTGCGGTGCCGTTGGAGACCACCGCCACCAGGTTGCCGCGAGCGGTATATTTGTAGGCCGCCAGCGGATCTTTTTCGATTTCCAGGCAGGGGGCCGCGACGCCCGGTGAGTAGGCCAGCGCCAGATCGCGCTGGGTGGCAAGAGGTTTGGTCGGCGAGACCTGGATTTTTCCGGGAACCGGAAATTCGTGGAAGTCGAGGGCGCTCTGTTTTAACTGCTCATCCATTTTCTATTCCTTTCTTTCACGTATCGTTCGTAGGGGAAAAGCGTGATGACCATCCTGTCGTTCACCTTTCAGTGGCAGACAGTATCCCTCCTGGCGGGGCGATAAACTTTGAACACCGCCAAACTCTGGTCATCGTTATGATTTAGTTGTTATCAATTTATAGTGGTTATGTTACCTGGATTCGCCGCCAATAATAGCCCTGTCTGCTATGCTTTTTGGTTATGTACCTCATCAATGTTTATACCGTATACCGGCAAGCACTCATGTAACACCTTGTTCCAGGAGGACTTATCCATGAATCAGCTAGACAGCATTAAGCAATTCACCACCGTGGTCGCCGACAGCGGCGATATCGAATCCATTCGCCACTATCAGCCGGAAGACGCCACCACCAATCCCTCCCTGCTGCTGAAGGCCGCCGGGCTGGACGCCTATAGCGGGCTCATCGACGACGCCATCGCCTGGGCCAAAAAGCAGGGTGGCGGACGCGAAGCGCTGGTGGCTCACGCCTGCGACAAGCTGGCGGTCAATTTTGGTGCCGAGATCCTCAAAAGTATTCCTGGCCGTGTCTCCACCGAGGTGGACGCCCGCCTCTCCTTCAATCGGGAGAAAAGTATCGAGAAAGCTCGCCACCTGGTGGCGCTGTATCAAGAGATGGGCATTGATAAGTCGCGGATCCTGATCAAACTGGCCTCCACCTGGGAAGGGATCCGCGCCGCCGAGGCGCTTGAAAAAGAGGGGATCCACTGCAACCTGACGCTGCTGTTTTCCTTCGCCCAGGCCCGGGCCTGCGCCGAAGCCGGGGTCTATCTGATCTCCCCTTTCGTCGGGCGTATTTATGACTGGTATCAGGCGCGTAAGCCGCTGGATCCTTACGTGGTGGAGGAAGATCCGGGGGTGAAATCGGTGCGCAATATCTATGACTACTTCAAACAGCATAAATACACCACCATCGTGATGGGCGCCAGCTTCCGCCGCACCGAACAGATCCTCGCCCTGGTCGGCTGCGACCGGCTGACCATCGCCCCGCCCTTGTTAAAAGAGCTGCAGGCCAGCGACGCCCCGGTGGTGCGCAAACTGATCCCAGCCAGCCAGATCCTGCCGCGCCCGGTACCGCTCAGCGAGGCAGAGTTCCGCTGGGAACATAATCAGGATCCGATGGCGGTCGAAAAGCTGGCGGAGGGGATCCGTCTGTTCGCCGTCGATCAACGCAAACTGGAAGATCTGCTTGCTGCCAAACTGTCACTTTAGTCTCACGGAGAAAACTATGTCCCGAAGAGAGCTTGCCAACGCCATCCGCGCCCTGAGTATGGACGCCGTGCAGAAAGCCAACTCCGGCCATCCCGGTGCGCCAATGGGGATGGCTGATATTGCCGAAGTGTTGTGGAACGATTTTCTCAAGCACAATCCGCAGAACCCTGGCTGGGTGGACCGCGACCGCTTTATCTTATCCAACGGCCACGCCTCGATGCTGCTCTACAGCCTGCTGCATCTGACCGGCTACGATCTACCGCTATCTGAACTCAAGCAGTTCCGTCAGCTGCACTCTAAAACACCGGGCCACCCGGAGCATGGCTATACCCCTGGGGTGGAAACCACCACCGGCCCGCTGGGCCAGGGGCTGGCGAACGCCGTCGGGATGGCCATCGCCGAACGCACCCTGGCGGCGCAGTTTAACCGCCCGGGGCATGAGATCATCGACCATCACACCTGGGTTTTCATGGGCGATGGCTGTCTGATGGAGGGGATCTCCCATGAGGCCTGTTCCCTGGCCGGCACGCTTGGACTGGGTAAGCTGATCGGTTTTTACGATCACAACGGCATCTCCATCGACGGCAAAACCGAAGGCTGGTTTTCCGATGATACGGCGGAACGCTTCCGCGCCTACCACTGGCACGTCATAGGCGATATCGACGGCCACGATCCGCAGGCGATCAAACAGGCGATAACGGAAGCGCAGGCGGTGAAAGATAAGCCGTCGCTGATTATCTGCCGGACCATCATCGGCTTCGGTTCGCCTAACAAAGCAGGCTCGGAGGAGTCTCACGGCGCGGCGCTGGGCGAAAAAGAGGTGGCTCTGGCCCGCCAGCAGCTGGGCTGGAAATATCCCCCCTTTGAGATCCCGAAAGAGATCTACCAGGGCTGGGATGCGCGACCGCGCGGGGAAAAAGCCGAGCACGCCTGGAATGAGAAATTCGCCGCCTACCAACAGCAGTTCCCGGAGCTAGCCGCTGAGCTGACGCGACGTATGGAGGGTGCCCTGCCGGAAGACTTTGCCGCGACCGCCCGCGACTACGTGGCGAAACTGCAGGCCGAGCCGGCGAAAATCGCCAGCCGCAAAGCCTCGCAAAACGCGCTGAACGCTTACGGCCCGCATCTCCCGGAACTGCTTGGCGGTTCGGCGGATCTTGCGCCGAGTAACCTGACCATCTGGTCTGGCTCGACATCGATTAAAGAAGATCCTGCGGGTAACTACATCCACTACGGCGTGCGCGAATTTGGCATGACCGCGGTGGCCAACGGCATCGCCCTGCACGGGGGCTTCATTCCCTATACGTCGACCTTCCTGATGTTTGTGGAATACGCCCGCAACGCCGCGCGCATGGCGGCCCTGATGAAGGCCCGGCAGATCATGGTCTATACCCATGACTCGATCGGTCTCGGGGAAGATGGCCCGACCCACCAGGCGGTGGAACAGCTGGCCAGTCTGCGCCTGACGCCCAACTTCAGCACCTGGCGCCCCTGCGACCAGGTAGAAACCGCCGTGGCCTGGCAGGCGGCCATTGCGCGCCAGACTGGGCCGACGGCGCTGATCCTGTCGCGACAAAACCTGGCGCAGATGCCGCGTACCCCGGAACAGGTGCAGGATATCGCCCGGGGAGGCTACGTGCTGAAGGATGCCGGCGGCAAACCCGATCTGATCCTCATCGCCACCGGCTCGGAAGTGGAGATCACCGTCCTGGCTGCGGAAAAACTGTTGGCCAAAGGGGTGAATGTGCGGGTGGTCTCGCTCCCCTCCACCGATGTGTTTGACGCCCAGGACGAAGCCTGGCGCGAGTCGGTGCTGCCGTCGGACGTCAGCGCGCGGGTAGCGGTCGAAGCCGGGATAGCGGACTACTGGTATAAGTATGTCGGCTTAAAAGGCAAGATCGTCGGTATGACCGGCTATGGCGAATCCGCCCCGGCGGAGCAGCTGTTCCCGTTCTTCGGCTTTACGGTCGACCATATCGTCGCCACCGCCGAACAGGTGCTTAACGGGTGATCCACAGCGTGGGCCAGGCGTCTGGCCCCTGCCAGTTATCGCACGTCGGTTGCTGCGCGTAGCGGGAGAGGCTGAACCGCTGGCCGTCAAAGCGCCAGCGGGTCTGGATCCCGCAATCGCCCGCCCCGCGACCTTTGTCCAGGGTCACCAGTTCATGGCGGCGGTCATCATAGCTGGCGTTGATCAGATCAATCTCCCGCGGCGCCTCGCCCGGCGGCTGAAACGGCAGCGTTAGCCGCACCTGACGGGCGACATACGGCCGCTGGCGGGAGACCAGCCAGGCCAGCCAGACGGTGTTGTACGCCCCGGATTCGCAGCTGGTCATTAGCAGCACTTTGTCATCCGTCAGCGCAGTGACGCGAATTTCGCGACGGAAGGGATCGAGGGAGCAGTTGCTGTTGGTCATCCGCTCATTGCCGTAGTCCATCAGATCGTTGAGCTCTTCACGCCCCAGCGGCGACTGCGCCGTTTCCGCGCTCGCCACTGCGCGCAGCGCCGGGGCCGGCGGTACGCTGAGCGGCGGCTCTTCCCCTTTGCCGACCCAGGCCGTTTCGCTGCCTACCCGCTTTTGCCGATCGTCGATAAAAAACAGGGCCGCTTTCAGCCCCTGCAGGGAGACGTTCTGCAGGCCGCTGGCCAGCGTGAGCGCTTTTCCTTCCTGAACCTGCTGGAGAAACGCGTCTATGGTCACGCTGTCGCCGGTTTTGAGGAGTTTATCTTCAATGTGCCAGTGCTTGTCGGTCAGGGACAGTGGCTTGCCATCTAATAACAGGCGCGGCGCTATCGGCGCGAGCGTCGCCACCGGATTGCCGGTGCCGCCCAGCTCGATACGCAGGCTGGCGTCAGTGACCGCCCCGGCGCTGCGACTGAGGGTCATTACCAGCCCATAATGCAGCCCCACGTTGCGGGTGACGCAGAAATTTTGATTGTTACAGGTGACCTGCCAGTCGTTGAAGCGCTGCTGCGTCGGTGCCGACCATGCCTGCGAGCAAGGCAGCACCGCCAGAAAGAGAAAAAAGATGACGCGAAAAAGCATGAACCGCCCGACCCCAGATAAACCCCACCACGGCGCCTATCCTGGACAACGGCAGCCGCTTACTCAATCGGATTTATCAGAGTTCCCGGACATCAGGCCGGAGGTTTGCAGATACTGCAGCAGAATGACCGCCTTACCGTCACGGATCTCGCCGTTGGCCACCATCTGCAGCGCCTGGCTAAAGGGCAGCTCCAGCACCTCAATGGCTTCGTCATCCACCCCGCCGCCGCTGGTGGTTCGCTGCGCGTCGCTGTACTCAGCGATAAAGAAGTGCACCACTTCGGTGACGCCCCCTGGCGACATAAACAGCTCAAACAGCTTCTTCACCTCGCCCACTTCATAACCGGTCTCTTCCACCGCCTCTTTACGAATGCAGGCCTCTGGCTCGTCGTTGTCCAGCAGCCCGGCGCAGGTTTCAATCAGCATGCCGTCATGATTACCATTGACCCAGGTAGCGACCCGGAACTGGCGCACCAGCACCACCGTCTGCTTACGGCGGTTGTACAGCAGCACGGTGGCGCCGTTGCCGCGATCGTAGACCTCGCGCTTATGGCGCACAACGCTGCCATCCGCGCGCGTCAGCTCATAGGTCATGTTGCGTAACACGAACCAGTTCTCAGAGAGGATTTTATCTTTAATGACGTGAATATTGAGTGACATACCGACCCCACAGCGTAAAAGGACGTCCACATACTACGCTGCGGGGCCGGGTTTGTCGTCAGTGAAGCGGCGTCGTTTTCACCGCCAGATAGTCAAGGATCCCCTGCGCCGCTTGGCGGCCTTCCGCCATCGCCGTCACCACCAGATCGGCGCCACGCACGGCATCGCCGCCGGCAAAGATTTTCTCCTGGCTGGTCTGGTAACGGTAACGGCTCTCCACTCCGGCCCTGATGCGTCCCTGGCTGTCCAGCGCCACACCCGCCGCCTCCAGCCAGGGCATCTGGTGCGGATGGAAACCAAAGGCCATGATCACCGCATCTGCTGGCATAACAAACTCACTGCCGGGGATCGGCGTCGGACGACGTCTTCCCCCGGCATCCGGGGCGCCCAGTTCGGTGCGCAGAAAACGCACCCCGTTCACCCGGCCAGTCTCGTCCAGCTCCAGGGTCACCGGCTGGACGTTAAACTCAAAAACCGCCCCCTCTTCACGGGCGTTTTTAACCTCTTTCTTCGAGCCCGGCATGTTGGCTTCATCCCGCCGATAGGCACAGGTCACCTGGCGGGCACCGTGGCGCAGCGCGGTGCGCACGCAGTCCATCGCCGTATCGCCGCCGCCCAGCACCACGACGTTCAGCCCGGCGGTGTTGATATAAGGCTCCTGGGCCGATGCTGCCAGCCCCATCACCTGTTTGGTGTTGGCGATGAGAAACGGCAGCGCATCGTAGACGCCGGGGGCCTCTTCATTCGGCAGCCCCGCCTTCATCGAGCGATAGGTTCCGGCGCCGACAAACACCGCGTCATAATCGGCCAGCAGCGTCGCCATGGGGATATCTTTCCCCACCTCGCAATTGAGTTCAAAGCGGATACCCATTTCGCTGAAAATGGCCCGCCGCCGGGCCAGCAGCGATTTATCCAGCTTGAAGGCCGGAATGCCGAAGGTCAGCAGACCGCCAATCTCCGGATGACGGTCATAGACTACCGGCTGTACGCCGTGGCGCACCAGCACATCGGCGCAGGCCAGCCCGGCCGGCCCGGCGCCAATAATCGCCACCCGCTTACCGCTCGGCTTAACCTGCGAGAGGTTCGGGCGCCAGCCGCTGGCCAGCGCCTGGTCGGAAATATAGCGCTCAATATTACCGATGGTGACTGACCCGCTTTCATCGCGCAGGGTGCAGGCGCCCTCACACAGGCGGTCCTGGGGACAGACCCGGCCGGTGATCTCCGGCAGGCAGTTGGTTTGATGAGACAGGGCGACCGCGGCGGCAATATCCCCTGCCTTCACCAGCTCGATCCACTGCGGAATATGGTTATGCAGCGGGCAGGTCCACTCGCAAATACTGTGCTCCCCACACGTGAGGCACCGGGTGGCCTGCTGCTGCGCTTGCGCCGGACTAAACGGCAGATAGATCTCCTCAAAGTGGCTCTTACGCACCTCCGCCGCCAGCTTGTCCGGCTCCCCGCGCGGGGGCGTCATCGCCATCTGCCTGGCCTTCGTGCCAGCATTGGGCTGGCTGCAGGGCGGCGTAGCGCGCTGCCACGGCTGCGCCTCCTGGCGCGCCGAGCGCAGACGCCGCTGCTTCGCCAGCCCGGTCAATGTCTCATCGTCGGCGAGGGTCAGCGCCTGCGCCGGACAGTTTTCCACACAGGCAGGTCCCGCTTCGCGGCCCTGGCATAAATCGCATTTCTGCGCGCTGGCCTTTACCTGGCCCGCAGCCTGCGGCGTTACCACCACCTGCATCACCCCGAACGGGCAGGCCACCATGCAGGATTTGCAACCAATGCATTTTTCCTGGCACACCTGGACGCTGTCACCGGACTGAGCAATGGCGTCGTTGGGGCAACTCCGGACGCAGGGGGCGTCTTCACAGTGGCGACAGGTGATAGCGTTACGCTGCCCCGCCGACTTGATCACGGTGATACGTGGCAAAAAGCGCTGCGGGGTCAGCACATGTTGCTCATCGTTATGCGCCATTACGCAGGCCACTTCGCAGGCCTGGCAGCCGATACATTTTCGGCTATCGCTTAGAATAAAGTGGTTCATGGCTTCCTTTTGTCTTATTGGTGAATAACCCCTTAATGCGCATGCCTACTTATTACCCGACAAGACAACGCCGGAACAATGTTCAATTGCCCAGGATAGCGTTTTTCTGGAGAGAATCCGTTTTGGATCAATTTTTTTGACTTAACTGAAATGAGGTTTCACACCGATAAGGGATAAGGTATCTGGACGCGCTGAAGAAGGAGAATGGCTGCCTGAGAGCAGGAAAGTTCGATGTTTCTTTACGATACGGCAAAAGCAACATGATAAATTACACTATCTCCTTAATTTCTCCACGATTGCCGGCGGCGCTGGCGCTACAGTGGCACAGGCTGTGCAATAACAAAAAAATGTGCATATGAGGTTTTTATTCTGATGGCGAATTTCTTTATCGATCGCCCCATTTTCGCGTGGGTGCTGGCAATCCTGTTATGCCTGACGGGCACCCTTGCCATTTTGTCGCTTCCGGTTGAACAGTATCCCGACCTGGCCCCGCCGAATGTGCGGATCACCGCCAACTATCCGGGCGCCTCCGCGCAAACCCTGGAAAATACCGTCACCCAGGTTATCGAGCAAAATATGACCGGCCTCGATAACCTGATGTATATGTCCTCTCAGAGCAGCGCCACCGGCCAGGCGACGATCACCCTTAGCTTTACCGCTGGTACCGACCCGGACGAAGCCGTACAGCAAGTTCAGAACCAGCTGCAGTCGGCGATGCGTAAACTGCCGCAGGCGGTGCAAAACCAGGGGGTGACGGTGCGCAAGACCGGTGATACCAATATCCTGACCCTCGCCTTCGTCTCCACTGACGGCAGTATGGATAAACAAGATATCGCCGACTACGTCGCCAGTAACATCCAGGACCCGCTCAGCCGTGTCAACGGCGTGGGGGATATCGACGCCTACGGCTCGCAATACTCAATGCGCATCTGGCTCGACCCGGCGAAGCTCAACAGCTACCAGATGACCACCAAGGATGTTACCGACGCCATCAGTTCGCAGAACGCCCAGATTGCCGTCGGCCAGCTTGGCGGGACGCCTTCGGTCGATAAGCAAGCGCTGAACGCCACCATCAACTCGCAATCTCTGCTGCAAACCCCGGAGCAGTTCCGCAATATCACTCTGCGCGTCAATCAGGATGGTTCAGAGGTGACGCTGGGCGATGTCGCTACCGTCGAGATGGGGGCGGAAAAGTACGACTATCTTAGCCGCTACAACCGTCAGGCCGCTTCCGGGCTCGGGATCAAACTCGCTTCCGGCGCCAATGAAATGGCCACGGCGGAGCGCGTGATCGCTCGCCTCAATGAGCTGTCGCAATTTTTCCCCCACGGTCTGGAATATAAAGTTGCCTACGAGACCACCTCCTTTGTGAAAGCCTCTATCACCGACGTGGTGAAAACCCTGCTGGAGGCGATACTGCTGGTCTTCCTCGTGATGTACCTGTTCCTGCAGAACTTCCGCGCCACCCTGATCCCGACGATCGCCGTGCCGGTGGTGCTGATGGGTACTTTCGCGGTGCTATACGCTTTTGGCTATAGCATCAATACTCTGACGATGTTCGCGATGGTGCTGGCGATCGGCCTGCTGGTGGATGACGCCATCGTGGTGGTGGAGAACGTCGAGCGCATCATGAGCGAGGAAGGGCTGTCGCCGCGCGAGGCGACCCGCAAATCGATGGGGCAAATTCAGGGCGCCCTGGTAGGGATCGCCATGGTGCTGTCGGCGGTGTTTGTGCCAATGGCCTTCTTCGGCGGCACCACCGGGGCTATCTATCGCCAGTTCTCCATCACAATCGTTGCAGCGATGGTTCTCTCGGTGCTGGTGGCGATGATCCTCACTCCAGCCCTCTGCGCCACGCTGCTCAAGCCGGTTAAGCCAGGCGAATCGCATGAGAAGAAAGGCTTCTTCGGCTGGTTCAACCGTACCTTCAACCGCAGCGCCAGCCGCTATGAAACCTTTGTCGGAAAAATCCTGCACCGCTCGCTGCGCTGGATGCTGATCTACGTCGTGCTGCTCGGCGGGATGGTGTTCTTGTTCCTGCATCTGCCGACCTCGTTCCTGCCGCTGGAAGACCGGGGAATGTTCACCACCTCGGTACAGTTGCCAAGCGGCGCCACTCAGCAGCAGACGCTGAAAGTGGTGCAGAAAGCGGAAGATTACTTCCTCAATAACGAGAAACAGAACGTCGAGTCAGTGTTCGCTACCGTTGGCTCCGGCCCCGGCGGCAACGGGCAGAACGTGGCCCGCATGTTCGTTCGTCTCAAAGACTGGGAACAGCGCGATCCGCAAACCGGCTCCTCCTTTGCCATTATTGAACGCGCCACCAAAGCGTTTAATCAGATTAACGAAGCGCGGGTTATCGCCAGCAGCCCGCCAGCAATCAGCGGCCTCGGCAGTTCGGCAGGCTTCGATATGGAGCTGGAGGATCATGCCGGGAAGGGGCACGATGCGCTGATGGCGGCGCGCGATACGCTGCTTGAGCTGGCCGGCAAAAATCCGCTGTTGACCCGCGTCCGGCATAACGGGCTCGATGACAGCCCGCAGCTGCAGGTCGATATCGATCAGCGTAAAGCGCAGGCGCTGGGCGTCTCTATCGACGACATTAACGATACGCTGCAAACCGCGTGGGGGTCGAGCTACGTTAACGACTTTATGGATCGCGGCCGGGTGAAGAAAGTTTACGTCCAGGCGGCGGCGAAATACCGGATGCTGCCTGACGATATCAATCTCTGGTACGTGCGCAACAGCAGCGGTACGATGGTGCCGTTCTCGGCTTTCGCCACCTCGCGCTGGGAGACCGGCTCGCCGCGGCTGGAGCGCTACAATGGCTACTCGGCGGTGGAGATCGTCGGTGAAGCGGCGCCGGGCATCAGTACCGGCACCGCGATGGACATGATGGAGAAGCTGGCCGCCCAGTTGCCTACCGGCTTTGGCCTTGAATGGACTGCCATGTCCTACCAGGAACGCCTCTCTGGTGCTCAGGCGCCGGCACTGTACGCGATTTCTCTGCTGGTGGTGTTCCTGTGCCTGGCGGCGCTGTACGAGAGCTGGTCGGTGCCATTCTCGGTGATGCTGGTGGTTCCGCTCGGGGTGATTGGCGCCCTGCTGGCGACCTGGATGCGCGGCCTGGAGAATGATGTCTACTTCCAGGTGGGTCTGTTAACGGTGATCGGCCTGTCGGCGAAAAACGCCATTCTGATCGTCGAGTTCGCCAATGAGCTCAACGAGAAAGGCCAGGATCTGCTCAGCGCCACGCTGTCGGCCTGCCGACAGCGCCTGCGCCCTATCCTGATGACCTCGCTGGCGTTTATCTTCGGCGTCCTGCCGATGGCAACCAGCACCGGGGCCGGTTCCGGCAGCCAGCATGCGGTCGGCACCGGGGTGATGGGCGGGATGATCTCCGCCACCGTGCTGGCGATCTTTTTCGTGCCGTTGTTCTTTGTGCTGGTGCGTCGCCGCTTTCCGCTAAAGGAGCGTCCGCAATAAGCCGTCGGGCTCTGGCATCGAGCCGTAATAACAGAAAAGGCGACCTTTGAGGTCGCCTTTTTTATGTGTTCAGAACCATGACGCGCTTATTTACGTCGCGTTATCCCCCTGCTCACATTGCGGAAATTTATTTACGAAGCATGCCTTCAATAAAATCTTTCCAGTTCCCCAGTTCACGTTCAATCATAATAGCCTCTCTTATTATTATGGTCGATTCTATATAACTTCATTGCCGGTGGGAAGTTGT
Organism: Klebsiella africana; assembly: GCF_020526085.1. NCBI lineage: Bacteria > Pseudomonadati > Pseudomonadota > Gammaproteobacteria > Enterobacterales > Enterobacteriaceae > Klebsiella > Klebsiella africana. The sequence goes on along the minus strand of NZ_CP084874.1, from coordinate 1,369,951 downwards.
GCTCCCCTATTGCTCTGATTGCCTTATGGACTGCTAACAGAGATAAAACCTCTGCTTGCTGCTACTATGCCGCTTCGTATGTAAACATAATGTGACGCAGAGCAACATCCAGAAATATTTTTACGCTACGGTTAATAGCCTCACATCACGCCCAACGCTGCGCAAAATTTAATCACCCCTTCCTCGAAAACAGTCATCAGGTAAAAAGTTATATTTATTCATCTGAATCACGTATTATTTCAGTAAGACTTATATATTCGGAAATATCTGAGTTAGCCGCTTAATTGAATGTAAAAGGTTTATCGATGCTTACCATGTATGGAATTAAAAACTGCGATACCATTAAAAAAGCCCGTCGCTGGCTGGAAGCGCACCAGATTGCGTATCGCTTTCATGACTACCGCGCTGATGGCCTTGATCGCGCGCAACTGGATACCTTTATTGCTGAGCTTGGCTGGCAGGCGCTGCTGAATACCCGCGGTACCACCTGGCGCAAGCTGGATGAGTCGCTGCGCAACAGTATCGATAATGCCGATGCCGCCGCCGCACTGATGCTGGAAATGCCGGCTATTATCAAACGCCCATTGCTCTGTGCGCCCGGTCGTCCTATGCTGCTGGGTTTTAGTGAAGCAAGTTATCAGCAGTTTAACGAGGTATAGTCTATGTCTTGCCCGGTCATTGAGCTGGCTCAGCAGCTTATTCGCCGCCCTTCCCTTAGCCCCGATGATGCGGGATGTCAGGCGTTAATGATTGAACGCTTGCGTGCGATCGGCTTTACCGTTGAACCGATGGATTTCGGCGATACACAGAATTTCTGGGCCTGGCGCGGCCACGGTGAGACGCTGGCCTTCGCCGGCCACACCGACGTGGTTCCGGCAGGCGACGCCGACCGCTGGATCAATCCGCCCTTCGAACCGACCATCCGCGACGGCATGCTGTTTGGCCGTGGCGCAGCGGATATGAAAGGCTCGCTGGCGGCGATGGTGGTTGCCGCAGAGCGTTTTGTCGCGCAGTACCCGAACCATCGGGGCCGACTGGCGTTTTTGATCACCTCTGATGAAGAGGCCAGCGCGAAAAACGGTACCGTCAAAGTGGTGGAGACACTGATGGCGCGCAATGAGCGCCTGGACTACTGCCTGGTCGGCGAGCCCTCCAGTACTGAAGTGGTCGGCGATGTGGTGAAAAACGGCCGCCGCGGCTCGCTGACCTGCAACCTGACCATTCACGGCGTGCAGGGCCATGTCGCCTATCCGCACCTAGCCGATAACCCCGTCCATCGCGCAGCGCCGATGCTGGCGGAGCTGGTCAATATCGAGTGGGATAAAGGCAATGAATACTTCCCGCCGACCAGCATGCAGATTGCCAACGTGCAGTCCGGCACCGGCAGCAACAACGTGATCCCTGGCGATATGTTCGTTCAGTTCAACTTCCGCTTCAGTACGGAACTGACGGACGAGATGATCAAAGCCCGGGTGGTCGCCCTGCTGGAAAAATACCAGCTGCGTTACAGCGTGGAGTGGTGGCTCTCCGGCCAGCCGTTCCTCACCGGGCGCGGCAAACTGGTGGATGCGGTCGTCAATGCGATTGAGCACTATAATGAGATCAAACCGCAGCTGTTGACCAACGGCGGCACCTCAGACGGACGGTTTATCGCGCGCATGGGGGCGCAAGTGGTTGAGCTGGGCCCCGTGAACGCAACGATTCACAAAATTAATGAATGTGTGAACGCCGCCGACCTGCAGCTGCTGGCGCGGATGTATCAACGCGTCATGGAACAGCTGGTCGCCTGACGAATTGACGTAAAGAGGAAGCGCGCATGGAATGGCTTATTAAACACTGGTGGATTCTGGTGCTGGTTTTTTTAGTGGGGGTCATTATCAACGTGATCAAAGATCTGAACCGCGTTGACCACAAAAAATTCCTCAATGACAAACCCGATCTGCCACCACACCGTGATTTTAACGATAAATGGGACGATGACGACGACTGGCCGAAGCACGACCAGTCGAAGAAACCGTAAATCCGCCCGTAACGCAGTGCAGACCGCCTGTAACCCCGCTCGTCGGGGTTACAGCATTTCGATGATATCATCCCCTTTTGGCGTGCTGCCGCTCAGCGCCTCATCAAAATAGTGCTTCGGCACGGTATAGCGCAGCCGTTCGATCGCCAACTGCATGCTACGATCGTCAATGGCATGCCCCAGATCGTCAACAATATCCAGCGTTACATCACCGCCGGCCTGCTGCAGCGCCTCCTGGGCCGACACCGCCCATGCCAGATCGATAACCCGATCTTCCCCCCCGTGGATCAGGTGAATGGTGGTGGCCGTCGTTGCTGTGAGCGGCAACGTCGCATAGCGACCATTAAAGGCGATCACTCGTGAAGCCAGATTCGGCGCCGCTTTGATACTCTCCAGCGACATAATCGCCCCCTGAGAGAAACCGATCAGCGCCGTGGCCAGCGGGCTGACGCCGCTTTTCTCCTGCCAGTAGCGCACAATTTCAATGAAGGTCGGCATAATGGCATCAATGCGCTGCTGACGATTATCTTCCGTCACCCCCTGCACCGAAAACCACTGCCGACCGTTGGGGCCGCAAGGCTCCACCCCGCCGATACTGACGATCAGCGCATCGGGAAACTGTGGCGCGAACCAGCTGCCGATTTGCCCCATGGAGACCGGGTTATCCCCTACACCATGAAACAGCAGCAACAGCTGTTGCGCAGGCGTCGCAGGGCTTTGAACAATAAAATGATCGTGTTTCATGGCTGTCTCCTTAGTGAATGCGGGCAGTTTACGCCGCTCGCCAGATATGACCATGCCATTTAACTGAATGAGTTAGTTAAAAAAATTGCAGGTGCTTCACCTGCTGACGCAGCGTCTCTGCGCGCGCGGCATCAAGAAAATGCATAGCGTCAGCGGCCTCCTGGCGCCATCTCGCCAGCAGAGCTTTACGTCCTGTCAGCCGCAGAGTGGCGCAGAGTACGGCCTCCTCTTCCCCCTGCAGTCGTCCCCGCAGGGCCGGCAAAGGCATGTCGACCTGCATCAGCAGGCGATTGAGACACCCCAGCGCCGCGGCCAGCGGGCGCTGGGCGAAGGCAAAGCTCGCCGCTTCCAGCCAGTCCTCATCACTAAGCATAGCGTCTGCGGCGGCGGACAGCGGCGCGGATTCATCCCGCCACTGGCGTAGCCAGTATTCATCGCGCAGCAGCCGCTGCGCCTCGTGCTGCGCCAGTCGGCGCCCGGCCGCTGTCAACGGAAAGAGGGCCATCGCAGTGTAGCACCCACTGCTGGCCTCCCGATGGGTACCCAACCGCACGAGGATAAACCCGCAGCGTTGCCAGAAGCGCCACAGCTCGGCGGTGTAGCCGAAGCTGACGGACAGATAGTCATAGCCTGCGGCATCGGCGGCGATATCCGCGATCATCATCTGTCCCAGGCCTTCGCGCTGGCGGGTGGGATGGACGGCGATCCGACTAACCCGTAGCCCGCGCAGCGTCGCCGCCAGCGGACTGCCGCCATGCGCCGCCAGCGACTGGGCAACCAGGTTACCGCGAGGCCGGCGAAATCCTGCCCACACCGCCTGGCTGAGTTCGGGCGGCAGCCCGCCTTCGGTTACTAACCACAGCGCACCCACCACCGCATCGCCAGCGCGAGCGCAGCGGAATACCTGGCCCGGGGCATCCATCATGCGCCGCAGGTCGAGAGGCGACGTGCGGTAATGCGCCCCGGACAAGAGCTGGTACATCGCCTCCGGTAGCGCTGGCTGCGATTGCCAGCAGGACTGATTGACCGCCTCCAGCATTACCTCCCCTGTCGGCGAGTCGCGAAATGCGTCGTCGCTAAAGATCAGCAGCTGACTGATGGCCGACTCCAGCGGACAGCCCGCCGCCCAGCGGATCGGCGCGTTCAGGCTGAACATCTGCAGATGGGGTAAGCTGGCGCAAAATTTAAGCAGGAACCCGCGACCAGTTCCCTCATACCCCTGTACCGTCGTAGTGAGCAGTGTGCGGGGAAAACGACTCACCAGCTGCCGGAGAAGCGGAGCCGGGATCGCCGCGGCCTCATCGATAATCAGCCACGCCGCCTCTTCTTTCGATGCCAGCAGCGCATCGGGCGCCATAAAACGTAACGCCTCGCCGGCAAAGCTGGCCAGCACCTCGATGGCGCTACGCGTTGGGGCGGTGACGATGGCCTCGCCCTCAAGCTGGCGTAGCAGCATACCCGCGAGGGCAGATTTACCTCGCCCGCGCTCCGCCGTCACCGCTGCGATGCCGGGCGGCAGGCGTATCAGTTGTTCAAGGATCGCCGCCTGTTCGACCTGGGGGCGGCCATCGGCGGGATGCCACTCAGGGCGCGGGGCAGCCAGCGGGAGCCGCGGCGAGTCCGACTGCCGCCAGAGCAGCACTTCCGGATCGGCGATAAACTGCCGACAACAGCGGAGAACAAAGTTGGGGGTAGAGATCGGGTCAGGAGTATCGCTCCAGCGCAGGGAGTCCTCATCCGCCCGGGACGGCCAGTCGGCGAAAGGGGGCGTCAGCAGCACCAGCCAGCTTCCCGCCCGCAGCGTACCGCTCAGGGCGGCCAGGGCGGCCACATCAAACCCGCGCCGGGCATCGAAAAAGGCGTGCATGACTTCCCGCCCCAGCAGCGTCTTCAGGGCACCAGGCGCCACGCAGGGCGCTGAAACCGGCTCAGGGCCAACCCACAGGCCATCGCCGCCGAGCCGCTCCCGCAGCGCCTGCGCCTGCTGCAGCATCCAGTCTTCATCGCCGCTGAGCACCAGCAGGCGACGGATCCCCTCCCGCGCCATCTGCGCGGTGAGGTTAAGCAGCGCCTCCATCATGAGCGGCGATTACAGCGCGCTGCCGAAGGTATTGCACTGCGCCGGGTCGCCGCTATCGAAACCGCGTTTGAACCAGGTATAACGTTGTTTCGAGGTGCCGTGGGTAAAGCTGTCCGGCACCACCCGCCCCTGGCTCTGCTGCTGCAGACGATCGTCCCCGATGGCCTCGGCGGCGTTCAGCGCCTCCTGCAGATCGCCGGTTTCCAGAATATCCTGCTGTTGCATGTTATGCCCCCAGACGCCGGCGAAGCAGTCCGCCTGCAGCTCCATCTTAACCGACAGGCGGTTGGCTTCGGCCTGGGTGGCATGCTGCTGTTGCTGGCGGACTTTCGGCTCAATGCCCAGCAATTTTTGCACGTGATGGCCCACCTCATGAGCAATAACGTACCCCTGGGCAAAGTCGCCGTCGGCGCCCAGTTTATTTTTCATCTCATCGTAGAAAGACAGGTCGATATAGACCGTACTGTCGGCAGGACAGTAGAACGGCCCCATCACCGACTGACCGGTGCCGCAGCCGGTGCGGGTCGCGCCGCGGTAGAGTACCAGCTTTGGCTGAGGGTACTGGCGGCCCATCTTTTCAAAGATCGGTCCCCAGGTATCTTCAGTGGTCGCCAGGATCACCGAAGTAAACTTAGCCGCTTCATCGTCTTTCGGACTGATGGAGCGCTGCGTGGAGGTCTGCTGCTGCGGCATCGGTTCACCGGTCAGCATGCCGGTCAAATCCACACCGTAGTAGCCCGCCACCAGCACAATAATCAGCAGCACAATGCCGCCCTTCCCGCTTGGCAGCCGGAAGCCACCGCCACCACCCCCGCCGAACGGCGAACCAGATTGACCACGTCGATCTTCAACATTGTCGCTTTCGCGACGCCCTTGCCAGCGCATAAGCACCTCATTCCCTGTTATGTATCAATAGCAGAGATCGTAGGCGGTTCAGCGCAGGATTACCACAGGAAACAGCAAGAGACGCCAGAAGATGAGGCCATCTTCTGGCGGCGGGCGGGTTAGTCGAGCTTAACGCCCAGGCGGTGAGCCACTTCTTCGTAGGCTTCGATCAGGCCGCCAAGGCTCTGGCGGAAGCGGTCTTTGTCCATTTTATCAAGGGTATTTTTGTCCCACAGGCGGCTGCCATCCGGCGAAAACTCGTCGCCCAGCACCACTTCACCTTTGAACAGACCAAACTCCAGCTTAAAGTCCACCAGGATCAGACCGGCGTCATCGAACAGTTTTTTCAGCACGTCGTTGGCTTTGTAGGTCAGCTCGCGCATCCGCGCCAGATTCTCTTTACTCACCCAGCCGAAGGTTTCGCAGTAGGAGTCGTTGACCATCGGATCGTGCATAGCATCGTTTTTCAGGAACAGGTCGAACAGCGGCGGATTCAGCTCGATCCCTTCTTCAATACCTAAACGTTTTACCAGCGAGCCTGCCGCACGGTTACGCACCACGCACTCTACCGGCACCATATCCAGTTTTTTCACCAGACATTCGGTATCGGAGAGCAGCGCTTCCATCTGGGTAGGGATGCCCGCTTCTGCCAGTTTGCTCATTATGAAGTGGTTGAACTTGTTATTCACCATACCTTTACGATCAAACTGCTCGATGCGCGCGCCATCACCTGCTGACGTATCGTTACGGAATTCCAGTACCAGCAGGTCCGGGTTATCGGTGCTGTAAACGGTCTTCGCTTTACCACGATACAACTCAGCTAGCTTCTTCATCTTTCACCACTCCAGTGATATTAAGCCAAAAAAATACGTCGCGGCCTATACACAAAAGCATTCAAAGTGCATCGAGGCGGCAACTAAGCGTATCCCCGGGAGCTTACAAAAGTAAGGGACTGGGGTGAACGAAGGCAGCCAACAAAGAGGCGATTTGAAGGATAATCTGTATACGCACACGTTTGCGTCACTATACATTAAAAAGGGCCAGATTGCTCCAGCCCTTTTGATTACTTGTTAAATGCGGCCTGGAATACCGCTACCAGGGCGTCGTTTTGCGACTGCGTCAGGGTATGGCCTTTCGGGTCGATGAACTGCAGGCTACTGCGGTTATCAAGGTCGCCAACCTGAAGTTTGTAGTCACCGGAAACCAGCTGCGGGTCGCGGGCGCCCAGCTCCTGCCAGCTGCTGTCAGACAGCGGCTTGTAGGTCAGCGCCATACTGCCCTGAGAGCGCGTGCTGTCGGTCACTTTCATCCCGACTTTCTCGAGGGCGCCCGGCAGACGCTGCCACACCAGGTTAAATGGCGCGCGAACAACGAGCATCGGCAGACCGGTATCGTCGGCGGCGCTCTGCACGTCAAAGGTAGCGCCCGCGCTACGCTGGGCCGCGTTTTGAGCGTTTGTAGCGCTCGCATCAAGACCTTCCGAAATGACGTTCAGCATGGCGGTACTGTAGCGCTGCAGTGACGCTGGATCGGCAACCGGTTTACCCGCCTGCTCCAGATTCACCAGCTTGACAACTACTGCTTGCTGATACCCCTGTGGTTTGACGGAGATTTGATAACGACCGCGATACTGCTGATCCTCATCGAGGCGGTTCCACTCAACCCAGTCAGTGTTCAGCGTCTGGCTCGCATCATCGCGCTTGGCGATAACGTAGTTCTTCGACTGAAGAATGCTGGTCACCTGCGCCCACAGCGAACCGCTGCGACCGTTCTCGACCATCAGCGTCGCGGTATCGCCGTTGAACTGAGTGCGGGCGCCGCTAACCAACGCTAGCGGCTGCGCCGGCGGACGAATGTCCAACGCCTTGCCGACCGCGCCGGTGCTGTTGGCCACCGGAATATTGTAATCACCCACCTGAATCGGCAGGATCATCCCCGCCGGCGCATGAAGTTCGCTCAACGGTGCTGCCTGTAAATAGGCCTCATCACCGCTCACCTGACGCTTATAGCGCGAGTCGGAACTACAGGCCGCGAGGAGTAGAACCAGCGAAACACCCGCAACCTTCGCCAGGCGCGACTTCTGTACTGAGTAAGCCATCAAATCTCCCTAAACTTTACAGCAAACCGGCATGCTTCAGCGCGGCGGTGACAGCTTCACGACCATGGTCGGTGATAGGCGTCATCGGCAAGCGCAGCGTATCGGTCGCCACAAGACCCAACGCCTTGCATCCCCATTTCACCGGGATAGGATTGGGTTCGACAAATAATTTTGTATGCAGTGGCATCAGACGCTGGTTAATCGCACGAGCTTCGGCAAATTGACCCGCCAGCGCCAGACGGCACATGTCGGCCATTTCGCGCGCCGCCACGTTGGCCGTAACAGAAATCACGCCTACGCCGCCGAGCTGCATGAAGTCCATACCGGTCGCATCGTCACCGCTCAGCAGAATAAAGTCGTCTGAAACCAGCTCTTTGATCTGGTGAACGCGACTTAAGTTCCCTGTTGCTTCCTTAATACCGACAATATTTTTAATTTCCGCCAGACGGCCAACGGTTTCCGGCAGCATATCGCAACCGGTACGGGACGGCACATTATACAGAATTTGCGGCAGGTCAGTATGTTCGGAGATAGCTTTAAAGTGCTGGAACAGGCCTTCCTGGGTCGGGCGGTTATAATAAGGAGTGACCGTCAGGCAGCCGACAACACCGCTGTCGTTAAAACGTTTGGTCAGGCTAATCGCCTCTGCGGTTGCATTGGCTCCCGTTCCGGCAATAACCGGGATACGCCCGTCTGCCAGTTCCAGAGTCATCATCACCACGTCGCCATGCTCTTCATGGCTCAGCGTTGCGGATTCACCGGTAGTCCCTACCGAAACGATCGCCGAGGTTCCGTTGGCGACATGGTAATCAATCAGTTTTTTCAGGCTTGTCCGGCAGACATTACCGTTTTCATCCATCGGCGTGACAAGCGCTACAATACTTCCCGTGAACATGGGCCATCCTCAGAGCAGAAGTGCGACAAGATTCTCAATGTTACGTTTGGAGCTGTAATAAAAGCAAGAGACCCGACGCCATCAGGGATGTTGTATGGCGGTTTTTTTTATGCTTTCCTAATGTTACCTCACCTTTTTAAAGGAAGAACAGGTTTGACAGCCTCATTACAACACTATCTGGTTATTACCGCCCTGGGGGCTGACCGTCCCGGCATCGTGAACACGATCACTCGCCACGTCAGCAGCTGCGGTTGTAATATCGAAGACAGCCGGCTGGCCATGCTCGGTGATGAGTTTACGTTTATTATGCTGCTTTCCGGGTCGTGGAATGCGATTAACCTGATCGAATCAACCCTGCCGCTGAAAGGCGCGGAGCTGGAGCTGTTGATCGTGATGAAGCGCACCACCGCGCGCCCGCCGCAGGCCATGCCAAACACTGTTTGGGTCCAGGTTGAGGTGCCGGACTCACCGCATATCATCGAGCGCTTCACTGCCCTGTGCGATACATGGAATATGAATATCGCGGAACTGGTGTCCCGCACACAGCCGGGAGACGGCGATGGTGCACAGCTTTTTATCCAGATAACCGCCCATAGTCCTGCGACGCAAAATGCAGCAAATATCGAACAAGCGTTCAAAGCCCTATGTACAGAACTGAACGCACAAGGCAGTATTAACATCGTTAATTATTCACAGCATGATGAACAGGATGGAGTTTAACCCATGACCCCACTGAAAGCCGGTGATATCGCACCGAAATTTAGCTTACCGGACCAGGACGGCGAGGAAGTAAATTTAACCGACTTCCAGGGACAGCGTGTCCTGGTTTATTTTTACCCGAAAGCGATGACCCCGGGTTGCACCGTCCAGGCGTGCGGCTTGCGCGATAATATGGACGAATTGAAAAAAGCCGGTGTCGAAGTGTTGGGCATCAGCACTGATAAACCGGAAAAGCTCTCCCGTTTCGCCGAAAAAGAGCTGCTGAATTTCACGCTGCTGTCTGATGAAGATCATCAGGTTTGCGAGCAGTTTGGCGTCTGGGGCGAAAAAACCTTTATGGGGAAAACCTACAACGGTATTCACCGGATTAGTTTCCTCGTTGACGCCGATGGCAAAATCGAACACGTGTTTGATGACTTTAAAACCAGCAATCACCACGACGTAGTGCTGAACTGGCTGAAAGAAAACGCCTGATACAACGCAAGACGCCGGGAGAGGAAGCCCTCGCCCGGCGTCTTTTTTGGTCCTGAACACGTCAGTCGTCGTCGACCACCAGACCATCCGGCCAGGCATGCACCACCGCTTTAATCAACGTGGCCAGCGGAATAGCAAAGAAGACGCCCCAGAATCCCCACAGCCCGCCAAAGATCACCACCGACAGGATAATCACCAGCGGGTGCAGATTCACCGCTTCCGAAAACAGTACCGGGACCAGCAGGTTACCATCCAGCCCCTGGATAATCAGATAGACCGCGAACAGGCTCCAGAACTCGGTGCCAGCACCAAACTGAAACAGTGCCACCCCCACCACCGGAATGGTCACCACAAACGCGCCGATATAGGGGATCAGCACTGAGAAGCCCACCAGCACCGCCAACAGCAGCGAGTAGTTGAGGCCAAACAGAATAAAGCCTATCCAGGTGGCGACGCTGACGACAATCATCTCCAGCACCTTACCGCGAATGTAATTGGTGATCTGCTGGTTCATCTCCTTCCATACCTGCCCGGCGAGCCCGCGATTGCGCGGCAACACGCGACGGACCGCGTTGAGCATCTGCTCTTTATCCTTCAGCAGGAAGAAAACCATCAGCGGCACCAGCACCAGATAGACCGCCAGGGTGAGCAGCCCCACCAGCGAGGCCAGAGAGTATTTCACTACCGAGTCACCCACCGTCAGCATCCGGGTGCGCATATTTTCCGCCATCGCATCGATAATGCCGGCATCCATTAACGCCGGATAGCGCCGCGGCAGCGTGGCGGCAAAATCAGAGAGCTTATTGAGCATGCCCGGCATATCGCGGATGAGGTAGATCCCTTGCTGCCAGGCTACCGGCAGCACCACAAAGGCCAGCAACAGCAGGATGCCCACAAAGAGGATCAGCACCAGCGAGGTCGCCCAGGTGCGCGACAGGCCTATTCGTTCCAGACGAACCGTCGGCCACTCCAGCAGATAGGCCAGAACGATAGCCACCAGTAGAGGGGCCAGCAGGCCGCTGAAAAAGAACATGATGCCGAAACCGGCAAGCAAAATAACCAGCAGCGCTATCGCCTCAGGGTCGCTGAAGCGACGGCGGTACCACTGCATTAACATCTCAAGCATAAAACCTTCCCTGAAGGGCAACGCGGCGACAATCCGGGGAATTGTATCGAAATGTCACAAAAAAGACTTCGCTTTTTGATGCGCCACAGACAAACCTTCCTCCGCCATTAAGAACATATTTTCAATGCGCCCAACGCCAGCTAAACTCGCTGGGATGCGGCCAGGGAACATTACGCCGCACAATCGGTCAAACTGGCACACCTACATTACAGGACAGAGGTTATGTTCAGGCAGTTGAAGAAAACGCTGGTGGCGACCGTGATCGCGTCGCTGACGCTGGGTTCAATAGGCCCTGCTTTTGCTGACTCCGCAGATACCCTGCCGGACATGGGGACCTCCGCAGGAAGCACGCTGTCAATTGGTCAGGAAATGCAGATGGGAGACTACTACGTCCGCCAGCTGCGCGGCAGCGCGCCGCTGATCAACGACCCTCTGCTGGTGCAATATATCAACGGGTTGGGTATGCGTCTGGTGGCGCACGCCAATTCGGTACGCACCCCGTTCCACTTCTATTTGATTAATAACGACCAGATCAACGCCTTCGCCTTCTTCGGCGGCAACGTGGTCCTCCACTCAGCCCTATTCCGCTACTCCGATAACGAGAGCGAACTGGCTTCCGTCATGGCGCACGAAATTTCCCACGTGACGCAGCGGCATCTCGCTCGCGCAATGGAAGATCAAAAGCGCAATGCGCCGCTGACCTGGGTCGGCGCGCTGGGTTCAATTCTGCTGGCGATGGCCAGCCCGCAGGCCGGGATGGCGGCCCTGACCGGCACGCTGGCCGGCACCCAGCAGGGCATGATCAGCTTCACCCGACAAAATGAAGAAGAAGCCGACCGGATTGGTATTCAGGTTCTGCAACGCTCGGGATTCGACCCGCAGGCCATGCCGATGTTTATGGGTAAACTGCTTGATGAGTCGCGCTACTCGACGCGGCCACCGGAAATGCTGCTCACCCACCCCCTGCCGGAAAGCCGGCTGGCCGATGCCCGTAACCGCGCCAACCAGATGCGCCCGGTGGTGGTGCAGTCCTCGGCAGACTTCTATCTGGCGAAGGCGCGCACCCTCGGGATGTACACCAACGGCGACAACAAGCTGGGCACCGATCTGCTGAGCGCCTGGGATAAGGGCAATATCCGTCAGCAGCATGCCGCCCAGTATGGCCGCGCCCTGCTGGCGATGGAAAGCAATAACTTTGACCAGGCACGCAAAACGCTGCAGCCGCTGCTCAGCGCCGACCCGCAAAATGCCTGGTATCTCGATCTGGCCACCGATATCGACCTCGGACAGAAGAAAACCAGCGACGCCATCAATCGCCTTAAAAACGCGCGCGAGCTACGTACTAATCCGGTGCTGCAGCTGAACCTGGCCAATGCCCTGCTGCAGGGCGGACAACCCGGGGAAGCGGCGACCATTCTGAATCGGTATACCTTTACCTATAAAGAGGATGGCAACGGCTGGGATCTGCTGGCTCAGGCGGAAGGCGCGCTGGGCAATCGTGACCAGGAGCTGGCGGCGCGGGCAGAAAGCATGGCGCTGGTCGGCCAGCTGGGGCAGGCGATTTCCCTGCTCAGCAGCGCCAGTTCGCAGGTGAAACTCGGTAGCCTGCAGCAGGCACGTTACGATGCCCGTATCGATCAGCTACGCGATCTGCAGGCTCGCTTCCGTCCCTATCAAAAAATGTAAGGAGACCTCATGACCGACGCGGTAAAAATTTACCATAACCCACGCTGCTCCAAGAGTCGCGAAACGCTGAGCCTGCTGCAGAGTCACGGCATCGATCCCGAGGTGGTGCTCTATCTCGACACACCGCCTGATGCCGATACGCTGCGCCAGCTGCTGCAGCTGTTGGGTATGGAGAGCCCCCGCGAGCTCATGCGCCAGAAGGAGGAGCTGTACAAATCGCTCAATCTGGCCGACCAGGCGCTCAGCGACGCGGCGCTGATTCAGGCGATGGTCGATAACCCTAAGCTCATCGAACGCCCGATCGTCGTCAGCCGCGGCCAGGCGCGCATTGGCCGGCCGCCGGAGCAGGTCCTTGAGATCGTAAGCTAACCCACCTGCGCCGCGCTTTCGCGGCGCTTTTTTACGTGGCCGATTCCAGATCTTTTACGCCGTTCCCCCCTGCCTGCCGGGCAGTGCTACTGTTTATCCATCGCTCAATCCACTGGACGGATGAACATGAAAAAACCGACCCCCACGCCCCATGACGCTGTATTTAAAACCTATCTCTCCCATCCCGATACCGCCCGCGATTTCCTGCAACTGTATCTGCCCAAGACGCTGCTTGAGGTGTGCGATCTGCGTACGCTGCATCTCGAGTCCGGGCATTTTGTCGAAGACGATCTGCGTCCTTTTTATGCCGACATTTTGTATTCCCTGAAAACCACGGCGGGAGATGGCTATATTTATGCGCTGATCGAACACCAGAGCACGCCCGACCGGCATATGGCCTTTCGTCTGATGCGCTACGCCATTGCCGCCATGCAGCGCCATCTCGATGCCGGCCACGATCGCCTGCCGCTGGTGATCCCTGTCCTCTTCTACCATGGCCTGGTAAGCCCTTATCCATTCTCTCTTCGCTGGCTCGATGAATTCGCCGCCCCGGAACTGGCCAGCCGCCTTTATCACGACGCATTTCCGCTGGCGGACATTACCGTTATTCCGGATGACGATATTGCCACCCACCAGCGCATGGCGACGCTGGAGTTACTGCAAAAACATATTCGACAACGCGATCTGGCGCAGCTCCTCGACAAACTCAGCGAATTATTATTGACTGGACTGGCGACGCAATCGCAGGTACAAGCCCTGATGCACTATCTGGTACAGGCAGGCAATACGCGCGAGCCAATCAAGTTCATTCGCGAACTGGCGTTACGTACGCCGCAGCACAAGGAGACGTTGATGACGATTGCGGAATATCTGGAACAACAAGGGCTGGAGCGGGGCCTGGCGCAAGGCCGTCAGGAAGGTCGTCAGGAAGGCCGAAAAGAAGAGGCGCAGCGTATCGCTGTCGCCATGCTGCACAGCGGCCTTCCGCACGACCTGGTCGCCCGGTTAACCGGGTTGACGGAGCAGGAGCTAGCCCCCCAGGCAGACTAGAGCTTAAGGATCTCTTTCACGAAGGGGATGGTCAGCTTGCGCTGAGCGGTAATTGACGCATGATCCAGCTGGTCGAGGGTCATAAACAGCGAGCGCATCTCGCGATCCAGTCGCTTTAGCAAGAAGCGGCACACGTCTTCCGGCATTTCGAAGCCGCGAAGTCTGGCGCGCAGCTGCAGCGCCTGCAGTTTGTCTTCATCGGACAGCGGCTGCAGCTTGTAGATTTGCCCCCAGTCCAGTCGTGAGGCGAGATCCGGCAGGCCAAGATTCAACTGTCGCGGCGGTCGATCGCCGGTGATCAGCAGCCGGGTTTTGCCTGATTCCAGGATCCGGTTGTAGAGATTAAAGATAGCCATCTCCCATGGCTCATCGCCGGCGACGCACTCGATATTATCAATGCAGACCAGCGCCAGCTGTTCCATCCCCTCCAGCACCTCCGGCACAAACCACGTCCGTTTATCCAGCGGCACGTAGCCCACCGCATCCCCGCGCTGGGAAAGTTCCGCGCAGGCGGCGTGTAACAGGTGGCTGCGACCTGCCCCTTCACGTGACCAGATATAAATGTACCCACTGTGTTCCTGGCGTAGTACGTTCTGGAGGGCAGCAAGTAGGGAAGGATTATCACCCGGCCAGAAACTCGCGAAGGTTTCGTCGTCAGGAAGATACAGTGGCAAAGAGAGCTGTGCCGGTGCGTTCAGATGGACCTCAACATAGGCTTACAGAAAAACGCGAAGAGTTTACCACAGATTTAGGTCCGGAGAGAACCGGGCGGGATCGCCGCCCGGTCAGGAGATCGTTATTTAACCTCTTCGCTATCCGCCGCGTCGAGGACCACCTCTTCCGGACGCAGGACACTGATAAGCTTGAAAATCAGGCTGAGCGCGATGCCCACGATGGTCGCCAGCGCCATCCCTTTCAGCTCGGCTGCGCCAATGTGCACTTTAGCGCCGCTAACACCGATGATCAGGATCACGGAGGTGAGGATCAGATTCTGCGCTTTACTGTAATCCACTTTCGATTCAATCAGTACGCGGATCCCCGAGGCGCCGATCACCCCGTACAGCAGCAGAGACACGCCGCCCATCACCGGCACCGGGATGATCTGGATAGCCGCCGCCAGTTTGCCGACGCAGGAGAGCAGAATCGCAATGATCGCCGCGCCGCCGATAACCCAGGAGCTGTAGACCCGGGTAATCGCCATCACGCCGATATTTTCCCCGTAGGTGGTGTTGGGCGTCGAACCGAAGAAGCCGGAAACGATCGTCGACAGGCCGTTGGCAAACATCGAACGATGCAGGCCCGGGTCGCGGATCAGATCGCGCTTAACGATATTGGCGGTCACCACCAGGTGCCCCACGTGCTCAGCAATTACCACCAGCGCGGCAGGCAGAATGGTGAAGATAGCAAACCACTCAAAGCGCGGGGTGTAGAAAGTCGGCAGCGCGAACCAGTGCGCCTCGGCGATCGGGGTGGTATCGACCACGCCCATCACAAACGACAGCGCATAGCCCACCAGCACGCCGATCAGGATCGGGATAATTGCCAGGAAGCCGCGGAACAGCACGGAGCCGAACACCGTCACCGCCAGGGTCACCATCGAGATAATAATGGTTTTACTGTCCGGTGACTGGCCGTCGGCCGGCAGCAGCCCGGCCATATTAGCCGCCACACCCGCCAGTTCGAGGCCGATAACCGCCACGATGGCGCCCATCGCCGCCGGCGGGAACATCACGTCCAGCCAGCCGGTACCGGCTTTTTTGACAATAAAGGAGACGATGCAGAACAGCACGCCGCACATAATAAAACCGCCCAGCGCCACTTCGTAGCCCAGCGGCAACAGCAGCAGCACCGGGGAGATAAAGGCGAAACTCGATCCGAGATACGCGGGAATTTTGCCTTTACAGATAAAGAGGTACAACAGCGTACCGATGCCGTTGAACAGCAGGACGGTGGCCGGGTTAATGTGGAACAGAATAGGCACCAGGACCGTTGCGCCAAACATGGCGAACAGGTGCTGCAAACTAAGCGGGATAGTCTGTAAAAGCGGCGGTCTTTCACTCACCCCGATAGCACGGCGCGTCATAATGTTTTCCTCTGAGATGGTTAGTTATGTGTGTTTTATTCAAAAAAAAGCCGACTCTCAAAGTCGGCTTATTTATCGTTATTCGATTATTTCGTTCCAAAAATCTTGTCGCCGGCATCGCCGAGACCGGGAATGATGTATCCATGCTCATTCAGCCCCTTATCGACAGAGGCGGTGTACAGCTCAACGTCCGGGTGCGCTTTCTCCAGCGCGGCAATCCCTTCCGGCGCCGCCACCAGCACCAGCACCTTGATGCTGGTGCAGCCAGCGTTTTTCAGCAGATCGATTGTGGCGATCATCGATCCACCGGTGGCCAGCATCGGGTCAACGACCAGCGCCATACGCTCATCGATGTTGGACACCAGCTTCTGGAAGTAAGGCACCGGCTCGAGGGTTTCTTCGTTGCGATAGATACCGACCACGCTAATACGTGCGCTCGGCACGTGCTCCAGCACCCCTTCCATCATGCCGAGGCCGGCGCGCAGGATTGGCACAACGGTAATTTTCTTGCCCTTGATCTGCTCGACTTCCACCGGACCGTTCCAGCCTTCAATAGTGACTTTCTCAGTCTCCAGATCGGCGGTGGCTTCATAAGTCAGTAAGCTGCCCACTTCTGAGGCGAGTTCACGGAAGCGTTTGGTGCTGATGTCATGCTCGCGCATCAGGCCCAGCTTGTGTTTGACGAGTGGGTGTTTGACTTCCACAATCTTCATTCTCTTTCTCCTCTGAGGGGCAGCCACAAAAAAAATCGCGGGATTATACCGCTTTTTTCGGATTAGGCCATACCCATCTTGCTTGACGTATATCAAGCAAAGTGATTTAGAGACAAAAAAACCGGAGGCGAGGCTCCGGCTTAGCTGCGGGTGCAGTCCATACGCTTACGCGGGCCTACGTGTATTGTAGGTCGGTTAAGCGTTAGCGCCACCCGACTACGACAGGTTCTCCCCGTTGCTGGCAATCACCTGCTGATACCAGGCAAACGACTTTTTCCGGCTACGGGCCAGCGTGCCATTCCCTTCATTATCTTTATCGACATAAATGAAGCCGTAGCGTTTTTTCATTTCCCCCGTGCCGGCGGAAACCAGATCGATGCAGCCCCACGGAGTGTAGCCCATCAGGTCGACGCCATCCTCGACCACCGCCTTTTTCATCTCCGCGATATGGGCAGAAAGATAATCGATGCGATACTGGTCATTGACGCTGCCGTCCGCTTCGCGGACATCAATTGCGCCAAAACCGTTTTCGACAATAAACAGCGGCAGCTGGTAGTGATCCCAGAACCAGTTCAGCGAATAGCGCAGGCCGACCGGGTCAATCTGCCAGCCCCAGTCCGACTTTTTGACGTACGGGTTGGAGACCAGGCTGGTGGTTTCATCATAATCGAGCAAGGGGTTATCTGCAGTGGCTTTGGTGGCAAACGACATATAGTAGCTAAAACCAATGTAGTCGACACAGCCCTCGGTTAGCGCCTGGCGATCGGCTTCGGTGATATCGAGGGTAAAGCCGCGGCGGGCAAAATAGTTGAGCAAATGCTGCGGGTAGCGACCGCGCACGTGGACGTCGGTGAACCAGTAACGACGGTGCATGGCGTTCATCGCCATCATCATATCGTCCGGCGCGCAGGTCAGCGGGTAGATCGGACACATAGCGATCATGCAGCCAATCTGCAGCGCCGGGTTGATCTCGCGCGCCGCTTTTACCGCCAGGGCGCTGGCCACCAGCTCATAGTGCGCGGCCTGGTACATTACCGGCTCCCTGTCTTCACCTGGCAAATATTTCAGCCCAGAGTTGGTGAAGGGGGCAAAGTCCTCATGGAAGTTGGCCTGGTTGTTGATCTCGTTAAAGGTCATCCAGTACTTCACTTTATGTTGATAGCGGCTGAAGACGACCCTGGCAAAGCGCACGAAAAAGTCGATTAGCTTGCGGTTACGCCAGCCGCCGTACTTGGTGACCAGGTGATAAGGCATTTCAAAATGCGACAGCGTAATCACTGGCTCAATGCCGAGTTTCAGGCATTCGTCGAACAGATCATCGTAAAACTGCAGGCCAGCCTCGTTCGGCTCCAGCTCATCGCCTTGTGGGAAAATACGCGTCCAGGCAATCGAGGTGCGAAAACATTTGAAGCCCATCTCGGCAAACAGCGCCAGGTCCTGCGGATAACGATGATAAAAATCGATCGCCTCATGGTTCGGGTAGTTTTTCCCCGCCACCACGCCGTCGGTAATTTCACGCGGCACGCCGTGGGCGCCGGCGGTCATCACATCCGCCACGCTGATCCCCTTACCGCCCTCCTGCCAGCCGCCCTCTAACTGATGCGCTGCGACCGCGCCGCCCCACAGAAACCCTGCTTTAAATCCGGACATAGTCTCTCCCTAATGTCGATCGTCGCCAGGCGAACGATACTGCTGATTGAAATGGTAAACCGCGCCAATCAGGCCGGCATCGTTGCCGTGACTGACGGTATCGAGATAGTCGGCAATGCCGAACCAGGCCAGATGCTGGCGCAGCAGCGCCAGAAATCCGGGACGTTCCACAATGCCGCCGCCGATAAAAATGGTCTGCGGATCGAAGATATTGACGAGGTTATATAGGCCGTGGCCCAGGCCATTGAAGAACTCGGCGACCAGACGCTGGCAAACCGGGTCGCCGGCGTCATAGCGGTCAAAAATCATTTCGCCTGTCACGCTCTCCAGCGGCGCGCCGATATGTTGCGCATAGCGATGGCGCAGCACTCTGAGAGTGCAGTTCTCATTCATCGAATAGCGACGAGGATCGCGTCCGCCGGGACGGTCGGTTAGCATGTAGCCGAATTCACCGGCACGAAAACGCGCCCCATGCACTAGCTGGTGGTGGCAATAAATCGCGCCACCAATGCCGGTGCCAATGGTGAGCACCAGAAAATTGGCCATTTCCGCCGCTTTGCCCTGCCAGCGCTCGGCCAGCAGCACACAGTTGGCATCGTTTTCAACTGAGACCGGCAGTCCGGTCCGGGCTTCCAGCCATGCTTTCATGGCGAAATTATCAAATCGACGAATAGCACCGCCCATGGTAATAAAGCCGCTGTGCGGATCGACATAGCCCGGCGCGCTGATGGCTACCCCTTCACACGACGGGTGGGCCGCCAGCCACGACAGCATTGCCTGTAAGATATGATCGCCATCGCTGTCATTGATTGACTGTTTCGCCGTTTCCAGCAACCTGCCGTCGCGGGTCATCACGCCCATTTTTAACGCGGTGCCACCAATATCAAATGCCGCAATATCCATTCATCCCTCCCCCGGCATGCATAAATAACCGACCTAACGCGCGGCAAATCAAAGAAAGAAACCGGTTTCATTGATATGATGAGGATTCCTCAACGCGGAGGCAAGCACAAGGCTGTACCCGGTTTCATTTTCGTGAGCAGTATCAAATTTGACCATCTCCCGGCTGTTTTACGCCGACTGTAAAGCAGGCTCGCAAACGTTTGCTTTCCCTGTTAGAATTGCGCCGATTTTTCTTGCTTACCGCAAACGCGTGGAGACTTCGCAGTGACCGATAAAACCTCTCTCAGCTATAAAGATGCCGGCGTGGATATTGATGCAGGCAACGCTCTCGTCGACCGTATTAAGGGCGTGGTGAAGAAAACCCGTCGCCCGGAAGTGATGGGTGGACTGGGCGGATTCGGCGCGCTGTGCGCACTGCCGCAGAAATACCGCGAGCCGGTACTGGTCTCCGGCACCGACGGCGTCGGTACCAAGCTGCGTCTGGCAATGGATCTGAAGCGTCACGACACCATCGGCATCGACCTGGTCGCCATGTGCGTGAACGACCTGGTGGTTCAGGGCGCTGAGCCGCTGTTTTTCCTGGATTATTACGCCACCGGTAAGCTGGACGTCGATACCGCAGCCAGCGTCATTAACGGCATCGCCGAAGGCTGCCTGCAGTCCGGTTGCGCGCTGGTCGGGGGTGAAACCGCTGAGATGCCGGGGATGTATCACGGTGAAGATTACGACGTAGCGGGTTTCTGCGTCGGGGTGGTGGAAAAATCAGAAATCATCGACGGCAGCAAAGTGGCCGACGGCGACGTGCTGGTGGCGCTGGCGTCCAGCGGCCCGCACTCTAACGGCTATTCACTGGTGCGTAAGATCATTGAGGTTAGCGGCGTTGACCCGCAGACCACCGACCTTGACGGCAAACCGCTGGCCGACCATCTGCTGGCGCCGACCCGCATCTATGTAAAATCGGTGCTCGACCTGATCGCCAGCGTTGACGTCCACGCTATCGCTCACCTGACCGGCGGCGGCTTCTGGGAAAACATCCCGCGCGTCTTACCGGACAACACCCAGGCGATCATTGATGAATCTTCCTGGCAGTGGCCGTCGGTCTTCAACTGGCTGCAAACCGCCGGTAACGTCAGCCAGCATGAAATGTATCGTACCTTTAACTGCGGCGTGGGGATGGTAATCGCCCTGCCGGCAGCGGAAGCGGACAAGGCCATTGCCCTGCTGAACGAGAAAGGTGAAAACGCGTGGAAAATCGGGTATATCAAAGCCTCCGATTCCGAACAGCGTGTGGTCATTGCATGAAAAACATCGTGGTGCTGATTTCCGGTAGCGGTAGCAATCTACAGGCGATCATCGACGCCTGCAGCCGGAAACAGATAAACGGCACCCTGCGTGCGGTATTCAGTAACAAGGCCGATGCGTTTGGCCTTGAGCGCGCGCGCGCGGCCGGCATCCCGGCCCACGCGCTGGCGCAAAGTCAGTTTGCCGACCGGGAATCCTTCGATCGTCAGCTGATGCATGAAATCGACGCCTACGCCCCGGATCTGGTGGTGCTGGCGGGTTATATGCGTATCCTGAGCCCGGCGTTCGTCAGCCACTATCAGGGACGTCTGCTGAACATCCATCCCTCATTACTGCCGAAGTATCCTGGCCTGCATACTCATCGTCAGGTGCTGGAAAACGGTGATGAGGAGCACGGCACCTCGGTGCATTTCGTCACCGATGAGCTCGACGGCGGTCCAGTTATTCTGCAGGCCAAAGTGCCGGTCTTCGCTGGCGACAGCGAAGATGAGGTGACGGCGCGGGTTCAGACCCAGGAACATGCTATTTATCCGCTGGTGATAAGCTGGTTTGTCGAGGGACGTCTGCGCATGGCAGGCAACCACGCCTGGCTGGATGAACGACAGCTTCCCCCCCAGGGCTATGCCGCTGAAGAATGAACAACAGCCCCGCCTTTTCCTGTCGCGGGGCTTTTTTTTAATTAAAATTGTTTATTAATCAATCATCTCACGGAAATATTTCTTCTTACTGTCATATTGTTGTGACACAGTAAATCGCTATGCAGAAAAATTCGTCATAATAGTCTACGTCCTGTGAGTAAAACGGAGTGTGAGCGGTAATGGGCCAGGAAAAGCTATACATCGAAAAAGAACTCAGCTGGTTGTCTTTTAACGAGCGCGTGCTGCAGGAAGCGGCGGACAAGAGTAACCCGCTGATTGAGCGCATGCGCTTTCTGGGGATCTACTCCAACAACCTTGATGAATTTTACAAAGTGCGCTTCGCTGAGCTTAAGCGGCGGATTATTATCAGTGAAGAACAAGGCAGTACCGCCCATTCTCGCCATCTGTTAGGCAAAATTCAGGCCCGCGTTCTCAAGGCCGACCAGGAATTCGATAGTCTGTACAACGAACTGCTGCTGGAGATGGCGCGTAACCAGATCTTCCTGATCAACGAGCGCCAGCTGTCTGTCAATCAGCAGGCCTGGCTGCGCAACTACTTCAAACAGTATTTGCGTCAGCACATCTCGCCGATCCTGATTAACCGCGAAACGGACCTCGTGCAGTTCCTGAAAGATGATTACACCTATCTGGCGGTGGAGATTATCCGCGGGGAAAACATCAACTATGCCCTGCTGGAAATTCCGTCAGACAAAGTGCCGCGCTTCGTAAACCTGCCGCCGGAGGCGCCTCGCCGCCGTAAGCCAATGATCCTGTTGGATAACATCCTGCGTTATTGCCTGGATGATATCTTTAAAGGCTTCTTCGATTACGATGCGCTGAACGCCTACTCGATGAAAATGACCCGTGACGCCGAGTACGATCTGGTGCATGAGATGGAGTCGAGCCTGATGGAGCTGATGTCCTCCAGCCTCAAGCAGCGCCTGACCGCCGAGCCGGTTCGCTTTGTCTACCAGCGCGATATGCCGGATGCGATGGTCGAAATGCTGCGCGATAAGCTCTCCATTTCCAACTACGACTCGATGCTGCCGGGCGGCCGTTACCACAACTTTAAAGACTTTATCGGTTTCCCGAACGTCGGTAAGGCCAATCTGGTTAATAAACCCATGCCGCGCCTGCGTCATCTGTGGTTTGATAAATTCCGCAACGGCTTTGACGCCATCCGCGAACGCGATGTGCTGCTCTACTATCCCTATCACACTTTTGAGCACGTGCTTGAGCTGCTGCGCCAGGCCTCGTTCGATCCCAGCGTACTGGCGATCAAAATCAATATCTACCGCGTAGCCAAGGATTCGCGCATCATCGACGCGATGATCCACGCCGCTCACAACGGCAAAAAAGTCACCGTGGTGGTGGAGCTGCAGGCGCGTTTTGACGAAGAGGCCAACATTCACTGGGCGAAACGCCTGACGGAAGCGGGCGTCCACGTGATCTTCTCCGCGCCGGGTCTGAAGATCCACGCCAAGCTGTTCCTTATCTCGCGTAAAGAAGGTGATGAGGTGGTGCGCTACGCCCACATCGGTACCGGTAACTTCAACGAGAAGACGGCGCGGATCTACACCGACTATTCGCTGTTAACCGCCGATGCGCGCATTACCAATGAAGTCCGCCGGGTGTTTAACTTTATTGAAAACCCCTACCGCCCGGTCAGCTTCGATTACCTGCTGGTGTCGCCGCAGAACTCGCGCCGTCTGCTGTATGAGATGATTGACCGCGAGATCGCCAATGCGCAGAACGGGCAGCCGTCCGGAATTACGCTGAAGCTGAACAATCTGGTGGATAAAGGTCTGGTGGACAGACTCTACGCTGCCTCCAGCTCCGGCGTGCCGGTTAATCTGCTGATCCGCGGCATGTGCTCGCTGATCCCTGGCCTGGAAGGTATCAGCGAAAATATCCGCGTCATCAGTATTGTGGACCGTTTCCTCGAGCACGACCGGGTCTACTGTTTTGAAAACGGTGGCGATAAACAGGTCTGGCTCTCCTCTGCCGACTGGATGACGCGAAATATTGATTATCGTATTGAAGTTGCCGCTCCCCTGCTTGACCCACGTCTGAAGCAGCGGGTGCTGGATATTTTTGATATCCTGTTCAACGATACGGTAAAAGCGCGCTATCTTGATAAAGAACTGAGTAATCGCTATGTGCCGCGCGGCAATCGCCGTAAAGTACGCGCACAAATGGCGATTTACGATTATCTCAAATCACTCGAACAACCCGACTAACCTATGCCACTAAACGAAAAAACCCCTCGGCCGCAGGAATTCGCTGCGGTCGACCTTGGTTCGAACAGTTTTCATATGGTGATCGCCCGTGTCGTCGATGGCGCCATGCAGATCATTGGACGCCTGAAACAACGCGTACATCTGGCCGACGGCCTCGATGAAAACTCGGTGTTGAGCGAAGAAGCCATGACCCGCGGGCTGAACTGCCTGTCGCTGTTTGCCGAACGTCTGCAGGGGTTCTCCCCCTCCAGCGTCTGCATCGTCGGAACGCATACGCTGCGTCAGGCGACCAACGCGGCGGAGTTTCTCAAACGTGCGGAAAAAGTGATCCCCTATCCGATCGAGATCATCTCCGGTAACGAAGAAGCGCGCCTGATTTTTATGGGTGTGGAGCATACGCAGCCGGAGCGCGGACGCAAACTGGTGATTGATATCGGCGGCGGTTCAACCGAGCTGGTTATCGGTGAAGATTTCGAGCCCCGGCTGGTGGAAAGCCGCCGCATGGGCTGCGTGAGCTTCTCGCAGGCCTACTTCCCCGGCGGAACCATTAACAAAGAGAATTTCCAGCGTGCTCGCCTGGCGGCGGTGCAGAAGCTGGAGACGCTGGCCTGGCAGTTCCGTATTCAGGGCTGGACCGTGGCGTTGGGCGCCTCCGGCACCATCAAAGCCGCGCAGGAAGTGCTGGTGGCGATGGGCGAGAAAGATGGGTTTATTACCCCGGAACGCCTCGAAATGCTGGTCAGTGAGCTATTGAAGCATAAAAACTTCGACGCGCTCAGTCTGCCCGGCCTCTCAGAAGATCGCAAAGCGGTCTTTGCCCCCGGGCTGGCGATTCTGTGCGGCGTGTTTGACGCACTGGCGATTAAAGAGCTTCGTCTGTCCGATGGGGCGCTGCGCGAAGGTGTGTTGTACGAGATGGAAGGCCGCTTCCGCCATCAGGATATTCGCAGCCGCACAGCACAGAGCCTGGCGAATCAGTACAACATCGATCGCGAACAGGCGCGCCGGGTGCTGGAAACCACCACCCATATGCTTGAGCAGTGGCAGGAGCAGAATCCCAAGCTGGCCAATCCGCACCTCGCGGCGCTGCTGAAGTGGGCGGTGATGCTCCATGAGGTGGGACTGAATATCAACCACAGCGGCATGCATCGCCACTCGGCCTATATTTTACAGAACAGCGACCTGCCGGGTTTCAATCAGGAGCAGCAGATGCTGATGGCCACCCTGGTGCGCTATCATCGCAAAGCGATAAAACTCGACGACCTGCCGCGCTTTACGCTGTTCAGGAAAAAACAGTTTCTGCCGCTGATCCAGCTGCTGCGTCTGGGCGTGCTGCTGAATAACCAGCGTCAGGCCACCACGACACCGCCGACCCTGCGGCTGCAAACGGAAGCTCACCACTGGACGCTGACGTTTCCGCATGACTGGTTTAGCCAGAATGCGCTGGTGCTGCTGGATCTGGAAAAAGAGCAGCAGTACTGGGAAGGCGTGCCGGAGTGGTTGCTGAAGATTGCAGAAGAAGAGCCAGACGCCTGACCGACTCTCTGACATCATCAGAGCCGGGCCATCGCGCCCGGCTTTTTATTACTTCAGGCAGTCATCCCCTCTGCCAGTTGCGCCAGTGGCACCGGTACGCCGATATCATAACCTTGCATATAATCGATCCCCAGCGCGATAACCGCCTGGCGTATCTCCGGCGACTCGACATATTCAGCCACTACCTGCATGTTCTTCATACGCGCCAGACGACAAATAGAGTCCACCACCTGATAATCGAGACTACTGGCAAGCAAATTGCGAATAAAGCTGCCGTCGATCTTAAGGATGTCGACGTTCATGGTTTTCAGGCGAGCATAGCTGGCATAACCCGTACCAAAATCATCAATCGCCACCCGGCAGCCCAGCGCCCGCAAATGCTCTAATGTTTGGCAGACCAGTTCCGGATTACTTAGCGCATAGTTCTCGGTCAGCTCGAAAATAATCTGCCAGGGCTCTATGTTGTACGTCTGCAGCAGATCTTCGACCTCACGGGGAAACTGGCTGCGGCTCAGCGAGACCGGAGAGAGATTGATGGCCAGCCGCAGGCCGGGCAGTGCCCGCCGGTGGGTATCCATAAAGGCTAGCGTATGCTCAATGACCCACTGATCCACACGAGAGGAGAGGCCAAACTCGTGCGCCACCGGCAGGAACGCGTTTGGGCCGATCAGTTCTCCTGACTCTCCTTGCATTCGCAGCAAGACTTCATGGTAGTGATCGCCACGAATGCCCTGAATAGGCTGCGCCATCAGGACAAAATGGTCTTGTTCCAGCGACTTAAGGATGCGGTTCATCATCACCACTTTGTCTTTCAGATCCTGCTGAACATGACCGGCGCCGCGGCGCTGCATATTCTCCGGATGGCCGCTGGCCAGCGACATGTCGGCAATAGTATTTAGTTCGCCAAGCAGCAAATACAGATGTTTGACCGGTGAGCGAACGTTGCAATAGCTCATGCCAATCCGCGGCTGCAGGGGAACCCCGTCCCAGTGAAAACGAAACTGTCGCAGGGAGCGGTCGATTAAGTGAATACGCGCCTGGTGCCCCTCACTGTTGAGGCGAAAAACTAAATCATGGCCGGCAAGGTGGTAAACCGCCTCATCGGGCTGCAGCAACGCGCTCAGGTAGTTTGCCAGCATTTGCTTATACTGAATACGCAACAATACCCCGTAATGACGCCCGAGTAGCTCCAGTTCAGGAATGCGCAGAAAACACAATGTCGACCAGCTCGTACTGTTGAGTGCCCGGCTCAGCGCCCGCAGATTCGGCATATGAACCACCGGGTCGAGGAAAGCCATCTGCCGGACGCGAGCATAAATCAACCGCTGCTGTGTCGCCAACATCGCCGTATAGGCGACAATAAACGAGAACACCAGATAGCTTGATGAGGTGATCGCCAGTTGGGTGTTATAGCTTGGATAAATCGGTAAATAACGGTAATGAAAATGAATCACGGCAATCAGCACTGGCGTCCAGATCAGCGAGGTAAAGCGATAGCCAAAACGCATCGCTCCCCAGAGCATCACAGGCATAAGCAATGACAATGTATAATTCGTGCTAAATATCGTGCTGGTATTATTTAATGGCATCAATAATAACCCGAGCAACAATATTAATATCGCCACCCAGCAAAAGATTTCCAGCTTTTTTATTTTTGGATCAATTTGTAACCGAATTTGCGAAATAAAGCCGCGAACATGAAAAGGATTACGAATGATCCGCAGCAGCAAATAACACAACGGTACCCCCGTCAGACATCCCACCATCAGCGCCTGAAAGGTAATTAACGACCGTAAACTGAACGGCGTAATGCCGGTCATCTCCGTCGTGCGCGGATGAAGGCCCAGATATTCGGCGATCTGGGACAGAATCAGAAAAATGACCGAGGGAAGCAACATTTGCCAGAACAGACGATGCGGCATCAGTTTGACGTTACCGTGCGAAATCTGCTGACGTTGCGGCACAAAAATACGGTACCCGCCCCAGCAGAGCACGCAGGGAATCAGAAAATGGAACAACACGCCTATCGCTTGCTCGGGCGCCATGCCGTGCGCCAGGGTTAACAACAGGCCAATAATAATGCCCGGGATTGCCGCCCAGCCAAAAAACATCATCAGGCTGAGAACCAGCGCCAGGGGAAGATAATACAGGAATACCATATGACCATTTAGCATGGTGAATGTATTCGCCCATCTGGCGAGAGGTAATAACAGCGTTGGCAGGATAAGCGGTAAGGCCCACCATTTGTCACGATATTGTTGATAGTATTTTAATAAATTCATAGGTGCTCTACAGAGAGCCTCTGCTCCCGCGAGGCATATTCAGGCAGGCATCCAACCACCCCATGCTGACCGTAAAAGTAATAACGATACGGTAATGTCCGCTGATTTTAGTGGTCAAGAGAATGAGTCAGTTGATATAAATCAACAAATATTGACACCAACATTAATAAAACTTATTTTTACGTCGTTTCACGGCTAATAAAGTGAGCATGTAAATACGATGATTATCTTATATAACATTAATTAATGTTTTCACTGCCGCACTTTTACATCTGCATCAATTGACCCCACCTCGTTCCTGTGCCTTAATACCCCCATCGCCCATCTTCGGGTATACTTCAAGGAACCTTTTGTGAGTCAGGCACCCAGTATGCGCAAACGACATCGATTTAACCGTCGCATGACCCGTATCGTACTGCTTATCAGCTTTCTCTTCTTCTTTGGACGTTTCGTCTACTCCTCCATCGGTGCCTGGTACCATCATCAGGATAAAAAAGCCTCGCAGGAGTCAACGCTCACCGTTGAGCCCTCTCCGCGCGAGTAACCTGTAAGGCATGATATCGGTACGCCAGCATCCGCTGACAGAGCCTGTTTTCGCTACGTCATCTCTGATGGGCCTGAGTTGCCGCCAGCGTTTTGTCAGTGCGCGGACTGCAGCAGGCGCAGCATTTCCGTCATTCCTTTGGTGATAATTTTATCCTGACGCATAACGATTGCCAGCTGACGGTAGAGCGGCGGTGCCAGCGAATGGACCGTTAACCCACAGCGATCCTCCTTCTGCTCCACCGCCATGCGGGGCACGATACTGTAGCCCAGCCCTGCCCGCACCATGCGCTTGATCGCCTCGATGCTCCCCAACTGCATTACCGGCGTAACCGCCATTCCTGCAGAGCGGAACCAGCGGTCAATCAGATCCCGGGTACCGCTGCCGGCCTCGAAGGCAATGAGCGGCAGTGCCTGCAGCTCGGCGGGAGTATAAACCGCCAGCATCTCCGTCTCGCGGCTGGCATGGATGGCCACGAACTCTTCATCTAATACCGCGGTCACCGCCAGACTGCGCCCCTGGACGGGCAAGGTGACCAGCCCGAGATCGAGCCGATTTTCTTCCACTGCGCGGACGATATCCAGCGTGTTGCCGGTGGTTACCCCCACCGTCAGCAGTGGATGTTCATGCCGTAAGCGCTGGAGCAGCGACGGGAGAAGATGAATGCAGGCCGTCGCGCCGGTCCCCAGCGTCAATGATCCATTAACTTCCTGACTAAATGCGCTGACCGACTGCACCGCGCTATTCACCGCCCGATCAATCTGCTCGCTGTGGGCCAGCAATGCCATTCCCGCCGCCGTCGCCTTGATCCCGCGTCCGGTTCGCTCCAGTAGCCTGGTCTGTAAAAATTGCTCCAGCTGACGCACCTGCAGGCTAACAGCAGGTTGGGAGATACCCAACGCGTCGGCGGCGGCAGAAAAGCTGCCGCGCTGCACGACCAGCCGGAAGGTCGCCAGATTTCCCAGGTTCAGTGTTGTCATACAAAGTTTCTCTTATACCGCGTATAAGTTGGCCGCTCTGCC
Organism: Klebsiella africana; assembly: GCF_020526085.1. Taxonomy (NCBI): domain Bacteria; kingdom Pseudomonadati; phylum Pseudomonadota; class Gammaproteobacteria; order Enterobacterales; family Enterobacteriaceae; genus Klebsiella; species Klebsiella africana. The sequence continues at coordinate 1,340,891 of NZ_CP084874.1, read as the reverse complement.
AGAACAATAGCCTGCCGGGTATGCTCTGGACAACTGTCTTAACGGAATGAAAAATCATGGAAATGCCCGCAATTCCCCGACGCCTTGCCTTCACCGCGGGCGGTCAGCAACTGATCAACTGGGGGGTCTCTTTTTATCTACCCGGCACCTTTGCCGGGGCTATCGCCGCCGACACCGGATGGACCTCTCCGCAGATCTATCTCGGCCTGACGCTTGCGATGCTGATGATGGCCGCTGTCTCCCCGTTCGTCGCCAGGTTGCTGGCTCGCTTTGGTGGAAGGCTGGTGGTCACCAGCGGTACCATACTGATAGCCGCCGGCTGCGCCATGATGGCCTGGTACCCATCGCTGGCCGGCTGGTACGGCGCCTGGCTGCTGACCGGCATCGGCATGCGGCTGTCGCTGTATGACGCCCTGTTCGCCGCGGTAGTCAACCTTTACGGCCAGCAGGCACGGAAAACTATCTCTCATATCACCCTCGCTGGCGGTCTGGCCTCTGCCCTCTTCTGGCCGCTGGGCGAGGCGTTATTAACCATCATGTCCTGGCAGAATGCCCTGCGGATTTATGCGCTGTTTGGCCTACTGAGCGCATGGCTGAGTTATCAACTGCCTCGCCAGCGGCTCAGTTCACCGGCGAAAACACCCGCCCCGCAAGCGACAGCAGAAGGCAACCGGCGTAACGGGGCGCGTTACGCAATCTTTATTGCGCTGATCACCTTCATCTCTAACGGCACCTCCACCCATCTGCCGGAGTTTATCAGCCACTTTGGCCTGCCGGTTGCCGTCGGTATGCTGTGGGGGTTTGGTCAGACCGGCGCCCGGCTGGGGGAGGTCCTGGCCGGTCCCCGGGTCACGCCACTCACGTTAACGCGTTTTACTGCGCTCGCCATGCCGCTCTGTTTTCTCCTTGGATTGAGTAGCACGGCCTATGCCGGATGCGCAGCCGGGTTTGTGCTGGGCTATGGCGCGATTAATGGGCTGGTGACGATTGTCAAAGCGACGCTACCGCTGGCGCTGTTTAGCGCAGAAAGCTACGCCAGCCGCACGGGTCTCCTGCTGATCCCCGGGCAACTGATGGCGGCTGTTTCACCCTTTGCCTACGCATGGCTGAACCACCGGCTGGGCATTATCGGCGGAATGTGGGTGTCCACCGGGTTGACGTTGATAGTTACCTGCATGGCACTGGCGATGGTGCGCGGGGCGGATAAAGCGCAGGGTGAACGTATTGTAGAATATCCGGCAGCCGCCGTTGACCAACCGATAGCCGAAAACAAGCTTGCTGATTAGTAAGCCTGGATGACTACGCCCTTGGTAATTTACGCCTGCCCTTATAGCAATATGGCAGGCATTTTTCATAGTATAAATTTTTAATGAAAATACATTCACCATATTAATGATTAAATATTTAAGGGAATAGCAGGGCATGCTGTCTCCTTCGAAAAATAACGATACCGTCTGTATTTTTCGCTTGCATAATGATCCAAAAAATAAAGCCAGTCGCCATCGGTAACATTAGCCACACCTCCGGTAACACAATTAGCGTTATTCTCTTTCTCATCGAAAACGTTCGAGCATAGCAAAGAATGAGCGCTAATTTTAATACCGTAGCAAAACCCGGCGGCAATCGATGCAATCTGGCCTGTCGGTATTGTTTCTATCTGGAAAACGAGGTTCCGCGTCCAGGGTATACCACGATGGATGACCTGACGCTGGAGGCGTACATTCACAATACCATTTTATCGACCCCTGCGGAGAACGTGGAGTTTTGCTGGCAGGGCGGTGAACCCACTTTATGCGGGCTGGATTTTTTTGAAAAAGTAGTCTCCCTCCAGCAACGTTATCGTGGTACTAAAACTATCGCTAATAGTCTGCAAACAAACGGCATCTTGCTGAACGATAAATGGGCTCGCTTTTTGCGTCGTCATGGATTTCTGGTCGGATTATCCATTGATGGCCCTACGTCACTCCACGACACCTGGCGTACGACACGCTGCGGAAAACCCACCTGGGAAAAAGTTGTGCAGGCCATACGCTGCCTGCAGCGGCATGACGTTCCGGTTAATGCCATGGTGGTGGTCAGCCGCGAGTCTGAAAGCCAGGGGAAAAGTCTCTATCGCTGTCTGAGTCGTGAGCTACATCTCCATCATCTACAGTTTATTCCTCTCGTTGCCTCCCCTGCTCCCTGGTCAGTTACCCCTGAGGGCTGGGGCAAATTTTTGTGCAGTGTTTTCGACGACTGGCTGGAAAATGATGTCGGCAAGGTATTTATTCAGTATTTCGACAATCTGCTCGGCGTATGGGCCGGCCAGCCCGCCACACTCTGCACGATGCAACCTTTATGTGGGCAGAGTTTGCTGGTGGAGCAAAACGGCGATGTGTACAGCTGCGATCACTTTGTCTCAGCGGAATATAAGCTGGGTAATCTGAAGCAAGATGGCATGGCCGCGATGGCGAACTCGCCATTTCAGCAACAGTTCGGGAAGCAAAAGGCCCAACTCTCTGCCCGCTGTCAGGGCTGTACCTGGCGCTTTGCCTGTCACGGAGGCTGCCCTAAACATCGTATTTTGACGCATGACGACGAGGTGCAGAACTTTCTGTGTCGCGGTTATTTAACTTTTTTCCGCCATATCACGCCCTATATGAACGTCACGAGAAGGCTTTTATTAAATTGCCAGCCGCCCGCGCTCATTATGAGTCTTATCCCGGAGATTCGGCAAAATATATTACAATTAACGGAGTCTGAAGATGAAAGAGCCAAATAAAATAGATGGAAATCGCCGCGATCTCCTCAAAGGTTTGGGGATTGCCGCTGTCGTGAGCCTGTTACCAGAAACGGGAAACGCCACGCAAAATAATACCGCCCTGAAAGCGGAATGGGATATTCCTTTCACCGGCGAAATCCCTGACACACTGCCCGAAGGCTACAATATTTTGCTAATAACCTGCGATCAGGAACGTTATTTCGATCGGTATCCCTTTCCGGTGCCAGGCCGGGAACGTTTGATGAAAACCGGCATAACCTTTACCCATCATCAGAATACGGCCAACGTTTGTACGCCATCGCGCTCTGTCATGTACACCGGCTTGCATATGCCGCACACCCGGATGTTTGATAATCTTGGCTTCCCGTGGATGAATTACGATCTTGATCCTGAATTACGTACCGTGGGCCATATGATGCGTGAACTGGGTTACTACACGGCGTATAAAGGTAAATGGCATCTTACCCGGGAGATCGATCAGCCAGTCGCTGGTAAATCGGTAGAAGAAATGGACCTGGGCGAGATCCCGACGCCGCGACTGCATGAAATTATGGAAAAGTATGGTTTCTCTGATTATCACGGCATTGGCGATGTGATTGGTAAAAGTAAGGGCGGCTATTTCTTTGACTCAGTCACCACGGGGCAGACCATTAGTTGGCTACGTAACACCGGCCGCCCGCTGAATGATGAAAATAAGCCCTGGTTCGCGGCAGTAAACCTGGTTAATCCCCACGATGTCATGTTTATCGACACCGATGAGCATGGCGAGCAGGTGCAGTGGAAAGGCCCAATGGATAAAGAAAACCACACCCTGCTGCCAACCCAACCCCCGCACAACCAAATCTATCAGCAAAGCTGGCCAGACTATCCGCTGCCTGAGAATCGCCATCAACCCCTGGACGAGCCAGGCAGACCTGCCGCCCATAAAGAGTACCAGAATGCCAGGGCGGTGATGGAGGGACAGTTCCCGGATGAAGACCGGCGCTGGCGCAAATTACTGGATTATTATTTCAACTGTATTCGCGATAATGACCAACATCTTGAGGCGATTCTCAATGAACTTGATAATCTTCAATTGACGCAAAATACGATTATCGTCTTTACCGCCGACCATGGGGAACTCGGAGGCTCTCATCAGATGCATGGTAAAGGTTCCTCGGTGTATAAAGAGCAGATCCATGTGCCGATGATCATTCGCCATCCGGCGTATCCGGGAAATATCCGCTGCAATAGTTTAACTAATCATCTGGATTTAGTACCGACCCTGATTGGCCTGACTGGACGCGATCGCTCGCTGCGAGAGAAAGTCCTGGAGGGCAGAAAAGGTCGGGATATGAGCCCATTACTGGCGCATCCTGAGCAAGCGGGCTTAAATGCGCTGCGTCCGGGTTCGCTTTATTGTTACGGCATGATCCTGTATATGGATGCACAATACACGGCAAAATTCAGAAAGCTGGCTGGAGAAAAACTCCCGCACGATCAATTTAAAAAAGCGATCGCATCGCTCCATCCTGATTTTTCCCATCGTTCAGGGATCCGTATGATCAATGATGGACACTATAAATTTGCCCGCTACTTTTCGCTGAAGCAGCATCATATTCCTGCTACCCTCGCCGAGCTGCTGGAGAATAATGATGTTGAACTCTTCGATCTGGTTAACGACCCCGAAGAAAATCATAACCTCGCCCGGGAACCAGAGAAGTACCGGGATCTGTTAATGACAATGAACGATAAACTCAATCAGCTCACTGCCGCAGAGATTGGCGAAGATGATGGCAGCTATATGCCCCCCTTTGAAGGCAACCAGTGGGATATGTCGGCCGCCGAGCTGCGACAATATATGCGCGATTAATGCACACCGTTCAGCAGAAATCAGGCGATGTAGTCGATAAAAAAACCCTCTGTAAAAACAGAGGGTTTCGTTTTACTTAGCTAACGCCGGGGATTATTCCCACTCTATTACCAATAGAGTGACATTTCTCTTTTACATCAAGGATATGAACATCACCAACATCATGATGCCATGAAGTTGTAAGCCACAGCCATATTCTCCCCTTTAATGCCTTAACCGACGACGGATACCGGCTTCAGTATCGTGTTGTTCAGCTTCACGCTCATACGTATTGACCATCGACATCAGCAATGATGACGACACGAAGGGATGCGTAAATTGCAAGGTATCGGCCCAGGCGCGATACTTGTCTGCAAGCTCCCGCTCCTGACCACCGCCTTCCCCGCGCCAATGGACGCCGCGCGCGTTGTATAAACCCGTATGTGCGCCACTGCTGATGTCCTCAGACCGCAGATCCTCCATCACATCGCGAACAGCTTCGTTCGGCCACGCGCCATCCTCGCCAGCCGGTGCGTTAGAGAATAGCTTTCCAAGGCACACGTCCGCGATCTCCGCGCGGTCAAGTTCAGCACAAGACCGCCTTACCGTTGCAACCCATTCTGCGAGCTTTTCCTGCTGTTCCTCTTTAGTTGCTTTATCTTGACCAGGGATACGTTCAATGGCTTCAAGGAGGCGGTACCCGCGCTTTGCCAGATGCTCGCGACCTTCTGTAATGCGAAACTCGGCGGGATCTTCGCCACGATCCTTGCGCTTATAGGCCCACACTACAGCCTGCACGAATAGTTCAGGATGTTCCTCAATGTAGCGCTCAAGGTTTGGAATCTGCTGCTGGTCTCTCCCTCGGAAAGAGCGAGCTAGAACCTCTAAATATGCGAATTCCAGTCCAGCTTTTTCCTCTAGAGTGAGGTCTGAGTTGTGATTGAGAAGATGGAAGGCGCGCCGCACATCGTAGTCGTGCAGCTGGTACTCCCCAGCTTTATCCTGACTATTTTTCGCCATGGCAGATAGCGTCTGCACAAGGAGAGGTGGGTGTATTTCTTCAAGCTTGAAATGCATTGATGCGAAGGCTGCCCTCGGACGTTCGACTTCAAGCAGGCGGCGAACGCTCTCATTGTTTTCCTCAGGCGAGTCAAAAATATATTGTGGAACTACTTCAACCCAGTAACGACTCCGAGCTTCAGCCGAAAGTTGATCTACAAGCCCCCACGTAGAAGCCCGGTAAGGTGAAAGCAACAAGAGACGGAGCGTTTCCTCTTCGACCACTTTATCCCGCAGGCCCGCATATATGGCCTTTCTCCTATCCTCGTCCAACGACCAGAGCGCACCGGCGACAATGCCATCACGACCCGAATAATTTTCTGCCGGACGCAGGCATTGCAAGATCAAATCTTCAATCTGCTCGTCGGTAAGTATGCCGGACACCAGGTGAGCGCCGATTTGGCGTTGGGAATTTCCTTTTTCGGAGAGTGCGAGAATGCCCGGAATACCTCGTTCTTGCACAATGTCTGTCAGGGCTTCAACGCGGAGCTTTTCTATGCGTTGCTCACGCGCTCTGAAGTCCATCTCGTCTCCTGCGAGTTCGTCTGCCGACTCCTCAACCCATCCCTGCCGAAACAGCCACTCATACTTATTCACAATGTCCTTGGGCTGCAACTCCGCATAGACTGCCTTGGCTTTCTCCGTCAGGCTCGCCTGGCCTTCCTCATTGACCTTTTTACGCCCCCGGCGAGAGAGAACAGTCACACGAATTTTCTCGCGGATCTTCGCAACTTCCTCGTCAAGTGCGCCCGAGTTGCGCCACTCGTCGATAATCTCCCATACGCGCGCTTGATCCTCCGCCGCGAGTGCATGCAGCCTTGACACAAGGTCGCATAGCATCTCGACAGTGTAGGACGGCCTGCTTAGCGCGACTTTCACCATTTCTCTGACGAATGCATGGATTGGTCCCCATGTTTTGAAAGGCTCCCCAAACCCGTAGCCGTCAGGACGCCACTTCGGCTTATGGCTATAGTCGCCGACGCCACTGCCATAATCACCGAACTGCTGGAGACAAACCCTCCACCCGACCGCCGGGTGCTTATCCAAAAGCATGCTGACCGCCTTCAGGCGCATCTCGTGGTTTGCCGCCGTCTGCGGCATCCATGCACAAAGAATGGAGCTAAGCGATTCGATAGGCTTATTTGCCCAGTTATCGTTAATCTCTACCTCAGAAAGCTGGCCCAGAATCTTCACTACCCGCGGAAAGGTGGTCGGATTCCAAGCAAGTCCTTCGAGAGCCCAAAGCAGTCCAGTGCGCGGACATGAGCCAAAAAGCCCGGTATCGGTAGGCCTCAGCAGGCCCATGACTTCGGACTTTTCTGCTCGCAGATCACGCTCGATGATATCAAGAAACTCGGCGGGAGCAGCTTCTGCATAAAGTGGAAGGTCGCGCCCATTAGCCTCTAGCTTTCTAGTCGTTACAGGCACAAGAAGATCACGCACAATTTTCGCGGCTTCAAATTCCCCATCAAAGCCAAGGTGCTTCCCGAAGAGATTCTTGCCGTACACAGCCAGCAAAACCAAAGTCTCGGAAACGCCTTCTCGCATAGCCCCCGAGAACTCTCGTCTTTTGCCATGAATGGCCGCCGCCCAACGATCTTTCTCGGGCAAGTCGAGGGCGGGATCATCTTCACCCAGTACAGTCCGCGCAACGTCAAGAAAGCGGTCAAGATCAGCCTTGGAGACCGTGCCCGCAATTGCGAAGAGGGAGTCGATTTTCGAAATTACCCCCCGATACCCACCAATTGACCAGACTGGAGAATCGTTGAGCCGCAACAAATCGAGTATGCGCTTTTCCAACACCTCAAAAGGTGCCTCAGCCAGATGGGACAGGATAGTTTGATCCGCCTTGTTCTGAGCGTCCCATGCGCCGACAAGAACGAGCGGAACAATCCCCGATGCGATTCTTGGATCTTCAGCCCAAGCAGGTGTGTGGATTGCCGGAATATTCGAAAGTTGACGTCGAAGAACCGTCAACGAACGCCCCGAGGCGTTAGTTAGTTTCGCTATGTCATCGCGCGATTTTCCCATCGCTTCCAGAGCGTTAGTGAACGGCTCGAACCCGAGCGGCTCCAACACCACATGAGGCTCCACGCTAGTAGCATTGCGGGGATAAACAACAATGGTTCGCAGCGATGTGCTGTAGGGCCCAAGCTCACGCTCCACTTCCCGCGTATGGGCTACTGCAATGAAATCGGTAGTGCCTTGGGCGAGTTTCGGGAGTACTCCTGCCTTGTCAAATACCAACACCCGATCCCTATATTGTTCAAACTCGGGAGGGGCCAAGACTTGATTTAAAAACGCCAGCGCCTCTTCAACGGAGTCAGCCGCTATTACTAAGGGGTTTGCATCGTCTTTCGCCAAGAAGGATTTGATCTTGCCGTTCCACGCCTCATTCGCCGTAGTAAAAAGAGAAGGATGAAGCGCGGGGGCCGCTACGTTTGCCCAATCGCTCCAGCAACGCTCTAAGGTTCTGACACCATTAGAAGGACGATCCGTCTGGTTCGCAAACCAGGTCTGGGCCGCGAGTGATTGCTCCATCCACTGCTCAAGATCACTGGCGTCGTATGCACGAATGTCTTTCCAAAGCTTTTTGCTCTTCATATCCGCGACCCAGGCCGTCTTACCCGGCCACCGCCTTGGAGTGACAAAGACAAACGTAATATTTGCCCTTTCAGCGCTCTTGATAGCCCGGACGCTTTTTGCAAAATCTCCGTCTGCCTTGGCCTTGATGTCCGCGGTGACACCGAACTCCCACCCAGAGGCACCAGAAGGTATCCAAGGTGTGCCGGAACTGGCCTCAATAAAGCCATCCCAGCCAGCACGCTCGGCATCGTCATTACCGGGGAAATCTACTTTCTGAAGATCACGTCCCGTGGAGTGAATGAGCGTTCGCAGCAGCACCGACAGCTTAGTGCGCGCAAGAATTGTCGTTGTGAACCAATTTACGAGATCGTTGGCCTGGACATTTAAAAAAGGGGGCACGTAAGTACGCGCCTCTTGAGCTGCGCCTGCCGTTTTATCACCCTGCGCGTCATATTCTGTCTGCAAATCGAGAATGGCCTTGGCGGAAATCCCGAAAGCACGTTCAAGACGTGCTGCCATATCGGGCGTTGCAGATACCTTCCCATTGAGAAAATTCGATAGGCCCGGGCGGCTAACGCCGATCAACTTCGCCACCTCAGTAACCGTGAGCCCACGAGGATCAAGGACGTTTTTCCTAACATAGGAGCCGGGATGAAGGGGGAGGGAATCATCAGTCATGGTTGCCGCCTCTGTGTAAAGTGTAACGTTACACTTTACACATTAAGTTCAAAAACGGTTCATTGCAATGTCTTTATGCAGCTCTTCCCGTAATCATCCTCCAAGATAGCTGCTCGCTAGCGTAGCTTTTGCCCATTCGATAAGCAGCAATGCCTTACTTACGTATCGAGCATGTCCCACTCATCACCCAAGACCCATCGCAGGGCAAAAAGCTCCCCATTGAGCATCCCCCTGGACTAGATCCACACCATAGCGGCCAAAAGTAACGGTCTCCTGTCTTCCGTTTATTGAATAGTTATAACGAAATAAGATCGTTCCAGCCGGGGTGACCGCAACATACAGACCATCACGGTCATTAACTTTATAAAGTTTCTCCTTCGGCTTAAGGTGACGCAGCCTGGTGTCAGCCAACAGGTTTATTGTTTCCCTTTATCAAAAAATACCATGTTGTAAAAAAAACAGAAAAGTTATTTAACTACCTGTTTTTAATTGAGTTATAAAAAACAAATACCATAACTCAACAGAAATTTATCACATGGTACTTTTTTAAAACCTGAATTCGAAATCAGAGAGTACCATCAAAAATTCCATTGAAAAAACCGTGCTTCCCGTTGCTAAAAGCTGCCAGAAAGTGCCAGACACAAAAACAAAAAAGCCCGCAGTTACGCGGGCTTAGAGGTACTTTAGTCCTTTTACGTGCAGGCTGTTGCCAGACGCGAAATCATTCCCACTCAATCGTTGCTGGCGGCTTGCCGCTGATGTCATACACCACGCGGGAGATACCGTTCACTTCATTGATGATGCGGTTAGAGACGCGGCCGAGGAAATCATACGGCAGGTGCGCCCAGTGCGCAGTCATAAAGTCGATGGTTTCCACCGCACGCAGGGAAACGACCCAGTCGTATTTACGGCCATCGCCCATCACGCCGACGGAACGAACTGGCAGGAACACGGTAAACGCCTGGCTGACTTTGTTGTACAGGTCAGCTTTGTGCAACTCTTCGATGAAGATAGCGTCCGCACGACGCAGCAGGTCGCAGTACTCTTTCTTCACTTCGCCCAGCACGCGCACGCCAAGGCCGGGGCCCGGGAACGGGTGACGGTAGAGCATGTCGTACGGCAGGCCCAGTTCCAGGCCGATCTTACGCACTTCGTCTTTGAACAGCTCACGCAGCGGCTCAACCAGGCCCATCTTCATCTCTTTCGGCAGGCCGCCCACGTTGTGGTGAGATTTGATGACGTGCGCTTTACCGGTGGCGGAAGCAGCAGATTCGATAACGTCAGGGTAGATGGTACCCTGCGCCAGCCATTTGACGTCGTCCAGCTTCAGCGCTTCTTCGTCGAACACTTCCACGAAAACGCGACCGATAATTTTACGCTTCGCTTCCGGATCGCTTTCACCCGCCAGCGCATCGAGGAAACGCTGCTCGCCTTCAACGTGAACAATGTTCAGGCCAAAGTGGTCGCCGAACATCTCCATCACCTGCTGCGCTTCGTTCAGGCGCAGCAGACCGTTGTCCACGAATACGCAGGTCAGGTTTTTGCCGATAGCGCGGTGCAGCAGCATTGCAGTGACGGAGGAGTCCACGCCGCCGGAGAGGCCGAGGATCACTTTGTCGTCGCCAACCTGCTGACGGATACGCTCCACGGCGTCGTCGATGATTTTCGCCGGGGTCCACAGCGCTTCGCACTGGCAGATGTCGCGCACGAAGCGCTCCAGCATACGCATCCCCTGACGGGTGTGGGTCACTTCCGGGTGGAACTGAACGCCGTAGAAGCGTTTTTCTTCGTTGGCCATAATGGCGAACGGGCAGTTGTCGGTGCTGGCGACGGTCACGAAGTCCGCTGGGATGGCGGTGACTTTGTCGCCGTGGCTCATCCATACGTCCAGCAGCGGTTTGCCGTCTGCGGTCAGGGAATCTTCGATACCGCGCACCAGCGCGCTGTCGTTAACCACTTCAACCTGCGCGTAACCAAACTCACGCTCGTTAGAACCTTCTACATGGCCGCCCAGCTGCATCGCCATGGTCTGCATGCCATAGCAGACGCCAAATACCGGCACGCCGGCTTCGAACACATACTGCGGCGCGCGCGGGCTGTTCTCTTCGGTGGTGCTTTCCGGGCCGCCGGAAAGAATAATGCCGCTTGGATTAAATTCGCGGATCTGTGCTTCCGTGACATCCCATGCCCACAGCTCACAGTAGACGCCCAGCTCACGCACGCGACGCGCCACCAGCTGAGTATACTGAGACCCGAAGTCGAGGATGAGGATGCGATGTTTATGAATGTTTTCCGTCATTAACGCTAATTCCGAGGCAAGTGAAACAGAGTAAATAAATCGCCCGACGCGAGGTCGGGCGAAGAAATCAGGAGCCCAGACGGTAGTTCGGGGACTCTTTGGTGATGGTCACGTCGTGAACGTGGCTTTCCTGAATGCCCGCACCGCTGATGCGTACGAATTCAGCTTTGGTACGCAGCAGGTCAATGGTACCACAGCCGGTCAGACCCATACAGGAACGCAGACCACCCATCTGCTGGTGAATGATCTCTTTCAGGCGACCTTTATAGGCCACGCGGCCTTCGATACCTTCCGGCACCAGTTTGTCAGCAGCGTTATCGCTCTGGAAATAGCGGTCAGAGGAGCCTTTGGACATCGCGCCAAGGGAGCCCATCCCGCGGTAGGATTTGTAAGAGCGCCCCTGGTAGAGTTCGATTTCACCCGGGGACTCTTCGGTACCCGCCAGCATGGAGCCAACCATCACCGCCGCCGCACCGGCGGCGATCGCTTTGGCGATATCGCCGGAGAAACGGATACCGCCGTCAGCGATAACCGGAATACCGGTGCCTTCCAGCGCTTCCACTGCGTCAGAAACGGCGGTGATCTGCGGTACACCCACGCCGGTGACGATACGGGTAGTACAGATGGAGCCCGGGCCGATACCGACTTTCACTGCGCTGCAGCCAGCTTCCGCCAGCGCGCGCGCGCCTGCGCCAGTGGCGACGTTGCCGCCGATGATCTGCAGGTCAGGGTATTTCGCGCGCGTTTCACGGATACGCTGCAGAACGCCTTCTGAGTGACCGTGCGAGGAGTCGATCAGCAGAACGTCAACGCCTGCCGCTACCAGCGCGTCAACGCGCTCTTCGTTGCCGGCACCGGCGCCGACCGCCGCGCCTACGCGCAGACGGCCCTGCTCATCTTTACAGGCGTTCGGTTTACGTTCTGCTTTCTGGAAGTCTTTGACGGTGATCATGCCGCGCAGGTGGAAGCTCTCATCCACGACCAGCGCTTTCTCAACGCGTTTTTCGTGCATCTTAGCGAAGACCACTTCGCGGCTTTCGCCTTCACGAACGGTGACCAGACGCTCTTTCGGCGTCATGTAGACGCTGACCGGCTGGTTCAGATCGGTGACGAAACGCACGTCGCGGCCGGTGATGATGCCGACCAGCTCGTTTTCTTCGGTAACCACCGGGTAGCCGGCGAAACCGTTACGCTCGGTCAGCTCTTTCACTTCACGCAGGGTGGTAGTCGGCAGAACGGTCTGTGGGTCAGTGACCACGCCGGACTCATGTTTCTTCACGCGACGAACTTCTTCCGCCTGGCGCTCGATGGACATGTTTTTGTGAATAAAGCCGATGCCGCCTTCCTGTGCCAGGGCAATAGCCAGACGCGCTTCCGTTACGGTATCCATGGCTGCGGAGAGCATAGGAATATTCAGACGAATGGTTTTCGTCAGCTGAGTGCTGAGATCGGCAGTATTCGGCAGAACGGTAGAATGAGCGGGAACGAGGAGGACGTCGTCAAACGTCAGGGCTTCTTTAGCGATACGTAGCATGGGCAATATCTCGACCAGGGTGGATAAATATTGCCGTGGCATTATACAGAGCGTAACCGATTGCATCTACCCTTTTTTGCAAATAATACTTGCCATCCCCTCTGAGCGCGTTACTATCGACTGAATAACCTGCTGATTTAAAGTTTGATCTTGCTCACATGTTACCCTCTCAATCCCCCGCAATTTTTACCGTAAGCCGCCTCAATCAGACGGTGCGTCTGCTGCTTGAGCGCGAAATGGGCCAGGTTTGGATCAGCGGCGAGATCTCTAACTTCAGCCAGCCCTCCTCCGGCCACTGGTACTTCACCTTAAAAGACGATAACGCCCAGGTGCGCTGCGCGATGTTCCGCAATAGCAACCGCCGGGTGACGTTTCGCCCGCAGCACGGGCAGCAGGTGCTGGTTCGCGCCAACATCACGCTGTATGAGCCGCGCGGCGACTACCAGATTATCGTCGAAAGCATGCAGCCCGCCGGCGAAGGGTTGCTGCAGCAGAAGTATGAGCAGCTGAAAGCGCAGTTAACGGCGGAAGGACTGTTCGAGCAAAAACATAAGCAGGCGCTCCCCTCTCCCGCCCACTGCGTCGGCGTCATTACCTCGAAAACCGGTGCGGCGCTGCACGATATTCTCCATGTTCTCAGGCGCCGCGATCCCGGGCTGCCGGTGATCATCTACCCAACCGCGGTCCAGGGTGACGACGCCCCAGGGCAGATTGTGCGCGCTATCGCGCTGGCCAACGCACGCCAGGAGTGTGACGTGCTGATTGTCGGGCGCGGCGGCGGTTCGCTGGAGGATCTGTGGAGTTTTAACGATGAGCGGGTAGCGCGGGCTATTTTCGCCAGCCAGATCCCTATCGTCAGTGCCGTCGGCCATGAAACCGACGTCACGATCGCTGATTTTGTTGCCGACCTGCGGGCACCGACTCCCTCTGCCGCCGCAGAGATCGTCAGCCGCAACCAGCAGGAGCTGCTGCGCCAGCTACAGGCCGGGCAACAGCGGCTGGAGATGGCGATGGACTATTTCCTCGCCAGTCGTCAGCGCCGCTTTACCCAGCTGTTTCATCGCCTGCAGCAGCAGCATCCGCAGCTGCGATTGGCCCGCCAGCAGACCGCCCTGGAACGCCTGCGCCAGCGGATGCGCATCGCCGTGGAGTCACAGCTTAAGCGCGCAGAACAGCGGCAAAAGCGCACCGGTCAGCGTCTGAATCACTACAACCCGCAGCCGCGGATCCACCGGGCACAGTCGCGGATTCAGCAACTGGAATACCGGCTGGCGGAAAATATGCGTGGCCGCCTCAGCGAGCAGCGCGAACGATTTGGCAACGCGGTGACCCATCTGGAAGCAGTGAGTCCCTTAGCCACCCTGGCGCGCGGCTACAGCGTCACCTCGGTGAATGACGGTACGGTGCTGAAGCAGACAAAACAGGTCAAAACCGGCGATCTGCTCACCACCCGCGTGAAAGACGGCTGGGTCGAAAGTGAAGTGAAGCAGATCGCGCCGGTGAAAAAAACGCGGGCCAGAAAGTCTTCATCCACTAAACCAGCGGAATAAATTCTACCCGTTTTTTCGAGATCAGGCCGTGCCCGTGCTGGCAAAAGTAATCCACCGCGCCGCACGCCTTGAGCACCTCCAGCGGCTGGTGGCATTCCGGGCAGCGGGCCTCAAGGGTAAATACCCTTTCGCACTGGGCGCAATGCGCGCTGCTGCCTTTGACATCTAACGGTGCGTGGCACAGAGGGCAATCAAGTTCCATAACCATTCCTTTCAACGTTTATCTGCACCTATTTTATCATGTTCCGGGTTTAATGCGGGCCGCGTAATTGCTGCTGTAGCCGGAGCAGGATTTCCACTTCCTCAAGCCTGCGCTGCGTCAGCCCGGCCACGCTGTCCGGCGCCCGCATAAACAGATTCTCCGCGCCGAGGATCTGCTCATCAAGACAGTGCGTATAGATCGCCCCTGGCCGTATCCAGCACTGGATCCGCTCGCCGTCGTGAAGCGTCACCACTTCGCCCTCAGGGGAGCGGTCGAGAGTGAGGATTCGCTCGTCCCGCAGCCCTATCCGCATTCCCTTTTGCCCGCCCGCGGGGCCCGCGTATTTGTTGAGCCAGATATTGAGCGGGATAGTGCCCAGGGTTCCCTGCAAATGCGCCTGCCCCTCTGCGGTGACCGTATCTCCAGGGGCAATGTCATGGCCGAGGCGGTCTTTCGCCACCCGAAGGGAAAGGCTCAGCGCCGTATTGCCTCCGCTGGCATGCAGGGTTTCGCGGAGCATCGCCAGGACATGGGTGCCAATATCGAGGATCACCCCATCAGGGTGACGCAGCTGCCGGGTATCCAGCTCCCCGGTGGCAAAATTGAGTGCAACCGGCTCACCAGCGCTGTTAAAGCAGCTTGGCTCCTGCAAATAACCTTCGATCCAGACGATATCCTGCGCTGACAGGTTCGGCGGCGGCAGGCCGCTGGCCTCCCCTTCCGCCCGCCACCGCGGGCCAGGAGCGTTCAGCGCAACGCCTCGCGCCATCCAGTGGTCAAGAGCCAGCACCCGCGCGGCCTGCTCAGGCGGCGCCAGCAGCGCCCGCAGTCGGGCGGCCTGCTCAAGGTTGGCCACGATCGGCTTTTCCACCACGATGCGGGAAATGCCGCTGGCTAACGCCCTCTCCAGTACGGGCAGATGCTGAAGTGATGAGGTGGTAATGAAGAGCGTATCCAGGGGTTCGGTCAGCAGCGCTGACAGTGAACTGCAGCGCTGGATCCCCGGCAGCGCTCTGCTGCTGTCGAGGTCATAACCCCAGCAGTTGTCGACGGCGTATCCCAGGCGGCGCAGCGCCGGTAAATAGGCAGTTTCCACCACCGCGCCGAGGCCAATAAATCCAATCTGCATAGTAAGTCCACCTTTGAGCCGCTCTGTTCCCGGCGAAGTATCGCGGGATTATGGCGGAAGGTTTTGACATTTACCGGCATGGCGGCCACAAAAAACCCGCCAATATGAATTTCAATTTTGAAATGATGTATAAAATGGTACCTACTACGAGATACCTGGCATTTTTTGCGTGAAAATAATGGAGTCATGCACAACAACGGTCATTCCATGAGTCGCGGTAGTAAATATTTCCGTCCATGTATTTCCAGGTGATCGCCTCATAACGCATCTCGAGCGTTTCCAGGTGGGTACTGCTCATACCAGTAGGTGATAAATACGGCGCAACCGTAGTGACTTTGACGTTCTCCAGGAGGATGTTGAAATACTCGGCCTCAATGCCCGCCTCCAGAATGCGATACATCTTTATAATCGCCTTCTTCATCGGGCGCCCCTCACACACGGCACGATACAAAAGCGGTGTTGTCTGATCGAATTCCTTCACTATCGACACAGGACGATGTATACGCGTACCTGTAAGTTTTCCCCAGCTTGGATCAACTGGAATAGTAATACCATGAGAGAATGATTTTAACTCAATAGATCCAAGACGCGTTGGCATCATGCAGCTTCCAATGATCGGAGAACCGTTTTCATCTTCAAGCCATAAATGTGCGGGAGTAGACATACAATTTCCTTATCATAAATAACGTTAGAATTACCATTTCACATAGCGCCCAAAGATAATAATCATAAGTACAGCGAATATACCAACAGGCCAAACCGGCCCTTCAGGCAAAATTTGAAAAAAAAACCACTGCAAATATGACAATGCAAAGTGGTGGGGCATACAGCGAAATTAATTGCTGGAACAACCACAAAAGCGCTCTTTTAATAAATGACATCATCACTACCTAATCATTCTTTCGATGATATTAGCGATCTCTGCATCTGAGGCCCATTGAGCTTTAAAAGCGCCGGCATGTTCAAATAACGGCGCCACCAGAAAATACATCATTTCAAGTTCTTGTTCGTATAGTATAGAAAAGAATGCAGGATAACAGATTCGGAGACGCTCAGCGCTATCTGCAGCCTTCTGCACAATGCCAACGCCAACCACTGATATGAAGGTTAATAGCCATTAGAACGCTTTTAGAACGACACCGTGGATTTTCCCCAATATATCCAGATGCGTTTTCTCTCTTATCATTGCGATAACTTTCTGCGTATATATTATCGTAGCGTTCTCAAACAATCGCTTGAGCAAACGAAGCTAGCAAATAAGAAATTTCATAAGATACGTGCAGGTATACATGCCAAACATGCGCGTTGATGCGTTGTTACGATCGCCCTTAATAAAAAAAGCCCGGCAGATGCGGGCTTTAAAGGATTCATGTTGGTGGGTAAATCTTGCTGATAGCTTATTTGCTTTTCTTGATGTGCTTGATCAAGCGCTTACGTTTACGCATCTGGTTCGGCGTCAGGGTGTTGCGCTTGTTGGCGAACGGGTTTTCCCCTTCCTTGAACTGGATCCGGATTGGCGTGCCCATCACGTCCAGGGATTTACGGAAGTAGTTCATCAGGTAGCGCTTGTAGGAATCCGGCAGATCCTTGACCTGGTTACCGTGGATCACCACGATAGGCGGGTTGTAGCCCCCGGCGTGGGCATATTTCAGCTTCACGCGACGGCCACGAACCAGCGGTGGCTGATGATCTTCGGCCGCCATGTTCATGATCCGGGTCAGCATCGCAGTGCTTACGCGGCGCGTAGCGCTATCGTAGGCTTCGCGTACCGATTCAAACAGGTTGCCTACGCCGCTGCCGTGCAGGGCGGAGATGAAGTGCACTCGGGCAAAATCGATAAAGCCCAGACGATAGTCGAGGGTCTCCTTCACCTGCTCTTTCACTTCCTGACTGAGGCCGTCCCACTTGTTGACGACGATCACCAGCGAACGGCCGCTGTTCAGAATAAAGCCCAGCAGGGAGAGATCCTGGTCGGAAATCCCTTCACGAGCATCGATCACCAGCAACACGACGTTGGCGTCTTCAATCGCCTGCAGCGTCTTAATAACCGAGAATTTCTCCACCACGTCAGTAATCTTGCCGCGCTTACGTACCCCGGCGGTATCGATGAGCACATATTCACGCTCGTCGCGCTGCATCGGAATATAAATGCTGTCACGGGTGGTACCAGGCATATCGTAGACCACAACGCGGTCTTCACCGAGGATACGGTTGGTGAGGGTCGATTTACCGACATTGGGACGTCCGACAATTGCCAGCTTGATCGGCAGATCCTGCGGATTGAAGTCGTCTTCCGGCTCTTCTTCCGCTTCGCCATTCTGCTCGGCTTCGAATTTCGCCCAGTATTCGGCGTCTTCATCCACCTCTTCCTGCGGATTAACCTCATCGACCCATGGCAGCAGGGCCTGCTCCAGCAGGCTGGTCACGCCGCGGCCGTGCGAAGCGGCAATCGGATAGATATCGCCCAGGCCGAGCGACCAGAAGTCCGCCATCGCCTGGTCGACGTCGATGCCGTCGGTTTTGTTAGCCACCAGGAAGGTGGGCTTTTCACGAGAGCGCAGGTGTTTAGCGATCGCGATGTCCGCCGGCATCAGGCCCGCGCGCGCATCGACCATAAACAGCACCACATCGGCCTCTTCGATAGCCAGCAGCGACTGCTCCGCCATCCGGGTTTCCACGCCCTCTTCTGTACCATCAATACCACCGGTATCGATACAGATGAATTCGCGGCCTTCGACTTCGGCCCGACCGTACTTACGGTCACGAGTCAGCCCCGGGAAATCCGCAACCAGCGCATCACGAGTGCGCGTCAGGCGGTTAAAGAGCGTGGATTTTCCAACGTTAGGGCGCCCGACAAGCGCGACCACAGGTATCATGTTAAATGCCTCATACAATCACTAAGCAACATCGTCTTAACGACGTTTTTAAAAAAGTCAAAACGGCCCCTGTCTGCCAGGGGCCGTTTCTTAATCACTCACGGCAGCGGTAATTAACGCGTAATCGCGTACAGCGTACCGTCTTTCGCCTGGATCAGCAGTCGACCATCGGCAACCACCGGATCGGTCAGGAAGCCGGAGCTGTCCACTTTCTGCTGCGCCACAAAATGGCCATCTTCCGGATTCACCCAGTGCATGTAGCCTTCGCTATCGCCGACGACCAGATTGCCATTATACAACACCGGCGCAGTCAGCAAACGGTGCAGCAGATCGCTTTGCGTCCACAGGGTTACACCGCCGTCGGTGGTCAGTGCCAGCAGGCGATCGTTCTGGTCAACCAGGTAGATACGGTTACCATCGACGATGAAATCATTCACCGAACCCAGCTCGCGTTTCCACATAATCTGGCCGCTACGCAGGTCCAGCGCGGTCAGGTTACCGTTATAAGCCAGCGCATAAACCACACCGTTAACGATGATCGGCGTCGTGTCGACGTCGTTCAGGCGGTCAATTTCCGTCGGGCCGGTGGCCGTAGAAATACGTTGCTGCCAAATCATCTGCCCCTGCTGCATCAATACTGCACTGACGCGGCCATTGTCGCCGCCGACGATCGCCGCACCATAAGCGGTCGCAGGCGCAGACTCGCCGCGCAGGGAGAGCGCTGGCATATCGAGGTTAACGGTCCACTTCACGGCCCCATCGGTCTCATTCAACGCCTGCAGCTGGCCGTTACTGGTATGCACCAGCACCATGCCATCGCTCACCACCGGACGCGACAGTGCCTCGCCAGCAACGCGGGTTTGCCAGGCCACGGTACCATCGCTGGTATTCAGCGCATACAGCTGCGCTTTCTCACTGCCGATATAAACATGGCCGCCAGAGACGGTCACCCCGCCGGAAAGCAGCGCTGGCGTGCGCGAGAACCAGCCATCTTTCTCCGCCAGATTCACCGACCACACCTCTTTGCCGTCATCGGCGTTCAGCGCTTTGACGGTGCCTTTACGGTCAGCAGCATACACTACGCCGTCGGCGAAGGCCGGATGAAGGTTAGAGTAAAATTCGCCGATACCATCGCCAACCGAGGTGCTCCAGGACGTGGACGGCGTAAACTGGTTTTCTACCGTCGGCAGCGGTGACATTTTCACCACATCTTCTTCGCTATTAAACAGCGAACACCCGCTCAGCAAGGTAACGGAAAGCAGCCCTGGCAACAGTAATTTACGCAATTGCATCGAGTCCCTCTCAGATGGACAAATTATTCATTTTCATACGCATCATTTCGCTGAGCGCAGGAGAAGCATCGCTTTTCACGCCAGCTTCCCACGCCGCACGGGCCCCTTGCTTATCGCCTTTGCTCAACAGAATTTCGCCGCGCAAATCGGCCACAATGGCGGTCCAGCCCTCACCTTTGATGCTGTCGAGGGTTTTCAGCGCCGCATCAGCCTGTTTCATCTGCAGTTGAACGCGGGCAAGACGCATGCTGATAACCGATTTCAGATTATCATCAGATGCGGCTGCCAGCCCCTGCTGCAGCTGCTTTTCAGCGTTCGGCAGATCGTTCTGTTCAACAAAATGCTGTGCCAGCTCGAGAGAGGCGAAGGCGCCGTAGGTATTTTTATTGTCAGCCGCGAATTTCTCTGCCCCTGACAGCACTTCTGGCGTATTCGATTTCAGCGCGGAAGTCGCCTTTTCGTAAGCCAGCGACGCGTCTCTGGCGGTATCCTGCTGATGGGAGGTCCAGTAGCGCCAGCCAACCAGCGCGCCAATCCCTAAAATCACCCCGACCGCCAGCGCTTTGCCGTTTTCGGCAAAGAAGCGCTTCAGCGCATCGACCTGATCGTTCTCGTTGTTAAAAGTTTCCACGCAGTCCTTCTCCTGACTAATAATTCCCGGGAGATTAACCCAGAAGTGTGCGCAAATGCGCGGCAACGCTCTCCTGCGTTACGGTAGTTTGCTCACCTGAGCGTAAATCCTTCACTACCACGTTTCCGTCAGCGATCTCTGACTCACCAATCACCAGGGCGATACGGGCGCCCCATTTATCGGCGCGGGCAAACTGCTTCTTAAAGTTGCCGCCGCCGTGGTTGGTCATCAGCTTCACGCCGGGCAGCGCATCGCGAACCTGCTCAGCCAGACGCATTGCAGCAGACTGAGTATCGGTCCCGGAGGCTACCAGGTATATATCGACAACAGGATCGGCTTTAAATTCCGGATTCACTGCCTGGACCAGTAAAACAAGGCGCTCTAACCCCATAGCAAAGCCTACGCCTGGAGTAGCACGACCGCCCAGCTGCTCAACCAGACCGTCGTAGCGGCCGCCGGCGCAGACGGTGCCCTGCGAACCAAGGCTGGTGGTCACCCACTCGAATACGGTGCGGTTATAGTAGTCGAGGCCGCGTACCAGACGCTGGTTGACGGTGTAGCGGATCCCGGCATCATCGAGCAGTGCGCACAGGCCGGCAAAGTGGGTTTTCGATTCTTCGTCGAGGTAATCGCCGAGCGCCGGCGCCTCGTTCAGCAGCGCCTGTACGTCCGGGTTCTTGGAGTCCAGCACCCGCAGCGGATTGGTGTACATCCGGCGTTTGCTGTCTTCATCCAGCTTATCGGTAAACTGCTCCAGGTATGCCACCAGCGCGTCGCGGTAGTTGGCACGAGCCTCCAGCGAACCGATGGAGTTCAGCTCCAGGCTGACGTGATCGGCAATACCCAGCTCGCGCCACCAGCGCGCGGTCAGCATAATCAGCTCCGCGTCGATGTCCGGGCCCTGCAGGCCAAACACTTCGGCGCCGATCTGATGGAACTGGCGGTAACGGCCTTTCTGCGGACGCTCGTGACGGAACATCGGCCCGACGTACCACAGACGCTGTTCTTGATTGTACAGCAGACCATGTTCGATGCCGGCACGTACGCAGCCCGCCGTCCCTTCCGGACGCAGCGTCAGGCTATCGCCATTGCGGTCTTCGAAGGTATACATCTCTTTTTCAACCACGTCGGTCACTTCGCCGATCGCGCGTTTGAATAACGGGGTCTGCTCTACAATCGGCAAACGGATTTCGCTGTAACCGTAGCTACCGAGCACCTGCTTCAGTGAGCCTTCAATGCGCTGCCAGAGAGCGGTTTCGCCCGGCAGATAATCGTTCATGCCACGGATGGCTTGAATGTTCTTTGCCACGTTTATTCTCTTTATATATACAAAAATGAACCCCGGCGCCTCGCGCCCGCAGGTTCAATCATACACGGGAAGCGTATCGCTTCCCAACACGTTATTTTGCTTCAACCTGTTGAACGTCAATCCGACGGGCTTCATCGAGCATCGAGGCTTTGGCGCGGATCCGCGCTTCCAGCTGGTCGATCATGTCGTTGTTATCCAGGCGATCTTTACGCACGCCGTCTTCATACAGGCCGCTTTTCTTGTTGCCGCCGGTCACGCCGAGGGTGGAAACCAGCGCTTCGCCCGGGCCGTTCACCACGCAACCGATGATCGAAACATCCATCGGAGTGATGATATCTTCCAGACGCTGCTCCAGGGCGTTTACCGTTCCGATAACGTCAAACTCCTGGCGTGAACAGGTTGGGCAGGCGATAAAGTTAATGCCGCGGGAACGAATGCGCAGAGATTTGAGGATATCGAAGCCGACCTTGATCTCTTCCACCGGATCCGCCGCCAGCGAGACGCGCAGCGTATCGCCGATCCCCTCGGATAACAGCAGGCCCAGGCCGATCGCGGACTTCACTGCGCCGCTGCGTGCGCCACCCGCTTCGGTGATCCCGAGATGCAGCGGCTGATCGATCTGTTTCGCCAGCAGACGATAGGATTCCACCGCCAGGAAAACGTCGGAGGCTTTAACGCTGACTTTAAACTGATCGAAGTTCAGACGATCAAGATGATCGACGTGACGCATAGCGGATTCGAGCAGCGCCTGCGGCGTCGGCTCGCCGTATTTTTCCTGCAGATCTTTTTCCAGCGATCCGGCGTTGACGCCGATGCGGATCGGGATGTTTTTATCGCGCGCGCAATCTACAACCATGCGGATGCGCTCTTCGTTGCCGATATTGCCCGGGTTGATACGCAGGCAGTCGACGCCATATTCCGCCACTTTCAGCGCAATACGGTAGTCAAAGTGGATATCGGCGACCAGCGGGACGTTAACCTGCTGTTTGATCAGTTTGAACGCCTCGGCGGCATCCATCGTCGGAACAGAGACACGGACAATGTCCGCGCCCACGCGCTCTAACGCTTTGATTTGATTTACCGTTGCCGCCACATCGGTGGTGCGCGTATTGGTCATTGACTGGACGGCGATGGGAGCCCCATCGCCAATTGGCACATTACCAACGTAAATACGTTTAGATTTTCTACGTTGAATCGGAGCCTGGTTATGCATGAAAAATCTCCCGCGTTACCCGTCTGTTACTGCGCCGGTGATGATTCGGCATTAAGGGTCAGACGCGCAACCTGGTTAGTTCTGATAAAACGACTCAAATCGACAGGCTTGCCAAGATACTGGATCTGTACCGCAGCCGGGGCGCCAATTTTCAGCTTATATGGCGCCTGACCGCTCAGGTTCAGGTTCCCGCCTTTACGCTGCAGGCCGCTGAACAGTTTTTTACCGGTGGCATCGCTCACTTCCAGCCAGCAGTCGGCGGAAAAGTTCATCACCAGATCCTGCGCCGACGCCGCCGGAGTCGTGACGTTCGCCTGATCGGTCGGCAACGGCGAGGCTGGGGTGGTAGCCGGAGCTGCCGGCGTCGTCCCCGCGGTATCGACATTGGCCTGGGAAGGCGCCACGACAGCGTTATTATCCGCTGGCGTCTGGGCCGGCGCGCTGGTGGTCGGTGCGCTGGCGGTATCGGTTGGCGCGCTGTTCGCGGCGCTATCGGCGGTCGGGGCTGCAGGGGCGCTGGTATCCAGCGGCACGTTCTGGCTGTTGGCGTCGCCGCCGTTCAGCTCAGCGGAAGACTGATCGGCCATGGTCGAAATCTCTTCCTGCTGCGCCTTATGGTCTTGCCACCACCAGGCGCCGCTCAGACCGATAACCACAAACAGCACCAGCCAGGTGAAGCTCATCAGCCAGCCGTCGCGCTTTTTGCGGCGCTTGCCTAAAGAGAAACTCTGCATTGGCGCGACTTTCGCCGCGCGAATAGGCGCCTGCTTGGCCATCATCGGCAGCAGCTCGTCTTCAGGGATATGTACGAGGCGAGCGTAGGAGCGGATGTAACCGCGCAGAAAGGTTGAGGCGAGGTCGGCGGGAGCCTTATCGTCTTCAATATCACGAACCGTGGACACCTTCAGGCATAAGCGTTCTGCCACCGCTTGCTGGCTAAGTCCGAGCTGTTCGCGGGCATGACGCAGACGCGCGCCCGTGGTGTTTGCTTCTTGATGATCTTGAGTGGCTTCAGTATTCATTCGCTACAACTACTGGTACGTGAAATTTAAAGTTCAGCGCGGGAAAAAGCCGGCGCCGCGAGACATCTGTGCTACGTCAGCCTCACAGTATAGGACTGTCAGCCGCGCGATCACAGAGACGAATCAAAATTGAATGCTAAGCGGTTGTTGTGCCGCTACATACTGCCTCAAAGTCGACAAAAACGCACCGTAATTATTAACCGAATCAGCGTATTTCGCCTGGCTATTGGCCATAAATATGACCCGTGCCACCTGCTTTGCACGGGTCATCATTTGTCAGACCGCTTTTACGTCAATCGCTTCGCCCTGCATCCGCTTACGCAGCGTACGCTTGGTCCGGTCAATAACGTCGCCCGCCAGCTGGCCGCAGGCGGCATCGATATCGTCGCCGCGCGTTTTACGCACGATGGTGGTAAAGCCGTACTCCATCAGGACTTTGGAGAAACGGTCGATGCGGCTGTTGGAGCTGCGACCATACGGCGCGCCCGGGAACGGGTTCCATGGGATCAGGTTGATCTTGCACGGCGTATCTTTCAGCAGCGCCGCCAGTTCATGGGCATGCTCGGTGCCGTCGTTGACGTGATCCAGCATGACGTACTCGATGGTCACCCGGCCCTGGTTGGCGTTGGACTTCGAAATATAGCCGCGCACCGAGTTAAGGAAGGTCTCGATGTTGTACTTTTTATTGATCGGAACGATTTCGTCACGAATGGTGTCGTTCGGCGCGTGCAGAGAGATCGCCAGCGCGACGTCGATCATATCGCCGAGCTTATCCAGCGCCGGCACCACGCCGGAGGTAGACAAGGTCACACGACGCTTGGAAAGGCCAAAGCCGAAATCGTCGAGCATGATTTCCATCGCCGGAACGACGTTGTTGAGGTTCAGCAGCGGCTCGCCCATGCCCATCATTACTACGTTGGTAATGGGACGCACGCCGGTGGTCTTCACCGCGCCGACGATTTTCGCCGCGCGCCAGACCTGGCCGATAATTTCGGATACCCGCAGGTTGCGGTTAAAGCCCTGCTGGGCGGTAGAGCAGAATTTGCACTCCAGCGCACAGCCAACCTGGGAGGAGACGCACAGGGTGGCGCGGTCTTCTTCCGGGATATAGACGGTCTCGACGCGCTGATCGCCAACGGCAATCGCCCATTTGATGGTCCCGTCGGTTGAGCGTTGCTCTTCAACCACTTCCGGGGCGCGGATCTCCGCCACTTCTTTCAGTTTACTGCGCAGGACTTTGTTGATGTCGGTCATTTCATCAAAGTCGTCGCAGCAGTAGTGATACATCCATTTCATCACCTGATCGGCGCGGAAAGGCTTCTCGCCCATGTTTTTGAAAAACTCGCGCATCTGCTGACGGTTTAAATCCAGCAGGTTGATTTTGGCATCTTTGTTCGGCACCGTCAGAGCGGCGGTATCAGGCGTGACAATTTGTTCAGACATAATGTTTTCCGGCCTCGTTATTACACGTTATGGCCCCAGGTGGGTTGAAAAAGAAACGCCCCGGAGAGCGACTGCTCGTCCAGGGGCGCTATATTCTACAAATTCTGGCGCATCATTGCCACGTTTGCACAAAGCAATGATAAAAAATCTGTAACTGACTGCTCAATCCTCTAAGGCTTTTCGATTGTCAGGCCAACGCCGCGACGGTCGAAAAGACGAGGTTATCATCTCCACAGTATTTCAGGTCACAGCGAGGCGGCGAGTTCGCACATCCCCGGGAGCATAGATAACTATGTGACCGGGGTGCGCGAAGGAAGCCAACAATGCTGTGGCGTGAAAGACGCAGGAGATTAGCGAGTGCGCGGGCAAACCTCGCCTTCAGCAAAGAAGAACGCGATTTCGCGGGCAGCGGATTCTACAGAGTCGGAACCGTGAGTGCCGTTCTCGGTGAAGCTGTCAGCGTAGTCAGCGCGCAGGGTACCCGCCAGGGCGTTTGCCGGGTTGGTGGCGCCCAGCAGGTCACGGTGACGCTGTACCGCATTTTCGCCTTCCAGAACGGAAACCACGATCGGGCCGGAGGTCATGAACTCAACCAGACCGTCGAAGAACGGGCGTCCTTCGTGCTCAGCATAGAAACCACGAGCCTGTTCAACGGTCAGGTGCAGCATTTTGGTGCCGACGATTTTGAACCCTGCAGCTTCAAAGCGGGAAAAGATGCTGCCAATAACGTTTTTTGCCACCGCGTTTGGTTTGATGATGGAAAAAGTACGTTCAATAGCCATGATTACCTCTAATTTAATGTTCTGTTGTTGCACATACGATCGTATGGCCTGGCGCGCATTATAATGAGCATCCCCGCCCCTGCCTACGGATGAAGGTAACATTTTGTTAAAATAAGATGAGTATTGAAAACACAAACCGCCAACAACAAATTTACCCTGGTTATTGCAGGGTAAAGCTGGCGGCCGCCGTTTGCCCCGCCTCATCCATGACCACCAGCTGCCACTCGCCGGGCTTATCCAGGGTGAGTGTGGTTCTTACGCCAGCGGCCTCTATCGGTTCACCGTTGAGAAACCACCAGCGCCGCCCTTCCCCACCGCTGGTTTGTAGCGACAACATCACCCGCGCCTCGCCCGGGAGACGTTTTATCACCGCGCCTTCACGGATGCCAGAGAGCACCAGCGGCGCGGCATCCTGAGTCTGTAACGGCGGGCATGCTTTCGATGCCGGACCCAGACGCACGGAGCGACGTTCCCCCTGCGGTAGCCAGGGATCCAGCGGCAGCGGCCAGACCTCAACCACACTTTCGCGCGCCCCGGGACAATCCGCCGCCACCCGTTCACCTTGTTCATTGCGCCACACCGGGAAGCGGATCCCGCGCACACCTTCCTGTCCCGGCAGCAGCAGAGTCGGCGGCTGGCTGGCATCGAGCAGCCAGCTGGCTAAGCGTCGGCGGCAGTTGCTGTCACCGGCCGGTAGATCCTGCCCGCCTGGCCAGCAAATAGTCCCACGGCTCACCGTTTGCGGGCGAGGATCGATCGGCAGCCCGCCGCGGCTCATCGCCGGGCGGGCCAGCAGCAGATTATTGACCTGGTTGAGTAGCGGCACGGCGCTGGCGAAACCAAACTGCCCCACCACCGGCGTACCGTCCGGACGCCCGGTCCAGATGCCTATCAGATAACGCGCATTAAGGCCCACCGCCCACGCGTCGCGATAGCCGTAGCTGGTGCCGGTCTTCCACGCCAGCGGGACCACCTGCGGCAGCGAGGCATCGGGAACCGGCTGCGCTTCGCCGGCCAGGATGCGCCGAACGATCCACGCCGCCCCCGGCGACATCAGTGCGCGCTCGTTCAGTGGATCGCCCGGTTTCAGGCGCAGCCGCGCCGCCTTGCCATGGCGGGCGAAGGCGCTGTACACCGCCACGATGTCTTCCAGTCGCGCCCCGGCGCCGCCGAGAATCAGCGACAGATTCGGCTCAGCGCCAGCGGGCAACGTCAGGGGCAACCCGGCATTGCGTAAATTCGCTGCGAAACGTTTGGGCCCGTAGGCTTCAAGCACCTGCACCGCCGGCAGATTCAGCGACCGCACCAAAGCCTCGCTGGCGCTCACCGGGCCGTGAAACCCGCTGTCGAAATTGCCGGGGCGATAATCGCTAAAGCGCCGCGGTACATCCTGTAATAGCGATGCCGGGTGAATCAGCCCCTCATCCATCGCCATCGCGTAGATAAAGGGTTTCAGCACCGACCCCGGCGAGCGTACCGCCGAGACCATATCAATATGGCCAAAGCGGCTGTCGTCGGTGATATCCGCCGAGCCCACCCAGCCGCGAACTTTCATATCTGTGTGGTCGACGACGACCATCGCCAGCGAACTGCGCGGCGGCAGGCGCGATTTCCAGTTCAGCGCCAGATCTTCCAGTTGCCGCTGGAGCCCGGCATCCAGAGTCGTCACCACCTTTTCATCACGACTGCTCGTCAGCACCCGGCGTGAAAAAAGCGGCGCCAGCTGCGGCATCTGTCGTGGAAACAGCCATACTGGCTCCTCCATCGCTTCCTTTACCGCCTGCTCAGGCCAGACGCCCTGACTGACCATGCGCGCAAGCACTTTATCACGCGCCGCCTGGGCCCGCTGCGGCCAGCGGTCCGGACGTAAACGACTGGGCGCCTGGGGCAGCACCGCCAGCAGCGCCGCCTCGCCGTAGCTAAGCCTGGCAGGCGGCTTACCGAGATAGGCCCAGCTGGCTGCGCCGATGCCCTGCAGGGTGCCGCCAAACGGCGCGCGGTTCAGATAGAGGGTAAGAATGTCGTTTTTTGACAGATGCCACTCCAGCTGCAGCGCGCGCCATAGCTGGCGTAGCTTGCCGCCGAAGGTGCGCGGATGAGGGTCGAGCAGACGCGCGACCTGCATGGTGAGCGTGCTGCCGCCCGAGATTACTCGCCCGGAAGTGAGATCCTGCCAGGCGGCGCGCAGCACCGCGAAGGGATTGACCCCTGGATGTCTCCAGAACCAGCGGTCTTCATACTGGATGAGCGCCTGCAGATAGCGCGGCGACACGTCGGCGAGAGTTACCGGATAACGCCATACGCCCTGCGCATCGGCAAAGCGCCAGAGCGGCGTGCCGTCTTCCGCCACCACCACCCGGGCAGGCGTGACGTCCTGCAGCGGCAGCGGCCACAGGCGATCGGCGGCCTGTACCGCCAGCCACAGCAGAAAAATAAACGCCGCCAGCCCGCGCCAGCGGCGTTTTACCCGAGGCAATACGCGCATTTACGGCGTCACGGTGAGCGGACCGCTGGCCGCTCCGGTCGCTCGCCACTGCGGCACATACATCGATTCCACCTGCGGCTGCGGGACCTGATAAGTGCCCGGCGTCACCGCCCGCGCCAGATAGACCAGCGTCACCGGCTGGCCTTCATTGACAGCGACAGCGGCGACGAAACGGTCATCGCGGAACTCGATATGCTGAATATCCGCCTGCTGCATCTGGTTAAGGAGATTTTGCACCGCGTCGCCATTCTCCTGCAGGCTGGCGCTGCTATTGGCCAGGTTCTGGTTTTCCAGCTCCAGACCGGCTGGCAACAAATCAACCACCAGCGCGTCAGGCACATTGCGTTTAGCGGTCACCTCCAGCTTGACCAGCACCAGCTCACCGCTGCGCAGTGAAGACAGCGATTTCTGCTGCCCCTGGGCATCGAAAATAGTGCGTTCAATCCCCAGGACGTTACCGCCCGGCTGCGGCGCGCTTTGCGGATAGCCGCTGCTGTCGAGGCGCAGCCACAGCGGCTGACTGCCAGTATTGCTCACCTGCAGCGTCGCCAGCCGATCGCCGTCGAGGTTGCGGGTTTGCGCTTTGTCGCCGGCCAGCGGCTCCGCCTGCAGCGAGGTTTGCGCCTGCCAGCTGCCCGGCAGGTCCGCCAGCGTCCGTCCAGCAAGGAACAAGGCGTTGGTTTCCTGGGTCGACAGCCAGCGCTGACCGTAGGCCTCTTCCGATAGCGTGCTCAACAGCTGATTTTGCACCTCCGGCAGCAGCTTATTCTCTTCCAGCAGCGCCAGCTTCAGGGCGTCATCGCGAAGCGGGCTGCCGTAATCACCCAGCCAACGATTCTCATCCTGGCGCGGGGTGGCAACCGCCAGCTTCATGGCCTCATCGCCGCGCGGCGCATCGCCCATGGTTTTCAGCGCAATGCCGAGCTGCAGCAGCGGCAAGCCGGAGCGTGCCTGGTCGTGACGGCTCCAGATTTCACGCAAGGCGCCGAGCGGCGCTTTTTGCTGACGCGCCAGCACCAGCGCGGCATAGGCCTGAGCGGCAAAGCGGCTGGCCTGGGCGTCGTCGCTGTAGCGCACGGTCATCAGCCCCGGCTCCTGCAGGTAGCGCAGCAGGCGTTCATTGCCTTTATTGATAGCGTTGACCGGCACGCTGTAACCCTGCTCGCTGGCGCGCACGAGAAAGTCCATGGCGTAGGCGGTCAGCCAGTACTCTTCCGGCCCCTCTCTATCCCATAGCGCAAAGCCGCCGTTTTCCAGCTGCATCTGTAGCAGGCGAGAAATACCGATATCGATGGCCGCGCGGCGTTTTTCGTCACTGTCCCCGCTGATGCCCAGCGCCTTTAGCTGCGCCGCGCTGGTGTACAGAGAAGGGAACAGGCCGCTGGCGGTCTGCTCAAGGCAGCCGTAAGGATAGGCTTTCAGCTCGCGGATATAGCGGGCGAGGTTCAGCGGCGGCTTGCCGCTGAGCAGCAGCTGGCCCTGCAGCGTTTGCGGGGCAACGCCCTGGCTCTGCGCCGCCGGCGGCTGCCAGCTTTCGCCGGGCTGCAGCACCGCGCCGCTGTTGACGGTCTGGGCCGGGAACGCCGGACGGACGCCGATTTTCCACTGTTTTTGCAGCGGGGCGAAGGTTTCACCCGGCAGGCTCAGGCCGCTGATGGTGGCATTAACTTGACCATCGCCAAAACCCGCCAGCGCGCTCACCGGCACGAACAGCGTGCTGCGCGCGCCCGGCGCCAGCTGCACCGGCGGCAGCTGGCCCTCGGTTAAGGTCACCAGCCCGCTGGCGGCAAGATGGACCTGCAGGGTTTGCGGTTTATCGGTCAGGTTGCTGAGATCCAGCGCCAGACGCGTAGTGTCGCCGCTGGCCAGGAAGCGCGGAGTGTTCAGCTCGGCGATGACCGGGGCGGCTACCACCACTTTATCTTCGCTGCTGCCGAAGTCATCCGCCGTCCACGCCTGAGCCATCACCCGCAGTTCGCCGTTAAAATCACCGATCGGCAGCGTCACCGTCCCTTCGCCCTGATCGTTCAGCACCACCGGCTGCGCCTGTTGGGCGATGATGGTCACGTGGTTAACCGGCGGTTTACCGCCGCGTTTTAACTCGTCGCCATCGCCGCCGAAGCGCAGACTGGCCACCCGCCCCTGCCCTTCAATCACCTGGCCGTAGATGTCATAGATATCCGCGCCGTAACGCTTCTGGCCAAAGAAGGCGTTCCACGGATCCGGCGTGGCGTAATCGGTAATATTCAGCACTCCGCTATCCACCGCGGAGAGCAGGACGTTGACCTGTTTCGGCACCTCGCCCTCTTTCACGCTGGCCTTCACTTTCACCGTCAGCGGCTGGTTGGGGCGCATTTTGTCCGGGGCCTCCAGCGCCAGCGTCAGGCGACGGTTTTCATCGCCCAGCGGCAGATGCAGCAGGCCTACCGCGCGTTTCGGCGTCGCCGAGCGCGATTTATCGCCAGGGCGAACCACCAGCGTGCTGAGGTAGAGGTCGTGGCGATTCCAGGTTTTATCCACCGGAATAGACAGGTCCATCCCCTCCGCCGGGACGTCAATTTCCTGCCACCATAGCGGCCCTTCACTGGATTCCACCATCGCGTAGCCTTTCCCCGCCGCCGGGGCGGCGATATGCAGTTTGATGGTATCGCCCGGTTTATAGCTCGGTTTATCCAGTTTCATGGTGACCCGGTCAGGACGCGCCGCGCCGGTACCTTCGCTGTTATCCTGCCAGCTGTAGCCGGCCCAGAAGCGCACGCTGCTGACGACATCGTCCGGCCCTTTCACCTCCAGACGATAGGAGCCCCACTCTACCGGGAAGCTCACTTTACCGATCTGGCCGGCCTGCAGATCCAGCGACTCCTCGCCCTCCTGCAGATCTTTTTGATCGAACTGCGACTGCCAGCCCTCGCTATCGGACCAGTTCCAGTAGTAGTCACGTCGTTCGCGGATCAGCCGCACCTGCAGACCGGAGATCGCTTTTTTCTCGCCTTTGGCGTCGGCATAGACGATATCAAACGCGGCGTTACTGTTTTCATCCACCACCGGCTGTTTCACGGTGGTATCGGTGCGGTAATCGTAAACGTCTTTCAGGGTAAATTGCGGGCGGATCCCCGGCAGCGCCTCGGCGGGCCAGATCGGCTGCTTAACCGTACGGGTCACCGGACGCCCCCCGGATTCCAGCAGGCTGGCCTGCAGCACCACCTGCAGCGGCGAGTGGCTATCCTGCCACTGGCTTGAGGTGGTCACTTCGCCATGGCCTTTTTCGTCCAACGTCAGCTGGACTTCATCCAGGCTACGAGAGAGGTTTTCTTCCGCAATATCGCCGAACTGGAAGCCCGGCAGCGCAGCGACGGCGTCGCGCAGCGGGCGCAGGAACAGCTTGCCCTGCAGCTGGTTGCCGCTGGCCGGCGCGCCGTAGAGATAAGCGCCGCTGACGTCAAAGCTGACGTCGGCAGTCGGCGCGACTGGCGCGGCCTGCGGCGTCAGGTTCAGGGCCATGCGTTCCGGCATAAAGTCTTCAACGTGGAAATCCCACTCGCGCGGCTGATTGTCGCCGGTGCTGGAGCGAATGTGCCACATGCCGGTAGCCGCGCCGCTGTCGAGCGGATAAGTAAACTGGTACAGGCCATTCACTGGTTTACACATCACCGAGCGGATTACCTGGCCGTCCGGCTGAACCACCTCCAGTTTCACCGGCTGCTCCGCCAGCGGCTTGCCGTCGCTATCGCGCAACAGCGCATTAAGGATCACCGTTTCGCCGGGACGATAGAGATCGCGCGGGCCAAACATAAAGAACTGTTTGCTAAAGCCGGGCGCCCCTGCGATAGAGAATTCCGCCAGATCCAGCGCCGGCAGCTTGAGATCGAGGAGCGTGGTTTGCCCCTCTTTGCGCGCCAGCAGCAGCGCGGCTTCTTTATCGGTTTGCAGGGTGACGTGGCCCTGGCTGTCGCTTTTCGCCTGCGCCAGGGTCTGCCCTTTGGCATTGAGCAGCTGCACCTCAATGCCCGACTGGGCGGCGCCGTTTTCCAGGCTCTGGGTAAAGACGTCCAGCCGGTTATGGTAGCGATGCGCCGAGACACCGATATCGCTGAGGGTAAACAGCGTCGCCGCGTTGCTGTAGCTATAGTGGCCCGCCGGGTTCATGACCGCCACGTAGACGCCAGGCTGCTGGAGCGGCTTGATGTCGCTCAGCGGCAGCAGCAGCTTTTCGCGAGTATTACGCGCCGGGTTGAGATCGAAGCGGCCGCTATAGACCAGATCCGCCATTTTCAGCAGTTCATCAGATTCCCAGTTGCTTAACGAGTTACGGTATTCCCACTGGCTGACAAAGGCGGAGAGTGATTCCGGCTTAATACGGAAGAAGTTAACGTCAACGTTATCGACGTTCAGCGCCATGACCGGCAGCCCGGCGACCACGTTGCCCGGCAGCAGCGAGCCGCGGCTGGCAAACCCAACGCTCGGTGCGATATCGCGGGTGGTCAGGGTCTTCTCAAACGGTTTGTCGAGCGTCGCCTTGTTCAGGGCGGTCAGCGTCGGGTCGACCGAGACAATCAGCTCGCGCTTTGGCTCAAGGTGACGCAGACGCAGCTCTTTCAGATTCGGCGCCAGCTCCCAGGCACCGTCGACCTTACCGCTTTTCTTGTCGACCAGATGCACGCTGCGGGAGAAATCCTGGTCCGGCTGCAGCGGCACGGAAAACGTCAGCACCAGGGTCGCGGCGCCATCCAGTTGCACCTCCGAGGCGTCGAGCAGCGTCAGCGCTTTGCCCTGGCTTTTTTCCGCCAGCGCCGCCAGCTGGGCGCGGTCCGGTTTTGCCGTCGCGCCTGGGTTGCTATCCGCGGCTGGCGCAGGGGCCGTGGCCTGCGGCGTACCGCTGTCATCACACCCGGTTAATGATAATGCGGTAAGGAGCGCCAGTGACAGCGCCGCTAAACGAAATGGTTTCATCCTTCTAACCCCTCGGCCGATGAGCCTGATGCAATTTGTCACATTTATTATGCGATATGGCGGCATATCTCAACAGTGACGAAGCGGGTTTCTGCCGATTAATCAGAAAAGTGCCGTGACGCCGTCCCCACTCTGGCGTCCTTAACTTGTCAGCGCCAGCTAAAACGCCGACAATTCAGTCATGAATGATAAAACGGAGGCACCTATGTCCACCTCGTTTTTTGTCGCTGCCGACTGGCTGGCAGAACATATTGATGACCCGGAAATTCAGATTATCGACGCCCGCATGGCGCCCGCCGGGCAGGAGGCCCTGCGCGATATGGCCGCGGAATACCGCGCCGGCCATGTGCCGAACGCGCTGTTTTTCGATATCGAGGCGCTATCCGATCACACCAGCCCGCTGCCGCATATGATGCCGCGCGCCGAAGCGTTCGCCGTCGCTATGCGTGAACTGGGGGTCTGCAGCGATAAGCATCTGGTAGTCTATGACGAAGGCAATCTGTTTTCCGCGCCTCGCGCCTGGTGGATGCTGCGCACCTTTGGCGTGGAGAAAGTGTCGATTCTGGCCGGCGGCCTGGAGGGCTGGCGTCGCGACGAGCTGCCGCTGGAACAAGGGGTGCCGGAGGTAGCCGAAGGCGAATTCGATGTGCGTTTCGATCCCCAACAAATTAAGCGCCTGACCGACGTCCTGCTGGTTAGCCATGAAGGGTCGGCGCAGATTGTCGATGCACGTCCGGCGGCCCGGTTTAACGGCCAGGCCGACGAACCGCGCCCGGGCCTGCGCCGCGGGCATATCCCTGGCGCGCTTAACGTGCCGTGGACGGAGCTGGTGATTAACGGCGAACTGAAAACCGTTGACGAGCTGAACGACATCTTTTTACGTCAGGGTGTCGATTTTGAACGGCCGATCATTGCCAGCTGCGGCTCAGGAGTGACGGCGGCGGTGGTCGTGCTGGCGCTCACCACGCTTGGCGTAAACGGTGTCTGCCTGTATGACGGCTCCTGGAGCGAATGGGGCGCACGAACCGATCTGCCGATTGAACCGGCTTCTATCGCTGAGTAAACATCGCGTGACTGCAGGTTTTCCTACCCGCAGTCACTAAATAATTTCTGATTTTTCCCTCCTCTTTCTCCTGCTTCTCACTAAACCGGTTACTCTGTGCTGCCGCAGGGCTTGCGCCTGTCGTATTCGCTTTACTGCCACTCACTATATAAGGAAATAGAATAATGGCATTTTCATTACCGGATCTCATGGATGTCGTACATAAGTACAACCGCAATCCCACCCCGAAACCGATGCCCGTAGACGAAGTGGATCGCCTGCGGGTACGGAAATATCGTGACCCGCAAAATAGCGAAACCGTGGCGCTTCCGGAGAGTCTGAAAGCGCTGTTGGCCTACGATTGCCAACTGAAAAGCCCCCACGGACAGCTGGTACTGGAATGGGTTGTGGACTCCATTGATGAACATGGCGTCCTGCTTTCCGACTCGCTGGATGAAGATGCTTATTACATGAATGGTCTTGATATGGCCGGACTGGACTTTGAAGAGCTGATGCCCGTCTGGAACGACGATCCGCGTCTTCCTGCCCTGATTCGCATCAGCCATGCCGGCGATCAGCTGGTATTTATCTATGTCACTGAACGTGATGAACAAGGTGAATATCCTGTTGTCCGCTTCGAGGGTAAAGAGAATGATCTCTGGCTGGCAGAATCGTCACTGATTGAATATCTGCAGGGGATCTTTGCCGGCAGCGAGGAGAGTCACGACGAATGGCAGCATCAGCAGACCCTCAATGAGGCACGCGATGGCGCCTTGCTGGAGCTGGAATATATTCATGAGGATCTTTACGCCAGGCTCGAAGGCTGTCCTGACTAATTCACCATCTCACCCCGGATGACGCGATTAACGCGCGCCGCCGGGGCCTGCTCCAGGAGGGAGCGTTTTATCCGTAACCTGATGTCACCACAAGGAGTGAAAATGGCATTAGTCTCTAACCCACATTCTGTTTATTCACCGCGACTTCCCTGGCTGGGAGGCATAGCTGGCCTGCTGGCAGGCGGCGCGATCCTTTATTTTTGGCCGCAATGGAACCGAGTATGGTTAAGCCTGGTGCCTGCGCCGGTCTCCGTGTATACCCACTTTCTCGGGGTCACTCTGGAAGATGTTCCGTTAATCACCTATGGCCATCAGGCGCTGCTGGGTTTTCTAATGGTGCTGCTCACGCCCGGTTACGGTAAGTCGACCCTTGCCGCGTGGATGATGCATAACCCAGCGTCAAGCCGGCGCTGGCCCGGCGAGGTACTCCGTGCCTGGGTCATAAAATTTGGCCTGCTGGTCATTGTCTTTTGCAATCTGTTCTTTTTGTCCCGGGTCCCATCCGCAACCCTGGCGTTATATATATTTATTCTCCAGCACATCAGCGTTGCCGCGGCGGTGGTGTCAGGGGTGCTGCTCCTGCGTGACGCCCGGCGCCTGGCCCGCTCGTTCGACGCTCAGCTGGCGGACCTGCGTCTTCTCATGATACTTACCCTCGGGTTCCAGACGATTTTGCCGGCGCAGATCGCGCTGATGAGCGCCCGGGGCGTGAATACGCCGCTGGGCTGGTATATTGTCATTGCGCAGATGGCGGGGGTGTTACTGGCGTTTATGGCGGTCGGCGGACTGGTGGCAGCGCTACGTTCCCTGCTCGGCGCAGAGAGATGCCGGGCCTGGCGCGGAGATATGGCGCTCTACAACGGGATCGTCACGCTATGCGTGACGGGATTTCTCCTCTATCACATGGTGTCTGCCTATCCGCGGATCTTTGCCGCGCTGCATTAATTTCTACAGCCGTTTTTCAGACCCTGGCGCAGGCCGCGGAAACACAGTGGGGGCAGACGCCCCCGCTTTCAGATAATGCGGTTTTGTTTAAAATCGCGCAGAAAGCTGCCCCAGCGCTTTTCATAGAACGGCGTGATATGGGCAATCATAAAGTGGCTGATGCCCTTCTCGCCTTCAACCACCTGACAAATGTCGATAGGTTCATCGCCTGGCAGGGTATCAGTCGCCACGCTGCCGGTGGTCTGAATAATAGCTTCAATATCCCCTTCCGCTTCAATACCGATCAGCAGGTTAGCCGGCGCGTCGGCGTGCTCTTTAATCGAGCACAGAAACGCCCGCTTGACGGTCTTCAGCGTCTTGAACAGCGTAGTCAGGGAATCGACCATCTGCGCCGGTGGTTCGGCGACTTCAGACAACAGCAGCGCTTCGCCGCCCTCCAGTACCGTCTGGGTGCTCAGTGGGCTGCCCTCTTCACCCAGCAGATGACTGATTTCACGCGGGGTGAACTCTTTGCCGCTCGGCAGCTTCGGGTTGAGGAATAACGATTCGCCCAGCGTCATCGCCATCAGCGTGCGGGCCGGCATCATCACGAAAGCCTGTTCATCCGCCACCGCCTGCTGCAGCGCCTCCAGCGAGGTAAAGAATGGGATCACCGAGGTACCGTCGTCTTTTTCCCAGTGCGTCAGATCCAGCGCGCTATCTTCGACAATCTGCTCGCCATCGGCTGCACTGCCGGGTACCCAAACGGTGGCCTCCAGCAGTGCGCTGAAAAATGCCGGACGATGAGCGGGCTCGGTCGCCGCCTTCTCCAGCAGGGTTTCTAATTCATTTTTTGTATCTGACATAGTTAGGCTACTTCACAATGAATTGCCCGGCGGCCATTCGTCCACGCGGGCATACAGGTTTCCAGGCCGGGTAAGCGCAGCGCTACCCGGCAAGGCCATCACTCAGCTGTCAGCAGGTTAGCAATGGTACGCACGCCAAGCCCCGTCGCGCCCGCCGACCACTGCTCAACGGCAGATTTACGGTAGGTTGCCGAACAGTCGATATGCAGCCAACCCTGGTGGTAGTTTTCCACGAAGTGGGACAGGAAGCCCGCCGCGGTGCTGGCACCAGCCGGATACGCCGCACTGCCGGTGTTGTTCAGTTCAGCGAAGTTGGACGGCAGCTGGTTACGATGGAACTCGGCCAGCGGCAGACGCCAGAAGGCTTCGTTTTCCGCCTGCGCGCTCGCCAGCAGGCGATTGGCCAACGCATCGTCAAAGCTGAACAGCGCGTGGTAGTCATTACCCAACGCCGTTTTCGCCGCGCCGGTCAGAGTGGCGGCGTCGATGATCAGCTCTGGCTTCTGCGCCGAGGCGTCAATCAGGCCATCCGCCAGCACCAGGCGGCCTTCGGCGTCAGTGTTCATCACTTCAACGGTTTTGCCGTTACGATAATGAATGATATCGCCAAGTTTAAAGGCGTTGCCGCTGATCAGGTTGTCGGCGCAGCACAGGAACAGCTTCACGCGCTTGTTCAGCCCGCGGGTAATGGCAAAAGCCAGCGCGCCGGTCACGGTCGCCGCGCCGCCCATATCGGATTTCATTGAATCCATAAAGGCGCTCTGTTTGATGCTGTAGCCGCCGGAGTCAAAAGTGATGCCTTTGCCCACCAGGCAGGCGTATACCGGGGCTTCTTTATCGCCGGTCGGATTATAGTCCAGTGCCAGCAGGACCGGCGGACGCTCGGAGCCGCGGCCCACGGTATGCAGGCCGAGATAACCCTGCTCACGCAGATCTTCGCCTTTGGTGATGCGATAGCTCATCTTCTCGCCCGCCACGCTGCACAGCAGGTCGACGGCGCGCTGCGCCAGCTGCTCCGGGCCCAACTCTTCCGCCGGGGCATTGATAGTATCGCGCACCCAGTCAATAATGGTCAGACGGTTATCCAGCTCGCTACGCTGCACATCGTCCAGGGTCGGCCATTCAACTTTACGGGTGCCTTTCGGACCTTTATAACCCGCCCAGAACGCCCATGCGCGGTCGGTGTTCCATCCTTCGCCGCTTAACGCGACATGTTTGATGCCCATACCATCAATTTTACGCGCCGCGCGCTGAATCAGGCCCAGGTCGTCTTTGCCGTTGAGGTGCAGGGCGATGCCGTCGTTATTAATGCTGTAAGACGCCTTTTCTCCCCAGCGCGCATCGGCTGGCTGAGTAGAAAGCGTAATCTTCATGGCTTCGGTCATTATCATTATCCTTCTTAGCAAACGGGCCACCGTATGGCAGCCCGTAACGTTCTCTCGCTCGATGATTTATCCGACTTTATACCGCCGCATAAATCATGATGCGAAAATTATTCGGCTTCGTCTAACCAGACTAGCAGAATCGCCTCCAGAATTTTTTCATTGGATGCGTTTGGGTCGTCATCGAACTCTTCCAGATCGCAAATCCACTGATGCATGTCGGTAAAGCGAACGGTTTTCGGGTCGAGATCCGGATAAGCGTCATACAGCGCTTCGCCGATTTCACGGCTGTCGGTCCATTTCAGTGCCATATTAGTGCTCGCGTGCGTGGTTGATGGTGTAACGCGGGATCTCAACGACCAGATCTTCGTCGGTGACGCGCGCCTGGCAGCTCAGACGGCTGTCAGGTTCCAGTCCCCAGGCTTTATCCAGCATATCGTCTTCATCTTCGCTACTCTCGGCCAGCGAGTCAAAGCCTTCACGCACGATGCAGTGGCAGGTGGTGCAGGCACAGGATTTTTCGCAGGCGTGTTCAATCTCGATGCCGCTACGCAGCGCCGCATCCAGAATGGTTTCACCGCTCTCAGCTTCCACAACGATGCCATCCGGACACAGGTCCTGGTGGGGCAGAAATACAATTTTTGGCATTTTAAACCTCGTCCACGGATTGGCCTTTCAGCGCGATACGGACCGACTGATCCATACGGCGGGCGGCGAATTCCTGGGTTTGTGTGTCGATATTTTTAATCGCTTCTTTAATCGCGTCGGCATCGTCGCCTGCCGCAGCGGCGCGGACCTGCTCCGCAGCGGCATCGATAGCCTGACGTTCCGCGGCGCTTAACAGCGCGGCGTCGGCGGCCAGCGCGC
Organism: Klebsiella africana; assembly: GCF_020526085.1. Lineage (NCBI taxonomy): Bacteria > Pseudomonadati > Pseudomonadota > Gammaproteobacteria > Enterobacterales > Enterobacteriaceae > Klebsiella > Klebsiella africana. Next base: position 1,301,342 of record NZ_CP084874.1, on the reverse strand, counting down.
TGGCCAGGCTCTCCAGTACGCGAGCGGCTTCCACTTTCTGTTCAGCCAGCATGCGCGCCTGAATATCCTGTTCGGCGTAGCTCATCGAATCTTTAATCATGGTGGCGATTTCGCCGTCCGTCAGGCCGTAAGACGGTTTCACCTGGATGGAGGCTTCCACGCCGGTCGATTTTTCCATCGCCGTAACGCTCAGCAAACCGTCAGCATCTACCTGGAAGGTCACGCGAATATGCGCCCCACCCGCCGGAAGCGCCGGGATACCGCGCAGCGCAAACCGCGCCAGCGAGCGGCAATCCTGCACCAGCTCACGCTCGCCCTGCATCACGTGAATGGACATCGCCGTCTGGCCATCTTTGAAGGTGGTGAATTCCTGCGCGCGGGCCACCGGAATGGTGGTATTACGCGGGATCACTTTCTCCACCAGGCCGCCCATGGTCTCCAGGCCTAACGACAGCGGGATAACGTCGAGCAGCAGCAGTTCGCTGTCCGGCTTGTTGCCCACCAGGATATCGGCCTGGATCGCCGCGCCGATGGCGACGACTTTGTCCGGGTCGATGGAGGTCAGTGGAGTGCGGCCGAAGAACTCGCCAACGCGCTCACGCACCAGCGGCACGCGAGTGGAACCGCCGACCATTACCACTTCCAGCACCTCTTGCGCGTCAACGCCGGCGTCTTTCAGCGCGCGACGGCAGGCCATCAGGGTACGTTTTACCAGCGGAGCAATCAGATCGTTAAACTGGGTACGGGTGATATCGCCCTGCCAGCCGCCGACCTCGACGTGCGCTGCCTCGGCATCGCTCAAGGCGATTTTCGCCGCGATGGCGGCATCCAGCAGTTCACGCTGCAGACGGTTATCGCTGCGGTCGCTGAAGCCCGCCAGCTCACGCAGGTAGTCCGCCAGCAGGTGATCGAAATCATCGCCGCCGAGCGCCGAATCACCGCCGGTCGCCAGCACTTCAAACACCCCGCGGCTTAAACGCAGAATGGAGATATCAAAGGTACCACCGCCGAGATCGTAGACCGCAATCACCCCTTCCTGCCCGGAATCGAGGCCGTAGGCAATCGCCGCCGCAGTGGGTTCGTTCAACAAGCGGAGCACGTGCAGACCCGCCAGACGCGCCGCGTCTTTAGTCCCCTGACGCTGAGCGTCGTCGAAGTAGGCCGGAACGGTAATGACCACGCCGTCGAGTTCGCCAGCCAGCGCTTCGGTCGCCCGGGAGGCCAGCGCTTTGAGGATATCGGCGGAGACGCGAATCGGGTTCAGCAAGCCGCCGGCGGTCTGGATCATCGGCAGGCCGTTTTCACTGGCCTGCAGCTGATACGGCAGATGCGGGTAACGGTTTTGAATATCGGCGAGGGAGCGCCCCATCATCCGCTTCACGGAGCTGATGGTATTGGCAGGATCCTGGGCGGCATTAAGCCGGGCGTCATAGCCGACGGTCAGCCCCGAAGCATGGTAGTTCACCACCGACGGCAGCAGATAGCGGCCTTGATGATCGGGCAGAGTCTCGGCCTGGCCGCTACGCACGGTAGCCACCAGAGAATTGGTGGTGCCCAGATCGATACCGGCCGCCAGACGACGCTGGTGCGGCGCGGCGCTCAGGCCGGGCTCACTAATTTGTAATAAGGCCATAATTGCTTCCGAAAATTAAAAATCGAGCAGTTTTTCTTCGAGTTCTTCAGCACTGCTGCGCAGTTTATCGAGGAAACGGAGCTTACGAACCGTGTCCGCCGCCGCCTCCCAGCGCTCATTATGCAATTGGTCAACCATCAGCTGCTGACGGGTATCAAACAGCGCTTTCACCCGTTTGATAAAACCTTCCAGCCGCGCGTCGTCTTTCGCCTGGCCGATCTCATCCAGCTCTTCGCGCAATTCCAGCTGTTCCATCAGGAACGCGGTATCGCGAACGGTATGCTGCTCGCTGGCCAGATCGAAGCCATGCAGCGAAAGGAGATATTCTGCGCGAGTCAGCGGATGGCGCAGCGTCTGCCAGGCCTGGTTTATAGTGGCGGAATGCTGAACCGCCGCAAGCTGTTCCGCCGCAGGCGCGCTGGCAAATTTATCCGGATGGTACTGGCGCTGCAGATCCTGATACCGGACAGCCAGTTGTTCAAGCGTGAGGGTATAGCTGGCTGGTAACCCGAAGAGGGTGAAATAGTCCATAGTAACCTCAGGGTCATGCATCTAAATTAAAACCCCACGCGCGGCGTGACCGCGGTGGGGTTGAGGAGTACCGATTATACGTTAAAGCTTTCGCCGCAGCCGCACTCATCTTTGACGTTAGGGTTAGTGAATTTGAACCCTTCGTTGAGGCCTTCTTTGACGAAGTCCAACTGAGTACCGTCGAGGAATTGCAGACTTTTGCCGTCGATCACGACCTTCACGCCTTTGTCTTCAAACACGGTGTCTTCAGCCGCCGGCTCGTCAACAAACTCCAGTACATAGGCCATACCCGAGCAGCCGGAGGTTCTTACGCCCAGGCGCAGGCCAAACCCTTTACCGCGGTTCGCCAGGAAGGCATTGACTCGCGCTGCTGCACTGTCGCTAAGAGTAATCGACATAACAAAACCTCAACTAATTATTTTGCTTCACGTTTGCTTTTGTAATCCGCAATCGCGGCTTTAATCGCGTCTTCCGCCAAAATAGAGCAGTGAATTTTCACCGGCGGCAGTTCCAGTTCATCGGCGATATCGGTGTTCTTGATCGCCTGCGCTTCGTCCAGCGATTTGCCCTTCACCCACTCAGTGACCAGGGAGCTGGAAGCGATAGCGGAACCGCAGCCGTAGGTCTTGAAGCGCGCGTCTTCAATGATACCTTCATTGTTGACTTTAATCTGCAACTTCATCACGTCGCCGCAGGCCGGCGCGCCGACCATGCCGCTGCCGACGTTCTCGTCGCTGTTGTCAAAAGAGCCGACGTTGCGCGGATTCTCGTAATGATCGATAACTTTTTCGCTGTAAGCCATGATGAATTCTCCTTATTGGTGCCGAATTAGTGATGTGACCATTCAATGCTGTTCAGATCCACGCCCTGTTTGAACATTTCCCACAGCGGAGAAAGCTCGCGCAGACGGCCAATGGATTTGCGAATCAGATCGATGGCATAGTCAATCTCTTCTTCGGTAGTGAAACGACCTAAAGAGAAACGAATAGAACTGTGCGCCAGTTCATCAGTCATACCTAACGCGCGCAGCACGTAGGATGGCTCAAGGCTCGCGGAAGTACAGGCTGAACCGGAGGAAACCGCCAGATCTTTCAGCGCCATAATCAGCGACTCGCCTTCAACATAGTTGAAGCTGACGTTAAGGATATTAGGCGCGCCCTGCTCGAGGTCGCCGTTGAGATAAACTTCTTCCATATCCTTCACGCCGTTCCACAGACGGTTGCGTAGGGTGCGCAGACGCGCCATCTCGCTTTCCATCTCTTCTTTGGCGATACGGTAAGCTTCACCCATGCCGACGATCTGGTGAACAGGCAGAGTACCGGAACGCATACCGCGCTCATGGCCGCCGCCGTGGATCTGCGCTTCGATACGAATACGCGGCTTACGACGCACGTACAGCGCGCCGATGCCTTTCGGACCGTAGATTTTATGGCCGGAGAAGGACATCAGGTCCACTTTCAGCTGGCTCAGGTCGATAGGCAGCTTGCCCACGCTCTGGGTGGCGTCTACGTGGTAAATGATACCGCGCGCGCGACACATCTCGCCGATGGTAGCGATATCCTGCACCACGCCGATTTCGTTATTCACATGCATGATGGAAACCAGGATGGTGTCGTCACGCATCGCTGCTTCCAGCTCTTTCAGATCGATAATCCCGTTGCTCTGCGGCGCCAGGTAGGTTACTTCGAAACCTTCGCGCTCCAGCTGACGGCAGGTATCCAGAACCGCTTTATGCTCGGTTTTGCTGGTGATGATGTGCTTGCCTTTTTTCTGATAAAAGTTGGCTGCACCCTTGATCGCCAGGTTGTCGGATTCAGTCGCACCAGAGGTAAAGACGATTTCGCGCGGGTCGGCACCGACCAGCTCGGCAATCTGATTGCGGGCGATATCAACCGCCTCTTCAGCCTGCCAGCCAAAACGGTGGGAACGGGAGGCCGGGTTACCAAAGGTCCCGTCCATGGTCAGGAACTGCATCATTTTCTCGGCAACACGCGGGTCCACCGGCGTGGTTGCGGAGTAATCGAGGTAAATCGGTAATTTCATTGCTCTTAAACTCCGTACATCACTCAATGCAAGGAATCAGGCAACCGGCTTGATGTACGACCGAGTACACGGAATGTCGGAGCATCCCGGCCTGATTCTGAAAGCTCGTTATAATCGTTGTCCCGCCGTTTCGCGCCGCCTTGCCCTGTCAGCCGCAGCCCGAAACGGGACGGGTCACTCAGGCGCGCAGTTTAACGTCGATCGCGTCCTGGGTGCGCGCATTGCGCTGGGTTTCGTGCTGGTGCTGACGACCGGAAACATCAAGGATCTCCTGGTTATTCACCAGTTCCCCGAGGGTGATATTGTTCAGGAAGCCCGTCAGGCGTTCGCTCAAATCGCGCCACAGCGCGTGAGTCAGGCACTTATCACCGCCCTGACAGCCGCCTTTGCCCTGGCAACGGGTGGCGTCAACGGATTCGTCTACCGCGCTGATCACTTCGCCGACAGCGATACTACCGGCATCTTTACCTAACAGATAACCACCACCTGGACCACGAACGCTGGAAACCAGGCCATTTTTACGCAGGCGAGAGAACAGCTGTTCCAGATAGGAAAGCGAAATTCCCTGACGCTCTGAAATATCTGCCAACGGCACCGGGCCCGTTTCAGAGTTGAGCGCAACGTCAAGCATCGCGGTCACGGCATAACGCCCTTTAGATGTCAGTCTCATGTCTTACTTAACCTCAAACTCGCCCCTGGCCGGGCTTTTTATTAATATGGGTATTGCATAGCAGGGCCAAGTCTGACATTCCCGAGTAATTTGGTCAACTATTTACTTGACTGTTTTAGTCAGGTATTTGGCTTTCCGTGCGTTATTAATTTCGAGCCGCTCCCGGGGTCGGCCAAAGGCCTCGCCCGGGCTACAACAGAGATGTAGATTCGTAGGCCGGATAAGCGAAGCGCCATCCGGCGTTAACGCGCTTACTTACCTTTATTCTGCTGCTCAATAGACGCCAGCATGCCGCGCAGGATGTTCAACTCCTGGCTTTCCGGACGCGCGCGGGTGAACAGACGACGCAGCTTGTTCATTACCTGTCCCGGATGGTTCGGGCGGATAAAGCCCGTCGCCAGCAGCGTCTGCTCAAGATGGTCGTAGAACCGCTCCAGATCGTCCACCAGCGGATACGGCGCCTCTTCATGCTCAACCGCCGGCTGTTCCTGCTCCTGCGTCGCCAGCCAGGCCATCCGCACTTCATAGGCGATAACCTGCACCGCCATCGCCAGGTTCAGCGAGCTGTATTCCGGGTTGGCGGCAATCGCCACATGGTAATGGCACTTCTGCAGTTCATCGTTGGTCAGACCAACGCGCTCGCGGCCAAAGACCAGCGCCACCGGCGCATGCTGGCCTTCGGCGACGCTTTTCAGGCCGCATTCGCGCGGATCCAGCATCGGCCACGGTAGCGTGCGGGAACGCGCGCTGGTGCCAACCACCAGGCTGCAGCCCGCCAGGGCTTCATCAAGGGTATCGACGATCTGCGCGTTGCCGATCACATCGCTGGCGCCCGCGGCCAGTGCGATAGCTTGCGAATCGGGTTTGACCAACGGGTTGACCAGCCACAGGTTAGTTAAGCCCATGGTTTTCATCGCGCGGGCTACAGAGCCCATGTTGCCGGTGTGAGAGGTTTCTACCAGTACGATTCGAATATTTTGCAGCATTATGGTTCTTCGGCTAAAGATTATTCGTGCATGCTACCATAAAACGGAGACATAAGCAGATTTGGCTGCTATTATATGCGCCGTTTTTTCCCGTTCTTTAACATCCAGTGAGAGAGACCGATGCATCCGATGCTGAACATCGCCGTGCGCGCAGCGCGCAAGGCGGGTAATTTAATTGCCAAGCACTACGAAACGCCAGACACCGTAGAAACCAGCCAGAAAGGCAGCAATGATTTTGTGACCAACGTCGATAAAGCCGCCGAAGCGATTATTATCGAAACCATTCGCAAGTCTTACCCGCAGCACACCATTATCACCGAAGAAAGCGGTGAACACGCTGGTGAAGATCAGGATGTTCAATGGGTTATCGATCCACTGGATGGTACCACCAACTTCGTTAAACGCCTGCCGCACTTCTCTGTTTCCATCGCCGTACGCATCAAAGGGCGTACTGAAGTCGCGGTGGTCTACGATCCGATGCGTAACGAACTGTTCACCGCGACCCGCGGCCAGGGCGCACAGCTGAACGGCTACCGTCTGCGCGGCAGCAACGCTCGCGACCTCGACGGCACCATTATCGCAACCGGTTTCCCGTTCAAAGCGAAGCAGCACGCCACCACTTACATGAATATTCTCGGCAACATGTTTACCGAATGTGCCGACTTCCGTCGCACCGGCTCTGCCGCGCTGGATCTGGCCTATGTGGCCGCTGGCCGCGTTGACGGTTACTTTGAAATCGCCCTGAAGCCCTGGGATTTCGCCGCAGGCGAGCTGATCGCCCGTGAAGCTGGCGCGATTGTCTGCGACTTCACCGGTGGCCATAACTACCTGCTGACGGGCAATATCGTTGCCGGTAACCCGCGCGTGGTGAAAGCGATGCTGGCGAACATGCGCGAGCAGCTGAGCGATGCGCTGAAGCGTTAATCTCTTACTGATGTCAAAAAGGAAGCCGCGGCTTCCTTTTTTTATGTCATGACAGCATCCTCAGGATCTGGCGAATCACCGCATTACCGCCAATACAGAGCACCGTCAGGCCGCTAAACAAGGCCAGCGGCCCGCGCCAGCGCAGACAGCCCTGCGGTCCCAGCCAGCGCCGGAAACACAACGCTATACCTACTGTCGCCAGGCGGGCTAACAGCACGCCGACCATCGCCGGAACCAGCAGCAGCCATCCCCACAGCGGCAACTCGAACTGCTGCGCACTGAGTAAAATCCATATCAACTGAAACGGCAGATAAAAGCTCAGGGCAAAGATCAGCGGAATGCGAATATTGCCTGCCGGCGCGGCAACGCCTTTAGCGCCGCGCCAGCTGTCGCGCAGCAGGATCCCTGCCAGCACCAGCGTGGCCAGATAGCAAACGTCGTTACAGATGCCCGCTATCTGCATTAGCCTGTCACTGCTCAGCTTACCCATAAACGCGAAACGCCAGAAAATGATCACCAGGAAACCGAACTGCAATACCCAGCTGCGCAGGATCCAGTCGATCATCTCCCGCGGCGAGGGCTGGTTATGCACAGCCCAGGCAACAATAGGCAGTTTACTGTGACCAGGATGGCAAAAGGCCAGCACGAAGCCCGACAGCGTTAAGGTGGCGTAGGCCACCAGCGGAATATCCGCGACACTCGCCGCCCCGAATCGCATAACATATGGCATGGCGTGGTAGACACGCACCAGATCTGCCGGCCACCAGCTGGCCAGCGCCGGAAACCAGAAGACGATCGCCAGCCCCACCAGCAGTCCGGCGGCAGCGGCGCAGCCATAATAGAACCGTCCGCTCTGCGCGGGAGAAACGATATTTGCGGCCATAGCGACTCCTTGTCATCCGCCGAAAAGCGGAAAACTAGAGCATCGCTTCGCCAGCGGCAAGCCCTGGCGTCTACTTTCAGATTTGCGCCCGGCGCCGGGCTAAAACGGACGGATCCCACCGCCGGCCGGGACGGCGCTGAGCCACATCACCCCTGCCGCCACCAGCAAAATGACGCCGCCGGCCAGCGCCAGCGTCGTCCAACCAACCTGCTTCCATAACGCTGGCGCCTGATGGCCACTGAGGCGGATCGCCAGCTGGCGGAATCCATGCACGAGCAGCGCCAGCGCGGTGATGGTCAACGAGGTTCCCGCCGCCATCGCCAGCGCCGCCGCCATCCCCCAGCCAAAAACGCCGATCACCTTGCTGAACAGCAGGACCATGATCGCTCCCGAGCAGGGGCGCATGCCCATCGACAGGACGATTGCGGCGCGTGCCCGCCAGTCGTCGCCGGCCTGTAGCTGCTCCGGCGCCGGGAGATGCTGATGCCCGCAGCCGCAGTGCTCGTTATGAACATGGTGCGGGGTAAAAGCGGTAAATGTGGGGCGCAGCAGCAGCAGACGTAGCTTTCTCAACGCCCGCCAGCACAGCAGCAGCCCTAACGCGCCCACCAGCAGATAACTCCCCTTCTCCAGCCAGAAACTGCTGAGATGCAGCTGGCGCGCCGGTAGCTGCAGCAGCGCCAGCACCACGACCACCAGCGCGATGGCCACCAGTCCCTGCAGTAAAGAGGCGGCCAGCGTCAGGCCGATGCTTGATTTCAGCTTCGCGGGATGGGTGGCAAGCCAGGTCGTAATGACAATTTTACCGTGGCCAGGCCCTAAGGCATGCAGTACCCCGTAAACGAAGCTAAACCCCAGCAGCGACAGCCCCGCTGCCGCCGGGTTCTCCGCCACCGCCTGCAGCAGGCGGCTGAGTTCCAGGTTGAGCGAACGTTGCCAGACCGCACTCTGCATCAGCACCTGCGGCCACGCCCGCCACAGCCAAACGCCGCCGATGATGCTCACCGCCAGCAACAGCGCCAGCGGCCACAGCGCTTTCCAGCGCGAAGCTCGCGCGCGCGGAGTAAAAATTACTGACATGTCAGGGTCACCTTCTGGGCAAAATAGCTGCCCAGCGCCATATCCTCCGGCGGCGCATCCGCTTTATCCAGCGACTGGGCGTACGAGAGCATTTTATCGTTCGGTTTTGGCGTCATCACCGTTGCCTTGCAGGCAGCCTGCAGCGCGGCGGGCAGGGAAAAATCGCTATCCTTGTCATAAAACATATCGACGTAGTAGGTCGGGTCGAAGGTGGAAAAGGTAAACGTCTGCCCGGCAACAGGTTGCGGCGTCGCCAGCGGCAGGGTAAAAGTCAGTACCGCCTGCAGCCCTTCACGCTCAAGGCCATAGCCATCGGGACGATTGTCAAATTTCACCCGCTGGCCGTTGTGCCACAACTCACTGAAATAGTGCTGACCAAGCACGTTGGCCATCACCTCCGCCGCCAGCTTTTTCCACACGTCGCTGCCCGGTTTGGCGTTTCCGGCATCATAGAGCAGATCCGATGAGGTAATTTCATCCATCGTCCAACGCATTTTAAAGGCGCTCAGCAGACCGTCTTTGACCACTGGCTCACTCTGCAAACTAATGAAGCTATGCGGATGCGCGGCGGCTGAAAATGATAAAAACATGAAAAACGCCGCGCTGGTGCATTGTTTCACTCTGTTCATCTGTTCCTCACGTGAAAAATTCTGTGACCTTCGCCAGCAATCCTGAGCTAAAGCATACGCGTTTTTCTGCCCACGCCGCCGTCATTGTCTATCCTTAGCGGAAACCCTAACTGGAACTTACCAGATGATGACCGTCATTGAACCACCATCTGCGCTTTCCAGTCCACAGCGCCGTAGCCAGGTGCTCCTGATGTTTTATCTGCCCGGACAGTCGGTGACGACTGAACGGCTTGGCAGGATCAACCTCGTTGATGAGACCACGGCCCGGCAGGATATTGAGGAGACCGGACGCGAAATTCAGCGTTACCACCGTTTGACCCTCCGGTCAGAGGTGGACGGCAGCTATCGGATTGAAGGCGCCGCGCTCGACCAACGTTTATGTCTGCTGCATGCGCTGCGGCGGGGGCTGCGCCTCTGCCCGCAGTTCGTTAATCATCATTTTACCCCGGCCCTGAAAACGCAGCTTAAACAGGAAGGCATTGCCCGCACCTTATACGATGATACCAATCTGCAGGCGCTGGTGAATCGCTGCGCGCGGACGCTCAATCGCCAGTTTGACTGCCGCGACGTTCAGTTTCTGCGCTTGTACCTGCAGTACTGTCTGCTCGAACATCACCGAGGATACTCTCCGGACTTCAATGATGAACAGCAGCGCTGGGCCCAGACCGCCGCCGAGTTTACCCTGGCGCAGGAGATTGTCCGCCACTGGCAGCGTCGGGTCGGCGCTCCGCCCCATGTCGGAGAACCCTTCTTCCTTTCGCTGCTGTTTATGTTGCTCAAAACCCCCGATCCGGTCCGCGATGGTCACCCGCACGATCGCCGCCTGCGGCTGGCTATCTCCGGCCTGATCCACCGCTTCCAGATCCTCGCCGGCAGAGCGTTCAGTGATGAGCAGGGGCTCAGCGATCAACTCTATATTCATTTGTCGCAGGCGTTGCTCCGCAGCGTGTTTGCCATCGGCATCGACAGCACGCTCACGGAGGAAGTGAGCCGGCTCTATCCTCGTTTACTGCGTACCACCCAGGCAGCATTGAGTGAATTCGAGGAGGCCTGGCACATCCGTTTTAATGAGGAAGAGACCGGTTTAATCGCGGTGATCTTTGGCGCCTGGCTGATGCAGAAAAGCGACCTGCACGAGAAACAGGTGCTGTTGCTAACCGATGACAACCCAGCTATTGAAGAGGCCCTGGAACAGCAGCTGCGCGAACTAACGCTGCTGCCGTTGAATATCAAATACCAGAGCGTAGAGCGCTTTCAGAAGGAAGGTGCGCCCAAAGGGGTGACGCTTATCGTCACCCCCTATACGACGGCGCTGCCGCTCTTTTCGCCGCCGCTGATCCACGCGGAGAACTGCTTTACTGAACGCCAGCAGCAGCATATCTGCGCGATGCTTGAGGGCTAGGCTGCCACCGCTTTTGGCCGGATAATCAGCGCCGGGATCGTCAGCAGGGCCATCACCCAGAATACGCCCTGGTGCAGGTGTTGATAGAGGAACCCGGCGAAGACGGTCATGATGGCAATACTGCCGCCCATCGCCACCGCGGAGTAGACAGCCTGCAGGCGGATCACCTCGCTCCCCTGACGGGCGGCGATATAGCGCATCGCCGCCAGATGACACACCGTGAAAGTGCCGCAGTGGAGGATCTGCGCGAAGATGAGCCCCGGCAGCGCCGTGGTCCAGCCCATCAGCGTCCAGCGGACCAGCCCGCAGACGGCGGAGAGCAGCAGCAGGTCGCGCGCGCTGAAGCGGCGAAATACCTTTTTACTCAACGCGAAGATCACCACTTCCGCCACCACGCCTAGCGACCACAGATAGCCCACCGCCGAGGCCGAATAGCCAGCCTGCTGCCAGTAGATGGCGCTAAAGCCATAGTAGGCGGCGTGCGCTCCCTGCAGCAGACAAACGCAGGCCAGAAAGCGCCAGCTCTGGCGCACCAGCGTCAGCCAGGCCGCCATTCCGGCCCCCTGCTGCTGGCGCGACTCCCCCTGGGGCATCACCGACGGCTTAAGTAGCATGCCGAGCAGCATCGAGGCAACGCCCAGGCTTAGCATCAACAGGATCGCCCGGTAATCGAACAGGCTCACCAGCTTGCCGGTCAGCGCCGAACCAATCACAAAGGCAATAGAGCCCCAGAGCCGCACCCGGCCATAGTCCATGGTGATCTGCTTTTGCCAGGTATTAGCTAGCGCATCCGTCAGCGGCACCAGCGGCGAAAAGAACAGGTTGAAGCCGATGATGATCGCCAGCAGCCATGCTACGTGGCTGCCGGCCCAGAAGGCCAGCGCGAAGAGCAAGGTTAACAGCGCCAGCACGCGCAGCGCGGCGATCAGCCGGGAGGGATCGCTGACCCGCGGGGCAATCAGCAGGCTTCCGAGAAAACGGGCCACCAGACCGGCGCCAAGCAAAATGCCGATGGTTTCCGGGGTCAACCCGTTTCCGGCCAGCCAGACGCTCCAGAAGGGCAGAAAAATACCGTAGCTAAAAAAGTAGGTGAAATAACTGAGCGCCAGCCAGCGCGTGGAGTGCAAGACCATGATTTCCTCCCGAATGGTGGCGACAGTCTGGCGATAAACCCCGGCGGGCGCAAGATGCTCTTGTCTGCTGGTAGCTCGTTATTTATGCCCCCTCGATGATGATTTTCAGCGAAAAATTGAGCTTCTCTCCCGCACCTAAAACTCGCAGCCCCGGCTGCCCGTCCATGTTGTGGGCGTTTACCGGATGGCTTTGCGGCTCGAGGCAAAGGAATGATTCACCTTGCATTCTGAACAGCATCAACCACGGAGTTTGCGATAGAATTGTGATATTCATCACGTCATTGCTTACCCTCGCCCGCCCGCCCCAGCCGGAATAACCCACGTTCAGCCAACGATCTTCACCGAACTGAGCCACGCTGAAATTGGCATAGTCGGGCAAGTTTCCTTGCCAGTTGAGAGGTAAGTGATTCTCCCCTTCCGGCCAGTAACCGCTGACCTGGAACTGGACCTTGCTGCGTTCATCGAAAGGGAAAAAGGGATGAAAGCCGCAGCCGTAAAGCGCAGGGACCTCCCCATAGTGGGTAAGCGTTAGCTCCGCTATCAGCTGGTTACGCAGCAACTGGTAGCGGAGCTGCGCCAGATAATCGAAACCGCAGGCATGCTGCCGACGCAGCTGTAATACACAATACTCGGCGCCGTACTCAATAATATCCCAGCGCTGTAACCAGCCGTCACCGTGAAGAAAGAAATACTCGTCGGCATGGTGGCGAGGCAGGACAATCTCCTGCCCATGAAAAATAAAACGGTTGCCGGCGACGCGATTGGCCAATGGCAGCATCGGAAACATGCCGCCGGCGGGATTTTCATATAGCACCGGCGCTTGATATTGCCGCGAGAATAAACTTTGCACTTTGCCGCCCAGAGAAGAGACGCACATCCGCAGATGCGCGTTCTCCAGAATCCACTCTTCCGCCATTAGCGCATCTGCTCCTGCTTCGCCGCATTAACGCCCGTATGACGCTGCGCCAGCTGCTCTTCCAGCGCTTCGAGGGTGATACCTTTCGTTTCCGGGACGTTGCGCAGGATGTAGAGGTAGCCGGCAGCGCAAATGACACCATACAGCAGGAAGCTTCCTGCCGCGCCCAGACCGGCATTAAGCAGCGGGAAAGTATAGGTTAACAGGAAACAGGCGATCCACAGCGCCAGGGTGCCTAAAGACATCGCGAGTCCACGTACGCGGTTGGGAAAAATCTCCGCCAGCAGCACCCAGGTCACCGGCGCCAGGGTCAACGCATAAATAGCAATCGCCGCCAGCACCAGCAACAGTACCGGCCACCCCATAATGCCCATGGCGTAAGCGCCGGCGATCAGCACATAGATCAGCGTCAATCCCGAAGCGCCAAGCAGCATTAATTTACGGCGACCGATTTTATCCACCAGCGGCAGCGCCGCAATGGTAAAGACCAGATTAACGACGCCCGTCGCGACGATCGATTTCAAAGTGCTGTTAATATCGAACCCCGCCGAGGCAAAAATCTCCTGCGCGTAGTTAAAGATGACGTTAATCCCACACCACTGCTGGAATATGGCGAGCACCATGCCAATGATCACAATCGGTTTCACCTGGGGAGCCAACAGCGCGCCGTAGGAGACTTTATTGTTATCCTTTTCCATGGTATGCGCGATTTCACGCAGGATCCTGTCAGCATAGTCGGCAGAACCAATGCGTTCCAGCGCAGCCCGGGCGCGCTCCGGTTTACCGGCCTTCATGAGCCAGCGCGGCGACTCGGGGACAAAAAACATCAGGACCAGAAACGCCAGCGCCGGCACCAGTTCCGCACCGAACATCCAGCGCCAGCCCATCTGCCCATTCCAGCTGTCCACAATCATCTGCTGCGTCGCTCCCGGCTCCACCGGTTCAGCAATCATCAGATTGATTAACTGAGCGGCCAGTACGCCAATCACGATGGTGAGCTGATTGACCGCGACAAAACGCCCTCTTTTCTCTGCCGGACTGACTTCGGCAATGTAAAGCGGGCTGAGAGCGGAAGCCAGACCAATCCCTACGCCGCCCACAATGCGGTAAACCACAAACATATCGAAATGACTGGCGACCGCCGTCCCCCAGGCCGACGCGCTGAACAGCACGGCGGAAAGAATTAATGGCAACTTGCGCCCCAGTTTGTCTGCGCACCATCCCGAAATTAATGCGCCGAAAATACAGCCCAACAGCGCTGAGCTCATCGCCCAGCCGGACTGCGCCGGGTCCGTAATTGAAAACCAGGCTTCATAAAATGGCTTAGCGCCGCCAATCACCACCCAGTCATAGCCAAACAGTAAACCACCGCAGGCGGCGACCAGACAAATCGTCCAGACGTAGCCCATTTTCAGATGTGTCTGCGCGTTGTTCATAATGATTCCTCTATAAGGGAAACGCAGGGAACAGTAGGGTTCAGGCGGGCCAAGCCCGCCCATTGAGGTTCAGGAAAAAATACCGCTTTGCAGGGCATGGTGAATCAGATGCGCCTTATCATGAGCCGGATTTATTTGCAGAAGCTGCTGCATCCTCTGCTGGCAGGCGGATACGTTGCCCAGCCCCAGATGGCCCAGCGCTTCAATAAACAAGCAGTGCTGCAGATGTCTCTGCTGCGCTGATACATCGAGAACCACCAGGTCCGGAAGAGAGACGGCAAAAAAATCGACTTGCGGAACGTCATCCTGATGCTGCGCGGCCCAGTCGATAAAATGGCGGAAGTGCTGCTCGGCCTGCGCTGGGTTACCGCTCTTACGCAGCGCAATGCCCTGCCAGAAAAGGTAATCGGCGGGTTGATCGTTGTAGTACCGCCCGGCGTCCAGCGTTGAGCCCCCTTGCCGGGCAAGCTGGTAATATTCCGCCGCCTGCTGCGCATCCCCAGCCTGTTCTGCGCAGTAGCCCAGCAAATACCAGATATCGTTGTCCGTTTGCCCAGGCAGTCGCCCCTCCCCCAGATTGTCGGGATAGCGTAATGCGGCTTTCAGACAGTCCGTGGCCTGTTTAAACGCCCCACGCTCGATGAACTGTAATGCCCGATGGAGCTGATTGAGCAAATACTGGCCGGTGATTTTCCCTTCTCCTCCTTCCCAGGGATGGAATACGCGCGTATCCAGAATCGCGGCGGCATCGGCATAATGACCGGACGCGTTCCACAGGCTTAGCAGCTCAGCGGTCAGGTCGTCCCGCTTCAGCACCACGGCTTTACGTTCCACCAGCGTCGTCAGTCGCTCATGTACCGGCCTGGCCAGTAATTTTTGCAAAAAATCGAGTTCAAACAGGAAGCGCGCATTTTCCGGCTCCAGCGCTACGGCGCGCTGCAGATAAGCCAGCGCCTGCGTTGCATCCTGCTGTTTATTCCACGAGTAAACGCCCAGCAGACGATGAGCGGGCGCATAATCGGGAGATTTTTCGAGCGTCTCGCGCCAGCAGCTCACCGCCTCGTCATAGCGACGTTTGCTGTACCAGAAGCAACCGAGTAGATAGCGGGCAAAAGCGCTGTCGCCCAGCGACTGCAGCATCTGAACTTCATCGAGCGAGTTAGGGAAACGAACATTGTGCGCATGGCAGTGCTCGGCGGCGGCAATAAACTGTTGGCGTTCATTGGCATCATCACTTAGCGACGCACGCCAGAGCATCGGCAGCGCTTCCTGACTGTCCAGAACCGCAAGAACCTCTTTCACCGCCGACGTCTGTCCGAAAGAGAGCAACCACCCCGCCAGCAGGCTGGCGTTGACCCCTCTGCGCCCCGTGATGCGCAGCAGGGCTTCTCGCGCGTCGTCGCTCCGCTCAATCATCCAGCGCGCGCAGTGCAGCGGATAGCTCAATGGGTATTGTTCAAGAGAGGCGAAAATAAACTCCAGCGCTGCTTTCTTCTGCCCACTGTTGGCTAATGCCAGCGCTTTCAACCCCATCGCCAGAGGATTGCTGGCGTTGAACCGCAGACTGGTGTTTACTTTATCCAGCGCATCGGCAACATCACCGCGCTTCATCGCCAGCCGCGCCAGCGACCACCAGGCGGCGTCACGGCAGTTACCGCTCCAGGAGGCTTTGTAATAGTGATCCCAGGCGCCTGCATCATCCCCCATCCTTTCCAGCACGCTGGCAAGCAGCATACTGGCTTCGCCATCTCGCGGGTTCTTATTTAAACGATGCGCGCGCTGTAGCGCAGCACGGGCACACTGTTCCGCCAGCGCCCAGTCGGCACTGTTGAACGCCAGGGTACCGAGGGCAACATTATTGCGATAATCCTGCGGATCGAGCTCAACCGCCCGACGATAGTAATCCCCGGCGTAGCGGCTTGCGTGGTTGTATTGTTCAAGGTGCTGGCCGATAAAATAGAGCTCGTCGCCATTGTGGATCGCTTCCGGTAACGCGGGCGCTATCGCTGGTTCGGGCAGCGGCGTCTGTTGGGTAATATGTTCCTGATAATCCAGCAGCGGCTGGTTCTCGGCGGTTTTCACTTTGAGGGTTAAGCGCCCGACGCCATTTTCCGGCAGCGTCTGCTGCCAGCTCTCACCGGGCTTCAGCGTCAGCTGAGTTTCGTACAATGGCTGATGGTCAGCGCTGAGTTCAACCACGATATGATTTAGCGGAGCAATGGCATATACGCCAAGCAGCAGTTGCCCAGACTCGCGAACCAGCTTCAGTGCCAGCTGTGTATTGGCATTTTGCACCATCCCTAACTCGCTGTAGGGAAGGAAATTTTGTACAAACACCTTCTCTTCATAAGGCGCAAGCCACGTAAAGTCAGGCTGGTTATCGGTGAAGACGCCGGTCATCAGCTCAATATAAGGGCCATTTTCATCGGTCAGATTTCGATCCCAGGCCTGGCCAAAATCCCCGTAACCCCAGCTCCACTGTTTCTTACCAGGAGAGACATGGTGATCGGCAACATGCAGTAACCCGCCTCGCTCGTCATGATGATAAGCGCCGACAAAATCGTAATCCGACTTCTCCGCCATATACGAAGTGGGTACCGGGACGTTTTTATAACGGGAGATATCAACCCCCGCAGAATAGTCCACTTTGTAGTAGGTACCGGTGGCAATCGGGAAAGCGGAAACATCACGCTTACCATGGTCGAATACAGCGGTGACATCGGGTGGGAATACACTCTGGTGGGCATCGCCGCCTTTGACTGCAGGGTTGGCCCACCACAGGAAATGGCGCGGCGTGGCGTTACCATTGAAGATCTTGCCAGTGATTTCAATCAGCGCGCGGTCAGGATAGAGCGTAAACCCGGCCATAACCTGCAAACCGCGCATGGGCTCCGCTTCCCCCATCCATACGGTCTGCGCGCCGTTTTCTCCCTGCTGAATAGAAAAATCGACCGGCTTAAAGGTCGTCGGCCGGTGATGTTGCGGCCAGTTAAATTCGATTCCGCCGGAGATCCAGGGCCCGAGCAGCCCCACCAGGGCTGGCTTAACCACCTCATTGTAATAGACGAAATCACGTTGTTTGACCTTGTCATATGCCCGGTGAATACGGCCGCCAAGCTCCGGTAGCAGCATGACCCGAAGGAAATCATTCTCCATCCACACTGCCTGATAATCGCGCATTTCGCGTTCGCCGGTCAGGGTATCAATTACGCCGTAGGGATAGACGCTGCCGGAAGATCCTTGATAAACACGTTTTTCCAGAAACATAGGGTTCGGATCTTCCGCTCCCGTCGTCCACGTTGGTAATGAAATGATTTCCTGCCAGACCTTAACCGAACCGTACATGATGCCTCCACTAAACAAAACGAAGTAAAAGTTGCAATAACAGGAGTCTATATCGCCAATTCGCTGTTAAAATGCGCAATGCTCACGCAATATAGTTAAGGGAGTTAAGTGTATGCAGCGTACTGGCTTTAATAACGCCCGGGTCCGGCAGGCCAATAAGTCGATTTTTCTTTCCCATCTGTGGCGGGAAAAGCAGCTCAGTAAATCACAGCTCTCTCAACTCACCGGTCTCTCCATTCCGGCGGTGAGCAATATTCTGGCCGAGCTGCTTAGCGAGGGATTGATCGGTCACTCAACGGAACACATGAGCAAACGGGGCGTGAACAGCGGCAGCTACCAGATCCCCGAGCACGGCGCCTGGACACTGTGCATGAATATCACCCCGACCAGCATTGAATATCAGCTTGCCGACGCCCGCCTGCTGGCAGTGGATGGCCATCAGCATTTGCCGGTCAACGCGCCCACTCCTCAGGCCCTGCTTGAGGCCATCGTTGAATGCTGGCGGCATATCCACCGCCGCTACCCGCAGCACAGCATCAATCTCGCCCTTGGCGTGCATGGACAGGTTGATCCGATTACCGGCGTTTCACAAACCATGCCCCAGGCACGCTGGAAAACACCGATCGAAATAAAGTATCTGCTTGAGGAGCGGCTTGGCGTGCAGGTTCGGGTGGATAACGACTGCGTGATGCTGGCGCTGGCGGAGAAGTGGCAGCATCAGGGTACACAGCAGGATTTTTGCGTGATCAACGTCGACTACGGTATCGGCTCGTCATTTGTGATTAACGATCATATTTATCGCGGCAGTCTGTACGGCAGCGGGCAGATAGGGCATACGATTGTCAATCCTGACGGCAAAGCCTGCGACTGCGGAAGATACGGTTGCCTCGAAACCGTCGCCTCTCTCAGCGCGCTGAAAAAACAGGCCCGAATGTGGCTCAAAACGCAGCCTGAAGCAACGCTCTCCCCCGAGCAGTTAACCACGGCGTCGCTCATTGAGGCCTGGAAAGAGGGAGATGTGCAAATTCGCGCATGGGTTGATAACGCTGCCAACGCGATTGGCTTAAGCCTCTATAATTTCCTGAATATATTAAATATTAATCAAATCTGGCTTTACGGGCGCAGCTGCGCCTTCGGTGAGCAGTGGCTGGAAAGTATCGTCAAACAAACGGGTTTTAACCCCTTTGACCACCGGGATACGCCGCGAGCGCACGCCACCCAAATTGGCTTTGGCCAGCTGACACGCGCCCAGCAGCTGATGGGGATAGGTTATCTGTACGTTGAGGAGCAATTGCAGACGCTGGTTTAGTCATAAACGAACGTGGCGAAGCGCAAATTTGTGTATTACGTTTAAATCACACGTCTCTCATAACGAGCTGATTATGAACTCACTCCGCTATTTTGATTTTGGCGCTTCCCGCTCTCTGTTGCTGCTTATCGCCCGCATCGCCGTGGTGATTCTGTTTATTCTTTTTGGTTACCCCAAACTGCTGGGCTTTAGCGGTACGGTGCAGTACATGGCCGCCTCCGGCGCACCGATGCCGACCCTGGCGGCGATTATCGCCGTTATTATGGAAGTGCCTGCCGCGATTATGATTGTACTGGGCTTTTTCACCCGCCCGCTGGCGGTCATCTTTATCTTCTACACCCTGGGCACGGCGGTGATTGGCCATCACTACTGGGATATGACCGGCGATGCGGTATTGCCGAACATGATTAACTTCTGGAAAAACGTCAGCATCGCTGGCGCCTTCCTGCTGCTGGCGATCGCCGGCCCCGGGGCGATCTCCCTCGACCGTCGCTAATCTCCAGACGCAAAAAAGGCCGCATACGCGGCCTTTTTGATGTCAACGCTAACGCTTACGCATAGACCGGGAAGCGGGCGCAGATATCCAGCACTTTACCTTTCACACGCTCAATGACCGCGTCGTCATTGATATTGTCCAGCACGTCACACATCCAGCCAGCCAGCTCTTTGACTTCCGCTTCTTTAAAGCCGCGGCGAGTCACAGCCGGAGAACCGATACGGATACCGGAGGTCACGAACGGGCTCTTCGGATCGTTCGGCACGCTGTTTTTGTTGACGGTGATGTTGGCGCGGCCCAGAGCGGCGTCAGCTTCTTTACCGGTCAGGTTTTTATCCACCAGATCCAGCAGGAACAGGTGGTTCTCAGTACCACCAGACACCACTTTGTAGCCGCGGTTCAGGAACACTTCCACCATCGCTTTGGCGTTTTTCGCAACCTGCTGCTGGTAAACTTTAAACTCTGGCTCCATCGCTTCTTTCAGCGCCACCGCTTTCGCCGCGATAACGTGCATCAGCGGGCCGCCCTGCGCGCTTGGGAATACCGCAGAGTTCAGTTTCTTATACAGCTCTTCGCTACCGCCTTTCGCCAGGATCAGGCCGCCGCGCGGACCCGCCAGGGTTTTGTGGGTGGTGGTGGTCACAACGTGAGCATGCGGAACCGGATTCGGGTACACGCCAGCGGCAATCAGGCCTGCCACGTGGGCCATATCGACGAACAGGTAAGCGCCGATGCTGTCAGCGATTTCACGCATTTTCGCCCAGTCAACGATACCGGAGTAAGCGGAGAAACCACCGATGATCATCTTCGGTTTGTGTTCCTGAGCCTGCTTCGCCATGTCGTCGTAGTCAATTTTACCGGACTCATCGATACCGTAAGGGATGATGTTGTACAGTTTGCCGGAGAAGTTAACCGGGGAGCCGTGAGTCAGGTGGCCGCCCTGCGCCAGGTTCATCCCCAGCACGGTGTCGCCCGGCTGCAGCAGCGCGGTGTAGACGGCAAAGTTAGCCTGAGAGCCGGAGTGCGGCTGGACGTTAGCATAGTCAGCGCCGAACAGTTCTTTCGCGCGGTCGATTGCCAGCTGTTCAACTACGTCGACGTATTCACAGCCGCCGTAGTAACGCTTGCCCGGATACCCTTCAGCATATTTGTTGGTCAGCTGAGAGCCCTGCGCCTGCATAACGCGCGGACTGGTGTAGTTTTCGGAGGCGATCAGTTCGATGTGCTCTTCCTGACGTACTTTTTCCTGCTCCATAGCCTGCCACAGTTCGGCATCATAATCGGCAATGTTCATTTCACGCTTTAACATCCGCATCTCCTGACTCAGCTAACAATAAAATTTCGGCCTAAAAAGGCGGTCCGATTGGACAACGGCCCACAGTATAACCGAATCATTCTGTGATAACAGGTCTTGACAAAGGATTTTACGCAAACGATTGGCTCCGCATGATACAAGGCTTTGAGCAATAAAGCCTCTCTCAGTATCAACGGATTTCTTTTCAGGTTTGTGATGCAAATTCTTCATGTTGTAACTAGATCGGGGGAATGTGTTAAAGAACCATTTACAACGCAGGGTTATTTCTTTAAGATGCATTTAAAATGCATCATTAAGATAACACACAAGGAAGCACGCTATGCTTGACGCTCAAACCATCGCCACGGTAAAAGCCACCATCCCCCTGCTGGTAGAGACCGGCCCGAAATTAACCGCCCATTTCTACGATCGTATGTTCGCGCATAATCCGGAGCTCAAAGAGATCTTCAACATGAGCAACCAGCGCAACGGCGATCAGCGTGAAGCGTTATTCAACGCTATTGCCGCCTACGCCAGCAATATCGATAACCTGCCTGCCCTGCTGCCGGCGGTGGAAAAAATCGCCCAGAAACATACCAGCTTCCAGATCAAACCCGAGCAGTACAATATTGTTGGCAGCCATCTGCTGGCGACCCTCGATGAAATGTTCAGTCCGGGCCAGGAAGTGCTCGATGCCTGGGGGAAAGCCTACGGCGTGCTGGCGAACGTCTTTATCGGCCGTGAAGCCGAGATCTATCAGCAAAACGCCAGTAAAACCGGCGGCTGGGAAGGGACTCGCGCGTTCCGCATCGTAAAGAAAACCCCGCGCAGCCAGCTTATCACCAGCTTTGAGTTCGAACCGGTTGATGGCCAGCCGGTCGCCGATTACCAGCCAGGCCAATACCTGGCCATCTGGCTGAAACCTGAGGCGTTCGAGTATCAGGAAATCCGCCAGTACTCCCTGACCCGCAAAGCGGACGGCAAAGGCTACCGCATTGCGGTTAAACGCGAGGAAGGCGGTCAGGTTTCCAGCTGGCTGCATAACCATGCCAGCGAAGGGGATGTGGTCTATCTGGCCGCCCCGGCGGGAGACTTCTTCCTTAGCGTTGAGCCGCTGACGCCGGTCACCCTGCTCTCCGGCGGCGTCGGGCAAACGCCGATGCTGGCGATGCTGGATGCGCTGGCGAAGAGCGGTCATCAGGGTCAGGTGAACTGGTTCCATGCGGCGGAAAATGGCGACGTTCACGCCTTTGCCGATGAAGTGCAGGCGCTCGGCGCGGCGCTGCCGGCGTTTACCTCTCACGTCTGGTATCGCATCCCGACTGAGGCTGACCGTCAGGCTGAACGTTTTGATAGCGAAGGTTTGATGGATTTAGCGGCAGTGGCGGACACGATTCGCGACCCGCAGATGCAGTATTATCTCTGCGGCCCGGTGGCGTTTATGCAGTTTGCAGCGAAGCAGCTGGTAGAATTAGGGATCAACAAAGACAACATTCATTACGAATGTTTCGGCCCGCATAAGGTCCTGTAAGCCCCGACGACGCGGGGATTTGTTGACCGGGTAAGCGCAGAGCCACCCGGCAATACTGCAGCGAGCGGCGAGCGTTAAATCGCCGCGTCGTCTTCTTCGCCGGTACGAATACGAATGACCCGCGCCACGTCGAAGACAAAGATTTTACCGTCGCCGATTTTACCGGTCTGTGCGGTACGGATGATGGTATCCACACAGGTATCGACGATATCGTCGGTCACCACAATTTCAATTTTTACTTTTGGCAGAAAATCGACCATATACTCGGCACCACGGTACAGTTCGGTGTGCCCTTTCTGGCGGCCAAAGCCTTTCACTTCCGTTACCGTCATCCCGGTGATGCCGACTTCGGCCAGCGCTTCACGCACGTCATCCAGTTTGAAAGGTTTAATAATCGCATCAATCTTTTTCATGGGGTTCCTGTCTTAATCGCGTAACCGGTTGCTTACCGTATCATAACTTGCGCTATAGTGCGGAGCTACTCTTTAAAGTCGTTGGCGTCGAGCTCATGGCGCGACAGCAGCTTATAGAATTCGGTGCGGTTGCGCCCTGCCATCCGCGCGGCGTGAGTGACGTTGCCCTTGGTAATTTGCAGCAGCTTGCGCAGGTAATTCAGCTCAAACTGATTGCGCGCCTCCACGAAGGTCGGCAGCGCCGTGTTCTCGCCCTCCAGCGCCTGCTCCACCAGCGCGTCGCCGATCACCGGCGACGAGGTCAGAGCCACGCACTGCTCAATCACGTTCACCAGCTGGCGCACGTTGCCCGGCCACTTGGCGGCCATCAGCCGCTTCATCGCATCGCTGGAAAACGCCCGCACGAAGGGCTTATGACGATCGGCAGACTGACGCAGCAGGTGGTTGGCCAACAGCGGAATATCTTCAGTTCGTTCGGAGAGCGGCGGGATCTTCAGATTCACCACGTTGAGGCGGTAGAACAAGTCTTCACGAAACTCGCCGCGGGCCATCGCCTTCGGCAGGTCGCGGTGGGTGGCGGAGATAATCCGCACGTTGATTTCGATATCGCGGTTGCTGCCCAGCGGACGTACCTTACGCTCCTGCAGGACGCGCAGCAGTTTCACCTGCAGGGAGACCGGCATATCGCCGATCTCGTCGAGAAACAGCGTACCGCCCTCAGCGGCCTGGAATAACCCTTCGCGGTTACTGACCGCGCCGGTAAAAGCGCCCCGCGCATGGCCAAACAGTTCGGATTCGAGCAGCTGTTCCGGCAGCGCGCCGCAGTTGATCGCCACGAACGGCTTATCATGACGCAGGCTGGCATTGTGGATCGCCTGGGCGACGATCTCCTTCCCGGTCCCGCTCTGGCCATTAATTAGTACGCTGACGTCCGATTGCGCCACCATCCCGGCCTGCTCAAGCAGGCGCAGCATCAGCGGGCTGCGGGTTACAATCGCCTGACGCCAGGCTTCGTCGGTGGCCGGCGAGCGCTGCTCCAGCGCCTCATCAATGGCTTTATACAAGGCATCTTTATCGACCGGCTTGGTCAGGAAGCTGAACACCCCCTGCTGGGTAGCGGCCACGGCGTCGGGAATGGAACCATGGGCGGTGAGAATGATCACCGGCATACCGGGCTGCCCCTTCTGGATCTCACTGAACAGCTGCAGGCCGTCCATTTCATCCATCCGCAGATCGCTAATCACCAGATCCACTTTCTCACGCCCCAGCACGCGCAACGCTTCCGGCCCGCTCTCGGCGGTGACCACGCTATAGCCTTCGCTGACCAGGCGCATGCCCAGTAGCTTCAGCAGGCCCGGATCGTCATCCACCAACAGTAAACGCGCCGGTTTACGGATCGTCATGGATCACCTCCGGCACTTTTTCGCTGCTGAAATTGCCGCCCGGCTTGCGGCTGGAGAGCTGACGCTCAATATCCGTGAGATTCTCCAGCTTGCGAGTGGTCAGCTCCAGCTGCTCGCGCAGCGCCAGCTCCTGCTGTCGCAGCGTCTCTAGTTCGCTGTCGCTGGTCTGCTGAAGCTTCGCATAGCGAGCACGCTCCTCTACCAGCTGCAGCTGACGGGTTTGCCCGTCGCGCCAGAGCTGATACAACGGACGGACCTGAACGGCGATTTGCGGGCTGAAGGTATCAAGACGCGCCACCAGATCGCGGCGCTCGTCGGGAGTAATTTTGGCATCAGCAAGCAGGATGCCGCGACGGAACGCGTCCTGCCAGCTGTCGTCGGTATGGCGTTTCGCCTCCGCTCGCGCCTGCGCCGGAGCGAGGCGATCGGCACAGTCAATGCCCCGCAGCCAGTAAAGAGGATTTTTGTCGCTAGCATCGCTGCTGTGCGCCCAGATATCTGCGCAGTCCACCGCGACAAAATCGGCCACCTGATGCTGCGCCTGCCCGGGGGCGGCGGTACCTTCCGCGGTATGCGGTGAAAAGCCGGCGGAACACCCCGCCAGCGTCAGACAAGCAATGCCTGAAAGCAGCCATCCACTGAGGGAACGGCGCCAGGCCAGGAAGTGGGACATAGTTCCCCGATATCGATTCATAAGTTGGATTATTCCGGTGCTGAGGGAAGCGTAATGCGAAAACAGACCTGCCCGGCGGGCGCATCAACTAAGCTGAGCTCCCCTTTCATCTGCCGGACGCAGTCGCGGGCAATACTCAACCCCAGTCCACTGCCCTTAACGGCCCCTTTACGCTGGTGACTGCCCTGGTAAAAAGGCTCGAATATCATGTTTTTTTCCGCGGCCGGGATCGGTTCGCCACTGTTGGCGACATCAATACGCACCTGCTCTCCGTGCCGGTAGCTATGGATACGGATGTTACCGGATTCAGCGCCATAGTGCACCGCATTGGAGTAGAGATTATCCATTACGCTGATCAATAGCGCAGGCTCTGCCAGGCAGCGCCGCGCCTGCAGCGTCAGCTCGGTATGCATCAGTTTAGCCCGCGCGGGCAGGCTATGCGCCGCGACAACGTTTTCCACCAGCTCGACCAGATCCACCGCTTCCCGGGCCACCGGCCCGTCGGCCTGTTTGCGGTTGTAGTCCAACAGCTGTTCAATCAGCTTTTGCAGGTTACGGCTACTGCTGTCGAGGATCTCGACAATCTCCTGCTGCTCAGGGGTCAGAGGCCCGGCAACCCGGTCGGCCAACAGCTCGGTACCTTCACGCATACTGGCCAACGGGGTTTTCAGCTCATGCGACAGATGGCGAAGAAACTGATGTCGCTGCGACTCCAGCCACGCCAGGCGCTCGCTGAGCCAGATGATGCGCTTGCCCACCGATCGCAGCTCGCGCGGGCCGGTAAACATTGCTGCGTCGTCCAGCGATTTCCCTGCCCCCAGCTGATTGATCATTCTTTCTATGCCTTTCACCGGGCCGATAATCATGCGGGTGAAGAGCAGCACCAGCGCCAGGCTCAGCAGAAACAGCACCAGCGCCTGCCAGCCAAAAAACTGGCCGCGTTCGGCTATCTCCTGCTGCAGCTGTTGGCCACGAGAATAGACGACCGCCCGGGTCGCCTGCACCATATCGCTGTTATTACTGGCGAAAACCTCCAGTCTGGCGGCTGCCTGGGCATCGGGGCCGCTATTTTTACACTGCAACTGCGCCAGATCGCTGACATCCTGACGCAGCGCCTGCCAGAGCTTCTCGTCCGGTAGCACGCCGGCGTGGGCGTCCAGCATCTGGCTGTAGCGCTGCCGCTGGTTTTGATAGACGCGCGCCAGCGTCGGATCGTCCAGCACGCAGTACTGGCGATAGCTGCGCTCCATCTCCAGTGCGGCATTGATCATCGCCTCGCTGCGTCGGGCGTCGACCAGGGTGGTACGGTTAATATGCGCCGCCTGGGCGCTAAGGGCGTTCAGGCTCTGCCAGGCCTGCCAGGCCAGCACCAGCAACGGCAGCAGGATCAGCACAAAGGAGAGCGTCACCAGCTGACGCAGCGAACGGGGGAAAAGAGAGAGTCGCTTCAAGGATGTTGTCTCAATCATTAGCTCTGGTCGATGCTAACTGAGGAGCGCGCCGGAGAAAAGCGCTACCGCTGGTTACTGCGCCGCAGAAACAACAAAGCCAGGCACAAGGCCTGGCTTTGTTCAGGAATGAGGCGGTGCCTTACTCGACGTTTCGCCCGATGTCTGATAAAGCCAGGCTGTTATCAGGAGTTGGACGGCAGGCACCTGTTTGTGCGTCATTCGAAGTTTATGTAGCGCGTCCCGAAGGGGCTGACATAAGAAGGTGAATGAGCCACTGGTTAATATTATGCATGAACTATGCCAGCTCTCAAAACATTTTATTAACATATTGATATATATGACTTTAACCGCAAGAACAACCGAACCACCACTGTTTATTTTTCATCCACACTGTCGCTCTTTAGCGACACCAAATAAGCTACCGATTACTCATCATTTAAATCAATGACTTAAGTGTCGCCTATTGACGACACTGCAATATCGCCGTTGTCGGCAATTCCCGACACCCTGGCGTGCCGACCATCACAGATAAAAAAAAGCCCCCTGGTCAGGCAGGGGGCTGATACGTTCGCGAGGCGCGAGAGGACAATTAACCCAGTTGCTTACGCGCGTTTCGGAAGATACGCATCCACGGGCTATCCTCGCCCCAGTTCTCCGGGTGCCAGGAGTTGCTTACGGTACGGAAGACGCGTTCCGGGTGCGGCATCATGATGGTCGCGCGCCCGCTTTCGCTGGTGACCGCGGTGATACCGTTCGGGGAACCGTTCGGGTTCGCCGGATAGGTTTCGGTCACTTTGCCGAAGTTATCCACGAAGCGCAGCGCCACCAGACCTTTGCTCTCCAGCTGAGCCAGATGCGCGCTGTCGCGCACTTCCACCTGACCTTCGCCGTGGGAGACCGCAATCGGCATCCGTGAGCCAACCATGCCTTCCAGCAGCAGGGATGGGCTTTGCGTCACTTCCACCAGGCTAAAGCGCGCTTCGAAGCGGTCAGACTGGTTACGCACAAAGCGCGGCCACAGGTCGCTGCCCGGGATCAGCTCGCGCAGGTTGGACATCATCTGACAGCCGTTGCACACGCCGAGCGCCAGCGTCTGCGGACGGTGGAAGAACGTCGCGAACTCGTCGCGCACGCGCTCGTTGAACAGAATCGACTTCGCCCAGCCCTCGCCCGCCCCCAGCACATCGCCGTAGGAGAAGCCGCCGCAGGCTACCAGAGCATGGAAATCGCCCAGACCGGTCCGGCCGGCCAGCAGGTCGCTCATATGCACGTCGATGGCGTCAAAACCGGCACGATGGAAGGCGGCCGCCATTTCAACGTGGGAGTTCACCCCTTGCTCGCGCAGAACGGCTACTTTCGGACGCGCGCCGGTGGCAATATACGGCGCGGCGACGTCGTCATTAATATCAAACGAGAGGTTCACATTGAGGCCCGGGTCGGCGTCATTAGCTTTCGCCTGGTGCTCCTGATCGGCACAGGCCGGGTTGTCGCGCAGACGCTGCATCTGCCAGGTGGTTTCCGCCCACCACATGCGCAACGTAGTGCGGCTTTCGCTGAATACCGTCTGACCGTCGGCAGTCAGCACAAAGCGATCGCCCTCGACCGCTTTACCGAGGTAATGCACGCAGTCTGCCAGGCCGTTGGCCGCCAGAATGGCTTCTACCGCTTCACGGTCTGCGGCGCGCACCTGAAGCACCGCCCCCAGCTCTTCGTTGAACAGCGCGGCAAGACGGTCGTCGCCCAGCGCGGCGATATCCGCTTCCAGGCCACAGTGGCCGGTAAAGGCCATTTCCGCCAGGGTCACCAGCAGGCCGCCGTCGGAGCGGTCGTGGTAGGCCAGCAGTTTACGCTGCGCCACCAGGGCCTGCATCGCATCCCAGAAGCCTTTCAGTTGGGCAACATCGCGCACGTCAGCCGGCTTGTCGCCGAGCTGGCGATAGACCTGCGCCAGCGCCGTCGCGCCCAGCGCGTTGTGCCCTTTACCGAGGTCGATCAGCAGCAGGGCGTTATCTTCCGTCGAAAGCTGCGGCGTGACGGTATGACGAACATCTTCAACACGGGCGAAGGCAGAGATGACCAGCGACAGCGGGGAGGTCATCTCACGCTGCTCGTTGCCTTCCTGCCAGCGGGTTTTCATCGACATCGAGTCTTTACCGACCGGAATGGTCAGGCCCAGCGCCGGGCACAGCTCTTCGCCCACCGCTTTCACCGCCTCATACAGGCCAGCGTCTTCACCCGGGTGGCCGGCGGCGGCCATCCAGTTAGCCGACAGCTTCACGCGGTTCAGCTCGCCAATCTGCGTGGCTGCGATGTTGGTCAGCGCTTCGCCGACCGCCAGACGGCCGGAGGCGGCGAAGTCCAGCAGGGCGACCGGGGCGCGCTCGCCCATCGCCATCGCTTCGCCATAGTAGCTGTCCAGGCTGGCGGTGGTCACCGCGCAGTTGGCCACCGGGATCTGCCACGGGCCAACCATCTGGTCACGGGCGACCATGCCGGTCACCGTGCGGTCGCCAATGGTGACGAGGAAGGTTTTCTCGGCCACCGTTGGCAGGTGTAGAACGCGGTTAACCGCATCGGCAAGGGTAATCGGTTGGCGATCCAGCGCACTGCCCTGAGCTTTCAGAGTCTGCACGTCGCGGGTCATTTTCGGCGTTTTGCCGAGCAGGACGTCCAGCGGCAGGTCGATTGGCTGATCGTTAAAGTGGCTGTCGCTCAGGCTCAGGTGCTGCTCAGCGGTGGCTTCGCCGATGACGGCATAAGGCGCGCGCTCGCGGCGGCACAGCTCGTCAAATAGCGGCAGCTGTTCCGGGGCGACCGCCAGAACATAACGTTCCTGCGATTCGTTACACCAGATCTCCAGCGGGCTCATGCCTGGTTCATCGCTGAGAATATCGCGCAGCTGGAATTTACCGCCGCGGCCGCCGTCGCTCACCAGCTCCGGCATGGCGTTGGAGAGACCGCCCGCGCCAACGTCGTGGATAAAGAGGATCGGGTTGGCGTCGCCCAGTTGCCAGCAGCGGTCGATCACTTCCTGGCAGCGACGTTCCATTTCCGGGTTGTCACGCTGTACGGAGGCGAAATCGAGGTCGGCATCAGACTGGCCGGAGGCCATAGAAGACGCCGCGCCGCCGCCGAGGCCGATGTTCATCGCCGGGCCACCCAGCACGATCAGCTTCGCCCCGACGGTGATTTCGCCCTTCTGCACGTGCTCGCCGCGGATGTTGCCGATACCGCCGGCCAGCATGATCGGTTTGTGGTAGCCGCGCAGCTCTTCGCCATTATGGCTGGTAACTTTCTCTTCATAGGTACGGAAGTAGCCGTTCAGCGCCGGACGACCAAATTCGTTGTTAAACGCCGCGCCGCCCAGCGGGCCTTCGGTCATGATGTCCAGGGCGGTGACAATGCGATCCGGTTTACCGAAATCTTCTTCCCACGGCTGTTCGAAGCCCGGGATACGCAGGTTGGAAACCGAGAAGCCCACCAGGCCCGCTTTCGGCTTCGCGCCGCGGCCGGTGGCGCCTTCATCACGGATTTCACCGCCGGAGCCGGTTGCCGCGCCCGGCCATGGAGAGATGGCCGTCGGGTGGTTATGGGTTTCCACCTTCATCAGAATGTGCGCCGGCTCCTGATGGAAGTCGTAACGCCCGGTCTGGTGGTCGGCGAAATAGCGCCCGACTTCAGACCCTTCCATCACCGCGGCGTTGTCTTTATAGGCTGACAGGACGTAGTCCGGCGTTTTTTCAAAGGTGTTTTTGATCATTTTGAACAGCGACTTCGGCTGCTGTTCGCCGTCGATGATCCAGTCGGCATTGAAAATCTTATGGCGACAATGCTCTGAGTTCGCTTGGGCAAACATATACAGCTCGATATCGTTCGGGTTGCGGCCCAGACGGGTAAACGCGTCCTGCAGATAGTCAATTTCGTCGTCGGCCAGCGCCAGCCCCAGACGGAGGTTGGCGTCAATCAGCGCCTGACGCCCTTCGCCCAGCAGGTCGACGCTGGTGACCGGCGTCGGCTGATGGTGAGCGAACAGCTTCTCACCTGCTTCCAGGGCGTCGAAGACACTCTCCATCATGCGGTCGTGCAGCTCCGCCGCCACTGCGGCCCATTGCGCTTCGGTCAGGGTTGAGGCCTCAACGTAATACGCCACACCGCGCTCCAGACGTACAACCTGCGCCAGTCCGCAGTTGTGGGCAATATCGGTAGCTTTAGAAGACCAGGGAGAGATGGTGCCAGGGCGAGGGGTCACGAGCAGTAATTTACCGGTCGGGGTATGGCTGTTTAAGCTCGGGCCATACTTAAGCAGTCGCGCCAGGCGCTCGCGATCGTCAGCGCTCAACGGGGCGTTCAGATCGGCAAAATGAATATACTCGGCATATATGGCGCTTACCGGAAGGTTGGCCGCCTGAAATCGTGCCAGCAGTTTATTAATACGGAATGCCGACAGTGCAGGTGAACCACGCAAAATTTCCATCATAAGTCTCTCGTCTTCGAAGCTTTCAGGGTGAGCCAGGGGGGGAAACGGGCGTCATTATAGTGAATCCTGCGCCCCGACGAAACCGTTTGCGTAGAAATAAAATGATTCATCAGCTTTATCAATAAATGTGACGACCATCGCGAATAAGTTGCCAACTGGCGCATTCTTAAGCAGAATGCCGCTCATTCGACGACAACCTTGCGTTTTTTCCGGACATCGCCTGCTGAGGAACCTGAAGCTGCAGAAGATTAACGCGCTGAAAAAATTAAAGATTAATTATCTGCTGATCGGCATTGTCACCCTTTTGCTGGCGGCGGCCCTGTGGCCGTCGATCCCCTGGTCCGGTAAACCTGAGAACCGGGTGGCGGGCATTATCGCTCGCGGCGAGCTACGCATCAGCACCATCAACTCGCCGATGACCTTCACCACCATGAACAATAAAACGTTCGGTCTGGATTATGAACTGGCGAAACAGTTTGCCGACTACCTCGGCGTAACGCTTAAGGTAACCGTCCGGCAAAACATCAGCCAGCTGTTTGACGACCTCGATGACGGTCAGGCCGATATGCTGGCCGCCGGGCTGGTCTATAACCAGGAGCGGGTGAAAAACTACCAGGCCGGCCCCACCTACTATTCCGTTTCGCAACAGCTGGTCTATCGCGTCGGCAATACCCGGCCGCGCAGTCTCGCGGCGCTGACCGCCGAGCAACTCGCCATCGCCCCGGGTCACGTGGCAATCAACGACCTGCAGTCCTTAAAAGCGGAGAAATACCCGGATCTTGCCTGGCGCGTAGACGAGAAGCGTGGTACCACGGCCCTGATGCAGGCGGTGATTGACGGCAAACTCGATTACACTGTCGCCGATTCGGTGGCCGTCAGCTTGTTTCAGCGCGTCCATCCGGAGCTGGCGGTAGCCCTCGATATCACCGACGAACAACCGGTCACCTGGTTTAGCGCCCGAGGCGACGATAATTCGCTGTCGGCGGCGATGCTTGATTTCTTCAATAACATTAATGAAGACGGTACGCTGGCGCGCCTGGAGGAGAAATACCTCGGCCACGGCAACGATTTCGATTATGTCGATACCCGCACCTTCCTGCGCGCGGTGGAAAACATTCTTCCGGAGGTGCAGCCGCTGTTTGAAAAGTACGCCCGCGAGATCGACTGGCGCCTGCTGGCCGCGATCGCCTGGCAGGAATCCCACTGGGATCCGCAGGCCACCTCCCCCACCGGCGTGCGCGGCATGATGATGCTAACGCGCAATACCGCGCAAAGCCTGGGGCTGACCGATCGCACCGATGCGGCGCAGAGTATCGAGGGCGGCATGCGCTATCTGCAGGATATGATGGATAAAGTGCCGGATTCGATCCCGAAAGACGAACGCATCTGGTTTGCGCTGGCCGCTTACAATATGGGCTATGCCCATATGCTGGACGCCATGGCGCTCACCCGCAAACAAAAAGGCAATCCCAACAGCTGGGCAGACGTTAAGCTGCGTTTACCTCTGTTAAGCCAGAAGCCCTATTACAGCAAACTTAAATACGGCTATGCGCGCGGCCATGAGGCCTACGCCTATGTGGAAAACATCCGTAAATATCAGATAAGCCTTGTCGGCTATTTGTCAGAGAAGGAGCGCCAGCAGCAGCAAACGCTGGCCCTGGCGGAGGATTACCCGGCCGTCCTCCCGCACGAGCTCGAACAGCCGCAGGAAACGACCCTGCCCTTTTTCAAGTTTCGCGCCGATAAACAGCTGGATAATGCCCGGTTAAAGCTCCCAGGCCATCCTTACTAATTCTCCCCTTGCTGCTCCCGGGCTTTCTTCAGCGCTTTTTTCTCTTCCCGCCGCCAGCGGAAGAAGTCGCTCAGCATGGCAGAGCAGGACTCCGCCAGCACGCCTTCGCTAACCTCAACCCGATGATTCATTCCCGGGTGGTGCAGAACATCCATCAGCGAGCCGGCGGCGCCGGTCTTGGCATCCCTGGCGCCAAACACCAGGCGGGCGATACGGCTGTGCACCATCGCGCCCGCGCACATTACGCAGGGCTCGAGGGTCACGTACAGCGTGGCATCAATCAGGCGGTAGTTTTGCAGCACCAGCCCACCCTGGCGTAAAGCCATTATTTCCGCGTGAGCGGTGGGGTCGTGACGGCCGATTGGCCGGTTCCAGCCTTCGCCAATGACCTGATTGTTATGCACCAGCACCGCGCCCACCGGCACCTCGCCCTCTTCCCAGGCGCGTTTCGCCAGCGTCAGGGCATGACGCATCCAGTATTCATCATTGAGTTCGAGGTCAGACACAGCGGCCACTCCAGCAGAAAAAGCGGGGCGCATTATACATGGGCGCTATCAATTACACACTATTACTCCAGCTGCTGAAGCTCTCCCTGAGGCGTTACCCGCCAGCGATGCTGGCAAAAGCCGAGCAAGGGATTGTCCTGCTCGCTATCGCTATAGCCGCTGTACAGCCGCAGCGGGGCGCCAATCTTTTTCTCCAGCTGCACCACCTTTTCATGCCCCAGGCAGCGCAGGGTCAATACCCAGCCGCCCCAGCGACGCGCGGTGCGGCTGGCTATCAGATTCACCCGCGGCAACCAGAGGGTATCACGATAGACCTGCTCCACCAGCGATTGCGGCGAGCCGGTGATCAACCAGACATCGGCATCGGTGCTGGTCAGGTACGCCGTGAGCCGTGCATGAACCACCGGAAACGCCGTCACATGATGGCGAAACCAGCCGACAAATTCCGCTTCCAGCCGCTTCAGTACCGCCTCGCGACGGCCAAAGGTTGACGCCCACAGCAGGAGGCTCATCGGCCAGCGCGCCGCCCGTCCGCTCACCGCCAGTCCGGCAAGGATCACCGGCCCCATCGGCACCACCAGCAACAGGTTCAGCGGCAAATGGCGCAGCAGGTAGCGCAGAAAACTGCCGAACATATCCTGTTGATGCAAGGTTCCGTCCAGATCAAAAAACACCACTCTCCGTTCACTGCGCTGCAAACTGCCTCCTCATCTCAGGAATCACTTCTTGTTATCTAAGCTTAACAGTCTTACACCGCAAAGCGGGAAAACATCCCTGCCGTTGAGGAAGAATTACAGTAGCAGGCTAAGGAAAAATTGTGGCCTAAGAATTTTTAATTCGTGGTATACCCCTTATAATCGAATAAAAATTCTGTCAGTCACGAGCCGGACGGCTCCAGCGGAGCTCCAATGAACTGTTTAACGCGCATTCGTCAGCGCTATCCCACCCTGGCGGCGAGCGACAAAAAGTTGGCCGATTATATTCTGAGCCAGCCCGATGAGACCCGGCACCTCAGCTCGCAGCAGCTGGCGGCGCAAGCCGGTGTGAGTCAGTCCAGCGTGGTTAAATTTGCCCAGAAGCTGGGATTCAAAGGCTTTCCGGCGCTGAAGCTGGCCCTCAGTGAGGCGCTGGCGAGTAGCCCGGATCCGCACTCGGTTCCGGTGCATAACCACATTCGCGGTGACGACCCGCTGCGTCTGGTGGGCGAGAAACTGATTAAAGACAATGTCGCCGCCATGCATGCCTCGCTGGACGTCAACACTGAAGAGACGCTACGGGAAGCCGTCACGCTGCTGCGCAACGCCCGCCGGGTGATTGTCACCGGCATCGGCGCCTCCGGTCTGGTGGCGCGTAACTTTAGCTGGAAGCTGATGAAGATCGGCATCAACGCTGTTTCTGAGCAGGATATGCATGCCCTGCTGGCGACAGTGCAGGCCATGTCCAGCGACGATCTGCTGCTGGCGATCTCTTACTCCGGCGAGCGCCGGGAGATCAATATGGCGGCAGGTGAAGCGCTGCGCGTGGGCTGTAAGATCCTGGCGATCACCGGGTTTAGCCCGAACGCCCTGCAGCAGCAGGCGACCCACTGCCTGTATACTATCGCCGAAGAGCAGGCGACGCGCAGCGCCGCCATCTCTTCCACCAGCGCGCAAATGATGCTGACCGACCTGCTGTTTATGGGGCTGGTGCAGCAGGATCTGGAGCGGGCGCCGGAGCGCATTCGCCATAGCGAAGCGCTGGTGAAAAAGCTGGTCTGAGCAGAAAATGGGCGTATAATGCCCGCCCTGTTTGTGTTGTTTCTGAGACTTTCCTGATGGCGCTGTTAATTACCAAAAAATGCATCAATTGCGACATGTGCGAGCCGGAGTGCCCGAATGAGGCCAT
The DNA here is from genome assembly GCF_020526085.1 of Klebsiella africana. Classification (NCBI taxonomy): domain Bacteria; kingdom Pseudomonadati; phylum Pseudomonadota; class Gammaproteobacteria; order Enterobacterales; family Enterobacteriaceae; genus Klebsiella; species Klebsiella africana. Next base: position 1,266,502 of record NZ_CP084874.1, on the reverse strand, counting down.
TTCGATGGGTGACAGCATTTATGAAATTAACAGCGACCGCTGCACCGAGTGCGTGGGCCATTACGACACGCCAACCTGTCAGAAAGTGTGCCCGATCCCGAATACTATTCTCAAAGATCCGGCACACGTTGAGAGTGAAGAACAGCTGTGGGATAAATTCGTGCTGATGCACCACGCGGATAAACTGTAACCGCCACCCTGGCTAGCTTTCGACAATCACCGTGGCGCAGGCGTAGTGGCGTTCATCGGCGAGAGTAACATGAATGTGGCTCACCCCCATCCGTTCCGCTAGCCGTTGCGCCTCACCCCATAACCGCAGCTTTGGCTTGCCCAGCTCGTCGTTGTAAACTTCAAACTGATTAAACGCCAGCCCGTTGCGGATCCCGGTTCCCAGCGCTTTCGCCGCCGCTTCCTTGACCGCAAAGCGTTTAGCCAGGAAACGCACCGGCTGCTGGTGCTGCTCCCAGATGCTCCATTCATGGTCGCTCAGCACCCGGCGGGCAAGGCGATCGCCACTGCGGGCGATCACTGCTTCGATGCGGGCGATCTCGACGATGTCGGTACCCAGCCCGAGAATGGCCATTAGCCGCGCGCTTCCAGCATCAGACGCTTCATTTCCGCCACCGCCTCTTTCAGGCCGCTCATCACCGCACGGCCAATAATCGCATGGCCGATATTCAGCTCATGCATTTCCGGCAGCGCCGCAATCGCTTTCACGTTGTGGTAGGTCAGACCGTGGCCAGCATTCACCTTCAGGCCGAGGCTGACGGCATAGGTGGCCGCTTTAGCAATACGTTCCAGCTCCTTCGCCTGCTCGGCGTCGGTTTTGGCATCGGCATAGCAGCCGGTGTGGATTTCGATATAGGGCGCGCCAACGTCCGCCGCCGCTTTAATCTGCGCTTCATCCGCATCGATAAACAGGGAGACCAGGATGCCGGCATCCGCCAGGCGTTGACAGGCATCGCGCATCTTATCGCGCTGCCCGGCCACGTCCAGTCCGCCTTCGGTTGTGACTTCCTGACGCTTCTCCGGCACCAGGCAGCAGAAGTGCGGTTTGGTTTCGCAGGCGATCGTCAGCATCTCTTCGGTGACCGCCATTTCAAGATTCATCCGGGTGTGCAGCGTCTGGCGCAGAATACGCACATCGCGATCGGTAATATGGCGACGATCTTCGCGCAGATGCACGGTAATGCCATCGGCGCCGGCCTGTTCGGCAATGAAAGCCGCCTGAACCGGATCCGGGTAGGCGGTGCCGCGGGCGTTACGCAAGGTCGCGATATGGTCAATATTGACCCCTAACAATAATTCAGCCATGACAATCCTCGTTAATCATTCTTCGTATTATCCGCTCGCGCCTTTCGCGCGGGCATAAACTGGCGAAACAATTCCCGGCTCTTGAGCGGTTTGCCGCCGAGATAGGGCTTCAGGGCGATACGGGTAAAGCGCTTCGCGGCGCGCAACGTATCAACATCAGGAAACTCGCGACTCGCCAACGCTTTCAAATGGTGCCCGGTAAACGTGTTGTTATCAATCACCAGGCTGGCAATAAAGCCCTTTTCTTCGCGATAGCGGTAGGTCATGGTGTCGTCCACCGGCTCGCCGCTCCCCGCGCAGTGGAGAAAATCCACGCCATAGCCCAGGTGCCCGAGCAGCGCCAGCTCAAAGCGCCGCAGCGCGGGCTCCGGCGAGCCGCTGGATCCGGCGAGCGCCTGAATGCAGTGCAGGTAGTCGAAAAAGAGTTCGGAGAAGCGTGTTTCGTGCTCCAGCACGCGGGAAATAAGCTCGTTAACGTAGAGACCGCTGTAGAGGGTGATGCCGCTTAGCGGCAGCGCCAGCGAAACGGCTTCCGCGCTGCGCAGGGTTTTGACTTCGCCGCGGCCGCCGAAGCGAACCAGTAAGGGGGTAAAGGGCTGTAAGGCGCCCTTGAGATTAGAGCGTTTGGAGCGTGCACCTTTGGCAACCAGGCGCACGCGACCGGACTCTTCCGTGAAGACGTCCAGCATCAGGCTGGTTTCGCTCCACGGACGGCTATGCAGGACAAAGGCGCGCTGCCATCCATCCACGTTGCGTTAACTCAGAGGTCGTCAACGTAACCGAGACTGCGCAGGGCGCGCTCGTCATCGGCCCAACCGGATTTCACTTTCACCCACAGCTCGAGGTGCACCGGCGCTTCAAACATCTCCTGCATATCCTTACGCGCCTCGATACCGATGGTTTTGATTTTGGCACCTTTATTGCCAATCACCATCTTCTTCTGCCCTTCACGCTCGACGAGGATCAGGCCGTTGATATCGTAACCGCCGCGCTCGTTGCTGACGAAACGTTCGATTTCCACGGTGACGGAGTACGGCAGCTCAGCGCCGAGGAAACGCATCAGTTTTTCACGGATGATTTCGGAGGCCATAAAGCGTTGTGAGCGATCGGTAATATAGTCTTCCGGGAAGTGATGGATCGCTTCCGGCAGATGCTTACGCACGATCGCCGCGATGGTGTCGACGTTGGTCCCCGTTTCCGCCGACATCGGCACGATATCGAGGAAGTTCATCTGGCTGGCGAGGAACTGCAGGTGCGGTAACAGATCCGCTTTTTCCTGCACATTATCCACCTTGTTGACCGCGAGGATCACCGGCGCTTTCGCTTCACGCAGCTTGTTCAGCACCATCTCGTCGTCCTGCGTCCAGCGAGTGCCTTCCACCACGAAGATGACCAGTTCTACGTCGCCAATCGAGCTGCTGGCCGCTTTGTTCATCAGGCGGTTAATCGCACGCTTCTCTTCCATATGCAGGCCCGGAGTATCAACGTAAATCGCCTGATACGGCCCTTCGGTATGGATGCCGACGATGCGGTGACGGGTAGTCTGCGCTTTACGGGAGGTGATCGAGATCTTCTGCCCAAGAAGCTTGTTCAACAGCGTGGATTTGCCAACGTTTGGACGACCCACGATGGCGACAAACCCACAATAACTTTTTTCTTCGCTCATTCCAGCTCCAGCTTTTTCAGCGTCTGTTCGGCGGCAGCCTGCTCCGCCTTGCGACGGCTGGAACCTGTGCCAACCACCGGTTCACTCAGGCCACTGACCTGGCAGTGGATAGTAAATTCCTGATCGTGCGCTTCGCCGCGTACCTGGACCACCAGGTAAGACGGCAGCGGCAGATGACGTCCCTGCAGATACTCCTGCAGACGCGTCTTCGGATCCTTTTGCTTATCGCCCGGACTGATTTCGTCCAGACGGGTCTGGTACCAGGAGAGGATTAAGCGTTCAACGTTCTGAATATCGCTGTCGAGGAAAACCCCGCCAATTAACGCTTCAACGGTATCCGCGAGAATCGATTCGCGACGGAAACCGCCGCTTTTCAGCTCGCCCGGCCCGAGGCGCAGACACTCGCCAAGCTCAAACTCGCGGGCAATTTCCGCCAGCGTGTTGCCGCGCACCAGCGTCGCGCGCATACGGCTCATGTCGCCTTCATCCACGCGAGGAAAGCGATGATACAGCGCGTTAGCGATCACGAAACTTAAAATGGAGTCGCCTAAAAATTCCAGGCGCTCATTATGTTTGCTGCTGGCACTGCGGTGAGTTAATGCCTGTTGCAACAGCTCCTGATGATGAAAAGTGTAGCCCAGCTTTCGTTGAAGCCGATTAATTACGATGGGGTTCATGCGTTACCAATAAATGAATGCGTCAAAGATGCAGCACACGAAACCGACCTGAGCATTCGCTTCAAACAGTAATTTGAAACAGACCAATACGCTTTCGTGTGCAGTGTCACCCGGCAGAGCGACAACCAAAAACTTCGGGGGGATATTCTATACGCAACGACACGGGATGTCGTTAGTTTGAATGGATTTAAATACTAAATAATTCACGCCGCTGCGATAACAGCAGCGACGTGAATTCAGCAGAGGAAATTAATGAATTCCACCAATGCGCGATAACCGCACGCCGGTCGGCCATTCACCTTCCTGCTTTTCAAAACTCATCCAGATTGCGGTCGCTTTGCCGACCAGGTTGGCTTCCGGCACAAAGCCCCAGTACCGGCTGTCGGCGCTGTTATCCCGGTTGTCGCCCATCATAAAGTACTGACCGGGCGGCACAATCCAGGTGGCCAGCGGCAGACCGGACTGATGGTAGTACATCCCAACCTGATCCTGGGCAATCGGCACCATCAGAATTCGGTGCGTCACGTCGCCCAGCGTCTCCTGACGCTCGGTGAGACGAATGCCGTCGGCTTTAGTTTCGCCCTTCGGCAACTGCCAGAAACCGCTGCTCGCTTCGCCGCCGTTGCTGCGGGAGAAGGTCTGAACAAAATCGCTCGGCTCCACGTTGGAATAGGTCACCGGCAGCGCGTTGCCGCAAGCCTGTCCGGAGCTGCAACCCGGCTGAATAGTGACCTGTTTGGCAACCGGATCGTAAGTGACCTTATCACCCGGTAACCCCACCGCGCGCTTAATGTAGTCCAGGCGCGGGTCTTCCGGATATTTAAACACCACGATGTCGCCGCGCTTCGGATGACCGGTCTCGATCAGCGTTTTCTGGTAGATAGGATCTTTAATGCCATAGGCAAATTTCTCCACCAGAATAAAATCGCCGATGAGCAGCGTTGGCATCATCGAACCTGACGGGATCTGGAAAGGCTCATAAATAAATGAACGTACCACCAGAACGATCGCCAGCACCGGGAAAACCGATGCGCCGGTTTCCAGCCAGCCCGGTTTCGGGCCGACTTTCTTCAGCGTCTTCTTGTCCAGTTGCTCGCCGGTCGCTGCCTGAGCAGCGGCCTGACGTTCACGACGTTTCGGTGCAAAAATGAACTTGTCCAGGCACCATAAAACGCCCGTCACCAGGGTTGCAATCACCAGGATCAGGGCAAACATGTTCGCCATGCCAACTCCTTAGGGTTATTTGCCGTCTTTACCAACGTGCAGAATGGCGAGGAACGCTTCCTGCGGCAGCTCAACGTTACCGACCTGCTTCATACGCTTCTTACCTTCTTTCTGCTTCTGCAGCAGCTTTTTCTTACGGCTGACGTCACCGCCGTAGCATTTCGCCAGGACGTTTTTACGCAGCTGTTTCACGGTAGAGCGCGCGATAATGTGGTTACCGATGGCCGCCTGAATCGCGATATCAAACTGCTGACGCGGAATCAGATCTTTCATCTTTTCCACCAGCTCGCGGCCGCGATACGGCGCGTTATCGTTGTGGGTGATCAGCGCCAGCGCATCGACGCGCTCGCCGTTGATCAACACATCGACGCGTACCATGTTCGACGCCTGGAAGCGTTTGAAGTTGTAGTCCAGCGACGCATAGCCGCGGGAGGTAGACTTCAGGCGGTCGAAGAAGTCGAGAACCACTTCCGCCATCGGGATTTCATAGGTCAGCGCCACCTGTTTACCGTGGTAAACCATGTTGGTCTGCACACCACGCTTCTCGACACACAAGGTAATCACATTGCCGAGGAACTCCTGCGGCAGCAGCATGTGACACTCGGCGATCGGCTCGCGCAGCTCCTGAATATTATTCAGCGGCGGCAGCTTGGACGGGCTGTCGACGTAGATAACTTCTTTGGAGGTGGTCTCTACTTCGTAGACTACCGTCGGCGCGGTGGTGATCAGGTCGAGATCGTATTCACGCTCCAGACGCTCCTGAATGATCTCCATGTGCAGCAGGCCGAGGAAGCCGCAGCGGAAGCCGAAGCCCAGCGCGGTAGAGCTTTCCGGCTCGTAGAACAGAGAGGCATCGTTGAGGCTCAGTTTGCCCAGCGCATCGCGGAAAGCTTCATAATCATCGGAGCTCACCGGGAACAGGCCGGCATACACCTGCGGTTTCACCTTCTTAAAGCCAGGCAGCGCTTTGTCTGCCGGGTTACGGGCGGCGGTCAGGGTATCGCCCACCGGCGCGCCGAGGATGTCTTTGATCGCGCAGACCAGCCAGCCTACCTCGCCGCATTTCAGCTCGGTACGGTCAACCTGTTTCGGGGTGAAGATGCCCAGACGGTCAGCGTTATAGACCTGGCCGGTGCTCATGACTTTGATCTTGTCGCCTTTGCGCATAGTGCCGTTTTTAATCCGCACCAGCGACACCACGCCGAGGTAGTTATCGAACCAGGAGTCGATAATCAGCGCCTGCAGCGGCGCGTCCGGATCGCCTGCCGGCGGCGGAATATCGCGCACCAGACGCTCCAGCACGTCGGTCACGCCAACGCCGGTTTTTGCCGAGCAGCGCACCGCGTCGTGGGCGTCGATCCCGACGATATCTTCAATCTCGTCCGCAACGCGCTCAGGGTCGGCCGCAGGCAGGTCGATCTTGTTGAGTACCGGAACCACTTCAAGGTCCATCTCCATGGCGGTGTAGCAGTTGGCCAGGGTCTGGGCTTCTACACCCTGCCCCGCGTCTACCACCAGCAGCGCGCCTTCGCACGCGGCAAGAGAACGGGAAACTTCATAGGAGAAGTCCACGTGGCCCGGGGTGTCGATAAAGTTCAGCTGGTAGGTCTCACCGTCGCTGGCCTTATAGTCCAGGGTGACGCTCTGCGCCTTGATGGTGATCCCGCGTTCGCGCTCAAGATCCATGGAATCCAGAACCTGGGCTTCCATTTCGCGATCAGAAAGGCCACCGCAAATCTGGATGATACGGTCAGACAGCGTCGACTTACCGTGGTCGATGTGAGCGATGATCGAAAAGTTACGTATATTCTTCATATTTAGAGTTAATTATGCCTTACGAGTATCATGAGGCCGCTGTACTGTGCCTGACGTTTTTTAATCCGAAAACGCCGCATTCTACACTACATCCGCGAAACCAGGAAATGCTGTTAGATCCAGCATACCCGCAGAAATTGTGGCGTTGTAACAGGAAAGGTAAATAAAGATAAGGGCCAGTGAAATCACTGATCCATGTCGGAGGAAGGCGTATCAACACGTAGCAGATCCGGCGGCAGTGCGACGTTCAGAATCACCGGCTGCCAGGACTGACGTGCCGCCAGCCGGGGCGACAGACCGCGCGCCACCAGGAAGCCGCCGACCCCGCCCAGCAGCGCGCCGCAAAGTGACGCAATGTCGCTGGCAAACAGCACCTGAAAAATCGACGCCATCACAAACAGCCCCGCCAGCGGCGCCATATAGACCAGCATCGCTGAGCCCAGCAGGCTGCTTTCAGCGATCCCCAGCTCCACTTTTTGCCCCGCTGCCAACGGCTGCTCGCAGGGCACGCTAATGGTATGGCTGGTCTGCGGCCCCAGCTTGTTTAGCACCCGGCTACCACAGCCGGCGCGGGAGGCGCAGCTGCTGCATGAGGCTTTAACGTCGCAGTGCACCTGCGCCACGCCGTTATGCCAGGAAACCACGGTGGCCCACTCTTTAATCATTGTACTGCCTTGAATTTAATACTGTCTGAGATACGCTTCGCCGTCTGCGGCGGCAGCTCGCCCACTACGGTTATCTCCGCATTATCGCGTACCGTCGTGCTGACGGTGCGTCGGCCAGTGCGCAACAGCTGGTCGCTGCTGGCCGCCGTGGCGCGGTTGATATTGATCGAGAAGCTAAACAAGCCGTCGGAATAGAGACGTGATTCTACCGGACCGTCAAAGGTGGGAAGACGGCGCTGGCTGCTGGAAACCTCAGTCACGCCCTGCGGGAGCCACGTCGGCGCCCAGTTGAAGTTGGCTTTGTCGCCTCCTTCAGGCACCGACAGCTGCGGCGGCAAATTCGCTTTTGCCAGCGTCTCCATGCTGGCGCTGACGTTATCGCCAACGTTGAAGGAGACGACCCGGAACTGCTCCAGCGTTTCCCCATCGCGGTCGAGCAAATCGACGCGCAGCGGCAGCTTGGTCTCAGCGTCCAGCCAGGCGATGAAGCTATAGCGCGTGCCGTCGCGAGCCACGACGCGAATGACATCGCAAAGGCGGTCAGCGATACGGGTACGGCCCACGGAGATAAAATCATACGCTGCGGAAAGGCGCTTGAAATCGCTGTAAACCAATGACGGCAGCGAATCGACGATATAGTCGCCGTTCAGGGTGAACGGATCGAGACCGGGTTCAAAATAGCTGATTTCCGTGCCGCGCAGGACCACTTCCCGGCGCGGGCCGTCCAGCTGCAGCAGTTGCGCCAGCGGCTGGTTGTTCAGCCGCGCGTGACGATAACGCAGCGACTCAACGCCTTGTTTGCTGATGCTGACGAAAGACAGCTCATAATTGAGGGACTGGCTGGCCAGGTTCATCTGCTGCAACAACGCCCCGGACGATGTATCAGCCGAGGCGTTGACAGAGAACAACAGGCTGCCTGCCATGAGTGACATAGCACACCAAAGTTGCTTCATTACTGCGATTGCGTTCCTAAAGTTTGATAGCCCGGTACCTGGACCGCAGCCTGCTGAGTCTGGGCCTGGCCAAACTGAAGCTGCTCAGCGTGCAGGCGACGCTGCAGTTCATAATCCTGCAACATGGCGTTAATCCGGCGGCGCTGTTCCTGAACCTGCGCCTGCTGGCCGCTACCTGCTGATGCGTCAGCCGGTACGCCAAGGCTAACCGGGCTTGCTTTACCCATCATTGGCAGCGTATTAAACACCGGCGCCTCTGGCTGCTGGGTCGCATCAGACTGTCCATTATAGTGCTGGACGCCGACGATGACCGCAAGCGATACGCAGGCGGCAACGCCCATTTGAGTCAGGGAGCTGGCCCACGGACGCACCTTGTTCCAGAACGGCATTTGCCGCCACTGGTGGGGTGCGGGTTGAGATTCAGGAATAAGCGGCGCCGTCTGACGAACGGGCTCATTTTCAATGGCGGCCATCACCCGGGCGGAGATATCAAACTGCAGCATCTCCGCGGTATCGCCACGCAGCGTATCGCGGATAAGGTGGTAACTCTCCCAGGTTTTTTGCATCTCAGAAGAACGACTCAGCTCATTGAGCAGTTCGTTATCCAGCGTTTCACCATCCATTAAAGCCGAAAGTTTTTCTTTCTGCATGCCTGATACCCTTTTCCAGTATTCCGCTATCGTCAACGCCTGATAAGCGGTTGAACTTTATTATCAATAGCTTCTCGCGCCCGGAAGATACGCGAACGCACCGTCCCAACCGGACAATCCATGATAGCGGCTATCTCTTCATAGCTCAGGCCATCCAGCTCCCGTAACGTAATTGCCATGCGTAAATCTTCCGGGAGCGATTCAATGGTACGAAAAACTATTTGTCTCAGTTCTTCTGACAACATTAAGTTCTCAGGGTTCGAAATTTCTTTCAACGCCCCGCCGCTTTCGAAGTTTTCCGCCTCATTGGCGTCAACATCGCTGGACGGCGGACGGCGACCCTGAGCAACCAGATAATTCTTCGCCGTGTTGACGGCGATACGGTATAACCAGGTGTAAAAAGCGCTATCTCCCCGGAAAGAGTCCAGCGCACGCCATGCCTTAACGAACGATTCCTGAACAACGTCAGCGATATCGCCCGGCGGTACATAGCGGGAAACCAGGCTCGCGACCTTATGCTGATAGCGCACCACCAGCAAATTAAACGCTTTCTGATCTCCTTTCTGGACCCGTTCAACAAGGACCTGATCCGTTAACTGCTCGCTCATCCGAGGTAATGTCTCCCCAAACCCAATTCCCATGCGTCTTCAAAACACCACCCAAAATCTGCATTATGAGCAAGCTGACTGTTGGAGTGCATGAAAACAATAAAGTTCCGTTACGCTTTTGTTTTTTGTCTGGCAACGGCGGCAGATCGTTATCAATCATTATATGCTCAGGTTGCTAAACGATAGGTTAGTCAATAAGAAAAAGCGCAGGCCCGTTTGAAGGGTATCGTAACACGGCGTTTATTTCACTATAAAATCCAATAGTAACCGGCGGCCCCGCTTCGATTTTTGCGCCCTCAATGTCGCTTTTCCCACCCCTATCTGTTTAGCCTTCACAACGCCACTCAAAAAAAATGTACGATTCATCCCAAGGTGGTGCTATTGTGAGCGAAATGTGTTTAGTAAATTAAACAAAGACAATGAATACCACGCCTGATTTCTCATGTGATGTGTTGATTATTGGCAGCGGCGCTGCCGGTCTTTCCCTTGCCCTGCGCCTGGCAGAGCACAGTTCGGTGACGGTACTCAGCAAAGGGCCGATCAGCGAAGGTTCTACGTTCTATGCCCAGGGCGGGATCGCCGCCGTTTTTGATGAGACGGACAGTATTGAATCCCATGTCGAAGATACCCTGATCGCCGGCGCGGGGCTCTGCGATCGCCATGCGGTTACTTTCGTCGCCAGCAACGCTCGATCATGCGTCCAGTGGCTTATCGATCAGGGGGTACTGTTTGACACCCAGGTCCTGGCCAATGGCGAAGAGAGCTACCATCTCACGCGCGAAGGGGGGCACAGCCACCGGCGCATTCTTCACGCCGCCGACGCCACCGGCAAAGCGGTAGAGACGACGCTAGTCGATAAAGCACTTGGCCATCCTAATATCCGCATCCTTGAGCGCAGCAATGCCGTCGATTTGATCGTATCGGATAAAATTGGCCTGCCGGGCACCCGCCGGGTGGTCGGCGCCTGGATCTGGAACCGCAATAAAGAGCGGGTGGAAACCTGCAGCGCGAAGGCGGTAGTACTCGCCACTGGCGGGGCCGCCAAGGTTTATCAATACACTACTAACCCCGACGTCTCTTCGGGAGACGGCATTGCGATGGCCTGGCGGGCAGGCTGCCGGGTGGCGAATCTGGAGTTCAACCAGTTCCACCCCACCGCGCTGTATCATCCACAGGCGCGTAATTTCCTGCTTACCGAGGCGCTGCGCGGCGAAGGCGCTCACCTTAAGCGCCCGGACGGCACCCGCTTTATGCCGGACTTTGACGAGCGCGGTGAACTGGCTCCACGCGATATCGTCGCCCGCGCTATCGATCATGAGATGAAGCGCCTGGGCGTGGACTGTATGTTCCTTGATATCAGCCATAAACCCGCGGCGTTTGTTCGCCAGCACTTTCCGATGATTTATGAAAAGCTGCTCGGCCTGGGCATCGATTTGACTAAAGATCCGGTGCCGGTCGTCCCCGCCGCGCATTACACCTGCGGCGGTGTGATGGTGGATGATAATGGCCGTACTGACGTCGATGGTTTATACGCCATCGGTGAAGTCAGCTATACCGGGCTACACGGTGCGAACCGAATGGCGTCGAACTCGTTGCTGGAGTGCCTGGTCTATGGCTGGTCCGCCGCGGAGGATATTGCCCGCCGCCTGCCGCTGGCCCAGAAGGTCGCCACGCTGCCGGCATGGGATGAAAGTCAAGTGGAGATCCCGGATGAACTGGTGGTTATCCAGCACAACTGGCACGAGCTGCGCCTGCTGATGTGGGATTACGTGGGGATTGTGCGCACCACCCGCAGGCTGGAGCGCGCCCTGCGGCGCATTACCATGCTCCAGCAGGAGCTGGATGAGTATTACGCCCGCTTCCGCGTCTCGAATAATCTGCTGGAGCTGCGCAATCTGGTGCAAGTGGCGGAGCTTATCGTACGCTGCGCGATGTTGCGTAAGGAGAGCCGCGGTCTGCATTATACCCTCGACTATCCGCAGCCGCTGCCTGACAGCGGCCCGTCGATACTCTCGCCCCTGGCTCACATAAAGAGATAAAAATCCTCGGTCAGAGCGGTAAAGCCTTCTGAATATTGCTGCTCTGGCCCGCGGATCGCCAGCCGGTCGCTGAAACACTCCCCCGCCGTAGGTGAGAAAGCCAGCAGCACCCGGTGCGGCGGCCGCAGTTCGGTCTCCGCCACGTCCGTGCGTAGTCGCAGATGCCAGCCCATTGCCGTTGCCCGCCCGATAAACGCATTACCGATATCTACCGGCAGCACCACGCAAAAAAAGCCTTCTTCGGTAATATGCTCTGCGGCACAGGTCAGCAGGGAGGCATGATCGAGCGTAGTGGTATACCGCGCCTGCTCCCGTTGCGAGGTCGCGCAAGGTACGCCTTCGGCAAAAAAGGGCGGGTTACTGATTATCAGTTCATAACGTCGGGTCTGCGACGGCTGCCACTGATGAATATCGGCCTGACAAACCTCAATCCGCGAAGCCCACGGCGACGCGAGGACATTTTCCTGCGCCTGGGCGGCGGCCTCTTCGTCCAGTTCGACCGCATCGACATGCACATCATGCCCGGTACGCTGCGCCACCATAAGCGCCAGCAGACCACTGCCCGCGCCAATATCCAGCACATGCTTCACGCCGGCAATCGGCGCCCAGGCGCCGAGCAAAATACCGTCGGTGCCCACCTTCATCGCGCAACGGTCATGGGCGACAAAGAACTGCTTGAAGGTAAAACCATTGCGCGGCAGCGCAAACTTCGACTGAGACATCCTCAATAACCTTGCCGACAAAAAACTCCTGAACGTAAGGCTATGCACAATACCGGAGAACAGATAGCCTTACAAACAGATGAACATTACGTCAGTAACGTCTATAATCGGCGGCCCACTCAGAGGTAGAACATGACTGTAACGACTTTTTCCGAACTTGAACTCGACGAAAACCTGCTGGAAGCCCTCCAGGATAAAGGTTTCACTCGCCCGACAGCCATTCAGGCCGCCGCTATTCCGCCTGCGCTCGATGGCCGTGACATTCTCGGTTCAGCGCCGACCGGCACCGGTAAAACGGCGGCGTATCTGCTGCCTGCGTTGCAGCACCTGCTCGATTTCCCGCGTAAAAAATCCGGGCCGCCGCGCATTCTTATCCTGACGCCAACCCGTGAGCTGGCGATGCAGGTGGCTGACCACGCCCGCGAGCTGGCGAAGCATACCCATCTGGACATCGCCACTATTACCGGCGGTGTGGCGTACATGAACCACGCGGAAGTGTTCAGCGAAAACCAGGATATCGTGGTCGCCACCACCGGTCGTCTGCTGCAGTATATTAAAGAAGAGAACTTTGACTGCCGCGCCGTCGAGACCCTGATCCTCGATGAAGCCGACCGCATGCTGGACATGGGCTTTGCCCAGGATATCGAAACCATCGCCGGTGAAACCCGCTGGCGCAAGCAAACCATGCTGTTCTCCGCGACGCTGGAAGGCGATGCGATTAAAGACTTTGCTGAGCGTCTGCTGGAGGAGCCGGTTGAAGTTTCCGCCAATCCGTCAACCCGCGAGCGTAAGAAAATCCATCAGTGGTACTACCGCGCCGACGATATCGAACATAAAACCAAACTGCTGGTGAATCTGCTGCAACAGCCGGAAGCCACCCGCGCTATCGTGTTTGTGCGTAAGCGCGAGCGCGTGCATGAGCTGGCCAACTGGCTGCGTGAGGCCGGGATTAACACCTGCTGGCTGGAAGGCGAGATGGTGCAGGCCAAGCGAAACGAAGCCATTAAGCGCCTGACCGACGGTCGGGTGAACGTGCTAATCGCCACCGACGTCGCTGCCCGCGGTATCGATATTCCGGACGTCAGCCACGTCTTTAACTTCGATATGCCGCGTACCGCGGATACTTACCTGCACCGTATCGGTCGTACCGGCCGCGCCGGTAAAAAAGGGACCGCCATTTCTCTGGTAGAAGCGCATGATCATGTGCTGCTGGGTAAAATTGGTCGCTATGTTGAAGAACCGCTGAAAGCACGGGTGATTGATGAACTGCGCCCGAAAACTCGCGCGCCGAGCGAGAAGCTAACCGGTAAACCTTCGAAGAAAGTGTTAGCGAAGCGCGCCGAGAAAAAAGAGAAAGAAAAAGAGAAACCGCGGGTGAAGAAACGCCACCGCGATACGAAAAATATCGGTAAGCGCCGTAAGCCAAGCGCGGCCGGGACGCCATCAACGTCCACTGAAGAGTAAAAAAAACGCCGGGATATCCCGGCGTTTTCACATCTGGCGTTAGCCTTACAGGCTTTCGGTAAAGGTACGAGCGATAACGTCGCGCTGCTGTTCCGGCGTCAGGGAGTTGAAGCGTACCGCGTAACCGGAAACACGAATGGTCAGCTGCGGATATTTTTCCGGATGCTCAACCGCGTCTAGCAGAGTTTCACGACGCAGCACGTTAACGTTCAGGTGCTGGCCGCCTTCTACGCGCACTTCCGGTTTCACGTCTACCGGGATTTCACGGTATTCGATTTCACCCAGTTTGCTTACCGCAACCACGTCATCTTCCGCAAAACCACCTTTGGCGCACAGGCAGCGCGCTTCGCCTTTTTCGCTATCCAGCAGCCAGAAAGAGTTCAGCAGGTCGTCGTTTGCCGCTTTAGTAATTTGGATACCAGTAATCATTTGATGCCTCCCAGGCAGTGTTTATTCGATTTTGGCCTCTTTGCGGCCAATTGGTAAAACCATTGTTGTATGAGTGTATATATATCAGCCGCACTCACGGCATTCCTTGATTCAAATCAATAAAAACCACTCACTCAAAGTGGGTATGCAAGGATTTTATTGTTTTACATCAAGTTACGCCAGGCAGCGCTAAAAATATTTTTGTAAATTTTCAATTTTATTTGCATAAAAGCAATGAGATAGCGGTGGCGATTTTGTTCTGTACAAAGAAGCCGTTAAGCTATAGCGATGACCCTTTGCAGGAGAGCAAGATGAGCACCCCTTTAACCTGGCATGACGTGCTGGCGGATGAAAAGCAACAACCCTATTTTCTCAATACTCTGAAGACCGTCGCCGACGAGCGCCAGTCCGGGATCACCATCTACCCACCGCAAAAAGACGTCTTCAATGCGTTTCGCTTTACCGAACTGGGCGATGTCAAAGTCGTCATTCTCGGCCAGGATCCCTATCACGGCCCGGGTCAGGCCCACGGTCTGGCGTTCTCGGTTCGTCCGGGCGTCGCGATCCCGCCTTCACTGCTGAATATGTACAAAGAGCTGGAGGCCACGATCCCCGGCTTTACCCGCCCCACCCACGGTTACCTGGAAAGCTGGGCGCGTCAGGGCGTGCTGCTGCTGAATACGGTGCTGACCGTCCGCGCCGGACAGGCGCACTCGCACGCCAGCCTTGGTTGGGAGACCTTTACCGATAAAGTTATCGCGTTAATCAATGAGCATTGCGAGGGGGTGGTCTTTCTGCTGTGGGGTTCTCACGCGCAGAAGAAAGGCGCGATTATCGATCGTCAGCGCCACTGCGTGCTGAAGGCACCACACCCTTCGCCGCTCTCTGCACATCGCGGATTTTTTGGCAGCAACCATTTCGTACAGACCAACCAGTGGCTGGCTGACCGCGGCGAAGCGCCGATCGACTGGATGCCGGTCCTTCCCGCTGAAAGCGAGTGATCGACAGCCATAAAAAAAGCCAGCATCAGCTGGCTTTTTGCATTCAGGCAGACGAATCACGCCTTATTCTGACGCCACCATTCCGCCAGCAGGACGCCGGTCGCCACAGAGACGTTCAGGCTTTCGACATTGCCGGTACCGTCGATGGCAACGCTGAGATCGGCGCTGGAAATCGCCGCATCCGACAGACCATCACGCTCCTGGCCTAATACCAGCACCATTTTCTTCGGCAATTCGGCTTTAAACAGCGGGGTACCATTATGGCTTGATGTGGAGACAATCGCGTAGCCCGCTTTGCGGAACTGATCCAGGGTATCAATAAAGCTGTCGCCGGTGATCGGTTCAACATGCTCCGCACCGCCCTCCGCCGTACGGATCGCCGCCCCGGACTCTAGCACGCCAGCATCCTGAACCACCACGCCCTTCACGCCAAAGTGCGCGCAGCTGCGCATGATCGCCCCGAGATTATGCGGGTTACCAACATCTTCCAGCGCCAGAACGCAATCTTCTTCCGCGGCCTTCGCGACCCATTGGGCAACAGAGGTGCCGTGGCGTTTTTTAATCAGGAAGCAGACCCCGCCGTGGTGTTCGGTGCCGGAGGCTTTCGCCAGCTCAGCTTCATCCACGACATGATAGGCTTTACGGTTGGCCGCCATCCAGCGCAGCGCCTCTTTAAAGCGCGGCGTCACGCTCTGAATGAACCAGGCGCGGACGATAGCTTCCGGACGGCTCTGGAACAGCGCCTGACAAGCGTTTTCGCCGTAGACGCGAGTCTCTTCCGCACGCTGACGACGCAGCACTTCCGGATCGATAAAGCTCTTCCCGCTGATCCCGCCGTGATCTTCTTTTACCGGCGTCTCATCGCCAGGGGCACGGGAAACGGTACGCCACGGGGACGCATCGTCGCGATGAAAATCATCACGCTTACGATCGTCGCGTTTGCGATCGTCGCCGCGGCTGTTTCGTTCATCGCGCGCAGGGCGGCTGCGGCCGTCAACACGAGATTTTCCTGGACGACCTCCCCCTTTCCCGGTTCGTGGGTTATGGGTGCGTTTGTCAGAATCATCATCACTGCGGACATACATCACTTTGACCTTGCCGCTTTTATTTTTCAGTTCGTCGCTCATCAATTTTCTCCACCTGCGCTGCGCGAAGCGCGCAGATTACCCGATGTGTCATCGCTTCGCCATGATTTCGTTTAAAAGCCGGCCTCTATTGCACTCATCGAACAAAACGCATTGTCCTTCAATAACACTTAATCGATAATATGTAACATCACAGAAACATATCGGCCACGTGCCACGTTGCAACCCATAACCAGAGGTTAGTTATGAATACCGTTTGTGCCAGTTGTCAGGCTCTGAACCGCCTCCCGGACGATCGTAGCGCGGATGGCGCAAAGTGCGGACGCTGCGGTCACGATCTTTTTGATGGCGACGTCATCAACGCGACCGGGGCAACGCTGGATAAACTCTTAAAGGACGATCTGCCGGTCGTTGTCGATTTCTGGGCGCCATGGTGCGGCCCCTGCCGTAGCTTCGCGCCGATCTTTGAAGATGTCGCGGAAGAGCGTAGCGGGAAGATGCGTTTTGTGAAAGTCAACACTGAAGCGGAACGTGAGCTTAGCGCCCGGTTTCGTATCCGCAGCATCCCGACCATTATGATGTTCAAAAATGGCGAAGTGATCGACATGCTTAATGGCGCAGTGCCAAAAGCACCATTCGATAGCTGGCTGAATGAAGCCGGTCAACAGTAATCCTTCCGGGGCACCGCTTGTGCCCCGTTTTCGCCTCTGCGACAATAGCGTTTTTCACTAGCGACTCCCATGACTGATAACGCTGTCCTGCGCCTGCGCGCCGAACGTCTCGCGCGGGCGACCCGCCCTTTCCTTGCTCGTGGTAACCGTATCCGCCGCTGTCAGCGCTGTCTGTTGCCGCTCAAGCAGTGCCTGTGCGCCACGTTAACGCCAGCGCAGGCCACCAGCCGCTTTTGCCTGGTGATGTTTGATACGGAGCCGATGAAGCCCAGCAACACCGGCCGGCTCATCGCCGATATTCTGCCGAATACCGAGGCTTATCAATGGTCGAGAACCGAGCCGCCGCAGGCGCTGCTCGATCTGGTCGCCCATCCTGATTATCAACCGATGGTGGTTTTCCCTGCCTCGTATGCCGGGCCGGATCGCCAGGTCCTGAGCGTGCCGCCGTCCGGCAAGCCGCCGCTGTTTATCATGCTCGACGGCACCTGGACCGAAGCGCGCAAGATGTTCCGCAAGAGCCCTTATCTTGACGCGCTGCCGGTAATCTCTGTCGACCTGTCCCGCATCTCAGCTTATCATCTGCGCGAGGCGCACGCCGATGGACAATATTGTACCGCGGAAGTGGCCATCGCCCTGCTGGACCTGGCGGGCGATGCCCCGGCCGCCGCTGCGCTTGGCGAGCACTTCACCCGCTTCCGGACCCGCTATCTGGCGGGAAAAACCCAGCATAAGGGCAGCATCACAGCGGACCAGGTAGAAAACGTTTAAAATCATTCGGTCATTGGGATGAAAGGAGACCGGTATGAGCCAACGAGGCCTGGAAGCACTGCTGCGACCAAAGTCCATCGCCGTCATTGGCGCGTCAATGAAGCCACAGCGCGCTGGCTATCTTATGATGCGCAACCTGTTAGCCGGTGGTTTCAATGGCCCGGTACTGCCAGTGACTCCCGCCTGGAAGGCGGTGCTTGGGGTACTGGCATGGCCTACCATCGAGAGCCTGCCGTTTACGCCGGATCTGGCAGTGCTCTGTACTAACGCCCGGCGTAATCTCGAATTGCTCGAAGCCTTAGGGCAGAAAGGGTGTAAAACCTGCATCATCCTCTCTTCACAGCCGGACCAGTACCCGGCGCTGCTCGAATGTGCTGCGCGCTACCAGATGCGCCTGCTCGGCCCAAATAGCCTCGGACTACTGGCCCCATGGCAAGGGCTGAACGCCAGCTTTTCACCGGTGCCGATCCATCGCGGCAAACTGGCCTTTGTCTCGCAGTCGGCCGCCGTCTCCAATACTATCCTTGACTGGGCGCAACAGCGCGAGATGGGTTTTTCCTACTTCATCGCCCTCGGCGATAGCCTGGATATTGATGTCGATGACCTGCTGGACTTTCTGGCCCGCGACAGCAAGACCAGCGCCATTTTGCTGTACCTCGAGCATCTCAGCGACGCGCGCCGGTTTGTCTCCGCCGCGCGCAGCGCCTCGCGAAACAAGCCAATCCTGGTGATTAAAAGCGGCCGTAGTCCAGCCGCGCAGAAGCTATTGCAGGTTAACTCAGGGATGGATCCGGCATGGGATGCGGCCATTCAGCGTGCTGGCCTGCTGCGGGTGCAGGATACCCATGAGCTTTTCTCTGCGGTGGAAACGCTCAGCCATATGCGCCCGCTGCGCGGTGAAAAATTAATGATCGTCAGCAACGGTGCGGCGCCGGCAGCGCTGGCGCTGGATGAGCTCTGGCTGCGTAACGGTAAGCTGGCAGCCCTTAGCGAGGAGACGTGCGACGCCTTGCGCCAGGCGCTGCCGAGGGGCGTCGGGATCGCTAACCCACTGGATCTGCGCGATGACGCCAGTAGCGAACATTATCAGCGGGCAGTGAATATTTTGCTTAACAGCCAGGATTATGACGCGCTGCTGGTGATCCACTCCCCCAGCGCCGCCGCGCCCGGTACCGAGAGTGCCCTGGCGCTGATCGACGCCCTGAAGCATCATCCGCGTGGCAAATACGTTACCGTGCTGACCAACTGGTGCGGCGAGTTTTCCTCCCAGGAGGCGCGACGGCTGTTCAGCGATGCCGGTCTTCCCACCTACCGCACACCGGAGGGGACGATCACCGCCTTTATGCACATGGTCGAGTACCGCCGTAACCAGAAACAGTTGCGTGAGACCCCGGTGCTACCGGACTCGTTAACCGCCAATACCAGCGAGGCGCATGCCCTACTGCAGCAAGCGATAGATGATGGCGCCACCACGCTGGATACCCACGAGGTCAGCCCGGTGCTCCGCGCCTATGGCATCCACACGCTGCCGACGTGGATTGCCGCTGACAGCGCGGAAGCGGTGCATATCGCGGAGCAGATAGGCTATCCGGTTGCGCTGAAGCTGCGTTCCCCGGATATCCCGCACAAATCGGAAGTACAGGGGGTCATGCTCTATTTGCGTACCGCCGCCGAGGTGCAGCAGGCTGCAGATGCGATGATCGATCGCGTCAAACTGGCCTGGCCGCAGGCGCGCATTCATGGATTGCTGGTGCAAAGCATGGCCAATCGCGCTGGCGCCCAGGAGCTAAGAGTAGTGGTTGAACACGATGCCGTCTTCGGCCCGTTGATTATGCTGGGTGAAGGCGGCGTGGAGTGGCGGGCCGAAGATCAGGCCGCGGTGGCGCTACCGCCGCTGAATATGAACCTGGCGCGCTATCTGGTGATCCAGGCGATCAAAAATAAAAAGATCCGCGGCCGCAGCGCATTACGACCACTGGATATCGCTGGCTTAAGCCAGCTGTTGGTTCAGGTCTCGAACCTGATTGTCGACTGCCCGGAGATCCAACGCCTGGACATTCATCCCCTGCTCGCCTCCGGCAACGAGTTTACGGCGCTGGACGTTACCCTGGGACTTGCTCCCTTTAGCGGCGACAGTGAAAGCCGCCTTGCGATTCGTCCTTATCCACACCAACAAGAGGAGTGGGTGGTGATGAAAAATGGCGATCGCTGCCTGTTTCGGCCGATCCTGCCGGAAGATGAACCGCAGCTGCTGGCGTTTATCGCCCAGGTCACTAAAGAAGATCTCTATTATCGCTATTTTAGTGAGATCAACGAATTTACCCACGACGATTTAGCCAACATGACACAGATCGACTACGATCGTGAAATGGCGTTTGTTGCCGTCAGAACCACCGCAGAGAAGAGCGAAATTCTCGGCGTGACGCGAGCGATCTCCGATCCCGACAATATTGACGCCGAGTTTGCCGTTCTGGTCCGTTCAGATTTAAAAGGGTTAGGCCTGGGACGCAGGCTGCTGGAAAAGCTGATCGCCTATACGCAAAGTCATGGCCTGCAACGCCTTAATGGCATTACGATGCCGAATAACCGAGGCATGATCGGCCTTGCGAGAAAGCTGGGATTCACCGTTGATATTCAGCTGGAAGATGGGATTGTCAGTCTATCGCTGCCCCTGAATCAGGGATAATCGCGCCACGCTGACCGCAATTGTTGACCACATTAGCGGGTAGTAATGGTATTATTGCCCGCTTACGTCGTCTGCATGGTACAGAAGACCCTTCAATAAACAGAGAAGAAACGCACTGTGATGTTGTCAAAATTTAAGCGTAACAAACATCAACAACACCTTGCCCAACTCCCTAAGCTTTCTCAGTCAGTTGATGATGTAGAGTTCTTTTACGCCCCTGCAGATTTCAGGGAAGCGTTACTGACCCGGATTGCCCACGCCACTCAGCGTATATGCATTATTGCGCTCTATCTGGAGCAAGATGATGGCGGAAAAGGAATTTTGCAGGCCCTCTATGACGCCAAACGCCAGCGTCCGGATCTGGATGTCCGCGTTCTGGTGGACTGGCACCGCGCTCAGCGTGGCCGTATCGGCGCCGCCGCCTCCAACACCAATGCCGACTGGTATTGTCGGATGGCCAATGAAAATCCAGGGGTAGATATCCCCGTTTACGGCGTGCCGATTAACACCCGGGAGGCGCTCGGCGTTCTCCATTTCAAAGGCTTTATTATCGATGACAGCGTCCTCTACAGCGGCGCCAGCCTGAACGATGTTTATCTGCATCAGCATGATAAGTACCGCTATGATCGCTATCAGTGCATCCGTAACGGCAAAATGGCGGACGTCATGTTCGACTGGGTCGACAATAATCTGGTTCAGGGGCGCGGCGTTAATCGTCTCGACAGACCGGATCGGCCAAAAAGCCCGGAAATCAAAAACGACATTCGCCAGTACCGTCAGGAGCTCCGCGACCGCAGCTACCATTTTGTCGGCACCGCTGGTGACGAAGAACTCTCCGTCACCCCGCTGGTAGGTTTGGGTAAATCCAGCCTGCTGAATAAAACGATCTTTCACCTGATGCCCTGTGCCGAGCACAAGCTGACGATCTGCACCCCCTACTTCAACCTCCCTGCCGTGCTGGTAAGAAATATCATTCAGCTGCTGCGCGACGGTAAACAGGTGGAGATTATTGTCGGCGATAAAACCGCTAACGATTTCTATATTCCGGAAGATCAGCCGTTTAAAATCATCGGTGCGCTTCCTTATCTTTATGAAATCAACCTGCGGCGTTTCCTCAGCCGGCTGCAGTATTATGTGAATACCGATCAGCTGATCGTCCGCCTGTGGAAGGATGACGATAACAGCTATCACCTGAAAGGCATGTGGGTTGACGATGAGTGGATGCTGCTCACCGGCAACAACCTTAACCCGCGCGCCTGGCGGCTCGATCTGGAAAACGCTATTCTGATTCACGATCCAAAGCAACAGCTGGGAGCGATGCGGGAGAAAGAGCTAAAGCTCATCCGCACCCACACCACGATTGTGAAACACTATCGGGATCTGCAAAGCATCGCCGACTACCCGGTTAAAGTGCGGAAATTGATCCGCCGTCTACGACGGATCCGTATTGACCGGCTGATCAGCCGTATCCTCTGACTATCAGCCCCGCCTCGACGGGGCTTTTTTCTGGAAGCGCTATGCGTTCGATAATAGTGATGACATCGCTGCTGTTAACCGGCTGCAGCCACATGGCAAATGATGCATGGTCCGGTCAGGACAAAGCCCAGCATTTTCTGGCCTCAGCGATACTCTCTGCCGCTGGCAATGAATATGCACAACACCAGGGTTACAGCCGGGACCGCAGCGCCGCTATCGGATTGATGTTTTCCGTCAGCCTTGGCGCGTCAAAAGAGCTTTGGGACAGCCGCCCGGCTGGGAGCGGCTGGAGCTGGAAGGACTTTGCCTGGGATGTCGCCGGCGCGACCACCGGCTACGCGGTGTGGCAGCTGGCACACCAGTAACGGCTAAAGACGCAACCCTTTCCCCTTCCGATGCAACATCAGGGAGACCAGGAAGGCAATGGCCGCCATCGCCGTCACATACCAGTAGAACGCGTGCTCTATCCCTGCCGATTTAAGCGACAGCGCGACGTACTCCGCAGAGCCGCCGAACAACGCGTTCGCGACGGCATAGGACAACCCGACCCCTAGTGCGCGAACCTGAGCCGGGAACATCTCTGCTTTCAGGATGCCGCTGATCGAGGTATAGAAACTGACGATCAGCAAGGCACAAATCACCAGCCCAAAGGCAGCGTAAGGTGAGCTCACCTTCTGCAGGGCACTTAGGATTGGCACAGTAAATAACGTCGCCAGCACGCCAAAGCACAGCATGGAGGTGCGACGGCCAACTTTATCCGAGAAGGCGCCGAACAGTGGCTGAACCAGCATATAAACGAACAGCGCCGCGGTCATGATCACGCTGGCGGTGCTGGCCGTCATGCCCGCCGTGTTGACCAGATACTTTTGCATATAGGTGGTGAAGGTGTAGAAGGTCAGCGATCCGGCAGCGGTAAAGCCTAACACCATCGCAAAGGCCCGGCGATTACGCCACAACCCTTTAAACGAGCCAGCCTCTTTCAGCGCCCGGGTCTCCTGCTTCGAGGTTTCGTCCAGCTGGCGACGCAGCCACAGCGCCACGATAGCCAGTACCGCCCCAAGAGCAAAAGGAATACGCCATCCCCAGGCATGGAGATCTTCATCGCTGAGCACCTGCTGGAGCGCCACAACGACTAATACCGCCAGCAGTTGCCCACCAATCAGCGTAACGTACTGGAAGGAGGCATAGAAGCCTTTCTTACCTTCCACCGCGACTTCACTCATATAAGTCGCACTGGTGCCGTATTCTCCGCCAACAGACAGCCCCTGGAACAGACGCGCCAACAGCAGCAGCGCCGGGGCCCAGGTGCCAATGACCGCATAACCCGGCAGACAGGCAATCACCAGTGAGCCAAAGCACATCATACAGACCGAGATAAGCATGGAGGCTTTACGTCCGCGACGGTCGGCGATTCGACCAAACAGCCATCCGCCGATGGGACGCATCAGGAATCCGGCGGCAAATACGCCTGCCGTCTGCAGCAGTTGGGTGGTGGTATTTCCGGATGGAAAGAAGATGTGGGCGAAATAGAGCGAGCAGAATGAGTAGACGTAAAAATCAAACCATTCAACCAGATTCCCCGAGGATGCGCCAACAATTGCCCAAATACGACGACGGGTATCGGCCAGTTCCGGCGCGCCCCGTTCGGTAATGCTACTTTCTGTCATTGTTATATTGCTCCAGCAAAGACTGCAAAAAGACTGCAATCTGTCTTATCGGGCGTACCACGTCACGCAGACAAATTAATTAGTAAACTAAATGTTATATAATTGTTATATCTTTATATGTGATTGTATTCACATTTTTTTTCGCAAGAGCGGTTTTCGCGATTATCGCCAGCGCAGAGGCAGGGAAAAAGTGGATTATGGCGAAGGGAGTGCCATGACGGGGTTTTATTTTGCTTCAAATGAAGATAATGGTGCGGGTATGGCAGGATTTTCCCCGGAGGCGGTGCTGCGCACCTTGTCCGGGCTACGGTTTTGTAGCCCCGGTAAGCGCAGCGCCACCGGGGAGATCGACCCCACACAGCAAAAAACCCCGCACCTTTCGGGACGGGGTTCTTGTTAAAACGCAAAAACAAAAAGCTCAGCCTTTCGACTGAGCTTTCTGCTTTATTTGATGCCTGGCAGTTCCCTACTCTCACATGGGGAGACCCCACACTACCATCGGCGCTACGGCGTTTCACTTCTGAGTTCGGCATGGGGTCAGGTGGGACCACCGCGCTAGTGCCGCCAGGCAAATTCTTTGTGCTCGTCCTGTGTCTTTTGCGCTCATACTGCGTTGGCTGCTCTCGCGAGTGTCAGTCACATACTTATGTATGCTCCTTCCATCGCGTCGTTTGCCGCCTTGTCTCAGCGCAAAAATCCTTCGGACTCTGAATCTAAGCTGAAAATCTTCTCTCAAATCCGCCAAAACATCTTCGGCGTTGTAAGGTTAAGCCTCACGGTTCATTAGTACCGGTTAGCTCAACGCATCGCTGCGCTTACACACCCGGCCTATCAACGTCGTCGTCTTCAACGTTCCTTCAGGAGACTTAAAGTCTCAGGGAGAACTCATCTCGGGGCAAGTTTCGTGCTTAGATGCTTTCAGCACTTATCTCTTCCGCATTTAGCTACCGGGCAGTGCCATTGGCATGACAACCCGAACACCAGTGATGCGTCCACTCCGGTCCTCTCGTACTAGGAGCAGCCCCCCTCAATTCTCCAGCGCCCACGGCAGATAGGGACCGAACTGTCTCACGACGTTCTAAACCCAGCTCGCGTACCACTTTAAATGGCGAACAGCCATACCCTTGGGACCTACTTCAGCCCCAGGATGTGATGAGCCGACATCGAGGTGCCAAACACCGCCGTCGATATGAACTCTTGGGCGGTATCAGCCTGTTATCCCCGGAGTACCTTTTATCCGTTGAGCGATGGCCCTTCCATTCAGAACCACCGGATCACTATGACCTGCTTTCGCACCTGCTCGCGCCGTCACGCTCGCAGTCAAGCTAGCTTATGCCATTGCACTAACCTCCTGATGTCCGACCAGGATTAGCTAACCTTCGTGCTCCTCCGTTACGCTTTGGGAGGAGACCGCCCCAGTCAAACTACCCACCAGACACTGTCCGCAACCCGGATTACGGGTCGACGTTAGAACATCAAACATTAAAGGGTGGTATTTCAAGGTTGGCTCCACGCAGACTGGCGTCCACGCTTCAAAGCCTCCCACCTATCCTACACATCAAGGCTCAATGTTCAGTGTCAAGCTATAGTAAAGGTTCACGGGGTCTTTCCGTCTTGCCGCGGGTACACTGCATCTTCACAGCGAGTTCAATTTCACTGAGTCTCGGGTGGAGACAGCCTGGCCATCATTACGCCATTCGTGCAGGTCGGAACTTACCCGACAAGGAATTTCGCTACCTTAGGACCGTTATAGTTACGGCCGCCGTTTACCGGGGCTTCGATCAAGAGCTTCTCCTTACGGATAACCCCATCAATTAACCTTCCGGCACCGGGCAGGCGTCACACCGTATACGTCCACTTTCGTGTTTGCACAGTGCTGTGTTTTTAATAAACAGTTGCAGCCAGCTGGTATCTTCGACTGGTCTCAGCTCCGTCCGCAGGGACTTCACCTACACACCAGCGTGCCTTCTCCCGAAGTTACGGCACCATTTTGCCTAGTTCCTTCACCCGAGTTCTCTCAAGCGCCTTGGTATTCTCTACCTGACCACCTGTGTCGGTTTGGGGTACGATTTAATGTTACCTGATGCTTAGAGGCTTTTCCTGGAAGCAGGGCATCTGTCACTTCAGTACCGTGGTACCTCGTCATCACACCTCAGCCTTGATTATCCGGATTTGCCTGGATAACCAGCCTACATGCTTAAACCGGGACAACCGTCGCCCGGATGACATAGCCTTCTCCGTCCCCCCTTCGCAGTAACACCAAGTACAGGAATATTAACCTGTTTCCCATCGACTACGCCTTTCGGCCTCGCCTTAGGGGTCGACTCACCCTGCCCCGATTAACGTTGGACAGGAACCCTTGGTCTTCCGGCGAGCGGGCTTTTCACCCGCTTTATCGTTACTTATGTCAGCATTCGCACTTCTGATACCTCCAGCAACCCTCACAGGTCACCTTCGCAGGCTTACAGAACGCTCCCCTACCCAACAACACATAGTGTCGCTGCCGCAGCTTCGGTGCATGGTTTAGCCCCGTTACATCTTCCGCGCAGGCCGACTCGACCAGTGAGCTATTACGCTTTCTTTAAATGATGGCTGCTTCTAAGCCAACATCCTGGCTGTCTGGGCCTTCCCACATCGTTTCCCACTTAACCATGACTTTGGGACCTTAGCTGGCGGTCTGGGTTGTTTCCCTCTTCACGACGGACGTTAGCACCCGCCGTGTGTCTCCCGTGATAACATTCTTCGGTATTCGTAGTTTGCATCGGGTTGGTAAGTCGGGATGACCCCCTAGCCGAAACAGTGCTCTACCCCCGAAGATGAATTCACGAGGCGCTACCTAAATAGCTTTCGGGGAGAACCAGCTATCTCCCGGTTTGATTGGCCTTTCACCCCCAGCCACAAGTCATCCGCTAATTTTTCAACATTAGTCGGTTCGGTCCTCCAGTTAGTGTTACCCAACCTTCAACCTGCCCATGGCTAGATCACCGGGTTTCGGGTCTATACCCTGCAACTTAACGCCCAGTTAAGACTCGGTTTCCCTGCGGCTCCCCTATACGGTTAACCTTGCTACAGAATATAAGTCGCTGACCCATTATACAAAAGGTACGCAGTCACACCCGAAGGTGCTCCCACTGCTTGTACGTACACGGTTTCAGGTTCTTTTTCACTCCCCTCGCCGGGGTTCTTTTCGCCTTTCCCTCACGGTA
Organism: Klebsiella africana; assembly: GCF_020526085.1. NCBI lineage: Bacteria > Pseudomonadati > Pseudomonadota > Gammaproteobacteria > Enterobacterales > Enterobacteriaceae > Klebsiella > Klebsiella africana. The sequence continues at coordinate 1,239,716 of NZ_CP084874.1, read as the reverse complement.
CTGGTTCACTATCGGTCAGTCAGGAGTATTTAGCCTTGGAGGATGGTCCCCCCATATTCAGACAGGATACCACGTGTCCCGCCCTACTCTTCGAGTTCACAACCTGTGCATTTTGGTGTACGGGACTATCACCCTGTACCGTCGGACTTTCCAGACCGTTCCACTAACACACAAGCTGATTCAGACTCTGGGCTGCTCCCCGTTCGCTCGCCGCTACTGGGGGAATCTCGGTTGATTTCTTTTCCTCGGGGTACTTAGATGTTTCAGTTCCCCCGGTTCGCCTCGTTAACCTATGTATTCAGTTAACGATAGTGCAACGAATTGCACTGGGTTTCCCCATTCGGACATCGCCGGTTATAACGGTTCATATCACCTTACCGACGCTTTTCGCAGATTAGCACGTCCTTCATCGCCTCTGACTGCCAGGGCATCCACCGTGTACGCTTAGTCGCTTAACCTCACAACCCGAAGATGTCTTCAGATTGCGAAAATTTGAGAGACTCGAACACACTTAAACAGTGTGTCGTTTCAATTTTCAGCTTGATCCAGATTTTTAAAGAGCAAATATCTCAAACGTCACCCGAAGATGAGTTTTGAGATATATCGGCACGCGTCTTTCACTCACGAACCAGCAAGTGGCGTCCCCTAGGGGATTCGAACCCCTGTTACCGCCGTGAAAGGGCGGTGTCCTGGGCCTCTAGACGAAGGGGACACTGAAGTCTCAATCGCAAGACGCCTTGCTTCTTTACGTTCATCAGACAATCTGTGTGAGCACTACAAAGGCAGGTTCTTTAAGGTAAGGAGGTGATCCAACCGCAGGTTCCCCTACGGTTACCTTGTTACGACTTCACCCCAGTCATGAATCACAAAGTGGTAAGCGCCCTCCCGAAGGTTAAGCTACCTACTTCTTTTGCAACCCACTCCCATGGTGTGACGGGCGGTGTGTACAAGGCCCGGGAACGTATTCACCGTAGCATTCTGATCTACGATTACTAGCGATTCCGACTTCATGGAGTCGAGTTGCAGACTCCAATCCGGACTACGACATACTTTATGAGGTCCGCTTGCTCTCGCGAGGTCGCTTCTCTTTGTATATGCCATTGTAGCACGTGTGTAGCCCTGGTCGTAAGGGCCATGATGACTTGACGTCATCCCCACCTTCCTCCAGTTTATCACTGGCAGTCTCCTTTGAGTTCCCGGCCGGACCGCTGGCAACAAAGGATAAGGGTTGCGCTCGTTGCGGGACTTAACCCAACATTTCACAACACGAGCTGACGACAGCCATGCAGCACCTGTCTCACAGTTCCCGAAGGCACCAAAGCATCTCTGCTAAGTTCTGTGGATGTCAAGACCAGGTAAGGTTCTTCGCGTTGCATCGAATTAAACCACATGCTCCACCGCTTGTGCGGGCCCCCGTCAATTCATTTGAGTTTTAACCTTGCGGCCGTACTCCCCAGGCGGTCGATTTAACGCGTTAGCTCCGGAAGCCACGCCTCAAGGGCACAACCTCCAAATCGACATCGTTTACGGCGTGGACTACCAGGGTATCTAATCCTGTTTGCTCCCCACGCTTTCGCACCTGAGCGTCAGTCTTTGTCCAGGGGGCCGCCTTCGCCACCGGTATTCCTCCAGATCTCTACGCATTTCACCGCTACACCTGGAATTCTACCCCCCTCTACAAGACTCTAGCCTGCCAGTTTCGAATGCAGTTCCCAGGTTGAGCCCGGGGATTTCACATCCGACTTGACAGACCGCCTGCGTGCGCTTTACGCCCAGTAATTCCGATTAACGCTTGCACCCTCCGTATTACCGCGGCTGCTGGCACGGAGTTAGCCGGTGCTTCTTCTGCGGGTAACGTCAATCAACAAGGTTATTAACCTTATTGCCTTCCTCCCCGCTGAAAGTGCTTTACAACCCGAAGGCCTTCTTCACACACGCGGCATGGCTGCATCAGGCTTGCGCCCATTGTGCAATATTCCCCACTGCTGCCTCCCGTAGGAGTCTGGACCGTGTCTCAGTTCCAGTGTGGCTGGTCATCCTCTCAGACCAGCTAGGGATCGTCGCCTAGGTGAGCCGTTACCCCACCTACTAGCTAATCCCATCTGGGCACATCTGATGGCATGAGGCCCGAAGGTCCCCCACTTTGGTCTTGCGACGTTATGCGGTATTAGCTACCGTTTCCAGTAGTTATCCCCCTCCATCAGGCAGTTTCCCAGACATTACTCACCCGTCCGCCGCTCGTCACCCGAGAGCAAGCTCTCTGTGCTACCGCTCGACTTGCATGTGTTAGGCCTGCCGCCAGCGTTCAATCTGAGCCATGATCAAACTCTTCAATTTAAGTTTGATGCTCGTGAATTAAACTTCGTAATGAATTACGTATGTTCACTCAGAGACTTGGTATTCATTTTTCGTCCGAGGACGTTAAGAATCCATGTCACTTTGAGTGCCCACACAGATTGTCTGATAAATTGTTAAAGAGCAGTTGCGACGCGCTTTAGCGCTCTGTCGCGAGGTGGCGTATATTACGCTTTCCTCTTTCAGAGTCAAGCCTTTATTTTGCTTTTCTCTGTCGGCGTTCAACATTGCTTTTCGCCGTTGAATCCTGCTGACCCGGCGGCTTGTTTGCCGTTGTTCCGTGTCAGTGGAGGCGCATTATAGGGAGTAATTCTGAAGTGACAAGGATAAATTCAAAAAAAGAATTCAACTGCTCACTTCTCAACCAAATCAAGCGCTGGGCTTTAATTCTTGCCTGGTTTTTAAACAAAAACGAGCCCGCTGGGCCCGTTTTTGTCGTTTTGTGATTTACTGCACTGCCACGATACGGTTGTCTTTCACCACCAGCTCGACGGTTTTCCCCGGAACCAGCTCACCGGAAAGGATCTGCTGGGCTAACGGGTTCTCTATCTGCTGCTGAATTGCGCGTTTCAATGGCCGCGCGCCGTATACCGGATCGTAACCATTGGCGCTCAGCAACTTCAGCGCCTCATCGGACATCCGCACTTCATACCCGCGCTCTTCCAGGCGTTTATACAGACGCTGCAGCTGGATCTGGGCAATAGAAGCAATATGTTTCTCGCCCAGCGGATGGAAGACCACCACTTCGTCGATACGGTTAATAAACTCCGGACGGAAGTTCTGGCTGACTACCCCCAGCACCAGGTCCTTCATATGACCGTAGTCCAGTTCGCCGAACCGTTCCTGAATCAGATCGGAACCGAGGTTCGAGGTCATGATGACCACCGTATTACGGAAGTCGACCGTTCTCCCCTGTCCGTCGGTCAGACGCCCGTCGTCGAGTACCTGCAGCAGAATGTTGAACACATCCGGGTGCGCTTTTTCCACTTCATCCAGCAGAATGACGGAATAAGGACGACGACGCACCGCCTCGGTCAGGTAACCGCCCTCTTCATAGCCGACGTATCCCGGAGGCGCACCGACCAGACGCGAGACAGAGTGTTTCTCCATAAACTCGGACATGTCGATACGCACCATCGCGTCGTCGCTGTCGAACATAAAGTTAGCCAGCGTTTTACACAGCTCTGTTTTACCCACCCCGGTCGGACCGAGGAACAGGAACGAACCAATCGGCCGGTTCGGATCGGATAGCCCAGCGCGGCTACGGCGAATGGCGTTGGATACCGCTTCAACCGCCTCATCCTGGCCAATCACCCGATGATGCAGTTCCTGCTCCATACGCAGCAGCTTGTCACGCTCGCTTTCCATCATCCGGGAGACCGGGATACCGGTCCAGCGAGCCAACACTTCGGCGATTTCAGCATCCGTCACTTTATTACGCAGCAGACGCATGGTTTTTCCTTCGGACTGAGTGGCCGCCGCCAGCTGTTTCTCCAGTTCCGGAATTTTGCCGTACTGCAGCTCGGACATCCGCGCCAGATCGCCGACGCGACGCGCCTGTTCGATAGCGATTTTCGCTTGTTCCAGCTCGGCTTTAATAGTCTGGGTGCCGGAGAGAGAGGCTTTTTCCGCTTTCCACTCTTCTTCCAGTACCGAGTACTGACGTTCTTTATCCGCCAGCTCTTCGTTGAGCATATCGAGACGTTTCAGGCTCGCTTCATCAGACTCTTTCTTCAGCGCCTGCTGCTCCAGTTTCAGCTGGATAATACGCCGATCGAGACGGTCCAGCTCTTCCGGTTTGGAGTCAATCTGCATACGGATGCTGGACGCAGCCTCATCGATAAGGTCGATGGCTTTATCCGGCAGCTGACGGTCGGCAATATAGCGATGCGACAAGGTTGCCGCCGCGACAATCGCCGGGTCAGTGATCTGCACGTGGTGGTGCAGCTCGTAACGTTCTTTCAGACCACGCAGGATAGCGATGGTATCTTCCACCGATGGCTCGGCGACAAACACTTTCTGGAAGCGACGTTCCAGCGCGGCGTCTTTTTCGATGTACTGACGGTATTCATCAAGCGTCGTCGCCCCGACGCAGTGCAGTTCACCACGCGCCAGCGCCGGCTTCAGCATGTTACCCGCGTCCATCGCACCGTCGGCTTTACCCGCGCCGACCATGGTATGCAGTTCGTCGATAAACAGAATGACGTTGCCTTCCTGTTTTGACAGGTCGGTCAGCACGCCTTTCAGACGCTCTTCAAACTCACCACGGTATTTCGCCCCGGCCACCAGCGCCCCCATATCCAGCGCTAGCACCCGACGGCCTTTCAGCCCTTCAGGTACTTCGCCGTTGACGATACGCTGCGCCAGTCCTTCGACGATTGCCGTTTTACCTACCCCGGGTTCACCAATCAGCACCGGGTTGTTTTTGGTACGACGCTGCAGTACCTGGATGGTACGGCGAATCTCTTCATCACGGCCGATCACCGGGTCCAGCTTGCCCTGCTCGGCTCGCTCGGTCAGATCGACGGTAAATTTCTTCAATGCCTGACGTTGGTCTTCGGCACCCTGATCGTTCACGCTTTCACCTCCGCGCATTTGTTCAATCGCCTGAGTCACATTGGCGGTTGTTGCTCCGGCGGATTTTAAAAGGTCGGTCAGCGTACCGCGTGATTCAAGCGCCGCCAGAACGAACAGTTCCGACGAAATAAAGTTGTCCTTTTTCTTTTGCGCCAGCTTGTCGCAAAGGTTCAGGATCCGCACCAAATCCTGAGAAGGTTGCACATCGCCGCCGGTGCCTTCCACCTGCGGTAAACGGCTTAATGCCTGTTCGATGTCAGTGCGCAGTTTCCCGGCATTCACACCCGCCGAGGTTAATAAAGGACGTACCGATCCCCCTTCCTGATTCAGCAAGGCGCTCATTAAATGAAGAGGTTCGATGAATTGGTTGTCGTGCCCGAGTGCAAGCGACTGGGCATCGGCAAGAGCAAGCTGGAATTTATTGGTAAGACGATCCAGACGCATAACTCCTCCCATAACAGGTCAAATTTGCTACTGGAGATTAAATGAGGTCATCCCTCAATTATTCAAGGTTAAAGACCTGAACTATGCGAAAAATAAGTTTGCCTTCTGGATCGTCTTGATTCTCTAGGTTATATCAGCCAAATGAAACTTGCCATACGACCGGTGGTCTTGTCGCGACGGTAAGAGAAAAAATCATTCTTTTCGCTTAGCGTGCAGCGATCGCCGCCGAAAATCTGCTCAACCCCGACGTTTGCCAGACGCTGCCGAGCCAGTTGGTAGATATCAGCAAAATATTTCTCGCCTGCTGGACGAAAAGCCTGATGCGCATTCTCATCCTTCGCCATAAACGCGTCGCGAACTTCAGGCCCCACCTCAAAGGCCTGCGGACCGATGGCGGGCCCCAGCCACGCCATAATGTTTTCGGCTTTATCGGCGAAACGGGCGACCGTCTCTTCCAGAACCCCTTCGCATAAGCCGCGCCATCCCGCATGCGCCGCAGCGACTTCCGTACCGGCACGATTACAGAACAGGACTGGCAGGCAGTCGGCGGTCATCACCGCGCAGACGGTCCCTGGCGTACAACTATAAGAAGCATCTGCACGTTTCGATGGATAGGGTCCGCCGTCCAGCGTGAGCACGTCGGTGCCATGAACCTGCTCCAGCCAAACCGGATAAGACGGCAAGCCGCCGGCGGCAAACATCCGCCGCCGGTTTTCTTCGACATGCTGCAGATTGTCTCCGCAATGGGCGCCCAGGTTGAGCGAATCATAGGGCGGCAAACTTACGCCGCCATCGCGGGTAGAGCTACAGGCCGCCACGCTGGCGGGCATTGGCCACTGCGGTACAATCAGTTTCGTCATAACCAGTCAATATCGTCCTTATGGGCTTCAAAATCGGCGCGCATCGCCTCGATAAGCTCGACCATATCCTGTGGAATGGGCGCATGCCACTCCATTTCAATACCGGTAATCGGGTGGTACAGACGCAGCATGGTGGCGTGCAGCGCCTGGCGGTCGAATTTACGCAGCGCGGTGATGAACTCCTCCGACGCGCCCTTTGGCGGACGCGGCCGGCCGCCATACACCTGGTCACCCACCAGCGGATGGGTGATATGCGACATATGCACGCGGATCTGATGCGTACGACCGGTTTCCAGACGCAGACGCAGACGGGTATGGATGCGGAAATGTTCCATAATGCGGTAATGGGTCACCGCCGGTTTGCCCATGGGGTGAACCGCCATATGCGTACGCTTGGTCGGGTGACGGCTGATCGGCTCTTCCACCGTACCGCCGGCGGTCATATGACCGATCGCTACCGCTTCGTATTCACGGGTGATCTCGCGCAGCTGCAGCGACTCCACCAGACGGGTTTGCGCCGGAATGGTTTTCGCCACCACCATCAGGCCTGTGGTGTCTTTATCCAGACGATGGACAATACCCGCACGCGGCACATCGGCGATAGGCGGATAGTAGTGCAGCAGCGCATTCAGCACAGTACCGTCAGGGTTGCCCGCGCCAGGATGCACAACCAGATCGCGCGGTTTGTTGATCACGATGATGTCATCATCTTCGTAAACGATATTGAGCGGAATATCCTGCGGCTGGAAGCGCGCCTCTTCTTCGATTTCCACATCGATAGCGATGTGCTCTCCCCCCAGCACTTTTTCTTTCGGTTTATCGCCAATGGTGCCATTGACTAATACGCGTTGGTCGAGGATCCATTCTTTTATCCGCGATCGCGAATAATCAGGGAACAATTCGGCCAAAGCCTGATCTAAGCGTTGACCGAGTTGATTTTCGGTCACCGTTGCGGTGAGTTGTACTCGTTGTGCCATATACAGCTTCTTCGTTTAACGTTGGGTTTTACGGCTTTGCCGTTTAATATAGTGTGCTATTGTAGCTGGTCTTAATCGGGAGCAGGAACAGAGATTCTCCCGCATAAACATTTTGAGGAAGTCAAAACGTCATGACGCGCATGAAATACCTGGTGGCAGCCGCCACACTGAGCCTGGCTTTGGTGGGTTGCTCCGGCTCTAAGGAAGAGGTGCCTGATAATCCGCCGAATGAAATCTACGCGACCGCCCAGCAAAAACTGCAGGACGGTAACTGGAAACAGGCGATAACGCAACTGGAAGCGTTGGATAACCGTTATCCATTCGGCCCTTATTCCCAACAGGTACAGCTGGATCTGATTTATGCGTATTACAAAAACGCCGATCTTCCGCTGGCTCAGGCGGCTATCGATCGCTTCATGCGCTTGAATCCTACCCATCCGAACATCGATTACGTCATCTATATGCGCGGCCTGACCAACATGGCTCTGGACGACAGCGCCCTGCAGGGGTTCTTCGGCGTGGATCGTTCCGATCGCGATCCGCAGCACGCGCGTGATGCCTTCAATGACTTCTCCAAACTGGTACGTGGTTACCCGAACAGCCAGTATGCCACTGACGCCTACAAGCGCATGGTGTTCCTGAAAGATCGCCTGGCGAAGTATGAGCTGTCGGTGGTGGATTACTACACCGATCGTGGCGCATGGGTGGCCGTGGTGAACCGCGTGGATGGTATGATGCGTAATTATCCGGATACTCAGGCCACCCGCGATGCTCTGCCGAAGATGGAAAACGCCTATCGCCAGATGCAAATGAATGCTCAGGCGGACAAAGTCGCGAAGATTATCGCCGCGAACAGCAAGAACACCTGAGCCTGACTCATAGATCGCAAACGGCAGCCACTGGCTGCCGTTTTTTTATACTTTATTCTGGCTAGCTGAAGCGGTTTAGCGCCTGGTTAACTCATCAAATATGGCCTGCTTTACAAGGTTCGACAAGTAAAATCTCACTTCTTCCTGCCCTGTCTCACAAAATGAATTCGTTGACAAAAAGTGACAATAAAATGTGATTTAGATCACACATTTTGACATTGGGAAAGGTATGCTGGATTCACCAAGACGGGAAAGACAAGAGGTAAAATTTATGACAATGAACATTACCAGTAAACAAATGGAAATTACTCCGGCAATTCGCCAGCATGTCGCAGACCGTCTCGCCAAACTGGATAAGTGGCAAACTCATTTAATCAACCCGCATATCATTCTGTCTAAGGAGCCGCAGGGTTTTATTGCTGATGCAACCATCAACACGCCAAACGGCCATCTGGTTGCCAGTGCGCGTCATGAAGATATGTACGCCGCCATTAACGAATTGATCAACAAGCTGGAACGGCAGCTCAATAAAGTGCAACACAAAGGGGAAGCCCGCCGCGCCGCAACGTCGGTGAAAGAGGCAGGCTTTGTGGAAGAAGAAGAGTAATCCTTAACTTAAGTTGTGTCATGCCACGCGCCTTCGGGCGCGTTTTTTATTGACAGAGTGAAAACAGTACAGGTACTGTAATCCCCACTACCTAAAGGAATTTACCATGAAACTTGTCCCGTTCTTCTTCGCATTCTTTTTTACCTTCCCCTGACCGGGAGGCAATTCGTCGTATAAGAAAGAATGCGAAGACGAACAATAAGGCCTCCCACCCGGGAGGCCTTTTTTATTTGATAACAACAAAGGCAACATCTATGACCGAGGAAAACCCATTACTGGCGCTGCGCGATAAGATAAGCGCCCTGGATGAGAAACTGCTTGCTCTGCTGGCGGAGCGTCGCGGGCTGGCTGTTGAGGTTGGTAAAGCCAAACTGGCCTCCCATCGCCCGGTGCGTGACATTGACCGCGAACGCGATCTGCTGGAGCGTCTGATGACCCTCGGCAAACGCCATAATCTTGACGCTCATTACATCACCCGCCTGTTCCAGCTGATTATCGAAGACTCTGTTCTGACCCAGCAAACCCTGCTGCAGCAGCATCTGAATAAAATTAACCCACATTCAGCTCGCGTGGCGTTCCTCGGCCCCAAAGGCTCTTACTCGCATCTGGCGGCGCGTCAGTACGCCGCTCGCCACTTTGAACAGTTTATTGAAAGCGGCTGCGCGAAGTTCGCCGATATTTTTAATCAGGTGGAGACCGGCCAGGCCGATTACGCGGTGGTGCCGATTGAAAACACTAGCTCCGGCGGGATCAACGACGTCTACGATCTTCTGCAGCACACCAGCCTGTCGATCGTTGGCGAGCTGACGATCCCTATCGATCATTGCGTGCTGGTCAGCACCTCGACGGATGCCGATACAATTCAGACCGTCTACAGCCATCCGCAGCCGTTCCAGCAGTGCAGCCAGTATCTGAGCCGCTACCCGCACTGGAAGATTGAATATACCGAGAGCACCTCGGCGGCAATGGAAAAAGTGGCGCAGGCGAACTCCCCGGCCGTTGCGGCCCTGGGCAGCGAAGCGGGTGGCGCCCTGTATAGCCTGCAGGTGCTGGAGCACTGCCAGGCCAACCAGACGCAGAACATCACGCGCTTCCTCGTCCTGGCGCGCAAAGCGGTGAACGTCTCCGATCAGGTTCCGGCCAAGACCACGCTGTTAATGGCGACCGGTCAGCAGGCGGGCGCCCTGGTAGAAGCCCTGCTGGTGCTGCGCAACCACAATCTGATCATGACCAAACTGGAATCTCGCCCCATTCACGGCAATCCGTGGGAAGAGATGTTTTATCTCGATATTCAGGCCAACCTGGACTCGCTGGCCATGCGCAAAGCATTAAAGGAGCTGGCGGAAATCACCCGCTCCATGAAGGTCCTCGGTTGCTACCCCAGCGAAAACGTAGTGCCGGTGGATCCGGTTTAACGTTCGCGGAACGGTAATTTCTTCATCCCTGCCACCGCCACCGGCAGGGTGAAGATGGCGCCTGACAGCGGATACTTCGCCAGCTCATCGGTCTCCATATTTTCCCGGGTGGTGGTGATATAGAGCGTTTTCATATCCGCCCCACCGAAGCAGACCATTGTCGGACAACGAACCGGCATCGGGTAAGTCTCCAGCTCCTCTCCCTGCGGCGAGAAACGAGCAATCCGCCAGCCGTCAAACATGGCGCTCCAGTAACAGCCCTCCACGTCGATTGCCGCCCCGTCAGGGATCCCTTCGCCCGGCTGGAAACGGCGAAACACCTCGCGTCGGCCAGGCTCACCCTGGTCATCCAGCGGCGTACGGTAGATCACGGCGTTCGGCGTATCAGAGGTATACATCCAGCGCTGGTCGGCGCTAAACGCCAGACCGTTGGCGCCATGGATATCACACTGGATCACTTTCGGCTTCAGGTCATTATCGACTCGCATCAGCAGCGCGCCGTTGTAATCCCCCGGTCCCCAGAAGGTGCCGGCATAAAAACGCCCCTCGCGATCGGTCCCACCATCGTTAAACCGCGCCAGCTCCGGGTTGCTCGGATTATCACAGACTTTCCGCCGCAGCAGGCCGTGGGCGTCGGTCAGCCAGATGCCGCTGCGTAATGCAACGATAAATCCGCCCTTCTCACGCAGGGCAAAACAGCCGACCTCCTCTGGAAACTGCAGCACCTGGTGTTCGCCGCTGCGGGTATCGTAGCGGTGGATTTCACACTCCATGATATCGGCCCAGTAGAGGGCCTGCTCAGCCTCGCTCCAGGTCGGGCATTCCGGCAGATATCCGGTGTAGTCAAACAGCGGTTTTGGTTCAGCCATCGTTGTCATCCCTATAAAAAAAGCCAGCGGTCGCTGGCTTTATTGTATACACCTTTTTTCGCTTTACTGCCGATTATCATTCGCCTGACGCAGTAGCGTGCGGCTCTCGCTCTGGAAACGCTGGGCGTAATCGCCAAACCAGTGTTCAACTTTACGGAAGCTGTCGATAAACGCCTGCTTATCGCCCTGCTCCAGCAGGCCAATCGCTTCGCCAAAACGCTGGTAATAGCGCTTAATCAGCGCCAGGTTGTTTTCCGATGACATAATAATGTCGGCGTATAGCTGCGGATCCTGGGCAAACAGACGGCCTACCATCGCCAGTTCCAGACGGTAAATAGGTGACGAAAGCGCCAGCAGTTGCTCAAGACGCACATTCTCTTCCGCCAGGTGCAGCCCATAGGCAAAGGTGGCAAAGTGGCGCAGCGCCTGAATGAAGGCCATATTCTGGTCGTGCTCTACGGCGCTGATGCGATGCAGCCGCGCTCCCCAGACCTGAATTTGTTCGAGAAACCACTGATAGGCCTCCGGCTGCCGGCCATCGCAATAGACCACCACCTGTTTCGCCAGGCTGCCGCTGTCCGGACCAAACATCGGATGCAGGCCAAGAACCGGGCCCTGATGCGCCGCCAGCATCGCCTGCAGCGGCTCCGCTTTCACCGAGGCGAGATCGACCAGGATGCAATCCGCCGGCAGGGGCGGCAGCCTGCCAATCGTCTCCACGGTGGTGTGAATCGGTACGCTGACGATGACCATGCCGGCATCGGCGACGATTTCCGCCGCCCGCGCCCAATCGTCTTTTTCCAGAATACGCACCTGGTAGCCGGACAGCATTAACATCTTCTCAAACAGACGTCCCATCTGCCCGCCGCCGCCGACGATCACCACCGGCCGCAGATTCGGCTGCAGGGTTTTGAAGCCTTTGTCGTTTTCGCTGGAATAGGATTCCCGCATTACGCGACGCAGAACATCCTCGATCAGATCCGGCGGTACGCCGAGCGCTGCCGCCTCTTCACGCCGGGAGGCAAGCATCGCCGCCTCGCGTTCCGGGACGTAAATCGGCAGGCCATACTGGCTCTTTACCTCGCCGACTTCGGCCACCAGTTCCAGACGCTTAGCCAGCAGGCTAAGCAACGCTTTATCCACTTCATCAATTTGATCGCGTAACGCGGTCAGTTCAGCAACCATACTTTCCTCTTACACCAAACGGGCCGCCAGGTGGCCGCGGAGATCCTTATCCAGTTCACGCAGCAGCGCATCGGTGGTTTCCCAGCTGATGCACGCATCAGTCACCGAAACGCCGTATTTCATCGCCTCACGCGGCTGTTCAGAGGACTGATTGCCTTCGTGGATATTACTCTCGATCATCAGGCCGATAATGGAACGATTGCCGTCTTTGATCTGCGCGACTACGGATTCAGCCACGGCCGGCTGGCGGCGGAAATCTTTATTGGAGTTCCCATGACTGCAATCTACCATCAGCGATGGTTTCAGTCCCGCCTGCGCCATTTCTTTTTCGCATTTCGCCACATCTTCCGGACCATAGTTCGGCGCCTTGCCGCCGCGGAGGATCACATGGCCGTTCGGATTACCCTGCGTTTGCAGCAGGCAGACCTGCCCGGCCTGGTTGATGCCGACGAAACGGTGCGGCATCGCCGCGGCGCGCATGGCGTTGATGGCCGTCGCCAGGCTACCGTCGGTACCGTTTTTAAAGCCAACCGGCATCGACAGGCCAGAGGCCATTTCGCGGTGCGTTTGGGATTCTGTGGTACGTGCGCCGATGGCAGACCAGCTGAACAGATCGCCAAGGTATTGCGGGCTGTTCGGATCCAGCGCTTCCGTCGCCAGCGGCAGTCCCATATTGACGAGCTCGACCAGCAGACGACGCGCAATCTTCAGGCCGCCTTCAACATCGAACGAACCATCCATGTGCGGATCGTTAATCAGCCCCTTCCAGCCGACGGTGGTACGGGGTTTTTCAAAGTAGACGCGCATTACCAGATAGAGGCTATCGCTGACCTCTGCGGCAAGAGCTTTAAATCGACGAGCATATTCAATCGCAGCTTCCGGATCGTGAATCGAGCAAGGGCCACAAACCACCAGCAGGCGCGGATCGCGACCGGCGATGATATCGGAGATGGTCTCACGGGCGTGCGCAATCTGCGCTTCCTGTTCAACGCTCAGCGGGAATTCCGCCTTCAGTTGCTCCGGGGTCATTAACACATGTTCGTCGGTAATATGTACGTTATTCAGCGCGTCTTTTTGCATGATTGCGATCCTGTGTAGCTCGTTTGCGATAAGGGTTGCCTCAGCGGGCATGACGTAACGATACCACACAAAGTAAAGAATTCAATCCATATTACGTAAATTTTACTTTACACTTGCGAATTCATTGCCACTTTTTGCGACGGAATATGTATATAATTATTTACAGTTAGAAAAAACACGCCAAACTTGCGCACTCACGCCATCGGTATTACGAAAAATCCTGGTAAGATTTGTCCCAAAGCAAAGGGCGCATCTAATGACGGGTTTTGCTATCAGTGGTATTCTGCGCCGGGCATCGGCAGCGGCTTTTTCCGCGCTATGGCGAATTTGACGGAAGCGTGAATGACAGTATTACACCGTCTTTTATTGACTGTATTTTTTCTCATCGCGGTATCTCCTGTTTTTGCTGCCGGACCATCAGAACATGTTCGCGCTATCGTTTCCGGGATCGTGACCTACACCCGTTGGCCGTCATTAACAGGGGCGCCGAAGCTGTGCATTTTTGCCTCATCACGCTTCACTCATAGCCTGGCGCATGAAGATCCTGATGCCTTGCCCTATCAACCGGTGATAGTACGTAATAGTGAAGAAGCGTTAAAAACGACCTGCGATGGTTTTTATTTTGGCAGCGAATCACCGACCCAACAGGCGGAATTAACCCGCCGTTATGGCCCGAAGCCGCTGTTACTTATCGCAGAACAAAATACGGAATGCTCAACTGGTAGCGCGTTTTGCCTGATCATCAACGATGACAGGGTCCGCTTCTCCGTTAATCTGGACGTTCTGACGCACAGTGGCGTCCGGGTCAACCCGGACGTCCTGATGCTTGCCCGGAAGAAACCACATGAATAAGGACTTTTCACAGACTCCGCGCCCGACATTTAAACGCGCGCTCCGTCGCATTAGCGTGATAAGCGTGGTGATCTCCATGACGCTGGTCTGGCTGTTGTTGAGCACGGCCTCTATTTTTACGCTCAAACAGTACGCGCAGAAAAACCTTGAGCTTACTGCCGCCACCCTGGGCCGCAGCCTCGAAGCGGCTCTGGTATTTGGCGACAGTGCGGCAGCAGAGGAAACCCTCGCCTCGCTAGGGAAACAAGGGCAGATTTCCCAGGCTATTGTGCTCAACAGCCAGAAGCAGCCCTTTGCTGCCTGGCGCCATGAACCGCTGGCGAATAAAGAGCAAGTTAGCGGCCTTGTCAGTAAATGGCTGTTCCCGGAGCCCACGGTGCAGCCCATCTGGCATCAGGGGAAAAAAATTGGCGAACTGCAGCTAACGGCTCTCGATAAGCTGATCAGCCACTTTCTCGGCATCTCGATTCTGGTCCTGACCGGCAGCATCCTGCTCGCCTCGTTTATCGCCCTGCTGCTGACCCACTCCCTACACCGGGGGATCGTTGCCGCACTGCAGAGCATCACCGAAGTTGTGCATGATATTCGCGAAAACCGTCACTTCTCACGTCGGGTGCCTGAGGAACGTATTGAGGAGTTCCATCTTTTTGCCCAGGACTTTAATAGTCTGCTGGGGGAGATGGAGGACTGGCAGCGTCAGCTGCAGGCCAAAAATGCGCAGCTTTTGCGCAGCTCGCTACACGACCCGCTGACCGGCCTGGCTAACCGTGCCGCCTTTCGCAACGCGCTCGCCGAACTGATGAAGAACGAGGTGGGTCACCAAACCTCGGCGTTACTGTTTCTCGATGGCGATAACTTCAAGCTGATCAATGACAACTGGGGCCACGCGGCAGGCGATAAAGTGCTGACGGAGGTCGCCAGCCGCCTGATGGCCTTCGCTGGCAAACGCCATCTGGCCTGGCGTCTTGGCGGCGATGAGTTTGCCGTTCTGCTGCGCGAGGTGCGCTCAGAAGCGGAAGTGCAGGCGCTGTGCCAGTCGCTGTCGCAGCTGTTTCTTCCGCCATTCAATCTGCACAATGGCCACACCGCTACGCTCTCGCTGAGCGTCGGCTACGCGCTGGCGTGGGAGCATGCCACCGCGGAATCACTGCAAGAACTTGCCGATCAAAATATGTATCGGATGAAAAACCAACGTATACAGCAGATGCTGAAATAATAAAGGACTCATTATGCTCAGAAAATGTTTCGCGCCCGCCCTGATAACGGTGGCGCTTTTGACCGGTTGCCAGGCCCCTCAGGGAAAATTTACCCCGGAACAGGTCGCGGCGATGAAGTCTTACGGCTTCACTGAAAGCAATGGCGATTGGTCCCTGGGCTTATCCGATAGCATCCTGTTTGACAAGAATGACTACCGACTACGTCCCGACAGCCGCCAGCAGATCACCACAATGGCCTCACGGCTGGCGGCGACCGGGATCACCCATAGCCGCCTCGAAGGCCACACCGATAATTATGGTGAGGATAGCTACAACGAAGCCCTGTCGCTTAAGCGCGCCAACAATGTGGCCGATGCCTGGGCGCAAGGCGCCCATATCCCGCGCAGTAATTTAGTCACCCGCGGCCTTGGCAAAAAATACCCGATCGCCAGCAACGACACGGCGGCCGGACGCGCTGAAAACCGCCGAGTGACAGTGGTGATCAGCACGCCGTAGACGTCCGCTTAATCGCTAGACTTCGCCATCTTCATTGCCGTTGCCGTACGCCAGCGCAGATAGTCAACGGCAATGAACAGCACCAGGCTGGTCCCCATCAGCGGCATGGCCAGACCCAGGGCTAACGCCAGACCCAGCACCAGCCCACGAGCAGGCCAGGCCAGTGATAACCACGCCTGCAGCAGCGAATGCGCCGGATCCCACACGGCCTGAGGCGGACGGCGGATCCACCATAGCCGGTATCCCACTCCGATGGTAACGCACAGCGCACAACCAAACCCCACCAGCAGCAGCTGATTCGCCAGACCAAAGAGGATCCCCATATGGAAATCGACGCCCCAGCGGGTGAGCTTCGCCATCAGCGGAAAGTCGGCAAAACGGGTGCGATCCACCACCTGCATCGTAGCGCCATCGATCGCCACCGTGTCGACCTGCGTCGGCCAGCGGCGGTCGATCTCACCCACCGTCCAGGCGCGGTCGTCAGACACTGGCGGACGGATCTCCAGCCGGCTGGCGTTCAGCCCCGCCTGACGGGCTACCGCCAGCGCCTGGTCAAACTGGGCCGGCTGCAGCGTTGGCCGATGCTGAGCCATGATCATCGTATCCATATGATGCCCGGCGTGGGGATCGTGCGTCATCGGCATCGCGCCCTGCAGCTGGGTATTGACCTGCGGCGTTAGCCAGCCGAACGCTGCCCGCATTTTATCCACATTACCGCCGGCCCATTGCGACCAGGTCAGGCCGGTGGCGGAGAAGAGCAGCATACCCACCAGTAACCCCCAGCCCAGCATCACGTGCAGCCGACGATGGTTCTGCAGGGCGTTATTCAGCCGCCGTTTTGGACGCGTCATCGCCCACAGGGCAATGCCCCCCAGCGCAGCCACCCACATCCATGAGGCAGCCAGTTCGCTGTAGAGCCTCCCGATGTCGCCCAACAGCAAAGAGCGATGCGCATAATCAATCCACTGGCGCAGCGGCAGGATGCCGCTGGTGCCGTAGACCGTCATATCGCCCTTCACCCGCAGCGCGATCGGATCGACAAAAATGGCCCGGGATTCCGACTCCCCGAGACTCGGATCGGCAAACATAATGCGCGTGGTCTCGCCCAATGCAGGCGCCGGACGCACCGCCAGCAGCCGCAGATTACCCTGGGTCGCTTCTTCCGCCACCGCGATCTGGGCGCTGAGCGGCTGCGGGATCCCATCGGATAGGCCATGCAGCGCGTCGTGATAGAGCCAGTTTTCCAGCTGCGGCGTCGCCACGTACAGCGTGCCGGTCAGGGCAGCGACAAAGATAAACGGTCCGATAAACAGCCCGATATAGAAATGGAGGCGACGCAGCAGGTTCAGCCATGCCGCGCGCGAGGTGCAGGTTGTCATACTTTTCCTTTTTTAAAGCAAAAGAGGTCGTTGCGCGGTGCGCAGATTGATTTTTATTAAAGGGAAAAAGCAGACAGCCGCGGCGGGGCGCGGGTTTCGGGGTAGAGCCAGGGAAAGTAGTGCCAGTGCTTTAATACCGGGCGAGAAACCGGCAGGCGAATACGCCGCAGGAGCATGGCGACGAACAGCGCCAGCGCGAAAAGGAGCCCCGGGACATGGGCTAACAGCACGCAATAACCACACGCTTCGGCATGGTCCAGCGGCAGTTCGTGTCCGGTATGCGTAGCGCCGTCAGTGCTGTGCATCATCGCCATATCGTGGCCGGGCATCTGCGCCATACTCGCTGGCGAGCTGTCCATCATCATGGCGTGGTGCATGCCGGACATGGCGCTCATAGGGTCTTTTTGCAGGGAGATGGAGATCAGGGGGGCCACCACGATCAGCAGGATCGCCAACAGCGCCAGCCAGGCGGCTCGCCGTTTAGGTGTCGTTTGCTGAAAACTGTTACTGACCACCGCCCCTCCGTATAGAGGGCGTATTGTAAATGATTTACATCACGATGGTTACAACAAAGATAAAAAAAGGGCCGGCCCTGAGGCCAGCCCTTTTTGTCAGGATGTCGCGAAAGCGAATCTTAGTTAAGACGCTCTTTGATACGAGCAGACTTACCAGTGCGCTCACGCAGGTAGTACAGTTTAGCTTTACGTACAGCACCACGACGTTTAACAGCAATGCTGTCAACTACCGGAGAGTGAGTCTGGAAGACACGCTCAACGCCTTCGCCGTTGGAAATTTTGCGAACAGTGAATGCAGAATGCAGACCGCGGTTACGAATAGCGATAACCACGCCCTCGAATGCCTGCAGACGTTTTTTGGAACCTTCAACAACCCATACTTTCACTTCCACGGTATCACCCGGACGGAAGGAAGGTACGTCCTGCTTCATCTGTTCTTGTTCAAGTTGCTTAATAATGTTGCTCATAATTTAATCTCTTATCCTGGGTAAACTGATATTGGGGGCTCACGCCTGCCCATCATGTTTATGCTGCTGTTGCGCGTGTTCAGTTTTGAACTCCGCCAGCAGCTTTGCTTGCTCTTCAGTCAGAGCCAGGTTTTCCAGAAGTTCAGGTCTTCTAAGCCAGGTGCGGCCCAGCGACTGCTTCAGACGCCAGCGACGTATCTCAGCATGGTTTCCCGACAGCAATACTGACGGTACCTCCATCTCTTCTAACACTTCAGGACGGGTATAGTGCGGGCAATCCAGCAACCCATCAGCAAAGGAATCTTCCGTTGCTGAAGCTTCATGGCCCAGTACCCCCGGAATGAACCGGGAAACGGAGTCAATCAGCGTCATTGCCGGTAACTCACCACCGCTGAGAACGTAATCGCCGATTGACCATTCTTCGTCAATCTCGGTTTGGATTACACGCTCGTCTATCCCTTCGTAGCGACCGCACACCAGAATCAGTTTCTGATTCGTTGCCAGTTCGCTGACGCCCGCTTGATCAAGCTTGCGTCCCTGAGGTGACAGATAAATCACCTTCGCGCCTTCACCTGCCGCGGCTTTTGCTGCATGAATGGCATCCCGTAAGGGTTGCACCATCATTAGCATCCCCGGTCCGCCGCCGTAAGGACGATCGTCCACGGTACGGTGCCGGTCATGCGTGAAGTCACGAGGACTCCAGCTTTCGATGCTCAGCAGGCCATTTTTTACTGCCCGGCCAGTTACCCCGTAATCGGTAATTGCGCGGAACATTTCAGGAAACAGGCTAATTATGCCAATCCACATAGCGCCGTCTTTTACCGTTTATCCGGAGAATTTAAAAACCAGGATCCCAATCTACTTCGATAGTACGCGTAGTGAGATCGACTTTCTTGATAACCTGCCCATCGAGGAACGGAACCAACCGCTCCTTGATACCAAATGCATCTTTCAGGTTTGCCTTGATGACGAGCACGTCATTAGACCCGGTTTCCATCATATCGATGACTTTACCGAGGCTATAGCCTTCCGTCGTAACTACCTGGCAGCCCATCAGGTCTTTCCAGTAGTAGTCACCCTCTTCCAGCTCCGGCAACTGCGATGAATCCACGATAATTTCGCAATTAGTCAGTAGATTCGCGGCATCACGATCGTCAACGCCTTTCAGCTTGATGATGATGTCCTGATTGTGGTGGCGCCAGCTTTCCAGCTCAACGACCTGCCACTGACCCGCCTTCTGGATTAACCAGGGCTGATAGTCAAAAATGCTTTCGGCGTCTTCGGTGGAAGAAAACACTCTGAGCCAACCACGGATACCGTAGGAAGAACCCATTTTCCCCAATACGATCGGATCAACAGGTGCTTGTGCGGTGTGTTGCTTGCTCATCATGACCACCGTGACAGATTAAGCTGCTTTGTTAGCGGCTTTGATCAGCGCGGCAACGCGATCGGAAACAGTAGCGCCCTGGCCAACCCAGTGAGCGATACGATCCAGATCCAGGCGAGTTTCTTCTTCCGCGCCGTTAGCGATCGGGTTGAAGAAACCAACGCGCTCGATGAAGCGACCGTTGCGTGCATTACGGCTGTCAGTAACAACAACCTGGTAGAACGGACGCTTTTTAGCGCCGTGACGTGCTAAACGAATAGTTACCATAACATCCTCTTGTGTGAATAAAACAACCGGGCCCCATCGAGGAACGGAGCCCGGTGTCATATTAAAAGCCCGAAAATTTTACTGATTTCTGGGAAAAATGCAATCAGCATCTTGGTACTGAGCATTAAACAAGGGATAGAAGGCGTATATCGGTGCAGCTAGTTTAGTTCCGGCGTGCGCGCAGAAAGCGGAGCGTACACATAGTACGTGAGCATTTACTCGCTCCGCTCGCCCTCCGGGCCGCCCAGAAGGGCGTTCAAAACACGTTGGTGTTTTGTCGAGCACACCCCGGAGCTAAAATGGCAAACAAGATAGCCTTGTACCCTTGTTTTTAGCGCCCAGGGAAGCCAGGCGGCATCATCCCCTTCATCCCGCGCATCATCTTCATCATGCCGCCTTTCGACTTCATCTTCTTCATCATGCGCTGCATATCGTCGAACTGCTTGAGCAGACGGTTCACATCCTGCACCTGCATCCCGCAGCCAGCGGCTATACGGCGCTTACGTGAACCTTTGATGATTTCCGGCTTGGCGCGCTCTTTCAGGGTCATCGAGTTGATGATGGCTTCCATACGCACCAACACTTTGTCGTCCATCTGCGCTTTCACGTTGTCTGGGATCTGGCCCATGCCCGGCAGCTTGCCCATCAGGCTGGCCATGCCGCCCATGTTTTTCATCTGACGCAGTTGCTCAAGGAAGTCGGTGAGGTCGAAA
The DNA here is from genome assembly GCF_020526085.1 of Klebsiella africana. NCBI lineage: Bacteria > Pseudomonadati > Pseudomonadota > Gammaproteobacteria > Enterobacterales > Enterobacteriaceae > Klebsiella > Klebsiella africana. Next base: position 1,219,186 of record NZ_CP084874.1, on the reverse strand, counting down.
CCGTCGCCTTTCTTCAGCTTGGAGGCCAGCTTCTCGGCCTGCGCGCGGTCGACTTTGCTTTCAATATCTTCGATCAGCGACAGCACGTCGCCCATGCCGAGGATACGGGAAGCGACGCGGTCCGGATGGAACGGCTCCAGCGCTTCGGTTTTCTCGCCGACGCCAAGGAATTTAATCGGCTTGCCGGTAATATGGCGAATCGACAGCGCCGCACCGCCGCGGGCGTCGCCGTCCACTTTGGTCAGCACCACGCCGGTCAGCGGCAGCGCTTCGTTAAAGGCCTTCGCGGTATTCGCCGCATCCTGACCGGTCATCGCATCGACGACGAACAGGGTTTCAACCGGGTTAATGGCGGCGTGGACGTGCTTGATTTCGTCCATCATCGCTTCGTCAACATGCAGACGACCGGCGGTATCCACCAGCAGCACGTCGTAGAATTTGAGTTTCGCTTCTTTCAGCGCCGCATTGACGATATCAACCGGCTTCTGGCCGACGTCAGACGGGAAGAAATCAACACCAACCTGCTCGGCCAGGGTTTCCAGCTGTTTGATCGCCGCGGGGCGGTAAACGTCCGCGGAAACGACCAGCACTTTCTTCTTGTGCTTCTCGCGCAGGAATTTCCCCAGCTTACCGACGCTGGTGGTTTTACCAGCACCTTGCAGGCCCGCCATTAGCACCACGGCCGGCGGCTGCGCGGCCAGGTCGAGCGTCTGGTTCTCTTCGCCCATCGCCGCCACCAGCTCGTTGCGGACGATTTTGACGAACTCCTGACCCGGAGTCAGGCTTTTATTGACTTCATGGCCGACCGCGCTCTCTTTGACGCGGCTGATGAAATCACGGACCACCGGAAGCGCAACGTCCGCTTCCAGCAGCGCCATGCGCACTTCGCGCAGGGTGTCTTTAATATTGTCTTCTGTAAGGCGTCCGCGGCCGCTAATGTTGCGCAGCGTACGCGACAAACGATCGGTTAAATTATCAAACATTGTCTCTCGCCTGAGGTGGAAACGGTCGGTCGCCGCAGCGACACACAAAACGAATGTGGCGGAGTATAACACGACATCAATCTGAATGTGCTGCAACGGTTGGAGCAGAGGCCTGCTGACGTTATACTGCTTCTCTTTCTTATTTAGCCAACAGCCGACACCTATGCCTGTTTTTGCTCTACTCGCCCTTGTCGCCTACTCCGTCAGCCTCGCGCTGATTATCCCCGGCTTGCTGCAAAAAAACAGCAGCTGGCGGCGAATGGCGATTTTATCAGCGACTATCGCCTTGATCTGCCATGCTTTTGCGCTGGAAGCACGGATATTCCCCGGCGGCGAGAGCGGGCAAAACCTCAGTTTACTGAACGTCGGGTCGCTGGTCAGTCTGATGATCTGTACGGTGATGACTATCGTGGCCTCGCGCAATCGCGGCTGGCTGCTGCTGCCTATCGTCTATGCCTTCGCGCTGATCAATCTGGCCTTCGCCACTTTCGTGCCTAACGAATATATCACCCACCTGGAAACCACCCCGGGTATGCTGGTGCATATCGGCCTGTCGCTCTTCTCGTACGCCACGCTGATCATTGCCGCGCTCTATGCGCTGCAGCTGGCGTGGATCGACTACCAGCTCAAGAATAAAAAGCTGGCCTTCAGCAGCGAAATGCCGCCGCTGATGAGCATTGAGCGCAAAATGTTCCACATCACCCAGGTCGGCGTGGTGCTGCTGACTTTGACGCTGTGCAGCGGCCTGTTCTATATGCACAATCTGTTCAGCAGCGAAAACATTGATAAAGCGGTGCTGTCGATTATTGCGTGGTTCGTCTATATCGTTCTGCTGTGGGGCCACTATCATGAAGGGTGGCGCGGACGTCGTGTGGTCTGGTTCAGCGTCGCTGGCGCCGGTCTGCTGACGCTGGCCTATTTTGGTAGCCGCGTGCTGCAGCAGTTCGTGAGCTAAGTCTTTTAAGGAATCCTACGTGGAACATATCTCCACCACCACGCTGATCATAACGCTGATCGTCATGGTGATTATCTCTGCCTATTTCTCCGGCTCCGAAACCGGCATGATGACGCTGAACCGCTACCGGTTGCGCCACATGGCGAAACAAGGCAACCGCCCCGCCAAGCGCGTGGAGAAGCTGCTGCGCAAGCCGGACCGCCTGATTAGCCTTGTGCTGATCGGCAATAACCTTGTCAACATTCTCGCCTCGGCGCTGGGCACCATCGTCGGCATGCGCCTGTACGGTGACGCCGGCGTCGCGATCGCCACCGGCGTACTTACCTTTGTGGTGCTGGTATTTGCCGAAGTGCTGCCGAAGACCATCGCCGCCCTCTATCCGGAAAAGGTTGCCTACCCCAGCAGCTTCCTGTTGGCGCCCCTGCAGGTGCTGATGATGCCGCTGGTGTGGCTGCTGAATACCATCACCCGCATGTTGATGCGCATGATGGGCATCCGCACCGATACCGTCATTAGCAGCGCTTTGAGCAAAGATGAACTGCGCACGATTGTGAATGAATCCCGTTCACAAATCTCACGGCGCAACCAGGATATGCTGCTGTCGGTCCTGGATCTGGAGAAAGTCAGCGTTAACGACATCATGGTGCCGCGCAATGAGATTGTCGGCATTGACATCAATGACGACTGGAAATCTATCGTCCGCCAGCTGACCCACTCCCCGCACGGCCGCATCGTGCTCTATCGCGATTCGTTGGACGATGCCATCAGCATGCTGCGCGTTCGCGAAGCCTACCGTCTGATGACGGAGAAGAAAGAGTTCACAAAAGAGATCATGCTGCGGGCGGCAGATGAGATCTACTTTGTTCCGGAAGGGACGCCGCTCAGCACTCAGCTGGTGAAGTTTCAGCGCAATAAAAAGAAAGTCGGTCTGGTGGTCGATGAATACGGTGATATTCAGGGGCTGGTCACCGTCGAAGATATTCTTGAAGAGATTGTCGGCGACTTCACCACCTCCATGTCACCCACCCTGGCGGAGGAAGTGACCCCGCTCAACGACGGCACAGTGATTATCGACGGCAGCGCCAACGTTCGCGAGATCAATAAAGCCTTCAACTGGCACCTGCCGGAAGATGAGGCGCGCACCATCAACGGTATCATCCTTGAAGCGCTGGAAGAGATCCCGGTCCCGGGCACCCGCGTGCGCATTGAGCAGTATGATATTGATATCCTCGACGTGCAGGACAACATGATCAAACAGGTGAAAGTGATGCCGGTGAAATCATTACGCGAGAGCGTCGCGGAGTAGCGCAAGCGAAAGAAAAAGCATCACGGTGGGCTGCGGCTCGCCGTTTTTTTATCTCGCGCCGGGAGCGATGGCACAAAAAACGGCCGCCCGCGGGCAGCCGTTGAGCAAGGCAACAAGCGTTATTTCGCTTTCGCTACCGTCACCATCGCGGCGCGAATAGTACGGCCGTTCAGGGTATAACCTTTCTGCATCACGGCCAGCACGTTGCCCGCCGCCACGTCTTCAGACTCGACCATCGCAATAGCCTGGTGGACGTTCGGATCCAGCGGAACGTTGGTATCGGCGATCACTTCCACGCCGAACTTACGCACCACGTCCAGCATGGATTTCAGGGTCAGTTCGATCCCTTCCACCATCGGCGCCAGGTCCGGGTTAGCCTTGTCGGCCACTTCCAGCGCGCGGTCCAGGCTGTCGATCACCGGCAGCAGTTCATTGACGAATTTTTCCAGCGCGAATTTGTGCGCTTTCTCGATGTCCTGCTCGGTACGACGACGCAGGTTATCTTCGTCAGCTTTCGCACGCAGCATCACTTCACGTTCACGTTTCTGCGCTTCAGCCAGCTGGGCTTCCAGATTCGCAATTTTTTCATCGCGCGGATCCACCTGCTCAGCCGAAACTTCAGGCTCTACTGCCTCAACGTCGTCGTGCTGCTCCGTGATAATTTCTTCCGGGGCTTGCCCCTCAGGCGTTTTCTGTTCTTTACTACTCATGAATTTCTCCGCGTTTTTTTCGCATTCATCTCGCTAACTTCGCTTATTATGGGGATCAGTTTCCGGGTTTCAAGGGAAGCGGACAGATTGTCACTATTTCATTTAACGCAAGGACATCCAGATCATGAAGAACCATTTCAAGTGTATCGGCATTGTGGGACATCCTCGTCACCCCACCGCCCTGACCACACATGAAATGCTCTGGCGCTGGCTGTGCAGCAAAGGGTATGAAGTGCTGGTTGAACAGCAGATCGCCCATGAACTTCAGCTCAGCAACGTGAAAACCGGCACGCTGGCAGAGATTGGCCAACAGGCCGACCTCGCGGTGGTGGTGGGCGGCGACGGCAATATGCTCGGCGCGGCGCGGACCCTGGCCCGTTACGACATTAACGTCATCGGCATTAACCGCGGCAACCTCGGCTTTCTCACCGACCTTGACCCGGACAACGCCCTGCAGCAGCTCGCCGACGTGCTGGAAGGCTACTACATCGCAGAGAAACGCTTTCTGCTGGAGGCCCAAGTGTGCCAGCAAGATTGCCAGAAACGCATCAGCACCGCCATCAACGAAGTGGTGCTGCACCCCGGCAAAGTGGCGCATATGATTGAGTTCGAAGTCTATATCGACGAAGTCTTTGCCTTCTCTCAGCGCTCTGATGGCCTGATAATCTCCACCCCGACCGGCTCCACGGCCTATTCGCTGTCGGCTGGTGGCCCCATCCTTACGCCGTCGCTGGACGCCATCACCCTGGTGCCGATGTTCCCGCACACCCTTTCAGCGCGACCGCTGGTGATCAACGGCGACAGCACCATCCGCCTACGCTTCTCTCATCGCTGCAGCGATCTGGAGATCAGCTGCGACAGCCAGATTGCCCTGCCGATCCAGGATGGCGAAGACGTTCTCATTCGCCGCTGCGATTACCACCTCAATCTGATTCACCCTAAAGATTACAGCTATTTCAATACATTAAGCACCAAGCTCGGCTGGTCGAAAAAATTGTTCTGATTTTCACGGCTGCCTCTTTACTGGATAAAAAACCAGTCTATACTGTACGAAAACACAGTATTGGTTTTTCATACAGGAAGGCAGCTATGTTGGCGCAACTCACCATCAGTAATTTTGCTATCGTTCGTGAACTGGAAATTGATTTCCACAGCGGCATGACCGCAATCACCGGGGAAACCGGCGCCGGGAAATCCATTGCCATCGACGCGCTGGGGCTGTGCCTCGGCGGCAGAGCAGAAGCCGACATGGTGCGTCGCGGCGCCACCCGTGCCGACCTGTGCGCGCGCTTCGCGCTAAAAGATACCCCTGCCGCCCAGCGCTGGCTGGAAGAGAATCAGCTGGAGAGCGGGCGTGAGTGTTTACTTCGCCGGGTGATCAGCGCCGACGGCCGCTCGCGCGGCTTCATCAACGGCACCGCCGTCCCGCTCTCGCAGCTGCGCGAGCTGGGCCAGCTGCTGATCCAGATCCACGGCCAGCATGCCCACCAGCTGCTGACCAAACCCGAACACCAAAAAACGCTGCTCGACGGCTATACCGGTGAGTATGTGCTCACTCAGCGCATGGCCGAGCACTATCGCCAGTGGCACCAGAGCTGCCGCGAGCTGGCCCAGCATCAGCAGCAGAGCCAGGAGCGCGCCGCCCGCGCCGATCTGCTGCAGTATCAGCTTAAAGAGCTGAACGAATTTAACCCGCTGCCGGGAGAATTCGAGCAAATTGACGAAGAGTACAAGCGCCTGGCCAACAGCGGCCAGCTGCTCAGCACCTGCCAGCACGCCCTGACGGTACTGGCGGACGGCGAAGAGGCCAATCTGCAGAGCCAGCTTTATACCGCTAAGCAGCTGGTCAGCGAGCTGGTGGGTATGGACAGCAAGCTTTCCGGCGTGCTGGATATGCTGGAAGAAGCAGCCATTCAGCTCAGCGAGGCCAGCGACGAGTTGCGCCACTATCACGACCGTCTGGATCTCGATCCGAACCGTCTGTTTGAACTTGAGCAACGGATTTCCCGACAGATCGCGCTGGCGCGTAAACACCAGGTGATGCCGGAAGAGCTGCCGGCGGTTTATCAGGCGATGCTGGAAGAGCAGCGCCTGCTGGACGGCAGCGCCGGCTCGCTGGAATCCCTCAGCCAGCAGGTGGTCGAACATCATCAGCTGGCGCTGGAGACCGCGCGCCAGCTGCATGCCCTGCGCCAGGCCAGCGCCGACGAGCTGACCCAGCTTATCACCGAAAGTATGCACTCACTTTCGATGCCGCACGGGGTCTTCGCGATTGAGGTCGCGTTCGATGAACGCCATCTCACCGCCGACGGCGCCGACCATATTGAGTTCCGCGTCACCACTAACCCCGGTCAGCCGCTGCAGCCGATCGCTAAAGTGGCCTCCGGCGGCGAACTGTCGCGCATTGCGCTGGCGATTCAGGTGATCACCGCGCGTAAAATGGAAACCCCAGCGCTGATTTTCGACGAAGTGGACGTCGGCATCAGCGGCCCGACCGCTGCGGTGGTCGGCAAGCTGCTGCGCCAGCTGGGCGAGTCCACGCAGGTGATGTGCGTGACCCACCTGCCGCAGGTTGCGGGCTGCGGCCACCATCATTTCTTTGTCTGCAAAGAGACCGATGGCGAGATGACCGAAACCCATATGCAGCCGCTGGATAAACGAGCTCGCTTGCAGGAGCTGGCCCGTCTGCTGGGCGGCAGCGAAGTCACGCGCAACACCCTGGCGAACGCGAAAGAGTTGCTTGCGGCGTAAACTTTTTGATTTTCACAGGGTCATAGTGAACAGCAAATTGCCTGCTGACCTGCAGCCGGAGGTTTCCAACGGCGCGAAGGTCTATTATTATCGGCATATTACAGATGAGCCACGTACTGCTCGGGCCCAAAAAGGAATCAAATCACTATGCGCTGTAAAACGCTGACTGCTGCCGCAGCGGTTCTTCTTATGTTGACCGCAGGCTGTTCCACTCTGGAACGAGTGGTTTACCGTCCTGACATCAACCAGGGTAACTATCTGGCACCAAACGATGTAGCAAAAATTCGTGTCGGTATGACGCAACAGCAGGTTGCTTATGCTCTGGGGACGCCAATGATGACGGATCCGTTCGGCACCAATACCTGGTTCTATGTCTTCCGTCAGGAGCCGGGCCACCAGAAAGTGACTCAGCAGACCCTGACCCTGACCTTCAACAGCGGCGGTGTGTTGACTAACATTGATAACAAGCCCGCGCTGACCAGTCAGTAAGGCCCGGAAAAGCAAAAAGCGCTCGGTGAGCGCTTTTTTTATGGCTAACAGTCGGTCTGCTGCAGGTTACTTAGCGGCGCTTTTCTCTGCCCGCTGGCGACGCAGCTCTTTCGGGTCTGCGATAAGCGGACGATAGATTTCCACCCGGTCGCCGTCGTGAACTTCGTCATGCAGCTTAACCGGACGACTGTAGATACCCAGCTTGTTTTTCGCCAGATCGATGTCATCACGCAGCGCCAGCAGACCGCTGGCGATAATCGCCTGCTCGACCGTCGCCCCCTCGTCCAGGGTGACCTGCTGCAGATACTGCTTTTCAGGCAGTGCGTAGGCGACTTCAACACGAATATTAGCCGGCACTGTAAACCTCTTTGGCGCGCGAAGTGAACGCCTGCACCATGTTAGCGGCCAGCTCTTTGAAGATCCGGCCAAAAGCCATCTCAATCAGTTTATTGGTAAACTCGAAATCGAGATGGAATTCGATTTTGCAGGCCTCGGGGCTCAGCGGAATAAACTTCCAGCCGCCAATCAGCTTCTTGAACGGGCCATCTACCAGGCTCATCAAAATGCTCTGGTTGCTGGTCAGTGTATTGCGTGTGGTGAAGGTCTTACTGATGCCGGCTTTGGACACATCAACCGCCGCCGTCATTTGCGTCGGCCCCAATTCCAGCACGCGGCTACCGGTGCAGCCTGGCAGAAAATCAGGATAGGACTTCACATCGTTTACCAGTTGATACATCTGTTCCGCGCTGAAAGGCACCAGCGCAGTACGGCTAATCTGAGGCATAGCAGGTTCCACATTTAAACACAGTGCAAATAATATCATTTATCTGCTGCTAAAAAAAACGCTGTGCCACAACTCGTGCTAAGATGCGCAGTACACCTCGCAGGATGCGATCGAGGTAACTGTGTATAAGACGATGACTTCAGGACATTATGACTAAGAAAAAAGCCCACAAACCTGGATCAGCCACCATTGCGCTGAATAAACGCGCCCGTCACGAATACTTTATCGAAGATGAATACGAGGCTGGTCTCGCCCTGCAGGGCTGGGAAGTCAAATCCCTGCGTGCAGGCAAAGCCAACATCGGCGATAGCTATGTCATCCTGAAGGATGGCGAGGCCTTCCTGTTCGGCGCCAACTTTACGCCCATGGCCGTGGCTTCCACTCACTATGTGTGTGACCCGACGCGCACCCGTAAGCTGCTGCTCAACCAGCGTGAGCTGGACACCCTGTACGGCCGCATTAACCGCGAAGGTTACACTGTCGTCGCCCTATCGCTGTACTGGAAGAACGCCTGGTGCAAAGTGAAAATCGGCGTCGCCAAAGGTAAGAAACAGCACGACAAACGTACCGACCTGAAAGATCGTGAATGGGCGCTGGATAAGGCGCGTATTATGAAGCACGCCGGGCGTTAATCCCCTCCCCTGAGGGCCAGCTCTCGCTGGCCCTTACGCTATATCCTTGTTGATGCTGCTTTTTCGTCCACCCTGCTGAAATAATCCTGCGTGATGGGGCTGGTAACGACATTCACAAATCTGTTATACTTGACCTACACATTGGGGCTGATTCTGGATTCGACGGGATTTGCGAAACCCAAGGTGCATGCCGAGGGGCGGTTGGCCTCGTAAAAAGCCGCAAAAAATAGTCGCAAACGACGAAAACTACGCTTTAGCAGCTTAATAACCTGCTCTGAGCCCTCTCTCCCTAGCTTCCGCTCTTAAGACGGGGATCAAAGAGAGGTCAAACCCAAAAGAGATCGCGTGGATGCCCTGCCTGGGGTTGAAGCGTTAAATCTAATCAGGCTAGTTTGTTAGTGGCGTGTCTGTCCGCAGCTGGCAAGCGAATGTAAAGACTGACTAAGCATGTAGTGCCGAGGATGTAGGAATTTCGGACGCGGGTTCAACTCCCGCCAGCTCCACCAAAATTCTCCATCGGTGATTACCAGAGTCATCCGATGAAGTCCTAAGAGCCCGCACGGCGCAAGCCCTGCGGGCTTTTTTGTATCTTCAATTCGTCCCGTAAAATCTCAAGAAAACTAATTTAACCTGAACTTTTTAGGCCCATTGATAGGCCCAACGAAAAGCTCTATTGTTTTCGTTGGGCCTAATGTCTCACCACTGGCCACACCGGAAGCGCTGAACCAGAGCTGGTCTGTCGATTTTATGCATGATGCCCTGGTCTGTGCCGTCGTTTTCTCACGTTCAATGTCGTTGATGACTTTAACAGTGAGGCGTTGTCGATTGAAATTGATCTGAATTTGCTAGCGCTATGCGTGGTCCGTATGCTCGACAGGATTGCGGCTATCCGGTCATGCTACGCATGGATAATGGTCCGGAATTTATCTCACTTGCATTGACTGAACGGTCAGAGCAACACGCAGTAGAACTGGAATTTATTCAGCCCGGTAAGCCAACGCCAAACACTTTCATTGGATGTTTTAACCGAACATACCGTACAGAAATACTCGTTTTTATCTGTTCAGAATGCTGAATGAAGTGCGAGAAAACACGGGAATACGGATGCCAGAATATAACTGAAAACGCTCCCCATGAATCACATGACAATATGACGCCGGAGGAAGATCGGCAACACAACTATTGTACCAGGATATCAAAAAACACCTGAAACTAATGCGAGTCTATTTACACTTAGACTTCCAACAATTAATTTTGACCTATAATTAATTATTGTTACATAAACTACAGTTATATTTTACTCCATTGATTTAAATCAATATTTCAACAATTAATTACCTTGAAAGACCAGAACATTCAATACCATACTAAAATCCACCACTTCTCTAAAAAGTTAAATAAAATGAGTTATATTTTCTTTATTTCTGCCGGGCAACTCAAAACAAAGAAAGGGGCAAATATTTCTAATCAGCGAAATATGTACCTTAACTACGGCCTTCTTTCCTTAGCCACTGTAGTAAATAATGCGGGTTATAAGCCCCGTGTTTTTCATGGTAACTTTATGTCGCCAATCAATTTTTTTGAAAAATTAATAGACAATGGTCTATTAAATACACAACATCCAATTTATATATCTATACCAAGTTACTACGCTTTGTCTTGGACAAAGGAACTCACATCCCTTATTAAACATAAGATAAACAACAAAATAATCATCGGTGGACGATGGGTAATCAATGACGACGAAGATCTTTTAAAGGCCGAACTTCCATACATTGATGAGATAATTAGTGGTTTAGGTGAGAATAAAATACTCAAGACCCTTACTGGTAAAACCGACAATAATGACTATAGCTATTTACCACTTAATTATTCATTACTAAATGATCGCAAATATTACCAACCAAGTATTGAAGTATCGAGAGGTTGTGGTAAAGGTTGCTTGTTTTGTCAGGAAAAAGATGAGCTACTAACGAAACTAAAACCACCAAAACTTATCATGGAAGAATACAATGATTTACTGCTTCATGATAATTATCGAACAATGACCCCCTATTTTGAAGCATCCCTTTTTACTCCTACTGAAGAATGGTTGAAAGAGCTTATTGATGTACGTAAAAAAAATCAAAATTTCTTCTCATGGCGTGCTGAATGCCGAGTTGACGCCCTGTCAAACAAAATCATCCCCCTGATGGCCGAAGCAGGCATGCGTGTAATAGATCTTGGTCTTGAGAGTGCCAGTTTAGAGCAATTGCAAAAGATGCATAAAACACCAAAGCCAGAAAATTACTTAAACCGAGCATCCAGACTATTAGAGCTTTGCTTCAAAAATAAAATAAAAACAAAAGTTAATATCATGTTTTACGCAGGAGAAACTGATACTACAATAAGTGAAACTCGTAAATGGTTAAACGCTCACAGAGAATATATTTACGGTGTTTCATGTGGAGTTGTATCTGCGTTCGGCTGGGATCATAACAAACAAAGCTTTATTGACAACCTTATGCAACATGGTGCAACAATATGTCATGAAGAGAGTTTTCTCGGTGTTACAAATTTTCACCTTAGTAACACGTTAAATTATTACAAAGCCTTAGATGAAGCAAAAAAACTCTCCAGAGAATTTATGTCTATGGAGCATTTTTTTAATTTAAAAGCATTCTCATATTATCCACGCGATTTTAGTTTCGAGCAGTTCAAAAAAGAAATCGCCCTCGAGAATGCTAATTATAGCTTCAAATGTGATTAATAATCTGACAACTCAAAAACTCATTAATTAAAGTTGGCAAGCTAAAAAAAACTGCGCTAGAATTGTCCGCTTTATATAAAGCGGACTTAAACAAACGCTGTCTCATATTAAAATAGTTAATCTAAGCGTAAAAACATGGCCATCAACTATCAAAAATATGACGGGTACCGGGGGTGGCTGCCAGTCCGCAGCACTTCCACCAGCTTCCCCCCTGCAGGTGGTCAGCAACGATATTCTCCGCCAGCTGCGCCAGCCTAAATCCTGCCTGGCTCATTTTTATATAGAGCCCCGAGTCATTCACCGCGGCGTTCCCGCTGACAGGTACAGAAAAGGCCTCTTCGTGGCGAACGAAGCGAAATTCATCGGCCCGTCTCGCCTGGCCGGAGAAATATTGCATGGCCCGGTGCAGAGAGCGCCTCCGGTGACGGCGGTACGCCATATTCCCAGAGATAGTCCGGTGACGCGCAGATTAACCAGCAAAAGCGGCCCAGAGGGCGGGCGATCAGGCTGGAGTTGTTCAGCTCTCCCGTTTGTATCACGCCATCAACGCCTTCATGAATGGGATCGACCTGCCGCTCGCTGACGCCGATCGCCAGGTCGTTCTCGGGATAGCGCCGGGAAAAGTTCGGCAGATGCAACACCCCTTACGGGGTAAAACTCACCCGCCTTGTGCTCCGGTTCAGCAGCAACACGCTCTGTTTATGGGCGATATCGTCGCCGCCTGGAGCGATGATCGGCTATTCCGCAACGGACACTGGATTTTTGATGATGCGCCGGACGAGCTACGGACCGTTCACTATGTCGCAGGCGGGCAATTCTATGCCATCGGCAAAGGCAGCAAGTTTGATCATGGGCCGGGTCAGGACTGACCCTCCCCGGTCATGCAGCTCAATGATGAGATACCTGCCCTGCAGAGCGGCTGATACTCCGGCGCCAGACGCCGGGCGCCTGGCCAAACTGGCGCTTAAAGCTGCGGTTGAAGGACTGCTGGGAGTCAAAGCCGAGGGCAATCGCCACGTTGAGGATCGGCTCGTTGCTGTGGGCCAAGCGTTCGATCGACTTTTGCAGCTTTTTCGCCCGAATATATTCTCCGAGGGGCTGCCCGGTATGTTCTTTGAAGATCCGCTGCAGGTGCCACTTCGAATAGCCGGCTCGTCGGGCAACGGTGTCAATATCCAGACGGCTATCAAGATGGTTGTCGATCCAGTCGATCAGATCCTGAATGATGGCGCCAGTGTTCATCATGTTACCCCCTCGCGGCCGGTTAAAAGCATCTTTGTCAATTGCATTTAAAGGTGGCCTGTTTTTACACAAAATGCAAGTTTTATTGTTACATTTAAATCCACGCCAGGATCGCGGTTTTTTATCTCCCCCTGGACCGCACATAAAGTGCAACAATTATTCTTGCACTTAGTTAAGCGCCTTCCTACAATCGCCGCGATAGTGTATTCGAAATTGTTACAGTTTTGTGGCGATGATCGACACAAATGGCCTTAAGCCAGCCCGGACAAAGGAAGTGGCGCGGCCTCTCACGCTGCGTCTTGCCCGGCGGCTACATTTACCGGAATAAAAATAATGAGCCTGCAAAAAACCTGGGGAAACATTCACCTGACCGCGCTCGGCGCGATGATGCTCTCCTTTCTGCTCGTCGGCTGCGACGACAGCGTCGCGCAAAACGCCACGCCTCCCGCTCCGACGGTCAGCGCCGCTAAGGTGCTGGTGAAGTCGATCAGTCAGTGGGATAGTTTTAACGGTCGCATTGAAGCGGTGGAGAGTGTTCAGCTCCGCCCCCGCGTCTCGGGATATATCGATAAAGTGAATTACACCGACGGCCAGGAGGTGAAAAAGGGCCAGGTGCTGTTCACCATAGATGACAGAACCTATCGCGCCGCGCTGGAGCAGGCGCAGGCGACGCTGGCGAGAGCCAAAACGCAGGCCAGCCTGGCGCAAAGCGAGGCGAACCGCACCGATAAATTAGTCCATACCAATCTTGTCTCCCGTGAAGAGTGGGAGCAGCGCCGGTCAACCGCGGTTCAGGCGCAGGCTGATATTCGCGCCGCGCAGGCGGCAGTGGATGCCGCGCAGCTTAACCTTGACTTCACCAAAGTGACCGCCCCTATTGACGGCCGCGCCAGCCGGGCGCTGATCACCAGCGGTAACCTGGTCACCGCGGGCGACACCGCCAGCGTGCTCACCACTCTGGTCTCGCAGAAGACGGTGTACGTTTACTTTGACGTCGACGAGTCAACCTACCTTCACTATCAAAACCTCGCCCGCCGTGGGCAAGGGGCGTCCAGCGATAATCAGGCGCTCCCGGTGGAGATTGGCCTGGTTGGCGAGGAGGGCTACCCCCATCAGGGCAAAGTGGATTTTCTCGATAATCAGTTAACGCCGAGTACCGGCACCATCCGCATGCGTGCGCTGCTGGATAACTCGCAGCGTCTGTTCACGCCGGGGCTGTTTGCCCGCGTGCGTCTGCCGGGCAGCGCCGAGTTCAACGCCACGCTGATCGACGACAAAGCGGTACTGACCGATCAGGATCGTAAATACGTCTATATCGTTGATAAAGATGGTAAAGCGCAGCGACGTGATATTACCTCGGGGCGTCTGGCAGACGGTTTACGCATCGTTCAGAAGGGGTTAAACCCTGGGGATAGCGTCATCGTCGACGGGTTACAAAAAGTGTTTATGCCGGGTATGCCGGTTAACGCCAAAAACGTTGCCATGACCTCCAGCGCAGCCCTCAACTGATCCCTAATCAGAGAATCCAAGACATGGACTTTTCCCGCTTTTTTATCGACAGGCCGATTTTCGCCGCGGTGCTGTCGATTTTAATTTTTATCACCGGGTTAATCGCTATCCCGCTGCTGCCGGTGAGCGAATATCCGGACGTCGTCCCGCCGAGCGTCCAGGTGCGCGCGGAGTATCCCGGCGCCAACCCGAAAGTGATTGCCGAGACCGTGGCGACGCCGCTGGAGGAAGCGATCAACGGCGTTGAAAACATGATGTACATGAAATCGGTCGCTGGCTCCGACGGCGTGCTGGTCACCACCGTCACCTTCCGCCCGGGTACCGACCCGGATCAGGCGCAGGTTCAGGTGCAGAACCGGGTCGCGCAGGCGGAAGCGCGTCTGCCGGAGGATGTGCGCCGTCTGGGGATCACCACCCAGAAACAGTCTCCGACGCTGACCCTGGTGGTGCATCTGTTCTCCCCCGGCGGGAAGTACGACTCGCTGTATATGCGCAACTACGCCACGCTGAAAGTGAAGGATGAGCTGGCGCGCCTGCCCGGCGTCGGCCAGATCCAGATTTTTGGCTCCGGTGAATATGCGATGCGCGTCTGGCTGGATCCCAATAAGGTCGCGGCCCGCGGTCTGACGGCTTCGGATGTGGTGACGGCGATGCAGGAGCAAAACGTCCAGGTGTCTGCCGGACAGCTTGGCGCCGAGCCGCTGCCGCAGGAGAGCGATTTCCTGATCTCCATTAACGCCCAGGGCCGTCTGCATACCGAAGAAGAGTTTGGCAATATCATTCTGAAAACGGCGCAGGACGGCTCGCTGGTCCGCCTGCGCGACGTGGCGCGCATCGAGATGGGTTCCGGCAGCTATGCGCTGCGCTCCCAGCTCAACAATAAGGATGCGGTCGGGATCGGTATCTTCCAGTCGCCGGGGGCAAACGCCATCGATCTGTCGAACGCGGTACGCGCCAAAATGGCTGAACTGGCCACCCGCTTCCCGGAAGATATGCAATGGGCGGCGCCGTACGACCCGACGGTTTTCGTGCGCGACTCCATCCGCGCGGTGGTGCAGACGTTGCTGGAAGCAGTGGTGCTGGTGGTGCTGGTGGTGATCCTGTTCCTGCAGACCTGGCGCGCGTCGATTATCCCGCTGATCGCGGTGCCGGTATCGGTGGTGGGTACCTTCAGCATTCTCTATCTGCTGGGCTTCTCGCTGAATACTCTCAGCCTGTTCGGGCTGGTACTGGCTATTGGTATCGTGGTGGACGACGCCATCGTGGTGGTGGAGAACGTCGAGCGTAATATCGAAGAGGGGCTTGCGCCGCTTGCCGCGGCGCATCAGGCGATGCGTGAGGTCTCCGGGCCGATTATCGCCATTGCGCTGGTGCTGTGTGCGGTGTTCGTGCCGATGGCGTTTCTCTCCGGGGTCACCGGCCAGTTCTACAAACAGTTCGCGGTGACCATCGCCATCTCGACGGTGATCTCGGCCATCAACTCGCTGACGCTCTCCCCGGCGCTGGCGGCCCTGCTGTTAAAGCCGCACGGCGCGAAGAAAGACCTCCCTACCCGGCTGATCGATCGCCTGTTTGGCTGGATTTTCCGTCCGTTTAACCGCTTTTTCCTGCGCAGCTCGAACGGCTATCAGGGACTGGTAGGCAAAACGCTTGGACGCCGTGGCGCAGTGTTTGCGGTGTATCTGCTGCTGCTCTGCGCCGCTGGGGTGATGTTTAAAGTCGTCCCCGGCGGGTTTATTCCCACCCAGGATAAGCTGTATCTCATTGGCGGCGTGAAGATGCCGGAAGGGTCGTCGCTGGCGCGCACCGATGCGGTGATCCGCAAGATGAGCGAGATCGGGATGAATACCGAAGGGGTCGACTATGCGGTCGCTTTCCCGGGGCTTAACGCGCTGCAGTTCACCAACACGCCGAATACCGGGACGGTCTTTTTTGGCCTCAAACCGTTCGACCAGCGCAAACACACGGCGGCGGAAATTAACGCCGAGATCAACGCCAAAATCGCGCAAATTCAGCAGGGCTTTGGCTTCTCCATCCTGCCGCCGCCGATTTTAGGACTGGGCCAGGGTTCCGGCTACTCCCTGTACATCCAGGATCGCGGTGGGCTGGGCTATGGCGCGCTGCAAAGCGCGGTGAATGCGATGTCCGGGGCGATTATGCAGACGCCGGGGATGCACTTCCCGATCTCGACTTACCAGGCTAACGTGCCGCAGCTGGACGTGCAGGTCGATCGCGATAAGGCGAAAGCGCAGGGGGTATCGCTGACCGATCTGTTCGGTACGCTGCAGACCTATCTCGGCTCGTCTTATGTCAATGACTTTAACCAGTTCGGGCGTACCTGGCGCGTGATGGCCCAGGCCGATGGGCCATACCGCGAGAGCGTGGAAGATATCGCCAATCTGCGCACCCGCAATAATCAGGGCGAAATGGTGCCGATCGGCAGTATGGTGAATATCAGTACCACCTACGGGCCGGATCCGGTGATCCGCTACAACGGTTATCCGGCGGCGGACCTGATTGGCGATGCCGATCCGCGGGTCCTCTCTTCTTCGCAGGCGATGACGCATCTGGAGGAGCTGTCGAAGCAGATCCTGCCGAATGGGATGAATATTGAGTGGACGGATCTGAGCTTCCAGCAGGCCACCCAGGGCAACACGGCGCTGATCGTCTTCCCGGTGGCGGTGCTGCTGGCGTTCCTCGTGCTGGCGGCGCTGTATGAAAGCTGGACCCTGCCGCTGGCGGTGATCCTTATCGTGCCGATGACGATGCTCTCCGCGCTGTTTGGCGTCTGGCTGACCGGGGGCGATAACAACGTCTTCGTGCAGGTGGGGCTGGTGGTCCTGATGGGCCTGGCCTGTAAAAACGCCATTCTGATCGTCGAGTTTGCCCGCGAGCTGGAGATCCAGGGGAAAGGCATCATGGAAGCGGCGCTGGAGGCATGCCGCCTGCGTCTGCGCCCGATCGTGATGACCTCCATCGCCTTTATCGCCGGAACCATTCCGCTGATCCTCGGCCATGGCGCGGGGGCGGAAGTCCGCGGCGTCACCGGGATCACGGTATTCTCCGGGATGCTGGGCGTGACGCTCTTCGGTCTGTTCCTGACGCCGGTGTTTTACGTGACGCTGCGGAAACTGGTGACCCGCAGGAAACCGGTCCAGGAGGATCTGCCCGCCTAGCCTGCAGCAGATAATAAAAAACCGCCTTCACAATTGAAGGCGGTTTTTTTTCGTCACCAGAAAATGATTAATGCGCTTTTTTAAAGCGGGCGATCATTTCCGGCACCGGGTCGCAGCCGCTGGTATCGGCGTTTTTGACCGCCTCCAGCGCGCTGGCCACGGTGTGGCGAGCGAGGACGTTTAACGAAGCCTGCTCTGCTTCATCGGCAACCGATTTGAAGTACCAGCAGGCGTTGGCGCTGACCACGCAGCGGGCCGGGACGTCAGGACGCGACGCCCACAGTTTTTTATCTTCGATAACCGAAAGATAGATATCACGCAGGGTGATCTTGTCCGCCGGGCGGCCAAGATGAATAGAGCCGTTGCGGCCAAGCGTGGAGACGATAATGCCGTCACGAGTAAGCGGAACCATTAGTTTACGGATAAAGCTCGGGTTCGCTTCCAGGCCGTAGGCCAGAATCGCACTCGTCGAACGTTCACCCATCTGCTCCGCCATTGCTACGCTGAGAACCATCTGCAAAGCTGTCGGGAAGCGGTAATCTAACATGGTAGTGTCCTGGGTTGCGGTGAATCTTGTTCTTTTTGGCACCGCAGAGGTGAATAAGCAATGAACAACAATATAACAAATACGGGAATTTTTTTGAAGCAATCTGCGGTTAGCCTGCGAAGTAAATTTTCTGATTTCACGGGCAAAGGCGGGCAAACACAGATTCCCTTTCGTACCGTTTTATTGAACGCAAACGCCATCCTTTGGTCCGCTAGCCGCGCCCTGTCGCCCGGCGACCTGTCCACACCAGCGGCGCCTAACCCTGTGGATAACCTGGAGGCAGTTGCCTGGCAGCCGCAGCCCGGGCGGGCTACCGGCTGCCGTTCGTTTTTTGAACAGGGAAAACTCCCCCACCCAGGCTGTGCGCTGAGCGCCAGAGCCACCATCACGGCGGAAGGAAGCCCTACCCCACTCAGTAATTCCACTTCGGTCGCGCCACCGTGTTTTTCTTCAGCAGGTCGCGGAACGCTTTCAGATAGGGCTCATTGCTGCGCCCGCGCTTACAGATGGCCGAGAACGGCGACTGAAAGCCAAACTCGTTGGGCAGCAGCACCCGCAGGCGGTTCTCTTTGATCCACGGCCAGGCGTAATGCTCCGGCAAATAGCCAATATATTTCCCCGAGAGGATCAACAGCAGCTGGGCGTCGACGGTCTCAACGGTGGCGCTGCCTTTGCTGAAGCCCCGGCGGCGCAGGTCACTGGTGTTCCAGTAGCTGCGGGTCACCAGCGGGCACTGGCTGATCTGCTCTTTATCCAGCTGACGGCTGAAGAACATCGGGTGCAGATCGCTGCAGTAGAGCCAGTGCTGTTCGCGGTACAGCGGCTCGCTGATGATGTTATGCACCTGCGAGTTGTAGCTGCCGATGGCCAGGTCGATATGGTTGTTCAGCACCCCGTTCAGTTGCTCCGCCGGGGTGCGAATAATCAGTTTGATATGCACATGGGGAAATTTGTCGCTGAAGCTGCGCAGGACCACCGGCAGCGAGAGCGCCGTTTCGGTCTCGATGGAGTCGAGCGTCGAGATACACAGGGTGCCGCTATGCTCCCCTTTGAGCAGCGCCGACTGCCGCTCCAGCTCATTGAGTTCGCTCAGTACGCGGATCGCCTGCTGTAAAAACTGCTGTCCTTTTTCCGTTAAGGAAAAGCCGCCGCGCCCGCGCTGGCAGAGGGTGAAGCCGAGCTGCCCCTCCAGCTGCGACATCGCATTGCTGATGGCGGAGACCGAAATACCCAGCTCCTGCTGGGCACGGCTATAGCTCTCCAGGCGGGCCACCGCCTCGAAAACCTGCAGCTGGCGAATATTGAGGCTGGCGTCGTTATGCATCGTATTTAGTTCACCAATAAATGAACTGAGTATTTACGCCAGACGATGTAAAGTCCAGCGCGGGTTGCGCACTATCTCTCCTGTTACGTTTCATCCGTCAGAATCAGGAGCAGACATGGATAACCTTTTTCACCAACCGCAGGGTGGCAATGAGATGCCACGCTTCGCCGGCCGCGCCACAATGATGCGCCTGCCGTTTATCGAAGATTTACAGGGACTTGACGCGGCGTTTATCGGCATTCCGCTGGATATCGGCACCTCGCAGCGCTCAGGCACGCGCTACGGACCACGCTATATTCGCGCCGAATCGGTGATGATCCGTCCGTACAATATGGCGACCGGCGCCGCGCCGTTCGACTCGCTGTCGGTGGCCGACATCGGCGATGTGCCGATCAATACCTATAGCCTGCTCAAATCGGTGCAAATTATTGAAGATTACTACACCGGTTTGAATAGTTATCCGCTGATCCCGCTGACCCTCGGCGGGGACCACACCATTACCCTGCCGATCCTGCGGGCGCTGACCAAAAAACATGGTCCGGTGGGGCTCATCCACGTCGACGCCCATACCGATACCAATGATGAGATGTTCGGAGAGAAAATCGCCCACGGCACCACCTTCCGCCGCGCCGTTGAGGAGGGACTGCTCGACCTCAAACGGGTGGTGCAGATTGGCCAGCGCGCCCAGGGCTATGCCGCCGGCGACTTCCAGTGGGGCGTTGACCAGGGCTTTCGCCTGGTGCAGGCGGAACAGTGCTGGCATACCTCGCTGGCGCCGCTGATGGCCGAAGTCCGTCAGCAGATGGGCGACGGACCGGTGTATCTCAGCTTTGATATCGACAGCCTCGATCCCATCTGGGCTCCGGGAACCGGGACGCCGGAAGTCGGCGGCCTGACCTCCATTCAGGCGCTGGAGATCGTCCGCGGCTGCCGCGGCCTGAACCTGATTGGCGCCGATCTGGTCGAGGTCTCGCCCCCCTATGACGTGAGCGGTAATACCTCCCAGCTGGCGGCCAACCTGCTGTACGAGATGCTCTGCGTCCTGCCCGGCGTGAAGTACGCCTGAGGAAGCCGCCATGGAGCTGAAATGCTTTCGCACCCTCTGGGGAGTCACCACCCCCTGGTCGCAAACGCTGGATGAACTGCAGCGCGTCGGCTGCTGCGGTATCGAAGCCCGCGTGCCGTTAATGGTGGCCGAGCGACGGCAGCTCGCCGACCGCCTGCAGGCGTCGGGGCTGGAGTATATCGCCATTCTTTTCAGCGGCGGCGGAGTGCTCCCCGCCCAGCATGAAACGCCAGAGCAGCATCTGGCGCGCCTGCAGACCCGCTTCGCCGAGGCCAGCAGCCTCAACCCGCGCTTTGTCAATCTGCTGGCGGGCAACGATCGCTGGCCGCTGGCGCAGCAGGTCGATTTTCTCGGCAAGGCGCACGAGCTGGCCGCCGGGTTTGGTTTGACCTGCAGTTTTGAAACCCATCGCGCCACCTCGCTGTACAGCCCGTGGCTCACCCTGGAGATCGTTCAGCAACTCCCCCAGCTGCGCTTTACCGCCGACATCAGCCACTGGGTGGTGGTCAGCGAGCGCCTGCTGGATGACCCCTGCGATGACTTCAGCGTCTTTATCGACCGCGTGCATCACGTGCAGGCCCGGGTGGGCTACGACCAGGGGCCGCAGGTGCCGCATCCGGCGGCGCCGGAGTATCAGCCGGCGCTGGCCTTTGCCGAGCGTTTCTGGGAGCAGGTCTGGCATTCACAGCGCCGGCGCGGCTACCCGCAGACCACGCTGACCCCGGAGTTTGGCGCCGACGGCTATCTGCACCACCTGCCGTTCACCAACGTCCCGGTCGCCGATCTCTGGTCGCTCAACGCCTGGATGGCCGCGCGCCAGCAGGCCCACTTTCAGCAGTTTTTATCGCTCACTGAACAGGAACCGCAGCCATGACCGCCGTGAAGCACGCTTTTACTGAACTCCCGACCATCGATATCCGCGATCTGGCCGGCGATGACCTCGCCAGGCGTCAGGCGGTGGCCGACGCCATCGGCCGCGCGGCGCGCGAGGTGGGCTTTTTCTATATCACCGGCCACGGCATCGACCCGGCGCTGATCGCTGGCGTCCGCGAGGCGGCGAAGCAGATCTTCGCCCTGCCGATGGAGGAGAAGATGAACTATTACATCGGCCGATCCAAAAGCCATAAGGGCTACGTTCCGGAAGGAGAAGAGATCTACGGCGCCGGCAAGCCGGACCATAAAGAGGCTTTCGATATCGGCTTCCAGGCGGCGGATGACCATCCGCTGGTGCTCGCCGGTACGCCGCTTATCGGCGCCAACGAGTGGCCCGATCTGCCGGATTTCCGCGCGCGGGTGCTGGCCTACTACGACGCGGTCTTCGCCCTCGGCCACCGCCTGTTCGACGCTTTCGCCCTCGCGCTCGGCCTGCCGGAAGGGTATTTCAAACCGATGGTGACCTGCCCGCCGGCTAAGCTTCGGCTGATCCATTACCCGTTCGACGCCAGCGTCGAAGATGTTCCCGGAATTGGTGCACACACCGACTATGAGTGCTTCACCCTGCTGCTCGCCGACCAGCCCGGGCTTGAAGTCCTCAATGAAGAAAGCGTGTGGATCGATGCACCTCCCGTCAAGAACGCCGCCGGAGAAGAGGCGTTCGTGATCAATATCGGCGACATGCTGGAAGTGCTCAGCGCTGGCACATTTGTTGCTACAGCCCACCGGGTGCGCAAAGTGCCGCAGGAGCGGTACTCCTTCCCGCTGTTTTTCGCCTGCGATTACCACACGCTGATCCGCCCGCTGCCGACCTTTCTCGCCGCCGGCGAAGCCGGTGAATATCAGGAACTCAGCATCGGGGAGCATATGTGGAGCCAGGCCCTGCAAACCTATCGCTACCTGCGCGAAAAGGTCAATCGCGGCGAGCTCCAGCTGCCGGAGCGCGCGCGCGGCACCAATACGTTTGGCCATCTGAAAAAACAGGCACAGCAAAAAAACCCCTAACCCCCCGTGAGGAACCATGATGACTAGCACCCTGAAAAAAATCTCGCGCCGCGTTGCGCTTACCCTCGCCGTCAGCGCCTGTTTTTCCCCTGTCACCCAGGCGGCGGAACTGCTGACCGAAGGCGTCTTTAAGGTGGGGATGGAGGTCACCTACCCGCCGTTTGAGTCCTATGACAGCAATAACAACATCGTCGGTCTCGACCCGGAGTTCGCGACGCTGATCGCCGAGCATCTGCAGGCCAAACCGCAGCTCATCGACACCAAGTTCACCAGCCTGATCCTCGGCATCGGCAAGAAATATGACGCGGTGATCTCCGGGATGTACGTGACGCCGGAGCGCCAGAAGCAGGCCGACGCCATCCCTTACGCCCTCTCTGGCGCGTCGATCATCGCCCTGAAGGGTGGCGCGGTGCAGCCGAAAACCGAAGATGAGCTGTGCGGCGTGAAGGTCGGTCTGCAGGCAGGCACCACCTGGGTGACCAGCCTGAAAAAACACTCCGATGAGTGGTGCCTGAAAAACGGCAAATCGGCCATCACCATTCAGGAGTTCCCGACGGCGCCGGAAGCCTCCCAGGCCCTGCTGTCGAAGAACATCGGCGCCCAGCTAGAGATAGCCCCGGCGGCGCAGATCATCGTCGACAAGAGCCGCGGTCGCCTGGCGATAAGCTCTACGCGTCTGGTCTACCCGCTGCCGCTGGGGATCTACGTCGCCAAAGGCAACACCGAGCTGGCGGAGGCGATCAAGGCTACCCTGGCCACGCTGAAAGCCAACGGCCAATATGCCGCGCTGATCAAAAAATACAACTTAGAAAGCATCGATTAAGACAATAAGCACTGCGCAACAGGAGTCGGTATGGCGTTCGATTGGGGTTACTTTTTTTCATTGTTTAGCATTGGAGCATTCTGGCAGGCGTGCGTGACCGTCATCGTGATCAGCACTCTGTCCTGGGGGATCGGCCTGGTGGTCGGTTTTCTGCTAGCCTGCGCGAAGCTCTCGGCGCCGCGCTGGATCAAGATCCCCGTCGAACTCTATATCTGGTTTTTTCGCAGCGTGCCGCTGATGGTGCTGCTGGTGTTTGTCTACAACCTGCCGCAGCTGTTTCCGGTGACCCAGCCGCTGCTCGGGGTGCCGTTTATCGCCGGGCTGGTGTCAATGACCGTCACCGAAGCGGCCTATATGGCGGAGATCCACCGCGGCGGACTGCTGTCGGTGGCCAAGGGGCAGAGCGAGGCGGGCCATGCGCTGAGCTTCAGCTTTATCGGCATCCAGCGGTTGATTGTGATCCCTCAGGCGTTTCGCATCTCGCTGCCGACGCTGATCAATGAATACATCACCATCATTAAGCTGAGCTCGATTCTGTCGGTGGTCTCCTTACCCGAGCTGCTGCTCACCGGCCAGCGCTTGTATGCGCAAAATTTCCTCGTGATGGAGACCCTGCTGGCGGTGGCGGTGTACTACGTGATGGTGGTTACCGTCTTCACCTGGCTGTTCCGGGCGCTGGAAAATCGTCTCGATATTCAGCGCAAGCGTCCGCAAACCCTCAGCGAGGCGGAATGCCAGGCGCTGCGCCAGAGCCTGCCGGCGCTGACGGAGGAGATCAAAACGCCGGCCGTCAACGGCGCGCCGCCAGCGCTCGATCTGCGGGGCATCCGCAAATCCTGGGGTCAGCATGAGGTGCTGAAAGGCATCGATCTGCAGGTGGAGAACGGGGAGGTGATCAGCATCATCGGCCCATCCGGCTCCGGCAAAACCACCCTGATCCGCACCATCAACGCCCTCGAAAGCCTTGATGGCGGGGAGATCATTCTCTACGGCGAAGACTATCTGAAGGGCGGAGCTATCGTCGACAAACGCCAGATGCGTGCCGGGGTGCGGCGCATCGGCATGGTCTTCCAGAGCTTCAACCTGTTCCCCCACCGCACGGTGCTCGACAACGTGATGCTGGCCCCGCGCTATCACCAACTGCTGGACCAGCCGGTCGCCCGCGAGCAGGCCCTGGCGCTGCTCGACCGCGTCGGCCTGCTGGCCCATGCCCACAAGTACCCCGGGCAGCTCTCCGGCGGTCAACAGCAGCGCGTGGCGATCGCCCGGGCGCTGGCGCTGAAGCCGGACATTATGCTGTTTGACGAGCCGACCTCGGCGCTGGATCCGGAGCTGGTGGGCGAAGTGCTGAAGGTCATTCAGTCGCTGGCCCGCGAAGGTATGACCATGCTGATTGTCACTCACGAGATGGACTTCGCCTTGTCGATTTCCGACCGCGTGGTGCTGATGGAGAATGGCGTGGTGCAGGCCGATATTGCCCCGCAGGTGATCCGCAGCCCGCTGGAAGCCCCTTCTCTGCAACGAATCCGTGAATTTATGGGAGTGCACTAAATGGCAACTGAGCAACACCTGCGCCAGCAGCTGGCCGCCGCCTACCGTCTGGCGGCGCTGTTCGGCTGGGAGGATACCCTCTACACCCACTTCTCCGTGCGCCTGCCCGGCGACGGCGAGCCGCGTTTTTTAATTAATCCCTTCGGCATGATGTTTGACGAAGTCACCGCCAGCAACCTGATCGTGGTGGATATGCAGGGCAAGGTCGTAGAGGGCGACGCGCCGGCTAACTCGGCGGGCTTTACCATCCACAGTGCGGTTCATATGGCCAGGGAAGATGCCCACTGCGTGATCCACACCCATACGCTACCGGGAATGGCGGTGGCCGCCTGCGAGGACGGCCTGCTGCAGCTCAACCAGATCAGCACCGAGTTTTACCAGCGCGTCGGCTACCATCCCTATGAAGGGGTGGCCTTTGACCTCGACGAACGGACACGCATTCAGCGCTCGCTGGGGAATAATATCGCCATGATCCTTCAGAGCCACGGCCTGCTGTCGGTGGGCCGCACCGTGGCCGACGCGTTTTATATCATGTACTACCTGAACCGCGCCTGCGAGATCCAGATGGCCGCCGCCCAGCTGGCGGCCATCAGCCCGATCCACACCATCGCCCCGCACCTCAGCCAGCACGCCTGCGCGCAACTGATGGGTGTGGAGCATGAACGTCAACAGGTCTGGCAGGCGTGGCTGCGCCGTCTTGACCGTCTCGATACCTCTTACAAAGACTAGCGCCTATGTCTGATATCACTATCGTGGTGGATTGTAACGACGCGGATTTCGCCCGCGATATCTGCGCCGCCCTGCAGCAGTTTCCCGACGTCACCGCGCTTCTGCCCCATCACCAGGCGGCGCGCGACGCCCAGTACGCCAGCTGCTGGTTTCCGGACCCGCAGCTGTTGACCCGTTCGCCGGGGCTGAAGCTGATCCAGGCCGCGTCCGCCGGGGTCGATCATCTGCCGCCCGCGCTGTTCGCCAGCGAGATCCCGCTGTGCCGGGTGATCGATGAAGACTTTCGTCACGGCATGTTTGAATATGCCCTGTGGAGCGTCCTGTGGTTTCAGCGCCATTTCGACCGGGCGCTGGCCCACCAGCGAACCCAAACCTGGAAGCTCTATCCCCAGCGCGCCGCCGCCGACTTCCATATCGGCATTATGGGGCTCGGCGAAATTGGCGGCTATATCGCCGACCAGTTGGCCCGCCTCGGCTATCGGGTCTCCGGCTGGTCGCGCAGTGAAAAGCAGCTGGCTGGCGTCACCTGCTATCGCGGCGAGGAGGCGCTCGACAACTTCCTTGGGTCGCTTGACGGGCTGATTAACCTTCTGCCGCTCACCGCGCAAACTCGCGGTATCCTCGCCGCGCCGCTGTTCAGCCGGCTACCCGCCGGGGCGGTGTTGATCAACTGCGGCCGCGGAGAGCATATGGTCAATGAGGATGTGCTGGCGGCGCTGGAGAGCGGCCAGCTTGCCGGGGCGGTGCTCGACGTCTTCCCGCAGGAGCCCTTGCCGGTGGACGATCCGCTGTGGCGCCATCCGAAGGTAGTGATCACCCCGCATATGGCCTCTGCGGCCCCTGCCGAGGTGATCGCCCGCCAGCTGCTGGAGAACATTCAGCGCCAGCGCCGCGGGCTGCCGCTGAAAAACCTGGTCAATAAGCACGCCGGTTACTGATTGCGTCCGGAGGCGCCCAGGCGTATCCGCCCGGAGGGCGCACCTGCAAGGTAGAGGCGCTGTCTGAGCGCCCTTACCGCCTTCCCCGGTGCTAAACAGCGCAAAATGTTAAAAAACA
The DNA here is from genome assembly GCF_020526085.1 of Klebsiella africana. Lineage (NCBI taxonomy): Bacteria > Pseudomonadati > Pseudomonadota > Gammaproteobacteria > Enterobacterales > Enterobacteriaceae > Klebsiella > Klebsiella africana. The sequence goes on along the minus strand of NZ_CP084874.1, from coordinate 1,192,866 downwards.
GCGGCAAAGTCGCACAAAGTGAACAGGAACATACATTCCCAAAACTTATGATATTTGTTTTAAGTATAAGTTGTGGTGTTAATGTCTCTGTTACGAAGCTTGCTCTTCTTTCTCGGCGCAGCGGTCGCGGCCGCCCTCGCGGTACTCTGTCTGTGGGTGGATATTCGGGTATTTGGTAACGACATCCCGGAGGTGTCGCTGACCGAAGTGGTGCAGGAGAGCGTACTGGCCGTTATCGTGCTGGTTCATCTTCTGCTGGCGCGGAAATATGCCCACTTACGCTATAGCAATATCCTTATCGGCGGCTTCTTTCTCGCCATGCTGATCCGCGAACTGGATGGCCTGTTTGATTTACTCGCCCACGGCAGCTGGGTGTGGTTTGCGCTGCTGGCCACCGCAGGGGCGCTGCTGTTGCCGTTGCGCCATCTGCGTCAGACCCTGTCGCAGCTGGCGGAGTATACCCGCACCCCATATTACGGGATGATGATTAGCGGCCTGCTGGCGATTCTGGTCTTCTCGCGGCTATTTGGCATGCACGGCCTGTGGTATGCCGTGCTGGATGAGAACTACGCCCGGGTGGTGAAAAATACGGTGGAGGAAGGCAGCGAGTCGTTTGGCTATATGCTGTGCCTGACCGCTACCCTCGGCTACGCCTGCTACTTTCGCGGTCTGGCGCGACAGGCGCTGTCGCCGCAGCGCTAACCGTGGACAATAGCCACCGCCGGGCGTGTCTGCCGGCGGTGGCGCGCCGCCGCGGTTAACCGCGAATTTTCCACTTCCGTTTGAGAACCTCTTTGTCCTGGCTATCCAGCCACTGGTTCACTTTCTCCAGCAGCGCCGGGTTATCTTTACTCATCATATACACCTTGTTGCTGGCGGTACCGGCGAACGGTGTTTCGTTAGCAACGCAGAACACGCCGGGCTCTTTGCTCTGGTAATAGTCGCCTTCAATCAGATCGGTCACCATCATATCGGCCGTTTTCTGCCGCAGCGCCTGCAGGTTATCGACATTGTTCTGCACGCGAATAATTTGCGCCTGCTTGAGGTGTTCATCGACAAAACTCTGGTTTGTGCCGCCAGGGTTGACGATCACTTTCACGTCCGGACGGTCAATTTTTTCCAGCGAACCGAGCCGCGGGGCGGCCTGGCAGTTGGCTAAGGCGATTTTTCCGTTCGCCACCACCGGATGGCTGAGGGCGAAGGCTTGCGCGCGCGCCGGGGTCTCGGTAACCCCACCCATCGCAATATCAAACTTGTCCGCCTGCAGATCGGCGGCGAGCGCGGGCCAGCTGGTGTAGACGAAGCTCACCTTGAGGCCGAGCGTGCGCCCGAGATCGCGGGCCATGTCCACGTCATAGCCCTGCAGTTCGCCGGCGGCATTGCGAAACGCCAGCGGGGCGTAATCGCCCGGCACGCCCACCTTCAGTTCACCGCTGTGCTCGATAGATTGCATATCGCGCGCCTGGGCGCCGCAGGTCATTATCGCCAGCGTCAGCGCCAGCCCCACCGTCAGTCTCATTTCGCCATCCTTAAAGTTATCGGTTTTCATGCCAGAGTGACCGGCCGCATCAGTCACAGTATCCGCAGCGCGAGCCAGGGCATTCATCCTATTTTTAAACACCGGGACATACAACCCGACGTGGGGCAAAACGTTAATTAATCCTCTTTCTCGCTATGAGCTTGCTGGTTGTTTTGACTTTCAGTAAAATGCCCCGCAGCGCATTCATATTTTATTCCTGGCTATACGTTTAATATATTATTTATTATCGTTTATTTTACCTTTCTCTTATGCGTTAATAGTTGAATCTTAAATTATAACCTTCTGATTAATAAGCAAAAACACCTCACGCAACAACTTTCATTAGGATTTTTCTAATGATCGTGCTTATCATCTTATTTACTCCCCTCCTCTCCAACAGTAATACTTGGTTACAGAAGCAGTGTATAAGGAAATACATTATGATTATTATCATTTCCGCCAATAAATTTTTTATTAACGGCATCCGGTCTCTGGTTAACATGACCATGAGTGCTCAACGTCGGTATAGTCAAACATTGTTTCTGGATAATATTTCTGACGTGAATGATAAAAGTCTAACCATAGCCAGAACCATTATCGTGGACTATAGCCACCCGGACATTCAACAATTAGCCGCACTGCTCTATCGTAAAAAAAAGATCATTCATGGCGATATCGTTTTTGTCGTAAAAAGTGAGATTCTTGCCGATCCAGTCGAAAACATTATCATAAACTCTATTTCGACGATCGTGCTTGATTATATAGATGTTACCCAACGGCTGCAGAAATACTTACAGAATGCGTCTGACCATCGCTGTATTAAAGTGTTCAGAAAATCAATTAGCTCGCTGGACAGTTGTGTCAATATTAAACTTACGAAACAGGAGGACTCTCTTCTCCCCTATATTATATCAGGTTTAAATAATAAGAAAATTGCTCAGGCCACCGACCTTAGCAATATGATGATCAGTCACTATCGGAGAAACATCTACCAGAAACTCAATGTCCGCAATATTGCAGGCCTGTATCATTTCCTGCACTCCCTGGAGGGGGGATAAGTTCGCTTTATGGCTATCACAACAACAGAGCTAACGGCTTATGCAGCGTCAATGAGTATGCCTGGCTATTAGCTTCCCTGGGTCACAACAGAAGGAATTGGCTATGAAAATGAAATCACTTTGCCTGGCAATGGCACTCGTCGGCTTGACCTCACACTATGCCGCCGCGGCGGACGGTACGCTGAATTTTATCGGTAAAATTGTCAACTCATCTTGCACGCTTGTAAGCGACAATGATGACGGTCTCATTGTAGTTAAGATGGGCTCTGTTCCGCTGTCTAAATTAAAAAATGATATTAATGGCACCGGACCAGAAGTTGGGGTCAATATTAGCGTCAAAAATTGTGACGCGGGCACGTACTATATTGTGCTCGACGGTGCATCAGCCACCGAAGCACCTATCACTAACGTACTGGCTCTCGATGCGGGTGATCCTACAGCTAAAAAAGTCGGCATTAAACTAACCGACCGCAATAATACCCCGGTCACGCTCGATAAACCTTTCGATCCCGACGTCGACCCGAGTATTACGGTCAGTGCCGATGGCACCGGTACCTTCAACCTGAAAGCCTATTACTATACCTGGGATAAAGACCACGCCGACGCTGGCGACGGCAATGCGACCGCCCGGTTTACCATTATACAGCAATAACGCCTGGCCAGGGACGGCACGACGCGGATAAGGGGTAAGATATGAAAACGCTGCTGGCAGTGATCATAGGCGCTTTGGCTTTTCAGACCCAGGCGGCCATTACCATCGATGCCTCACGGGTTATTTATTCGGGCAAAGATAAATCGGCCAGTCTGAAAATTAACAACCGAAGCAGCAAAAACTATATCGTCCAGACCTGGCTTGATACGGGTCCGGAGACCCCCAGCAGCGGCTTACCCATTGTGGCCACGCCGCCCCTGGTCAAATTACGCCCCGAGCAATCGGCACAACTGCGCTTTATTTACTCAGGAACCGGTCTTCCTGCCGACAGGGAAAGTCTGTTTTGGGTGAATATTCAGGAGGTCCCTCCTGCGCCTGAGGAAAATAACATCCTGCAGTTCGCGATTCGCACCCGATTAAAACTATTTTATCGCCCGCAAGGGATTGCCACATCGCTGCCCAAAGCTGTTGAAAATCTGCAGTGGCAGCAAAGCGCTAACACGTTATCTTTTACTAACAACAGTCCACTGCATATTACGGTTATTAATGCCGAGGCGATCGACAACAAAGGCAAAATCTATCCTCTGAAAAACTTTATGTTGCTGCCGTACAGTCACCACGCTGTCAATATCGCCAGCATGCAGCGTTTGCATAAAATGAAATATATTAATGATTACGGCGCCGTTGTTGATATTCCAATAAAAAAATAAACGTCGCACCTCTTTAGGGAGATAGAGTGATGGACGATAGTAAATTACGCTATTTTGCCAGCGCATGGTTAATCTCCATCACGTTACCGGCAGACTGTGCGGAACGCTATAATGCCCAGTTTGTGAACGGTATCGACCCGCTGGCTTTTAATCAGTTTGTCGCCAGCGATGGCGACGTCATGCCGGGCACCTATGACGTTAATATTTACATTAACGATCTTCTGGTGGATAGTCGCCCCGTTCGCTTCTCAGAGGATAGCGCGCATGGCGGGTTGGCCCCTTGCCTGAGCGCGGCGGAATATATCCGCTATGGCGTCAAGATTGACGATGACCACCAGCCCTGTTTCGCGCTGTCGCAGACGATCGGCCAGGCAGAGCAACAGCTGGATATCGCTAATCATCGGCTGATCATTCATATCCCTCAGCAATATATTGAGCACTATCCCCGTGACTATGTTTCCCCCATGCGCTTTGATGAAGGTATTAACGCTGCTTTCGTCAACTACAGCTATTCTACCGATGCCAATAATGGCGACGGGGGCAGCCACCAGTATCAATATCTTTCGCTAAACAGCGGGATAAATATTGCATCGTGGCGATTTCGCAATAATGCCTACTGGAATAAGTTCAGCGGGCAGGCGGATAAGTGGCAAAGCATCGCCAGTTGGGCGGAAACGAACATCATTCCCTGGCGCAGCCGGTTTGTCGTCGGCCAGACCAGTACCGACAACAGCGTCTTCGATAGCGTCCAGTTTCGCGGCGTACAGCTTGGCACCGATGCCGAAATGCGCCCCAGCAGCCAGACCGGCTTCGCGCCGGTCATTCGCGGTGTGGCCAACAGCAATGCCCGGGTGGAAGTTCGGCAGAACAACTATCTGATTTACAGCGAGAATGTCCCAGCCGGTCCCTTTGAGCTAAATGATATCAGCGCCGTTAACCGCAGCGGTGACTTCTACGTGACCGTCATTGAAGCCGACGGTAGCCAGACGACCTTTACTGTCGCCTACACCACCCTGCCACAGCTGGTGCGGGCAGGCCAATGGAATTATCAGCTGTCGGCGGGTAAGTATCATGACGGCGCTGACGGCTATGCCCCCGCCCTGATGCAAAGCTCGCTCTCTTATGGCCTGAATAATACCTTCACACTATACGGTGGCGCCCTTGCCGCGGAGAACTATCGCGCCGGCGCCTTTGGCGTTGGTAGCAATCTGGGAGAGATTGGCGCCCTCTCAGCCGACTATACGCTGGCGGGAACGACGCTGGCGAATGGCCAGCGCAAGCAGGGAGGGAGCGTGCGTTTTCTGTATGCTAAATCCTTTTTATCGAGCAAGACCGACTTTCAAATCGCGGGCTACCGTTACTCAACCGCAGGTTATTATAGCCTCAGCGATGCGGTTAACGAGCGTCGACGCTGGCACAATGGCCTGTACGAAAATGATTACTGGCCCTCTGACGAAGACGAAAGCTGGCAGGCAAGCGCTCCCCAACACTATTACACGTCCTGGTTTTATAATAAAAAGCATCGCTTTGATATTTCTGCCCGGCAAACTCTCGGTAAGAACAGTGCTTTCTTCCTTAACTTCAGCCAGCAAAATTACTGGAATAGCTCAGGAAGCGATATCTCGCTGCAGGCGGGCTTTAACAGCACTATCCATAACGTGAACTATGGTCTGTACTATCAGAATACGCGTAGCCACTTCACGCATGACGACAATAGCATCACACTGCGCGTTTCCATCCCTTTTACTCTGCAAGAAGATCGCCGGATCAATACCGCATTTACCCTCGCCCACAGTAAATCGTCTGGCACGTCCGGGCAGGCTGGGGTAAACGGCACTCTGCTCGATGATGGTCGCCTGAGCTGGGCCGTCACCAGCGCCTATGATGACACCAGCCATAGCACCAACAGCGCCAGCCTGGGTTATCTCGGCCAGTACGGTAACCTGTATACCGGCTACGCCTACAGCAAAAGCCATCGTCAGGCGAGTCTGAATCTGAGCGGCGGCGTGGTGGCACACCGCGGCGGCGTTACCCTCTCGCAACCGCTGGGATCAACCTTTGCGCTGGTGGAAGCCAAAGACGCTCAGGGGGTAGGGATAGAGAATCAGACCGGCGTGCGCATCGATCCATTCGGCTACGCTGTCGTACCACAAAGCGTTCCTTATCGGGTCAATTCTGTCGCACTCAACCCTCAGGACTTCGATGCCTTTCTTGATGTCCCTAACGCAGTGGCGGATACCGTGCCTACCCGCGGGGCAATTACCCGGGTGCGCTTTGATACGTTCCGGGGATATAGCGTGCTGATCCATACCACCCTCGCCGACGGCAGCTATCCACCATTGGGCGCAGAGCTCTATCGCGCCAGTGGGTTCAGCAATGGTCTGGTCGGCCCGGGAGGAGATGTCTATGTCAGCGGAGTCGATTCAGGCGAAAAACTGCAGATAAAATGGGGCGAAACGCACCAGCAAAGCTGCGAAATCACCCTGCCCGAACTGCGCCAGGAGCCTCAGCAGGCGACGGCCTGGCGTGAATTATCCTTAATCTGCACAGTGACCCCCACGAGGTAATTATGCGCCGACTTAGCGATACGTTATTTCTGACATGGCTTTCCGTTCTGTTCATGCTGAGCGCCTTCCCGGCGCAGGCGCTGACCTGCAAGACCACCTCGTCCACGATCAGCGAAGTCGTGAATATCGAGAGCATCATTAAAGTCTCCAGCAGCGAGCTTATTGCCAATAAAAAGATATGGGTCTCCAGTCCTATTACCGCCACCTTCAGTTGCGAAGATACCGATAATTTTCCGAACGGTGAAAGCGCCTATTTCTGGCTGGATCCGGAAAATAAAGCCAGCAGCTTGCCCAACTTTATCCAGGTAGGCATTACTTACAACGGCATCGACTATCTGCTACAAAATAAAAAATCGGTGGAGATTGGCCCGGCGACGCTGTGTGATAAAAGCGGGAATACCTGCAAGTCCCCCGCCATTGGGCAGACATTCAGCCTGGTTTACCAGGTCTATATCATCTCGACGGGCCGCAGCGTGACCGGGGAGACTACAATAGACGATAACCTAAAATTGTCGCTTTTTCAGGTAGATGGCCAAGGCGGTCTACGCAACGGCACCGCTGGCGCCAACTATAATCTTTTCATTACCGGCCTGAACCGTATCAGAACAATGGCCTGCGTCCCCACGGTATCTATTTCGCCAAGCGAAATTAACTTTGGCGATATTCCTGCCGGTAACGCCCGACCGGGCTACTATGAAAAAACACGCCCCTTTACCGTCACCTATGGTCTGGTCAAGCAGGGTAACGGCAGTGATTGCGGGACCGAACCTATGCTTGCTACGTTTAGCACCACCAATACGATACAGGAGAGCGCCATTATTTTGCCGCAGCCGGACAGCGGCTTCGGCATTGTCATCTCGCCAAACGCCAGTATGCTTCCACGTATTGAGATGAATGCTCCGATTCACTTTACGCTGGCAACGGGCGCGACCCTCGCGAGCACCTATACGGCGGGGCTGCTCTGGTTGTCGAGAACGCCGAAGCTGGGTCCTTTTTCCGCAACCGCCAAAATCACCGTGACCTTTGAATAACACCGCTCGGGGCTAATTATACTCCAGGGCGAAGGTCACCATGCTGTTGGCCGTGCCCGCCGCCACCGTGGCGTCAGTTTGCACATACTGGGCGTTGAAATTGATCGCTTCGGCGGTACCGGCGTTGGCGCCGGTCACCCTTTTCAGGATCGGCAAATTGCTGGCCTCATTGATCTTGACGCTGGTGCCATCAGAGACCGCCGCGCCGGCGTTATTGCCATAGGTCAGCTTCACACCGACGCCGCTGGCGCTGTTGCTGGCCTGGCTCAGCGCCAGGGTATCGCTCTCTACCGTGACGCCGAAAAAACCGATGCGCACATCGGTCGGCGACGGGCAGAACACCGGAATCGAAAAGCGCTTCGCCTGGCCGCCGGTGGTCCCTTTACCATGAAATTCCGCCCGGTTAACCGTGCCCAGACTGACGTGGATCGTCGATGTCGCCACCTGACAGCTGCCGCTGCTGCCGATGTCTACGTTCAGGGCAGCCATATCGATACTCACCGGCGTGCTGGCAACGTAGCTGGCGCTTCCGCTGGCCTGCTGCTCAATGGTCATCTCACCCACCTGCGGCAGCGACGGCGAGTTGGTATGTGTCCCGTCCGCCAGCTGTACCGTACCGGTTTTATAGAAGGTGACCGCGATCCTGACCGTGGTTTGCTGCTGCGTCATCAGCGCCGGGAGCATCGTGCTGTCGCAGACCACCACCGTCTCGCCACCGGCGGAGTGGCTGCCATCGATGGCGCGCATCGGGCCCCCCGCGCACTGGAAACTGAGCGCGTAGCCAATGCCGTCGATGGCGCTGGGATAGACGTGCTGCCCGTTAATCACCACCGGCGAGCCGCCGGTTTTTAGCTGTTTATACACGATACGTTTGGCGCTCGCCGTCGGCAGCTGCAAATCGCAGGAAAAGGGGATCCCGCTGCCGTTATCGGCCATCGCGCTGGTCATCTGGGTGTTAACCGGTAGCGTGGGCAAATATTTAATATTCGGGATATTGACTGTGGTCTGGCCAATATTCGCCCGGCAGGTTTCAGCCCGCACGCCAGGAAGATAGCCGCCCAGCGCCAGCAGAAAAAGAAAAGGAAGTAGACGAAAAACAGATTTCATAGCCGCCTCAGCGTGTCTGGCACAGTCCGGAGACGGTTTTCACCGTATTCAGACTCTGCTGTGGGTTATCCGGAAGATGAAAATGCAGCCTGCAGCTCTGTGACTGGTTGTTAACGATCCAGCTCACCGCCAGGGTTCCCTCCTGCGGTACACCGCTGAGATACACCTGACCGCCATCGGCCACCATGCCACCCGGCGCATTGCCGCTCTCCTCCTCGACCAGCCGCGCGCTGGCGCCAAACGGTAACGGCCCCTGGGCGTTGCGCAGGGTAAACAGCACCCGGTTGCCAATGTGGGTCCGGTAGTTGGCCATCACTACCGCGCCACCGCCGGGGATCACGGTCTGCCCCTCCTGGTCGACGTCGGTGTCGTCGGCCATCGACTCTGTGTCGAGGGTAATGACATTTTTCCGGTAGGCGGTCAGGGACGGCACCACGGCATAGCCGCGCCAGTCGGTGTGGATATTGTTGCCGTTTTGCACCGCCACGCCGGCGGCCCCTGGCGCACGGACAATGGCAAAGCTTTCGCCCACCGTCTGGCCAAAAGTAATGCCGTGCGGATGGGCGACCACCGAGCCGGCGCCCCCCCAGGTCAGCTGGTTGCTGGCGGCGTCATGACGATAGCCAAGCTGGGCGTTGCCGAAACCGCCGTGGTAATCCATGGCGACGCTGCTGTTGCTGCCTCGCCCCTGGTTGCCATAGCCCTGCTGGACCGAGTAGAACAGATTTGGCCGCGTCGGCACCGCGCCATACAGCGACACCTGCTGCGAGGTATAGCCATTGCTGTCCGAGGTGGTGTTGTAACTCACCGCGCTGTCCGCCAGCGGGCCGCCCAGCGGAATGTTGATATTGAATGACCAGGAGCGGTCGTTTTTTTCCTGATCGCTGGCGCGGGTGTAGTAATAGCCCACGCCCCAGGAGATCCCCTTCCAGGCGCTATAGAACCCGAGGTGTACGGTTTCATCCCGGCTCTGCCGGTGCCAGTACTCTTGCGACCAGGCGGAGATCGCCAGACTACCCAGGCCACCAAGGCTTTGCGACACTGAAATTTCTTCCCGGCGACGCCGGTTGTCCACCTGCCCCTGCGCGCTTTCGAGGGCGCTGGCTTCGGCAAAATCGTAATAGCCACTGGAGGAGTAGCGATAGCTGGCGAGGCTGAACGAGGTGCCCGAGCTGACGAAATCTTTCTGATACTGGGCGCGCAGTGAATGACCCGCGTAGCGCTTGCCCGACGGCGTACGGGTGACCGCCTGGGTGACATCCCCTCCCAGCGATCCAAACTCGCCAAAGCCGCGGCCCAGGCCCAGCGCCCACGACTGATAGTCCTGGGCCAGCTGTGTGCCGCCATAGAGGGTAAATCCCGCCGACAGGCCGTAGAACAGGGTGCCCTGCAGGAATTCCGGGGAGCGTACCGAATCCGATCCGGCATGGTAGCGTCCGGCGCTGAGGCTAAATTTGCCCCGCCCTTCACGCAGCATGAAGGGTACCGCGGAAAAAGGCTGGGTAAAGGTGCGCACCGCGCCATTGCTCTCGGTTACCTTCACCTCCAGATCGCCGCTCTGCGAGGTAGGGTAGAGATCGCTGATGGCAAACGCCCCCGGCGACACGAAGGTTTCGTAGATCACATACCCGTGCTGGGAGACGGTCACTTTGGCATTGCTGTGCGCCACGCCGCGGATAGTCGGGGCAAAGCCGCGCTGGCTATCCGGGAGCATCTCGTCGTCAGACATCAGTTGGACGCCGCGAAACGGGATGCTGTCAAACACATCGCCGGAGGTGTAGGTATCGCCAATGCGCAGCAGACTCTTCAACGAGCGAACGTCGCGCTGCAGCCAGGTGCTTTGCGTGTCCCAGTGTCGACGCTGCTGGTCGTACTGCATTGAGGAGATATTGCGCAGCCGCCACGCGCCCAGGTTCACGCCGCTGCGTAAATTGAGATAGTTTGAGCGACTGCTTTCGCCATCATCCGCATTCTTAATTTGCGCGCCGGAAAAATAGTAATCGACAAACGCAGCCGGCACGCCATCGTCCCAGCGCGACGGATCGACGTAGCCGCGGCTTTGCACGTTCATCGCCGCCTGGGGAATACTCAGCGCCAGGCGTTGGTTAGCGAAGGTAAACCGACTGCTGGCATCCGGAATAAATTTCTCGATACGGGTGAAGGTTTCGCCTTCATGCAGCGTTTGAAACGCCGGAAAGGCGCTAATGTTGACCCCATAGTCTGCCAGTTGCCCGGGCGTCAGTACCGGGCGCAGCTGCCCGCCATCGTCAACAAAAGTGATATCGGCCTGACCCAGCTCCTGGTCGTTAACCACCACGGTGACAGGATAAGTGCCCGGTTGCTGGCCGCCGGGCCTGGCGAAGTAGTGCAGATCGGAAGTCTGCTGCTGCGGGTCGGCAAACTCCAGTGCCGCCGGGTCAAAATAATCGTCGGCCAGTGCCCGATTCAGCGGGCTGAGACAAAACATCACCGTCGGCACTGTCGCCAGCGCCAGTGCCCATCTTGCAGTCACTGGCCTGGCGCCATACTCCCGCACCTTCGCTGTTGTTTTTATGTTCATGCTGGCGCCGTCCGGTAATGTCATTACAAAGGGAAATCACTGCTGAGCGAAGTCGCTAATGCCGCCGTAATCGTTAATCGCCCGCCATTTGACGGTACCGTGTCCGCTCACCGGCCACGTCTTCTGGCCGAAGGGGGCCACCATGCCAGGCTCATCGATGTTCTGCCCGCCCACTGCGACGGAGTAAAAAGAGACAAAATAAGGGGTGGGGTTTGCCACCGTCAGGTGACCGCCGGACTGGGAAAACTTCAGCTGTTGCCAGGCTTTCGCCGGGTCGCCCGCCAGGCCGTGGGGGCGATAAAAAATTTTGAATTTCGACTTAATATTGACCTGCAGCTTGTTTACTTCACCCTGCGGCGTCGGAGAAATACTTTTAACGTTCAGCCAGAACACCGACTCGCGGTCGCCGGGCAGCGACGCACCGATAAAGTTAATGCGCAGAACGTTATTTTGTTCCGGATCGAGACGAAACAGCGGCGGTGTGACAATGAAGGGCACCTTGCTCTTGTCATTTTCGGCGTAATTTTCCACCCACGACTGCACCAGATACGGCGTATGGGTATCAGCATTGGTGACTGAAATAGCGGCCTCACGCTTCCCTTCCTGATAAATCACACGGGTTCCACCCATGACAATACCGGCCTGCGCTGCTGTGGAGCACAGCAGAAAAGCCGCAACGGCAATTATTTTCTTCATCATTAATAACCATCAGGTAAAGGTTGAACAGACAATAAAATAAAGCAGTCGATATCAGAGCCAGTTCATTGTGATAATTAGCAGGAACAACAATACCGTCACGAATATATATCGCGACTGCTTCGCCATTAATGTTTCAACAGACTGCTATGGATCCAGACGCAATGGGCTGGCTCTGAATAACGCGCAATATGATTAGTTATAAATCATATTGAAATTAGCCGTACCGTTGGCATCGCCTGCTGCTACGGCTCCGGTAGAGACATAGTCAGCGTAAAACTCAAGGTCAGCAGAGCCGGTGCCAGCAGTAGCGCCCGCCACGACAGTGTGATCTTTGGACACTTTGCCGAGGCTGACCGCTGTGTTCTGGTCGTCTTCATACAGCTTGATCGCCACGCCGGTGGCGCCGCCGTTAGTGGCCAGCAAAGAGGTATCAGACTTATCGCGCGCGCCGTCAAACAACACGGCCACCTTCGTCACACTGGCAGGGCAGTCTTTCACTTTGATATGGAAGGGAGTTTTGGTAGTTTCGGAGCCGGTGCCGGTGAAATAGCTGCTGGCCCATTTGCCAAGATCCACCGTCTGACTGGCGGAACCGCTGTCGACGTTGCAGGAGCTGTCGGTGATGGAACCGTTGAAGATGACCTGCCCACCGGTACCCTGGGTACCCGCGCTGGTACCTGGATTAACGGTCATTGTCGATCCTGCCGGTTGCGTATTGCCAGAAATTGCCGCGCCAGAAACCAGCGCGCCCATGAGAATTGCCATAATACGAAGTTGGGTTTTCATTCTTTATCTCATCGTTAACGAATATATCGTACAGTCATCAACAATAGCGCCATGGCTATCGAGAAACTGTTCATCGTGTCCTCCCTGTAAATGTTCATTGCGTTCCTTCCGCAGGATATAAGGCACACGCGCTCTCGCTCTGTTTTATTTCGCCAAAGGGGGCCTTCATAAAAAACAGACGCTAGAAAAGTTATTTTGGTGTGCAAAATAAATATATTACCAGGCGTAAAAAAAGGCAACTCGAGGGAATGTTGCGTATAAGTTAAGGTTTATCCACACCCTGCCATATAGTTTTGAAATGACATTTCAATGTTAATTTACATATCTATACAAAAGTCAATTAAATACCTTTCAACAACAACGGATCAATTTAATTAACAATTTTAAAGATAAGTGTTCAAAAAATCGTCTTGCTTTATTGTGCTTCCGTTGGCCACCCTAGAAAAATTAGGAATTTTCCTGGTATTAATATTCATCATTTCTACACAAATTGCGCCAATGCGAGCCTCACCATGGACATAATTTCTTGTTGTGGAAGCTTTTTTAATTTCATGTGAAAGCATTTACATCAGCGATGTAAATGTATCGGCGCCGTCAGCAGAAAAAAACCGTTAACAAAGCAGGGTTATTTTGTGGTTAAAAAAATCCGCAACCCGGAAGGATTGCGGACTGAAGAACGGATCAGCGCCAGAGACTGGCTTAGAACAGGCCCAACGGCGCCGTACCGTAGCTCACCAGCAGGTTTTTGGTTTGCTGATAGGCATCCAGCGCCATCTTGTGGGTTTCCCGGCCGACGCCGGACTGCTTATAGCCGCCAAACGCCGCATGAGCCGGGTAGACGTGATAGCAGTTAGTCCATACGCGACCGGCCTTGATGCCGCGCCCCATGCGATAGGCGAGGTTGGTATCCCGCGTCCATACCCCGGCGCCAAGGCCAAACTGGGTCTCATTGGCGATGGCCAGCGCTTCCGCCTCGTCCTTAAAGGTGGTCACCCCGATCACCGGCCCAAAGATCTCCTCCTGGAAGGAGCGCATATCGTTGCGACCTTTAATCAGCGTGGGCTGAATATAAAAGCCGTTATCCAGCGCCGGCGCGATAACGGCCCGTTCGCCGCCGGTCAGAATTTGCCCCCCCTCTTCCCGGGCAATCTGAATGTAGGAGAGGATCTTATCGAACTGCTGGCGGGAAGCCTGAGCGCCGATCATGGTGTCGGTATCGAGCGGGTCACCGCGGCGGATCTGCGCCACCTTCTCCATGACCCGCGCCATAAACGGCTCATAGATGGATTCATGGATCAACGCCCGCGACGGGCAGGTACAGACTTCCCCCTGGTTGAAGAAGCCGAGCACCAGTCCCTCCACCGCCTTCTCAATAAATTCCTCTTCTCCGTCCATCACATCGGCAAAGTAGATGTTGGGCGATTTGCCGCCCAGCTCGACGGTACATGGGATAATATTTTCCGCCGCGCAGGCGAGAATATGCCGCCCGACCGGCGTGGAGCCGGTGAACGCCAGCTTGGCGATACGCTTGCTGGTCGCCAGCGCCTCTCCCGCCTCTTTGCCGAAACCCTGCACTACATTGAGTACCCCGGCCGGGAACAGATCGCCGATCAGCTCCAGCAGCAGGGTAATGCTCAGCGGCGTCTGTTCCGCCGGCTTGAGCACCACGCAGTTACCCGCCGCCAGGGCCGGGGCCAGCTTCCACGCGGCCATCAGCAGCGGGAAGTTCCACGGGATAATCTGTCCGACCACCCCCAGCGGTTCATGGAAATGGTAGGCCACCGTGGTTTCATCTATTTCTGCGGTGCTGCCCTCCTGGGCGCGCAGGCAGCCGGCGAAGTAGCGAAAATGGTCCACCGCCAGCGGCAGATCGGCATTCAGGGTTTCGCGGATCGGTTTCCCGTTGTCCCAACTCTCCGCCACCGCCAGATATTCCAGATGTTGTTCAATACGATCGGCGACCTGCAGCAGCAGCCTGGAGCGCTGCTGCACTGAGGTTTTACCCCACTCCGGCGCCGCACGGTGAGCGGCGTCGAGGGCGAAGTCGATGTCTCTGGCATCCGAGCGGGGAAACTGCGCAATGTTGCTGCCGTCGACCGGGGAGGTATTCATAAAGAACTCACCGCTCAGCGGCTCGATAAATTTACCGTCAATGAAATTGCCGTAAGCGGATTTGAATGAAACCAGGGCGCCGGGCTGGCCAGGGTGTGCATAACGCATCGCAAATCTCCTTCTGTAGGGTTGAGACGCAGCGGCATATTGATTTTTTAAACTTGCCGCCGAACGCTGTTCACTTTGCAGGGGTTATGCCAGTTTTTTGACGCTTTCTAATAACCTTCATTATCAAAGCGTTACAAAGAATCTTTTGTCAAACTATCGAACGCTGTCGCGCAGTTTTCCACTTATGTGTTGCAAATCGCAACACCAATTAAACCAAATAGCTACAATATCGCAACACAGCAACATCGACCCTGAGGTGCCCTGTGCCAGCTAATCCCTTTCTTCTTGCCCCAGAGGTGCGCACTAACCCCTTGCTTAGCGACTCGTGGTCTCGCTGCCAGCGCTATGGTCTGGATCCCGCTACCGAGGACTTTCCCCGCCTCGGTGCCGGCGAGCTGGCGGACAGGCTCGCCAGCCACCGCAGCCTGCAGCAGCTGGCGCAGCCGGTGGTGGAGACGCTGTCGCGCCAGGTCGCAGACCAGCAGTCGGTAGTGATCCTCTCCGACCCTGGCGGCCTGGTACTGCACACCGTCGGCGATACCCAGGCGCTGCAGAAGGCCCAGTGCGTGGCGCTGGCCCCCGGCAATCTGTGGAGCGAAAGCGGGCGCGGGACCAACGCCATTGGCACCGCGCTGGTCATTGACGACGGCTGCGAAATCGATGGTCGTCAGCACTTTCTCACCCGCAATCAGAATCTGTACTGCGCGGCAATGCCGCTCCAGCGACCGGACGGAAGTATTGCCGGGGTGCTGGATATCTCCGGCCCGGCAGATTTTCCCCATCAGCACACCTTTGGCTGGGTGAAGGCGGCGGCAAAGCAAATTGAATATCTGTGGGTGAAACAGAGCCTGCATCCGGAACAGTGGCTGATGAGCCTCCACCGGCAGGTGGATAAGCTCGACAGCGTTGAGGAGCTGCTGTTGGTCTTTTCTGACAACGTCCTTACCGCCGGCAACCGGCTGGCGATGCGCGAGTTCGGCCTGAGCGCGGCGCAGTTTGGCCAGCTCACCTTTGCGTCGCTTTTCCCGACGCTGACGCAAACGGCGGTCAGCGTCCCGCTGCCGCTAACCACGACGCAGGGCCGCTATCACTATCGCCTGCGCGAGCCCACTCGCCGCCGGGTCGCGGTGAGCGCTCCGCCAGCCATGCAGCTCCCCTTCACCAGCCCCCGCGAAGGCGAAAAGCTGCTGCGGCTGCTTAATGCTGGCATTTCGCTCTGTATTGAGGGGGAAACCGGCAGCGGCAAAGAGTATGTCAGCCGCACGCTGCACCAGCACAGCCGCTGGCGCAGCGGTAAATTTGTCGCCATTAACTGCGCCGCCATCCCGGAATCGCTGATCGAGTCCGAGCTTTTCGGCTACCAACCGGGGGCGTTTACCGGCGCCAGTAAAAATGGCTACATCGGCAAAATTCGCGAGGCCGAGGGCGGGGTGCTGTTTCTTGATGAGATCGGCGATATGCCGCTGGCGCTGCAGACCCGCCTTCTGCGGGTACTGCAGGAGAAAGAGGTCGCTCCGCTGGGCGCCAGCCGCAGCGTGCCGGTGAACTTCGCGGTGATCTGCGCCACCCACCGCAGTTTGCCCCAGCGGGTCAGCGCCGGTGAATTCCGCGAAGATCTGCTGTGGCGCCTGCGGGAGTATGCCCTGGCGCTGCCTCCTCTGCGCGAGTGGCCAGCGCTGGAAGCCTTTATCGCCACGCTGTGGCGTGACCTGGGCGGCGCTTCGCGCCGGGTGACGCTGTCCACCGCCCTGCTGACTCACCTCAGCCAGCTGCCGTGGCCGGGAAACGTGCGCCAGCTGCAGAGCGTCCTGAAGGTGATGCTGGCCCTCGCTGATGAGGGCGATACATTAACGCCCGATGCACTGCCGGAGACATATCGCACCGCGCCTGCGCCGCTGCCGCGCGGGGGATTGCAGGCCCATGACGAGCAGTTGATTGTCGATACCCTGGCCAGGGTCAACGGCAACGTCAGCCGGGCGGCGCAGATGCTGGGCATCGCCCGCAGCACGCTGTACCGCCGCGCCGCACGTGCCGGACGGCCTCGTCGCTGAGGCTACGGTGTAAAGCGCGCCGGCAACCAGGAGAACATTCGCTGGCTGATGGCCTCGCACAGCAGCACCAGACGTGAGCCGGCCGCCTGCCAGACTCGTTTTGCCACGATGAGCCCACCGACGGCGACCAGGGCCGCGCCCACCATATCCAGCGGAAAATGCACCCCAAGATAGATCCGCGACCAGGCCACCGGCAGCGCGGCCAGCAGCATCAGCAGACCAAGCGTCCGCAGGCGCAGCGACAGCAGCGCAAACGCGGCGCTGAACATCACCGTCCCGTGATCGCTGGGGAAACTGTTATCCGCCGGATGACTTATCCAGGTATGGCCGAGGGGGATCATAAACGGCCGCGGATGGAACCAGAGCGTTCCGCACACCATCCCCAGCCCGAGGGAAATCACCACGGCAATGGTCATAAACAACGCCTGGCGGTGCCCCTCACGGCCGCCGAGGAACCACAGGCCGAGCGCGATCGCCGGCATCATAAACACGATGCCCGTGGCGCAAAAACGGGCCAGCGACAGCAGGCCTTCCGCGGCGCCAGGCTGCGCATTAAGCGCGAGAAAAACAGTTTGATTCAGGGTTTCCAGGGCGTTCATGGCGAGAGCTCTCAGTCGTCATCTTTCTGTCATTATCGCCCGGACGCCTTAAGATACCCTTAACCGCGGGAGGGCAGGTTGGCCGCAAGAGGCAGCCCTTCCCGCAGGGCGTCGATCGCCGCCCGCGTTTTCTGCGGCAGCCACGGCCCTTCCGGCCACACCGCGTGGATGGCGAAACGCACCTGAGTGCTGGGCGCCAACACCTGCTGCAATGTCCCATCGGCAAGCGCCTGCGCCACCAGCCAGTCCGGCAGCCAGGCGATGCCCATCCCCTGCTGCACTGCCGCCGCGATGGCGGCAAAATCATCCTGTATCAGCCACGTCTGCGGACTGAAGCGCACTTCGCCCTGCTGCGGGTCATACAGTTGACATTTTTGCAGCTGGCCGTTGTGCAGATAGCCGAGGGTACGGTGCTCGTTCAACCCGGCGATGTTCTGCGGCGCCGGCTGCTGGCGCAGGTATTCCGCCGCCGCACACAGCACCATGCCATGCTCCCCCAGCGCCCGCGCCCGTAGCGACCCGGTATCGGCCAGGCTCCCGATACGCACCGCGAGATCAAACCCCTCTTCCAGCAGATTAACCTGCCGGTCGCTATAGTGGAGCTCGAGCTTCAGTAACGGATAGCGCTGGCTGAGGCGGAACAGCAGCGGTGCCACGCAGCGCTGGCCAAACAGCACCGGCAACGACACCCGCAGCCGCCCCTGCACCTCACCTTTGCCGCGCTGCAGCGCCTCTTCGGCCTCGCGGATCCGCCCCAGCGCTTCCCGGCACTGGTGGTAGAATTGCTCTCCCTCTTCCGTCAGCAGTTGCCTGCGGGTAGTCCGCTGGAATAACGCCACGCCGAGACGCGCTTCCAGCCGGGCAATGGTTTTTCCCACCGCCGAACGCGTCACATGGAGGATCGCCGCCGCGCTGGCAAAGTTGCCGCTCTCGACCACGGTGACAAATACCGGGATCGCATTCAGATCGTCGCGCACAGATTGGTTCCTGACGGGATACAATAGTGGAAAATAATGTCACTCCTGAGACCAAAAAGACAGTGTTAGTCTTTGCTTCTATCTTTCATTGGAGGCACTCATCATGTCTAACGTACTGGTATTGAAATCCAGCATTAACGGCGAAACATCCCTGACCAATCAGCTGATTAACGAATTTCTCGCGGCGCGCCAGGCGGCGGGACACCACGATCGGCTCACCGAACACGATCTTAGCGCCATGTCGCTGCCGACGCTGGATCGCCCCCTGTTCGCCGCCCTGCGCGGGGCGGCGGATCCGCAGCCGGCCATCCGCGAGGCGGTCGCGCTCTCCGACCAGCTTATCACCGAGTTAAAGGCCAGCGACCTGCTGGTGATTGGCGCGCCGATGTATAACCTCAACGTCCCGACCGATCTGAAAAAATGGTTCGACCTCGTGGCGCGGGCGCGGGAAACCTTTCGCTATACCGACAGCTGGCCGCAGGGGCTGGTCGAGGGCGTTCGGGCGGTGGTCGTCAGCAGCCGCGGCGGTATTCATCTGGGTGAGACCACCGACGCCATCACGCCTTATCTACGCGCGGTACTGGGGCTGATGGGGATCCATGAGGTGGAATTTATCTATGCCGAAGGGCTGGACCATCGTCCGCATGGTCGCGACGCCGGGATCGCCAACGCCCGGGCGCAGATTGCCCAGCTCGCCGTTCCGGCCTGAGTCGTGGAGAAATTGTGCTGGCGCTGGCGGCCTTTTTATTTTAGAGTTATCTAAATTTAGAAAAAGCTAAAATACATGACCACACCTGAAGACCTGCAGGCCCGCGCCGGAGAAGCCGCCAGGCTGATGAAAGCGATGAGCAATCCTCACCGATTGCTGATCCTGTGCATGCTGTGCGATGCGCCTCGGGCCAGCGCCGGTGAACTCGCCCGGGCTACCGGCCTGAGCCCCTCCGCCACCTCGCAACACCTCGCGCGGATGCGTGACGAGGGGCTGATCGACAGCGAGCGCGACGCCCAGCGTATCCACTATTTCATCACCCACCCTGCGGTACAGCAGGTGATCAATACGCTGAAAACGCTCTATTGCCCGTGAGGATCCTATGACCATCGCCACCTTACCCCCTGCCGAAGCCCGGGCGCTGATTGCCCAGGGCGCCAGACTGATTGATATTCGTGATGCAGATGAATACGCGCGCGAACATATTCCCGATGCCGAGCTGGTGCCGCTCGCCACCCTGACCAGCGGTGCGACTCTCAATGCCCGGGCCGGAGAGACGATCATCTTTCACTGCCAGGCGGGTTCCCGGACGCAGAATAATGCGATTCGCCTGGCCGCGGCCGCCGCGCCAGCGCAGGCCTGCCTGCTGGCGGGAGGAATTCAGGCGTGGAAAGCCGCAGGGCTGCCGGTAGCAGAAGATAAATCCCAGCCGCTGCCGCTGATGCGCCAGGTACAAATTGCCGCTGGCGCCCTGATTTTACTCGGTGTGCTGCTGGGCTATACCGTGAGTAGCGGCTTCTTCCTGCTCAGCGGCGCGGTCGGCGCCGGGCTCACCTTCGCCGGGGTGACCGGCTTTTGCGGTATGGCGCGCTTGCTGGCAATCATGCCCTGGAACCGGCGCCAGGAGGTTAAAACGCACTCCAGATAAGCCAGGCAATACCGCCGAACAACAACCATTTGACGATGTAATAGACCGTCTTATTCCATTTTTTCAGCCGCTTGCCAACTATGCGGATCTGATAGATATAGCGAAACGCCCGGTTAATTCCGCCGGTACGATCGCCGGTATCATTGGGTGCCGAGGCGGCGCTCATCAGATGACGTCCCAGCCAGTAGTTCACTTTCTGCGCCCAGCGGTAGCGCATCGGCCGTTCAATATCGCAGAACAAAATCAGGCGATTCTCACCGCTGGTATTTTCCGCGTAATGGATATAGGTCTCATCAAACAGTACCCCTTCCCCATCGCGCCAGCTGTAGCGCTGACCGTCCACTTCGATAAAACAGCGGTCATCGTTCGGCGTCGCCAGGCCAAGATGGTAGCGCAGCGATCCGGCGTAGGGATCGCGGTGGCGCGGCAGACGGCTGCCGTCCGGCAGGGTGGCGAACATGGCTGCTTTTATCGACGGAATGTCCCGCAGCAGCGCGGTGGTGTGTGGGCAAAGCTGGCTGGCGGAAGGATGGGCATCTTCATACCATTTCAGATAAAAGCGTTTCCAGCCGGTTTTAAAAAATGAGTTAAATCCGGCATCGTTGTATTTATCGGCCGCTTTGATCTGCTCCAGTTGCTGGAGGTGGATCCCTTCGTCGCGAATAACCTGCCAGTTCTGCTGCAATATCGCCAGCTCGGGAAATATCTCCGGACGCAGATATGGCGTATTCGGCACACGGGAAAATAAATACATAAATCCATTCAGCGGTGCGGTAAATGTGGAATGGTCGGAGAGTTGGCGCCAGAAACGATAGCGCACGCGTCCGCGGTAATGGACATACAGCACAGCAATAACAATGATCAACAGAATGATATACTTCATGGTGTCTTTCCTGACCTGTTAATGGTAACCCTACCCTCGCCGTCCCCCCCTTGTCAGCAGCGGTATGGCGTCAGCGAAGCATTAACAACATTAATACATATAACTCCAAATTGTTTTAACAAAAAACAACACACCGGTGTTCAGTGCCCGGGCGTTGAGCTATGGTTTAGGTTCATCCAGGATGTTAACCGTGAGGAGTAAGTGATGTTTGCTATCGGCGATCTGGTACAACCGCGCGCGGGTGGGCCAAAACTGAAAGTGGTGGAAGTGAATGGGGAGCAGCTGGTCGTGGTCCAGGCCGCACAGGAGCAAGGGGAACGCTATACGCTGAAGTCAGACGAGGTGACACCCTATCAGGAAGAGGGAGACTTCGGTGTCTGCTGAAGCCCACTCATTTAAGATCACCAGGCCAGGCCAGGCGGTGGGACTCACCCACCGGGCTGG
This sequence comes from Klebsiella africana, assembly GCF_020526085.1. NCBI lineage: Bacteria > Pseudomonadati > Pseudomonadota > Gammaproteobacteria > Enterobacterales > Enterobacteriaceae > Klebsiella > Klebsiella africana. The sequence goes on along the minus strand of NZ_CP084874.1, from coordinate 1,171,366 downwards.
CGCTGGCCCGTAAGCGTTAAATTAAAAAGCTGTCGAGCGATTTACCCTGAGCGACCGCCTGGGCAATCGGCTTCGGCATTCTTCCCTGGCCGGTCCAGGTTTTCTCTGCACCAGTATGATCGATATAACGATATTTCGCCGGACGCGGTTGACGCTTTTTACCGCCCGTCTTCGGTGGCTGAATATCCGCCACCAGCTCGTCAGGAGAAATACCATCGGCGCGCATTAGCTCAAGCCAGGTGTTTACTTTTTCCTGATATTCAGCCTGCTGCTGCGCTTCCAGCTGCTGTTGCGTCCGTTTTTCTTCAGTGACGATCCTGAGCTTTTCCAGCATCTCTTCAAGCACGTCAATGGAGAATTCACGGGACAGGGATCGCAGTGAACGGATATTATTCAGTTTGTGTAACATTAAAGACATAAAATTAAAAAATCCCAGATAACAAATTAAAAGATACGACGCGGCAAGTGTAATAGAAACGCTTATTTATTTCCAGCCTTCGGTTATCCAGAAAAATATATTATCCGGATAATGTCCTTTATCCACCGGGACTATATTGGTACATCTCTTTGCCTTTTTCATAAATCAGACCAAAAGAGATAATGAATAGATAAAACCGGTATTCAGGCGCGCAATAAAATATATCCCGCCGAGAATATTACCTTTTCGGTCAGCAGGTTACCAGCTCATCGTCGGTGGTCTCGCCGATCCCTCCCTCACGACACACTGAATAGTTAATCAGTCATTTGGAATAAAACAACACGCACCAACTCAGAGTTTTTCACCATAAAAATGCGACCAATGGCATAAAAAATTCTAAATATGACATCAGTCACACGCTAACGTGATTTTGCGCCACAGTGGCCAGCCAGGCGCCGAACTGTCGGCAAACCACAAGAGAAAAGAAAAACATAAGCCATTGAAAAACAATAATTTTAACGACATCGGGAATAAAAGTAGCGTAACGAACAAAAAACGAACCACCACAGAGTATTTTATCGACAAAAAGGCGATAAATAAAAATTTATAGCTAGTTGCCACTTTTAATGCAGAGATATACTCTACGCACATCAAAACAGGCAGCCCAAAAACGCTATACCAACGCGCATTTTTCGGCGTTATTGACTTCATTTTCGAGGAGCACTCCGATGTTCTCTGCGCACTCCCGCTTGCGGCACGCGGTTGCAGACACCTTTGCGATGGTGGTTTACTGCACTGTCGTCAACATGATGATCGAAATTTTTCTCTCTGGTATGACGTTTGAGCAGTCGTTATCGTCGCGCCTGGTGGCGATCCCGGTCAACATTATTATTGCAGTGCCTTATGGTTTTTATCGCGACTTTGCGATGCGCCAGGCCCGGCGCATTAGCCCGGCTGGCTGGATGAAAAATATGGCCGACGTGCTGGCCTACGTTACCTTTCAGTCGCCGGTGTATGTGGCAATATTGTGGGGCGTGGGTGCAGACGGGCACCAGATTGTCGCTGCGGTGAGCTCAAACCTGGCGGTGTCGATGATGATGGGCGCCGCTTACGGCTACTTCCTCGACTATTGCCGCCGCCTGTTCCGTGTTGCACCCTACCAGCAGGCGAAAGCCTGACCGACGCGTTATCAGCGACTGGCGCTGCCAGTCGCTTTTTCATCTCCGTCCGCTCCGCCTGACTAATCCATTGCCTAATTAATTCGTCGACATGGCCGGCTGGGCTTCGCCAAATAATCCATTCAGAAAACGCTCAAGCGCCATACGTGAGCTAAACCCATGCGGAATACCATAATGCTGCTGCGCATCCCCGGCTAAATACAGCGGAAATTGTTCATAATGGTCGCAAGTTTTGATATCTGAAGCCGGTTCGGCCAGCATATTGCTGCGCTCTTTTAACGCCGGATGAATAACTAACGCTGTTCGCCCCATGCGCGCTTCGCGGTTCACATAAACATAATTATCGCCGCGGCGATAGCCGTACGCTTTTTGCGTCACAACATCCATGGTGAAGCCGGCTTTTTCAAGAACACGCGCCACCTCATCGGGTCTTAAATACATACTGATTCCTCGTTATCTTTTACCGCACATTGACCTTACCTTATTCATTAAGCGCAGTGCTTTCGGAAAATTCCAGAAACCACAGCAGTAAGCATAATTCAAAATCTTGTCCTACACTTACTCACTCGATGGAATTAAGGGAGATAACGATGGCTAACCATGTGAACCGCAACAATTTTGACGAGAATGCCGAAGATATTCATAACGATGTCAGCCAATTAGCGGATACGCTGGAAGAGGTGCTGAAATCATGGGGCAGTGACGCAAAAGAGGAAGCGGAAGCGGCGCGTGTTAAAGCACAGTCGCTGTTAAAAGAGACCCGTGCCCGCCTTAACGGCCACAACCGGGTGCAGCAGGCGGCGTTAGATGCACGCCAGGCAGCATGCGATGCGCTGGGTTGCGCCGACACCTATGTACGCAATAAACCATGGCACAGCGTGGGTGCTGCCGCCGCCGTCGGGGTATTTATTGGCGTATTGCTCAATTTACGTCGATAATACCTAAAGCGTCAGCTTCCGCTGTTCTACGAGCGAGCGGGAGCCCGCCAGTTTCACGGATAGAAATGAAGATAACAAATACGCGTCAGCCCCTGCGCGCCTCTGGCCGCAGGGGTTTTTTATGCACCCTTTTTCGCGATCGCCTCTCTGAGCCGCTGGGCCAGCGTATCAGCCATTGCCGCCGAGCGAATATTGGTAAAACTCATCAGTAATCCCCCTTCTCCAACATGGCGTATCCGCCAGTCACTCAGCGCCTGCACCGCCAGCCCGGCCGCTGTCGCCCGTCGCGCCAGCAGGCAATCGTCGCCGCTGACCGGCATGACCAGTTGAATACCTCCCTGCTGCGGCGTGACCTGAAAGCCCTGCGCCTGCAGAGCCGACTCCAGCCATTGCCTACGTTGGCTGTAGCTGGTGCGCATTTTCTTCAGATGACGCCAGAAATGGCCCTGCTGGATAAAATCCGCCAGCGTCTGCTGCCACAAGGTGGGAACGGTGCAGGGCTGGGGCTCCACCGCCCGACGAAAACGCGCCACCAGAGAAGTCGGCACCACCAGCCAGGCGGTGCGTAGCGCCGGGAACATCGACTTACTGAAGGTACCCGCGTAGATAACCCGCTGCGGCGCATCGAGACTTTTCAATGGCGGTAGCGGTTTGCCATGATAGCGAAACTCACTATCGTAATCGTCTTCAATAATCCACGCGTCGCGCTCTGCGGCCCACGCCAGCAGCTGGCGACGCCGGGGCAGCGACAGCGCAACTCCCAGCGGGCTCTGGTGCGCCGGGGTGAGCAGAGCAAACCGCGCCTGCGCGTGGTAGCGTTGGCCCCAGCCGATATCCATCCCTTGCTCATCCACCGGGATCGCATCCACCACCAGCTGCCGGGCCTCAACGACCGGGCGGATAAAGGGGTAACCGGGATCTTCCATCCACATATGCTGGCCGGGCTGAGCCAGGGTACGCAGGATAAGATCCATGGAGGTAGCATAGTTGCTGGTGATCAGCACTTGCTCCGGCTGGCAGTCAATACTGCGCGACAGGCGCAGATAATCGACGATCGCCTGGCGCAGAAGCGGGTCGCCGCCGGGATCGCCGGGAGCAAGGTCGAACCGCGACTGCGTCCGCAGCCGACGGCCCATCACTCGCGCCCACAGCCCACGCGGAAAGAGATCCAGCGCCGGCAGCCCCATCTGAAAGGGCAACGGCTCCGCCGATGCGGCTGGTTGCGCTGGCGGTACCGGTGCCAGCTGGCGCGGGCTGAGCCGCTCGCTGACAAAAGTCCCCGCCTGCCCACGCCGCTCAAGCCAGCCCTGAGCGACCAGTTCGCCCCAGGCGCTTTCGATAGTCGCCCGGGAGACGCCCTGCTCCTGAGCAAACACCCGGCTGGCGGGCAGACGGCTGCCCGGAGCCAGTTCGCCACGTTCAATCGCCGATTTCAGCTGGCGGGCGATACGCTGATAAAGCGGGAGGTAAGTCACTTCCATTATGGTCTGCTTTTTTCATCACAATATGGCTATCTTTTGCAGTCCATTATAGTGCTATTTTGGCTGCCGACTTAGAGAGGAGAACACCATGAGCCAATTACGTCAGCCATTCAGTGAACTGAGCGCGGAAGTTTATAAAGGACTGGTACAGGCCAGCATCGCGCTGGAGAAAAGCGAGCTGGGCAGCGCCCTGGTGGAGCTGGTTTATTTACGCGTGTCGCAGATCAACGGCTGCGCCTTCTGCCTTGAGAAGCACAGCCAGGCGCTGCGCAAAGGCGGCATGGCGCAAAGCAAGCTGGATGCTCTGGCCGGCTGGCGGGTAAGCGCTCACTTCACACCTGCCGAACGCGCAGCGCTGGCGTGGGCCGAGTCGGTCACTGATATTGCTGCCAGCCATGCGGAAGATGACGTCTACCTGCCGCTGCAGGAGCATTTTACCCCGCGTCAGATAAGCGATCTGACCTTAGCCATCAGCCTGATGAACGCCTTTAACCGCCTCGCCGTCGCTATGCGCCTGTAGTTCCGCACAGCCTCCCTCCTCCTCCGCCGAACGATCCCGGCGGGGGAATTCTTTGCCAAAAACGCTATATATTGAGTGGTTGAAGTTTTAAATAACTACATCTAGTATTTCCTTATCGAATGACCCACAACGTTCGACGCTGCGTTTAGCGCCGTGTTGTTATCTTAAATGGAAATACGAATCATGCGCATTATTATTTACACTCGAAATGACTGCGTGCAATGTCATGCCACCCGGCGAGCCATGGAGAGCCGGGGACTGCCTTTTGAAATGATAAACATCGACCAGCAGCCGGACGCTATCGACACCCTGCGCGAGCAGGGATTTCGCCAGCTGCCGGTGGTGATCGCCGGCGATCTGCGCTGGAGCGGCTTCCGCCCGGATATGATCAATCGCCTGCGCCCCTCCGCCACGGCGGCCAGCGCATGAGCCTCATCGTCTACTTCTCCAGCCGTTCAGAGAATACCCATCGCTTTGTGCAGCGCCTGGGGCTGCCGGCGGTGCGCATCCCGCTGAACGAGCGCGAACATCTGCAGGTAGACGCCCCCTATATTCTCATCGTTCCCAGCTATGGCGGCGGCGGTACGGCTGGCGCGGTGCCGCGTCAGGCGATCCGCTTTTTAAACGACGTGCATAACCGCCAGCTGATCCGCGGAGTGATTGCCGCTGGCAACCGCAACTTTGGCGACGCCTGGGGGCGCGCCGGGGAGGTCATCGCGCAAAAATGCGCCGTGCCCTATCTCTACCGCTTCGAGCTGATGGGAACCCCTGACGATATCAACACTGTGCGTAAAGGAGTCAGCGAATTTTGGCAACGACAACCGCAGAACGTATAACCGCCGCGGCGGATTTTCACGCCCTCAACGCGATGCTGAATTTGTACGATAGCGAGGGCCGCATCCCGTTTGAGAAAGATCGCCAGGCGGTAGAGGCCTTTATGACCGCCCAGATACGGCCCAACACCCTCACCTTCGCCAGCCAGGACGATAAACTCACCTGGCTCGTCCGCGAGGGCTATTACGATCCGCAGGTGCTGGCCGGCTATGACCGCGGGTTTGTGCTGGCATTGTTCGCCCAGGCCCGGCGCGCCGCATTTCGCTTTCAGACCTTCCTCGGCGCCTGGAAGTTCTATACCAGCTACGCGCTGAAGACTTTTGACGGCAAGCATTACCTCGAGGATTTTGCCGATCGCTGCGTAATGGTGGCGCTGACGCTGGCCCAGGGGGATGACCAGCAGGCGCAGCAGCTAATGGAAGAGATGCTCAGCGGCCGTTTCCAGCCGGCCACCCCCACCTTCCTCAACGCCGGCAAACAGCAGCGCGGGGAGCTGATCTCCTGCTTCCTGCTGCGCATTGAAGATAATATGGAGTCCATCGGCCGGGCGGTTAACTCGGCGCTGCAACTGTCGAAACGCGGCGGCGGGGTGGCCTTTTTACTCTCCAACCTGCGCGAGGCCGGGGCGCCGATCAAGCGCATCGAAAACCAGTCCTCCGGGGTGGTGCCGGTGATGAAGATGCTGGAAGACGCGTTCTCCTATGCCAATCAGCTCGGTGCCCGCCAGGGGGCAGGAGCGGTCTGGCTGCATGTTCACCATCCCGATATTTTGCGCTTTCTTGATACCCGGCGTGAGAATGCCGATGAGAAAATCCGCATCAAAACCTTATCGCTGGGGGTAGTGATCCCTGATATCACCTTCCAGCTGGCGAAAGAAGACGCGCAGATGGCCCTGTTCTCGCCGTATGACGTCGAGCGGCTGTACGGTAAACCCTTCGCCGACTGCGCCATCGGCGACCTCTATCCGCAGCTGGTGGCCGACGAGCGGGTGCGCAAGCGCTGGATCCGCGCCCGCGACCTGTTCCAGCGGCTGGCGGAGATCCAGTTCGAATCCGGCTATCCGTACATCATGTTTGAAGACACTGTTAATCGCGCCAATCCGGTAGCTGGGCGAATAACCATGAGCAACCTGTGTTCGGAGATCCTGCAGGTCAGTACGCCGTCCACCTATGATGAGAACCTCAGTTACGCCCATATTGGAGAAGATATCTCCTGTAACCTCGGCTCGCTGAATATTGCCCATACCATGGACTCGCCGGACTTTGCCCGCACTATCACCACCGCGGTGCGCGCCCTGACCGCGGTGTCCGATATGAGCGACATACAGTCGGTTCCCTCGGTGGCGGCCGGCAATGCGGCCTCCCACGCCATCGGCCTGGGGCAGATGAATCTTCACGGCTACCTGGCGCGGGAAGGCATTGCCTACGGCAGTCCGGAGGGGCTGGACTTCACCAATATCTATTTTTACACCGTGACCTGGCATGCCCTGCACACCTCGATGCTGCTGGCCCGCGAGCGCGGCCAGCGCTTCGCTGGCTTCGAACAGTCACGCTACGCCAGCGGGGCGTACTTCGACAAATATCTGCAGGAGGAGTGGCAGCCGAAAACCGAACGCGTGCGCGCGCTGTTCGCCCGCGCCGGCATCCCTCTTCCCGACCGGGAAAGCTGGCGCCAGCTGCGCGACGATGTCATGCGCTATGGCATCTATAACCGCTATCTGCAGGCGGTGCCGCCCACCGGGTCGATCTCGTACATCAACCATGCTACCTCCAGCATTCATCCGATCGTCTCGAAGATTGAGATCCGCAAAGAGGGGAAAACCGGGCGGGTATACTACCCCGCGCCGTTTATGCATAACGACAATCTGGCACTCTACCAGGATGCGTACGAGATAGGGCCGGAGAAGATCATTGACACCTACGCCGAGGCGACGCGCCACGTCGACCAGGGGCTGTCGCTGACCCTGTTCTTCCCCGATACCGCCACCACCCGCGATATCAATAAAGCGCAAATCTACGCCTGGAAGAAAGGCATCAAGACGCTCTACTACATCCGTCTGCGCCAGCTGGCGCTGGAAGGCACTGAAATTGAAGGCTGCGTGTCCTGCGCGCTGTAAGGAGAACAGGATGACTCATTTAACGCGCATCAGCGCTATCAACTGGAACCGCATTGATGACGACAAAGATCTTGAGGTCTGGAATCGTCTCACCAGCAACTTCTGGCTGCCGGAGAAAGTGCCGCTGTCGAACGACATTCCCGCCTGGCAAACCCTCAGCGCGGCGGAGCAGCAGTTGACCATTCGCGTCTTTACCGGGCTGACGCTGCTCGATACCATTCAGAACACCGTCGGCGCGCCGGCGCTGATGGCGGATGCCCTAACCCCGCATGAGGAGGCGGTGCTGTCGAACATCAGCTTTATGGAAGCGGTTCATGCCCGCTCTTACAGCTCCATCTTTTCCACGCTGTGCCACAGCAAGGAGGTGGATGCCGCCTTCGCCTGGAGCGAAAGCTGCGCCCCCCTGCAGCGCAAGGCACAGCTGATGCTGGGCTACTATCAGGCCGACGAGCCGCTGAAGAAAAAAATCGCCAGTGTGTTCCTCGAATCCTTTCTCTTCTACTCCGGCTTCTGGCTACCAATGCACTTTTCCAGCCGTGGAAAATTGACCAATACCGCGGATCTGATCCGTCTTATCATTCGCGATGAAGCGGTACATGGCTATTACATCGGCTACAAGTATCAGAAAGGACTGGAGATCGTCAGCCCCGGCAAGCGCGAAGAATTGAAAAATTTCGCCCTCGATCTGCTGATGGATCTTTACGACAACGAACTGGCCTACAGCCGGGAGCTGTACGGCGAGAGCGGCTGGTTCGACGACGTCAGCGCTTTCCTGTGCTACAACGCCAACAAAGCGCTGATGAACCTCGGCTACGAGGCGCTGTTTCCCGCGGAGATGGCAGCGGTTAACCCGGCGATCCTCGCGGCGCTGTCACCCAACGCCGATGAAAACCACGACTTTTTCTCCGGCTCAGGCTCCTCTTATGTGATAGGTAAAACGGAAGAAACCGCCGACGACGACTGGGACTTTTAACCCTACTTTCACCAGGAATATCACGGACGAATTCCTGGTTTTCTATTTCTCAGAATAACGCTTTCTCTGCCAAATATTCCCTCCATAGCTTAACTGTCATCACTGCGTCATATTTAGCAGAAAACCATGCCATTCCAGACGAATTATCCAAAGATAATCAAAAAATATCACCCGCAATAAATTGCCTCTCAGCCCTTATATCACGGGGGCTGAACCGTAAATCCCGTCTTCCCATTTTGCCGAGAGTTTGCCATTGAGGGTTGTCACAGAATCTGAGTATGTTAGGGTGTAAAAAGATCATAATCACCATCGGGTATCATATCGCAATAAACAAATAACAGGAACTTCTCTATTGCATGGCAATTAAATTAGAAATTAAAAATCTTTATAAGATATTTGGCGAGCACCCCCACCGGGCTTTCAAATATATTGAGAAAGGACTCAACAAAGCGCAAATACTGGAAAAAACGGGGCTGTCGCTTGGCGTCAAAGACGCCAGTCTGGCCATTGAAGAAGGCGAGATATTCGTCATCATGGGGCTCTCCGGCTCGGGGAAATCCACCATGGTTCGCCTTCTCAATCGCCTGATTGAACCCACCCGCGGCCAGGTGCTGATTGACGGGGTCGATATCGCCAAAATGTCGGATGCCGAGCTACGCGAGGTGCGCCGCAAGAAAATTGCGATGGTTTTTCAGTCCTTTGCACTGATGCCGCACATGAGCGTGCTGGACAACACGGCGTTTGGCATGGCGCTGGCCGGCGTTCCGGCCGCCGAACGAGAGCAAAAAGCGCGGGAGGCGCTGCGTCAGGTGGGGCTGGAGAATTATGCTCACGCCTGGCCGGATGAGCTCTCCGGCGGGATGCGTCAGCGCGTCGGTTTAGCCCGTGCCCTGGCAATTAATCCCGATATTCTGCTGATGGATGAAGCCTTCTCCGCGCTCGATCCGCTCATTCGCACCGAAATGCAGGATGAGCTCATCAAATTACAGGCTAAGCATCAACGGACTATCGTTTTTATTTCCCATGACCTTGATGAAGCCATGCGCATTGGCGATCGCATCGCTATTATGCAAAATGGCGAAGTGGTTCAGGTCGGCACTCCGGATGAAATATTAAATAATCCGGCCAATGATTATGTCCGCACCTTCTTCCGCGGTGTGGATATTAGCCAGGTCTTCAGCGCGAAAGATATTGCCCGCCGTAGCCCGGTCGGCCTGATTCGTAAAACGCCTGGTTTTGGCCCCCGCTCCGCGCTGAAATTATTACAGGATGAAGACCGGGAATATGGCTATGTCATCGAGCGCGGGAATCGCTTTGTCGGGATTGTCTCAATTGATTCTCTGAAAACAGCCCTCAGCGCCGGCCAGGGGATCGAGGCGGCGTTGATTGACGCCCCGCTGGCGGTAGAGGCGCAAACGCCGCTCAGCGATCTGCTCTCCCACGTCGGTCAGGCCCCGTGCGCCGTCCCGGTAGTGGATGAAGAACAACAATACATTGGCATCATTTCCAAACGAATGTTGCTCCAGGCTTTAGATCGCGAGGGGGTGAATCATGGCTGATCAAACTAATCCGTGGGACAGCGCCCCGGCAACCGACAGCGCCGCGCAGGCTGCCGACGCCTGGGGTGGCGCCTCGAATGCCGCACCGGCCAATGGCGGCGGCGCCGACTGGCTGCACAGCGCCCCGGCGCCGCAGCCGGAACAATTCAATATCATGGACCCGTTCCACAAAACCCTGATCCCACTCGACAGCTGGGTCACCCACGCCATTGACTGGATCGTGCTGCACTTCCGTCCGCTGTTCCAGGGGATCCGCGTGCCGATCGACTACATCCTCAGCGCCTTCCAGCAGCTGCTGTTGGGGATGCCGGCGCCAGTGGCGATTATCGTCTTCGCGCTGATCGCCTGGCAGATCTCCAGCCTCGGCATGGGGGTCGCCACCCTGGTATCGCTGATTGCCATCGGCGCCATCGGCGCGTGGTCGCAGGCGATGGTCACCCTGGCGCTGGTCCTCACTGCCCTGCTGTTCTGCATGATCATCGGCCTGCCGCTGGGGATCTGGCTGGCGCGCAGTCCGCGGGCGGCGAAAATTATCCGCCCGCTGCTGGATGCCATGCAGACCACACCGGCCTTCGTCTACCTGGTGCCGATCGTGATGCTGTTCGGCATCGGCAACGTGCCCGGCGTAGTGGTGACGATTATCTTCGCCCTGCCGCCGATCGTCCGTCTGACCATCCTCGGGATAAACCAGGTACCGGCGGATCTGATCGAAGCGTCGCGCTCGTTTGGCGCCAGCCCGCGCCAGCTGCTGTTTAAAGTTCAGCTGCCGCTGGCGATGCCCACCATTATGGCCGGGGTTAACCAGACCCTGATGCTGGCCCTGTCGATGGTAGTGATCGCCTCGATGATCGCCGTCGGCGGTCTCGGCCAGATGGTACTGCGCGGCATTGGCCGCCTCGATATGGGTCTGGCCACCGTCGGCGGGGTGGGGATTGTGATCCTGGCGATTATCCTTGACCGCCTCACTCAGGCCGTCGGCCGCGACGCCCGCAGTCGCGGCAACCGCCGCTGGTACACCACCGGCCCGCTGGGGCTTATCACTCGTCCTTTCTGTCGATAAGCCGATACAGCGCCGCTCCCCGACAGCAGCCGATGCCCGGGAGCGGCCCTTCCCGTTAAACAAAAAAAGGAACCACCATGCGACATAGCACGATGATGGCCACCGCCGCCTTTGCCACCCTGCTCGCCACCAGCGCCTTCGCCGCCGACCTGCCGGGCAAAGGGATTACCGTGAAGCCCGCCCAGAGCACCATTTCGGAAGAAACATTCCAGACCTTGCTGGTCAGTCGCGCGCTGGAGAAGCTGGGCTACACCGTCGAGAAGCCCAGCGAAGTAGACTATAACGTCGCCTATACGTCGATTGCCGCCGGGGATACCACCTTTATCGCCACTAACTGGCAGCCCCTGCACGATGACATGTACGCAGCGGCGGGCGGTGATAACAAATTCTATCGCAAAGGAGTGTACGTCTCAGGCGCCGCCCAGGGCTATTTGATCGACAAAAAAACCGCTGAGCAGTACCACATCACCTCCATCGATCAGCTCAAAGATCCGCAGATCGCCAAACTGTTTGATACCAACAACGACGGTAAAGCGGATCTCACCGGCTGCACCCCAGGCTGGGGCTGCGAAGCGGTAATTAACCATCAGATTGACGCCTATGGCCTGAGCAACACCGTCACCCATAACCAGGGCAACTACGCGGCGATGATGGCCGACACCATCGCCCGCTATAAAGAAGGTAAACCGGTGCTCTACTATACCTGGACGCCGTACTGGGTCAGCGACGTGCTGAAGCCTGGCAAAGACGTCGTCTGGCTGCAGGTACCGTTCTCCTCCCTGCCAGGCGAGCAGAAAAATATCGACACCAAACTGGCCAACGGCGCCAACTATGGCTTCCCGGTGAACACCATGCATATTGTCGCCAACAAGGCATGGGCGGAGAAAAATCCGGCCGCCGCCACCTTGTTTAGCGTCATGAAGCTGCCGATCGCCGACATCAACGCCGAGAATGCGATGATGCACGAAGGCCATGCTTCCGAAGCCGACATCAATGGTCATGTTGACGGCTGGATCAAAGCCCACCAGCCGCTGTTCGACAGCTGGGTGAAAACCGCGCTCGCCGCACAGCAGTAAACCCGCTCACGGATAAGGCTCTGCGCCTTATCCGCCCCCTTGCCCCCTTTCTCATCGCCAGGGTCATGGAAAAGCGGATTCCAGGAATTTCCATAGTGTAAAGGCGCGTCGCCCTCTGTTAAGGTGGATACATCGATCAAATTGCCACCTTCACATGGATCCAGCGATAAGTTATTCATATGGAAAACCCCGCGCCCTTAACCTGTGCCTTACCTGAACGTGTCGCCACGATCGGCGAAGGCATCAAAGACAGCCTCCCCATCGTCATCAGCTACCTGCCGGTGGCATTCGCCTTCGGATTGAACGCTACCCGGTTGGGATTTACCCCGCTGGAAAGCCTGTTTTTCTCCTGCATTATTTACGCCGGCGCCAGCCAGTTTGTGATCACCGCCATGCTGGCCGCCGGCAGTTCACTGTGGGTCGCGGCCCTGACGGTGATGGCGATGGATGTCCGCCACGTGCTGTATGGCCCCTCGCTGCGCAGCCGCATCCATACCGCGCTGAACAAAAAGAAAACCGCCCTCTGGGCCTTCGGCCTGACCGATGAGGTTTTCGCCGCCGCCACCGCCAGGCTGGTTCGCGACAACCGTCGCTGGAGCGAAAACTGGATGCTCGGTCTCGCGTTTACCTCGTGGGCGTCGTGGGTATGCGGCACGCTGGCTGGCGCCTGGTCCGGCAATGGCCTGCTGGTGGATTATCCCGCGATAGAAGCCGCCCTCGGTTTTATGCTGCCGGCGCTGTTTATGAGCTTCCTGCTGGCCTCTTTCCAGCGTCAGCAGTCGCTCTGCGTCACGGCGGCGCTGGCAGGCGCGCTGGGCGGTATTCTCTTATTTTCCATTCCGGCGGCGATCCTCGCCGGAATTGTCTGCGGGTGTCTGACGGCGCTGGTCCAGGCCATGCTCAAGGGGATGCCGGATGAACAGTGAGGTCCTACTGCTTGGAATGATTGTCGGCGGCGTCAACTATCTGTTTCGCTATCTTCCCCTGCGTCTGCGCGCGGGCCATGCCCGTCCTGCCCGCCGCGGCCCGGTCAGCGTGTTACTCGACACTATCGGCATCGCCTCGATTTGCGCGCTGCTGGTTGTCTCCAGCGTACCGGAGATCCTCGCCGACGCCCACCGCCTGGTGCCGACGCTGATCGGCTTTTTGGTGCTGGGGGGCGCCTTCTGGAAAACCCGCAGCATTATTGTTCCGACTCTGCTGTCGGCGTTTGCCTATGGTCTGGCCTGGAAAATCGCCAGCGGGCTCTAAGCTTTACGTATCAGTTTTAGTCAATAATTCATTTGATTTATTTGTCACAATAGTTATTATATCGGCTGTAATTAATGAGGTCATACCCAAATGGATAGTTCGTTTACTCCCATTGAGCAAATGCTCAAATTCCGCGCCAGCCGCCATGAAGATTTCCCGTTTCAGGAGATCCTGTTAACTCGTCTTTGCATGCACATGCAAGGTAAGCTGCTGGAAAATCGCAATAAAATGCTCAAAGCGCAGGGAATTAACGAGACATTATTTATGGCGCTGATTACGCTGGAGTCGCAGGAAAACCACAGCATCCAGCCGTCCGAGCTGAGCTGCGCGCTGGGCTCATCACGTACCAACGCCACTCGTATCGCTGATGAACTGGAAAAACGCGGCTGGATTGAACGCCGCGAGAGCGATAACGATCGCCGCTGTCTGCATCTGCAGCTGACCGAAAAGGGCCATCAGTTTTTGCGTGAAGTCCTGCCACCGCAGCATAACTGTCTGCATCAGCTGTGGTCTTCACTCAGCACCAGCGAAAAAGATCAGCTCGAACATATCACCCGCAAACTCCTGAGCCGCCTTGACCAGATGGAAGAAGAAGGCGTGCTGGCGGACTCTCTACGCTAAGGGCGGCATCGCTCAGCCCATTTTTACGTTGCAAGGAAAACAGCCAGGCCAGCAGATCTCTGCTGGCCTTTCTGATAAACAGGTCGGCTCAGCCGATGTGAAATAATAAGATGGTGGAGAATAACATGAGCGCAAATGCGGAGAGCCAAACCCCGCAGCAACCAGGCAGCAAAAAAGGGAAGCGTAAAGGCGCCCTTCTGTTGCTGACATTGCTCTTTATTATTATTGCCGTGGCATATGGGATTTACTGGTTTCTGGTACTGCGTCACTACGAAGAGACCGACGATGCCTATGTGGCAGGGAACCAGGTACAAATTATGGCCCAGGTCTCGGGCAGCGTGACCAAAGTCTGGGCAGACAATACGGACTTCGTGCAGAAAGGCGATCCGCTGGTGACCCTCGATCGGACCGATGCTCAGCAGGCGTTCGAGAAAGCCAAAACACAGCTGGCCGCCAGCGTCCGTCAGACCCGCCAGCAGATGATCAACAGCAAGCAGCTGCAGGCGAATATTGACGTCAAAAAAACCGCCCTCGCCCAGGCGCAGGCTGACCTGAACCGTCGTATCCCGCTGGGCGCGGCGAACCTCATCGGCCGCGAAGAGCTGCAGCACGCCCGCGATACCGTCGCCAGCGCGCAGGCCGAACTCGACGTGGCAATCCAGCAGTACAACGCCAACCAGGCGATCGTGCTGGGCACCAGGCTGGAACAGCAACCGGCGGTGCTCCAGGCGGCCACTGAAGTGCGTAACGCCTGGCTGGCCCTGCAGCGTACGCAGATCGTCAGCCCGATTAGCGGCTACGTTTCCCGTCGCTCGGTACAGCCTGGCGCGCAGATCGGCACCACCACGCCGCTGATGGCGGTGGTCCCGGCGACCAACTTGTGGATCGACGCTAACTTTAAAGAGACGCAGCTGGCGCATATGCGTATCGGCCAGCCGGCCACCGTGATCAGCGACATCTATGGCGATGACGTGAAATACACCGGCAAAGTGGTTGGTCTGGATATGGGCACCGGCAGCGCCTTCTCCCTGCTGCCGGCGCAGAATGCCACCGGCAACTGGATCAAAGTGGTACAGCGTCTGCCGGTTCGTATCGAGCTGGATGAAAAACAACTGGCGGAGCACCCGCTGCGCATCGGCCTCTCGACGCTGGTGGAAGTCAACACCACCGATCGCGATGGTGAAATGCTGGCCAGCCAGGTGCGGAGCTCCCCGGTTTACGAGAGCAATGCCCGCGAAATCGCTCTCGATCCGGTTAATAAACTGATAGACGAGATCATTCAGGCCAACGCCGGATAATTCGGGGTGAGTGTAATGCAACAGCAAAAACCGCTGGAAGGCGCGCAGCTGGTCATTATGACCATTGCGCTGTCGCTCGCGACGTTCATGCAGGTGCTGGATTCCACTATCGCCAACGTGGCGATCCCAACCATTGCTGGCAACCTTGGCTCTTCGCTGAGCCAGGGGACCTGGGTCATCACCTCGTTCGGGGTTGCTAACGCCATCTCCATCCCGATCACCGGCTGGCTGGCCAAGCGCGTCGGCGAGGTGAAGCTGTTCCTGTGGTCAACCACTGCGTTCGCCATTGCCTCCTGGGCATGCGGCGTCTCCAACAGTCTGACGATGCTGATCTTCTTCCGCGTCATTCAGGGGATTGTCGCCGGGCCGCTGATCCCGCTGTCGCAAAGTTTGCTCCTCAGCAACTACCCGCCGGCGAAGCGCTCTATCGCCCTGGCGTTGTGGTCGATGACGGTGATCGTCGCCCCCATCTGCGGCCCGATCCTCGGCGGCTATATCAGTGATAACTACCACTGGGGATGGATCTTCTTTATCAACGTGCCCATTGGCGTGGCGGTGGTGCTGATGACCCTGCAAACCCTGCGCAACCGGGAAACCAAAACCGAACAGCGGCGAATCGACGGCGTCGGTCTGGCGCTGCTGATCATCGGTATCGGTAGCCTGCAGGTGATGCTCGACCGCGGCAAAGAGCTCGACTGGTTCTCCTCCAATGAGATTATCATTCTGACCATCGTGGCGGTGGTGGCGATAAGCTTCCTGATTGTCTGGGAGTTGACCGACGATAACCCGATTGTCGATCTGTCGCTATTTAAGTCGCGCAACTTCACCATCGGCTGCCTCTGTATCAGTCTGGCCTATATGCTCTACTTCGGCGCCATCGTGCTGTTGCCGCAGCTGTTGCAGGAGGTTTACGGCTACACCGCAACCTGGGCCGGTCTGGCTTCGGCGCCGGTGGGGGTGATCCCGGTCATTCTGTCGCCCATTATTGGCCGCTTCGCGCATAAGCTCGATATGCGGCGGCTGGTCACCTTCAGCTTTATCATGTACGCGGTCTGCTTCTACTGGCGCGCCTGGACCTTCGAACCGGGGATGGACTTTGGCGCCTCGGCGTGGCCGCAGTTTATCCAGGGCTTCGCGGTGGCCTGCTTCTTCATGCCGTTGACCACCATCACCCTCTCCGGCCTGCCGCCGGAGCGGCTGGCGGCGGCGTCGAGCTTGTCGAACTTCACCCGTACCCTTGCCGGCTCCATCGGGACCTCCATCACCACCACCCTGTGGACCAACCGCGAGGCGCTGCACCATGCGCAGCTTACCGAATCGGTGACCCCCTTTAACCCCAACGCGCAGCAGATTTACGATCAGCTGCAGGGCATGGGAATGACGCAGCAGCAGGCGTCCGGCTGGATAGCACAGCAGATAACCAACCAGGGGCTGATTATCTCCGCCAACGAAATCTTCTGGATTTCTGCGGCCATTTTCATCCTGCTGTTGGGACTGGTGTGGTTCGCCAGACCACCGTTCAGCGCCGGCGGCGGCGGTGGCGGCGCGCACTAAGCCTCACATAAAGGGACCTGCGGGTCCCTTTTTTACGGCGTCAGGTTGTCCAGTTCTCGCTAGTTTCTGTCTCGTTTGCGAAAGCCCGTCACCCTGCGCTCGGGCAGGATAAAGGCTGACCAATAAGGAGAAGACTATGCTGAGCCATCCTGCTGAAAAATACCGCCCCTATCCGCCGATTGCCCTGCCCGACCGCCGCTGGCCCGACCGGCAGATCAGTCGTGCCCCGCGCTGGCTGTCGACCGACCTGCGCGACGGCAACCAGGCGTTGGCCGAGCCCATGGACAGCGCCCGCAAACTGCAGTTCTGGGATCTGCTGCTGGAGTGCGGCTTTAAAGAAATTGAGGTCGCCTTCCCTTCCGCTTCGCAAACTGATTTCAACTTTGTCCGCCAGCTGATCGACGAGCAGCGCATTCCGGAAGATGTCACCATCCAGGTGCTGACCCAGGCGCGGGATCCGCTGATCCTACGCACCTTTGAGGCGCTGCGCGGCGCCCGTCAGGCCACCGTCCACCTCTACAATGCCACCGCGCCGCTATTTCGCGAGCTGGTCTTCGGCATGGATAAAGCCGAAGTGATCGCCCTCGCGACCCGCGCCACCCGGCTTATCCGCCAGCAGTGCGAACAGCAGCCGGAGACCCGCTGGCAATACGAATATTCACCAGAGACCTTCTGCTTCACCGAGCCCGAGTTTGCGCTTGAAATTTGCGAGGCGGTGGCGGATGTCTGGCAGCCCTGCGCCGAACGGCCGATGATCGTCAATCTGCCGGCGACGGTGGAAGTGAGCACCCCCAACGTCTATGCCGATCAGATCGAGTATTTTTGCCGCCACTTCTCCCGCCGCGGCGAGGTCTGCATCAGCGTGCACCCGCATAACGACCGCGGGACCGGCGTCGCCAGCGCCGAGCTGGCAGTCATGGCTGGCGCCGATCGGGTGGAAGGCTGCCTGTTTGGCAATGGCGAACGCACCGGCAACGTCTGCCTGGTCACGCTGGCCATGAACCTCTACAGCCAGGGCATCGACCCTGAGCTTCGCTTCGAGCAGATGAACCGGGTGGTGGAGGTGGTGGAAAACTGCAACCAGATCCCCGTTCACCCGCGCCACCCGTGGGCGGGAAGTCTGGCTTATACCGCCTTCTCCGGCTCCCATCAGGATGCAATCAAAAAAGGGTTTGATGCCCGTCAGCCAGGCGATCCGTGGCAGATGCCCTACCTGCCGATTGACCCACAGGATATTGGCTGTAGCTATGAGGCGGTGATCCGCGTCAACAGCCAGTCGGGAAAAAGCGGCAGCGCCTGGCTTATCGAACAAAATCATGGCCTGAAACTGCCCCGCGGGCTGCAGCAGGACTTCAGCCAGCATGTTCAGCAGGCTACCGATAGCGACGGCAAAGAGATGACCCACCACGCGCTGTGGCAGCTGTTTCGCACACGCTACGGCCTGCTGGCGCAGCCTGCGCTGACGCTGCTCGATTATCAGAGCGCCAGCCAGCAGGATGGTCAGCTTTCCCTGCAGGCGACGCTGCGACACCACGGCGAAACCCGACGCCTGCAGGGCCAGGGCAACGGCCTGCTGTCCGCTGCCGCCAGCGGGCTCAGCGCGCTGCTCAGACAGCCGTTTATGATCAAGGACTACCATGAGCATACCCTTGGCGCACGCAGCGACAGCCGGTCGGTCGCCTATATCCGCTGCGTTTTTCCGCAAGGTGAAAGCTACTGGGGGGTAGGTATTGATAATGACGTGGCGCGCGCTTCGCTGCAGGCATTGTGCAATGCGCTCAGCGTCGCCGATCAGGCCGGTGGACGAAAATAGTCGCTGGGAGCAACGCCCATCACCCGACGAAACATGGCGCTGAAGGCGCTGTGGCTGCCGTAGCCCAGCTCCAGGGCCACTCGCAGCACGGAATGGCCCTGCGCCAGGCGCACCAGCGCTTCCATTAGCTTCGCCCGGCGCACCCACTCGCGCCACGTCAGGCTAGTCTGCTGTTGAAAATGGCGGTTAAGCGTTCGCTCGCTCATGCTGCATAACTTTGCCGCCTGGCCGCTGCTCCAGGCTTCGCCCGGCGCCTCGCGTACCTGCTGGCACAGCCGACGCAGCGTGTCACTTTGCGGCTCCGGCAGGCCAAACGGCAGGATCGGCATCCCGCGGATCTCATCGAGGATCAGCTCATAAATCCGTTCGTCACGGCTGGCGGGAGCATAGCGCTCCGCCAGTCCCAGGGATGAGACGATCAGTTCCCGCAGCAGCGGCGTGATCTGTACGATCTGGCAGCCTGCCGGAAGATCGGCACGCGCCAGCGGATCGATAAACAGGGTGCGCGCCGCCACGTTGCCGGTCATGCGCAACGCGTGCGGGGTTTCCGCCGGCAGCCAGACGCCGCGCCCGGGTGGCACCACCCAGTAACCTGCCGGTGTCGCGACCCGCACCACGCCGCTTAAAATATGCAGCAGCTGGGCGCAGTCATGCTGATGCCAGTCTTCCTGGTCACCGTGCGCGTAATCATGAGCAAAGGGCACCAGCGGGCGGTGCTGAAAGGAAAAGGAAAGCGTCGTCGTCATCGCGGCGTCAGGAGAGCAGCCCGGCGACAGGCGTCGGGCCATGGCAGAAGCACTAGATGTGCAGTTCCTGCAGTTTTTCTTTCGGCAACGCCAGTTCGTCGTTGCTGTTGATACGCACATCGCGCTCAATGATATGACGCGCGATGTCCTGGGCCTCTTCCAGCGAGTGCATGGTGTAGGTTCCGCACTGGTAGACGTTCAGCTCCGGGATCTGATTTTGATCTTTCACCTTCAGCACATCGGCCATCGCCGCTTTCCAGGCGTCAGCGACGCGCTGCTCGTCCGGCGTACCAATCAGGCTCATATAGAAGCCGGTACGGCAGCCCATTGGCGAAATGTCGATAATTTCCACGCCATTCCCGTTCAGATGATCGCGCATAAAGCCCGCGAACAGATGCTCCAGGGTGTGGATACCGCGCTCCGGCATCACTTCCTGGTTCGGCACGCAGAAGCGCAGATCGAAAACAGTGATTTCATCGCCATGCGGCGTGTTCATTTTCTTCGCGACACGCACCGCCGGGGCTTCCATTCGGGTATGGTCGACTGTGAAACTATCTAACAACGGCATTCTTCACCTCCGCGAGTGAATTTTTTTAAAATAAAATGAACTCTTTGTTCAACCGCGAGTCTCAGTATATGAAAGACGCGCATTTATTATCATCATCATCCCTGAATCAGAGATGAAAGTTTGGCCACAGTGATGTGGCCTTTTTCTTTTGTATCGTCAATACGCTACGCGTGTCGCGCCAGCAGCGCCTCAAACGGCTCGCTGTCTTCGGCTTCCACTTTCTTCTGCCGCGCCACCGACGCGTCGCGCTCGGCGATGAAATCTTCTTCGCTCAGGATCTCCAGCGGCTCTTCGCGCAGCTGCGTCCGGTAGCGATCGGCCAACGCACGGCCGGTACCGCCAATCCCTTCTTCAATCATAGAACGCAGAATGCGGGCTGAGAAGGTTAATTCCGGATCGTCAAAGCAGGCCAGCAGCTCGTCGCAGACCTGCTGATATGCCTGGCCACCGTGGATACTGTCAAGGGTCTGCGCCACGCGGCGTAAATCGCGGAACAGATCTTTCCCCACCTGAGCCAGCGGGAACTGCGCGCTTTCGCAACCGATGCCCAGCGTTAAGCCCGGCTTACGCCCTTCCAGAATCACCCGATTCCAGTTGGTGCGTGTACACAGCAGCTCATCGCTGCTCATCTCCGGCGCGTCGGCCAACGCGCACCAGACCATAAACAGATCGAGGAAACGTACCTGCTGGGCGTCAACACCGATCGGCGAGAACGGGTTGATATCCAGCGAACGCACTTCGATATACTCAATACCGCCGCGCAGCAGCGCATCGGACGGGGTTTCGCCCCGACGGGTAACGCGTTTCGGACGGATCGGCGCATAGAGTTCATTTTCAATCTGCAGAATGTTGCTGTTGATCTGCAGATACTTGCCGTCTTTCTCCAGCCCGATTTTGGCGTACTCTTCCGACGGTGTTTTAATCGCCCGCTTCAATCCTGCCACATACTCGTGCAGATCGTTAAACGTAATTCCGAGATTGCTTTGCGACTTATTGGTATAACCGAGGTCGCTGAGACGCAGCGAGGTGGCATACGGCAGGTAGTACATGCCGTTGCCCGTCTCCTCAAAAGGCAGCGTCGTCGGTTTGCCTTGCAGGAACGAGGAGCAAATCGCCGGCGAAGCGCCAAACAGATAGGGGATCACCCAGCCAAAGCGATAGTAGTTACGAATTGAGCGGAAATAGCCCGCCGAAATGGCCTCTTTACCACTCTCGGCATCTTCCACACCACATTTTGCCTGCCAGAAGGCCATCGGCAGGGAGAAGTTATAGTGCACGCCGGAGATAGTCTGCATCAGCGCGCCATAGCGGTTCTTCAGCCCCTCGCGATATAGCGTTTTCAGGCGCCCCACGTTAGAGGTGCCGTACTGCGCCAGTTCAATATCCTGACCGGGAGCGATATAGCATGGCATACTTAGCGGCCACATCCGCTCGTCGCCCAGCTGACGCGCCGTATAGCGGTGGATATCGCGCAAAAAGGTCAGCATATGCTCAATATCGCCATCTACCGGCGTAATGAACTCGAGTAAAGCTTCGGCAAAATCGGTGGTAATCCATTTATGCGTCAGCGCTGAGCCTAACGCCAGAGGGTGACCGGTCGTGGCAAGGGTGCCGTCTGCGTTCACACGCAGCGTCTCCCGCTCCAGACCACGTTGAATACCCTGCAGAGCCTGCGGATGTTTTTCCAGCCAGGCCAGCGCCTGTGATACGTCCGGGATCAATTTGACCTCCCGCCTGTCGAAATCGTTTGAATAAGCATAATTGTAATGGATGAACTGTCAGTCCAATTAGTGCCACCACGTCATGCCCTGAAGCGTTGCTGCCGCAATAGCGATATAGCGCAGCGCCTTACCAAGGCATAAGAAAAAGAGTACCGGTCCCCAGGAAATGCGCATCCATCCCGCCAGCAAACACAGTAAATCGCCGACAACCGGCGCCCAGCTCAATAAGAGCGTGACCGCGCCGTAGCGCTTAAGCCAGCCGGCCGCCCGCTCCTGCCAGCGCGAGGTTTTGCGCAGCGGAAACAAGCGCCCCAGAATAACGTTAGTTACCCCTCCAAGGCTATTGCCGATTGTTGCTATTAATACTAACCACCATGGATGACTAACCCCTGTCAGTAGCATAGCCACCAGCACAACCTCCGAATTGCCGGGAAGCAGCGTGGCACTTAAAAAGCTACTGGCAAACAGAGAGGTAAGTGACAGCGCGTCGCTCACAGCAAACGCACGTCAACAGCATCCATTCCCGCGCGCTTCGCCGCCTGCAGACCAAAGTCGGCATCTTCGAAGACCACGCATTTTTCCGGCGCGACGCCCATGCGCTCGGCACACAGCAGGAAGGTATCGGGTGCGGGTTTATGGTTGACCACATGATCGGCCGCCACCACCGCGGAGAAGTAATGACGCAGCCCCAGGTGCGCCAGCAGCGCTTCGGCGACGGCGCTCTCGCTGCCGGTTCCCACCGACATCGGGCGACGTCCATGCCAGGCCTTGACTACCTCAATCAGCGGCAACGGGCGTACGCTGTCCAGCAGCATCGCTTTGACCGCCTGAGTTTTTTCCTGCGCCAGACGATGTGGATCGAGATCGGCCTGGTTGAGTTCGATAATCGCCTGGGCAATTCGCCAGGTTGGTGAGCCATTGAGCGCGACCATCGCCTGTTCGTCGAAACGCATACCGTAGCGGCCCAACACCTCGTTCCATGCCTGCCGATGGGTCGGCTCGGTATCGAGAATGGTGCCATCCATATCAAAGATCAGTCCTGCGTAACCTTCGTACATTGTCTTCTCACCAACCGGTTTGGGAATGATTACTGTAACGCAAAAGCCCGCCGTTGTCGCGGCCAGCGGCGCAGACGACAAAGGCGCCCTCAGGCGCCTTCAAACATAAGGCCGGATAACCAACCTTATTTAATACGCAGATCGTTCTCGACCATTCTCACGCCCTGCACCCGGCGGGTGACTTCTACGGCTCGTTTAGCGCTTTCCGCGGAGGAAACAAACCCGCTCAGCTGCACGCGACCTTTAAAGGTCTGGACGCTAATTTCTGAAGACTTGATGTCTTTATCGTTAAAGAGCGCCGTTTTCACCTTGGTGGTCACCACGGTATCGTCAATATAGCCGCCCGTACTCTCCTTTGTCGCCGATCCCGCACAGCCAGCGAGGGCAGTCGTCACCAGCAGCGTCGCGCAAAAAGCAGGTATTGCTTTGAACCATTTCATGGATTTCTCTCCTTGCATTTATCTCAGCCTGATAACGCTGATATACAAGGATAAATTATAGTGGAAAGCGCGGCTTGCCAATAAAAAAGTCAGGATGAAACCAGTAATGGAAAACGAGGTAATCGGGATAGTGAGAGAAGAGTGAAGATTATGCATTAAGAACGGGTGCTGCGATAATTTCGCAGCCTATGCAACAACATCGTCATTGTTACTGAGGAGAATGTGGTGCATCCGGGAGGATGACTCGGCTACGCCTCGCCCTTCGGGCCGTTGCTTACGCAACGTTATCCTCCCTGGTGCTGGCGATGATTTCGCAGACCATAAAACAACATTGTCGCTGTTATTAAGGAGAATATGGTGCATCCGGGAGGATTCGAACCTCCGACCGCTCGGTTCGTAGCCGAGTACTCTATCCAGCTGAGCTACGGATGCATCGGGAAAGCTATTTTACTGCGGGGTTACTCTCCTGGCACTTACGATGGTTTCGTAAACCAGATAACAACAATGTTGCTGTTACTAAGGAGAATATGGTGCATCCGGGAGGATTACTCGGCTGCGCCTCGCCCTACGGGCCGTTGCTTACGCAACGTTATCCTCCCTGGTGCTGGCGATGATTTCGCAGACCATAAAACAACTTTGTCGCTGTTGCTAAGGAGAATATGGTGCATCCGGGAGGATTCGAACCTCCGACCGCTCGGTTCGTAGCCGAGTACTCTATCCAGCTGAGCTACGGATGCATCGGGATTACTGCTGTAATTCTGATATCAAATTTCGCGATTTGCCATTCTTATTAAAGAATGGTGCATCCGGGAGGATTCGAACCTCCGACCGCTCGGTTCGTAGCCGAGTACTCTATCCAGCTGAGCTACGGATGCATCGGAAAACTTGCTTTACTACGCGTCAGTGTCACAACTAACACATGCCACACTGAGTATGATGGCCTAATCGGTAGAGTGACTCGATTATGCCTCGCACTGCGGGCCGCTGTTTTCACAGCGTTCTTCTTTCTGTTTACAGAGAGAAGATGGTGCATCCGGGAGGATTCGAACCTCCGACCGCTCGGTTCGTAGCCGAGTACTCTATCCAGCTGAGCTACGGATGCAAAATGGCGGTGAGGCGGGGATTCGAACCCCGGATGCAGCTTTTGACCGCATACTCCCTTAGCAGGGGAGCGCCTTCAGCCTCTCGGCCACCTCACCACACAACACGCCTCTTTCGAGTGCTTCGAAGAACTTGTTTCTGCTCTTCGTCGCTGCGATGGCGCACATATTACTTTCTGGTACTTATAAGTCAAACACTTTTTCGAGACCTTTTTTCGTTTGCACACTTCGCACGCAATTCGCATGCAAAAACGGCAAAAAGGGCAATTTATCAACAGGAAATAAGCCCTGGCGCTGGCATAACACCAGAGGGACAACACAGACGCGGCTGATGAAAATCGATATTGCGCAGGGAGTAAAAACAGAAAAAGCGAGAAAAAGGGCAGACAGGGATGCGCCTCACTGAGCAGCGAGGCGCGGAAACCTTAGTAACTGGACTGCTGGGATTTTTCAGCCTGAATACGCTGGTAGATCTCTTCACGGTGAACCGATACTTCTTTAGGGGCGTTTACGCCAATACGAACCTGGTTACCCTTCACCCCTAAAACTGTCACAGTGACCTCATCTCCAATCATGAGGGTCTCACCAACTCGACGAGTCAGAATCAGCATTCTTTGCTCCTTGAAAGATTAAAAGAGTCGGGTCTCTCGTATCCCGGCATTATCCATCATATAACGCCAAAAAGTAAGCGATGACAAATACCTTGCGGTATAAGGCAGTCATGGCATCACATTCTGTTAAACCTAAGTTTAGCCGATATACACAATTTCAACCCGACTTTATCGTTATCGGTGTCTCTTGCGCAAGGTGCCGTAACCAGAGGCTTAGGCACCTATCCCCCTCATACTTCAAGTTGCATATGTGTTGGCTTTCCCCGCTCTCCCCAGCCACTTGCTTGAGTAAGCGCCTGGGGATTCGCTGCGTCGCCGCCTTCCTGCAACCCGAATTATTTAGGGTACATGCGTTTATAGTTATTACAGTTTTGCGCTGACCCAGCCTTTCACACTGGCTAACGCTGCAGGGAGAGCAGACGCATCGGTACCACCGGCCTGCGCCATATCCGGACGACCGCCCCCTTTACCGCCCACCTGCTGAGCGACCATACCAACCAGCTCCCCTGCTTTCACGCGGTCTGTCACATCCTTAGACACACCGGCAATCAGAGAAACCTTACCGTCTGCGACCGTAG
Organism: Klebsiella africana; assembly: GCF_020526085.1. Lineage (NCBI taxonomy): Bacteria > Pseudomonadati > Pseudomonadota > Gammaproteobacteria > Enterobacterales > Enterobacteriaceae > Klebsiella > Klebsiella africana. Next base: position 1,145,854 of record NZ_CP084874.1, on the reverse strand, counting down.
CCAACACCACAACCGTCGAACCCAACTGGTTCTTCAGATCGTCGACCATAGTACGCAGCATCTTCGGCTCAACGCCAGCCAGCTCGCTGACCAGCAGCTTAACGCCGTTAATCTCTTCCGCTTTGCTGGAGAGGTTTGCACTCTCCTGCGCCGCAGCCTGCTCTTTCAGCTGCTGCAGCTCTTTTTCCAGCTGACGGGTACGCTCCAGCGCGGCGCGAACTTTCTCGCCGAGATTGTGGCTATCGCCCTTCAGTAGTTGGGCAATATCGCCCAGCAGATCGCTTTCCGCATGCAGGCTGGCGATGGCCCCTTCCCCGGTCACCGCTTCAATACGGCGCACGCCAGCGGCGGTACCGGATTCAGAGGTAATGCGGAACAGGCCGATATCACCCGTACGCGACGCGTGAGTACCGCCACACAGCTCGGTGGAGAAGTCTCCCATCTGCAGCACGCGGACGCGGTCGTCGTATTTCTCACCGAACAGCGCCATGGCGCCGGAGGCCCGCGCAGCATCGATATCCATAATATTGGTTTCGATAGCCAGGTTACGACGGATCTGCGCGTTGACCAGATCTTCCACTGCACGAATTTCTTCCGGCTTCATCGCTTCGAAATGCGAGAAGTCAAAACGCAGCGCTTTATCGTTGACCAGCGAGCCTTTCTGCGCCACATGGGTGCCGAGCACCTGGCGCAGCGCCGCGTGCATCAGGTGCGTCGCGGAGTGGTTCAGACGAATGCGCTGACGGCGCGCCTCGTCCACATCGGCCTGCACCGCGTCACCCACTTTCAGGGAGCCGCTGGCGACTTTACCGATATGACCAATGGCCTGGCCGTACTTCTGCGTGTCGCTGACCGTGAAGGAGAAGCCCGCGCCTTTCAGTTCGCCTTTATCGCCTACCTGACCGCCGGACTCCGCATAGAACGGGGTCTGGTCGAGGATCACCACCGCTTCCTGTCCCGCGCTAACGCTATCCACCGCTTTGCCGTCGACAAACAGCGCAGTGACGTTGCCATTCAGTTCCAGATGATCGTAGCCTTTAAATTCAGAGGCGCCGTCAACGCGGATCATCGCGTTATAGTCAGCGCCGAAACCGCTGGACTCGCGTGCGCGGCGGCGCTGCTCTTCCATAGCGGCCTCAAAACCCGCTTCGTCAACCTTGATATTGCGCTCGCGGCACACGTCCGCGGTCAGGTCCACCGGGAAGCCATAGGTGTCGTACAGACGGAAAGCGGTTTCGCCATCCAGAGTGTCGCCTTTCAGCTTGGCCAGCTCTTCATCCAGCAGCGCCAGACCGCGCTCCAGCGTGCGGGCAAACTGCTCTTCTTCAGTTTTCAGCACCTGCTCAACCTGAGCCTGCTGCTGCTTCAGATCTTCACCCGCTGAGCCCATCACAGCGATCAGCGGGGCAACCAGTTTCCAGAAGAAGGTGTCCTTCGCGCCCAGCATGTTGCCGTGACGGATCGCGCGACGAATAATGCGGCGCAGCACATAGCCACGGTTTTCATTGGACGGGATGACGCCATCGGCAATCAGGAACGCACAGGAGCGAATATGGTCGGCGATAACGCGCAGCGACTTGTTGCTCAGGTCGGTCGCGCCAGTCACTTTCGCCACGCTGGCAATCAGATCGCGGAACAGATCGATTTCATAGTTGGAGTTAACATGCTGCAGCACCGCGGCAATACGTTCCAGACCCATACCGGTATCGACGGACGGCTTAGGCAGCGGCTCCATGGTACCGTCAGCCTGACGGTTGAACTGCATGAAGACGATATTCCAAATCTCAATGTAACGGTCGCCGTCTTCTTCCGGGCTTCCCGGAGGGCCGCCCCAGATATGGTCGCCATGGTCGAAAAAGATTTCGGTGCACGGGCCGCACGGACCGGTGTCGCCCATCTGCCAGAAGTTATCGGAAGCAAACGGCGCGCCTTTGTTGTCACCGATGCGAATAATGCGCTCACGCGGGACGCCCACTTCATTGGCCCAGATGTCAAATGCTTCGTCATCAGACTCGTAAACAGTAACCCACAGTTTTTCTTTCGGCAGGGCAAACCAGTTTTCGCCGGTCAGCAGTTCCCATGCGTATTTGATGGCATCCTGCTTGAAGTAATCGCCGAAGCTGAAGTTGCCCAGCATTTCGAAGAAGGTGTGGTGGCGCGCGGTGTAGCCGACGTTTTCCAGATCGTTGTGCTTACCACCCGCACGCACGCAACGCTGCGCGGTGGTCGCGCGCGAATAATTACGTTTGTCGAGGCCAAGGAAAACATCCTTGAACTGGTTCATCCCGGCGTTGGTAAACAGCAGGGTCGGGTCGTTGTGCGGCACCAGGGAGCTGCTGGCAACTACCTGATGTCCCTTGCTATGGAAAAAGTCGAGAAACGCCTGACGGATCTCAGCGGTGCTCTTGCTCATAATTATCCTGAAATCAAGCTACACGTCATCCTTCAAGCCGCCTCTGTCCTGGCACTGCTTGCTCCCCCGCTCACGAACTGAGGTCCGCGCCAGAAGATCCACTCTCTTGCCGCCCTGATGCAGCTTGAATGATTTGGTGTAAAGGAATAATCGCCCTGGACGCTGCCTGCACGGTTACAACCAGCGGCCCGACGGAATAAAGTGGGAATAAGATAAGTTTTCTTTACGGCGAAGTAAAATCCCCGATGGGTCAATCTGCAAAATTTCGCCAGATTTCCTGGATATCTTCCATCAGGTAGCCGCGGTAGAGCAGGAATCGCTGGATTTTGACTTTTTCGGTAAACGCGTTGGGGAGCGGCTCGCCGTATTTCCGCTGTGCCTGCGCTCTGGCAAGACTCACCCAGTCGATATCGCATTCGCGCATCGCCTGTTCTACGGCCTGACGCGCAATCCCTTTCTGACTGAGTTCCTGGCGAATGCGTGCCGGACCATAGCCTTTGCGGCTCCGGCTGGCGATGAACTGACCGACGAAGCGGTTGTCGTCGAGGTAGCGGTTTTCGATACACCAGGCGACAACCTGCTCCAGCTCGTCGGGGGTAACGTCCAGCGCCTCAGGACCGTTTTTGCTCATCACCGGAGCGACCAGCTTGCGTCGCAGCTCCTGCTCGCTATGGTCGCGCATCGCCAGAATGCGGATAGCACGGTCCAGCAGGCGGGCGTAGCCGGAGCGGCGTGATGAAGGTTCAGTCACAGGCACCTCGATAATCTCACAAAGCAAAAGGGCTGCCTAAGCAGCCCTGTCAGTCTTGCAGACGATATCAGAAATCCTGTTCGGTTTCTTCTGCACTGTTGTCATCAACAACGAAGTCTGGCTTCGCATCTTGATTGTTGAGCAGCAGTTCGCGCACTTTCTTCTCAATCTCTTTCGCCGCCGCCGGGTTCTCTTTCAGCCAGGTGATCGCGTTCGCTTTACCCTGACCGATTTTGTCGCCGTTGTAGCTATACCAGGCGCCGGCTTTCTCAATCAGCTTCTCTTTCACGCCGAGGTCTACCAGCTCGCCGTAGAAGTTGATGCCTTCGCCGTAGAGGATCTGGAATTCGGCCTGTTTAAACGGTGCCGCGATCTTGTTTTTCACCACTTTGACGCGGGTTTCGCTGCCGACGACGTTGTCGCCCTCTTTCACCGCGCCGATACGGCGAATGTCCAGACGCACAGAGGCGTAGAACTTCAGAGCGTTACCACCGGTAGTGGTTTCCGGGTTACCGAACATCACGCCAATTTTCATACGGATCTGGTTGATAAAGATCAGCAGCGTGTTGGACTGCTTCAGGTTACCCGCCAGCTTACGCATCGCCTGGCTCATCATACGCGCCGCGAGGCCCATGTGAGAGTCACCGATTTCGCCTTCGATTTCCGCTTTCGGCGTCAGCGCCGCGACGGAGTCGACGACGATAACGTCAACCGCGCCAGAGCGCGCCAGCGCGTCACAGATTTCCAGCGCCTGCTCGCCGGTGTCCGGCTGAGAACACAGCAGATTGTCGATATCGACGCCCAGTTTGCGTGCATAGACAGGATCCAGCGCGTGCTCGGCATCGATGAACGCACAGGTTTTACCTTCGCGCTGCGCTGCGGCAATAACCTGCAGCGTCAGGGTGGTTTTACCGGAGGATTCCGGACCGTAGATTTCCACAATACGGCCCATTGGCAGACCGCCGGCGCCCAGCGCAATATCCAGAGAAAGCGAGCCGGTGGAGATGGTTTCCACATCCATGGTGCGGTCTTCACCCAGGCGCATGATGGAGCCTTTACCGAATTGCTTTTCGATCTGGCCCAGTGCAGCCGCCAACGCTTTCTGTTTGTTTTCGTCGATCGCCATTGTTACTCCTAATCATGCAGGGTAAAGCGTGTTCGCTTTGCCGTTAATATTTGTTCAGTTGAGGCAATTATACTGTATGGTCATACAGTATCAAGTGTTTTGTAGAAATTGTTGCCAGAGCAGATTGAGCGCATAGGCCGTCGCCTGACGACGCACCGCTTCGCGGTCTCCGGCAAAGCATTCCCGCCGCGTTACCCCTTGCCCACTGACGCTGGCGACGCCGAACCACACCGTCCCGACCGGCTTTTCCTCGCTACCACCGTCCGGCCCGGCGACGCCGCTAACGGAGATGGCATAATCCGCGCGCGCCGCGCGCAGCGCGCCGATCGCCATCTCAACCACCACCGGTTCGCTTACCGCGCCGTTGTCGCGCAGCGTCGCTTCGCTGACGCCAATCATTTGCGATTTGGCTTCGTTGCTGTAGGTCACAAAGCCGCGTTCAAACCACGCCGAGCTGCCGGCAATATCGGTGATCGCTTTCGCTATCCAGCCGCCGGTACAGGATTCCGCCGTGGTCACCGTTGCACCACGCGTCTTCAACGCCCGGCCCACCTTTTCGCTTAGCTGCATTAATTCTGAATCGGTCATTATCGCTCCGCTTTGCTCCGGATAAAGAGGCCATCAAAGATAGCACTTTCGACAGAGATATGGGGATGAAGTGGCGATTTTACGAGGGGGGATCCAGAAATGGGTCGTCCTGTGATAACCAGGACGACCAGACTACCGGTTACTTCATGCTGTTAGCGATAAGCTCAACGTTATGACGCATCATTTTGACGTAGCTATCGGCCACGCCGCCCGGCTTAGATAGCGCTTCCGGATAGAGTTCGCCGCCGGGCTGCGCGCCGGTGGCGCTGGCAATCTGCTTCACCAACCGCGGATCAAGCTGGTTCTCCATAAACCAGGTATGGACGCCATCCGCTTTGATTTGCTTAATCAGCGCCGCCACCTGCGCCGCGCTGGCCTCGCTCTCTGAAGAGAGCCCCTGTGGCGCGAGGAAGGTCACGTGATAAGCCCGGCCAAAATAGCCGAAGGCGTCATGGCTGGTCAGGACCTTGCGCTTTGCCAGCGGAATGGCGCTGAACTGCGTTTTTGCCCAGCCATCGATGTTCGTCAGTTGGTCGATGTAGCGCTTGCCGCTGTTGGTCAACGCCGCTTTATCTTGCGGGTCGGCTTTCACCAGACCATCGAGGATATTCTGCGCATACAACGCGCCGTTCGCCGCGCTGTTCCAGGCGTGGGGATCGGTCACCGTTTTACCATCCTCATCAAGGGTATGGGTCATGACGCCTGTCGATGCCACCACCAGCTCGCCCTTAAAACCGGAGGCCTTAATCAGGCGATCCAGCCACCCTTCCAGTCCCAGGCCGTTGACTACCACCACGTCGGCCTTGCTGAGCAGCGCGCTATCCTTCGGTGAGGGCTCGAAGGTGTGCGGATCGCCGTCCGGGCCGACCAGGGTATCCACATGGACATGCTCCCCGCCGACCTGCTGCACCATATCGCCCAGCACCGAAAAGCTGCTGACCACGTTCAGCGTTTTCGCCATGGCCCCCTGCGCCATCAGGCCGAGGGCCAGCGCGACTACTATTGCACTACGTTTCATCATTTCCTTACCCCATCAATGTGCGCCAGCCGACCAGCAGCCGGCTGCGCGTGCCAAAAAAAAGTGAAACAAAAAACAGTGCGCTGGCAGTCAGGACAATAGCGGGCCCGGCGGGAAGACTGATCGCCCAGGAGAGGCTTAATCCCAGCCAGGCGCAGAGCGCACCCATTCCCGCCGCCAGCAGCAGAATGCCCGGCAGCGTGCGCGCCCAGCAGCGCGCGGCGACCGCCGGAAGCATCATCACCCCCACCGCCATCAGCGTGCCGAGCACCTGAAACCCGGCCACCAGATTAAGCACCAGCAGCGCCAGAAAAAGCCCATGCAGCAGCGCGGGAAGGCGGGGGTGGTTCACCTGCAGCCAGGCACTGTCGAACGCCTCGCTGACCAGACCGCGGTAGCACAGCGCGAGGCACAGCAGCGTCAGGCTGGCGACGCCGCTGACAAACAGCGCCGCGTCGCGATCGACCGCCAGAATGGAGCCAAACAGCAGATGCAGGAGGTCAACGCTGGAGCCGCGCAGCGACACCAGGGTGACACCCAGGGCCAGCGAGCCCAGATAAAATCCAGCAAAGCTGGCGTCCTCTTTTAACGGTGTCCGCCGGCTCACCCACCCGGCCACCAGCGCCACCATGATGCCGGCGATGAAGCCGCCCAGGGTCATGGCCAGCAGCGACATGCCGTTCAGCAAATACCCCACCGCCACCCCGGGGAGAATGGCGTGCGACAGCGCATCGCCCATCAGACTCATGCGCCGCAGCAGCAGTAAGACGCCCAGCATGGTGGTGCTCAGCGACAGCGCCAGACACACCACGAGGGCCCGGCGCATAAAGCCGAATTCAATGAAAGGCTGAAAGAAGGTGTGCCAGATCATGCCGACCTCGCATGAGTGAAAGCCGGAAGCACCGCCCGGGTAGCGCCCCAGCAGGCGCGCTGGGGAGTCAGCAGCAGCGTCTCGGGGAAAAAGTCGGCTACCCGCTGATTATCATGCAGCACCGCCAGGATGGTCTGTCCCTGCCGGTGCATCTCGAGGATCAAATCCATTAGTTCGCGGCTTGTCGCTTCGTCAATACCGGTGAAAGGCTCGTCGAGCATCACCAGCGGCGCCTGCTGCACCATCACCCGGGCAAATAGCATGCGCTGAAACTGGCCGCCGGAGAGCGCTTCGATCGGCGTTTTCGCCAGGCCCGCCAGCCCGACCCGCTCCAGCACCGCGCCGAGGCGTCGCCGGGTGTCGCCCCCCAGACCGCGCAGCAGCGACACGCCGGGCCATGCGCCCTGGCTTACCACATCCTGCACGTTGAGAGGAAACTGCGACTCGAGGGCATGGCGCTGCGCCAGCCAGCCAATCACCGGCCGTTTCCCCTGCCAGCGCAGGCAGCCACTGACCGGCGGAAGAAACCCGGCGAGGGTTTTCAGCAGGGTCGATTTTCCGCAGCCATTGAGGCCAACGATTGCCGTCAGGCTGCCGGGGCATATCATCCCGCTCAGTGGAGGGGTAATCGCTACCCCGTCATAGCCGGATACCAGTTGCTCCAGTTCAATCATGGCAGCGTCACCGCCCACCAGGTCGCCAGCCATAGCGCCACCAGCAGCACGCCTGCGATGGCCGCGCGCGTCGCGCCGGATGCCATAAAAACCGATGTGAACATATTTTCGCCTCAATTTAATGTTATAACATAACAATAACGAAGCGAAGAAAGAATGTAAATCAGCGTCAGTCAGCGGTAATGTAACAAAGGTCAACAAGAGGCCTGGAGACGGGAAAAAACAGGAGGATAAGCGCGGCCTCCCCGGCGTCATCCCCCGGTCGCGCTGCGCTTACCGGGGCTACCAACCGGATACCAGACCGTAGCCGGATAAAGCGCTGGCGAACTCCGCCGCCAACGTGCGGATGACGACGCGTAACGTAGCCGCAGTGTTGCCAATAGGCGACAAGCTGTCATTGCTGTCATTGAACTCTCCCCCGGTCGCGCTGCGCTTACCGGGGCTACCAACCGGATAACAGACCGTAGCCCGGATAAGGCGCTACGCCGCTATCCGGGGAGGCTCGGAATCTGTCAGTAACGTAGCCGCAGTGTTGCCAATAGGCGACAAGCTGTCATTGAACTCTCCCCCGGTCGCGCTGCGCTTACCGGGGCTACCAACCGGATAACAGACCGTAGCCCGGATAAGGCGCTACGCGCCGCTATCCGGGGAGGCTCGGAATCTGTCAGCCGGATGAAAGGATCAATAACCGCCGCGGGCCTGCGCAACCGCCAGGCCAAGCTGCCAGACGGCCATCGCGTAGTGGGTGCTGTGGTTGTAGCGGGTGATGGTGTAAAAGTTCGGCAGCCCGTACCAGTACTCATAGCCGGTGCCGACGTCCAGCCGCAGCAGGCTGGCCTGCTGATGGTTGCCCAGCGGCTGGGTGGGGGTCAGCCCCGCCGCCGCCAGCTGTGAAACGCTGTATTTGGTTTTGAAACCATTCTCCAGCCCCGGGGCCTGGCCCAGCGCCTGCACCGCCACCAGATCGCCGCTCACCCAGCCATGCTGTTTGAAGTAGTTGGCCACGCTGCCGATAGCATCCACCGGATCCCACAGGTTGATATGTCCGTCACCGTTAAAATCGACCGCATACTGCTTATAGGAGGACGGCATAAACTGACCGTAGCCCATCGCCCCGGCGAAAGAGCCTTTCAGATCCAGCGGGTCGTCGCTTTCGCTGCGCGCCATTAACAGGAAGGTTTCCAGCTCCGACGAGAAGTATTCGGCGCGGCGCGGGTAGCTAAACGACAGCGTCGCCAGCGCATCAAGGATACGGGTTTTGCCCATCACCCGGCCCCAGCGAGTCTCCACGCCAATAATACCGACGATGATTTCCGGCGGCACACCATACACCTGATAAGCGCGGTTCAGCGCATCCTGATACTGATTCCAGAACACCACGCCGTTTTGCACATTATCCGGGGTAATGAACTGTTTCTTGTAGCGCAGCCAGGCGCCGGTCGGCCCGGTTGGCGGCAGGCCGGTCGGTGCCTGACGATCCATCAGCCGCAGGACGTAATCCAGGCGCTTCGCCTGCGAGAGGATCTCCTGCAGCTGCTGCCGGTCAAAGCCGTGCTTCGCCACCATCTTATCGATGAACTGTGCCGCCGCCGGGTTGTTGGCGAAGTCGCCGCCCATCTGCATCACGTTATGCTGCGGTTCCAGCAAAAAGCCGCCGGTTCCACTCGCCATCTCCGTTTCCGCGGGGGTGTTGGGTTTGCTGCTGCAGGCAGCGAGGAGCACACAAAGGGGAAGTAAAGCCAGATAGCGACGCTTCAACATGGGAATTCCGTTTAACAAATTCAGCAAGGGATAATTATGGTAAAGCATGCGACGACCAACAAGAAAGCGACAATCTGTTTGTAGACAAAATAGTCCTTCAACGGCTCCTCCTTTGCGTGCTTTCATGCCCTGCAACGTTTCATCCCCCCTTTCAATCTTTCAAAATAAAATATTTATCTTTCATTTTGCGATCTATTTAACACTTTAAAACCTTTCAAAGTGATTAAAATCAGCCTGCGGTTAGCAAGAAAAATAACATGCTGAAGGAGAGAACAATGATTGACGTCGTGACCCACGGCGCGGAGTGGTTTATCGGCCTGTTTCAGAAAGGCGGCGAGGTATTTACCGGCATGGTGACCGGGATCCTCCCCTTACTGATCAGCCTGCTGGTGATCATGAACGCGCTGATCAACTTTATCGGCCAGCAGCGGATCGAGAAGCTGGCGCAGCGCTGCGCCGGAAACCCGATATCCCGTTACCTGCTGCTACCCTGCATCGGCACCTTCGTGTTTTGTAACCCAATGACGTTAAGCCTCGGCCGCTTTATGCCTGAGAAGTACAAGCCCAGCTATTACGCGGCGGCGTCGTATAGCTGCCACTCAATGAACGGGCTGTTTCCACATATCAACCCCGGCGAGCTGTTCGTCTATCTCGGCATCGCCAATGGCCTCACCACCCTCGGCCTGCCGCTCGGTCCGCTGGCGGTGAGCTACCTGCTGGTCGGCCTGGTGACCAACTTCTTCCGCGGCTGGGTCACCGATCTGACCACCTCAATTTTCGAGAGAAAAATGGCGATTCAGCTTTCCCAGAAAGTGCATCTGTCAGGAGCGACATCATGACCCGTATTCGTATAGAGAAAGGCACCGGCGGCTGGGGCGGCCCGCTTGAGCTCGACGTCGTCGAAGGCAAAAAGATCGTCTATATCACCGCCGGCACCCGCCCGGCGATCGTTGACCGCATCGCCAGCCTGACCGGCTGGCAGCCGGTGGACGGGTTTAAAGAGGGAGAACCAGCGGAAAGCGAGATCGGCGTGGCGATTATCGACTGCGGGGGCACCCTGCGCTGCGGGCTCTATCCTAAACGCCGCATCCCGACGGTGAATATCCATGCCACCGGCAAATCAGGGCCGCTGGCCCAGTACATCACGGAAGATATTTATGTCTCCGGCGTCAAAGAGGACAACATCCAGTGCATCGCTCCCGACAGCGCAGGGGTTTCCGAGCCGCCGGCGGAAAACAAGAGCGCGGGTCGCGATTACGACACTAGCAAGAAGATCACCGAACAGAGCGATGGCCTGCTGGCGAAGGTCGGGATGGGGATGGGATCGGTGGTGGCAGTGCTGTTCCAGGCCGGGCGCGACACCATTGATACGGTGCTGAAAACCATTCTGCCGTTTATGGCCTTCGTCTCGGCGCTGATCGGCATCATCATGGCCTCCGGCATTGGCGACTGGATTGCCCACGGCCTGGCGCCGCTCGCCAGCCATCCGCTGGGGCTGGTGACCCTGGCGCTGATCTGCTCCTTCCCGCTGCTGTCGCCGTTTCTCGGCCCCGGCGCGGTTATCGCCCAGGTCATCGGCGTGCTGATCGGCGTTCAAATCGGCCTTGGCAACATTCCGCCGCACCTCGCCCTGCCCGCGCTATTCGCCATTAACGCCCAGGCCGCCTGCGATTTTATTCCGGTAGGCCTGTCGCTGGCCGAAGCCCGCCAGGATACCGTGCGCGTCGGCGTGCCGTCGGTGCTGGTCAGTCGCTTCCTGACAGGCGCGCCAACCGTGCTGATCGCGTGGTTCGTTTCCGGATTTATTTACCAGTAAGAGGTTCCTGAAGATGACTGTGATTTACCAGACCACCATTACGCACATCGGCGCCTGCGCGACGATGGCGCTGGAAGAGCAAATGCTGATCACCTTCCGCGAGGGCGCCCCGGCGGATATTGAAGAGTACTGCTTTATTCACAACCACGGCGAGCTGGCCGGCGCGCTGCGGCCGGGGGCAGAGCTGCAGCTTGGCGAACAGCGCTACCCGGTGACCGCCGTCGGCGAGGTAGCCGAACAAAACCTGCGCGAGCTGGGCCACATCACCCTGCGCTTTGACGGCCATCGTGAAGCGGAGTTCCCCGGTACCGTCCATGTGGCGGGCCCGGTGCCGGACGCCATCGCGCCCGGCTGCGTACTGAAATTTGTTGCTTAAAAGGAGAGAGAGATGAATCAGGTTGCTGTTGTCATTGGTGGCGGACAAACCTTAGGAGAGTTTCTGTGCCGCGGGCTGGCCGCCGAGGGCTACCGCGTGGCGGTGGTCGATATTCAAAGTGAAAAAGCCAGCCGCGTCGCCCAAGAGATCAACGCTGAATATGGCGAAGGTATGGCGTACGGTTTCGGCGCCGACGCCACCAGCGAGGCCAGCGTCACCGCGCTGGCCCATGGGGTGGACGAGATTTTCTCGCGCGTCGATCTGCTGGTATACAGTGCCGGGATCGCCAAAGCGGCGTTTATTAGCGACTTTGCGCTGGGTGATTTCGACCGCTCGCTACAGGTCAATCTGGTGGGCTATTTCCTCTGCGCCCGCGAGTTCTCCCGGCTGATGATCCGCGACGGCATTAAGGGACGCATCATTCAGATCAACTCGAAATCCGGCAAAGTCGGCAGTAAGCACAACTCCGGCTACAGCGCGGCGAAGTTCGGCGGCGTCGGGCTGACCCAGTCGCTGGCGCTGGATCTGGCGGAGTACGGTATTACCGTCCATTCGCTGATGCTCGGCAATCTGTTGAAATCGCCGATGTTCCAGTCGCTGCTGCCGCAGTACGCCACCAAGCTCGGTATCGATGAGAGCGAAGTCGAGCAGTACTACATCGATAAGGTGCCGCTGAAGCGCGGCTGCGAATATCAGGATGTGCTGAACGTATTGATGTTTTACGCCAGCCCGCAGGCGTCGTACTGCACGGGCCAGTCAATTAACGTCACCGGCGGCCAGGTGATGTTTTAACAGGTTCCCGGATGGCGCAGCGCTTATCCGGGCTACAAAACGGTAGGTCGGGTCAGGCGCTAGCCGCCACCCGACAACAAACGGTACCCGGGTTGTTCCCGGTATCACACTTTCAGGAGACATTATGGTTACCGCACTCATTACCGTCGCCGCCATCGCCTGGCTTACCCAGCTGGCCTTTGGCGGCTGGCAGATCCGCCGCTTCAATCGCGCCTTTGATAGCCTTTGCCAGCAGGGCCGGGTCGGCGTCGGCCGCTCCGCCGGGCGCTTTCAACCGCGCGCCATCGTCGCCATCGCCGTCGATGATAACGACCGCATTAGCGATACGCTGCTGATGAAAGGTTTTACTATTTTCGCCCGCCCGCAAAAAATTCCCACGCTTACCGGCAAACATATCGCGGAATTGCAACCTGATGTGATCTTTCCCCATGATCCGCGCTGTCAGAATGCACTATCATTAGCGCTTAATCCGAAACATGGGTAATTTCGTTGTAAAAGTAAATATCTTGCGAAATTATCACTTCGAAACTTAAACGCAGGATAGACGCCTATGAAACCCCGTCAGCGCCAGGCAGCCATTCTCGAGTTCCTGCAGTCGCAGGGAAAATGCTCGGTCGAAGAGCTGGCGCAACACTTCGATACCACCGGCACCACCATCCGTAAGGATCTGGTCACGCTGGAAAATGCCGGCACCGTCATTCGCACCTACGGTGGCGTGATGCTTAACAAGGATGAAGCCGATCCGCCGATCGATCACAAGACGCTGATCAACACTCATAAAAAAGCGCGCATCGCCGAAGCTGCCGTCCGTTTTATTCACGACGGCGACTCCCTTATCCTCGACGCTGGCAGCACCGTGCTGCAAATGGTCCCGCTGCTCAGCCACTTCAATAACATCACGGTGATGACCAACAGTCTGCATATCGTCAACGCCCTTGCCGAACTGGATAATGAACAGACTATCCTGATGCCCGGCGGCACCTTCCGCAAAAAATCGGCCTCGTTCCATGGCCAACTGGCGGAGAACGCCTTTGAGCAGTTCAGTTTTGACAAGCTGTTTATGGGCACCGACGGCATCGATCTGAACGCCGGCGTGACCACCTTCAATGAGGTGTATACCGTCAGCAAAGCGATGTGCAATGCCGCCCGCGAAGTGATCCTGATGGCCGACTCATCCAAGTTTGGTCGTAAAAGCCCCAATATTGTCTGCGGCCTGGAGCGCGTGGATAAATTGATTACCGATGCCGATATTGACCCTGCATTCCAGCAGGCGCTGGAAGCCAAAGGCATAGAAGTCATTATTACTGGAGAACATCATGAGTAACTTTCTGTTAGAGGCCGGACGCCAGACCCTGATGCTTGAGCTGCAGGAGGCGAGCCGCCTGCCGGAACGCCTGGGCGACGACTTCATCCGCGCGGCGGAAACCATCATCCACTGCGAGGGCAAACTGATTGTCTCCGGTATCGGTAAATCCGGCCACATCGGTAAAAAGCTGGCGGCCACCTTCGCCAGCACCGGCACCCCGGCCTTTTTCGTCCATCCGGCGGAAGCCCTGCATGGCGATCTCGGCATGCTCGATAGCCGCGACGTGATGCTGTTTATCTCCTACTCCGGCAGCGCGAAAGAGCTGGATCTCATCGTGCCGCGGCTGGAAGAAAAATCCATTCCGCTGCTGGCGATGACCGGCAAATCCACCTCGCCGCTGGCGCTGGCGGCGAAAGCGGTGCTGGATATCGCCGTGGAGCGCGAAGCCTGTCCGATGCATCTGGCGCCAACCTCCAGCACCGTCAACACGCTGATGCTGGGCGACGCGTTGGCGATGGCGGTGATGCAGGCGCGCGGTTTCAATGAAGAGGATTTCGCCCGTTCCCACCCGGCGGGCGCCCTCGGCGCGCGGCTGCTGAACAAAGTGCATCACCTGATGCGTCGCGATGAAGAAGTGCCGCGGGTCAATACCGAGGCCAACGTCATGGACGCCATGCTTGAACTCAGCCGCACCGGACTCGGCCTGGTGGCGGTCTGCGATGAAGCCAACCGCGTGCAGGGCGTTTTCACCGACGGTGACCTGCGCCGCTGGCTGGTAGGCGGCGGCACGTTAGACGATGGCGTCACGCAGGCGATGACCCGCAACGGCGTGACGCTGCAGGCGGAGAGCCGCGCGGTGGAAGCCAAAGAGCGGCTGATGAAACACAAAATCAGCGCCGCGCCGGTCGTAGATGAAAACGGCCAACTGGTCGGTGCCATCAACCTGCAGAACTTTTACCAGGCGGGGATCCTTTAAGACCCAGACGTTTCGCCAACCGATGCAGGTTGGCGACGTCCAGTTCCAGCGCGCGGGCGGTCGCCGCCCAGTTGCCCTGGTTCGCCTCCAGCGCACGGCTAATGGCTTCTCGCTGAAAAGAGTCGGTCGCCTCGCTCAGATTGACGTTTCCCGTCGCGGGCGCCGCTGCCGCTGTGTCAGTCAGCAACATCGGCGCCGCCACCGCAAACTGGAAATGCTGCGGCTCCAGGACCACTTCATCACCGGCCTGGGTGGCCCGCGCCAGCACCACCGCCCGGTGAATAGCATGCTCCAGTTCGCGCACGTTGCCCGGCCAGGACCACTGCTGCAGCCGGTTTCGCGCCGCCTCAGCCAAAATGACCCGCGCCAGCCCCATCCGCAGACGGCACTGCTCGCAGAAATAGCCCGCCAGCAGCACCACATCGTTTTCCCGCTCGCGTAGCGGCGGAACCGACAGCGGGAAGACGCTCAGGCGGTGATAGAGATCGGCGCGAAAGCGCCCTGCCACCACTTCCTGGCGCAGATCGCGGTTAGTCGCCGCCAGCACCCGCACATCGACCCGCAGGCTGCGGTCATCGCCGACGCGCTGAATATCGCCATACTGCAGCACGCGCAGCAGTTTCGCCTGCAGCGCCAGCGACAGTTCGCCGATTTCGTCAAGGAACAGGGTGCCGTTATCAGCCATCTCAAATTTACCGCTGCGGTTGCTGATAGCCCCGGTAAATGCCCCTTTCACATGGCCGAACAGCTCGCTCTCCGCCACGCTTTCCGGCAGCGCCGCGCAGTTGAGGTACACCAGCGGATTGGCGGCTCGCGGCGACCCCTGATGCACCGCCTTCGCCACCAGCTCTTTACCGGTGCCGGTTTCGCCGCTGATCAGCACGTTTAAATCCGAGGCGGCGACGATATCGATCTCTTTTTTCAGCTGCAGCATGGGCGCCGACAGGCCGATGATCTCCTGACGTTCCGGCAGCGGGTAATTCACCGCCTGCGCCGGCAGGACGTTTTGCGCCTCGAGGCGGGCGATAAGCAGCGCGTTATTCAATGCCCCGGCCACCAGCGCGGCAATTAGCCGCAGCTCTTCATCGCTAAAGCTATCGAAACGGTCGGCATCCATGCCATCAAGGGTCAGCGCGCCAATCAGCGTCTGCCCGGCAAACAGCGGCAGTCCCACGCAGGCATGGACTTTGAGGCTCTCCTGACCGGGGATCAGGCCGTCATAGGGGTCGGGCAGGTCGCTATCCGCCGGGAAGCGTACCACATCCCCGGCGCGCGCAATCGCCTCCAGCCGCGGGTGTCCTTCCAGAGCAAAGCGCCGACCTAGCACATCCTGCGCCAGGCCATCGATCGCCAGCGGCACAAACTGATGCGCCTCATAGCGCAGCAGCGCTGAAGCATCGCAGCCGAGGATCTGCCGCAGGGTGGTAATCAGGCGCGAAAAACGGTCGGTGTGACCAATATCGCTTTGTAAATCAATGGCGATTCTCGCCAGCTCGTCGACGGAAAAACTCATTGCCGCTCCATTGTCATTTTGACAATACACATTGTCATATCGACTATTTTAACCATTGTCATTTTGACAACAACTAAAATCGGAAAAAATAAAAAACAGATAATTATCAATTAATTAAAAAGTTGGCACGCAACTTGATATAAGCCAATCAACTGAATTTAAACACACTGTATTGATTGAGGTTGCTATGTCTATTGTGGTTAAAAATAACATTCTTTGGGTTGGCCAACGCGATTGGGAAGTGCGTGATTTCCACGGCACCGAATATAAAACGCTGCGCGGCAGCAGCTACAACAGCTATCTCATTCGCGAGGAAAAAAACGTGCTGATCGATACCGTCGATCATAAATTCAGCCGCGAGTTCGTGCAGAACCTGCGCAGCGAAATCGATCTCGCTGACCTCGACTACATCGTCATTAACCACGCCGAAGAGGATCATGCCGGCGCGCTGACCGAACTGATGATGCAGATCCCGGATACGCCGATCTACTGCACCGCCAACGCCATCGACTCGATCAACGGCCATCATCATCATCCTGAGTGGAACTTCCACGTGGTGAAAACCGGCGATACTCTCGATATCGGTAATGGTAAACAGCTGATCTTCGTGGAAACGCCGATGCTGCACTGGCCTGACAGCATGATGACCTACCTGACCGGTGACGCGGTGCTGTTCAGCAACGACGCCTTCGGCCAGCACTACTGCGACGAACACCTGTTCAACGATGAAGTGGACCAGATTGAACTGTACGAACAGTGCCAGCGCTACTACGCCAACATTCTGACGCCGTTCAGCCGCCTGGTGACGCCGAAAATTACTGAAATCCTCGGCTTCAACCTGCCGGTGGAGATGATTGCCACCTCCCACGGCGTGGTCTGGCGCGATAACCCGACGCAAATCGTCGAAAAATACCTCGAGTGGGCGGCGGATTACCAGGAAGATCGCATCACGATTTTCTACGACACCATGTCCAACAACACCCGTATGATGGCGGACGCCATTGCCCAGGGGATCACCGAAGTTGACCCGCGGGTGGCGGTAAAAATCTTCAATGTCGCCCGCAGCGACAAAAACGACATTCTGACCAACGTTTTCCGCTCGAAAGGCGTACTGGTGGGCACCTCCACCATGAACAACGTGATGATGCCGAAAATCGCCGGGCTGGTGGAAGAGATGACCGGGCTGCGTTTTCGCAATAAACGCGCCAGCGCCTTTGGCTCGCACGGCTGGAGCGGCGGCGCGGTAGACCGCCTGTCCACCCGCCTGCAGGATGCCGGTTTTGAGATGTCGCTGAGCCTGAAAGCCAAATGGCGCCCGGATATCGACGCGCTGGAACTGTGCCGCCAACACGGTCGCGACATCGCCCGCCAGTGGGCCCTCTCTCCGCTGCCGGTTGCTGAAGCAGCGACAACGCCGGAACCACAGGATTGCGTCTGCGCCGCCGCCGCGGCCGCTGACCTCGGTCCCATGATGCAGTGCAGCGTGTGCCAGTGGGTCTATGACCCGGCGAAAGGCGAACCTAACCAGGATGTACAGCCGGGTACGCCGTGGAATGAAGTGCCGGACAATTTCCTCTGCCCTGAGTGTTCTCTTGGCAAAGATGTCTTTGACGTACTGGCGACGGAGGCAAAATGAGTGATGGCATCGTCATCATCGGCTCGGGCTTCGCGGCCCGCCAGCTGGTGAAAAATATCCGTAAGCAGGATACGCAAATCCCGCTGACGTTAATCGCCGCCGATAGCATGGATGAGTACAACAAACCGGACCTCAGCCATGTCATCAGCCGCGGGCAGAAGGCCGACGATCTGACCCTGCAAAGCGCCGGCGAGTTCGCCGAGCAGTACAATCTGCGTCTGTTTCCCCATACCTGGGTAAGCGATATCGACGCCGAAAACCGGTTAGTGAAGAGCCAGGATAACCAGTGGCGCTACGACAAACTGGTGCTGGCCACCGGCGCGGCGCCGTTTATCCCGCCGGTACCGGGGCGCGAACTGATGCTAACGCTCAATAGCCAGCGCGAATATGGCGCAGCGCAGAGCCAGCTCCGCGATGCCAGGCGGGTGCTGATCGTCGGCGGCGGCCTGATTGGCTGCGAGCTGGCGATGGATTTCTGCCGGGCCGGCAAAGCGGTAACCGTGGTTGATAACTCCGCCAGCGTGCTGGCGGCGCTGATGCCGCCGGAAGCCAGCAGCCGCCTGCAGCATCGGCTCACCGAGATGGGCGTACATCTGATGCTGAAAACGCAGCTGGAGGGGCTGGAGCAAACCGCCGACGGCATTCGCGTCAATCTCGATCGCCAGCGCACGATAACCGTGGATGCGGTGGTGGCCGCCGCTGGCCTGCGCCCGGAAACCTCGCTGGCGCGCCACGCCGGATTGCAAATTAACCGCGGTATTGTGGTCAATAACCAGCTGCAAACCAGCGACCCGGCGATTTATGCCCTCGGCGACTGCGCGGAAATCAACGGCGTGGTACTGCCGTTCCTGCAGCCGATTTTACTCAGTGCCATGTGCCTGAGTAAAAACCTGCTGGCGCAGGCGGGGGAACTCAAACTGCCGCCAATGCTGGTAAAAGTGAAAACGCCGGAGCTGCCGCTGCATCTGGCCGGCGACACCCGCCGCGACGATCTGACGTGGAATATCGTGGCCGCCAAAGAGGGGCTGGTGGCGAAAGGGCTGGATGCCGAAAATCAGCTGCGCGCCTTCGTGGTGAGCGAAGATAAAATGAAGGAAGCCTTTGCGCTGCTCAAGCAACTGGTGAGTTGATGGTTTTCCCGGCTTGCGGCGTAAACGCCTTAGCCGGGCTACGGTATTGTCCTGGTAGCCCGGCTAAGCGCAGCGCAAGCCGGGAAAATATCCAGCCTAACGCGCCAGATTATCGTAGCCACGCCAGCGATAGTTGAGCACCGACAGCGCCCAGCAGGCGACAAACAGCCCGACCACCACAAACCCGGCGTCGCCGAGGTTGTCGTTTAACGCCCCCACCCAGCGCCATATTCCACCGCTGAGCGCAAACTTATCCATCAGCAGGCCCAGCGCCTCCAGACCGCCGATAAACAGCGCCACCACTACCGAGGTACCGGTAATGGTCATGTTGTAATAGAGCTTGCGCTGCGGCTTGCTGAACGCCCAGCCGTAGGCCCCGACCATCAGCACGTTATCGAGGGTATCCACCAGCGCCATACCGCTGGCGAACAGCGCCGGAAAGACCATAATCGACCAAACAGAAATGCCGCTCGACGCGCCGGCGGCGGAGATACCCAATACGCCGATTTCAGTGGCAGTATCAAAACCGAGGCCGAACAGGAAGCCGACCAGGTACATCTGCCAGCTGCGGCTGACCAGACGAAAGGTTTTACCAAACAGCCAGCTCATCACCCCGCCACCGCTAACAATTTCATCGCTCACCGGCTCCCCGCGCTTCCACGCCCGAAAGCTGCGCCACACGCTGCGTAAAATCACCAGGTTGATAAAGGCCATCGCCAGTAAAAACAGGGCCGACACGGCGGTGCCGATGACGCTGCCGGTGTCGTGCAGCCAGCTCATCTGCGCGCTGAAGGCCGTGGCGGTAGCGGCAATCGCCGCCGAGGCCAGCACCACAATCGATGAGTGGCCCAGCGAAAACCACGCCCCAACGGCGAAAGGCCGCCGTCCCTGCTGCATCATCTTGCGGGTCACGTTATCAATCGCCGCGATATGGTCGGCGTCCACCGCGTGGCGCAGGCCGTAGCCCCAGGCCAGCAGGCTGGCGGCCATCAGCGCGCCGCTGTCGCCAAAGGCCTGCAGCGCCCAGCACCAGGCCAGTAAGTTCGCCGCGATCAACCCCAACACCAGACCCGCGGCGCGCGGCTGCTGGCGTAAAACTGTCATTATCATGATTGTGTTCCTTGAGCCTGCCCGCGGGCGGCGGCGATCACCGCCTGACCATAGGCGATTGCGCCGTCGCCGGCCGGCAACTGCTGCGCAAACAGCAGAGTAAAATCCGCCAGATAAAAGGTCAATCGCGCCGCCAGCAGGCGGTTATGCAGCACCCCACCGCTGCAAACCACCGTGTCGATGCCGCGGGCGGTAGCGCGGTCGCGGGCCATTGCCGCCAGCCCACAGGCCAGGGCGTCATGGAATGCCCAGGCTTTCTGCGCCGGGGTCGCCTGCCAGTTCAGCCATTGTCGCCAGAAGATCGCCATGTCCAGCGCGTCGTCGCGCCACGGCAGCGTAACCGGGTGGCTGACGCCGGGGCAGCTGGCGGCCAGCGCTTCCAGCCGACAGGCCGCTTCGCCTTCATAGCTCAGGCTCTCCGGCGCACAATCCAGCGCACAGGCAACGGCATCAAACAGCCGTCCGCAGGATGAGGCGCGCGGCGCATTAATCCCGCGTTCGATGGCCTGCGCCAGCAGCGGCCAGTTGCGCTGGCGCAGGGGGGCGGTCTGCGGATAATCCTGCCAGTCATGGACAAAGGCCAGACAGTGGGCCAGCAGATTTCGCCACGGCTGGCGCGCCGCCAGGTCGCCCCCCGGCAGCGCGACGGCCGGCAGCCCGCCCAGATGTTCGCATTCGCGATAGTTGACCCGTAGGCACTCCCCTCCCCACAGCGCACCGTTTTCGCCCATGCCAATACCATCGAGAGTCAGGGCGATAACGTCGTCGCCATCAAGTGGCCAGCGGTGCTCGGCCAGGCACGCCGCGGCATGAGCATGGTGATGCAGCACCGTCTCCACCGGCAGCGGCAGGGAGGCCGCCCACTGCGTTGAGCGATAGCCGGGATGGGCATCAACCACCACCCGCTGCGGCACAAACGCGTAAATGCTTTGCATCAGCTGCAGGGCGCAGCGCCACTGCTGTTCAACGCCTTCCTCGCCAAGATCGCCAAAGTGCTGGCTCAGCACCGCTTCGCTGCCGCGCGCCAGGCAGAAAGTATTTTTCATATCCGCGCCGAGAGCCAGCAGCGGCGGGATGTCTCGTAGCCCCGGCGGTAGCGGCAGCGCATCCGGGACATAGCCCCGGGCGCGGCGCAGCATTTCACCGCTCGACCGCACCAGCGAATCATCCATCCGCTGCACGATATCGCGATTATGCAAGAGAAAGCCGTCGGCAATGTCGGCTAAGTCGTTGAGCGCCTGAGCGTTACTTAACGCTGGCGGACGGCCGCTAAGGTTGCCGGAGGTCATTACGATGGGGCGCGCCAGACCCTGCAGAAGCAAATGCTGCAGCGGATTAGACGGCAGCATCACCCCTACTTCCGCAAGTCCTGGCGCAATCTCGTCACACAGGCCGGAGACCTGCGCTTTTGCAATCAGTACGATGGGCGCCGCCGGGGAGCCCATCAGCGCGGCGGCGGCGGCGGGTAACCCCGTTGCCGTCGGCAGCATTACCGCCAGCGGTTTTGCCGGGCGGTGTTTTCGCGCCCGCAGCGCGGCAACGGCAGCGGGGTTACCGGCATCGCAGGCCAAATGAAAGCCGCCGATGCCTTTTATCGCCACGATGTCCCCCGCCGCCAGCCGGGCGATAGCCGCCTGCAGCGCCGCCTCGCCGTCCAGCGTTTCCCCCTCTGTCCGCCATTGCAGGCGCGGCCCGCAGTCTGGACAGGCCACCGGCTGGGCATGAAAACGGCGATCGGCAGGATCGCGGAATTCCGCCTCACAAGGGGAACAGAGCGGGAACGGCGCCATTGCGGTGAAAGGCCGGTCGTAAGGCATGGCGCGAATAATAGTCAACCGCGGCCCGCAGTGGGTGCAGTTGATAAAGGGGTAGCGATAACGGCGCGCCCGGGGATCATTCATCTCCGCAAGGCACGCCGGACAGGTCGCGGCATCGGGCACGATCTGAGTCCGCATCCGTCCCGTCCCGCTCGCGCGAATGGTGAAATCCTGCGGCGTGGCCGCCCAGCGATAGGGGGTGCAGGCGGTACTGTCGATCCGCGCCAGCGGCGGGCAGTGGTCAGCCAGGGCGGTGATAAACCCATCGTCGCCCCCGGCCAACCGCACCAGTACGCCGTCACCGTCATTACAGACATCGCCGCAGCGGCTCTGCGCCTGGGCCAGCTGCCAGACAAAGGGGCGGAAACCGACCCCCTGCACTTTACCGCGAATGCGGATTTGCACCCCGTTCATGCCACGACTTACCAGGCCAGCGCTGTACGGCGACGTTTCTCGATATTCATCTGCTCCAGCTTGTTGCGGTCAACGCACACCAGGGCGTGCGTTGGGCAGACTTCCATGCAGGCCGGGCCGCTCTCGCGGTGGAAGCAGAGATCGCACTTGTTGGCTTCGGCTTTTTCCGCGACGACGTTCAGTCCGGCGCCGCTATGGCGGATCACCGGCCGCACCACCACCTCCATCGCCCCGTACGGGCAGGCGACGACGCAGGTTTTGCAGCCGATGCAGCGCTCCTGCATCACATGAACAAAGCCTTTATCGCGGCTGATGGCGCCGTTCGGGCAGACGTTGGCGCAGGGGGCGTCTTCACACTGACGGCAGGCGGTTGCCGTCGAGACATTGACCCCTTTGATCACGTGAATACGCGGCTGAAAGGTGTTAGGCGTCAGGGAGGCGCAGTCCTGATGTTCCTGATGGGATACCACGCAGGCCACTTCGCAAGTGCGACAGCCGATACATTTGCTCGCATCGGCGATAATGAAACGGTTCATCCATTTCTCCAGCAGTAAGAAGGTTACGCGCCGGAGTATGCATAATACGTTCCAAGTTTTTAATATGTTGATTTAAATGACTATTATAGTCGCGCTTTGCTGTCATCGTCAGGAATGACGATGACAGCTGACGACGTCAGGCGCAGGGACCCGCCACCAGCGACTCGCGTTCAATCAACGCCCCGGGGAAGCTCTGCTGAAAGTTGAACTCCCCGCCATCCAGCATAAATATCAGGCGATTGATGCTCTCTTTAATCATCTCCGTCACTGGCACCCGGACGCTGGCGAGCGACGGCACCATATACGGCGCGAGAGCAATATCGTCAAACCCCACCACCGAAACCTGCTCCGGCACCTTAACGCCCAGCTGGTGAAGCTGCTTCATCGCCCCGATGGCCATATCGTCATTGCTCGCCACCAGTGCGCTGTAGGTCACCCCGCGCTGACGCAGACTCTCCACCGCCGCAGCGCCGGTTTCCGGCGTCCAGCGCCCCTCGGCGATAAGCGCCTCGTTCAGGGCGATGCCGTGGCCAGCCAGCGCGTCTTTGTAGCCGGCAAGGCGTTCGACGCCGGTGGGCGAATCAAGAGAGCCGGTAATAAAGGCGATATCGTGATGGCCAAGCGCAATCAGCCGCTCCACCACCCGCATCGCCGAGGCTTTTTGATCGGACCAGACGCAGTGGCTGGCGTGGCGGCGCAGGCGGCGATTGAGCACCATAATCGGCTGCGAGTGGTTCTCAACGATCTCGTCCATCTCATCGACGGTAAGAAAGCGCGGGTAGATGATGATCGCATCGCAGCGCAGATCCAGCAGATACTGGATCGCCTCCCGCTCCTCTTGCGCGCTGTGCTTGCCGTCGGCCAGGATCAGCTGTCGTCCTTTGTCCTCCGTCATCCGCGCCACGTGATACAGCAGCTCGCTAAAATAGACGCCGTGGTACAGGGTATTGGTCACCACCAGACCGAGGGTTTGCGTGGTTTTGGTCGCCAGATTGCGCGCCAGCAGATTGGGCCGGTAGCCGCTCTCCGCCACCGCCTTAAACACCCGGTCTTTGGTCTCCTGGCTAACATAGCCGTTGCCCGACAGCACCCGCGAAACGGTCGCCTTCGATACGCCCGCGCGCTTTGCGACCTCCAGCATCGTTGCCATGTGATTCTTCCTGTTGCAAACGTTGCAGGCAGTGTACTGCACGTTTCTCGCTTTTACAGCCCTCCCCTGTTATCACCGCGATCCGGCGTACGGCGACGCTTCGCGATCAAAATCACAAAATTTAGATCCTGTTTTTTTATTTCTTGTGCAATTAAATGAAACTCACCATGATTTTGTGGAACCGGTTTCCTATATAAACATGGTATCGCCCGGCGATCCGGGCGGTAGCAGATCAGTACCCTATTGATAAACAGGATAAAATCCGATGTCGAAAAATTATGCAGCCCTGGCGCAACAGATAGTCGCGGCAATCGGCGGCGTCGACAACGTCGCCGCCGTTACCCACTGCATGACCCGTCTGCGCTTCGTGGTCAAAGACGACGAACAGGTCGATAGCGCTACCCTGAAAGGCCTGACCGGGGTGCTCGGCGTTGTGCGCAGCGATAACCAGTGCCAGGTGATCATCGGCAATACTGTCTCCCAGGCCTACCGCGAGGTGGTGAATCTGCTGCCTGGCGACTTGCGCCCGGCTGAGCCGCAGGGTAAAGCGCCGCTGACCCTGAAACGCATCGGCGCCGGGATCCTCGACGCGCTGATCGGCACCATGTCCCCGCTGATCCCGGCGATTATCGGCGGATCGATGGTCAAACTGCTGGCGATGATCCTCGAGATGAGCGGCGCATTGCCGAAAGGTTCACCGACGCTGACCCTGCTGGCGCTTATCGGCGATGGCGCATTTTTCTTCCTGCCGCTGATGGTGGCCGCCTCCGCAGCGGTGAAATTCAAAACCAATATGTCGCTGGCCATCGCCATCGCCGGGGTGCTGGTGCATCCCGGGTTTATCGAATTGATGGCCAAAGCCGCCCAGGGTGAGCACGTTGAATTCGCCTTTATTCCGGTTACCGCGGTGAAATACACCTATACAGTGATCCCGGCGCTGGTGATGACCTGGTGCCTGTCGTATATCGAGCGCTGGGTGGATCGCATTACCCCGGCGGTGACGAAAAACTTCCTTAAGCCGATGCTGATCGTGCTGATCGCCGCCCCGCTGGCGATCCTGCTGATTGGCCCGCTGGGCATCTGGATCGGCAGCGCTATTTCCGCGCTGGTGTATACGATCCACAGCTATCTCGGCTGGCTGTCGGTGGCGATCATGGGCGGGCTGTGGCCGCTGTTGGTGATGACCGGCATGCATCGCGTCTTTACGCCCACCATCATTCAGACCATCGCCGAAACCGGCAAAGAGGGGATGGTGATGCCATCGGAGATCGGCGCCAACCTGTCGCTAGGCGGGTCTTCGCTGGCGGTAGCGTGGAAAACCAAAAACCCGGAGCTGCGCCAGACGGCGCTGGCCGCCGCGGCATCGGCGATTCTGGCCGGGATTTCCGAACCGGCGCTGTACGGCGTGGCGGTGCGCCTGAAGCGCCCGCTGATCGCCAGCTTAATCAGCGGCTTTATCTGCGGCGCGGTGGCAGGCATTGCCGGACTGGCCAGCCATTCGATGGCGGCGCCGGGGCTGTTTACCAGCGTGCAGTTTTTCGATCCGGCCAATCCAATGACCATCGTCTGGGTATTTGGCGTGATGGCGCTGTCGGTGGTGCTGTCGTTTGCCCTGACGCTGATCCTCGGCTTTGAGGACATTCCCGTTGAACAGGCCGCTGCCGACGCCAGAGCGCGCCAGGCCCGGGCCCAGGCATCCCACGCCTGAAAACACTATTGATAATGAGGTAATGCATGGCGAGTTTCCCACAGGGATTTTTATGGGGCGGCGCACTGGCCGCCAACCAGTCTGAAGGCGCTTATCTTGAAGGCGGTAAGGGGCTGACCACCGTGGATACCCTCCCCCACGGCGCCAACCGTCTGCCGGTAAAATTAGGCCTCGAGAAGCGCTTTACGCTGCGTGAAGACGAATTTTACCCCAGCCACCGGGCGATCGATTTCTACCATCGCTATAAAGAAGATATTGCCCTGATGGCCGAGATGGGGTTCAGTGTTTTTCGCACCTCCATCGCCTGGAGCCGCCTGTTCCCGCGCGGCGACGAGCAGCAGCCGAATCCGCAGGGCATCGCCTTCTATCGCTCACTGTTCGAGGAGTGCAAAAAGCACGGTATCGAGCCGCTGGTCACCCTGTGCCATTTTGACGTGCCGATGCATCTGGTGATGGAGTACGGCTCCTGGCGTAACCGCAAAATGGTGGATTTTTTCAGCCACTACGCCCGCACCTGCTTTGAAGCTTTTGACGGCCTGGTGAAATACTGGCTCACCTTCAATGAAATCAACATCATGCTGCACAGCCCCTACTCCGGCGCCGGGCTGGTGTTTGAAGAGGGAGAGAACCAGGATCAGGTGAAATACCAGGCCGCGCATCACGAGCTGGTGGCCAGCGCGCTGGCGACAAAAATCGCCCATGAGATTAACCCACAGAACCAGGTCGGCTGTATGCTGGCCGGCGGCAATTTCTACCCTTATTCCTGCAAGCCGGAAGATGTATGGATGGCGCTGGAGAAGGACCGCGAAAACCTGTTCTTTATTGACGTCCAGGCGCGCGGCGCCTATCCGGTGTGGGCCGCGCGGGTATTCCGGGAAAAAGGGGTTACGATTACAACGCAGCCGGGCGATGACGAGATCCTCAAAAATACCGTCGACTTCGTCTCCTTTAGCTACTACGCCTCACGCTGCGCCTCGGCAGAGATGAACGCCAACAACACCAACGCCGCCAACATCGTCAAGTCGCTGAAGAACCCGCACATTCCGGCCAGCGAATGGGGCTGGGGCATCGACCCGCTGGGCCTGCGCATCACCATGAACATGATGTACGACCGCTATCAGAAACCGCTGTTCCTCGTGGAAAACGGGCTTGGCGCCCGCGATGAGATCGATGCCAATGGCGACATCAATGACGATTATCGCATCAGCTACCTGCGCGAACACATCAAAGCGATGCGCGACGCCATCAGCGACGGCATTCCGGTCATGGGCTACACCAGCTGGGGTTGTATCGATCTGGTCTCGGCGTCAACCGGCGAGATGAGCAAACGCTACGGCTTTGTCTATGTTGATCGCGACGATGCCGGAAACGGCACGCTGGCGCGTAAGCGTAAAAAGTCGTTCTTCTGGTACCAAAAGGTGATAGCCAGCAACGGCGCCGACCTCGATTAAGCGCCCTCGCCCATGCGCGCCCGTTCCCCGCGATGAGCGGGGCGGGCGTCTGCTTTCTGTTGCATCCATTACATGCTTTTTTCTCGAGCCTGATTCCAGTTTCTGATTTGCCGCCTGCTCACAATAACTGGTATTTTATCCAGTACTTTTACCGGGGGTATCTTTAGCAAGGAGCACATCATGACCGCACAGCACACCACCGCTACCAGAGGCATTGCCAGGGCAAGTCGTCAGTTAACCGTGGGCTATATCAGAAAACGCCATGAGGACCGCAAAACGCGGGAGACGCGGCGCTACACCCGCCACGCGGCATTAAGCTTAAACGGCAACTGGCTGGAGCAGGCGGGATTTCCGGTCGGCACGCAGGTCAGAGTTTCGGTGTCGCCCGGTAAATTAGTGATAGAGAATCTTGCGCTGGTCACGCCGGGAACCGGGCTCCCGGCCGGCCAGACGAGCACCGCCGGGGAGCCTGGTTCGCCGCTGGGTTAGTCGTCCTCAGTCTCCAGCAGAGCAAAGCCGCCGTTGCCCTGCCAGCCTGCCAGCTGCTGATACACCCGGGCAACGGCCTCTTTCACCGGCTGGGTCATCGGATAATAAAAACCGACAATGTCCGGTTGGATGCCGAGGAAGATAACTTCCCCGACGTCTTCTTTCAGCTGATCGACCAGATAGTTGAGCGGCATGTTATGGGTGGTCATCATAAACATCTCGGCGATATCGTCTGGATCGATGACGCGAATTTCGCCGGGGTTAAGCCCCATATCGGTGGCATCGACAATCAGCAGCCGTTCGGGGCGTAATTCGCGGATCGCCACAATGTCGTTTTCCGGCGCGCTGCCGCCGTCGATGACCACCCACTCGCCGGCCGGGTTCGCCGCGCACATCTCCGCCAGCAGCGGGCCGGCGCCGTCGTCGCCCATCATGCTGTTGCCGACACAGAGTAAAACGTCAGTCACGTAATCTCCTCACCATCAGGTAGATGGCGCTCTCCTGGTGAATATCATGCAGCATGCTGAGCATTGTTTTGCTCCACGCCTGCTGCTGCGGGGTCTGCGCAGACTGCGCTTTATCAAAGGCGTTGGCCAACATCGCCACATGACTGCTGTCGATGACGATTTCGCCATACTTCGGCACGCCCTCCATTTTGCGCCGTGCGGCGCTTCCGGCCTCAAGGGTGGCGATCCATGCCAGATACGCGTCCCATGGGCAGCTTAGCGCCGCCTCCAGACAGTCGATGACGCCGAGGTGGTGACCAATCGCCAGGCTGTAATAGACCACCTGCTGCGCCTGATCCGGCGTGGCATCGTTCTCATCAATAAATTTACGGCTCAGTTGACTGAACACCACCGTCTCGCTCATCGGATACGCGCCCCCTCGACCACCTGGTTGAGATGGGTGACGATCTCGGTCAGACGCGGATCTTTCTCCGCCTCCAGCCAGCGCAGCACCTGGCTGTCGCCCTGACCGAGCAGGCGCATATAGTCATCGGCAATCTGCCGGCCATAACGATAGCCTGCCAGACGGCGCGCTTCGCGATCGATGCGTACCCGCAGAGGTTGCACCATATCGGCATGCAGCAGCTCGGTTGGCTGTTCGTCAAGCTCGCCCGGCAGGCGGGCGTGAATTTTCTGTTCCAGCAGGCCGAGCGCCATGGCGAAGCCGTACAGCGTGGCGGCTGGCGTCGGCGGGCAGCCCGGAATATAGACATCGACCGGTACGATTTTATCGGTGCCGCCCCAGACACAGTACAGGTCGTGGAAGATACCGCCGCTGTTGCCGCAGGCGCCATAGGAGATACAGATCTTCGGATCCGGCGCCGACTGCCAGGCGCGCAGCGCCGGGGAGCGCATCGCGCGAGTCACTGCCCCGGTAAACAACAGAATATCGGCATGACGCGGCGACGGTACCACTTTAATCCCGAAGCGTTCAGCATCGAACAGCGGTGAAAGAGTGGCAAAAATTTCGATTTCGCAGCCGTTACAGCCGCCGCAGTCGACGCGGTAGACGTAGGCGGAACGTTTGATTTTCTTCAACAGCGAGGCCTTCATACTGGCGATGGATTCATCCACCGTCATCGGCACGGGAATGCCGTTTTCATCGCGCGGGCCAAGTAAAGTGCTCATCAGCTGGCCTCCCTCATATGGCGGGTCAGTTCAATACGATCGGACGGCACCAGGCATTTCTGGCGCTTGCATTCCGGGCAGGTTTCGAAGCTTTCGCGGTGCAGCTCGGCGCGGGTATCGCCGTTATGCTTGAGCAGCGCAATGGCGTAGTCGATCTCCTTCTGCACCGCGAACGGACGCTGGCATTCCCGGCAGTGGCAGATAGCGAAGCGCGACTGCTGGAGGAAATCCTCTTTCTTCCACACCGCCAGCTCATACTCCGGCGACAGCTTAATCGCCGCCGTCGGGCAGACCTCTTCACAGCGGCCGCAGAAGATGCAGCGCCCGAGGTTGAACTGCCACGCCAGCTGGTTAGTGGCCAGATCGGTCTCTACCGTCAGGGCGTTTGACGGGCAGGCGTTCACGCAGGCCGCGCAGCCGATACACTGCTGCGGGTTATGCTCCGGCTTGCCGCGGAAGTTTTTATCCACCGGCATCGGCTCCAGCGGGTAGGCGTGCGTCGCGGTGCCGGTCTTAATGACTTTTTTAATAAAGGTAAACATTGTTGCTCCTGGGTTACGTGCGGCCTTTTCCCCTCACCCTAGCCCTCTCCCTGAGAGGGAGAGGGGACAGTTCTGCACGGTCAGTGAATTCACACTCGATCTGTCCTTCCTCCTCTCCCCTGTGAGGAGAGGGGACAGTTCTGCGCGGTCAGTGAATTCGCACTCGATCTGTCCTTCCCCCTCTCCCCTGTGGGGAGAAGGGACAGTTTTGCGCGGTCAGTGAATTCGCACTCGATCTGTCCTTCCCCCTCTCCCCTGTGAGGAGAAGGGACAGTTTTGCGCGGTCAGTGAATTCGCACTCGATCTGTCCTTCCCCCTCTCCCCTGTGGGGAGAGGGGACAGTTTTGCGCGATCAGTGAATTCGCACTCGATCTGTCCTTCCCCCTCTCCCCTGTGGGGAGAGGGTCGGGGTGAGGGGCCCCACGCAATAGCTCAATTATTTCAGCGGCGAGTTTTTGCGCTCGATGCTGTAGCGCTCCAGCTCTTTGTACGGCACCACTTTGCTCTTCTTCTTGCGTACGTCGACCACGGTCATGCGGTCGGTACAGGAGTAGCACGGGTCGAGGCTGCCGATGATCAACGGCGCATCGGAAACGGTGTTGCCGCGCAGCATATAGCGCAGGGTCGGCCAGTTGGCGTAGGTCGCCGCCCGGCAGCGCCAGCGGTACAGTTTCTGGTTGTCGCCGGTCATGCTCCAGTGGATATCATCCCCGCGCGGCGCCTCGGAGAAACCCAGTGCGAAGCGGTGTGGGATATAGGTGAACCCTTCCACCATCAGCGGACCGCCCGGCAGGTTATCGAGACCGAAATCAATCATATTCAGCGCGGTATAAACCTCGTTGATCCGCACCTTGAGGCGAGATATCACGTCGCAGCCCTGCTCGCTGTGGACTTCCATCGGCAGCAGGCCGTAGCCGACAAACGGGTGGTCGGCGCGGGTGTCGCGGGCGTGGCCGCTGGCGCGCACCATCGGGCCGACGTTGCTGAAGTCGCGGGCGATTTCCGGGTCCAGACGGCCAATGCCGACGGTACGCTGTTCCATATTCGGTGTGCTGAGCAGCATATCCACCAGCTCCTGCACGTCGCGACGCATCTGCTGCGCCAGCTGACGGGTCTGGATCATGTCCTCTTTCAGCAGGTCGCGGCGGATCCCGCCGATCAAGTTCAGGCCGTAGGTTTTACGCGCGCCGGTGAGAATTTCCGCCATCTTCATCGAGGTTTCGCGCACACGGAAGAACTGCATAAAGCCGGAATCAAAGCCAGTAAAGTGGCAGGCCAGGCCGAGGTTCAGCAGGTGCGAGTGCAGGCGTTCCACCTCCAGCAGAATAGCGCGGATCATCTGCGCCCGCTCCGGCACCACGATACCCATCGCGTTCTCCACCGAGGTGGTGTAAGCGGTGCTGTGGGCAAAGCCACAGATACCGCACACCCGGTCGGACAGGAAGGTCACTTCGTTATAACCCATGCGGGTTTCCGCCAGCTTTTCCATCCCGCGATGGACGTAGAACAGGCGGTAGTCGGCGTCAATGATGTTCTCGCCGTCAACGAACAGGCGGAAATGACCAGGTTCATCAGAGGTGACGTGCAGCGGGCCGATCGGCACCACGTTGTTTTTCTTGCTACCCAGCTCGTTAATGAACTCGTAGGTTTCCGCGTCGGTGGTCGGCGCCGGACGCTGGCGGTAGTCCATGCTGTCTTTACGCAGCGGATAGAGTTCGTCCGGCCAGTCGTCCGGCAGCACCAGACGACGTTCGTCCGGCAGGCCGACCGGCACCAGGCCGTACATATCGCGCACTTCGCGCTCGCCCCACACCGCCGCCGGGACGCGCGGCGTCACCGACGGGTATTCCGGTTTGTTGGCATCCACTTCCACGCGCACGGTGATCCAGCATTTGGTGCCCTGCTCCATCGACAGCACGTAATAGACCGCGTAATGGCCGTTGAGCTTACGTTCATCGTTGCCGAACAGCACCGACAGCCAACCACCCTGCTGGTAGTAGAGAAACTCCACCACTTCCGGCAGGTAGTTGACCTTCACGGTGATGGTTAACTGGTCTTTGGTCTGCCAGGCTTCGTCCAGCACCACGCCCGGAAAGGCCTGGTGCAGCGCCGCAAGATAGTGTTGACCGATTTTTTCTTCAGACATGCTCAAACTCTCTTAATCACGCCACCAGCAAGGAGACGAAAGCTAAAAAGGCGAAACCAAACCCGGCCCAGGTGACGCGGGAGGTGGCACAAAAGCGCAAACGCGCCATGCTGTTTTCGAACAGGGCGATAATCAGCACTCCCACCACCAGCTTGACGATAGCCACCACCAGCGCCAGCAGCAGACCACCGACGCTGAAGCTGGTCATCTGGCCCCACGGGAAGAAGACGCCGACAAACATCTGCAGCACCACCAGCTGTTTGAGGCTGATGCCCCACTTCAGGATGCCAAAGCCGCTGCCGCTGTATTCCGACAGCGGCCCTTCCTGCAGCTCCTGCTCCGCTTCCGCCAGATCGAAAGGCAGTTTGCCCATCTCGATAAAGGTGGCGAAGGCGCAGGCGCACAGCGCGAGGATCAGTGGAATGCTGCGCGCCGCCGGCCAGTGGTACAGGGTATCGGTGATGGTGCTGATATGGGTCGAGCCGGCGACCTGCGCCGCCACCCACAGGCCCAGCAGCAGGATCGGTTCCACCAGCACGCCGAGCATCGCTTCGCGGCTACTGCCCAGCGCGGTAAACGGGCTGCCGGTGTCCAGACCGGAAATGGCGAAGAAGAAACGGGCGATGGCGAACAGGTAGATCAGGGTGATGAGATCCCCGAGCACCGGCAGCGGGGAGTCCACCGTCACCACCGGCAGCGCGGTGGCGATGGTCAGCATCACGCCCACCATGACATACGGCGTCAGGCGGAACACCCAGCCAGAGGCATCAGGGCCAACGCTCTGGCGGCCCAGCAATTTCAGGATATCGCGATACTCCTGCAGTACCCCCGGTCCGCGGCGGTTATGCAACCGCGCGCGCGCGACGCGAACGATCCCGGACAACAGCGGCGCAACGGCAAACAGCACCAGCGCCTGTAGCAATGCAATTAACAAATTCATTCTCAGGCTCCTCGCGAAATGACAATCACCACCAGCACCGCTAGCTCAACCAGCGCGATACCGCGCAGCAGCGCCGGCGCCGAGGACGATTGCCAGCCCGGAACCAGACGCACCGGATTCAACCAGTGACGCAGCTTCAGCAACGGCGCAAAGGCCTCTTTCACCGGCATGGCAAAGCCGTGGGCGGTCACCACCATCGACTGTTCGTGATCGTAACCACAGACCCACGCCGCGCCGCGCGAGCGCGCCGCCAGGCGATCGCCTTTAAAGAAGATCATCAGCAGGAACGGCAGCAGCGGGCAGGCGATAAGCAGCAGCGCGATCATCGGCTGCGACACCACGCTCGATACCTGAGCCTGTACCGGGAAGGCGCCGCTCACCAGCGGCAGCAGCCACGGCGCGGCAATACCGCCAACGAGGCAGAACACCGCCGCCAGCACCACGCTCAGGGTCATCAGCCAGGGGGCGCAGGTGGCGTTTTCCGCCTCTTTCGTCCGCGGCGCGCCAAGGAAGGTCACGCCATAGACTTTCGCCATACACATCACCGCCAGTGCACCGGTGATTGCCAGACCAACGGCCAGCAGCGGGCCCAGCAGACGGCCGATAAACAGGTCGCCAGTGCTCATTTTGAAGAAGGATTGATAGATAACCCACTCGCCGGCGAAGCCGTTCAGCGGCGGCAGGGCCGCCATCGCCATCAGCCCCACCAGCATGGCAAGGGAGATCAGCGGCATTTTTTTACCGATGCCGCCCAGCTTCTCGATATCGCGATGGCCGGTGCGGAACCACACCGCCCCGGCCCCGAGGAACAGCGTAGTTTTGAACAGGCTGTGGTTAATCAGGTGATACATGCCACCGATAAAGCCCAGCACCATCAGCGTGGTGTTGCTGGTCGCCACGCCGGTGACAAAAGCGCCCAGCCCCAGCAGGATAATGCCGATATTCTCCAGAGTGTGATAGGCCAGCAGGCGCTGAATGTTATGCTCCATCAGCGCATACAGTCCGCCGATAAAGGCGGTGATCATCCCCAGCACCAGCAGCATGATCCCCCACCACAGCGGCGGCACGCCGCCGGCCAGTGAAACGGTCAACATGCCGTACAAACCGACCTTCATCACCACGGTGGAAAACAGCGCGGCGGCCGGCGCGCTGGCCCCGGCGTGAGCCTGCGGCGCCCAGCCGTGCAGCGGGATCGCCCCGGCCAGCAGAGCGAATCCCACCAGCCCCGGCAGCCACAGCAGCGGATTCTGCATCATATCCACCGCCTGGAGGTTGATCTGCGCCAGCTCGAGGGTGCCGTAGGTCGACCACACCAGCCAGCAGGTCCAGGCCATCAGCAACGTGCCGAGACGGCCCAGGGCAAACCACAGCTTACCGGAGGCGGCACAGCCGGTGAGAAACGCCGCGCAGAGCGCCATGATCTCCGCCATCACCACCAGCGAACCGATATTAGTCACCACCACCGCGCAGGTCGCGGCGGCCAGCAACAGGTTGACCAGCAGGCCGTTGGCCTTCACCTGCGGATGGCGATGCCAGCTAATATTGAACAATGACACCGGCAGCGCCGACAGGCCGATGGCCAGCAGCCACAGCGCGTTGACACCGCCCACCCGCATCGTCAGATGCAGAAACTGCAGCATGCCGCCGTGGATCCGCTCCGGCATCAGCAGCGCGGCGCCGCCAGCGACCACCAGCATGGCGCTGGCCACCGCGCCGCCGATCCCGGCAATGGCGCCGCTGAGCGGTTTGCGCATGGCAAACAGAAAGGCCAGTACGGCGCTGGCGGCATACCACGCCACCGCCTGATTCACTAATCCAATTACACTCATTCCCTCTCCCCCTGTTGCGCCTGGAACAGCGACAAGTCGCCAAGGTCGGTATTAAAGGTCAGCTGGCGTTTACGCTTGCTGGCCTGGGCGATATCACGGCTATCCACCAGCATCAGCGCATTGGTCGGACAGGTCCGCACGCAGGCCGGGCCCTGGTCATCGAAGTGGCAGAGGTCGCATTTCACGGCAATAGCGCGCACGCCCGGTACCCAGTCGAGCAGCGAGCTGACGCGGGCCGGCGCCGGCGGCGCAGGGGGCGCCAGCCGGGTATTGGCATTCGCCGGGATATCCAGCGGACGGCTGCCGGAGAATTCAATGGCGCCAAACGGGCAGGCAATGCCGCACAGTTTGCAGCTTACGCAGAGGCTCTCATTGAGCTGAACCGCGCCATCGACGCGCTGGATGGCGTTAACCGGGCAGACAGTGGCGCAGGGAGCATCTTCACAGTGGTGGCACATCTGCGGTGCCGATTCTTTTTCATTACGCATCACCTGCAGCCGCGGCATAGCCTGCAGGCCGTGCTGGCGATGCGTCTCAGAGCAGGCGGCTTCGCAGGTGCGGCAGCCGATACAGACAGTGGAGTCAGCAATTACAAAACGGTTCACCGGGTCATCCTCGGGTGAAAGTCATTTTTGACGAAATCAGGTTGCGCAGGTGTCATTTTCGACACGTGTCGACACCTCACGATCAGTGGGTCAGCGCCAGATGGCTTAAATCCACCGGTTGGTCTTGTTCCATGGCGTCGTACAGACGGTCATAGACGGTGGCGATAATCGCCAGATAGTGCTCCAGTACCTGCTCGCGAGAGCGGTTGCTGATGCGGCCGTCGACCGTGCCATCCATGGCGAGCGTGGCCTGAGCAATCAGATACTTATCACCGCCGTTTTTGTTTTCGACGTAGTATTCGATGGTGTGGCTGTTGAAGCCTTCCGCGAGGGCGACGAATACCTGAAAATGGCCAAACAGCACGAAGCACAGCTCTTTGTCCGGCGCGCAGCTCATCGCGTGATGCAGACGGGCTTTCGACAGGGTGATCCCCTGAACCAGCGAGTTACAGTAGATGTGCCACTGCTCCTGCTGCTGCCGGTGACGGTCGGCGATGTAATCCGCCTTTTCACTTATTTCCCAAATAGTCATATCGGTTTCTCCGTAGCATGAGATGCACCGTCTAAGCATTTTTCATGCCAAATTTTATTTTATTGATTTTATTTGTTTTTTATATCCTCCCCTGCCGACACGACATGTCGATGACAGCCCGGCGGCGTCGTCATCGACATCCTCTGTCAGGCCGAATATATTCTGGCATATTTATTGCATATACAGCGCATCGCGATACGGAGGCGACTATGCACGAAATCACCCTCAGCCAGCGGGCGCTGGAAATTATTGAACAACAGGCGCAGCAGGCTGGCGCGCGGCGGGTCACCGGCGTGTGGCTTAAAGTCGGCGCTTTTTCCTGCGTGGAAGCCAGCGCCCTGACCTTCTGCTTTGAGCTGGTCTGCCGCGGCACGTTGGCGGAGGGGTGCGAACTGCATATCGCCGAACAACAGGCTGAATGCTGGTGCGATCGCTGTCAGCAGTACATCCATCTTGTCTCGCAGCACGTCCGCCGCTGCCCGCACTGCAACAACGACCAGCTGCAGATCGTGGCGGATGACGGCTTACAGATTCAGCGTTTAGAATTGGAGTAAACTATGTGTACAACATGCGGCTGTGGCGAAGGCAACCTCTATATTGAAGGAGACGAACGAAACCCGCATTCCGCGTTCCGCAGCGCCCCCTTCGCGCCCGCCCCACGCCAGAAGATGACCATCACCGGTGTCAAAACCGACCACTTTGCCCCCACCCGCACGCCAGAGGGCGACCTGCATTACGGCCACGGCGAAGCGGGTACCCACGCCCCGGGCCAAAGCCAGCGGCGGATGCTGGAAGTGGAGATCGACGTGCTGGATAAAAACAACCGCCTGGCGGCACGCAATCGCGCGCGCTTCGCGGCAAAACAGCAGCTGGTGCTGAATCTGGTTTCCAGCCCCGGCTCCGGTAAAACCACCCTGCTCACCGAAACCCTCACCCGGCTGAAAGGACGCGCCGACTGCGCGGTGATTGAAGGCGATCAGCAAACGGTCAATGACGCCGCCCGCATTCGCGCCACCGGCACCCCGGCGATTCAGGTCAATACCGGGAAAGGCTGCCATCTCGACGCCCAGATGATCGCCGATGCCGCCCCGCGCCTGCCGCTGGCTGACCGCGGCATTCTGTTTATCGAAAACGTCGGCAACCTGGTCTGCCCGGCGAGCTTCGACCTTGGCGAGCGCCATAAAGTGGCGGTGCTGTCGGTCACCGAAGGCGAAGACAAGCCGCTGAAATATCCGCATATGTTCGCCGCCGCCAGCCTGATGCTGCTCAATAAAGTCGACCTGCTGCCGTATCTCAATTTCGACGTTGAGAAGTGCCTGGCCTGCGCCCGCGAGGTCAATCCGCATATTGAAATTATTCTTGTCTCCGCCACCAGCGGCGAAGGCATGGACCAGTGGCTCACCTGGCTGGAGACGCAGCGATGTGCATAGGCATTCCGGGACAAATTTGCGCCATCGACGGCGTACTGGCAAAAGTGGAAGTTTGCGGTATTCAGCGCGACGTCGACCTGACGCTGGTCGGCGCCGTTGATGAGCAGGGGCAGCCGCGGCTCGGCCAGTGGGTGCTGGTGCACGTCGGCTTCGCCATGAGCGTCATTAATGAAGCCGAAGCCCGCGACACCCTCGAGGCGCTGCAAAATATGTTCGATGTGGAGCCGGACGTCGGCGCGCTGCTGTACGGCGAGGAGCGATAATGCGTTACGTAGATGAATACCGCGCCCCCGAACAGGTGATGCAGCTGGTGGCCCACCTTCAGCAGCGTGCGCATCTGCTGCCGCACACCGCCGCACGACCACTGCGCATCATGGAGGTCTGCGGCGGCCATACCCATGCCATTTTTAAATTCGGTCTCGACCAGCTGTTGCCGGAGAACATCGAATTTATTCATGGGCCCGGCTGCCCGGTGTGCGTCCTGCCGATGGGGCGCATCGATGCCTGCATTGAGATTGCCAGCCGCCCGGGAGTGATTTTCTGCACCTTCGGCGACGCTATGCGCGTGCCGGGTAAAAACGGCTCGCTGCTGCAGGCGAAAGCCCGCGGCGCCGATGTCCGCATCGTTTACTCGCCGATGGACGCTCTGCGGCTGGCGCAGCAAAACCCGCAGCGTGAGGTGGTCTTTTTCGGACTCGGTTTCGAAACCACCATGCCCGCCACCGCCCTGACCCTGCGTCAGGCGCGGGAGCAAAACGTCGATAACTTCTACTTTTTCTGCCAGCACATCACCCTGCTGCCGACCCTGCGCAGTCTGCTGGACCAGCCGGATAACGGAATCGACGCCTTTCTCGCCCCGGGTCACGTCAGTATGGTGATCGGCACCGAGGCCTACGACTTTATCGCCAGCGACTATCACCGTCCTTTAGTGGTCGCCGGTTTCGAACCGCTTGATCTACTGCAAGGCGCGGTGATGCTGGTTGAGCAGACAATAGCGCAGCGCAGCGATGTGGAAAATCAGTACCGTCGCGTGGTGCCGGATGAGGGTAACCCGCTGGCGCAGGCGGCGATGGCCGACGTATTTTGTCTTGATGGCGATAGCGAATGGCGCGGTCTGGGGGTCATCACTGACTCCGGCGTGCACCTCACGCCAGCCTATCAGCGCTTCGATGCCGAGGCGCATTTTCGCCCGGCGCCGCAGCGCGTGTGCGACGATCCGCGCGCCCGCTGCGGTGAGGTGCTGACCGGCCGCTGCAAACCGCACCAGTGCCCGCTCTTCGCCAGCACCTGCAATCCGCAAAGCGCCTTTGGCGCGCTGATGGTCTCCTCTGAAGGGGCCTGCGCCGCCTGGTATCAATATCGCAGTCAGGAAAATGAAGCATGAAAAGCGTCCAGTTAGCCCATGGTAGCGGCGGTCAGGCAATGCAGCAGTTGATCGGCGACCTGTTTATGCAAGCCTTTGCCAACCCCTGGCTGGCGGAGCAGGAGGACCAGGCGCGCCTCGATCTGGCGGCGCTCGCAGCCCAGGGGGATCGCCTCGCCTTCTCCACTGACAGCTACGTGATTGACCCGCTATTTTTCCCCGGCGGCAATATCGGCAAGCTGGCCGTCTGCGGTACTGCCAACGATGTGGCGGTCAGCGGCGCCATCCCACGCTATCTTTCCTGTGGGTTTATTCTCGAGGAGGGGCTGGAGATGGCTACCCTGGAAGCAGTGGTCGCCAGCATGGCCGACACCGCCCGGGCTGCAGGGATCGCCATCGTCACCGGCGATACTAAAGTGGTGCCGCGCGGCGCGGCGGATAAGCTGTTTATTAACACCGCCGGTATCGGCGCCATCCCGGCAGAGGTTCACTGGGGAACGCAGCAGATTAGCGCCGGTGATATGCTGCTGGTCAGCGGTACGCTGGGAGATCATGGTGCCACCATCCTTAACCTGCGTGAGCAGATGGGGTTGGACGGCGCGCTGTCCAGCGACTGCGCGGTGCTGACGCCGCTTATCCAGACCCTGCGGCCGCTGAGCGGGGTGAAAGCCCTGCGCGACGCCACCCGCGGCGGGGTGAACGCCGTTGCCCATGAGTTCGCCGCCGCCAGCGGCTGCGGCATTGAGCTGCATGAAGCGGCGCTGCCGGTCAACGACACGGTGCGCGGCGTCTGCGA
Source organism: Klebsiella africana (assembly GCF_020526085.1). NCBI lineage: Bacteria > Pseudomonadati > Pseudomonadota > Gammaproteobacteria > Enterobacterales > Enterobacteriaceae > Klebsiella > Klebsiella africana. The sequence continues at coordinate 1,106,615 of NZ_CP084874.1, read as the reverse complement.
GCTGCTTGGGTTGGACGCGCTGAACTTTGCCAATGAAGGCAAGCTGGTGCTCGCCGTCGCCCGCGACGAGGCGGAAAACGTGCTGGCGCATTTACGGTCTCACGCGTTAGGACGCGATGCGGCGATAATCGGCGAAGTGGTCGCCCGCCCGGGCGTACGTTCCGTTGGGCTGTACGGCGTGAAGCGTACGCTCGATCTTCCCCACGCCGAACCGCTGCCGAGAATTTGTTAACGACGGCGTCGGCTCCCGGATAGCGGCTGGCGCCTTATCCGGGCGACAAAACTGCGCACACATGTAGCCCGGCTAAGCGCAGCGCGAGCCGGGAAAAAGCCAGCATAATTATTTCGCCCAGACCAGCGGGCGCCCACGGATGGGTTAACGGCGGTCACAACCGCTTTATTAACATACTATTATTTGTACCATCATTTTCTTATGCGCCACGTTGTCGGCGCGTTTTGGACGTAAGCAATGTCGTATACACCGATGAGCGATCTCGGCCAGCAAGGGCTGTTCGATATCACCCGGCTTTTATTACAGCAGCCCGATCTGGCCGCGCTAAGCGAAACCTTGACCCGCCTGGTGCAACAGTCCGCGCTGGCCGATGAGGCGGCCATCATCCTGTGGAACGCGGGTAATCACCGCGCGGCCAGGTACGCCTGCGATGAGGCCGGCCACCCAGTGAGCTACGAGGATGAAACCGTCCTGGCCCACGGCCCGGTGCGCCGCTTGCTCTCCCGGCCAGATGCCCTGCATTGCGATCATGAGACCTTTGCCGACACCTGGCCGCAGCTTATCCGCAGCGGACTGTATCGTCCGTTCGGTTACTACTCGCTGCTGCCGCTGGCGGCGGACGGGCGGATCTTCGGCGGCTGCGAATTTCTCCGCCACGACAACCGGCCGTGGAGCGAGAAAGAATTTCAGCGGCTGCATACCTTTACGCAGATTGTCGCCGTCGTCACCGAGCAGATTCAGAACCGGGTCAGCAACAACGTCGACTACGATCTACTGTGCCACGAGCGCGACAACTTCCGCATTCTGGTGGCCATCACCAACGCGGTGCTCTCGCGACTGGACATCGACGAGCTGGTCAGCGAGGTAGCGAAAGAGATCCATCGCTATTTCCGGATCGATGCCATCAGCGTGGTGCTGCGCAGCGACCGCAAAGGGAAGCTCAACATCTATTCCACCCATTATCTCGACGCCAGCCACCCGGTTCACGACCAGAGCGAGGTGGACGAAGCCGGCACCCTCACCGAGCGCGTGTTCAAAAGCAAAGAGATGCTGCTGCTCAACCTGCATGAGCATGACACCCTCGCGCCATACGAGAAAATGCTCTTCGAGATGTGGGGCAATAAAATCCAGACCCTGTGCCTGCTGCCGCTGATGTCCGGTAATACTCTGCTCGGGGTGCTAAAGCTGGCGCAGTGCGACGAACAGGTCTTTACCACCACCAATCTCAAGCTGCTGCGGCAGATCGCCGAGCGGGTGTCGATCGCTATCGATAACGCCCTCGCCTACCGCGAAATTCAGCGCCTGAAAGAGCGGCTGGTGGATGAGAACCTCGCGCTCACCGAGCAGCTCAATAATGTCGAGAGCGAATTCGGGGAGATCATCGGCCGCAGCGAGGCGATGAACAATGTGCTCAAGCAGGTCGAGATGGTCGCCCACAGCGACAGCACCGTGCTGATCCTCGGTGAAACCGGCACCGGCAAAGAGCTTATCGCCCGCGCCATCCACAACCTGAGCGGACGCAACGCTCGGCGGATGGTGAAGATGAACTGCGCCGCGATGCCCGCCGGGCTGCTGGAGAGCGATCTGTTCGGTCACGAACGCGGCGCCTTCACCGGGGCAAGCGCCCAGCGTATCGGCCGCTTCGAGCTGGCGGACAAAAGCTCCCTGTTCCTTGATGAAGTGGGCGATATGCCGCTGGAGCTGCAGCCCAAACTGCTGCGCGTCCTCCAGGAGCAGGAGTTCGAACGTCTGGGAAGCAACAAGCTGATCCAGACCGACGTCCGGCTGATCGCCGCCACCAACCGCGATCTCAAGCAGATGGTTATCGACAGGGAATTCCGCAGCGATCTCTACTACCGGCTCAACGTGTTCCCGATCCACCTGCCGCCGCTGCGCGAACGTCCCGACGATATCCCGCTGCTGGTGAAGGCCTTTACCTTTAAAATCGCCCGCCGCATGGGGCGCAACATTGACAGCATCCCGGCGGAAACTCTGCGCACTCTGACCCGTATGGAGTGGCCGGGCAACGTACGCGAGCTGGAAAACGTCATCGAACGTGCGGTCCTGCTGACCCGCGGTAACGTGCTGCAGCTCTCCCTGCCGGAGCGGGATATCGTCGAGCCTCCGCGGTCGCCAGAGGTCCTGCCTGAGGAAGGTGAGGATGAATATCAGCTGATCGTCCGGGTGCTGAAGGAGAGCAACGGCGTGGTGGCCGGGCCGAAAGGCGCCGCCCAGCGGCTGGGGCTCAAGCGCACCACGCTCCTGTCGCGCATGAAGCGGCTGGGCATTAATAAAGACGAACTGGTGTAGCCTCGCGCGCTCCCCCTTTCCGCGCCGGTAAGAGGGAGCGCTGGCGCAGCGCGCTATTTATCGCTGGTAAAACCGTTGCTGGTCGCCAGTTCGGCAAACCACAGCGCGTTGCGTTTTATCTGTCGCTCGCCGGTCTCCAGATCCAGTCGCCAGAAGCCGTAGCGCCGTTTGAAGGCATTGATCCACGACCAGTTGTCGATAAACGTCCATTGGTGTACGCCAAAGCAGTTCGCGCCGTCGGCTATCGCCCGGTGCAGCTGCACCAGATGCTCCTCCATCAGCTGGATGCGGAAAGTATCGTCTATCACCCCGTCCGCCCCAGGCTCACCCTCTGCTTGTCGATCCATCGCGATACCGATTTCCGCAAGATACCACTTAATATTGCCGTAGTTATCGCGAATATTGGCGGCAATATCATAGATCGCCTGCGGCAGGATCTCGTTGTTATCACGATAGGGGTTAAAGCGGCCCTGCGGGTTAACCGCGTTTTCGAAATAGTATTCCGGGGTGAAATAATCGAGGTCATATTCGCTCTCACGCGCTTTTACCCGCCGCGGCACGTAATAGTTCACCCCAAGAAAATCGATATCCGCGCCGAGGATCAACGCCACGTCGTCTTTGCTGGTCGTCGGCAGGCAATCGTGGGCGGCGAGGATCTCGCACAGCGCTTTGGGGAATTCATGTTTTACCAGCGGGTCAAGGAAGCTGCGGTTAAAAAACAGGTCGGCATACCCGGCGGCTTTTTTATCCGCGTCGCTGTCGGTGAGGGTATAGCTCGGGGTCAGGTTGAGCACCACGCCGATCTCGCCCACCAGCGCCAGTTCACGATAAGCCGTTACCGCTTTAGCGTGCGCCAGCATAATGTTAAACGCCACCTGCGCCGCCAGCCGGCCATCTTTCTTACACGGATAGTGGAAGTCGTACAGGTAGCCCCCCTCAACCGGTACAATCGGCTCGTTGAAGGTTATCCAGTATTTAACCTTATGGCCAAACAGGCTAAAGGCGGTGCGGGCAAAGCGGGCAAACAGCTCGGCCACGTGCGCCGATTCAAAGCCGCCGTACTGTTTCTGCAGCACTTCCGGCATATCAAAGTGGTAAAGATTGATCATCGGCTCAATGCCGTTGGCGATCATCTCATCGAGATAGGCGTGATAAAAACGCACCGCGTCCGGGTCCGGTGCGCCGGTTTCTAAATCAGCGATCAGTCGTGACCACTGAATTGAGGTGCGAAACGAGTTGAAGCCGGTCTTTTTCATCAGCGCCACGTCCTGCGGATACTGATGATAAGTATCACATACGGTTTGCGGCCCTACCTGCTGATAAAATCGCTCCGGCTGTTCGGCAAACCAGCTGTCCCAGATGGAACGATGGCGCTTATTGGTAACTCCTTCCGTTTGCGGGCCAGACGCCGCCGCCCCCCACAGAAACCCTTGCGGAAACTGATACTGCTGCATAACCTCTCCTTCGAAAAAAGGCTGCGCCCGTCTGGCGCAGCCTGAGCGTACTACTCCGCGACCACTTCGATCGATTTAATAAACATATAACCCCAGTCGCCGGCGAAGCGGCCGAAGTCAATCTGATTGCTCCCGGCGTTAAGCGTCACCGGTATCCGTAGCTGCTGGCCCTGCTCATCCGTCTGCGGGAAGGCCACGGCCTGCGGAGCGCCCCCGTTGACGACAAACGAGTTCTGCTTACCTCCCCATTTGCCGTTGAAGGTCACATTGAGCAGGAACTGACCGCTCCACGGCGCCTGCACCTGCCAGCCGATCTTATCCCCCTCGTTGGCGAATGGGCCGAGGAAGCCGTCCTCGCCAACTGCCAGCGCGTCTTTATCACTCTTCATCACCGTCAGCCGCCCATCAGCCACGCCATAAACTTCGCCGTGAAAACGACAAAAATCCGCTGGCGCTTTCCCCGTCGCCTCGCCCACCGTCACGGTCACGGTTTTGCTGCTTTTCAGCAGCCCATCGTCCGCCGTGAACGTCAGCGCATAGGTGCCTGGCGCCGTAAACCAGGCCCGGGTTTGAGCCCGATCGGCATGGCAAAAGTGCACCTGTCCGTCGCCAGCGTGCTGCCAGCCCACCTTAACCTCTCGCGACGGCAGGCCATCGTCCTGCCAGCTGGCCGTAAGCTCAACGCCCTGGTCCTGAGTGGTGGTTAAGGCGGGTGCCAGCGTGATAACCGGCGGCTGATTCTCCTCGCTATGCTTCACGCTAATCACATTGGAAGGGGCCGAACGACCGCTCTCGTTTTTCGCCGTCACCCGGTAGTAATACGTGTGCCCGAGCTGCAGCTGACGATAATCATCGCGGAACAGAACCATGGTTTCCGGGTTCCATTCGTTAACGCCATCGGAGATATCCTGGCCCACCACCGTCCACGGCCCGGTCGGCGAGGCGGCGCGTTCGACATCGTAACTGCGCCCCACCGCGGCGCCCATCCAGTTGATCGTGAAGGGCGAGGTGGTCTCGCGCAGTAAAGGCGCGTCCGGCTTCGGCAGCGGCGCCATCGTCTGCTGCCCGGCCATCTGCGCCGCGGCGGTGCGCACCAGATCGACCACTGCCTGCTCCTGGTTGGCTTCGCCTTCTTTGGCAAACCCCGGCAGGTGGTAGCTGTAGTGCCCGGTCGACTCCTTATGCCAGTAGAAGCCGCCGTCGTGACGATGGCCGCGGAAGCCCCAGATAAGCCCGCCGGCGGCTTGCGCCCCGTTGACCTCGCTGTGAACAATCGACTGCATAATGGCGTTCAGTTGATCCGCCGGCAGCAGGCCAAACTCGCCGACGAGATAGACTTTTTGTCCGCCGACGGCGCGCAGATCCTGCGTCACCTGCCCGGGATGGTTATTATCGGCATTGGTGTAATAGTGATTGCTGACGATATCCACATTGGGGTCGGTCAACGCAAACGGATTGATTTTCTTATAGGTGCCATCCACCACCAGCTGATGAGGGGCCCACTTTTTAATCCACGCCGCGGTCTGATGCAGGAAATCGGCGTTGGTATCCTCCAGCTCGTTACCGGTCTCCCAGGCCATGATCGCTTTTTCATCATAATAGGCGCGGCCGGTGACGGTATTTGTCCGGGTGATGACCTGACGGATCACATCCAGATAGGCTTTGAAGGTCTTGCTATCGGTCCGATAAAAGTCTTCCGCTTTTTCGTGATAGAACGCCGCCAGCTGCTCGCGCCCGCCCCACCACCACCAGTGGTCGATAAACGGCAGGATCAAACGCAATCCCTGTTTATCCGCTTCGGCAATCATGTTGTCATACACCCGCATGGCTTTCTCATTCAGCCGCGGCATGCCGTCCGCCGTTTCCGGCGCCAGAATATGGGTCTCGCGCCCGCAGGCCTTATCAAACTCCTGCTGCACCGACAGTACGTAGACGCGCTGGGCTTTCGCCCCGGTTTGCACCATCGCCTGGATCCAGTTTTGCTGCTCCTGGGCCGTCGGCCACTTAAAATATTGCCCCCAGCCGCGCGGATCTGCCTTGCAGGGGCCGCGGGCGTCGTCTTCAATGCGGTGCAGCTCCGGGGCGTGGATCCCGGCGAAGCGAAACACCTTGTCGCCATCCTTGAGAGTGGCGCCATCGCGAGTGATAAAGTGCGAAAAGTGCGAGCGCTCGGCGGCCAGCGCCCCGCTGGCCCCCAGCGCGGACAGCAGCCCCATCAGCAGCAGGTTTTTCATCGGCTTCATCGTTGTCTCTCCTTAGAACCAGACTTCGGCCTGTACGCCGAAGTTAACGGTGTCAGTGGAACCACTGCGGGAATACCCGCCGGCGGTGATGGTATTGGTATCCCAGTTGTAGTTGCCGTCTAACGCATCGGAGACACCTTTATCCCACTTCGCATAGGTGACGAAGAAGCGCAGCTGCGGGCGTGCCCAGAAACCGGAGTCAAAGGTCAGGGTTGGCGCAACGGTGACTTTAGTCAGGCCGCCTTTGCCTTTGCCGTTCACCCCTTTGTAGTTTTTGTCATCCAGATATTCGTAGCCCAGCTCGTACTGCATGGCAAAGTTGCGGGTGATCTGATGATAGGGGCGGATACCGGCGACCCACATCGAGCGTCCCCAGCCATTTTCATCTTCCGTCCACCAGCGGTAGTTTTTATCTTTCTGCCAGAAAGCGAAGGTCGAGATCTCCAGATCGCCCATCGAGGCCACGCTATCCAGCACCACTCGCCAGGACTGGGTGTTTTCCAGGTTGGCCCAGCCCCAGCCGTTTTTACCCAGCGAGTCACCCGCCGCCAGCCCTTTGCCGTACTGCAATGCGAGGCGGGAGTAGCCTCCGGTCAGGCCGTAGAAGCCGTCAAAGTTATAAATACCGGTCACGCCATAGCCCTTCTCGGCGGAAGTCGGATGGTTTTCGTTACGGTTCATGTGGTGGCCGATCAGCTCCAGATCGAAGCCTGTTCCCGCAATCTTTTTCAGCCACAGGTTGAGGGAATAGTCATCCGGGTAGCCCTGATCTCCCTTATCCACCGGGTAGGCTTTGGTTTCATCGGTGGGGGAAAAGGCGTATACCCCGGCGTCGAAGCGGGCGAAGCCGAGATCCATGTTGTCGAAGCCGCCGCCGGTGCCGTTGTACTGAATGTACTCCCAGTCGAACTGATGGCTGGAGGTGTTAGAGCTGCTGTAGCGCTTACCGGCCCAGAAGGTCATCTCCGGCGCAAAATCCAGATTGCTCAGCTCGGCGAACCCTTCACGAAACTGTACGTCATGGCCATCGTCATCCTGACAGTTCCAGTCAGAGGTGCATTTCGACTGATGAGTGAGGTTGGCCTGCACTTTCGCCACCACGCCGCTGTCCGCCGTCAGCGTCACGGTGGGGATCAGTTCGATCTTGGTATCTTCTTCGTTGCCCAATCGCCACTTACCGTCCGGCATCAGGCCGACGGAGTCCGCGCGGTTGCCATCGGAATTGGCCAGGATCCCGGAGCGGATATAGCCATGCAGCGCAAAATCATACTTCGGATCGGCGCAGGCCGGGCTGCTGGCCCCTGCCAGCGAGAGGAGAGCCAGAGGTATTGAGTGTTTCAGCTTTATCATTATTTTTTTCCCACGTTATGTTTGTTAACACGAACCGATAACGGAGGGGAAATTTACGGATCAAAAATGGAAATGTACATCCGTTAATGGAAAGCGCTTTCCATAATTGCCTATCTGGTTCACAAAATTAGCTCTGCGGCGAATATATTCGTGAGACTGATCACATAAAATAACAAGAATGCCGCCGGGAGCCGGCAGCAGAGCGGAAGGAGGAGCAGATGAATATGTGCCGTCGAGGATAAGCCGCCGACGGCGAGGGGGTCAGCGTTCGGTTTCCGCGAGCTGGCGTTCGTACACTTTGAAGAAGGGGCGATAGAGCATCCAGGCGTTAAACATCGCGAACAGGCTCATGCACAAATTTTTCCAGCTACCGTTCGCCGACCATGCCGCCCCCAGCGGGGAAGGCATCGACCATGGCAGCATCGCCACCGCACGGTCAAGAATACCCAGCTGAGTTAAATACCATGCGATACAGGCATTTATCAGGGGAACAAAGAGAAACGGCAGTAAAAAAACCGGGTTCATGATCACCGGAAAGCCAAACAGTATCGGCTCGTTGATATTAAATAGCGACGGCAGCAGACCAATTTTGGCCACGCTTTTCAGCTGCCGCGAGCGGCTGCGCATCGCCATCAGCACCAGCGGCAGAGTGGAGCCAATACCGCCGATCAGCAGGTAAAAATCCCAGAACCCCTGCAGATAAATATGCGGCAACGTTGGCGACCCCGCCGCCAGCGCCTGCTGATTTTCAAACAGATAGGTCATCCAGAACGGGTTCATGATCCCGGTGATGATCAGCGCGCCGTGGATACCAATAAACCAGAGTAAGTTACAGATAAACAAAGAGATAAGTACCGCCATCAGCGTGTCGGACGCCAGCACCAGCGGTCGCACCGCTTCGCTGATCAACTCCGGTACGATGCGTCCGGTAGTCTGCAGCAGTATGGCATTCATCACGCTTATCGACAGCATCACCACCAGCAGCGGGATCAGCAGTTGAAAGCCATTGCGGGTCATCAGCGGCACTTCATCAGGCAGGCGGATACACCAGCCTTTTTTGTAAAAAAAGCGAATTATCTCAATGGAATAGGTGCTGGATATCAGGGCGGTAAATATCCCCATGCCGCCGAGATAAACGTTGCTCACCGCGCTCTCGCGAAAGCCGATAAACAGCAAAAACGCCAAAGACCCGGTTAAACCGCACAGTCGTTCCGGCAGGCGGTACTGCTTAGCGAGGCTGGCGCTGGCGCCAAAGGCGACAATCAGCGCCACCAGGCCAATGGTTAGCTGAAAGGTCGGCAGCAGGATAGGCCGCAGCAGCAAATAGACCTGGCCGACACGCGAGGCGCCGTCGATGGAAACGGGCGGAAACAAAATGGGAACCAACAGGCTGCCAACAATCACAAAGGGCATTGCCAGCGCAAAGCTATCGCGCATCGCCGTAATGTGGTTGTTGCGCGTCAGGACATTCGCCAGCGGCGCCAGCCGCTGCTCGATGATGTCCACGGCCACATTCATTAACTGAATGTTCATACTCGTACCTTTGCGAATGGTTGTCTCGCCGGGATGATCGCCCACAACACCGGAAAGTGAAAGCCTGCCATAGGTGATCATGGTCACAATTAATAAATCCACAAACGGAAAGCGCTTTCCGTAATGCATCCATTTTGACTATAGTCCGCACATCCAACCTCATCAGGAGCGGTAGTTATGAAAAAAATTATGTTGTGTTGTTCGGCAGGCATGTCCACCAGCCTGCTGATGAAAAAAATGATTGCCGAAGCCGAACAGCGGGGCCTGCCGGTAGAAATCAACGCCTATGGCGTAGCGGAGTTCGCCGAACAGGTTGGCCATTATCAGGTGGTGCTGCTGGGGCCGCAGGTGAAATACATGCAGCAGGATCTGCAAAAACAGGCGGATAAATACGGTATCCGCGTCGAACCCATCAATATGATGGACTACGGCATGCAAAAAGGCGCCGCGGTCCTTGATTTCGCCCTTTCCCTCATCGAAAACAAGAACTAAGGAAAGAACATGAGCTCTCTGTACGCTAAATTGATCGACGTGATCGAACGGCAGATCACGCCTATGGCGGGGGCGATCGGCCAGCAAAAATACGTCACCTCCATCCGCGACGGTTTTATTACCGCCCTACCCTTTATGATCGTCGGCTCGTTTTTGCTGGTATTTATCTTCCCGCCGTTTTCTCCGGATACGACGTGGGGCTTTGCCCGCGCCTGGCTGCAATTTTCGCTCGATCATCGCGATGCGCTGATGCTGCCGTTCAACTTCAGCATGGGGGTGATGACCCTGTTCATTGCCGTCGGGATCGCCGCCAGCCTCGCCAAGCACCATCATCTGGACTCACTCACCGCCGGGATGCTGTCGCTAATGTCGTTTCTGCTGGTGGCTGCCCCGCTGAAAGATGGCCAGATCTCTACTGCCTACTTCTCCGGCCAGGGGATCTTCACCGCCATTCTGGTGGCCATCTATTCCACCGAGCTGTACGCCTTCCTCAAACGGCATAACATCACCATTCGCCTGCCGCCGGAAGTGCCTGCCGGGGTGGCGCGCTCGTTCGAGATCCTGATCCCGGTGCTGGCGATCATTCTGACACTGCATCCGCTGAACCTGTTCATCGAGGCTCAACTGGGGATGATCATTCCGGAAGCGATCATGTCGCTGGTCAAACCGCTGGTCGCGGCTTCCGATACGCTGCCGGCGATCCTGCTGTCAGTGCTGGTCTGTCAGGTGCTGTGGTTCGCCGGGATCCACGGTGCGCTGATCGTCACCGGGATCATGAACCCCTTCTGGATGGCCAACCTGTCGGTCAATCAGGCGGCCATGGCGGCAGGTATCGCTATCCCGCACATCTATGTCCAGGGCTTCTGGGATCACTATCTGCTGATCGGCGGCGTCGGTTCCACCCTGCCGCTGGCGCTGATGCTGCTGCGCAGCAAGGCCGTGCATCTGCGGACGATCGGCCGGATGGGGGTCGTGCCGGGGGTCTTCAATATTAACGAACCGATCCTGTTCGGCGCGCCGATCATTATGAACCCGCTGTTTTTCCTGCCGTTCGTGCTGGTGCCGATGGTCAACGCGACCCTGGCGTACTTTGCGCTGAAGCTGGACCTGGTCAGCCGCGTAGTGTCGATGACGCCGTGGACAACGCCGGCCCCCATCGGCGCCTCGTGGGCGGCGAACTGGAGCTTTAGCCCGGTGATCCTGTGCCTCATTTGTATGGCCACCGCCATGGTGATGTACCTGCCATTTCTCAAAGCTTACGAAAAACAGCTGCTGGCCCAGGAGCGTGAAAACGCCGTCGGCCAGGCTGACAACGCGGCGCAAACCGCTTAACGCTAACGATTCAGAGGATAATCATGGAATTAGAAGAACAGGTGATGGGGATCATCATCAACGCCGGTCAGTCACGCAGCCTGTGCTACGAAGCGCTGCACGCCGCTAAAGCGGGTGATTTCGCCACCGCCGACGCCAAAATGCAGGAAGCGGCCCATTATTCCCGCGAAGCTCACCTTGTACAGACCCAGCTTATCGAAGCTGACGAAGGCGAGGGAAAAACCAAAATGACGCTGGTAATGGTCCATGCTCAGGATCACCTGATGACCTCCATTCTGGCGAAAGAGCTGATTGCCGAACTGATTGCGATTTACCGCGCGCAGCCGCTTCACGCCTAGCGCCTTGCCCGGCCAGACGCGCTGGCCGGGTCTGATTCCCCGAGGTCACTATGTTACATCTTGGAATAGATATTGGCGGCACCAAAATGGAAGCCGTACTGCTGGATCCGGCGGGCGAATGTGTCCAGCGCCTGCGTCGGCCGACCCACAAAGAGAGCTATGACGCCTTTATGCATCAGCTGCTAACCCTGATTGCCGATATTCGCGCGGTCAGCCCGCAGCCGTTCACCCTGGGGATCGGCCTGCCCGGGGCTATCGATCCGCAAAGCGGGCGCATTAAAAACTGCAACTGTCTGGTGCTCAACGGTCACGATCTGCGCCGGGATATCATGCAGCAGCTTGGCCAGCCGGTGTGGATGGCAAACGATGCCGACTGCTTCACCCTTTCGGAGGCGGTCGATGGCGCCGGCGCCGGGGCCTCCACCGTCTTCGGGGTGATTATCGGTACCGGCTGCGGCGGCGGGATCGCCGTTCATCAACAGCTGCTCAGCGGCCCCAACGCTATCGCCGGTGAATGGGGGCATAATCCGCTGCCGGGCTATACTCCTGAGCGCGATGGTCCGCCGCAGCCCTGCTACTGCGGCAAAACGAACTGCATCGAAAGCTTTCTCTCCGGCACCGGCTTCGCCCGCCGCTATGGGGAACAAGCCCGTGCGGAAGCCATTGTCGCCGCGGCGCAAAACGGCGATCCGCGCGCGCTGGCTCACTGGCGACACTTTATCGATGCCTTTGCCCGCAGCCTGGCGTCGGTGATCAATATTCTCGACCCGCAGGTGATTGTGCTGGGCGGCGGTCTGTCCAACGTCAGCCAGATCTATCGCGATCTGCCTACCGCCATCGTGCCGTGGATCTTCTCCGACACCTGCCGCACGCAGATCAAACCGGCCCGTTTCGGCGACGCCAGCGGCGTGCGCGGCGCGGCCTGGTTGCCCCGTCTGCCCGGCGCTGCGCAAGGGCAGCTGTAGACACTTTTTTCAGCAGGTATGTTAAGCTAGGCGAAAATGTCCAGACAGAAAAAGCCATGCCAACGATTGATGATGTTTCAAGATTAGCGAATGTCTCAAGAGCGACGGTTTCCCGCGTGCTGACCGGCACCCGGGGCGTGCGCGAAGAGAGCCGGGAAGCTGTGCTGCGGGCCGTTGAAGAACTCAACTATCGCCCGAGCTTTGCCGCGCAAAACCTCGCCAGTCAGACATCCAGCCACGTTGGTCTGGTGATTTCCGCGCAGGATGAAAGCCACGGCGCGCGTCTGCTGCCGCTGCTCTCTCAGGCGATGAAAGGGCTGAATAAAAGCCTGCTGGTCCAGTACGTCAGCGACCCGGTAGAGCAGGCGGCGGTGATCGACGATCTGCAGCGCCAGTGCGTGGCGGTGGTGGTGCTGGGCGCCGTTGCCGCCGACGCGCCGCGCAACGTTATCGCCTTTGACCGCTTCGGCGTCGCCGGGAGCAACAGCCAGGGCTATGACTTCGCCTTTGCCACCGAAAGCGCCTGCCGCTATGTGATTGGCAAGGGACACCGCAACATCGCCCTGCTGGTGGACAGCGATAGCGACGATGCCAGCCGTCAGATGCTGGAAGGCTACCGCAACGTCCTGCAGAACTACTCCATTCCTTTTAACCGTCAGCTGGTGCTGACGGCCAACGATGACGTCGAGCAGGCGCTGCTGACCTTAATTAACAGCTTCAGTAAATACTCGGTCATTATCGTTAAACGCGACCGTTACGCGGCTGAGGCGATGCGCCTGCTGCGCGAATTCACCATCGCCGTCCCGCAGGAGGTCTCCCTGCTGAGCCTTGAGGATTCCCCCCTCGCCTCGCTGCTCTATCCGCCGCTGACCTGCATCTCCTGGCCACTGGAGGCGCTGCTGGATAACTGTATTCAGCGTATTCGCAGCCTGATTGACGACCGGCCAACTTTCACCGCCGAGGGCCGCTCGCTGGCTGGCCGCCTGATCCCGCGCCAGTCGGTCGCCGATATCTCTTGATCTTCGCCCGGTTGGCGCCGGGCCAGACTTACCTCCCCCTTTCGCGCTTTCGTTTCCCGGCTCATTATTACCCACGCATGCAAATAAGAATTATTTTCATTTATAAATAGCTTGTGCTATATAACATAGCAATGGCTATAAACGCTGGGAAATTAACCACACTATTGCGAGGGATCCTATGCTACACCTGACACCGCTGAAATCATTGCTGCTGGCCAGCGCGCTGGCTCTGCTGGCCGCGACGCCGGCCTCGGCGCAGGAGAAATTCAGGGTTATCACCACCTTCACGGTTATCGCCGATATGGCGCAGAACGTGGCCGGCGACGCCGCCGACGTGAGCTCCATTACTAAACCGGGCGCGGAGATCCATGATTACCAGCCCACGCCCGGCGATATCAAACGCGCGCAGGGGGCGCAGCTGATCCTCAGCAATGGGCTTAATCTCGAACGGTGGTTTGCCCGTTTTTATCAGCACTTACAGGGCGTTCCGGAGGTGGTGGTCAGCGAGGGGATCCAGCCGATGGGCATAAGCGCGGGCCCCTATAGCGGGAAGCCCAATCCCCATGCCTGGATGTCGGCAGATAACGCGCTGATCTATGTCGATAACATTCGCGATGCGCTGGTGAAGTACGATCCGCCTCACGCCGAGACCTATCGCCGTAACGCCGAGGCCTACAAAGAGAAGATCCGTCAGACGATGGCGCCGCTGCAGGCCAGACTGGCCCAGCTGCCGGCGGATAAGCGCTGGCTGGTCACCAGCGAGGGGGCCTTCTCCTATCTGGCCCGCGACTATGGCCTGCGCGAACTGTATCTGTGGCCGATCAATGCCGACCAGCAGGGCACCCCGCAACAGGTGCGCAAGGTTATCGACACCATGAAGAAAGAACGCATCCCGACCATCTTCAGCGAAAGCACCATCTCCGATAAACCGGCGCGTCAGGTGGCGCGCGAAGCCGGCGCCCACTACGGCGGCGTGCTGTATGTCGATTCGCTGAGCGCCGCCGACGGCCCGGTACCGACCTGGCTCGACCTGCTGCGCGTCACCACCGAAACCATCGTCAACGGTATCCAGGACGGGATGAGGAAGCAGCCATGAATGCAGCGCAAGCGGGACTGTATGTCGACCAGCTCACCGTCACCTGGCGCAACGGCCACACTGCCCTGCGCAACGCCTCGTTCAGCGTGCCGCGCGGCTCCATTGCCGCGCTGGTGGGGGTTAACGGCTCGGGTAAATCCACGCTGTTTAAAGCGCTGATGGGCTTTGTGCGCGTCGGCCACGGCGAGATCGCCATACTCGGCCAGCCGGTTACCCGCGCACTGCGCCAGAACCTGGTCGCCTATGTCCCGCAGTCGGAAGAGGTGGACTGGTCCTTCCCGGTGCTGGTGGAGGATGTGGTGATGATGGGCCGCTACGGCCATATGGGCTGGCTGCGGCGGGCAAAGCCGCGCGATCGCGAGATTGTCGATGCCGCGCTGGCCCGCGTGGGCATGAGCGAGTACCGCCATCGGCAGATTGGCGAGCTCTCCGGCGGGCAGAAAAAGCGCGTTTTCCTTGCCCGCGCCATCGCTCAGCAGGGTCAGGTGATCCTGCTGGATGAGCCTTTTACCGGCGTCGATGTGCAGACCGAAGCGCGCATCATCAGCCTGCTGCGCGAACTCCGCGCTGAGGGTTGTACCATGCTGGTGTCCACCCATAACCTCGGGTCAGTGAGTGAATTTTGTGATTATACGGTGATGGTGAAAGGCACCGTGCTGGCCAGCGGCCCGACGGAAACCACCTTCACCGCCGAGAATCTGGAGCGGGCTTTCAGCGGCGTGCTGCGCCACGTCGCCCTGACCGGCGGGGAAGCCCAGGTTATCACCGATGACGAGCGGCCGTTTATCAGCCGGCGCGCGGCGGGAGGCCCGCAATGAGCTGGCTGCTGGAGCCGTTTGGCTATCACTATATGCTCAATGCGATGTGGGTGTCGGCGCTGGTGGGCGGCGTCTGCGCCTTCCTCTCCTGCTACCTGATGCTCAAAGGCTGGTCGCTGATTGGTGACGCCCTTTCCCACGCGATTGTGCCCGGCGTCGCCGGGGCCTATATGCTCGGCCTGCCTTTCGCGCTCGGCGCGTTTCTCTCCGGCGGTCTGGCGGCGGGCAGCATGCTGTTTTTGCAGCAGCGCTCGCGGCTAAAAGAGGATGCCATTATCGGCCTGATCTTCTCCTCCTTCTTCGGGATCGGGCTGTTTATGGTGTCGCTGAATCCGACGTCGGTGAATATTCAGACCATTATCCTCGGCAATATTCTGGCCATCGCCCCGGAGGATATTATCCAGCTGGCGGCGATCGGCTTTATCTCGATGGCGATCCTGTTGCTGAAATGGAAAGACCTGATGGTGACCTTCTTTGATGAAAACCACGCCCGCTCGATTGGCCTGAACACCCGCGGCCTGAAGCTGCTGTTTTTTACCCTGCTGGCCGCCTGCACCGTGGCGGCGCTGCAGACCGTCGGCGCGTTTCTGGTCATCTGCCTGGTGGTGACTCCCGGGGCCACCGCGTGGCTGTTAACCGACCGCTTTCCGCGCCTGCTGGCCATCGCCGTGGCTATCGGCAGTCTGACCAGTTTCTTCGGCGCCTGGCTCAGTTACTATCTCGACGGCGCCACCGGCGGCATTATCGTGGTCGCGCAAACGCTGTTGTTCCTCATCACCTTTATCTTCGCGCCGAAGCACGGCCTGCTGGCCAACCGCCGCCGCGCCAGGGAGGCCGCATGCTGAATCTGTTCCTGGCCCCGTTCCAGTTTCCTTTTATGGTCAATGCGATAGCGGTATCGATCGTCGTGGCCGTGCCCTGCGCGCTACTGTCGGTGTTTCTGGTGCTCAAAGGCTGGGCGCTAATGGGCGACGCCATGAGCCACGCGGTCTTTCCGGGCGTGGTGCTGGCCTACATCCTTGGCATTCCTTTCGCCATCGGCGCGTTTATCGCCGGGCTGCTGTGCGCCGTGACGACCGGTTTTCTCGACGATAACAGCCGACTCAAGCGCGATACCATCATGGGGATTGTCTTCTCCGGCATGTTTGGCGCCGGACTGGTGCTGTACGTAGCGATCCAGTCCGATGTTCATCTCGACCATATCCTGTTCGGCGATATGCTGGGGATATCCCTTCGCGATATTGGGCAAACGACGGCTATCGCACTGGTGATTGCGCTGATTATCGGTCTCAAATGGCGCGATTTTTTGCTGCACGCCTTTGACCCGACGCAGGCCAAAGCCAGCGGCCTGCGCGGGGGACTGCTGCACTACGGCCTGCTGTGCATGATCGCCCTGACCATCGTCGCGACGCTGCAGTCGGTGGGGATTATTCTGTCGATTTCGCTGCTGATTGCCCCCGGGGCGATCGCGCTTCTGCTGGTGCGGCGCTTTATCCACGCCCTGCTGCTGGCGGTAGCGGTGGCCATCGGCTGCTCGGCGGGAGGGGTGTGGCTGGCGTTTTATCTCGACAGCGCGCCAGCGCCGACTATCGTGGTGCTGTTTACCGCGCTGTTTGTGGTCGCCTTTGTCGCAAGCACAATCCGCGATAGTCAGAAACAGAGGGCTTCAGCAACTATCCCCGGTGGCGGCTAATGCCTTACCGGGGCCGACTTGTCGCCCGGCTACGCGCCGTGCCGACCAGGAGAAGGCCGCTATTTTTTCGGTCGGTATTTTTCCGGTAGCGCCGGCACCGGGCGCCTGTCGTCCAGCAGATGGCGAATAGTGAGGATCGGGTGGCGCCAGAGCATCCGCGGCCCGGCCCAGCGCATAATCTGCTTCATCTCTTCGCGCTTCGCCGGCTGGTAGCAATGCACCGGACACTGCTTGCAGGCCGGTTTGTTCTCGCCAAACACGCACTTATCAAGGCGCTTGTCAGCGTAGGCGTTCAGCGCCTGATAATGCGCATTGTCGGCCAGCGCCTCGGGACAGCGCCGCTGGTAGAGAGCAATCATCCGCTGAATCGTCATTTTTTCCCGTTCGATGCGCTTCCCCATCTCCCCGCCTTTCGTCTGCTTTTAAGATGCATTTATCATACACCTTAATATCCATACCCGACCAGACTCACTGCTTCAGATGCTGAATCAACTGCAGGGCTGCCCCGGAGAGCACCCCGAAGTGGCTGTAGGCGTAGAAGTCCCGGATAAAAACACTGCCCTCGAGCTCAAACGGGCGCAGCAGGCCAAGCGCTTCTTCGTGCCGGTAAACCGGAGACGGCATCGACGTTAACAGATCGCTCTCGCACAGAAAGGCCTTAATGGCTGAGGAAGAGGCGCACTCGATAACCGGTTGCGGACAGGGTAGCTGATGGGCGCGAAAGATATCCTCAAGGATGTTCATTGGGGTACTTAACGGCGGCGGCATGATCCACGGATAGTCCAGCATCGCCTCCAGGGTGACGTCCGCCGCCTGATGCAGCGGATGCTGCTGTCTGGCGACGATGCAGATCCGGTCCTGCCAGTTAATTTTGCCACGCACCACGATTTTCTCATCATGCGGTAAGGGACCGCAGAGGGCGATATCGATATCGTGCATCAGCAATAATTTAAACAGCTCGGAATCTATGCGATCGACGATGCGCAGATGGATTTGGGGATGGCGCTGATGGAAAACCGCCAGCTTATCGATGAAATGGCTGGTCAGCAGGCTGGAAACGCAGCCAATCCGCAGGATGCCTTTCCCGGCGCCGCGGATAAGCGCAATCTCCTCGCGGGCTTTTTGTTCGGTATTCAGCATCGTCATCGCATAGGGTAAAAAGGCGCTACCGTACTCGCTCAACGCCATACCGTGCTTATGTCGTTCGAATAAGGACGCGTTCAGGTCCGCTTCCAGAGTCAATAGCAGTCGGCTCAGTCCCGACTGGGTAATCCCCATTTTCTCTGCGGCCAGGGTCATATTGCCTTCACGGGCGACGGTAATAAATGCCTGAATCTGCTTAAATTTCATTGGCATGATATTTACTCATTGAACAAACGATTTTTACATTTCCCCTGCGGCCTTTTTTAGCGAATAACTGTCACCATCAATACGCTCAAAATCACCGGAACGCATGCTTCAAAAGGATTTATTTACCTCATCACGCACGGCAAAACACATTTCTGACCCGACGATAATTTATAATGAGAATATATCACCATGACACAGAACAATATTCTATTAATTTCAGGCGCTATATTACCGGTCATCATTACCGTCATCATCGGCTATATAAGCGGTAAACGAAAAGACTTTAACTGGCAGCAGGCAGGAGACATCAATAAAATTGTGATGCTCTATGCATTGCCGCTGAGTATTTTCAGCAATATGGTGATGACGCCGCGACACATTGTCATGACTATGGGCCCGGTCGCTGTCGCTATTATCCTGGCGTTGATTCTCAGTTTCGTTATTCCGTTATTAGCTGCCCGCTATCTGTTTCGACGCGACCTCGCCCTCAGCACCTTGCAAGCGCTGGCCATCGGCTCGCCGGCAGTTCCGTTTATCGGCACTTCGGTGCTGGCCTTTTTATTTGGCACCGTCAGCGCGTCGCTGATCACCGTGTCCAGCATCACGCAAAACGTCTTCCAGCTACCGCTGGTAATGATTCTGATGTCGGTCGCCACCGGCGATAAGAGCCAGCACATCTCCTTTGGCACACGGGTGATAAACGCCATTAAACAACCTGTGGTCTGGTCACCGGTGATCGCCCTGATCATCGTGCTGGCGGATATCCATATTCCACAGACAATCTCGATGTCGCTGGGTCTGCTGGGTAAAGCCTCTGGCGGACTGGCGCTGTTCGCCGCCGGGATCGTGCTCTATACGCGCAGCATTGTTATCACCACCGCTACCATTATCACCGTTATCGCCCGCAATATTCTGGTCCCCGGCGCCTGTTATCTCCTGTTATTAAAAATGGGCTTCAGCATGGAGCAAATAAAGGAAGTCGTATTGACGATGGCAATCCCGGTAGGCTCCATCGCGATAATTATTGCCATGCAGTATAAAACCGGCGAGCAGGAAATGGCCTCGACGATGGCGCTGAGTATTATTGCCTCCATCATTACGATGGGCGGATTTATTTTCTTAACCTTTTAATTACCGCGATTACACCGCGTGAATACGGAGAGAATATGGCCTCTATCACATTATCGGCTGCTGAACTGTTACTGCATCGGCTACAGGCGCTGGACGTGGCATATATTTTTATTAACTCGGGTACCGATTACCCGCCGGTGATTGAAGCCTGGGCAAAGGCCCGGGCGACCGGGCAAAAGGTACCGGAGTTAGTGATCTGCCCGCATGAAAACGCCGCCATCGGCATGGCGCATGGCTACTACCTCGGCACCGGCAAGGTGCAGGCGGTGATGGTTCACACCAACGTCGGGTTAGCCAACGCCGCTTGCGGTGTCATCAATCTGGCGAACAGCAATATTCCGGTGCTGATTTTTGGCGGCCGCACGCCGATTAGCGAACATTCCCACTTCGGCTGCCGTAATACGCCGATTGGCTACGGCCAGGAGATGCGCGACCAGGCGGCGCTGATCCGTGAATCCGTGAAGTGGGATTTTGAATTGCGGCTGGCCGATCAGATCGGCGAGCATGTTGACCGGGCCTGGGCGATTGCCAGCTCCCTGCCGAAAGGGCCGGTCTACCTGAGCTTACCGCGTGAGCCACTGTGCGAAACCTTTGCCGTCGATGAGGCCGCGCTGCAGGCTGGCCCTTCGCAGCAGCCGGTCCGCTATGCGCCAGTCCGGGAAGATATCGCCCGTGCAGCCGAGGCAATCGCCTGTGCCAGACATCCCGTCATCTTCGCCCAGCGCGGCGCCCGAACGGCGGAAGGCTTTGCGCGCCTCGATAGTCTGGTGCGCGAATGGGCGATCCCGCTGGTGGAATACTGGGGCACCGAGGTTACCCTGAGCGCCGATAATCCCCTGCTCGCCGGGGCCGATCCCAGCGTCTGGCTCGCCGACGCCGATGTCATTCTGGTGGTCGACTCGCAGGCGCCGTGGATGATCGCCGAGGGCGACTGTCGCCAGGACTGCACAGTGATCCAGATGGGCCCCGACCCGCTCTTCTCCCGCTATCCAGTGCGCGGCTATCGCGCGGACATCAACCTGGCAGGCGAGACCGATGAAGTCTTTGGCCTGCTGGAAGAGGCACTCCATCCATTGCAGGCCGCCCGCCAGCAGCATGTGGCGGAGCGGGCGGCATATACGCTCCATCGGATCCAGCAACAGAAAAACCAGCGCGATGCGCTCTTGCATGCCAGCCAGACCGGGGCCATTACCAAACCCTGGCTCAGCTACTGCCTCGGCCATCTGGCCAATCAGCATCACGGCCGGATCGTCTCTGAACTGACCACGCTGCCGCAGTTCGCCGGGCTGACCCACGCCGAGAGCTATTACCAGGAGGCGCTGGCCGGCGGCCTGGGCGAAGCCCTGCCCATCGCGCTGGGGCTGCAGCTTGCGCGCCGGGAAGAACTGATTATTGCCGCCGTCGGCGACGGGTCGTACCTGTTCGCCAACCCAGCGGTCTGCCACCATATTGCGGAGGTAATGAAGCTGCCTGTCCTTATTGTGATCGGAAACAATGGCGGATGGGGCGCCGTCGCGGGCGGCACCAAAGCGCTCTATCCGGACGGCTACGCAGCCCGCGCGGAGACCATCCCGGCCACCGCCTTTACCACCTCGCCGGATTTCGCCGCCATCGCCGCCTCCAGCCGCGCGGCGGCCCTGTCGGTTTCCCGGGCCGAAGATCTCCCCGGCGTGCTGGAAGAGGCGGTCACCCTCATACGCACTCGCCGACAAAGCGTGCTGGTTGACGTGCAGTTAGCCCGCTAACGGCTTCTCCTCCGGACGCTGGTCGTCCGGAGGGGGTTGTCACCCCTTCTGGTCACCTTTATCCACATGGCCCAGCGGCTTCTCCGGGAAGCAGACATCGCGCACCCGGCGTTTCAGCTCGGCCGCATCCGGAAAACCACCATCCTGCTTGCGCTCCCAGATCTGCTGACCGTCGACATCGATCGTGAAGATCCCGCCGGTCCCCGGCACCAGCGTCACCGAGGCGATGTCGGTGCTGAAAGTATGTAACAGCTCCTGCGCCATCCAGCTGGCGCGCAGCATCCAGTTGCACTGGGAACAGTAGGTGATGGTGATGGCCGCTTTTGAGTTCATCGTCGTCTCGCTAAGTCTGAAAGGGCAAATTGTAAACAAAGTGCAGTTTAAATGAAGAACACATGATTATTTTGTTGCAAACGATAATACCTATCATTACCATTCGCAATCAACAAATGGAGTAAGACCCCATCCGCAACGGAAAAGACGGAGCAACCTGCAACTCTGGAAGTAACGCGTGAGCCGATACTAATAACGATCAAGGCGTGGCGACTATGTACAAATCGACTCCGTCAGCAGCATGGTGTAAAAAACGCCTGCTGGTGACCTCTTTGCTTGCAGCAATTTACCAGACTTCTGCCGTCGCAGCAGACACTTCCGCCGTTAGCGGCGAGGCAGTAGATGACACCTCGGAACAAATGACCGTCACCGCTCCCGCGCCGGTGCAGAAAGCCGGTAGCGAACACAGCATCAGCGCCCGGGAGCTGGAGAATAAAGGCGCTAACGATTTCGGCTCGATCATGCGCTATGAGCCGCTCATCAGCGCCACCGGGGCCAGCGGCGGCTCCGGCAACGGTAAAAGCGGCTTCGACCGCGGGGGCTACACCGGCTATAACATTCGCGGTATGGAGAGCAACCGCGTCGGCATCGACGTGGACGGTATCGCCCAGCCCAACGCCACCGGCCGCGGCTACATCGGCCGCGCCGGGCTCAACACCTTCGGCATCGGCCGGGATTATATCGACCCGTATATGTACGGCAGCGTGGATATCCAGTCCGGCGCCACCTCGACGGAAACGGCCAACAGCGCTATCGGGGGAAATGTCTCCTTCCGCCCGAAATCGGCGGATGATTACCTGCGCCCGGGCAAGACCAGCGCCTTCGGCTACCGCAGCGGTTACGACTCTGCGGATCGCAGCTGGCACAACGGGGTGACCGTCGCCGGCGGGGACGAGTTCCTGCGCGGCATTTTGGTCTACAGCCGCCGTGACGGCCAGGAAACCGAGAACAACAGCGGCACCGTCGACGCCTACCCGGCGAACTGGCACTCCGATGCCTTTCTGGCCTCCGGGATCTGGCAGCCTAACGATGAGCACAAGCTGACCAGCACCTTCGACTATTACCATAAAACCAACCACACCCACTACGATACCTGGGACTCCAGCGGCAACAGCACCATCGGCACCGCCAACCAGACCAGCCAGACCCGGCGCTGGGGCCTGAGCCTGAAGGATGACTGGACGCCGATGAACGACTACCTCGACAGCGTCTCCACGAAAATCTACTACCAACATACCGAAGCCCATGACTGGACTTATATGCCGGACAGCGTCACCCGCAGCATGCAGACGGTGAACTCCAACTACGATACCGACACCTGGGGCCTGCAGACCGCGCTGGCGAAAACCCTGGGCCGCCACGATCTGAGCGCCGGCTTCAACGCCAGCACCAGCAAAACCCAGCGGCCATTTAGCCAGTCGCCGATCCCCAGCGTGTACAGCGAGATCATGCAGCCGGAAGCAGACAGCCGCAGCTACACCGTCGGCGGCTTCGTCCAGGATAAGATCAACTTCGATCTCGATAGCCACAACTTCGCTATCATCCCCGGCGTGCGCGTGGTGCATCAATCAACGAAGCCGGAAAATCTGTCCGACCTCGCCGCCAACAGCAGCGTACTGACCGAATCGTCGGTGGCGAATCTGTACGGCAAAAACAGCGATACCCAGGTTCTGCCCTCGTTGACCTTCCAGTACGACCTCACCCCGCGCCTGATGACCTACCTGCAGTACCAGCGTGGGGCGCAGTTCCCCAATGCCAGCCAGCTGTATGGCTCCTGGAACCTCGGCTCCAGCTACGCCGGCAGCCAGCAATATGCCCTGATCGGCAATACCGATCTGAAGACGGAAACCAGCGATAATCTCGAGTGGGGGCTGAAAGGGGAAGTCACCGAAGGCATCACCCTGCGCACGGCGCTGTTCTACAACAGCTATAAGAACTTTATCGCCTATACCCGCTATACCCGCGCCAATAATCCGGGCCAGTTCACGAATGTGCCGTCGAACATCTACACCATTTATCAGGCGGAAAACCGCGATAAAGCCTATATCTACGGCGGTGAGATCAGCACCAAATTTAACTTTGGCACCTGGTTTGAGCAGGTGAACGGCCTGAGCGCCACCCTCGCCCTCGGCTATAGCGAAGGGAAATCGAAATCCAGCTACAGCGGCGATAAATACGTCGACCTCGACAGCGTGGCGCCGATGAAAGCCATCGTCGGCGTGGCGTGGGACGATCCGGCGAAACGCTACGGCACCGCCCTGACGGCAACCTTTGTCAAAGGGAAACAGGCGACCGCCACCAACCGCGAAAGCTACAGCAACAGCGGGTCCGCCATCACCGATGCCAGCAGCGACTATATGCGCGTGCCGGGCTACGGCATGCTGGACTGGACCGCATACTGGCAGGTGGCGAAAAACGTGCGCCTCAATGGCGGGGTCTACAACCTCACCGATCGTAAATACTGGGATTACCTGAGCAGCCGCAATATCGAGACCGGCACCAACCAGGACGCCAACGATAAAGCGCTGGCGGTGATGCCGGGCCGCACCTGGCAGCTGGGCGTCAACGTCGACTTCTGATTGCCCGAATAATAACGCACCTGCCCCCGGCCCGCCGGCCGGGGATATTCATCGTCGAGAAGGATATGATTATGCCAAATGCACAACCTGACCTGTGGCAGCGCTACCAGGCCACCAAAGCGGCCAGTACCGCGAAATATGCCCGCGACATCGCCGCGGAAATGGGGATCAGCGAAGCCGAGCTGACCGCCGCCCGCCTCGGCCATGATGCCGTGCGCCTGAGCGATGACGCCCGGGCGCTGATTGCCGCCCTGGAGCACGTCGGCGAAACCAAATGCATCTGCCGCAACGAGTATGCCGTGCATGAGCAGGTGGGCCAGTTCACGCACCAGCACCTCAGCGGCCACGCCGGGCTGGTGCTAAACCCGCGCGCGCTCGACCTGCGCCTGTTCCTCAGCCAGTGGGCCAGCGCCTTCCATCTGAACGATAATGGCCGTCAGAGCATCCAGTTTTTCGACCACCACGGCGATGCCCTGCTGAAAGTCTATGCGACCACGCAGACCAACATGGCGGCCTGGGACACCCTGATCGCGGAATATCGGGTGGCGGCGCCGGCACCGCTGGCCCTGCGCCCGCTGGAGACGGTGAAATATGCCGATACCGCCGACGGCGCCGCCCTGGAGAACGACTGGCGTGCGATGACCGACGTTCACCAGTTCTTCGGTCTGCTGCGAAAATATCAGCTTTCCCGCCAGCAGGCTTTTCGTCTCGTGAGCGACGATCTCGCCTGCCGCGTGGATCGCCATGCGCTGCCGTCGCTGCTGGAGACGGTGCGCCAGGAAGGTAATGAAATCATGATTTTCGTCGGCAATCGCGGCTGCGTGCAGATCTTCACCGGCGCCCTGGAAAAGCTGTCCCCCATGCGCGGCTGGCTGAATATTTTCAATACCACCTTTACCCTGCATCTGCGCGAAGAGAGCATCGATGAAGTGTGGGTGACCCGCAAGCCGACCTCGGACGGACACGTCACCAGCGTCGAACTGTTCGCCAAAGACGGCACCCAGATTGCCCAGCTCTATGGCCAGCGCAGCGAGGGCCACCCCGAGCAGGCGCAATGGCGCCAGCAGGTAGACCACCTGACCCGTGAAGGGCTGCCCGCATGATGCGCTGGTTACTGCTCTTCATCGCTTTCCCGCTGCTGAGCCACGCCGCCGTTGAGCGGCTCGTCACGCTCGGCGGAGATGTCACTGAGATCGTCTATGCCCTTGACGCGGAACAGAGCCTGGTGGCGCGGGACAGCACCAGCAGCTGGCCCCCGGCGGCGCAAAAGCTGCCGGACGTTGGCTACCTGCGGCAGCTGAACGCCGAGGGGATCCTCGCATTACGCCCGCAGCTGGTATTAGCGAGCGCCCAGGCGCAGCCCTCGCTGGTCTTACACAAGGTGCAGGCGAGCGGGGTGAAGGTGGTTAACGTGCCGGGCGCCGAAAGTCTGTCCGCGATCGATAACAAAGTGGCCGTCATTGCCGAAGCGTTAGGCAAAACGGCGGCGGGCGACGCGCTGCGCCAGCAGCTCCAGCAACAGATCGCCGCCATTCCAACGCAGCCGGTTGCTAAGCGGGTGCTGTTTATTCTCAGCCACGGCGGAATGAATACCCTGGTGGCCGGGCAGCACACCGCGGCCGATGGTGCCATTCGCGCCGCCGGGTTGCAGAACGCCATGCAGGGCTTTGACCACTATCGTGCCATGTCGCAGGAAGGGGTGGCCGCCAGCCGGGCGGATCTGGTGGTGATCTCCGCCGATGGTCTCAAAGGGATGGGCGGCGAAGCCGGGCTGTGGAAACTGCCCGGCCTGGCGCAGACCCCGGCGGGGCGTCATAAACAGCTGCTGACGATCGACGATATGGCCCTGCTGGGCTTCGGGCCGCGCACACCGCAGGCGATAATCGCGCTGCGAAACAAAGCGGAGCAGTTGCCCTGATGCGCCCTGCCCTCGCCCGCCGTTTGCTGTTGATGACGTTGCTGCTGGTCTCCCTGACGCTGTTTGCCACCACCCTCGGCGCCATGCGCTTGCCGCTGGTCAACCTGCTGCCTTCCGGGGATGAGATACTGCGCCACATCTGGCTGACCATCCGTCTGCCGCGGGTGCTGCTGGCCCTGCTGGTGGGCGCAGCGCTGGCCCTCTCCGGCTGCGTGATGCAGGGGCTGTTTCGCAACCCGCTTGCCGACCCGGGCCTGCTGGGCATCAGCAGCGGCGCCGCGCTGGCGGTGGCCAGTTGGCTGGTGCTCCCGTTCTCCGCTGCGGGGCTGATCGCCCTGTATATGCCGATGCTGGCGGCGTTTATTGGCAGCCTGGCGGTGATGGTGGTGATTTTCATCCTCAGCCGGGCGGATGAGGGTTCGCTGTCGCGCCTGCTGCTGGTGGGGATCGCCATCAACGCGCTGTGCGGCGCGCTGGTCGGCGTCCTGTCCTGGCTGAGCAATGACGCCCAGCTGCGCCAGCTATCGCTGTGGGGAATGGGCAGCCTGGGCCAGGCCGAATGGCCGACGCTGCTGGTGGCCGCGACCTTGATTATCCCGGCGGCGCTGGCGGTGTGGTGGATGGCGTCCCGCCTCAATCTGCTGCAGCTTGGCGATGAAGAGGCGCACTATCTTGGGGTCAAGGTGCAGGCGCTGCAGCGCTGGCTGCTGCTGTGCAGCGCGGTGCTGGTGGCCGTCGCGGTGGCCATCAGCGGAGTCATCGGCTTTATCGGCCTGGTGGTGCCGCACCTGATGCGCCTGTGGCTGGGACCGGACCATCGCGGACTGATCCCCGGCTCGCTGCTGGCCGGCGCGATCCTGCTTCTGCTGGCCGACACCCTGGCCCGCACCGTGGCGGCGCCGGCGGAGATACCGGTCGGTCTGCTCACCAGCCTGCTGGGCGCCCCCTGGTTTCTGTGGCTGGTCTTTCGTCGGGAGAACTCCAGACATGGTTAATGAATACTGCGCCCAGGGGCTGTCACTTCACCTTGGTAAACGACAGATTATCGACAACGTCTCCGTCGCGCTGCGCGGCGGCGAGATGACGGCGCTTATCGGGCCGAACGGCGCCGGGAAATCCACTCTGCTGCGCCTGTTGACCGGCTATCTGACTCCGGACAGCGGCACCCGCCATCTTGCAGGCAAGCCGCTGGAGGCCTGGTCCCCCGAGGCGCTGTCGCGCCGGCGGGCGGTCATGCTGCAGCGAACGGCCCTGCAGGCCGACTGGACGGTGGAAACGGTCATTGCCATGGGACGCTCACCGTGGGGCGCGACGGCGGATCCGGCGGTGCTGGCGGCGGTGATGGCCGTCACCGGCTGCGATGGCCTTGCCGGTCGCCGCTATCCCGGCCTCTCCGGCGGCGAGCAGCAGCGGGTACAGCTGGCCCGCTGTCTGGCGCAGCTATGGCGCGACGGCGCGCCGCAGGGCTGGCTGTTTCTCGATGAGCCCACCTCGGCGCTGGACCTTTACTATCAGCAGCACCTGCTGCGTTTGCTCAAACGGCTCACCGCCGGCGGGCAACTGCATGTCTGCGTGGTGCTGCATGACCTTAACCTCGCCGCCCTGTGGGCCGACCGCATTCTGCTGCTCCACCAGGGAAATCTCGTCGCCCAGGGCACGCCGCAGGAGGTGATCCAGCAGCCGGTTATCCATCGCTGGTACGGGGCGGATGTCCGCCTCGTCCAGCACCCGGACAACGCGGTCCCCCAGGTTTATCTGGCGCCGTAACCCCCGCGCGGCGCAACTGGAATCCGGATCGCGCCGCGCTTACGCTTTCTGGCAATAATTGCCTGCATTATATTATTGAGGGTCATTTATATTTAAAATCTATACCAATGGCGTAATAACCCAATAAAATATTTACGACAGCTATTTTTAAATATAAACCATCATTACAGAGAAGATATTCCCCCTATTAATCCAAAAACGACACATTGATTATTTACTGCGCTTAATCAACTCGATACACTGTTTTCTTACTAATGATAATAGAGGGAAGAAGAAGCATGGCTATTCCAGGTAATATGTGGATATACGACGACGGTGGGGCACTAATCAAAGGTGGTAGCGATGTGTTATCGCCCGTTATGTTCCGTGGTTAGGTTGGATAGGACTTGTAAACTCAATTTATCAAGTTTCAAGGAAAACTCAGGAAAAATACAACCTAATAGCTCGCCCCAAAGACCGTATACAATGGACATCCTTTTAATGAAAAGCATTCAAGATCAGGTTTTAGACTTGTTTAAAGATGAGATCTCAACCCGTTTAGATAAAAATTGGAAAGAAATCCCATTGGAACTTGATTATGACTTATTTCATGCTCCCGGCGACGATCTGCATGACGCTTTAAATAAATTTGAACAAAAATTAAATGTTGATCTTTCCAGTGTTAAATGGTCGTGTTATTTCCCTTGGGAGAATACGCCAATACTAACTCGGTGGTTTAAAGTAAAACGAGAAGATGTAGAAAAAACGCGTAAACCTTTAACCATCAAAATGTTTGCCGAATCAGCAAAAGCAGGTAAATGGCTTTACGACTAGCAACCACAAGCCGTTGTCGTAACGAGGTCTGCGGCCAGAAGGCAGAACAACATCGACGGCGAACGTAATGTATGAAGACGATCGCGTGGCGGTGATTCAGCCACTGTGACGGTACCCCGCCCCCGCTGCAACTGGAATCCGGATCGCGCCGCGCGCTTTCGTCGGTTTCCCTCACCTGCCCATCTCCGTTATTATGTCTCATCCATGTGATAACGACGACAACTACAAAATCGCAGCCATTTCAAATCAGGGATCTGGATAACACCCCATGAGCACAATTGACAATCTCGACGCCCACACGCCGATGATGCAGCAGTATCTGAGTATCAAACCTAAGATAATGAAAAATACACAGTAATTATAGTATATTTTTCTTTGGTCTACGTATGGGATACAATTTTTGGACCTTAACCGGGTGTTCGAAGTCGTTTCAGATAGAAAAGGTTCTTCAATTCGGTTGGCTTCGGTAGGAGCAAAAAGCGATGGTGAGCCTTGAAGGACGAAAGGCTACTTCAAAAACAAAGTAACCTTTCCAATATCCCCATATATGGGGCAAGTAGTATATTAACTGCACATGGTGCAGGAGACGTATGACATAAAAACTCTTTTATTTATGGCATACTTAATAAATAACTTATTTTTTATTTATGTCAATAGGTTTTGGTTAAATATTTTTATAATAATTAATCGCCAGATCTATATTATAGCTTCGCTTGTGCAAGCGAAGATCTTATTGTTCTTTAATGACTAATGCCAATTATAAGATAAGCAAGGGCTAACCCTACGAAGCTACTGCGTATGCTTCTTCGGGTTGACCTTGCTTTTCCGCCCTTTGGTTGGAAAAGAAAAGCGAGTCCACATGTGTGCCATTGCTTCGACTTGCTTGGCTTCAAACCTTACTGATTTTTGCCAATTTTAAAAATTAATAATCAAGAACAGGAGTGCAAGCTAATCTCTCAGTGCATACAAAAATTTACACAATCCTAACTTAAGGCTGACTGACAAGATCCCGTTGTGTTGCATTCATTTTCCTTTAAATCTGTGGAAATAAAGTATAATTAGGTGCTATTTTATAGTTACTTAGGCTCGTGAGCCCTCTTTTTGCAGAAACTTAAGGAATGGACATGGCTCTGCTGGAAAAAATCAAAAGACATTGCTTATCAAAAAAAGTAATTGATGCACACACTGATCAGCAAGTAGGTTATGATACATTAACTCCAAAAATAATTACCGATGACAGTGTTAAACCCTACTTCGATGCACTGGATTTTGCATTTACAAAACAAGATGTAAAAAACATCGCTATCACAGGCCCTTATGGCGCAGGAAAAAGTACTGTAATATTATCTTATCTGCAAAGTCGACTTAAAAAGGACTTCATTACTGTTTCGCTGGCTGATTTTTCGCTATCAGGTAAAAGCGATAAAAATCTGCTGGATAACTCTGAAATTGAAATGAGTATACTCCAACAGATTTTGTATAAAGAAAATAAAGATAAGTTACCAGACTCACGTATAGATCGAATTCAGAATAGAAATAAGAAACATGTAACATCTCTTTTTTTTACAGTGTTATCAGTTGTAGCTCCACTAATATTATTGACTACCGTCGTATTCCCAAGAAAGATCCTTTCATTATTTTCACTTGAAAATGGAGTACTTAACACAATCATAAATGCTTATCCGGAAAGGTTAATAATCAGCATTATTTTAAGTATAATATCATTATTTTTTATAGTACGAGTTGCATCTAAAGCAGGGATCTTCGATAAAAAGATAAAGTTAAGCAAAATCGCATTTCTCCAAGCAAGTGCCGATATGTCCACTCAAGAACCATCCTCTCTGCTAAATAATTGCTTGGACGAAATAGTTTACTTTTTTTCTCAATCTCAATATAAAATTGTTGTGTTTGAAGATTTGGACCGATTAGGTAATACAGAGGTATTTATAAAACTAAGAGAAATTAATCAGATAGTAAATAATAACCTATATAATTCACCTGTGAGATTTGTTTATGCTTGCCGGGATGATATTTTTCTTGGAGTAGACATAAGAACTAAATTTTTTGATTTCATCTTACCTGTGATACCAGTCATGGATACTCGAAATGCCTACACTCATTTAAATAATAAATTAATTGATTTCCCATCAAATGAGAAAGCCCTTCTTAAACAGATGTCACTTTATATTAGTGATATGCGTTCCCTGCAAAATATAGTTAATGAATTCAATCTATTCAGAAAAGTTGTTGATGATAACAAGAATCATGCAAAGATTTTCTCTTTAATATTTTATAAAAATACCTATGCCCAAGATTATAATTTAACAGATAAAAAAACAGGTGTTCTTTATAACTTTATTAATGATTACCGTCTACGTAAATTACATGAAAGTTATTTCAATTCTTTGGACAGCAAACTTCAAGAACTAAATATCAAAGTAGCATTATTAAAAAAAGAATCTGTAAATTCAGATGCTGACCTCCGTAAACAGATTATTAGTAGATTCATATCACCTGAATTATGGTCGTTGATATCCTTTGCCAAAAAGAACAGGCACTATAGCTTAAATTACGACAAATACTCCCCTGAGAGCTTTTACCAAAATGAAAGTGAGTTTGTAAGTTTTTTTAATAACTCAGCACAATCCTTCATAGGTTATAATAATAATAGAGAGCCATATTTTGTAGAAATAGACACGACTCATATAATGGATGAATATAACCAAAGAGTTAACGTAGTTGCAGAAGATAAAAATAATGAATATCAGATTGCCATCAAAAGCCTTGAGGAAATCAAAGAAAATATTCGTACCCGAAATGCAATTACTTTATCGGAATTAATAAAGTTAATTGGTTGGGAAAAATTCAAAACGATTGCCGAAAACTATATTGAAAAATGTGACGACCGTTCAATCATTGATGCTGAACAAATAGAATCAATCCGTGATGGATTTCGTTTTGGCGGGTTCGAAGTTCTTTATTATTTACTGACCAATGGCTACATTATGCAGGATTACATGATGTTTCGGTCAATATTTCATCAAGGAAGTATCTCTGTTAATGACAATGACTATATAAAAGCAGTCGGTCGATATATGAGTTGTGAAGAAGTAAATCGAAATTTCTCGCTGGATAACCCTGGAGATGTTTTAACTGAACTAATTGAACAACATTATCAATATCGCAATGGTGCCATCCACTATCAAATAGTATCGTATTTATTTGATAATGTTAATAGCAGTAACAATAAGACCTTATCAGAAATGATTGCAATGATTTTCCGTGAATCCTCAACAGATATTATCTCCATATTTAATATATTAGAATCACGATTTTACGACCCCAGTTATTTTAACCGGTTAGTAGCCTTTGCTTTAGGTGAAAATCGCTATTTGGATAAAATGCTTACAGTGCTTGAAGAGCAGGACAATAACGATATCATTACGTCTATTACTACTAAAATGATAGCCTTAGTTTCTCCAAGTATTTCTATCGATCAGAAAAATTACCAACAATATATTGTAAAGCAAGGATTTAATTTAATCGCTTTCGTCGAAGACGATGATCTTCCATCATTCCTTAACAATATCAAACAACTTGGTGTTGTCTATAAAGATATTTCCATGCCAGTAACTCCATCTGAAAATCAAGCATTACTCTTTATTGCTGACAACCAAATGTATAGCTTAGATAGAATCAATTATAGAGTGGTCGTAGCTGGGTTACTACAGCATGAAAATATAACTTGTGAACAGGTAGATGAATTACCGTGGTCAATAATTGAAAGATATCAATTATCCAGTTTAAAATCATATGTAAATGATAACATTGATAAATTTGTTCAAGATATTTTCATATATTCAAAAGAGAACACTGAGGCTATTATTGTGGTACTCACTCATTCAGATTTAAGCAATAGACTTAAAGTCGAGATCTTGAAAAAAATGCAGTTTACGGTAACAAACTTAGACGTATTCCCAGAACGTCTTGATATTGATGGCAATAAAATTTCCTATCATGATCTTTTCTTTAGCTACGAGCATGTTTCTCCTGAATGGGAAGTCTTAATAGATTATATCTGTGAAGACTGCGATCTTAAAGTTCTAACTGAGTATCTTGAGACTCACGCACAGACCTTGAGCCAACAAGAACTAAATTTGACCGACGGTGATAGTTATAACTGCCTTTACATGAAAGTTATTTGTAATGATCAACTTAAAGACATAACTTACGCAGCTGTGTTGGCTCCAATCTATATCAATGTCCATTACTGGGACGACCGATTAAGTATAGCCAACTTCTCTCGTTTGATAAAAAATAACAAAGTAGAGTTAAATGATGAATCTTTTAAACTGGCTGCACAATGTTTCATTTCCAATACTGAAGTAAAATCATTAGAAACAGAAACAATTAATACTTTCGTTCTTTGGTTCTCAAAATTTAAAGAAATATTTTTTGCTAAGACGGATTATTACCTGTGTGAAGATAGTGACAACACCTTACTTGAGAAAATGCTAACTGCAATTAATTCCTCACAGCAATTCACAGTTAAGGAAAAAGCTTCTCTATTATATAGCTATCATGAAAGCTATGATGAATCTTTCCTGAATGAGTTAACAATGCCTCATGAAACCTTAATCGATTTAATTGCTTTGTCTACGGATGATAGCTTTACAATAGACCAGATTGTCAGACTATTAAAATTAGGTTTTAGAGAAAGAACTGAGATTGCACATTTGACTAACGAGCTTACCGAAAGAGAGTTTTCAAAAATATTCAATCAAAAAAGTGCGACATTGAATCCAAGTAAAAACTTAAACTCAGACAGATTCCTTTCTGCCCTACAGCAAGCAGGCTTGATCAAGAGATGGTCCCAGCGTGAAGATGGGAAATATTACGTTGACTGTCGTTATGAAGAGGACGAAAGTTACCTCTAATGAGTTTAGGGGGAAGGAACTTCCCCCTCTCCCCAACCATATAAAAAAAAGATTTCACGCCGAATGTTTCCTTCTTGGCCTCAGTGATAATTAAAAGTTATATATTACATGAAAAATATAAACACCACCCAATAATTGGCATTCAAATATTAAATAGCACTTTTTGATAAAATAAAATTTCATGTTATTAAACAATGCATTATTTCTTTAAAAATAGAATAAAAACTCTTATATGTTTTCATCATGACAAAATAAATTTGAATTTTATTTATTTCTTAATATATATTCTCTTTAACAAAAACAATAAAGGAGAATAAAAATGAAAAAACAAAACTACTCAACCTTCACAAGTTATCTTTCTAAAACGCACAAAAATGTAGATCTTTATAGATTGTACAACCCACATTTTTCAAGCTTCTGCAAAAGCTACACTTATGACCATGATTTCTATCTTACCTATTTCTCTCGTCATATGATTACAGAGAGAAACATTCTAACTATATTCTCAATTTACGCACACTTCTCTTATGGCATGACCAAGAAAGAAACGATCAAAGATTTCATACTGTTTCTTAAAAATATTAACTCAGTTGTTTTCTGGAAATCATTCTCCTTCCGTGGTTGCAATGTTATTTATTTGGATAAAAAGCGAGAACAAAAAGAAATATCATGGTTTACCTTTTCACGAATCTATGACGAAGTATTAGGAATAAAAGAACATCAATTTAATAACAATATTTATAGAAAAATAGCATAATGGGGAATAAGCAACAATGAAAAAAACTAAATCAATAAGAAAAACAATAAAGATCATTACAACTAAATCCAGGTTACCTAAACGGTTCAAAAGGATACAGTATAGATAATAGAGGTATATTAGAAATATGAATTCAATGTGAAATATCAATAACAGACTCAAGACTATATATCTAAATCTAAACCGGGTAAGTCTTAAACTATTTTAAGACACTCCTTTATCCGGTGTTTATTTTTTCACGATTATACACTTGACGTTTTATTATTATCTTTTATATATGGTTCATGACACGATTAAAATTTAGGTATTTATATGCATTATAATCCTCAAAAACAACAGCCTGATTTAACAAAAACATCGAGAAGGGGGAAATTTCATACTGAACGGTTACCAGAGAATGAAATCAGATCATACTGTGTAAGTGTCAGATTAAATGAAAATGAATTATCTATTCTGGAAGAAAAAAGAGGTTCCTA
This sequence comes from Klebsiella africana, assembly GCF_020526085.1. Lineage (NCBI taxonomy): Bacteria > Pseudomonadati > Pseudomonadota > Gammaproteobacteria > Enterobacterales > Enterobacteriaceae > Klebsiella > Klebsiella africana. The sequence goes on along the minus strand of NZ_CP084874.1, from coordinate 1,071,934 downwards.
TAAAAAAGGAGAATGGCTCAGGATGGCTTCGCTGAATAAACTTCCTTTGGTATTACCAGAGATTAATAAAAGTGCATGGGTAGAGCTTGGTCGCCTTTCACAAGATTTAAATCGCCTGCTGACATACCTCGATGGTAAAAGTCCAGACAGCGATCCAACCCTGACAGAAATGCATGTAATCAAACGGCAGGTGCAGACACTTCGCACTCTTCTACTTCCCTCAACTTTTTGGAGTAATACAAATGAAAGGTATGCAGAAAATCAAGAGAGGTAAGCAATTTACAGGAGTAGTTGTCTATGCACTTGAACCCGCTTCACACCATAAAACTGATCCCAGGGTTATTGGTGGCAATATGGCTGGCAACCATATCGTTGACCTTATTCGCGAGTTTGGACAAACAAAACTTTTACGACCTGATATCAAAAAACCGGTATGGCACAACTCTCTTCGCTTACCGGATGGAGAAAAATTGTCAGAAGCACAATGGGCAACCGTAGCCGACGACTATATGTCCCGTATGGGTTTTAATGATACACATCTTCGTTGCTATGTTCTTCATAATGATGAGGCGGGACAGCATATTCACATTATTGCCAGTCGTATCGATATTACTGACGGAAAGTTGTATCTGGGAAAAAATGAGAACCTTGCCAGCACTCGAATTATCAGTGAGCTTGAAAGAATACATGGTCTCACAGAAACAGCGACTACTTCAAACCGACGATCTCAGAGCATAAAGAAGCTTTCGCGCAACGAAAAGATGCTCTCTGAACGAACGGCAACTCCCTGCCCAAAAGCCGCTTTGCAAACTTGCATCGATAATGTGTTAGCCAATCACCCAGATTTGTTATCGTTCATTCAGCAACTGGAACAAGTGGGTGTAACCTGCCAGCCCAACATTGCTTCGACGGGCAAAATGAATGGTTTTTCATTTGAATTTCAGGGAATTGCCTTCAAGGCTTCGCAGCTTGGGAAAAGGTATGCCTGGTCAAATATTCAGACACTTATTGATTACTCGCCTGGACATGTAAAACTACTTAATACAAGATCTAAATTTGCTCCAGCTCCTTGTAAACAGCCAGAAGCACAACATCCCAGCAGAGAAACTATTCTCGATAAACTACTACAACTCGACGAGCAAGTCAGAAATGAAAGGGAGAATGAACTTTCCCAAACCATCCAGTTGAACCAAAAACTACGCTTTACGGCCCATCAGATATCCAGACAACACCAATCCCACTTCCAGATGTGGCTTCCATTTCTTAGCAAGCTCATACAACTGCTCAGACAGTTGGATAGTTCTCTGTTGTATGCGACCGCTCGTCCCTTTAGACAAATTTATCATCTTCACTTACTTGCACAAAACCTTGAGTCTTTTGACAAACAGCTTTCAGAACAATCAGTTAGGAAATTTCACAGCTACAAGCCACACCACCTTTAGTTCACAAATGTAATTTAGTCAATAAATTATTGATCGTTTATACAGATCATTATTTTGATTATGATAGTTAAAATCTATCACATGATAATCATCGATCGGTACAAGCAATTTTACTAAAGAGAATTATTCATCGAGAATGGTCAAAAAGACATCAACTTAATTTAGGCCACGGAGTCACAATGAGTAACCAGACAGTTCGATGCCCCTTCTGCTTTAAGGAAAGTCCCCACGGTGTAAAAATATGCATTGGATGCCATGCAAAAGTGGTCTATGGCGAAAGCCCGGTCATAGTGGCATTTCTATTTCAATTCGTGGCGTTCGGTCTCGCATGGTTAGCATTTTCATTGACCGGAAACACTCCAGTCTCAGTCATTACGTTTTTCGTAAGCTGTATTGTTCTTATATGTATACTTAAAAAAATCTATGCAGACAGGGTTCTGTTTATTCAATAAAATAAATCCCATAATAAGTAAAATTTCAGCAAATTCTTCATTCAGGCAGGAGCTTGGATAACCAACTCCTGCTTTTCTTACCCGCTAATTAATTTGAACTGAAAGTTCCGAATAACTCTTATTCCCGTATTCTCACAGTCTTTTTCTGCCACCCATAGGTGGTGGTATAAAATCCAACGAATGAGAAATACTTTTCCTTTCATATTGCGCCAGTAAATCTGCATAGAGTTGTTCAACCTCCATGAGGTTAGCGGAAATGTAATCCACAAGCCCGTTCAAGCAATGAAGCATTGTATGACTATTGTTGAGCTTTGTTAGCACATTAGCCTTGAGTGAAGAAACTACACCTGTGAACATCTGCATAATATTATCCACATGAAAACACGAGTTGCAGTATTGCTTACTTGAGTAATAATATTTAAGATGATATCCGACGAAAAGCACATACAGCTTTCGGTAAAAAACAGCATTGATAGTATGATCACGATGCTGAGTGATATATTTATCAATCAACTTGATAAATTTTTCTTCCTGAGAAAGAGTAATATTATTGCACATAGCTTGATCCTTTTTTAGTTTTATAATCAAGTACTATCATGCCAACATAAAAAGTCAACATCTAAAACAAAATATTTTTATGTCATTACTAATGAGAAATGATTTTTATCTCGCTTATGGAAAACAAAAGAATAATATATTTAAGTTAAAAACGATGCTCCTTTAATCGAATTTAAAACCAATTAATAAAAAACCTTCGACGGATATTTATGACAAAGTGCTTCGCACTGGCTTACGCCCCGTATACTGATACGAAGATATTGGTTTATACTTCTCTACGGACTTTCTTGCAGCACCGCTGAGTGCACAAAGCACTCACTCGCTGAAGTAGAAATAATTTTCCAGAGGTTTTCGGCGAAAGCCGGTTTTTATAATCATGTAATACAATGATTTTCAGTTATTCTGATATCTAAGCTCTTCTGCGACAACCTTGCTCATTCATTTAACTCCAGATATCTGTATATAGCGTGATTATTTACATTTAGTCCAAAAAAAAATAATGATGACCGAAGTCCAATGGCGCAACACTGAAGTTGCGCAGACTTCATTACATTTATACACATAAGCATAATGGATATATTCGATATTGAATCAAGCAAGACAATATGGCAGATCCAATTAGTATTGTAATGCTATGGTTTCTTATTTCTTTATTTATCTTTTATCTTGCGAAAGACAAACAAAATAAAACTAAGTAAATCATAATATTACATCAGATGAGCGGTAATGATTTCCATGAAGTAAATTTATTTACTTTATAACCTGAAACATTAAATCTACCACCCATAGTATTTATTTTAATACTCCATATATCAATATAGATAAAATAATTTGTGTTTTTGTGAATAAAAATTTGACAATTAAATAAAATATGCAATATATATTATCAGATAAACAACAAAAGGAGATAATATGATAAATACAAATGTTATTCTAACCAGAGAACAAAAATCCGCGATTGCAGAAGCATTAGACGTATCATTAGACGATTTAGAAGAACTTAGAATTAAAGCCAGTAATAAAAGGAAAACCTCCTTTAAGGATGATTTTTCCATGATCTTTAAAACAAATATCGGCACTCTGGCAAAAATGAAGCTAACACCAACTTCTTTTCGGATAATTATTTATCTTTTTTCAATCATTGATTATGGTAATATTCTTGTTAATTTCTCTCAATCAAGGGTAGCAAAAGATTTAGGACTACAAAAATCTAATGTTTCAAGAGCATTCAAAGAATTATTCGAAAAGAAAATATTGATTCGAAATGCAGAAGACGATCATGTTTATTTGAACTCTAATTTATGTGTAAAAGGGATTCCTCATAAATTTAATGAGGAGCAAATGGGTAAATTCAAGAGATCCAAAGCAGAAACAGAGGACTTTGATAACTCATTTAGTTTTTATAGTGTTAGAAAAAAACAATCGTGAATAAATCTCACAGTACTAAAATATATATATCTAGAATGATAAAAACAATACTAAAAAGGTTGCCATTTTTAATTAGTTACAAAAAATGGCAACAATTATAATATATTATATTTGATATCTTTAAAAATCACTTATCCGTGAAAAGGTTATTAAGTCCTTTTAGATCTAAGCCACGCATGTTGGACTCTTCAATAAAATCACCAAATGCCAACATTAGCTCACCTAACTTATCCACTGGTAATTTTGGTCCATTTTTCAAAATAAATGGCATTATTTTGTTCATATGATCAACCGCCGCCTTTAAAACTTTATCATCTGACCAATCTTTCATATATCGGTTTTTACGATACCATAGTTTTCTTTCATCAGTGCGAGTTAAACTATTTGATTTAGGCTCTTCTTTCTCTTCTAAATTAATGAATAAATCTCTGGCATTGTCAATTTTCATAGTATTACGACCATTAAATTGAGACCACCCATTAGCAATATAATTCAAATATTCATTAATTTCTGCAGGGTTCTTAGCCGCATTAGAACCTTCTAAAATAATCACAACTGGATTACCGTTTATCTCATGTGTTTCAGATATAAATATTATATAGTCAATAGAGTTAAATCTATACTCTCCATCTTTTTTTTCTTTCATTCTTTGTTGTAATCGGTAAACAACTAAATCTGGTGATAATATTTTTATTTTCTCATTTAAAATGACAAGCACACCAACTGAATTATCTAAATTAAAAATATTTTTAGATGATTCTATTTGTTTACATGCCTGACTCAAATATGACTCAAGTAATTTTGTAATTCGAACAAATACTCTGTTTTTGATATCTTCACTATTAGGAAGATCTTTTATGACTAAATTGAAATCCCTTTCACCATAGAAAACAGGATAGTTTTCGTCATTGACATATTGCTCTAACTCAAGTTCGATTTTTTGAGATTGCTCTTGTGTTATACATTTTTGTTCAAAAATGATCTTCCTTCCCATTCCCAAATAATCAGCCTTTTTCTCTTTTCTGAGTTCCTCACTCAATTCTATTGAATCTATGCTTTCTATTGAAGGTAATGAAAGCATGAATTTTTCAAATCGTGAGTCAATACTCATAGTTAACTCCGGAATGATAAAAGATTAAAAGATATATGTGCTACGATATTGAATTTTCAAATTATTTACTCTTTGTAATCCATAATTAACTGAATATTATTACACTGAGCATAACCAATAATAAACTTATTCAAAATAACAAAAAAATAGAAATTAAATTATGATTGCAAAAATTCTTCATACAATACATGCCTCTCCTGCTCAGCCACACAAGCATCTACCAATCCTGTCATAACCCCAACAAACAGATCATTCCATCTCTGCCGTTCTCTCGCAGTATGCCAGTCCTCAGACAAAACTTTTTCCACAGAGATCCAGATAACTTCTGCACGGCTTGTATTTAATAGTTCCTTGAATATTTCGTCAGAAACAGTAAGAACATGTGAATAAATTTTATTATCAATAGTCCAGAAAGGTTCCGGTTCGATAAAGTCAACCAACGAAGTAAAAGCCAGTCCACGGACCTGTGCAGCCTCCATTGTGCTGCTGACCTTATGACGATCACGCCATGTTCTTAAATCACCTAAAAGATAATTTACTCGTTGATTCCTTGCTTTGCTGTCTTCTGCCTGATATTGGATATAAGCAGGGCCATTACCAGTCTGGCGATAACGAGCCAATGTTTTGACACTTACACCAAGATAAAGAGCCGAAACCTCAGCACTCAGGGTTGCATCATCTGGCATACTACCAAATAGCCGCCATACTTCGGCATGCTCCCTTAAAGTATCGATTGCACTCATTCCCTGTTCCCCTAATTTGTTGGCAATGGTTGATATTTCGCCGAAGCCAGAAGTGTATTATACAACTCTGGTGCAGTCATAAGCATATGGAGCTCAATACTTTGAAGTGCCTCATAAATTCGATCATTATCAGGCATTGCATACCGTTCAGTAGGATCAGTGGTATTGCGATGGTTGAGCAACCTTTTCACCACAGAATATGAAGTGAGCCCTTCTGCAACACGACCAAAGGTTCTTCGCAGGTCGTGCATCCCCAGCTTCGATATTCCTGCTTCCTGGCAGATATACTCGCGTAGGCTTTTGCTGTCTGAATAGTGCCCAACTTTGCTTCGCGACGACCGGGCAGGAAAAACCCATTTGCGTTTATCTGCTCGCTTTTCAGTCTCGTTGACTAAATCTCTTCGGTCTTCAAGAATTCGCTTCGTAGCATCACAAATTGGAAGTTCATGGTCGTTGCGGTTTTTAGTGTCGTAAAATCGAATTATCCTATTTTCAAGATCAACATAGCTGGTCGTTCTGGCTTCTTCTTCTGTCAGAGCTTCTCGCCAGCACAATGAAGCTGTTTCTTCTTTCCTGGCTCCTGTCAGAACAGTCAGCAAAAGATAATCGCATCCCAGGCGGTTGAAGCTTCTCTTGTTGTGCAATGCCGTTAAAAATCGCCCCAAGGTGTCTTTTGGCGACAGTGGGTTTCGTACACCTTTTGCGCGATAGCTTTCTTCAAGCTGTGAACGGGTTCTGAATTTTTTCTGTATCGTCAGAATTGAGAAAGGGTTGTAGCTTAGTGTCGGTTGTCGTTGTTGTGTCTGAGCATTTCCCGCTTCGATCTCAATCGCATGTCTTACCGCCACATTCACCCAGCGAAAAGTCTGCTCTGCCGCAGTTCTGGCTCTTGAAGCGATCTCATCAAACTTGCGCAATATCTCGTTGCCTGTCAGATCTTTTACTCTAAGATTTTCCCACTCTTTCAGGCGGTTTTCGGCTTTGTTCAGCACATTTAATGTGTTGGGCTTTGCCGGTTTCGATCTGCCCATAAGATGACTTCTGTATTGCGCAAAAACTTCACTGATCGTTAGCTCAGAAGCCTCTGCTTCTCGCTTTACTGCATTCGGATTTCGTCTGGTCAACTTCATAGTTTCAACGAATTTGCGAGCAGAATCGCGTGCCTGATCAATGTTGGCAAAATCTGAAACATTACCAATCGTAGATCTGATAACCTGTTTCGGTGCCTTGCCACCCGTCGAGGGTCGCTTGTCTGCTGATGCCACCCGTCGTTGAATGATATAGGTTTTTTTGGTGGCACTGATTTTGACACCGAAACCTACGGGTGAATCCCTGTGGTTGTCAGTGATAATATACGGCTTTCGTTCAGGATTGGGTAAGTATACTACTCGCCCTTGCTGGTCGAGATCTGGTTTCACGTCGATAGATAACTTATTGATTATAATCGACTGAGTAAGTGTCATTTTCATAAATGTATACCAGCAAGTCAGAGTGTATACCCGATACTAACCGGTATACTTCTGGTATACAAATTTATCGATTTATATGGGTTTAAAGCGGTTTCACATGGGGCCACATGGGTAATCGCAAGACTTAAAAAATGAGTAAAATCAATATGAAAGAGTCTATCGACAAGGATCTCTCAGACCATACGCCAATGATGCAGCAGTATCTCAAGCTGAAGGCGCAACATCCTGACATTCTGCTGTTTTACCGGATGGGGGATTTTTACGAGCTGTTTTATGACGATGCGAAACGCGCGTCGCAGCTGCTCGATATCTCGCTGACCAAGCGCGGCGCCTCCGCGGGCGAACCGATTCCCATGGCCGGCATCCCCCACCACGCCGTGGAGAACTACCTCGCCAAACTGGTCAATCAGGGCGAGTCGGTGGCCATTTGCGAGCAGATTGGCGACCCGGCCACCACCAAGGGACCGGTCGAGCGTAAAGTGGTGCGTATCGTTACGCCGGGCACCATCAGCGATGAAGCGCTGCTGCAGGAACGCCAGGACAACCTGCTGGCCGCCATCTGGCAGGACAGCAAGGGCTTTGGTTACGCGACGCTGGATATCAGCTCCGGGCGCTTTCGCCTGAGTGAACCGGCCGACCGCGAAACCATGGCGGCAGAGCTGCAGCGTACTAATCCGGCGGAACTGCTGTATGCGGAAGATTTTGCCGAATCGTCGCTGATCGAGGGCCGCCGCGGTCTGCGCCGTCGCCCGCTGTGGGAATTTGAAATCGACACCGCGCGCCAGCAGCTTAACCTGCAGTTCGGCACCCGCGATCTGGTCGGCTTCGGCGTCGAAAACGCCCCACGCGGCCTGTGCGCCGCCGGCTGCCTGCTGCAGTATGTCAAAGACACTCAGCGCACCTCGCTGCCGCACATCCGTTCCATCACCATGGAACGCCAGCAGGACAGCATCATTATGGATGCCGCCACCCGCCGTAACCTCGAGATCACCCAGAATCTGGCCGGCGGCACCGACAACACCCTGGCCTCGGTACTCGACTGTACGGTGACGCCGATGGGTAGCCGGATGCTCAAGCGCTGGCTGCATATGCCGGTCCGCGATACCGCCGTGCTGGTGGAGCGCCAGCAGACCATCGGCGCGCTGCAGGAGCGCTATACCGAGCTGCAGCCGGTGCTGCGCCAGGTCGGCGATTTGGAGCGTATTCTGGCGCGTCTGGCACTGCGTACCGCCCGACCGCGCGATCTGGCCCGCATGCGTCATGCCCTGCAGCAGCTGCCGCTGCTGCGTGAGATGCTGGCCGATGTTGACAGTCAGCCGGTGCAAAAATTGCGCGAGAAAATGGGCGAGTTCAGTGAACTGCGCGAACTACTGGAGCGCGCGGTGATCGACGCCCCGCCGGTGCTGGTCCGCGATGGCGGGGTCATCGCTCCGGGCTACAGCGAAGAGCTGGACGAATGGCGGGCGCTGGCCGATGGCGCCACCGATTATCTCGATAAGCTGGAGATCCGTGAGCGCGAGCGGCTGGGCCTTGATACCCTGAAAGTCGGCTACAACGCCGTCCACGGCTACTACATCCAGATCAGCCGCGGCCAGAGCCACCTCGCGCCGATCCACTACGTGCGCCGCCAGACGCTGAAAAACGCCGAACGCTACATTATTCCTGAGCTGAAGGAATACGAAGATAAGGTGCTGACCTCCAAGGGCAAAGCGCTGGCGCTGGAAAAACAGCTTTATGACGAGCTGTTCGACCTGCTGCTGCCGCATCTCGCCGACCTGCAAACCAGCGCCAGCGCGCTGGCCGAGCTGGACGTGCTGGTCAACCTGGCGGAACGCGCGGAAACCCTGAACTACTGCTGCCCGACCTTTAGCGATAAGCCTGGCATTCGCATCAGCGAAGGCCGCCATCCGGTGGTCGAGCAGGTGCTGAAAGAGCCGTTTATCGCTAACCCGCTACAGCTGGCTCCGCAGCGCCGGATGCTGATCATCACCGGGCCGAACATGGGCGGTAAAAGTACCTATATGCGCCAGACCGCGCTGATTGCGCTGCTGGCCTATATCGGCAGCTACGTCCCGGCGCAGAAGGTCGAGATCGGGCCCATCGATCGCATCTTCACCCGCGTCGGCGCGGCGGATGACCTGGCCAGCGGCCGCTCGACCTTTATGGTGGAGATGACTGAAACCGCCAATATCCTGCACAACGCCACCGAGCATAGCCTGGTGCTGATGGATGAGATTGGCCGCGGTACGTCCACCTACGACGGGCTATCGCTGGCGTGGGCCTGTGCGGAAAATCTGGCCAACAAAATCAAGGCGCTGACGCTGTTCGCCACCCACTACTTCGAGCTCACCCAGCTGCCGGAGAAAATGGAAGGTGTTGCCAACGTCCACCTCGACGCGCTGGAGCATGGCGACACCATCGCCTTTATGCACAGCGTGCAGGACGGCGCAGCCAGCAAGAGCTATGGCCTGGCGGTCGCCGCGCTGGCCGGGGTGCCGAAAGAGGTGATCAAGCGCGCGCGGCAGAAACTGCGCGAGCTGGAGAGTATCTCGCCCAACGCGGCGGCGACCCAGGTCGACGGCACGCAGATGTCGCTGCTCGCCGCCCCGGAAGAGACCTCGCCTGCGGTTGAGGCGCTGGAGAATCTTGATCCCGATTCCCTGACCCCGCGTCAGGCGCTGGAGTGGATCTACCGTCTGAAGAGTCTGGTCTAGTCAGGCATTAAGGTGAAAAACGGCAGCGCTGCGAAGCGCTGCCGTTTTAGCAAATAAAATGGGTGCTAGAGGATGCGTCCTGACAACCCATACGCGGGGTTGCCCCCGCGCGGATGCTACTTCTTCGATTCGTAAGCGAGAACAGCTTTAAACTCAATATTACGCTCTTTAATACTCAGCTCGCACAGTGAGCTGTGCACCAACAGCGTAAATCCCAGTACCGTAATACAGAGTACGATGATTGCCACAAGGGCATATTTTGTCAGCATATCTTGCCTCCCTGCAAAGAAGAGACTAACATCTGAATTGTCTATGTTCATTCGCTAGCCTCAGTTGATAGATATATCTCCTGGGGCTTTCGTCTGTCTGGAGTCCTTGTAATGCTCAAGGCCAGACAGCCTCAAGCACCCGCCGCTATTCTATACTCGTCAGGGTGTTAAATTTATCTTCAAGGAATTAATCAGACGGATTTTATAATAATCTGGAAGCAGACTCGTAAAGTCATCCCAGTATATTAACCCTTCACGTAATTTTTTAATTTAATGAAAAAATAGCTTCCATAATTGTACTAAATATAAAAAAGGCCCGACTTAGCGGGCCCCTTTCATTAACGCTTATCTTCCGACAATAGCGGCGGTACGTGCGGCACCTGCGGCGCCTCATCAATATCTTTCTGCGTCATGCGGAACGCTTCCGGATAGTGTTCGCGACTGGTGCGGCGCAGCGGCTCGGTATTTCGCCAGGTATAAAGACAGTGCTGGCACTGATACACGGTCCAGACCCCTTTCACCGGCGATGTCGCCATGACTTCAATTTTTTCATCGGCGCAACGTGGACAAATCATCATCTTCTCCTTATTTACGGTTGGCCAGCATAGCGGTCAGTTTTTCAGCCCAGGCTTTGGTTTCCGGCAGATCCTGCACCGGCTGGCTGTAGTGGCCGCGAAGGTCCGGCGCAACCGGGGTGGTGGCGTCGATAATCAGTTTGTCGGTGATCCCCGCCGGACTGGAGCCTGGATCAAGTTCAAGGACCGACATGTTCGGCAACTGCACCAGGTCTCCCGCCGGGTTAACCTTCGAGGAGAGCGCCCACATCACCTGCGGCAGGTTGAACGGATCCACGTCTTCATCGACCATGATCACCATCTTCACATAGCCAAGGCCATGCGGGGTGGTCATCGCCCGCATCCCCACTGCACGGGCAAAGCCGCCGTAGCGTTTTTTGGTGGAGATAATTGCCAGCAGACCATGGGTGTACATGGCGTTGACCGCCTGCACTTCCGGGAAATCTGCTTTCAGCTGCTGATATAGCGGCACGCAGGTCACCGGGCCCATCAGGTAGTCAATTTCGGTCCACGGCATGCCAAGATAGAGGGATTCAAAAATCGGTTTCGTGCGATACGAGACTTTGTCGATACGTACCACCGTCATGTTACGACAGCCGGAGTAGTGACCGGTAAACTCGCCAAACGGCCCTTCGACTTCACGTTTGCGTCCTTCAATTACCCCTTCGAGGATCACTTCGGAGCCCCACGGCACATCAAAACCGGTCAGCGGTGCGGTGGCGATCGGATACGGACTTTCGCGCAGCGCACCAGCCATCTCATATTCAGACTGATCGTATTTCAGCGGCGTAGCGCCCATCAGGGTAATGATCGGATCGTTACCGAGGGTAATAGCGATCGGCAGATCTTCCCCACGCTCTTCCGCTTTATGCAGATGCAGCGCGATATCGTGCATCGGTACTGGCTGCAGGCCGAGCTTGCGCTTGCCCTTCACTTCCATACGGTAGATGCCGACGTTCTGCTTGCCGAAGTTATCTTTATCCAGCGGATCGCGGGACACCACGCACGCTTTATCAAGGTAGAAACCGCCGTCGCCATCATTGAGGCGGAACAGCGGCAGAATATCGAACAGGTTGATATCATCGCCATCAACAGTATTTTCTGCCCAGGCCGGGTTGGCGCGGCGTTCCGGAGCGACGGGAAAATTATCCCAGCGACGGATAATCTCATCAATCTGCTTTTTCACCGGGGTGTTGGGCGCCAGGCCCAGTGAGATAGCGTGGTTCTGCCAGGAACCAATGGTGTTCATGACTACCCGCGCATCGGTAAAGCCGCGAATATTGTCAAACCATAACGCCGGGGCGCCATCGCCGATACGTCCGGTGGCATTGGCGGCCGCCGCTATATCAGGCTCCGCATTCACCTCTTCACTGATTTTCAGCAGTTGTCCCTGGTCATCCAGCGCCTGCAAAAAGCTGCGCAAATCATCAAAAGCCATTATTCGATCTCCTGTGCAAATTGTTCTGCCGTGCGTAAACCGTTCCAGCGGCGCGCTTTGTGATAGTCGAGGCCAAACTGATCCAGCACCCGGGTAACAATATGATGAGTGATATCGTCAACCGTCTCCGGGTGGTTGTAGTAAGCCGGCATCGGCGGGACCATCGCCACGCCCATGCGCGACAGCGCCAGCATGTTCTCCAGATGGATTGTGCTGAGCGGCATTTCCCGCGGGACCAACACCAGCTTGCGCCCCTCTTTGAGCACCACGTCCGCCGCACGGCCCACCAGCCCTTCGGCATAGCCTGCGCGAATACCTGCCAGCGTTTTCATACTGCAGGGAATGACGATCATGCCGTCGGTGCGAAATGAACCTGAGGAGATGGTGGCGGCCTGGTCAGCCGGGCTGTGGCAAAAGTCCGCCAGCGCGGCCACTTCGCGTGCTGTCCAGGGCGTTTCCAGCTCGATGGTGGTTTTAGCCCATTTCGACATCACCAGATGGGTTTCCACCTCCGGCATGTCGCGCAACGCCTGCAGCAATGCCACCCCAAGCGGTGCGCCGGTGGCCCCCGTCATCCCAATAATCAGTTTCATTTAAGACCTCATTACTTTTGTTCGTGTACGAACTTTGCAATTAAACTACCCCCTCCAGGCCTTATTGGCAAGATCGTTCGTATACGTGCGCATTTTTAATCAAAACGTAGAAAGGGTATAAAAAGGCGTACGAACAGCTATCATAGAGGTGACAGTTTTGTTACGGAGTCGTCATGGAGTTAAGAAACGAAGCATTCCACCTGCTGCGCCAGCTTTTTCAGCAACATACCGCCCGCTGGCAGCAGGCGTTACCGGACCTGACCAAGCCTCAGTATGCGGTGATGCGCTCAGTAGCGGAGCAGCCAGGGATCGAGCAGGTTGTGCTGATTGAAGCGGCAGTCAGCACTAAGGCCACGCTGGCGGAGATGCTCAGCCGGATGGAAGCGCGTGGTCTGGTGCGCCGCGAGCACGATCCGGCTGATAAACGCCGCCGCTTCGTCTATCTGACGGAGGAAGGCGAAGCGTTGCTTAACCGTTCGATTCCACACGGAAATGAGGTTGATGACGAATTTCTCGGCCGCCTGAGCGATGACGAGCGCGAGCAGTTCTCCCGTCTGGTGCGCAAAATGATGGCGCCCTGAACGGGCGCTTAACCGACCTTCTCGCGCAGGAAGTCAATAAATGCCCGCACCCGGGTCGGCAAATGCTGCGAGTCGGGGTAAAGAGCATACACGCCCTGCTGAGGGAAGTGATATTCCGGCAGGAGCGGCACCAGCTCCCGCTGCGCCACCTTTTCGGCTACCAGCCATGCCGGCAGCAAGGCGACGCCGCATCCCGCCAGAGCAAAGCTCATCAGCGCCGTAGCGCTATCAGCTGAAAACCGCGGCGCGTGGGCTATCGCGAAATCCACCTCTGTCTGGTGATCCGTTCGCAGCTGCCAGCGCAACGGCGCCGGCAGACGCTCATGAATAATCCACTCAGCTTGCGCCAGATCGGACAGCGTCTGCACCGGATGGCTTGCCAGCCAGGCTGGGGAAGCCACGGGCAGGATCGCGAAACTGGCTATCCGCGTCGCCCGATAGCGGGAATCGACCAGCGTACCGAGGCGTATCGCCACATCAAATCGTTCTGAAATGAGGTCCGCATGATGGGAGGAGGAGACGTGGCGCACCCGCAGCGCCGGATGACGACGGGCGAACGCGGCCAGCGCCGGAATGATAACCTGCGCGCCATACTCCGGCGTGGTGGTGATCCGTAGCTCCCCGCTTAAGCCGCTATGGCTGGCCCGCACTTCATCCTGCAGATTTTCCGCCGCGTTCAGGAGCGCCACTCCACGCTGATAGAACAGCGCCCCGGCATCGGTGAGCCGCAAACGCCGCGTCGAACGCAGCAGCAGCGTGACCCCCAGCTCATTTTCCAGCTGCCGTACGTTAAAGCTGACCACCGCCTTGGTCTGCCCCAGCGCCGCAGCGGCCAGGGTAAAGCTGCCGGCGTCTACCACGGCGATAAACATGGTCACGCGCTGAAGATTAAGCATCGTCGTCCGGATGATTGTCAAAAATATTCAGACAGTATATCCCGATTAGTCCCGTTTATCCCTCGCGGCGGCAGGTTTACAGTAGCCGCCTGTCTGAGGGAGTGAACCATGACCTATCGCCACCGCGTTGCTACCGTTTTTCTGTTCGGCTTTTTTCTCGATTTAATCAATATGTTTATCGCCAGCATCGCCTTTCCGGCCATCAGCCGCGCGTTGGGAGTTTCCGTCTCGCAGCTGGCGTGGGTCAGCAATGCCTATATTCTCGGCCTGACGGTCGTCATACCGTTCAGCGCCTGGCTCAGCCAGCGCTGGGGGGCAAAACGGCTGTTTTTACTCTCGCTGGGGCTGTTCAGCCTCGGCGCACTGGCGGCAGGACTTGCCAACAGCCTGAGCGAACTGCTTTTATGGCGGACGCTGCAGGGGATGGGCGGCGGGCTGTTAATCCCTCTCGGCCAGGCGCTGACGTGGCCGCTGTTTCAACCACATGAGCGGGCGAAGCTGTCGGCGGCGGTGATGCTGGTCGGCCTGCTGGCCCCCGCCTGCTCGCCAGCGATCGGCGGCCTGTTAGTCGAGGCGTGCAGCTGGCGCTGGGTCTTTTTCGCCAGCCTGCCTGTAGCTCTGCTAACCTTTGTGCTGGCGGTGCAATGGCTGAACGACAGCCCCGGTCCGGTTCGCCCGACTCGCTTTCTTCCGCTGTCGCTGCTGGCCGATCCCCTGCTGCGCTTCGCGATGCTGATCTACCTCTGCGTGCCGGGGATGTTTATTGGCGTCAACGTGGTGGGGATGTTCTACCTGCAACGCGTCACCGGGATGGCGCCAGGGGCAATCGGTGCCCTGATGGTGCCCTGGTCTCTGGCCTCGTTTGCCGCCATCACCTTTACCGGCAGATATTTCAACCGCTTCGGGCCACGGCCGCTGGTCGTCATCGGCTGCCTGCTTCAGGCGGCGGGGATCCTGCTGCTGCTGAAGATCGATGCGCAGAATCCACTGGCGCTGTTAATTCTCGCCTTTACGCTAATGGGCGGCGGCGGCAGCTTATGCAGCAGCACCGCGCAAAGCAGCGCTTTCCTGCATACGCCTGCCGGAGAGATGCCTGACGCCAGCGCGCTATGGAACCTTAACCGCCAGGTCAGTTTCTTTGTCGGCAGCGCGCTGCTCGCCCTGCTGCTGAGGGTATTCCCGCCGGCCTACGCCTGGCAGGGGGTATTTATCAGCGCCGCCGTCATTACCCTGTTGCCGCTGCTGTTTTGCCTGCGGCTGAATAATCGGGCGATTATCCATCGCCTGCACACCACTCTGGAGAAGTCATGAATCCTTATCTGCAGGAAGTCCTCGATGCCCATGTCCTTATCGAACGCTGGTTAAGCCATGGCGAAGGAAGCGCGCAGGCGCTGATGAAGCGTTTTGCCGCCGAATTCGCCATGATCCCCTTGAACGGTGAGAAGATGGACTACCCAACGGTGAGCCGTTTTTTCCACCACGCCGGCGGCAGCCGTCCGGGGTTAGACATCGTAGTGGATCAGCTGGAAATCATCAGCGAGTGGCACGACGGCGCCGCAGTGCTATATCGTGAAAGCCAAACGCTGGCGGATAGCAGTAATAACGTACGCTGGTCGACGGTGGTTTTTCAGCAAACAGACGGGAAAATTATCTGGCGCCATCTGCAGGAAACCCGCCTCGGCTAGGACAAAGAAAAAGGCCCCGACTTTCGAGGGGGCCTTTTTGAGAGAAAACGTCTTATTCGCGGAAGAGCGCTTCGATATTCAGCCCTTGTCCCTGCAGAATTTCCCGCAGGCGACGCAGACCTTCCACCTGGATCTGACGCACACGCTCGCGGGTCAGGCCAATTTCACGGCCCACATCCTCCAGCGTAGCTGCTTCATAACCCAGCAGACCAAAACGACGTGCCAGAACTTCACGCTGCTTGGCGTTCAGTTCGAACAGCCATTTGACGATACTTTGCTTCATATCATCGTCCTGCGTGGTGTCTTCCGGGCCGTTCTCTTTCTCATCGGCCAGAATATCCAGCAGCGCTTTTTCTGAATCGCCCCCCAGCGGGGTATCCACGGAGGTGATGCGCTCGTTCAGACGCAGCATACGGCTGACGTCATCGACCGGTTTGTCCAGCTGTTCGGCAATCTCTTCCGCGCTAGGCTCGTGGTCCAGCTTATGGGACAACTCGCGCGCGGTACGCAGATAGACGTTCAGCTCTTTAACAATATGGATCGGCAAACGGATCGTCCGGGTTTGGTTCATGATCGCCCGTTCAATGGTCTGGCGGATCCACCAGGTCGCATAGGTCGAAAAACGGAACCCACGTTCCGGGTCAAACTTCTCAACAGCGCGGATAAGGCCGAGGTTACCTTCTTCAATCAGATCCAGCAGCGCCAGACCACGATTACTGTAACGACGGGCAATCTTCACCACCAGACGCAGGTTACTTTCAATCATGCGACGGCGTGAAGCGACATCACCACGCAGTGCGCGACGCGCGAAATAGACTTCCTCTTCCGCGGTCAGCAGTGGGGAATAACCAATCTCTCCAAGATAAAGCTGAGTGGCGTCAAGTACGCGCTGGGTTGCGCCTTGCGACAGTAGCTCTTCCTCAGCCAGATCGCTATCACTGGGTTCCTCTTCTACTAAGGCCTTCTCGTCGAAAACCTCAATTCCGTTCTCATCAAATTCCGCGTCTTCATTTAAATCATGAACTTTCAGCGTATTCTGACTCATAAAGGTGGCTCCTACCCGTGATCCCTGAGCAAAGCACCTTCCACGGCACATCAACAAAAGACGCCTGGACGATTTCCCCTACTCCTCTCTGTGAGAGGCGCATAGACACCGCCCTGGCGCCTGTTAGCTGATGCTTCGCTTATCCGTACTTTGCCAAATTATCGCTGCGGTAAGTACTGCAGCGGGTTGACGGATTTCCCCTTGTAACGAATTTCAAAATGTAATCTTGTTGAGCTGGTTCCGGTGCTACCCATGGTAGCGATTTTCTGCCCCGCTTTGACTTCCTGTTGCTCCCGAACCAGCATGGTATCGTTATGAGCGTAGGCACTCAGGTAATCATCGTTGTGTTTGATGATAATAAGATTACCGTAGCCGCGCAGTGCGTTACCGGCATAGACGACGCGCCCATCGGCGGTCGCGACAATAGCCTGTCCCTTACTGCCTGCAATGTCGATACCTTTATTGCCGCCTTCCGCGCCACTAAAGTTCTCGATAACTTTGCCATCAGTCGGCCAGCGCCATGCTGAGATCGGCGAACTGGTTGACGTACTGCTTGCAGTCGGCTGGGTTGTGCTCACCGTTGTGGGTGCCGTTACCGGCGCGACAACCGTTGTGGTTGTGGTCGCTGGTTTATTATTAGGCAACATCTTGGTAGCACTCTGTTCACCTGAAGATTCAGAATACGTAATAGTCGGTTGTGAAGCAACCACCGCGGTGGATTTTTGTGCAGAAGTTGTGCTGGCCGTCGCACCGCCGCTCGCTCTTGCGCTGGCCTGAGAAACGGCGTTTTCACCGGTGATTGGCTGACCTGCCGCATTGCCAACCTGCAGCACCTGCCCGACGTTCAACGCATACGGGGCTGGGACGTTGTTGCGTTGCGCCAGATCGCGGAAATCGTTGCCGGTAACCCAGGCGATATAGAACAGCGTATCACCGCGTTTTACCGTATAGGTACTGCCGCCGGTATAGCTACCTTTCGGAATATCGCCATATTTGCGGTTGTAAACAATCCGGCCATTTACCGTCTGCACGGGCTCCTGGGCCATCGGCGTCGGCTGCGGCTGAATGGTCTGGGTCTGCACCGGCTGGATCGGCTGCGCCTGAGGAGCGGACGTCACGCCGGAGGATGGCGGCGTAATCAACATGCCAGAGTTGGTGCTGGAAGAGGCGGCACCGCCGGCAGAGCTGACCGGCGCCGGCGGATTATTGGTATTGCTACATCCGGCCAGCCAGAGTGAAACCAGTGAAAGAGCCGCAATACGGCTAACGGTAAATTTGGTGCTTCCCGCGCTCATTTATCCCCCAGGAATATGTTAACTGCCAATATCTTGCTTACCGGGCGGCGCCCGGCCAGGACACTGAAAAATGTGTCCACCCTACGCCTAAAGTTAGGCAAAAAAAACCTGGAATAATCCGGGTCTCAGGCCAGCTCCCCCTTCACCAGGGGAACAAAGCGAACGGCCTCGACGGTATCAATGATAAATTCGTTGCCCCGGCGACGGATCCGTTTGAGAAACTGATGCTCTTCACCGACCGGCAGCACCAGCACGCCGTCATCATCCAGCTGTGCCAGCAGCGCGGTCGGTATTTCCGGCGGCGCCGCCGTCACAATAATGGCATCAAACGGCGCCCGCGCCTGCCAACCCTGCCACCCATCACCATGACGGGTTGAAACATTATGTAAATCAAGTTGTTTCAGGCGACGACGCGCCTGCCACTGTAAACTCTTAATTCGCTCTACCGAGCAAACGTGATGCACCAGGTGCGCCAGGATCGCCGTCTGGTAGCCGGAACCGGTGCCGATCTCCAGTACGCGCGATTCCGGCGTCAGCGTCAGCAGCTCGGTCATTCGCGCCACCATATACGGCTGGGAGATGGTCTGCCCCTGGCCAATCGGCAGCGCGGTATTTTCCCACGCTTTATGTTCAAAGGCTTCATCAACAAATTTTTCGCGCGGGACCAGCGCGATCGCCTCGAGGACACGCTCATCGACGATGCCCTGCGTGCGCAGTTGATTCAACAAACTTTCAACACGTTTACTTACCATTGCCCGTCAACCCCGACACGTTCCAACCAATCGCTGACCACCTCATGCGCCTGATGGGCGGTTAAATCGACGTGCAATGGCGTCACGGAAACATAGCCTTCATCCACTGCCGCAAAATCGGTACCCGGCCCGGCATCACGCTTATCGCCCGGCGGGCCAATCCAGTACAGGGTGTTGCCGCGCGGATCTTTTTGCGGGATCACCTGGTCGGCCGGGTGACGGTTGCCGCAGCGGGTCACGCGGATGCCTTTGATCTGCTCAAGAGGCAGGTCCGGGACATTGACGTTGAGGATCCGCCCGGTACGCAGCGGTTCGCGGCTGAGGCCGCGCAGGAGAGTGCAGGTCACCGCCGCCGCGGTGTCATAGTGTTGGTAGCCGTTGAGCGACACGGCCAGCGCGGGGAACCCAAGATGACGCCCCTCCATCGCCGCGGCCACGGTACCGGAATAGATGACGTCATCGCCCAGGTTGGGGCCGGCATTAATCCCGGAAACCACGATATCCGGACGCGGGCGCATCAGTGCGTTCACGCCGAGGTAGACACAGTCCGTCGGCGTCCCCATTTGGACTGCGATGTCGCCATTTTCATAGGTAAACGTACGCAGGGATGATTCCAGCGTCAGCGAATTTGAGGCCCCGCTGCGGTTACGATCGGGTGCAACCACCTGGACCTCAGCAAACTCCCTTAAGGCCTTCGCCAGGGTCTGTATCCCCGGCGCATGGATCCCGTCATCGTTACTCAGCAATATTCGCATAGTCACCCGTTGTATTGATAAGCTCCCTGACCACGCTGGTGGCGAAGCTGCCCGCCGGCAGCCAGAAACGCAGTTCAACGGTTACGTCATCCCACCAGTTCCAGCTAAGCTGCTGTGGATAGAGAAGCATCGCCCGGCGCGCCGCCTCGACTTTCTCCCGTACCAGCAGCGCCTGCAACGCGGTTTCCTCGGCGATAGCGGCCTGCTCGAAAGCCAGCGCGTCGCGCTGGCTTCCCCAGTCGCCGCTGCCCGGCAGCGCAGCCGTGATCATCAGTTCGCGGTTGTGCACCCGCGCCTGCGAAACCTCGCGTTCTTCCGGTGTGACGACAAACCAGCTCCCGCGCCCCGCTAATTGTAGCGCATCGCCATCAACAACCTGATTAAATTCCGTTTTTTTTAATCTAATACTGACTTGCTGATTAAACAACGCGCTGCGGGCCGCCGACAACCAAAAACTGCGCTTATTGCGATCGCGCACTGGCGCGCCGCTCTCCGCCCAGCGCTGCGCGCCCTGCAGGTTGCTACCGCCAATGCCGAAGCGCTGCGCGCCGAAATAGTTCGGCACGCCCCGTTCAGCGATGGCCTGCAGACGCGTCTCCACGTCCTGACGATCGCTGATCTCACGCAGGATCACGGTAAACTGGTTGCCTTTCAGCGCACCTAAACGCAGCTTACGCTTATGACGGGCATATTCCAGTACCTGGCAGCCCTCGAGCTGAAATTTGCTCAGGTCCGGCATCTCTTTGCCGGGCACCCGGGCGCACAGCCACTGCTCGGTGACCGCGTGCTTATCTTTCTGCCCGGCGAAGCTCACTTCACGGGCGTGGATCTTGAGGAATTTCGCCAGCGCGTCGGCGACAAAGCGCGTGTTGCAACCATTTTTCAGGATCCGCACCAGCACATGTTCGCCTTCGCCGTCCGGGGCGAAGCCCAGATCTTCCACCACCAGAAAATCTTCCGGATTGGCTTTCAGCAGCCCGCTGCTCTGCGGCTTGCCGTGCAGCCAGGTTAGTTGGTCAAAGGCGATCATTTGTCGGCCTTACGCAGCAGCGCGACCGCTTCGCAGGCGATCCCTTCCCCACGGCCGGTGAAGCCCAGCTTCTCGGTGGTGGTCGCTTTCACGTTAACGTCATCCATATGGCAGCCGAGATCTTCAGCGATAAAGACGCGCATCTGCGGAATATGCGGCAGCATCTTTGGCGCCTGGGCGATAATGGTGACATCGACGTTGCCGAGCGTATAGCCTTTGGCCTGAATGCGGCGCCATGCTTCGCGCAGCAGTTCGCGGCTATCTGCGCCTTTAAACGCCGGATCGGTATCGGGGAACAGCTTGCCGATATCGCCCAGCGCCGCGGCGCCCAGCAGCGCGTCGGTCAGCGCATGCAGGGCAACGTCGCCGTCGGAGTGGGCCAGCAGCCCTTTTTCATAAGGAATGCGTACCCCGCCAATAATGATTGGGCCTTCACCGCCAAAAGCGTGTACGTCAAAACCATGTCCAATTCGCATTAAGCTTTCTCCTGGTGTCGGGAACGGGTGAGGTAAAATTCAGCCAGCGCCAGGTCTTCCGGGCGCGTCACTTTAATATTATCCGCGCGACCGGCAACCAGCTGCGGATGGAAGCCGCAGTACTCCAGAGCCGAGGCTTCATCGGTGATGGTCGCCCCCTCGTTTAGCGCGCGAGTGAGGCAATCCACCAGCAGCTCACGAGGGAAAAATTGTGGAGTGAGCGCATGCCACAGGTCATTGCGGTCGACGGTATGGGCGATGGCGGTTTTACCCGGCTCGGCGCGCTTCATGGTGTCGCGCACCGGCGCCGCGAGGATCCCGCCGACGCGGCTGGTTTCGCAGAGCGACAGCAGGCGGCTGAGGTCGTCCTGATGCAGGCAGGGGCGCGCGGCATCATGCACCAGCACCCACTGCGCCTCCGGTAACGCCTGCAGACCGGCGAGTACCGAATCGGCGCGCTCGGCGCCGCCATCCACCACGGTAATTTGCGGGTGCTGCGCCAGCGGCAGCTGACTGAAGCGCCGATCGCCGGGGCTGACGGCAATCACCACCCGCTGGACGCGCGCATCCGCCAGCAGCGCGGCGACCGCGTGTTCGAGAATCGTTTTGTTACCGATTGAGAGATATTGTTTCGGGCATTCCGTTTGCATGCGGCGGCCAAAACCGGCTGCCGGCACCACGGCGCAAACGCCCGGAAAAGTGGCTGCCATGTTGTAATCCTGGGCCTGGTTATCGATTGTTCTGCTGTTGCCCCGATGCCTGATTGCGTTTAGACGCATCCGGTACCAGACGATAGAAGGTTTCGCCCGGGCGGGTCATGCTGAGTTCATTGCGCGCACGCTCCTCAATCGCTTCCTGCCCGCCGTTGAGGTCGTCAATTTCGGCAAACAGTTGATCGTTGCGTGCTTTTAATTTGGCGTTAGTCGCCTGCTGGGCGGTGACGTCGTCGTTAACCCGCGTGTAGTCGTGCAGGCCGTTTTTACCGAACCACAGCGAATACTGTAGCCAGACCAGCAAAGCTAATAATAGCAGCGTTAGTTTACCCATCCTGCCCCCTGAAAAACGGCATCATCATCCCAAAACTCGCCCGGGTACGCTACCGGGGCGCGCGGACGATGCCGCGTAACGCGGGGACTGTACCATATTTTTGCTGCCGATACCCATGCTTGATTCATACCAGAAACGGGTTATCCCAACAGCCAGAGGAAGAGTAGCGCAAACATCAGCCCAACGGTCAGGATGGTCGCGCTGACGCTATAGAGTAGTTTGCCATTGAGCAGAGAGTGCAGCGCAATACCAACCACTACCGCCACCGGCATCAACGCGAGGAAGAATGGCCAGGTGTAAAGAAGGAAGAAGAGTGTATTACTGCCATAGAGAAGGAAGGGAATACCCAGCGCCAGCAGCCACGAAATAAAGCCCACGGCAGCGCCCGACAAAGACCAGGTGGTCTCATCGCCGATCGCCGGAGGCGGTTCTGAACGAATAATACTGAGGTTCTGGGTATTGCGCATATCGAATCCTGTAGACCGGGCAACCGGCACCCCTCGATGCCGCTGCCGTTTCAGGATCTGATAATATCGCTCTGTTGCAGCAGGTCTAATAGTTGGTGCACCAAATTTGTTACCAATTGTTCACCATCCAGATGAATTTCCGCCTTTTCCGGTGCCTCATAGACCGAGTCTATGCCGGTGAAATTGCGTAATTCCCCTGCCCGCGCTTTCTTATATAATCCTTTCGGATCCCGCGCCTCGCAGATGGCCAGCGGGGTGTCGACGAACACTTCAATAAAGCGTCCTTCACCGAGGCGCTCGCGCACCATCTGCCGTTCCGCACGGTGCGGAGATATAAATGCCGTCAATACCACCAGCCCGGCATCGACCATCAGCCTGGCCACTTCGCCGACGCGGCGAATGTTCTCTTTGCGATCCTCATCGCTGAATCCCAGGTCGCTGCACAGGCCATGGCGCACGTTATCGCCGTCCAGCAGATAGGTGCTGACGCCGCGCTCATGCAGGGCCTCCTCCAGCGCCCCGGCGACGGTGGATTTACCCGACCCCGAAAGGCCGGTAAACCACAGCACCACGCCACGATGGCCGTGATGCTGCTCCCGCTGCTGCTGGGTCACAGGATGGGCATGCCAGACGACGTTTTCGTCATGCTGGGCCATTATTTGCCTCCCAGCAGATCGCGGGCGTCCCAGTGCGGGAAGTGTTTGCGGATCAGCTGGTTCAGCTCCAGCTCAAAGGCGCTGTATTGCGAACCTGCGGCCAGGGTCTGCAGGTGCGGCTCGTTGACCATCCCGGCGCCCACGGTAACGTTGGTCAGGCGATCGATAAAGATAAGCCCGCCGGTCACCGGGTTTTGCTGATACGGATCCAGCACTAAAGGTTCGTCAAAGGTCAGCTCCACCAGCCCGATGCCGTTCAGCGGCAGAGACTCGACTTCACGCTGGGTCAGGTTGTTAATATCGACCTGGTAGCGGATAGCGTCGACGCGAGCGCGGGTCTTCTTGCCGGCGATTTTAATGTCGTAGCTCTGGCCCGGGGTCAGCGGCTGCTCGGCCATCCACACCACGTCGATGCTGGCGCTTTGCACCGCCGGCAGCGAGGCTTGCGCGTCAACCAGCAGGTCGCCGCGACTGATGTCGATTTCATCTTTCAGCACAAGGGTAATGGCTTCGCCGGCGGCGGCTTCCGGCAGGTCGCCGTCGAAGGTGACGATACGCGCCACGCTCGATTCGACGCCCGACGGCAGCACTTTCAGACGCTGGCCAACGGTAACCGTACCGGAGGCGACCGTGCCGGAGAAACCGCGGAAATCGAGGTTCGGACGGTTAACATACTGCACCGGGAAGCGCAGCGGTTGGCTCTCGACTACCCGCTGGATCTCCACGGTTTCGAGGACTTCCAGCAGCGTCGGGCCACTGTACCACGGCATGTTCGCGCTCTGGCTGGCGACATTATCGCCTTCCAGCGCCGACAACGGCACAAAGCGGATATCAAGGTTGCCCGGCAGCTGCTCGGCAAAGGTCAGATAATCTTCCCGGATCTCGTTGAAACGCGCTTCGCTAAACTCGACGAGATCCATTTTGTTGACCGCCACGACCAGGTGTTTAATGCCCAGCAGCGTAGAGATAAAGCTGTGACGGCGGGTCTGGTCGAGTACGCCTTTGCGCGCATCGATCAGCAAGATCGCCAGATCGCAGGTGGACGCCCCAGTGGCCATATTACGTGTGTACTGCTCGTGCCCCGGGGTGTCGGCGATGATAAATTTGCGTTTTTCGGTCGAGAAGTAGCGATAGGCGACATCGATGGTGATGCCCTGCTCGCGCTCGGCCTGCAGGCCGTCCACCAGCAGCGCCAGGTCCAGCTTTTCGCCCTGGGTGCCGTGACGCTTGCTGTCGTTGTGCAGCGAAGAGAGCTGATCCTCATAGATCTGACGCGTATCATGCAGCAGGCGGCCAATTAAGGTGCTTTTGCCGTCATCGACGCTGCCGCAGGTCAAAAAACGCAGCAGGCTCTTGTGCTGTTGCGCGTGCAGGTAAGCTTCTACGCCGCCTTCGTTGGCAATTTGTTGGGCAATTGTGGTGTTCATGGCGGCTCCTTAGAAATACCCCTGACGTTTCTTCAGCTCCATCGAGCCGGCCTGGTCGCGGTCAATGACGCGCCCCTGACGTTCGCTGGTGGTCGATACCAGCATCTCTTCAATAATTTCCGGCAGCGTCTGCGCTTCAGACTCCACCGCGCCGGTCAGCGGCCAGCAGCCGAGGGTACGGAAACGCACCATCCGTTTTTCAATCACTTCGCCCGGCTGCAGATCGATACGGTCGTCATCGATCATCATCAGCATGCCATCGCGCTCCAGCACCGGACGCTCAGCGGCCAGATACAGCGGCACGATTTCAATATTTTCCAGATAGATGTACTGCCAGATATCCAGCTCGGTCCAGTTGGAGAGCGGGAAGACGCGGATGCTTTCGCCTTTGTTAATCTGGCCGTTGTAGTTGTGCCACAGCTCCGGACGCTGGTTTTTCGGGTCCCAGCGGTGGAAGCGGTCGCGGAAGGAGTAGATGCGCTCTTTCGCGCGGGATTTCTCTTCGTCGCGACGCGCGCCGCCGAACGCGGCGTCAAAGCCGTATTTGTTCAGCGCCTGCTTCAGGCCTTCGGTTTTCATGATATCGGTATGCTTGGCGCTGCCGTGAACGAACGGGTTGATGCCCATCGCCACCCCTTCCGGGTTTTTATGCACCAGCAGCTCACAGCCGTAGGCTTTGGCGGTACGGTCGCGGAACTCGTACATCTCACGGAATTTCCAGCCGGTATCGACGTGCAGCAGCGGGAACGGCAGGGTTCCCGGATAAAACGCTTTGCGCGCCAGATGCAGCATTACGCTGGAATCTTTCCCGATGGAGTACATCATCACCGGGTTAGAAAATTCGGCGGCCACCTCACGAATAATATGGATGCTTTCCGCCTCCAGTTGCCGCAGGTGAGTGAGTCGTTTTTGGTCCATAACCGTTCCTTAAGCCAGATTGACCACCGAAGCGTTAAACCCCTCGGCGGATGATGTATGTTGAAACCAGGCGAGCTGCTGATGCAGTTGCACCACTTCGCCTACCACCAGCAGGGCAGGCATGGGGGCGTCTTTCGCCAGGTGTTCGAGTTGTTGCAATGTGCCGGTTATCGTCTGCTGATCGTCACGAGTGCCGCGGGAAATCACCGCCACCGGCGTGTTGCTGTCGCGGCCGTGGGCGATCAACTGCGCGCTGATTTCCGCCGCCTTCATGGTGCCCATGTAGATCGCCAGCGTTTGTTGGCTCTTCGCCAGCAGCGACCAGTCGAAGGGGGCGCTGTCCGGCTTATAGTGCCCGGTGACAAAGACGGCGCTTTGCGCATAATCGCGATGGGTCAGCGGAATACCGGCGTAGGCCGTCGCCCCGGCGGCAGCGGTGACGCCCGGCACCACCTGGAACGGGATCCCCGCCTCGGCGGCAGCCTGTAGCTCTTCTGCGCCGCGGCCAAAAATAAACGGATCGCCGCCCTTCAGACGCACGACGGTTTTCCCCGCCTTCGCCGCCTCCACCAGCAGCTGATTGGTTTCATGCTGCGGCACCGAATGCTCACCGGCGCGTTTGCCGACGCAAATAAGTTCGGCATCGCGGCGCACCAGCTCGAGAACCGGCTGAGTCACCAGATGGTCGTGGAAAACCACGTCCGCCTGCTGGATCGCCTGCAGACCGCGAAGGGTCAGCAGCCCGGCATCGCCCGGCCCGGCGCCGACCAGAATAATCTCTCCTGTCTCACGTTCGGGCTTATCCAGCTCATCCTGCAGCGCCTTTTCCGCCTCCGCATGATTGCCCGCCACCATCAGGCTGGCGAAGCGGCCGGTAAAGACGCGCTCCCAGAAGCGGCGACGCGCTTCGGTGGTCGTCAGGCGGGTTTTCAGATGGTTGCGCCAGTAGCTCGCCGATTCCGCCAGCCGTCCGAGGTTCGTCGGCAGCAGCGCTTCGATTTTTTCGCGCAGTATGCGCGACAGCACCGGCGCTTTACCGCTGGAGGAGATAGCCACCAGCAGCGGCGAACGGTCGACGATAGAAGGGAAAACAAACGAGCACAGCGCCTGGTTATCCACCACGTTGACCAGCCGGTAGCGCGCATTAGCCGCCGCAAACACCCGCTGGTTAAGCGCCTCATCCTCCGTGGCGGCAATCACCAGAAAGACATCATCCACCAGCGAGTCGCTAAATTCCGTCGCTCGCCAGCTGAGCGCCTGGCGCGCCGCCAGGTCGGCCAGCGCCGGAGACAGCGTCCCGGCAACCACCTGCACCTGCGCCTGGGCGCGCAGCAGGAACTTAATCTTGCGCTCCGCAATCTCGTCGCCGCCGATCACCAGCACGGGCCTTTGTTTCAGTTCGGCAAAAAGGGGCAAGTAATCCACGGTGCAACAACTCTCTTACAATCAGCGATAATGCGACTATAGGGTGCGCCTTAGAGCAAATGAAATTACGAAATGGAATGAGTTGTGACGCAAAGGAATAACGCAGCGAAAATACAAATATCAAAAAGTGCTTAACGCGCTATTTTTCCGCTATTTAAGAGCGATTGAAATTGTTTAACCGCGGTCACAGTTTCATACTGTAGCCGTCAAATTGTCTCGTTCGTGTAAGGACCCGTTATGTTTTCCGCGTTGTGCCGCCGCCTGCTTCCGCTGGCGCTCGGCACCGGTTTTGTTTTCGCCGCCGCCCCCGCATTCAGCGCGCTGGGCGATACCGCCAGTAGCCAGGCCCGCCATATCGCCACCGTCTTTCCGGGAAGAATGACCGGAACGCCGCCGGAAATGCTCTCAGCTGACTATCTGCGTCAGCAGTTCGCCCTGATGGGTTATCAGAGCGACGTACGAAGCTTCAATACCCGCTACATCTATACCGATAGCAATCAGCGTAAGAACTGGCATAACGCCACCGGCAGTACGGTGATCGCCGCCCATGAAGGCAAGGTGCGCCAGCAGATTATTATCATGGCTCACCTCGACACCTATGCGCCGCAGAGTGATAAAGACGTGGAGAACAACCTCGGCGGTCTGACGCTGCAGGGCATCGATGACAACGCGATGGGGCTCGGCGTATTGCTGGAGCTGGCGGAGCATTTAAAGAACGTCCCTACCCGCTATGGCATCCGCTTTATCGCCACCAGCGGTGAAGAGGAAGGCCGTCTCGGCGCGCAAAACCTGCTGCAGCGGATGAGCGAAGCGGAAAAGAAAAATACCCTGCTGGTGATCAATCTCGATAATCTGGTGGTGGGCGATAAGCTTTACTTCAACAGCGGCCGCCGCACGCCGGCCTCGGTGCGCAAGCTGACCCGCGATCGCGCGCTGGCTATCGCTCGCAGCAAGGGCATCGCCGCCTACACCAACCCGGGACTCAATCCGGCTTATCCGAAAGGCACCAGCTGCTGCAATGACGCCAGCGTCTTCGACAACGCCGGGATCCCGGTGCTGTCGGTCGAGGCGACTAACTGGTCACTCGGCAAAAAAGATGGCTATCAACAGCGGCAGAAATCCCGCGCCTTCCCGGACGGTAACAGCTGGCACAACGTGCAGCTTGATAATCAGCAGTATCTCGACAACGCGCTGCCGGGGCGCATCGAACACCGCGGACGCGAGGTAGTAAAAGTGATGCTGCCGCTGGTGAAAGAGCTGGCGAAGGTGGAGAAGCCATCGTCATTAAAATAATCGGCTAGTCAACATCGGCAACAAGGACTGTCGCCATGATCAATTTACGCTGTTCAGGCATTTTTTTTCTGCTGCTGGCTGTCAGCGCGGGCGCCCTCGCCGACAGCCAGGTCTATATCTGGCAGCGGGTCTGGAATGACCAGCATAAGACCGCGCTACAGCAAAGCCAGGCGCTGTTTTCCACTTTGCGCGTTCTGGGGATCCAGTTTCATCCTCAGGAAGGCGTCCGCCTGGCCCGCGTTAACACTTCATTATTACAGCAGGATGGCCGCCCGGTGTGGCTGGTCGTCCGCCTCGATGGCAGCCTGACGCAGCTTGATGCCGCCACAATACTGCCGCCGATCCAGCGCCTGGTGGCCCACTGGCGCGCGGCGGGCGTTAATCTCAGCGCCATTGAAATCGATTATGATGCTCCCACTTCGCGGCTCTCCGATTATCAACGTCTCCTGATGACCTTGCGCCAGGCGCTGCCTTCAGACATCACGCTCAGCATCACGGCGCTCCCGACCTGGCTCACCTCCCCCGGACTGCGTCCTCTGTTGAAAGCGGTAGATAGCTCCGTATTGCAACTTCATAGCGTGCAATCCCCGGGAACCGGCTTGTTCGACCCGACACTGGCCCGGCGCTGGAGCAGGCAATATGCGCTTATCGCTCCTCATCCTTTTTACCTTGCGCTCCCGGCCTATGGTTCCGCGCTCATCTCTGCCCCGGGACAGCCCGCCAGCGTTGAAAGCGAGTCACCGCTGTGGATTGCGGCTGAAAAACAAGAACTGAGCGTTTCACCGCAGCAAATCGACACGTTTATTCGCAAACTGGAACAACAGCCGCCGCATCATTTTTCAGGTATCGTCTGGTTTCGTCTGCCTCTGGATAACGATACCCGCGTCTGGTCGCTCAGCACGCTGTCGGCCGTCATCCGCCATCAGCCGTTAACCTCCCGCTGGCAGTGGCTGGTGCTTCCCGATAAGGCCAGCGCCAGCGTAGAGTCCACGCTCTACGAACTGGCGATTAAAAACACAGGCAATATTGACTCCCCACTCCCGGCGAAAATTACGCTAACCACGGAAGATTGTCTGGCCGCCGACGGCGCCGGAAGCTACCGCTTTAGCGAACAAACGTTTTCCCTCACCGCCCCTGCGCTGTTGCGCGCCGGGCGGACGCAAGCCATTGGTTGGGCAAGATGCTCAACGCCACCACAAGGAAAGTTTCATGTTAACCCGTAAATTACCTCTGGCCGCCTTCCTGACGGCGACGTTTGTTGCTGCCAGCAGCCACGCCTGTGGGCCGTTTTTCCCCAACTACTTGTTAGCAGATCGCCAGGCCAATCTGCTGTACCTGCCGGAGGGGAGCTTTGCTTTAGAGAGCAGCCGCCTGGTGCCTGCCGACCCACGACTTCCACAATGGCGTGATACTTCTGCCGACAAGCCTACCTCTCCCACGGCCGAGGAGACGCTGCTGAAGACGATCCGGGCCAGCGGTTCGTTAGCCGCCGCGGAAAAAATGGCCGCCGATCTTCCGACCGCCAGCCGCCTGTACGTGCTCGGCGCAGTGGCATTTACTGAACGCGATAGCCGGGCGCGCGACTATTTTCGCCAGCTTTTGGCCTTGCCCGTGGAACAACCGGGCGAGTGGGGGCTTAAGGCGCGTTATTCGCTCGCACGCGATTTGATGCGTGATTATCCGCTTGCTGACAGTCGTTCTTCTCACGGTAGTGAGCAGGAGTTGCGCGAAGCCTTTGACCTCTACCAGCAGATCATTGACGCCGTTCGTGAAGGTCAGCAGGATCCGGAGCTGCTCTCG
The DNA here is from genome assembly GCF_020526085.1 of Klebsiella africana. NCBI lineage: Bacteria > Pseudomonadati > Pseudomonadota > Gammaproteobacteria > Enterobacterales > Enterobacteriaceae > Klebsiella > Klebsiella africana. The sequence goes on along the minus strand of NZ_CP084874.1, from coordinate 1,041,594 downwards.
CTGGCAAGTCTTGGCCAGCAGGGACGTATCAAACACTGGCAAAGCGACCCCATTGCCGCGGCCCACCTTTATGCCCGGCAAGCGGCGCAGGGCTCACCCAGTGGTAGCCTCTCCTTACGCTACACTGTCGACGTCCTCAACCACCCGGAAAACGAACAGTTCCTGCAACCCGGCCTGGACGATCCGGTTATTCAGCAACTGCTGATTGCGAGCTTTTTTACTCGTTCGTCCAATTCCTTGTACGAGCCGGAACCGCGGCCCTTTGATCCTACAGAGATCAAAAATTACCATAATGAGTTAATAGCGAAGCTGGCGCAGAAAGTCGATCGCGATATGCCCGGTAGCGACCGCCTGATCGCCCTCGCCTATCGTAACGGCCAATATCCGCTGGTGACGCTGATGTTGAAAAACGCCAAAGAAAATGGGCTCACCGCCTGGGTAAGGGCCAAAATGGCGCTGCGGGCCGGTGATGTCAACGCGGCAGCGGCATGGTACGCCAAAGCCGCGGCGTCATTCCCGCCAAATGAAACCTGGGGTTTCCAGTCCTATAGTGATGACATTGTCGGCGAGGAGTTTGTTACGCCGGTCTGCCGTATTCACGCCGAGCAGGCGATACTCGCGCTCAACCGCGACGACTATCTGCAGGCAATGCGGCTGATGTATCAGGCGAAAGAAAATTACTGGCCAGATGTGGCGCACATTGCCGAACGAGTGCTCACGGTCAATGAACTCCTTGCTTTCGTGGATAAATATGTCCCGGCACCTTCTCCTTCAGCCCCTACTACGCCGAAAAATGCCGGGCGCGATAGCGCTGACGCCAGGCTACGCAACCTGCTCGCCCGACGCCTGATGCGCACGGGCCAGTATCAAAAAGCGCTGGCCTATTTTGCGCTGAACGCGGATCGAGACGCCGCCCGGGCGTTTATCGATGCCTTGCCGACAACGGGTAACAAAACCGCCCGGGCGCAGGGCTGGTGGCAAGCAGCGCTTATCCTGCGTCATCAGGGAATGGAATTGTCTGGCTATGAGATGGCGCCCGATTTTACGCTGTATGGTGGCGGGTATTCATGGCCCTATTACAACCGGGGGCCTGAAGATGATTCGGCCGTGACATCGTGGATAAGTGATGGCGAACGACAACGCGTTCAGCGATCCCTGCCAAAACAGGACAGTCATTTCTTACACTATCGCTGGCAGGCGGTGACGCTGGCGGAAAAAGCGGCCGACCTGTTGCCATATAAATCACAGGCCTATGCTGCCGTGCTGTGTAATGCAACAGGATGGGTATGGGGGCGGGATGCTCAATTAACCAAACGCCTGTATCAGCGCTATGTTAAATACGGCGCCCCGTTCCCATGGGCCGAAAATTTTGGTCGGGATTGCCCGGAGCCGGATTTTAGCGCGCTCCAGGAGACGGTGAAAAAGCAGTGATATCGGCTAATTAAGGGGGCATTACGCTAAAGAGCGGCAGGTAGTGATACTTATTTTCAGTCGTCTTTCGTCCTCACCATAAGGCTCGATGAAGTTAGTGGCGGGCTTATTCCCGCGAATGCGGGGAACACATCTGCGGCGGGATAGCGCTGCGGGTGATGTTCGGTTTATCCCCGCTGGCGCGGGGAACACATCAGCAGCCAGTACGACAAGCAGCAGGAGCACGGCTTATCCCCGCTGGCGCGGGGAACACAGCCACACGGTGCGGGATTCCAGCTCGGCACTCGGTTTATCCCCGCTGGCGCGGGGAACACCACAATGGGTAATCACCGAATTGGTGATTCTACGGTTTATCCCCGCTGGCGCGTGGAACACATCGCTCGAAAATGCATCATCGGCGGCATATCCGGTTTATCCCCGCTGGCGCGGGGAACACGCGTCCGAAAAGCTGGAAACGCCGGAAAAATCCGGTTTATCCCCGCTGGCGCGGGGAACACTTGTAATGCGAACCCAGCAGGATATTACCAGCCGGTTTATCCCCGCTGGCGCGGGGAACACACCATGCCGGACAACCTCGCCGGTCGCTTCTGCGGTTTATCCCCGCTGGCGCGGGGAACACATTGAGCGCGCCGCGAAGGAGTCCGAGCTATTCGGTTTATCCCCGCTGGCGCGGGGAACACTGCGAAAAGAGCCAGCTCATTCACTCAACCGCCGGTTTATCCCCGCTGGCGCGGGGAACACATCGTCGAGTTATCGATGCCGAGGATTTTCGACGGTTTATCCCCGCTGGCGCGGGGAACACTTCATGATCTGCACGCCGATATTGCTGAACTTCGGTTTATCCCCGCTGGCGCGGGGAACACACGGCACCAGGTCGTAATGCTCCCCGTTTATCCGGTTTATCCCCGCTGGCGCGGGGAACACACGGTCCGCGTCAACCCTCAGGAAAAACTACACGGTTTATCCCCGCTGGCGCGGGGAACACTCTTTACCCAGCGGCTCGTTAATGATCGCCAGCGGTTTATCCCCGCTGGCGCGGGGAACACGTGGAGCAGCTCTCCGGCGTGGCGGCAAATATCGGTTTATCCCCGCTGGCGCGGGGAACACTTTATTCCAATACCTAATAGCCTCTAAGATTTCGGTTTATCCCCGCTGGCGCGGGGAACACTACTGGAGCCAGGTTTATTGTCAGGGCCACCTCGGTTTATCCCCGCTGGCGCGGGGAACACGACGCCAGCAGACCGCAACTATAAAACGCGCACGGTTTATCCCCGCTGGCGCGGGGAACACCGGATGGGGAGTTAGGCACCGAGTTTGAATCGCGGTTTATCCCCGCTGGCGCGGGGAACACCCCGACCCACTACTGCAGAGCGAATACGACGCCGGTTTATCCCCGCTGGCGCGGGGAACACCTGCGCTTTGATATGCAACCGCGGCTCCCCGTCGGTTTATCCCCGCTGGCGCGGGGAACACCCTACGTGCTGGCCGCCGGCAGTGATAGTCGGCGGTTTATCCCCGCTGGCGCGGGGAACACGCCAGAGAGCAGCCTGAACACCTGCGGGACTACGGTTTATCCCCGCTGGCGCGGGGAACACAATTTCCTGGTTCGATTTACTCCACCACCACCCGGTTTATCCCCGCTGGCGCGGGGAACACGCCTGGTGATAGGACGCAATCAATACAGGCTCCGGTTTATCCCCGCTGGCGCGGGGAACACGGATTACCGCAATTCGCTCCTGCACGGCATAACGGTTTATCCCCGCTGGCGCGGGGAACACTAGCTGTCAAGATTGAATATTTCGCACACATCCGGTTTATCCCCGCTGGCGCGGGGAACACACTAAAGATATGTTACTGTTTTATAATAGCTTTTTAAGCACACAACAATTCACCAACTTTATCCCAACAATTTCACATTATTAAAGAACATCCAACTCATTGATTTTCAACGGGAAGGAATGAAACCAGTCGTAGGCCATCTAAATCTACCGGTATACGACGGTTTTCACCCCAGGTTTGAAACTCAAAACCTGATTCGCTGTTCGTCGCCCAGGCCATCACGACATTTCCACCGCCACTTAGCTGTATCACCTGCTGCCAGATCATTTCCCGGATCCGTTTTGAGGTATCACCAACATATACCCCAGCGCGGATCTCAAGCAGCCAGATTGCGAGCCGTCCTCGCAGGCGAGGTGGAACATTTTCCGTCACCACCATAAGCATACTCATCAGCCATGCCCTCGATGCCCTTTATCTCCCATCGACTCGGGCTCGGGTATCGCCGGCGGCAGCATATCCGGCGGTGGTTGAGGCGGTTCAATTTCGCCAGCAGACAGCACCTCTTCAATCAACGGAATCAATTTGCCCGTCAGCTTTGTGCTGCGGAAAATATCCCGGCAGGCCAGCCTGACTTCTTTATCCGGCTCCGCAGGATGGCTGGCGGCGATCTCAAATGCTTTTGGCACGACGGAATCAAATTTAATAATGTCGGCAATATCATAAACAAACGAAAGCGGCTTACCGCTGTGAATAAAACCGATGGCAGGCGCATAGCCTGCCGCCAGAATCGCTGCTTCAGATATACCGTATAAACACGACGTCGCTGCACTAATACACTGGTTTACAACATCCCCCCTGGCCCAGTCTTTTGGATCATAATTGCGCCCGTGCCATTTCACGCCGTAGCGTTTCGCCAACAGAGCGTAGGTTTGCCGAACGCGAGATCCTTCAATACCGCGTAGCTGCTCCACAGAACGGCGCGCGGGTGGCACTTCACGAAAACGCAGTTCATACATTTTGCGCACCACCTTCAAGCGCAAATCGTCATTCAGCGCCAGCTTAGCCTGGTACAAGAGTTTGTCGGCCCGCGCGCCGCCGGGCTGGCCGGAAGAGTAAACCCGCACGCCCGCCTCCCCCACCCACACCAGCAGCGTCCCTACGGTCGAGGCCAAACGCACCGCCGCATGAGAAACCCGCGTTCCCGGCTCCAGCATAATGCAGGCTACCGACCCTACCGGGATATGCGTGCGGATCCCGGTCTTATCGATTAATACAAATGCGCCATCAAGTACATCGATCTGCCCGTACTGGAGAAAGATCATCGACGTCCGATCTTTCAGTGGGATGGGGTTTAGCGGCACAAAGGTCACTCGCCGTCTCCGGGTTTGATCATCATCATTCCGCAGCCAAAAGCCCGGCTTTTACCGTATCCCGACGCCAGACGCTGCAAAAATAACGCTGGATCGTTCACCACCAACATACCGGTGTAATCCACACTGCTGAACTGAATGGTCTGGCGCGATTTTTCGCGCCGTATCTGCTGCTGACGATAAGCATTCACCACGGTCTCCGCTAAAGAAAACCCGCTTTGTTCACCTTGCCGCGTTAACCAGGCCAGCGCCGCCTGCTGCTGATGCGCCCAGATATCCCGAGGTTCAACCTGCTCTTTAACCTGGCACTTAGCGTCCATCAGCAGATCGTGGCGCTTGCCGGCTTTACAAATCGTTGGGTTTGCCCGCAAGCTAAAACACAATCTCTGGCCAGCCCGCAGTTCGGGATTAAACGAACGGCTTTGGATCTCAAAAATCTCGCTCTCAGCAGGCAGCTGTGGTGACAAAACGAAAAAGCGAAATGCGCCCTGCAGCGCTTCGCGCCGATAGAGAAACTGCCGCTGTTGCCCGCCTGGAAAAAGCTGCCACAACCACTGATGCATGACATATTCACCGCGGTCCACCAGGTGCAAGAGCCGCAATGGCGAAAGCTGCGCGGTATGCAACGTTATTCTTGAGAGGTACACGTTTCCTCCTTACTGAGCCAGGCTCCCTGATGTACGCTACGCTCGCCAAACAGCCACTGCTGGCGGTTCAACGGGCAATCGCGGCGCCGCAGTATTTTGTTCGCAACTAAACCGGCGTGCTCACCCTCCCACCAGCATTGATCCTGCAGCTGTCGCAGAGAAAGCCTCAGCAGGCTAAATTTATCCTGATACTGGCGATAAGCCTGGCGAAGTACCTCTGCGGCGTGGCCTTCAAGCAGCAGCGGCATTAACGGCAGCGCCAGCGGATGACTTTTGCGTCCCAGATACAGCGGAAATACCGGGTAACGTAGCGCCTCGTGCAACTGCTCCAGCGAGTAAGGCGCATCAGGCGTGACCGCCACCGCAACCATCCACCAGGCATCGGTATAATAATCGCGCCGGGAGATCAGCGCGCTGAGTAGCTCAGGATCCTGTAACTCTTCGCGGCGGCTGAAATAGCGCGCCTTACGCACTTCTTTCGGCATCTGTACAGTGTGATAATCCCTCGCCCAGCGCGGTTCGCTGCTGGCGCAGAGCAAAAAGGAGTAATGCTGGTTGAAGGCGTTTAACCGCTGTTCTTCTTCGCGGCGGATCCCTAATGCCGCCGCCAGCAGCCCCAGCAATGCTGAACGGGAGGGTAGCTCATGGCTATGGCGCACTTCGCCGGGGGCGTCCACACCCCACGACGCCATCGGCCCATGAAGCTGAAAAACCAGATATTGGCTCATAAGCCGCCCCTTACGCGCAGATGAAATCAAGCACGTCATTCATGCTTCCCTGCTTATTCATCACGTCAAAGTGCTGAAATGCCGTCTGCTGCCCGTAGACAGTGTTCATATTTTCCCGCAGCGCTGTAATCCGCTGCACCGCGACATCCAGCTGATCGCCGCCATTAATGGGCTGATAAAATGCCGCCGCCAGTGAGCGCGGTTGATCGGTACCTTTTTCCGCCAGCGCCCAGGACGCATAGGCGCGGCTGGCGAAGCTGTTCTGTTTGCCGGTTGGCGAGACTTTTAGCGCCGCTTCGGTGAAGGCGCGCAGCGTTTTGTTCGCCAGTTCTTCATTACCGTTGAGGTTGTTCACCAGCAGATCTTTATCAATGCAGATATAGGTATAAAACAGCGCCGAGCCAAAACCTGTCTCCCCTAAGTGGCCCGCGCCGGCGTCTTCAGAGGCCGCGCGTAAGTCATCCACCGCCGTAAAGAAATCGTCCTCAACAATGGTTTCACTGACGCCGAAGGCATGCGCCACCTGGCAGGCAGCTTCAACGTTATAGGTCGGTTGGTCCGCCAGCATGCGGCCAAACATTGCGATATCTACCGCCATGCGGTCGTGGCGCAGCAGCGCTGCTTCTTCTTTTGTTGCCGCACGTTTTTCTTCCGCCAGGCGGTGCGCCAGCGCTTTCACGGCGTCAAACTCTGCGGGGCTAATGTGCGCCAGCTGTTCCGTTTCCGAGCACTTCAGCGGATCGTTTTGATCCGCTTTAGTTTTAACTTTGCCAAAGCATTCGCCAATAGCTTTGACGTAATCCACCGCTTTCCTGGGTTCAATCCCGCTCTTCACCAGGATTTCCGCGGCTTCGCGGGCGATGCGGCCGCTGCGAATGCCAATATGGCCGGCCAGTGCTTGCTCAAAAAGGTCGGAGGTACGCCATGCGCGTTTCAGGCTCTGCGAAGAGATGCGCAAACGGGTCGCCCCACCAAGCATCACCGTTTTCGGCGCGCCGGTATCGTCGCGGTTGAGGTTAGCGGCAGGATAAGCAGTCAGTAAGTGAAGCTGAATAAAAGTCGTCATTTGAAATTCCTTTTAACATCATTCGGCATCGCCGGCCTGGTAATAGTCCAGCGCCCAGCGGATACGGATAAATTCGATTGGCCGCTGCTGACGGCGGCGGTGATTCAGTAAATCGTCTTGCTCACGACACCAGCGAAAGATATCTTCCGCCAGCGACAAGAGATTCACTGAACCGTGGAGCAGGCTTATCGCGCGACGCAGCTGGCGCAGCAGCTCATCGGGGGTTTTGACCGCCGAAAGCCGGGCAAACCTCAGTCTCGACATCACCGGGGTATCGCCCGTTTTCTGCCCCAGCTGAGCGGCGAACGTCTGGCGGTCATCAATCGTTTTTACCTGCGCCGCCAGCGCCGCCACCAGCGCCAGCGCGGTAAAACGCCACGCCTTCCCCTGGGTGTTCCACAGAGAATGTGTTTGCACCATCAGGGAGTGAAAGCCTTCCGACAGGCAGACATCGTTCAGCGTCGCGCTACGCCGGAGACTGGCCCGCAGACCGCGCTTCTCCTGCAGTTCTTCATGCCATTGGCGCAGCGTGGCCTTATGTTCATCACTTACAACATTCATTGCGCAGCCTCCTGCTTTTTAGCCCTGGCGGCTTTTGCACTCTGCTTTTCCGCCGACGTGGCGAAATATTTTTTACGCGCGGCCATGCAGCGCGCCAGGTCGTTTTTTTCATAGGGATTGGTAAAGACACGATCGTCAAAGCAGCGACGAACGAATAACCACAACTCGCTTTGCCATTTGTCCAGCCGATCCTGCGCGGGTTGGCCATTCTCCAGTTCGTGGATGAGGTTCAAAAAACGCGGCTGGGTCTGGTTCCAGAAATCGATATCAATAAAGCTAAAGTCGCCGCGCGCGCCTTTGGGATCCTCAAACCATGCTTCTTTTAGCGCGCTGCGCAGCAGGCTAAGCAGGCGTGCGGCGGTTTGTGCTGCTTTGCGTAAATCCGGGATCGTGCTTTCATCCGTCAACAGCGGGAAATGATGTTCGTACCAGCAGCGAATCTTCATGTTGTCGAAGTCGGCGCCAAATCCCCATAGCCCGGCTTTGATATTCCTGAGACCGCGTGCGTTGAACACCTTCACGACCTGGGCCGGGTATTCGCTATTGCTTTCCGTCTGATTGTCCTGACTTAACCCCAGCCAGTCGCGCCAGATAAGGCCGCCGGGTTGGGGTTTGACGGAAAAGAAGCCGCCATCACCTTTCAGCGCCAGACGATACGGCGTGAGCGGGTGGCGCCAGCCGTCGTAGTTTATGCCGTAGTTTTTGACCACCATCTGGCTGAGTAGCCCATCGCTTTCGCTGGCGCAGATGTCGCAGGTCCCTGGCTGAGTGGCAGCAAAATCCAGGCGGATACGGCGGGGCATTCCCCAGTACGCCTGCAGCTTATCCACCTGCTCCGGGGTAGTAATGGCGCTGGCTTGCTCGCTGGTGCGCGTCGGAGCAAGCCACGGGAAAACGGACTCGTCGTAAGCGGCAGGTAACGGCATATCCGCGGCATCCTGCGGCAGCACGTTGAGCCACAGCTTGCGCCATAGCGGCGTGAGGCGATCCCCCTCATACTCCTGCAGTTCAATCAGCGTGGTCAGTGGCCCACCGCCGCGCAGTCCGGTGCGATAGCCTTTACCGCCCGCTGGCGCATTCAGCTGTAAAGAAAACAACGCCAGCGCAGCGCAGTGCGGGCAAAAAGAGTTGGTCACGCCACGTTTGATAAAATGGTCTTTATTGAATTTAGTGGTCTGCGCGCCGGGGACTTCCGGTAACAGGGAGGCAATCGACACCTTATCGCCCGCTAACGAATCGAAATCCTGCATAAACGAAGGTGTATCCGGGCCAAACTGAAAGGCAGCCTCCAGCGGCGCTAATCCCGCAACGAGCGTCTCTGCGCTTAACCCCTCTTCCCAGGTATCTTCCCAGCCATTGCGGTTTTTGGGAGCAACAGCGCACTGCAACAGTCCAATCAGAAATTGCCAGGCGGCACCCTGTAAATCCGCCCGCGTGGCGGCAATATCCACCACGTCCTCATCCGTCAGCCTGACCGGCGCCAGCTTACCCGTTGTACCATCGCGGTAACGGACCGGAAGCCAGGCAGTAGTTAAAAGCGATAGCGTAGCCATACGATTCCTCTCGCAACTATGACCATCTATACCTATGGTCAGTCATCCCTTACGATACTTTCACATTTATTTGGATCAGGATTTTCATTTTATTCCCGACATAAAGATGACACTTCACAAAAAGATCTAAATTTTGAATATTTCCTGAGAAATTATTCATTATAATAATAAATTTTGCGAATTACATAAAAAATATAAATAACCACATATTTTAACTCCATTTCACATATATCCAATGAGAGAAATCATATACCTATTTATTCAAACCTCAATCTGTTTTAGCATGCCAATAACTCATACTACTGATGAGATCGTAATATTTCACGTTAAATATCCATCATGGTTATTCATAATACGCATCTCACAAGTCAAATTAATAAATATGCGAAACTAATACATCATTAAATTTATAAAGCACACGTAAATACAAAAACGCATACAAAAAGAAAATTTTTAACTCGATTAATTTATTTTGAATATGAAACCATTTGATAAACTAGTATCGTTCCTCTAAAGGGGATAAACCAAGTTATTGGCATGCTTGTGTTATAAAACGTTCCCCGTGTCAGCGGGGATAAGCTCGGAGTCCAGCAGGCTCCGGGCTTTTCATTCGACCACACCAATCAATCCCTCATGTCCCGAATAACCGCAGTCCGGCGAATCTGTAACAATAATCACCACGGCGAAATCCGGGTTTTGATGCTGTTGTTCACACCACTGCTGCAGCGGCTTTTCAGCCAGGAGCGTGAATTCAGCTTTGTGTTTACGCCACCAGCTTTCCCGTACCCGCAGCATGCTCATTTCCCACGGATGCGCACCGCTGGCGTAAGGCAGCAGCTGCCCATCGACGCTTTTCGCCAGCCACAGCGTGACCGACTCTTCTGCCAGGCGAGTAGAGAGCTTGTCAGCCAGGAAATCACTGCTATCGGGGCTATATCCCGGCTTGAAGTTCAGGAGCATTTGGTGAGCAAACGCGCGATCGCAGTAATATTTTGCCAACTGCACTTGCTCGGCTTTGGCTAAACCATCGGGAATAGCGATATCTTCCCCGTAGACGGATTCAATCAATAATCGGGCAGATTGCGGCATTCGAATGGCCCCCTGCTGTCGCAAAACGCGCTGCGTCAGCCACAAACGGCCGTGATCGGGATAGACATAAGCGCTGTTACGCAACGCGCTGGTCAGCCACTCTTCTTGCGGCGCTTCATCCCACTCCGGGGCGAGGATCAGCAACTGTGGCGCCGCACGTTCGTCCTCTCCGCCGATTTTCAGCCGACCGCGACGATCCCGGATATGGCGCTGAAGCCGACCCGCGCGCTGAATCAGCAAGTCGATCGGCGCTAAATCAGAGATCATGTCGTCCATATCGATATCCAGGCTCTGCTCTATGACCTGAGTGGCAATCAGCACCCTACCCGCCCGCTGCGTGCTGTAGTCCTTGCCGAAGTGCAACAAGGTTTCCGTCTCAATTCGCTGACGGTCATAAAAGGCGAAGCGGCTATGGAATAACGAGATTTTTTCGGCGGGGATCGCGCCTCGGGCCAGCAGTTGGCGATAGATACGCACGGCGTCGTCAATGGAATTGCGTATCCAGGCGATACAGCGGCCTTCGCTGGCGGATTGTTCGATACGGGCGAGGCAGGCTTCTTCGTTATCCAGCCAGCCGATGTTCACGCTGCGCTCGACCTCTTTGCGGGTGGCGACATAGCGGGAGATAACCTCTCGTCCCGCCACCTGCGTCAGCCAGGGGTAGTCGTCATTACCCAGAAGCGGCGCCGCAAGCGCGCAGCCGCTACCGCGACTAAAGGAAGCAACCAACTTATCGCGCTGCTGCTGCGAGAGCGTAGCGGAAAGCAAGATAACGCTGTTGCCGCTGCGCGCCTGTTGCTCAATCAGGCTTTCCAGAATCCGCGACATATAGGCATCGTAGGCGTGGATCTCATCGGCCAGCAGCACTTTATTGTCGAGTCCCAGCAACCGCAGGTTGTTATGTTTAAAGGGCATGACCGCCATCAGCGCCTGATCAAGCGTGCCCACCCCCACCTCGGCCAGCAGCGCTTTTTTATTGCTGTCGGCAAACCATGCCGCACAGCCCTGGCTGAATGGCTGTTCGTCATCGGGCTCTTCCGAACCGGAGACAGCGCCGGGCCAGATACGCTGATTAAAGCCCTCCATCAACCCGCGAGCGCTGTGCGCCAGCATCAGGCTGGGTCGCGCGTCAGCCTGGTATAAGGCAAGCCACGATTGCGCCAGCCGGTCAAACATCGCATTGGCCGTCGCCATCGTCGGCAGACCGAAAAACAGCCCCTGCGCCTTTCCGGCAGACATCAAACGGTGGGTCAGGATTAACGCCGCCTCCGTTTTGCCTGCTCCGGTAACATCTTCAAGGATAAACAGCTGCGGTCCAGGCTGGCTGATATCCAGCTCAAGCACCGTCTTCTGGAGCGGCGTTGGATGCTGGATAAAAGGAAACAATGCGTCTATTCCCGTAAATGGCGCAACAGCCGCAGCAGGAGGAAAAACATTCACTGCCTGCTCTGCCTGCGCGTTTGCCTGCCGCCAGTAGACATCAAGCGGCATTCGTTGGGAGACCCGGGGAAAAAAGCGGGTCGATGAGCCCGTCCAGTCGGCCAGTACCACCGCAGCCGAAATAAACCACGACAGGTGACTGAACAGCTCCACGCCTTCATCGTCATCCCAGAAAGCCGGGATTTCCATGTCAGGGAATAGCGATTTAATAGCTAACAGAAAGTCATGCGCTGCTTTAATATCGGATGGATGAAAATTATCCAGATCGCGCATCCCCACCGGCGGGCGCCCGTGATGGCCGGTAGTTAAGGGCATCCACAGAGTAATTACACGCTTAAGTTTACGAATGGAAAGTGACGAGTTCGGAAATAATTCTGGACAATCGCTGAAGTGGGAATTCCATAACCAATATCCCAGTGACGCATGGGATATTTTTTCATATGTATTTCGACTATCCTCCTGCACGCAGAGATTATCATGGGTATATAATTGCTGAAATGAACGGGAGAATTTCCCAATATCATGCCAGCATAATAGCCAGGCAAAGAGTTGCGCGGCGTTTTCAATATCATTAATCCCTAAACGCCTGAAATAACCTGCCAGACCATAGATATCTCGCTTGACCATCCAGTAGCCCATTGCGGCGACATCAAGGGAATGCCAGCACAGCAGATGGTAATCATCACCCCCGCCGGGTTCTCCCTGGCGAGTTTTACCCCAGTAGTTATAAATTGACACAGCATGTCCAGTGCAGAATCGGCAGTGAAATGATAATGTACGCTTTTAAGCCAATTTAAAAATGATATACCTCAAGATAATTGTTTATTATTAACGCATATAAAATAATGGGCTACATTCACTGAATTAATAAAATAAGGATATAGTTTTTAAATATAAAAAATCCCGGAATGACCGGGATTAAATAATAGAGGAGATAACCGCACTTAACCCTCGTGCAATCCGCACTCGCGTTTAAGCCCGAAGAACCGGGTCTCTTCTTCTGCCATGCCCGGCTCCCACTTGCGGGTGGTGTGGGTATCGCCTACCGACAGATAGCCCTGATCCCACAGCGGGTGGTACTTCAGCCCGTGCTTTTGCAGGTACTGATACACCGTGCGGTTATCCCAGTCGATAATCGGTAACACCTTAAACACCCCGCGCTGGACCGCCAGCACCGGAAGCGTAGCCCGGCTGCCCGACTGCTCGCGGCGCAGACCGGCAAACCACGTCTGGGCGTTCAGCTCTTTCAGCGCCCGGTTCATTGGTTCAACCTTGTTGATCTCATTGTATTTCTCAATGCCCTCAACGCCCTGCTCCCACAGCTTGCCGTAGCGCGCCTCCTGCCAGGCCGCGCTTTCAGCCGCGCGGTAGACCTTCAGGTTCAGTTTGAGCTTGTCCGTCAGCTCGTCAATAAACTGATAGGTTTCCGGGAACAGGTAGCCGGTATCGGTGAGGATCACCGGAATGTCCGGGCGGATCTGATTCACCAGGTGCAAACTGACCGCCGCCTGAATGCCAAAGCTCGACGACAGCACATAGTTTCCCGGCAGATTTTCCAGCGCCCACGCCACGCGCCCTTCGGCGTCAAGCTTTTCCAGCTGGGCGTTGGTTTCCGCGAGCGCCAGAATGCGTTCCACTTTCGGCAATGCATTAAGCGCGTTTAGATCGAGTACGGACATATGAACCTCGTTTGCCTGTTTTGCCGGACGACACTGCGTTCGTCCGGCCTACGGGTTTCGCTGGCCCGGATCGCTACGCGCCACCGGGCACCTGGATGTTATTCCCAGAAATCGCGGGCTGGGTCGAGCACCGGGCGAATGATGCCCGCACGCACCGTAAAATCGCCGAAGCCTTCACCCGCTTCGCGCTCTTTCGCCCAGCGCCCTACCAGTTCGTCTAGCGAGTCGAGAATTTCCGACTCGGTAATATTCTCACGGTACATCCGCGGGATGCGGGTGCCGTTGCGGTTACCGCCGATATGCAGGTTATAGCGGCCTGGCGCTTTACCCACCAGCCCTACTTCCGCCAGCATCGCACGGCCGCAGCCGTTCGGGCAACCGGTGACGCGGGTGACGATATGCTCATCGCTCACACCATGCTTGCTCATTACCCCTTCCACCTTGTCGATAAACGACGGCAGGAAACGCTCGGCTTCCGCCATCGCCAGCGGGCAGGTCGGGAAGGAGACGCAGGCCATCGAGTTTTCGCGCTGCGGGGTGACGGCATTCATCAGGCCATGATCCCGCGCCAGCCTCTCGATCCGCGCCTTCTGATCTTCCGGTACGCTGGCGACGATCAGATTCTGGTTAGCGGTGATGCGGAATTCGCCTTGATGGATCTTAGCAATCTCCAGCAGGCCAGTCTTCAGCGGACGACCCGGATAATCGAGAATGCGGCCGTTTTCAATAAACAGCGTCAGGTGCCATTTATCATCAATCCCCTTCACCCAGCCGATGCGATCGCCGCGGCCGGTAAATTCGTACGGGCGGATCGGCTCAAACTTAATCCCTGCCCGGCGCTCCACTTCCGCCTTAAAAGTTTCGACACCGACGCGCTCAAGGGTGTACTTGGTTTTCGCATTCTTACGGTCGGTACGGTTGCCCCAGTCACGCTGAGTGGTCACAACCGCTTCCGCCACCGCCAGCGTATGCTCCAGCGGCAGATAACCGAATTCGCTCGCCGTACGGGCGTAGGTTTTCTTGTTGCCGTGTTCGATAGAGAGCCCGCCGCCCACCAGCAGGTTAAAGCCCACCAGCTTGCCGTTTTCGGCGATTGCCACGAAGTTCATGTCGTTGGCGTGCAGATCGATATCGTTCTGCGGGGGGATCACCACCGTGGTTTTAAATTTACGCGGCAGATAGGTCTGGCCGAGGATCGGCTCTTCGTCGGTAGTGGCGACCTTTTTCTGATCCAGCCAGATCTCGGCATAAGCGCGGGTACGCGGCAGCAGATGCTCGGAGATCTTTTTCGCCCACTCGTAGGCCTCAGCGTGCAGCTGCGACTCGTAGGGGTTGGAGGTGCACAGCACGTTACGGTTCATATCGTTGGCGGTGGCCAGCGCGTCCAGTCCCACCGAGTGCAGCATCTGATGTACCGGCTTGACGTTCTTTTTCAGAATGCCGTGGAACTGAAAGGTCTGCCGGTTGGTCAGGCGAATACTGCCGTAAATGGTGTTCTCGGCGGCAAACTTATCGATCGCCTTCCACTGGGTGGTCGTGATCACTCCGCCCGGCAGACGGCAGCGCAGCAGCATCGCATGACGCGGCTCCAGCTTTTGGGCGGCGCGCTCCGCGCGGATATCACGATCGTCCTGCTGGTACATACCGTGGAAACGGATCAGCAGGAAGTTATCGCCTTTAAAACCGCCGGTCAGACCGTCGTTTAAATCTTCCGCAATGGTGCCGCGCAGGTAGTTGCTCTCGAGCTTCATGCGCTCGGCATCGGTCAGTTTACCTTCGACCACTAAAGGCCCCGGATGTTTTTCGCTCATTAGTAGACATCTCGCTGATAACGGCGCTCAACGCGCAGCTCACTTAAAAATTCGTCCGCCGCTTCGGCGTCCATCGCGCCGTATTCGGCAATCACTTCCAGTAACGTATGCTCCACGTCTTTCGCCATACGATTGGCATCGCCGCAGACATAAATGTGGGCGCCGTCATTGATCCAGCGCCACAGCTCGGCCCCCTGCTCGCGCAGTTTGTCCTGCACATAGATTTTTTGTTGTTGATCGCGGGACCAGGCCAGATCGATACGGGTCAGCAGACCTTCCTTCACATAACTCTGCCACTCCACCTGATAGAGGAAATCTTCGGTGAAGTGCGGGTTGCCGAAGAACAACCAGTTCTTGCCTTGCGCTCCGTCCGCAGCGCGCTGCTGCATAAAGGCGCGGAACGGCGCAATACCGGTGCCCGGGCCAATCATGATCACCGGGGTCTCCGGGTTAGCCGGCAGACGGAAGTTGTCGTTGTGTTCAATAAAGACGCGGACTTCGCCATCCTCTTCCACACGGTCGGCGAGGAAGCTGGAGGCGCCGCCAGCCCGGGCGCGGCCTTCAATTTCATAGCGCACCACGCCAACGGTGACATGCACTTCGCTCTCCACTTCCGCCTGCGAAGAGGCAATGGAATACAGGCGCGGCGTCAGCGGGCGCAGCAGACCGATTAACGCCTCGGCGTCCAGCTGTGCCGGCGAGAAACGGACCATATCGACGATCGGCGTCGCGGCGGCATACTGCTGCAGCTGAGCTTTATCGCCCACCAGCGGCAGCAGCGATTCGCTGCGCGTCAGGGTGGCGTAATTTTCAACGATAGTCGCGGTGTTAACCGTCAGCTCAAAATGCCACTCCAGCGCTTCCGCCAGCGGCAAGGTTTTGCCCTCAACGGTCACCGGCTCGTCGCCCTTCAGCCACAGCAGCTCCACCAGCTCTTTCACCAGCTGAGGATCGTTTTGATACCAGACGCCCAGCGCGTCGCCCGGCTGATAGCGCAGACCGGAATCACCGAGGTCAATTTCGATATGGCGCACATCTTTTTCTGAATCGCGGCCGGTAATTTTCTGGTTGACCGACAGGGTCGCCGTCAGGGGCGCTTCTTTGGTATATGGGCTGGTATGAATATCGTTCACCGCGCCGCTGGTGGTCAGCTGCGCAGGTGCAGCAACTGGCGCACGGGCCTTCAGCACCTCAACCACGCGCGCGCGCCATTCAGCGGCCGCGGCCTGATATTCAACGTCAGCGTCGACGCGATCGAGCAGACGTTCCGCGCCGAGCTCGGCCAGCTTGTTATCGAAATCTTTGCCGGACTGGCAGAAGAATTCATAAGAAGTATCGCCGAGGCCAAAGACGGCGAACGCGGTCCCGTCCAGCTTCGGCGCTTTTTTCGAGAACAGGAACTTATGCAATGCGACCGCTTCTTCCGGCGGCTCACCTTCTCCCTGGGTGGAGGTCACTACCACCAGCAGTTTTTCCGCAGCAATTTGTTTGAATTTATAATCGCCAGCATTCACCAGCTTCACGTTCAGCTTCGCTGCCAGCAGATCGTCGCGCAGCGCTTCGGCGACGCGGCGGGCGTTGCCGGTTTGCGAGGCGGAAATCAGCGTGATCGAGGGCGCCTCTGCGGCCTGGGCAGGAACGGCCACAGCCGCGCCGGACTGCTGATTCAGCACGCCCCAGAAATAGCCAGACACCCAGGCGAGCTGAGTGGGCGTGAAGTCAGTGGTGGCCGCCTGAAGGCGCGCCAGTTGCTCCGGGTTGAGCGGCAGCAAGTTGGAAGGTGAGGCCTGTGTCGTCATGCGTCGTTTGTTCCAGTAAGCAAAGCTGTTATTCGCACCCTGTCAGCGCGACAAAAACAGAAGAGAATAGAAGGTTAACGGCGGGCATAGTAACAATTAAAGAAGGGATGGAAATAATAAATAACCAAATGGACTAACCTGTTTTAGTTGTAGTTATTAACAACAAAATCGATTAAATAAACATATGAAATATAAGGAATTATTTATCATAACTCAGATAAATGTGTCCATTTTCTGTTCAGGGCCGTTTTAGTTAATGCGAAAAAATGTACTTTCCGGTACCCTACGGCGGTTTTTTTCGTCCTGTTGAGAGTCAATGATGTCCACCACGCTGTTTAAAGATTTCACCTTCGAAGCCGCCCACCACCTGCCGCACGTCCCGAAAGGACACAAATGCGGTCGCCTGCATGGCCACTCCTTTATGGTGCGTCTGGAGATCACCGGTGAAGTCGATCCCCATACCGGGTGGATCATGGATTTTGCCGAGCTGAAGGCTGCCTTCAAGCCGACCTACGATCGCCTGGACCACTATTATCTGAACGATATTCCCGGTCTGGAAAACCCCACCAGCGAAGTGCTGGCTAAATGGATCTGGGATGAGATGAAACCGCGGGTGCCGCTGCTGAGCGCCGTGATGGTTAAAGAGACTTGCACCGCCGGCTGCGTCTATCGCGGCGAGTGATTAAAGCGTTTGTGTTGGCGGTCAATATTCCTTAAATAACGATATGTTAGCTTATGCGTTCTGGATATCTGGGACGCAAAATGGCAGACGATTTTGATATTATAATTATCGGTGCAGGAATAGCGGGCACCGCCTGTGCTTTACGCTGCGCGCGGGCCGGGCTTTCCGTTCTGCTGCTTGAACGCGGCGAACTTCCCGGCAGTAAAAATCTATCGGGAGGGCGGCTGTATTGCCATGCGCTCGCCGAACTCCTTCCTCATTTTCAACGCTCCGCACCGCTTGAACGCCGCATCACCCACGAAAGTCTGGCCCTGTTAACCGACCATGGCGCCACGATGTACTCCAGCCTGCAGCCCAACGGCGATTCCTGGAGTGTACTACGCGCCCGCTTTGACCCATGGTTTGTCAGCCAGGCCGAAGCCGAAGGAGTCCAGTGTATTACCGGCGCGACGGTGGAGGCGCTGCATCGTGAAAATAACCGTGTTTGCGGTGTGATTTGCGATAAAGACATCCTGCGCGCCCGCTACGTGGTGGTGGCTGAAGGGGCGAACAGCGTGCTGGCCGAGCGTGAGGGTTTACTTCCCCATCCGTCCCCCTCCGCCATGGCGTTGGGCATTAAAGCGGTCCTGTCGCTGGAGCAAAAAACGCTGGAGGATCGCTTCCATCTTACGGATAACGAAGGTGCCGCGATGCTTTTCACCGGCGGCGTTTGCGGAGATCTCCCCGGCGGCGCATTCCTCTATACCAATCAGGATACCCTCTCATTCGGTATCGTGTGCCCGCTCGCTTCGCTGGGAAAAGGGCCCATCCCGGCCGCCGATCTGCTGGAACATCTCAAAGCACACCCGGCCCTGCGGCCACTGCTGCGCGGCAGTGAAACCCTGGAGTATGGCGCACATCTGGTGCCTGAAGGCGGCCTGCATAGCATGCCCGAACAGTATGCTGGAGAAGGCTGGCTGCTGGTTGGCGACGCCCTGCGTACCTGTATAAATACCGGTTTTACCGTGCGCGGCATGGATATGGCGCTAATCGGCGCGCAGGCGGCGGCGCAAACCTTGATTAAAGCTTGCCAGCAAAGCGCGCAGCAAGACTTGTTTCCACAGTATCGCCAGGAGATTGAGCGCAGTCTGCTGTGGGAGGTTCTTCAGCGCTACCAGCATATCCCCGAATTATTACAACGCTCCGGCTGGTATCGCCGTTGGCCGGCGTTGATGGAGGATATCTCCCGCGAACTGTGGCAACAGGGTGCGCGCCCCGTTCCGCCGCTACGTCAGGTAGTCTGGCGTCATCTTCGCCGTCACGGCCTGCGCCATCTGGCAGGCGATCTGTTCAGGAGTTTACGATGTCTGTAGCCCGCAACGTCTGGCGTCCTGCCGACAGCGCACATATTGTTCCGTCCACATCGCCGAACGAGGAGATCGCGGAACGACTCGTCAAAGCTTGCCCCGCGGGGCTCTTCACACGGACAGCCGAAGGCGAGTTGCGTGTCGATTACCGCGGCTGTCTGGAGTGCGGCACCTGCCGACTGCTATGCGATGAAGCAACGCTGAAAGAATGGCGCTATCCTGAGTCAGGATTTGGTATTACATTCCGCTTTGGGTAATAAAACGATAAAGGATACACCATGCCCCTGCTACACCTGCTAAAACAAAATCCGGTTATTGCAGCCGTGAAAGATAACGCCAGCCTGCAATTAGCCATTGATTCCGAGTGCCAGTTTATCTCCGTGCTGTATGGCAATATCTGCACCATTAGCAACATCGTTAAGAAAATCAAAAATGCCGGTAAATACGCGTTTATTCACGTCGACCTGCTGGAGGGGGCGTCCAATAAAGAAATCGTCATTCAGTTTTTAAAGCTGGTTACCGAAGCGGACGGTATCATCAGCACCAAAGCGCCGATGCTAAAAGCGGCGAGGGCGGAGGGATTTTTCTGCATTCATCGCCTGTTTATCGTCGACTCCATCTCTTTTCACAATATTGACAAGCAAGTGGCGCAGTCGAATCCGGACTGCGTTGAAATCCTTCCCGGCTGTATGCCGAAGGTTCTGGGCTGGGTCACGGAGAAAATTCGCCAGCCGCTAATCGCCGGTGGGTTGGTCTGCGACGAAGAAGATGCGCGGAATGCAATGAACGCCGGCGTGGCGGCACTGTCGACCACCAACACCACGGTCTGGAAATTAGCAAAGCAGCTTAGTTGAGCTATACAGCGTTCTGCCCGGTGGCGGCTAACGCCTTACCGGGCCTACAAATCGCCCTCCGCGCAGGCTGGTCACCATCCGAAATTATGTCTCTGCACAGGCGACCAGCGCTTCAAGCACCGGCAGCCAGTCATCCACAATGCCAACATCCGCCTGGGTAAAAATCGGCGCGTGGGGATCGTGATTAATCGCCACAATAAACCGACTATCTCTGATTCCCGTCATCAATGCCGCTGCACCTGAAGCTCCCGCCACGATGCAGACATCCGGCGCCAGCAGATGGCCCGAAATACCAATCAGGCGTTCCACATCATAACCGCCATTCATCACTCGCGCGCGGCTATAGCCAACCTCCATCCTGAGACGTCGCGCCAGCGCCGCGATGCCGTCAGCATTGATATGTAGCCCCCCCTGCCCGACAACCAGCACCTGATTTGCTTTCTGTAGGGGATGGCCGCCAGAATGTTCGACGTTTTCAACGCTGGCCAGCCAGTCAGGCCGGGCTGCCGGTATGGGAAGGTAGCGTATCGGCAGTTTGTCTGGAAGTCCGGCTGAAATATTCATTCCAGGCTGGCGCGCCAGGGACAGGCAAAGTGGCCTGGCCACCACGTCCAGCGTCGCTATTAACGCATTCCCCCAATGCGACTTCGTGACCCAACCTTCCTGCGTATTCACTGACAGCACCTGACATACGCTCGCTCCCTGCAGACGCCAGGCCAGCCGTGTCGCCAGCTCATCACCTGTCATACCCGGAGGAAACAGCAACATATCGACCGGTGTTTGTTGCCACTGGGTCACCAGCGCAGTGAGTATCGGTTCAGCCACCTCCGGTTCGCCATCGATAATCCAGCACTCCAGCTCTGCCGCTGCGAGGTTGGCGGTCATCAGCCAGTGATTCATCGCTGCGCTATCGCCACTCGCCATTACCATCGCTATCTTCATGGCTGCATCCTCTCCCGCAGATAGTTCTCCCATAGCGACCTCGCTTTTGCCTGTGCCGTTGCCCCGTCGATGATCACCGCATTGCGCCGCTGTTCAGGGCGGGTCAGACGCACGCATTTGATGGCCGGTGTCGCTTCTAAAGCCACCTCCTGGCGTACTATTTCCGCCTTTGCCGCCGCCAGACGCTGGCGCATACCGGGAACCGGCAGCGCGACGTCGCCACACTGCCTGACCGCGATCACCGCCGGTAACCGAACCCGACAGAGCCGGATACCCGATGCCGTCCGCTGCTCGACAACAACAGAAGGTGGCTCAAGAGTGAAACGTTCAACCTGAGTAAAACAAGGCCAGATCAGCATTTCCGCCAGCAAAAACGGTGTCTGGCTATTCTGTCCTTCAGCGCTCTGACAGCCGGTTACTATCAATTCATGACCGTATTGACGCTGCCAGTCGACAATGTGTCTGGCAATAAATGCCGGCGCAAAACGTAAATCCCCTGTGGCTTCCAGCAGAACCGGCTGCTCGAAACCTAACGCGGCAAAGTAGCGCAACCAGTGCAGCGCACGCTCATCGCCAATGCTTAATGCAGTCAACGTCATCTCACAACCCGCATTACGCTGGGCCAGCAGCAGGGCGGCAGCTGCTTGTTCATCAACACCAATAGTACTGCGTAATAGCGAAACATCTGGCCCGCAGAGATCCTGCGTAGCGGCCTGCCAGTCCTTTTCCGCCAGCATGCCAGCGTCCGGCTCGGCTTTAAACGCCAATAGAATGTTCATTGGTACCTCCTTGTCTTTTATCTCCACTTCCGGCCGCCACCAGCGGTAGCGCCTTAGTCTCTGGTGCCCATAGCCAGGTCACCATGAAGCCAATCAGTAATATTCCCGACAAAAGCAGCAAAGTGACGGTCATCCCCCACTGCGCGAGGATCCAGGGCAGCAAACCAGTGCTGATCGCTGCGCCGAGACGACTCATGGCGGTGGCAAATCCCACGCCTAATGAACGAATGTCGGTGGGGAAGCTTTCCGCCGGTAAAATCCCCACCAGATTGCTGACCGCAGAAATTGTGGTGCTGAACAGAACAAAAAGCAGCAGCGTCCAGTGACTACCAGGAGGTAAGCAGGCCATCACGAGTAAAGTCGCCGCAAGCAGCAGAAAGCTGCCTAATAAGAAATGGCGATGGGCCAGCAGATGAGTTAAAACCAGGCCCAACAGCGCACCAACAATTAATAGCGCGTTCAGCAGCAGGCTGGCGGTAAGCGCGTCTTCGAGGCCAATGGTTTCCGCGATAGTCGGAAGCCAGGTGTAAATAACAAACCAGGGAATGACCAGACAGACAAAAAAAATGCTATTAAATGCGGTGCGCCGCCAGTAGCGCGATGAGAACAGGGCACTGATCTGTTTATTCGTTTCTTTCGTAACCTCATCACCCAATTGTACGTGCATACCAAAACAGCGGTGCACCACGGCATGAGCTTCGGCAAATCTTCCCTGTCGCATTAGCCAACGCGGCGATTCAGGCGTTCCCCAACGCAGCAGAGTAATCAGTAGCGCCGGCAAAGCCGACGAGGCCAGCAACCATCGCCAGGCATCAGGGTTTTCGCTAATAAAATGATGACCAGCCAGACTTGCCAGCACATAACCAACGGTCCACACCACGCTGAATGCGCCAAGCAAAATACCTCTATGTCGACGTGGTGCAAATTCGGCAAGCAGCGTGTGGCCCACGGAGTAATCGCCCCCCAGGCCAATCCCTATCAGTATGCGTAAACCAATGAGCTGTTCAGGAGTGGTAGCGAAAAACTGAAGAAATGAAGCGACGGTAATCAACATAAAACTAAAATTGAAGATTTTCTGGCGACCAATGTGATCCGAAACCCAGCCCAGAATGAGGCTGCCGATAAAAAGCCCCAGCAGCGCCGCACCGCCAATCATGCCCGCCATTAACGGCGTCAGCTGCATGGCGGGGGTAAGTTGAATGATGGCGTAACCAATAACGCCGAGGACATAACCATCAACCAGATGCGCGCCAAAAGTCAGCGCGGCAATACGGCAGTGAAAACCGTTGAGCGGTAAATCGTCCATTCGCACCGGTGAAGTGTTCATTTCTACCCCTTCATGGTCCGGTAAAAGAGTGGCTTCCCAATTGAGAAGCCGCTTATACGCTTCATCCTTCACGCTGCCTCTTCGTTGGCTACGTTCATAAGCCCCAGTCACGTACTTTTGTACGCTCCTGGAGACTTATTCACTTGCCGCCTTGATACAACGCGAATGATTTTGCGTATAACTAGCTATTTTTCAATTGGATAGATCGTTCCGGTATTCATGATACCGTTTGGATCGAACTGCTTCTTGAGCCCTTCCAGCAGCGGCCATGCGCTACCGTGTTCCAGCTTGCTCCAGTGAACGCGATGTTTACCAATTCCGTGGTGATGTACCATGGAGCCACCGAGGCGAATCGTCTCTTCGCAAATGATCTTGTTCAGCGGGTTGTGATACTTATCAATTTCCTCTTCCGGCTTGCACCCGACCACGTTGTAGTCATACACAAAGTACATGTTGGTACCATTGATATAGCTGTGAGAGGAGTGACCGCCCAGCATGGTGATGTCGTCAGCGTGCGGGAATTCGCTACGAATACGGCGGATCACACTTTCATAGATCTCGTGGATACAGCTCCAGCAGCCCGACACTTCTGTCGTAAAGCCCATATTGCCGGTTTTCAGGATCTGCACGCGCTCGGCGGCCACTTTTTCCGGGCCCCAGTTCAGGTGATTAAACCAGTTCTCAATCAGCTTGCTGTCCACGCGCTGACATTGCGGGTAACGTGCCACGATTTCCGCAATGCCCTCCCCGGTCGCTTTGGCGATCAGCGGATTGCCCTCCGCCATAAAGATCAGTACGCATTTGCCGTCGGCAAAATGGGTAAAGTGCTGAGTGCCATCTTCTGCATCATACAGACGGGCAATTGACGGGCGATACCCTTCCACCATCACTTCACGCAGGATGTTGAACCCGACCTTCATGTCGTCGAGGATATAGCCGTAGAACAGGTTATTCTCAGGGGTATATTTAAAGATTTTCACCGTGACTTCAGTGATATAGCACAATGCGCCTTCGTTGCCGATGATAATGTGGCGAATGTCCGGCCCGGCGGCACGACGCGGGACGTTTTTGATGCGGGTAACAGTACCATCCGCCAGCACGGCCTCGAGCCCAACAACCATATCTTCAATTGCGCCATATAGCGTGGAGAATTGACCAATGCTGCGGGTTGCCACCAGCCCCCCCATTTGCGCCAGCGGTTTGGACTGCGGCGAATGCCCGGTGGTGTAACCTTTCGCCCGCAGCGCATTTTCCAGCACTTCCAGCGGTACACCGCACTGCGCGGTTGCCTGCATATTTTCAATATCGATATTCAGTATTTGATTCATCCCGGCACCGTCCAGCACCACGGAATTCTCAACCACGGTTTCCAGACCACCTTCGGTTGCCGATGCGCCAGTGCGAGGAACCCCATTGATCTTATGCTGGTTCATAAACGCCAACACGTTAGAAACTTGTTCGGTGGAACCTAACTTAACGACCGCTGCAGGCAACGGCAAAGTAAAGACGCCATGAATATCAGCATATTTACGAAAGCGGTCGATGCTGTTTCGTTTTAAGACTGTTTCATCAGTAATAACGCGGTCAACACCGACAATTTCTTTTAACTGGTCAACAATTGCTTCACGGGATAAAGACATAGTCATTCCTTCCTGATAATTAATTCGGAATAATAAAAACAGAAACCACCGCTTATAAATTAACGCACCAGATAACCACCATCGACAACTAACAGATGACCGTTAACATAATTTGATGCCTGACTGGCTAAAAATATTGCAGCTCCCATTAAGTCCTGTGTATCACCCCAACGATTAGCCGGGATATGGTCCAGTACCCGCTGATTCGTCTCAGGATTACTGCGGGTCGCTAACGTAATATCCGTTGCGTAATATCCTGGAGCAATACCATTAACCTGAATATTATATTGCCCTAACTCATCGCAATAGGCTTTAGTGAAACCGGCAAGCGCATGTTTAGTTGCTGAATAAGCCGGAGACCATTGCCCGCCAAGAAATGAAAACAAAGAGCAAATGTTAATAATCTTCCCACTCTTTTGCGGGATCATAATTTTAGCTGCTTCATAACTGAGTTCGAAAGCTGCCGTCAGGTTAACATCAATCATCGGATCCCAGTCTGCACGGCCGAAGTCCAGTACTTTGTTCAGCTTACAAATCCCGGCGTTATTGATCAGAATATCCACCGTCCCGAAACGCTTGCAGCAGGCAGCGATAATCTTTTCAGGAGCACCTTTTTCGGTGATATCCACCTGCATGAATTCAACCTCAACACCCTGCTTTTCAATGAGTTCCCTGGTTTCTCCGTTATCCTTAACAAAACTTGGGATAAATAAATTGGCACCTGCTTTTGCCAGCGCCATTGCAAAGGCTTGCCCTAATCCACTATTCCCCCCGGTGACTATCGCCGTTTTACCTTGCAGTGAGAAGAAATTCATTGAGAATGCATCAAGAGATTCGATCGACATAGTTTGGCTCCAAATTCCTTTAGGCAAAAAAAAAGAAAGGCAACTTCCCCTGCGAGAGGGAAGTCACCTTTCTCATTGTCTCTGGTAACTGGAGTAATTTTTAGCATAGTGCTTAAGCATCTAATGTGATCGCAATCACAGATGATTATTTCACATCACAAATGCGTTTAAAATTATGAATCGTGATTACTCTCACACTAAAATTCACGCAGCCATGCTATTTCTAATCTCAATTACTAGAGACCAGAGAAAAGTAATCCACCTGATAAAGGCGGTTTACTTTTCTCTTTTTTTCGTCTATACCCAAAATAATTCGAGTTGCAGGAAGGCGGCAAGTTAACGAATCCCAATGAGCTTACTGTAGTAAGTGATTCGGGTGAGTGAACGCAGCCAACGCATCAGCAACTCGAAGTATGAAGGGTATATTTAAAATGAGATTACGATATGCAACAGACTTCATATCGCCGTTGGATAACCCTTGCCATTATTAGCTTTAGCGGTGGTGTCAGCTTTGATCTTGCCTATTTAAGATACATCTACCAGATTCCCATGGCTAAATTTATGGGATTCAGCAATACCGAAATTGGCTTAATTATGAGCACATTTGGCATTGCCGCCATTATTCTTTACGCGCCTAGCGGCGTTATTGCTGATAAATTTTCCCATCGCAAAATGATTACTTCGGCCATGGTGATTACCGGTCTTCTCGGTTTCTTAATGGCAACTTATCCACCGCTGTGGGTCATGCTTTGTATTCAAGTCGCCTTCGCTATCACCACGATTCTGATGCTGTGGTCGGTGTCAATTAAAGCCGCTTCGCTACTTGGCGACCATAGCGAACAGGGCAAGATCATGGGCTGGATGGAAGGACTCCGTGGCGTGGGCGTGATGTCGTTGGCGGTATTTACCATGTGGGTATTTTCCCGCTTCACCCCCGACGACAGCAACAGCCTGAAGGCGGTAATCATTATCTATAGCGTGGTTTATATTCTGTTGGGAATACTGTGCTGGTTCTTCGTCAGCGATGCCCCTCAGCATAGCAATACCGCGAAAGAAGAAAAGAAAGCGTTTCAGTTAAGTGACATTCTCGCCGTCCTGCGCATCAGCACTACCTGGTACTGCAGTATGGTAATTTTTGGCGTCTTTACCATCTATGCCATCCTCAGCTACTCCACCAACTATCTGACCGAAATGTACGGTATGTCGCTGGTGGCCGCGAGCTATATGGGGATTGTCATTAATAAAATCTTCCGTGCCATCTGTGGCCCACTGGGCGGCATTATCACGACTTATAGCAAGGTGAAATCGCCGACCCGTGTCATTCAGCTGCTATCGATCGTTGGGGTGCTGGCGCTTATCGCGCTGCTGACGACAAACTCTCATCCACAGTCCGTCGCCATGGGGATCGGCCTGATCCTGCTGCTGGGCTTTACCTGCTACGCCTCGCGTGGGCTTTACTGGGCATGCCCCGGCGAAGCAAGAACCCCTAACTACATCATGGGAACCACCGTTGGTATTTGCTCAGTCATTGGTTTCCTGCCCGACGTCTTTGTCTATCCGATTGTTGGCCACTGGCAGGATACCCTCCCTGCCGAAGACGCCTATCGCAATATGTGGCTGATGGGCCTGGCCGCGCTGTGCATGGTGATCCTCTTTACCTACCTGCTGTTCAGGAAAATACGCAGCGCTGACACCGCACCAGAAAACAAAACCTTGCTGGCCGCTGAAACGACTGGCGAGTGATGGGAAAATTTAAAGGAGAATAACAATGTCAAATAAATACATCATTGGTATTGATGGCGGGAGTCAAAGCACCAAAGTCGTGATGTACGATCTGCAGGGCAATGTAGTTTGTGAGGGAAAAGGCCTGTTGCAGCCAATGCATACCCCGGATGCTAATACGGCGGAACATCCTGACGATGACTTATGGACTTCTTTATGTTTCGCCGGAAAAGATCTGATGAGTCAGTTTGCAGGCAACAGAGAAGATATTGTCGGTATCGGGCTCGGCTCCATCCGCTGCTGCCGCGCGTTGCTTAAAGCGGATGGTACGCCAGCAGAACCGTTAATTAGCTGGCAGGACGCCCGCGTTACCCGGCCTTATGAACATACCAACCCCGATGTCGCCTGGGTCACCTCATTTTCAGGTTATCTGTCGCACCGCTTAACCGGCGAGTTTAAAGACAATATCGCCAATTACTTTGGTCAATGGCCCGTTGATTATAAAACCTGGTCCTGGAGTGACGATGACGCGGTAATGAAGAAGTTTAATATCCCGCGTCACATGCTCTTTGATGTGCAGATGCCGGGAACAATTTTAGGCCATCTTACCGAACAAGCCGCTCTTGCCACCGGTTTCCCGGCTGGTTTGCCCGTGGTCTGTACCACCAGTGATAAGCCGGTCGAAGCGCTGGGCGCTGGGCTTCTGGATGACGAAACAGCGGTTATCTCATTAGGCACCTATATCGCCCTGATGATGAACGGTAAGCACCTGCCGAAGGATCCCGTGGCGTACTGGCCGATTATGTCCTCTATTCCAGAAACGCTGCTGTATGAAGGATACGGCATTCGTAAGGGAATGTGGACGGTAAGCTGGCTGCGGGACATGCTGGGTGAATCGCTGCTTCAGGATGCTAAAACGCAGGGGCTCTCAGCGGAAGATTTGCTCAATAAAAAAGCCTCAACGGTACCGCCGGGCTGTAACGGCCTGATGACCGTGCTGGACTGGCTAACCAACCCGTGGGAACCCTACAAACGCGGTATTATGATCGGTTTTGATTCCAGTATGGACTATGCCTGGATTTACCGCTCCATTCTGGAGAGCGTCGCCCTGACGTTGAAAAATAACTACGACAACATGTGCAATGAAATGAACCACTTCGCTAAACACATCATCATTACCGGCGGAGGGTCAAACAGCGACCTGTTTATGCAAATCTTTGCCGATGTGTTCAATCTTCCGGCGCGGCGCAACGCTATTAACGGCTGCGCAAGCCTGGGTGCCGCGATCAACACCGCGGTAGGATTGGGTCTGTATCCTTCCTACGAAGTGGCCATCAAAAATATGGTCCGGGTAAAAGATGTATTTATGCCTGTTGAACAAAACGCAATGCGCTATGAGGCGTTAAATAAAGGGATTTTCAGAGAGTTAACGCAATATACCGATGTCATTTTGAAGAAATCATATCAAGTCATCCACGGGAATCTGGAAAACACTGATGCGATTCAAAGCTGGTCGAACGCGTAACCGCTACACCGGGTGGCGATTGACCACCCGGCGAAACAGCTAAGCAATATTCAGATACTTGTGCGTCTGCATAGACAGGCGCCAGTTGCGGGCGATACAGGTGTCGATACACAGGCGCGTCGCGTCTTCTTTCTGGCTGATCGGCTGTAGGGCGATGATCCGCGGTTTGTCATCGCTCAGCGTTTCCAGCAGTTCGTCCAGGGCTTCAATGTCGCGGACGCGTCCTACCGGGTGTTTGATCTCATCCGCACGCTGCAGAGCCTGAGACAGCACATCATACCCACCGCGCATGTTGATCTTCGGGGAAACCGTCACCCAGGTGTTGTGGCTGCAAAGCACTTCATGGGTGCCGCTGGTTTCAATCTGACAGCTAAAACCGTTTTGTTCCAGAAGGGAAGTTAACGGCATTAAATCGTGAATGCAGGGTTCACCGCCGGTAATCACCACGTGACGGGCAGTCCATCCCTGACGCCCAATAATCGCCAGCAGATCTTCGCTGCTTGCCGGGCCCCACTTGTCGCTCTCTTTGGTTTTCGCCAGGATACTGAACAACGACACTTCCCGATCGGCCAGCTTGTCCCAGGTATGCTTGGTGTCACACCACGCGCATCCTACCGGGCATCCCTGCAAACGAATAAAAATGGCAGGCACGCCGGTGAAGTAACCCTCGCCTTGCAGGGTCTGGAACATCTCGTTAATCGGGTACTGCATAGTCATCTCTGTTTAGGGTCATAAACATCCATTATCGCAGATTTCAGCGCACAGGTCTTGTCCTGCGCTGCGATCGTTTTTCCCTCACGGCATCGCTTTCTCACCCCGGACGTTATTAATTGTTAATTAAAAGCATGCACCAGTTTTCGTTTATTTCATGAGTGTGGTAAGGATTAAAATAAAAAAACCGAGAGTACCGCAGTGAAGAAAGATGTAACAGAAGATGTTTTTCGCATTATATGACAGAACATTAAAACGCCAACATTAAAATAAAAAATCTTTTAAATACATATATGTACAAATTGATACATGAAAGAATGAATTATTTACCTGGGCTGAGAGTCGAATCCAATTCACCGCCAAAAATAAGCTTAAGCCCCTCTTAATAAAGCCCTGTTCCCCGCCATTTTTTATTTAATCGTTGTTTACTTTGGCCCTCCTAGAATCCCGCAAACCAACCATAATGAGATAGCGTTTATGACCACATTATTCATTACCGGCGTCACCGGTTTTCTGGGCGGCGCAGCGTTAGAGAAAATACTCTATCAGGAAAGCCGGTTAGATTTACTGTTGCTGGTGCGTGCCGATAGCCCCGAGGCAGGCCTGGAGCGGGTCAAAGAGAACATGCGTAAGTTCAACATCGCCGAGGAGAAGCTGGCGATGCTTCACCCCCAGCATATCCTGCTGGGCGATCTCGCCTCTCCGCCGCATTTTCTTAACGACCCGCGCCTTGAGCAGGTGACGCACGTTCTCAACTGCGCCGCTGTCGCCTCATTTGGCAGCAATCCGCTTATCTGGAAGGTTAACGTTGATGGCACGCTGCGCCTGGCGCAACGGATGGCGCAGGTTGTGGGTCTGCAGCGCTTTCTGCACGTCGGCACGGCGATGTCATGTTCGCCTGAACCGGATTCACTGGTCGCCGAAAGCGCGGAGCTTCGGGAACGCGCTGAGCACCTGGTGGAATACACCCATTCGAAATCAACCATCGAGCAGTTGATGCAGCAGAAGTGCCCTACGCTGCCGCTGGTCATTGCCCGCCCTTCTATCGTGGTAGGCCATACCCATCATGGCTGCCGGCCTTCCAGCAGTATTTTCTGGGTATTCAGCATGGGGCTGATGCTGCAGAAATTTATGTGCTCAATGGAGGACCGGATCGATGTTATCCCGGTGGACTACTGCGCCGACGCCCTGCTGATGCTGCTAAACCAGCCTTTGGCTCACGGTGAGGTGGTGCATATTTCTGCTGGGGAAGAGAACAGCGTGAAGTTTGCCGAAATCGATCGGGCGATGGCCCAGGCCCTGGAGCAGGCGCCGGTAGGGGATAAGTACGCTCAAGTGAGCTATGAGGCGCTGGTCAAAATGCGTCGTGAACTGAAAGGAATTTTTGGCCCCTGCAACGAACGTCTGATGCTGAAAGCCATGCGTTTATATGGCGCCTTCGCCACGCTGAATGTGCGCTTTAGCAACGACAAGCTGCTGAGCATGGGAATGCCAAAACCACCGCGTTTTACGGATTACATTGACCGCTGCGTGGAAACCACGCGCGGGCTGTCGATCCCCCAGCAAATGGCCGTCGATTTCAAATAATGGCCAACGAGGTAAAAAAAATGCCAGCCCTAAGGCTGGCATTATTATTTCACAAAGACAGGATTAAGCCTGGCCTTTGATCTCTTTACGACCGTTGAACGGCGCTTGCTCACCCAGCGCTTCTTCGATACGAATCAGCTGGTTGTATTTAGCAACGCGGTCAGAACGGCTCATAGAACCAGTTTTGATCTGGCCTGCAGCAGTACCGACAGCCAGGTCAGCGATGGTCGCATCTTCAGTTTCGCCAGAACGGTGAGAGATGACAGCAGTGTAGCCAGCGTCTTTCGCCATCTTGATTGCAGCCAGAGTTTCGGTCAGAGAACCGATCTGGTTGAATTTGATCAGGATGGAGTTAGCGATGCCTTTTTCGATGCCTTCTTTCAGGATCTTGGTGTTGGTTACGAACAGGTCGTCACCAACCAGCTGGATTTTGTCGCCCAGAACTTTGGTCTGGTATGCGAAACCATCCCAGTCAGATTCGTCCAGGCCATCTTCGATGGAAACGATCGGATACTGTTTGGTCAGCTCTTCCAGGAAGTGAGTGAATTCTTCGGAGGTGAACGCTTTGTTGCCTTCGCCAGCCAGAACGTATTTACCGTCTTTGTAGAATTCAGATGCTGCGCAGTCCATCGCCAGGGTGATGTCTTTGCCCAGCTCGTAACCAGCAGCTTTAACCGCTTCAGCGATAACAGCCAGCGCTTCGGCGTTAGAACCCAGGTTCGGCGCGTAGCCGCCTTCGTCACCAACAGCAGTGTTCATGCCTTTAGACTTCAGCACTTTAGCCAGGTGATGGAACACTTCAGAACCCATGCGTACAGCTTCTTTCAGGGTCGGCGCGCCAACCGGCTGAATCATGAATTCCTGGATGTCGACGTTGTTGTCAGCGTGCTCACCACCGTTGATGATGTTCATCATCGGAACCGGCATGGAGTATTTGCCCGGAGTGCCGTTCAGTTCCGCGATGTGCGCGTACAGCGGCAGGCCTTTGGACGCTGCAGCTGCTTTGGCGTTTGCCAGAGAAACAGCCAGGATAGCGTTCGCACCGAAGTTAGATTTGTTTTCAGTACCGTCCAGGTCGATCATGATCTTGTCGATGCCAGCCTGATCTTTAGCATCTTTGCCCAGGATTGCCTGAGCGATCGGGCCGTTTACCGCAGCAACAGCTTTGGTTACGCCTTTACCCAGGAAACGGGATTTGTCGCCATCGCGCAGTTCCAGCGCTTCGCGGGAACCAGTAGAAGCACCTGACGGAGCAGCTGCCATACCGACGAAACCACCTTCCAGGTGTACTTCGGCTTCAACAGTCGGGTTACCACGGGAGTCGATGATTTCACGACCGATGACTTTAACGATTTTGGACATTAGGTTTTCCTCAGTACAAGTTAAACTAAAACTCCAGACAAACAATGCACCCAAATGGGTGCATTGCCGTTCTAACTCTTTTTACTTCGCCTGGCGTTTCTGGTACTCGCTCGCGGCTTTCACAAAGCCGGCAAACAGCGGGTGCCCATCACGCGGCGTCGAAGTAAACTCCGGGTGGAACTGGCAGGCCACAAACCACGGATGGTTCGGCACTTCGATGATCTCGACCAACTGATCATCCCCGGAACGGCCCGCAACGCGCAGACCGGCAGCTTCAATCGGTTTCAACAACATGTTGTTGACTTCGTAGCGGTGACGATGGCGCTCGGTGATGGTCGGCTCGCCGTACAACTGGCGTACCAGAGACGCATCATCCAGCTGGCACTGCTGGGCGCCCAGGCGCATGGTGCCGCCCAGATCGCTCTTCTCAGAGCGAACTTCAACGTTGCCATCTTCGTCACGCCATTCGGTTATCAGGGCCACAACCGGGTATTTACAGTCTGGCACAAATTCCGTTGAGTTGGCGTTTTCCATACCCGCTACGTTGCGCGCAAACTCAATCAACGCAACCTGCATACCCAGGCAGATGCCCAGATAAGGAATATTGTTCTCACGCGCATAGCGCGCGGTGGCGATCTTACCTTCCACACCGCGGTAGCCGAAGCCGCCCGGGATAAGGATAGCATCTAAATCCTTAAGGATTTCGACGCCGCGCGTTTCCACATCCTGCGAATCGATCAGCTTGATGTTGACGGTCACGCGGTTTTTCAGACCACCGTGTTTCAGCGCTTCAATCACCGACTTGTAGGCATCCGGCAGTTCAATGTACTTACCGACCATACCAATGGTGACTTCGCCTGCCGGATTAGCTTCTTCATAGATTACCTGTTCCCATTCGGCCAGGTTTGCTTCCGGACAAGTTAAGCTGAATCGTTTACAAATATAATCGTCCAGCCCCTGAGATTTCAACAGGCCCGGAATTTTATAAATGGAATCGACGTCTTTCAGAGAAATCACAGCCTTTTCCGGAACGTTACAGAACAAAGCAATTTTCGCTCGTTCGTTGGCCGGAACCGCGCGATCGGAGCGGCAGATCAGGATATCTGGCTGGATACCGATGGAGAGCAGCTCTTTAACAGAGTGCTGGGTCGGTTTGGTTTTGACTTCGCCCGCAGCGGCCATGTACGGCACCAGCGTCAGGTGCATAAACAGAGTATGCTCGCGGCCGATCTCTACCGCCATCTGACGAATGGCTTCGAGGAACGGCAGGGATTCGATATCGCCTACGGTACCGCCGATTTCCACCAGCACCACGTCATGGCCTTCGCCGCCCGCCAGCACGCGCTCTTTGATCGCGTTGGTGATGTGCGGGATAACCTGTACGGTCGCGCCCAGGTAGTCGCCACGACGCTCTTTGCGCAGCACGTCGGAGTAGATACGGCCGGTGGTGAAGTTGTTGCGGCGCGTCATCTTGGTGCGAATGAAACGCTCATAGTGGCCCAGGTCCAGATCGGTTTCTGCGCCGTCTTCAGTAACGAACACTTCCCCATGCTGGATTGGGCTCATGGTGCCCGGATCGACGTTGATATACGGATCCAGTTTCATGATGGTCACGTTGAGACCACGGGCTTCAAGAATGGCTGCCAGGGAGGCTGCGGCAATGCCTTTACCCAGAGAGGATACGACCCCGCCGGTCACAAAAATATAGTTCGTTGTCATGCTGAACCTGAGAAGTTAGGGTAAAACGATGGAATAACCAGGACGGGAAAGTAGTATACCCGAACATGCGTGACGCCACAAACTTTCATTCTTCCCCTCCCCTTCGTTCTTCAAGTTGCACCTGTGTTGCGACTCGAACAACTCGAAGAGGCAGGCTACATGGTGTTTCAACGACATAACGGAAAGAGAAAATAGACGCTTTTGGCGAAATGTTTTTGACGTAAATCAAGCGCTTGTTATTTATAAAATCACACAAATCGCGCTTGATCACGAAAACCCGTTAGAGATCAGTTTCCTGGCGTTTTACTTCCTGCCACACTTCTTCCATGGTATCGAGGTCGACGCCGGTCATTTCCAGGCCGCGGGCGGCGACAATACGCTCGACTTCACGGAAGCGACGCTCAAATTTGAGATTTGCTTTCTGTAGCGCCACCTCGGCTTTGACGCCCAAATGACGGGATAAATTCACCGTGGCAAACAGCAGATCGCCCACTTCCTCTTCCAGTTTTGCTTCATCCACCACCGCCTGTTGCGCTTCATGCATCACTTCATCAATTTCTTCATGCACTTTGTCGAGCACCGGCCCAAGCGAGGTCCAGTCGAAACCCACTGCCGAGCAGCGGCGCTGGATTTTATGCGCGCGCATCAGCGCCGGCAGGCTATGGGGAATATCGTCCAGTGCCGAATGCTGGGCTTTTTCCGCCCGCTCGGCGCTTTTGATTTGCTCCCAGCGAGCCAGGACTTCCGCGCTATTGCCCGCCGATGCCTCGCCGAAGATATGCGGATGGCGACGCTCCAGCTTGTCGCTGATGGCGGTGCAGATATCGTCAAAGTTAAAGCGTCCCTCTTCCTGCGCCATTTGCGCATAGAACACCACCTGGAACAGCAGATCGCCCAGCTCACCGCGCAGGTCCTCAAAATCCTCTCGCGAAATGGCGTCCAGCACTTCATAGGTCTCTTCGAGGGTATACGGAGCGATGGTGGCGAAAGTCTGCTCTTTATCCCACGGGCAGCCATTTTCCGGGTCGCGCAGGCGGCGCATGATGCCGAGCAAGCGGTCAATTTGAGTCATGTGACAATCCTGGAAATTTTAAAAATAGTCGGCCGGATAAGGCGTTTAGACCTTATCCGACGTTGCGAAATTGCCGGATGGCGGCTTCGCCTTATCCGGCCTACAGACGAATTAACCGCCGTGCAGACGGCGCGCGTCGATCACATCCGGCACCTGGTTAAGCTTACCGAGCACCCGGCCCAGCACCTGCAGGTTGTAAATCTCAATGGTCATATCGATGGTTGCCAGCTGCTGACGGGTATCGCTGCGGCTGGCGACGCCCAGCACGTTCACCTTCTCATTGGCGAGGATGGTAGTGATATCGCGCAGTAAACCGCTGCGATCGTTCGCCTCCACCCTGACCACCAGCGAGTAGCCCGCCGAGTAGCTTTCGCCCCATACCGCATCGACGATGCGCTCCGGGGCATGCGACTGCAGTTCAGCCAGCTGATCGCAGTCGGCGCGATGCACGGAAATCCCTCGCCCCTGGGTGATAAAGCCGACGATTTCGTCGCCCGGGATCGGCTGGCAGCAGCGGGCAATATGGTGCATCAGGTTGCCTACCCCTTCCACCACTACCCGGCCATTGTCCTTAGTGCGATTCTGCGGCGCGTAGGTTTTCTGCTGCAGCTGCTTCAGCGCGGCCGCATCCTGCTCGGCGGCGCTCGGCTTGTTGAACTGCGCCTGCAGGAAATTGACCATCTGGTTGAGACGGATATCGCCACCGCCGATGGCGGCCAGCAGTTCATCAAGCTCGTTGAAGTTATAGCGCGGCAGCAGGTGCTTTTCCGCATCCTTCAGGCTGATGCCCAGATGCTCCAGCTCGTCGTCGAGGATCTGCCGACCGGCGAGAATATTCTTGTCGCGGTCCTGTTTACGGAACCAGGCGTGGATCTTCGAACGTCCGCGGCTGGTGGTTACATAGCCGAGGTTCGGGTTCAGCCAGTCACGGCTCGGGTTCGGCTGCTTCTGGGTAATAATTTCGATCTGATCGCCCATCTGCAACTGGTAGGTGAACGGCACGATGCGGCCGCCAATTTTGGCGCCGATGCAGCGATGGCCGACGTCGCTGTGGATATGGTAGGCAAAGTCAAGCGGCGTCGACCCCGCCGGCAGGTCCACCACGTCGCCTTTTGGCGTAAAGACATACACCCGGTCGTCAAAGACCTGGCTGCGCACTTCGTCGAGCATTTCGCCGGAGTCGGCCATCTCTTCCTGCCAGGCAATCAGCTTGCGCAGCCAGGCAATGCGATCCTCATAGCCACGGCCACCGCCGGTGCCCGCTCCCGCGCCCTCTTTGTACTTCCAGTGCGCGGCCACGCCCAGCTCGGCATCTTCATGCATCTGCCGGGTGCGGATCTGAATCTCTACTGTCTTGCCGCTCGGCCCCAGCACCACAGTATGGATAGACTGGTAACCGTTGGGTTTCGGGTTAGCTACGTAGTCGTCAAACTCATCCGGCAGATGGCGGTAGTGAGTATGGACGATCCCCAGCGCGGCATAGCAATCCTGCAAACGCTCAGCCACAATACGCACCGCGCGAACGTCAAACAGCTCGTCGAAAGCGAGGTGTTTTTTCTGCATTTTGCGCCAGATACTGTAGATATGCTTCGGCCGGCCATAGACCTCGGCCTTGACCCCTTCAGCTTTCATCTCTGAGCGCAGGTGGCCGACGAACTCTTCGATGTAATGCTCGCGGTCGATACGGCGCTCGTGGAGCAGTTTGGCAATGCGCTTGTATTCCGCCGGGTGCAAATAGCGGAAGCAGTAATCTTCCAGCTCCCACTTCAGCTGGCCGATACCTAAGCGGTTCGCCAGCGGAGCATAGATATTAGTGCACTCTTTCGCCGCGAGAACGCGCTCATCTTCCGGCGCGTCCTTGACCTCGCGCAGATGCGCGATACGCTCGGCAAGTTTGATGACCACGCAGCGGAAATCGTCAACCATCGCCAGCAGCATGCGGCGAATGTTATCCACCTGCTCGGAAGAGACCGAGTCGGTATGGGTGGCTTTCAGCTGGCGGATAGCGGCCATGTCCCGCACCCCGTGAATCAGGGTCACGACCGATTTACCCACGGTCTCCTGCATGACCTCTTCGCTGACGACTTCGCCGTCGGCCAGCGGGAACAGCAGCGCCGCGCGCAGCGTATCGATGTCCATACTCAGGGTGGACAGGATCTCCACCATTTCGACGCCCCGCCACAGCAGCAGGTCCGCCTGCGGGTGTCCTTGCGTTTTTTCGCGACAATAATCCCAGGTTTCGGCTAAGCGCTCACACGACTGCTGGCTGGAAATTCCCAGACTCGCGATCCATTTCTTCGGGTCAAATTCACCAGCTTTATTAAGATGTGCACTTCTTACCGCAACCATTGTCCTCTCCTTAAGGGACCGGCCTGCCGAAGTCGGCAAGCCTCAACTTTCTACATGTCATCCTGCAGGTCGCGTCAGCATTGATGGCCGGGGCGGCTCTTCTGCGACGTTGTGAATGACCTTATGTAAGCCTGCGCTCAAACAACACCATTGATTCCAGATGGCCGGTATGCGGGAACATATCCAGCATCGCCAGGCGTTGAATCTGATATCCAGCCTGCAACAGGGTTTCGCTGTCTCGCGCCAGCGTCGCGGGGTTGCAGGAAACATACACCACCCGCCGCGGTGCCAGCTTTATAATATGCGGCATCACGCCCGGCGCGCCGGCGCGGGCCGGGTCAAGCAGCACTTTATCAAAGCCGTGCTTCGCCCAAGCCTGACGGGTGACGTCTTCTTCCAGATTTTCATGGAAGAAAGTGACATTTGATAAACCATTGCGGGCAGCGTTTTCCCGCCCTTTCTCCACCAGCGCCGGCACCCCTTCCACGCCCACCACATGAGCAGCGCGCGTCGCCAGCGGCAGGGTAAAATTGCCCATCCCGCAGAACAGATCCAGCACCCGGTCTTCGGGTTGCAGCTCCAGCCATTCCAGCGCGGTACGCACCATCTGCTGATTCACACCGTCGTTGACCTGGATAAAATCCCGCGGACTGAACACTAAGCGTAGTCCGTCTGAGGTATACCATGGCGCTTCGCCATGAATATGTTCCAGTATCTCGCTTTGCGGCGCGAGGTACAGGGAAAGACCGTGAGTTTGCGAAAAGCGTTCCAGTTTTTCCCTGTCAACTGCCGGCAGCTCCGCGGTATGACGCAGTACCATCAGCGGGCCGTTATCCGCCTGCACCAGCTCGAGGTGGCCGAGATGACGTAATGCGCTCAGCGCGCCTAAGCACTCGCGCACGGCGGGCAGCAATGCCTCAAGTTGGGGCACCAAAACAGGGCACTGCACCACATCGACGATCGCTTTGGCATTGGCCTGGCGAAAACCCATCTGCAATTGTTGGGTCTTCGGCTGATAATTCAAGCTCAAGCGCGCGCGACGGCGGTAGCCCCACGGCGCGCCGGCGATGACTTCATCCACCTCGCGCTTCATCAGTCGCCCCAGCGCGGCGCGTTTACTTTGCTGCTGAAGCGGCACGCTGGCATGCTGCTGTTGACAGCCGCCGCAGACGCCAAAATGCGGGCAGCGCGGCGCCTGGCGCTGCGGGCTGTCGGTTAGACGGCGTTTTACCTCGGCGCGGGCATACTGTTTTTTGTCTTCCACCAGCACCACCTCGGCCTGCTCCTGGGGCAGCACGCCGCCGACAAACAGCGCTTTTCCCTGGTGGCGGGCAACGCCCTGACCAAAGGGATCGAGGTCATTGACTGTAACGGTTATGATCTGGCGCGTCGTCACACGCCGTTTTGCAGAGTAGAATTGCGCCATCGTAGAGAGTTGTCTCAATCAAATAAAACGAGCTCGTTCAGAGCGACAGCGCCGCGAGGCGCACCGACGCGCACCGAACGATGATGTCTATATTCTCCCATAATGGAACCGCATGACCAACTACAGCCTGCGTGCTCGCATGATGATTCTGATTCTGGCGCCAACCGTCCTGATTGGGTTGTTGCTCAGTATTTTCTTTGTTGCTCATCGTTATAACGACCTGCAACGCCAGCTGGAGGACGCTGGCGCCAGTATTATCGAACCACTGGCGGTCTCCAGCGAATATGGCATGAACTTGCAAAACCGCGAATCCATCGGCCAGCTGATCAGCGTTCTGCATCGTCGTCACTCCGAGATCGTGCGGGCCATTTCGGTGTACGATTCGCATAACCGCTTGTTTGTCACCTCCAATTACCATCTGAATCCCAGCGAACTCCAGATCCCGAAAGGCGAAGCGTTCCCCCGCCATCTCAGCGTCATCCGCGACGGCGACATGATGATCCTGCGCACGCCGATTGTTTCGGAAAGCTATTCTCCGGATGAATCCCCCGAATCTGATGCCAAAATGCCGGGCAATATGCTGGGCTATGTCGCGCTGGAGCTAGATCTGCAATCGGTCCGCCTCCAGCAGTACAAAGAAATTTTCATCTCCAGCGTGATGATGCTGTTCTGCATCGGCATCGCGCTGATCTTCGGCTGGCGCCTGATGCGCGACGTCACTGGCCCCATCCGCAATATGGTCAATACCGTTGACCGCATCCGCCGCGGGCAGCTGGACAGCCGCGTCGAGGGCTTTATGCTCGGCGAACTGGATATGCTAAAAAATGGCATTAACTCGATGGCCATGTCGCTGGCGGCGTATCATGAGGAGATGCAGCACAACGTCGACCAGGCGACCTCCGATCTACGGGAAACGCTTGAGCAGATGGAGATCCAGAACGTCGAGCTGGACCTGGCGAAAAAGCGCGCCCAGGAGGCGGCGCGCATTAAGTCTGAGTTCCTGGCCAATATGTCCCACGAACTGCGCACCCCGCTCAATGGGGTGATCGGCTTTACCCGCCTGACGCTGAAAACCGATCTCAACGCCACGCAGCGCGACCACCTGACCACCATCGAACGTTCGGCCAACAATCTGCTGGCGATCATCAATGACGTGCTCGACTTTTCCAAGCTGGAAGCCGGGAAGCTCATTCTGGAGAGTATTCCGTTCCTGCTGCGCACCTCGCTTGATGAAGTGGTCACCCTGCTGGCGCATTCCGCGCATGATAAAGGGCTGGAGCTGACGCTGAACATTAAGAACAATGTGCCGGATAACGTCATCGGCGACCCGCTGCGTCTGCAGCAGATTGTGACCAACCTCGTGGGCAACGCCATCAAATTTACCGAGCACGGCAATATCGACGTGCTGGTGGAGCAGCGGGCCATCAGTAATTCGCGGGTACAGATCGAAATTCAGATCCACGATACCGGCATCGGCATCCCCGAGCGCGATCAGTCCCGACTGTTCCAGGCCTTCCGTCAGGCCGATGCCAGCATTTCACGCCGTCACGGCGGCACCGGGCTTGGGCTGGTGATCACCCAGCGGCTGGTCAAGGAGATGGGCGGGGATATTTCGTTCCACAGTCAGCCGAACCGCGGGTCTACCTTCTGGTTCCATATCAGCCTCGATCTCAACCCGAACGCTATTCCGGATATGCTAAACACCGACGGGCTGGCGGGCAAGCGTCTGGCCTATGTGGAGGCCAACGCGACGGCGGCGCAATGTACGCTGGAGATGCTGGCCGCCACGCCGCTTGAGGTGGTTTATAGCCCTACCTTCTCCTCGCTGGCGGAAGCGCAGTATGACATTCTGCTGGTCGGCATCCCGGTCTCAATGCGCGATTTATCGCCGCACCGGGAAAAATTAGTCAAAGCCTGCGCAATGTCTGACAACGTGCTGCTCGCTCTGCCATGTCATGCCCAGGTCAGCGCCGAAGCCCTGAAGCGCGATGGCGTTGCTGCCTGCCTGTTGAAACCGCTCACCACCACCCGTCTGTTACCGGCGCTGGTGGCTACCAGCCACGCGCTTGCCTCCGCACCGCTGATGCAGGTCGACAGTCATAAGTTGCCAATGACCGTGATGGCCGTCGACGACAACCCGGCTAACCTGAAGCTGATTGGCGCCCTGTTGGACGACCTCGTGCAGCAGGTGATCCTCTGCGACAGCGGCCAGCAGGCGGTGGACAAGGCCAAGCAGCTGCAGATGGATCTGATCCTGATGGATATTCAGATGCCGGATATGGACGGCATCCGCGCCTGCGAGCTTATTCATCACCTGTCACATCATCAACAAACGCCGGTTATTGCGGTCACCGCGCATGCTCTGGAAGGCCAGCGTGAGAAGTTACTGAGCGCCGGCATGAACGATTATCTGGCGAAGCCAATTGAAGAAGAGAAACTGCACGCTCTGCTGCTACGCTATCAGCCCGGCCTGCATAACGTCACCCCGGCGGCGGTAGCGCCTGCCGAGCCGGTTATCGACCATAACCAGACGCTCGACTGGCAGCTGGCGCTGCGTCAGGCGGCTATGAAGCCGGATCTGGCCCGGGAAATGCTGCAAATGCTGATCGCCTTTATGCCGGAGGTGAGAAATAAAGTGGAAGAGCAACTGGTCGGCGAAGAGCCGGAAGGGCTGGTGGATCTGATCCACAAACTGCACGGCAGCTGCAGCTATAGCGGCGTGCCGCGACTCAAAAAGCTTTGTCATACCCTGGAAAGTCAGCTGCGGGCAGGCACCGCCGCCGAGGATCTGGAGCCGGAGCTGCTTGAGCTGTTAGATGAGATGGATAATGTGGCGCGCGAAGCGTGCCGGATGGGGGTGTAAACCCCGGATAGCGGCGCTACGCCCTACGGTCCGGTATTCGGCTGGTAGCCCCGGTAAGCGTAAGCGCCACCGGGGATGGTTCCCGGATCGCAGTGTTACGGTCCAGTACTCGGTTGGTAGCCCCGGTAAGCGTAAGCGCCACCGGGGACGGTTCCCGGATCGCAGTGTTACGGTCCGGTATTCGGTTGGTAGCCTCGGTAAGCGTAAGCGCCACCGGGGACGGTTCCCGGATCGCGGTGCTACGCACCTTATCCGGGCTACAAATACCACTGCGCCAGCCGGGATGCACCCATTACCGCTTATCACCCATCTGCAAAACCGCGGCTACGTTACGCGCCGTCATTCGCAGGTTGGCGGCAGCGTTGGCCAGCGCTTCATCGAGGGTACAAATGGTATACAACACGCTAAATACCGCATCCAGCCCGTGCTGATGCACGACGCCAACATCGGCGGTAAGGCTGCCGGCAATGCCGATCACCGGGACGTTAAAACGCTTCGCTACCTTCGCCACTCCCACCGGGACCTTGCCGTGGATCGTCTGGCTATCGATACGCCCTTCGCCGGTGATCACTAAATCGGCATCCGCCACCCGCTCAGCCAGCTGCAGCGCATCGGTGACAATCTCAATGCCCGGACGCAACTGAGCACCACAGAACGCATACAGTGCCGCGCCCATGCCGCCCGCCGCACCCCCGCCCTCAAGGCTCAGCACGTCGATATCTAAATCGCGGGCGATGATCCGGGCATAGTGCTGCAGGCCGCTGTCGAGCCGGTCGATCATCTGCGCCGTCGCTCCTTTTTGCGGGCCGAACACCGCACTGGCCCCCTGCGGGCCGGTCAACGGGTTGGTGACATCGCAGGCGACGTCAATCTGGCAATCTGCCAGCCGCGGATCGAGTTCGCTAAGGTCGATACGCGCCAGCGTCTCCAGCGCACCACCTCCGGAGGCGATTTGCTCGCCATCGGCGGTCAACAGTTTCGCCCCCAGCGCCTGCACCATGCCAGCGCCGCCGTCATTGGTCGCACTACCGCCAATACCAATAATGATCTGCCGCACGCCGGCGTCCAGCGCATGGCGGATTAACTCCCCGGTGCCCCAGGAAGTGGTCAGCAGCGGATTACGTTGCGCCGGCGGGACGCTCTCCAGCCCACTGGCGGCCGCCATTTCGATAAAGGCGCACTGGCGATCGCCGGATAGCCCATAAAATGCCTCAACGGATTCTCCCAGCGGCCCGGTGACCATCAGCGGAACCTGATGCCCGCCGGTCGCCGCCACCATAGCTTCCACCGTCCCTTCCCCACCGTCGGCAACCGGCAGCTTGACGTACTCCGCATCAGGATAAATCTCGCGAAAGCCTTGCTCTATCGCCGTGGCCACTTCCAGCGCGCTCAGACTCTCCTTCCAGGAATCCGGTGCGATCACTATTTTCATGTGCTGTC
The DNA here is from genome assembly GCF_020526085.1 of Klebsiella africana. NCBI lineage: Bacteria > Pseudomonadati > Pseudomonadota > Gammaproteobacteria > Enterobacterales > Enterobacteriaceae > Klebsiella > Klebsiella africana. Next base: position 998,450 of record NZ_CP084874.1, on the reverse strand, counting down.
CTTACTCTGAGCCAACTCCTGGCGCTGTCGCGCAATGCCGGCCCCCGCAGAGGCCGGCGGCCATTTAGCGCACCATGCAGGGACGCTTGTTGTCAAAGGTCCAGCCCGGGATCAGATACTGCATCGCCATCGCATCGTCGCGGGCGCCAAGACCATGTTTCTTATATAGCTCATTTGCCTGCATCACGCGGTCCATATCCAGCTCAACCCCCAGGCCCGGGGTACTCGGAACCTGCACCATACCGCCTTTGATTTCAAAAGGTTGTTTGGTCAGACGCTGGTTACCCTCCTGCCAGATCCAGTGGGTATCGATAGCGGTAATTTTACCCGGTGCCGCCGCGGCAACATGGGTAAACATCGCCAGCGACACGTCGAAGTGATTATTAGAGTGCGAACCCCAGGTCAGGCCGAATTCATGACACATCTGCGCTACGCGCACCGACCCCTGCATGGTCCAGAAGTGCGGATCCGCCAGCGGGATATCCACCGACTGCAGGGACAGCGTATGTCCCATCTGCCGCCAGTCGGTGGCGATCATATTGGTGGCGGTCGGCAGGCCTGTCGCACGGCGGAACTCGGCCATCACTTCGCGGCCGGAGAAGCCCTGTTCAGCGCCGCACGGATCCTCCGCATAGGCCAGCACGCCCTTCAGCTGTTTACCAATCTGAATGGCTTCCTCCAGCAGCCAGGCGCCGTTCGGGTCGAGGGTGACACGGGCGTTCGGGAAGCGCTTCGCCAGGGCGCTGATCGCTTCAGCTTCTTCAAAACCGGCCAGCACGCCGCCCTTCAGCTTAAAGTCGTTGAAGCCGTATTTTTCATACGCCGCTTCCGCCAGGCGGACCACCGCATCCGGCGTCATCGCCTCTTCATGACGCAGGCGATACCACTCGCACTGCTCATCCGGCTGGCTCTGATAGGCCAGCGGCGTCGCATGGCGATTCCCGATAAAGAACAGATAGCCCAGCATTTCCACTTCGCTGCGCTGCTGGCCATCGCCGAGCAGGGAAGCGACATTGACGCCAAGGTGCTGGCCCAGCAGGTCCAGCAGTGCGGCTTCGATGCCGGTCACCACGTGAATGGTGGTACGCAGGTCGAAGGTCTGCAGGCCCCGGCCCCCGGCGTCGCGGTCGGCAAACTGGTTGCGTACCGCGCCGAGCACGTTTTTATACTCGCCCAGCGTTTTGCCCACCACCAGCGGAATGGCATCCTCCAGCGTCTGGCGAATTTTTTCACCTCCCGGAATTTCACCGACGCCGGTATGGCCAGCGTTATCTTTGATAATCACGATATTACGGGTGAAATACGGGGCGTGCGCGCCACTCAGGTTCATCAGCATACTGTCATGGCCAGCAACCGGGATCACCTGCATGGTCGTAACAATAGGTGTTGAAGTGAAAGTCGTCATAGCATCATCCTTTTTAATTAGTGACGACCGAAAACGGGACGTTTACGGTCGAATGTCCAGCCGGGGATCAGGTACTGCATCGGGCCTGCATCGTTGCGTGCGCCGCCCGGCAGCGCTTTATAGGCCTCATGGGCTTTGCGCACCTGCTCCCAGTCAAGTTCCACGCCGAGCCCCGGCGCGTCTGGCACGGCAATGCTGCCGTGAATAATCTGCAGCGGATTTTTGGTCAGGCGCGCGTCGCCCTCCTGCCAGATCCAATGGGTATCGATGGCGGTGGGGTTGCCCGGCGCGGCGGCGCCGACGTGGGTAAACATCGCCAGGGAAATATCAAAGTGGTTGTTGGAATGGCAGCCCCAGGTGAGCCCCCAGTCGTCGCACAGCTGCGCCACCCGCACCGCACCGGAGAGCGTCCAGAAATGCGGGTCCGCCAGCGGGATGTCGACGGCGTTGAGCATCACCGCATGGCCCATTTCGCGCCAGTTGGTGGCGATCATATTGGTGGCGACCGGCAGCCCGGTGGCGCGGCGGAACTCGGCCATCACCTCCCGGCCGGAGAAGCCTTGCTCGGCGCCGCACGGATCTTCGGCGTAGGTCAGGACATCCTGCAGGCCTGTGCACAGCGCGATGGCCTCATCCAGCAGCCAGGCGCCGTTCGGGTCGACGGTGATGCGCGCATCCGGGAAACGCTTTTTCAGCGCCCGGGCGGTGTCGATCTCCTGCTCGCCGGGCAGCACGCCGCCTTTGAGCTTAAAGTCTTTGAAACCGTAGCGATCCTGGGCGGCTTCCGCCAGACGCACTACCGCCTCGCTGCTCAACGCCTGCAGGTGGCGCAGGCGATACCATTCGTGATCGCCCGGCGTATGGTCCAGATAGCCAAGGTCGGTTTTCTGCCGATCGCCGATATAGAACAGGTAGCCCAGCACCGTGACGGCATCACGTTGCTTACCCGGCCCCAGCAGCTCGCAGACCGGCACCTTCAGCACTTGACCAAGCAGATCGAGCAGCGCCGCTTCCAGCGCCGCCACCGCGTTAACCTTCAGTTCGAAGGTCCACGCCCCTTTGCCGAAGGTATCAAAATCCGCCGCCTGATTGCCTTTATGCACCTGCTGCACCACGCGATTGAGTCGGGCGACCTCCTGGCCCACCACCTGCGGGATCGCCGCCAGTAGCGTCTGGTAGATAACCTCCCCGCCGGGTGCTTCGCCTACGCCAGTGTGTCCGGCATTATCGGTCAACACCACGATATTGCGGGTAAACCAGGCGTTATGGGCCCCACCGATGTTCAGCAGCATACTGTCGTGCCCGGCCACCGGAATGACCTTCATCTCAGTAATAATTGGGCTGGATTGGGTAGTCATGATTAACGTCCCGCTACAGGTTTCAGTTCGATACGTTTGATATCGCCCACCAGCACGAGGTAGCTCAGCACCGCCACCAGGGCATGGATGCCAACGTAGATCAGCGCGCCGTTGAACGAGCCGGTGGTGCCGACGATATAGCCGATGGCGATAGGGGTGACAATGCCGGAGATATTGCCGAACATATTGAACAGACCGCCGGAGAGACCGCTAATCTCTTTCGGCGCGGTATCCGCCATTACCGCCCAGCCCAGCGCGCCGATGCCTTTACCAAAGAAGGCCATCGCCATAAAGCCGATCACCATCCACTCCACGTTGACATAGTTACACATCAGCATGGTCATGGAGAGCAGCATCCCCAGCACAATCGGCGTTTTGCGCGCAATGTTCAACGAGCCGGTGCGACGCATTAACCAGTCGGAGATCACTCCGCCCAATACCCCGCCGACAAAGCCGCACACCGCCGGAATGGAGGCGACAAAGCCCGCTTTGAGGATCGACATGCCGCGCGCCTGCACCAGGTAAACCGGGAACCAGGTGATAAAGAAGTAGGTTAAGGCGTTGATGCAATACTGACCGATATAGATACCGACCATCATCCGCGATCCGATCAGTTGCTTGATCTGACCCATTTTGACGCTGAACGGTACTTTCTGCGCGCTACCCTTTTGATCCATGTTGATTAGCGCCCCGCCTTCGGCGATATAGTCCAGCTCCTTCTTGTTCACGCCCGGGTGATTGTTCGGATCGTGGATCACTTTCAGCCACACAAAGCTGATCACAATCCCCAGCCCGCCCATAAAGAAGAACACGTGTGACCAACCCACCTCATGCGTCAGCCAGCCCATGATCGGCGCGAAGATAACGGTGGCAAAGTACTGGGCGGAGTTAAAAATCGATACCGCCGTTCCCCTCTCCTGCGCCGGGAACCAGGCGGCGACGATACGGCTGTTGCCGGGGAATGACGGCGACTCGGCAAGGCCGACGAGGAAACGCAGAGTGAACAGCGCGATGATAATGCCAAAGCCGCTGAAGATATCGACGAAGCCCTGCAGCAGGGTAAACATCGACCAGATGAAGATTGACCAGAAATAGACGCGCTTCGAACCGAAGCGGTCGAGCAGCCAGCCGCCCGGGATCTGGCCGATGACATAAGCCCATGAGAAGGCGGAGAACACATACCCCATCCCCACCGGATCCAGGCCGATATCTTTGGCCATTTCCGAACCGGCGATCGACAGCGTCGCCCGGTCGCCATAGTTAAAAGAAGTGACGATAAACAGCATCACCACTATCCAGTAGCGGGCGTTGGTGCGCTTTTCAGCCGCCGTCGCCGCCTGACTTAATGAACTCATTGTTGTACTCCTGAATCATAGCGTTTAGCTACGTTCATTCTGAACAGCACAACCTGTAGGGTAATCAGAATGACGTGGTCGTGTTTTGATAGTTGTCGTTATATCTGGCACTGCATTTGTCACTGGCTGGAGCAGTATATGAAGAGGCTCTCCGCAGCTCACCGTGCATCTACACAGCTTTTGCGCCGCTGTTGCAGGTGATTTATGGCGTATGCCTGAAAGAATGGGGGGAAGTTCACGGAAATGAAAAGCCAGCGCTGCGGGTAGTCAAAAGCGCGGCAAAAAGGGCCAGAGTGTGAAATACCTCTCTTGACCCGGTGAAACTGGCTGGCTTACCCCATGATATTGCTAAGGATATTGTGGCGTTTGCCTAAAGGCGTGGTGCGCGGAAAGCGCTACAATTTCTGCGTCCGCATATCTGGCCGCGACGTGAGTAAAGGGCGCCCTCTGCGTAGGGAGAGGGCAGCGCTTTTATTCGAGCAGGGTAGCCCACTGCTCGACCCATGGATTAGAGACACCTTCTGGTTCCGGATCTTCGCTGGCGTCAATCTGCAGCATCTCGCCGATGCGTTTCGCGCCCTGCTCCTGCAGCAGTTGATCGAACTTCAGGCCGCCGCCGCAAAAGTTGGCATAGGTGCTGTCGCCCAGCGCGATAATGCCGTACCGTAGGTGAGGCTGATACATATCTTTGATCCCCTCATACAGCGGGACGATGCTGTCCGGCAGATCGCCCTGCCCGGTCGTGGAGGTGACCACCAGCACATATTTCCCCGTATAAGATTCCCAGTCTTTCACTTCCGGGTCTTCAAATACTGTCGCTTTATGCCCCAGCCCGCTCAGAATGGCTTCTGCTTCTTCCGCGACCAGCAGCGAGTTGCCATACATGGTGCCGACAAAAATTCCGACTTCCGCCATGCTATTGTCTCCCTGGATTGACCTTATTCTCTTCATCCTGACCGCAGTCGTCGGCAAACTCAACCCTTTCATTTAGCGGGAGAAGCCCGCGCCAGCCAAACTGCGACAGCGCGCGCATCCAGACATCGTCAAAACCGGCGCGCAACGTCAGCGGCTCGCCGGTAAATGGATGGGTTAACGTCAGTTCGCTGGCGTGCAGCATCAGGCGGTGACAGCCGAAATGTTCCGCGGCGCTGCGGTTTTGCCGCAGATCGCCATGCTTGCTGTCGCCAAGGATCGGATGACGCAGATGGGCAAGATGGCGACGCAGCTGGTGCTTGCGGCCGGTTTTCGGCTCCAGTTCCACCAGCCCGTAGCGCGTGGTGGGATAACGCCCGGTGGCGACCGGCATCTCCACTGTCGCCAGACCGCGGTAGTGGGTTACCGCCGGCTGCGGCCCTTTATCTTCGCGGGCGAACTTATCGGCGATTTTATCCAGCTCCTCCACCAACGGGTAATCCAGCAGCGCTTCGTCCATCAGCCAGCCGCGGACGATCGCATGGTAGCGCTTCTGGATCTGATGCTGCTCGAACTGTTGCGCCAGCAGCCGCCCCGCCTCGCTTGACAGCCCCATCAACAGGACGCCGGAGGTGGGCCGGTCGAGGCGGTGGGCGGTAAAAACGTGCTGGCCAATCTGGTCACGCACAGTCTGCATCACCACCACTTTCTCATCGCGATCGAGCCAGCTGCGATGCACCAGCCAGCCCGACGGTTTGTTGACCGCCACCAGCCAGTCGTCCTGGTAGATAATCTCCAGCATCAGGCCTGCTCACCGGCAAACAGCGCATCTAACAGCAGAAGTTCTGCCAGCATGGATTCGCGAACCGGGTGCGCCTGATCCAGGGCCATCTCATAATAAGGCGCGACGGCAAAATTTTGCGGCAGCGGCTGACCGCTCTCCAGCAGCTGGTGCATACGCGGGATCAGGACCCATTGCAGCCATTCCAGCGGCTCAAGGGTATCCAGGCAAAACGGCTTATCGCTGGCAAAGGCGCTGCTATCCGGGGCCATCTCCTGCCAGTGATCTGTTTCGCGCAGCAGGGCTTCAATGGCGCGCAGGCGATCGCGCACGCTATCGTGAAGAGTCATGGGGAAACCTCGATGAGTTAAAAACCGCGCGCAGGATAGCAAATCCGCAGGAGAAATAAAAAAAGGGAGCACTGTATAAACAGTGCTCCCGGTTCGTTTTGCAGCAGTCCCGCTACATTGGTGCTCCCTGCTCGTCCTTGAAAACTTTTCCTGAGGTCTCCTGACCACGTTCATCCTTAAACAAGTGCATCCTGCTTTCACACCACCCCGATGCGAAATGACTTATCCTTAAGTTTGTCCCGATCTTCCTGATCCACCGTTCATCCTGAGCGGCTCTCGTTCTCCATCCTGGAGGTGTCCGTTACGCTATCCTGCGTTATCCTTGCTTCATCCTGAAGCCTGTCCTTGCAACGCCATCCTGGCGGGTCCTGCAGAAGCGCCATCATCCTGATGTTCGCTTCATTTCGCGACTCCCTGTCGACAGACATAGGATCACTGATTCTGCCTCGTCTTACAACCCTTCTTGAGACAATCTCTTAAGATTAGTCCCCACTCAAAAGGACGAAAAAATTAAGATCTAATTCAATACCAATAACTTACCCAAAAAAGGATGGATTAAATTTGCCTTAAATGATGACGATCTCTTACAGGTTTTGTAAGAGATCTCTCACAAATGACTAAGCAGACTGGCTTACAGAACCGGCTCAAGCCGGCTGAGGAAACTCGCAAGCGAGGGAGAAAGCGTAATGCGTTTGGCGGTGCCGAGGGTCTCTTTGACTACCTCGCCGCTGAGATTACAGACGGAAATCACATCCAGTTCACTCTCGAGGGTGGCGATAAACAGCGTCGGCGCCAGCTTCAGGCGCTTTTGTACCACCAGGTGCCCGATTAAATTTTCCTGCACCCGCTGGAAATCCTCTTCACTCCAGGTCTGCAACAGCGTCAGCGTTTCGCCGGCAAACCGGCCGGTCATATCGCCGGCAAACTGAGTGGTATAATAAGAATGAAGCGGCTGTTGTACCACAATATCCAGGGCGCGTTCAACTGCGCTGATATTTTGCGCCAGCGTAAACGGCTGTGGTTGCCAGAATACGGCCTCGCCCTGGGTATCAGCGACGCAAGGCGACGGGATGCCGTAAAGCTCTTCACTGCGCGGCAGGCTGTGGCGCTGCTGCTGCCAGGCGTCGCAATAACGTTGGGTAAAAGCGCGCAGCGCTTCTGCGGTCTGATGGTCCACCGGTTTCTCTCTTCACGTTAGACAGGATACACTGGGAAGATAGTGTACCCGCTTTACTATGGTGAAACATGTCTTCTTACGATAATCATCAGGCGCTGGCCGGCCTGACGCTCGGTAAATCAACCGATTACCGCGATACCTATGACGCCTCGCTGCTGCAGGGCGTGCCGCGCAGTTTAAACCGCGACCCGCTGGGCCTGCATGCCGATAACCTGCCTTTTCACGGCGCCGATATCTGGACGCTGTATGAACTCTCCTGGCTGAACGCCAAAGGCCTGCCGCAGGTGGCGGTCGGCCACGTCGAGCTGCCTGATACCAGCGTCAACCTGGTGGAGTCGAAAAGCTTTAAGCTCTATCTCAACAGCTTTAACCAGACGCGGTTCGCCAGCTGGCAGGACGTTGCAGAGACGCTGACGCGCGATCTCAGCGCCTGCGCGCAGGGTGAAGTTAAGGTGTCGCTGTATCGGCTGGATGAACTGGAAGGCCAGCCGATCGCCCATCTGCACGGCACCTGCATCGACGATCAGGATATCGAGATCGATAACTATCAGTTCAGCGCCGACTATCTGCAGGGCGCCGCCAGCGGCAAAATCGTGGAAGAGACGCTGGTCAGCCATCTGCTGAAATCCAACTGCCTGATCACCCACCAGCCGGACTGGGGCTCGGTGCAGATCCAGTATCGGGGAGCAAAAATCGACCGCGAGTTGCTCCTGCGCTATCTGGTCTCATTCCGCCACCATAACGAATTCCATGAGCAGTGCGTCGAACGCATCTTTAACGATATTCTCCGTTTCTGCCAGCCGGAATCACTTTCCGTTTACGCCCGCTATACGCGACGCGGTGGTCTGGATATCAACCCCTGGCGCAGCAACGGCGACTTCTCCCCCGCTACCGGCCGCCTCGCCCGACAATAATAAACAATTTCACAATTTGCGTGCGTTTAGGCGCGCGCAAGGTTGTGAAAACGCGGTTCACAGGGCTATTGTAATCACAGGAAGACGATAAGCGTCCTGTAAGGAGTTCACTTGATTACACATGTTAGCCCGCTTGGTTCAATGGATATGCTGTCGCAGCTGGAAGTGGATATGCTTAAGCGCACCGCCAGCAGCGACCTGTATCAACTCTTTCGCAACTGCTCGCTTGCGGTGCTCAACTCGGGGAGCCTGACCGATAACAGCAAGGAGCTGCTCTCCCGTTTTGAAAATTTCGATATTAACGTGCTGCGTCGCGAACGCGGCGTGAAGCTGGAACTGATCAACCCGCCGGAAGAGGCCTTTGTTGACGGGCGCATCATCCGTTCCCTGCAGGCCAACCTGTTCGCCGTGCTGCGCGATATCCTGTTCGTTTACGGCCAGATCCACAATACGGTTCGCTTCCCGAACCTCGATCTGGAAAGTTCAGTCCATATTACCAACCTGGTATTTTCGATCCTGCGCAACGCCCGCGCGCTGCACGTCGGCGAGGCACCGAATATGATCGTCTGCTGGGGCGGCCACTCCATCAACGAAAACGAATACCTCTACGCCCGCCGCGTCGGTACGCAGTTGGGTCTGCGGGAACTGAACATCTGCACCGGCTGCGGGCCTGGCGCGATGGAGGCCCCGATGAAAGGCGCCGCCGTCGGCCACGCGCAGCAGCGCTACAAAGACAGTCGCTTTATTGGCATGACCGAGCCGTCCATTATCGCCGCGGAACCGCCAAACCCGCTGGTCAATGAGCTGATCATCATGCCGGATATCGAAAAACGTCTGGAAGCCTTCGTGCGCATCGCCCATGGGATCATTATCTTCCCGGGTGGCGTCGGCACCGCTGAAGAGCTGCTCTATCTGCTGGGTATTTTGATGCATCCGGAGAACAAAGCGCAGGTGCTGCCGCTGATCCTCACCGGACCGAAGGAGAGTGCCGACTACTTCCGCGTGCTGGACGAGTTTATCACCCATACTCTGGGCGAATCCGCTCGTCGCCACTATCGGATCATCATCGACGATCCGGCGGAAGTGGCGCGACAGATGAAAAAAGCGATGCCGCTGGTAAAAGAGAGCCGTCGCGAGACCGATGACGCCTATAGCTTTAACTGGTCGATTCGCATCTCGCCGGACCTGCAGATGCCGTTTGATCCGACCCACGAGAACATGGCCAACCTCAAACTCTCCCCGGACCAGCCGGTAGAAGTGCTGGCTGCCGACCTGCGTCGTGCCTTCTCCGGCATTGTCGCGGGTAACGTCAAAGAGGTAGGTATCCGGGCCATCGAGCAATACGGCCCTTACAAACTGCACGGCGACCCGGAGATGATGCGCCGCATGGACGATCTGCTGCAAGGCTTCGTCGCCCAGCACCGCATGAAGCTCCCGGGCGGCACCGCCTATATTCCCTGCTACGAAATCATTGCCTGATTTCCTGCTCTCCCGCCGGGGCCTCGCCTGACGCCTGCCCCGGCGGGCCCTTTTCCTCTGGCTTCCAGAACGCGCCAAAAAGCTTTCAGTTACCAATCAAGCACCTGAATCATTTCTACATAGCCAAACGTTTGCGTTGGTAAAAACTGCGACAATTATCACTGCAAAAAATGGTTTTAAGCGCAAAAACGTCGACTACATCTCTTTTTTACAGTAAATCCCTCGTTATTACGCCGCTCCGCTTTTATCTCATATGCTGCAAATGGTAGCCTGCGCGCCACAAATCGCTGGCTGATCACCAGAAACAGGCTGTTGGACTAAAAATACGCACATTGAAAGTGGATTATTGCATTTGAGATCGCGATCACTGATGCATAAACCATATAAATGTATCTTTCCGGCCCAATTATTACGGAGAAAATTTCTAAAAAAACCGTAATTAGACAAATTTCGTGTTACGCAATTGTATTTATTCATTAGATTTTGTTGATTCCTCCAGGAGATACAGATGGAAACCACTCAAACCAGCACCATCGTTTCGGGCGAAACCCGTAGCGGATGGCGTAAAACCGACACCATGTGGATGCTGGGCCTGTACGGTACAGCGATTGGCGCGGGCGTCTTGTTCCTGCCGATCAACGCCGGCGTCGGCGGTATGATCCCCCTGATTATCATGGCGATTCTGGCCTTCCCGATGACTTTCTTCGCCCACCGCGGCATGACCCGCTTCGTGCTCTCCGGGAAAAACCCGGGCGAAGACATCACCGAAGTAGTGGAAGAACACTTCGGCGTAGGCGCAGGTAAGCTGATTACCCTGCTTTACTTCTTCGCTATCTACCCGATCCTGCTGGTTTACAGCGTGGCCATCACTAACACCGTCGAAACCTTCATGGCGCACCAGCTGCACATGACGCCGCCGCCGCGTGCCATTCTGTCACTGATCCTGATCGTCGGCATGATGACTATCGTGCGTTTCGGCGAGCAGATGATTGTGAAAGCGATGAGCGTGCTGGTGTTCCCGTTCGTCATCGCGCTGATGGTGCTCGCTCTGTATCTGATCCCGCAGTGGAACGGCGCAGCGCTGGAGACGCTCTCCCTGAGCAGCGCCTCCGCAACCGGCAATGGCCTGCTGATGACCCTGTGGCTGGCGATCCCGGTGATGGTCTTCTCCTTCAACCACTCGCCGATCATCTCCTCCTTCGCGGTGGCTAAGCGTGAAGAGTACGGCGAAGGCGCCGAGAAGAAATGTTCCAGTATCCTCGCTCGCGCTCACATCATGATGGTGCTGACCGTGATGTTCTTCGTCTTCAGCTGCGTCCTGAGCCTCTCTCCGGCTGACCTCGCCGCAGCGAAAGAGCAGAACATCTCGATTCTGTCTTACCTGGCAAACCACTTTAACGCGCCGGTTATCGCCTGGATGGCACCGATCATCGCGATGATCGCCATCACTAAATCCTTCCTCGGCCACTATCTGGGTGCCCGCGAAGGCTTTAACGGCATGGTGATTAAATCCCTGCGCAGTAAAGGCAAATCGATTGAAATCAACAAACTGAACAAGCTGACCGCGCTGTTCATGCTGATCACCACCTGGATTGTGGCAACCCTGAACCCGAGCATCCTCGGTATGATCGAGACCCTTGGCGGCCCGATTATCGCGATGATCCTGTTCCTGATGCCGATGTACGCGATTCAGAAAGTCCCGGCGATGCGTAAATACAGCGGCCATATCAGCAACGTCTTCGTGGTGATTATGGGCCTGATTGCCATCTCCGCGATTTTCTACTCGCTGTTCAGCTAATTCATTCAACGCCTCCCCCCGCGCCGCTTTACGGCGGCGCGCTTTCCGACAGCACGGGAATACATATGATCAGCGTATTCGATATCTTTAAAATCGGCATTGGCCCTTCCAGCTCCCATACCGTTGGACCGATGAAAGCGGGCAAACAATTCACTGACGACCTGATCGCGCGCGGCCTGCTGGCCAACGTCAGCAAAGTCGTCGTCGACGTCTACGGCTCCCTCTCCCTGACCGGTAAAGGCCACCATACCGATATCGCGATTATCATGGGACTCGCCGGCAACCTGCCGGACACCGTCGACATCGACGCCATTCCGGGCTTTATTCAGGACGTTAATACCCATGGCCGCCTGATGCTGGCCAACGGTCAGCACGAAGTGGACTTCCCGGTGGATCAGTGCATGAATTTCCATGCCGACAACCTGTCGCTGCATGAGAACGGCATGCGTATCACCGCCCTGGCCGGCGACAAGGTGCTCTACAGCCAGACGTATTACTCTATCGGCGGCGGCTTTATCGTCGATGAGGAGCACTTCGGCCAGACTACCGAGGCGCCGGTTGCCGTTCCTTACCCTTACAAAAACGCCGCCGACCTGCAGCGTCACTGCCGTGAAACCGGGCTGTCGCTCTCCGGCCTGATGATGCAGAACGAACTGGCGCTGCACAGCAAAGAAGCCCTTGAACAACACTTCGCCGCGGTGTGGGAAGTGATGAGCGCCGGTATCGAGCGCGGCATCACCACCGAAGGCGTCCTGCCGGGCAAACTGCGCGTCCCGCGCCGGGCCGCCGCGCTGCGCCGCATGCTGGTGAGCCAGGACACCACCAACAGCGATCCGATGGCGGTGGTCGACTGGATCAATATGTTCGCCCTGGCGGTGAACGAAGAGAACGCCGCCGGTGGCCGGGTCGTTACCGCGCCAACCAACGGCGCCTGCGGTATCGTGCCGGCGGTGCTGGCCTACTACGACAAGTTTATCCGCAAGGTGAACAGCAACTCCCTGGCCCGCTATATGCTGGTCGCCAGCGCCATCGGTTCGCTGTATAAGATGAACGCCTCCATCTCCGGCGCCGAAGTCGGCTGCCAGGGTGAAGTGGGGGTCGCCTGCTCGATGGCAGCGGCCGGTCTGGCGGAACTGCTGGGCGGCAGTCCGGGTCAGGTGTGCATCGCGGCAGAGATCGCCATGGAGCATAACCTCGGCCTGACCTGCGACCCGGTTGCCGGCCAGGTGCAGGTGCCGTGCATCGAACGCAACGCTATCGCCGCCGTGAAAGCGGTCAACGCCGCGCGAATGGCGCTGCGCCGGACCAGCGAGCCGCGTGTGTGTCTCGATAAAGTCATTGAAACTATGTACGAAACCGGCAAAGACATGAACGCCAAGTACCGGGAAACCTCTCGCGGTGGCCTGGCGATGAAGATCGTCGCCTGCGATTAATCTTCTAACCCGGCACGCGTCGGCGTGTCGGGCCCTCTCACCCCCACCTTTGGTTATATCAATTAAAATTTAGTTATTTAATGGTTATAAGCGCTGTTTGTTACCTTACGCAAAACCGCTAAGGAGAACAGACAATGTCCAACCGATTCCGCCCCGCCTGGCTGCTGGTCCTCGCCGCCCTTTCCGCCTCCGCGCTGGCCAAAGCGCCGGAGACCGTCAACATCGGCTATCAAAAGGCAAACATCTTCGCGCTGCTGAAATATCGCGGCACGCTGGATGAAAGCCTGAAAAAACAGGGAATTGCCGTACGCTGGGTCGAATTCCCCGCCGGGCCGCAAATGCTGGAGGGGCTCAACGTCGGGAGTATCGATCTGGCCGCGACCGGCGATGCGCCTCCGGCCTTTGCCCAGGCGGCGCAAGCCGATCTGGTCTACCTTGCCCACTCCCCCGCTAACCCGAAAACGGAAGCGATTGTGGTGCCTGAACAGTCGGCAATCCACAGCGTGGCCGACCTGAAGGGCAAGCGCGTGGGGTTGAACAAGGGGTCTGACGTCAACTACCTGCTGGTTGCCGCACTGGAAAAAGCGGGCCTCAGCTATAAAGACATCACCCCGGTCTATCTGCCGCCGGCGGACGCCCGCGCCGCTTTCCAGCGCGGTGCGATTGATGCGTGGGTGATATGGGATCCGTTCCTCGCAGAAGTGGAAACCAACGCGAAAGCCCGACAGATCCGCAATGCCGAGGGGCTGGTGCCGCACTACACCTTCTATCTCGCCAGCCGCAAGTTTGCAGATACCTACCCGGAGACAGCAAAGCAGGTGGTGGATGAGCTGGGTAAACTCAGCGCGTGGGCGAACAGCCATCAGGACGAGGCCGCCGGGCTGCTGTCGACCTCAACCGGACTGGATAAAGCCATCTGGCTGAAGACCCTGGCCCGCCTGCCCTACGGCGCCGAACGCATGACCCCGGCGGTGTATAACGAACAGCAGGCGCTGGCGGATACCTTTACGCGCATCGGCCTGCTGCCGGTGAAAGTCGACGTGCGCAGCGCCACCTGGTCGCTGGATAAACCTTGATTTTCCTGACGACGGGAAGCACTGCGCCTCCCGTCGCCGACAGGCTTACCCCGCCGTTTTCTCTCCATTGCCTATCTGCCAGATAAAGGTAGGCGCTTCACCGTTCACCAGCCAGTTACCAATATTGCGTGCCTTATAAATCACCGGATTATGCGAGGCGACCGTCCGCGCATTGCGCCAGTGGCGATCCAACGCCAGACGGGTTCGCGTATCCGACGCCCCGAGGGCATTAAACAGCTCCGTCGCCGCCCGCGGGATCCAGTCGCTGGCGATCACCTGCGCCTGCGCCGCTTCCACTTCCGCCTGCTGGTTACGCCGGGCAATCAACGCGTCGTCGTCGCTGATGTGCGCCACATAGGCCTGCTGCAGCGATTCCGCGGCCTGCAGGACCGCAGCCCGGGTCGCCCATGCCCAGCTGCTGATCTGCCCAACCACCTGCAGTACCTGGGCATCATCGCGCGGCACGGCGGCGTTGCCGTGGCTGTACATCCGGGAACGCTGTTTGACGCCCTGCGCCGCATCCCGCTCAACCGCCAGGCCAATGCCCGCGAGGGTCGCCAGCAGCACATGCTGGTAGAAGGCGGTCTGATAGCGAAAGCGCTGGGCAAAATCATAGACATGGTCGGGTTCCACCCGGGCGCCGGTAAAGCGGGTAGTCCCGCTGCCGGTCAACCGCTGGCCAAAGCCATCCCAGTCATCTTCCCGCACCACGCCGGTCTGCTGGGTGCTGACCAGGACTATCACATCGCCGGCGGTGTCACTGCGCCGGGCAAACACATCGATCCAGTCAGCGTACAGCGCGCCGGTGCTGTAGAACTTCTCGCCGTCGAGTCGCCAGCCGCCCTCTTCCGGCGTCACCCGGGTGTTCACCTCCCCCAGCTTAACCGCGCCGATCTCCGTCCAGCCGCTGCCCACCAGCTCGCCGTCGAGGAAGCGACGAAACCAGCGGTCGCGCCCGGCGGAATCCGGCTGATTAAGCTGATCTTCCACAAAAGCAAAGTGCGCGCGCAGGGCCTGCGGCAGGTTAGAGTCCGCTTGCGCCAGCTCGATCAGCAGCGCGCTGAGCTGCGGCAGCGAAGCGCCCCAGCCGCCCTTCTCGCGCGGGATACGCAGCGTGCCGAAGCCCGCTTCTTTCAGCCAGCGGATCGGCTCCTCTGGCAGAATACGCTGCTGTTCGCGCTCCGCAGCGCCCTGGGCGATACGGGTGAATATCGGGCGGAAGGCAGCCGCCAGCGCATCATAATCGGTGCCAGTGGAGAGCAAGGTCATTGTCAGTTCCTTATTCATGGATTGCGTCGATATCTTCTCGCGTCGGTTCATGACGGACCGCCAGCAGGAAGAAAATGGGAATAATGGCGGCAAGCGAGACCACCCAAAACATCTGCGTGCCGAGCGAGGCCTGCAGCAGCGGCAGAATAAACAGCGCCAGCGCGCTGCCGATCCCGGAGAGCGCCCGGCTGAAGCCGACCCCGGTGGCGCGAATGGCGGTGGGATAGGAAAGCGCCGGGTAGATCATCAGCTGCGCACCCGGGCCAAACCCTTCGGCGAACAGCCACAGCCCCAGCATCGCGATGGCCAGCACGATGCCTGCCGTTGCGTGCGGTTGCCCCACCAGCGCCAGCACAATCAGCGCCACAAACTGCAGGGCGAAGCCGGCTATCGCCACATGACGCGAAGGATATTTCCACGCCAGATGCATACCGAGCAGCCCGCCGGTAAAAGCAAACAGGGCGTTCAGCCCCAGCGATGCCGAAATAGTTTCGAAGACGCCAGCCCCGAGGAACTGGGCAAGAATTGACGGCAGGAAAAAGGCAATCGCCGTGTACTCGAAGGAGATACAGATATTCATCACCCCGGCGACGATAGTCCGCTCGCGGTAGGGCTTTTCGAACAGCACGCGGAAGCTCACTTTCGGCGCTGGCGCCGGCTTCGCCGCCGGAACCTCATGGGCATGGATCCCCCAGGAGTCGCGTAAAATACGCACTGCGGAGGTCAAATCGCCCTGGTTCGCCGCCCACAGCGGGGATTCATTCATAAACCGACTGCGGACGGCAATAATCAGCAGTGCCGGCACGGCGCCGAACAGCAGGGAGGCGCGCCACAGCCAGTCAAGATGCTCCTGCGGTAGCAGGAAATAGAGGCCGAAGATAATGAGAAAGCAGACGGTTGAGGCGGCGTACCACATTGGGCACCATGCCGCGAGGCGAGCCGCTTTATTGCCCTTGCCGGCAAAGCGGGAAAACTCGGCCAGATAGGACATCGCTACCGGCAGGTCGATGCCAACGCCGATGCCCATCAGGAAGCGGGCGCCAATCAACACCCAGACATTCGGCGCCAGCCCGGCGGCGATAGCCGAAATCACGAAAAAGAACATATCGGCCATAAAGACCGAATAGCGACCATATTTATCGGTCAGCCAGCCGCCGATAATATTGCCGACGATGGTCCCGACCATAATGGAAGAGGTTACCAGGCCGGTCAGCAGCGGAGAGAGCTGAAATTCACGTACAACGTCATCAATACCGTAGGAGAGCGTAGTTAAGTCATACGCGTCGAGAAAAACGCCCCCCAGCGCGAGGAAAACAATCATCCGCGCATATTTCGCTTGTTCCTTGCCGGAATTAATTAGCCGCGCCACATCCCCGACGCTACTGACCGGTACCGAAGCGATACCGGGATTATCCACTGGTAATGTACTCATTTTTTCACCTTATTATTTTGTGCAGGTCATTAGCGGTTATAGACCGCGCGCGGCGAGAATCAAAACAACAAATCATTCTATAAAAATCAATATAATCAATAAGTTAATAAAAATTACCAGCACAAAAAGGACGCGCTTTCGCGCATCCTCAAGGGAAATAAATAACAACGAAAATAGACGTCGTGCAGGACGCTTATTCCGCGGACACTGGAACTAACACGTCTTTTACCAGCGGGTCATCGGTGGTTTTTAACCACGTCTGGATCCGCGGGTCAGAAAAAGCCTGTTTTAATTTGACGATATTTTCCTGCGATAAATACGGTGTACCAATCACTAATTGCGAAGCAAAGGTGCGCGGCGCCGGCGGGAATAATATGCCTTTCTCACGCGGGACTTTCCCGGCGTCAAATTGCGAGACATAGCCGATGGCGGCATCCACCGAATTTAACGCCCGCGGCATGGTCAGCAGATCCAGCTCTTTAAAGACAAACTGATGCGGGTTACCGACAATATTTTTCAGCTTCGCCGTGCGCGGCTCCACCGCCGGGTCGAGCGAGATCAACCCAATGCGCTGGAGCAGCCACAGGGCCTGCCCCTGATTGGCGCCATCATCAGGCACGACAATGGTCGCGCCGTTGGGCAACGCCTGTACCGACGAGTAGCGGTCGGAATAGATGCCAAATGCCCACTGGAACACCGGCACCGTGGTCGACAGCGCAAAGCCGTTAGCGTCCACCACCTGTTTAAGCCACCACTGATGCTGATAGATCGTCCCAGCATACTGTCCTTCCGCTACCGCGCGGTCAGCCTGGACCGGATCCTGCACCCCCACCGCCTCCAGCTTCAGGCCGTAATCGGGCGCAATATGCTGATTAATATACTCAATGATCCGCTGCTCGCCAGCCATCGCCGGCTCGTAGTGAATTTTTAACGTGCTGCCGAAGACCACCTGCTGGCTTTGGGTATGTCCCCGCCACCACCAGAAGGCGATGGCAAGCAGGATAATCACCGCCAGCGCCGCCAGCCAGGGCCAGCGCCGCGCTTTACGTAACTCAAATTGCTCTGTTGTCATACAAGGTTCCCCTGCGTGTGGCGTAAACGGTTGACCAGACGGTCACCCAAAAATTGAATCAACTGGATCGTGGCGATCAGGGCGACGATCGTCGCGATCATGATGTGGTTGTCGAAGCGCTGATAGCCGTACACCACGGCCAAGTAGCCGATGCCGCCGGCGCCGATGGTCCCGGCGATAGCCGAATACTCGATCATCGAGACCAGGTTTAGCGTCACCGCCGCCACCAGCGCGGGCAAGGCTTCACTGAGCTGCGCGCTGGCAATGATTTGCCAGCGCGACCCGCCGCAGACGACCCCCACTGCGGTGACCTCCGCCGGCAGCTCGCGCAGCGCGTTCTCCACCAGACGGCCAAAGAACGGGACGCCGGCGGCGATCATCGGCACCACCGCGGCGGGGATGCCAATCGTGGTGCCGGTCAGCCAGTAAGTGAACGGGATAATAGCGGCCATCAGCACCAGAAACGGCAGCGAACGTCCCATATTGACCACCCAGTTCAGCAGCCGGTACAGCAGGGCGTGCGGAAATAAGCCCCGCGGCGAGGCGTTAAACAACACCACCCCCACCAGCCCTCCCAGCGTGACGACAAACAGCATCACAATGGCCACCATCAGCCAGGTTTCGCCATAGGCGGGGAGCAGCAGCGAAGGGATTTCGCCCCAGGGGGTATCCTGACTGATGACTGTCGGTTTCATACCGCCTCCCTGAGCAACGGCGCGCTGTCGAGGATCTCTGCCGTAATGCCGAGCTGCGCCAGCAGACCCTGAAGTCGCGCGGGCGACAGGCGTTCGCCCTGAAAGCGTACTCCGGCCTGCAGGCGACCGGCCAGCCGACCATTGATCACCTCGACGTGGCCGCCAAGAAGATCGATCTGCAGCGCCCACTGCTGGCTCAGGCGGCTGATCCAGTCGGTGGCCACCGGCACATCCCAGCGGTAGCTCAGCCGCAGCAGCAGATCGCTGTGGGCTGCAACCGCCGGCGTCAGCGGCAACAGCTGCTGGCCGAGCAGGGAATCGGGACGCGCCAGCAGTTCTTCGATCCGCCCGTACTGGACGATCGTCCCGTCGCGGATCTCCGCCACCGCATCCGCCGCCGAGCGCACGGCGTCCATTTCATGGGTGATCAGGACGATCGCCAGCTGGTACTCGTCACGCAGTTGCTTGAGCAGGGACAGCACCGAGGCCGTGGCCTGGGGATCGAGGCCGGAGGTGGCTTCATCCGCCAGCAGAACCGACGGGCGCAGCGCCAGCGCGCGGGCAATGCCGATCCGCTGGCGCTGGCCGCCGGAGAGCTGCGCCGGCCAGGCATCGGCTTTGTGGCTCAAGCCGACGCTCTCAAGTAGCTCGCCGACTCGCGCTTTAATATCGCGCTCCACCACACCAAGCCACGCCAGCGGCAGGGCGACATTCTCCCAGGCGGTCCTGCGGCTCAACAGCGCCGAAGACTGGAAAACGGTGCCAATCGCCCGCCGCTCCCGGCGCAGCGCCTCGCCGGACAGCGCCGACAGGTCCTGACCATTGATACGAATGCTGCCGCTGTCCGGTTGCTCCAGCAGGCTGATGCAGCGCGCCAGGGTTGATTTACCGGCGCCGCTCGGTCCCACTACCGCGGTGATGGAGCGCTCAGGCACCTGCAGCGACAGCCCTTTCAGCACCGCGCTGAGCCGGCCATCCGCCGTGCGGTAACTTTTATGCAGGTCATCGATAGCGATCATGTCACCTTCTCCTCTACCGATGCCGCCGTGCGCGCATCGCGGCGGTAGCTGGCGCCCGGGTGAGGCGCGGCCAGACGCGGGCCGGCGCCGAACAGTTTTTCGCGCAGGGTCCCCTCGCGGTACTCCTGCTTAAAGACGCCGCGCTTTTGCAGCTCAGGCACCAGCAGCTCGACGACGTCGCGGAAGGTTTCGTGAGTGACGGCATAGGCGAGGTTAAAGCCATCGACGTCCGTCTCTTCGACCCAGGACTGCAGTTCGTCCGCCACGGTTTGCGCGCTGCCGACCACCAGCGGACCGAAGCCGCCGATCCCCGCCCAATCGGCCAGGGCCTGCACCGTCCACTGCCGGTTTGGGTCCGCAGTGGAAAAGGCCTCCACCGCCGACTGAATGGCGTTGGTGTGCAGATACTTCAGCACCTGATCCGGCTGATACTGGCCGAAATCGATCCCCGTCCAGCCGGAGAGCAGCGCCAGCGCGCCTTCATAGCTGACGTACTGCTTATATTCCTGCCACTTCGCCTGCGCCTCGCGGTCGGTGTCGCCGACGATCACCGTCTGCAGGTTGAAGATCAGGATGCTGTGCGGATCGCGCCCCGCCTCAGCCGCCCGGCGGCGAATATCCGCCACCGTCTTCTTCAGCAGCACCTTCGACGGCACAGCGACGAAGACGCATTCGGCATGGCCGGCGGCGAACTGTTTGCCGCGACTGGACGCCCCTGCCTGATACAGCACCGGCGTGCGCTGCGGGGATGGCTCGCAGAGGTGGATCCCCGGCACGGAAAAGAACTGTCCCTGATGGTTAATGGGATGGATTTTTCGCGGATCGCTGAAGATCTTCCGCTCTCTGTCGCGCAGCACCGCCCCGTCCTCCCAGCTTCCCTCCAGCAGTTTGTAGATCACCTGCAAATACTCATCGGCATAGTCATAGCGGGTGTCATGGTCGGTCTGGGTCTGCTGGCCGATATTGCGCGCCCCGCTCTCCAGATAGGAGGTGACGATATTCCAGCCCACCCGCCCTTTGGTCAGATGATCGAGCGTCGACAGACGACGAGCGAAGGGGTAAGGATGCTCAAACGACAGCGAGGCGGTCAGGCCGAAGCCGAGATGCTCCGTCACCAGCGCCATCGGGGTGATCAGGGCCAGCGGATCGTTAACCGGGACCTGCGTCGCCTGGCGGATCGCCGCATCGCCGCTGCCGTTCAGTACGTCATAGATCCCCAGCACGTCGGCGATAAACAGCCCGTCGAACTTGCCGCGCTCCAGCAGTCGCGCCAGATCCACCCAGTACTCCAGATCTTTATACTGCCAGGAGCGATCCCGGGGATGCGCCCACAGGCCCGGCGACTGATGGCCGACGCAGTTCATATCGAAAGCGTTAAGACGAATTTCACGTTGTGATGACATAGCAATCTCCATAGCGCGGCCCGTCGCCGGGGCGCACGCGGCAAAATGAATCAGGGAAAATAAAGGGAGGTATTCAGTACGCTGGACATCGGGAGTCCTGCGGGATCCCGAGCGTGAGTAATGCTTGCGCCGCCACGTCAGCGGCATGGTCGGCTACCTGCGGCAGGCCCATCAGTTCGCCAAAACGCCCACGGGCGGCCGGACCGGCCACCAGCACCGGCAGTGCCTCAACGTGCGGCTCAGCCACTGCCCGGGAACGGCTGTCCACCTCCAGACCCATGCCGAGGGCATCGGCGCGAATCAGGCCGCGGCGGGCGAGGTCCTGTAAAAATGGCTGGCTGTCGGTCAGGGCGCGGTGTGCGGGTCCGGTGGTCAGGATCAGGTGATCGACGCTCAGCGTCTGCACGCCGCCGCCGCGCCGCGCCAGCGTCAGACGCAGCGTTTCGCCTTCACCGCTTATCGACAGTAGCCTGGCCGCCTGCACCTGCAGACTGCCCGTGCGCTGGCGCGCCTCCAACACCTCGGCGACCTGCGGCGCCACGCGGTAGCGGTGGACATCCCAGTAATGGCGCAGATGGCGCAGAAAACGCTGGCGATCGGCGACGCTGAGCGCCTGCCAGATCCGCTGCCCCTGCTGACGAACCGCATCCAGCACCACCTGCCAGCTCAGGCCCTGCTGCGCCGCATACGCCACATCGAGGCGGATCTGGCGCAGGCGCTGACGCAGGCTGCCCTGCTGATAGTCGCCCGGCCAGGTTACCCCCGCACCGCTAAGGTTGCCGCGCGACAGCAGGCCATGGCGAGAAAAGGCGACGATACTGCCGCGGTGGCCCAGTCGGTCCAGCGTCGCCACCGTATCGGCCATGGTTAATCCGGTGCCCATCACCGCCACCCGCGCGTGCGGGGCGATGGCGTCGAGCGCGCCGGGCTGCCACGGGTTGGCAATCAGCGCCGGATGATGACGCCAGGCTTCGGCCTGCGCCGGCAGCGAAGGCGGTGGATGGCTGATCGCCAGCACCAGCAGGTCGGCCTTAAGCTGTAGTCCGCCCTCGGTGGTGACCGTCCCCTGATGAAAAGCGAGCGCCCGATCGCGCAGGTGGCGCAGCCGTCCGCCGCTGGACGCCGCGGCATCGGCAAAACGTTGTGCCACATAGCGACCAAACTGGCCGCGCTGAGGATAGACGGACCCGTCCGGGCGCAGGGCCTGGGCATCAGCGGCAAAAGCCGGTTGATGGCGGTACCAGCGATCGAAGGCGCCCTCTTCGTCGCCGGTCAGCTGCATGCGAGCGGCCGGGACGTTAATCCGGTGCGTCGGCTCCGCGGTGGAGTAGGCCACCCCGGCCCCGGGGAACTGGCGCGGCTCGAGCAGCGTCACGCGCACCCCGTTCGGTGCCAGGCGCAGCAGCTCAATCGCCACCGCCGCGCCGCTGAAGCCGCCGCCGATAATCACGATATGCGGTTCTGCACTCATCGCTGCCCTCCTCCGGTATGCTGTCTCATGGTCGCGCTCCGGGCCATCAGCTGGCGCTGACCTGGCGCACCGGGCGCTTATCACCGCCGATGGTTTCGCCAAACGGACCGGTGTTCACGCTGCGCGCCTTCGACGAGGCCGCGTTTTCCAGCGGCAGCAGAGGCATCACCAGCTCGGCAAAGCGGTGCGCTTCTTCCAGATGCGGGTAGCCGGAGAAGATAAAGTTGCTGATGCCGAGCGCCTGATATTCGCGGATACGTTCCGCCACCTGCTGCGGATTACCCACCAGCGCGGTTCCCGCGCCGCCGCGCACCAGCCCGACGCCGGCCCACAGATTAGGGGCAATGCGCAGATTGTCGCGCGACCCCTGATGAAGGGCGCTCATCCGCGCCTGGCCAGCCGAGTCCATGCGGGCGAAGATCTTTTGCGCCTGAGCGATGGTGTCGTCGTCAAGATGGGCAATCAGCCGGTCGGCGGCGGCCCATGCCTCTTCTTCCGTTTCGCGCACAATGACGTGCAGACGAATGCCGTACTCCAGGGTGCGTCCGCGGGCCGCGGCGCGCTCACGCACAACCGCCAGCTTCTCCGCCACCAGTTCCGGCGGTTCGCCCCACGTCAGATAACTGTCGATCTGTTCGGCCGCCACATCGATAGCCGCCTCAGAAGAGCCGCCGAAGTACAGCGGCGGGCCATTTTCCTGAACCGGCGGAAACAGCACTTCCGCCCCCTCGACATGAATATGCTCGCCGTGATAGTCCACTTTCTCCCCGCGCAGCAGGCGGGAGTAAACATCGAGAAATTCGCGAGTCACCTGGTAGCGTTCGCTGTGGCTGAGAAAGATGCCATCACCTTTGTTTTCCACCGGGTCGCCGCCGGTGACGACGTTGATCAGCAGCCGACCTTCCGATAAACGGTCGAGGGTGGCCGCCATCCGCGCCGCCAGCGTCGGCGGCTGCAGGCCCGGTCTGACCGCCACCAGATAGCGTAGACGACGGGTCAACGGCGCTAGCGCCGAGGCCACCAGCCACGAATCCTCACAGCTTTTACCGGTGGGGATCAGCACGCCGTAATAGCCCAGACTGTCGGCCGCCAGCGCCACCTGTTGCAGATAAGGTAAATCGACCGGGCGTCCACCCTCGGTGGTGCCCAGATAGCGGCCATCGCCATGGGTAGGTAAGAACCAGAAGACATTGATCTTGTCGGGAGCTTGCTGCGTCATTATCTATTTCCTATATAACCATATCCGATATTTATCGAAGAGATGTTTTAATTTGGTTATATGGGTGTTAGCGATAATCATGCCAATGGTGAATAAAAAATTAACCATTTAAAATCAAGGCACTGGAAATATCCCTATTGCGCCACGCTGTTGCAAATTACGCAGCCGCCGCGCATCCGCTGGCGCATTTGCAACAGCCGCGGGCCTTCCCCCTCTGGTTTCTGCCGCCGCCGCAGGATAAGTTCAAGGCGTCAACGACCGGAGGCCCGCTATGCTGAACCCAGAATCCCCTTCCACCGCTCCCGCGCTGATCGACCCGGCGTCGAAGGCTTTCCAGAGCCTGCTGGACAAGCTCGCGCCGACGGAGGCTACCGTGCTGATCGTGGGCGAAACCGGCACCGGTAAGGAGGTGGTGGCCCGCTATCTCCATCACCACAGCGCCCGCCGCCAGCAGCCGTTTCTGGCGGTCAACTGCGGCGCGCTAACCGAGAGCCTTGCCGAAGCCGAACTGTTCGGCCATGAGAAAGGCGCCTTCACCGGCGCGCAGCAGGGACAACCCGGCTGGTTTGAAGCCGCGGAAGGGGGGACGCTGCTGCTGGACGAGATCGGCGAATTAAGCCTGCCGCTGCAGGTCAAACTGCTGCGGGTGCTGCAGGAACGTGAGATTACCCGCGTCGGCTCGCGCAAGGCCATCAAAGTCAACGTCCGGGTGATTGCCGCCACCCACGTCGACCTGGCCCAGGCGATCCGCGAGCGCCGCTTTCGCGAGGATCTTTACTATCGGCTGAATATCGCGGTGGTGCCGCTGCCGCCCCTGCGCCAGCGTCGGCAGGATATCCCGTTGCTGGCGCACCACTTTTTATCGCTCTACGCCCGGCGCCTCGGGCGGCCAACCCTGCGTCTGGCGCCGGAATCACTGGCCCGGCTGATGGACTATTCGTGGCCGGGCAATATTCGCGAGCTGGAAAACACCCTGCACAACGCGGTGCTGCTCAGTAAAGAGGAGGAGATTAGCCCCGCCCAGCTGCGCCTGGCGACGCTCAACGACGCCCCGGCGCCAGCAAGCGATCATGAACTGGACGACTTTATTCGCCACCAGCTGGCGCTTCCCGGCGAGCCGCTGTGGCAGCGAGTGACCAGCGCCCTGATTCGCCACGCCATGGCGCATTGCGACGATAACCAGAGCCAGGCGGCCGCGCTGTTGGGGATCAGTCGGCACACCTTGCGTACCCAGCTCGCTAATCTCGGGCTGATCAAAAGCCGTCGCCGCCCGCCCGCGCCGCCGCGGGCGTTCGCCAGCGCGACCGGGGCCGATCGCGAACTGCGCATTGGCTACCAGCGCTTCGGCAGCCTCGGGATCCTGAAAGCCCGCCAGAGTCTGGAAACCGCCTTCGCCAGCCTCGGCGTCAACGTGCTATGGAGTGAGTTTCCTGCCGGACCGCAGCTTCTCCACGCCCTCGCCTGCAACGAAATCGACTTTGGCACCACCGGGGAAGCGCCGCCGGTGTTCGCCCAGGCCAGCAACAGCGAACTGATGTACGTCGCATGGGAGCCGCCGGCGCCGCGCAGCGTGGCGATGGTCGTCCCGCAGGAGAGCGACATCCGCCAGCTCAGCGATCTGCGCGGAAAACGCATCGCCCTCAATAAAGGGTCGAATGTCCACTGGCTGCTGCTGCAGATCCTCGAGGACGCCGGTCTGGGGCTGAACGACGTGCGGGTGGTCTATACCCCGCCGAAATACCCGCTGACCGCCAGCGACTATCTGGCGGTTGACGCCTGGATGATGTGGGATCCGCTGCTCAGCGACGCCGAACACACTGGCGAGCTGCGGGTGGTCGCCAGCGGCGAAGGCCGGGTCAACAACCATCAGTTTTATCTTTCGCGACGGGACTATCTCGCTCAGCATGGCGATATCATGCGCCGCCTGCTGACAGAGCTGACCCACACCGGGCATTTTATCGACTCGCATCGCGGCGAAGCGGCCCGCTTACTCTCGGCAGAGCTGGGGATTGACGCCCGCTCGCTGCGCATCGCCCTCGCCCGCCGCAGTCATCGCCCAAGGCCGATGGATCTGTCGGTGATCCGCGCCCAGCAGACCATTGCCGATCGCTTTTACGCCCTCGGGCTTATCGCCAAACCGGTCCCGGTGCGCGAAGCGGTGTGGTACGGCGAACCTGCGCCGGGCGTCATCAGCCCGCTGATGGCGGTCAGTTAGCGAAATTTGCGCGTTATCTTCCTGATTGTTCAGGCGCAGATAGCCTCGATCCGATGGCGATGTTACCCTAAAGGCGCTAAGAATAAGGGGGTATCTGTGGCTGTTCATCTGTTAATCGTCGACGCGTTAAATCTGATCCGCCGCATCCACGCGGTGCAGGGTTCGCCCTGCGTCGATACCTGCCTGCATGCGCTGGAGCAGCTGATCGTCCACAGTCAGCCCACCCACGCGGTGGCGGTGTTTGATGATGAGGATCGCGCCCACGGCTGGCGCCACCAGCGTCTGCCGGAGTACAAAGCCGGCCGCGCGCCGATGCCGGAGACGCTGGTCGCCGAGATGCCAGCGCTGCGGGCCGCTTTCGAGCAGCGGGGGATCCGCTGCTGGGCCTCGCCGGGCAGCGAAGCGGACGACCTCGCCGCCACCCTGGCGGTGAAGGTGGCCCAGGCGGGCCATCAGGCCACCATCGTCTCCACCGACAAAGGCTACTGTCAGCTGCTGTCGCCCACCATCCGCATCCGCGACTACTTTCAGAAACGCTGGCTGGACGCGCCCTTCATCGCCAGTGAGTTCGGCGTCACCCCGGAGCAGCTGGCGGATTACTGGGGGCTGGCGGGGATCAGCAGTTCGAAGGTGCCGGGCGTAGCGGGCATTGGTCCCAAAAGCGCCGCCCAGCTGCTGAACGA
This sequence comes from Klebsiella africana, assembly GCF_020526085.1. Classification (NCBI taxonomy): domain Bacteria; kingdom Pseudomonadati; phylum Pseudomonadota; class Gammaproteobacteria; order Enterobacterales; family Enterobacteriaceae; genus Klebsiella; species Klebsiella africana. The sequence goes on along the minus strand of NZ_CP084874.1, from coordinate 971,934 downwards.
GTTTCAGGACCTGGAGGGGTTGTACGCCCGCCTGGCCGAGGTTCCGGAAAAGTGGCGCAAAAAACTGGCCGCGCATCAGGAGATGGCCTTCATCTGCCGGGAGGTGGCCCGCTTGCAGACCGACCTCCAGCTGGACGGTAATCTGCAGCAGCTGCGGCTGACGCGCTGACCATCGTTAAGCAGTGCGCCGGTGCAGGGTAACTGCCTCCGGCACTGCCTGCTTTACCCGGGCCAGGCAATCACCAGGCCACCTGATATAACGCGACGATATCCGCCAGGCTCGCCTCGCGTGGGTTGCCGCCGGTACACATATCCGCCAGCGCCGCCTGGGCCAGCGCCGGAATATCCTCTTTCCTGACGCCCACCTCACGCAGATGGCCGGGTATACCGACATCGCGGTTTAGCTGGCAGACCGCCTCCACTGCCGCCTCGCGCGCGGCGGTCAGGCTTAACGCTTCCCCCCTGACGCCCATCGCCTGGGCGATGTCGCGATATTTTTCCCCCGTCGCCTCAGCATTAAAGCGCATCACGTGCGGCAGCAGGATGGCATTCGCCACGCCGTGCGGCGTATTGTAAAAAGCGCCGAGCGGATGCGCCATGCCATGCACCAGCCCGAGCCCGACGTTGGAAAATCCCATCCCCGCGACGTACTGGCCGAGCGCCATAGCTTCCCCCGCGCCGGCGTCTCCGGCAACCGAGCCGCGCAGCGCCCCGGCAATGATCTCGATGGCCTTGAGGTGCAGGGCATCGGTCAAAGCCCAGGCGCCGCGAGTAAGGTACCCTTCGATAGCATGCGTCAGGGCGTCCACGCCGGTGGCCGCCTTCAGCGCTGGCGGCATGGCGTCCATCATATCGGCATCGATAAAGGCCACCTGCGGAATGTCATGCGGGTCGACACAGACGAACTTGCGCCGCTGTTCTTCATCGGTGATGACATAGTTGATCGTCACCTCCGCCGCGGTACCCGCGGTGGTCGGCACCGCGAAGATCGGCACGCTGGGCTGACGGGTCGGCGAGAGCCCCTCGAGGCTACGGACATCGGCGAATTCGGGGTTACGCTGAATAATACCGATCGCCTTACAGGTATCCTGCGGCGAACCGCCGCCGATGGCGATCAGGTAATCCGCCCCGCTGCGCTGAAAGGCCTGCAGCCCCTGCTGGACCACGGCAATGGTCGGGTTAGGGATCACGTCGCTGAACATATCCCATGCCAGCCCGGCGGCATCCAGTTTGTCGGTGACTTTCGCCGCCACGCCGCAGCGGACGAGGGTGCTGTCGGTGACGATCAATGCTTTGCGATAGCCGCGCCGCACCGCTTCATCGGTTAATGCGTTTATCGCCCCCCGGCCAAACCACGCCGTTTCGTTGAGGATCATTCTGTTTGCCATCGCGTCTCTCCTGTTAGCGTTGCGGCATCACTCTTCAATGCGTAATCCGTAGGTTTTGAACTTCTCCAGCACGATGGCGATCGCCTCGTCATCCAGCACCGGGACCGGGTCGGTAATCGCCAGCGTACTGAGATAGAGCTGGGCCAGGACTTCCACTTCGTGCGCCAGCCAGAGCGCTTTCTCCAGGCTGGCCTCGCAGGCGATCAGGCCGTGATGCTGTAGCAGCGTGGCTTTGCGGTGCTTCAGCGCCACCGCGACATGCTCAGACAGTTCGCGGGTGCCGAAGGTGGCATAGGGCGCGCAGGGGATCGAATTCCCGCCAGCCGCGGCGATCATATAGTGGATGGCCGGGATGGGCCGGTTGAGGATCGACACCGCCGTACAATGGACAGCGTGATTGTGGACCACCGCCTGGGCATCGGGTCGCGTCTGGTAGGCCGCCTGATGAAAACGCCATTCGCTGGAGGGCAGTTTTCCCTGCTCATGCTGGCCGTCGGCATCGATAAAGACGATCTTGTCTTCCGTCAGTTTTTCATACGGGATGCCGGTGGGGGTGATCAGCATTCCTCCCTGATAGCGCACGCTGACATTGCCGGCGGTTCCCTGATTTAACCCCAGGCGGGTCATTTCCAGGCAGGTATCGATAATCTGCCGGGCCAGTCTGTTTCTTTCCATTGCGTTCCTCTTTTGGTGACTCATCATCCATCAACGGCAGGGCAACAGAAATATCGTCGGCTACCGTGGGATAGGGTGAATAATGGTCTTCATCATCAACCTGAATACTCAAAGGGGAATTTTCATGATTATATTTTGTGAGCCGCGTCAATTATTCCGCCATGAATAAAGAAACCATGCCCATTAAGAGAGTGATTAAAATGCCCGTTCTTAATAATATTTCATCAAGCGGGCATTTTATTTCTTTGTAACATTTGCCCGTTTTCCACAATATATATTCATTCGGTCATTAGCGTTGTGGTTTTGTGAATTTATTTTCTCAAACGGTCAGCGTTTTTGAAAAATTAAAGTGACAATTATCACATAAAATGACCCACAGTACGTTAAGTGTGACCATCATCATATTAACAGGCGGTTTTTATTTGAAAATGAAGCCATGAGTTCCGCCGTGACTTTCATTTCACTCACCGGCGCGTCACCTGAGCTCACTTAATTTTGCGGTCTGCTGCAGCACCAGACTGCGCCCTGAATGCTGTTGTAAATGCTTCTGAACTGATGAGGACGCTATGGGAAACACAACGATACCAACGCAAAGTTACCGTGCCATGGAGAGCGGGCAGAGTAAGAGCTACATTATTCCTTTCGCTCTGCTGTGCTCCCTCTTTTTTCTGTGGGCCGTGGCTAATAATCTGAATGATATTTTATTACCGCAATTTCAACAGGCCTTTACCCTGACTAATTTCCAGGCCGGATTAATTCAATCGGCCTTTTACTTTGGCTATTTTATTATTCCCATCCCCGCCGGAATGTTGATGAAAAAGTTCAGCTATAAAGCCGGCATTCTTACGGGGCTGTTTTTATATGCCTGCGGCGCCGCGCTGTTCTGGCCTGCCGCCGAAGTGATGAATTACACCTTATTTCTCATTGGATTATTTATTATTGCCGCCGGACTTGGCTGTCTCGAAACCGCGGCCAACCCGTTTGTCACCGTCCTCGGTCCGGAAAGCGGCGGTCACTTCCGCCTTAATCTGGCCCAGACCTTTAACTCATTCGGCGCCATTATTGCCGTGGTATTTGGCCAGAGTCTTATTTTGTCTAACGTCCCGCATCAGCCGCAGGAGGTGCTGGATAAAATGACGCCGGAACAGCTCAGCGCCTGGAAACACAGTCTGGTCCTGTCGGTACAAACCCCCTATATGATTATCGTGGCTATCGTCCTGCTGGTCGCCCTGCTGATCGTCTGCACCCGCTTCCCCTCCCTGCAAAGCGATGACCACAGCGACAGCGCGCAGAGCACTTTTTTCGCCTCGCTGACGCGCCTGATGCGCATCCGCCACTGGCGCTGGGCGGTACTGGCCCAGTTCTGCTACGTCGGCGCGCAAACCGCCTGCTGGAGCTACCTGATCCGCTACGCTATCGAAGAGATCCCGGGCATGACGGCCGGTTTCGCCGCCAACTACCTGACCGCCACTATGGTCTGCTTCTTTATTGGCCGTTTTACCGGCACCTGGCTTATCCGCCGCTTCGCGCCGCATAACGTGCTCGCTATCTATGCGTTTATCGCCATGCTGCTCTGCTTGCTCTCCGCCTTCAGCGGCGGCCACGTCGGTCTGCTGGCCCTGACCCTGTGCAGCGCCTTTATGTCCATTCAGTACCCCACCATCTTCTCGCTGGGGATTAAGCATCTGGGCCAGGACACCAAATATGGTTCGTCATTTATCGTCATGACCATTATCGGCGGCGGGATCGTTACCCCGGTGATGGGCTTTGTCAGCGACGCCGCCGGCAATATCCCGACCGCCGAACTGGTCCCGGCGCTGTGCTTCGCCATCATCTTTATTTTTGCCCGTTTCCGTTCACAAGCGGCGACGAACTAAACCTGTTATCCGCATAACCTGAGGGATCTGTAATGAAAAAAATCAGCTTACCGAAGATCGGTATCCGCCCGGTAATCGATGGTCGTCGCATGGGGGTCCGCGAGTCGCTGGAAGCGCAAACCATGAACATGGCGAAAGCCACCGCCGCGCTTATTAGCGAGAAACTGCGCCACGCCTGCGGCGCCCGGGTGGAGTGCGTGATTGCCGATACCTGCATCGCCGGCATGGCCGAGTCGGCCGCCTGTGAAGAGAAATTCAGCAGCCAGAACGTCGGCGTCACCATCACCGTCACCCCCTGCTGGTGCTACGGCAGCGAAACCATCGACATGGATCCGCTGCGCCCGAAGGCCATCTGGGGCTTTAACGGCACCGAGCGTCCGGGGGCGGTCTACCTGGCCGCGGCGCTGGCGGCCCATAGCCAGAAAGGGATCCCGGCGTTCTCCATCTACGGACATGACGTGCAGGATGCCGATGACACCTCGATCCCGGCGGATGTCGAAGAAAAACTGCTGCGCTTCGCGCGCGCCGGCCTGGCTGTCGCCAGTATGAAAGGGAAAAGCTATCTGTCGCTGGGCGGCGTCTCAATGGGCATCGCCGGCTCCATCGTCGACCACAATTTCTTTGAATCCTGGCTCGGCATGAAGGTTCAGGCTGTCGACATGACGGAGCTGCGCCGGCGAATTGATCAAAAAATCTATGATGAAACTGAGCTGGAGATGGCGCTGGCGTGGGCGGATACACACTTCCGCTACGGCGAAGATCAGAACGCTGAGCAGTATAAGCGCAATGAAACGCAGAGCCGCGCGGTGCTGAAAGAGAGCCTGCTGATGGCGATGTGCATCCGCGACATGATGCAAGGCAACCCGAAGCTGGCGGAAAAAGGACTGGTGGAGGAGTCGCTGGGCTACAACGCTATCGCCGCCGGTTTCCAGGGTCAGCGCCACTGGACCGATCAATACCCCAATGGTGATACCGCCGAAGCGCTGCTCAACAGCTCTTTTGACTGGAACGGGGTGCGCGAACCGTTTGTCGTCGCTACCGAAAACGACAGCCTCAACGGCGTGGCCATGCTGATGGGCCACCAGCTCACCGGCACCGCCCAGGTGTTTGCCGACGTCCGCACCTATTGGTCGCCGGATGCCGTTGAACGGGTCACCGGGCAGCCGCTCACCGGGCGGGCGGAGCACGGCATCATTCACCTGATTAACTCCGGCTCTGCGGCGCTGGACGGTTCCTGCCAGCAGCGCGACGCGCAGGGCAACCCGACGATGAAACCTCACTGGGAGATTGAACAGAACGAGGCGGATGCCTGCCTCGCGGCGACCGAATGGTGCCCGGCGATCCACGAATACTTCCGCGGCGGCGGCTTCTCTTCCCGCTTCCTGACCGAAGGCGGCGTGCCGTTCACCATGACCCGGGTGAACATCATCAAAGGTCTGGGGCCGGTGCTGCAAATTGCCGAAGGCTGGAGCGTGGCGCTGCCCAAAGCGATGCACGACCAGCTCGACGCCCGCACTAACTCCACCTGGCCCACCACCTGGTTTGCCCCACGCCTGACCGGCAAGGGCCCGTTCAGCGATGTGTACTCGGTGATGGCCAACTGGGGCGCCAACCACGGCGTGCTGACCATCGGCCACGTTGGCGCAGATTTCATTACCCTCGCCGCCATGCTGCGCATTCCGGTCTGCATGCACAACGTGGAAGAGGCGAAAATCTACCGCCCTTCCGCCTGGGCCGCGCACGGCATGGATATCGAGGGCCAGGACTACCGCGCCTGCCAGAACTACGGGCCGCTGTATAAGCATTAACAGGTTGGTTTCGCCCGGAGGCGCAGGCTTACCTTGCCTACAGACGCGCGCGGTCTGTAGGCCGGATAAGCGCTGCGCCATCCGGCAATGTTGTTTCGGGAGTCACTATGAAGCAAGACGTTATCCTGGTCCTCGACTGCGGCGCCACGAACGTGCGGGCGATGGCCGTGGATCGACAAGGGAAAATTATCGCCCGCGCCGCAACGGCTAACGCCAGCGACATCGCGGCGGAAAAAAGCGACTGGCACCAGTGGTCGCTGGAGGCCATTATGCAGCGCTTTGCCGACTGCTGTCGGCAGATCCATGACCAGCTGGCCTCCTGCACGGTGCGCGGCATTACCGTCACGACCTTTGGCGTCGATGGCGCGCTGGTGGATGAGCAGGGTGCCCTGCTGTATCCGATCATCAGCTGGAAATGCCCGCGCACCGCGGCGGTGATGGAGAATATCAGCCAGTATATGCCCGCGCGCCAGCTGCAGCAGATTGCCGGCGTCGGCGCGTTTGCATTCAACACCCTGTATAAGCTGGTGTGGCTGAAAGAGAACCACCCGCAGCTGCTGGCGCAGGCCCATGCCTGGCTGTTTATTTCATCGCTGATCAACCATCGGCTGACCGGGGAGTTCACCACCGACCTCACCATGGCAGGCACCAGCCAGATGCTCGATCTCCGGCAGCGCGATTTCAGCGCGCCAATCCTGCAGGCGACCGGCCTACCGCGCCGCCTGTTCCCGCGGCTGGTTGAAGCAGGCCAGCCCATCGGCGCCCTGCTGCCGGATGCCGCTGCGCTGCTGGGCCTTCCCGTCGGGATCCCGGTTATCTCGGCCGGGCATGACACCCAGTTCGCCCTGTTTGGCGCCGGCGCCAGGCAGGATGAGCCGGTGCTCTCCTCCGGGACCTGGGAGATCCTGATGGTGCGCAGCGCGCAGGTCGACACCTCGCTGCTCTGTGACTATAACGGCTCCACCTGCGAGCTGGACAGCCAGCCGGGCCGCTATAACCCGGGGATGCAGTGGCTGGCCTCCGGCGTGCTCGAGTGGGTGCGCAAACTACTGTATAGCGCTGATACCCCATGGCAGACACTGATTGACGAAGCGCAGGCGATCCCGTCCGGCGCCCAGGGCGTCAGGATGCAGTGTGACCTGCTCGCCAGCCAGCACGCCGGCTGGCAGGGTGTCACGCTCAACACCACCCGCGGCCATTTTTACCGCGCCGCGCTGGAGGGGTTAAGCGGCCAGCTGGCGCAGCATCTGCAAACCCTGGAAAAAATCGGCGGCTTCAGGGCGAAAGAGCTGCTGCTGGTCGGCGGCGGCAGCCGCAACGCGCTATGGAACCAGATCAAAGCCAACCGACTCGGGATACCGATCAAAGTCCTTGATGATGCCGAAACCACCGTGGCCGGCGCGGCGATGTTTGGCTGGTATGGCGTGGGCGAGTTCTCTTCTCCGGAAGAGGCCAGAGCGCAGGTCGCGTACCGCTACCGCTATTTCTGGCCGCAAACTGAACCTGAACTGATAGAGGAAGCCTGAGATGCTCAAAACCATTTCCCCGCTGATATCGCCGGAACTGCTGAAAGTGCTGGCTGAAATGGGCCATGGGGATGAAATCATTTTTTCCGATGCCCACTTCCCGGCGCACAGCATGGGTCCGCAGGTGATCCGCGCCGATGGCCTGCGAGTCAGCGATCTGCTGCAGGCAATTATCCCGCTGTTCGAATTAGACAGCTATGCGCCGCCGCTGGTGATGATGGCCGCCGTCGAAGGCGATGCGCTCGACCCGACGGTGGAACAGCGCTATCGGCAGGCGCTCTCGGCGCAGGCCCCCTGCCCGGATATCGTGCGGATTGACCGCTTTGCCTTCTACGACCGGGCGCAAAAAGCCTTTGCGATCGTTATCACAGGAGAGTGCGCTAAGTACGGAAATATCCTTTTAAAAAAAGGAGTCACACCGTAATCTCATGCCGGAGCGTCTGCCTGATGCAGACGCTCAAGCAATGATGGGATGAGAATAAATGAAAGCAGCCCGCCAGCAGGCAATCGTCGATCTCCTGATCACCCACAGCAGCCTGACCACCGAAACGTTGTCAAAACAGCTCAACGTCAGCAGGGAAACTATTCGCCGCGATCTGAGCGAGCTGCAGGCGCAGGGCAAAGTGCTGCGCAACCACGGCCGGGCCAAAGTGATCCACCAGCGCAGCCAGGACAGCGGCGATCCTTTCCACATGCGCCTGAAAAGCCATTACGCGCATAAAGCCGACATCGCCCGCGAAGCGCTGGCCTGGATTGACGAAGGGATGGTGATCGCCCTCGATGCCAGCTCCACCTGCTGGTATCTCGCCCGCCAGCTGCCGGACCGCCCGCTGCACGTCTTTACCAACAGTCAGCCCATCTGCCAGGAGCTGGCCAAACGCGACCAAATCACACTCACCTGCTCCGGCGGTACTCTGCAGCGGAAATATGGCTGCTACGTTAACCCGGCGCTGATTTCCCAGCTGAAATCGCTGGAGATCGATCTGTTTATTTTTTCCTGCGAAGGCATCGACCCGCAGGGCGCGCTGTGGGACTCCAATGCGTTCAATGCCGACTTCAAATCAATCCTGCTTAAGCGGGCGGCGCAGTCGCTGCTGCTGATCGACAAAAGCAAGTTCAACCGCTCCGGCGAGGCGAGGATTGGTCATCTGGATGACGTGACGCATATTGTGTCGGATGCGCCGCAGCCTTAAGGGGAAGGCCGGAGGACGCGCACGCATCTCCGGCCTGAGGGGGAAGGATTAACGCTCGTCGCGACGTCCGCCGACGGCGGCCCACAGACGGCGCACGTGAACGGTCACTTCTTCACGATCGTGATACAGCTGACGCGCCTGGATCTGGGCGTTAACGCCGTGCTCGTCCAGCTGGGCCTGAATATAGGCCAGATTCTGCGACACCTCTTCATAGCGCTTTTTCATCGGCAGCTTGAGGTTGAAGATGGTCTCCCGGCACCAGCCGTTGACCAGCCACTGCGCCATCAGCGCCGCCACCTTCGCCGGTTTCTCCACCATATCGCAGACCATCCACGAGATGTTGTTGCGGTTCGGACGATAGCGGAAACCGTCTTCGCGCAGCCAGGTCACCTGGCCGGTATCCATCAGGCTCTGGGCCATCGGGCCGTTATCGACCGAAGAGACCCACATGTTGCGCTTCACCAGCTGATAGGTCCAGCCGCCCGGGCAGGCGCCGAGATCGACGGCATACATGCCGTTCGCCAGGCGCTCGTCCCACTCGTCCGCCGGAATAAAGACGTGGAATGCCTCTTCCAGCTTAAGGGTGGAACGGCTCGGGGCGTCGGACGGAAACTTCAGCCGCGGAATGCCCATATAGAACGGTGAGTTATTGTTGCTGTATGAGTAGCCGGTATAGCAGCAGCCGGGTGCGATAAAGAACACATGCACCACCGGTCGCTTTGACGTTTCATAGTTGGTCAGCACGCCCGCCTCGCGCAGCGCCGCGCGTAACGGCACCGTAAACTTGCGGCAGAACTTCATCAGCTCTTTGCTTTCGTTGGTATCCGCCACTTCCACACGCAGCTCGCCACCCTTCTCCACTACACCCTGCAGCATGCCGACGATCGGTGTGATGCGATCCTCCGGCGGCAGGTCGCGCAGCAATTCGCCGACCACAAACATCTGACGGGCGAAAATCAGCGAGCTGAACGGCAGATCGCGCACCAGCTTCTCGCCATCGTCCTGCTGATAACCTTCAAAAATTACATAGCCAGAGTCTTCTTTGACCCGGGCAAAACCAAACACCTCAAGGCGGGCTGCCTTATCGGTAATTTCTGCTGCGCACTCTTTCTCAAACCCAGGGCGACAATAGAGGACAACCTTATTCATGAACAACGCCCTTACGTTTCAGACGAATTGCACCAATTAACATTAAAACCCAACCGGCGAGGAAGCTTACGCCGCCCACCGGGGTCACGAACGCCCACAGACGTAAATGAGAGAGCGCCAGACAATAGAGGCTGCCGCTGAACAGCACGGTCCCTAACGCCAGAAATACGCTGCTCCAGTAGAACCAGATACTGATCCGACGCTGCATCGCCACCGCCAGACCAAAAATCGCCAGGGTATGGAAGGCCTGATACTCCAGGCCGGTATGGATCCAGGCCATCTCCGCCGCGCCGAGCGATTGACTTAATACATGCGCGCCAAAAGCGCCCAGAGCCACAAAGATAAAGCCGCTAATTGCGGCGAATATCAGCATAAAACGGCTGGTCATGTTGTTACCCTACAAGTAATTATTGTTCATAACGAAAGCGGAATTTTTCTTGTTCACTTGCCGCTTTCGCCAGGATCCACTGCCGGAAAGCGGCTATTTTACCCAGTTCTGCCTGACTGTCATGGCAAACAAGGTAAAACGCATTCTTACTGACCAGAACATCATTAAACGGACACACCAGGCGACCGGCTTCAATTTCGGACTGCGCCATGACGTTGTTGGCCAGCGCCACGCCCTGCCCGTGAATGGCCGCCTGCAGCACCATCGCGCTATGGCTGAAAATCGGCCCCTGCTGCACATTAATATGGCTTAGACCAAGCTGACGGGTATAAGTTTGCCAGTCGCGGCGGGACGCATCGTGAAGCAGCGTATGTTGCGCCAGATCGGCAGGCGTTTTCAATGCTTTGTCGCCGGTGAGCAAGAGCGGGGAACAGACCGGCAGCAGATACTCGGCGTACAATTTTTCCACACGCAGGCCCGGCCAGTTGCCGCGGCCGTAAAAAATCGCCACATCGACATCGTCCGCCAGCTTATCCTCCTGACGGTCTACTGCCTGGATCCTGACGTCGATTCCCGGATAAGCTGAGTTAAAGCTTGTGAGTCTTGGCACCAGCCACTGAATGGCGAAACTTGGCAATAAACTGACCGTTAATGCCCCTTTGGCGCTGCGCGCCTGCAGTTTACGCGTTGCTTCCGTCAGTTGCGAAAAAATCTCTTTAATATCCTGAAAATAGCTCTGCCCTTCTTCCGTTAACAGCAGCGAACGATTGCGTCGACGGAACAGCTTAAGGCCCAGAAAATCCTCGAGAGACTTGATTTGATGGCTGACTGCGGCCTGCGTCACAAAAAGCTCATCGGCTGCCCGAGTGAAGCTGAGATGACGTGCGGCTGCATCAAAAACACGTAATGCATTCAGAGGTGGTAATCGCTTCGACATGGTTATTCTGGCTTAGATGTTAACTCAATTTAACAAATAGGAAACAATGGTTAACCTATTAGTTTTTTTTATCTGAGCCATTATAAATTGTCCGTTGAGGTTCTACCAGCAAATACCTATAGTGGCGGCACTTCCTGAGCCGGAACGAGAAGCTTTTTTTGGAATGCGTGTTCCATCAAGCTTTTGGCTTACGGTTGTGATGTTGTGTTGTTGTGTTTGCAATTGGTCTGTCTTTGCAGACCCTGGTAGCAAAGCTACCCCTTTTCACTTCCTGTACATTTACCCTGTCTGTCCATAGTGATTTAATGTAGCACCGCAACGCGCGGTGCTTTTTTTTGCCTTTTTACTGCCTTACTCGTCCAGTTCACCCAGCTGTTTCACGTCAGAGCGATTGATCTGCTGTTTGTTGCCCCACGCGTCTTTATACGAGATCATGCCAGTGTCATTATCGGTTTGCGGTTTCCCGTCGGTAACGATGGTCCGCCCATCATTGGTATGCATCACATAGTTAGAGGAACAGGCGCTCAGGCCTAAAGTCAGCATACAGGCAGAGATAATCGCAGCGGCCTTAGTCATTTTCATTCTTCTCTCCTTACGGCTATTTATACTATTCGTAACTCGTTAAGTAATAGGTTAAAACACAAACCCAACACTTTTCAGCATAACCCTCTTTGACGGACGTGGAGTCACATTCGGACAATTCCACAGGACGCAGAGACCTTGTCACGCCCGGCAAATTGCGCGACGATCGCGGTATTAATACGAGGAATTCCATGAACGCATTCAACCCGGTGCACTTTCGCGCGCAGTTTCCGGCTCTGGCCGATGCCGGCGTCTATCTCGACAGCGCGGCGACAGCGCTCAAACCGCTGGCGGTGATCGATGCCAGCGACCAGTTTTATCGCCTGAGCGCCGGCAATGTCCATCGCAGCCAGTTCGCCGCCGCCCAGCGGCTGACCGAGCGCTACGAGGCGGCCCGCGATCGCGTGGCAGCGTGGCTTAACGCCCCTTCCGGCAAAGATATCGTCTGGACGCGGGGGACCACCGAGGCCATCAATATGGTGGCGCAGAGCTACGTCCGGCCGCGCCTGCAGCCTGGCGATGAAATTATCGTTAGCGAAGCCGAGCATCATGCCAACCTCGTGCCCTGGCTGATGGTGGCCGGGCAGACCGGCGCCAGAGTGGTCAAACTGCCGCTTGGCGCCGACCGTCTGCCGGATATCGCCAGCCTCAGCGCGCTGATTACCCCGCGCAGCCGGGTGCTGGCCATCGGCCAGATGTCCAACGTTACCGGCGGCTGCCCGGACCTGGCCCAGGCTATCCGCCTTGCCCACACCGCCGGGATGGTGGTGATGGTCGACGGTGCCCAGGGGGCGGTGCATTTCCCGGCGGACGTGCAGGCGCTGGATATCGATTTTTACGCCTTTTCCGGCCATAAGCTGTATGGCCCGACCGGGATCGGCGCCCTGTACGGCAAAAGCGAGCTGCTGGCGGCGATGTCGCCCTGGCTCGGCGGCGGGAAAATGATCGCCGAGGTCAGCTTTGACGGCTTTACGCCACAGCCGGCCCCCTATGGCCTCGAGGCCGGTACGCCGAATGTCGCCGGGGTGATCGGCCTCAGCGCCGCGCTGGAGTGGCTGGCGCAGAGCGATATCGGCCAGGCGGAAAACTGGAGCCGCAGTCTGGCGAGCCTGGCGGAAGAGGAACTGGCGAAACGGCCGGGCTTCCGCTCTTTCCGCTGCCAGCAGTCAAGCCTGTTGGCCTTTGAATTTACGGGTATTCATCACAGCGATCTGGTGACGCTGCTGGCGGAGTCCGGCATTGCCCTGCGCGCCGGGCAACACTGCGCCCAGCCGCTGCTGGCGGCCTTAGGGGTCAGCGGCACCCTGCGGGCCTCTTTCGCCCCCTACAATACCCAAGACGATGTTGCGGCGCTGGTCCACGCGGTGGATCGCGCCCTGGAAATTCTGGTGGATTAATGACAACTCTGCACCCCTTCGGCACAACCATTACCGACGCTACGCTGCGCCAGACCTTCGCCCCGCTGATCCAGTGGGAGGATAAATACCGTCAGCTGATTTTATTGGGCAAAAAGTTGCCGACGCTGACCGACGAGCGCAAAGCGCAGGCCCATGAGATTGCCGGGTGTGAGAACCGCGTCTGGCTGGGCTATGAGGAGGACGCCGAGGGTAGGCTGCACTTCTTTGGCGACAGCGAAGGACGGATTGTGCGCGGTCTGCTGGCGGTACTTTTAACCGCCGTGGAAGGAAAGACCCGCGCCGGGATCATGGCGCAGGATCCGCTGGCGCTGTTCGACGAGCTGGGGCTGCGCGGCCAGCTCAGCGCCTCGCGCAGCCAGGGCCTGAATGCGCTGAGTGAGGCGGTGCTTGCCGCCGCCCGCGAGGTTGAGGTTTAAGCTCATCCCGAGGGCGGCGCTTGACGCGCCTTGCCCGGGCTACGGGCTCATGCAGTTTTGTCGCCCGGACAGGTGCGCAGCGCCGCCTCCGGGGAATTGTTCTGTAGACCGGGTAAGGCGCCTGCGCCGCGACCCGGGAATTTACGTCGTCTGCCGCTCCGCCTTCGCCAGCATCTTCTTCAGGGCATGCGACACCGCGACGAACCCGAAGGTCGCGGTCACCATCGTCGCCGCGCCAAAACCGGAAGCGCAGTCCATCCGCTTCGGCCCTTCCGCCGTGCTCTTCATTGCGCAGACGCTGCCGTCCGCCTGCGGGTAGACCAGCGCTTCGGTAGAGAAGACGCAGTCCACACCGAGCTTACCTTTGCTGTTTTTCACCACCCCAAACTGGCTTTTCAGCCGCTCGCGCAGTTTGGCCGCCAGCGGATCCTGGATGGTCTTCGCCAGGTCAGCGACCTGAATCTGCGTTGGGTCAATCTGGCCACCCGCCCCGCCGGTAGTCACCAGCGGCACCTTGTAGCGGCGACACCAGGCGATAAGCGCCGCTTTCGGCCGGACGCTATCGATAGCGTCGATAACATAGCTAAAGCCGACGCCAAGATATTCCGCCACGTTTTCTGGGGTCACGAAATCATCCACCACCGTCACCCGACACTCCGGGTTGATCAGGCGAATACGCTCCGCCATCACTTCCGCTTTCGCCAGCCCTACGTTGCCGCTGAGGGCGTGGATCTGACGATTGGTGTTGGTGACGCAGACATCGTCCATATCGATAAGGGTGATCGCCCCGATGCCGGTCCGCGCCAGCGCTTCCGCCGCCCAGGAGCCGACCCCGCCGATCCCGACCACGCAGACGTGGGCGTCGGCAAAACATTGCAGCGCTTTTTCACCATATAAACGTGCCGTACCGCCAAAACGCTGGCGCCAGGCATCGCTGATTACAACAGACATAGAACCTCAGAACAAAATGACAGCGCCCGGAGGCCGCCGCAAGCGGCGTCATCCGGGCGCCCTGGTCAACAGGCACGGCCAGGGGAGTTAGCCGCTAAAAACATTCCCCGCGCCCGGGGCGTTTTTCAGCACCCATACGCGGCCATAGTGGTTATACCAGCCGGCACGGTGGCCTGCGTCAGGCCCAATGCCCTGATAGATGTCGAAATGCTGGCCTTTGATGGCCCCGCCGACGTCGAGGGCGACCATCAGGCGCAGTTCGTACTGGCCGTTAAACTTGCCGTTATTATCCAGCAGAGGCACCTCGGCCAGCAAGGTGGTTCCTGGCGGAATAATCGACCGGTCGGAGGCCACCGAGGCGCGGCCGATCAGCGGCACAGCGCTGGCCCCTTTCACCGGCGCGAAAGACTGCGGTTTAAAGAACACGAACGACGGGTTCTGCTCCAGCAGCTCACGCACTTCCGCTTCGCTGTGCTTTTCACCCCACTCGCGGATCGCCTGCATCGACATATCTTCTTTCTTCACTTCCCCGCGGTCGATCAGCACTTTGCCGATGCTGCGATAGGGCCAGCCGTTTTTCCCGGCATAGCTAAAGAAGTTGAGCGGCGAACCATCGCCAAAGTCGATATAGCCGCTGCCCTGCACGTCCATGATGAAGTTATCCATCAACGAGTTGCTGTACGCCAGCACATAGTTATCGCTCAGCGCGCCGGCATAGATGCTGGCGCGGGACGGCAGCTTACCGCGCTTCGGCGGCATACGGTAAATGGGGTACTGGAATTCGCCCTGACGGGTGTGGCGCGCCTGCACCACCGGCGTGTAATAGCCGGTAAACTGGACGTTGCCATAGTTGTCTGTGCCCTGCATCTGCCAGGCGTCGATGCCAAACTGGCGCAGCGTGCGGGTGTCGCCGCCGGCGCGCAGCCACTCCTGCAGGGCGTTATAGACGTTGCTCTGGCTATTATAGAGGCGTGGCGAGGCGTTACGAATTTGATTAACCTGCTCGGAGAAGTCGCCGGCGTTGATCGGCGCCCCGACGGCATCCGGCTGGTTTACCAGTGAAAACGGCTGGGTGAACTTGCCATCGCTATATTGCTGACCGCGGTCGGTCGGTTTTGAGGAACAGGCGGCGAGCATGGCCAGCATTGCCCCCGTCGCTACATATTTTGCCCAACGTCCTTTCATGGTATCTCATCTTTTGCTGCGAAGCCTTAGTGCGTGTTGAAGATAACAAAGCGCCGGGGCTATTGAAATGCGCGATCTCATCGATGGCACAGATTTGTGTAAAAAAACACCACAACGTGGCGTTTTATAAGCCAATTCTTACAAAAATGTCGATTTGGTCGAAAAAAGGTTGCATCATCTCGCTAGCGGAGTATAGTGCGCTTCCACGGACGCGGGGTGGAGCAGCCTGGTAGCTCGTCGGGCTCATAACCCGAAGGTCGTCGGTTCAAATCCGGCCCCCGCAACCAATTAAAATTTGATGAAGTAAAGCAGTACGGTGACGCGGGGTGGAGCAGCCTGGTAGCTCGTCGGGCTCATAACCCGAAGGTCGTCGGTTCAAATCCGGCCCCCGCAACCAATCAAATTTGACAAAGTGAAGCAGTACGGTGACGCGGGGTGGAGCAGCCTGGTAGCTCGTCGGGCTCATAACCCGAAGGTCGTCGGTTCAAATCCGGCCCCCGCAACCAACATTACAAACACCCTCAAGGGTGTTTTTTTGTTTCTGCCGTCGGCAAAACCTCTGCCGAAAACGGGAACGGCCATTGCCGCCCCCATCTCCTGCTTACCCCTTCGGTAACACAATATTGCTTGCCGCCAGCATGCCCATGCGATGGTACATCGCGCAGGCCGCCTCGACGATCGGCATCGCCAGCGCCGCGCCGCTGCCTTCTCCCAGACGCATGCCCATATTGAGATACGGTTCGAGGCCCAGGTGCGCCAGCGCGATACGCGCCCCCTTCTCCGCCGAATAGTGGGACGGGATCAGATACGGTTTTACCGCCGGCGCTATCTGGCACGCCGCCAGCGCCGCAGCGTAGGAGAGAAAGCCATCCAGCACCACCGGCAGCCCACAGGACGCCGCCCCCAGCATGACACCGGTCATTCCCAGCAGATCGAAACCACCGACTTTGCTCAGCACATCAAGGCCATCATTCGGGTCGGGCTGATTGACGGCGATAGCCCGCCGCACCACCTCCACCTTGTTGCCAACCTTCGCCAGCGGCAGATTGGCGCCAATCCCGACCACCTCCTGCGCATCGCTACCGGTCAGGACGCTGACGATCGCCGCCGCCGGCGTGGTATTGGCCATCCCCAGTTCGCCGACGCCAAACAGAGTAACGCCCTCCTGGGCCAGCGCGCGGGTGTAGCGCATCACCTCCAGCAGCAATTCCTGCCCCTGCTCACGGCTCATCGCCGGGCCGCGGGCAATATTGCCGCAGCCCCGCGCCACCCGCATATTCACCACGCCGGGGAGCGGTTCGCTATCGATACCGACATCAATCACATGCACTTTCGCTCCGGCCTGGGCAGCGAGCACGCAGACGCCGGTGGTGCCGCGGGTCATATTTGCCGCCTGGATGGCGGTGACCGCCTTCGGCGAAATCGCCACCCCTTCGTCCCACACTCCATGGTCGGCGCACATCACCAGCAGGGCTTTTTTCGCCACCTGCGGCTGACCGCCCAGGCCGGGCATTCCCGCCAGTTGCACCGCCAGCGCCTCCAGACGCCCGAGGCTGCCGGGGGGCTTGAGTAAGCCGTCGATATGGTGTTGTGCCCGCGCCATGGCGTCGGCGTCCGGCGCGGGGATCGCCCGCAGAACCGTGTTTAAATTTTGCATACAGAATCCCTGCCAGGGCTGGCCCGGTCAGCCAGCGATTGAGTTATTTGATTTTGACGCCGATGCCAGAGACCACCAGCCAGACCGCATCCGCCGCTGCCGCCAGGCGCTGATTGACCCGCCCGGCGATATCGCGAAAATGCCGCGCCAGGCGGTTCTCCGGCACAATGCCCATCCCCACCTCGTTGGTCACCAGCACCACGTGCGCCGGACAGCGCTGACAGGCGGCAATCAGCACGCCAATTTCGTCATCAATAGCCCGTTCCATGGCGGCGTAATCCCAGCCGTCGGGGTCGCTGTCGCCGCCGAGCGCGAACAGCAGGTTGGTAACCATGGTGGTGATGCATTCCAGCAGAATGGCCTCCTCTGGGGCGATAGCCGGGGTGATCAGTTCATCAAGCTGCTGCCAGCGCTCGGCGGTGCGCCAGTGGACCGGCCTGCCGTCGCGATGATGCTGGATCCTTGCGGCCATCTCATCGTCAAAGATTTGCGAGGTGGCGATATATAACACCTGCGGCGCATCGGCAATCAGCGCCTCGGCATGGCGGCTTTTACCGCTGCGCGCGCCGCCGGTAACCAGAGTCAGCATAGGGGCTCCTGATGTTGGCGCATGATGGCGTAAATTTTATCGATGGCGATATGTTCGCGCATGGCCTCCGCCAGCCGATCAAACTGCCGGGTTTTATAGCGGGCATACTCCAGGGCGCTGTCCAGCGGCGCCAGCCCTTTGCGCTGGCGCAGGCCGTTGAGCAGCGCCCGGGTAAAAGCATCGCTGTCGAACAGGCCGTGGAGATAGGTGCCGAACGCCAGGCCGTCATCGCTTATCGCCCCGTCGTCCACTGCCTGCCCCGCTTTATGCAGCTGCAGCAGCGGCGGGCAGCCTGCCTCGCGGCGCGTCTCGCCCATATGAATTTCGTAGCCACTGATGCGCAGCCCCGCCGCGTCGGCTAACCAATCCGGGAGCGCAGACCCCAGGGTCGCCTGCACCTGGGTGGTGGTTTTGTGCTGGGCGAAGTGGGTCACAGTCTTCAGCACCCCCAGTCCGGGCTGGGTGCCAAGGCCAGACTCCACCTCATCGATAATGGTTTCTCCCAGCATCTGATAGCCGCCGCAGATCCCCAGCAGCGGCACCTTGCGCTGCCTGGCCTGCTCGACCGCGTGCGCCATGCCGCACTCGCGCAGCCAGCATAGATCGCCGAGGGTATTTTTACTGCCCGGGAGAATGACCAGGTCGGCGTCGGCCAGCGCCTGCGGATCGCGGACATAGCGCACCCGGACGTCTGGCTGCGCCGCCAGGGCGTTAAAGTCGGTAAAATTGGCGATATGCGGCAGGTGAACCACGGCGATGTCGATATCGCGTCGGTCGGTGCGATGGTATTTCCCGGCCTGCAGCGCGACGCCGTCCTCATCCTCGAGATCCACGTCAAGCCACGGCATAACGCCCAGTACCGGCACCCCGGTCAACGCCTCGATTTGCTCTATCCCTGAGCGCAGGAGCGCCACATCGCCACGGAATTTATTGATGATCACCCCTTTCACCCGCGCCCGCTCCTGAGGCTGCAGCAGCGCCAGCGTGCCGTAAATCGCGGCAAACACCCCGCCGCGGTCGATATCGGCCACCAGGATCACCGGGCATTGCGCCATCTCGGCCATGCCCATATTGACGATATCGCGGTCGCGCAGGTTAATCTCCGCCGGACTGCCGGCGCCTTCCAGTACCAGCGCCTCATACTCTCCGGCCAGGCTCTGGTAGACCGCGAGGATCTGCTCGCGCAGGCGCGGCTTGTACTGATGATAGCTCACCGCATCCATGCTGGTCGCCACCTGCCCCATCAGCACCACCTGCGCCTGACGGTCGCTGGTGGGCTTGAGCAAAACCGGATTCATGCGGACATCCGGCGCAATCCCGGCCGCTTCGGCCTGGAAAATCTGCGCCCGGCCCATCTCTTTGCCATCCGGCGTAATGCCTGAATTCAGCGCCATATTCTGTGATTTAAACGGCGCGGTACGCAGCCCATCCTGATAAAAAATGCGGCACAGTCCCGCCACCAGCACGCTTTTCCCAACGTCGGAAGCCGTGCCCTGCAACATCACTGCCAGCGTCATGACGCCTCCTTTATCGCGCCTATCGCGTTGTTGTGCATCCGCTGAAAAAACTCCGCCTCGGTTTTACACAGCGGCAGCCCCAGTTCGCTATGAAGTTTCACCAGCCACGGCTGCGTCAATCCCGCCCGGGCCATGGTCTCCGCGCAGGAAAATACCTCGCCGGGATCCCCCTCGGCCAGTACTTCGCCGTGACGCAAAACGTAAACGGCGTCGCTCACCTCATAGATCAGATCGATATCGTGGCTGGAGATCACCACGCGTCGCCCCTGCCCGACAATGCGCCGGATGATGGCGATCATCTGCGCCCGCCCACGGGGATCGAGGCCCGCGGTGGGCTCGTCAAGCAGCAGGTAGCGCGCCTGCAGCACCAGCGCCCCGGCGATCGCCACCCGTTTTTTCTGCCCATGACTGAGGCACTGGATCGGCTGCTGGCGAAACCCCTGGGCATCGACGAGGGTCAACGCCTCATCTACCCGGCGGGCGATCTCCTCTTCCGCCACCCCGAGGTTACGCAGACTAAAAGCGATATCGCTGTCGATATCGGTATAAAAGATTTGCTGATCCGGATCCTGAAACACCGTCGCCACCTGCTGGCGCAGCGCCAGCAGACCGCGCTTGCTGTAATTCAGCGCCTCTCCCTGCCACAGCACCGCCCCCTGCTGCGGGCGCAGCAGGCCGCTCAGGTTCATAAACAGCGTCGACTTTCCGCAGCCGTTGGCCCCCACCAGGCCGGTCACCGCGTGGCGGGAAAAATCCAGCGTCAGCCCTTTAAGTACCGGCTCATCCTGATAGCGAAACCAGAGATCGGTTGTGGCAAGCATACTTATCCTTAGAGGTGAAAATCACCCTGGTACAATTTGATATCCAGCGCCGTGCTCATCTGTTGATAGCGCAGGAGGACGCGGGTGAACAGCAGTCCCACCAGCATCGCCAGCGAGCGATAGCCCTGCGGCACGCTACCATAGCCAAAACGCAGAGTTTGCGCGCGGTGAATCGCCATCGCCTCGTCCAACAGAATAAAAATGAAGCGCCAGGTCAGCAGGATCTGCTCCGTCAACAGCCGCGGTACGCGACCGCGCTTGAGTAAAATAATCAGCTGCGGGAAAGGCAAATTAAGCACCAGCCAGAGCGTGGCCGCCATCGCCGCCAGGCTGCGCCAGAAGGTCTCTCCAGCCACGGCCAGCCCCGGGGCGGAAATCCCTATCGAGAAAGCGCCCAGTCGAAAGCTCGCTAACAGCATCTGCGGGTCGCGGCTGACGCTGAACACAATGGTCAGCACGCCGACCAGCAAAAAGCCAAAGGGCAGCACCATCCAGCGGCACCAGCGCCAGAATGAGACCCGCAGCAGCCAGCAGGTCAGCGCGGCGGTCAGCGCCAGCGTCAGCGCCTGGCCCCACGCCGGCAGCGTAAAGGCCAGCACCATCAGCAGCAGCCAGAGCAGAAACTTCCGCTCTGGCGCCACCTGCAGCCAGCGGCTCTGGTAGCTGAGTCGGTCAAACCCGGTCATCACGGCGCTGTCTGCCCCTCGCATATCCGAGAATGTAAAAAATCACCGCTGCGCCCAGCGAGCCCTGCAGGGTAAACAGCAGGCTCTCAATCTCGCCACTCGCCGGTTCATATAGCGGCTGGAACCAGGGTTGATAATCCGGCGCCACTACCTGGATCTGGCTCTCCGCTTCACCGTCCGAGCCGCCAAACTCGCCGCCGTGGTTAATAAAAAATGGCAGGATCATCAGGGCGACCACCATCGCCAACAGGATCAGGGTCTTTTTCATATTAATGTCCCTCCGCGGCGATCAGTCGCCGTTTGGTTAGCTGATCGTAGATCATCACGGTGAGTAAGCCTTCCGCGATGGCGATCGGGATCTGCGTCAGGCAGAAGATCCCCATAAACTTGGCGATCGATCCACCTGCCCCGGTGGCCGGATCGGGAAAGGCCACCCCGAGCTGGACGGAGGTGACAAAGTAGGTCATCAGATCCGCCAGCATGGCGCAGAGAAAGACCCCGACATCGCGACGGATCCCCGCCCGGCAGGCCAGTTTCCACACCAGATAGCCGACCATCGGGCCGATCACCGCCATCGACATCCCGTTAGCGCCAAGGGTGGTCAGGCCGCCATGCGCCAGCAGCAGCGCCTGAAACAGCAGAACGATTGCCCCCAGTACCGCCACCACGCCCGGCCCGAAGAGGATCACCGCCAGACCGACGCCGGTCGGGTGCGAACAGCTGCCGGTCACCGACGGGATCTTCAGCGCCGAAAGGACAAAAATAAACGCCCCGCAGAGGGCCAGCAGCACCTTCTGATTGCTCTCCTCCTGGACGATACGCCGCAGTCGCACCAGGCCGTACCACAGGCAGGGTAAAAACAGCAGCCACCACGCCAGCGCCCACATCGGTGGCAAAAAGCCCTCCATGATATGCATGGCGAACGCTTCCTGCGGGACGATGATCAGCAGAACAGCCGCCGCCAGCCCCCCATACGAAAGCTGCTTCAGCGATTTCACCTGATTCATTGCGCGTCCTCCCACTGTTTGTTAACCAGGATGGTCGAGAAATAGGGCAGCGGCTGGTCATCGCTGACCTCGCGCAGACGGCGCCAGCACTGCTCGCCCGGCAGGGTGGCCTCTGACATCATCAGCGCCGCATCCAGCAGCCCCGCCTGCGCCAGCAGCGCCTTTATGCGGGCGAAGCGGCCGTAGACTTTCATCAGCACCAGACTGTCATGCTGGCGCAGCGCCGCGGCGATGTCCGCTTCCGGCGCGGTACAGGAGATCACCGCCAGCGACTGCTGCTCCATGGCCAGCGGGGTTTTCGCCCGCGCGGCAATGGCGGCGAAAGAGGTAACGCCAGGGACAATCTCCAGCCAGTCCGGGCAGCCAATCCGCTGCAGCAGAAAGACCCAGGTGCTGAACAGCATGGCGTCGCCGAGGGTGATAAACCCGACCTGCCTGCCCGCCGCCACCTCCTGGACCAGGGCCGCGGCGACATCGTTCCACACCGCCTCTTTTTCCGCGCTGTCGGCGCTCATTGGAAAATGGCAGCAGCGGACCTCCGTGTGTGCGCCGAGGTACTCGCGTACGATGGAGAGCGCCAGGCTGTCGCCGCCTTTGCGGCCGGCTGGCGCATACAGCACATCCAGCTGGCCGAGGATCCGCGCCGCACGCACGGTGATCAGATCGGCCGCCCCCGGCCCGGTGCTCAGGGCGTATAGTTTGCCGCTCATGCTGCTTTCTCCATCGTGTTATTCAGCGCCTGCTGCAGATGGGCGACAAACATCGCCCGCACCGCCGGATTTTCCCCTAGCCCGTTCAGCCACGGCGTGGCGGGGATACCGGCGGCATTGAAGCGGGTTTTCCACGAATCGTCTTCATCAGAGGCCATATCATTAATGGCATGATCGCCGGCCACCAGCATCAGCGGCATCAGATGCACGCCGGTCACCCCCTGGCGGGAGAGTTCGTTAATGACGATGTCCACTTCGGGATAGCTTTCCACTGCCCCCACCCGCGCCGGAAAACCCTGCACTGCCATCATATGATCCAGACAGGCGTAGGCGGCGAAGGCGTGGTGGCTGGCGCCGTGGCCCATAAACACCACTCGCTCCGTCGCCGCCAGCGGCGGCATCTGCTGGCGCAGGGCCTGCATCAGCTGCACATAATCGCCATGCCCGCTCAGCAGCGGCACGCCCAGCGTCAGACGCTGAAAGCGCGGGCGCATGCTCTGCACTTCGCGAACAATCTTCTCGTACTCGTCGCCGTTGATAATGTGCAGGGACTGGATCGCCACATCCTGGTACCCCTGCTCGGCCAGCTTTTGCAGGGCCTGCAGCGGAGTATCGATATGGATACCGTCGCGCTGCTGCAGTTTGCGAATAATCATCCCCGAGGTGAAAGCGCGGAACAGCGTGCGGTCCGGGCAGCTGGCGGCCAAATCGCGCTCGCAGGCGGTAATGTTCTTCTCGCGGGTGTCGTGATAGCTGGTGCCAAAGCTCACCACCAGAAGTGCTTTTTTCATATCCTCTTCCTCAAGTCGCCGACAGCCAGCGCGTCAGCCGCGCAGCGAAATCGGCCTGGCTTTGCAGTAGTTCATCGCCCGTCACCAGCGGCGCCGGGCGGGTAATGACGATGCAGGGGATCCCCGCATCGAGACAGGGTTGTACTTTTTCCTGATAGCCCCCTTCCGCCCCCGAGGCTTTCGTCACCACGACATCGGCCCGGCACTGGCGATAAAAGGCGGCGTTAAATTCGGCACTGAACGGCCCGCAGAGGGCAAAGATCTCCCCAACGCCAAACCCCAGATCGCTGCAGTGCTGAACCACTTCCGGCACCGGCAGCACCCGGGCGAGCAGCGTTTTCTCCGCCAGTCCCGCCCGCCAGGCCGCCAGATCTTTGCTGCCGGTGGTCAGCAGGATCCGCTCGCCGAGGCGACGCGCCACCGCGCAGGCCTCGTTCAGGTCGCCGACCACGTAAAGTAGCGGATGGCGCAGATCGCTCAGCTGCTCCGGCCTTTGATAGCGGCTGAGCAGAACCCCGACGCTGGCGCAGGCGCGCACAATATTCTGGCTGACCACCTCGGCGTAGGGGTGAGAGGCATCGATCACCCAGCGGGTGCGCTGCGCGCTGAGCCACGCCGCCATCTGCTGCCACTCCATACGCCCGCAGCGTATCCGCCCGCCGATATCGCCGGCCAGCCGCTCGCCGGTAGGGGTCGCCACCGACAGGGTGTAGCGCACACCGGCGGCGTCCAGCTGCTGGCAGATCGCCCGCGCATCGCTGGTGCCCCCGATAACCAGCACGTCGCCGTGATTCACAGCGCGTAGCCTCGCGGGGTGATCATCAGACCGTTGTCGATGTAAGTCGCTTTGTTGCCGACGATCACCAGACTGGTCATATCCACTGGGGCAAAATCCATCTCTCCGAGGGTGGTCAGCCATTTCTCTTGTTTTTTGCGCCCGGCGGATTTGACTACGCCGACCGGCGTATCTGCGCTTTTACTGGCCGCCAACAGCGCAAAGGCGCGCGCCAGATGCCCTTCGCGGCCGCGACTGCGGGGGTTGTAAAAACAGATAACGAAGTCCGCTTCCCCTGCGGCGACTATGCGTTTTTCAATCACCGGCCAGGGCGTCAGCAGATCGCTAAGGCTGATATGGCAGAAGTCATGCATCAGCGGCGCGCCGAGCAGCGAGGCGGCGGCGATACTGGCCGTCATCCCCGGGATCAGACGGACCTCAATGTCCAGCTGCTGCTTATTGACCAGCTCCAGCACCAGCCCCGCCATGCCGTAGATGCCGGCGTCGCCGCTGCTGATAAGCGCAACGTTGTGCCCGGCCTGCGCCAGCTCAATGGCCGCCTGGCAGCGCTCAATCTCTTTGCACATGCCGGTTTTGATCACCTGCTTGTCGCCGGTAAAGGCTTTTACCAGGTGGGTGTAGGTCTTGTAGCCCACCACAATCTCCGCCGCCTGCAGGGCCTCCACGGCTTCCATGGTCATCATCGCCTGCGAGCCAGGGCCAATTCCGATTACGCTTAACATCAATGTGTTACTCCCAAAGTAATGGTCACGCCCTGCTCACGCAGGGTTTCGCCGGACAGGTTTCCCTGACTCAGCAGCCAGGCCACCGGGCCGGAGACGCTGCCGACGCCAACTGTCTCCCGGACAAAAGACGAGGCCGGAAAGCGATGCTCGTGCTCGCGCAGCGCCTCGGCGCTGAAGGTTTCGAACGGCACCCGGCAGCGGTGCGCCAGCTGGCGCAACCCCGGCTCGTTTGCCTTCAGGCTCACGCTGCCGATCGCTTTCAGCGCCAGCGGGTCAAGACGCTGAGCGGCAAGCTGGCGATCCAGCAACGTACTGAGCAACGCGCAGGGGGTATCGCGCCGACAGCCGATCCCCGCCACCACCCGCTGGGGCACCAGCTTCCAGTGAGGTACCGGCAGCGGCGGTAGCGACCGGCGCAGGGTGACGCAGATCAGGGCGTCGAGCGCCGGCAAGCGTGCCAGGTCGCTTACCGGGATAAAGCCGCGCCGGTCGCAGCGGCTTAGCGCCCCGGTAAATTCAGCGTCGCACCACAGCCCCACCCGTTTGCCACTCACCAACATCTGGTTGACGGTTTTCACCGCCGCGCGAAAATCGGTCATCCGGGCGTTCAGCTGGAAGGCCAGCGTGTCGAGGGCGGCCAGCTCGTTGACGTCGGTGGCGGTGGTGATCACCGGGTCGGCATCGAGCATCCTGGCAAGATAGCGGGTCAGCGCATTCGCCCCACCGGCATGGCCGGAGAGCAAGCTGATGACATGCCGGGCGCGCTCATCAATCACCACCACCGCCGGGTCGCTGAGCTTGTCATTCACCAGCGGGGCCAGCACCCGCACGGCAATCCCGGTGGCGCCGATAAAAATCAGCGCCGAGAAGTTGCTGAACGCCTCGCGGGCAGCGCTGGCAAAGCCACCGTTGAAGGGGATAAACCCCTCTTCCTGCAGCGCTTCGCTGGTGTAACAGGTGAGCGGCAGCATGGCCGCCAGCCGTTTTGCCAGCCGCACGCCGCCGGGCGTCAGGCAAAACAGGGCAATGGATTCAGGCTTTACGGTATTCATGGCTAAAATCCGCTGCGTACAGTTTTGAGTAGTGATACTCATCGCCGAGGAAGGGACCGACGAGGATCAGCGCCGTTTTGCGGATCCCGGCGTCGCGTACTTTGTCGCCGATGTCCGCGAGGGTACCGCGGACGGTCTGGCTTTCCGGCCAGGTGGCCTTGTAGATCACCGCGACCGGGGTGGTCGCGGGGTAGCCGCCCTCCACCAGCCGCTCTGCCACCCGGTGAATACGCTGCACCGACAGGTAAATCGCCATCGAGGTTTGATGACTGGCAAAGGCCTCCAGCTGTTCGCGCGCGGGAACCGGCGTGCGCCCTTCCAGACGGGTAATAATCAGACTCTGCGAGACTTCGGGCACCGTGTACTCCACCCCCAGCTCCGCCGCCGCACCGAGGAAAGCGCTGACGCCCGGCACCACCTGCCAGCGGATCCCGCGGCGGGTCAGCTCTTCGCCCTGCTCACGCACCGAGCCATACAGCGAGACGTCGCCCGTCTGCAGACGCACCACCGTTTTTCCCGCCTTCACCCCCGCCTCCATCAGGTCGAGGATCTGCTCCAGATGCAGCGCGGCGCTGTCGTGGCACTCCGCCTGTGGCGGACAGTAGGCCAGTAGCTCGGTGTTGATCAGCGATCCGGCGTAGATCACCACCTGCGCCTGCTGTAGCAGACGGTAGCCTTTGAGAGTAATCAGTTCGCGATCGCCTGGACCGGCGCCGACGAACCACACGCAATGGGGATCAAAAGTCTCAGCCATGGTTTTCTTCCTTCTGACAGGCGATGACAAAAACGGGATTATGGGGTTTGAAGTAGTGGCCGCTGCCCAGCGTGGCCAGCGTGGAAACCGCCAGCTGCTGGCAGTCCACCTCGTGGATGCCGCTCTGCCGCAGGTGCGCCAGGGCGCTATGAAGGTTTTCCTGCAAAATAAAAGTCATCACCAGCCGGCCGCCGGGATGCAGCTGCGCCAGCGACCAGTCGATCAATGCCGTAAGGTGGCCGCCGCTGCCCCCCATAAAGATCGCGTCGGCTTTGTCGGCGACCGCCAGCGGCGCAACGCCCGCCACGATAGCGATGTTGTCGCAGCCAAAGCGCTGCCGGTTGTCCGCCAGCAGGCGCAGCGCGTCGGCCTGACGCTCAATCGCCGTCACTCGCAGCGCCGGATTCTGCAGGGCGGCCTCAATGCTGACGCTGCCGGTGCCCGCGCCGATATCAATGAGATGGCGCGCCCGGTGCAGCTCCAGCTTCGCCAGCGCCAGCGCGCGCACGGCCTCTTTGGTCATCGGCACCTGGGCGCCGCGCAAAAACAGCTCATCTTTCATCGAGAATCACCACCGCATTCATCTCATATTCGTCCTCCACTGCGCTGACCGGCAGCCAGTGGATCCGCTCGTTTTCCATCGCCAGGTTCTCGCCAATTACCATCCAGCGATGGCCTTTGCCGCGGGCCATCAGCTGAGCGGCTATCTCCCGCGGTCCGCAGCGGCTGTCGGTCACCATGGCGACTTTCCGGTGGGCGGCCAGCGCATCGAAGCTCACCGCCCGGCCATGGCTGCTGGTCAGCCACATGTCGTTCATGTCGATGCCCGCCCGGGCGCAGAGGTACTGCACCGCGCTGATGCCGGGGATCACCTGCACCCGTCCCCGGCCAAAATGGGCAATCAGCCGGGTGCCAATGCCATAGAACAGCGGGTCGCCGGAGGCCAGCACCACGACGTGGCGCCCGGTACGGGCCTCGATCCACGCCAGCAGCGCCGGCATATCGGCCCCCAGCGCGAAGCGCTCGCCGGCGAAGGCGGGAAACTGCTGGAGGTGGCGGCTGCCGCCCACCAGCGCCTCGGCGGCGGCGATTGCCTCGCGCGCGGCCGGGGTCAGCCACTGCAGCCCCGCCGGGCCCATTCCCACGACCGTCAACATGTCAGCTCCCGGGCAATCGCCTCCAGCGGACGGCTGCTGCCCAGTACCTGGTTATCAAAAGAAAACAGAACCGCATCGCAGGTGGGCGGTTGCTGAGTGAAGCGCAGCATCTCAAGAACGCGCTGGCAGATTCGCTCAGCCAGATGGTTATAGAGGCGCTGGTATCCCCAGGCGTCGATATGCTCCATTGCCGCTTCGGTAGTGTCGCACTCGCTGACCAGCGTCAGCAGCGGCAGCGGCGCGCCAAGCAGCGCCAGATGAGCGACGAGGGTTTCCATCCGCGCATCGGCGATATGGCTGTGGGTATGAAAGATCCCGGCGGCGATTTTGATCAGTTTGCCGGGATGGCCGATGAGCACAATCTGGCGGAAACCAAGCCGGACCGCCTCTTCAATCATGTAGCCGACGAAGTTGCTCATGGTGACCACCATCTGCGGGTCGATGCCCATCTGCTCGCGGACAAAGCGCTCGCCGTGGTTGCCCGGTACCAGCACCACGCGTTCCAGCCCGGCGGCGCGTTTTATCTCCAGCTCGAGGGAGAGCGAGCGCTTCCAGCTCTCTTCCGACATCGGGGTAACGATCCCGGTGGTGCCGATAATCGAGATGCCGCCGAGGATCCCCAGCCGGGCGTTATAGGTTTTTTGCGCGCGGCTTGCGCCTTCCGGGGCAAAGATCTCCACCTGCGCGCCGCGGGATGGGCCAATCGCTTCACGCACAGCGGTCTCGATGGTGTGCCGCGGAGTGCGGTTTATCGCCGGGCTGCCTGTCGGCAGGCCGATCCCTTTGCGGGTCACCGTGCCGATGCCCTCGCCGCCCAACAGGCTAATTTCTCCGCTGTCATTGAGGGTCACCCGGGCAAAAATCAGCATGCCGTGGGTGGCGTCGACATCATCGCCGCCATCTTTACGGATCGCGGCGACCGCCTGCTGCCCTTCGACGTGCGGAGACTCGACGTTCAGGCACAGGGTGACGCCGGAGGGGGTGACGATCGAGACCTGATGAATCAGATGCTGGCGCATCACCATCAGCGCCGCCACTTTTGCCGCCGCCGTGGCGCAGGAGCCGGTGGTGTAGCCCTTGCGCAATGCTTTGCCGTGATGCCACACCGGGGCGTCAAAGGTCTGATCGCTCATTGCGCCTCCCGCAGGTGGTAAAGCAGAGCGTTCACAATCGCCGCCGCCACGTTGCTTCCCCCTTTGCGGCCGAGCGCGGCGATAGCCGGCAGGCCGCTCTCGCTGAGCGCCGCTTTCGACTCCGCGGCGCCAACGAAGCCGACCGGCACCCCCACCACGCCGCCGATGGCCGTCTCGCGATGTTCCAGCAGGCGAAACAGCGCGGTTGGCGCATTGCCGAAGACGAACACTTTCTCCCCGGGCTCCTGCACCGCAATATCCACCGCCGCCATCGAGCGGGTCATCCCCCGGCTTTGCGCCTCGCGCACCACCCGCGGGTCGCTGATATAGCAACGGCATTCGCCGCCAAAGCGGGCCAGCAGGGTTTTGTTGATCCCGGACAGCGCCATGGTGGTATCGGTATACAGCGTGCAAGGCCGGCTCAAGGCCTCACTCAGCGCGATCAGGGCATCCGGAGAAAACCACAGAATATCCAGCCAGTCGAAGTCAGCGGTGGTGTGGATCACCCGCTTGATAATCGCCTCGTGCAGTGGGCTGGCGAAATGGTAGTCCGGCCGCGTTTCGGCGATGATCTCGCTGATGATGTCGAAGCTTTTCGCCTCGATCGCCTGCGGTTGTTGGATGTACTGCATCAGGTTCTCCTCAGGCCACGCCGACCAGCCAGTAGCGCACGCCGATAAACAGCGCCAGCGCCAGGCTTGACGCCACCCACATTAATCGAATTGTTCGGGAAATATCGTCCACCGCGATGTCGCGGACGGCGTCGCCTATCCAGGGCTTTTCAACGCGCTGGCCGAAGTAATCGTTCGGGCCGCCAAGGCGGACCCCCAGCGCGCCGGCGACGGTCGCTTCCGGCCACGCGCAGTTAGGACTGCTGTGCTGATAGCGATCGCGCCAGCCCGTGCGCAGCGCCCGGGCGCCATTTTCCCGGCATAGCACCGCGGCAAGGCTGAACAGCAGCCAGCTCAGCCGGGCGGGAATGAAGTTGGCTACATCATCAAGACGGGCGCTGACCATGCCGATCGCTCGGTATTTTTCGTGTTTATAGCCGACCATGGAATCGAGGGTGTTGACCGCTTTATAGGCCATGGCCAGCGGCGCGCCGCCGAGGAGCAGGAAAAAGAGCGGCGCGATAATGCCATCCACCGTGTTTTCTGCCACGGTCTCCACCACCGCACGGTTGATCTGCGCCGGCTGGAGCTGAGAGGTATCGCGCCCGACAATCCAGGAGAGCTTATGCCGGCTTTCGGCGAGATCTCCGACCTGCAGCGGCCGGGCCACTGCCATCGCCGACTGTGCCAGACAGCGTCCCGCCAGCGCGGTGAAGATCATCCACACTTCCACCAGCCATCCAAGCCAGGGGTGTATCCCGTGCGCCAGCGCCAGTACGCCCCAGGCCACGCCCCATGTCAGGCCGATAACCACCAGCCACATCACCCCGCCGCCGATGCGCAGCGCCCGGTCGCTATGGCAGACGCGTCGCACTACACGCTGGCTGACGGCGATCAGGCGACCTATCCAGCGCACCGGATGCGGCCAGTGCGACGGATCGCCAATGACGACATCAAGTATCCAGGCTACACACCAGGCGAGAAGGGTCATTGCGCCCTCCTTGCTGCCCGCAGCCAGTGGTTTAGCATGGTGGGGCGCTGGGCAAAGTGGACATGGAGATAGCTGGCAAAGGCGCTGCCGGACTGCCATCCTCCCTGCCACTGCTGAAGCGTCTTACCATCACGCTGTTTACGGCAGGCCAGTACGGCGGGGGTGGCGGGAGAAAAATCGGAGTAATGAAATTCATGGCCGCGCAGCCACTCACCAGGGGCGGCCAGCAGCGTCTGCTGCTGCGCCTGCGCTTCGCAGTAGCCGAACCGGGTCAGACGCGTCCCCATTCGGCTGTGTCCGGGAATAATATCCGCCATCGTGTAGCGCTCGCCGCTGGTGACTTCCAGGGTCGTGCCCAGATACATCAGGCCGCCGCACTCGGCGTAGATCGCCACCCCGCGCCGGTGCGCCGCGCGAAGCTGTGTCAGCATCTCGTGGTTAGCGGATAGCCCGGCCGCATGCAGCTCCGGATAGCCGCCGCCGAGCCAAATCATCTGGCAGGCCGGCAGCTGGCGATCGCGCAGTGGGCTAAAGCGCACAATCTTCACGCCGCAGCGCGCCAGCAGCGCCAGGTTATCGGGGTAATAAAAATTGAAGGACTCATCGTCGGCGAGGGCCAGGGTCAGTCCTTCGCCGGCATCGGCGGCAAGCGTCTCCCCCCACTCGCCCACCGGCAAGGTCGCTAGTTCGCTGATGGCCAGCAGCCGGTCAATGTCGAGGGTGCGTCCCAGCAGACTGGCAAAATCCCGCCATGCCTGCTGATTGACCACCGACTCGCGGGCGGTGACCAGCCCCAGATGCCGTTCGGGCAGCGCCACGCCTTCCACGCGCGGTACATAGCCGATCACTGGCACCTGACAGTAGCGCTCAATGGCGCTTTTCAGCAGCTGGAAGTGCGTGTCGCTATTGACGCGATTGACGATAACGCCAGCGATGTTGAGGGCCGGATCAAAGTGTTGAAAGCCCATCACCGTGGCGGCGATGGAAGTCGACACCGCTTTGCCATCCACCAGCAAAATCACCGGGCAGCCAAGCTGCTTAGCCATTGCCGCGCTGCTGCAATAGTTGGGGTCGGTGCCGTAGCCGTCATACAGGCCCATCACCCCTTCGATAACCGCGATGTCGGCCTGCTGTAGCTGTTCGGTAAACAGCGCGTTGAGTATCGGGCCAGGAAGCATAAAGCTGTCGAGATTGCGGGAAGCGATGCCGCTGATGGCGGTGTGCCAGGCGGTGTCCAGGTAGTCAGGCCCTACTTTACAGGGTTGCACCCGCATACCGCGCTGTTGGAGCAAGCTGAGCAGGCCGAGCGTAACGGTGGTTTTGCCACAACCGCTGCCGGTACCCGCAAGAATGAACGCACGCCTGGTTGCCATACCCTGTCCTGTTCTGGCGGTCAGGGTATAGCTGCGCGCATGCCTGGTCCTGCGACCACGCACCGCTAAGCCACCCACTTCCCACCGAAGTTGTTGGTCAGTTACCGGCAGGCAGGTCTTCTGGCTTAGCCTCGTTCTCACCCGCCCTTCCCAATCTTTCGATCAGTGGTTTTTGCGGGGTCGTCAGCATCACAGCAGCGGGGGCTGCGGGGGATTTACACCCCCTTCCCTGACACCAAACTGGTGTCGAACCTGTCGGTTTGTTTCGCCGATGCGCCCTGCATCGACGGGTAATACTTTATGTTTTCTTTTACCGTTTCATCACTCGTCACTATGACGTCAGTGAAGGAAAGCGGTTTTGTAATAATCATCTGTCTCGTATTAACGGACACTCTATCTCATCACAAAAATAAAAACTGGTGTAGTTTATCCCTCGAATATCACTATTTTGTTGCGCTATGACAATTTATTGCTCTACTTTCGTTTTTTTCATTTTATATTGATGAAGATACTCCGGGATATCAAAAATCGGCAATAACAAAATATTGTCATTTAAAATGACTCAGTTTGTGATCCGGCATTAATTTGCTGACGAAACGCCTGCGGCGTTACCTGATAGGTCTGGCGAAACACTTTACAAAAATAGCTGGTTTGCGAAAAACCTAAATTCCGCGCGATGCTGGCGATGCTCCAGTCGCTGTGACATAGCAGCTCTTTTGCGCTCGCCATCCGCTGCTGATTGATCCAGGCGTTAAAACCAATCCCCTGATATTTTTTAAACAGTTTGCTGAAGTAGTACGGGCTGAGATAGACATGTGCCGCCACGTCCTCCAGACGCAGCTCATCAGAGAGATGCGCGTCGATATAGCGCAGCGCCTTCTTCATTTTGCCATCGTGCGGCGAGGGCGCCCTGCTGACCTGCGCTGGGTCGTTCTGCGGCGGATTATCTTTGATAACCACAAAGTTAAGCTGTTTTTTCAGGCAATTTTCCACAATCAGCTTCAGCAAATCCGCCGAAGCGATAACCCGGGAATAGTCCATCTCCGGTACATCGCGGAACGCCTGGACCAGCACCGGATCGTCCTGCCAGCGATCATCGACGTTCAGGATATCAACCAGCTCAACATCATTGCTTAGACGAACCTGGCCACACAGCACGAAGCCGACCAGGTGGCCGGCGATTACCAGCGGGATGGAAAAATCGGTTAGGCCCGCGTGGCAGCGGTAGATGCACAACTGGTCTTTTTTCGAGGCTTCCAGCCCGCCGCAGCGGTCGCTCATGCGACAGCGTCCGCTGTGCTCCGGGTGCTGACGCATCAGCTGGCAAAACGGCGTGAAATTAAACAATTCAGAAATCTCATCACCGTGAATATTGACGACCACAACCGCCAGACTGGTGGCTTGCGCAAAATCCTGTGCGATTTTATTGATGAGTTCTGAGTTCAGGGTACTCGCAGAAATCATGATAAAACCCCTCAGTTAATTTTTTGTTATAAATAAAACATATTTTTCATATTTACCTTTTTTAGCATCAGATCCCGTCGACGATAAAAAAGTGCATTGACAATAACAAAAGTCTCCCAACCCGGGGAGACTTTTTGAGCGGTTCGTGATATCGGTTCATGAAAATAGCCTGGCTATTTCACTGATACATTCCTTCTATGACGCTAACGCGTATTTTCTTCCTCCACGCAGGTATGACACGGCAGATTATTGGCGATAAGAAAGCGATAAATTGCGGCGCCGAGGCAGGCCCCCAACAACGGTGCGATAATGGGCACGATAAAATAGGGAATATCTCTTCCCCCGGTCATGGCGATATTGCCCCACCCGGCGAACCAGGTGAACAATTTCGGGCCAAAATCGCGTGCCGGATTCATCGCGAAGCCGGTAAGCGGCCCGGTCGAGGCGCCGATCACCGCCACCAGAATGCCAATCAACAGCGGCGCCAGTGGCCCCTTGGGTACGCCGTTGCCATCATCGGTGAGCGCCATGATCATCCCCATCAGCATCGAGGTGATCACCACCTCCACCAGCGCCGCATGCCAGACGCTCAGCTCAGGCGCTGGATAAGTACTGAAAATGCTGGCCAGCTGCAGGCTTTCCAGGCTGCCACGCACCATATGATGCACCGTTTCAAAGTGCGTAAACAGGGTGCTGTAAAGTATCCAGGCCAGTACAGCGCCGCCAAACGCGCCGGCGACCTGAGCCACGATATAAGGCACCACTTTTCTGCCCGGGAAGCAGGCAAACAGCCACAGCGCCACGGTGACCGCGGGGTTAAGGTGCCCCCCCGAAATGCCGGCGGTCAGATATACCGCCAGAGAAATACCCAGTCCCCAGATAATACAGATCTCCCACAGCCCCAGGCTGGCGCCGGTCAGTTTCAGGGCGCTCAGGCAGCAGATACCAAAAAACAGAAACAGCCCGGTGCCTAAAAACTCGGCAATGCATTGCGCGCGTAAAGAACCATTCATTGTGACACCTCGTGACGAAGTTCGTGTCCAGGCCAGCCAACCATCCGCTGGCTCGTTGGGTACGGCGAGGCCCACTATAGAAACCGGCGGCGGCAAAGTGTTGGCATCCTGCGGAAATCGGGCGGCGTAAAGTCGCCGAAGAAGAATAATTTATTGCTAATTGCTCGCGAATCCATACAGCAATGGCGGGCGTTCAGGGGGAATTTTTATTTCCAACTCAATGATAAAAAATTGCGAAAGCGCAGTGCTTATTTTCCAACAAATATCACACCACGCAAAATATCGCATAGCAAAAACAATTTAAAAAATCACCTCTTAAAATGTAAATGCGGAACGTGCATTGCAATATAATCACATTTAAAAAAATAATAAAATTAAATAAAAACAACAAGATAAAACAAAATAAATCAATTTTATATTATATAAAAACTACTATTTTCTCGCTCTCCAACGTCAACTCAGCCATTCTTTTTCGCCGCAGCGACATATAGTTTCCTCACTGGAACATACCTGCGAGGTCTTTATGCAACAAGAAGCATTAGGAATGGTAGAAACCAAAGGCTTAACCGCAGCCATAGAGGCCGCTGACGCAATGGTTAAGTCGGCTAACGTCTTATTAGTTGGCTATGAAAGGATCGGTTCAGGCCTGGTGACCGTCATCGTTCGTGGCGATGTTGGGGCAGTCAAAGCCGCCACCGACGCCGGTGCCGCCGCAGCCCGCCATGTGGGCGAGGTGAAAGCCGTACACGTCATTCCCCGCCCCCATACCGATGTTGAAAAAATCTTACCCAAGGGGAATAGCCAATGAGCAGCAATGAGCTGGTTGAACAGATCATGGCGCAAGTAATAGCCCGTGTGGCGACGCCAGAGCAGCAGGCGCTTCCGGATACCCCCCATCCCACAGGAGAGACGGCTATGGCAGAGAAAAGCTGCAGCTTAACAGAGTTTGTCGGGACCGCCATTGGCGACACCCTCGGACTGGTCATCGCCAACGTGGATGCCGCGTTGCTGGAGGCGATGAAGCTCGAAAAACGCTATCGCTCTATCGGCATCCTCGGCGCTCGCACCGGTGCCGGACCGCACATTATGGCCGCCGATGAAGCGGTCAAAGCCACCAACACCGAAGTGGTCAGCATTGAACTTCCTCGCGACACCAAGGGCGGCGCCGGCCATGGCTCGCTGATTGTGCTGGGCGGGAACGATGTTTCAGACGTCAAACGCGGGATTGAGGTCGCGCTGAAAGAGCTGGACCGTACCTTCGGCGATGTCTACGGCAATGAAGCGGGTCATATTGAACTGCAGTATACCGCGCGCGCCAGTTATGCCCTGGAAAAAGCGTTCGGCGCCCCGCTCGGCCGCGCCTGCGGCATTATCGTCGGCGCCCCGGCGTCCGTTGGCGTGCTGATGGCAGATACTGCGCTGAAATCAGCCAACGTCGAGGTGGTGGCTTACAGCTCACCGGCCCACGGCACCAGTTTCAGCAACGAAGCCATTCTGGTGATTTCCGGCGACTCTGGCGCGGTGCGCCAGGCGGTGATCTCCGCCCGGGAGATCGGCAAAGCCGTACTGGGGACGCTGGGTGCCGAACCGAAAAACGATCGCCCCTCCTACATTTAATATCCGCGAGGCTGATTCATGAGATCGAAAAGATTTGAAGCACTGGCGAAACGTCCTGTGAATCAGGATGGTTTCGTTAAGGAGTGGATCGAAGAGGGCTTTATCGCGATGGAAAGCCCTAACGATCCCAAACCCTCTATCCGCATCGTCAACGGCGCGGTGACCGAACTCGACGGCAAACCGGTTGAGCAGTTCGACCTGATTGACCACTTTATTGCGCGCTACGGCATTAATCTCGCCCGGGCCGAAGAAGTGATGGCCATGGATTCGGTCAAGCTCGCCAACATGCTCTGCGACCCGAACGTTAAACGCAGCGACATCGTGCCGCTTACTACCGCGATGACCCCGGCGAAAATCGTCGAAGTGGTGTCGCATATGAACGTGGTCGAGATGATGATGGCGATGCAAAAAATGCGCGCCCGCCGCACGCCATCCCAGCAGGCGCATGTCACCAATATCAAAGATAACCCGGTACAGATTGCCGCCGACGCCGCTGAAGGCGCATGGCGAGGCTTTGACGAGCAGGAGACCACCGTCGCCGTGGCGCGCTACGCGCCGTTCAACGCCATCGCCCTGCTGGTCGGTTCACAGGTGGGTCGCCCCGGCGTCCTCACCCAGTGTTCACTGGAAGAAGCCACCGAGCTGAAACTAGGCATGCTGGGCCACACCTGCTATGCCGAAACCATTTCGGTCTACGGTACGGAACCGGTGTTCACCGATGGCGATGACACCCCGTGGTCGAAAGGCTTCCTCGCCTCCTCCTACGCCTCGCGCGGCCTGAAAATGCGCTTTACCTCCGGTTCAGGCTCTGAAGTGCAGATGGGTTATGCCGAAGGCAAATCAATGCTTTATCTCGAAGCGCGCTGCATCTACATCACCAAAGCCGCCGGGGTGCAAGGCCTGCAGAATGGCTCCGTCAGCTGTATCGGCGTGCCGTCCGCCGTGCCGTCCGGGATCCGCGCCGTACTGGCGGAAAACCTGATTTGCTCAGCGCTGGATCTGGAGTGCGCCTCCAGTAACGATCAAACCTTTACCCACTCGGATATGCGGCGTACCGCGCGTCTGCTGATGCAGTTCCTGCCAGGTACCGACTTCATCTCCTCCGGTTACTCGGCGGTGCCGAACTACGACAACATGTTCGCCGGTTCCAACGAAGATGCCGAAGACTTCGATGACTACAACGTGATCCAGCGCGACCTGAAGGTCGATGGCGGCCTGCGGCCGGTGCGTGAAGAGGACGTGATCGCCATTCGTAATAAAGCCGCCCGCGCGCTGCAAGCGGTATTTGCCGGCATGGGTTTGCCACCCATTACGGATGAAGAAGTGGAGGCCGCCACTTACGCCCACGGTTCAAAAGATATGCCTGAGCGCAATATCGTCGAGGACATCAAGTTTGCCCAGGAGATTATCAACAAAAACCGCAACGGCCTGGAGGTGGTGAAAGCCCTGGCGAAAGGCGGCTTCCCCGATGTTGCCCAGGACATGCTCAATATTCAGAAAGCCAAGCTCACCGGCGACTACCTGCATACCTCCGCCATCATTGTTGGCGAGGGCCAGGTGCTCTCGGCCGTGAATGACGTGAACGATTATGCCGGTCCG
The DNA here is from genome assembly GCF_020526085.1 of Klebsiella africana. NCBI lineage: Bacteria > Pseudomonadati > Pseudomonadota > Gammaproteobacteria > Enterobacterales > Enterobacteriaceae > Klebsiella > Klebsiella africana. The sequence goes on along the minus strand of NZ_CP084874.1, from coordinate 934,378 downwards.
GCAACAGGCTATCGCCTGCAAGGCGAGCGCTGGGAAGAGATTAAAAATATCCCGGGCGCGCTCGATCCCAATGAACTTGGCTAAGGGGTGAAAAATGGAAATTAACGAAACGCTGCTGCGCCAGATTATCGAAGAGGTACTGGTGGAGATGAAAACAGGCGCAGATAAGCCGGTCTCGTTTAGCGCGCCTGTCGCCTCTGCCGCACCGGTCGCCGTTGCGCCTGTGTCCGGCGACAGCTTCCTGACGGAAGTCGGCGAAGCCAAACCCGGCACGCAGCAGGATGAAGTCATTATTGCCGTCGGGCCAGCGTTTGGTCTGGCGCAAACCGCCAATATCGTCGGCATTCCGCATAAAAATATTCTGCGCGAAGTGATCGCCGGCATTGAAGAAGAAGGCATCAAAGCCCGGGTGATCCGCTGCTTTAAGTCTTCTGATGTCGCCTTCGTGGCGGTGGAAGGCAACCGACTGAGCGGCTCCGGCATCTCGATCGGTATTCAGTCGAAAGGCACCACCGTCATTCACCAGCGCGGCCTGCCGCCGCTTTCCAATCTGGAACTCTTCCCGCAGGCGCCGCTGTTGACGCTGGAAACCTACCGCCAGATTGGCAAAAACGCCGCCCGCTACGCCAAACGCGAGTCGCCGCAGCCGGTGCCGACGCTTAACGATCAGATGGCTCGTCCCAAATACCAGGCGAAGTCGGCCATTTTGCACATTAAAGAGACCAAATACGTGGTGACGGGCAAAAACCCGCAGGAACTGCGCGTGGCGCTTTAACAAAGGATATCCCGATGAATACCGACGCAATTGAATCCATGGTACGCGACGTGCTGAGCCGGATGAACAGCCTACAGGACGGGGTAACGCCCGCGCCAGCCACGCCGACAAACGACACCATTCGCCAGCCAAAAGTAAGCGACTACCCGTTAGCGACCCGCCATCCGGAGTGGGTCAAAACCGCTACCAATAAAACGCTCGATGACCTGACGCTGGAGAGCGTATTGAGCGATCGCGTTACGGCGCAGGATATGCGCATCACCCCGGAAACGCTGCGTATGCAGGCGGCGATCGCCCAGGATGCCGGACGCGATCGGCTGGCGATGAACTTTGAGCGGGCCGCAGAGCTCACCGCGGTTCCTGACGACCGGATCCTTGAGATCTACAACGCCCTGCGCCCATACCGTTCCACCCAGGCGGAGCTACTGGCGATCGCTGATGACCTCGAGCAGCGCTACCAGGCTCGACTCTGTGCCGCCTTTGTTCGGGAAGCGGCCGGGCTGTACGTCGAGCGTAAAAAACTGAAAGGCGACGATTAACAGGGGGCAAGCATGCGCTATATCGCTGGCATTGATATTGGCAACTCATCGACAGAGGTCGCCCTGGCGACGGTCGATGACGCAGGTGTGCTGAACATCCGCCACAGCGCGCTGGCTGAAACCACCGGTATTAAAGGCACATTACGTAATGTGTTCGGTATTCAGGAGGCGCTAACGCAGGCGGCAAAAGCGGCCGGCATTCAGGTCAGCGATATCTCGCTTATTCGCATTAACGAAGCCACGCCGGTCATTGGCGATGTGGCGATGGAGACCATTACGGAAACCATCATCACCGAGTCCACTATGATCGGCCATAACCCGAAGACACCCGGCGGCGTCGGGCTGGGGGTCGGCATCACCATCACACCAGAGGCGCTGCTGTCCTGCTCCGCGGACACGCCCTATATTCTGGTGGTCTCCTCGGCCTTTGACTTTGCCGATGTCGCCGCGATGGTCAATGCGGCAACGGCAGCGGGCTATCAGATAACCGGCATTATTTTGCAGCAGGATGACGGCGTGCTGGTCAATAACCGGCTACAGCAACCGCTGCCGGTGATCGACGAAGTTCAGCATATCGACCGGATTCCACTTGGCATGCTGGCGGCCGTCGAGGTCGCTTTACCCGGTAAGATCATCGAAACGCTCTCCAACCCCTACGGTATTGCGACCGTTTTCGATCTCAACGCCGAGGAGACCAAAAATATCGTGCCAATGGCGCGGGCGCTGATTGGCAACCGCTCGGCCGTGGTGGTGAAAACCCCCTCCGGCGACGTCAAGGCCCGCACTATTCCGGCAGGTAATCTGCTGCTCATCGCTCAGGGCCGCAGCGTACAGGTTGATGTGGCCGCCGGGGCGGAAGCCATCATGAAGGCGGTTGACGGCTGCGGCAAACTGGACAACGTCGCGGGAGAAGCGGGCACTAATATCGGCGGCATGCTTGAGCACGTGCGCCAGACCATGGCGGAGCTTACCAATAAGCCAGCTCAGGAGATCCGCATTCAGGATCTGCTGGCCGTTGATACGGCGGTACCGGTCAGCGTGACCGGCGGTCTTGCGGGGGAGTTCTCGCTGGAGCAAGCGGTGGGTATCGCCTCGATGGTCAAGTCGGATCGCCTGCAGATGGCCCTCATCGCCCGTGAAATTGAACACAAGCTGCAGATCGCGGTTCAGGTGGGCGGCGCGGAAGCGGAGGCGGCCATTCTTGGGGCGCTCACTACTCCCGGCACCACGCGCCCGCTGGCGATCCTCGATCTGGGCGCCGGGTCGACCGACGCCTCCATTATCAATGCGCAGGGAGAGATCAGCGCCACCCACCTGGCCGGTGCCGGCGATATGGTCACGATGATCATCGCCCGCGAGCTGGGGCTTGAGGACCGCTACCTGGCGGAAGAGATCAAAAAATATCCGCTGGCAAAAGTTGAAAGCCTGTTTCATCTGCGTCATGAAGACGGCAGCGTCCAGTTTTTTCCGTCGGCCTTACCACCGGCGGTATTTGCCCGCGTCTGCGTGGTGAAACCGGATGAACTGGTTCCCCTGCCTGGCGATCTGCCGCTGGAGAAAGTGCGCGCCATTCGTCGTAGCGCCAAATCACGCGTCTTCGTCACCAACGCCCTGCGAGCGTTACGCCAGGTGAGCCCTACCGGCAACATTCGCGACATCCCGTTCGTGGTGCTGGTGGGCGGCTCGTCCCTCGATTTCGAGATCCCCCAGCTGGTCACCGACGCGCTGGCGCACTACCGGCTGGTTGCCGGGCGCGGCAACATCCGCGGCTGTGAAGGCCCGCGCAATGCGGTCGCCAGCGGATTACTCCTTTCATGGCAAAAAGGAGGCACGCATGGAGAGTAGCGTAGTCGCCCCCGCCATCGTCATTGCCGTCACTGACGAATGCAGCGAACAGTGGCGCGATGTCCTGCTGGGCATTGAAGAGGAAGGCATACCTTTTGTTCTGCAGCCGCAGACCGGGGGCGATCTTGTCCATCACGCCTGGCAGGCGGCACAGCGTTCGCCGCTGCAGGTGGGCATCGCCTGCGACCGGGAACAGCTCATCGTGCACTACAAAAATTTACCCGCATCAGCGCCACTGTTTTCGCTGATGTATCACCAGGACAGGCTGGCCCGACGTAACACTGGCAACAATGCGGCTCGTCTCGTCAAAGGGATCCCATTTCGGGATCGCAATGCTTAATCCACAGGAGAACGCAGTATGAATAACGCACTAGGACTGGTTGAAACAAAAGGCCTGGTTGGCGCCATTGAAGCCGCTGATGCAATGGTGAAATCCGCCAACGTGCAGTTGATTGGTTACGAAAAAATTGGCTCCGGGCTGATTACCGTGATGGTCCGCGGCGACGTCGGCGCGGTCAAAGCCGCCGTTGACGCCGGCAGCGCGGCGGCCAGCGTGGTCGGCGAGGTCAAGTCCAGCCATGTGATCCCGCGCCCGCATAGCGATGTTGAGGCCATTCTGCCGAAATCTGTCTGACCCTCAAAAAAGGAGCACCGCGTGAAGCAATCACTGGGATTACTTGAGGTCAGCGGTCTGGCCCTGGCCATCACCTGCGCCGACGCTATGGCGAAAGCGGCCGCCATCACGCTGCTCGCCCTGGAAAAGACCAACGGTTCCGGCTGGATGGTGGTGAAGATCGCCGGTGATGTGGCCTCTGTCCAGGCGGCGGTGATGACCGGGGCCGAACTCGCCGAACGGCAGCAGGGGCTGGTAGCGCAGAAAGTTATCGCCAGGCCCGGTGCAGGCCTGCTGCCAGCTCGCGTCCAGGCGCCTTCACCAGCGCCTGACGTCGCCGTGACGGGGGAGAACACGGCCCCCACAGACCCCCCCTCCCACTCTACGGAGCGAGTGACCTGCAACCTGTGCCTGGACCCACACTGCCCACGACAAAAAGGCGATCCCCGCTCGCAGTGCCTGCACGCCGGTAAACGAGGTGACGCGTAATGGATAAACAACAGCTGGCTTCGACAGTCAACAAAGTGCTGGATGAGATGCGTCAGCGTCCCATTCCAATCGGTATCTCCAGTCGTCATATCCATTTAGCGGCTGCGGACTACGCCAGGCTTTTTCCCGCGCAGCCCATCCAGCCGAAAAAAGCGCTGCTGCAGCCGGGACAATATGCTGCAGAGCAGACGGTGACTTTGGTTGGCCCCAAAGGGCGATTAAATAACGTGCGCCTGCTCGGCCCTTTGCGCCAGACCAGCCAGGTGGAAATCTCACGCACCGACGCCCGGACTCTCGGTATCGCCGCGCCGCTGCGCATGTCCGGCAATCTGCAGGACACACCGGGGATCCGCCTGATAAGCCCCTTTGCCGAACTGGAGCTGAGCTGCGGGACGATTGTTGCCCAGCGACATATTCATATGTCGCCACTTGATGCGTTGATCCTGCGCGTCGCCCATGGTGATAGCGTTGCGGTGGCGATCGAAGGCAGCGACAGGCGGCTTATCTTCGACAACGTAGCGGTCCGCGTAGCTCCGGATATGCGTCTTGAAATGCATATCGATACTGACGAAGCCAATGCTGCAGGCGCTGACGCTGCGCAGGCCTGGGCTACGCTGGTGACGAAGCCATGAACCACGCGATGCTGCAGCGTATCGTCGAGGAGGTCGCCGCCCGCCTGCGCCGTCGCGCCCTGAGTACGGCCACGCTCAGCGTGGCCCAGCTCGGCGAAGCGGATATCCGCAGCCTGCTGTGCCAGCACGCTTCGCTACGCATCGTGCAAGTGGATTTACCGCTATTGGAACAGCTTACCGGCCAGCGTGCGCTGGCGGCCGCCGGGTGCGCACTGCACGAGGCGATGGCCTGGGGCGTTCGGGTACAGTTAACGCTGCTTCCCGCGCTGCTCCCCGCGCTGGCGGTAAAAAAACTCGCCCGCTTGCCGCTGACGTTCAGCGACCCGCTTGGCCAGCCCGTCAGGCTTCACGCCGCGTCGGTGCTCACCTACGCCGATGTAGCCCGCCTCCACGGAGGTTATCTGGTGCTGCGTCGCCGCCCCATTATCACCGCCCTCGCCCGCGAAGCGGCCGTCGCGCGGCATGTTCAATTGATTAAGCAGGAGTGAACTATGCATCTGGCACGCGTGACCGGCGCCGTCGTCTCGACGCAAAAGTCCCCCTCTCTGAACGGCAAAAAACTGCTGCTGGTTCGCCGGGTAAGCGCGGACGACGATCGTCCGATTCTCCCCACGAGCGGCGATGAAGTGGCGGTAGATTCGGTTGGCGCTGGCGTCGGCGAGCTGGTGCTGCTCTGCAGCGGCTCGAGTGCACGCCACGTCTTCAGCGGCCCGAATGAGGCCATCGATCTTGCCGTCGTGGGCATTGTTGACTCACTTTCACGCTAAGGGGGCGCCTGTGGCTATCTATACCCGAACCGGCGATGCCGGCAGTACATCACTCTTTACCGGCCAGCGGGTCAGCAAGACGCATCCGCGCGTCGAAGCCTACGGCACCCTGGATGAACTGAACGCCATACTGAGCCTGTGCGTCTGCGCCGTCGCTGAAGAGGAACAGCGCACCCTGCTCGAAGCCCTGCAGCAGCACATTTTCTGGTTCAGCGCGGAGCTCGCCAGCGACAGCGAACAGCCATCACCCGGCCAGCGCTATATCAGCAGCGAAGAAATTGCCCTGCTGGAGCAGACCATCGATCGCGAGATGGCCCGCGTGCCGGCGCTGCACCAGTTTGTGTTGCCCGGACGCTGTGAAGCCGCCAGTCGCTTGCACCTGGCCCGCACCGTTGCCAGACGAGCGGAGCGCCGGCTGGTCGAGCTGGCGGCAGAGGTCACTATCCGTCAGATACTGCTTCGCTATCTCAACCGGCTATCAGACTGTTTGTATGCGCTGGCGCGCGGCGAGGATCATGCCGATCACCAGCGCCGCCTTGTTACGGAGATCGCGGCCCGCTATCTGACCGTCAGCGGGTCGCCTTCGCCCGACGCGCCCGAAGCCCAGGCCGGGTCGCTCTCCTTTCACGAGCTGCATCAGCTCATACGGCAGGCCATCGAACACGCCCGCCAACTACAGGTGCCGGTAGTAATCAGCATCGTTGACGCACATGGCACCGAAACCGTGACCTGGCGAATGCCCGATGCGCTGCTGGTCAGCAGCGAGCTGGCGCCGAAAAAAGCCTGGACCGCCGTCGCCATGAAAACCGCCACCCACGAGCTCGCGACAACCGTACAACCAGGCGCTGCGCTGTACGGTCTGGAGAGCCATCTGCTGGGCAAAGTCGTCACCTTTGGCGGCGGATATCCGCTGTGGCGCGATGGCCAGCTAATAGCCGGCCTCGGGATTAGCGGCGGCAGCGTCGAGCAGGATATGGCTATTGCACAGGCTGCCATGGCGGCCATTAACGTGAGAACACATCAATGAATACAGCAGAACTGGAAACCCTTATCCGCACCATCCTCAGTGAAAAGCTCGCGCCGACGCCCCCTGCCCCTCAGCAAGAGCAGGGCATTTTTCGCGACGTCGGCTGCGCCATCGACGCCGCTCATCAGGCTTTTCTCCGCTATCAGCAGTGTCCGCTAAAAACCCGCAGCGCCATTATCAGCGCCCTGCGGGAGACGCTGGCCCCCGAGCTGGCAACGCTGGCGGAGGAGAGCGCCACGGAAACCGGCATGGGCAACAAAGAAGATAAGCATCTGAAAAATAAAGCCGCTCTTGAAAACACGCCGGGCATAGAGGATCTCACTACCAGCGCCCTCACCGGCGATGGCGGGATGGTGCTGTTTGAGTACTCGCCGTTCGGGGTTATTGGCGCCGTGGCGCCCAGCACCAACCCAACGGAAACCATTATCAACAACAGTATCAGCATGCTGGCGGCGGGTAACAGCGTCTATTTCAGCCCCCATCCCGGCGCGAAAAAGGTCTCGTTGAAGCTTATCGCCAGGATCGAAGAGATCGCCTACCGCTGCAGCGGGATCCGTAACCTGGTGGTGACCGTTGCCGAGCCGACCTTTGAAGCCACCCAGCAAATGATGTCCCACCCGCTGATTGCCGTTCTGGCTATCACCGGCGGCCCTGGCATTGTGGCAATGGGTATGAAAAGCGGTAAAAAAGTGATCGGCGCTGGCGCCGGCAATCCACCGTGCATCGTTGATGAAACGGCCGATCTCGTCAAAGCCGCCGAAGATATCATCAGCGGCGCCGCCTTCGATTACAACCTGCCCTGTATCGCCGAAAAAAGCCTGATCGTCGTCGCCTCCGTCGCTGACCGCCTGATCCAGCAGATGCAGGATTTTGACGCGCTGCTGTTGAGCCGACAGGAGGCCGATACCCTGCGTGCCGTCTGCCTGCCGGACGGCGCGGCGAATAAAAAACTGGTCGGTAAAAGCCCGGCTGCGCTGCTGGCGGCGGCGGGTCTCGCCGTTCCGCCTCGCCCCCCTCGCCTGCTGATAGCCGAGGTGGAGGCGAACGACCCCTGGGTAACCTGCGAGCAGCTGATGCCGGTGCTGCCGATCGTCAGGGTCGTCGACTTTGACAGCGCCCTGGCGCTAGCCCTGCGCGTTGAGGAGGGTCTGCACCACACCGCCATCATGCACTCACAGAACGTCTCGCGACTCAATCTGGCGGCACGCACGCTACAGACCTCCATCTTTGTCAAAAATGGCCCGTCTTACGCGGGAATCGGCGTTGGTGGCGAAGGGTTTACCACCTTCACCATCGCCACGCCAACCGGGGAAGGCACCACCTCCGCGCGGACGTTCGCCCGCCTGCGGCGCTGCGTGTTGACCAACGGTTTTTCCATTCGCTAACCGGGGGCGCCATGCACACCTTTTCTCTGCAAACGCGCCTCTACAGCGGCCCGGGCAGCCTGGCCGCGCTGCAGCGCTTTAGCCATCAGCATATCTGGATCGTCTGCGACGGCTTCCTGGCTCGCTCACCGCTGCTTGACCGGCTGCGCGCCGCGCTGCCCGCCAGCAACCGCATCAGCGTGTTCAGCGATATTACGCCGGATCCGACCATTCATACCGTAGCGAAAGGGATAGCGCAGATGCAGGCCCTGCGTCCGCAGGTGGTGATCGGCTTCGGCGGCGGCTCGGCGATGGATGCCGCCAAGGCTATCGTCTGGTTCAGTCAACAGGGCGGGCTGCCTGTCGACACCTGCGTGGCGATCCCCACCACCAGCGGTACCGGTTCGGAAGTGACCAGCGCCTGCGTCATCAGCGACCCGGAAAAAGGGATCAAGTACCCGCTGTTCCATGAGGCGCTCTGTCCCGACATGGCGATCATCGACCCGACGCTGGTGGTCAGCGTACCGCCCACGATCACAGCCCATACCGGGCTGGACGTGCTAACCCACGCGCTTGAGGCATGGGTCTCGCCGCAGGCCACCGATTTTACCGATGCGCTGGCGGAAAAGGCCGCCAGGCTGGTGTTTCGCGCCCTGCCCGTTGCGGTTCGCCAGGGCGACTGCGTCGCGACCCGCAGTAAAATGCACAATGCCTCAACCCTTGCCGGCATGGCCTTTAGCCAGGCTGGCCTTGGGCTCAATCATGCGATCGCCCATCAGCTTGGCGGCCAGTTTCACCTCCCCCATGGCCTGGCCAACGCGCTGCTGCTGACCTCGGTGATCCGCTTCAACGCCGGCGAGCCGCGAGCGGCGAAGCGCTATGCGCGCCTGGCCAGGGCCTGCCGCTTCTGCCCGCCCGAAGCTGGCGAGCAGGAGGCTGTCCAGGCGCTGATTGCCGCGGTGGAAACGCTGAAACAGCAGTGTGCCATTCCCACCCTCAAGGGCGCCTTGCAGGAAAAATATCCCCTGTTCTTATCGCGAATTCCCGCCATGGTGCCGGCCGCGCTGGCCGACGCCACCCTGCGCACCAACCCGCGCCCGGCCGATGGCGCGGCCATTGCGCAACTGCTGGAGAGCCTGCAATGAGGGAAACGATAGTGCCACTACCAGACATGGACGCGGCGGAGATCCGCGAGCGCGTCCGGGCTGCCGGCGTCGTGGGAGCCGGTGGCGCAGGCTTTCCGACCCACATCAAACTGCAGGCCCTGGTGGACACCGTGCTGGTGAACGCCGCCGAATGCGAACCGATGCTGAAGGTTGATCAACAGCTGATGGCGCAGCAGGCTGACCGACTGATTCGCGGCCTGGGTTACGCAATGACCGCCACCGGTGCCCGGGAAGGGATCATTGCCCTGAAGGCGAAATATGCTGCGGCGATTGCGGCCTTAACCCCGCGACTCCCGGGATGGGCCCGGCTGCATATTCTGCCTGACGTCTATCCGGCCGGGGATGAGGTGCTCACTATCTGGCTGGCGACGGGACGCCGCGTACCGCCTGCCGCACTGCCGGTCAGCGTCGGCGTGGTGGTCAATAACGTGCAGACAGTACTCAATATCGCCAGAGCCGTAGAGCAAGGCTATCCGGTAACTCGCCGGACGTTGACCGTCAATGGCGCCGTCGCCCGTCCGCTGACGCTGACCGTACCGCTGGGCATGTCGCTGCACGAGGTGCTGGATCTGGCCGGTGGCGCGACGGTTGACGATCCGGGGTTTATCAACGGCGGGCCGATGATGGGCTCGCTTATTACCTCCCTCGAGACACCGGTCACCAAAACCACCGGCGGCCTGCTGGTGCTCCCGGGCAACCATCCATTGATCCAGCGACGGCGGCAGGATGAGAGAACGCTGCTCGCCATCGCCCGCACTGTCTGTGAACAGTGCCGTTTATGCACAGATTTATGCCCCCGGCACCTGATCGGCCATGAGCTTTCCCCTCATCTGCTGGTACGGGCGGTGAACTATCGCCAGGCGGCCACCCCGTCGCTGCTGCTCAGCGCCCTGACCTGTTCGGAGTGCAACGTTTGCGAGAGCGTCGCCTGCCCGGTGGGTATTTCCCCCATGCGCATCAACCGTCTGCTGAAACGTGAGCTGAGGGCGAAAAATCTGCGCTACGACGGGCCGCTGCGACCGGCGGACGAGATGGCGAAGCATCGGCTGGTGCCGGTCAAGCGGCTCATCAGCAAACTGGGGCTTGATCCCTGGTATCAGGAGGCGCCGCTGACGGCGGTGGAACCGGGGGTGACCTGCGTCACCCTGCCCCTGCGCCAGCATATCGGCATCAGCGCCGTGCCCTGCGTCGCGCCGGGAGAGCAGGTGACGCGTGGCCAGCTGCTGGCAGATATCCCTGCCGACGCCCTCGGCGCGCCGGTACACGCCAGTATTGACGGCCTGGTCTCCGCCATCACGGAGCAGGCCATTACGCTTGTAAGAGGTTCATTACGCTTGTAAGAGGTTAATCATGACCCAGGCTATCGGAATTTTAGAACTGACCAGCATCGCCAGGGGGATGGAGCTGGGCGACGTCATGCTGAAAAGCGCGAACGTACAGCTCCTGCTCTGCAGAACCCTTTGCCCCGGGAAATTCCTGCTGATGCTCGGCGGCGACGTCGGCGCCGTGCAGCAGGCAATCGCCGCCGGCACCGCGCGCGCCGGGGAAATGCTGGTGGACAGCCTGGTGCTGGCCAACATTCACCCCAGCATCCTACCGGCGATCAGCGGTCTCAACGTGGTCGAGCAGCGACAGGCGGCGGGGATCGTCGAAACCTGGAGCGTAGCGGCGTGCATCAGCGCCGCCGACCGCGCGGTGAAAGCCGCCAACGTCACCCTGGTGCGGGTCCATATGGCGTTTGGTATCGGCGGCAAATGCTACATGGTGGTGGCGGGTGATATCGCCGATGTCGACAACGCCGTCACGGTGGCCAGCGACAGCGCAGGCGAGAAAGGATTACTGGTTTACCGGGCAGTGATCCCGCGACCGCACGATGCGCTGTGGCAACAGCTGATGGAGGGATAATGGAACCGCAAACCCCTACCGAACGCATGATCCAGGAGTATGTCCCGGGCAAACAGGTCACTCTGGCGCATCTCATTGCCAATCCTGGCAAAGATCTGTTCAAAAAGCTGGGTCTGCCGGACGCGGTCTCCGCCATCGGCATTCTTACCATTACCCCCAGTGAAGCATCGATTATCGCCTGCGACATCGCCACCAAATCCGGCGCGGTGGAGATCGGCTTTCTCGATCGCTTCACCGGCGCGGTGGTGTTGACCGGCGATGTCTCCGCCGTGGAGTACGCGCTCAGGCAGGTCACACGCACCCTCGGTGAGCTGATGCGCTTCACCGCTTGCCCAATTACCCGGACCTGAGCCCATAAAACGCCTGATGCTTATCGGACCCAGCCAGTGCGGCAAAACCTCGTTGACCCAGGTATTGCGTGGCGAAACGCTGCGTTATCAGAAAACGCAGGCCATCGTCTGGACGCCGACCACCATCGATACCCCCGGGGAATATCTGGAAAATCGCTGCCTGTACAGCGCGCTGTTAACCAGCGCCTGCGAGGCCGATGTCATCGCGCTGGTACTGAATGCCGATGCGCCCTGGTCACCTTTTTCTCCGGGGTTTACCGCCCCGATGAACCGCCCGGTCATCGGGGTGATCACCAAAGCCGATTTGGCCGCCCCGCCCCGTCTGCAACAGGTCCGGGCATGGCTCGACGCGGCGGGCGCCGGACATATCTTTATCACCAGCGCGTTAACCGGCGACGGGCTTGATGACCTGTTCGCCTGCCTGAATACAGAGGAATATCAATGACCTATAAAATCATGGCGATTAACGCCGGCAGCTCCTCCCTGAAGTTTCAGCTGCTTAACATGCCGCAGGGGGCGTTGCTCTGTCAGGGGTTGATCGAACGTATCGGCCTGCCCGAGGCCCGCTTCACGCTGAAAACGTCGGCACAGAAATGGCAGGAGACGCTGCCCATCGCTGATCACCATGAGGCAGTGACCCTGCTGCTGGAGGCGCTGACCGGCCGCGGGATCCTGAGCAGCCTGCAGGAGATCGACGGCGTTGGCCACCGCGTCGCCCACGGCGGCGAACGCTTCAAAGACGCCGCGCTGGTCTGCGACGATACCCTGCGGGAGATCGAGCGCCTGGCGGAGCTGGCGCCGTTGCATAACCCGGTCAATGCGCTGGGCATTCGTCTTTTTCGCCAGCTGTTACCCGCGGTACCGGCGGTGGCAGTTTTTGATACCGCCTTTCACCAGACCCTGGCGCCGGAGGCCTGGCTCTATCCCCTCCCCTGGCGCTATTACGCCGAGCTGGGCATTCGCCGCTACGGTTTTCACGGTACCAGCCATCACTATGTCAGCAGCGCGCTGGCGGAAAAGCTGGGCGTACCGCTGAGCGCCCTGCGGGTAGTAAGCTGCCATCTGGGCAATGGCTGTAGCGTCTGCGCCATCAAAGGCGGGCAGTCGGTGAATACCTCAATGGGCTTTACCCCGCAGTCCGGGGTGATGATGGGCACCCGCAGCGGCGATATCGACCCGTCGATTCTTCCCTGGCTGGTGGAGAAAGAAGGGAAATCCGCCCAGCAGCTCAGCCAGTTGCTGAATAATGAATCCGGGCTGCTTGGCGTCTCCGGTGTATCCTCTGATTACCGCGACGTCGAACAGGCAGCTGACGCCGGCAACGAACGGGCGGCTCTGGCGCTGTCGCTGTTTGCCGAACGCATTCGCGCGACTATCGGCAGCTATATCATGCAGATGGGGGGTCTGGACGCGCTGATTTTTACCGGCGGCATAGGCGAGAATTCCGCCCGGGCGCGGGCGACGATCTGCCGCAATTTGCACTTTCTCGGCCTCGCGCTGGACGACGAGAAAAACCAGCGGAGCACGACCTTTATTCAGGCGGATAATGCGCTGGTCAAAGTGGCGGTGATCAACACCAATGAAGAGCTAATGATTGCCCGCGACGTCATGCGTCTTGCATTGCCGCAGGCGCGCGAGCTGGCGGTGTCGGCATAAACGACGCACCTCCTCTTGCGGAGAATCATGGTAACCGGCGGGCCGCCATGCCACTATGCGCCCTGGCGAAGGTAAGCGGAAAGGTGAAAACGTGGCTGTTGCACAATGTCCCGCCTCGTGCGGAGAACTTATCCAGGGCTGGATCCTCGGCAGCGAAAAGCTGGTCTCCTGTCCGGTGGACTGGTACAGCACCGTCGAGGTCGAGACCGGGGTGCCACGAAAAGACGAGCGGCCGCTGTCGCGGGCGATGGTCGACCAGCTGCTGGCCCACTGGGGCTATCCTCCAGCGCTGAGCCAGCAGATCCGCATCACCCTGCACTCAACGATCCCGGTGGCCAAAGGGATGGCCAGCAGCACCGCCGATATCGCTGCCACCGCCGTCGCCACCGCCCATCATCTGGGCCATCTACTGGATGAGCCGACGCTGGCGCGCCTGTGCGTCGCGCTGGAGCCTACCGACAGCACCCTGTTTCGCCAGCTGACACTGTTCGATCATAATACCGCCGCCACGCAAATCGCCTGTCCCCCTCCGCCGGCGCTCGACCTGTTAGTGCTGGAGAGCCCGCTGACGCTGCGCACCACCGACTATCACCAGCTACCGCGCGAGCCGGGCCTGTTGGCAAACGCCTCCCGGCTGCAGCTGGCGTGGGAGAAAGTGCAGCAGGCCTGCCACTGCGGCAACCCGCAGCTGCTGGGCGAAGCAGCAACCATCAGCGCCATTGCCAGCCAGCAGCTGTTGCCTAAGCCGGGATTTGACGTACTGCTGGACCTGGTGGAAAACGCAGGGCTCTATGGCCTCAACGTCGCGCACAGCGGCAGCGTCGTCGGCCTGCTGCTGGACCGCCGTCGTCATGACGTCGAATTTCTGCAATGGCGGCTGGCAGACAGCGACATCGCCGCCCACTGGCCGCAGCAGCATCTGTTGGCGATGGTGCCCGGGGGCGTCACCCTGCAGTAGGCCTCAGGCCAGCGCCCGGCGCAGCGCCGCCAGCAGCTGGTCGTTTTCCTCGGCGCTGCGGATCGCCACCCGGAAATAGCGGCTATCCAGCCCCGGGTAGTTGGCGCAGCTGCGGATCAGCACGTGCTGGCGCAGCATGGCATATTGCAGGTCAAGATCGGGTCTGTCGCAGCGCAAGAACAGGTAGTTAGCACGCCCGGGCCACACGGTCAGCCCGGCCATCTCCTGCAGCTGCGCATAGAAACGCGCTCCCTCCTCCTGCAGCCACTGCCAGGTGGCCCGCTGATACGCCCGATCCTGGAGAATAATTTCCCCGGCCAGGGCGGCATAGGCATTAATGGACCACGGCATTTGTCGCTCGCGCAGTCGGGCCACTGCCTGCGCGTCAGCGTTGAGCAGATAGCCGAGACGCAGCCCCGGAATAGCATAAAATTTGGTCAGCGAGCGCAGAACCCAGACGTGCGGGTACTGCGCCAGCAGGGGAATAAATCCCGGCTGGTCGGGCATAAAATCAAGAAAGGCCTCATCGAGGATCAGGCTGATATTCAGGGCCCGGCAGCGCTGCGCAATGGCTTCCAGCAGGCCCCGCTCCGGCAGCAGGCCGGTGGGGTTGTTCGGGGTGCAAAGAAACAGGCAGTCCAGCGCCGGAGTCAGGGCATCGAGGATGGCGTCAGTCAGCTGCCAGCCATCGCACTCCCGCAGGGCATACTCCACCACCTCGCAGTCCACCGTCTGCAGCGCCCGCCGGTACTCCGCAAAACCGGGAATGACGATCATCGCCCGCCGCGGCTTAAGACCGTGAGCGAGGGTGAAGATCGATTCAGTTTCGCCGTTGCCGGCGAGGATATGCGCCGCCGGTAGCTGATGGTGGGCAGCCAGCGCCAGGTGCAGCTGCTGATACTCGACGTCAGGGTAGCGTTCGGCGCAGCCTGGATTGTCAACGATCGCCTGTCTGAGCGAGGCAGGCATCCCCAGCGGATTGATGTTGGCGCTAAAATCCAGCAGCTCGCCGGGGGCTATGCCCAGCAGGGCGGCGGCCTCGCGGATGTTACCGCCATGGGCGCTTTTCAGTAAGGCCATGTCCCTTTCCTGTGTGGTTATCCGCGGCGGGCCAGCGTCGCGCCGTCGGCGAAGTAGGCTTTAATCCCGGCGAGGATCGACTCGGCCACCTCCTGCTGGAATTTGGCTGTTTTCAGTTTCCGCTCTTCTTCCACGTTACTGATAAACGCCGTCTCCACCAGAATGGAGGGGATATCAGGCGCCTTCAGCACCGCAAAGCCCGCCTGCTCTACCCGATTCTTGTGCAGATTATTGATGTTGCCCATTTTCTCCAGCACCGCCTTGCCAAATTTGAGGCTGTCGGCGATGGTGAGGGACTGCACCATATCGAACATGGTGTGGTCGACGTAGCGGTCACCGCTCTTGCTGACCCCACCGATCAGATCGGAGGCGTTCTGCGTCTGGGCGAGATATTTTGCCGCGGTACTGGTGGCCCCCTTGGTGGAGAGGGCAAACACCGAAGAGCCGCTGGGCTGGCGGCTGGTAAAGGCGTCGGCGTGAATCGACACGAACAGGTCGGCGCGCTGCTTCTGCGCCTTGGCGACACGCACTTTCAACGGGATAAACACGTCTTCGTTGCGGGTCATATAGGCCTTCATATTGCCTTCTTTGTCGATCAGCGCCCGCAGGCGACGGGCGATCTGTAGCACCACATCTTTTTCGCGGGTGCGATACTTCCCCACGGCGCCGGAGTCTTCGCCGCCGTGCCCGGGATCGAGCATGATGACAATCGGTCGGTCGCGCCCGGCTTTGCCCGGCTGCGGCCCGCTTTGCGCCGGCGGCACCTGCCGCTCCAGATCGCCTTTGTTGTAATCCTCGAGCAGCGCCAGCAGCGGATCCTGAACATCGGTGGCGTTGGAGGGATAGAGATCCATCACCAGACGCTCTTTAAAGCCGGCCACCGGCGCGAGGGCAAACAGCTGCGGCTTAACATTCTGCTTGAGTTCGAAGACCATGCGCACGGTTTGCGGATCAAACTGGCCCACGCGGGCGGACTTAATAAAGGGATCGTCAGCGCGGATCTGCCCTCCCATGCCCTTCAGTACCGAGTTCAGGTTAACCCCCTCCAGATCGACCACTACTCGTTCCGGATTACTGAGGGCAAACTGCCGGTATTTCAGCACATGATTCGATTCCACCGTAACGCGGGTATAGGTCGATGCTGGCCAGACGCGAACAGCGACCACCCGCGCGGCGGCGGCCAGCCCGACAGGGCTCACGCTCATTAACCACATGGCGCCCGCCCCCTGCAATAAACGGCGACGGCTTAATCCAGAGTTGTTTCCCGACATGCCACTCCCAAGCAATAAAAACGCATTTATACCCAAAACAAACAGATTGACCAGAAACTTTAACGAAAGGCATATAACCTGTCATCTATAAAAGGGTAAACATTCATTGACACCCTGCGCCGGGTCACATGTTTTTCGTGACTTAGCCTAAAATTGGGGCTTGCGTTTAACAGCAAAACAGAATAAAAATACAATAATTACGAATAATCATGCATTGAGGGTTTGTCATGGTGAAGGAACGTCGCACTGAACTGGTAGAAGGATTCCGCCATTCTGTTCCCTATATTAATGCCCATCGGGGAAAAACGTTTGTCATCATGCTGGGCGGCGAAGCCATTGAGCATGAAAATTTCTCAAATATTGTCAATGACATAGGATTATTGCATAGCCTGGGCATTCGCCTGGTGGTGGTCTATGGCGCCCGCCCGCAGATTGACGCTAACCTCGCCGAGCACCATCACGAGCCGGTCTATCACAAGCAGACGCGAGTGACTGACGCCAAAACGCTCGAGCTGGTTAAGCAGGCGGCGGGGATGCTGCAGCTGGAGATCACCGCCCGCCTGTCGATGAGCCTCAACAACACCCCGTTGCAGGGAGCCCATATCAACGTCGTCAGCGGCAACTTTATCATTGCCCAACCGCTAGGCGTCGATGACGGCGTCGATTATTGTCACAGCGGACGCATTCGCCGCATTGACGAAGAGGCGATTCATCGTCAGCTCGATAGCGGCGCCATTGTCCTGATGGGGCCGGTCGCGGTGTCGGTCACCGGCGAGAGCTTTAACCTGACTTCGGAAGAGATCGCTACCCAGCTGGCCATCAAGCTGAAGGCGGAGAAGATGATCGGCTTCTGTTCGTCGCAAGGGGTTTACAACCAGGCCGGGGAAATTGTCTCCGAATTGTTCCCTAATGAAGCGCAGGCCCGCGTCGAAGAGCTGGAAGCAGACGAAGACTACAACTCCGGCACCGTGCGCTTCCTGCGCGGGGCGGTGAAGGCCTGCCGCAGCGGCGTACGGCGCTGCCACCTGATCAGCTATCAGGAAAATGGCGCGCTGCTGCAGGAGCTGTTTTCACGCGACGGCATCGGCACTCAGATCGTCATGGAGAGCGCGGAGCAGATCCGTCGGGCGACCATCAATGATATCGGCGGTATTCTTGAGCTGATAAGCCCGCTCGAGCAGCAGGGCATCCTGGTACGCCGTTCCCGCGAACAGCTGGAGATGGAGATCGACAAATTCACCATTATTCAGCGCGATAATACCACTATCGCTTGCGCCGCCCTCTATCCTTTCCCGGAAGAGAAGATCGGCGAAATGGCCTGCGTGGCGGTGCATCCGGATTACCGGAGCTCGTCGCGGGGAGAGGTGCTGCTGGAGCGTATTGCCGCTCAGGCCAGGCAGATGGGGCTGAGCAAGCTGTTCGTGTTAACCACCCGCAGTATCCACTGGTTCCAGGAGCGCGGCTTCACGCCGGTAGATATTGACCTGCTGCCGGAGAGTAAAAAGCAAATGTATAACTATCAGCGCCGGTCGAAGGTGCTGATGGCCGACCTCGCTTAAGTTCATCTCCTCTTTACCTAACGGCCCGGGATAGCGCGACACTTATCGCTTTATCCTGGGCCAGTCTCCACCCTGTTCGCGTCGGCGCTTATCTGCGACACGCGGGCTAAATTCCTGGTTTCCGCGCAGGCCATTCCTTTCCCGCTGGCTCACCGATATGCTATTGGCTGTCGACAGGATGTCGACTGGCGCCACGGCCACCCCCCGCCCTGCAAGGATCGCTGAAAGAATGGAAACCAAACCGAACTGGCTGGTCAGACATATCAACCTCATTACCGCCGCGGTCGCCCTCTATCCGTGGTTGCTGTTGATTTTGCTGCTCTGGGATAACCAGCGTCATCCTCAGCATGGCTATGCCGCGCTCGGCGCCGCCATCGCGATATTATTTCTGCTGGCCCTGACATCCGGCATTAATTTCCTCATCTCCTCGCTGGTGATTTTTTGTGCCCGCTGTTCCACCCCACCGCTGGCCAGCGGCGCGGCAATGCGCTTTTTCGCGATGAATTCAATATCACTATGGTGGCTCGTACTGCTGGCCATATGGCCTTAAGGGCCCCACCGTCATGATGATTCAGGTGAAAAACACGATAAATATTTCATTACGCTAAGGACAGATAATGACGACGAAAAAACAGCCCAACTGGGTGATCAGAAACATCAAAAACATCGTGCTGGTCATCTCCCTCTATCCCTGGGCACTGTTGCTGATAACGATGATGGCGGGTAGCGGAGGCCCCTCATCCGGCGCCATGGCGGCCGGGCTGATGGTGGTGTTGCTGTTCATCGTCATGTCGATAGCCAATCTGCTAATTTCACTGGCTATTATCGTTATTGCCGATCTCTCAACGACATCACTCCCCATGCGCTATGGGTGGTATTTTTTGGCCATGAACTCGATATCGGCGCTCTGGCTTATCCCCCTGTTCTTCAGTTACTGATTTTTCCGCCAGTCCGGGCAACGGCTGCAGCATTTTCCCATCGCCCGGACCCGGCGTCTCAGGGGGCTTCGCGCCCGGCGAAAATCTCCGCCAGGCCGCTGCGCCGCTCGGTGCGCGTCACAATGGCCTGGGAGAGCACCTGCTCGTCGGCATAGAGCGACAATCGCTTCTTCGCGCGGGTGATCGCCGTGTAGACCAGTTCGCGGGTCACCAGCGGGACGCTGCGCGCCGGCAGGATCAGCGCCGCATGTTCGAACTCCGAGCCCTGCGATTTATGCACGGTCATCGCCCAGGCGGTATCATGCTCCGGCAGACGGCTCGGCTGCACCGACTTGATGGCGCCGTCGGGCATCAGGAACCACACCCGCAGCTCGCCGTTGCGCTCCAGCGCTATGCCGATATCGCCGTTAAACAGCCCCAGCGCGCTATCGTTGCGCGATATCATGATCGGTCGGCCGTCATACCAGCGGGAGTGGCGCGGCAGGGCGATCGCCCGCTGGCGGTTGAGCCGCTGCTCCAGCCGCTCATTGACGCCGCTCACGCCGTACGGCCCTTCGCGCAGCGCGCATAGCAGCTGGAATTCGCTGAAAGCGGCCAGCATGGCCTGCGGTTCGGCCCGCTCGCGGCGCAGCTGCAGGTAGCGTTCATAGCCCTGCTGAGCCGCGCCGAGCATGGCTTCGTACTCTTCAGTCGTGCTGAGGGGATGAAGCGCGATATCGTCAAACGGCTGGCGCAGCGTGGCCTTCACCTCCGCGCGCGCGCCAGCGTTCACCGCCCGCGCCAGGCTCCCGATGCCGGAGTGACTGCCGAAGCGATAGCTCTTTTGCAACAGGCACAAACTGTCTCTCAGCGCGCCCGCGATAGCCCCCTCGCCCGCCGGTACCGGCGAACCGGTCAGCCGGGTCAGCTCCTGCGCCCGCGCGGCGGTATAGCCCGAACTCGCCCAGGCGCAGATATCCCCCAACACCGCTCCCGCTTCCACGGAGGCCAGCTGGTCGCGATCGCCGAGGAAGATCACCCGCCCGTGGGCCGGCAGCGCGTCGATGAGCCGCGACATCATCGGTAGGTCAATCATCGAGGCCTCATCCACCACCAGCACGTCCAGATGCAGCGGGTTGCCGGCGTGATAGCGCATCCGCTGGCTGCCGGGCTGGGCGCCCAGCAGACGATGCAGCGTGCTGGCCTCGGTGGGTATTAACGCTTTCTGCGCGTCGGTTAGCGGCAGCTTTCTTAATGCCGCGCCCAGCGATTCGGTCAGGCGCGCCGCCGCTTTCCCCGTCGGTGCCGCCAGGCGAATACGACAGCGCGGGCTGTCTTCGATCTGAATCAGTGCCGCCAGAAGCTTAGCCACGGTGGTGGTCTTCCCGGTCCCGGGACCGCCGGAGATCACCGAGATACGGCGGGTCAGCGCCACCGCCGCGGCCACTTTTTGCCAGTCGGTTTCGCCGGTGGCAGGGAACAGGGCATTCAGGGTTGACGCCAGCCGGGCTTCATCCATCTCCAGCACCCGGTTGGCTTCATTGAAGAAGCGGGCGACGGTCAGCTCGTTGCGCCACATCCGGTTCAGATAGAGCCGGTCGCCGCACAAAATCATCGGCGCCGGAGCATCGCCGCAGCTCACCGCCGACGAAGCGAGCAGTAGCCCGGGCCAGTCCTCCGGCGCGCCAGCTTCGGCCAGCAACCGATCGCGGATCTCCCCCGCTTTACCGCTCAGCGCCTCGTCACCGCTCAACCGCGAGAGCGGCAGGCAGACGTGCCCCTCGCCGGCATCGCGGCTCAGCAAGGCCGCCGCCAGCTTAACCGCTGGCGGGTCGTTTTGCGCCACCATCAGGGCAAACTGGACGTCCAATGGCCGCAGCAGATGCTGCTCCACCGCCGCCAGCAGTAGTTGTTCGAAAGTCATGAGGCCTCCTCCTGAGTTTCTCCGGCAAAAAGCTGATCCAGACCGTCAATCAGCGGTCTCACCGGCCGGGTGGTGAAGATCCCCTGCCCCCCCTCCTGCCCGTCCATGCCGCGCAGGAAAAGATAAATCACGCCGCCGAAGTGGCGGTCATAGTCATAATCGGCCAGCCGGTGGCGCAGATAGCGGTGCAGCGCCAGGCTATACAGCTGATACTGTAGATCGTAGCGGTGGGCACGCATCGCCTGCTCCATCGCCGGCCGGGTATAGGCCTCGCGATCTTCCCCCAGCCAGTTGGATTTGTAATCCAGCAGGTAATAGCGGCCTTCGTGGCGGAAGACCAGATCGATAAAGCCCTTCAGCATGCCGCGCACCTGGCGGAAATCCAGCGGCGGCGTGTCGGCGGAAAGGGGATCGTACTGGCGGATAAGCGCGTCAAGGCGCTCCGCCGTCAGCAGCTGGGCGATGGGCAGGTAAAACGCCATCTCCACCTGTTTATCCCGC
The DNA here is from genome assembly GCF_020526085.1 of Klebsiella africana. NCBI lineage: Bacteria > Pseudomonadati > Pseudomonadota > Gammaproteobacteria > Enterobacterales > Enterobacteriaceae > Klebsiella > Klebsiella africana. The sequence goes on along the minus strand of NZ_CP084874.1, from coordinate 913,040 downwards.
GCCGCAAGCTGATTGAGCGCGATATCCGGCCCCGGCAGGCGGGTCTTCAGCACGCCGCCCAGCCAGTCGGTCAGCACCGGCGCCCACTGCGCGTCAAACCCGCTCAGCTGCAGCTTCTCCGCCATCCATCCGTCCGGCACCGGCTGGGTGAAGTCCAGCTCCTCAAACAAGCTGTGCAGGAAGGTCCCCGGCGCGGCGCCGCGCGGGAACTGGTGCGGAGTCAACTGCGGCTCTTCCACCACTTCACCGACGCCGGCGGCATCGACATCCAGACGCGGCAGCAGATCCTGCCCGCCGCTGAAACCATGCTGCTGCAGCCCGGAGTAGCTGGTCACCCGCCAGTCGTCGGCGATACGGCGCTGTAGCTCACGCGCCGACAGCGGGGGGATGGTCGCCGCGGGCGCCTGCCACGGGGTGAGATCCAGCTCGCCCGGTCTCTGTAATGCAATATCGCCATGACAGAAGTCTGCCAGCTGCGCGGTCAGCCCGGCGGCGTCCATGGCTTCGCCCGCCTGTAACAGCCGCCCCAGCGCGCTGAGGTGGAAATCGCTGTTGCCGGATTTCCGGCTACTGAGCGGCGCCACGCCGAGGCTGCAGTGCCAGACCGCGCGGGTCAGGGCGACGTACAGCAGGCGCAGATCTTCCGCCAGTCGTTCCGCCTCCGCCAGCTCGAGGCTGGCCTCATCCTGGCCCAAATCCAGCACCGCCGCGAACGTCTCGCGATCGTGGTAAAACGCCTGGTCCTGTTTACGAAACCGGGCGATAAACGGCAGCCAGACCAGGGGGTATTCCAGCCCTTTTGACTTGTGAATGGTGACAATTTGCACCAGGTGCTTATCGCTTTCGAGACGCATCTGCTGGCTTGCGGCGTTGCTGTCCGGCTCGGCGATATGCTGCGCCAGCCAGCGCACCAGGGCATGCTCGCTTTCCAGCTGGCTGGCCGCCTCCTGCAGCAATTCGCTAATATGCAGAATGTCGGTTAAGCGCCGCTCGCCGCCGCGCGTCGCCAGCAGATTCTCGGCGATATGCCGGGCCGTCATCAACGCCCGCAGCATCGGCATCACCCCGAGCTGCCGCCAGATCTGGCGGTATTCGCTGAACTCCTCTACCAGCGCGTCCCACGCCTGCTCGTCCTGGTTCAGATTTTCAATATCCAGCGCGGTCAGGCCAAACATGGAGGTCGCCAGCGCGCTGCGCAGGGTATTTTCCCGCTCCGGGGCCAGCACCGCCTGCAGCAGCCAGAGCAGCTCCTGGGCCTCCAGCGTCTCAAAAACGCTGTCGCGGTTGGAGAGGTAGACCGAGGGGATGCCCAGCGTCTGCAGCGCTTCACGCACCTGCGCCGCCTCCAGCCGGTTGCGCACCAGCACGGTAATATCTGAAGCCTGCACCGGGCGCGAGGTTTCCCCGCGCCACAGCAGCGCGCGCCCCTGCTGACCGGCGCTCAGCCAGTCGCGGATCTGCGTGGCGCAGAGCTGCGCCATAAAGGTCTGATAATCGCCAGACCCGACGGTGTCGCCGGGCATCAGCCAGACGTTCATCGCCGGTACGTCCGCCGCATCCACGGTAAAGCGCAGGCCCTGATTCTTTGCCGCCGCCTTCACCGGCAGAAACGGGATCTCGCGGAACATGAAGGGGTTATCGCTGAGGCTGAACAGCCGATTGACGCTGCCCACCATGCCCGGCGATGAGCGCCAGTTGGTATCAAGGGTGTAGTGCGCGGCAACGTCGCCGCGCGCTTTCATATAGGTAAAGATATCGGCGCCGCGAAAGGCGTAGATGGCCTGCTTCGGATCGCCGATCAGCAGCAGCGCCGTCTCCGGCTGCTGGCGCCAGATGCGGCGAAAAATCCGGTACTGCTGGGGGTCGGTGTCCTGAAATTCATCGATCATCGCCACCGGAAAACGCTGGCGAATGGCGCTGGCCAGCGCCTCGCCGCTGTCGCCGCGCAGCGCCTCGTCAAGCCGGCTGAGCATATCGTCAAACCCCAGCTCGCCGCGGCGGCGCTTTTCGCGCGCGACTGCATCGCGGATCTCGACCATCGCTCTCGCCAGTACCAGATCGGTGAGCGTCAGCGAGGAGGCCAGCAGCGACTCTACGGCGCTAAACAGGGGATGCACTGGCGGTTCGCCACCGGCTTTGGTGCGCTCGAGCAGAAACGACTGGGCAAATTTCTCCAGCGCGTCGGGCAACTGGTAGCTCAACGTCTCTTCCTGCGCCCAGGCGTTCACTCTCTCCATCCACTTGCCCTGGTTGCCGCGATTAAACTTCCGCCGGTCAAGGCCGGAATTTTCCAGCACGCTTTCGATCTCGCCCACCTGCTCGCGCCACTGCTGCTTGAGCGAGTCAATGCGGGCGATGATCTGCTGATGGCGTTCGGCCAGCGTCTCGTTGGGGGCTGGCGGCGACTTAAGCTGCGGCGCTTCGCCCTGCAGCCAGCGGTCAAGGGACTTCAGCAGATCGCGCGGCCCTTTCCAGACGTCGTGGATCACCGCCGCGATATCACGGGTCAGGGGATAGCAGTGGCGGCGCCAGAAATCGGCGCATGCCTGATAGCGCAGGCGGGATTCATCCTCGATCAGCTGCTGCTCGAACAGCATGCCCGACTCGAAGGCGTTAAGGCTCAGCATCCGTTGGCAAAAGCCGTGGATGGTGAATACCGCCGCCTCGTCCATCTGCCGTTCAGCCAGCAGCAGCGTCTTCGCAGCGTCGTCTTTATCAGCGATCTCCGCCAACAACGCGCTGTAGAGCGGATTGTCGGATTCGCCGCGCAGGCAGGCGATGCGCAGTTCGTGGATGTTGCTGCGGATACGCCCGCGCAGCTCTTCGGTCGCCGCCTCGGTAAAGGTCACCACCAGTAGCTCTTCAACGCTGATGGCGCGGGGATAGGCGGCCTCACCGCCCAGCCCCAACAGCAGCCGCAGATATAGCGCGGCGATGGTAAAGGTTTTTCCGGTGCCCGCAGAGGCTTCTATCAGGCGCTCGCCGATCAGGGGCAAGCGCAGGGGATCCAAAGACTCAGCGGTATCGGTCATTCATTCTCTCGCATCAGGGGTAAGGATTGCTGCAATGCGCTGACGTTTTCCCACACTTTGCCGCCTTTCGGCTGGGCATAGTCCGCTTTGCCATTCTGGCTACCGGAAATCTGGGACAATATCGTCATGCCCTGCGGATCCACCACCGTCTGATGGAAGAAGTCGGCAAGTTTTTGCGGCGTCAGCAGTTTAATCTGAGCCACTACTTTATCACGTGAATCAAAACGCATATTACCGCGATCGAAATCTTTGCTCAGTTTCGAGGCTTCATCGCCCAGCGTCTGCGGTGCCTGCAGCATCTGGCTTATCACCGCCTGCTGGAGCTGGGCAAACTCTTCCGGCTTCATCGCCCGCAGCTTCGCCTCCGCGGTGGGGAAGAAGGCCTGGAACCGCTGCCAGAGGAAGGCTGGCTGCTTATCGCTACTCTGCAGCAGGAAGCCCATGCCCCACTGGCGCCCCACGTTCATCGGGAAGGCAAAGACCGCGTAGCCGAGCTGCTCTTCAGTACGCAGCTGGTTGTAGAACCACGGCTGAATAATCTGCCCCAGCAGGGTGCTGGCGGCGGTGCTGCTGAACTCATCCACGTTGGGCGGCGCGAACACCGCGGCCAGCGCAGAGTCGGTGCTGTTGCCCGCTTTGTTGAAGATCGCCAGCTGCTGCCGGTTCACCACCACGTCTTTATTACGGCACCATTCGTTGCCGTCAGCGCCCAGCTGCTGCTGGATCTGGCGGGCCAGCGTCGTGGCGGCATCGGCGGTCATATTGCCGATCACCATCAGTTCAGGACGCCCCTTGGTTTTCAGGTTGGCGCGGTAGTCGAGCACCTCTTTAAGGGTGATGGAGGGCAGCAGCGCCCGGCGCACTTCGCGCTGGAAGTACGGCACCTGGGAGACCATCTGGATCGGCATTATCGCCTGATCGTAGGCTTTGCCTTTCTCGGCGGAGTCCATCATCTGCGCATACCAGGATTTGGCCTGCTCCAGCTGCTCCTCGGTCGGCGTATAGCTGAAGTATCCCTGCAACAAATCGCTGAACAGCGCCGGAAGGTGCTGGGTATAGCCGTTGGCATTAACCATTAATCCGTTATTAGCGCCGGTGGAGAACGAAATGCCGCCGACCGCCGCCTGGTTACTGAGCTGGTCGAGGGCGATGCCGGCGAGATAATCGTTGAGGGCAAACATCACCTGCCGGCGAGCGCTGTCCATCGCCTGGGGGTTACGCAGCACCAGGGAGATGTCCGCCTTCGGCTCGCTGGCAAAATACTGGCTCGGGGCATACACCACCCGCAGCGTCGGTTCATCAAGGATCAGCTGCGGATGCGGCCAGGCTTTATCACTTTTGATGAGGGTGAAATCATCCGGAATATAGGGGTTGAGCACCGGCAGCTGCAGCTTGATGGCCTGTGATTTTTGCTGCCAGTCAGCGAAGGTCTGCTCGCTAATCTTATCCACCTGATACGGCGCATCGACAAAATAGGCCGTCTTGTTATGCGGCTCCTGGGGACTGATATACCAGATACGGGCGTTCTGCGGGGTCATCATCGCCAGCCGGTCTTTGATCGCCTGCGGGTCGTACTGGTCGGCAATATTCACTACGTCCAGCGCATGCTCGACCGGCACTCGGATCATGGTATCCGCCAGCCATTCCACGTAGTCCATGTCGCGGTTGATCGACGGATAGCGGAAATCCAGCGCCAGCACATGCGCCAGTTCGTCGAAGTACCGTTTATCGATACCCTGAGTACGCAGGAGGTTGAGGTAGCTGAAAATGGCCGCCGTCACTTCGTCGCGGTGCGCCAGGCCTTTATCGGTGAGGGTGGCAGAGATCGCCAGTACGCCGCTGTTGCCGTTTACCACCGGATCGGAATCGGCGCGGATCCCTTCCGCCAGCCCCTGCTTTTGCAGCCAGTCAGAGAGCGTACCCGGGCTGCGGTTGCCAATAAGATAGGTGACCAGCTCATCAGTTTTACTGCGGAAGCGATCGCTGTTGTTGTCGATGCGAAACTCGACGCGCAGCACTTTACGCGGCATCGCCGGCACATAGTGAATAATGATGCCTTTTTGCGCATCCGTGACCACCGGGACGGTAATTTCCGGCCTGCTGATCTGACGATTCGGCACGCGGCCAAAGGTGTCAGCAGCCATCCGCGCCAGCGCCGGCAACGGCTTGTTGCTGTAGATCACCGCTTTCATCAGGTTGGCGGAGTACCAGCTATCGCGGAAGGTATGCAGCGCATCAAGTACCGGGCTGCCGGGCTTATCGCTGAGCGTCTCGAGGTTGCCACCGGAGAAGTGGGCCGCCGGGTGAGCCGGGTTGATGGTCTCCGCGCTGACCTGGGCCATGCGCATCCCGTCTCGCGTCCGGGCCATCGTCAGCTCGGCGTTGACCGCGTTACGTTCGCGGTCGGCATATTTTTTATCCAGCAGCGGCGCGGCGATAGCGTCGGCCAGGCGATCTACGGCCCCGTCCAGCGCATCATTTTCCACTTCGAGATAAAACGCGGTGCGGTAAGGCGCGGTGCTGGCGTTATGGCTGCCGCCGTGCAGTTTAAGAAACTCTGCAAGGCTGTCAGGCTGGGGATATTTTTGCGACCCCATCAGCGTCATATGTTCCAGAAAATGCGCCAGCCCCTGATGATCGGCCGGATCCTGCAGGGATCCCACCGGCACCACCAGCGCCGACAGCGATTTCACCGCCTGCGGATCGGAAACCAGCAGCACGACCATGTCGTTATCAAGGCGGATCGCCTGATACTGACGCGTATCTTTTTCGCTTTTGCGGATCGTCTCCTGAATCGGCTGCCATCCGGTGTCGGCCTGACTAAACGGCGCCCAGAGGGCGGCCAGCACAACAAAAACCTTGAACCATAAACTGCGGGGCATTCACGAACCTCATCATTAACAAACTTGCGCTGCACAGCGTGCAGCCTTTTATGTCCATCAGTCCGTGATACGTTGCGCATATTAAATGAACCGCCATTCACTGCGCAATTTTTATACTATTTAAATTTGTGTGGACCGATGGTAACGATATAGCGGTAACAGATAACGCTGCGTCTGGGCAATGATTTCTTCGTAATGCTTCGGCTCCAGCGAACGCCACAGGCGTTGATACCAGATATCGGCGCCCTCCCCGCTGACCACCATGTTACCTTCGTAGGTCTGCAGGAATTTGCTCCGCGCTTTCTGCTGCGTCTCTTCGTCCATTAAGATGACATCCTTTTCGGTGTCGTAACAGGCTTTCAGCCAGGCGCCACCGCTTTCCGGCAGCAGCAGCAGCGGCTGCGACATCCCCAGCAAATAGCCATCCACCAGCGCATTAAGGTACGCCTGCGCCTCGGCGGGCGCCAGCGCCGGGAAGCGCCACTCTCCCTCTTTCCGCACAAACAGCCGGCTCTCGCCGGTGCCGCCGCTGGCACAGTAGACAAGGTGTTCCAGCCAAAGTTGCATCCCCTGGGAGACGCTCAGCAGCGAAGGCCGCCAGCGCAGCAGACCGTCCGGCTGCACCTGCTGCAGCCAGCCGGTCAGGTTCACGCCGCCGCACTGGAGATCGATCTCCATGCTCTGCGCCTGCTGGCGCTCGGCCATCACCCGCTCGGCCAGGGCCTGCATCTCCAGGCGCTGCGTCTCCCAGACCAGCTCGCCAAAGGCGCCATACGGCAGCTCGCCGGCGGCGCGAAAGCGGCGGAACATGGCTGAGACGTCCTGCTCCTCGATAAGCGTATTAAGCAGTTGCTGATTCAGTTGATAACGGCTCAGCCCTTCAAGAGTGAAGGGCTCGTCGTCTGGAATATCGTCCTCTTCGGCGCGGAAATTGACCCGCAAACGCTGCTGAAAGAACGCGCGTACCGGGTGCTGCCAGAAGCGTAAGAGCTGATCGAACGGCAGGCTGTCAATCGGCGGCGCGGTGAGCGGCTGAATGAAGTCGCTATGCGCTTCCCCTTGCTGGCCGGCGGCGGCCAGCCATTCGCGGGCGTAGCTTTTGTTCTCGTCTTCCTGGAAATTAGCGACGTCGAACGGCATGCGTGTATGCAGGTGGGTGATATGGGCTTTAACCCGCGCCTCGCTGGCGTCGCAATCAAGCTCCTCGTCGCCAGCGAGACAGTGACTCTGGCCAATGTAATCCACCAGCTCCTGCACCAGCACCGAAGGAAAGCGCTCGCTGTTGTCCTGGATCGAACGTCCGATATAGCTAATATACAGCGTCTGTTCGGCGGACATCAGCGCCTCGAGGAACAGATAGCGGTCATCATCGCGCCGGCTGCGGTCGCCGCGCTGCGGCTTCTGACTCATTAAATCAAAGCCCAGCGGCGGCAGCGTGCGCGGATAAACCCCGTCATTCATCCCCAGCAGGCATACCACCTTAAAGGGAATCGAACGCATCGGCATCAGGGTGCAGATGTTGACCGGGCCGGCAAGAAAGCGCTGGCTGATCCGCTGCTGATCGAGGCGCTGGGCCAGCTCATCGCGCAGCAGCGTCAGCGGCACCTGCTCGCCATACTGCGCCTCCAGACCGCTATCAATAACCGCCAGCCACTGCTGCTCAATCAGCGCCAGCGCCGCTTCGGTCTCACTGTCCGGCAGGAAAAAGTCATTGAGCAGATCGCGACAGACCGGCAGCCACTCCGCCAGCGGCCGCTGCTGGGCCAGGCCGCGTCGCCACAGATTAAGCTGCATCAGCAGCGACGCGAGGTTGCCCACCAGTTCGGCGATCAAACCGCTGGATTCGTCATACGGCAGCACCGACTGCCATTCTCCCTCGCGGCTGTCCATCGCGTAGCCCAACAGCATGCGGGTGAGGCCGAACCGCCAGGTATGCTGCCCGGTCGCCGGCAGATCCAGCTCGCGGACGTTGTCGTCATCCATTCCCCAGCGGACGCCGGACTCGTTCACCCACTGGCGCAGGTAGCGCAGCCCTTCTTCCGTGATATTAAAGCGCGCCGCCAGCACCGGGACGTCCAGCAGCGCCAGCACATCTTCGCTGGCGAAGCGGCTGTCCGGCAGCGAGAGCAGCGTAATAAACGCCTGCAGCACCGGGTGTGACTCGCGGGCGCGCCGGTCGGAGATTGCCCACGGCAGCCAGCGATCGCCGCTGGCAGCGCCAAACACCGCCTGTATATAGGGGCTGTAGCTGTCGATATCCGCCACCATGACGATGATATCCCGCGGTGTGAGCGTCGGATCTGCCTCCAGCATCGCCAGTAGCCTATCGTGCAGAACCTCCACTTCGCGCTGCGGACTGTGGCAGACGTGTATGCTCAGACTGCGGTCATCCAGCGCCAGCGGACGTTTGTCGCGACTGTGGGCGAACGCCTCTGCGCTCTGCCCGGCCACCGCCGCGTTGCGCAGTTCGAGGATATCCGACTGCAGGTTATGCAACAGGTTATCGGGGGCGATGTCGACAAAAGCGTCCAGCTCCTCATAGCGCTCCAGCCCTGCCAGCAGGTAGATATAGTCGCGCCCCAGTTTGCCCCAGGAGGCGAGCAACGGGTTGCCGACATCCTGTTCCCCGGCGTCATTAAACAACCCCGGCGCCTGCTCGGTGTCGCGAAACAGGGGTAGCGCGCGCGCCTCGCGGTGATGACGCCGCTGACGCGATAGCAGCTTCGCCAGAAACGCCGGATCCTTAATATCTCCCCAGTAGTAGCGGCAGGGGTTGGTAAACAAGACATAGACATCGACATGCTTACCCAACGCCTGCAGCGCCTGCAGATAGACCGGCGGCAGCGCGGAAATCCCGCAGATGAAGACGCGCGACGGCAGCCCGGCGGGCGGTTCTTCCGCTTTTTCCAGGGTACTGATAAAACGCTGGTAGAGATTGGCGCGGTGCCACTGCGGCTGCCCCAGCTCGGCGGTGTAGCTCACCAGCGCTTTCCACAGCGGCGCCTGCCACTGCTGGGCATCGCCGAGGCCTTCCACCCGCTGGCCGGCCTCCCAGCGCATCAGCCACTCCGGGCGATAGACGAGGTACTGGTCATAGAGGTCTGCCACCCGGGCGGCGAGTTGAAACAGCTTGCGCTTGTCGCCGTCATCGCTCAGATACTGGCGAAGCAGGATAAAATCGTCTTCCTCCAGGTGCTGCGGCAGGAGGGTCATCAGCTTCCAGCTCATGCTCTGCTTGCTGAAAGCGCTTTCGCCCGGAATATCTTTCAGAACACGCACGAACATATCCCAGATAAAGCTTGCCGGCAGCGGGAACTCGATATTGGCGGCAATCCCGAAGCGCGAGGCCAGGGTCATCTGCAGCCACTGCGCCATGCCGGTACTCTGCACCAGCACCATTTCGGCCTGAAAAGGGTCATCCAGCCGCTGGCGCTCGACGATAAACTCCATCAACGCCTCGAGAACATCCAGCCGGTTTGAGTGGTATACCCTTAACATAATTGCTCCTGACTACTGGCTGACCGGGCAATGCAGCCGGGTCATCTGCACCCGCTTTGCAACGGGCATACTGATCGTTACCGTGATGCTGACACATCTTTGCCTCGATGTCTGCATACGGCTTACCTGCCCGCGTGCCGGCGACGGTGGCGCGGAGAGCTGGCTATAGCGCCACGCGTCGCGCCACAGTTGACGGGTCTGGTTCAACTGGACAGTTCCTTGCGCCATTCCGCGCTGATAGCCGCCCAGCGCGGTGACCGTCAGCACCATCAGCGCCATCGCCAGCACGGTCTCCGGCAGGCTAAACCCCCGCTGACGCTTCAGGGCATTTGACATAAGCTCACCTCCCTGAGCGGGCAAAAATCGCTCCAGCCGTGGGCGGAAAAACGCACCTGCCCACCGCGCACCTCGCCGGACTGCCAGACCTGCACCTCGCCGCTGGCGCTGCTGAGCAACAGTGAGCCGTCGCCGAAGATACGCAGACAGGCGCGCCAGCCCTGCTGCGTCTGCTCCCGACAGGCCAGCGCCACCTGCGCCGACCAGACTTGCTGTTTTCCCCACTGCAGCGCCGAATGGGCCATCGCCGTATTGCGGATCGCCTGCGTTTCGCTGGCGGTTTGCGCCAGCAGCGCCCGCTGCTGCAGGTTAAGCCCCTCAAGAAGCAGGCTGCCGAGAGTCAGCAACAGAAGCACCATCAGCAGCGACGACATTCCTCGCTGGCGGATCACAGGTTATACCCCGTCACTCGCTGCTCCACCTCACTCACCAGCCCCGCCTGCCGGGCAGAGCGCGCCGCCAGCGTCACGCTCAGCTCCGGCGCAAAGCCCGGGGTGACCTGACGTTGTACCGAGAAGCGCGTCACCACAATGGCGCCCGGGTTGGTGATTTTCTCCCATCCGCCGCCGCGGCAGTCGCTGGCCCCGCGCAAGGTCTCCAGCGCGCCGTCGCGCAGGCGAAAGCCGGTGCTCTCCGCCGCTGCCGCGGGGGAGGTTTCCCATCTCCCGTTGCTGTTCGCATCCCAGCGCACAATCAGACACTCGCCGCCGGCGGCTAGCTCCAGCCCGGCTTCGCCGCACGCTCCCCGGCAGTACCCGGCGCGCTGCAGATGTTTTCCCAGGGCATGCACGCGCTGCCACAGCTCGTTCTCCAGGGCCAGCTGTTCGCCCTGGCGCAGAATATGACGCTGCAGGGCAGGCAGAAAGCGGCAGGCCCCCATCAGCAGCAGCGAGCCGATCGCCATGGCGATCAGCGCCTCCGCCAGGGAAAATCCGCGACTGTTCACTGACATCCCCCTGCGCTGTCGCTGGGGCATAAACGAATCCGCCCCCAGTGTGAGATCACGATGCTCCAGCTGCCGGCCGCGCTCTGCAGCCGCAGATTCCCCGCCCAGGCGGTGCTGCGCAGACCATAAAACCCCAGACCAGGCGTAACACCGACCAGCGTGATCCCCGGCCAGCGCGGACGCAGCGTGAAGGCCGACCCGGCGGTGCAGTCCGCCCCTTCCCCCTGCGCACTCAGGCACCAGCCCGCCTCGTCCTGGCCGATGCGAAGCAAACGGTCCCGGTTGTACGCGTTGGCGTCATCGCGCAGAAAGAGCAGAAAATCCCGCACCTGGGCGGCGGTTTGCCACAGTCGTTGCTGCTGCTGCCAGCGCTGCCAGCCGTACAGGCCGCCGACGCTGAGGATCATCATTAACGTCAGCGTTACCAGGGTTTCCATCAGGGTATAACCATGTTCTCTGTTCATGGTGTCGAGTATGCCGCGGCGATTGGCCCTGGCGCGACGACGGAAAATGGCTTTTCCGGCCAGATACGCAAAAAAGGTTTGTATCACCAACAGCAGAACATTTTTTTGCGAGCATCTACCCAACTTCCCCCACCGCAACCGTCTGTGGCCTGGGATCAGGTGAAATCGATCTTATCCCTGCGGCAATGGAGATACCCCATCGGGATGTGGTGCAAAGGGCATAAAAAAACCGGCGCCATCGGGCGCCGGTTGGTTATCTCTACGGGGGGGTTAAATCGCTACCGGCGCTTTAATGCCTGGGTGCGGATCGTAACCTTCAATCTCGAAGTCTTCAAAGCGGTAGTCGAAAATCGACGCCGGTTTGCGCTTGATGACCAGCTTCGGCAGCGGACGCGGTTCGCGGCTCAGCTGCAGGTGAGTCTGCTCGAGATGGTTGCTGTACAAGTGAGTATCGCCGCCGGTCCAGACGAAATCACCGACCTGCAGATCGCACTGCTGCGCCACCATATGCACCAGCAGCGCGTAGCTGGCGATATTGAACGGCAGGCCGAGGAATACGTCGCAGGAGCGCTGATACAGCTGGCAGGAGAGCTTGCCGTCGGCGACGTAGAACTGGAAGAAGGCGTGGCACGGCGCCAGCGCCATTTTATCCAGTTCACCGACGTTCCACGCCGACACGATGATCCGGCGGGAATCCGGGTCGTTTTTCAGCTGGTTCATCACCGTGCTGATCTGGTCGATATGGCGGCCATCCGGCGCAGGCCAGGAACGCCACTGTTTACCGTAAACCGGCCCCAGGTCGCCATTTTCATCTGCCCACTCATCCCAGATGGTGACGTTGTTGTCGTGCAGATAGGCGATGTTGGTGTCTCCCTGCAGGAACCACAGCAGTTCATGGATGATGGAGCGTAAATGACAGCGCTTGGTGGTCACCAGCGGGAAGCCTTCCTGCAGGTTAAAACGCATCTGATGGCCGAAAATAGAGATCGTGCCAGTGCCGGTGCGGTCATTTTTTGGCGTGCCCTCGGTGAGCACTTTCTGCATCAAATCAAGATACTGTTTCATGGTTCCTCAAGAATTCTGTTGCTGCGGACGGTGGCGATAAGCCCAAACCATCATGATGATACCCGCAAGCACCATCGGGATCGAAAGAATCTGCCCCATGCTGATGTACTGCACCCAGCCGCCGGTGAACTGGGCGTCGGGCTGGCGGAAGAATTCCACGATGATGCGGAACAGGCCATAGCCAATCAGGAACAGGCCGGAAACGGAGCCGGTTGGGCGCGGTTTGCGGATAAACAGGTTCAGGATCAGGAACAGCACCACGCCCTCCAGCGCCAGCTCGTAAAGCTGCGACGCGTGGCGCGGCAGCGCGCCGTAGGTATCGAACAGCGATTGCCATTCCGGATGCGTCGGCAGCAGCGCCAGGTCTTCGGCACGGGAGCCCGGGAAAATCATCGTGTAGTGGAAGCTCGGGTCCACGCGGCCCCACAGCTCGCCGTTGATAAAGTTGCCCAGACGCCCGGCGCCAAGACCAAATGGGATCAGCGGCGCGATAAAATCGGAGACCTGGAAGAAGGTGCGTTTAGTGCGTCTGGCGAAGATAATCATCACCAGGATCACGCCGATCAGGCCGCCGTGGAACGACATGCCGCCGTCCCAGACACGGAACAGATACAGCGGATCGGCAAGAAATACCGGCAGGTTGTAAAACAGCACGTAGCCGATACGGCCGCCCAGGAAGACGCCGAGAAAGCCCGCGTAAAGCAGGTTTTCCACTTCATTTTTCGTCCAGCCGCTGCCCGGACGATTCGCCCGACGGGTGGCCAGCCACATCGCAAAGACAAAGCCCACCAGGTACATCAAACCGTACCAGTGGAGGGAGACCGGGCCTAGAGAAAAAATGACCGGATCGAACTCCGGAAAATGCAGGTAGCCACTATTCATCTGTCACCATAAAGACTTGTTATTCCGCCGAAAGTGGACAGCGGTGATGATCCATGCCCGAACAAAACGGGCACGCCGAAGGAGGCGAATCATAGCATAAGCCACAAGAGCGATCCGCGCCGAACGTGTAAAAGATATGTATACGGATGCTAACAGAATGCCGTTTTCCCGGCGGTACCCTATTTTGCCGGAGGGTGCGAACAGAGGATCCCCGGGTTACGGCTTACGCCTCACCCGGGCTACCGTTACCGCCCGCCGCGGATCAGGCCGCCGAGACCACGACGCTCCATAAAGGCCGCCACCTGATGGCGGACCTCGGCGGTCATCTGGGCATCGAGGCTGCGACGCGACAGCTCCTGCGCCTCTTCGATATCGATGCGGCGCAGCAGATACTTCACCCTCGCCACCGAGCGGCCGTTCATCGACAGATGGCGGTAACCGAGACCGATGAGGATCGTCACGCACATCGGGTCGCCCGCCATCTCGCCGCATAGTCGCAGATCGATGCCAAAGCGCTCCGCGTCATGGGCAATCATCGCCAGCGCCCGCAATACCGCAGGATGCAGGCTGTCATACATGCTGGCGACGCGGGTATTGTTGCGGTCGACGGCCAGCAGGTACTGGGTCAGGTCGTTCGTCCCTACCGAGATAAAATCGATCCGGCTGGCCAGCTGCGGCAGCATAAAGACCATCGACGGGACCTCCAGCATCACCCCCAGACGTGGACGTGGGATGGCGTAGCCGATCATCTCTTCCACTTCCCGGCTGGCGCGATCGATCAGCCGACGGGCCTCATCCACCTCCTCCAGACTGGTCACCATCGGCAGCAAAATGCTGAGGTTGCCGGTGGCGGCGTTGGCGCGCAGCATCGCCCGCACCTGGATCAAAAAGATCTCCGGCTGATCGAGGGTGATGCGGATCCCGCGCCAGCCGAGGCATGGGTTTTCTTCACTGATCGGCATATACGGCAGCTGTTTATCGGCGCCGATGTCCAGGGTACGCAGGGTCACCGGTTTGCTGTTAAACATCTGCAGCATGCCCTGATACTGGGCGACCTGCTCCTCCTCTGAGGGGAAGCCGCTCTGCAGCATAAAGGGAATTTCGGTGCGGTAGAGGCCAATGCCGTCAACAAAGCTGCCGAGCTTCTCTTCGTGCTCCGGGCTTAAGCCGGCGTTGAGCATGACTTTCACCCGCTCACCGCTTTTCAGCTCCGACGCGCGCTGGAGATCGTCCTCCGCCAGGCGGCTGAGTTCGTTCTCTTCGCTGATAAGGCGCTGATACTCCTGCAACAGGACAGGTTCAGGATCCACCAGCAGCTCACCGCGATAGCCATCGACAATCAGCGTATGGCCATGCAGCAGAGAGGGCTGGATATCGGCCCCCATCACCGTCGGGATCCCGAGGGCGCGCACCATAATAGCGGCATGGGAGTTGGCAGCGCCATCGCGCACCACCACGCCGGCCAGGCGATCCTGCGGCACCTCGGCGAGGGTGGTGGCCGACAGCTCGTCCGCCACGAGGATAATGCGCGCCGGCCAGGTGTTGGGCCCCTGAATACTGTCATCGAGATGGAACAGCAGACGCTGACCCAGGGTACGCAGATCGCCGGCTCGCTCTTTCAAATAGCCGTCGCTGAGCGCGGCAAACTGTTCGGCGAACTTCTCAATGATCTTTTTGACCGCCCACTCGGCCACCGCGCCTTTATCGACTTCGGCAAACAGCTCGCGACGCAGGCGGGCGTCGGAGAGGAGGTGCGAGTAGAGATCGAATATCGCCGCCGTCTCTTTTTGCGCTCCGGCAGCATAGCGTTTGCTGTAGCGACGAAACTCGTTGGCCGCCTCTTCCAGCGCGCCGGTCAGGCGTTCGCGTTCCGAGGCGGTATCCAGCGTCGAGGCTTCATACACCTGCTCCATCAACGGCAGGCTGACGTCCATCCAGCCTTCGGCGATTGCCACCCCGGAGGAGGCTGGCAGAGCGCGAATACGCGTCTGACGATACTGGCCGAACAGGGCGTTCAGCTGGGACTGGGAGAGGATCGCCGCCATCTGGGTGGCGAGGGTGACGAGGAAAGACTCTTCGCTTTCATCAAACTGACGCAGCTCGCGCTGCTGGACCACCAGCACGCCCAACAGCTGGCGGCGCTGAATGATCGGCACGCCAAGGAAGGCGCGGAAGCGGTCCTCTTTGACGGCAGGGATATATTTGAAGCTGGGGTGTTTTTGCGCATCAGCGAGGTTGATGGGCTCTGCCAGGCGGCCGACCAGCCCCACCAGGCCTTCATCGAACGCCAGCGCAACGGTGCGCCCGCGAGGTTTTTTTAACCCGCGGGTGGCCATCAGGTAATAGCAGCGTCGGTCATTGTCAGCCAGGTAAACCGAGCAGACTTCCGTCTCCATCGCCTGGCAGACATCCGTCACCAGAATATCCAGCGCCTCGTTTAAACGCGGCGCACTCGCGACCTTCTCGACTATTTCTCGCAACCGAGTGAGCATAATGTGCGTGGCTTAACCTCTTTTACGTCGATAAGCAGGCGCGCTTTGCGGCTTAGGTGCACTCTCCGCCAGCGACATGGTCACGCTGGCGAACTCTTTCATCACCCGGCGGTAGACGTCGCGCTTGAACGACACCACCTGGCGAACCGGGTACCAGTAACTCACCCAGCGCCAACCATCAAATTCAGGTGTACTGCTGGTTTGCATATTGATGTCCGCATCGTTGCCGATCAACTGCAAAAGAAACCACTTTTGTTTCTGGCCGATACAAACCGGCTTTGTGTCCCAACGCACCAAACGTTTAGGCAACTTGTAACGCAGCCAGTTACGGGTTGAGGCCAGGATCCGCACATCTTTACGGCTTAACCCGACCTCTTCAAACAATTCCCGATACATCGCCTGCTCTGCGGATTCTCCTGGATTTATGCCCCCTTGCGGGAACTGCCACGAGTGCTGACCATAGCGTCGGGCCCACATCACCTGGCCCTGACGATTACAGATTACAATACCGACATTTGGGCGGTAGCCATCGTCATCAATCACCGGACTACCTCAAGATAAGCTTCAATGTGAATGATTGTTTCACACTCGCCGGAAACGGTAAACCACTCTGTTCGCACACTGAGAACGGATAACATTTGAATAACTCACAGTAATGGCCAGAGTTATAAACAATGAAAGCGCGTGACAGCCGATTTTATTCACTTTTTCTGTGGATAGAGTTGTGAAGAAGTACGGAATTAACCCGGGAAAACCCAGAGTAATCCGAACATCGCATCGCTAGCACCTTAAAATAATGATAGCATATTCATTAAGTTAGAATATATTCCTTTCACTTATTACAGCATAACGTGACGATCATCACATATGCGATCCGGCGACTGATGAAAGATCGAGCAATGTCGATTTTATCCACAGATTACGCGCAGGCCTCGGGCAGATTTTCTCTAAAATTTCGATTTTCGTCGCACGTCAAGGCTGTAAATCGAACCAGTAGTGGGGCTTTTCCCCAGTTATCCCACTTTTCTGTGGATAACATGGTGTAAGATCCTGTTTATTGTCAGTGACCAGTTCTGGAAAACCCGTTTTCACCGTTTTCATCAGCCGCATGATAAGTTTAAAAAGCCATATAAATCATGTGATTGGTATAGTTACTCAGAAAACGGTAAACTCTATCCACAACGCGCAAAATTAGCGCTCATTTTTTAACCAAAGGTATTGCCCTATGCCCACCATCGCTCCGCTCGCCTCACCGCCGCAAAGTCAGGAACAGCTGCTGGCCCAGGCCCGCCAGCTGGCCGGCTATTCGCTGGGCGAGCTGGCGGCGCTGGCGGGGATCCCCATTCCGCGCGATCTTAAACGCGATAAAGGCTGGACGGGCATTCTGCTGGAGCTGTGGCTTGGCGCCAGCGCAGGCAGTAAACCTGAACAGGATTTCGCCGCGCTGGGGGTCGAACTCAAAACGATCCCCATCGACAGCCGGGGGCGTCCGCTGGAAACCACCTTTGTCTGCGTCGCCCCGTTAACCGGCAATAGCGGCGTCACCTGGGAGAGCAGCCATGTACGACATAAGCTACAGCGCGTCCTGTGGATCCCGGTGGAGGGGGAGCGCACCATCCCGCTGGCGGCGCGGCGCGTCGGCGCACCGCTGTTATGGAGCCCGGACGAAGACGAGGAGCGTCAGCTGCGCATGGACTGGGAGGAGCTGATGGATCTCATTGTTCTGGGCGAAGTCGAGCGCATCACCGCCCGCCACGGCGAGGTGCTGCAGTTAAGACCGAAAGCCGCCAACAGCAAGGCGCTGACCGAAGCCATCGGCGCCCGCGGCGAGACGATCCTTACGCTGCCGCGCGGTTTCTATCTGAAAAAGAATTTTACCGCCGCCCTGCTTGCCCGCCATTTCTTGTTACAACACGATTAATTTTTTGTTCTGCGTTGGGGTTGCATATAATTGCTGCTTTCTATTTTGCAGGACTTTGAACAATGTTATTTGCATGGATAACCGATCCTAACGCCTGGCTGGCGCTGGGCACGTTGACGCTGCTGGAGATCGTGCTCGGGATCGATAATATTATTTTCCTCTCTCTGGTCGTGGCCAAGCTACCTACCGCCCAGCGCGCCCATGCGCGGCGGATCGGTTTGATGGGCGCGATGGTCATGCGTCTGGCGCTGCTGGCCTCTATCGCCTGGGTCGTTAAGCTGACCAATCCGCTCTTCACCGTCCTCGGTCAGGAGATCTCGTTTCGCGATCTGATCTTGCTGCTCGGCGGGCTGTTCCTTATCTGGAAAGCCAGTAAAGAGATCCATGAATCTATCGAAGGTGAAGAGGAGGGGCTGAAAACTAACGTTCACTCCTTCCTCGGCGCCATTGTGCAGATCATGCTGCTGGATATCATCTTTAGCCTCGATTCCGTCATCACCGCCGTCGGCCTGTCGGATCATCTGTTCATCATGATGGCGGCGGTGGTGATCGCGGTGGGGGTGATGATGTTCGCCGCACGACCTATCGGCGATTTTGTTGACCGTCATCCTTCGGTGAAAATGCTGGCGCTGTCGTTTCTGATCCTCGTCGGCTTTACCCTGATGCTGGAAAGTTTCGACGTCCATGTGCCGAAGGGATACATCTATTTCGCTATGTTCTTCTCTATCGCGGTGGAGAGCCTTAACCTGCTGCGTAATAAGAAAAACCCGCTATAAACCACAAAATTGCAGCCTGGTCACAGGCTGCAACCCTTTTTCAGACTTTACTGCTTTTTATGTCTCACAAATCAGGCTATTAATAGAGGGGTATGGGGTGCAGCTACTGAAGAGGTGTTGACGATGAAAAAATGGGCAGTATTGATTTCCGCCGTAGGACTGGCGTTCTCGGTTTCCGGTTGCAGCAGCGATTACGTCATGGCGACCAAAGATGGGCGAATGATCCTGACCGACGGTAAACCTACCGTGGATGACGATACCGGTCTTATCAGCTACGAAGATCAGCAGGGTAATAAAATGCAGATCAATCGTGACGACGTTTCGCAAATCATTAAGCGTTAATCTTTCCCTGTCGGCCCCAGCTTCTGTTGACGCTGCGCTTACCGACCACCAGTCTTTTGAGAAGAGTCGGGATATACCAGGACGCCGCGGGTTTCACCCACCGCCCCTCCTCGTCACCCGGCTTTTTTGATTTTTTACTTCCTCTTTTTCTCACCCTCTGCCATGTTGATACTCCTTTGTCGGGGAATGCCTGACCTTATAAATAAAAAGGAAGCTGGCTATGCAGTATCACCGTATCCCACACAGTTCTCTTGAAATCAGCACCCTCGGGCTGGGAACCATGACTTTTGGCGAACAGAACAGCGAGGCCGATGCCCATCAGCAGCTCGATTACGCGGTTGCCAATGGCATCAACCTGATCGATGTCGCCGAAATGTACCCGGTCCCGCCGCGCCCGGAAACCCAGGGGCTGACCGAAACCTACGTCGGCAACTGGCTGGCGAAACGCGGCAATCGCGAAAAGCTGGTGCTGGCCTCCAAAGTTAGCGGGCCCGCGCGCAATAACGACAGCAGCATTCGGCCCAATCACGTCCTGGACCGTAAAAATATCCGCGAGGCGCTGCACGCCAGCCTGAAGCGGCTGCAGACCGATTATCTCGACCTATATCAGGTTCACTGGCCGCAGCGCCCAACCAACTGCTTTGGCAAGCTGGGCTACACCTGGGCCGACGCCGCGCCCGCGGTGACCCTGCTGGATACCCTCGAAGCGTTGACCGAGTTCCAGCGCGCCGGGAAGATCCGCTACATCGGCGTGTCGAACGAAACCGCCTTCGGCGTGATGCGTTATCTGCACCTGGCGGATAAGCACGACCTGCCGCGGATCGTGACCATTCAGAATCCTTACAGCCTGCTGAACCGCAGCTTTGAAGTCGGCCTCGCGGAAGTGAGCCAGTTCGAAGGCGTGGAGCTGCTGGCCTACTCCTGCCTGGCTTTCGGCACACTGACCGGCAAGTATCTCAACGGTGCGAAGCCGGCGGGGGCGCGCAATACGCTGTTCAGCCGCTTTACGCGCTACAGCAGCGAGCAGTCGCAGAAAGCGGTAGCGGCCTATGTGGATATCGCCAAACGCCATGGCCTCGATCCGGCGCAAATGGCGCTGGCCTTTGTGCGTCGGCAGCCGTTTGTCGCCAGCACCCTGCTGGGGGCGACGACCATGACGCAGCTGCAGACCAACGTGGAAAGTTTGCAGCTTGAGCTGAGCGAAGAGGTATTAGCGGAGATTGAGGCGGTGCATCAGGTTTATACCTACCCGGCACCGTAAGAAAGCAAAGCCCCGGGTAGCGGCGTATACGCCTTACCCGGGCTACCGAAGAGCAGATATTGGTGAACCCGTCTCCCGGTTAAGCGCAGCGCAAGCCGGGAGGTTATTTACGCCGCCCCCAGACCCACAGCGCGGCAATGGCCACGGCGAATACCGCGCCAAAGCCTATCCCCACGGCGACCGCCGGAACGCCAACGCTCACCGCCAGAGAATAGAGCCCCAGCATCAGCAGCATCGCCACGTTCTCACCGAGGTTCTGTACCGCAATAGCGTTACCTGCCCCGACCGAATGTTTCCCACGCTCCTGCAGCAGCGCATTCAGCGGTACGATAAAGAACCCGCCGAACACCCCGAGCAGTAACAGCAGACCGAACGCCGGCAGCAGCGACTGCTGCACCGCAAAGGCTATCACCGCGATACCGATCAAAATCCCGGCCGGCATACAGCGCGACACCGTCTCCAGGGTCACCAGCTTCGCCGCCGCCCCGGCACCCAGCACAATCCCCACCGCCACCATCGCATTAAGATAGGTAGGCATGGCGTTGCTGGTTATGCCCAGCGCCACCGGCACCCAGATCACCAGCAGGAAGCGCAGGGTCACGCCAGCGCCCCAGAACAGGCTGGTCCCCATCAGCGAAAAACGGGTTTCGCCGTTGCGCCACAGCGTGCGGCAGGCGCTGAAGAAGCTGTGCGTCATCGGCTTAAAACGCCATGACTGCCCCGGACGCGCCGCCGGCAGCCTGGGTATCCACAGGTTAGCTACCACCGCCCCGCCGTAGACCAGCGCGCAGACGATCAGCGCCGCCAGCACGTGCCAGTCGGCGAGGATCCCGCCGGCCATGGAGCCCAGCAGGATCGCCGCGATGGTCGAGGACTCCATCAGTCCGTTAGCCTTCACTAACTTATCGCCGGTGGTGAGTTCGCCAAGAATGCCATACTTGGCCGGCGAGTAGGCGGCGGCGCCAATCCCCACCAGCGTATAGCCGATAAACGGATTGACACCGAAGCAGATGCAGCCGGCGCCGAGCAGCTTCAGACCGTTGGCCACCATCATCACCCGGCCTTTGGCAAAGCTATCGGCAAACTGGCCGACAAAAGGAGCAAAAAGAATGTAAGCGCCCACAAACAACATCTGCAGGACCGGCTGGCTCCACTCCGGATAATAGAGCTGCTTCATCAGCGCCAGGGTGGCGAAGAGAAGCGCATTGTCGCCGAAGGCCGACAGGAACTGGGCGCCGATTACCGCCAGCATCCCTTTCGAGTACAGCGAAGGGTTAGTATGTACTGACTCACTCATGGGTTGTTTCCGCCTCGTCGACCATGTTTTTCAGGGTGACATAGTCTGGCTTGCCGCTACCGAGCACCGGTAGCTGTTTCAGCCAGCGTATATCTCGCGGCACCGCCAGCTCCGGAACCCCGTGCTGGCGGGCGTAGCGCAGCAGGGCTTCGCGAGTCAGTTCATTATCGGTGGTAAACAGCACCAGCGCCTCGCCTTTGCTGGCGTCCTGTTTAATCGCCGTGGCGTGCATTTTGTCCGGCGACGCGCCGAGGGCCACCTGCTCCACCATCTCGAGGGAGATCATCTCGCCGGCAATTTTGGCAAAGCGCTTCGCGCGGCCCTGGATGCGAACATAGCCCTGCTCGTCGAAGGTCACGATATCCCCGGTGTCATACCATCCCGCTTCCATCTCGCCATGCTGGTTTTCCGCCGCAGGCGCTTCCAGCACGCCGGGGTTTTCCACCCGCAGGTAGCCTTTCATGATGTTCGGCCCTTTCAGCTGCAGCCGCCCCCCTTGCTCAATGCCTGGCATCGCCAGCAGGCGAGCGTCCATCCCCGGCAGGATGCGGCCCACGGTGCCAACCTTCGCCGCCATCGGCACGTTAATCGAGACCACCGGCGCGCACTCGGTCACGCCATAACCTTCGAGAATGCGCAGGCCGAATTTATCCTGCCACAGCTGTTTGGTGCTCTCCTGCAGTTTCTCCGCCCCGGCGACCACATAGCGCAGGCGGTAGAAATCATACGGATTGGCGAAACGGGCATAGTTGGCGAGGAAGGTCGAGGTGCCGAACAGCACCGTACAATTGCGATCGTAGACCAGCTCCGGCACCACGCGATAGTGCAGCGGGCTGGGATAGAGAAACACCTCCGCCCCGGTAAACAGCGGCGTCAGCAGGCCGACGGTGAGGCCAAAAGAGTGGAACAGCGGCAACGCCGACATAAAGCGGTCGTTAGCGGTAAAGTCAGCGATGGTTTTGATCTGCTCGACGTTGGCCAGCAGGCTCTTATGGCTATGCACTACCCCTTTCGGATTGCCCTCTGAACCGGAGGTGAAGAGGATCATCGCCGCGTCTTCCGGCTGCTGCTTAACCTGCGCCAGACGCGGCGCCAGCAGATGACCAAAAATCCACAGTTTGTCAGCGAGGGTGATATCGCCTTTAAGATCTTCCAGGAACACCCAGCGCACCTGAGTCAGCTGCTCCGGCAGGTGCCAGAGTTTGCCTTTATCGAGAAAGGTGCGCGAAGTGAAAATGGTGTTGATTTCCGCGGCGGCTATCGCGCTGCTGAGCCCTTTCACCCCGGCGGTATAGTTCATCATCGCCGGAATACGCCCGCGGGCGATAGCGCCGAAAATCACCGCCGCGCTGATGCCGGCGTTAGGCAGCATCAGGCCGATCTTCTCGCCCGGCTGGCTGTATTTTTCCAGAATGCGGGCGACAAACAGGGTTTTGGTCAGCAGCTTGCGATAGGTATCCGGCTGGAAGTTGATATCCTCCACGCAGGGTTTGCGCGCGCCGAAGCGGTCCTGCGCCGCCAGCAGCGACTCATACAGGGTTTCCCGCGGGCGCACCGCCATCCGGGCTTCCATCATGATCTGATGCAGCATTTCTCCGGCGATTTTGCGCCGGTCGCGGGCGCGCGGCGCCTCGGGCATCGGCAGATGAGTAGGCGGCAGGAGATGCAGCTGAATACGCGGGAACAGGCGACGTTTCACCAGCCCCTTCAGCCGGCTGAAGGGCGTCAGTTCAGCGCCTTCAATGCGCAGCGGCACGATGGTCGCCTGCGATTTGGCGGCGACAAAGGCAGCGCCGTCATAAATTTTCATCAGCGAGCCGCTGACCGAAATTCGCCCTTCCGGGAAGATAACCACCGGCCGTCCTTGCTCAATCAGGCGCACCAGATGTTTGATCGACATCGGTTTGGTCGGGTCCAGCGGCACAAAATCGATAATCGGCGTCAGCGCGCGCATAAACCAGCGCTGGCTGATTGAGGTATAGACCGCAAAAACCGGTCGGACCGGCAAAAACAGCGCCAGCAGAATGCCGTCGAGGAAAGAGACGTGGTTCGGGGTAATTAAGACCTTTTGCTGGTATAAAGCCTGCGTGTCGCCGGTCAGTCTGACCCGGTATAACCCCTTGAACAACAGTCTGAAAAATCCCAAAAGCATAACAACTCCATGTGACCGGTTGATGAGTCAAAGCAGGTTACACGAGAAGGCATGGGAAAGCAGTGCAGCGGGGAGATTTTCGGAATAAAAAAAACCTGCGCATCCGCGCAGGTCGGTGTAAGACGTTCAGTACGAAGAGCGTACCTAAGAAACTCACCTATCAATACCTCTGGGATCTCGATTGTCACGTTTTTTGGCCGTAACGAGCCAGCGGGAAAACGCAAGGGAGTGAGCCTAAGTGCAACGAGGTATTACGATTTTCGCTATCTGTAACAACGTCGACGGCGGGCAAAAAAAAACCTGCGCATCTGCGCAGGCTGGTGTAATTAAAGTGGTCAACGTGGCGTTGACTCCACCTATCAATACCTCTGGGATAGCCAGAATATCAACCGGATCCGCGAACAAACCAGCGAACATTCGCAACAGCGCATCGCAAAGTGTAAGCAAAGGTTTGTATTTCCCTACGCCGGTTTCAATTACCGATCGCGTCAATGTAAACAGGTCACCGATAAGCCCGCGCTGAATCACATTTGCGCCATTCCTTCGCCGCCGCGCCTTGAATCTGCCGCTCTTTCCCGTAACATAGCAGTATGTAAACGCTTACCCTAGAAAAGGCATGGTATGGCGACTATTAAGGATGTAGCCCGACTCGCAGGAGTCTCCGTCGCTACCGTCTCCCGCGTCATCAACAACTCTCCCAAAGCCAGCGAAGCTTCGCGTCAGTCCGTGGGCGCGGCGATGGAAACCCTGAACTATCACCCCAACGCGAACGCCCGGGCGCTGGCCCAGCAGTCAACGGAAACCGTCGGCCTGGTGGTGGGCGATGTCTCCGACCCCTTCTTCGGCGCGATGGTCAAAGCCGTCGAACAGGTGGCCTACCGCACCGGCAATTTTTTGCTGATTGGCAATGGCTACCACAACGTGCAAAAGGAGCGCCAGGCGATAGAGCAGCTGATCCGCCACCGCTGCGCGGCGCTGGTGGTGCACGCCAAAATGATCCCCGATGAGGAGCTCGCCGGGCTGATGAAGCAGATCCCGGGTATGGTGCTGATCAACCGCATCCTCCCCGGATATGAAACCCGCTGCGTGGCGCTGGACGACCGCTATGGCGCCTGGCTGGCAACCCGCCATTTGATCCAGCAGGGGCACACGCGTATCGGCTATCTGTGCTCAAACCATGATATCTCCGATGCGGAAGATCGGCTGCAGGGGTACTACGCGGCGCTGGAGGAAAGCGGCCTGCCGTGCAACGACCGGCTGGTCACGTTTGCCGAGCCGGATGAAAGCGGCGGCGAACAGGCGATGACCGAACTGCTTGGCCGCGGCCGCCACTTTAGCGCCGTCGCCTGCTATAACGACTCGATGGCCGCCGGCGCGATGGGGGTGCTGAATGACAACGGCATCGACGTTCCGCGGGAGATTTCGCTGATCGGCTTCGACGATGTCCTGATTTCGCGCTATGTCCGCCCACGGCTGACCACCGTCCGCTATCCGATCGTTACGATGGCGACCCAGGCGGCCGAGCTGGCCTTAGCCCTGGCGGAGCAGCGCCCGGCGCCGGAGATCACCCATCTGTTCAGCCCGACGCTGGTGCGTCGTCACTCGGTGGTCGCCCCGCAGGAAGGCGATAAGTCGTAACGATAGAGATGCACGGCGGTAGCCGGGTAATCCAGCCCCTCGCCGATGTAGCGCCAGCCGAAGCGTTCGTAGAAATCCTGGCAGGCGGAGTAGAGATAAAGCTCCCGAAAGCCCGCGCGGCGGGCATAATCGATCACATGCCGCTGCAGTTTTCCGGCCAGCCCCTGACCGCGGGCGGCGGGCGCGACGTACAGCGCCGCCAGCCAGGGAAACAGATCCTGGCGGCTTATCAAATCGCAGCGCCAGAGGCCAATCGTGCCGAGCAACTGCTCGCCTTCCACCGCAATAAAGGTCAACGGCAGCGCCTCCGCCGTCTGGCTATGCTGCACGATGCTGGCGAAGAATTGCCGCGGCAGCGTCTCGCCGCCAAAGGCCTGCCACAGCCAGTCGGTCACCTGCGGGGCGAACTGCGGCGCAGCGTACAGCGGCAGGATCGTCATACCAGCTTGCCTTGAAAAATCGGCACCGAGTCGAACAGATAGCCGTCAAAATCCGGGGCGTCCTCATCGGACAGCTCCAGAAGGCTGTTTTTGACGTTTTCCAGATGCTGCCACATCGCCTGCCAGGCGCCCATCACATCGCGACGCCGCAGCGCGGCGAGCAGGGTCTGCCGGTCGCCGAGCCACTTCAGCCGCCAAGCGCGGCTGGCAATATGCACATTGAACTGCTGCCACAGCGGGCTGCTGTCCATCTGCAGCCAGATCCGCTCTACCGTCGCCAACAGCATCTGATTCTGCGTCGCCCCGGCCAGCACCAGATGGAACAGACGAGCGTTATCCTGCGCGGTGTCGTTGAGGGCGATAGCCCGCTGCTCCTGCTCGATAATCCGCTTCAGATTGTCGATATCAGCGCGGGTGGCCATTTTCGCGGCAAAGGCGGCGATGTTGCTCTCCAGCAGCTGGCGCGCCTGGAGAATTTCAAACGGACCGACGTCGCTGCTGAGCAGCTGCTCCTCTTCGCTGTCGTTCTCGTGAGGAATACGCATAACATACACCCCGGATCCCTGACGAATATCCACCGTCCCCTGCAGCTCAAGCATCAACAGCGCTTCGCGCACGATGGTCCGGCTGACGCCATAGGTTTCGGCAATATGGCGTTCCGGCGGCAAACGCGACCCGACCGGGTAGCGCCCCTGCGCGATCTGGGCGCGCAGGTCATCACCAATCTCCTGATAGGGCTTCTTTTCCGGCGGAACTATCGCTTTTTCCACAAAATCACCTGTGCGTTACATGCCTGCGAGTCAAATACGCCGCTATCTTAGCAAATATTGCCCCTGGCTAGCGGTATTCATCATCGATATCCAGCACCAGTTCACGCCGTTCGCCCAGCTGACGAAACCAGTGCGCCGAGGCTTTAGGTCGCCGGGCGCGATGGTTTTGCAAGTCGATTTCGATAAGCCCGTAGCGGTTTTTAAAGGCGTTCATCGGCGACACGTTGTCGGTAAACGCCCACAGCATATAGCCCTGGCAGTTGGCCCCTGCCTCGCGGGCGCGCAGGGTGTGCCACAGATGTTCGCTGATAAAACGAATGCGGTAGCTGTCATCGATGGTGCCTTCGCGGTTACGGAACTGGCCTTCGTTTTCCACCCCCATCCCGCTCTCCGCCACGAACCACGGGATGTTGCGATAGTCATTTTTGATTCGCATCGCCATATCAAAGATGATTTGCGGGTAGATTTCCCAGCCGCGGGAGGCGTTCATCCGCCGGCCGGGCAGCTCAAACGGCTCATAATACCAGGCCGGATGGAACGGCGTATGCGGATGCCAGGCCCGCGACGGGGCTTTGACCCGGTGCGGGTAGTAAAGATTAATCCCCAGCTCATCGACGGTGTGCTCGCGGATAATCGCCAGATCCTCCTCGCTGGTCTCCCACGTCACCTGATGCTGCTCAAGCAGCGCGAGAAGCGCCGGCGGCCAGACGCCGTGCACCAGCGGGTCGAGGAACATGCGGTTGTAGAACAGATCGTAGATCTCCGCCGCGCGCAGGTCATGGGGGGCGCGTGAGCGCGGGTAGGTCACCTCCGGATTGAGGATGCAGCCGACGGTCCCGGGATAGCCGAGCTCGCGAAACCGCTTCACCACGCTGGCGGTCGCCAGCACCTTATGATAGTTCCACTGCATCCAGGTGCTGGTGTTCTGCTCATAGGGCCAGCGCAGGGCATCCAGATAGACCCGGGTCTGCACCACGATCGGCTCATTAAAGGTAAACCAACGGGTCACCTTCGGGTGGTAGCGGGCAAAGACCTGCTCCGCGTAGCGCACAAACAGCTCAACCACTTTTTTCGACCCCCAGCCGCCATACTTTTCCAGCAGATAGCCGGGCAATTCATAATGCTCAAGGCAGATCATCGGCGTGATACCGTTGGCCAGCAGCGCGTCGAACAATTGGTCGTAATAGGCCGCATACTCCTCATCCACCGTGACGTTTTCATAGTCGGTCAGAAAGCGCGACCAGTTGATTGAGGTGCGGTAGTGGGTCAGCCCGGCCAGCTTCATCAGCTGCACATCTTCCTGAAAGCGGTTGATAAAATCGGTGGCCACCGCCGGGCCATAGCCGTTATGCCAGACGTGGCGATCGTTTTTGTACCAGAGATCGGGCCAGGAGTCCTGCCCTGGTTTTTTCCCGCTCCAGCCTTCGGTCTGCCAGGCGGAAGCCGCCGCGCCAAGGATAAAATCATCGGGAATGGTCATCCGTACGGTAGTCATAGGCTCCTCAGACAGGATTGGCGGTTTGTTGATTGTCTACCTGACGCTGCGCGGCATCGGCACGGCGGGAGGCAATTTTGACGAAAGGCAGATAGATAAGCACCGCGACGACGATGCAGATAAGCTGGGTCACCACCGCCCCCATCGAGCCGGCGGTGGAGAGCCAGGCGTTGATCAGCGGCGGCGTGGTCCAGGGGACCATCACCACCGCCTTGCCGGCGAAGCCGGTCAGGGTGGCGAAATAGCCGATGCTGCCGGTCACCAGCGGGGTGATGATAAACGGGATGGCGAGGATCGGGTTGAGCATGATCGGCATCCCGAAGATCACCGGCTCGTTAATATTGAACAGCCCCGGGCCTATCGACAGCTTGGCGATCTCTTTCATCTCTTTGCGCCTGGTGGCGATCATCACCGCAATCAGCAGGCCGATGGTCAATCCCGAGCCGCCAATGCTCATGTAGACGTCCCAGAAGGGCATCGTGATAATGTTCGGTACCTCTTTCCCCTGCTCAAAGGCGCTCATATTGACGGTGATCGCCCCCAGCAGCAGCGGCTCGCGGATCGGTTTGATCATCTGGTTGCCGTGAATGCCGATCACCCAGAACAGCTGGGCGACGAACATTAGCAGCAGGATCCCCGGCAGGCTCTGCACCACCCGCTCCAGCGGCTGCTGCACCACCTGGTAGACCGCATCGTAGAGATACATTCCCGTCAACTGGTGAAAGAGAAAACCAAAGGTGGCAATCGCGGTGGTGGTGATGATCGCCGGGATCAGCGCGGAAAAAGAGGCAGAGACGTTCGGCGGCACGGTATCCGGCATTTTGATCTTCAGTCCCTTGCGCCCCTCCAGCCAGCAGTAAATCTCCACTGACAGAATGGCGATGAACATCCCAAGGAACAGGCTGCGGGTATCGGAAAACTGGCGCAGCAGGACATCTTTCACCACGTGCATCTGGCCATCGACCATCATCTCCACCGTCGTCGGCGTAACGCAGATAAAGCAGATCACCGCCAGCAGGCCGGGAAACAGGCTTTTGATGCCGTTGATCCTCCCCAGCTCAATGCCGATCAGAAACACGGCGCCGATATTGAGGAAGTTGAGCGTGGCGTAGTTCAGCGCGCTGGTGATCGGCTTCAGCGTCGCAAGAAAGGAGAGCGAGGAAAAGCTGGCGAGCCCATTCTTCGGATCCAGCACCATGTTGGAGATCAGTACCGAAAAGGCCCCGACGATGATCACCGGCATCAGGGTAATAAACGCCGATTTGATCGCCATAATGTAGCGATAGCTGTTAAATGTCGTCGCGAAACGCCCCAGCGCGTCGATCAGTTTGTCCTGTAATGCCATAAAAGAGTACCTCAGTGTAAAGGGCTTATTGCGGCCAGGTGAACAGCCAGAGACTTTTGGCATACCAAAAAATAGTCGCAAGGCAAAAATAGTTCTGTGACAGCGCTCGCAACGCGTACAGTGGTATCCCAAATATCCGATAAAATCGACATTGGCATACCAGACTATGCCGACTCGTCAGTTCCTGCCAAAAGCGTGATCGCGATGGTTTTTCCGCCCCGCCCCGTCGATATGTCCCTTTTCGGTCTGTGATAAACTGCGCCTTACCACGTGAAATCAGGAATCGATGAATGGCTACAATGCTGGATGTCTCAATTCGCGCAGGCGTCTCGAAAGCGACGGTTTCCCGCGTGTTGAACGGCACAGGTCAGGTGAAAGAGAGCACCCGCCAACAGGTCTTTAAAGCGATGGAAGAGCTGGGCTACCGGCCCAATTTCCTTGCCCGCTCGCTGGCCAATCAGACCAGCAACAGTATCGGGCTGGTCGTCTCCACCTTTGACGGCTTCTACTTTGGCCGTCTGCTGCAGCAGGCGTCACGCCAGACGGAGGCCTGGGGAAAGCAGCTTATCGTCACCGACGGCCATGATACGCCGGAGCGCGAAGAGGAAGCGGTGCAGATGCTCGCCGACCGGCAGTGCGATGCGATCATCCTCTATACCCGCCATATGAGCGAGAAGGCGATCATGTCGCTGATTAATTCGATCGCCATGCCGCTGGTGGTGATTAACCGCGATGTGGCGCAGGCCCGCGAACGCTGCGTGTTCTTCGAACAGCAGGAAGCCGCCTTCCAGGCCGTGGAGTATCTGATTACCCAGGGCCACCGCGATATCGCCTGCATCACCGTCCCGATGCATACCCCTACCGGCCAGGCGCGCCTGCAGGGCTACCGCAACGCACTGATAAAACATGGTATTGAGTGGGATCCGAGCCGGGTGAAATACGGGGACTCGACGATGACCCGCGGCTACGAACTGTGCCGGGAACTGCTGGACGAGAAAGCCCGCTTCAGCGCGCTGTTTTCCTGTAACGATGATATGGCGCTGGGGGCGTCAAAGGCGCTGCATCAGGCGGGGCTGCGTATTCCGCAGGATGTGTCGCTGTTTGGCTTCGACGATGCGCCAAGCGCGAAATGGCTGGAGCCGGGGCTGTCGACGGTTTATCTGCCGATCGACAACATGATCACCACGGCTATCGACCAGGCGATCAAACTTGCCAATCAGCAGCCGATAGAAACGATCCCGCCGTTTACCGGCACGCTGGTGCTTCGCGAGTCGGTGACGACGGGACCTTTTTTTAAATAAGCTCTAAGGCCAGCAGCTCCTGGATGGTCTGGCGACGGCGGATCAGCCGCGCCTTGCCGCCATCAAACAGCACCTCCGGCAGCAGCGGACGACTGTTATAGTTGGACGACATCGAAGCCCCGTAGGCGCCGGTATCATGGAGCACCAGATAATCCCCAGGCGCCACCGCTGGCAGCTGGCGGGTCTCGACTTTGCCCCCCTCCTGCTGGGTAAAGACGTCCCCGGATTCGCACAGCGGCCCGGCCACCACGGTCTCCACCTGCGGCGCGGCGCTGAGATCCCGGCCATCCGCCGCCAGAGCGGTGATATGATGATAGCTGCCGTACATTGCCGGGCGCATCAGGTCGTTAAAGCCGGCGTCAATCAGCACGAAGTGACGGCTGCCCATCTCTTTCACGCTGCGCACCTGCGACACCAGCACGCCGGACTCGGCCACCAGGAAGCGTCCTGGCTCAATCTCCAGTTTCACCGGGTGCCCCAGATGGGCCGCGATCTGCTCCCGGGCGCGGTTCCACAGGCCGTAATAGTGGGCGGTGTCGATGGCCTCTTCACCTTCGCGGTAAGGAATCGACAGACCGCCGCCGGCGGAAATAGCCTGCAGATCCTGGCCAAAGTCGACGACCTGGCGCACCATCGCGCCGCACACCTGCTCCAGGTGACCGTAGTCGACGCCAGAGCCGATATGCATATGGATCCCGACCAGCTGCAGCTGATAACGACGCATTACTTCCAGCGCCGCCGGCAGGTGGCTGTACCAGATGCCATGCTTGCTGTTCTCACCGCCGGTATTGGTTTTCTGGCTGTGGCCGTGGCCAAAGCCCGGGTTGACGCGCAGCCAGACGCGATGGCCCGGCGACACCTCCCCCAGCTGGCTCAGCATGTCGATCGAACCGGCGTTCACCGGGATCTGTAACGCCTTCACCCGCTCGAGAGTGGCGTCGTCGATCAGATCGGCGGTAAAGACAATATCTTCTGGATCCTGCTGCGGATCGTAGCCAGCCGCCAGCGCCCGCTCGATCTCCCCCAGCGACACCGAGTCCACCTTCACCCCCTGCTCACGCATCAGACGCAGAATATGGATATTAGAGCAGGCTTTTTGCGCAAAACGCACCACGTCGAACTGGCTGAGCTGGGCAATCTGGCGGCGAATAATCTGCGCATCATAGACCCAGACCGGGCAGCCAAATTCCGCCGGCAGGCGCAGCAGGTTGTCCGCGGTCAGGTCAGTATCGGTGGCGTAAAGCGAGTGTGGCATAAGAACTCCAGTGCAGTGCGTGTGTTGGTCGCTGTTTTTTCTGATTACGCCACAGTGACAGACCAATAAAAAATATCGTTTTATCGCGACTCTATGCAAAAATGATATGGTTCCAGTCGAGCCTCAGGGAGACCGCATGCCAGCCGTCAATTTGCGTCATATCGAAATCTTTCACGCGGTGATGACCACCGGCAACCTGACCGAAGCGGCGCGGATGCTGCACACCTCGCAACCCACGGTCAGCCGCGAACTGGCGCGTTTTGAGAAGGTGCTCGGCCTGCAGCTGTTTGAGCGGACCCGCGGTCGTCTGCAACCGACGGTGCAGGGCCTGCGTTTGTTTGAGGAGGTTCAGCGATCCTGGTACGGCCTGGACCGCATCGTCAGCGCCGCCGAGAGCCTGCGCGAGTTCCGCCAGGGCGAGCTGTCGATCGCCTGTCTGCCGGTGTTTTCCCAGTCCTTTCTGCCGCTGCTGTTGCCACCGTTTCTCGCCCGCTACCCGGAGGTCAGCCTGCAGATCGTCCCCCAGGAGTCGCCGCTGCTGGAGGAGTGGCTCTCCGCCCAGCGCCATGACCTTGGCCTGACGGAGACCCTGCATACCCCGGCGGGCACCGAACGCACCCCGCTGCTGACGCTGAATGAAGTCTGCGTGCTGCCTGCCGGCCATCCGCTGGCGGCGCAGACGACGCTGACCCCCGCCGATTTTCAGGGCGAAAACTACATCAGCCTGTCGCGCACCGACAGCTATCGCCAGCTGCTCGACGCCCTGTTCCTCGAGCATCAGGTTAAACGGCGGATGGTGGTCGAAACCCACAGCGCGGCCTCGATCTGCGCCATGGTACGCGCCGGCGCCGGGATCTCGGTGGTGAATCCATTGACCGCCCTGGACTATGCCGATAGTGGCGTGGTGGTGCGCCGCTTTAGCGTCGAGGTGCCGTTTACCGTCAGCCTGATCCGCCCGCTCCACCGCCCGCGATCGGCGCTGGTCGACGCCTTCGTGACGCACCTGCAGCAGAGTCTGCCGCAGATCCTCACGCCGCTGGCGTCGGTCCTGCAGAGAGCATAAAGTTGACCGCGTCTTCCGCGTGGATCGCCGCGGTGTCAAAGACCGGCAGCGGGCTGAGCTCGGCAGGCACCAGCAGGCCAATCTCCGTACAGCCGAAAATCACCCCTTCCGCCCCCTGCTCCGCCAGGGCGGCAATCGTCTGCAGATAATAATCCCGCGACGCCTCGCTGAAGGTGCCGAGACAAAGTTCGTCGAAGATGATCTGATTGATCCGCGCCCGATCGTCGGCCTCGGGGATCAGCGTCTCGATGGCAAACTGCGCCTGCAGCCGACCGCGGTAAAAGGTCTGCTCCATGGTATAGCGGGTGCCCAGCAGCGCGACCCGGCGCTGGCCTTTGGCGGCAATCGCCCGCCCGGTGGCATCGGCAATATGCAGGAAGGGAACCTGGCAGCGGGCGGCGATGGTATCCGCCACCTTGTGCATGGTGTTGGTGCACAGGACGATGCCTTCGGCCCCCGCCTGCTGCAGCCCAACCGCGGCATCGGCAAGGATCGCCCCGGCGCGCTCCCAGTCGCCGGCAGACTGGCAGGCTTCGATGTCGTGAAAATCGACGCTGTGCAGCACCAGGCTGGCAGAGTGCAGGCCGCCCAGCCGCGCCTTAACGCCCTCATTGATCAACCGATAATAGGGGATCGTGGACTCCCAGCTCATGCCGCCTAACAGGCCAATGGTTTTCATCTTCTGCTCCTTATGTCGTTTCTGCCAGTGAAGCAAACTTGTGATCAACTTTCCACTTCTCTGGCCGGACATTTCTTTTTGTCGAAGAGTAAGATAAGTTAATTGAAACAATGTTTCACTTTAACAACAGGATCGCCCGATGTTTATTTTGCATAAAGACACCACCCTTGAAGACCTCGGCAATGGCGTAACCCGCCGCATTCTGGCCCACGACGGCAAAATGATGGCCGTGGAGGTGAATTTTGCCGCCGGCGCCATCGGCCCGATGCATAACCATCCTCACGAACAGCTCACCTATGTGCTTTCCGGCGAGTTCGAGTTCACCATCGGCGAGGAGACGCGCGTCGTCAGCGCCGGCGATACACTGTATAAGCGGCCGGGGATCATGCACGGCTGCGTCTGCCTGCAGCCCGGCACGCTGCTCGATACCTTTACTCCCATTCGCGAAGATTTCCTTGAAGGCTAATCCATAACGGGGGCGATCGCCGTCCCCGGTTACCGCCCTGCGCCCTCTAATAAAAAGATGCTGTCACAATCATTACCCTGGTAATAATATTTCCCGCTCAGTTAAGCCTAATTTTTCATTCCTTTCAGGCGCTCTTATACGGCCAAAATGCTTACCACCTCACCTTTTTGAAACATCGTTTCGACTTTGATCACATTTCCATCCTGATCTGCATGACGCAGAAACAAATCGCAATAAAATGAAATTAAAACGGTGTTTTATAAAAAAAATATCAGCAGAGAAGAAGGGCCTGGCCGCCCTGGCCTGCTGAACCAATTAAATACTAAGCCATTCATTAACAAGGACATGTTAATCAGAGGAAGCGTTCAGACATTTTGCGTTGTTCGCGGTAGAAAGCCAACAGCGCCGCGTCACCGGATCCGTATTACAACTCGTAAGCCAGGTAGGTATGTATGAATGAAAACAAGCTGCTGGGATTGGCATGGATATCGCCCTATATTATCGGGCTGATTGTCTTTACCGCTTTTCCCTTTGTTTCATCTTTCTTTCTCAGTTTTACCGAGTACGACTTGATGAGCCCGCCGGTATTTAACGGCATCGAAAACTATCGCTATATGTTGACCGAGGATAGTCTGTTCTGGAAATCGATGGGGGTAACCTTTGCCTACGTCTTTTTAACCATTCCTTTAAAACTGGCTTTCGCCCTCGGCATTGCCTTTGTGCTCAATTTCAAACTGCGCGGCATCGGCTTTTTCCGTACCGCCTACTACATTCCGTCGATTCTCGGCAGCTCGGTGGCGATTGCCGTGCTGTGGCGCGCCCTGTTCGCTATTGACGGCCTGCTGAACAGCTTTCTCGCCGTCTTTGGCATCGATGCCATCAACTGGCTGGGGGAACCCTCGCTGGCGCTGATGTCGGTCACCCTGCTGCGCGTCTGGCAGTTTGGCTCCGCAATGGTCATCTTCCTCGCCGCGCTGCAGAACGTTCCGCAGTCGCAATATGAGGCGGCGATGATCGACGGCGCCTCGAAGTGGCAGATGTTCATGAAGGTCACCGTGCCGCTGATCACCCCGGTGATTTTCTTCAACTTTATTATGCAGACCACCCAGGCGTTCCAGGAGTTTACCGGCCCGTACGTGATAACCGGCGGCGGGCCGACCTATTACACCTACCTGTTCTCGCTCTATATCTACGATACCGCCTTTAAGTACTTCGACATGGGCTATGGCGCCGCGCTGGCGTGGGTGCTGTTCCTCGTGGTCGCGGTCTTTGCGTCGATCGCCTTTAAGTCATCGAAATACTGGGTCTTCTACTCCGCCGATAAGGGAGGCAAAAATGGCTGATATTCAACAGATGGCGCCGGTGATGAGCGACGCCGATCGTGAGGTCGCCCGTACGCTGCGCCGGGAAAAGGTGAGCCGGGTGGTGCGCTACGTCGTACTGATATTCGTCGGCCTGCTGATGCTCTATCCGCTGGCGTGGATGTTCTCCGCCTCGTTTAAGCCGAACCATGAGATCTTCACCACCCTCGGGCTGTGGCCTGCCCACGCCACCTGGGACGGGTTTATCAACGGCTGGAAGACCGGCACCGAATACCATTTCGGCCACTATATGCTGAACACCTTTAAGTATGTAATCCCGAAAGTGGTGTTAACGATTATCTCCTCCACCATCGTGGCGTACGGCTTCGCACGCTTTGAGATCCCGTGGAAGAAGTTCTGGTTCGCGACGCTCATCACCACCATGCTGCTGCCAAGCACCGTCCTGCTGATCCCGCAGTACCTGATGTTCCGCGAAATGGGGATGCTGAACAGCTATCTGCCGCTGTACCTGCCGCTGGCCTTCGCCACCCAGGGATTCTTTGTCTTCATGCTGATCCAGTTTCTGCGCGGCGTGCCGCGCGATATGGAAGAGGCGGCGCAGATCGACGGCTGCAACTCCATCCAGGTGCTGTGGTACGTGGTAGTGCCGATCCTCAAACCGGCCATTATCTCGGTGGCGCTGTTCCAGTTCATGTGGTCGATGAACGACTTTATCGGTCCGCTGATCTACGTCTACAGCGTCGATAAGTATCCCATCGCGCTGGCGCTAAAAATGTCTATCGATGTCACGGAAGGCGCGCCGTGGAACGAAATTCTGGCAATGGCGAGCATCTCCATTCTGCCGTCCATCATTGTCTTCTTCCTGGCTCAACGCTACTTCGTGCAGGGCGTGACCAGCAGCGGAATCAAAGGTTAAGAGGGAAATATCATGGCTGAAGTGATTTTCAACAAACTGGAAAAAGTTTACTCCAACGGGTTTAAAGCGGTGCATGGTATCGACCTGAAGATTGCCGATGGCGAATTTATGGTGATCGTCGGCCCCTCCGGCTGCGCCAAATCGACCACCCTGCGCATGCTGGCGGGTCTGGAAACCATCAGCGGTGGCGAGGTGCGGATTGGGGACAAAATCGTCAACAACCTGGCGCCTAAATCCCGTGGCATCGCGATGGTATTCCAGAACTACGCCCTCTATCCGCATATGACGGTGCGCGAAAACCTCGCCTTTGGCCTCAAGCTGAGCAAGCTGCCGAAGGCGCAAATCGACAGACAGGTGGAAGAAGCGGCGAAAATTCTCGAACTGGAGGAACTGCTCGATCGCCTGCCGCGCCAGCTCTCCGGCGGCCAGGCGCAGCGCGTGGCGGTGGGCCGGGCGATCGTCAAAAAACCGGACGTTTTCCTGTTTGACGAACCGCTCTCCAACCTTGACGCCAAACTGCGCGCCTCGATGCGGATCCGCATTTCCGATCTGCATAAGCAGTTGAAAAAATCCGGCAAGCCAGCAACCACCGTCTACGTCACCCACGATCAGACGGAAGCGATGACCATGGGCGACCGCATCTGCGTGATGAAGCTCGGCCACATTATGCAGGTTGATACCCCAGACAATCTCTACCACCAGCCGAAAAATATGTTTGTCGCCGGATTCATCGGCGCGCCGGAGATGAATATTCGCCCCAGCCAGCTGGTTGAGCACGACGGTCGCCTGCATCTGACACTGGGCGATCAGCGACTGCCGCTCAACGACCTGCTGCAAAGCAAAGTTGAGACCCATAAGAATCAGCAGGTGTTCTTTGGCGTACGCCCGGAGTTTGTCTCTCTCTCCGATGACCCCTTTGCCGAGGGTTCCTGCGCGGGTGAAATGGTACGCGTAGAAAACATGGGACATGAATTCTTTGTTTATCTCAAGGTTGCTGATTATGAGCTGACCGCCCGCGTGCCGTCGGACGAAGCGAAGCCGATGATTGCCAAGGGACTGAATCGCAAAGTCTATTTCACCTTTGATCTCAACAAGTGTCACATCTTTGACGCCAAAACCGAACAGAACCTCTCTCTGTGAACCCTGGAGCATAACAATGAAAAACGTGCTGATAAGCGCCACCCTCTCCGCCACCCTGGGCCTTAGCGCCTTCTCTTCGCTGGCGCAGGATGTCGACCTGCGTATGTCCTGGTGGGGGGGCAACGGCCGCCATCAGGTCACCCTCAAGGCGCTGGAGGAATTCCACAAACAAAACCCAGACATCAACGTCAAAGCAGAGTACACCGGCTGGGACGGCCATCTTTCGCGCCTGACCACCCAGATTGCCGGCGGTACCGAGCCTGACGTGATGCAGACCAACTGGAACTGGCTGCCGATCTTTTCGAAAAATGGCGAGGGCTTTTACGATCTGAATACCCTGAAAGACGAGATCGATCTCAGCCAGTTCGATGCCAAAGAGCTGCAGTCCACCACGGTCAACGGCAAGCTGAACGGTATTCCCATTTCCGTCACCGCCCGCGTCTTCTACTTTAACGACGAAGCATGGAAAAAGGCGGGCATCCCCTTCCCGAAAACCTGGGATGAACTCATGGCGGCGGGAAAAACTTTCGAAAGCAAGCTCGGGAAACAGTACTACCCGGTGGTGCTCGAACACCAGGACGTGCTGGCCCTGCTCAACTCTTACATGGTGCAAAAATACAATCAGCCGGCCATCGATGAGAAAGGGCGAAAATTCTCCTACAGCAAAGCGCAGTGGGCAGATTTCTTCGGCATGTATAAGAAGCTTATCGACAGCCATGTGATGCCGGACACCCGCTACTATGCCTCGTTCGGCAAGAGCAACATGTACGAGATGAAGCCGTGGATCCAGGGTGAATGGGGCGGGACCTACATGTGGAACTCCACCATCAACAAATATTCCGATAACCTGAAGCCGCCGGCGAAGCTGGTGCTGGGGGAATACCCAATGCTGCCGGGCGCCACCGACGCCGGACTGTTCTTCAAACCCGCGCAAATGTTGTCGATTGGCAAATCGACGAAAAACCCGCAGGCGGCGGCGAAAGTGATTAACTTCCTGCTGAACAGTAAAGAAGGGGTGGATATTCTCGGACTGGAGCGTGGGGTACCACTGAGTAAAGCGGCGGTTAACTACCTGACCGAGGACGGGGTAATCAAAGCCGACGATCCGGCGGTGTCTGGCCTGAAGCTGGCGCAATCCCTGCCCACCACCCTGCCAGTCTCCCCGTACTTCGACGATCCGCAGATCGTCGCCCAGTTCGGCACCACCCTGCAGTACATCGATTACGGTAAAAAGTCGGTGGAAGAAGCGGCCGAGGACTTCCAGCGCCAGACCGACCGCATTCTGCGCCGCGCGATGCGCTAACCTGCCGTCTGAACCCTCCCGCGGCGTCCACCGCGGGAGATCCTGCTGCAGTACCCTGTCAGAAGAAATATTTAAAGCGTACCCGAGCGCCGTAGCGTTCATCGGGATTCCCGCTCTTCGCCGCCGTGGAATCGAGCCACGAGGCGTAGGCGCCAAGGTAAATATTGAAGTTCGGCATCGCCATGATATGCGGCAACTGCCAGGAGGTGTGCAGGGTATGGATGTCATAGCGCCCCGGCGCGAGGATAGCGCAGTCGCCATCGCATTCGCTGCTCACCCCAGCCATATTGAACTGGTCGATTTTGTTATGCGCGTAGATATAGCCCAGCTCCACGCGATGCCACAGGGCGTTAACTCCGGCGCTGAAGTCGGTTTCGTCCGCCGCGTCCAGCAGGGCGGTACTCAGGTTGACCACCGCCCCATCCTGCGGATCGCTTTTCAGGGTGTTCCAGCTCATGGTCAGCCCGTAACCGGTGCGGTCTGACTGGTCGACCCAGCGTCCGCTCTGGCTCTGATAGCCGTAAGCGTTGTTGACGAGGTTGCTCTCTATCGCCGCTGCCGCCGACCAGGCGCCGGACTGCCACGCCGCCACCGGCCGCACGTACACCACAT
Source organism: Klebsiella africana (assembly GCF_020526085.1). Lineage (NCBI taxonomy): Bacteria > Pseudomonadati > Pseudomonadota > Gammaproteobacteria > Enterobacterales > Enterobacteriaceae > Klebsiella > Klebsiella africana. The sequence goes on along the minus strand of NZ_CP084874.1, from coordinate 873,949 downwards.
TTTTGCGGTTTTCCAGCGCGTTACCGTGATAGTTCTGATCGACAAACAGCGAACTGCCGTCCTCCACCAGGGTATTAACCTCGAAATACCAGTTATCCACCGTTTTGCTAAACAGAAGGTTACCGCCGCTGCTGCTGCGCCCGCGTCCCTCTTTCATCATGTAAATATAGCCATAGCCGTCAGAATAGAGATCGTTGGCGGTATTTCCTGAATATTCAATAAAGGTGTCCTGATTCAGGGGGAACATATCCCAGGCTTCAAAGCGGCCTATTTTTATTTTCCAGTCATCCTGCTGGCCAAAGAAAAATACCGCATCATCAAGATTCATTTTGCCATCCATATCCGCCAGGGGCTGTACGCTGAAACCGGCATATTGCCCGTCGGCGCCATTCCGTCTGCCATCGAAACCCAGCAAAATACGACCATTAATATCCCAGCGTTCTTTCTCGCCGGGCGCCCAGCTTTTATTCGCGCTGGTTTTGACCGACGTCAGGCTGCCGGTGCGGCTGGCGCCATCGAGGTTAAATTCGACGTCGCCATAAAATTTTAATTCGCCATTGTCATTTAGCTGCAAACGCGGCGAAGCAGGCGCCGCGCGAGCGACCATCGCGGCCTGCTGCTGGCCTTTCAGTGTCTTAATTTCCGCCTCTGCGCTGGCGGCGCGCGCCTCCGTTGCCTTTAGCCGCTGCTCCATTTGCGCCAGTCGATCCTCCAGCGATAACGGCGCCTGCGCCATAACGGATGGCAGATACAGAGACGTCAGAAAACACCCGACCCAGATTTTATTCATCGGTAAACCCTTTTATTATGGAATGAACTGAATTTTTTATTAATGGGTAACGCACGACGATGCAGGCAATAATAACCCGCCCATCGTCAAAGACGGGTTATTAACGACAACAGCCTTATTATTATTCGAGCTGCCAGGCGCCAGCTTCGGTTAATGCCGCCGAGCCGCTCCAGGCAAATAACGCTAATTCACGGCGGGGAGCCTGCGGATAGATACGGCTGCTCAGGCAGGCCTCGCCGTCATTGACAAAAACCTCCACCGAAGAGCTATCGAAAAATATCCGCAAATTGAGATCCGCCCCGGCGGTAAACGGCACGCTGCGCGTTCCGCACAGGCCATACTGCGGATAATGCCGCTCCAGCACCAGACGCTGCTGTTGGGCATCCACGTAGATGCGCAGGCCATCGCCAAAGCGCAGACCATACTGCTCGGCGCTGCTGCGGGCGCAGTCCCAGCGCAGATTCACCTCCATCGCCTCGCAGTTGTCGACCATCGTCGTCTGCTGGTTGTTCAGGGTGCTGACCGGCCACGGGAACCAGGCGCCGCGCAAACTCTCCACTTCTTTCGCCGGGCGCATCTGCAGGCGGTTATCGGCGCTCAGGCTCAGCTCCCGCGGCAGGGAGAGCATGCCCGCCCAGCCGTCCTGCTGCTCTGGCAGCGGCGATTCCCACATATCCAGCCAGCCAATCACGATCCGCCGGCCATCAGGAGTGGCGAAGCTTTGCGGGGCATAGAAATCGTGGCCGTTATCCATCTCCCGGAATTCGCCGTGGCGAATAAAACGCTGCCCCGGCTGCCACTCGCCGATAAGATAGCCGCTCTGGAACAGGTTGCGGTTACGGAACCCTTCGGCCTGCATCCCCTGCGGGGAAAACATCAGAACGCGTTTGCCGTTGAGGGTGAAGAAGTCCGGGCACTCCCACATATAGCCCATGGTACTTTCCGCTTCATCCAGCACGCCCGCATCCTGCCACTGGCGCAGATCGGCTGAACGATACAGCCGCACCTGGCCAGTATCGCCTTCGCGCGCGCCGACGATCATGTACCAGCTATCCCCTTCCCGCCAGACCTTCGGGTCACGGAAGTGGTGCATGCCCGGCGGGGTGTCGACCACCATACCCTGGCGCTCAAAGTGGATCCCGTCGCGGCTGGTGGCCAGACACTGCACCTGATACAGATTGGCTTCGTCGCCAGGATCGCCGTGGAACTTATGCCCGGTGTAAATCAGCGCCAGGGTATCGCCATCGACCACCGCCGAACCGGAGAAGCAGCCGTCTTTATCTTCCGGCCCCTCCGGCGCCAGGGCTACCGGCAGGTGCTCCCAGTGCACCAGATCCTTACTGCGCGCGTGCCCCCAGTGCATCGGTCCCCACTGGGTGGAGTACGGGTGATGCTGATAAAAGGCATGGTACCAGCCGTCGAACCACACCAGACCGTTAGGGTCGTTGATCCACCCGGCCCGGGCCGCCAGGTGATAGTGCGGATACCAGCGCAGATTGAGCGCCTGGCGTTGTGTCTGGAGTACCTGTTCAGCCCTGGAGATTGTGTAAGTCATCATTTTCACTCTTTTTGATTCAGATAGCGGTCGGTTGCGACACCAGCGGATCGGCAGAGGATTTACCGGAGCGCAACAAGAAGATGGAAATAAAGGTGGTGCAGAACACCAGCAGGCCCATGATCAGATACGACTGGGCGAAGCCATATTTTTCATAGCTGTAGCCCGCCAGCGGCGACAAGATGCTGGCAATGATCGAGCTGGTGCAGGCGAAACCCACCAGATAGAGGGTGGAGGAAAGGCGTTTATCGAAGTTGAGGCTGTTGTACTTAAAGATTGCCACCAGCAGTATCGGCAGCTCCACCGCGTGCAGCAGTTTGGTGATGGAGATCAGCAGCGGCCCCTCCACCAGGCCGGAGGCCACCATGCGCATCGCCATCACCATCCCGGCGAAAATCAGACCGTTCTTGGCGCCGATGCGGTTCACCAGCCATGGCGCGCAGAACATGCCGGCCGCCTCGAGGAACACCTGGAAGGAGTTGAGATAACCATACATCTCATTGCCTTCCTGCAGGGTCGCGAACTGCGATGAGAAATAGACCGGGAACTGCTGATCATAGACGCCGTAGATGCAGGTGCCGATGACGAAAAAGACCAGCGCCCAGAACCGCGGCAGCGTCAGCAGGCGCAGCGCGTCTTCCAGCGTCACCTTGCCGCCCGATACCGCCTCCTGCATCGCATGCGGCGCCGAGGAGACCCGCAGCCGCGCCAGCAGGATAAAGAACACCAGCCCGGAGCAACTGGCGACGAGGAAGTTAAGCTGCGGGTTGATGTTAAACAGCAGACCGGCGAAGAAAGTAGCCACCGCCCACCCCAGCGATCCCCACATCCGCGCCCTGCCGAATTCAAACTGGCTCTGACGCGCCACGCGCTCGGTATAGGATTCCAGCACGCCGATACCGCCGTTAAAGGTCAGGCCGATGTATATCCCGCCGAAGATGCTGCCCAGCAGGACGTTGATTTTCAGTAGATAGCCGAACAGCAGATACGCCGGACCGGAGAGGATCAGCAGCGCGGTGATATACCAGAGCAGATGTTTGCGCAGCCCCAGCTTGTCCTGGATAAAGCCATAGCAAACTTGCGCAAACAGCGCGGAAACCGACAAGACGGCGTAAATGAAGCCGGTATCGCCCGCTTTCAGCCCTACCTCCTGGTGAAGCCAGATGGAGAGCAGGGAGCCGGATGACGACCAGGTCACGAAAAAGAAAAACAGTAAGGCACTGAGCAACGGATAGCTGTGTGAGTGATGCGCTTTCATCATGACATTCTCGTGTTAGAGGAATGCAATTATGGTAACGTTAACAAAAAACAAATCGCAGATGGATTCGCCGCGATATATGATGTTAATCACAAAAGTTAACGTTAACATTATAAAGATGCGATCGCGATCAAAAATTAACCGCCACCGCGCTCTCGACGGCGATAGCAGAAAATCGTTTCACTCTTTTACATCAGCGACTTAGTTGTATAGCCTGTACGCTGCAGCAATGGCGGAGGAAAAAATGGCGTCCCTGAAAGATGTAGCAAAACTGGCGAATGTATCTTTGATGACCGTCTCGCGGGCGCTGAACACCCCGGAGCGGCTGAAGCCGGAGACGCTGGCCCGCGTGCAGGCCGCCATCGCCGAAACCAACTACGTCCCCGACCTGTCGGCGAAGAAAATCCGCGGCGCGCGCGCTACCCCCAGCACCATCGGCGTGCTGGCGCTGGATACCGTCACCACGCCCTTTTCGGTGGAGATCACCCTCTCGATCGAAGAAACCGCCCGCGCCCACGGCTGGAACAGCTTTGTGGTCAACATGTTTTCGGACGATAGTCCGGAAGCGGTGGTCGACCTGCTCCTCTCCCACCGTCCGGACGGTATTATCTTTACCACCATGGGCCTGCGCCAGGTACCGCTGCCGGATAAACTGCTGACCCTGCCCTGCGTGCTGGCCAACTGCGAAAGCCTCAGCCAGCCGGTGGCCAGCTATATCCCGGACGATGAACAGGGCCAGTACGACGCGGTAAAAGCCCTGCTTGCCGCGGGCTATCGTCGTCCGCTGTGCCTGCACTTACCCGCCAGCCAGCTGGCGACGATTCGCCGCCGCCATGGGCTGGAGCGCGCTTGCCGGGAGGCCGGTATCGAACCGGACAGCCTGACTCACTCGTATATGGGCCAGGGCGATGAGCATTACCATGATATCCCGGCGGTGGTGCTGGCGCATATCCTCGAGGGTAAACCTGACTTTGACTCAGTGATCTGCGGTAACGATCGCATCGCCTTTATGGTTTATCAGACGCTGCTGGGTCAGGGGTTACGCATTCCCCAGGACGTGGCGGTGGTGGGATACGACAATATGGTGGGCATTGGCGATCTGTTTCTGCCGCCGCTCTCCACGGTGCAGCTGCCGCATTACGACATCGGGCGCCTGAGCGCCCTGCATATCATTCACGGCGACAACCATCGGGAGACACGTAAAGTCGCCAGCCCGTGGTTGCCGCGCGCCTCACATTAACGATTACCGATGTTGCGCAGCTTCTCGCCCGCCATCAGGTTGCGCTCAATATGCTCGAGGGTGACATTCTTGGTTTCCGGGATCAGCCAGAAGGTGACGCCGATAAAGGCCACGTTGAGCACCGTGTAGAGCCAGAAGGTGCCGGCGGCGCCAATCGCGTCAAGCAGCGTCAGGAAAGTGGCGCCGATGATCATGTTCGACACCCAGTTGGTGGTGGTCGAGCAGGTGATACCGAAGTCGCGGCATTTCAGCGGCTGGATCTCGGAGCAGAGGATCCACACCACCGGCGCCGCGCTCATCGCATACCCGGCAATACACATCATGGTCATGCCGACGGAGAGCCAGGAGAGGCCGCTGGAGGCGGTGCCATTGTCGAACTGCATCAGGCAGTAGCCCAGCACCAGGGTACCCAGCGCCATCACGCTAAAGCCGATTTTCAGCGCTGGCTTGCGTCCCGCTTTATCCACTGTGAACACCGCAATAAAGGTGGCAAACATAAAGGTCAGGCCCACCACCAGGGTGGCGATCATCTGCTGTTCAGTCGTGGTGAAGCCCGCCATTTTAAAGATACGCGGCGCGTAGTACATGATGATGTTCATGCCGGTGAACTGCTGCATCGCCTGCAGCAGCATGCCCAGGAACACCGCCCGGCGCACGTTACGATTGACCTTAAACAATGCCCAGCCGCCCTGCTTCAGCTTCAGGCTCTCACGGATCTCGTTAAGCTCGTCGCGCGCCTTTTCCGAGGTATCGCGCAGCATCCGCAGCACCTCTTCCGCTTCGATATGGCGCCCCTTCTCCGCCAGCCAGCGCGGGCTGTTCGGCAAAAAGACGACCAGAATAATCAGGATCACCGCCGGCAGCGCCAGCACACCCAGCATGGCGCGCCAGTTACCGCTGTAGCTAAAGGCGGTATCGGAAAGAAACGCCAGCACAATACCAAGGGTAACCATCAGCTGGTACATACTGATCATTTTCCCGCGCACGTTCTCGCTGGCCATCTCGGAGAGGTACAGCGGCGCGGTATAGGAAGCGATCCCGACGGCCACCCCCAACACTACGCGGGCCACCAGCAGCACTTCCACGCTGGCGGCGAAAGCGGAGCCGATAGAGCCGGCAACGAACAGCACGGCCCCTGCCATCAGGCTGTATTTACGGCCGAGGCGGAACGACAGCCAGCCGTTAAACAGCGCGCCTATCGCCGCCCCCAGCATCATGCTGCTGACCACCCACTCCTGAAGCTGGCTGGATAAGGTGAAGTGATCGGTAATAAAGGGCAGCGCCCCGGAGATCACGCCGATATCCAGGCCAAAGAGCAACCCTGCCACCGCCGCGGCGATAGAAACAAACCAGTTCATCCGCCGGGTATCACGTTGCGTCCGCGGCGATAATGTAGAGTCGTTACTGATTGAAGTCATTTTTTTCCTGCCACACAGAGTAAGACATAAGACGAAAGTACGTGACTGGTGGATAAATTAGTCAGGCAGGATAAGCCAAAGATATGGACTATATTGCTGGCAGGATGGGTTTTGTGATGGACATTAAACTTTCAAAGTAACAAAAAATGCGTTTCCCATAGTTTATAACCCTGCTCATACAGGGCGCTAACATTAATCAGGCGGTCATGGATATGGACGATCCGAATTTTGCGGTATGGACAATTATTACTCAAACGGCCGGAGCGTGACTCACCGCCCCGGCCATTGCAACGGGTCAGCGCGCCAGCCAACCGCCGTCCACCGCCACCGTGTAGCCATTGATGTAGTCGGAGGCTGAGGAGGCCAGGAACACTACCGGCCCCATCAAATCGGCCGGCAGTCCCCAGCGCCCGGCGGGAATGCGGTCGAGAATTTCGCTGCTACGCTGCTCATCGGCGCGTAGCTGCTGGGTATTGTTGGTCGCCATATACCCCGGGGCGATGGCGTTGACGTTGATATTGTGTTGGGCCCATTCGTTTGCCAGCAGGCGGGTCACGCCCATCACCGCGCTTTTGGATGCGGTATACGATGGCACGCGGATCCCGCCCTGGAATGACAGCATGGAAGCGATGTTAATGATCTTCCCGCCGCTGCCCTGGGAAATAAAGTGCTTCGCCGCCGCCTGGGACATAAAAAATACACTCTTGATGTTGAGGTTCATCACGTCGTCCCAGTCCTTTTCGCTAAACGCCAGCGCGTCTTCGCGGCGGATCAGGCCAGCGTTGTTAACCAGAATATCAATATGGCCGAACTCCGCCACCGCCCGCTCCAGCAGCCGGGGAATACCGTCGATCTGACGCAGGTCGGCGGTCAGGCTGAGAAAACGGCGTCCCAGCGCTGTCACCCGCTCAATGGTTTCCACCGGTTCGACGATATTGATACCGACAATATCGCAACCCGCTTCCGCCAGCCCAAGGGCCATGCCCTGACCCAGACCGGTATCGCATCCGCTCACGACGGCCACTTTTCCCTGCAGGGAGAATGCATCAAGAATCATAATGTGTTCCTTTGTCGTTCTGAGCCTGCAGTTTGCAGGCAAGGTTCTGTCGGCCCGGGCCGCGCCAGCGGCGAGGCTGAGCATTGGGAGAACTCTCGGGCATTGCCCAGCTAAAAAAAATAAAACAGAGTTCCGTTTTGCTGATGATGGCCATCTTAGTCTCGGCCAACATCATTTTCAACAATATTTAAAACGATGTTTCATTTTTTATGATGAAGATTACAAAAAAAGAAAAAGCGGAGGTACATGACGGTAAGCGCCAGGCGGGAAGCGGTTTTAAAAGGATGACGATTCAACCAGTTGCCTGGAGAGATGGCCGAACAGAGGGCAGCAGACCGCTGAAAAGGTGGGAATTAGCCTGAACTGCGTGAGACATCACAAATAATGAAACGATGTTTTGATAAATTAACACCCATCTTTTAAAACACACAACTCAGCGACACGCCTCTGGTCCAGCGGCATCGCAGGAAACAAAGGAGCACTACATGGCTAAAGGCATGCGGGTCAAACTGAATTATCACGTCAGCCACGATCCGGATACCGGGGCGGAAGTTACCCGCTTAACCCCTCCGGAGGTCACCTGTCATCGCAACTACTTCTATCAGAAGTGCTTTTTTAACGATGGCAGCCATTTACTGTTCGCCGGCGAGTTTGACGGCCACTGGAACTACTATCTGCTGAATATCGCCAGCGCCGAGGCCGTCCAGCTGACGGAAGGCGCCGGGGATAACACCTTCGGCGGCTTCCTCTCCCCGGATGATAAGTCGCTCTATTATGTGAAAAATGACCGCACCCTGCTGGAAGTCAACCTCACCACCCTCGCCGAACGTGAAGTCTACCGCGTCAGCGATGACTGGGTCGGGTATGGCACCTGGGTGGCAAACAGCGATTGCAGCAAACTGGTGGGCATTGAGATTGCGAAACGCGACTGGACGCCGCTCAACGACTGGCAGATTTTCCATGACTTCTTCCATAAAGGACCGCACTGCCGCCTGCTGCGCGTCGATCTGCGCAGCGGTGAAAGCCAGGTGATCCATGAGGAAAAAATCTGGCTGGGACACCCGATCTATCGTCCCTTCGACGACCATACCGTCGCCTTCTGCCATGAAGGGCCGCACGATCTGGTGGACGCCCGCATGTGGCTGGTCAACGAGGATGGCAGCCATGTTCGCAAAGTCAAAGCGCATGCCCCGGGCGAAAGCTGCACCCATGAATTCTGGGTACCGGACGGTTCGGCGCTGATCTATGTCTCCTATCTGAAAGGCCAGCAGGGGCGAACCATCTATCGCTTCGATCCTGAAAGCGGCGTCAACGAAGCCCTGATGACCATGCCGGCCTGCTCGCATCTGATGAGCAATTTCGACGGCACGCTGCTGGTGGGCGATGGCTCAGGCACGCCGGTGGATGTCAAAGACACCGGCAGCTATTCCATTGATAACGATCCCTGGCTGTATGTCTTTAACGTGGCGCAAAAGCGCTATTTCCGCGTCGCGCGCCATGATACCTCATGGGCGACGGTGGCCAACAGCCGCCAGGTGACGCACCCGCACCCCTCGTTTACCCCGGACGACAGCGCCATTTTGTTCAGCTCCGATAAAGACGGTAAGCCGGCCATCTATATCGCGAAATTACCCGAGCATCCGTCAATGCTGAACGCCTGATCCACGCCACACTTATTTCTGTAACTGGCCTTGCCCTCCTTCGCGGAGGGCTTTTTTTTCTTCTCTTTTTCGCCCATAAAAAACCCCGGCTGACCGCGCCGGGGAAAACAGACGATGAGGTCCGGGAGTGGGTTAGAATGAGTAGGCCACCCCAACGCGGAAGCGGGTCTGGCGATCGCTGCGGTCATTCACGCCGACGTTGCCGATTTCACCATACGGCGACCAGTTGTTATCCAGCTTATAGGCCACCTTCACGTTATATTCCTGCGAGTAGGGTTTGTTGTCGTTACGGTTCACCCCTTCCGAGCTGCGGGCATAGACATAGTTCAGCTCGGTACGCCAGTCGCCGAGGACAAATCCAGCCCATGCGTCGCCGCGATTCACCTTGTCATCATCTTTGCCGGCATCGTTCGGATAGCGGGTGTACTCATAGCGATAGCGAGCGGCGACATAGAAGCCATTGTCGAAACTGTACTGTACGTGCAGGTGCGGCTTGTAGATGGAGCGGCTGTCGTTGCTCTCTATGGTAAACCCGGGGGTGAGGAACAGGTTGGACGTCGCTTTCCAGCGCCAGCTGATGGTGTCTTCATGGCCATTGCCCACCACGTCCGAATAGGGTTGCGAACCGTTGTCGCCACCTGAACGCCACTTGGCCTCGACGGTAAAGCCTAAACCATTGGCAAAGCGGTGGGAAACGGAGACGCGGTCGGCATTACTTTTATCGCTCTTTCCGCCATCAATAAATTCATGACGTAAATCTATCGTTACCGCAGTTGCCGCAAAAGACATACCGCAGAGGGCGGCAAGGACCAGAGCTCGTTTTAACATAGGGTACCCTTACAATAAATAAAATGTCATTTCGTTTTTATGAAACATCATTTTATTTTTTAAGTACCATTGTTTTAGTGACCAAGATCGTAGTTATTTGTTTCAAAAAAGGTGGCACAACAAGACGTGACGTAGCTCAATAAATCTGCAGGTGGGAGAGTGAAATACAGGAGAAAGAAGCAGGATTCAGTAAAGCGCGGCGCATAAAAAAGGCCTCCCGCAGGAGGCCATGGAGATCAAGACAGAGCGTCAGGCGCGCTCTACCGCCAGCGCCACGCCCTGGCCGCCGCCGATACACAGCGTCGCCAGTCCTTTACGCGCATCGCGCTTGATCATTTCGTGTACCAGCGACACCAGGATCCGACAGCCGGAGGCGCCGATGGGATGGCCGAGGGCGATCGCGCCGCCGTTGACGTTGACCCGGCGCTCATCCCACTCCAGGACCCGGCCCACCGAGATAGCCTGAGCAGCGAAGGCCTCATTGGCTTCGATCAGATCGACGTCGTCCAGTCGCCAGCCGGCCCGCTCCAGACAGCGGCGGGTAGCGTGCACCGGCGCGATGCCCATCAGCGCCGGATCGACCCCGACGCTGGCGAAGGCGCGGATCCGCGCGAGGATCGGTAGCCCCAGTTCAAGGGCTTTGGCTTCACTCATCATCATCACCGCCGCTGCGCCATCATTGATGCTGGAGGCATTGCCGGCGGTGACTGACCCGAGGCGATCGAAGGTGGGCTGCAGGCTGGCCAGCCCTTCCGCGCTGGCATCCACCCGCGGTTGTTCATCAGTATCCACGGTGCGTGGCATACCGTTATACTCTGTAACCACCGGGACAATCTCGTCACGAAAGCGCCCGGAATCAATCGCCTTGCGCGCCTTATGCTGCGAGCTGAGCGCCCAGGCATCCTGCAGCTCACGGCTGATGCCATATTCCCGGGCCAGGTTTTCCGCCGTGACGCCCATATGATAATCGTTGAAGGCGTCCCACAGGCCGTCATGCACCAGACTATCAATCAGCTGGCTGTTGCCCAGCTGGGCGCCGGTGCGGCTATCGGTAAGGACATGCGGAGCGCGACTCATGTTCTCCTGACCGCCAGCGATCACCACGTCCGCTTCCCCGCACTGGATCGCCTGGGTGGCGAGGTGCAGGGCCTTCAGGCCGGAACCGCAGACATCATTAATGGTGATCGCCGATACGGTGTTAGGCAGCCCACCGCGAATAGCGGACTGACGCGCCGGGTTTTGCCCGGTACCGGCGGTCAGTACCTGGCCGAGGATCACCTCATCCACGCTGTGCGGATCGATCCCCGTCTGCTCAACCAGCGCTTTCACCACCACGCTCCCCAGCTCGACGGCTGAATGGCGCGATAAGGCGCCCTGAAAGCAGCCAATCGGCGTTCGCAGCGCCCCGACGATCACGACATCCTTCATCCTCTACCCCTGCCCATGCTTTTGCGCAAAGAAACAGCGATATACTAGATAATTGTTATCAAAAAACTTTGTAATTGTTTAAAAAAAGTGAAGCCAATCACAAAGAAATATCCTTCCCTTAACCTTAACGCCGCTGCAGATGCTCACGTAGCCAGCTGCCGGCCGCTCCCGGCGGCGCGTTCTTATTCCACAGCAGGTCGACCGAAATCGAGCGCGGCCAGCCGGGAATATCAAGCGCCACCAGCCTGCCCTGTGGTGCAAACTCCGCTACCAGCGCGCAGGGCAGAATGCACCAGCCGAATCCCTGCGCCGCCATGCTGAGCAGCAGCAGGTAGTTCGGCGCCGACCAGACCTGGCCACGTGCCGGCTCCGTGGCACTTGCCAGAAAGGTGCTTAAACGCAGCTCGCGCCAGCTGTGCAGCTCGTCCCAGGCAACCTTACCCTGCGCCGCCAGCGGATGTTCAGGGGCCACGTAAATGCCCATCGCCGTCTGCAGCGGCAGGCGAGTGCTGCCGATGTCACCAGGGTAGCGATCCCTCGCTTCAATCAGCCCGACCTGAGCACGGGATTTTTGCAGGAGATCGATGACATCTTCGTCTTCGCCAATCAAACACTCAAACTCGGTATGAGGGAAGCGGCGGTCAAACTGCACCAGCAGATCTTCCAGCACGTCCGGGTGCAAGGTATCCGAGAGCACAAAGGTCAGCCGCGGCTCCGTCTCGCCGGACAGCGACACTGCCAGTTCGTCCAGCCGCTCGCTGGCGGCAAGGATCGCTTTGACATAGCTCAGCACTTGTTCCCCCTGCGGGGTCAGCGTCGGTTGCCGCGTTGCCCGATCGAAAAGGGTGACCCCAAGATCGGCCTCCAGGTTGGCGATGGCGGTACTGATCGTCGACTGGCTTTTGCGCAGGCGGCGGGCGGCCGCGGAAAACGACCCGCTGTCGACCGCCTCTACAAAGGCGGTTAACGCTTCCGGTGAATAACGCATGAAGTATCTACTTTATCGATGGGTTCTATCTTTTGTTTATCATATTTTTCCATAAACTGCCGGGTAATTTCCTGTTCAGGCTCAAACTGGAGGTAGCTCGCCATGCAACAGACCCCACATCAGCGCAAGACGCTCACCGAACGCGTTATCCATGCCATCACCTTCGAAGGACTGGCGACGCTGATCCTCGCCCCCACCGCCGCCTGGCTAATGCAGCGCTCGGTGGTGGAGATGGGCGGGCTGAGCATTCTGCTCGCCACCCTGGCGATGGTATGGAACATCATCTATAACGCGGCGTTCGATCGCCTGTGGCCGGTCGCCCGCTTTCCCCGTCAGCTAAAAGTGCGCGCCCTGCACGCGCTTGGCTTTGAGACCGGATTCGTCATTATCGGCGTCACCATGGTAGCCATTGTGCTGGGCGTCTCGCTGCTGCAGGCGTTTATGCTGGAGATCGGCTTTATGCTCTTCTTCCTGCCCTACACCATGGCATTTAACTGGGTATGGGACACCCTTCGCGAGCGCGTTATTCGTCATCGCCGCCCGCGCCAGGCGGCGCGCGGGTAACTCCGGAGCGGATCCTGCGCGATCCGCCGCGACTTTATCACCAAAAACTATCGCAACAGGCAAACCATAAATATGGTAAATTGCACTCCTTTTTTTTGGTTTGACGGTTGATAAAGTCGCATAATGTCTAAAATTTGGTCTAAAGAAGAAACTCTTTGGAGTTTTGCCTTATATGGCACTGCAGTAGGCGCTGGGACGCTATTTCTACCGATCCAGCTGGGTTCGGCTGGCGCCATTGTCCTTTTCATCACCGCGCTGGTAGCGTGGCCGCTCACTTACTGGCCCCATAAAGCGTTAAGCCAGTTTATTCTTTCGGCCAATATCGCGCCGGGCACCGGGATCACCGGCGCGGTCAATCACTATTATGGTAAGAAAATTGGCAACCTGATCACTGGCCTCTACTTCCTCGCCTTCTTTGTGGTAGTGCTCATCTACGCCGTGGCCATCACCAACTCGCTGGCCGAGCAGGTGGCGCATCACATGCCGATGACGCCTGCGCTGCGGGCGCTGCTGAGCCTGGGCGTTGTGCTGGTTCTCAATCTGATCTTTCTCATGGGACGGCAGGTCACCATTAAGGTGATGGGCTTTCTGGTCTTCCCGCTTATCGCCTGCTTCCTGTTCCTCTCCCTTTATTTAATCCGCGACTGGCATCCGGAGCATCTCACCAGCCAGATGCAGTTCAGCACTCAAACCCTCCACCAGGTCTGGATCTCCATTCCCGTGATGGTTTTCGCTTTTAGCCATACGCCGATCATCTCGACTTTTGCTATCGACCAGCAGGAGAAACACGGCGACCTGGCCATGGGTAAATGCAAAAAAATCATGAAGGTGGCCTACACCATCATCTGCGCCAGCGTGCTGTTTTTTGTTTTCAGCTGCCTGCTGGCGATCCCGGCGACCTATATAGAGACCGCCCGCGATCAGGGAGTGACCATCCTCTCCGCCCTGTCGATGGTGCCGGGCGCACCGGGCTGGCTGGCGGTAACCGGCATCATCGTCGCCGTGGTCGCCATGTCGAAATCGTTTCTCGGCACCTACTTCGGGGTGATTGAAGGCGCCAGCGAAATCGTCAAAAGCTCGCTGGGCCTGCTGGGCGTACGCAAGAGCCGCGCCTTCAACCGGGCAATGTCGATCCTGCTGGTTTCCGCCTTCACCTTTGCGGTGTGCTTCATCAACCCGAATGCTATCTCCATGATCTACGCCATCAGCGGGCCGCTTATCGCCATGATCCTGTTTATTATGCCCACGCTGTCGACCTGGCTCATACCGGCGCTGAAGCCGTACCGCTCGGTGGGTAACGCCATTACGCTGGCGGTCGGCCTGCTCTGCGTCTCCGTGATGTTCTTCGGCTAATCGCCTCTGGCGACAGCGGCTTGCCTGAGCCGCTGTCGCACATTCTGACAATATTCTCGCCCTTTCCTTTCCCCTGAGCGGATTACACTTACGGCTTAGCCATCGTGAGGAGAGTTCGTATGTCCAGTGTCACCTTATCCGGTCGCGGCACGCTCGGCGATCGCCAGGTTTATCGGTTGGGTTATGGCGCAATGCAGCTGGCTGGCCCCGGCGTCTTCGGCCCGCCGAAAGATCCCGAGGAGGCGGTGCGCGTACTGCAGGCCGCCGTCGAGGCCGGAGTCAACCATATCGATACCTCTGATTTTTACGGGCCGCATATTACCAATCAGCTGATCCGCAAAGCGCTCCACCCCTACCCTGACGATCTGTGCATTGTCACCAAGGTCAGCGCCCGCCGTGACGAGAAAGGCAACTGGCTGCCGGCCATGTCGCCTGCCGAACTGACCCAGGCCGTCGAGGACAATTTGCGTCATCTGGGGCTCGACGTGCTGGAGGTGGTCAATTTGCGCAGTATGCTGAGCCCCCATGGCCCGGTGGAAGGGTCGCTGGAGGCGCCGCTCGCTACGTTGCTGGAGCTTAAGGAGCGGGGTTTGATCCGCCATATCGGCCTGAGTAACGTGACGGCGAAACAGGTCGCCGATGCACAGAAAATGACGCCCATCGTCTGCGTACAAAACCTCTATAACATCGCCCATCGCGCCGACGACGCGCTGGTGGACGCGCTCGCCGCCCAGCACATCGCCTGGGTGCCCTTCTTCCCGCTGGGCGGTTTTACACCGCTGCAGGCACAAGAGCTGAACGACGTCGCGGCCTCGCTTGCGGCAACGCCGATGCAGGTCGCCCTCGCCTGGCTGCTCCAGCGTTCGCCTAATATTTTGTTGATCCCCGGCACCTCATCCCGGACGCACCTGGCGGAAAATATAGCCGCCGCCGAACTGGCCCTGCCGGCGGAGGCCTTGCGTATTCTGGATAATATTGCTGCCAGTACGCACCCCTGACCCACCAGACGAAATGGAGGGGCCCCCTCCCTCCTCAATATTTGCCTGGAAAAACCCCAACACTGCTGGCACTATAGATCCTACAAATGGGGCATGATCGACGATCTTTTCTCATCGTCCCCGATAATCAATCTTAAGTTTATATCCTTCGACCGGTCTCCAGCTTGGAGGCCGTTGTCGTTTTTGTCACGACCAAAATTGGAAACTCTTGATTACAGGAAAAACAATATCGAATTCCAAGTTTATACAAATCAATCTGGCTGCAAAGATAGCCAATAACATCAAACGCTCATAAAAACATCTGATTAACCCAATCAGAATGTTGCTATTGCTATAAGAAAAATCAAACGCTTCATCACAACTATTTACAAGGGATGCACATGACAGAGGGAACGATAAAGACCAGTAAGTATGAAATTATTGCTATTTTCCGCGAGGAGTTGCGCAAACGTACTGAAATTGAAATATTTTTTAACAACACCAGTATCATTACCCAACTAACACGCGTGGATTTTGCCGAGTTTCATATTCAGACCCATCGTAAAATCCCGTCAGGCCATAAGACTCGCTTTCTCCTGCATAGTGATTCAGGGAAAATAGAGTTTAATGCAACGCTGACAAAACATGACAATAGCGGTGTGGACAAGGGTATCCGCTATGCTTTTTCATTGCCTGAATGCCTCCAGGTCGTACAGCGTCGCCGCGATCCCCGCTTTCGTTTACGCCATGAACATGACTTTTATTGTCGCGGCCGCCATAAGAATGGCGAAAACTATCTTTTCGAGATCAAAGACATTTCTGACGGCGGTTGCGCATTGATAACCAAGACGCCAAATCTGAAATTCCTCAGCCATAACGCGTTGCTGAAAAACGCCGTACTGATGCTGGCGGAATATGGTGAGATCACCATCGACCTGATGGTAAAGAATGTCATTGTTATCACCCTGGATAACACCAATGAAGAGAGCGAAAGTTACTATCAGATATCCTGTCAGTTTAAGTTTCGCCATCTCGATGACCAACGCAGAATAGAGAAGATACTGCTGGACCTGATCTTAGAAGCCAAGCGCAAAAAGAGAATCTGATAACCTTGGACAGTATATTGTTGTACACCAATGATAATCTTATTGGTCATTCAATCTATCACTACCTTATTGATAGCGATGAAAATGCCACCCGTCTGAGCTATGAGGATTTTCTCCATGGGAATCATAATCCGGACGCTCAGACGGTTATTTTCAATTTAATCAATAAGGATATTTCTGTCATCAGACTGGTGGGCTTGTTGAATACGCTGCGCTTTTCCCTGCTGCGCTACCAGCAGCCGGTGCTGGTGGTAAAAAGCGAGATTGCCGGGCTGTGCAGGGAGTTGATAAAGATTGATAATGCGATGATTATTACTGAAAAATCACCACTCACCCTGTTTGCCTCTATCGCCCAGCGCGCGAGCGGCGTCAGTCAACTACCACCGCAGCGATTGCGCAAACAGCTGTCGCAACGCGAATGCCAGATACTGGAATTATTGATTGCCAACAATAACAATAAGCGTATTGCGGCCCTGCTCGGTATTGCCCATAAAACGGTTCATAGCCACCGAATCCATATCATGCAAAAACTGGGTATAGATAATTCCCGTACCATGAATCAGCGTATTGCCGCCCTGCATCAATGTTAAATGTAAATGAGGTAAATCGGTAGCGGAGAAAGCGTACTTATTCGCTGCTGATTTACATTTCACGCCATTCCCATTAATCATCAGGTAGCCTATAATTCATGTATCCTCTACCTATTGTCTGACTAACCTCTTGATGAGGGATAATGAACACTAAAATATCCGAAGACAACATTTCATCTCGTAATGATATCGCTGTACGCTACGTCTTTCAGAAAATGTTTTCCCCACAAGGCACTCTGGTCGCGGTGGAATGTTTAAGCCGCTTTGATAATCTTTCTATTTCCCCCGAAGATTTTTTCCGCCATGCTACCGCCGCTGTTCGGGAACGTATTTTTCTCGAACAACTGGCGCTGATTGAAAAGCATAAAGCATGGTTTTTACGTAACCATATTTCCGCAACAATTAACGTTGATGACCATATCCTGAACCTGTTGCGCCAGAAGGATATAAAAGCCAAAGTCGCCGCCCTGACCTGCGTCCATTTTGAGGTAACCGAAAACGCCGAGAATCTGCTGCATAATTCTCTTGCCGCCTGGCAGAATCCACAGGATACCTCCCTGTGGCTCGACGACTTCGGCTCCGGCTACGCCGGGATTAATGCTATTCGCGGTTATCATTTTGACTATGTGAAAATTGATAAGGATTTTTTCTGGCACCTGATGCGCAAAGAGTCCGGCCGTCAGTTGATGGATGCGCTGGTGACCTTTTTATCGCGCAATCATCATAATGTGATTATTGAAGGTGTAGAAAGCGAAGCCCATAAAGAATGGCTGCAGGGAATGGAGTGGTTTGCTATCCAGGGACATTACTGGCGGGAAGTCAGTATTGAACAACTGGTCGCCGACGATATTGCCATGTAACAAAGCCGGGAATTCCCGGCTTTTTTGACATTACTTAATTATAAACTAATTCCCACGTTGCCCAGCTGGTAATCGGCCCGCTGGTGGCGCTTTTTGGCGTGGGCGAAACATAGCCAACGTAATAAGTAAACAGGCCGCCGCTGACCGCGCTTTCCTGCAAACGCACCTGATTTTGCTGCGGGTCCGTCGGGACAATTTTATTACTCTTATCCAGCGTATTATTATCGTTAGTCGATAGCGCCAGATAAATATTCTGCGCACCATCTGGCAAGGTATTGGCCAGATAGCCGGCGTTTTCGTTGCCAACCGCCGTCAGTAAAAAACCATCGACCCAGCGCACGCTGACCCGACGCACCTCATCCTGCGAGGCGGCCCCACCGTCATGGCGCAGCTGGCAGTTTGACAGTGCCAGGGTAAACGGCTGCGGTTTCATAAACGCCCCGGCCCCGCGATCGTGGACTTCCGCCAGGCTGACCGGCGCCAGCCAGACATTACCGCTGCCAGCATGCTGACCCCCGTTTAGCGCAACGCTGCAGGAGATATCTGTTACCCGCCCGGCAAAATCGACACGTCCCCGGTCATAATTGGTCTCAAAACCCCACGCCGAGGGGGCGGCGAGGCAGCCACAAAACAGCAGCCACGCGATAGTGTGTTTCGGCAATCCCTTCATTCCCCCTCCCGTATTAATCGTACGTCAGGTTAAAGATCATATGCGACTCCACCTCGCCGGTACTGGTCGTCGGGCCATACTGATAAAAGCGCGCGTGCAGCGGTATGGTGATGTAGCGAGTCTCCTGGTTGTTCAAGCGGCCGACGGTGTATTTCTTATTAAACTGCAGCGGCGTTCCATCCTTCAGCACCTGGATACCGACGCCTTTCGCCATGCCGCTGCCAGCCTTTTCATTCAGCAAGGCGCCCATGGTCGCTGTAGTGCTGGTAGCCAGCGTTCCGGAGAACGAGGTGCTGATGTTGGCATACCCGGTTTCACTCAAACCGCCGCTGCACTGCAGATCGATATTAAAATCTTTCCCGCCCGCAGTGGTTCCCACACCTTTCAGATCGCTGCGCCGGATGGAGCCCACATCGACATTCATATTCTTCCCGCTCATCACCGTACAGGAGGGCGAAACCACGGTGATGGCGTTGGCGCTTAAATAGGTTTCGAGGATCGGGTTACCGCCGCTCTCCCAGTCATAGGAGGTGTATTTCCCCGCCGCCAGAGTGCCGCTGCCGGTAGTTGCCGCGGTTTTGATTATCTCCAGCGTAAAGCGCGACCCCTCCAGCGAATAGCTGGTAGTACCCGATACCCGCGACGAAAAGACGTCGGGATAGACGATATTGACCGTCGCGCCGCCGCGGCTGAAACGCATGCCGATACCCGGCACGTTGGTGGAATAGATTTTATTCCCGAGGTCCGTGGCCCCTGGCGCAACAATCTTCGCCGCAAAGCGGTTGGTGCCGGAGGTACAGCGATAGCTCGCGCCGCCGGGGGCGCTCATCGTCCAGTCGCGGGTGAGGATCACCGATCCCACCGGCAGATCCGGGGGCACCACCACCCTGCCCACCACCATGTCCAGCATCACCGTTGGCGAAGAGAGACGCGTACAGACGGCCCAGGACGAGGTGGTTCCCAGCGCCATTAAGACGATAAAAAGCGTCAGTAATTTCCTCAGCGACATACGCTATCCTTTGTTGTTTGCTGTCCCAGTTCCACCGAACACTGCCCGCCGCTCCACTTCACAATCGCGCGTTTGGCGTTCGCATCGCTGATAAACATCATGCTGCCCTGGCCAACGACACCGATTTCTTTACCCTCAGGGGAGAAAATACTTGCGGCGAACGGCAACGGCTCGTGGTTCGCCTGGCGCGCCTGCAGGGTGAGGTTGTTCTGCACCGTAGTGCCGAACGCCACCTTAACCACGCTGCCTTCCCATGGCACAACCTGCGCCACGGTGCGATCGAAGGCCACGTCGTCATGGCTGCCTTTCGGATCGATCTCGACGGCGTTAATCCGGTACGGGCGCAGATACGGCAGGATGGCATAGCCATTGCTGTCCACACGGGTGCCTGGCGAACCTGGGAGCATCGCACCGGCCGCGTCTTTGGCTTCAATCAGCGCCATCGTCGAACCGCTTTCCGGCGAAAGCACCACGCCGCCGCTGTGGGCGATCATCGTCCCGCTGGCGCCAATGCCGCTCTGACGATAGCCTTCGCCCTGGCTGTAGCTGCCGTTGAGCGTGGTCCATGGCGTACGGTAGCTGCCGTTGAGCGCCACATCGTGCTGGCCGCCGGTAGCCGTGGTGGTCGACACGCCGTAGTTCAGGTTGTTTTCACTGTCCAGCGAACCGTTGATGCCAATCTGCGAGCTGGCAAAGCGCGAGTTATTGAACGAGGTGTTCGACGTCAGGTTGGCGGTGCGGTTATCGCCAAACCACAGCGGGTAGCTGAAGTTGAGTGAAATGCGATCGTCGCGGCGATGACCGGAGCTGTCTGGCGTATAGACGCGCTGGGCGCTCGCCGACCAGGAGAGACGGCCAAAGGAATTGTTGTAGCTGACCTGATACTGCTTCTCGGTCCCGGAACGGTTCCAGTAATCGGAGATACGGCCGCTGAGATAAAACCCGCCCCAGCCTTCCGGAAGGTTCTGGTTCACGGTGAAGGTCATGCCGTTTTTTTGCCGCCACAGGATGTAGTTGCTGCGGCTGTTTTTTTCCTGATCGACGGCGTATAACGCGTCATTGAGGTTGTAATAGCCTTTCGTCGAGTAGCGATACGCCGCCAACACGATGCTGGTCTGAGTATCGGTAAACATGCGGTTAAAAGTCGCGCGATAGCTCTGACCCGATTCATCATAGGTATCGCTCTTCAGCCGCGAATGGGTCACGTCAAAGGAGAGCGCGCCGATGCCGGTGTTCATCCCGGTCCCCACCAGGAAGGCCTGATAGTCATCGAAACCGGTGACCCCGGTGTAGCCGGTCAGCAGGTTATTGATCCCGTGCTGCCAGGTGGCCTGATAGAGCATCGGCTTGTTGCGCAGAGAACTGTCGTCCACTTTACCGGCAGAAAGCGCGTAGCGGGTCATTCCCGGGCGCAGCAGCTGGGCGACGGAAGCGTAAGGCACGCTAAAGACTTCCACCGAGCCATCCGCCTCTTTCACCGAAACCTCAAGGTCGCTGCCATAGCCGGAAGGATAGACATCCTGCAGGGTAAACGGCCCGGGCGGAACGGTGGTCTGATAGATGATGTTGCTGCCCTGGCGCACGGTGACGAGGGCGTTGCTTTGCGCCACGCCGCGAATTTCCGGAGCATAGGAGCGCATGCCGTCCGGGAACATATTGTCATCGGTAGAAAGGTTGATCCCACGCAGACCGATGGTGTCGAAAAATTCACCATTGGTAAAAATCTGTCCGCCGCTGACAATGGAGTTGAGCTGCGGAATGGGGCGCTGGAGATAGGTCTGGTTACTGTTCCAGTGCGCTTTACCCTGCTGCTGCTGCCAGTTCAGGTTACCGATGTGCTTCAGCAGCCAGCCGTCCCATGACAGACCAGCGTTAACGCCCAGATAGGCGCTGCTGTTATCCGATCCGCCTACCGAAGAGGTGTGACTGTTCCAGGCGTTGGCCATCCAGCCAAGATTAAGTGCGGTAATGCCTTTGTCCCAGAATTCCGGGCTGACATAGTTTTTCAACCGTTGATCTTCATAGATCTGCGGCACCGAGATGTTCAGTCGCAGAGAGGACTGGACCAGGTTATCTTTGACGTTTTCTTCGTTACGCCAGGATTTGAGGCTGCCACAGTAGCCTTCCTGCTCGCTCAGCTGCGGATTGAGCTTTTCCGCAGCGATGCCGTACTGCGCCAGCATCGCTTTGGTGTAGCAGACGCCGAGTTGACCGTCTTTGTCACGCGCGATGCGCAGATCGTAACGCCCTTTCCACTCGTCGTTGGTATAGACATCAAGGGAGTATGTGCCTTCGCTAATCGCACTGGTCGAAAAGCGCGACAGGTCGACCTTTTCGCGACTGCCGACAATAAAGCCGTCGTTAAATTGATATACCGTTCCCGGGTTTTCCTGTCCGCTGGAAAATGGCGGAAAGCAGCACAGCGCGAGGGCGATCGCGGTGCTTAATCTTCCCGGGCAGAATGACCTCTGCTTCATTAGCGTTTCCCTTATTTAACGGCCACTTTCACTGCGACATCGGCGCCATAGTCATTGATGTTATTAATGGTCAAGGTTTCACCGCGGTTGACAGCGGACGAGAGCGCTACCGTCTGGCTGGACTGCGGCGCCAGCATCACGGTTTTGCTGTTCAGGGCTTTGCCGCCGTCGCGGGAAATACGGCTAACGGTGATGTAAAACGGCGTCGGGTTATTCATGCCGAGGCTACTGCCGCTGGCGGTCAAAACCAGCTTTTCGGCCGCCGCATCGCGGTTGCCTAACCCCGCAGGACGGTAGATAAATTTAAATCGGGAACGGATCGCCAGCTGCAGCACGTTCTGGCCTTCATTTTTCTGATCGGCCACCACAGGTGGAATTTCCAGCAGGTTCAGCCACCACAGCGTTTCTTTATCTTTCGCCAGGCCGGCATTGCTGCCGAGTTTAATACGCAGTGTCTGGCCGCTTTTGGCGTCAACACGCGAGATCGGCGGGGTGATAATAAACGGGGTGGTAATGGTATCCGGTGTCGCGTCGGCATCGCCATTATCCAGCCAGGCCTGCGCCAGCGCCGGACGGTCGGCGTTATTTGAAAGCTGTACCGTTATTTCTTTTTCATTTCCGGGATAAATAAAGCGGGTACCGTTAACAATAATGTTGTTGGCATGGGCCGCAAAACTAAAAATGAAACAGAAAAAAAGGGCAATACGCTTCATGCTGACCTCAGAATAAAAATAGAAGCGGCGGTCATCGCCGCTTTATTATTGTTATTAACTGCCCCATAGCGGGGCAGTTTTATTTTCTGGCGGAATTACTGGTAAGTAATTTCGTAAGTCGCGTAGCTGTTGACCACACCGGTGGTCACAGTGTCCGGCGTGCTGGAGGCATAGCCAACGTAGTAGGTGAAGCGCGCGCCATCGGCTACAGCGGAAGTATCGCCTTTCGCTTTCGGCTGAGTATTGTCGCCTGGGATGATTTTGTTGGTCAGCGCGGTGGCGTCGTCAGTCGACAGCACCAGCTGGATGTTCTGCGCGCCAGCAGATTCGGTGTTCGCCAGGTAGCCCTGCTGCTTGCTGCTTGCGCCAGCCAGCAGGTTACCACCGGTCCAGTTCACGCCCAGTTTGCTTACGTCATCCTGTTTGGTGCCATCGGCAGCCTGGCAGTTAGAGACGTCAATGGTGAAAGATTTCGGTTTCAGGTAAGTATCCGCTGCTGCCGCTTTAACTTCAGTCAGGGTTACCGGAGACAGGTAAACGTTCGCATCGCTACCCTGGCCGTTAACGGAAACAGTACAGGATACGTCGGTAACTTTACCGAAGAAATTAACCTGGCCGCCGCCAACAGTGGTATCAGCTGCATGGGCAGCAGTCATGCCAAAAAACGCGGTTGCCATTGCTGCAGAGAGAAGAACCTTTTTCATTGCCATTTCCTTGTCAGAGTGAATTACGAATCAATGAGCACACTGTGAATTCGCATAGAACCAGAAACATCAGGCGATGCTGATTTATGCCACTGCTAATAGAATCTTCGACTGACCGGGAGCCGCAATATTTAAGGCGTCAGGTAACGAACCTAAAAATATAAGTTCGCTGGTGCTATCGGCGTCAAAGAATGCTATTCATTCGCCGACAAATATACATTTGTTCACGTTTCATTAAGATATATAACAAACAAGCGTAAGCTATTAATAAATGATTATTGATAGATGAAAACGAGACTGTGGTTATTTACAGCGCAGAATGTCTAACGCCGCGCAAGGGGAAATGAAGCCGATCAGACTGCCGCAAAAGCCGACACGGCGCCATCGCGATAAGTCCTAAACCTCCTTGGTAGCGAGGAAAATAACACCAACTAATTCACGCAATGAATGATATAGAGGTAAATGAGGCGCATTCCTTCCTGTGTACGCAAGCAGCTCGCGTGATATTCCTTGCATAACACTATCATCAAATCATTGTTTTTAAATTAAAAAATAGATAAACACCGCTACCCTTATCATCCCTCCGCCACAAAAACGTGATCTAAATCGCACTTTTTGCAACGCACGTTATAGTTAGCAGACTTATTATAAACCCATCGAAAGCAAACACGCTTTCCACCATAAAAGTTTAAAGGATAAACACCATGAAAAACGTAAAATTACTCGCCGCTGCCGGTATGCTCTCTCTGGTTTCTTTCGCTAGCTTCGCTCATCCGGTGAGCGTGACCGCTGACACCCTGGACAGCGCAGAAGCGAAAATCGCAACCATTGCGAAAGAACAAGGCGCTTCCTACCACATCACCGAAGCCTACACCGGCAACCAGGTCCATATGACCGCCGAGCTGTCTAAATAAGCGAATGGTTGCAGAGGGAGCTGCCGGACAGGCCGCCTGCGGGTGGCTGGTCTGGCTCCCGCCGCCCACCCCATACGCAGCAATGTCGAGCCCCGTTACGGGGCTTTTTTCGTTTTTGCTCCCGCTGCCTGGCGCGCCAGCGCGCGCTGGATAGACAACACGCTCGCCAGCACCACGATCAGTCCCACCAGCGCCATTCCCTGGATCTTTTGTCCGAGGAATATCCATCCCAGTACCACGGCGGTCACCGGGCTCAGCAGACTCATCGCCGATACCGCCACCGGCGAGAGGCGGCCAATCCCCCGGAACCACAGACCATAGGCCAGCATCGCACCCGCCACGCATAGCCACAGATAGCCAGCCACCTGTAGCGCTGTCACCTGATGTAAAGGTGGATCAATCAGTAGCGCCAGCGGGGCCAGCGCTACCCCACCGATCGTCAGCTGCCAGCCGGTCAGCGCGACGATCGGCAGGGAGAGCGCCCAGCGCCGGGAGAGCCAGGTGCCCAGCGCCATACTGAGCGCCCCAAGAAATGCCGCGCCGATGCCCAGCGCATCAAGGACGGATCCCGGCGACAGCAGCAGCATCGCCATACCGAGTATGCCGGCGATGGCGGAGAACACCGCCAGCCAGGGCGAACGCTGTCGGTCTACGCACCAGGCGAGGAGCATCACCAGTAGCGGCTGGATCGCACCGATCACCGCCGCCAGCCCGCCGGGTAAGCGATAGGCGGCGATAAACAGCAGCGCCTGAAACGCGCCGATATTTAACATGCCGGTGACGATAAGCTTTACCCATTCGCCGCGCTGCGGAAAGCGACGGCTCCAGATCAGCAGGGCGATACCTGCCGGCAGCACCCTCAATAGCGCAGCGATAAAGGGTCGATCAGGGGGAAGAAACTGGGAGGTGACGATGTAGGTTGTTCCCCAGATAGCGGGCGCCAGCGCGGTGAGCAATAAGTCGATCATCAGATTACGTGAGAGAAAAGCCATGATTTTATCTTCACTTCAAGGTAAATTGGTGCCTGAAGTATGTACCGCCAAGTATCTTGATATCAAGACAAGTGAGCACTGATGGACAAATCACCGCCGATCGACGCCGTGGATCGCATCCTCGCCCAGTGGCAGCGGGAGCGGCCAGATCTGGACTGCAGCCCGATGGGGCCGATAGGTCGCCTGAAACGATGCGCTATGCTGCTGGAGCCGCAAGTGGAAGTGGCCTTTACGCGCCACGATCTGGTGCGCTGGGAGTTTGACATGCTGGCGACGCTGCGGCGCGCCGGGGCGCCTTTCGTACTTTCGCCAACCCAGCTCTTCTCTACGCTGATGATTACTTCCGGCACCATGACCCATCGTCTGAAGGCGCTGGAGAAACGCGGGTTTATTACCCGCCTGCCCAATCCGGAAGACGCCCGCAGTATGCTGGTCGCCCTGACGCCCGCCGGACGCGAACGAATCGATGCCGCAGTGGAAACCCACGTCGACAACGAACGACAACTGCTGGCAGGACTCAGTGACGGTGAACGCCAGCAGTTGGATCAGGCGCTGCGGGTGTTGATGCGACTGCTGGAAACGGGCTAACAGCCAGCCGCGATAAAGTCGCCGTTGGCGCTGATCGGCACCACGGTGAAAAACAATCCCACGGCAAAGAGGATCAGCGCCAGACCGCCGAGGATCTTCACCAGCGGTACCAGCCAGGGCCGCGGGCGGTGATTCGTGGCCAATCGTTTGACCGTGCGATGACGCGCATAGTGAACCAGCAGCGACAGACCGAGGATCGAGAGCGCGGTGCCCAGCGCCATGCTCATCACCGCGGCGATGCCCCAGCTGACAATCCCCAGCGCGTTGGCGAATAATAAAATCATGATCGCCCCGCTGCAGGGCCGAACGCCGATAGCCAGCACCACGCCAAGGCGCGTCTTCCAGTCAGCGCCCTGCAGATCCTGCCCCACGCCGTGGTGGCCGCAGCCGCACGAGGCGTCATGCTGATGCGCTGGCGTCAGACGGCGAATCACCTGTTTTGCCGGCCACAGGCTTTGCAGAGCGCGAAAGATAACATAAGCCCCAAAGACGCCGATGGTCAGGGCGCTGATCTTCTCGACGTACCAGCGGCTGGCGCTAAGATCGCCGGCGGCCAGATTCAGCCCCACCGCAAGAATAAAGACGAAAAGTATCGCAGTGACGCCCTGCAACAGGCTGCCGAGAAAGGGCACCACTCGCGCCGCCGTCAGGCTCTCCTGATTGGTGCTCAGGTAGGTCGTCACGATAAATTTACCGTGTCCCGGTCCGACGGCGTGCAGCACGCCATAGAGAAAGGCCCCCACCAGCAGCCAGATACCGCCGCTGTACTGATGGTTATTCAGCAACAGAAGGTACATCACCAGATAGCGATGCAGGGTAATTTGGGTGGCGAGACACCACTGGAGAAAGTCACCCCAGTGGCTATGCAAGGTGATACCTGCGGCCAGCAGGAGAAGGCCGCCGCACCCGGCCGCCAGCAGGCGCCAGTCGCGGAGCGCAATCGGAGTCGTCATCGTTATGCCATTGTAGTAAACGTAAACCGCCTGACAGCAACTTTACGACAGGCGAGCGAAGGTGTCAGCGCTGAAGGGTGAGGAATTTGTCGAAACTGGCCACGGGATTGTTCGTAGTCACCAGGCTCCGCATTATCTACCGATCGCTATCTTCTCGACACCGTATTAGCGCAGAATGCCTCAATATCTTGAGCATACCATAGTTATATCTTTTTATGCGTTATTGGTTACCAATACCTTTTGATAGGAATAATTACTCGAAAAATTACAGATAAAAATAAATAAGTTATTTCTTTGCGAGCATTTTTTGTCATTTATTATGCTGCGCTTCCGGCAAGAATATTCTTTAACTGCTATTTATTTATTGTACTCTTCAGCAGGATCACTCCCATGAAAAGAGGCTTACTTACCCTGGTCTGTATGGCGCTACTGCTGCCATCGCTTTCTGTCCAGGCTACCTGGCGCAGCGACAAGCGCCAGGACGCCCGAGATATCCGTCAGGATAGTCGCGAACAAGGTCGAGATACCAAGCAGGAATGCGTCCGCAATAACAATCAAAGCAACGCCAGTTGCCGTCATGATAAACGGGAAAACCGCCGTGAAGGTCGCCAGGAGGCACGTGACGAAAAGTGGTGAACCGGCAGGCTTCGGCGTATCCTGGATGTGAGTCCTTCCCGCGCCGAAGCCGTTAATTCTCTCCTGATACTGTAATCGCCAACCTGACGTTTCTACTATGCAGCTTATTCTTAACAGGGAAGCGAGTATTCCAACCCGCCAACAGACCGTGTCGCAATACTTACCAGTCCCCCTACTGCCTCCATTGACGTCGTCCTGTATACGTTGACCGTGACGAGTTTTCATCTCATTCAACCGCATGTACCAGATTAAGCTTACCCGTTGAAATACGGCGTAATGTGCTCTATTACAGACAATGCTATTATCACCAGGCTTTTTGCAGTATGGTTTAATCACTGTTGTAGTTTTGCAGTGAATGCTATCCAGACGACTTAAGGTTGTATTTTGTCTGAGAAATTTCTCATGCCATTCCCGAAGGTTGTCGGCGAGGGAGGCTGGTTTACTGGGGTGACATTGCCCAGTAGACAGGCAATCAATCATGACGGCATTGATAGCCGCCTTGCCGTGGCCGGAAGCCCAAGCCTTCATCATCATGCGGGTATCATCAAGAGGATCAGGGATGTACAGGACGTGGAAACCCCCAGGAAAGATTCATCAGTGCAGCCAGCTCACCCTTTCTTTACCCTTCAGATCGCGGCCTCTTATCGTTAGCAATGGAGATAGCCCATGATACCGCTCGCGCTCGTAGCAAATTAAAACGTTATCACCACGCTGTTTCAAAATAAAAAGGCAGTCAAATTTAACAATGACCTGACGCAGGCTCGGAAAGCCAAAAATATGCCTGCAATAAAAGGGAAAACCATGACGAATAACGCCGACATAAAAAAAAGGAACTTCCTGACTCAGAATGAAATTGAGTCTTTACTTAAAGCGGCCGATACCGGTCCTTATGCTGCACGTAATTATTGCCTGACGTTACTGTGCTTCATCCATGGTCTGCGCGCCAGCGAGATCTGTCGTCTACGAATATCGGATATCGACCTTGCTGCCCGATGTGTTTACATCCATCGGCTTAAAAAAGGGTTTTCGACTACCCACCCATTGCTGGATAAAGAGATTTATGCCCTAAAGCGCTGGCTGGCCATTCGCAGCAGCTGGCCGCAGGCCGCCAGCGAATGGCTGTTTCTCTCCCGCAAAGGTAATCCCCTTTCCCGCCAACAGTTTTATCAGATTATCGCGTCCTCAGGGGGACTGGCGGGGCTGCCACTGGAGATCCACCCGCACATGCTGCGGCACTCCTGTGGCTTTGCGTTGGCGAATATGGGGATCGATACCCGCTTGATTCAGGATTATCTCGGGCATCGCAATATCCGCCACACCGTCTGGTATACCGCCAGCAATGCGGGGCGTTTCTATGGCATCTGGGACAATCCCCGTGACAAACAGCGATCGTCGCTGATCCAATAGCCTTGACGCCACGGATGGCGTTGTATCGCGAGCGGTCGACAAATTAAAATATTCATGATTATTAACCCTGCGTTAATTAGGATTACTGTTCCCACAAGTTCTTATTTAATCCTTATGAATGAGAGTTAATATAACCCTGCGTTTACTCAGGAATAATACTGGGTATTTATTGGTGGGAAAAAATTCCCGCGGCTGTGTTTTTAATAGCGGCTGGTAATGAAAAATATCCTTTCATTTTATATACCTGGCGGCAACCCGTGCAGATACTATTGAGCCGATGATTAAAATCTTTAAAATTAAGAATTATCACCCGACGATATTTTTAGTGTCTGGCAATGTAATATGTTATCAATTCGTGATTAATCATCTTCGCCCTGTACCGTTTTAGCATTACAGAACCTTTTTCGTCATGGCGTATGGTTTCGCTGTGACGGTCATTCATACCTATTTTCAGGAGCAACTATTGTGAACCGACGTCGTTTTCTAACCGCCAAAGAAGTTCAGGCCATGATGCAGGCTGCTCGTCAGGGCCCTACCGGCGAACGGGACTACTGCCTCATTCTGCTGGCCTTTCGCCATGGCATGCGCATCAGCGAACTGCTGGATCTGCATTATCACGATCTGGATCTCCATGAAGGGCGGGTTAATGTGCGGCGATTAAAGAATGGTTTTTCGACGATTCATCCACTGCGTTTTGATGAGCGCGAGGCGATTGAGCGCTGGAGCCTGGTCCGCGCCGGCTGGAAAGCGGCGGACAAAACGGACGCACTGTTTATCTCCCGCCGCGGTACAGCGCTCTCCCGCCAGCAGGCGTATCGTATTATTCGCTCCGCCGGGGAAAATGCGGGTACCGTCACGCACACTCACCCCCATATGCTGCGTCACGCCTGCGGTTATGAACTGGCGGAAAGAGGGACAGATACGCGTTTGATACAGGATTATCTAGGACATCGTAATATTCGTCACACAGTACGTTACACCGCCAGTAATGCGGCACGTTTCGCTGGCATCTGGGAAAGAAATAATCTTTTAGAGGAAAAAGACCAGAAGACGAAAAATTAATTAAAAGATTGATTTTAAAGAATTAAAAAAATAACGAACAGGTCAATTGGGGCCAAACTGTTTATATCATAAAAATGTTTTGACATATTTTGCAACTCACTGCGCCATATTTCCGCAAAAAAAATTATATCTCATTGATTATTATCTATTTTTAAACCTGAAATTACTCACTTTTCTCTAACTATATCTCTGCTGCATCGGCGATCCGTCGCCAACGCCATCGCGATTCCTTTTGCACTCCCTCCCACCACACCAGATTATATTACCATAAAAATCAAATTTAGCAGAATTTAAAACCACACAATACCAAGTTAACACAAAATACAGATCATTTATCCCAACGAGTCAAAATGGCCCCAATTGTCTCATCGATTGGGCGAAAACTGTGCAGAGCCGGCAGCCTGACGACTCGGCTGAAATCTGAAATGCCTGGAAGGCACAACGGCTGCCAATCCGGTTCGTTATTTCGACATCGTTCAAAGGAAAACAGTATGAAAATCAAAACACTGGCAATGATTGTTGTGTCAGCCCTGTCACTGAGCTCCACGGCAGCTCTGGCCGATACCACCACGGTCAACGGCGGGACCGTGCATTTTAAAGGAGAAGTCGTTAATGCGGCCTGTGCGGTGGATGCCGGCTCTATCGATCAAATCGTTCAGTTAGGCCAGGTGCGTTCCGCGAAACTGGCCACGGCAGGGAGCACCAGTTCGGCCGTTGGTTTTAACATCCAGCTGGATGATTGCGACACGACGGTAGCCACCAAGGCTTCCGTCGCCTTCTCCGGGACCGCTATCGATAGCACCAATACCACCGTTCTGGCCCTGCAAAACTCTGCCGCCGGCAGCGCGACCAACGTCGGCGTGCAGATCCTCGACAATACCGGTACGCCACTGGCACTGGACG
Organism: Klebsiella africana; assembly: GCF_020526085.1. Classification (NCBI taxonomy): domain Bacteria; kingdom Pseudomonadati; phylum Pseudomonadota; class Gammaproteobacteria; order Enterobacterales; family Enterobacteriaceae; genus Klebsiella; species Klebsiella africana. The sequence continues at coordinate 843,248 of NZ_CP084874.1, read as the reverse complement.
GCGCCACCTTCAGTGCCGCGACCACGCTGAATGACGGCCCCAACATCATTCCGTTCCAGGCGCGTTACTACGCGACCGGCGCAGCGACGGCTGGTATCGCGAACGCGGATGCCACGTTCAAAGTGCAGTACGAGTAAGACCCGAGTCAGGCAGGGAAGCTATTCGGGCCAGGAGGGCCCGCTCTCTATTTTCAACCGGAGTGAAACGATGCAGGGAATGAAATCTGGTCTGCTGCTGCTACTGCCTCCGCTGGCGCTGGCCGGTAATCATTGGAACGTCACGCTGCCGGGGGGCAGCATGCGTTTTCAGGGCCTGATAATGGCGAGCTCCTGCCGCGTCGAAGCCGGCGATCGGCAGATGACGGTCAATCTGGGGCAGATCAGCAGTAATCGATTTCATGCTGTCGGCGAAGACAGCAACCCAATCCCTTTCGCGATTCATTTACAGGATTGCAGTACGGCGGTCAGCCAGCATGTGGGAGTGACCTTTCACGGCGTGGCTGATGGAAAAAACCCCGACGTGCTGTCGGTGGGTGAAGGTCCGGGGATCGCCAGCGGGATCGGTATTGCGCTATTCGACAGCCAGGGCCAGCAGCTCCCGCTCAATCGTCCAGCGGATCGCTGGGTATCACTCTACCGCGGACCGACGACGCTAAATTTCGTCGCCAAATATCGGGCGACCGGACGCCAGGTCACCGGCGGTGCAGCCAATGCCCAGGCCTGGTTCTCATTGACCTATCAGTAATTAATCCGCAGACAAACAGGACAACACGGTGAGCAGACAAGGAGATAATGTGAGAAAAACGGCAACGATGGCGCATGGCTTACTGGCAGGATGTGTGCTTTTCGCCGCCAGTATCTTTAGCGCCAGCGCGCAGGCGGGCGTTGCGCTTGGCGCGACCCGGGTTATCTACCCGGCGGGACAGAAGCAGGTCCAGCTCGCGGTGACCAATAATGATGACAACAGTACCTGGCTTATTCAGTCATGGGTGGAAAATGCCGATGGTCAGCGAGACGGCCGGTTTGTCATCACTCCTCCGCTGTTTGCCATGCAGGGTAAAAAAGAGAACACCCTGCGCATTATCGACGCCACCAATAACCAGTTGCCACAGGATCGGGAAAGTTTGTTCTGGATGAACGTGAAGGCGATCCCTTCGATGGATAAATCAAAGCTCAGCGACAATACCCTGCAGCTGGCGATTATCAGCCGCATCAAGCTCTACTACCGTCCGGGGAAACTGGCCCTGCCTCCGGATCAAGCGGCGGAAAAGCTGACCTTTAGCCGTAGCGGATCGTCGCTGACGCTGACGAACCCCACCCCCTATTACCTGACGGTGACCGAACTGAACGCCGGGACACGCATTCTGGAGAACGCCCTCGTACCACCGATGGGCAAAACCAGCGTCAAGCTACCCGCGGATGCCGGGAACACCATCACCTATCGCACGATTAATGATTACGGCGCACTGACGCCGAAAATGAATGGCGTGCTGCGCTAACCCAGAAGCGCCCCGCCGCGCGGGACACGCTGCGCATGACCAGAAGCAATGACAGCCGGGCAACGTCGGACCGGAGGGATAATGTCACATCGGAAATATGGACTGGATCATTTAGGTTGCCGAACTGCCCGGCGCCTGGTATCTCCGGCGCTGGCGCTGTGGCTCTGCTCACAGCCGTTTGCCGCGCGGGCGGACCTCTATTTTAACCCCCGCTTTTTAGCTGACGATCCGGCGGCGGTGGCTGACCTGTCGGGATTTGAAAAAGGCCAGGAGGTTCCGCCAGGCACCTATCGCGTCGATATTTATCTCAACAATGGTTTTATGACCACCCGGGACGTCACTTTCCAGGCCGATGCCCAGGGTCACGGTCTGTCACCCTGCCTGACGCGCGGCCAGCTGGCGAGCATGGGGGTGGATACCGGTCGGGTGCCGGGCATGGCGACGCTGGACAGCACGGCCTGCGTGCCGCTGACCACGCTTATCAGCGAAGCTACCACGCGATTCGACGTCGGGCAGCAGCGCCTGTACCTCACCGTACCCCAGGCATTTATGGGTAACCATGCGCGCGGCTATATTCCGCCGGAGCTGTGGGATAACGGTATCACCGCCGGGCTGATTAACTATAACTTCACGGGCAATAACGCCCATAACACCACAGGTGGCAGCAGCCGTTACGCCTATCTGAATCTACAGAGCGGCCTGAACATTGGCGCCTGGCGTCTGCGCGATAATAGCACCTGGAGCTACAGCAGCGGCGGTAGCTCCTCATCCAATGAGAATCGCTGGCAGCACGTTAACAGCTGGCTTGAGCGGGACATCACGCCTCTGCGTTCGCGACTCACCCTAGGGGACAGCTACACCAACGGCGATGTCTTCGACGGGATCAACTTCCGCGGCGCCCAGCTGGCCTCCGACGACAATATGCTACCGGACAGCCAGAAAGGCTTTGCGCCGGTGATCCACGGGATCGCCCGCGGCACGGCGCAGGTGTCAATCAGGCAAAACGGCTACGAAATCTACCAGAGCACGGTGCCACCGGGACCGTTTACCATTGACGATCTCTACGCCGCGGGCAATGGCGGCGATCTGCAGGTCACGATCAAAGAAGCGGATGGCTCCCGCCAGGTCTTCAGCGTGCCCTGGTCAACGGTGCCGGTTCTCCAGCGTGAAGGCCATACCCGCTTCGCCCTCACCGCCGGGGAGTACCGCAGCGGCAACAGTCAGCAGGAAACGCCCGATTTTTTCCAGGGCACGGCCATGCATGGCCTGCCTGCAGGCTGGACGCTCTACGGCGGCACCCAGCTGGCAGACCGCTATCGCGCCTTTAACCTTGGGGTGGGGAAAAACATGGGCTATTTCGGCGCCCTGTCGCTGGATATCACTCAGGCCAACGCCACCCTGGCGGACGACAGCGAACATCAGGGGCAGTCGGTGCGTTTTCTCTATAACAAATCCCTGGATGAGACTGGAACCAACCTGCAGCTGGTGGGCTATCGCTACTCCACCCGCGGCTATTATAACTTTGCCGATACCACTTACCGCCGGATGAGCGGCTACAGCGTGGAAACCCAGGACGGCGTTATCCAGGTAAAACCCAAATTTACCGACTACTACAATCTGGCTTACAGCAAGCGCGGCAAGGTGCAGCTGAGCGTGACCCAGCAGTTGGGGCGTACCGCCACCCTCTATCTCAGCGGTAGCCACCAGACCTACTGGGGCACCGACGATGCCGATGAGCAGCTGCAGGCCGGCCTCAACGCAGCCGTGGACGATATCAACTGGTCGCTAAGCTACAGCCTGACAAAAAACGCCTGGCAGCAGGGGCGCGATCAGATGCTGGCGATCAATGTCAATATCCCCTTCAGCCACTGGCTGCGTTCCGACAGCCGCTCAGTCTGGCGGCACGCCAGCGCCAGCTACAGCCTGTCGCACGATCTCAATGGCCGCATGACCAATCTGGCGGGCCTGTACGGCACCCTGCTCGAAGACAACAACCTCAGCTATAGCGTGCAGACCGGCTATGCCAGCGGCGGCAACGGCGACAGCGGGAGTACAGGCTACACCGCCCTCAACTACCGCGGCGGCTACGGCAACGCCAACGTCGGCTACAGCCGCAGCGACGGCTTTAAACAGCTCTACTACGGGGTCAGCGGCGGCGTGCTGGCGCACGCCAACGGCATCACCCTGAGCCAACCGTTAAACGATACCGTGGTGCTGGTGAAAGCCCCCGGCGCCGGCGGCGTGAAAGTGGAAAACCAGACCGGGGTACGCACCGACTGGCGCGGGTATGCCGTCCTGCCTTATGCCACTGAGTATCGCGAAAACCGGATCGCGCTGGATACCAACACCCTGGCGGACAATGTCGACCTTGACGATGCGGTGGTCAGCGTGGTGCCCACCCATGGGGCGATTGTTCGCGCCAACTTTAACGCGCAGGTGGGGATGAAGATCCTGATGACGCTGACCCATCGCGGCAAACCGGTGCCGTTTGGCGCCCTCGCCACCGGCGACAGCAACCAGAGCGGCAGCATCGTCGCGGACAACGGCCAGGTCTACCTGAGCGGGATGCCGCTGGCGGGCAAAGTGCGGGTGAAATGGGGCGATGGCCCGGACGCTCAGTGCGTGGCCGATTACCGTCTGCCGCCGGAGAGTCAGCAGCAGGCGCTCAGCCAGCTGTCGGCCGCGTGTCGCTAAGGAGATCATGATGAGAACACTGCAGTATCTTCTGGGCGTCCTGTTCACCCTGGGCGCACCGGCTGCGCTTGCCGCCGATAGCACGATCACCATCAGCGGCTATGTCCGCGATAACGCCTGCGCGGTAGCCGGCGAATCGAAGGATTTTACTGTCGATTTACAGGATAACGCCGCGAAGCAGTTTTATGCCGTTGGGGCGACGACGCCGCCGGTGCCGTTCCGCATCGTGCTGTCGCCCTGCGGCACTTCCGTCACCGCGGTGAAGGTCGGTTTCACCGGCGTGGCGGACAGCGTCAACACCAGCCTGTTAAAACTCGATGCCGGGGCCTCGGCGGCGGCAGGAATGGGGGTGGAAATTCTCGATCAGCAGCAGTCCCGGCTGCCGGTCAATGCGCCGTCGTCAGCCATGTCCTGGACCACGCTGACGCCGGGCCAGACCAACATTCTCAACTTTTACGCCCGGCTGATGGCCACTCAGGTGCCCGTCACCGCCGGGCATGTCAATGCGACAGCGACATTCACCCTGGAATTTCAGTAAGCGGAGGCTGAAATGAAATGGACTCATGTGGGCTGGCTGCTGGCCGGCCTGTTAACCGCGAGCGCTTCCCTGCGGGCGGCCGACGTCACTCTCACCGTCAACGGCAAGGTGGTGGCCAGACCCTGCACGGTTTCCACCGTCAATGCCACCGTCGAGCTGGGCGATCTCTATACCTTTAGCCTGATCGGTGCGGGCTCGGCATCGGCCTGGCACAGCGTGGCGCTGGATCTGAGCAACTGCCCCGTGGGTACTTCACGGGTGAAAGCCACCTTCAGCGGAACGGCGGACAGCACCGGCTATTACAAAAACCAGGGAACGGCGGGCAATATTCAGCTCGAACTGCAGAACGAGGACGGCACCACGCTGAACAATGGCAGCAGCCAGTCGGTACAGGTGGATGAGACCAGCCAGTCCGCTCGCTTCCCGCTGCAGGTCAGGGCGCTGTCCGTCAACGGCGGCGCCACGCAAGGCACCATTCAGGCGGTGATTAACGTCACCTATACCTACGCCTGAGCCAGGAGAGCATCATGATGAAAAAAATAATCCCCCTGTTCACCACCCTGCTGCTGCTGGGCTGGTCGATGAACGCCTGGTCCTTTGCCTGCAAAACGGCCACCGGGGCGACGATCCCCATCGGCGGCGGGTCAGCCAACGTCTACGTTAACCTGACCCCGGCGGTGAACGTCGGGCAAAACCTGGTAGTCGACCTCTCCACGCAGATTTTTTGCCATAACGACTATCCGGAAACGATCACCGACTACGTGACCCTGCAGCGCGGATCCGCCTATGGCGGTGTGCTGTCGAGTTTTTCAGGCACCGTGAAATATAACGGCACCTCTTACCCGTTCCCGACCACCACAGAAACCGCGCGGGTGATTTATGATTCACGGACCGATAAACCCTGGCCGGCCGTCCTGTATCTGACGCCGGTGAGCACTGCCGGCGGGGTGGCCATCACCGCAGGATCGTTAATCGCGGTGCTGATCCTGCATCAGACCAACAACTACAATAGCGACTCCTTCCAGTTCATCTGGAACATCTACGCTAATAACGACGTGGTGGTCCCCACCGGCGGCTGCGACGTCTCCGCCCGCGATGTCACCGTCACCCTCCCCGACTACCCGGGCTCGATGGCCGTGCCGCTCACCGTCCACTGCGCGCAAAGCCAGCAACTGGGGTATTACCTCTCCGGCACCACCGCGGACAGCGCCAACGCGATCTTCACCAATACCGCCTCCGCCTCGCCGGCGCAGGGGATAGGCGTTCAGCTGACGCGCAACGGCAGCGCCGTCCCGGCGAACAGCACGGTCTCGCTGGGCACCGTCGGTACCTCGCCGGTCAACCTCGGCCTGACGGCCACCTATGCCCGGACCACAGGCCAGGTTACCGCCGGCAACGTGCAGTCGATCATCGGCATTACCTTTGTCTATCAATGATGACCGATTATATCCTCTCGCCCTGCTCGCTGGCCGCCTGCGGGTTGAGCCAGCTGATGCTGAAGGCCGCGAAGCGGCCCGCTGAGCTGCCGGTCGAGGGCGTGTCCCTGCGCGAGCTGGCCGCCGTGAAGCGGATCGTGGTGTATCTGCCTGACGATCCCCTGTGGATGCTCACCACGCTGCGCCAGGCGGCCAGGCTACTCGACCAGGCCTTGCCGCCGTTACCGATGTTGATTCTGAGCCGCAGCCCGGCCATCTGGCTGTGGCAAACGCTGCTCTATCAGGTGAGTCATCCGGATCGTCTGCGCAACGTCCATACTGCCCCCGCCGATCTGTCCTGCGCGGAGCTGGCCCATCAGCTGGAGAATGCACCGCGGCTTGAGCGGCTTGCCAGCGAAGCCGCCCTGCTCCAGGGAAAACGGGTCGTCGGGTTGACCCACGCCGAGCTCAAGGTGATCCTCGCCCTGCTGCAAGGGCAGACGATAGGCGAGCAGGCCCAACGTCTCGGATTGAGCCAGAAAACGCTCTACACCCAGCGGTTGGCCGGGGTGAAAAAGCTGGTGGAATGTCATCCGCATCTGGCCCCCCGCTTTCCGCGCACGCTGCTGCCGCGCTCACCCGCAAACGCACTGACGGCGTTTGAACAGGAATGGGTACAAGCGATTCACGATCGCCAGGTCTTTCCGGTTTTTCAACCTATCGTCGATAGTCGCTCACAGCTACAGGGGGTGGAGATCCTGGTCCGCTGGCGCCACCGCGGCCAGGTTCTTCATCCCCAGACCTTTCTGCCGCGGTTCCGCGCCGACTACGTCTGGCTGCTGCTTACGGCCTTTGTTCTGCAGGAGGCCGTGCAGAATATTAATGAGTATCCAGGCACCTTCTATTTTTCGGTCAACATACCCTCCTCGCTCGCCGCCAGTGACAGCCTGCTGCGGATGGTGGAAGCCGCTCGCCAGCAGCTTCGGCAGCCAGAGGGAGTGGCAAGGCTGGTGCTGGAATATGCTGAAACTATCGATTTTCGCCATCAGAGCCGCTCCGCCGCCCACGTGGCGCAGCTGCAACGTGCTGGCGTGCGCGTGATGCTGGACGACTGCTTTTCTCAGGGGAGCGTTATCTTTCCGGCGCGTCGACTGCACTTCAATGCGTATAAACTGGATATGAGCATCGTCAACGACGCCCAGCACGATCCAAAGGCGCTTGCGCTAATAAAAAGCCTGGCCTACTACTGCCAGTTAAGCGACAGCCGCTGTGTGGCGGAAGGGGTGGATTCACTGGCGAAATTTACGCAGTTAAAATCGCTGGGGATTGATCGCTTCCAGGGCTATCTGTTTTCACCACCGATGCGGCGCGAACATCTCCCGGATCTGATCCGCCGCTTTTCCCACCAGCGCGATCCGGCGGATCGTTGAGGGTGCGAGAAAAGCGCACCGGTTAGCACCGGTGCCGGTACGTCATGCGCGAATATCGTCGTATTCGCGGGTGTTATCGAATTCATGTTTGGCAAACGGGCAGAGAGGGATAATCTTCCGCTGCTCCTGGCGCATTTTTTCCACTACCTTCGCCACCAGCTGTTTCCCCACGCCCTGGCCTTTCAGGCTGGGATCAACATCGGTATGTTCGATAATGCTGAGGTGTTCGCCGGTGGGAACAAAAACAATCTCCGCCACCTGGTTTCCCTGCGCGTCGTTAACATAAAATTTGTTATGCCCTTCCAGTATTTCCATCTTCTCCTCGCTTATTTATGACGATATTGCAGAGCGCCACTCGGGCAGGTATCAATCACTTTAACCACCGTCGCGACATCCACTTCATCCGGGATAATCCACGGCTTACGCTTCAGATTGAAGAGCCTGGCGCTGCCGCGCACGCAGTTCCCCGAATGCTGACAGATCGCCGTATTAAAGTAGACGTCGATTTTCTCCCCGGTGTAGGCCCGGTAGCCGGCTTCCAGTAATTCCTTATCCATAACATTGCCTCGGTCGTTTTTATCTTTCAGGCTAAGCATAGCCCTCGCCGTGGCGGCTGACTATGCGCAAGCGCGGGAATTGACGCCTCACATCATGCTCTCCCATCGCGCAAGGATCCCGCAGTCAACGATCGGTTGACTTTCATTCCCGCAACGAGGCGATTACACTCATGACACACTGGTATGATCACTCAGGGATGTTCCATTGAATCATATTGCCACCATCGCCCGCCCGGCGCGGTTACTGCTCGTCTTGCCGCTTTCCGGCTGCTCACTTTCGCCAGAGATCCCGGTATTGGGCGCCGCTTTTCCCGGCTGGTTTTTCTGCTTACTGGGCGGTGCGTTTTTACTGATCCCCTGCCATATCCTGATTACCCGTAAAGGCTGGCAGCCGCGCTTTTCTCCCCTGGTCTTCAGCTACGTCGCGCTGATGTTCCTGTTCGCCACGTTGCTGTGGTTTCTGTTTTTTGTTCACTGATCGCTTATGACAACTTCCCGCACTCCCCTGTTACGCAAAAAGTGGCCTCTGCTGGCGCTGGTCCTCGCCGCCATCCTGGCGCTGATCCTCGTTATCTGGCAGTTGCAAACCTCGCCGGAGACCAATGACGCCTATGTCTATGCCGATACCATCGATGTAGTGCCCGAGGTCAGCGGACGCATCGTGGAGATGCCCATTCGCGATAACCAGCGGGTGAAAAAAGGCGATCTGTTGTTCCGCATCGACCCCCGCCCCTATCAGGCAATGCTCGATGACGCGAAAGCCCGGCTGACGACCCTCGACGCGCAGATCATGCTGACCCAGCGCACCATCAAAGCGCAGGAGTATAACGCCCAGTCGGTGGCGGCCGCCGTCGAGCGCGCCAGAGCGCTGGTTAAGCAGACCACCTCCACGCGTATCCGCCTTGAGCCGCTGGTGCCGCAGGGGTTCGCTTCCCAGGAAGATCTCGATCAGGCGCGCACCGCTGAGAAAGCGGCGCGGGCGGAGCTGGAGGCCACGCTGCTGCAGGCCAGGCAGGCCTCGGCGGCCGTGACCGGCGTGGATGCCATGGTGGCGCAACGCGCCGGGATCCTGGCGCAAATCGCCCTCGCTGAACTGCATCTGGAATTTACCGAAGTGCGCGCGCCGTTCAACGGCGTGGTGGTGGCGCTGAAAACCACCGTCGGCCAGTACGCCTCGGCGCTGAAGCCGGTCTTCACCCTGCTGGATGACGACCGCTGGTATGTGATCGCGAACTTCCGCGAAACCGACCTGAATAACGTGCGCCCCGGCGTGGCGGCGCGGATCACCGTGATGACCAACCACAACCGGACCTTTAGCGGGGTGGTGGATTCGGTCGGCTCCGGGGTCCTGCCCGAAGGTGGGAGCGTCATCGAAGGGCTACCGTTGATCCAGAAAAGCATTAACTGGGTCCACGTCTCGCAGCGCTTCCCGGTGAAAATCGCCGTCAGCGATCCCGACCCGGAACTGTTCCGCATGGGCGCCTCGGCCAGCGCCGTACTGCAGCCGTAGCCGGGCGACGCTATGTTTCCTCTCGCCCATTTTTTACGCCAGGAACTGCGCGACGCGCCGGGACGCGCCAGCTACACGCTGCGCCTGACGCTAAGCTGCGCGGTGCTCATCACCCTGTTTATGACCCTGCAGATCCCTTTCCTGGCCGTTGCGCTGATCGTCGTGTTCTACGTCAGCCAGCCTAACGTGTTGATGATTAAGCTGGTCAGCGTGGTCTTTTTTGTCACCGTCACCGTGGCGCTCGGCGGCGTGCTGCTGATCATCAAGTGGACCTATGACTACCCGCTGATCCGCCTGGCGGCCTCCGTGGCGCTCTTTTTCTGCGCCCTCTATCTGATGCGGGTGCTGGGCAAGCTGGGACTGGCCTTTTTCGTGGTGGCGCTGGCGGTGATTTACGCTCAGACCTTCCCGTCGATGACCAGCCAGAGCGAGATCCTGGTGCGGCTGCTGCTTTGGCTGTGGGTGGCGATTAACACCGCGATCCTCGTCACTTTGCTGGTCAACGCCTGTTTTCAGCAGGCCTTTCCCGGCAACCAGTTTAAGGCGCGCCTGGCGGAGATGCTGCAGGAGGTCGCCAGCCGGCTGGCGGCCCCGGACGCAAAAACGTCACCGACCGTCGGCGAGACCGCCGCGCAGTTCAACCAGCTGCAGTCGCTGTTGGCCCAGGCCAGCCGGGCGACACCGGAGATCGCCGCCGATCCCCAGGCCTGGCGATCGCGGCTGGCCGCCACTCTGCGCTGCTACCAGCTGGCGGCCCTGCTGCAAGCAGACGAGGCCGATAGCGACGATCGCCAGCAGTTGTCGCTGGCGGTACTGCAGCTGAAGAACGCCCTTAGCGAGGGGCCGTTTGACGGCGCTATTCCTCCCCTGGCGCTCAGCGGTCGTGGCATTAATCGCGCGGTTCTGCAGGAGATGGCTTCCCTTCTGCAGCAGCTGGCGCAGGGTGAATCCGTTGCCCTGCCGCAGGGGGAAGTGGAGAAGGCGCCTCTGCTGGCGCCGGACGCCTGGCGCAACCCGGCCTATCTCCATTTTGCGCTCAAGACCCTGCTGGCGACGCTAATCTGCTATGTCTTCTATACCGCTGCCGACTGGCAGGGGCTGCACACCATTATGCTGAGCTGCGTCATCGTCGCCCAGCCGGGTCTGGGCGCCACGATGCAGAAGACGTGGCTGCGCATCGGCGGGGCGCTGCTCGCCACCCTGCTGGCGCTGCTGTTAATTGTCTTTGTTCAGCCCTATACCGATTCGCTGTCGGGACTGCTGGCGATGTCCCTGCCGGTGCTGGCGCTGGCGGCGTGGATTGCCGCCGGCTCGGAGCGTATCGCCTACGCCGGGATCCAGATTGGTTTCACCTTTGCACTGGCCTTCCTCAGCTGGTTTGGTCCGCTGACGAACCTTACCGAGCTGCGGGATCGGGTGCTGGGCATCCTGCTCGGGGTGATGGTCTCCTCCATTGTTCATTTGTATCTCTGGCCGGACAGCGAAGCGCCGCAGCTGAAAACCCGCCTTGCGGCACTTTATCGCCGGCTGGCGGACTGCCTCGCCGCCCCGAAGGAGGCGGTTCCGCTGGCTCCTCTGTTTGTCGCCTTCACTGACAGCGAAGCGCTGATCCACCGGGTTCGCGCCGAACCGCTGGGCACATATGCTCACCCCTGGCCCCAGGCGAAAGGCTGGCCGATGCGCGCCACCCTCGCCCAGGCCGAGGAGATCGCCCGCCTCAGCGAAGGGTACCGACTCAACGCCGCGCCGGGAGACCCGACCCTGGCCCGCTGCGCCGAACAGCTGCGGCGCTACGCTGAACGTATCGAACAGGAGGCGACGGCGCCTGGCGAACAGCTGTCCGTCGACCTCCGCAATCCCTTTGGCCCGGCGCTGGCCGCCGCGCTGGCCGCCCTGCCCGACTGGGGCCAGACACCGATCGCGACTGAGCAACAGGCTAAAACGTCATGATGATCCTTCCTTTCTCCGCGCGGCTGCGCGGCACTCTTTTTACCCTGACGCTGACGCTGCTCAGCGGCTGCGCGTTGATCCAGGATGAGCCTGCCCAGGTCGCCATCGTCAATCCGCAGCAGGCCCAGCTGGCGCAGGTGATCCACCTGGCGAACAGCGACTGGCCGGCAGCCCGCTGGTGGGAGGCCTATGATGATCCTCAGCTCAATATGCTGATCAACCGGGCGCTGCAGAACTCGCCGACCATGCAGGCCGCTCGGCTGCGCATCTCCCAGTCGCAGTCCACGGTGGAGCTCGCCCGGTCGGCGATGGGCCTGCAGGCCACCGCCGTCGCGGCGCAAAACCGCCTGCGGATCACCGACAAATCCTTTAGCTGGCCCTACTCCTACTCCCTGCCGGTGGATAAAAACGGCCCCTGGTATACGCTGAATACCGTTGGCGTCGGGGCGCAGCTGAATATCGATCTCTGGGGGGCCGATCGCGCCCGGGTCGCCGCGGCAATTGGCGAGAAAAACGCCCGGCTGGCGGAGACCGCCGGCATTGAGCTCGACATCGCCAGCAGCGTGGCACAGCTCTATTTCGCCATGCAGGCGACGTTCCAGAAAATCGCGCTGCTGCAGGAGCTGGAGGGCATTGCCCGCTTCTCGGTGGAAGCCCATGAGCACCGGACCCGGCGCGGCCTGGAAGACAGTGTGGATGTGGCCAACGCCCAGGCCGAACAGCTCGCCGCTCGCCAGCAGATCATTAGCGCCGAGGGGATGCTGACCCAGTATCGTGAAACCCTGCGGGCGCTGATCGGCGCCGATGCGCAGAGCATGCCGGCCATCCATCCGGTGGCGCTACCGGCACTCCAGGAGACGCTGCCGCCGTCGCTCTCTTTCGAGCTGCTGGCCCGTCGTCCGGATTTGCAGGCGCTGCGGGGCTACGTCACCGCCTCCCTGAGCCAGGTCGATGCGGCGAAAGCGGCCTTCTATCCCCATTTTGATATCAAAGCGTTCTGGGGCTATAACGCCCTAAGCGTCGGGGATCTGTTTAAGTCCTCTTTCCAGCAGATCAACCTGCTGCCCGGGCTGTATCTGCCGATCTTCGACGGCGGTCGTCTGAACGCTAATCTGCAGTCGGTACGCACCGCCAGCAACATCCTGATCAAACAGTACAACCAGGCGGTGCTGGACGCGGTTCGCGATGTCGCCATCAGCTCCAGCCAGCTTAACGACCTGAATCAGCAGCGCGCGCTGCAGCAGCTGAAAGTCACCGCGGCGCAGACCACCACCGATAGCGCTCGCGCCCATTATCAGCGCGGCCTGCTCAGCCGCTACGCCGCCGAAGAAGCCCGCCGGGTGGTCCTCGCCCAGCAGCTGTTGCTGCTGGACATTGAGGCCCAGCGGCTGAGCACCGACATTACCCTGATCAAAGCCCTGGGCGGCGGCTACCGCGGCCAGTAACAAAAATGCCTTCCCCGAGGGGAAGGCATTCAGACTGCAGACAATGTGCAATCTTCAGAGATTGCCCGGCGGCACTGCGCTTGCGCGGTCTACAACTAACTGCATAACTGTCTGATATTGCATTTTTTTGTAGGCCGGGTAAGGCGAAAGCCGCCACCCGGCAGAAAGGCGAGTACAATAACGAAACGGGTTTGTCATCCACCAGAATGCTTTCCCCGATGGGAAGGCATTAAGCTGAAGAGGCGGGGTGGATGCGCGGCGATTACACCAGGGCGCGCAGCTCTTCCCGCATATAGGTGGAAAAGAATTCCGGATGCTTAATCACCAGCCGTTCGCCGGCGGCGACCCGTTCAGCCCACTCCGCCACTTTGTCGGTAAACCCGGCGCTCCAGCCCTGCTGTTGGCCACGCGCAGCGACGTCGGCTGGGGTGGCAGGTACGCCCAGTTCTTTTAAATATTTGAGAATTCCCTTCGCGGTACTTTCATCCATAGACTGTGGTACTGGCTCAGACGTATTCATACCACCGATGAAATCCAATGCTTTATCAATGACTGCTGGCATAGGTGTGTCCTTATATTAACCACATAATAAACCTGACTACACTATGGACCGGAAAGCGACGTGATTTCAAAGAACACGCTCACGTTATGGGACATCGCGCATTGAGAAAAGGGGATTTGGTTCTGCTGGGGCGGGGATTGGACAAAAAACAAGCCGGCCCCACCGGGCCGGCCTGAGGCTTGCGTCAGGCGTTGCTGACGGATTTTTGCGCGGCGCTGGACTGACTGTTCTCCAGCATCCGGCGGACCGGGACAATCAGCACGGCCAGCACGGCGGCGCAGATCAGTAGCGCAATGGAGCAGCGGGCGAAGAGGTCCGGCAGCAGCGACAGCTGATCGGCCTTCACATGACCGCCAATCAGGCCCGCCGCCAGGTTACCCAGCGCGCTGGCGCAGAACCACAGCCCCATCATCTGGCCGCGCATTCTCTCCGGCGCCAGCAGAGTCATGGTCGCCAGCCCAATCGGGCTCAGGCACAGCTCACCGAGCGTCAGCATCAGGATGCTGCCCACCAGCCACAGCGGTGACACACCGGCCCCGCCGTTGCTCAGGACGTTCTGCGCCGCCAGCATCATCAGGCCAAAGCCCGCCGCTGCGCACAGGATGCCAATCACGAATTTGGTCATACTGCCCGGACGAACATTTTTACGTGCCAGCGCGGGCCACGCCCAGCTGAATACCGGCGCGAGGAGAATGATAAATAAGGCGTTAATCGACTGGAACCAGACCGCGGGGATCTCAAAATCACCGATCATCCGGTTGGTGTAGTCGTTAGCAAACAGGTTGAAGGAGGTCGGTTTCTGTTCAAACGCGGACCAGAAAAAGGCCGCCGAGACCAGCAAAATAAAGCACACCAGCAGGCGCGCCCGCTCTTTACGGTTGAGTCCGGCGAAGACGAACAGCCAGATGAAATAGAGCGCTACGGAGGCGGCAATCACATAGACCAGCACGCTGGCCACCGCCACCGGGTTAATCACGATCGTGCCCAGGCTAATGAGCGTGACCAGCACTGCCACCCCCAGGGCCAGCGCCAGCAGCCACGCCCCAACGCCATTCTTTTTCGCCACCGGGCTGTTCCAGGTGGAATCGAGGCCGACCTCCGCGTCATAGCGCTTCATCGACGGTACGGCAAAGAGACGGAAAATGATCAGCGCCACCAGCATCCCGATCCCCCCGATGCCGAAGCCCCAGTGCCAGCCATGCGATTTGATAAGCCAGCCAGAGATCAATGGCGCAATAAACGAGCCGATATTGATCCCCATGTAGAACAGCGAAAAACCACCGTCGCGGCGCGCGTCGCCCTTTTTATACAGGGTGCCTACCATCACCGAGATACAGGTTTTAAACAACCCGGAACCCAGGACGATAAACATCAGACCGATAAAGAACAGGTCATTGCCCAGCCATGCCGACAGAGCGATCGACAGGTGGCCCAGGGCAATCAGGATAGAGCCGTACCAGACGGCGCGTTGCTGGCCAAGCCAGTTATCCGCCAGCCAGCCGCCCGGCAGCGCGGCCAGATACATACTGCCGGCAAAAATCCCGACGATCGCCGAGGCGTTCTCCCGCGCCAGGCCCATGCCGCCGTCGTATACCGTCGCCGCCATAAACAGGATCAATAAAGGACGGATGCCGTAAAACGAGAAACGCTCCCACATTTCAGTAAAGAACAGGGAGCCCAGCGGATAAGGATGGCCGAAAAAGGTACGGCTTTCGTTTTTATTAACAGAGGAATGCATAAATTCTCCAGGTAAGGTGCGCCGCAGCGCAAGTTAACCGTATAAAGCAGGCTGACGATTTATAATTTGTTTGCATTAACATCAAACGCGAGCATTTTTAACCATTTGATAACCACACAATGGTTTTGTCCAGCCCCTTACCTTCCCTTTTTAGATGAAAAGTCGACAAACATCTAGTTTTATAGATTTAATGTTCGCAAAAACACAAACAACGTTGACTTTATATTTCCGGGTCAAAAACGTTAAATCATCAATTAAAAACAATACCTTAGATAATCAGCAAAGGACAAAGACGGCCGATACAGACGCGGAAGATAACGGCAGGAAAAGTAAGGAAAATGGACCTAATGACGAGGAAATAACGTTAAGCGACAATATTGCTCAGCAATGCTGACCTCCCCCTCGGGAGAGGCCCTGACTTTGCCCGGGGAATATTCCGCCAGGCCGGGACAAAACGACGTACAGAAGATGTTGGAGGTAGCGGCTAAAACCGACGCTATTTCACTCGCCGCCCTGCGGCATCAATGACTGGCTCACCGTCTTCCTTCACGAACGCGCCTTTTTGCGGCGCGGCCAGGATCTCCAGCACCACCTCTGACGGGCGGCAGAGTCGGGTGCCCCGCGGCGTTGTCACGATCGGACGGTTAATCAGGATCGGATGCTGAAGCATAAAGTCGATTAACTGGTCGTCAGTAAACCGGTCTTCCGCCAGCCCCAGCGCGTCGTAGGGTTCGACGTTTTGCCGCAGCAGCGCGCGCACCGGGATCGCCATCGCGGCGATCAGCTGGCGCAGCTCATCACGCGACGGCGGCGACTCCAGATAATAGATAATGGTGGGCTCGGCGCCGCTGTTGCGGATCAGCGCCAGCGTATTACGCGAGGTGCCGCAGTCAGGGTTATGGTAAATGGTTATGCTCATAGCACGTTCTCATGGCTAGTTGAAGGAGAGACGCAGCGCCAGCGCGGCCAGCGTCACTAGCAGTACCGGCAGGGTCATGATAATGCCGCAGCGAAAATAATAACCCCAACCGATGGTGATGTGCTTTTGCGCCAGCACATGCAGCCAGAGCAGCGTGGCCAGGCTACCAATTGGCGTAATCTTTGGCCCCAGATCGCAGCCGATGACGTTGGCATATATCATGGCCTCTTTGATCGTCCCTGTTGCCGCACTGCCATCAATCGACAGGGCGCCAACCAGTACGCTGGGCATATTATTCATGATCGAAGAGAGGAAGGCCGACAGAATACCAGTGCCCAGCGTCGCGGCCCAGAGCCCGCGCTCCGCCAGCATGTTCAGCACCGTGGTCAGATAATCCGTTAACCCGGCGTTTCGCAGGCCATACACCACCAGATACATTCCCAGCGAGAAGATCACTATCTGCCACGGGGCACCGCGCAGCACCTTGCCGGTGTTAATTACCCGCCCGCGCTTCGCGACAGCAAACAGGATCCCCGCTCCCGGCGCCGCGATGGCGCTGACCGGGATCCCCAGCGGGTCAAGAACGAAAAAACCAGCCAGCAACAGCAGCAGCACGCCCCAGCCGGTGCGGAACGTCGCGGGATCTTTTATCGCCGTAGCCGGCGCTTTCAGCAACGCCATATCCCAGGCCGGCGGGATATCCCGCCGAAAGAACAGGTGCAGCATCGCCAGGGTGGTGAGGATCGCCGCGAGATCGACCGGCACCATCACCGAAGCGTACTCCCTGAAGCCGATGGCAAAGAAATCTGCCGAGACAATATTTACCAGATTCGATACCACCAGCGGCAGGCTGGCGGTATCGGCAATAAATCCAGCAGCCATGACAAAGGCCAGCATCGTTCCCTTGCTGAATCCCAGCGCGCGCAGCATGGCTATCACGATTGGCGTGAGGATCAGCGCCGCCCCGTCGTTGGCAAACAGCGCCGCCACCGCCGCGCCGAGCAGGATAATCCAGGTAAACAGTAGACGACCCCGGCCTCTCCCCCAGCGAGAAACGTGCAGCGCGGCCCATTCGAAAAAGCCAGACTCATCAAGCAGCAGGCTAATAATGATAACGGCGATAAAGGTGGCGGTCGCATTCCAGACGATATGCCATACCACCGGGATATCAGCTAACTGTACGCCACCGGTGGCCAGCGCCAGCGCCGCGCCAAAGGCCGCGCTCCAGCCTATCCCTAACCCCCGCGGCTGCCAGATCACCAGCACCAGGGTCAGGATAAAAATTGCACCTGCCAGCAACATCATTCCTCCCGGCAATCACATTCGAAAAATCATATATATTAAGATAAATTTTTTACTGACAACCCGGCCCGTCAGCCAGCCTGCGGACCTTCACCCGCACATCGTCCTGCTGACTGCGCCAGGCCTGCTCAATCACCTGCGCCGCCCAGGCCGGCATCTGCGGAGAGAGGCGGTAATGGACCCACTTCCCCTGTTTACGATCCAACAGCAGCCCGCTCTCCCGCAGCATCGCCAGATGGCGGGAGATCTTAGGCTGGGACTGCGCGAGCGCTGTGCAGAGATCGCACACGCACAGCTCCCCTCGCTCTCTGAGCAGTAAAACAATACCGAGACGAGTTTCATCGGCGAGGTTTTTGAACAGTTGCAGGGGCAATAAAGACATAATTTCTCCTCAGGCGTGGCGAATAGCATACGGGACCCGTAAATAAGATCAATAAACATGCGAAAAAACATATGTGTTTTTTATAGGCGGATGACCTTTGTAACCCTAGCCCCGTCATCTCTGCTGAAGAGCTCGGAAAAAATGCCGCGTTTTCTTTAATCCACCATAGAAATATGTCAGGCTGGAGATCCCATTGGATTGCCAGGGTTTTCAGGATGAGTACGATTTATGTGGTTGTTTTAACGTATATAAAACCGCTCGAAGAGGTTGACCGTGCGATCCCCACCCACGTCGAATGGCTCAAAAAAGGCTATGCCGAGGGCCTCTTTCTCGCCTCCGGCCGCCGTCTTCCCCGCACCGGCGGGGTGATTCTGGCGAAATGCGACAGCCGTGAAATACTGCAAGCGCGTCTGAGCGAGGATCCTTTCCAGCAGTTGGGTCTCGCTCGTGCAGAGATTATTCCCTTTGAGGCCAGCATGACATCGCCAGCGCTACAGACGCTGTTATAAGCGTATTCCGGAGGAGAAATGCAACCGTCCTTTCACTGGATCAATGAACCTGCCGAGTGGCGCCGCAATACCGACGGCCTGACGGTGGTCACCGATAAGCATACCGACTTCTGGCGCCATACCTGGTATGGCTTTGAGCGCTTCTCTGGCCACCTTTATGCCACAGAGGTAGCGAGCGATTTTACCCTGCAGGCAAAAATCTGTGCGGATTTCACCACGCTTTACGACCAGGCCGGGCTGATGATGATGGCCGACGAGCAAACCTGGCTGAAGGCGGGAATTGAATTCAATGACGATGCCCCGGCCATCGGCAGCGTACTGACGCTAACCCACTCCGACTGGGCTACCGGGCTTTTCCCCGGCGACCCGCGCACCTTCTGGCTGCGGCTGACCCGCAAGGGCGATGCGTTAAGGCTGCAGTATTCGACCGACGGCGAGCGCTGGCCGCTGCTGCGACTGGGCTACTTTCCGCCAGGCCCGGTGAAAGTGGGCGTGATGTGCTGCTCACCGGAGCGCGGGGGACTGGCGGTTGCGTTTCAGGATATTCAGCTTTCCCCGCCGCTGGACAAAGCGCTGCACGATCTGAGCTGAACGCTAGCGGGAAGACCTGACTTTCTCTGCATCCTGGGGCCCAGGATTGCAGGGTTCGCCGGTGCCAGGGAGATAAAAATGACCGTGCTTATCGGGATCGGTACCGCCAGGGCACCCTGCCCGACCCGATGAGTTATCGCTATCGCCGCCGTTCGAACCGTTGCCGCCGTCGGCGCCAGCGCTCACCGACTGCCCGTTATGGCCACCGTGAACACCATGCGCAGCACTGGCCGAAAACGCCACCAGCGCGAATATACAGACTATGACGCGTCTGCCCATTGATACCTCTCCCTTATTGATATTCCCAGCCTATGACGTTGGTGATGGGCTAAGCCGTTGAGCGGCAAAAATCATCGCGATAAAAAGCGCTTTATCCGCAAGGAGTATAGGGTTAATACTGAGGGAAAGACAGGACCTGTGCCTTCAGATATTTCGCACGCAAAATAGCCTTTATTCCGCGGCATGCATTATCAGGAAATCAATCAGGGCTTTCACCCTTTTCGTTCTGCCCGCGTTTTTTGGGTAATAGAGATAAACCGGCGGATAGGTTTTCCAGTAGTCTTCCATCACAGGAATAAACTGCTCACGATCGGGTTGTAGCCGCCAGATGGGTTCAAACAAGCGGCCAATCCCCAGTCCATGGCGGATACCGTCTGCCATCACGTCAATATCATTGCTGATTAACTGCCCCGGCATCTCGACGGTGAGCTGCTCACCGTGGTCATTGAGGAGTAGCGGCAGGATGCGGTTGTTGGTAATAAAGCGATAGCCAATCAGCTGGTGATGGCTGAGATCGGCGGGCACCGCTGGCACGCCATATTCGGCAAGATAGGCTGTGGAGGCGTATAACCCTTCACGAAACGGTTTCATTAACGGGCGGGCGACCACGCCGCCTTCGAGAATATCGCCAAAGCGGATCCCAAGGTCGAAACGTTCTTCAATAATATTGACGGTACCGTCATAGACCGATATTTCCAGCTGGATCCCCGGATATTGCTGACAAAATGCCGCCATTGCCGGTTTGAGAATAAGCAGGTAGGCAAAGCGCGAGAGGGTTATTCTCACTGCCCCGGAGGGTTCCTGATTCTGGTCGCGGATGATTTCCAGCGACTTTTCCAGTGTCTCCACCGCCGCGGCGGTCTGCTCCAGCAGTTGATGCCCGGTTTCCGTCAGCTCGATACGCCGGGTAGTACGCACAAAAAGAGGGTGGCCAATATGTTCCTCCAGCAGCTTGAGAGCATTGCTGACCGACGGCGGCGTGATTTCGAGCTTCCGCGCGGCGGCCGAGATAGTGCCTTCGCGCGCAATGCTCTGAAAGATGCGTATCTGATTATAAAGCGCGTTATTCATAGCATCTCCTTAAGACAGCCTCGCCTGATTATTAAGTACAGGCTAAATATTCTTAAGTCAATGGCCGCCTAATCTTCCCCCCCTGTGGCTCGTATACTTTTGTCTCTTCCCGCTGATAACGACTTTCCGGAGACAACTATGCGCATTTTATGTCTGGATATCCCTGCCCCCGGCGCGACGCTGGAACACTATGCGCCGCACCTTACCGCGGAAGCCCTGCATGCCTGGGGACTGTATAAGTCTGGCTTTATCCGCGACATCTATTTTCGTCAGGACCGACCCGGCGTTGCTATTTTCCTCGAGTGCGACACCGTGGAAGAGGCGAATAATGTCATGGCCGAATTTCCGCTGGCAAAAGCGGGTTTATTAACCTTCGAGTGTATTCCACTCGGCTCGTTTATTAACTGGGAAAATCTCTTCTCTGCTGAATTTAAACATCAGGAGTAACGATGGGAATGCCTAATATACTTATTGTTTCCGGGCATCCGGATCTCAACCATTCCATCGCCAACGCGACCATCCTCGACGAAGTAGCGACCGCCCTGCCTGACGCGGAAATCCGTCGTCTGGACTGGCTCTATCCGGACGGCAAATTCAACATCACCGCAGAGCAGGAAAGCCTGCTGAAGGCGGATGTGATTGTCTGGCAGTTCCCTTTTTCCTGGTATGGGCTGCCCGGGTTAATGAAACAATGGCTGGACGAGGTCTTTGTCCACGGCTTCGCGCATGGCTCAACGGCGAAACTGGGTGGTAAAAAGTTGATCCTCTCCTTCACCACGGGAGCGCCACAGGCGCTCTATACCGCTGATGGTTTCTTTGGCCATGCTATTGAGGAGTATCTCCTTCCCTTCGAGACCACGGCCAGGCTGTGCAATCTTGAGCTGCTGGCGCCGGTTTATACCTGCGGCATTAGCTATGCCGACCGGGATGCCGACAAAATCGCACAGCAAAAAACGCGTGCCCAGGAACACGCTTCAAGGCTTATCGCTCTGCTTAACGCCATTGGTGAATAATCAAGAGGAAGAATAACGATGCAGTATATCCAGCTCGGTAAAAGTGACTTATTGGTCTCCCGCATCTGCATGGGATGTATGGGGTTTGGCGATCCGTCAACGGGTCAGCATCGCTGGACGCTGGACGAAACAGCCAGCCGGGACATCATCCGCCACGGTCTGGAACAGGGCATCAATTTTTACGATACCGCCATCGCCTATCAGAACGGCTCCAGCGAACGGTACGTTGGCCGTGCGCTGCGGGAGATGGCAAAACGCGAGGAGGTGGTGCTGGCCACCAAGTTTCTGCCACGAACCGCTGCCCAGATTGCCGAGGGGATCAGCGGAAAACAGGCGATAGCCCGCTCGCTCGACCAGAGCCTGCAGAATCTGGGGATGGACTACATCGATCTCTACATCTACCACATCTGGGATTACAACACGCCCGTTATTGAGGTGCTTGAAGCACTTCATGCCGCCGTGACCGCCGGCAAGGTGCGCGCAATTGGCATTTCCAATTGCTATGCCTGGCAGCTGGCGAAGGCGAACGCCCTGGCCGAAAGTGAAGGGCTGACGCCCTTTGTTTCCGTGCAGAGCCACTACAACCTGATCATGCGTGAAGATGAACGAGAGCTGTTCGGGCTGTGCGCGGAAGATGATATCGCCATGACTCCCTATAGCGCGCTGGCCAGCGGCCGTCTCTCCCGCTTAGAAGGCCACACGCGGCGAGCGGTGGAAGATGAGTATGCGCGGGGAAAATACGACAGCACGGCAGAGCAGGACCGG
This sequence comes from Klebsiella africana, assembly GCF_020526085.1. Lineage (NCBI taxonomy): Bacteria > Pseudomonadati > Pseudomonadota > Gammaproteobacteria > Enterobacterales > Enterobacteriaceae > Klebsiella > Klebsiella africana. Next base: position 821,080 of record NZ_CP084874.1, on the reverse strand, counting down.
ATCATTATTGCCCGCGTCGCCGAACTTGCCGAACGGCATCAGGTCTCCATGACCGAAATATCTCTCGCCTGGCTGCTGACAAAAGTGACGTCACCTGTCGTAGGGGCCACAAAAAAAGATCACGTCGATGGCGCGGTAAACGCAGTCAATCTTCACCTGAGCCCGGAGGAAATCCAGTTTCTTGAAGAACCCTACCAGCCGCACGTTCTGACGGGGATCATGGCGCAAAACACGCCGCAAACGAAGGACGTTAAGCAGGTCTGGACGCGGTAACGCTCCGCTCTGCTGATCGGAAAGGAGCAAATATGAAAAACGTGATTGCCGCGGCAGCCTTGTCGCTTGTGCTGTCTGATTTTGCTTATGCCAACGAACAAAGAGATGAAGCTATGATGAAAATTACCCCTTCCACCCTTGCGGACGCTGATATTCAAGCGGTCTCCCCGGCGCTGGCGCGCTTCGGTCGCGAGGCCATCAGCAACGACCTCTGGCAACGTGACGCCCTGTCCGCCCGCGACCGCAGCATCGTGACCATGGCGATGCTGATTGCCCGCAACCAGCCAGGCGAGCTTAAGCATTATATTGAAGTCGCTCTCGACAGCGGCGTGACGCCAGCGGAAGTGTCAGAGATCATTACTCACCTCGCCTTCTACGCTGGCTGGCCCAATGCGATGTCAGCCGTCAGCGTCGCGAAAGCCATCTTTGAAGCCAGGGGCGTGACGGCAGAGGCCCTGCCCGCCGCCTCGCCAACGCTGCTGCCACTCAATGAACAGGTAGAGAAACAGCGTGCAGACACCGTGGAAAAAAATGTCGGCCCCATTTCGCCTGGCCTGGTTAAATTTACCGCCGACCCGCTGTTTCTCGACCTCTGGCAACGGCCCGCGCTTACGCCCCGCGACAGAAGTCTGGTGACGGTCAGCGCGTTAATCGCCGCCGGACAGAGCGCGCAGATTGGCTACCACCTAAACAGAGCTATGGATAATGGGCTTTCGGCTGAAGAGGCCGGAGAAGTGGTCGCCCAGGCGGCGTTCTACGCGGGATGGCCAAATGCGTTTACCGCCGCCCCGGTGGTCGGTGAGGTATTGCGAGCGCGCGAGAGCAAAACTGAATAAAAAAGAATAAAGGACAGGGAAGCTGTCCTTTATTTGTCGTTAATTGTTAATTTAAAGGTGCCACGTGAGCTTTCGATTAGGTCTCGCGGAAAGAGCATAAACGGTCTATTGAAGTATAGAGACTTCGATCGTGAGTCTGTTCACATCGCTCATTGAGAAAATTTCCGTTCCGTATGCCGTCCTGAGTCTCATCTTTTGCAAGCAGCGATCGCTGTGGCGAGACGTTAGCGCGGACATGTCTATTTGGTCAGGTCATGACTGACCTCCCCACACCGCTTATCGCAAGAATTTGCTCTCTCAGCCAGCGGTGACCGGGGTCGCGTTCCATTCTTGGATGCCACATCTGCGAGACCGTAATACGACGGCTTTTGAACGGCAGCTCAAAAACGTGTACCTGGTCCGTTACCTGCTGATTGAGTAAATAGAGTGCCGGTATCATGGCGATAAGATCCGATTCCAGCGCCACGGACAGTGCTGTCGGAAATCCCGGTACGACGCTCGCAATTTTACGTTTTGTCCCCAGTTCGGCCAGCGCATCGTCAACGGATCCGTGCAACGCGCCCTCGGGTGACGCTACCACATGGCCCCAGGCGACATAATCACCCACGCCTATTTCTGCCTGCTTAGCCAGCGGGTGCCCTTTACGCACGACGCCAACAAACCGATCCTCAAACAGTCGTTGCAGCCGTATTTCTGGCCCCATATTACTCTGAACGCCAATCTCCAGATCAACCAGCCCTTCCCGAAGATAGCGCGACGTTTTTTCCGGCTTAGGCGCGAAGCGTATACAGACGTCCGGCGCGGCGTCGGCAACCGCTGCTATGAGCGCAGGCCCAAACGCCACCACAAAACCATCGTTCGCCCTGATGGTAAAAAGACGCGCCAGACTTCGCACGCTGAACGTTTCCGTTGAGGGCTGTAATACCGCCCTGGCCTCGTGCACTGCACGCCTGGCGCGATCCCGGGTCGCTTCGGCCCACGGGGTCAGTACCATGTTACGCCCGGCGCGCACCAGGATCGGGTCTCCTGTGACATCGCGTAACCTGCTTAATGTCCGGCTCATGGCCGAGGTGCTGAGGTTCAGACGACGTGCCGCACCTGCGACACTCGCTTCACTCAGCAATACGTCGAGAGCTACCAGCAAATTAAAATCGGGATCAGACATTACCCTTCCTCCCAGCACATTAAGATAAGGCGTTTGATGCAACAATAAAGTGAAAGTAGTGCGCCTTCCGCCCAGTAAAAGCCATCTTTATAGTTTTGTCATCCATACACTCTTCTCAGAGGACAAATGATGACGCTCTTTTCCAGTCAACCCGGCGACGAAGGACTGCCTGGCCCGGCGCGCGCTCGGGTGATGGCCGCAATAATGACCACCACCTTAATGGGCGTGTTTGATGGCACCATGATCAACATTGCCCTACCCTCCATGGCTCAGGAGATGCAGGTACCTGCCAGTATTGCCGTCTGGTTCGCCAACGGGTATCTGCTGGCGGCTGCGATGACGCTGGCGATATTCGCGGCGCTTGCAGCCCGTCTGGGTTATCGCCGCGTATTTCTGGCGGGCCTGACGACCTTTACCCTGGCATCACTGGGCTGCGCGCTGGCGAATAAGCCCGAAGTGCTTATCGGTATGCGCGTGCTTCAGGGGATCGGCGGCGCGGCGACGCTGAGCATTGCCCCCGCAATACTCAGGTCCGTATTTCCCGGACGATTACTTGGCCGCATTCTGGGGTTCCATGCCCTGCTCATTGCCTCCAGCTCCGCGATCGGCCCGGTATTGGGCGGAACGATCCTTCACACCCTTAGCTGGCAATGGCTGTTTGCGATAAACGTTCTTCCCGGCACCCTCGCCTTACTGCTGGCGGTCAGAGCGCTGCCACGGGATGCGATCCGTATGCAGGCGCCCTTCGACACCCTGGGCGCCATATTGTCAGCGCTGCTGTTGGGTTCGATGATCATGGCGGCGAACAGCCTACAGAACGCTACTTCTCAATTCGGCAGCCTTTGCTGGATGGCTCTCGCTGCGCTGAGCGGCATGGCTTTTATCTGGCGAATCCGCCGCACGGATCATCCCTTACTGCCGCCGACCATGTTTAAAAATGAACGTTTTACCCTCGCGGCCTTCACGTCGATGATTGCTTTTGTCAGCCAGGGGATCACCTTTATTGCGCTGCCCTTCCTGTTTCAGAGCGAATACGGCTACAGTCCGGTAGTGTCTGCCCTGCTGTTTACGCCGTGGCCGTTAGGGATCGTGCTGATTGCGCCGCATGCAGGCCGTTGGGCGGACACGATATCAGCCCCGGCGATATCCACCCTGGGGCTGGTGATATTTGTCGTCGGTTTGATCCTGCTGGCGACGTTACCCGCCAGCCCTTCAATGTGGGATATCTGCCTGCGAAGTCTGGTATGCGGAATAGGGTTTGGCTGCTTTCAGAGTCCCAATAACCGGGAAATGCTCTCAAACGTTATTCGTGAGCACGCGAGTTATGCGTCCGGTGTTTTAGCCATTATGCGCACTTTCGGGCAGTGCCTGGGAGCCGCCGCCGTAGGCGTTCTGCTGGCAGCAGATGTAAGGTCAATTCATGTTGCGCTGTGGGTTGCCGCCGCGGCCTCTGCGGTATCGGTCGTCGTCAGCGCGAGCCGGTTGCGTAAAATCACTCATCCTGCGGAAACAGGATAAGTGCGAAAATATCACTAAACGCTACGACTCCAGCGCCAGCAGCGCAAAACGCCGATCCCGCAACCAAAGTGGAGTCCTCCGTCGGAGTTCAATAGACTAACAGAATGCTATAACTGCTGATTTATCAAGGGAAAATTGAGTTTGGTAGACTTCAGGAGACTGGAGTTTGGAGCGGGCGAAGGGAATCGAACCCTCGTATAGAGCTTGGGAAGCTCTCGTTCTACCATTGAACTACGCCCGCGAAGAGGTGCGAGAAGCATTATAGCCCTTACGCACCCTGTGACAAGCCCGCCGGATACTGACTGGCGATAAAATAATCTTTTAGCACTTAGGTTTACTTCCCTGCGGCGGCAGGTAGCGCAGCGGATCGATGGCCGTCGCCCGATAGCGGATCTGGAAATGCAGCCGCACTGAGTCGGCATCCGTACTGCCCATGGTGGCAATTTGCTGGCCGGCTTTTACGCTCTGGCCATTATTCACCATCAGCTTATCGTTGTGGGCGTAGGCAGTGATGTAATCCTCGCTGTGCTTAATCATGATCAGATTACCATAGCCGCGCAGCTGGTTGCCGACGTACACCACCTTACCCGCCCCGGCCGCATATACCGGTTGCCCGCGGGTCCCGGCAATATCAATGCCCTTATTGCCGCCATCGGCAGTGGAATAAGGCAGGACCACTTTGCCGCTGGTCGGCCAGCGCCAACAGCGCTGTCCCACCGGCGGCCAGGAGGACTGAGGTACCGCGGATGAAGGTGTGACCGCCGCGGTACGCGTGGAGGAAGTTTTTTTCTTTGTCGTCTTTGCCGAACTGCTGCCATTAAGCTTCAGCTTCTGCCCCACTTCGATGGTGTAAGGCGGGGAGATGTTATTCAGGCGGGCCAGATCGCGAACGCTGGTGCCAGTGGTGCGGGAGATTCCATACAGGGTATCACCGCGTTTGACGGTATAAGTGGCACCAGAATCGGACGTACTGGAGCAGCCGGCCAGCACCAGGCTTGCCACCAGCATCAGTGATATATAAACGCGTTTCATCATCAGGCATCCTGCACTTAACACAACCACTTACCTCGCAACCAGGGCGAATATCATACCAGTCCGCGGCGCAGGGCGTCATCCCTGATGGCGAAACCATTATCCCCCGTCCGTAGCGCGCGGTCTGCGGCAGGCAGAAATTCATATTTACGCCACGCGGCGCGGCGGCCTCCCCTCTCCATTGCGCGTTGCCGTTCACAGAGCTGCCTCCAGGGCTTGTTTTGGTAATGCCTTTCTCCCATTTATGGGCTACCCTAGTCGCCTGAGTACATGACCCGGCGGGTTTGTGCCGGGTCATTTTTTATTTTCAGGAGTCGTTATGGCCGGGGAACACGTCATTTTGCTGGATGAGCAGGATCAGCCTGCCGGTATGCTGGAGAAGTATGCCGCCCACACGCTCAATACCCCTTTGCATCTCGCGTTTTCCTGCTGGCTGTTCAATGAGCAGGGACAGTTTCTGGTCACCCGCCGTTCACTAGGCAAAAAAGCCTGGCCCGGGGTGTGGACCAACTCGGTCTGCGGACATCCCCAGCAGGGCGAAACCTTCGAGCAGGCCGTTACGCGCCGCTGCCGCTTCGAGCTCGGCGTGGAGATCGCCGACATCGCGCCGGTTCACCCTGCCTTCCGCTACCGGGCGGTCGCTCCAAACGGCATCGTTGAGAACGAAGTATGCCCGGTGTATGCCGCGCGCGTGATGAGCGAGCTGCAGCCTAACGACGATGAAGTCATGGACTATCAGTGGGTTGACCTGCCAACCATGTTAAGCGCGCTGGCCGCCACGCCGTGGGCGTTTAGCCCGTGGATGGTACTGGAAGCGGAAAATCGGGACGCCCGCCAGGCGCTGATCGATTTCGTTGCGCGCCTGCGCGCGTAAGCTGAATATTCTCGCAGCCGCCACCCCGCACAAAAAGCAGCTCCATACCTGTCATCATTGCCTGGCGGCGCTCCGCTTGCACAGGCCTACGGTTCTGCGCCGTTGCGTAGCCCGGATAAGGCGTTTATGCCGCCATCCGGGATCCCCCGGCTTGCGCTGCGCTGAGGCGGGCTACGCCAGCCTTCGGCCCTCACATCAGACATAAAAAAACCCGGCAAGCCGGGTTTTTTGCTTTTCGCGAAAAGCGATTATTTCTGCGGACGCATCGCCGGGAACAGGATCACGTCGCGGATGGTGTGGCTGTTGGTGAACAGCATGACCATACGGTCGATACCGATACCCAGACCAGCGGTAGGCGGCAGACCGTGTTCCAGCGCGGTGACATAGTCTTCATCGTAGAACATAGCTTCGTCGTCGCCTGCGGCTTTCGCATCAACCTGATCCTGGAAGCGCTGCGCCTGGTCTTCGGCGTCGTTCAGCTCGCTAAAGCCGTTACCGATCTCACGGCCGCCAATGAAGAATTCAAAGCGGTCGGTGATTTCCGGGTTCACGTCGTTACGGCGCGCCAGCGGAGAAACTTCCGCCGGGTATTCGGTGATGAAGGTCGGCTGGATCAGGTGCGCTTCCGCCACTTCTTCGAAGATCTCGGTCACGATACGGCCCAGACCCCAGCTCTTCTCAACTTTGATGCCGATAGACTCAGCGATCGCTTTCGCGGAATCAAAGTTATCCAGATCTGCCATCTCGGTTTCCGGACGGTATTTCTTGATCGCTTCACGCATAGTCAGTTTTTCAAACGGCTTGCCGAAGTCGAACACCTGGTCGCCGTAAGGCACTTCGGTATTGCCGAGGATGTCCTGCGCCAGGGTGCGGAACAGGGATTCGGTCAGCTCGATCAGATCTTTATAATCCGCATAAGCCATGTAGAGTTCCATCATGGTGAACTCTGGGTTATGACGAACGGAGATCCCTTCGTTACGGAAGTTACGGTTGATCTCGAAGACGCGTTCGAAGCCGCCAACCACCAGACGCTTGAGGTACAGTTCCGGCGCGATACGCAGGTACATGTCCAGATCCAGCGCGTTATGATGGGTGATGAACGGACGCGCGGAAGCGCCGCCCGGGATCACCTGCATCATCGGGGTTTCTACTTCCATAAAGCCGCGGCCAACCATGAACTGACGGATGCCCGCCAGGATCTGCGAACGCACTTTAAAGGTCTTGCGGGATTCATCGTTGGAGATCAGGTCCAGGTAACGCTGACGGTAACGCGCTTCCTGATCCTGCAGGCCATGGAATTTGTCCGGCAGCGGGCGCAGAGCTTTGGTCAGCAGACGCAGCTCGGTGCAGTGGATAGAGAGCTCACCAGTTTTGGTCTTGAACAACTTACCACGGGCGGCGATGATGTCGCCGAGGTCCCACTTTTTGAACTGGTCGTTATAAACGCCTTCCGCCAGATCGTCGCGCGCCACGTACAGCTGGATGCGGCCGCCGACGTCCTGCAGGGTCACGAAGGACGCTTTCCCCATAATACGACGGGTCATCATGCGGCCAGCAACGGCCACTTCAACGTTCAGCGCTTCCAGCTCTTCGTTTTCTTTCGCATCGAAGTCAGCGTGCAGTTGGTCAGAGGTATGGTCACGACGGAAATCGTTCGGGAAAGCGACGCCCTGCTCACGCAGCGCTGCCAGCTTCTCACGGCGGGTTTTCAGTTCATTATTAAGGTCAATTGCCGCGTCAGCGCCCTGTGCTTGTTGTTCAGACATGTTGGTTCCTCATAACCCTGCTTTCAAACTTGCTTCGATAAATTGGTCCAGGCTGCCGTCGAGCACCGCCTGAGTGTTGCGGGTTTCCACCCCGGTACGCAGATCTTTAATACGCGAGTCATCCAGCACGTAAGAGCGGATCTGGCTGCCCCAGCCGATATCGGACTTGTTGTCTTCCATCGCCTGCTTCTCGGCATTTTTCTTCTGCATCTCCAGTTCATAAAGCTTCGCTTTCATCTGCTTCATGGCCTGGTCTTTGTTCTTGTGCTGTGAACGGTCGTTCTGGCACTGCGTCACCAACCCGGTCGGGATATGGGTAATACGCACCGCGGATTCTGTACGGTTAACGTGCTGACCACCGGCGCCGGAAGCGCGGTATACGTCAATGCGCAGGTCGGCCGGGTTAATTTCAATATCGATATCGTCTTCCACTTCCGGATAAACGAACGCGGAGCTGAAGGAGGTATGACGACGACCACCGGAATCGAACGGGCTCTTACGCACCAGACGATGAACGCCGGTTTCCGTACGCAGCCAGCCGTAGGCGTAATCGCCAATGATCTTAATGGTCACGGATTTAATCCCCGCGACTTCACCTTCGGATTCTTCGATGATTTCGGTCTTAAAGCCGCGCGCTTCCGCCCAGCGCAGGTACATGCGCATCAGCATGCTGGCCCAGTCCTGGGCTTCGGTGCCGCCGGAACCGGCCTGAATATCGAGGTAGCAATCGGCGCTGTCATATTCGCCGGAGAACATGCGGCGGAACTCAAGCTGCGCCAGCTTCTCTTCCAGCGTATCCAGCTCGGCGACAGCTTCGTTGAAGGTTTCTTCGTCGTCCGCTTCCACGGCCAGATCCAGCAGACCGGCAACGTCTTCCAGCCCCTGGGACATCTGGTCCAGGGTATCTACGATGGCTTCAAGGGAAGAACGCTCTTTACCCAGCGCCTGGGCGCGTTCGGGTTCGTTCCACACGTCCGGCTGTTCCAGCTCGGCGTTTACTTCTTCGAGACGCTCTTTCTTGGCATCGTAGTCAAAGATACCCCCTAAGAACGTCGGAGCGCTCCGTGAGGTCCTGAATGCGGTTTTTTACCGGATTTATTTCAAACATGGTCGGTTTCTTTTAATGGATTTGTCAAAATGCGGTGATAAGAGCGGAATTCTACCGGATTCGCGCCCTTATTCCTACACTGTTGTCAATTTGGCCAGAGGTGATCGATGATCAGCTGCAGGCTGCGGTTGCTGCGGAACTCGTTGATGTCGAGCTTGTAGGCTAACTGGACTTCACGCACGCCGTTATCCGGCCAGATGGAAGTATCAACGTTGAAGGCGATACCGTCCAGCAGCGGCCCGCCGCCAACCGGTTCGACCATCACCTTCAGGTGACGTTCGCCCACCAGCCGCTGTTGCAACAGGCGAAAACGACCGTCAAACAGCGGTTCCGGGAACATCTGCCCCCACGGCCCGGCATCGCGCAGCATCTGCGCCACTTCCATGCTCATCTCCGCCGCCGCCAGCGGGCCATCGGAAACCACCTCGCCCTGCAACAGCGCGGGATCCAGCCACTCGGTCACCAGCTCGCCGAAGCGCTGTTGAAACTCTTCAAAACGCGCCTCCTCCAGCGATAAGCCCGCCGCCATCGCGTGGCCGCCGAACTTCAGGATTAGCCCGGGATAAAGCGTATCAAGGCGTTCCAGCGCGTCGCGCATATGCAACCCCTGAATGGAACGACCGGAGCCTTTCAGCGTGCCGTCGCCGGTGGGCGCAAAAGCGATAACCGGGCGATGGAAGCGCTCCTTAATCCGTGATGCCAGAATGCCGACCACCCCCTGATGCCATTGCGGATGGTACATTGCCAGCCCGCCGGGCAGGGTGTCACTACTGCGTTCCAACTGCTGACAGAGCGTTAGCGCTTCCGCCTGCATCCCCTGCTCAATTTCTTTACGCGTCTGATTAAGCGCATCGAGCTCGTTGGCCAGCACCCGCGCTTCGCCGATGTTATCGCACAGCAGCAGCGCGACGCCGACCGACATGTCGTCCAGCCGTCCCGCCGCGTTCAGCCGCGGCCCGAGGGCAAAACCGAGGTCGCTGGCCGCCAGCTTTTGCGGATCGCGGTTGGCAATTTCCAGCAGCGCCTTTATGCCGGGCCGACATTTGCCGGCGCGAATACGGCTTAACCCCTGCCAGGTGAGGATACGGTTGTTAGCATCCAGCGGCACGACGTCCGCGACGGTGCCAAGCGCCACCAGATCCAGCAGCTCGGCAAGGTTCGGCGCGGGGATGCCGCGAGCGTCGAACCAGCCTTTATCGCGCAGAAAAGTGCGCAGCGCCAGCATCAGATAAAACGCCACCCCCACCCCGGCCAGTGATTTCGACGGGAAGTCGCAATCGCGCAGGTTGGGGTTAACGATGGCCTCCGCCGCCGGTAGTGTATCTCCCGGCAGATGGTGATCGGTCACCAACACCGGGATCCCCAGCACATGGGCATGATCGACGCCGGCATGGGACGAGATCCCGTTGTCGACGGTCATGATCATCTGCGCGCCGCGGGCATGGGCCTGATCGACCACTTCAGGACTTAAGCCGTAGCCGTCTTCAAACCGGTTCGGCACCAGATAGGAGACATTGCCGTAACCCAGTGCGCGTAGCGCCAGTACGCTAAGCGCGGTACTGGTGGCGCCGTCGGCGTCAAAATCGCCGACTACCACGATGTGCAATCCTTTCAGGAACGCGTCATGCAGCATCTCGACCGCTTTTTCAACGCCAGTGAGCTGTGTCCAGGGGAGCATGCCTTTGACGCTGCGCTCCAGCTCCTGCGCGCTGCGCACCCCGCGGCTGGCATATAGCCGCTGCAGCAGAGGCGGCAGGTCGGCGGGGAGTTCGACGCCGTCAACCGCCTCGCGGCGGCGTAGTTGTATCTGTTGTTTCACGCGAATCAGTTACCGCTTGTCTGTTTTTTGTGCTCGTCGAGGAACGCCTTCAGCTCTTTCGGCCCCTGATAGCCCGGCAGCACCATGCCGTTGCTGAGGACCATCGCCGGCGTACCGTTGACGCCCATCTGCACGCCGAGGGTGTAATGTTTGGCGATATCTACGCTGCAGCTTGCCGGCTGCACGCCCTTGCCGTTCATGGCGTCATCCAGCGCTTTGTTGCGATCTTTCGCGCACCAGATGGCCTTCATGTCCTGCTCCGCCTGGCTTTGCAGACCCTGGCGCGGGAAAGCCAGGTAGCGCACGGTGATCCCCAGCGCGTTGTAGTCGCTCATCTGCTCGTGCAGTTTATGACAGTAGCCGCAGGTAATATCGGTAAAGACGGTGATGACGTGCTGCTCCTTCGGCGCTTTATAGACAATCATCTCGTTGCTCAGCGCGTTCAGCTTACCCAGCAGCAGTTGGTTGGTGACGTTGACCGGCTGCGCGCCACTTACGTCGTACATCGGTCCCTGAATGACGTGCTTGCCGTCGTCGGTGACGTACAGTACGCCGCTGTCGGTCAGCACCGTGCTCATCCCGGAAACCGGCGATGGTTGAATATCAGTGCTCTGTACACCCAGCTTCGCCAGCGACTGTTTGATTGCCGCGCTATCGGCGTACGCCGCTCCTGAAAGGGAGGCCGCCAGCAGGGTGAACATCAATAAACCTTTTTTCATACTCAGTCCTTTTGTTCAGCACTCACGCCCGCGGGTGGTGCTGTTGATGAAGTTGTCGCAGACGCTCGGTCGCCACATGGGTGTATATCTGCGTGGTGGAGAGATCGCTGTGTCCTAACAGCATCTGCACCACGCGCAGGTCGGCGCCATGATTGAGCAAATGCGTGGCGAACGCATGACGTAACACGTGCGGGGAAAGCTTTTCGCTGTCGATACCCGCCAGCACGGCATAGTGTTTAATCCGGTGCCAGAAGGTCTGGCGCGTCATCTGTTGGGCGCGCTGGCTGGGAAATAAGACATCCGACGCCACGCCGTTCAGCAGCCAGGGGCGACCATACTCGAGGTAATTTTCCACCCACAGTACCGCCTCTTCCCCCAGCGGCACCAGCCGCTCTTTGTTGCCTTTTCCCACTACCCGCAGCACGCCCTGCCGCAGGCTAATGTCGCTCATCGTCAGCCCCACCAGCTCCGAGACGCGCAGGCCAGTGGCATACAGCACCTCCAGCATCGCTTTATCGCGCAATTCCAGCGGCTGCTCCACCAGCGGCGCCTGCAGCAGGCGCTCAACCTGCGCCTCACTGAGATCTTTTGGCAGCCGCTGCGGTAGCTTCGGCGAGGCCAGCAGCGCGCTGGGATCGTCCGGGCGAATTTTTTCCCGGTACAGATGCTGGAAGAAACGGCGCACGGCGCTCAGCAAGCGCGCGGTGCTGGTAGCTTTGTAGCCGCCGGACTGCCGCTCGGCCAGCAACGCCTGCAGATCGTCGCTGCCAACGCTTGCCAGCGACAGGCCGCGATGGTGCAGCCACTCAACTAACATCGTCAAATCGCGACGGTAGGCGCTGAGCGTATTCTCCGCCAGGTTGCGCTCCAGCCAAAGGGCATCGAGAAACTGTTCGATTAGTGCCAGATCCTGTTTCACATCGGCCTCTTTGTTCGTTAAACGCTCTCATTATGCCTTAAGAGGACGCCTTTCTGGTACACTGCCCGCCATTCACGGCAAGAATCGAGATGTTTACGCGATGAATATAGGTCTGTTTTACGGCTCCAGTACCTGCTACACCGAGATGGCCGCGGAGAAAATCCGCGATATCATCGGCCCCGAGCTGGTGACGCTGCACAATCTGAAAGACGATTCCCCCGCGCTGATGAGCCAGTACGACGTACTGATCCTCGGCATCCCGACCTGGGATTTCGGCGAAATTCAGGAAGACTGGGAAGCGGTCTGGGACCAGCTGGATACCCTGAACCTGGAGGGCAAAATCGTCGCGCTGTACGGCATGGGCGATCAGCTGGGCTACGGCGAATGGTTCCTTGACGCACTGGGCATGCTGCACGACAAGCTGGCGACCAAGGGCGTGAAGTTTGTCGGCTACTGGCCAACCGAAGGCTATGAGTTCACCAGCCCGAAACCGGTTATCGCCGATGGCCAACTGTTCGTTGGCCTGGCGCTGGATGAAACCAATCAGTACGACCTGAGCGACGAGCGCATCCAGAGCTGGTGCGAGCAGATCCTCGGGGAAATGGCCGAACACTTTTCCTGACGTGGCCTACTCCTGCGCCGGTTTTTGCAGCACCAGCCGGCGCAGATCGCGCCACTCTCCGGCGTCCATGCTGTCCGCCGCCAGCCAAAGATGCTGTCCGCGCCGGGTATCGACATGGCGCAAACGCAGCAGCATACCGCTATTGATGACCCACGGGGTCCCAAGGATCTCCCATTCGGCGTTTTGCCAGCGAAGACGGGAGTCGGTGAGCAGTTTTATCTCCCCGCGACGAGCATGGATCCGCCGCTGGCTGCGCACGCAGTCAAACACCACCAGCGACAACAGCAGCAGCCAGATCGGAGTGTAGCTCAGCGGCCAGGGAACCAACAGCACCAGCGCGGCCACCACGCCGTGGAGCAGCAGGGAAAACCACTGCGCGCGCCAGGAGATACGCAGATCAGATTGCCACAGGACCACGTTCCCGATTCCGTGTTTGAATTAAGGTTACCATCCGCTGTAGCTCCGCATCGGCCGGTTTGCCGTGGTTCATCAGCCAGTTGAATAGATCCGGATCGTCATTTTCCAGCAGGCGAATGAACAGCTGTTTGTCAGCATCGCTGAGGGTATCGTACTCATACTCAAAGAACGGCATGATGGAGATGTCGAGTTCGCGCATCCCGCGGCGGCATGCCCAGTGGATACGTGCTTTATTGTTAATGTCCATGTTGACCTTCCAGCAGCAAAATATAGGTTAGTTTAACCCGTTTTCTGCCGTAACTTTACAGGAATATCGCTGAATGCGAGCATGCTTCCATAAAAACCATAAAATAATGATGGGCTTATTGATAGCCTGCGTCAGGCGGCCTTCTCACGCCAGCGCACAAATGGCCTGTTGAAACCACTTGCAATGCACTATAGCTCTTTTACCATTGGTCACACACACTGCGTTAAGCGATTCAGGATATGACTATGGCTTTTACACCTTTTCCTCCGCGTCAGCCTTCCTCTTCCGCTCGTCTGCCGTTAACGCTGATGACCCTGGATGACTGGGCGCTGGCGACAATTAGCGGGCCGGACAGCGAAAAATATCTGCAGGGGCAGATTACCGCCGATGTGAGTCATCTCACTGATGCTCAGCATCTGCTTGCCGCCCACTGTGACGCCAAAGGCAAGATGTGGAGCAACCTGCGCGTATTTCGTCGTGACGGTGGCTTCGCGTGGATTGAACGCCGCAGCCTGCGCGACGCGCAGCTGACCGAGCTGAAAAAATATGCCGTCTTCTCTAAAGTCACCATCGCCGCTAACGACGATCTGGTTCTGCTGGGGGTTGCCGGCTTCCAGGCGCGCGCTGCGCTGGCGCCGCTATTCGCTGCCCTACCCGACGCTTCTACACCGGTGGTCAGCGAAGGCACCACCAGCCTGCTGTGGTTTGAACATCCGGGTGAACGCTTCCTGCTGGTGACCGATGTCGACACCGCCAACCGCGTCACCGACGCGCTGCGCGGCGAAGCGCAGCTTAACAACAGCCAACAGTGGCTGGCGCTGAATATTGAAGCCGGTCTGCCGGTTATCGACAGCGCCAACAGCGGGCAGTTTATTCCGCAGGCTACCAACCTGCAGGCGCTGGGCGGCATCAGCTTCAAGAAAGGCTGCTACACCGGTCAGGAGATGGTGGCGCGGGCGAAATTCCGCGGCGCCAATAAGCGTGCGCTGTGGACGCTGTCAGGGACCGCCAGCCGGGTGCCGGACGCCGGGGAAGATCTGGAGCTGAAAATGGGCGACAACTGGCGCCGCACCGGTACGGTGCTGGCAGCCGTACAGTTGGATGACGGAAGCCTGATGGTCCAGGTAGTGATGAATAACGACATGGAACCGGACAGCGTGTTCCGCGTGCGCGACGATGCCGGCAGCCTGAGCATCAAACCATTGCCGTATTCGCTGGAAGAAGATTAAGGAAAGTTCCCGGCTTGCGGCGCTTACGCCTTAGCCGGGCTACCAGGCCGCAGAATATCGTAGCCACGGTAAGCGCAGCGCCACCGTGGAATTTCCAGGCCGCAGAGTATCGTAGCCACGGTAAGCGCAGCGCCACCGTGGGATTTCCAGGTCGCAGAGTATCGTAGCCACGGTAAGCGTAGCGCCACCGTGGAAGTAGTCAGAACGAGTCACCAAAAAGCCCCTGTTGGGGCTTTTTGTCAGTGTTGACCGATGTAAAGATAAATCGCCAGGAAGTGACACACGCTGCCGCCGAGCACGAAACCGTGCCAGATAGCGTGGTTATAGGGAATGCGTTTGCAGACGTAGAAGATGACCCCCAACGAGTACACCACCCCGCCGACCGCCAGCAACGTTACGCCACCCACCGCCAGCTTCACCGCCAGTTGATAGACCACGATAAGCGACAGCCAGCCCATCGTCAGATAGGTCACCAGCGACAAAATTTTAAAGCGATGCGCAATCGTCAGCTTAAACAGGATCCCCAGCAGCGCCAGGCTCCAGATAACGATCATCAGCCCCTTCGCCAGCGGTGAATTGAGCCCCACCAGCAAAAACGGCGTGTAGGTTCCGGCAATCAGCAAATAGATGGCGCAGTGGTCGAATTTCTTCAGCCACTGTTTCGCCCGCTGATGCGGGATAGCGTGATAGAGCGTGGAAGCGAGGAACAGCATAATCATGCTGCCGCCGTACAGGCTGTAGCTGGTGATCGCCGTCGCGCTGGCGTTCGTGTCCACCGCCTGCACCAGCAGCAACACAAGGCCGACGATACCGAACACCAGCCCGATCCCGTGGCTGATGCTGTTGGCAACTTCCTCTGCCAGAGAATATCCCTGAGTGATTAATGGTTTGCGAACCATACTGGACTCCGTGAAAACAAGAACGCTTTCATTGCCCACTTAGGGTAACTGAGAATGATTCCAGTGAACACCTGTTAGCTAAAATAAAACGATGTATATTTGTAAATACTTTAAAATCATAAAGTTACATTTTTATTTCAACTCACAGCTGTTCCTGATTATCTTAAAGCGTTTTGAATTCAATGACATAAAACTGGCTCTCGCCAGGATAGATGTCGCTGATGACCTGCCGCAGCTGTTCGAGAGTCATATTCTCCTGCCGGGCATGCTCTTCGGTTAGCGTGTCGAGAGTCACCGTCGAGGTGGCGGTCACGGCGATGGTGCAAAAATAGCCGTCATCTTCATAGCGCCCAACGCGCAGCACATCACCGGGCTTAAAATGCGACTCCGCTGCATCGCGAATAGTGATGGTTTTGCGCCCGGCGAGGATGTCGTCCTGAAAGCGCTGAAAAAAGGTAATGTCATTGGCCTGCATGATATAATTCCGTCCTGGTCATTATGAATTGTGAGTTCGCCACTGTGAGTATGTTCTCCCACGCCGCTGTCGCCAGTCTCAATAATCTTGAGATGATGGTCTACCACTACGTCATTAAAAATCGTGACAAAGTGATGTACATGACCATCCGCGAACTGGCCGAAGCCGCCGGGGTCTCCACGACCACCGTGTTACGCTTCTGCCGCAAACTGCAGTGCGAGGGCTACTCTGAATTTCGCGTGCGCTTTAAATTATATCTCGAGCAGAATGAGCCTCAACAGGCAAATATCGGCGCCAGCGAAATAATGAGCTTTTTTAAAAGCGTCAATAATGAAGAATTCGATGAATTACTCGACCAGGCCGTCGATATTATTCTCGCTTCGGAACGTATTATTTTCGTCGGCGCCGGCACCTCCGGCGCGCTGGCGAAATATGGCGCACGCTTCTTTTCCAACGTCGGGAAATTCAGCAACCATATTGACGATCCCTATTTTCCGGTAACCAATGATATGGCCCGTAACGCGCTGGCGATCGTGCTTTCCGTCTCCGGAGAAACCGAAGAAATCCTGCGCTTCGCCAGCCAGTTCAGTCTGCATCACTGCAAGGTGATGTCGATTACCAGCCATGAGCATTCACGGCTGGCCAAACTGGCTGATTTCAATCTCTCCTGGCACGTGCCGCAGACGCGTATTGGCGGCGTCTACGATATTACGACGCAAATTCCGGTGATCTATATTCTCGAATCCCTCGGGCGTAAATTAGCGCGTAAAATCGGCTAAAAATAACAGCCTGTTTTTTTGATGTAACATATTACCTTTGGCGGAATTTGTTATATCGTGACATTCAATTTCACTTTGCTAGACTCGAGAACAATAGTTATGAGAGAGATTAGCCAGGATGAAAAAATTAACCCTTCCAAAAGATTTTTTATGGGGCGGCGCGGTTGCCGCGCATCAGGTTGAAGGCGGCTGGGATCAGGGTGGCAAAGGCCCGAGCATCTGTGATGTGCTGACCGGCGGGGCGCACGGCGTGCCGCGCGAAATCACCCAGCAGGTCGAAGCGGGAAAATACTACCCGAACCACGAAGCCGTCGATTTCTACGGCCGCTACAAAGAAGACATCAAACTGTTCGCCGAGATGGGCTTCAAATGCTTCCGCACCTCCATCGCCTGGACCCGCATCTTCCCGCAGGGTGACGAAACCCAGCCGAATGAAGAGGGGCTGAAATTCTACGACGACATGTTCGACGAGCTGCTGAAGTACAACATCGAGCCGGTGATCACCCTCTCCCACTTCGAGATGCCCCTGCACCTGGTGCAGCAGTACGGCGGCTGGACCAATCGTAAAGTGGTCGATTTCTTTGTGCGCTTTGCCGAAGTGGTTTTCGAGCGCTATAAGCACAAAGTGAAATACTGGATGACCTTCAACGAGATCAACAACCAGCGCAACTGGCGCGCGCCGCTGTTCGGCTACTGCTGCTCCGGGGTGGTCTATACCGAGCATGAAAACCCGGAAGAAACCATGTACCAGGTGCTGCATCACCAGTTCGTGGCCAGCGCGCTGGCGGTGAAAGCGGCGCGGCGCATCAACCCGGACATGCAGGTCGGCTGCATGCTGGCGATGGTCGCCCTCTACCCTTACTCCTGCAAACCGGAAGATGTCATGTTCGCCCAAGAGTCGATGCGCGAGCGCTACGTCTTTACCGATGTCCAGCTGCGCGGGTACTACCCGAGCTATGTGTTGAATGAATGGGAACGCCGCGGCTTCAACATCAAGATGGAAGACGGCGACGCACAGATCCTGCGCGAAGGTACCTGCGCCTATCTCGGCTTTAGCTACTACATGACCAACGCGGTGAAAGCCGAGGGCGGCACTGGCGACGCCATTTCCGGTTTCGAAGGCAGCGTGCCGAACCCGCACGTCAAAGCCTCCGACTGGGGCTGGCAGATTGACCCGGTCGGCCTGCGCTATTCTCTGTGTGAACTGTATGAGCGTTATCAGAAGCCGCTGTTTATCGTGGAAAACGGCTTTGGCGCCTACGACAAAGTAGAAGCCGACGGCAGCATCAACGATGACTACCGCATCGACTACCTGCGCGCCCACATCGAAGAGATGATCAAAGCGGTCACTTATGACGGCGTCGAGCTGATGGGCTATACCCCATGGGGCTGCATCGACTGCGTCTCCTTCACTACCGGGCAGTACAGCAAACGCTACGGCTTCATCTACGTCAACAAACACGACGATGGCACCGGCGACATGTCCCGCTCGCGCAAGAAGAGCTTTAACTGGTACAAAGAGGTCATCGCCAGCAACGGCGAAAATCTGTAATTGACCGCCCTCTCCCGGCCGGGAGGGGGCAAATTGCTTATCCGCCAGACACTTCTTTACAGCTTTACCATTGCCAAAACCGGTTCGCCCGTTAAGATAAGCCTCGTGAATATTTGAGGCAATCATGATTAAGCGACAACGCAAAGCCATTCTTTTTGTCCTCCTGGCCTGTCTGGTGGTGCTGACCTGCACCGCTCAACGGATGGCCGGGATGCACGCGCTGGTCATGAACCTCACCGCCGACAGCCCGTCGCTACAGCAAAACCAGGATAGGGCCGAGGCGCCGGTCACGCCGTGCGAGCTCAGCGCCAAGTCGCTGATGGCCGTTCCGCCGATGCTGTTTGAAGGGGCGCTGTTGGCTATCACTCTGCTGCTGGCGGTGCTGGCGGCGACCCCGCCGCGTATCGAACGCCAGTGGCCTCCCCGCGTTATCTCCTCACCCCGATTGCGGGTGCATCTGCGATTATGCGTCTTCCGTGAGTGATTGATTCTCCTGACAGTTCAGGTTAATTCATCACTTACGGAGCAAACTTATGTATATGGTATTCAGGCGGCTGCTGGTCTGCCTGCTTTGGCTATGGCTGCCCGTCAGCCAGGCCGCCGATAGCGGCTGGCTGCGCGCCGCCGACAATCAACACGCCAGCGTGCGCCTGCGGGCGCAAACCGAGAGCAATGGCGACACTCGCCTGCTTTTAGACGTAGCGCTGGAAAAGGGCAGGAAAACCTACTGGCGTTCGCCAGGGGAAGGCGGCATCGCGCCGGCTATCGCCTGGCATACGCCGCTGGAGGTGAACTGGCGCTGGCCGACGCCGCAACGCTTCGACGTCGCGGGTATTTCCACTCAGGGCTATCACGGCGAGGTCAGCTTCCCGATGACGCTGCACGGGAAGATACCGCCGGCGCTCAGCGGCGTCCTGACGCTCTCTACCTGCAGCAATGTCTGTATTCTGACTGACTATCCCTTTTCGCTGGATATGACGACTCCGGCGGCGGAGCGATTTAATTACGATTTCACCCGCGCGATGGGCACGCTACCCCTGCGTGATGGTCTCACCTCGGCGCTTAGCGCCAGCTACGTCAGCGGTACGCTGACGGTAATCGCCCGCCGAGAGGCCGGCTGGCAGCAGCCAGCGCTGTATATCGACAGCATGGAGGATGTCGATTTCGGCAAACCGAGTTTTACCACCCGTGGCGATACGTTGACCGCCACTGTACCGGTCACCGATAGCTGGGGCGAAGCGGCGCCGGATCTGAGCGGCAAAACGCTGTCGCTGGTGCTGGCCGACAGCGGTCAGGCGCAGGAAAGCCAAATCGCCGTCGCCGCCGGCAGCGCCGCGCCGGGGCTGGCGTTAGGCTGGGTGCTGCTGATGGCCCTGGCCGGCGGGCTTATCCTGAACGTGATGCCCTGCGTGCTGCCGGTGCTGGCCATGAAGCTCGGCTCGCTGGTGCAAACCGAACGTCGCGAACGCGGCGCGGTGCGGCGGCAGTTTCTCGCCTCGGTATGCGGGATCGTCGTCTCCTTCCTGGCCCTGGCCTTGATGATGACCGCGCTACGCTTAGGTAATCAGGCGCTCGGCTGGGGCATCCAGTTCCAGAACCCGTGGTTTATCGGCGCGCTGGCGCTGGTGATGGTGCTGTTCAGCGCCAGTTTATTGGGGCTGTTCGAAATCCGCCTCTCCTCAAGCGCCAGTACTTTCCTCGCCACCCGCGGCGGCAACGGCTTAATGGGCCATTTCTGGCAAGGCGCCTTCGCCACTCTGCTGGCGACGCCCTGTACCGCGCCGTTCCTCGGTACCGCCGTTTCGGTGGCGCTGGTGGCGCCCCTGCCGCTGCTGTGGGGCATTTTCTTCGCCATGGGGATCGGCATGAGCCTGCCGTGGCTGCTGATCGTCGCCTGGCCGGGGCTGGCGCAACGTCTACCGCGCCCGGGCCGCTGGATGAATCATCTGCGCGTGGTACTGGGGTTGATGATGCTCGGTTCAGCGCTATGGCTGGTCAGCCTGCTGACGATCCACATCGGCCGTACGCCGGTGCTTACCCTGCTGGTGATTCTGGCCATCGCCCTGCTCCTGACCACCGCCTGGCGCTACCGCTGGCGTACGGCGCTGCGCGCGGGCGCTCTGGCCATCGTGGTGGCGGGCGCCGTCGCCTTTGTCGCACAACAGGACGCCCAGGGCCCGCGCCGCGACCGGGTTAACTGGCAGCCGCTCAGCGAGCAGGCTATCGCCAGCGCCCTGGCGAAGCATAAGCGGGTATTTATTGATGTCACCGCCGACTGGTGCGTGACCTGTAAAGCCAATAAATACAACGTGCTGCTGCGCGATGACGTCCAGCAGGCGCTGTTAGCGCCGGACGTAGTCGCCTTACGCGGCGACTGGAGCCGCCCCTCCGCTGACATTAGTCAGTTTTTAACCGCACGCGGCAGCGCCGCGGTGCCGTTTAACCAGATTTACGGACCGGGATTGCCGCAGGGACAGATTCTGCCTGCGCTGTTAGATCGCGAACAACTTCTCGCCACCCTGTCCGCCGCGAAAGGAAAATAACATGAGAGCTATCACCGCCTTATTACTGCTGTGCGTATCGGCCTTCAGCTTCGCCGCTCCGGCGGAAGAACCGCAATCGAACGGTAATAACCAGTTAGCCCAGCTGCTGTTTAACGATCCGAATAGCCCGCGCACCGGCGCGAAAGATCCGAAGCTCACAATCGTCTCGTTTACCGATTACAACTGCCCTTACTGCAAACAGTTTGATCCGCTGCTGGAAAAAATCGTCCACGATAATCCGGACATCCAGCTCATCGTTAAGCTGCTGCCGTTTAAAGGGCAGAGTTCGGTGAATGCCGCTAAAGCCGCGCTCTCCACCTGGCGTCAGCAGCCCGATAAATTCTGGGCGCTGCATCAGCGGCTGATGGCGAAAAAAGGCTATCACGATGACGCCAGTATCGCCGCCGCGCAGAAGAAAACCGCCACCGATAGCGTCAGTATCGATGACAAGACCATGGATTCGCTGAAAATGAACCTGATTTTGTCGCAGGTGCTGAATATTCAGGGCACCCCGGCGACCATCATCGGCGATCAGATGGTCGCCGGCGCGATCCCTGCTGATGAGCTGGAGGGGCTGGTGAAAGAGCAGCTGGCGAAAGCCCGTGGCCAGTAAAATCAGGCGCTGGCTGCGCGAGCTGGCGGTGTGGCTGCTGGTTGGCGCGGCGGTGAGCCTGGCGGTGGATTATTTTCGCCAGCCCGCGCTACCGCAAAACGTCAGCGCCACATCGCTGCAAACCCTCGACGGTAAAACGCTGGATCTGAACGCTATGAGCCAGCAAAAGCCGCTGCTGCTGTACGTCTGGGCGACCTGGTGCGGAGTCTGTCGCTATACCACGCCGTCGGTGGCATCACTTGCCGCCGACGGCGGCAATGTGCTGACGGTAGCCCTGCGTTCCGGCGATAACGCCACGCTGGAGACGTGGCTTGCCAGAAAGAAAATGACGCTGCCGACGGTAAATGATCCGAGCGGCCAGCTGGCGCGGCAGTGGGACGTGCAGGTGACGCCAACGCTGGTGTTCATTTCTCAAGGCGAGGTGAAGTCGGTTACCACCGGCTGGACCAGCAGTTGGGGAATGCGCCTGAGGATGTGGCTGGCCTCCTGGTAGACCGTCGGGTTACCCAGCTACGCATCGTTGGGTAGCCCGGATAAGGCGTAGCCGCTTTCCGGGAAGGTTTCCCCGGCTCGCGCTGCGCTCAGCCGGGCTACGGGTTCGCATCTTTGGGTAGCCCGGATAAGGCGTAGCCGCCATCCGGGAAGTTTACCCTGTAGGCCCGGCAAGCGCAGCGCCGCCGTGCAAGAGACATCTACGGGTTATTTCCCGCCCGCCAGTTCAAGGAAACTGCCCGTCACATACGACGCTTTGTCGCTCAGCAGCCAGGCAATGGCCTGAGCGACCTCTTCCGGCTGGCCGCCGCGCTGCATCGGTAGCGAGCCTTTCACTCGATCCACACGCCCCGGTTCACCGCCGGAGGCGTGCATTTCGGTATAAATCAGCCCCGGACGCACACCGTTGACCCGGATCCCCTGCGCCGCCACCTCCAGCGCCAGCCCAGTGGTCAGGGTATCTACCGCCCCTTTCGACGCGGCATAGTCAACGTACTCTCCCGGCGCGCCAAGGCGCGCCGCCGCCGACGACACGTTAACTATCGCCCCGCCCTTGCCGCCATGCCGATGCGACATGCGCTTTACCGCCTCACGGCAGCAAAGGAAATAACCGGTGACGTTGGTGGCCAGCACGCGGTTAATACGCTCGGCGCTCAGGCTCTCCACCGTACATTGGGTAAACAGGATCCCGGCGTTGTTGACCAACGCCGTCAGCGGTTCGCCCATACGGTCAATCGCCTCAAACATCGCCATCACCTGCGCTTCATCGCTGATATCCGCCCGCAGCGCCGTGGCTTTGCCGCCAGATTCAACTATGGTATTGACCACTTCGGTGGCGGCTTTAATGTTGTGATGGTAATTGACCGCCACGGTATACCCTTCCTGCGCCAACAGCAGCCCCGTCGCCCGGCCTATGCCGCGGCTCGCGCCGCTAATCAGAGCTATCGCCATACCTTCTCTCCAAAAAAATAAAGGCGCCGCAGCGCCTTTAAACGTTTAGCTAATTCGCCACTTACTGGTATTCGCTCATCGGTACGCAGGAGCAGAACAGGTTGCGGTCGCCGTAGACGTCATCCAGGCGTTTCACCGTCGGCCAGTACTTGTTGTGCAACCCAGCCGGGAATACCGCCAGCTCGCGGCTGTACGGATGGTTCCACTCGCCCACCAGCTCGCCCTGGGTGTGCGGCGCGTTCACCAGCGGGTTGTCTTCCAGCGGCCATTCACCAGCTTTAACGCGATCGATTTCCGCGCGGATCGCCAGCATCGCATCGATAAAGCGGTCCAGCTCGACCTTGCTTTCCGATTCCGTCGGCTCAACCATCAGCGTTCCCGCTACCGGGAAAGACATGGTCGGCGCATGGAAGCCAAAGTCGATCAGTCGCTTGGCGATATCCAGCTCGCTAATGCCGGTCTCTTCTTTCAGCGGACGAATATCGAGAATACATTCGTGCGCCACGCGACCATCGCGGCCGGTGTACAGTACCGGGTAGGCGTCTTTCAGCCGGGTAGCGATGTAGTTGGCGTTAAGGATCGCGTTCTGGCTCGCCTGCTTCAGCCCTTCCGCGCCCATCATGCGGATATACATCCAGCTGATCGGCAAAATGGACGCGCTGCCGAACGGCGCGGCGGAGACCGCGCCCTGACGGGTCAGCATCCCTTCAATCTGTACCACGCTGTGGCCCGGTACAAACGGCGCCAGGTGCGCTTTCACGCCGATAGGGCCCATACCCGGGCCGCCGCCGCCGTGCGGAATGCAGAACGTTTTATGCAGGTTAAGGTGCGAAACGTCAGCCCCGATAAAGCCCGGGGAAGTGATCCCGACCTGGGCGTTCATGTTGGCGCCGTCGAGATAAACCTGGCCGCCGAACTGGTGCACGATCTCGCACACTTCGCGAATGGTCTCTTCATACACGCCGTGGGTCGACGGATAGGTGACCATGATGCAGGAGAGATTCGCCCCTGCCTGCTCTGCTTTTTCACGCAGGTCGGCAAGATCGATGTTGCCGTTTTTGTCGCAGGCAACGACCACGACCTGCATACCCGCCATCTGCGCGGAAGCCGGGTTGGTGCCGTGCGCGGAGCTAGGGATCAGGCAGATATCGCGATGGCCTTCGTTGCGGCTCTCGTGATAATGGCGAATCGCCAGCAGGCCAGCATATTCACCCTGCGCGCCGGAGTTCGGCTGCATACAGACGGCGTCATAGCCGGTCAGTTTCACCAGCCAGTCAGACAGCTGGGCGATCATCTGGTGATACCCTTCCGCCTGGTCAACCGGGCAGAACGGGTGCAGCTCGGCGAATTCCGGCCAGGTGATCGGGATCATCTCCGCCGCGGCGTTCAGCTTCATGGTGCAGGAACCCAGCGGGATCATCGCCTGGTTCAGCGCCAGATCTTTACGCTCCAGGGCGTGCATGTAGCGCATCATCTCGGTTTCGCTATGGTAGCGGTTAAACACCGGATGGGTGAGGATCGCATCATCGCGCAGCATCGCCGCCGGGATCGAACGGCTATCCAGCGCCACGTCTTTATCCAGAGTATCGATGTCCAAACCGTGATCGTCGCCGACGATAGCGCGGAACAGGTTCAGCACATCTTCGCGGGTGGTCGCTTCATCGAGCGTAATGCCCACCGCGCCGTGAATATCGCTACGCAGGTTAATCTGCAGCGCTTCGGCACGCGCCAGCACCGCGGCTTTATCCGCCACTTCCACGCACAGGGTGTCGAAGTAGTGCGCATGGCGCAGCTTCAGCCCTTTCTTCTGCAGGCCGTCCGCCAGAATGTCGGTCAGGCGATGAATGCGGCCAGCGATACGTTTCAGGCCCGCCGGGCCGTGGAATACCGCGTACAGGCTGGCGATGTTGGCCAGCAGGACCTGCGAGGTACAAATGTTGGAGTTCGCTTTCTCACGGCGGATGTGCTGCTCGCGAGTCTGCATCGCCATGCGCAGCGCGGTATTACCCGCCGCATCTTTCGATACGCCGATAATCCGGCCCGGCATGGAGCGTTTGAATTCATCTTTCGCCGCGAAGAAGGCCGCGTGCGGGCCGCCGTAGCCCATCGGCACGCCGAAACGTTGGGCGGAACCGAAGACGATATCCGCGCCCTGCTTGCCCGGCGCCGTCAGCAGCACCAGCGCCATAAAGTCAGCGGCGACGCTGACAATCACTTTGCGCGCTTTCAGCTCAGCGATCAGTTTGCTGTAATCGTGGATTTCACCGGTGGTGCCCACCTGCTGCAGCAGCACGCCAAAGACATCCTGGTGATCGAGCACTTTGTCGGCGTCATCGACGATCACGTCGAAGCCGAAGGTTTCCGCACGGGTGCGCACCACGTCCAGGGTTTGCGGATGGACGTCGGCGGCAACGAAGAATCGGTTGGCGTTCTTCAGTTTACTGACGCGTTTGGCCATCGCCATCGCTTCGGCGGCGGCGGTGGCTTCATCAAGCAGCGAAGCGGAAGCGATATCCAACCCGGTCAGATCCAGCGTGACCTGCTGGAAGTTGAGCAGCGATTCCAGACGGCCCTGGGATACTTCCGGCTGGTAAGGGGTATAGGCAGTGTACCAGCCCGGGTTTTCCAGCATGTTGCGCTGAATAACCGGCGGCAGCTGCACGGCGGTATAGCCCATGCCGATGTAAGACTTGAAGCGCTTGTTGCGACCGGCAATCGCCTTTAGCTCCGCCAGAGCGGCGAATTCGGTAGTCGCGTCGCCCACCTGCGGTGGGGTCGCCAGCTGGATATCCTGCGGCACAATCTGGCCGATCAGGGCGTTAAGCGAATCCGCGCCGACGGTCTTCAGCATCTCTTGCTGCTGCTGAGCGTCCGGGCCAATGTGACGTTCAATAAAGGCGTCGCGGTTTTCAAGCTGACTTAAAGTCTGAGTCATGAGCGATGGTTCCTGAAACGTGCGGTGAATCGTGATTGTCTGACTGGTTTGCCCGGCAAGCGCTGATGCTTACCGGGCCAGAATACGCAAAATCATTCGCGCTGCAGGAAGGCGGCGACACAGCGACTCCCCGGGAGCTTACAAAAGTAAGTGACCGGGGGAGCCAGGAAGCCAACGCCCCTGCAGCGTGAAGGATGAAGCGTATTTATTCGTCTTCTAACAGAGCTTCATATGCGGCGGCATCCAGCAGCGCGGCAACCTGCGCTTCGTCGCTGGCTTTGATTTTGAAGATCCAGCCGTCGGTATACGGGTCGCTGTTGACCAGTTCCGGAGAGTCGTTCAGCTCTTCGTTGACGGCAACGATTTCACCGCTAATCGGCGCGTAGATATCGGAAGCCGCTTTCACGGATTCGGCAACGGCGCAATCGGCGCCCGCTTCAACGGTGGCGCCTACTTCCGGCAGGTCAACGAAAACCATATCGCCAAGCAGCTCCTGCGCGTGCTCGGTGATCCCGACGGTATAGGTGCCGTCCGCTTCTTTACGCAGCCACTCGTGTTCTTTGCTGTATTTCAGTTCTGCTGGTACGTTGCTCATCAATTCATCTCCAAAAAAGGGAAATCACACAATGGCTTTGCCATTGCGTACAAAACCAGGTTTAGTCACTTTTACCGGCATTTCACGGTTACGAATTTGCACCACCGCGGTTTCGCCAATCCCGGCCGGTACGCGAGCCAGCGCGATGCTGTAGCCCAGCGTCGGCGAGAAGGTGCCGCTGGTGATAATGCCTTCTTTTTGATTACCGTCGCTATCGGTAAAACGTACCGGCAGGCCGCCGCGCAGGACGCCTTTCTCGGTCATCACCAGGCCAACCAGCTGCTCGGTGCCTTTTTCGCGCTGCATCTCAAGCGCTTCGCGGCCGATGAAGTTACGATCGGCGGGCTCCCAGGCGATAGTCCAGCCCATGTTCGCCGCCAGCGGGGAAACGCCTTCGTCCATCTCCTGGCCGTACAGGTTCATCCCGGCTTCCAGGCGCAGGGTGTCGCGCGCGCCAAGACCACACGGCTTAACGCCAGCGTCCAGCAGACCACGCCAGAAATCCGCCGCCTGCTCGTTCGGCATCGCGATTTCATAACCCGCTTCGCCGGTATAACCGGTGGTGGCGATAAACAGGTCGCCGGCCTGTACACCGAAGAACGGCTTCATGCCTTCCACGGCCTGGCGCTGCGCATCAGTAAACAGCGTCGCCGCCTTCGCTTTCGCCTGCGGACCCTGCACCGCGATCAGCGACAGATCGTCGCGAACGGTAATTTCGAGGCCGTAAGGTTCGGCTTGTTCACGGATCCAGGCGAGGTCTTTTTCACGGGTGGCAGAGTTAACAACGAGGCGGAAATAATCTTCAGAGAGGAAATAAACAATCAGGTCATCGATGACGCCAGCGGAGGCGGTCAACATGCCGGTGTAGAGCGCTTTGCCTGGGGTGGTCAGCTTCGCCACATCGTTGGCCAGTAAATAGCGCAAGAACTCGCGGATCCGGCTGCCGTGGAAATCGACGATGGTCATATGCGACACATCGAACATCCCTGCATCGCCGCGCACCGCATGGTGCTCATCAATCTGGGACCCGTAATGCAGCGGCATCATCCAGCCATGGAAATCCACCATGCGAGCGCCGCACAGCGTGTGTTGTTCATACAACGGAGTCTGTTGAGCCATCTTTTCCTCATCGAATAAAACGGAACCAGCCACGAGATTGGCGGCAATTTTGTGCCACGAAATTCGGCGGCGGCATCGCTGACGGACGCCGACGCAAACGTTCTCTTTTGCCTGAACTTACCACCGAACCCGGCACTAAACCATAAGCTCATTCAGGGCATCACATTAGCTTATGACTAAAATCCACCAAAAAGCCTACAGAGTTATTGACTGGAAAAAAGCGATTTATGCCACATAAAATTAACATTAAAGACGCAGCAATTAGGTTATGATGGTGTTTTATTCGATTTCATGGTCCTAATTTCTTTAACAAAAAAAAGGACGCATTAATAAATCTAATGCGAAAAAAGAGGTGAAATTAGAATATTTCAAATGAGGGGAAAAACCCGGCGCGCAGGCCGGGTGAAAGAAGTGTGACGCGGTTAACGTAACCAGGCGGGGAGATCGTTCAGGCCCATCGCCTGGCGAATCAGCTGCGGTTTCACGCCCGGCAGCGTATCAGCCAGTTTGAGCCCCATATCGCGGAGGAATTTCTTCGCCGGATGGCTACCGGAGAACATTTCGCGGAAGCCCTGCATACCCGCCAGCATCAGCGCCGCACTGTGCTTGCGGCTGCGCTCGTAGCGGCGCAGATAAAGGTGCTGGCCGATATCTTTGCCCTGGGCGTGCAGGCGCTTCAGCTCATCGATAAGCTCGGCGGCATCCATAAAACCGAGGTTGACCCCCTGCCCGGCCAGCGGGTGAATGGTATGCGCGGCATCGCCGACCAGCGCCAGCCGGTGGGCGGCAAACTGACGGGCATAGCGGCCGGTCAGCGGGAAGACTTCACGTTCGCTTGCCAGTTGGCAGAGACCAAGGCGATTATCGAAGGCGATATTCAGCGCCTGGCTGAAGGTGGTTTCATCAGCCTGCTGCATCCGCTGCGCTTCCGCCGGCGACAGCGACCAGACGATCGAGCACAGATGTGGATCGCTGAGCGGCAGGAAGGCCAGAATACCCTCGCCATGGAACGCCTGGCGGGCCACCGCCTGGTGCGGCTCAGCGGTACGGATGGTCGCCACCAGCGCATGATGATGGTAATCCCAGAAGGTCAATGGAATATCGGCTTTATTGCGCAGCCACGAATTGGCGCCATCGGCGCCGATCACCAGCCGGGCGGTGAGCATGCTGCCGTCCTGCAGGCTGAGAAAGGCTTCATTCTCGCCCCACGCCACCTGCTGAAGTTCCGCCGGCGCCAGAAGGGTGACGTCAGCGCAGCGTTGCGCCTTCTGCCACAATGCATAATGCACTACGGCATTTTCGATGATATAGCCAAGGTGGCTAAAGCCCATGCTCTGGTCATCGAAGCTAATGCGGCCAAAGCTGTCTTTATCCCACACTTCCATACCGTGATAGCAGCTGGCGCGCTGGGCAACGATCTCGCGCCAGACGTCCAGCTTCGTCAGCAGCTTTTCGCTGGCGGCATTAATCGCCGAAACGCGCAGCGCCGGCGGCGCATCGGCGGCCAGCGGTTGCGGCTCTGCTTTCTCCAGCACCGCGACGCGCAGGCCGCTACCCTGTAGACCGCAGGCTACCGCCAGCCCCACCATTCCACCGCCAACAATGGCAACATCAACACTTTGCACGTTCTACTCCTTAACGGGGAACCCAACCGAGGGTACGCTGCGCCAGCGCATCGCGCGCCGGGGTAAATAATTCCATCGCCATCAGACCGACGTTGCGCCCCGCCACCAGCGGCGCCCAACGGTTGGCAAACAGATGCACCAGCCCATCGGTCACGCCGATGGTGGCGGCTTTATCCCCTGCCCTGCGCGCCTGATAGCGACACAGCAGTGAATAATGGCCGACATCTTCGCCGCTGAGATGGGCGTCAGCGAGCAGCTCCGCCAGGCTCATCACATCGCGCAGGCCGAGATTAAAGCCCTGCCCGGCGATCGGGTGCAGCGTCTGCGCCGCATTGCCGACCAGCGCCAGGCGGTGCGACACCGCGCGGCTGGCGGTGGTGAGGGCCAGCGGATAGACACTGCGCTTCCCGGCGTAGGTAATACGTCCCAGCCGCCAGCCGAACGCCTGCTGTAACGCCTGACAAAAACGTTCGTCAGACCAGCTCAGCACCTCATCGCGCCGCGACTGCGGGTGACACCACACCAGCGAACAACGCCCTTGCGACATCGGCAACATCGCCAGCGGCCCATGCTCGGTAAAACGCTCGAAAGCGCGGCCTTCGTGCGGCAGCGCGGTGCTGACGTTAGCAATGATCGCTATCTGCTCATAAGGCTGCTGCTGCCAGCTGATGCCGCAGCGAGCGCCCAGCGATGAACGGGAACCGTCCGCCGCCACCAGCAGCTTACCGGTGATCGTTTCGCCGCTATCGAGGGTGAGACTGACGCTCTCCTGGCTGCGGTTGACCGCTTCCACTTTCGCCGGACAGTGTAGCGTCACACCCGGCGCCTTGCGCAGCAGATCAAACAGCCGTTGGCCGACATCGTGAAGTTCAACCACCTGGCCCAGTGCCGACAGGCCATAATCCGCTGCCGCCAGATTCACAAACCCGGCATGACCGCGGTCGCTGACGTGTACTCGTTGGATGGGCGTCGCACGTTCGGCGAGGCGTTGCCAGATACCGATGCGCGCCAGCTGCTGGCAGGTGCCGGCGGCCAGGGCGATCGCCCGGTCGTCAAAACCGGGGTGGCGTGACGAATACGGATCCTGCGCTTCAATGAGGTGGACCGGCAGCGCGCCGCCGGTCAAACGGGAGATGGCCAGGGCGAGCGTCGCCCCGGTCATCCCGCCGCCGACGATCAGCACGCTCATGACTGGCGCGCCGCCGCCATCAGCGCCTCGATCTCATCCGCCTTCTTCACCACGCTGGCGGTGAGATTTTCGTTGCCGTCTTCGGTAATGACAATGTCATCTTCAATACGGATGCCGATGCCGCGATACTGCGGCGGCACGTCGGCATCGGTGGCGATATACAGCCCCGGCTCGACGGTCAGCACCATTCCCGGCTCCAGTACGCGCGAACGGTCGGTGTCATAGTTACCGACATCGTGCACATCCAGCCCCAGCCAGTGGCTCAGGCCATGCATGAAGTACGGACGATGGGCGTTGTTGGCGATGAGCTCGTCAACTTCGCCTTTCAGGATCCCCAGCCGTACCAGGCCGGTAATCATAATACGCACCACTTCCTGGTTAACCTGATAGATCGAGGTGCCCGGACGATAAAGCTCCAGCGCGGTTTCCAGCGATTCGAGCACGATGTCGTAGATTTCGCGCTGCGGCTGGGTGAATTTACCGTTTACCGGGAAGGTGCGCGTGATATCGCCCGCATAGCCGCGATATTCGCAGCCGGCGTCAATCAGGACTAAATCGCCGTCGCGCAGTTCAGATTCGTTTTCGGTGTAGTGCAGAATGCAGCCGTTTTCGCCGCCGCCAACGATGGTGTTATAGGAGGGGAAGCGTGCCCCGTGGCGGTTGAATTCATGGAGAATTTCACCTTCCAGCTGATATTCGAACATGCCAGGGCGGCATTTTTCCATCGCCCGGGTATGGGCCAGCGCGGTTATCTCCCCGGCGCGGCGCATCACGGCAAGCTCTTCCGCGGATTTAAACAGGCGCATCTCATGCACAATGGGCCGCCAGTCGATAACCGAGTTCGGCGCCTGCAGATTCTGGCGCGAGCCTTTGCGCAGTTTTTCGAGGGCGTTGAACACAATCTCATCGGCATAGGCATATTCGCCCTGGGCGAAATAGATAGCGTCCAGACCGTTGAGCAGCTGATACAGCTGCTGGTTGATTTCGCTGAACGCCAGCGCCCGGTCGACGCCAAGCTTCGCCGGCGCGGCCTCCTGGCCCAGACGGCGCCCAAACCAGATCTCAGCGGTCAGATCGCGAACCCGGTTGAACAGCACGCTATGGTTGTGGGTTTCATCGCTTTTAATCAACACCAGCAGCGCTTCCGGTTCGTTAAAGCCGGTGAAGTACCAGAAATCGCTGTTCTGCCGGTAGGGATATTCCGAATCTGCACTGCGCACCGCTTCCGGTGCAGCGAAAATCAGCGCCGCGCTGCCTGGCTGCATCTGCGCCAACAGCGCCTGGCGACGCGAGAGAAATTCCTGCTGAGTCATGACGCCCCCTGAACGAATTTTAGTTAGTGTAGTGTCGGTTTGCGGACTTCCGGTGCGGTTGGCTGCTGACGCGCAAAGGTGTCGTGGCACAGCAGTGCGGCAACGCGGACATACTCGATAATCTCCTCCAGAGACATCTCCAGCTCTTCCTGATCTTCGTCTTCATCGTAGCCCAGTTGGGCAATATTACGCAGATCGTCAATCGCTTCCCCGGTTTCATCTTTCACTTTATCCAGCTTCGGCTGGCTGACGCCCAGGCCGAGAAGGAAGTGGTTGACCCAGCCGGCAAGGGCGTCGGCGCGGTCGAAGACGCTCACCGCATCGCCTTCCGGCAGATACAGCTGAAACAGGAAGCCGTCGTCATCCAGAGAGTCGCTGATGGCGGAATGCATGTTACGCAGCGCCTGAGCCAGCTCATGACCAAAGGCGAGGCCTTCGTTGGTCAGGTCGTGCACCAGCGGCTGCCAGCTGCTGTCCGTGTTGCCGCCGCACAGCAATCCGCTGATCAAACCGTGCATTTCGGCCGGGGTGAGACCTACCCCTTGTTGGTTCAGTAACTGGTCTACATCGTTGTAACCAGGCATTTCGTTCTGTATAGACATGCGCATTCGTCATCGTTGGGAGGAATATTCATGGTATGCTACCACTTTGGACCCTGGTGAACCAGAATAGGGCTTGTATCTTCGCACCAGGGTAGCTATAGTGTCGCCCCTTCGCAGACCCGGGTCAGGGTGTGAAGGCAGCGCAGTCAATCAGCAGGAAGGTGGCATGTCTGCACAACCCGTAGATCTCCAAATTTTCGGCCGTTCACTGCGAGTGAATTGCCCGCCTGAACAAAGGGATGCCCTGAATCAGGCAGCTGAAGACCTTAATCAGCGGTTGCAAGATTTAAAAGAACGCACTAGAGTCACAAATACTGAGCAGCTGGTCTTCATCGCCGCGTTGAACATCAGCTATGAGTTGACTCAGGAAAAAGCGAAGACCCGCGACTACGCTTCCAGCATGGAGCAGCGCATTCGCATGCTTCAGCAGACTATTGAACAGGCATTGCTTGAGCAAGGTCGCATAAGCGAAAGACCAGGGTCGAAGTTTGAATAACACTTTGCAGTTAACTGTGTTAGAGTAATCGCAAGAACAAAATTTCTCTGAGATGTTTGCAAGCGGGCCAGTCCCCTGAGCCGATATTTCATACCACAAGAATGTGGCGCTCCACGGTTGGTGAGCATGCTCGGTTCGTCCGAGAAGCCTTAAAACCGTGACGACACATTCACCTTGAACCAAGGGTTCAAGGGTTACAGCCTGCGGCGGCATCTCGGAGATTCCCTTCTTTACTTCGCATCATCCCCCATACGTGTTTTCGGCTGAAGCCGCCCTGTATTACACTTGCTCCTATTGTTTCGCCAGCTCGTAACGAGACCTGCATGACTATACAGCCCGATACCCTGCTCTCCCGTCAGCATATTCGCCAGCAGATCCGCGATCGTCGACGCGCACTCAGCCCGGCGCAACAGCGCCTGTTTGCCCAACAGGCCGCCGAGCGGATGATGGCCTGGCCGCCGATAGTTCTCGCCCACAACGTGGCGCTGTTTCTCTCCTTTGACGGCGAGCTGGACACCCAGCCGCTGATCGACCAGCTCTGGCGCGCCGGCAAGCGGGTGTATCTGCCGGTGCTACATCCGTTTAGCCCAGGCAATCTGCTGTTTTTACACTACCATCCGCAGAGCCAACTGATCGTGAATCGCCTGAAGATCCGCGAACCGAAGCTCGATGTGCGGGATGTGCTGCCGCTGGCTGAACTCGATGTGCTGGTGACCCCGCTGGTGGCCTTCGATGTCAGTGGCCAACGGCTGGGAATGGGCGGCGGTTTTTACGACCGGACGCTGCAAAACTGGCAGCAGTATCGCCTGCAGCCGGTGGGCTACGCGCACGACTGCCAGCAGGTGGATAGCCTGCCGAGCGAAGAGTGGGATATCCCGCTGCCGGCGGTCATCACCCCGGGAAAAACCTGGTGTTGGTAGGTACGCGGGGACGAGAAATTCAGCCTGGAAAGTATTAACAAAAAAACGGGCAGGTACGCGACCTGCCCGAGAGGCAAAAATGATTAGAACAACAGACGGGCGCGGATAGTCCCCGGGATCGCTTTCATTGCCTGCAGCGCCTGCTGGGCAACATCTTCTTCCGCTTCAATATCAATCACCACGTAGCCCATCTGCGGCGACGTTTGCAGATACTGGGCGGCAATGTTGATGCTCTGCGCGGCGAAGATTTGGTTGATTGCGGTCAGGACGCCCGGCCGGTTCTCATGGATATGCAGCAGACGGCGGCCGCCGTGCAGCGGTAGAGAAACTTCCGGGAAGTTAACTGCCGACAGGGTTGACCCGTTGTCAGAGTATTTCGCCAGCTTGCCAGCCACTTCCAGACCGATGTTCTCCTGCGCTTCCTGAGTGGAGCCACCGATATGCGGTGTGAGGATCACGTTATCAAACTCGCACAGCGGCGAAGTGAAGGGGTCGCTGTTGGTCGCAGGTTCAGTCGGGAAGACGTCGATAGCCGCCCCGGCCAGATGCTTACTGGCCAGCGCATCGCATAGCGCCGGAATGTCCACCACGGTACCGCGGGAGGCGTTGATCAGCAGCGCGCCCGGCTTCATCAGCGCCAGTTCTTCCGCGCCCATCATATTTTTGGTAGAGGCGTTTTCCGGCACGTGCAGGCTGACCACATCGCTCATGTTCAGCAGGTCGGAGAGATGCTGTACCTGAGTGGCGTTGCCGAGCGGCAGTTTGTTTTCAATATCATAGAAGAAGACGTGCATTCCCAGCGATTCCGCCAGAATGCCAAGCTGGGTACCGATGTGGCCGTAACCGATGATGCCCAGCTTTTTACCACGCGCTTCGAAGCTGCCGACCGCCTGCTTGTTCCACACCCCGCGGTGCGCTTTGGCGTTGGCTTCCGGCACGCCGCGCAGCATCAGCAGCAGTTCGCCGATCACCAACTCGGCCACCGAGCGGGTGTTAGAGAACGGCGCGTTAAACACCGGAATACCGCGCTTCGCAGCGGCGTTCAGATCGACCTGGTTGGTCCCGATGCAGAAGCAACCGACGGCAACCAGTTTTTCCGCTGCGGCGAAAATCTCTTCAGTCAGATGGGTACGGGAACGCAGGCCGATGAAATGGGCATCACGGATCGACGCTTTCAGCTGTTCGGAATCCAGCGCGCCTTTATGAAATTCAATGTTGGTGTAACCCGCTGCGCGAAGGCTATCGATTGCCTTTTGATGCACACCTTCAACCAGCAGAAATTTAATCTTGTCTTTTTCCAGTGATACCTTAGCCATTTCCCCGTCCTGTTTTTTCTTAACTGATGTCGTGCTGAACGAAAGTTCGTCTCAGCAACATATCAAAAAAAACTATCGCGGCAATATGAACGTTTGCGTCGCCGTCCTGAAGAAATGTCATCCAGAGGGAAATCGCAGGACAAAACACCAGAAAGAGAAGAAATGGTAGCGTGTAAATCAGAATGGTTGCATAAATGTGACAGAAGTCACCAAATTGCACCTGGTGAAAAAATATTTGCGAGGGAGCCGGTCGGCTCCCTGCGGACAGACTATTTTACGATGGTCTTCACGCCGTCGGCAGTACCAATCAGCGCCACGTCGGCGCCACGGTTGGCGAACAGCCCCACGGTGACGACGCCAGGAATACCGTTGATCGCGTTTTCCAGCGCGATCGCATCGAGAATTTCCAGGCCGTGCACGTCAAGGATCACGTTGCCGTTATCGGTCACCACGCCCTGACGGTACTCTGGACGACCGCCCAGCTTGACCAGCTGACGCGCCACGGCGCTGCGCGCCATCGGAATGACTTCAACCGGCAGCGGGAATTTGCCCAGAATATCAACCTGCTTGGAGGCGTCGGCGATGCAGATAAATTTATCCGCCACAGAAGCGATAATCTTCTCGCGGGTCAGCGCCGCGCCGCCGCCTTTGATCATCTGCATGTGACCGTTGATCTCATCCGCGCCATCAACGTAGATCCCCAGGCGATCGACACTGTTAAGATCGAAGACGGTGATCCCGAGGCTTTTCAGCTTTTCGGTGGAGGCGTCGGAGCTGGAAACCGCCCCTTCGATCTGCCCCTTCATGGTGCCCAGCGCGTCAATAAAATGGGCCGCCGTCGAGCCGGTGCCTACGCCGACAATAGTCCCTGGCTGTACATATTGCAGCGCCGCCCAACCTACCGCTTTTTTCAGTTCATCCTGCGTCATAATTATGGTCCGAGATGTGAATGCCTGTGGCGCATTATAGAACATCGACAGTGGAAATGTCCCTGCGATGCAGATCACACAACTGAGCAGACCAATTTCGTCTGTATCAAATAAAAATTTATGTCATAGTGCGAGATAACGATTAGTTATGGGGGCACGCCAGAATAATGAAACGACCGGACTACAGGACATTACAAGCACTGGACGCGGTGATTAGGGAACGAGGATTTGAGCGCGCCGCGCAGAAGCTATGTATTACCCAGTCCGCCGTCTCCCAGCGCATTAAGCAGTTGGAAAACATGTTCGGCCAGCCGCTGCTGGTGCGTACCGTGCCGCCGCGCCCCACCGAGCAAGGACAGAAACTGCTGGCTCTGTTGCGCCAGGTTGAACTGTTGGAAGAGGAGTGGCTGGGCGATGAACAAACCGGTTCCACGCCGCTGCTGCTGTCGCTGGCGGTGAACGCCGACAGTCTGGCCACCTGGCTGCTGCCGGCGCTGGCCAACGTTCTGTCAGACTCCCCTATTCGTCTCAACCTGCAGGTGGAAGATGAAACCCGCACCCAGGAGCGCCTGCGCCGTGGGGAAGTGGTGGGCGCAGTGAGTATCCAGCCGCAGGCGCTGCCTAGCTGCCTGGTGGATCAGCTGGGGGCGCTCGATTACCTGTTTGTCGCCTCAAAAGAGTTTGCGCAACGCTATTTCCCGAACGGCGTGACGCGTTCGGCGCTGCTGAAAGCACCAGTCGTCGCCTTCGACCATCTGGACGATATGCATCAGGCGTTCCTGCAGCAAAATTTCGACCTGCCGCCGGGCAGCGTGCCCTGCCATATCGTCAATTCATCGGAAGCTTTCGTGCAGCTGGCGCGCCAGGGCACCACCTGCTGTATGATCCCGCATCTGCAGATCGAAAAAGAGCTCAACAGCGGCGAACTTATCGATCTTACCCCGGGCCTGTTCCAGCGCCGCATGCTTTACTGGCACCGCTTCGCCCCGGAAAGCCGCATGATGCGCAGGGTAACCGATGCGCTCATCGACTACGGCCACAAGGTGCTGCGTCAGGATTAAACCACAGACATAAAAAAGCCACTTCAGGGAAGTGGCTTTTTTTGTTTCTCGCGCTTACTGCGCCGGTTTCGGCGCTTCGGCCGGTTTCGCCGGCGAGGCCGGAGCGGCTGCCTGAGCCGGCTGCAGTTCAAAGACCACATCAACCTGGTCGTCAAACTGAATCGTCGCCTGCTCGTAGGTTTCCTGGGCGGAAACCGGCGCAGCGTCAGCGGCCTTCATCATGCGAACCATCGGGCTCGGCTGGTAATTAGAGACATGATAGCGCACGCTGTACACCGGCCCCAGCTTGCTGTGGAAACCTGCCGCCAGCTCCTGCGCCTGATGCACGGCGTCGTCGATCGCCGCTTTACGCGCTTTATCTTTATAAGCATCTGGTTGCGCAACACCCAGCGAGACAGAGCGAATTTCGTTGAGACCAGCTTTCAGGGCGCCGTCCAGCAGACCGTTGAGTTTATCCAGCTGGCGCAAGGTCACTTCTACGGTGCGCACCGCACGATAGCCTTTCAGAATACTTTTCCCGTTCTGATAGTCGTAATCAGGCTGGGTACGTAGATTCGCCGAACTGATATCCTTTTTGGCAATACCGCTCTTTTCAAGGAAAGAGAGATATTGCGCAACGCGATCGTCAGCCTGTTTTTTTGCCGACGCGGCGTCTTTTGCCGCCACGTTCACTTCGATCGCCAGGGTGGCGATGTCCGGAACCGCGGCAACGCTTGCTGTGCCTGAAGTCACAATGTGCGGGCCATCCGGCAATTCGCTGGCCTGTGCCGCCATCGAGGTTAATCCGAGTGCTGCCGCCAGGGCTAAGACTTTTAACTTCACTGTCGTTTCTCCATGTTACTTAAATCGCCCTTACGGGACGCATGCCAGCAAGCTTAGCGCGTACAGCAGGAAAGTCCATCGGACAACGCTTAGTTGAGCAACGCCATGAGATGGCTGACGCCTTCTCTTGCCAGCTGAAACGCAATAAACCACATGACGGCGCCGACCACAATATTGATGATCCGCTGGGCTTTGGCGGTACGCAGCCGCGGTGCCAGCCAGGCGGCTAACAGCGCCAGACCAAAGAACCACAGGAAAGAGGCGCTAATGGTCCCCAACGCAAACCAGCGCTTCGGCTCGACGGCCAGCTGGCCTCCCAGACTGCCCAGCACCACAAAAGTATCGAGGTAAACGTGCGGGTTCAGCCAGGTCACCGCCAGCATGGTGATAATGATTTTCCAGCGCCCCTGCTGCATCACCTCGGCGCTGGCGAGTTCAAGACTCTGACTGAACGCCGTTTTCAGTGCACCGAAGCCGTACCACAGTAAAAAGGCCACGCCACCCCAGGTCACGATTGCCAGCAGCCACGGGGATTGCATCAGTAGCGCGCTACCGCCAAAAATGCCGGCGCAGATCAACACCAAGTCGCTGATGGCGCATAGCAGGGCAATCATCAGGTGATACTGACGACGGATCCCCTGACTCATCACAAAGGCATTTTGCGGGCCAAGCGGCAAAATCATTGCCGCTCCCAGGGCAAGGCCCTGAAAGTAATAGGTAAACATAAGGATTTTTCCGCTGTGTTCGAGAATGGCGCTGACTATAACGCGAATGGATTATTAGCGGAAATTGAAAGTATTAATTATTAATAAGCTAAGCTAATAGTGAGCCATTAAAAAAGGCCGGCATGGCCGGCCTGACTCTGTCAGTGATGATTTACTCTGCTTTTTCCGGCAGTTGTACCACATGAACATCCATCTGCGGGTAAGGGAAGCTGATACCGTTGGCGTCAAATTCACGCTTGATGCGCTCGAGGATATCCCAGTAGACGTTTTGCAGATCGCTGCTTTTGCTCCAGACGCGCACCACGAAGTTCACCGACGAGGCGCCAAGTTCGTTCAGGCGTACGGTCATTTCCCGATCGCGCAGAATTCGATCGTCAGATTCGATAATCGAGGTCAGCAGTTGCTTCACCTTGTCGATATCAGCATCGTAAGAGACGCCGATAATAAACTCATTGCGGCGCGCCGGTTCGCGGGAGAAGTTAATGATATTGCCGGCGATGATTTTCCCGTTCGGGACCACCACCACTTTGCCGTCGGCGGTACGCAGGGTAGTGGAGAAAATCTGTACGTTCAGCACCGTACCCGCCACACCACCAAGATCGACATACTCGCCTGCGCGGAATGGGCGGAACATGACCAGCAGTACGCCAGCCGCGAGGTTAGACAGTGACCCTTGCAGCGCCAGACCGACGGCTAAACCCGCGGCACCCAGTACAGCAATCACCGAGGCGGTCTGCACGCCTACCCGGCCCAGGGCGGCAATCAGGGTGAAGGCGATAACCGCGTAACGCACCAGCGCGGAGAGGAAATCGGCCACGGTAGCGTCAATTTTACGCGCCAGCATCAGGCGGTTAACCGTATTCGAGACCACGCGCGCCACGATCATCCCGACAATGAGAATTGCGATAGCCGCGACGATGTTGACGGCATAGCTCAGCAGCAACTCCTGGTTGCGTGCCAGCCACGTCCCGGCGTGGTTGATGCTATCGACAACGTTCAAATCTTCCATTTAACATTCCTTATGAATCCCCTGGGGGAAAGTAAAAAACTCAGCCTGCGACAGGGCAGTCAGGTTATAGGGTAAACAATAAGTGCGTGTTTTGCCAAATGGATCACAGTTTTACTCCGCGCTATCCTGTTGTTAAGGTAATAAAAAAGCCCGCATTGCTGCGGGCTTCCGGGTAAGAAACAGATTTTTCTTACAGAACGTCGATCGCGTTCAGCTCTTTAAAGGCCTGCTCCAGACGAGTCACCATGGAAGTCTGTGCAGCACGCAGCCATACGCGCGGATCGTAGTATTTCTTGTTCGGCTGGTCTTCGCCTTTCGGGTTGCCCAGCTGGCCCTGCAGGTAAGCTTCGTTCGCTTTGTAGTACTGCAGGATACCGTCCCAGGTTGCCCATTGGGTGTCGGTATCGATGTTCATTTTCACCACGCCGTAGCTGACGGAGTCTTTGATTTCCTGAGCGGAAGAACCGGAACCGCCGTGGAACACGAAGTTCAGGCTGTTGTGCGGCAGGTTGTGTTTCTTGGAAACATATTCCTGAGAGTCGCGCAGGATAGTCGGGGTCAGAACCACGTTACCCGGTTTGTACACGCCGTGTACGTTACCGAAGGAAGCGGCGATGGTGAAGCGCGGGCTGATTTTGCTCAGCTCGGTGTACGCGTAATCCACGTCTTCCGGCTGGGTGTACAGGGCGGAAGCGTCCATGTGGCTGTTGTCCACGCCATCTTCTTCACCGCCGGTGCAGCCCAGTTCGATTTCCAGAGTCATGCCCATTTTGGCCATGCGAGCCAGGTACTTAGAGCAGATCTCAATGTTTTCGTGCAGGGACTCTTCAGACAGGTCGATCATGTGGGAAGAGAACAGCGGTTTGCCGGTAGCGGCGAAGTGTTTTTCACCAGCGTCCAGCAGGCCGTCGATCCACGGCAGCAGTTTCTTCGCGCAGTGGTCAGTGTGCAGGATAACCGGTACACCGTAGTGTTCAGCCATCTGGTGCACATGGTGCGCGCCAGAGATAGCGCCGAGGATAGCAGCACCCTGCGGAACGTCAGTTTTCACGCCTTTACCTGCGATGAACGCTGCGCCGCCGTTAGAGAACTGAACGATAACCGGAGAGCGAACTTTAGCAGCAGCTTCCAGAACGGCGTTGATGGAGTCAGTACCTACGCAGTTTACCGCCGGCAGTGCAAAGTTGTTTTCTTTCGCTACCTGGAACACTTTCTGAACGTCGTCGCCAGTGATGACGCCCGGTTTTACGAAATCAAAAATTTTAGACATGTTACTTAGTCCTGTATCTGTATCTTCGACCGTTGAAGAAGGTTCGCGAGCCCTTAAGCGCGCTGAAAAACAGGCGGGTTTCCCCGCCTGAACTGAATTACTGCTTAGCGCGCTCTTCGAGCATCGCTACTGCCGGCAGGACTTTGCCTTCGACGAATTCAAGGAACGCGCCGCCGCCAGTGGAGATGTAGGAAATTTTGTCAGCGATGCCGAACAGGTCGATCGCTGCCAGGGTGTCACCGCCGCCGGCGATGGAGAAACCTTCGCTATCCGCAATAGCGTTAGCGACGATTTCAGTCCCTTTACGGAAGTTCGGGAATTCGAATACGCCAACCGGGCCGTTCCACAGGATGGTTTTGGCGTTTTTCAGGATTTCAGCCAGTTTCTGTGCGGAAACGTCGCCGAGGTCCAGAATCTGCTCGTCATCTTTGATGTCGTTAACAGATTTCAGGGTCGCCGTTGCGGTTTCGGAGAACTCGGTCGCGACGCGAACGTCGGTCGGAACCGGGATATCGCAGGTGCTCAGCAGGCGTTTGGCTTCGTCAACCAGGTCTGCTTCGTACAGGGATTTACCGACGTTGTGGCCCTGAGCGGCAACGAAGGTGTTAGCGATACCGCCGCCCACGATCAGCTGGTCAGCGATTTTAGACAGGGAATCCAGCACGGTCAGTTTGGTGGACACTTTAGAACCACCAACGATAGCGACCATCGGACGAGCCGGCTCTTTCAGCGCTTTACCCAGCGCGTCCAGTTCAGCGGCCAGCAGCGGGCCTGCGCACGCCACGTCAGCAAATTTGCCGATGCCGTGGGTGGAAGCCTGCGCGCGGTGTGCAGTACCGAAAGCGTCCATCACGAACACGTCGCACAGGGCAGCGTATTTTTTAGACAGCGCTTCGTCGTCTTTTTTCTCGCCTTTGTTGAAGCGAACGTTTTCCAGAACCACCAGCTCACCGGCAGCCACTTCCACGCCGTCCAGGTAGTCTTTAACCAGACGTACCGGGTTGGACAGTTTGTCTTTCAGGTAATTAACAACCGGCAGCAGAGAGAATTCTTCGTTGTACTCGCCTTCGGTCGGACGACCCAGGTGAGAAGTAACCATGACTTTCGCGCCCTGCTTCAGCGCCAGTTCAATGGTCGGCAGAGATGCACGGATACGTGCGTCGCTGGTTACTTTCCCGTCTTTAACTGGTACGTTCAGATCCGCACGGATAAAAACGCGTTTACCAGCCAGATCCAGATCGGTCATCTTAATTACAGACATGGTGAATCCTCTCGTTGATTCATAAAGTTTTGTCGACGTTTATGCGTCGAACCTGAAACCAATAGCCGCCATCGCTAACGTCGTGTCGAGCATTCGGTTAGCAAAGCCCCATTCGTTATCGCACCAGACCAGCGTTTTGATCAGATGCGCGCCACTGACCCGGGTTTGCGTGCCATCAACAATAGCACTGTGCGGATCGTGGTTAAAATCTGTCGAGACCAACGGTAATTCCGTATAGTCAACTATACCATGAAATGCACCTTGTGCTGCTTTTTGCAGCAACTGGTTGACTTCACATGCTTTTACCGGTTTTTTGACCGTCACGCTCAGGTCAATTGCCGTCACGTTTATCGTCGGCACCCGCACAGCAATCGCTTCAAAACGGTCATTAAACTGCGGGAAAATACGGGTGATCCCTGCCGCCAGTTTGGTATCCACCGGAATGATCGACTGGCTGGCCGCGCGGGTACGCCGTAGATCCGGATGGTAGGCGTCAATCACCTGCTGGTCATGCATCGCCGAGTGAATGGTGGTGACGGTGCCGGACTCGATGCCATAGGCATCATCTAACAGTTTAATGATCGGAATAATGCAGTTGGTGGTGCAGGAGGCGTTGGAGACAATGCGGTGCTCGGCGCGGAGTTCATCCTGATTGACGCCGTATACCACCGTTGCGTCGAGGTCGTTGCCGCCGGGATGGGAGAAGAGCACTTTCTTCGCCCCAGCCTGCAGGTGCGCTTCACCGTGCTCACGGCTCCCGTATACGCCGGTGCAGTCGAGCACCACGTCTACCGCCAGCTCGCGCCAGGGCAGCGCCGCAATGGTCGGCTCATGCAGCAGACGGATAGCATCATCGCCA
This sequence comes from Klebsiella africana, assembly GCF_020526085.1. Classification (NCBI taxonomy): domain Bacteria; kingdom Pseudomonadati; phylum Pseudomonadota; class Gammaproteobacteria; order Enterobacterales; family Enterobacteriaceae; genus Klebsiella; species Klebsiella africana. Next base: position 778,186 of record NZ_CP084874.1, on the reverse strand, counting down.
ACAAACAGCTGCTCGCGCTCCTGACGGACATCCCAGGCGAAACGGCCATGGCTGGTGTCATATTTCAACAAATGCGCGATGCCCGCAGCATCCGCCAGCTCATTGATTGCCACCACGGTGATTTCCGCACGACGCCCGGATTCATATAGAGCACGAACCACGTTGCGTCCAATGCGACCGAAGCCATTAATCGCGATGCGAATGGTCATAGATCTCCTGCAAGGCTGTCCCTGTTATGAGGTGGCTGACAGAGTAATCCAGCAACGCTCTGAGGGGAACCTTACCAGCTGCAAACTGCGACTGATTGATTAATTGTCGAACATTTAAACGACTGAAACGCTTCAGCTAGAATAAGCCAAACGAGGAATAAAAGGAATGTTTGTCCAGCGCAATAAACCAGCTATATGACTCACATCACATTTTTACTGGAATAATTTACAAGCGTATTACATGGTTCAGGAATAGCAGATACAAAAAACCGGGTGGCGAGGTAAAAGAAAAACGGTAACCCCGGGGTTACCGTTTTGGTGTTTGCCCCCTCTCCTGTAGGAGAGGGTTGGGGTGAGGGCATCAGCCCGCACCATACCAGCGATTACAGCAGCGCTTTCGCTTTAGCGACCACGTTGTCGACGGTGAAGCCGAACTCTTCGAACAGCTGCTCAGCCGGCGCAGACTCACCGAAGGTGGTCATGCCAACGATCGCCCCGTTCAGGCCAACGTATTTGAACCAGTAGTCAGCGATACCGGCTTCCACGGCAACGCGCGCGGTCACGGATTTCGGCAGTACGGATTCACGATAAGCCGCATCCTGCTTGTCGAACGCGTCGGTGGACGGCATGGAGACCACGCGCGCCTTCACGCCTTCGGCAGTCAGTTTGTCCCACGCGGCCACCGCCAGCTCCACTTCGGAACCGGTGGCGATGAAGATCAGCTCCGGCTGGCCGGCGCAATCTTTCAGCACGTAACCGCCGCGGGCCACGTTCGCCAGCTGCTCTGCGGTACGCTCCTGCTGCGCCAGGTTCTGACGGGACAGGATCAGCGCGGTCGGGCCGTCCTGACGCTCCACGCCATATTTCCACGCAATCGCGGATTCAACCTGGTCACACGGACGCCAGGTGGACATGTTCGGCGTGACGCGCAGGGAAGCCACCTGCTCTACCGGCTGGTGAGTCGGGCCATCTTCGCCCAGACCGATGGAGTCGTGGGTGTAGACCATCACCTGACGCTGCTTCATCAGCGCCGCCATACGTACCGCGTTACGCGCATACTCGACGAACATCAGGAAGGTGGAGGTGTACGGCAGGAAACCGCCGTGCAGCGCGATACCGTTGGCAATCGCGGTCATACCGAACTCACGCACGCCGTAGTGGATGTAGTTCCCGGCAGCGTCTTCGTTGATCGGCTTAGAGCCAGACCACAGAGTCAGGTTGGACGGCGCCAGGTCAGCGGAGCCGCCGAGGAATTCCGGCAGCAGCGGGCCAAACGCTTCGATGGCGTTCTGCGAGGCTTTACGGCTGGCAATTTTCGCCGGGTTGGCCTGCAGCTTCGCGATGAACTCGTTAGCTTTGGCGTCGAAGTCAGACGGCATCTCGCCTTTCATGCGGCGGGTGAATTCGGCTGCTTCCTGCGGGAAAGCTTTGGCGTAGGCAGCGAACTTCTCGTTCCATGCCGCTTCTTTCGCCTGGCCGGCTTCTTTGGCATCCCACTGCGCATAGATGTCAGACGGGATTTCAAACGGCGCGTATTTCCAGCCCAGCGCTTCGCGGGTCAGGGCGATTTCCGCGTCGCCCAGCGGCGCGCCGTGGGAGTCGTGGGTGCCTGCTTTGTTCGGCGAACCGAAGCCGATGATGGTTTTGCACATCAGCAGGGACGGTTTGTCGGTGACCGCGCGCGCTTCTTCTACCGCGCGTTTGATGGCGTCAGCGTCGTGCCCGTCAACGCCGCGCACCACGTGCCAGCCGTAGGCTTCAAAGCGTTTCGCGGTGTCATCGGTGAACCAGCCTTCAACGTGGCCGTCGATGGAGATACCGTTGTCATCATAGAACGCCACCAGTTTGCCCAGTTTCAGGGTACCGGCCAGGGAGCACACTTCGTGAGAAATGCCTTCCATCATGCAGCCGTCGCCCATAAAGGCGTAGGTGTAGTGGTCGACGATATCGTGGCCCGGACGGTTGAACTGCGCCGCCAGGGTTTTCTCGGCGATAGCCATCCCGACCGCGTTAGCGATACCCTGGCCCAGCGGACCGGTGGTGGTTTCCACGCCCGCGGTGTAGCCGACTTCCGGGTGGCCCGGGGTTTTGGAGTGCAGCTGGCGGAAGTTTTTCAGCTCTTCAATCGGCAGATCGTAGCCAGTGAGGTGCAGCAGGCTGTAAATCAGCATCGAACCATGGCCATTGGACAGGACAAAGCGGTCACGGTCAGCCCACGCCGGATTGTTCGGGTTATGGTTCAGGAAATCACGCCACAGCACTTCGGCAATGTCAGCCATACCCATCGGGGCACCCGGGTGGCCGGATTTGGCTTTCTGTACAGCGTCCATGCTCAGCGCACGAATAGCGTTAGCAAGCTCTTTACGTGAGGACATTTTGACTCCAGTTCGGACTGTTGAAGGCCATGCCCTTAACGACTTGACGAGAGCGCGTTTTGGGCTACGCCGGAAAAAAGTGTGAACAATGTAACCCAAGCGACAAGTCATGTACATGGAGCATCCTTTTGCCCTTTAAGAAATCTCTGGAACAGGTTGTGCTACCCCGGAATCCGCTCGCCCGCTTCCTGCGATACTCTTTATAATTTACGCAGAATACGTTTCCCTGCCGTCGCCGTATTGTCGGATAAACAACCATAAGATTGTGGAAGATAAAAAATGAAAATTCGCTCAACCGTACTTGCCCTTGGGATCGCAGCAACCCTCACCGGATGTCAGAACATGGACTCCAACGGTCTGCTCAGCTCAGGCGCCGAAGCCTTCCAGGCATACTCTCTCAGCGACGCGCAGGTGAAAACCTTAAGCGACCAGGCCTGCAAAGAAATGGACGCCAAAGCGAAAATTGCCCCGGCCAGCAGTGAATACAGCCAGCGTCTGACCAAGATCGCGGCCGCGCTGGGCGATAATATCAATGGCCAGCCAGTGAACTACAAAGTGTATGAGACCAAGGATGTGAACGCCTTCGCGATGGCCAACGGCTGCATCCGCGTCTACAGCGGACTGATGGACCTGATGAACGATAATGAAGTTGAAGCGGTGATCGGCCACGAAATGGGTCACGTTGCGCTGGGCCATGTGAAGAAAGGCATGCAGGTTGCGCTGGGTACCAACGCCGTGCGTGCGGCGGCGGCCTCTGCGGGCGGTATCGTCGGTAGCCTGTCGCAGTCTCAGTTGGGCGATCTGGGCGAAAAACTGGTGAACTCGCAGTTCTCCCAGCGTCAGGAATCGGAAGCGGATGACTACTCTTACGACCTGCTGCGTAAGCGCGGTATCAATCCGTCGGGACTGGCCACCAGCTTCGAAAAACTGGCCAAGCTGGAAGCCGGCCGTCAAAGTTCCATGTTTGACGATCACCCGGCCTCAGAAGCGCGCGCCCAGCATATTCGCGATCGCATGAAGGCCGACGGCATTAAATAATCATCAGCGGGAGGCATTATTGCCTCCCTTTTTTATATATCCGTAAAAATATTTAGCCGCATTAATTGATAATTTAAGCGCACAAACCGTTAACTATTACTACGCCTCGCCACAGCCAATTATTTTAAGCACTGCCACTTAGCAAAATATTATTTGGCAAATAAAAAACGACGGACACAATCCGCCTTTCAGAACCGCGTTCCTCCAGATAATAAATAGTCCACCCCTCTTCGCCAAACGCAGCCAGCGTGCGCCACATGGCTTGTTTCCTGGCGATACCATTGCTCACACAATGATTGCTTTCGACATTATTTCAGGAGAATATCTGGTCAGCAGTGATTCCCTTGAATATATCGACAGACAGAGAAGTGCCTTCAGTGAAAAAAGAATTATCGTTAATCGCACTTGGCATTATTGCCGCCACGCCGACTTTCGCCAGCCAACAATCCGCCAGCCAGGGCTTTATTGACGACAGCCATCTGGATCTCTTTTTGCGTAACGCGTATATCAAACGTGATTATCGTGACGGACTACCGGATAAGGCCGAATGGGGCCAGGGGATTATCGCCACCTTCGAATCCGGCTTTACCCAAGGTCCGGTTGGCTTCGGCGTAGACGGTATCGCTCAATATGCGATGCGCCTGGACGGCGGTCGCGGGCGCAGCGGCGCGGGCGGGATCGACTTTTTCGCCCAGGATGACGATGGCCGCGCGAAATCCGATCTTGCGAAATTCGGCGCCACCGGCAAAATGCGCTTCTCGAATACCGTACTCAGCTACGGTAGCCAGCGCCCGATGCTGCCCATCGTCTATGCCGACGACTCACGTCTGCTGTACGAGAGCTATACCGGCACCATGCTGACCTCACGCGAAATCGACGGTCTGGAAATTAACGCAGGCTACCTGACCGATCAGCAGCGCAAAAGCGACGACAGCCATAACAGCGGCCTGAAAAGCCTGACCTTCGGCGGCGCCAGCTACCAGTTCAACGACCAGCTTAGCGGTGCGCTGTACGCGTCGCACGTCGAAGATGTGCTGAACAAACAGTATCTTGGTCTGAATTATAAGCAGCCGTTCGCCGCCAACCAACAGCTGGTTCTCGACTTCAACGGCTATAACTCACGGCTGGATCAAGAATATGCCGATGCCAATGATACCGGGCGCAGCAACAGCATCTGGAGCCTGGCCGCCAGCTACATCTGGGATATCCACACCTTTAAAGTCGCTTATCAGCAAAGCAGCGGCAGCACCGGCTATCACTACGGCGGCTATCAGAACCAGGGCGGCGTCGGCGATGGCGGCAACACCATCTGGCTGGCTAACTCCTACTGGTCTGATTTTAACGGGGAAGATGAACGCTCGTGGCAGGCGTCGTACGGACTGGATTTTGCCGGGCTGGGGTTGCCGGGGCTGACCTGGACCACCGCCTACGTACGCGGGGATAACATTAAAACTGCGGAGACCAGCAACGGGAAAGAACATGAATGGTTCAACCAGGTTCAATACCAGGTACAAAATGGCGTAGCGAAAGATTTGAAATTCAGACTCCGCTATTCGGTGCTGCGCGTTTCCAGCAACGCCAGTGACTATAACGTCAGCGGGAATGAAGTCCGGTTCTACGTTGAATATCCGTTTAACGTGTTTTGATGCGTTGCTGACCCCTCTCCTGCGGGCTGGCCCTCTCCCGGCGCGCAGGAGCTATCGCCCGGCGCCTTGATAACCCCTCTGTGCCGTGCGCAACCCTCTCCCGGGAAGGGAGAGGGTCGGGGTCATCCGGGTTATTCGCCCTTCTTCGCCGCCTGGATGTACAGCATCTCCAGCGCCAGAGTCGCCGCCGCCAGGGCGGTGATTTCGGACTGATCGTAGGCCGGGGCGACTTCCACCACGTCCATCCCAACGATGTTCAGATCCTTCAGGCCGCGCACCAGCTTGATCGCGCGGTCGGAGGTCAGCCCGCCGATAACCGGGGTACCGGTGCCTGGCGCAAACGCCGGATCCAGACAGTCGATATCAAAGGTCAGGTACACCGGCATGTCGCCGACGATCTGCTTCACCTGGGCAATCACGTCATCAACGCTGCGGTCGTTAACCTGGCCGGCGTCCAGTACCGTAAAGCCATTGTCTTTGTCGAACTCGGTGCGGATCCCGATCTGCACCGAGTGGTTCGGATCGATAAGCCCTTCGTTCGGCGCGGTGTAGAACATGGTGCCATGGTCGAACTCGCAGCCGTTGGCGTAGGTATCAGTATGGGCATCGAAATGTACCAGCGCCATTTTACCGAAGTGCTTGGCGTGGGCGCGCAGCAGCGGCAGGGTAACGAAGTGGTCGCCGCCAAAGGAGAGCATACGTTTGCCGGCCGCCAGCAGCTTCTCGGCGTGAGCCTGCAGCTTCTCGCTCATTTCGCGCGCGTCGCCGAAGGCGTACACCAGATCGCCGCAGTCCACCACGTTCAGGCGTTCGCGCATGTCGAAGTTCCACGGGAAACGGTTGTGCTCCCAGGCAAGGTTAGTGGAAACCTGACGGATAGCCGCCGGGCCATGACGGCCACCCGCGCGCCCGGAGGTCGCCATATCGAACGGCACGCCGGTGATGACCCAGTCCGCATCGCTTTCATACGGCATGAAGTTCATCGGCAAACGCAGAAAGCCAAAGGCATTGGATACCAGGGAGTTATCGTATTGATGACCTAAAGTGCTCATGGATATGACCTCTTTTCGCAGTCGTGGAACGTAAAAAATAAGTATAAAAAAACCCCTCCGCGTCGTTAGGCCCGACGAGGAAGGGTTTGATAGAAAAATCGCTTATTGGCGTGAATTATCGCCGGTAATGCATACGGGTTCAAGTGAGTATCGCATTCGGCCAGCTGGCGGCTTCGCCTTATCCGGCAGACATGCGCAGGCCCGGTAAGCGCAGCGCTACCGGGCATCAGCGGTTACTCGTCTTCCAGATAAGTATAGCCGTAGAGACCCGCCTCAAACTCTTCGAGGAACTGCTGCTGCAACGCATCGTCCAGGCCGGTGTTTTTCACCTGATCGCGGAACTGGGTCAGCAGCGTGTTCGGATCCAGCTGCACATACTGCAGCATATCTGCCACGGTATCGCCCTCGTCGGACAGCTCAACCTCAACGCTGCCGTCAGGGAAGACGAACACGTCCACCGCCTCGGTATCGCCAAACAGGTTGTGCATGTTGCCGAGGATCTCCTGATAGGCGCCGACCATAAAGAAGCCCAGCATCGGCGGGTTCTCCGGGTCGTATTCCGGCATCGGCATGGTGGTGGCGATCCCGTCGCCGTCTACGTAGTGATCGATGGCGCCATCAGAGTCACAGGTGATGTCCAGCAGCACTGCACGGCGCTCCGGCGACTTGTTCAGTCCTTCCAGCGGCATCACCGGGAACAGCTGATCGATCCCCCAGGCATCCGGCATCGACTGGAACAACGAGAAGTTGACGTAGATTTTATCCGCCATTCGCTCCTGCAGCTCATCGATGATGGGACGATGGGCGCGGTTGCTCGGGTCGAGCTGCTTCTGCACCTCATGGCACATGTTCAGATACAGCTGCTCGGCCCAGGCGCGCTCCTGCAGGTTGAAAGTACCGGAGGAGTAGCCGATATGGATATCGTGCAGGTCCATCTGGCTGTCGTGCAGCCATTCGCGCAGCGAGCGGCGGTTGCCGGTCTCGTGCATCTCCAGCCAGGTTTCCCACATGCTCTGCAGCGGACGCGCAGCGTCTTCCGCCGGCGGGGTCGCCTCGGTGTATTCGTTACGCTCCACGCCGATGATATTGGAAACCAGCACGGTATGGTGCGCGGTCACCGCGCGGCCGGACTCGGTGATCACCGTCGGGTGCGGCAGACCATTCTCTTCGCAGGCATCGCCGATCGCCCAGATGATATTGTTGGCGTATTCGTTCAGACCGTAGTTCACCGAGCAGTCGGACTGCGAGCGGGTGCCTTCATAGTCCACGCCCAGGCCGCCGCCGACGTCGAAGCACTGAATATTGACGCCCAGCTTATGCAGTTCGACGTAGAAACGCGCCGATTCACGCACGCCGGTGGCGATATCGCGAATGTTAGCCATCTGCGAACCGAGGTGGAAGTGCAGCAGTTGCAGGCTGTCAAGATGCCCTGCGGCACGCAGGATCTCAACCAGCTGCAGTACCTGGGTCGCTGCGAGGCCGAACTTGGACTTCTCGCCGCCGGAGGACTGCCATTTACCGGAGCCCTGCGAGGCCAGACGCGCACGTACGCCGAGGCGCGGCACCACGTTCAGGCGCTCGGCCTCTTCCAGCACGATAGCGATCTCGGACATCTTCTCGATGACCAGATAGACCTTGTGGCCCATCTTCTCGCCCACCAGCGCCAGACGGATATATTCGCGGTCTTTATAACCATTACAGACAATGACGCTGCGGGTCATCCCGGCGTGCGCCAGCACGGCCATCAGTTCCGCTTTCGAACCGGCTTCCAGGCCCAGCGGCTCGCCGGAATGGATCAGCGATTCAATCACGCGACGGTGCTGGTTAACCTTAATTGGGTAGACGAGGAAGTAATCGCCGTTATAGCCGTACGATTCACGCGCGCGTTTGAAGGCGGCGTTGATCGAGCGCAGGCGGTGCTGCAGGATCTGCGGGAAGCAGAACAGCGCCGGCAAACGTTGCCCTTGCGCCTCGCGGGCTTTGACTAATTCCGCGAGGTCAACGCGCGCTTCCGGGACGTCCGGATCCGGGCAAACGCTGATGTGGCCCAGTTCGTTGACGTCATAATAGTTATTGCCCCACCAGGCAATATTATAAGTACGCAGCATCTTGCTGGCTTCCTGGGAGCTCATCGCTACCTCCTGCATGGAACGTAGTACACCGTGTTCGCCTGCTGACGAAGGCGAAACCATAGACATGTCGTCAGACATAGCGAACCTCAATTTTTAATAATAAGTGTAAGACAGTTAACTACTATCGCAGTCCAAAGATGCGATAACAACCCATGAACAGTCCTAAAGCCCAGCACTATCTGCTGGTTTTGCGACTGCGCGACCGGTTTCTTATTCATATCATCGTAAAACACGTAGCCGAACAGAGTATGACAGTCCGGAGAAACCACGAGAAAACTCTTGCCAGGCAAGAGCGCCCTTGTTCAGTTTTCTGACGGCCGACCGGCCCTGGAATCCTGAGAAGCGCCGAGATGGGGTGAACATCGGCTGGTTTGCATGAGAGAGATGCAGGTTGCGGAGTGCTGACGCGCGACAGAACGACGCGACGAATCAAGCGAAAAACGTTGGTTCATTATCTGGTATCACCTCCACACCGCCCTGCGACAGGGTCGGCGACAAGCCAAAGCTATACATACCGGGCAACAGGCGCTACGCCGCTGCGAGATTCTGTAAATACAGACTGCTTAACCCGGCTGGAAGTGGCACCACAGGGCCATGCCCCGTGCGCTTTTTTAATGAGCCGCGCGCGGCGTTTTATACCGAGAAGCGGGGTAAAAAGCAAAATAAAAATGTGTCCGGTTGCGCCGTTGTCAGGGAAATTTGCCAGACCCGTTTTCCCATAAATGCGACCGCCATCAAAAAAGGCTGGAAATGGGCTCAAGATTTGACCTAAAATGGCCGTCCAGAAGTTAATCCGTCTATACTGATTAACACTCAGACTGCTCGTGTCGCAACCTGCGCGGCTTTGCGCTGATAATCCACCAAAGCCACATTACACAACAGTATGAGCTACCCGAATCGTCCACAGGTGAAATAAAATATGGCAAAACACCTTTTTACGTCTGAGTCCGTATCAGAAGGGCATCCTGACAAAATTGCTGACCAAATCTCTGATGCCGTGCTGGATGCCATCCTCGAGCAGGATCCGAAAGCGCGTGTCGCATGTGAAACCTATGTCAAAACCGGCATGGTGCTGGTAGGCGGCGAAATCACCACCAGCGCATGGGTTGATATCGAAGAGATCACTCGCAACACCGTCCGCGAAATTGGCTACGTGCATTCCGATATGGGCTTTGACGCCAATTCGTGCGCCGTACTAAGCGCCATTGGTAAACAGTCTCCGGACATCAACCAGGGCGTTGACCGTGCCGATCCGCTGGAGCAAGGCGCTGGCGACCAGGGGCTGATGTTTGGCTACGCCACTAACGAAACCGACGTGCTGATGCCGGCACCGGTGACTTACGCTCACCGTCTGGTGCAGCGCCAGGCCGAAGTGCGTAAAAACGGCACCCTGCCGTGGCTGCGCCCGGATGCGAAAAGCCAGGTGACCTTCCAGTATGACGACGGCAAAATCGTCGGTATCGACGCGGTCGTTCTGTCCACTCAGCACGCGGAAGATATCGATCAGAAATCCCTGCAGGAAGCAGTGATGGAAGAGATTATCAAGCCGATTCTGCCGACCGAATGGCTGAACGCTTCGACCAAATTCTTCATCAACCCGACCGGCCGTTTCGTTATCGGCGGCCCGATGGGCGACTGCGGTCTGACCGGTCGTAAGATCATCGTTGATACCTACGGCGGCATGGCTCGTCACGGCGGCGGCGCGTTCTCCGGTAAAGATCCATCAAAAGTTGACCGTTCCGCAGCCTACGCAGCGCGCTATGTGGCGAAGAACATCGTTGCCGCAGGCCTGGCCGATCGTTGCGAAATTCAGGTTTCTTACGCTATCGGCGTTGCAGAACCAACGTCCATCATGGTGGAAACCTTTGGCACCGAGAAAGTGCCTTCTGAACAGCTGACCCTGCTGGTGCGCGAGTTCTTCGACCTGCGTCCATACGGCCTGATTCAGATGCTGGATCTGCTGCATCCGATCTACAAAGAAACCGCAGCCTACGGTCACTTTGGTCGCGAACATTTCCCATGGGAAAAAACCGACAAAGCGGCTCTGCTGCGCGAAGCGGCCGGTCTGAAGTAAGTACCGCGCTTCCTCTGTTCAAGGCCAGCCTCGCGCTGGCCTTTTTATTTACCCCCCCCTTTTCTGCGCCCCCATTTCAACGCGCGGCCGCCAAAAAATGAAAGCGATTACATCGTAAAGACTGTCACCTTCTGCCCAAAGACGCTATCTCCTGTACCCATTTTTCACAATGTTACATATTGTTTCGGTCAACTCTGATTACCGTTTTTCAAAATGTCGTCTATCCTTGTTTATATTGCTGATTTAAAAAGCATTTAATGCATTACGTTTCTTTACCTTTGTGTAAACGATTACACAGCCGTGACTATAATCACGTTTTTTTACCGACGAGTGTCCTACCCTAACCATCGACAGAATCAATAACTCAACTGGAGGGCGTTATGCCTGACAACAAAAAACAAGGGCGTTCGAACAAGACTATGACGTTCTTCGTCTGTTTCCTCGCCGCGCTGGCTGGTCTGCTGTTCGGCCTGGATATCGGTGTTATTGCGGGTGCCTTACCCTTTATTGCCAATGAGTTCCAGATTTCCGCTCACACTCAGGAGTGGGTGGTCAGCTCTATGATGTTCGGCGCCGCCGTCGGTGCAGTTGGCAGCGGCTGGCTCTCTTTCAAACTGGGCCGGAAAAAGAGCCTGATGATCGGCGCCATCCTCTTCGTTGCCGGTTCTCTGTTCTCTGCTGCCGCGCCAAACGTTGAGATCCTGCTGGTTTCCCGCGTGCTGCTCGGCCTGGCGGTGGGTGTCGCCTCATACACGGCTCCGCTGTATCTATCGGAAATCGCGCCGGAAAAAATTCGCGGCAGTATGATTTCCATGTACCAGCTGATGATCACCATCGGGATCCTTGGCGCCTATCTCTCTGACACCGCTTTCAGCTACAGCGGCGCATGGCGCTGGATGCTCGGGGTTATCATCATTCCGGCGGTATTGCTGCTGATCGGCGTTATCTTCCTGCCGGACAGCCCGCGCTGGTTCGCCGCCAAACGTCGCTTCGTCGATGCGGAACGCGTGCTGCTGCGCCTGCGCGATACCAGCGCTGAAGCGAAACGCGAGCTCGATGAAATCCGTGAAAGCCTCAAGGTAAAACAGTCCGGCTGGTCACTGTTTAAAGACAATAGCAACTTCCGCCGCGCGGTGTTCCTCGGCATTCTGCTGCAGGTGATGCAACAGTTCACCGGGATGAACGTCATCATGTACTACGCGCCGAAGATCTTTGAGCTGGCGGGTTATGCCAACACCACTGAGCAGATGTGGGGGACGGTAATCGTCGGTCTGACCAACGTGCTGGCCACCTTTATCGCCATCGGTCTGGTCGACCGCTGGGGCCGTAAACCGACGCTGATCCTTGGCTTTATCGTGATGGCCGCAGGAATGGGCGTCCTGGGCACCATGATGCACATCGGCATTCACTCCTCTACCGCCCAGTACATCGCCGTCCTGATGCTGCTGATGTTCATCGTCGGTTTCGCCATGAGTGCTGGCCCGCTGATTTGGGTACTTTGCTCCGAAATCCAGCCGCTGAAAGGCCGCGACTTCGGTATCACCTGCTCCACAGCGACCAACTGGATTGCCAACATGATTGTCGGCGCCACCTTCCTGACCATGCTCAACTCGCTGGGCAGCGCCAATACCTTCTGGGTATACGGCGGTCTGAACGTGCTGTTTATCCTGCTGACGCTGTGGCTGATCCCGGAAACCAAAAACGTCTCGCTGGAACATATTGAACGTAATCTGATGCAGGGTCGTCCGCTGCGCGAAATCGGCGCCCGCGACTAACCCGCCTGAGCTTCCTCCCTCCCGGGGAGGAAGCTTCCTCTTGCTCTCCCCTGCCCGTCGCACTATCCTCTGGCGCTATGAAAACACCCCGTATTCCCATCGCTATTCAGCAGGCCGTTATGCGCAGCCTGCGAGAGCATCTCGCCAATGCGAACCGCAAGCTGGAACGCCGCTACGCGGAGCCGACGCTGATCTACCAGCAGCGCGGTACCTCCGCCGGCACCGCCTGGCTGGAGAAAAACGAAATTCGTTTAAACCCGGTGCTGCTGCTGGAAAATCAGCAGGAGTTTATCGATGAAGTGGTGCCGCATGAGCTGGCACACCTGCTGGTCTGGCAGCATTTTGGCCGCGTCGCGCCGCACGGAAAAGAGTGGAAATGGATGATGGAGAGCGTCCTTGGCGTTCCTGCGCGTCGCACCCACCGCTTTGAACTCGATTCGGTTCGCCAGAACACCTTCCCCTATCGCTGCCGCTGTCAGCAGCATCAGCTCACCGTCCGTCGCCATAACCGGGTGGTACGCGGCGAGGCCACTTACCGCTGCGTTCGCTGCGGCGATCTGCTGATAGCTGAAAAATAACCATTGGAATTATTTAGAAACTTTCTGATCTGACTGATTGCATCCGGCACCCTCATTCGCTACGTTGCGGGCTCGTTTTGACACGGAGTTAACGATGTCCCGTATGCATGTTTTAGCCGTAGCGGTATTGAGCGCGGCAGTCAGTGGCCCGCTTGCGGCCGCAGGTATTAATAGTTTTTCCCAGGCCAAAGCCGCTGGCGTCAAAGTGAATGCCGACGTTCCTGGTGATTTTTATTGCGGCTGTAAAATCGACTGGCAGGGGAAAAAAGGCATTATCGATTTGGAATCTTGCGGCTATAAAGTGCGTAAAAATGAGAACCGTGCCAGCCGGGTTGAATGGGAGCACGTGGTGCCGGCGTGGCAGTTCGGCCATCAGCGTCAGTGCTGGCAGGAGGGCGGACGTAAAAACTGCGCCAAAGATCCTGAATACCGCAAAATGGAAAGCGATATGCACAACCTGCAGCCGGCGGTGGGAGAAGTGAATGGCGATCGCGGCAACTTTATGTACAGCCAGTGGAACGGTGGCGAAGGCCAGTACGGCCAGTGCACCATGAAGGTCGATTTTAAAGATAAAGTCGCCGAGCCCCCAGCCCGCGCCCGCGGCGCTATCGCCCGCACCTACTTCTATATGCGCGACCGCTACCAGCTGAATCTTTCCCGCCAGCAAACTCAGCTGTTTACCGCATGGGATAAACAGTACCCGGTCACCGCCTGGGAGTGTGAGCGCGATGAGCGCATTGCGAAAGTGCAGGGCAACCATAATCCGTATGTCCAGCAGGCTTGCCAGGCGCAAAAGAGCTAACCTACACTAGCGGCAATTGTTAATTTGCAGCCCTGTGCTTCCCGCCTGGCGGCGGGAAGCTGGCATCTGCGCAACGAACGGAATATCAAGCATGCGCATTCCTCGCATCCATCATCCAGAACGCCTCATTGTCGGCAGCCAGATTGCGCTGAGCGATGACGCAGCCAACCACGTCGGCCGCGTCCTGCGCATGACCGCCGGCCAGCACATTCAGCTATTCGACGGCAGTAACCAGGTGTTTGATGCCGTCATCACCGAGGCCGGTAAGAAAAACGTTACGGTTGAAGTCCTCAGTGGCGAACCCGACGATCGGGAATCGCCGCTGCATATCCATTTAGGCCAGGTGATGTCCCGCGGCGAAAAAATGGAATTCACCATCCAGAAATCGATCGAACTCGGGGTAAGCCTCATAACGCCACTGTTTTCCGAGCGCTGCGGCGTTAAACTGGATGCCGAACGTTTGCAGAAAAAGATCCAGCAGTGGCAGAAAATCGCTATTGCCGCCTGCGAACAGAGCGGTCGTAACGTGGTACCGGAAATACGTCCGGCGATGCAGTTAGAGGCGTGGTGCGCCGAGCAGGACAGCGGGCTGAAGCTCAACCTGCACCCGCGCGCCAGCGCCAGCATTAACACGCTGCTGCTGCCGGTTGAACGCGTCCGTCTGCTGATTGGTCCGGAAGGTGGGCTGTCGGCTGAAGAAATAGCGATGACCGCGCAATACCAGTTTACTGATATCCTGTTGGGACCGCGCGTTCTGCGTACAGAGACTACTGCGCTCACCGCCATCACCGCCCTGCAGGTGCGTTTTGGCGACTTAGGTTGAGGCGTTAACGGAGAAGAACCATGATCAAGCTCGGCATCGTGATGGATCCCATCGCAACCATCAACATCAAGAAAGACACCAGCTTCGCTATGTTGCTGGAAGCGCAGCGTCGCGGCTATGAACTCCATTACATGGAGATGAACGACCTTTATTTGATCAACGGCGACGCCCGCGCCCGGACGCGCACGCTGAACGTCGAACAGAACTATGATAAATGGTATGACTTCACCGGCGAGCAGGATCTGCCGCTGGCGGACCTTGACGTCATCCTGATGCGTAAGGATCCGCCGTTCGATACCGAATTTATTTATGCCACCTACATCCTGGAGCGAGCGGAAGAGAAAGGCACGCTTATCGTCAACAAGCCGCAGAGCCTGCGCGATTGTAACGAGAAGCTGTTCACCGCCTGGTTCTCTGAACTGACCCCGGAAACACTGGTCACCCGCAATAAAGCCCAGTTGAAAGCCTTCTGGGAAAAACACGGCGATATCATCATGAAACCGCTCGACGGTATGGGCGGCGCCTCTATTTTCCGTGTTAAAGCCGGCGATCCAAACCTTGGCGTTATTGCCGAGACGCTGACCGAACTGGGCAGCCGCTACTGCATGGCGCAGAACTATCTGCCGGCCATTAAAGATGGCGACAAGCGCGTGTTGGTAGTGGATGGCGAGCCGGTGCCTTATTGCCTGGCGCGAATTCCGCAGGGCGGCGAGACCCGCGGCAATCTGGCCGCCGGCGGCCGTGGCGAAGCTCGCCCGTTGACCGAAAGCGACTGGGAAATCGCCCGCCGCGTCGGCCCGACGCTGAAGGCCAAAGGCCTTATCTTCGTCGGCCTGGATATCATCGGCGACCGTCTGACGGAAATTAACGTCACCAGCCCCACCTGCGTACGCGAAATCGAAGCCGCCTTCCCGGATATTTCGATCACCGGCATGCTGATGGACGCTATCGAGAGACGTATCGCTAAATAAGCACCAGGGGTAAACGCCCGCTGATGACGCTGCGAGCGCGGGTTACCGCGCTCGTAAAACGCTGCCAGCCAGGCGTCACCTGGGCACCTGCCAGATAAAGTGCATCGACACCATTCTACTTTGCCCGCATACTGGGTGTTGCTTTTTTGAACCAGGAACAGAACCTCTGACAATGAATTTACAGCATCACTTTCTGATTGCCATGCCTGCGCTTCAGGACCCTATTTTCCGCCGCTCCGTGGTCTATATCTGCGAGTATAACGATGAGGGTGCCATGGGCATTATTATCAATAAGCCGCTGGAAAATCTGCAGGTGGAAGGGATCCTCGAGAAACTCAAAATTGTCCCGGAGCCGCGCAACCCGGAGATCCGCCTGGATAAACCGGTAATGCTGGGCGGCCCGCTGGCGGAAGACCGCGGTTTTATACTGCATACCCCGCCCTCTGACTTTTCCTCAAGCATCCGCATTTCGGATAACACGGTGATCACCACCTCACGGGATGTCCTTGAAACCTTAGGTACCGATCGGCAGCCGGGCAACGTGCTGGTTGCGCTGGGCTACGCCTCATGGGAGAAAGGGCAACTGGAGCAGGAGATTTTAGATAATGCCTGGCTCACCGCGCCGGCGGACCAGAATATTCTCTTCCGCACGCCGATTGCCGATCGCTGGCGCGAGGCGGCTAAACTGATTGGTATCGATATTGTGACGATGCCTGGCGTCGCGGGGCATGCATGATGAGTGGAACCTTTCTCGGCTTTGATTTCGGCACCAAAAGCATCGGCGTGGCGGTGGGTCAACGCATCACCGCAACCGCACGGCCACTGCCCGCGCTGAAAGCGCAGGACGGTAGACCGGACTGGAACGTCATCGAAAAGCTGCTTAAAGAGTGGCAGCCTGAGGCGGTGATCGTCGGCCTGCCGCTGAATATGGACGGCACCGAGCAACCGCTGACGGCGCGCGCGCGTAATTTCGCCAATAAAATTCATGGCCGCTTTGGCGTCGCGATCCTTCTCCACGATGAACGGCTGAGTACGGTCGAGGCCCGCGCGGGCCTGTTTGAACATGGCGGCTATCGGGCGCTGAATAAAGGCAGCGTCGATTCGGCCTCTGCGGTCGTCATTCTGGAAAGCTACTTCGAGCAGAGCTTTTAAGCTCTGCCCTCCTGCGCCGCTGGCAGGCTGCTGACGGCGCACGTTTTCCCGCTTAGTGGCGCAGATGTTCGTTAGCCCAGCTCACCGCCTGGGTGCGATTCTTCACGCTTAGCTTACGAAATACATTATACAGGTGCGTCCGCACCGTGTTCTCGCTGATAAACAGCGCCCGGGCGATATCCAGGTTCGTCGCGCCGCAGCGCAGTTCGTTGAGGATCTCGCATTCCCGTTCCGTCAGAGGCGAGTTCTCTACTGGAGTCGATGCATGGTCCGCAGCGTACATCGCCGGGTGCATCACGCTCAATTCAGCCGTCTGTTCGCCGTTCAGCACGGCCTTAACGCCCTCAATTAAGCGCGATTCATCATCGTCATGGCGGAATACACCATATAAAGCCGGCCACTGCGCCATTTCGTATAACTCATACTTTTGTGCGCTATTAATAATCAACAAACGAGGATTATCTGCCTGCAGGCGAATAATATCCCGCCACACCCCGTTTAATTTCTTATTTGACACTGCGATATCAAATAATATTACAGAATCTTTTGCCAGACGCTGCGCCAGCGGTTTATTAATATTTTGTAAAACCACCGGTGCCATCAGGGTTTCGCTCAGATAGCTGGCAAAGGCTTTGCTTTGAATAGACGGGTGGGTAATAAAGGTTACCTGACGAGAAGATGATGAATTTCCATTTGAATTAATCACTTAAAACTCTCCTTAGCTGTTACCCACCGCCATGGTGGTTAAATGAATAAAAAAAGATACAAACAGTCGTGAATTTATAAATCACCAAGGTAACTTACAAACTGAAACGTTATTCCATGAGAATCATCCTATTCCCACAAACAGCATAAATCGAATGACTCAAAGCTGTCAAAAGATAATCAAACTTTTTTCCTGGAAATGCGTATTCACTGTCGACATATCTAATCTGAATGTGTTATTTGAATTTATAATCAAAAGTTATTTGTATTACCAAATAATATTAATAAACAACAAATAAACATTCATCTAACATATCATTTAACCCGTCATATCAGTCTCTTTCTCATCTTATAGCGCGCCTGCAGCGACACGTTGCTGAAAACTCTGGGTAAAGGTCAACATTCCGGCCTGCATCCCGGTCTGCATCACACCAGGCAATTGATGTACTTTTCCTTCACGGATCAAATTCGCCACCGCTGGCGTGTTGACCAGAAGCTCGTATAGCGCAACTCTCCCGCCCTGACGTGCAGGTAACAATTTTTGCGCCAGCACCGCGCACAGGCTTCCGGCAAGCTGGCTGCGAACCTGATCTTTCTCCTCCGCCGGAAAAACATCGATTAATCTCTCCACCGCCGGCGCCGCGCCGCGGGTATGTAATGTCGCCATTACCAGGTGCCCGGTCTCCGCCGCGGTTAACGCCAGGCGAATGGTTTCGCTGTCGCGTAGCTCCCCGAGCAGGATCACATCCGGATCCTGGCGCAACGCCACGCGGATCGCCGCGGCGAACGAAGGACAGTGACGGCCAATCTCCCGCTGCTGGATCAGGCAGCGCTCGCTGTGATGAATAAACTCCACCGGGTCCTCCAGGGTCAGAATATGGCCATCAAGACGCTGATTGAGGTACCCCACCATTGCCGCCAGGGTAGTCGACTTGCCGCTGCCCGTCGCTCCGGTCACCAACAGCAAACCACTCTCTTCTGCCAACAGCTCGCTCAGCGCAGGCGGGGCGCCCAGTGTCTCCAGACGCGGGCATTGTTCAGGAAGGAGCCGCAGCACCAGCGATATTCCACGCGTATGGGCGAACGCGCTGGCTCGCAGCCGCGAACCGCAGGTCAGGGTCAGCGCAAAGTCAATCTGGCCGTGTTCCTGCCAGTGCAGTAACTGTCCTGCATCGAGCCAGTCGTTGAGTAAATCCGCAATATCCGGTGCGGGAAAGGGGGCGGGCTCCAGCTTGCCCTGCCGCCGCCAGCGCGGTGCGGCGGAATTGCACAGGTGTAGATCGGAGACATTATGCTTTACACTAAGGGCTACGATTTCTTCCAGCTTCATAACTCATCCTCGGAATATGAACGATATTGCGCATAACCTGGCACAGGTCCGGGACAAAATCTCCGGTGCTGCCGCCCGATGCGGGCGTGCGCCAGAAGAAGTGACATTGCTTGCAGTGAGTAAAACGAAACCTGCGAGCGCGATCGAAGAAGCCATTGCGGCAGGCCAACGGGCATTTGGTGAAAACTACGTCCAGGAGGGCGTGGAGAAAATTAACCATTTCCAGCAGGCTGGCGTCAGCGGGCTGCAGTGGCACTTTATTGGCCCCCTGCAGTCCAACAAAAGCCGATTGGTGGCAGAGCATTTTGACTGGTGCCACACCGTCGATCGGCTGAAAATCGCCACCCGCCTGAACGAGCAGCGCCCGGCGCATTTGCCGCCGCTGAAGGTGCTGATTCAAATTAACATCAGCGATGAACAGAGCAAATCCGGCATCCCGCTGGAAGCGCTCGATGGCTTAGCGGCGGAGATCGCTGAGTTACCTCATCTGGAGCTGCGCGGTCTGATGGCGATCCCCGCGCCTGAGTCAGAATATGTAAGGCAGTTTGCCGTCGCCCGGCAAATGGCGGTAGCATTTGCGCGATTAAAAACGCGGTACCCCACGGTCGATACGTTGTCTCTGGGAATGTCGGACGATATGGAAGCCGCAATCGCGGCGGGAAGCACGATGGTGCGCATCGGTACAGCCATTTTTGGTGCGCGCGACTACAGCAAATAATAAGGAATCAGAGGAACGCCATGAAGACGTTGACTTTCCTGCTTTCAACGGTCATTGAGCTTTACACGATGGTCGTGTTGTTACGCGTCTGGATGCAGTGGGCGCGCTGCGACTTTTACAACCCCTTTTCGCAGTTTGTGGTGAAAGCCACGCAGCCGATTGTCGGGCCGCTGCGCCGGATTATCCCGGCAATGGGGCCGATTGACAGCGCCTCGCTGCTGGTGGCATTTATTCTCTGCGTCATCAAAGCGATCGTGCTGTTTATGGTGATCACCTTCCAGCCGATCATCTGGATCTCCGCTCTGCTTATTCTGCTGAAAACCATCGGCTCGTTGATCTTCTGGGTGCTGCTGCTGATGGCGATCATGAGCTGGGTCAGCCAGGGGCGCAGTCCTGTGGAGTACGTGCTGATGCAGCTGGCGGACCCGCTGCTGCGCCCTATCCGCAACCTGCTGCCGTCGATGGGCGGTATCGATTTCTCGCCGATGGTGCTGGTACTGCTGTTGTACGTAATCAATATGGGCGTCGCCGAGGTGCTGCAGGCCACCGGTAATGTACTGCTGCCGGGGCTGTGGATGGCGCTATGAGTGCCGTTGAAACCTGCGCTGACGGGCTGGTGCTGAGGCTGTACATTCAGCCTAAGGCCAGCCGCGATAGCATCGTGGGCGTACATGGCGACGAGCTTAAAGTCGCCATTACCGCCCCGCCCGTTGATGGCCAGGCCAATGCCCACTTGGTGAAATTTCTCGCCAAACAGTTCCGCGTCGCCAAAAGCCAGGTACTGATTGAAAAAGGCGAGCTGGGCCGCCATAAGCAAGTTAAAATCATCGCCCCACAACAGATCCCGACTGCGGTCGCGGCGCTAACTGAATAAACAGGATTCATCATGCAAAAAGTCGTCCTCGCTACCGGTAACGCCGGTAAAGTGCGCGAACTGGCCTCGCTGCTGGAAGATTTTGGTCTCGATATCGTCGCTCAAACCGAGCTGGGCGTGGACTCTGCGGAAGAGACCGGCCTGACCTTTATTGAAAACGCGATTCTGAAAGCGCGCCACGCGGCGCAGATCACCGGCCTGCCGGCCATCGCTGACGATTCCGGTCTGGCCGTCGATGCTCTTGGCGGCGCGCCGGGTATTTACTCCGCCCGCTATTCCGGCGTCGACGCCAGCGACCAGCAGAATCTTGAGAAGCTGCTCGACGCGTTAAAGGACGTGCCGGACGACCAGCGTCAGGCGCAGTTCCACTGCGTGCTGGTCTATCTGCGCCATGCCGAGGATCCCACGCCGCTGGTGTGCCACGGCAGCTGGCCTGGGGTAATCACCCGCCAAGCCGCCGGTCATGGCGGTTTCGGCTACGACCCAATCTTCTTCGTCCCGTCAGAAGGGAAAACCGCGGCCGAATTGAGCCGTGAAGAAAAGAGCGCCATTTCCCATCGCGGGCAGGCGCTGAAACTGTTACTGGAAGCATTACGTAATGGCTAATTTGCCGCCGCTGAGTCTCTATATTCATATTCCCTGGTGCGTGCAGAAATGTCCGTACTGCGACTTTAATTCGCATGCGCTGAAAGGCGAGGTGCCGCACGATGACTATGTCCAGCATCTGCTGAACGATCTGCAGGCTGATGCGCAATATGCCCAGGGACGGGAAATAGGCACTATTTTTATCGGCGGCGGTACGCCGAGCCTGCTGTCCGGCCCGGCCATGCAAACCCTGCTGGATGGCGTCCGCACCTGCCTGCCGCTGGCCGCCGGGGCGGAAATCACCATGGAAGCCAACCCGGGTACCGTGGAGGCCGATCGCTTCGTTGATTACCAGCGCGCCGGGGTGAACCGCATCTCCATCGGCGTACAAAGCTTTAGCGAACCGAAGCTGCAGCGTCTGGGGCGGATCCACGGCCCGGAGGAGGCCAAGCGCGCCGCACGTCTCGCCAGCGGTCTCGGCCTGCGCAGCTTCAATCTCGATCTGATGCACGGTTTGCCGGACCAGTCGCTGGAGGAGGCGCTGGACGATCTGCGTCAGGCCATTGCCCTCAACCCGCCGCACCTGTCGTGGTACCAGCTGACCATTGAGCCAAACACCTTGTTCGGCTCCCGGCCGCCGGTGCTGCCGGATGACGACGCGCTATGGGATATTTTCGAGCAGGGGCATCAGCTGCTGAGCGCCGCCGGCTATCAGCAGTACGAGACGTCCGCTTACGCTAAGCCGGGCTTCCAGTGTCAGCATAATCTCAACTACTGGCGCTTTGGCGACTACCTCGGCATCGGCTGCGGCGCGCACGGCAAGATCACCTTCCCTGACGGACGTATCCTGCGTACCGCCAAAACCCGCCACCCGCGCGGGTATATGGAAGGCCGTTACCTCGAGCGTCAGCATGATGTGGAAGACGCAGATAAACCGTTTGAGTTCTTTATGAACCGTTTCCGCCTGCTGGAGGCCGCGCCGCGCGACGAATTCAGACGCTATACCGGTCTTGAGGAAGCGGCGATCCGCCCGCAGCTGGAGGCGGCGATAGCCCAGGGCTATCTGCATGAAGACGAGCAGAACTGGCAGATCACCGAGCACGGTAAGCTGTTTTTGAATTCCCTGCTTGAGTTATTTCTGAACGAGTAAACGCAGAAGCGGTCCTGCCGGCAAGCGGACCGCCATGTCATTATTTCAGCGAGCCAACCAGCGACTTGCGGCTGTCCTCCAGCGAGACCACCCGGCTGCAGACGTCTTTACCAAACTGCTGGAAATCGGCCTCCTGGTTTTTCCATTCATCCTGAATCGCCGTTTGCAGGCCGCCGAGGCTGCCGAGAATACCCTGCAGCGGGTTACCGCCGCCTTTAAGCACCGCTTTCGCCCCCATCTCGTTAATGCTGTCCTGCAGAATGCCGCCCATCGCCTGATTCACCAGCTGCTGGCCGTCGGCGCGCACCTGGTCGATGGCTTTATAGTGGAAGGTCAGGCCATCGCTGCGGCGCTCAATGATGCGGTTCATCTGCTCTTTGAGCTGCGCGTCCAGCTTGGTCAGGCGACCATGCATGCTGCTGTTGGCGCCAACCTGTTCGGTAATGATTTTATCCAGCGCCTTACGGCTTTTTTCGACTCGCGAACGCGCGCCTTCGTCAATCCACGGCAGGCTGCTGCGCAGACTGGCCTGATAATCCTGCGCCTGCTCGCGCTGGGCGGCGCTGAGCGCATAGGCCTTGCCGTTAAAGGTCAAATTGCCGTCCGGCTTTATCACCAGATCGCCATTTTCCCCTTTCACCTGGACCTGCTGCGGGCTGAGGATCACATCGTCACGCGGCGTGACGCTACACTGGTAGTCCGCATGGGCAGACAAAGCGGTGACGGAGAGCGCCACCGCCAGCAGCGTTTTACGCATCATAAAACTCCCTTAAGACAAAACGGGCCGGCAATTGCCGACCCTTGTCAAACTTAGTCCCACCAGACGTCAAAAAGTTCGCTGGTGCGCACATCCTCTAACTTACGCGCTTCCAGCCATTTGCGTACGATGGCCTGATGCTCTTCGGTGCATTTACCGATCTCCTGCATGCAGATAAGCCCTTCCCAGGAGAGATAACCGCTGCCGTCGAAGGCCAGCTTGTTCGGCTCAATCACCTCTTCAATCAGATCGTTGACCGTCTGGTCGATCTGCTCTTCGCTGGTCCCTTCCGGGAAACGCCAGGCGACGGAGAAGCCTAACTCCTGAAACTCATCGATATGCATTTTTTTACGCAGACGACGGCTACGATTCTTGGCCATTATTTCACCCTCTCGAACATTAAGTCCCATACGCCGTGGCCGAGACGATGGCCACGCTGTTCAAATTTGGTTACCGGGCGCGATTCCGGGCGCGGTACGTAATCGTTGCTTGCCGATTGGTTACGATAGCCTTCCAGCGAGGACATCACTTCCAGCATATGCACGGCATAGGCTTCCCAGTCGGTCGCCATATGGAAGACGCCGCCGAGCTTCAGCTTGCTTTTCACCAGCTCAGCGAAAGGCGGCTGCACGATACGACGTTTATTATGACGCGCTTTATGCCACGGATCAGGGAAAAATAGTTGCACCATATTCAGCGAGTTATCCGGGATCATCGTATGCAGCACTTCCACCGCATCGTGACACATTACGCGCAAGTTTTGTACGCCTTCTTCTTCCGCAGAAGCCAGGCATGCGCCGACGCCCGGCGAGTGTACTTCAATGCCGAGGAAATTCTGTTCCGGTTTGGCTTTTGCCATCGCCACCAGCGAGGCGCCCATGCCGAAGCCAATCTCGAGGGTGACCGGCGCGTCACGGCCAAACAGGGCGGCGAAATCGAGCGGCGCATCGTTGAATTCAACGCCCATCACCGGCCAAATGTTATCCAGCGCATGCTGCTGCCCTTTCGTCAGGCGACCCTGGCGACGGACGAAGCTACGAATACGGCGCAGCGGACGGCCGTTTTCATCAAATTCCGGAGAGATGACGTCGTTTTTCATAAAAGTTTGGTCTGCTTGTGAATGTGTTCGGAAAACGGGCATTATCCAAAGTTACCCGGCGGATGCAAGGGTTTACAGCCACTCGCCCTTATGCTGCAATCTGCCCCCCTGTAATCGCGATCCCGGAGCCGTAGCTTTGACTTTTCTCGCCACGCAATTTTCAGCCCAGGTTCTGGACTGGTACGACAAATACGGGCGTAAAACCCTGCCCTGGCAAATCGCCAAGACGCCCTACAAAGTATGGCTCTCCGAAGTGATGTTGCAACAAACCCAGGTGACCACGGTTATTCCCTATTTTGAACGCTTTATGGCGCGTTTCCCCACGGTTGTTGATTTAGCCAACGCACCGCTGGATGAGGTGCTGCATCTGTGGACCGGCCTTGGCTACTACGCGCGGGCGCGCAATTTACATAAAGCCGCGCAGCAGGTCGCCACACTGCACGGCGGGGAATTCCCCCGGACCTTTGACGAAGTGGCGGCGCTGCCCGGCGTCGGGCGCTCAACGGCGGGGGCGATTTTATCCCTTTCGCTCGGTCAGCATTATCCGATTCTTGACGGCAACGTGAAGCGCGTGCTCGCCCGCTGCTATGCTGTCAGCGGCTGGCCGGGAAAAAAAGAGGTGGAAAAACGGCTGTGGGACATCAGCGAAGAGGTCACCCCGGCGAAGGGCGTCGAGCGCTTCAACCAGGCGATGATGGATCTCGGGGCAATGGTTTGCACCCGCTCGAAGCCGAAGTGCGAGCTGTGTCCGCTGAGCAACGGCTGTGTAGCCTACGCAAACCATTCATGGGCGGAATATCCGGGCAAAAAACCGAAGCAGATCCTCCCGGAACGCACTGGCTATTTCCTGCTGATGCAGCACGGCGACGAGGTGTTTCTCTCCCAGCGTCCGCCGGTGGGTCTGTGGGGCGGCTTGTTCTGTTTTCCGCAGTTTGCCGACGAAGCAGAGCTACGCGAGTGGCTGGCGCAGCGCCAGATTAAGGCCGACCATCTGACGCAGCTCACCGCTTTTCGCCACACTTTCAGCCATTTCCACCTGGATATTGTGCCGATGTGGCTTACAGTGCACTCATCTGGCGCATGCATGGATGAAGGCAACGCACTCTGGTATAACTTAGCGCAGCCGCCGTCGGTCGGACTGGCGGCTCCTGTGGAGCGCTTGTTGCAACAGTTAAAAGCCGGAACGCCGGTATAAATTTTTCGGCTATCAAAGAGGATTGATTATGAGCAGAACCATTTTTTGTACCTTCCTGCAACGTGAAGCGGACGGTCAGGATTTCCAGCTGTATCCGGGCGAGCTCGGAAAGCGTATTTATAACGAAATCTCCAAAGAAGCCTGGGCGCAGTGGCAGCACAAGCAGACCATGCTGATCAACGAGAAAAAGCTCAGCATGATGAACCCGGAGCACCGCAAACTGCTTGAGCAGGAGATGGTGCAGTTCCTGTTTGAAGGAAAAGACGTGCACATCGAAGGCTACACGCCGCCGGAAAAACAGTAAGGGCCCTGCGGCCTTTAAAAAAACAAACACAACACGCACGCCCGGAATGATGAAAAAATACTTAGCGCTCGCGCTGATTGCGCCGTTGCTCGTTTCGTGTTCCAGTTCCAATAAAAAAGGCGCCGAATACAACGAGGCCTGGGTCAAGGACACGAACGGATTCGATATTTTGATGGGCCAGTTCGCCCACAACATCGAGAACATTTGGGGGTATAACGAAGTCCTGCTCGCCGGGCCGAAGGACTACGTCAAATACACCGACCAGTATCAAACCCGCAGCCACATCAACTTTGATGAAGGGACGATCACCGTCGAGACCATTTCCGGCACCGATCCGCGCGGACGACTGCGCCAGGCGATCGTCAAAACTCTGCTGATGGGCGATGACCCCAACTCCATTGACCTCTATTCCGATGTCGATGATATTCAGATCTCCAAAGAGCCGTTCCTCTATGGCCAGGTGGTGGATAACACCGGGGCATCGATTCGCTGGGAGTGGCGCGCCGCGCGCTTTGCCGACTATCTGCTGCAAACCCGCCTGAAGAGCCGCAACAACGGCCTGCGCGTGGTCTACAGCATCACCATTAACCTGGTGCCGAACCACCTCGACAAACGTGCGCATAAATACCTCGGCATGGTGCGTCAGGCCTCGCGTAAGTATGGGGTTGATGAGTCGCTGATCCTCGCGATTATGCAGACCGAATCCTCCTTTAACCCCTATGCGGTGAGCCATGCCGACGCCATGGGGCTGATGCAGGTCGTACAGCATAGCGCCGGCAGAGACGTCTTCCGCTCCCAGGGTAAATCCGGCCTGCCAAGCCGCAGTTATCTGTTCGACCCGGCGAATAATATCGACACCGGCACCGCCTACCTGGCGATGCTGAACAATGTTTACCTCGCCGGCATCGATAACCCCACCTCGCGTCGCTACGCGGTGATCACAGCCTATAACGGCGGCGCTGGCAGCGTGCTGCGGGTCTTCTCCAGCGATAAAGTGCAGGCGGCCAATATTATCAACAGCATGGCCCCAGGGGACGTCTACCAGACGCTGACCACCCGCCATCCGTCGGCGGAATCGCGCCGCTATCTGTACAAAGTTAATACCGCGCAGAAAAGCTACCGCCGTAAATAACCCTCCTCCCGACTACGGCCTCAGCCCCGCGCTGAGGCCGCGCTTATTCTCCGCCATACTCTTTAATATCTTTCGATTTTCTGCGGCAGTTAACAGAAGCTTTCAGCTAGCGAATGATAGAATCGCATCAAAATAACGGGATTAATGTTATTTTAAAAACATTACAAGCCCACATACGTGAGGATAACTACATGAATCTTAAGCTGCAGCTCAAAATATTGTCGTTCCTGCAGTTCTGCCTTTGGGGGAGCTGGCTCACCACGCTTGGCTCGTACATGTTTGTCACGCTGAAATTTGACGGCGCGGCAATCGGCGCAGTGTATAGCTCGCTCGGTATCGCCGCGGTGTTGATGCCGACACTGCTCGGCATCGTCGCCGACAAATGGATCAGCGCCAAATGGGTATACGCCATCTGCCACCTGGTCGGCGCGTTAACGCTGTATCTGGCGGCGCAGGTCACCACGCCGGGCGAGATGTTCCTCGTGATCCTGCTTAACTCGCTGGCCTATATGCCGACGCTTGGCTTGATCAACACCATCTCCTACTACCGCCTGCAGTCGGCGGGGCTGGATATCGTCACCGATTTCCCGCCAATTCGTATCTGGGGCACCATCGGCTTTATCCTCGCCATGTGGGGCGTGAGCTTCTCTGGCTTCGAACTAAGCCATATGCAGTTGTACATTGGCGCAACGCTGTCGGTATTGCTGGCGCTGTTCACCCTGACGCTGCCGCCTATTCCGGTCGCCAACGCCCAGCGCAATCAAAGCTGGACGGAGATGCTGGGGCTTAACGCTTTTGCGCTGTTTAAAAACAAACGTATGGCAATCTTCTTCATCTTCTCGATGATGCTCGGCGCCGAGCTGCAAATCACCAATATGTTCGGCAACACCTTCCTGCACAGCTTCGATAAAGATCCACTGTTTGCTGGCAGCTTTATCGTCGAGCACGCCTCGGTGCTGATGTCGATCTCACAGATCTCCGAGACGCTGTTTATCCTGACCATCCCGTTCTTCCTCAGCCGCTACGGCATTAAGAACGTGATGCTTATCAGTATCGTGGCGTGGATGCTGCGCTTCGGCCTGTTCGCCTTCGGCGATCCGACGCCGTTCGGCACTGTGCTGCTGGTGCTGTCGATGATCGTCTACGGCTGCGCCTTCGACTTCTTCAACATCTCCGGTTCGGTATTCGTTGAGAAAGAGGTGCGCCCGGAAATCCGCGCCAGCGCCCAGGGGATGTTCCTGATGATGACCAACGGCTTCGGCTGTATTCTTGGCGGGATGGTGAGCGGCAAAGTGGTTGAGCACTTTACCGTTGAGGGGATCACTGACTGGCAAAGCGTGTGGCTGATTTTCGCCGGTTATTCGCTGGTGCTGGCCTTTGCCTTCGTGGCGCTGTTCAAATACAAACACGTCAGACAACCGACCGCCGCCCAGCAGAGCGCGTGATCGGCAAAAGTAAAACGCCCCGCCTGTTTGGCGGGGCGTTTTTTTATCCCTTCAGCACGTAGCCATACAGCCGCTTAATGCCGTCCGGATCCGTCTCGCTGTAAACCCCCTGCAGCTCCGGCGAGAAGCCCGGCAGCATATTGACCCCCTCCTCCAGCGCGAGGAAATAGCGCAGCACGGCGCCGCCCCAGACCTCGCCGGGCACCACGCACAGCACGCCCGGCGGATACGGCAGCGCCCCCTCCGCCGCGACGCGGCCTTCCGCCTCGCTCAGACGCACCAGCTCAACGTTGCCGCGAATAAACTCGTGGTTGGCATCCTGGGGATTCATCACCACCCGCGGGAAGCTCCGTTTACGGAACATTTCTTTTTGCAGGCTCTTCACGTCAAAGCTGACGTACAGATCGTGCATCTCCTGGCACAGTTCGCGCAGGGTATAGTCGCGATAGCGCACCGGATATTTGTTGTAGATGGTCGGCAACACATCGGCCAGCGGCGTATCCGCCTCAATATGCTGTTCGAACTGCCCGAGCATCGCTACCAGATGCGCCATTTTTTCGGCGCTCTCCGCCGGCGTCAGCAGGAACAGAATCGAGTTGAGATCGCACTTCTCCGGCACGATGCCGTTTTCACGCAGATAATGCGCCAGAATAGTCGCCGGAATGCCGAACTCACTGTACTCCCCACTCTCCGCGTCGATGCCCGGGGTGGTCAGCAACAGCTTGCACGGGTCGACAAAATACTGGTCGTCCGCGTAGCCTTCAAAACCATGCCAGCGCGCGTCGGGTTCGAAGCTGAAGAAGCGGCGCTCACGGGCGATCGCCTCGGTCGGGTGATCCTGCCACGGGCGCCCCGCCACCATCGGCGGAATAAAGGGCTGGATCATCTTGCAGTTGGCGATGATTGCTTTGCGCGCCTCAATGCCCAGCGCCACGCACTCGGCCCACAGGCGACGGCCGCTCTCACCTTCATGGATTTTGGCGTTGACGTCCAGTGCGGCGAACAGCGGATAGAACGGGCTGGTGGAGGCATGCAGCATAAAGGCGTTATTCAGCCGCTTGTGTGGACAGAAGCGCGCCTGGCCGCGCAGATGGTTATCCTTTTTATGGATCTGCGACGTCTGTGAGAAGCCGGCCTGCTGCTTGTGCACGGACTGGGTGACAAAAATACCCGGATCGTCCGGGGTCAGCTCCAGCAGCAGCGGCGAGCAGTCGGCCATCATCGGGATAAACTGCTCATAGCCCACCCATGCCGAGTCGAACAGGATGTAATCGCAGAGGTGGCCGATCTTATCCACCACCTGACGGGCGTTATAGACCGTACCGTCGTAGGTCCCGAGCTGGATCACCGCCAGACGAAACGGGCGGGGGGCAGTGGCTTTCTCTGGCGCCGTTTCGCGGATGAGATCCCGCAGGTAGCGCTCATCAAAGCAGCGCTCATCAATGCCGCCGATAAAGCCGAACGGATTGCGCGCGGCTTCGAGATAGACAGGCGTCGCTCCCGCCTGAATCAGCGCCCCGTGATGATTCGACTTGTGGTTGTTACGATCGAACAGCACCAGATCGCCACGGGTCAACAGCGCATTGGTCACGACTTTGTTGGCCGCCGAAGTGCCGTTGAGGACGAAATAGGTTTTATCCGCATTGAACACCTTCGCAGCGAACTTCTGCGCGTGCTTGGCCGACCCTTCGTGGATCAGCAGATCGCCTAATTTCACGTCGGCGTTGCACATGTCAGCGCGAAAGACATTTTCGCCAAAAAAGTCATAGAACTGACGGCCTGCAGGGTGCTTTTTGAAAAACGCCCCATGCTGATGCCCCGGACAGGCAAAAGTGCTGTTATCCATCTCGACGTACTGGGTCAGAGTATTGAAAAACGGCGGCAGCAGACGCGCTTCATAATCACAGGCCGCCGCCTCCAGCTCCAGCCACTCCTGATCTTTACCGGCGATCACCGCCTGCACCCCCTCTGGCCTCTCGACCACCGTCTCACTCAGCAGGTAGACCGGCAGATTAAATCCGCTACGCCTGAGGAGAGTAAGGATGCCGCTGCGACTGTCCGCCGCGGTGATGACGACTGCCGCCACATCGGTAAAATCGGTACTGTCCAGCGCCACAACGCGACGGTGGGTGGACAAGCGGGTGACCAGCTCGTAGCTGGCGGCAATGTGCATGGATTTCATAAGCGCAAATGCCCGTATCGGGAGTGTAAAAATCTCAGACAAGGGAGACCTTGCCCAACGATGTGTCCGGGTCTGACGGATTCAGCTCCGACCGCCGGACATCAGTAAAAGCAGACGCGTCCGATCTTACTGTTGCCCTACAGTGAGCATACGTGTCCTTCACCGCATAGTGGACAGAGGGGTAAGCGTAGCAAGATGAGGCAGCCCGCGCATCTGGGCGCGGCGTCGCTGGCGAGATAATGGCTGTGTCGTCATCGGCGGCCTCATATCAGGGAGGAGAAAATTCGCGCAATCATGGCACCTTTCCCGAACAGGCGCAAGATGA
This sequence comes from Klebsiella africana, assembly GCF_020526085.1. Taxonomy (NCBI): domain Bacteria; kingdom Pseudomonadati; phylum Pseudomonadota; class Gammaproteobacteria; order Enterobacterales; family Enterobacteriaceae; genus Klebsiella; species Klebsiella africana. Next base: position 747,758 of record NZ_CP084874.1, on the reverse strand, counting down.
AAACCGTATGCACTTATATCACGGATACACAAGCTTTCACGGCGGGTTAACGTCATAATAATGCGGTTATCAGGGATATTTAACAGGAGTCAGCGTGGTTACAGGACCTTTTATTAACGCCAGCGCGGTGCTGGTCGGCGGTGTGCTGGGCGCCTTACTCAGCCAACGGTTGCCGGAACGGATCCGTACCGCAATGACCTCTATTTTTGGCCTGGCGTCATTGGGCATCGGCATTTTACTGGTCATTAAGTGCGCCAATCTGCCGGTGATGGTGCTCTCAACCCTGGTGGGGACGCTGCTCGGCGAAATATGCAATATGGAAAAAGGGATCAATGCCCTGGTCAGTAAGCTCCAGCAGCTGCTGTCAGCTAAAGGTAAGAAAAAAGCCTCGGCTCATGACTCCTATATTCAGAGCTATGTGGCGATTATCGTCCTGTTCTGCGCCAGCGGCACCGGCGTCTTCGGCGCCATGCGCGAAGGGATGACCGGCGACGCCAGCATTCTGATTGCCAAAGCGTTTCTCGACTTTTTCACCGCCACCATTTTCGCTTGCACCCTGGGCATTGCCGTCGCCGCTATCAGCGTGCCGATGCTGCTTATCCAGCTGACTCTTGCAGCCTGCGCGGCGATCATAATGCCGCTTACCACGCCAATGATGCTGGCGGATTTCAGCGCCGTCGGCGGCATGCTGCTGGTCGCCACCGGGCTGCGCATCTGCGGGATAAAAATGTTTGCGGTGGTGAATATGCTGCCTGCGCTGGTGCTGGCGATGCCAATTTCAGCGGCCTGGACGCTGTTTTTTGCCTGAAGACGCGTGCTTTTAGCGCAATGTGGTGATAGATTGTTCAGTCTGCTGCAAAACAGATAAATTTCGTTGACGAGGCGCGGCGATTACGGTTTAATGCGCCCCGTTGCCCGGATAGCTCAGTCGGTAGAGCAGGGGATTGAAAATCCCCGTGTCCTTGGTTCGATTCCGAGTCCGGGCACCACTATTTAAAGAACCCGCCTAAAAGGCGGGTTTTTGCTTTTCTGCATCCGGACTCTTCATCGAACTCCGTTCGATTATTCGCCGCACAGCGGCTCACCCCTTCGGGGCCAGCGCGACACGCGCGCTGTTCAACGCCTGCGGCGTTAGTCCGAGTCCGGGCACCACTATTTAAAGAACCCGCCCACAAGGCGGGTTTTTGCTTTTCTACGACCGGACTCTCCATCGAACTGCGTTCGATTATTCGCCGCACAGCGGCTCACCCCTTCGGGGCCAGCGCGGCACGCGCGCTGTTCAACGCCTGCGGCGTTAGTCCGAGTCCGGGCACCAAATTCATAGCAACGGACCTCCACGGAGGTCCGTTTTTGCATTCCAAGCCCGCAGAAATCAACATCTCTTCAATCCCTTAACTCCACCCAACTCAATCAACTTCAACCCGCATCATGTCCATTGCGAGGGTACAACTGAGGGTGAGCTGACTCCGCCCCGGTAGGTCTTATAGCCACAAGCTTTTTCAGCCGCTGATTTTCATCCTCCAGTTGCCGCAGACGACGCAATTCAAGTTCAGTTACGCCCAGAGCAGCGAATTTATCTTCTAATTATAAAAATGGCTTCAGAAATGCCCATCTTTCGGCAGACTTCCCCGACACAGATGCCGGTTTCGGCCTGCTTCAGTGCAAATGCAATCTGTTCTTCGGTATAACGGGTCTTTTTCATGGCGATATGCCTCTCTGTGAGATGGAAGAAAAACCGTAGACTTCAGTTTATCCTGTCACTCTTTTCTGGGAGGAGATCAACTTAAGAGCCTCGTAATTAACGTCCTGGCTTCAGATAAGGGGTGAACATCCCCTGGAAATCAGATTTTAATTCTGGGGTGATAAGAACATCTCCTGTAACTTTTCTAGATTCTTCTACACCTACCATTTGAGAGCAACCGTCCATTGCATTAAATGATCGTAAATTTTTATAAGTTGTTTCACTACACCAGGCTTCATCCACAGATTTTACAATGTTTATATATAAAAATTTTAACTGTGGCTCATTGTCACATTTATCACATCTAAAAAAAGGATACCAATAACTTCTCCCTATACCTATTAAGGTATAGCCTTTCATATATGGTATGTATGCCTTTAATATTCTATTACGAAAATCAGCATGCTGAATATCAACAAAAAAAATATCACCTTTATTTTTATAAGAAATTGTATAGTTTGTTTTTCCTGGAATATAGCCATTGCCATACGCCATTTCATTTGCCAGTCTGAAATCCATGACTATATACCCATAGCCGGGCATCTGTTTAGCATCTTGATAATCAATAGTTTTATCAAAACTTCCCGAACAAGAAACTATAAACAATGACAGAATAATACAAACTGACAACCTTGCGAGAATTGAAGGCATCTAAATTTCCCTTTAGTAATATTAGCTTCCTGTTAGCAATTATCATTCTTCGCGTTCAACATAGCAACAAATTATTACTTAGAACATGCAGGTCTATTCATCCCCTCCCCGTTTTGCCGTTTCCGGAACACAGCGTTCATAGCGGCGATAAAAATGTGATTTGCACAGCGTCGTCAATTCATTTTAATTTTATGGCTTGTCGTGACTAACTGGGCTGTTTTCACCTGTGCGGTGAATTTTGCAGGCAACCTTATCTAGTTCGCCATCGGCGACCTTTAAGCTTCCATATGCTAATTGGTGACCTGGAGCGGTAAAGGACCGCTTGACGACGCCGTAACATCGGACGATATACAATACATCCTGTGAGTCCATACAGAACATCCTTTGTCGGATTTTCCCAGCTACAGCGGGGAGCTTATTACTTAGATCTGCATCCACGTCTTTTCGCGTTCAAAGAGCTTGATAGCCAGTCACGGTACGACAAATCTGCATTACTTGGTTCAGACTGTTATGCATAAATTTGACATACAGTTGGAAGCCTTCCTGACCGTCAGTTGGGACCATAGTCACAGACTAAATAGTACTAAAATGAGCAGATGGGACCGTGGTCCCAGGTTGCTAATCTGACCGACGATACATGTGGGACTGAATCACTACGGGTTTAACAAACACTTCAGATTCTCTTGTAATTATAAATAATACCAATCAGGCATGAACCAAATCCCCCAACGTCACCATCAGCATCATCGGATCCATCGGCGACGGCTCAAACCCCACCCGCAGGTAAAAATCCCGTGCTTCATCCGACAGGGCGTGAACCAGCATCCCGCGAATGCCGATAGTCTCCGCCACCTGAATCACACGCAGCCCGGCATCACGTACCAGCGCCCGCCCGACACCTTTCCCATGTAGTGATTTCTCCACCGCCAGACGACCCAGCACCACAACCGGGATCGGATCAGGCATATTGCGGCGAAAACGACCAGGCGCAGTATTTGTCGTCACAGCGCTGGAAGCCAGTGAGTAGTACGCCATTACCTTCGCATCGTCGCAGCAGACAAACGTGCGGGATGCGCCAGAAAGCTGGTTCTTCATCGCCCGCTGTTTCAGCCAGTTATCCATCGAATCCACGCCACTGCAGAATGGAGTAAGAATATGCCCGGCGTGAAGCGGCTCAGGGGCAGAAATCATTTTTCCTGTTCCCACGGCGCAGGGGTCTGCATGGTTTTACGCAATGCGGCATTGGGCTCAGGAGCCTGATCCAGACGAGCGAGAAATTCCTGATAAGCCTGCGGATCGGCCATAATGATGCGTTGCTCAATCAACGCTTCCTCAGCGGCAGCGCGGGCGGCCTCCAGCACAAAGTCAGTGCGGTTTTTCCCTCTGGCTTTCGCCGCCCGATCAATAAGATCGCGCTCGGCGGGCTTGATGCGCAGGTTCAAGGTTTCGCGTTTCATCGTCATACTGTTTGCGGCTGGCATGGTGTTGTCCTCTTGTGTTTCTCTGGATATAAAGTATACAACATGCGTAACGCAGATGTCATTACGATAAATTTATAAGGAATCGAATCGGAGTATCGAACCGGACATGCCTTTAAACTTTCAAATCTAGTGTTTTGATTTAAAAATAAAATTATGAGTCTAACGCAGCGTTTTGATAATTAACCAAAAAACAGATTTATGATAAATTTTAATTTAATAGAGTACTGAATGTTCCCGAGTCCGGGCACCACTATTTAAAGAACCCGCCAAAAAGGCGTTTTTTGCTTTTCTATAGCCAGTACTCTTCATCGAACAACGCTAACCCGTGATTTCTCTGCTGCGCTATTCTCCTGGCCAGCCAGCTGCCACTTAACGGCAAGCGCAGACCGCCTCCCCCCATAGAATCTTTTCGCAATTACATTTTCAGATATCAAATAACACACTGATTAAAATCGCCATTTTCTCGCTAAAAGCGACTAAAAACGCCCTTTTCTGGCAATCGATCCGCCCAGGTGGCTGCCCTGCTTTCCCTCCAGATGGCCAAATAGCATCTTATATTCCATTTCGCGCTAACTGACAGAGAAATATTCTTTAAATTACCATTTTCACAGCTCTACCATGCAAAAATATCTTAAACGAGTGGGTAAATGGTTATGTCACTGTTTCATTCCGTGAGCGATCTGATCGGTCATACTCCCCTGCTCCAGTTGCATAAACTGGATACCGGCCCCTGCAGTCTGTTTTTAAAACTGGAAAATCAGAACCCGGGCGGATCAATTAAAGATCGCGTTGCGCTGTCGATGATTAATGAAGCCGAGCGCCAGGGAAAACTGGCGCCTGGAGGAACGATAATCGAAGCCACCGCCGGTAACACCGGCCTCGGCCTGGCGCTGATCGCGGCGCAGAAAAATTACCGGCTGATCCTGGTGGTGCCGGACAAAATGAGCCGCGAGAAAATCTTTCACCTGCGGGCGCTGGGCGCGACGGTGCTGCTCACCCGTTCCGACGTCAATAAAGGCCACCCAGCCTATTATCAGGATTATGCCCGCCGGCTTGCCGATGAAACCCCGGGCGCCTTTTACATCGACCAGTTTAATAACGACGCCAATCCGCTGGCCCATGCCACCTCCACTGCGCCGGAGCTTTATCAGCAGCTGGAAGGCGACATTGACGCCATCGTTGTCGGCGTCGGCTCCGGCGGTACGCTGGGTGGGCTTCAGGCCTGGTTTGCAGAACACTCGCCGAAAACGGAATTTATTCTCGCCGATCCGGCGGGTTCGATCCTTGCCGATCAGGTCGATACCGGACGCTACGGTGAAACGGGCTCCTGGCTGGTCGAAGGGATCGGCGAAGATTTTATCCCGCCGCTGGCCAGGCTGGAGGGAGTGCATACCGCGTATCGCGTCAGCGACCGCGAAGCATTCCAGACTGCGCGCCAGCTGCTGCAGGTCGAGGGCGTGCTGGCCGGCTCCTCCACCGGCACCTTGCTCAGCGCCGCCCTGCGCTACTGCCGGGCGCAAAGCCGTCCGAAACGGGTGGTGACCTTCGCCTGCGATAGCGGCAATAAATACCTGTCCAAAATGTTCAACGATGACTGGATGCGCCAGCAAGGACTGATCGCCCGGCCCCAACAGGGCGATCTCAGTGATTTTATCGCCCTGCGCCATGACGAAGGCGCTACCGTCACGGCCGCGCCGGACCACACCCTGGCCGCGGTCTTTACCCGCATGCGGCTGTATGACATCTCCCAACTGCCGGTACTGGAAGATGGCCGCGTGGTCGGCATCGTCGATGAGTGGGATTTGATCCGCCACGTACAGGGCGATCGCCAACGCTTCTCCCTGCCGGTCAGCGAAGCGATGAGCCGCCATGTTGAAACTCTCGATAAGCATGCGCCAGAGAGCGAACTGCAGGCCATTCTCGATCGCGGTCTGGTGGCGGTGATCGCTGACAACGCGCGTTTTCTTGGCCTGGTCACCCGCAGCGATGTACTGACCGCCTGGCGTAACCGAGTCGCACAATAAGGAATTTTTTATGTCATCTATCCACACCCTGAGTGTACATAGCGGAACCTTCACCGACAGCCACGGCGCAGTGATGCCGCCGATTTACGCCACCTCCACTTTTGCTCAGCCGGCGCCGGGGCAGCACACCGGCTATGAATATTCCCGCAGCGGGAATCCCACCCGCCATGCGCTGGAAACCGCGATCGCCGATCTGGAAAATGGCACGCGCGGCTACGCGTTCGCCTCCGGGCTGGCCGCCATCTCCACCGTGCTGGAGCTGCTGGATAAGGACAGTCACCTGGTGGCGGTCGATGATGTGTATGGCGGCACTTACCGCCTGCTGGAAAACGTTCGCCGCCGTAGCGCGGGTCTGCAGGTGAGCTGGGTGAAACCCGACGACCTGAAGGGGATTGAAGCGGCGATCCGCCCCGATACGCGCATGATCTGGGTGGAAACGCCCACCAACCCGCTGCTGAAGCTGGCGGATCTCAGCGCCATCGCCGCCATTGCGCGCCGCCATAGCCTGATCAGCGTCGCCGATAACACCTTCGCCTCGCCGGCGATCCATCGCCCGCTGGAGCATGGGTTTGATATTGTGGTGCACTCCGCAACCAAGTACCTCAACGGCCATTCCGATGTCGTCGCCGGCCTGGCGGTGGTTGGCGATAACTCCGCGCTCGCGGAAAAGCTTGGCTATCTGCAGAATGCGGTAGGCGGCGTGCTTGACCCGTTCAGCAGCTTCCTGACGCTACGCGGCATCCGCACCCTGGCGCTGAGGATGGAGCGCCACAGCGCGAACGCGCTGCAGCTTGCGGAATGGCTGGAACAGCAGCCGGAAGTGGAGCGGGTCTGGTTCCCCTGGCTGGCCTCGCACCCGCATCATCAGCTGGCGCGCCAGCAAATGGCGCTGCCCGGCGGCATGATTTCGGTGGTGGTGAAGGGCGATGACGGTTACGCCGAACGCATCATCAGCAAGCTGCGCTGGTTTACGCTTGCGGAGAGTCTGGGCGGCGTGGAGAGTCTGGTGAGCCAGCCCTTCAGCATGACCCATGCCTCGATCCCGCTGGAGAAACGCCTGGCGAACGGTATCACACCGCAGCTGATCCGCCTGTCGGTCGGGATCGAAGATCCTCACGATCTGATTGCCGACTGGCAGCAGGCGCTGCGGGAGGAGTGATTATTCCGATGCGCGGGTCGTTGTCAGCGCGTCGGCCATTCCCTGCTGAAGATGGGCGATAAACTGCGTCAGCTTCGGCAGGGGCCGGCGATCCTGGCGCCAGAGCAGATGCACGGGTCTCGGCTGTGGGGTCCACGCCTCCAGCACGCGCACCAGGCTGCCGCTGGCCAGCGCATCGGCCAGCAGTACCTCCGGCTGCATCAGCAGCCCGGCCCCGGCGATCGCCGCCTGGCGCAGCGCGTAGCCATCGTTGCAGCGCAAAACCGCATCGCGTTTCCAGCGCACTTCTCCCTCTACGCCCGGCAGCCGCCACTCGTTGCGGGCGGTCCAGACCGTATGGGACAGGCAGAGATGATCGGCGAGATCTTCCGGCCTCCCGGGCGTTCCGTAACGCGCCAGATAAGCCGGTGCGGCGCAGATCACCATCCGATACGGCGCCAGGTAGCGAGCCACCAGATCCTCCTGATGGATCTCGCCGATGCGGATCGCCAGATCGACCCCCTCATCCACCAGATCGACCATCCGGTTAGTCAGATCCAGTTCCACCCGAACCGCAGGCCAGGCCTGCAGGAAGGTGGCGGTCAGGGGCGCGATCACGCTGGCGCCGAACGAGGTGGGGGCGCTCACCCGCAGGGTACCGGCCGGCGCCAGCCGCAGCCGCTCAACGGCGCTTTCGGCGATGGAGACCTGCTCCATCACCCGTTTTGCTTCGTCAAAATAGACCCGCCCGGCGTCGGTGAGGCTCTGGCGTCGGGTGTTACGCTCCAGCAGACGCGTCGCCAGCTGGCTTTCCAGCTGGGCGATATATTTCCCAACCATCACCGCCGACAGCCCCAGGCGCGACGCCGCCCCGGTAAAGCTGCCGCACTCCACCACGGCAATAAACGTCTCCATCCCTCGTAATTTGTCCATATTGCTAACCTCTGGTTAGTAATGTTCTAACTTTTCGCCAGTTTATCCGAGATTCGTTTTATTAAAAAATAGCCTCTCACCTCATCAGGAGTCTGCCATGAAAATTATCGTTATCGGTGCCAGCGGCACCATCGGTCGCGCGGTCAGCGAAGAACTGAGCCAGAGACATGACGTTATCCGCGTCGGCCGCACCCGGGGAGATTATCAGGTGGATATCACCTCGCAGGAGAGCGTCGAGGCGCTATTTGCCCAAACGGGCGAAGTAGATGCCATCGTCTCCACCACCGGCAATCTGCATTTTGGGCCGTTAAGCACCATGACTGACAGCCAGTTCAATCTCGGGCTACAGGACAAGCTGCTGGGGCAAATTCGCCTGGCGCTGATCGGGCAGCACTTTCTGCGCGACGGCGGGTCGATTACCCTGGTTAGCGGCATTGTCGCGCAGGAGCCGATTGCTCAGGGGATCAATGCCACGACGGTCAACGCCGGTCTGGAAGGCTTTGTCCGCGCCGCCGCCTGCGAACTGCCGCGCGGGATCCGCATCAATCTCATCAGCCCCACTGTGCTCAGCGAGTCGCTGGCGGCCTACGGCGACTTTTTCCCGGGCTTTCCCAACGTTCCCGCTGCCGCCGTGGCGCAGGCCTATCGCCGCAGCATTGAAGGGGTTCAGACCGGACGCATCTACCCGGTCGGCTACTAGCCTGTGCCGGCCCGCCGGGGCCGGCGCTTACATCAGGCCGTCGTTGCAGGTACACTGACGGCTGATTGTCTCCGGCCGAAAAACTGATGTTGAAAAAATTATCCTTAATTATCCCGCTGCTGGCGCTTATCGCGCTGCTGGTCTGGTGGTTCACCCCGCATTACACCGAGGAAGACGAAGCTTACTACCGGGCTGTCTTTTGCGTAATCGATCATGAGGACAGCCGCCAGTTCCTCGACGATATGCAGAATATCGTCGAGGGGGGAAATTCAGACTATGCGTTGCATAAAACCCATTACCTTCCGGCGCTGGGGCAGCGGATGCTGGATACCTGGCGCCAGCTCAGCCCGCAGGAACAGCAGGCGCTGCGTCAGGACCGGCAGCGCTGCGACGAGATATTGCGCGAAAAACAACAGGGGAAATCATCCTGACGAGTTGGCAAAATTGCAGCATATCGCCAGCGTCGAATAAGATTGTGCTATTGATGACCGGATCGCTGTCACAAAATATCCGGTCGTCGTCGCGTCACAGTACGACGTTTTTTCTGCGGCGGAATACGATAAAAAGTAGTTGATCTGGTACGAACTAACTCTTATTTTGCTTCACAGTTTTCAAAATGAGATAAAACTGATGCCTGTCATTATTGCCAGTAGTGTTAAAGAAGCCAAAGCGTTAATTAACGGTGGGAAGTACAGGGAAATTATTCTTAACTTCGATATTGATGCCGATGACTTTTTCTCTCTCGCCAGCCACGCCGCTGGAACAAAAATCTCTATCTCCGATCGAAACAATATCTCTCCGGTAAAACCAGAAAAATAATTAACCCGCGAGGGACGTCTATGTTGTTGTTTATTGGTACCTTTGCGCTGGCTTTTCTCGCAGCGCTGATGCTGGTCTGGCTCGATGACCGGATCGCCGAAACGGATTGACCCTGCGCTGGACGTTAACGTCACGCGGAGCTGTGCGCCGCCGAGAAGCGGCGCACAGCAGGGTCGTTACAGGGAGGCTGCCAGCCGCTCAACGGCCGTCAGCAATCCGGCTTCTGACACCGTGGAGTAAGAAAGGCGCAGGGTACGGGTATCCGGCTTATCGTGATAGAACGCTTCACCCGGGACGTACACCACGCCGTTTTCCAGCGTTTTCTTCATCCATTCCATAGTATCGAACGGATAGCGGAAACGCGCCCACAGGAACATTCCCCCCTGTGGGCGGCTGAATTCCAGGTGCTCGCCAAGGCGGCTTTCCAGCGCATCGGCGAGCGCCACGCACTTCTTGCGGTAGTCTTCGCGAATCAACGCAATCTGGTTCTCCAGCCGGTTCAGACTGAGGTATTCCGCAGTGATCACCTGCGACAGCATATTGGTATGCAGATCCGCCGCCTGCTTCACAATCACCGTCTGCTGCGCCAGCCAGTCCGGCATGACGATCCAGCCGATACGCATCCCCGGCGCGAGGATTTTCGAAAAGGTCGAGGTGTAAACCACCTGATCTTCACAGCCCAGCTCGACAGCGTGCTGATAGAGCGGGCGTCGCACGGCGTCTGTAAAGCTAATTTCGCCGTAGGGATCGTCTTCCAGAATGACGAAATCATATTTTTTCGCCAGCTCAACCAGACGGCGACGACGCGCCTCGCTCAGCGTTTTGCCGCCAGGGTTGCCAAACGTCGGCACCAGGTAAACGGCTTTGACGCGGGTGGTCTCCAGCAGGTCGGCCAGTTGCTCCACCAACATCCCGTCATCGTCGGTGTCGACGCTGAGGATATTGGCCTGCGCCAGCTGAAATACCTGCAGCGCCGCCAGATAGGTAGGACGCTCAACGACGATAGTATCGCCCGGATCGAGCAGCGTACGGGCAACGATATCCAGCGATTGCTGGGAGCCAGAGGTGATATAGACCTGGGCGGCTGAACAGGCGACGCCACGGGACTGGCAAATTTCACTCACCGCCTGGCGCAGTGGCGGGTAGCCTTCCGTCAGACCGTACTGGAATGCGTCATTAAAACGCTCGCTCATCACCTTCTGCACCGCCTGCTCCAGGCCTTCGGTATCAAACAGTTCCGGGGCCGGGATGCCGCCGCCAAGCGAGATCACGCCGGGCAGTTTACTGTGCTTGAGAAGTTCGCGGACGGCGGAGGGCTTGAGTTCACCCGCGCGGGCGGCGAGACGCCGATCGTGCATACTATTTTCCTTTTCTGTCTTGTTGTTGTGTTAATTATCTTTGCGTTATGGCAGGTGCTCCCCGGCGGCGCTTACCATGCCGGGGCTATCCTTTTCAGTACGTTGTCACCGGGACAGGGGTATGCCGCTACCCGGGTTTCGCACGTCATGCTTTGTCTTTCAAAACGATTAACGGCTCGATATCGCTCTCTTTTTTCACCACCAGCGACGAATCGCCGCGCAGGCAGGTACCGCCGTAGTTACCGCCGACGGTAAACGTGCACACCTGAATGTACTTACCGTCCACTTTCGGCAGGCACCACAGCTGCTGGTAGATATTCTTGCGATCGACAAACTGGCCGCTGGTCTTATCCAGGAGTTCATCCTGAGGGCCGATCAGGTCGATATTGTTTCCGCAGCGCCCGGAAATAGGCTTCACCGCATAGCCGGTTTTCACCAGCTCGTCGTTAACCTCAAAATCGGTATCCAGCAGATAGCGATGATGCGGGAACAGCGACCACAGCACCGGCAGAATGGCTTTGTTGCCGGGGATCACCGTCCACAGGGGTTCGAATACCAATACTTCAGGACGCAGCAGGACGTCAATCAGCCGCACCTCATTCTGCGGATGTCCGGTACGAATCGGTACCGCCGCGTACTCCTCAGCGCTGACTTCGCGCACCTGCTCAATGGCGGTTTCCCATGCCCAGGTTTTCCAGACGCAGTTGACTAGCCGCCCGTCGGCGTCGATCAGCTGGCCGGCAGCGTCCCAGCGCAGCTCATCAAGGCCAAAGAGAATTTTGCTCTCAAAACCGGCCTGGGTCAGCGAACGCTGGATAAACTGCGCGTGGTAGTTCTCTTCCAGATCCTTGTCCTGCATGATGTGGACGAAGGGCCGCGCCCGGCTGTGTTTCCACGCCCCCGCCAGCTCATCGAGCAGACCTTCCGCCGGATTGTGGCCGGTGCCGTAGTAGCCCTGCTTCAGCCACTGTTCGAGGATCAGCCCGCCTTCGGTATGGCAGGAGGCGGAATCGGCATTGTACTCGTACACCTTCAGCCCGCGCTCGTCCATGCAAAAATCCATGCGCCCGGTGATCATATGATGACGACGGCGCTGCCAGGAGAGACGCAGGCGCGGCCAGAGAATTTTCGGGATATCAAACAGCGCCAGCAGGTTATCATCCTTCATTACCTTATCGGTGGCGTGCAGATACATCAGGTGCAGCTCGTTGGTGGCTTTAATCAGCTCCTGTTCGGCACTTTCGCTGATGGTGAAATACTGATAGGGATCCTGGTTGATGAAATGGCCGTTGGCCGCCACGTAGGCTTTCTGCAGCGGGTCTTTCTCGTTCAGCCATTTACCGCGGAACTGGCCGTTGTTTGGCAGCCGCGCGCCTTTGATCGCCATCGCCTCGCCCGGCAGCACCGGCTGCGGCAGGCTGTGTTCGGTATCGGCGGTCTGGATCATCCAGCCTAAAATTTCGGTATCGGCAAAGGTATCTTTGATAGTGTACTGGCCGTCGTTGACCTCGAGGGTCAACTCGCGGGTCCACTGCTGGCCCTGCGGCAGCGGCGAGTGAATGACGTTCTGCTCGGCGATACGCACCTTATTGCCGACAAGCTGGGTGATCACCGCAACGTGGCCGGTGTGCTTAAACTCGCCGCCCTTCTGCCAGATCAGCAGCGAACCAGCGATCGGCGGACGGCGGGAGCCGTTGGCGAAGGCCTGCAGCGGCAGAATGTTGTCATTGACCACTTCGCGCAGGAAACGCAGGGAGAAGATTTCATAGGCCATCCCCACATCGGTGAAGACAAAGCCGTAGGTCAGGAACAGAAAGCGGCGCGCAAACTCCACGCACTGCCATTTATGCCCCATATACTCATTGCCGATGTAGCTGCGAAACGTCGCGTCATCCGGGTAGTCCTGCGGATTTAAGCTACTGTAATTCGATGAATAAATCGCTACGCCGCCGGGCGCGTAGCCTAACAATGTCCCAAACGGGGCGTCACTGCTTGTCGATCCTTTGCTCATTTAGCCTGACCTCAAATTAATGCAGCCCGGGCAGTTGGCGAAACAAAACTCCCTCTTCTTATCCTGCCGCAGGCACTTACCAGACAGAGGTGTAACGATGATACCACTCATTCGTTTCGCTAATCGTGCCGTTAAGGAAAATAACCCTGCAGCCGGAAACAAAAGTGATATCGTTATCGGTGATATAACAAAAAAACAACGCAACATCAGGAGTCGACAATGAGCACACCCTCGCATCTGAATGCCCAACCGCTGGTCTGGGGACACGGCCCGCGGACGTTTGAGGTGTTCCTTGAGCCCACCTGCCCCTACTCTGTCCGCGCGTTTAATAAACTCGACGATCTGCTCGATGAGGTCGGCGCCGATAACGTAACCATCAAGATACGCCTGCAGTCGCAGCCGTGGCATCTGTTCTCCGGGGTGATTGTCCGCTGCATCCTCGCCGCGTCCACCCTGCCGCATGGCAGAGAGCAGGCGCATAAGGTGATGCAGGCCGTGGCAGACCATCGGGAAGAGTTTGAGTTTACCGATCACTGCAGCGGGCCGAACATGAACGCCACGCCGCAGCAAATCATTGAGCGCATTGAACGCTACAGTCACGTGCTGCTGGGGGCTGCCTTTGCCCGCCCGGAGCTGCAGGACGTGATCAAGTGGCACAGTAAATACGCCCGTCAGAACGGTATCCATGTCTCCCCGACCTTTATGGTCAACGGCCTGGTGCAGCCGGATCTCGGCAGCGGCGATGATGTCAGCGTGTGGGCCGCGCGGATTATGGCCTGAGGTCACCTGCTACACTTTTTGTACATCCACGAAAAAGGCAAACCAGCATGTCAGAGCAAAACTACCAGCCACCAAAAGTGTGGGAATGGAAGCAAAACAGCGGCGGCGCGTTCGCCAACATCAACCGTCCCGTTTCCGGCGCGACTCATGAACGCGTCCTGCCGGTGGGAACCCATCCGCTCCAGCTTTACTCACTCGGCACGCCCAACGGCCAGAAGGTGACCATCATGCTGGAGGAGCTGCTGGCGCTGGGCGTCAGCGGCGCGGAATACGACGCCTGGCTGATACGCATTGGCGAAGGGGATCAGTTTTCCAGCGGCTTTGTCGAGATCAACCCGAACTCGAAGATCCCGGCCCTCAGCGACCATTCCACCACGCCGCCGACCCGGGTATTTGAGTCAGGCAGCATTCTCCTGTATTTAGCGGAAAAATTTGGTTTCTTCCTGCCGAAAGATCCTGCCGGTCGCACCGAAACCCTCAACTGGCTGTTCTGGCTGCAGGGCGCAGCGCCGTTCCTCGGCGGCGGCTTTGGCCACTTCTATAACTATGCGCCAGTGAAGATCGAGTACGCGATCGACCGCTTTACGATGGAAGCCAAACGCCAGCTCGACGTGCTGGACAAACAGCTCGCCCGCGGTCGCTATGTGGCCGGCGAGGAGTACACTATCGCTGATATGGCTGTCTGGCCGTGGTATGGCAACGTAGTGCTGGGCAATGTCTATAACGCGGCGGAGTTCCTCGACGCGGGGAGCTATAAAAACGTACTGCGCTGGGCGCAGGATGTCGGCAACCGCCCGGCCGTCAAGCGCGGACGTATCGTCAACCGCACCAATGGCCCGCTCAATGAGCAGCTGCATGAGCGCCATGATGCCCGCGACTTTGACACCCAAACGGAAGATAAGCGCCAGGCGTAAGGTCTTCACCCCTTCCCGCTGACGGGAAAGGGTTCCCACCACAGGACGGTTCCGCCTGCGAAGCCGTCCTGTTTAGCTTTCCAGCCGATAGCCCGCCAGAAAATAGCGCATCGCCATACCCGACCCACCTTCTTTGAAGAAATCCATCACCATATCTCTGTCAAGGCCATAGCGACGGGTCAGGATCCCCGCCTCCCACGCGCTGAGCTGACGGTCACCGGTTTTTTCAAACATGCGGTGCGAGTAGCCGAGCACAAACCCGCGTTTATAGTCGGCGCAAAAATTCGCCGCATGCGCGGCGGTGTCAGCATAGGATGCCTGTAGCCCCGCCATTAACCCTTTACCAAAATGATTTTCCATCGCGCCCTCCCAATCGTTATATAACAAATTATATAGCGTTTTTTTGAGCGAGCGGTAGCGCTATTTATGACGTTTGCACTAGCGTAAATACTTCTCAAACCATGCCAGCGTGCGTTGCCAGGCCAGATCAGCCGCAGCCCGATCGTAGCGCGGCGTGGAATCATTATGAAAGCCGTGATTCACGCCCTGATAGAAATAGGCCTCGTAGACTTTATGGTGTTCCTTCAACGCCTGCTCATAGGCGGGCCAGCCTTCATTAATGCCGCTATCGAGGCCGGCATGGTGCAGCAGCAGCGGCGCTTTAATTTTATCGACCTCGTTCAGCGGCGGCTGGCGACCGTAAAACGGCACCGCACAGGCTAGCTCCGGGATCGCCACCGCCGCCGCGTTGCTGACGCCGCCGCCGTAACAAAACCCGGTGATACCAACCTTCCCCGTCGCCTGTGGATGCTTCGCCATAAACGCGACCGCCGCAAAAAAATCATTCATCAGTTTCACGGGATCGACTTTCTGCTGTAGCGCTCGGCCTTCATCATCATTCCCCGGATAGCCGCCGACGGCGCTCAGGCCATCCGGCGCCAGCGCGATGTACCCCGCTTTCGCTACCCGTCGGGCTACGTCTTCAATATAGGGATTCAGGCCGCGGTTCTCGTGTACCACCACAACGGCGGGCGCTTTGTCGGCTATTTTTGTCGGCGTCACCAGGTAAGCCCGCACTTCGCCGTGACCGTCAGGAGAGGGATAATGAATATACTCCGGGCGGATATCCGGGTCGGTGAACGGTACCTGCTCTGCCAGGGCATAGTCGGGCTTCAGCAGATTAAACAGCGCCAGCGCGGTCATCCCGCCGACAGTATATTTCCCCGCCAGCCGGAGAAACTCGCGTTTACTGATTTTGCCGTGGGCATAGTAGTCATAATACTCGAGCAACTGCTGCGGGAAATCTTTGGCCGTTAATCGCGTCATCACCCTGCCTCCGTTGTTAAGCGCCCTTTAAGCAAAGCAGAAGCTCGGGCATACGCCAGCCCAGAAAAGCATGAAACGGGGAGAAACAGCCCAGCGGCTAACACCGCCGGGAGAGAAGGGATCAGTGTTTCACTTTGGTCAGACGATCAAGGTAGCCCATCACAAAGGCCGACAGCACGAAGGTCAGGTGGATAATCACGTACCACATCAGCTTATTGTCCGGGACGTTTTTCGCATCCATAAACACCCGCAGCAGGTGAATAGAGGAGATCGCCACGATGGAGGCGGCAACCTTATTTTTCAGCGAAGTCGCGTCCATTTTGCCCAGCCAGCTGAGTTTTTCTTTACCCTCATTAATATCCAGCTGCGAGACAAAATTTTCATATCCAGAGAACATCACCATCACCAGCAAACCGCCCACCAGGGTCATATCCACCAGCGACAGCAGGGTCAGAATCATATCCGACTCACTGACGCTAAAAATATGCGGCAGTATGTGGAAGATCTCCTGAAAAAATTTGATGGTCAGCGCAATCAGACCGAGCGAGAGGCCAAAATAAACCGGCGCCAGCAGCCAGCGCGAGGCGTACATAGCATTTTCCAGAAAGCGTTCCATAAGATCCTGTCAGTTAACAATAAGAAGCGACATTATATCCCAGACAGATAACGTGATGGCAACGCCAGGCCAACACTTCGCGGGCAAACGGCCATAAAAAAGGCCGGCGCGCGGCCAGCCTTTTCAGGAAAAAAATCGGGTTATTTGGCTTTGACGGTCTCTTCGCCCACCAGCCCGATCTTGAGATAACCCGCCTGATGCAGGGTATCCATCACTTTCATCATCGTCTCGTAATCAACGGTTTTATCCGCGCGAAAGAAGACGGTGGTATCTTTTTTGCCAGCAGTCAGGCTATCCAGGGCGTTAATCATATTCGCTTCGGTAACCGGGTCGTTGCCGAGGAACATGCTCTTATCCGCCTTCACCGACAGGTAGATGGGTTTTTCCGGTCGCGGTTGCGGCTGGCTGGAGGAGGCCGGCAGATTGACCTTCACGTCGACCGTCGCCAGCGGCGCGGCCACCATGAAGATAATCAGCAGAACCAGCATGACATCGATAAACGGCGTCACGTTGATCTCATGCATTTCGCCGTTATCGTCCAGATTTTCATTAAGACGCATCGCCATAGCCGATCAACCTACCCGTAATTTCTGCGCGCTGCGCACCGGCTTCACGCCGCTGGCGCTGAGGTCCAGGTCACGGCTTTGCAGCAGGAGTACCTGAGCGGCGACGTCGCCGAGCGAAGCCTTGTAGCTGCCGATCATGCGGGCGAAAATGTTATAGATGACCACCGCCGGGATAGCGGCGAACAGGCCGATGGCCGTCGCCAGCAGCGCTTCCGCGATGCCCGGGGCCACTACCGCAAGATTGGTGGTCTGGGTCTGGGCGATACCGATAAAACTGTTCATGATGCCCCAGACGGTCCCAAACAGGCCCACAAACGGGGAAATGGCGCCGATGGTCGCCAGATAGCCGTTGCCGCGCCCCATATGGCGACCGACCGCCGCAACGCGACGCTCAAGGCGAAAACCGGTTCGTTCCTTGATGCCTTCATTGTCTTCGGCACCGGCAGAGAGTTCGAGTTCGTTCTGCGCTTCATTGATAAGCAGGGTGGTGAGGCTTTTCGCCTCAAAGGCGCTGGCAATATCGCTGGCCTGATCGAGAGAGCGGGCTTCCGCCAACTGCTGCTGTTCACGTTTGAGGCGACGCTTGCTGGCGAGGATTTCCGCCCCTTTACCGAAGAAGATGGCCCATGTGACGACCGACGCCAGAATCAGGCCAATCATCACCACCTTAACGACAATATCGGCATGATGATACATACCCCAAACGGAGAGATCCGCCTGCATCAAATTATTACCCACGCTCTATCTCCACGACGATAATCACAAAATCTGCCCACAATAATATCAAAACGGCATCGAATTGATAGTGGTTCTCATTAGTATTTACACTGTGCAGCAAATCACGTTTATTTTCCTTGCGCTTACGCAGTAAAAAAGCGGCTAACCGCGGGCCTGGTAAAATTTTCGCCTGTATCGGCGGTGCGCTGGTACAGAAAAGAAGATTCATGTTAGTTTAGACGTCCAGACGTATAAAAACAGGTTCATCAACATGGCTGATAAACATCTTGATACCGCGCTGGTCAACGCCGGGCGGAGCAAAAAGTACACCCAGGGCTCAGTGAACAGCGTTATCCAGCGCGCGTCATCGCTGGTTTTCGACACCGTCGAGGCCAAAAAACACGCCACCCGTAACCGGGCTAACGGCGAGCTGTTTTACGGGCGCCGCGGCACCCTGACCCACTTCTCGCTGCAGGAAGCGATGTGCGAGCTGGAAGGTGGCGCCGGCTGCGCCCTCTTCCCCTGCGGCGCCGCGGCGGTGGCCAACACCATTCTGGCGTTTGTCGAGCAAGGCGATCATGTGCTGATGACCAATACCGCCTATGAGCCAAGCCAGGACTTTTGTACCAAAATTCTCGCCAAACTCGGCGTCACCACCAGCTGGTTCGATCCCTTAATCGGCGCCGATATTGCCCGTCTGGTTCGCCCTGAGACCCGCGTGGTGTTCCTTGAATCGCCCGGCTCGATCACCATGGAAGTGCACGATGTGCCGGCGATTGTCGCCGCCGTGCGTGAGGTCGCCCCGGAAGCGATTATCATGATCGATAACACCTGGGCGGCGGGGATCCTGTTTAAAGCGCTGGATTTTGGCATCGATATTTCCATTCAGGCAGGCACCAAATATCTGATCGGCCATTCCGACGCCATGGTCGGCACCGCGGTGGCGAACGCGCGCTGTTGGCCGCAGCTGCGTGAGAATGCCTACCTGATGGGGCAAATGCTGGACGCCGATACCGCCTATATGACCAGCCGCGGCCTGCGCACCTTGGGCGTGCGCCTGCGTCAGCACCATGAAAGCAGCCTGCGCATCGCCGAGTGGCTGGCGCAGCACCCGCAGGTGGCGCGGGTAAACCACCCCGCCCTGCCCGGCAGTAAAGGTCATGAGTTCTGGAAACGTGATTTCACCGGCAGCAGCGGCCTGTTCTCGTTTGTACTCAACAAGCGCCTCAATGATGCCGAACTGGCGGAGTACCTCGACAATTTCAGCCTGTTCAGCATGGCCTACTCGTGGGGTGGCTTTGAGTCGCTGATTCTGGCCAACCAGCCGGAGCAAATCGCCCACATTCGACCGGATGCTGAAGTCGACTTCAGCGGCACGCTGATCCGCCTGCACATTGGCCTCGAAAATGTTGACGATCTGCAGGCGGATTTAGCAGCAGGCTTCGCGCGTATCGTGTAAAGTGACAGTCAGTGGCAACAATAGCGGACGCTTTTTAGCAAAGCGGCCGCTTTTGTTGCGCCCGGGATCAAGGTGCTCGGGCCTCTTCAGGAGTACACTAGTCAACAATACGGTACCACTTAGGAAAGTCCATGGTTGTCATTCAAGAGATTGTCGCCGCGCTGTGGCAACATGATTTTGCCGCATTGGCGAACCCTCACGTTGTGGGCGTTGTATATCTGGTTATGTTCGCGACCCTGTTTCTGGAAAACGGGCTGCTGCCCGCCTCCTTTTTACCGGGAGACAGCCTGCTGCTGCTCGCCGGCGCGCTGATTGCTAAAGGCGTCATGGACTTTGTGCCCACTATCGCCATTCTGACTGCCGCCGCCAGCCTCGGCTGCTGGCTGAGCTATGTGCAAGGGCGCTGGCTGGGCAATACGCAAACGGTGAAAGGCTGGCTGGCGCATCTGCCGCACAAATACCATCAGCGCGCCACCTGCATGTTTGACCGCCACGGCCTGCTGGCACTGCTCGCGGGCCGTTTTCTGGCGTTTGTCCGCACCCTGCTGCCAACCATGGCCGGGATTTCTGGCCTGCCGAACCGCCGCTTCCAGTTCTTCAACTGGCTGAGCGCCCTGCTGTGGGTCTGTGTGGTGACGGGTCTTGGCTATGCGCTGAGCATGATCCCCTTTGTGAAGCGCCATGAAGATCAGGTGATGACCTGCCTGATGATCCTGCCAATTGTCCTGCTGCTGGCGGGCCTGCTCGGCACGCTGTTCGTGGTCATTAAAAAGAAATATTGCAGCGCCTGACGCTTATCAGCCGGGGGGCCTGCGCCCGCCCGGCTTGCCCTTCCTGATATTACATTCCCTGCATCGTGCGAATACGCGCGGCGTCTTCTCCCGGCGTCAAACCGAAGTAGCGCTTAAACTCGCGGCTGAACTGCGAAGGGCTTTCATATCCCACCCGCATCGCCGCCGCGCTGGCCTTCATGCCGTCATGGATCATCAGCATCCGCGCTTTGTGCAAACGGTAGTTTTTCAGATACTGCAAAGGAGAAGTGCTGGTCACCGCTTTAAAATTATGGTGAAACGCTGACACGCTCATATTCGCTTCCGCCGCCAGCCGATCGACGCTGAGGTTTTCGGTGTACTGGCTTTCGATATGCTTGAGCACGCGGCTTATCAGGCTGAAGTGGGTCTGCCGGCTGACCAGTGCCAGCAGCGCGCCACCGCAGGGCCCCATCAGCACATAATAGAGAATTTCGCGGATGATCTGCTTGCCAAGAATACGGGCATCCAGCGGCCGCTCCATCACATCGAGCAGCCGTTCGGCAGCGCACAGAATATCCTCCGAGAGTACCGCCGAGTTTATCCCACTGGAGGCGACCGCGGGCTGAAACAGCGGATCTTCACCAATATCCATCAGCAGCTCTTGCAGCTGCAGGATATCAACGTTCAGGCGCATCCCGGCGAGGGGCACCTCCGGGGTGGCAAAGGTTTCGCACTCGAAGGGCAGCGGTACGGTCAGCAGCAAATATTCATTTGTATCGTAGCGAAAAGTTCGTTCATTGATATAACCAATTTTATGGCCGGAAAAGAGAAAAACGATCCCCGGCTGATACATCACCGGCGTCCGGGCTCCCGGCTGCGTCCCATACAGCAAGCGAACGTCAGGCAGCAGCGAACTTAACCTTTCGTGCTTATCTTTCAATTGATTAACTTTATCCGTCAATGTCCGACATATCTCTGCGTGTTGCATTGCCAGCGTCTCTCCCGATGTTTCTTCACCTGTACATTGTGCGCAGGCCGCTGCAAATTCTCCAGCCATATGGAGAAATAGGCAAGACATCGGCAGAAATGTGCATTGAGGGTCAACGGCGCCAGGACCACAATAAACGTCATCTGGCAGCGGTATCGTCCCTGCCGGCGGTTTTACTCTTTGGAGGACTCAAGCAATGAATAATTTCGACCTGCATACCCCAACCCGCATTCTGTTTGGCAAAGGCGCGATTGAAAAGCTGCGTGAACAGATCCCGGCAGAAGCCCGCGTTCTGGTGACCTACGGCGGCGGCAGCGTGAAAAAAACAGGCGTCCTGGATCAGGTCCTCACCGCCCTGAATGGTCTGGATGTCCTTGAATTTGGCGGTATCGAGCCGAACCCGTCTTACGAAACCCTGATGAATGCGGTGAAACTCGCCCGCGACGAAAAGGTCACCTTTCTGTTGGCGGTCGGTGGCGGTTCGGTGCTGGATGGCACCAAGTTTATCGCTGCGGCAGCCCACTACGACGCCGCTATCGATCCGTGGGAAATTCTGGAAACCTATGGCAGCAAAATTGCCAGCGCCATTCCAATGGGCTCGGTACTGACTCTGCCGGCGACCGGTTCTGAATCCAACAAAGGCGCGGTCATTTCGCGGAAAACCACCGGCGACAAACGCGCGTTTATGTCTTCGCACGTCCAGCCGCAGTTCGCAATCCTCGATCCGGTTTATACCTACACCCTGCCGCCGCGCCAGGTCGCGAACGGTGTGGTTGACGCCTTCGTCCATACCGTCGAGCAGTACGTCACCTACCCGGTGGACGGCAAAATCCAGGACCGTTTCGCCGAAGGCATTCTCCTGACCCTGATCGAGGATGGCCCGAAAGCCCTGCAGGAACCGGAGAACTATAACGTGCGCGCCAACATTATGTGGGCGGCGACGCAGGCGCTGAACGGCCTGATCGGCGCAGGCGTGCCACAGGACTGGGCGACGCATATGCTCGGCCACGAGCTGACGGCGATGCACGGCCTGGATCACGCCCAGACGCTGGCTATCGTACTGCCGGCGCTGTGGAATGAGAAACGCGATGCCAAGCGCGAGAAACTGCTGCAGTATGCCGAGCGCGTGTGGAATATTACCGAAGGCTCTGACGACCAACGTATCGATGCCGCCATCGCCGCAACGCGTCAGTTCTTCGAGCAGATGGGCGTGCCGACCCGTCTTTCCGATTACGGTCTCGACGGCAGCTCTATCCCGGCGCTGCTGGCGAAACTGGAAGAGCACGGCATGACCAAACTGGGCGAACATCAGGATATCACGCTGGACGTCAGCCGTCGTATCTACGAGGCAGCCCGCTAAGTTATCCCCGCCAGATTCACCTCTCCTTACGTTAAACAAACGTCAGGGAGAGGTGTTTTTACTACCGTTTTTAGCTATTTCGTCCAGACTTAATGCTACCCCTCGGCGGATTCTACCCCGCCGAGTTCATTAACAGGAGGAAGGCATGACACATCCAACCGTTATAAAACTACACGACGGCAACCTGATGCCGCAGCTGGGTCTCGGCGTGTGGAAAGCTGGCAACGAGGAAGTCGTCTCCGCCATTCATAAGGCGCTGGAAGTCGGTTATCGCTCTTTTGACACCGCCGCCGCGTACCAAAATGAGACCGGCGTCGGCAACGCGCTGCATAGCGCAGGCGTTAATCGCGATGAGCTGTTCATCACCACCAAGCTGTGGAACGACGATCAAAAACGGCCGCACGAAGCGCTGAAAGAGAGCCTCAGCAAGCTGAAGCTGGACTATGTGGATCTCTATTTAATTCACTGGCCGGTGCCGGCGATCGGCCATTACGTCGACGCCTGGCAGGCATTGATCGAGCTGCAGCAGCAGGGGCTGACCAAAAGCATTGGCGTGTGCAACTTCCAGGTCCCGCATCTGCAGAAGCTGATTGATGAAACCGGCGTCGCCCCGGTGATCAATCAGATAGAACTCCATCCACTTATGCAGCAGCGTCAGCTACACGCCTGGAACGCCACCCACAAGATCCAGACCGAATCCTGGAGCCCGCTGGCCCAGGGCGGCGAAGGCGTCTTCGATCAAAAAGTCATCCACCAGCTCGCCGATAAGTACGGCAAAACGCCGGCGCAAATCGTCATTCGCTGGCATCTTGATAGCGGTCTGGTGGTGATCCCGAAATCCGTGACGCCGTCGCGTATCGCGGAAAACTTTGACGTCTGGGACTTCCGTCTCGACAAAGATGAGCTGGGAGCAATCGCGAAGCTGGACCAGGGTAAACGTCTCGGCCCTGACCCGGATCAGTTTGGCGGCTAATACGTAAAAAAACCGGACAGCGCTGACGCGCGTCCGGCTCTCCAACTGGCCCGGTCAGCGAAGCGCTACCGGGCACAACGTCAGGCTTAACGCCCGGCGACTTTACCGCGTTTGACGGGCTTTTTCGCCGTTGCTCCACCGTTAGAACGCTGATGCACAATCGGTGTGTGCTTGGTTAGCGCCGGACGCGTATGGCGGTTCTGGCGACGTGCTTCGCGCATTTCGTCCAGGGTTGGCGCCGGCACCAGGCAGTCGCGACGGGAGCCAATCAGGTGCTTCTTGCCCATCGCCTCCAGCGCCTGACGGATCAGCGGCCAGTTTGCCGGATCGTGGTAGCGCAGCAGCGCTTTATGCAGACGGCGCTGTTTATCGCCCTTCGGCACTACCACCTCTTCGCTCTTATAACCAATTTTACCCAGCGGGTTCTTGCCGGTGTAATACATGGTGGTCGAGTTCGCCAGCGGCGACGGATAGAAGTTCTGCACCTGATCGAGACGGAAGCGGTGCTTCTTCAGCCACAGCGCCAGGTTCACCATATCTTCATCACGGGTCCCCGGGTGGGCGGAGATAAAGTACGGGATCAGATACTGCTCTTTACCCGCCTGCTTTGAATAGGTGTCGAACAGCTCTTTAAAGCGGTCGTAGCTGCCCATCCCCGGCTTCATCATCTTCGACAGCGGCCCCTCTTCGGTATGCTCCGGGGCGATCTTCAGATAGCCGCCGACGTGGTGAGTCGCCAGCTCTTTGATATAGCGCGGATCTTCGACCGCGATGTCATAGCGTACCCCGGAGGCAATGAGGATCTTCTTGATGCCCTTCAGCTCACGGGCACGGCGATAAAGATTGATCGTCGGCTCATGGTTGGTATCCATGTGCGGGCAAATATCCGGATAGACGCAGGAGAGACGGCGGCAGGTCTGCTCAGCGCGTGGCGATTTACAGCGCAGCATATACATGTTGGCCGTTGGCCCGCCGAGATCGGAGATCACGCCGGTAAAGCCGGGCACGGTGTCGCGAATGGCCTCGATCTCATTAATGATCGAATCCTCAGAACGGCTCTGGATAATGCGTCCCTCGTGCTCGGTGATCGAGCAGAACGAACAGCCGCCGAAGCAGCCGCGCATAATATTGATTGAGAAGCGAATCATCTCATACGCCGGGATACGCGCATCGCCGTAGGAAGGATGCGGCACACGCTTGTATGGCAGCGCGAAGACGCTGTCCATCTCTTCGGTGGAGAGCGGGATTGCCGGCGGGTTGATCCAGATATAGCGCTCGCCATGCTTTTGCATCAGCGCCCGGGCGCAGCCAGGGTTGGTTTCGTGGTGCAAAATACGCGAGGCGTGAGCGTACAGGACTTTATCGCCTTTCACCTTCTCGAAGGAGGGCAGCAGCACATAGGTTTTTTCCCATGGTTTGGGCCGCGGCGGCTGCACGGTAATGCTTTTCGCTTCCTGTTTTTTCGGCGCGACCGGTTTGTTATCGGCGCACGGCAGATCCTCACCATACGGATGGGGGATGGGGTCAATTTTACCGGGCGTATCCAGACGGGTGGAATCCACGCCGCTCCAGCCCGGTAGCGCCTCTTTTACCATGATGGCGGTATTGCGCACATCGCGGATCTGATCGATGGTTTCACCCATCGCCAGGCGATGGGCCACTTCCACCAGCGGGCGCTCGCCGTTGCCGAACATCAGCATATCGGCTTTAGCGTCCACCAGCACCGAGCGGCGCACAGTGTCGGACCAGTAATCATAGTGGGCGGTACGGCGCAGGCTGGCTTCGATGCCGCCGAGGATCACCGGCACATCTTTCCACGCCTCTTTACAGCGCTGGGTGTAGACGAGGGTGGCGCGGTCCGGACGTTTGCCCGCCACGTTACCCGCCGTATAGGCATCGTCATGACGCAGCTTACGGTCGGCGGTGTAACGGTTGATCATGGAGTCCATGTTGCCGGCGGTCACGCCGAAGAACAGGTTCGGTTTGCCCAGACGCATAAAGTCGTCTTTGCTGTTCCAGTCCGGCTGGGAGATGATCCCTACCCGGAAACCCTGCGCTTCCAGCATGCGGCCGCAGATAGCCATCCCGAAGCTCGGGTGGTCGACGTAGGCGTCGCCGGTGACCAGAATAATGTCGCAGCTATCCCAGCCAAGTTGATCCATCTCTTCACGCGACATCGGTAAAAAGGGCGCAGGGCCAAAACAGGCAGCCCAGTATTGCGGCCAGGAAAAAAGGTCACGATCCGGTTGGATCAGGGATATTGCGCTCATATTGCTTCCGGGGAAAATGATAAAAAAATAACCAAAAGGGCGTGGATTATAAGCCGGAATGATAGTGGAAATGAAGGAGGATTTTCTCAAACCCTGACCGTGCGCCGGCCAGGGTCAAAGAGATTACGGCGCGGGATTCACCAGCATCTGGCCAATCGAACCGCGATCGGCAAGCTCCAGCGTCTGGCTCAGATACTGGAACGGGAAGTGCGGCCACGACGGTTGGGCGTAGTAGACCAGCAGCTCAACCTGCCCATCGACCCACACGGTGTCCTTCCAGCCGCGATCTTCCGGGAAAGGAGACGAGCCGTTGACGTTTCGGATCTGGAACATCACCCCTTCAATATGGAACGACTGCGGGCGGTCGGCACGCACCGTCCAGCGCTCCCAGGTCCCCTGCTGCGCCGTGATATCGATACGCTGCGGATCCCATAGCTGGCCGTTGATGCCCGGATCGTCACCGAGAGTGATATCCCGGCTGCGGATTGGCGTGCCGGAGAGCAACTCGGTCGGTAGCAGACGCACCGGCAGACTGTCGGTCACCAGCGGCAGCAGTCCGGTCGGGCGTAGCGTCAGCACCAGCGTGGAAACCAGAATGCTGGACGGTTCAAAAAAGCCGCGGATACGGTCGACAATGCTCGCCGCTTCGCCACAGGTAATGGACACTTCATCACCGTTGGTCATATCGACCAGAATTTCACGCCGTTCCCCTGGGGCCAGCGACAGCTGCTTGAGCGAAACCGGCGCCGGCAGGAACCCCTGGTCGCCGGAAATGACATGCAGCAGCCGGCCATCACTCATCTGCAGCTGATAGCGCCGGGAATTGGAGGCGTTCAGCAGTCGCAGACGCACCCAGCCGCGCGACACTTCGACATACGGGCTCTGCACACCGTTAACCAACAGTGTGTCGCCAACAAAGCCGCCACTTCCAGGTTCGCTATACTCCGGCGTGCCGAAGTTATCCAGGCGTTTGTCCTGAATAATCACCGGAAAGTCATCAACGCCGTAATGATTGGGGATCGGTAGATTCTTGCTGACCTCGTCTTCCACCAGCCACATACCCGCCAGACCGTTGTAAACCTGTTTCGCCATTCGGTTCGGCGTGTTGGCCTGATACCACAGCGTCGCCGCGCTCTGGCGGATAGGCAGCACTGGCGCCCAGTCGGCGTTCGGCGACATCATGCGCGCCGCGCCGCCAATCAGCGGGCCAGGCACCTGCAGACCGCGGATGGTCATCGCCACGTTCTCCGTCAGCCGGTTGCTGTAGATAAGCTTGACGTCGTCCCCGTTCCAGACGCGGATCGTTGGCCCCATATAGCGGCCATTGATCCCCCAGACAGGGGTGCGGGTGCCAGGGGTAAATGACCAGTGCGAACGCTGCAGCGTCAGGAATAGCGGCTGGCCGCGACGGGATTCCAGCAGCGGCGGAACCGGCAGCGCAGGCTGCTGGCCGGCGGCATGGGCCTTCAGCGGCGCGGCGCCAGCGCACAGCGCTACGCCGGAAGCCTTAATAAACTGACGCCGACTGAGTGACATATTAACTCCATGACATACTGACAAATGAAAAAGGGAATTCGTTTCCCGCCAGCAATACGCACGCGTTGGCGGCGTTTCCTGTTTTATTGCTTTCCGGCCGCTTCGCGCTCAGCCACTTCGTTGTCCAGCTCAGCAATTTTGGCGGCCATCAGTTCGCGGCAATGCGTCGCCAGCGCGCGCACGTTGTCTTTACCGAACTGAGTGGTATCCACCGGCGGCAGCATTTCCACAATCACCAGACCGTTATTCCAGCGATTGAGCTTTATTTTATTCGATGTATTCGAGACACACACCGGAATAATGGGTACCCCGGCGGCAATAGCCGCGTGAAAGGCGCCGGTTTTAAACGGCAGTAGGCCGCGGCCGCGGCTGCGGGTCCCTTCCGGGAACATCCAGAACGAAATTTTACGCTTTTTAAAGGCGTTGACGACCTCGGCAATGGTGCCGTGCGCTTTGGTTCGATTATTACGGTCAATCAGCAGATTACCGGTCAGCCAGTACAGTTGGCCAAAGAACGGGATCCACAGCAGGCTCTTTTTACCGACGGTGACCGTCGGAGCCTGCACGATATTCGACGCCGTCACCATATCATAGTTGTTCTGGTGGTTAGCGATGTAGATCGCGTTGCCATAGCTTTCCGCGTCGGCAGGTTTGCGTAGCTCTACCTTGAGGCCAAATACCGGAGATAAACGGCCAAACAGATGGCCAAAAGTGGCAACGTGTTTTGGATTACGCGGGCTGAACAAGCAGTACAGACAGCCAAGTACGCACACTACGATGCAATAAATGACCACGAAAATTACTCGAAAAATGAATAGCATAGCTACCTCTAAAACCCAAACCGCTTAGAATTATTCGCTGCTGGCAGAAGGCAGGCTCACAAGTTCTGCGCAGGCCGGGACCGTTCTTCCTGGGTCCCTGATGATGGACATTGTTAATCGCAACGCCTGAATAAACAACGATTTTGCGGCATTTTTTCGTCTCCTCCCGTCAAAGACGGGAGGAGACGCGCTTACTCTTCGCTATCGCCTGCCGCGGCGCGGCGCGGCGAGTCAATTTCCACACGGTCAATCTTCTGCAGCCCGCGCATCAGCGAACCGCGGCGGCCGCGCTCGCCGGTGACTTTTTGCAGCTCTTCCGGACGCAGTTTGATCTTCCGTTTACCGACGTGAATGGTCAGCGTACTCTGCGGCGGCAGGACAAACAGATGTGCCAGACCGTCCTGGCCGGCGGCGGCTTCCGCCGCAGGAATGTTGATGATTTTGTTGCCCTTGCCCTTCGACAGCTGCGGCAGATCGCTAACCGGGAACATCAGCATCCGCCCGGCGGCGGTGATGGCCAGCAGCATATCGGACTCATCCTCAATCACCAACGGCGGCATCACGTGGGCGTTGTCAGGCAGGGTGATCAGCGCTTTACCGGCACGGTTGCGCGCCACCAGATCGTTGAAGGTGCAGACAAAACCGTAGCCGGCGTCGGAGGCCATCAGCAGTTTCTGATCGTCGCCTTCCATCAGCATATGTTCCACAGTCGCGCCCGGCGGCAGCGTCAGCTTACCGGTCAGCGGCTCTCCCTGGCCACGCGCAGAAGGCAGGGTAATCGGATCGATGGCATAACTGCGCCCGGTGGTATCGATAAACACCACCGGCTGGTTGCTCTTGCCCTTCGCCGAGGCTTTCCAGCTGTCGCCCGCCTTATAGCTCAAGCCCTGGGCGTCAATGTCGTGCCCTTTGGCACTGCGCACCCAGCCCATCTGCGACAGGACGATAGTCACCGGCTCAGACGGCAGCATGTCATGCTCGCTCATCGCTTTCGCTTCTTCACGCTCGTGAAGCGGCGAGCGACGGTCGTCGCCGAAGGCATCGGCATCGGCCTGCAGCTCTTTTTTCAGCAGGTTGTTCATCTTACGTTCAGACGCCAGAATCGCCTGCAGCTGGTCGCGCTCTTTTTCCAGCTCGCTCTGCTCGCCGCGGATCTTCATCTCTTCCAGTTTGGCGAGGTGGCGCAGCTTTAATTCGAGAATCGCTTCCGCCTGGGTTTCGCTGATGCCAAAACGCGACATCAGGGCTGGCTTCGGTTCATCTTCGGTGCGGATGATCTCAATCACTTCATCGATATTGAGAAACGCCACCAGCAAACCTTCAAGGATATGCAGGCGCTTCAGCACTTTCTCTAACCGATGATTCAGACGGCGACGCACGGTATCGCGACGGAACACCAGCCACTCGCTGAGGATCTCCAGCAGGTTTTTCACCGCCGGGCGTCCGTCGAGGCCAATCATATTGAGGTTGATGCGGTAGCTCTTCTCCAGATCGGTGGTGGCGAACAGGTGGTTCATCACCTGTTCCATATCCACCCGGTTGGAGCGCGGGACAATCACCAGACGGGTCGGGTTTTCGTGGTCCGATTCGTCGCGCAGATCGTCAACCATCGGCAGCTTTTTATTGCGCATCTGTGCCGCAATCTGCTCCAGCACTTTGGCGCCGGAGACCTGATGCGGCAGCGCGCTGATCACCACCGCGCCGTCCTCTTTACTCCACACCGCGCGCATGCGCACTGAGCCGCGTCCGTTCTGGTAGATTTTGCGAATTTCCGCCCGCGAGGTGATGATCTCCGCCTCGGTCGGGAAATCCGGCCCCTGAACGATATCCAGCAGTTCGTCGAGGGTCGTTTTCGGCTGCTCAATCAGCGTAATCGCCGCTTTCGCCACTTCACGCAGGTTGTGCGGCGGAATATCGGTCGCCATGCCCACCGCGATGCCAGTGGTGCCGTTCAGCAGGATGTTCGGCAGGCGCGCAGGCAGCATTTTCGGCTCCTGCAGCGTACCGTCAAAGTTTGGTACCCAATCGACGGTGCCCTGCCCCAGTTCGCTGAGCAGCAGTTCGGCGTATTTCGACAGGCGGGACTCGGTGTAACGCATCGCCGCGAAGGATTTCGGATCGTCCGGCGCCCCCCAGTTCCCCTGGCCGTCTACCAGCGGGTAGCGGTAAGAGAACGGCTGCGCCATCAGCACCATCGCTTCATAGCAGGCGCTGTCGCCGTGCGGGTGATATTTACCCAGTACGTCGCCGACGGTGCGGGCGGACTTTTTGAATTTGGCGCTGGCATTCAGCCCCAGCTCGGACATCGCATAGACGATGCGACGCTGGACCGGTTTTAAGCCATCGCCAATAAACGGTAATGCCCTGTCCATGATCACGTACATGGAGTAGTTCAGGTAAGCATTTTCCGTAAATTCATGCAGCGCAAGGCGCTCTGCCATATCGCTCATTAATCGTGGATCCTCAATCTGGGTACCGACCGTTCGGACGGCAAAACTACCCGCGATAATACCCGATCTCACGCCCTGAGTCACAGGCCGTGAGATCGGCTGAGGATTCCGTCACGCTTAATCAGGCCAGCGGCAGATAAATATCGGTTTGCAGTTCATGCTCAGCCACCTCATGGACAAAATTGAGGTAACGGAAGTACACCGGAAAATCCCGTAACGTCTCGCCTGAAGCGGGTAACCAGTCGCGATAGAGAAACCAAACGCTGTTCGCCAGCGTGTCCAGCGAGCCGTGATGGCGCACGACGGCGCAGCGTCCGCTGGGGATTTCGCCGTTAATCACGCCAAAGGCGTTTTCACCGACCGGCCCAGCGACCGTACCGCAGATATCAAAACGAAATGCCTCCTGCGGGGTAGTCTGCGGATCGTCCCAGGCGATCCCCCAGGTATCGCTGGTGGCGACGGGCGATAATCCGCTCGTCTTACGCCAGGCGATAAAACGCGCGGCGGTGGCGTTGACAAGGTCCGGGCTGCCGCGATGTTGCAGTACGGCTATCCGGGTGGTGGGGAACGAAAGAATGTTGACGTCCATCGACGTTTGCTCCTGTAGCGTATGTTTCGGTACGCGTCGATGCCACTCGGCCCAGTCCGGTTGTTGACGGAATTGGGTCGGGCTTTGGTCAAACGCGGTACGGAAGGCACGACTGAACGACTCCGCATTCTGAAAGCCGGCATCAAGGGCAATATCGATGACTTTATCGCGGGGGTTAAACGCCAGGCGCCAACAGGCGCGTCGCAGACGCAACCACTGAATATACCGGTACAATGGAATGCCGGTATAAGCGCTAAATTGCCGGTGAAAATGGTAAGGCGAACTGTGCGCTATCGCGCTCAGCGTCTCCAGCGACAGCGGCTCATCAAGATGGCGCGCAATGTACCTACAGACGCGCTGGAAGCGCCCGACATACGCCGGGCTGGCCTTAATATCGTTCATCGTCTCCTCCTCGCGACATACTCTGACAGAGCGAGGATCGCGGTTCCTGACCGATCTTGCGCTTATCCGACGGAGACTTATGGCGCGATTTTACGGATCTGTTTAACGTCGATTTCTACCGAGTTCCAGTCCTTATCGACTTCCCCCTGAATTTCTACTGTGTCCTGCGGGCCAACGGTCACGCCGTTCCAGCGCTTGTGGTCGATATCGACATTGATCACCCCGGAAGCATCCTGGAATTTATAAAGGTCATCAGAGATGCGCTCGACGATTTTACCGCGCAGGGTCACCCAGGTGTCATCACGCAGCGACTTGGCGTTTGCCACGGTGGTCACCGCGCCGCTCGGCCCGGTGAAGCCGCCGGCCTGGGTGGTAGTGGTAGTAGACGGTCCGGTGAATCCCCCCTGCCCGGCGGCCAGTACCGGCATGGAAACCAAAGCAATAATCGCGGTCATCGCAGCAATTTTTTTCATCTTATATTCTCCCTTTTGTGTTGGTATGGCTCCTATTACGCCCGACAAAACTTAACGACTTCTTAAGCGGAAAAAAGAAATTTTAATGCTGTACATTCCCCGCTTCAACGCGGTTTACTGCGCAAGGAAACAGGATCGTTGGAGGGAAACATGCGCATATTACTGGTGGAAGATGACAAGCTTATCGGCGACGGCATCAAGGTCGGGCTGAGCAAAATGGGCTTTAGCATTGACTGGTTTACCGCCGGGCTGGAGGGCAAGAACGCCCTATACAGCGCCCCCTACGACGCCGCAATCCTTGACCTCACCCTGCCCGGCATCGATGGCCTCGATATTCTGCGCGAATGGCGCGACAAAGGCCGCCATGAGCCGGTGCTGATCCTCACCGCCCGCGATGCCCTTAACCAGAGAGTGGAGGGCCTGCGCCTGGGCGCAGATGACTACCTGTGCAAACCTTTCGCCCTGATTGAGGTGGCGGCGCGCCTCGAAGCGTTGATCCGCCGCGCTCACGGCCAGAGCAGCAGCGAGCTGCGCCACGGCAAGGTGAGCCTCGACCCGAACCGCTTAACCGCCAGCCTCGACGGCGAGAGCCTGGTGCTAAAGCCGAAAGAGTTCGCCCTGCTGGAACTGCTGCTGCGAAATGCTGGTCGCGTACTGCCGCGTAAGCTTATCGAAGAAAAGCTCTACACCTGGGACGACGAGGTCTCCAGCAACGCCGTGGAAGTTCACGTCCATCACCTGCGCCGCAAGCTCGGCAGCGACTTTATCCGCACCGTCCACGGCATCGGCTATACCCTGGGTGATGCATGAAACGACTTGTCCGCCTGAGCCTGCGCCTGCGCCTGACGCTGCTTTTTGCTGTGCTCACCGCGGCCGCCTGGGGAGTGGCCAGCGTGATCGCCTGGCAGCAAACCAGCAAAAAACTGGATAAGCTGTTTGATACCCAGCAGTTGCTGTTCGCCCGCCGCCTGAGCGCCATGCATTTCGATGAACTTCGCGCCCCACCCTCGCTCGGAGAAAAGAAAAAAGTACGCCACGGTCACATCGACGACGACGCGCTGGCGTTCGCCATCTTCACCCGCGACGGCAACATGGTGCTTAACGACGGTGAGAACGGAGAAGATATTCAGTGGAATTCGCAGCGCGAGGGGTTCAGCAATGGCTATCTGCGTGACGACGATGACGAGTGGCGTTTCCTGTGGTTAACCACCGCCGATGGCCGCCACCGCATCGCCGTCGGTCAGGAGTGGGATTACCGGCGCGAAATGGCAATGGATATCGTGACCTCGCAGCTGACCCCGTGGATGATCGCTCTGCCGCTGATGTTCGTACTACTTATCGTGTTATTAAGCCGCGAACTGGCGCCGTTGAAAAATCTGGCGCGTACGCTGCGCCTGCGCGCACCAGACTCAGCGGAATCGCTCAGTGTGGAGAAGATCCCCTCCGAAGTCCGCCCGCTGGTCGAGGCTCTGAACCAGCTGTTCCAGCGCACCCATGACGCCATGCTGCGCGAGCGTCGCTTTACCTCGGATGCCGCCCATGAGTTACGCAGCCCGCTGGCAGCGCTGAAGGTACAGACTGAAGTCGCCCAGCTCTCTATGGACGATGCAGAAGGGCGTGAGAAAGCGCTGGCCCAGCTTCACCAGGGGATCGATCGCGCCACCCGGCTGGTGGATCAACTGCTGACGCTGTCGCGGCTGGATTCGTTCGCCCAGCTGGACGACGTGCAGAAGATCGCGCTTGATGACCTGTTACAGTCAGCGGTGATGGAAATGTACCACCCGGCACAGCAATCCGGCATTGAGCTACGCCTGCATCTCAATGCCAGCAATATCGTCCGCACCGGCCAGCCGCTGCTGCTCAGTCTGCTGGTGCGCAACCTGCTGGATAACGCGGTGCGCTATAGCCCGCGCGGCAGTCAAGTCGATATCACGCTCAACGCCCGCGAGTTCCGGGTGCGCGATAACGGCGCAGGCATTAGCCCGCAGGCGCTCTCACGCATTGGCGAGCGTTTTTATCGCCCGCCGGGGCAGGAGGCGCCGGGCAGCGGCCTGGGCTTGTCGATCGTCCGGCGCATCGCCTCGCTGCACGGCATGCAGGTTGTTTTCGCCAACGCGCGCGACGGCGGCTTCGAAGCCCGCGTGTACTGGTAGCGAGATTATTGCACATTTGGCAAAAGACTTTGCACATTTTGCTCATTTTACTGCCCCGCTTCGCGGGGTAAGATCGGTGGCAAATTTTCATATGTGAGGGTAAAAAATGAGCAACATCCTGATTATCAATGGGGCGAAAAAGTTCGCACACTCTAATGGCCAGCTGAACGACACCCTGACCGAGGTCGCGGAGAGTTATCTACGCGACGCCGGACACGATGTTAAAAGCGTTCGCGCCGAAAGCGAGTACGACGTAAAAGAAGAAGTGCAGAATTTCCTGTGGGCCGATGTGGTGATCTGGCAGATGCCGGGCTGGTGGATGGGCGCTCCGTGGACGGTGAAGAAATATATGGATGATGTCTTTACCGAAGGCCACGGCTCGCTGTACGCCAGCGATGGCCGTACCCGCTCCGACGCCAGCAAAAAATATGGCTCCGGCGGCCTGGTGCAGGGGAAAAAATATATGCTTTCTCTGACCTGGAACGCGCCGATGGAAGCCTTCACCGACAAAGAGCAGTTCTTCCACGGCGTCGGCGTTGACGGCGTTTACCTGCCGTTCCATAAAGCCAATCAGTTCCTCGGCATGGAGGCGTTGCCGACCTTTATCGCCAACGACGTGATTAAAATGCCCGATGTCCCACGGTATATCGCAGAATATCGCAAGCATCTGGCGGAAATTTTTGGTTAACTAGAGGTCTAGCTCTACATATTTCGAGTTATTCGAACCTGGAGTATGACGAGATCCACACAGAAGGAGTTGAGTTAACCATGTTAACAGTGATTGCAGAAATCCGTACCCGCCCGGGCCAACACCACCGCCAGGCGGTTCTCGATCAGTTCGCGAAAATCATTCCGACCGTTTTGCAGGAGGCCGGCTGTCACGGCTATGCGCCCATGGTAGATCATGCCGCCGGCGTCAGCTTCCAGACCACGGCCCCCGACTCTATCGTCATGGTGGAGCTGTGGGAAAGCGTCGCCCATCTTGAAGCACACCTGCAGACGCCACACATGAAAGCCTGGTCGGAAGCGGTCAAAGGCGATGTGCTGGAAACCACCATCCGTATCCTGCAGGCTGGCGTTTAAGTCCGCCGATTCAGTATTGCAATGAAAAAGGGAGCCAAAGGCTCCCTTTTACGTTTGGCGCTCGTCCGGACTTATACGTCCAGATCCGCCATATCGCCCTTCTCCTGCAGCCAGTTGCGACGGTCTTCGGAACGCTTCTTGGCCAGCAGCATATCCATCATCGCCGTGGTCTGCTGCTCGTCCTCATCGCTTATCACCAGCTGCACCAGGCGGCGGGTATTCGGGTCAAGGGTGGTTTCCCGTAGCTGCATCGGGTTCATCTCACCGAGACCTTTAAAGCGCTGGACGTTTGGCTTGCCCTTCTTGCGCTTCAGCTGCTCCAGCACGCCAGTTTTTTCTTCTTCCGTCAGCGCGTAGTAGACCTCTTTACCAAGATCGATACGGTACAGCGGCGGCAGCGCCACGTAGACGTGCCCCTCTTTCACCAGGGTACGGAAATGTCTTACGAACAGCGCGCACAGCAGGGTGGCAATGTGCAGGCCATCGGAGTCAGCATCCGCCAGAATACAAATTTTGCCGTAGCGCAGCTGGCTTAAATCATCGCTATCCGGGTCAATACCAATCGCCACCGAAATGTCGTGCACTTCTTGCGAAGCTAACACTTCATCGGAAGAGACTTCCCAGGTATTAAGGATCTTGCCTTTCAGCGGCATGATCGCCTGATATTCGCGATCGCGCGCCTGCTTGGCTGAGCCGCCCGCCGAGTCCCCTTCGACGAGGAACAGTTCGGTGCGATTCAGGTCCTGGGCGGTACAATCCGCCAGTTTCCCCGGCAGCGCCGGACCGCTGGTCAGCTTTTTACGTACCACTTTTTTGGCGGCGCGCAGACGACGTTGGGCGCTGGCAATAGCCATTTCTGCCAGTTGCTCTGCAGCCTGTACGTTCTGGTTCAGCCACAGGCTGAAGGCATCTTTCACCACGCCGGAGACGAACGCCGCGCACTGGCGCGACGACAGACGCTCTTTGGTCTGTCCGGCGAACTGCGGATCCTGCATCTTCACCGACAGCACGTAGGCGCAGCGATCCCAGATATCTTCCGCTGACAGCTTCACGCCGCGCGGCAGGATATTACGGTACTCGCAGAACTCACGCATTGCGTCCAGCAGCCCCTGGCGCAGGCCGTTGACGTGCGTCCCCCCCTGCATGGTCGGGATCAGGTTGACGTAGCTTTCGGTCAGCAGTTCGCCCCCTTCCGGCAGCCACAGCAGCGCCCAGTCCACTGCCTCCGTCTCGCCGGAGAAAGTGCCGACAAACGGTTTTTCCGGCAGCAGCGGCAGGCCATTCACCGCTTCGCTCAGGTAGTCGTTAAGGCCATCGGCATAGCACCAGCTCTGTTCGCTGTTGTTAACCTGGTCGCGGAAAACAATTTCCACGCCCGGGCACAGCACCGCTTTCGCTTTTAACAGGTGGGTCAGACGTGAAACGGAAAAGCGCGGGCTGTCGAAGAAACTTTCGTCCGGCCAGAAATGGACGCTGGTCCCGGTGTTGCGTTTGCCGCAGGTGCCAGTGACGTGCAGGTCTTCTACTTTCTCACCGTTTTCAAAAGCGATGCTGTAGACCTGACCATCGCGGCGCACGTTAACTTCCACCCGTTTTGACAGGGCGTTGACCACCGAGATCCCCACCCCGTGCAGGCCGCCGGAAAACTGGTAGTTTTTATTGGAAAACTTACCACCCGCATGCAGCCGGCAGAGGATAAGCTCAACCGCCGGCACCCCCTCTTCCGGGTGGATGTCGACCGGCATCCCGCGCCCGTCGTCGATCACTTCGAGAGACTGGTCGGCATGAAGGATAACTTCCACGCGTTTGGCGTGGCCTGCCAGCGCTTCATCCACACTGTTATCAATAACTTCCTGACCAAGATGGTTAGGACGGGTGGTGTCGGTATACATGCCCGGACGGCGGCGCACCGGCTCAAGCCCGGTGAGTACCTCAATGGCATCAGCATTATATGAAGATTGCGTCATGGTGTGTATTCGTAGGTCGTTCAGGGCCGTTTAGCGCAGGCCGAGAAATTCGATAATCTGGGTGAAATGATCGTCAAAGCCGACAAATGCGTGATTACCGCCCTCCTCCACCGTCTGCCGGCAGGAGGCGTAGTAATGAACGGCCTGGCGGTAATCAAGCACTTCATCCCCGGTCTGCTGCAGCAACCAGAGTAAATCCGGCGCTTCGAGCGGGTCGATTTGCATGACTTTGAGATCGTAAATATGGCGAGACTCTAGCACATATTGTTGCCCGGTGTATGGATTCTCATTGTGGCCGAGAAAATTGTTTAGTAGTTCAAACGGCCGCACCGCCGGGTTAACCACCACCGCCGGCAGCATAAAGCACTGCGACAGCCAGGTCGCGTAGTAGCCGCCCAGCGACGACCCTACGACCCCCAGCGGTTCGCCGCCGTGCTCCAGCACAATGGACTCCAGCAACTCCGCCGTTTCCGCCGGATAAGGCGGCAGCTCCGGCACCACCATGGTGATGTCGGGATAGTGCTGCGACAGCCAGGTCTTTAACGCCATCGCCTTCGCCGAGCGCGGAGAGCTGTTAAAGCCGTGCAGATAAAGGAGCGTCGCCATCAGTAGCCTTCTGAAGCAATATCCGGGTGGAACTCGGCGCCTTCCAGCCGGCACACTTCGGTGGTCAGCGTCCCGTCAGGATGCAGCTCCAGCCAGCGCCAGCCCGGCGACACCGTATCAAGGGTGAAGTTGGCGCAGTGCGGTTTGAACTGGACGCAGGTCGACGGCGTCGCCATCATGCGCCGACCATTCCAGTCCAGGTCAAGCTCCTGATGAATATGGCCGCACAGCAGGTGCTTCACCCGCGGCCAGGCGCTCAGCGCGCTGTCCAGCGCACCGGCGTTGCGCAAGCTATGTTGATCCAGCCAGCTACAGCCGGCCGGTAGCGGATGGTGATGTAACAGGAGTAAGGTATAGCGCTCCGGCGCTTCCGCCAGTTTCTGTTCAAGCCACTCTAGCTGGAAGTCGCTCAGTTCCCCATGGGGAACGCCAAACACCTGGCTGTCGAGTAGCAGGATCTGCCAGTGGTCGCCGAGAAACACGCGCTTGGCCGGGGAAATACCCGACTCCTGCAGCGTGCTGTACATCGCCGGCTGGAAATCATGGTTGCCTGGTAGCCAGACGCAGGGTGCAGCAAAACTCGCGATACCCTCAGCAAAATGCTGATAGGCCGCGGAAGAGTGGTCCTGCGCCAGATCGCCTGTTGCGACAATTAAATCGCATGGACGCTGTGAGGCATGAATAGCCGACAGTACGGCCTGATAACTTTCCCAGGTATTAATGCCTAACAACGTTTCATGTTTTTCAGCAAACAGGTGAGTATCAGTAATTTGTAAGATCCTGACTCTGGCCTCACCAGCCAGAGGTAGGTTTAACAGGCTTTCCAAATGGTGTCCTTAGGTTTAACGACGCTAACAAACCGGAATCGCCATCGCTCCATGTGCTAAACAGT
Organism: Klebsiella africana; assembly: GCF_020526085.1. Taxonomy (NCBI): domain Bacteria; kingdom Pseudomonadati; phylum Pseudomonadota; class Gammaproteobacteria; order Enterobacterales; family Enterobacteriaceae; genus Klebsiella; species Klebsiella africana. The sequence continues at coordinate 709,209 of NZ_CP084874.1, read as the reverse complement.
AACGCAGCCAGTCGGCCAGAAACTGGTTAATTTGATGCTTTTCGTCGCGTTGATGCAACTTTTTATTAGGATAATCATACCGCGCTTTGAAGCGAAAGATCTGCTGACTCGAACACACTTCGGCCACCATGGCATCATGGTAGAGGCGAACGGTCATCGACGGCAGGCTCCAGTAGCTCACCGCTGGCAGGGTCTGTTCTATCGCCACCAGAGTAGTGTAGCGGGTCGATTCAACTATCGTTAACCGATACTGCGCGCTTCCCACCTGATAGCTTACCTTATCACCCGCTGCATCCGTTCGCGGCAACAGGCGGCGCAACTGCGCGAAGTTGGTCTCGCACAGGCGCATCATCTCCGGGAAGTCAGGTGTATAACGCTTCATTTTGTCCACTCGTTTCGTAAATTGTGATAATGCAATTGCAGCCATTGCAAGGCGATGACAGAGGCTGCGTTGTCGATTTTCCCCTCTTCTATCCACTGGTAAGCCTGCTCCCGGCTCACCACATGCACCCGAATATCCTCGTTTTCCTCGGCCAGGCCGTGAATGCCTTTTGCCGTCGATGCATCAACTTCACCCACCAGGATCGATAACCGTTCACTGGTGCCGCCAGGACTGGCCAGATAGCTTAATATTGGTTTCGTCCGCCCAACTTCAAGCCCGGCCTCCTCCAGTGCTTCCCGACGGGCAACGTCTTCCACCGTTTCCCCTGCTTCGATCATGCCAGCGACCATTTCGAGCAGCCACGGGCTCTCGCTGGTATCATAGGCGGCAATACGAATTTGTTCGACGAGCACCACTTCGTCGCGCACCGGGTCAAAGGGTAGCAAGACGGCGGCGTGCCCGCGCTCAAAAATTTCACGGGTGATTTCGCCGCTCATGCCGCCGTTGAACAGGCGGTGGCGAAAACGGTATAAATCGAGCGAAAAAAAACCACGATATAGCGTTTCGCGTGCAATAATTTCTACATCATTTTTGGAGAAGGTAATTCCCTGCTGCGTGGGTTTGTTCATTGTCATGTCCTGCGAATCTGAAAATAGGGATTTCCAAACCGTTTGGCTACCGTTTTACGGTCCGTATGTTAGATTGGTGCAAATTACCGCCGGATGGCACGTAACGCCAACTTTTTACGGCGGCAGAATCGATACAATCAGCGGAATTTTTCTTAGAATTAGACCAGCGCTAAATGCTTCACAACAAGGAATGCAAATGAAGAAATTGCTCCCCATTCTTATCGGCCTGAGCCTGACCGGGTTCAGCGCCATGAGCCAGGCGGAAAACCTGCTTCAGGTTTACCAGCAGGCACGCATCAGCAACCCCGATCTGCGTAAATCGGCAGCCGATCGTGACGCCGCGTTCGAAAAGATCAACGAAGCGCGCAGTCCATTACTGCCTCAGCTTGGGCTGGGAGCGGATTATACCTATACCAATGGCTATCGCGACAGCAACGGCGTCAACTCTAACGTCACCAGCGGTTCGCTGCAGTTAACGCAGGTTCTGTTTGATATGTCGAAATGGCGCGCCCTGACGCTGCAGGAAAAAACGGCAGGGATTCAGGATGTCACGTATCAGACCGATCAGCAAACGCTGATTCTGAATACCGCGACGGCCTATTTTAAAGTGCTGGCTGCCATCGACACGCTCTCCTATACCGAAGCGCAGAAACAGGCCATTTACCGCCAGTTGGATCAAACCACGCAGCGCTTTAACGTAGGCCTGGTGGCGATCACCGACGTGCAAAACGCCCGTTCACAATACGACGCCGTGCTGGCGAACGAAGTCACCGCGCGTAACGATCTCGACAACGCTGTCGAAGAGCTGCGCCAGGTCACCGGTAACTACTATCCGGAGCTCGCTTCCCTGAACGTGAACGGCTTCAAGACCAATAAGCCGCAGGCGGTCAACGCCCTGCTGAAGGAAGCGGAGAACCGCAACCTGTCGCTGCTGCAGGCGCGTCTGAGCCAGGACCTGGCCCGCGAGCAGATTCGTCAGGCGCAGGACGGCCATTTGCCGACCCTGAACCTTTCCGCTTCTACCGGCGTTTCGAATACGCGATATAACGGTTCGAAAACCAATACCCCGCTCGCCTACAACGACAGCGACGTCGGGCAGAACCAAATCGGCCTGAACTTCTCTCTGCCACTGTATCAGGGCGGCGCGGTGACCTCGCAGGTCAAACAGGCGCAGTACAACTTCGTCGGCGCCAGCGAGCAGCTGGAAAGCGCTCACCGCAGCGTCGTGCAGACCGTACGCTCGTCATTTAACAACGTGAATGCCTCCATCAGCAGCATCAACGCCTACAAACAGGCGGTAGTCTCTGCGCAAAGCTCCCTGGATGCTATGGAAGCAGGCTACTCGGTGGGTACGCGTACCATCGTTGACGTCCTCGACGCCACTACCACGCTGTACAATGCCAAGCAGCAGCTCTCTAATGCGCGTTACAACTACCTGATCAACGAGCTGAACATCAAGTCGGCGTTAGGTACTCTGAACGAGCAGGATCTGGTCGCCCTGAACAACACGCTGGGTAAACCCATCTCTACCTCCGCAGATAGCGTTGCGCCGGAAAATCCGCAACAGGATGCCACCGCTGATGGCTACGGCAACACTACCGCTGCGGTGAAGCCGGCGTCTGCACGGACCACCCAGAGCAGCGGCAGCAATCCGTTCCGTCAGTAATTCTCATACTGTGATGCACATCGCCTGTCCGTCGGGCAGGCGATGCGTTAAACGTAAGGCAACGTAAAGATCCCTCGCTTAGCGCCCCTCTTCGCTTCATTTTCCACCACTCATCCTCTATCCTGAGCGTTAACACACGCCATACCACTGGGTCCTGGAAGACAAATATGAAACGGACAAAAAATATTAATCATTCGTCGTTCCGCAAAAGCTGGAGCGCACGCCATCTGACGCCGGTCGCGCTGGCCGTCACCGCGGTCTTTATGCTCGCCGGTTGCGAAAAAAGCGACGAAACGGTGTCGCTGTACCAGAACGCCGATGACTGCTCCGCCGCCAACCCGGGCAAAGCAGCCGAATGCACCACGGCCTACACCAACGCGGTAAAAGAGGCTGAGCGCACCGCGCCGAAGTATGCCACCCGCGAAGACTGCGTCGCCGAGTTTGGCGAAGGCCAGTGCCAGCAGACGCCAGCCCAGGCGGGCGTCGCCCCGGAAAACCAGGCGCAGGCGCAAAGCAGCGGCAGCTTCTGGATGCCGCTGATGGCCGGCTACATGATGGGCCGCCTGATGGGCGGTGGCATGGCGCAACAGCAGCCGCTGTTCAGCTCGAAAAACCCGGCCAGCCCGGCCTACGGTCAGTACACTGACGCCAGCGGCAAGAGCTATGGCGCCGCCCAGCCGGGCCGCACCATGAACGTGCCGAAAACCGCGATGGCGCCGAAGCCAGCCACCACCACCACCGTCACCCGCGGCGGCTTTGGCGAGTCGGTAGCGAAACAGTCGACTATGCAGCGTAGCGCCGCAGGCTCAACGTCCTCTTCTCGCTCAATGGGCGGCTAAGCAACATGGAAAGAGTCAGTATTACCGAGCGCCCGGACTGGCGCGAGAAAGCGACCGAATACGGTTTCAACTTCCATACCATGTACGGCGAGCCCTACTGGAGCGAAGAGGCGTATTACAAACTGACCCTCGCGCAGGTGGAAAAGCTCGAAGCGGTCACCGCTGAGCTACATCAGATGTGCCTCCAGGTGGTGGAAAAAGTGATCGCCAGCGATGAGCTGATGACCAAATTCCGCATCCCTAAACACACCTGGGGTTTTGTGCGTCAGTCATGGAAAACCAACCAGCCGTCGCTCTACTCGCGTCTCGACCTGGCCTGGGATGGCGTCGGCGAGCCGAAGCTGCTGGAGAACAACGCCGACACGCCGACCTCGCTGTATGAAGCAGCCTTCTTCCAGTGGATCTGGCTGGAAGATCAGCTCAACGCCGGCAAGCTGCCGGCGGGCAGCGATCAGTTCAACAGTTTGCAGGAAAAGCTGATCGAACGCTTCGGCGAGCTACGCGAGCAGTTTGGCTTCCAGCTGCTGCATATGGCCTGCTGCCGCGATACCGTTGAAGATCGCGGTACCGTACAGTATCTGCAGGACTGCGCCGCCGAAGCAGGCCTGGCGACGGAATTCCTCTATATCGAAGATATCGGTCTGGGCGAAAAAGGCCAGTTTACCGATCTGCAGGATCAGGTGATTGGCAATCTGTTCAAGCTCTATCCGTGGGAGTTTATGCTGCGGGAGATGTTCTCCACCAAGCTGGAAGACGCTGGCGTCCGCTGGCTGGAGCCGGCGTGGAAAAGCATTATCTCCAACAAGGCGCTGCTGCCGATGCTGTGGGAGATGTTTCCCAATCACCCTAATCTGCTGGCGGCCTACTTCAGCGAAGATGCTCACCCGGAGATGGAGAAGTACGTCATTAAACCGATCTTCTCCCGCGAAGGCGCTAACGTGTCGATCGTTGAAAATGGCAAAGTGGTGGAAGCAGTAGAAGGCCCGTACGGGGAAGAAGGCACCATCGTGCAGGCGTTTTACCCGCTGCCGAAGTTTGGCGATAGCTATACGCTGATTGGCAGCTGGCTGATTAACGACCAGCCAGCCGGGATCGGTATTCGCGAAGACCGGGCGCTGATCACCCAGGATCTGTCGCGCTTCTATCCGCACATTTTCGTCGAATAATGTCGCGCTCCGGTGACGGACGGTACCGTCGCCGGAGCGCAATCTTATCAGGCGCCAACCACCACCGACAGCATACTTAGCGAGCCCATCTCGATACCATCCACCGGGATCGTGATCGCTTCAACGCCATCCCACGCCCCCAGCACGTACAGCAGCGGCAGGAAATGATCTGCCGTTGGGTTGGAGAGCGAGCCCCCCTCGTGCGCCAGATAGTTGACCAGCGGGTGCTGATCGTCCGGCCCCTGCCACTGCAGATTCGCCTTGACGTAGTTATTGAAGGACTCTGCCCAAGGATACGGCGTGTTCTCGCCATGCCAGCGGGCGGTGCGCAGGTTATGTACCACGTTGCCGCTGGCCACCAGCATAATGCCTTCATCGCGCAGCGAGGCCAGCTTCCGCCCCATTTCGAGATGCCAGGCCGGCGGTTTGGTGCTGTCGATGCTGAGCTGGACCATCGGAATATCCGCCTGCGGATACATTTTAATCAGCACGCCCCACGAGCCATGATCAAATCCCCAGGCTTCTCTATCGAGAGTGACCGGCACCGGCGAGAGCAGGTCAACCAACCGTTGCGCCAGCGCCGGGGAACCCGGTGCCGGGTAATGCGTGTCATACAGCGCCTGCGGAAAACCGCCGAAGTCATGAATGGTCTTCGGGGCCTCCATCGCCGTTACGCCCGTACCGCGCGTGAACCAGTGCGCAGAGACCACCACGATCGCTTTCGGACGCGGCAGAGTTTCGCCCAGGTGTGCCCAGGCACGGGTATAAATGTTGTCTTCCAGCACGTTCATTGGGCTACCATGGCCGAGAAACAACGCGGGCATTCGGGTACGGGACATGATGATATCCTTAGTGAGTCAATATAATGTGTTCACATTACGCGCTTTTGCGCCAGGATAAACTCAGATAACCATGATGATGATCGTCAGAAAATTTGAATGTAATTAGCGGTAAAGAGGCGTGTCGTCCACGCACGTCCTCAGGCAATATACGCGTATGCACTTATTATTACCGGGAGAGAAGTGATGTCATCCCCCTTAATATTGACACTGTTAGCTGGCAGCGCAACATTTATTGGTGCCATATTCGGTGTGATTGGCCAAAAACCTTCTAATCGGCTACTTGGCTTCTCTCTCGGCTTTGCCGCCGGGATCATGCTATTGATTTCCTTGATGGAAATGCTGCCGGCGGCGCTGGCTACCGAGCAGATTTCGCCGCTGATCGGTTACGGCATGTTTGTTATCGGTTTGCTGGGCTATTTTGGCCTCGACCGTCTGCTGCCGCACGCTCACCCGCAGGATCTGATGACTTCCGCCACGCCGCGCCCGCGCAATTTACGTCGCACCGCAATTCTTCTGACGCTGGGGATCAGCCTGCATAACTTCCCGGAAGGGATCGCCACCTATGTCACGGCCAGCAACAACCTGGAGCTTGGCATGGGGGTCGCCCTTGCCGTCGCCCTGCACAATATTCCTGAAGGACTGGCGGTTGCCGGACCGGTGTATGCCGCCACAGGCTCGCGCAGCAAGGCGGTGCTCTGGGCCGGGCTTTCCGGCATGGCGGAGATTTTGGGCGGCGTGCTGGCGTGGCTGATTCTGGGGAGCCTGGTCTCACCGCTGGTCATGGGGGCGATCATGGCTGCCGTGGCCGGAATTATGGTGGCGCTGTCGGTCGATGAACTGATGCCGCTGGCAAAAGAGATCGACCCGCAGAGCAACCCGAGCTATGGCGTCCTGTGCGGAATGTCGGTGATGGGGTTAAGCCTGGTGGTGCTCCAGACGATGGGCATTGGTTGAGGCGCAAAAACAACACAGCCCACGACAAGGTGGGCTGTGTTCGCTGGCGTCAAAAACCGCTAATTAGCTGGCTTTACGCTCATGTTCGCGACGGTAGGCCACCAGATCTTCAATCGTGACGATCGCCATATTGTGCTGCTTAGCAAACGCGATGCATTCCGGCGCGCGCGCCATGGTGCCATCGTCGTTGGTCAGCTCACACAGCACACCCGCTGGTTTAAAGCCTGCGAGGGTCACGAGGTCGATAGTGGCTTCAGTGTGGCCGCCGCGGGTCAGTACGCCACCCGGCTGCGCACGCAGTGGGAAAACGTGGCCGGGACGGTTGAGATCGGAAGGTTTCGCGCCATCGGCAATCGCCGCGCGCACAGTGGTAACGCGGTCAGCAGCTGAGACGCCGGTGGTCACACCTTCGGCCGCTTCGATGGTCACGGTAAAGCCGGTGCCGTAGGCGCTGGTGTTGTTTTCCACCATCATCGGCAGATCCAGCTGTTTGCGGCGATCTTCGGTCAGGCACAGGCACACAATGCCGCTGCCGTGACGAATGGTCAGCGCCATCTGCTCAACGGTCATGGTTTCGGCGGCGAAGATCATATCACCTTCGTTTTCACGGTCTTCATCGTCAAGCACCATCACACCGCGACCTTCGCGCAGGGCGTCCAAAGCGTGTTCCACACGTTCAAAAGCGGTACCAAAAGAAGAAAGGAGCGTCTGATTCATGGTAAAAAAACCTCATTAAAATTATGGTTACCAGAATCAGGGCAGTCTTAGGAGTGCCGGTTTAGCGGCAAAAGTCAACGCGAGCGGGCTCTGGCCCGACTGTGTCGTTACTCTCTCCCATCCGGACTTTAACCGTCGGCCCCGGAATTACACCGGATCTGCTGACCTTCCCGTGGTCACGGGAAGCGCTCGCGGGCTTTCAACGCGATGGTTGATTTACCGCCGGTGGGGAATTTCGCCCCGCCCTGAGAATAAGCGAGATAACTATAACGCTATTGACTATCCTCGGCAATGCATAAGCTTCAAACATTTCTGGTTTATAGGCGGCCAGGTTCGCACTACAATGATCAATCATCCGACCCGAGCAGGAAACCACCATGATTGACCCGAAAAAAATTGAACAAATCGCCCGCCAGGTCCATGAGTCGATGCCAAAAGGACTTCGCGATCTGGGTGAGGATGTTGAGAAGAAAATCCGTCAGGCGCTGCAGTCGCAGCTGACCCGTCTGGATCTGGTTAGCCGCGAAGAGTTTGATGTGCAGACCCAGGTGCTGCTGCGGACCCGCGAAAAACTGGCGTTGCTGGAGCAGCGTCTGAATGACCTCGAAAACCGCCCGGCGCCGACGCCTGGCAGCGAAGAGCAGCAGTAAAAAAACGGGCCCTCAGGGGCCCGTTTGGCGTTTGGCTTAGTGCGCGGCTTCCACCTGGTTACTCACCTGGCGACAGTACAGTTCATAGCGCTGGCAAAACCATTCACGATGTTCTTCATCCATATTGCCGACAATGGCCTGAAGATCAACTGGCTGGCCTTGGGCGTGCATTCTGGCGAAACTCCGCGCCAGGAAATCAAAATTCTTCATTGAATACATATCGTTATGGTTCATGCGCATACTCCTTCAGCGGTGGATGTTCTGATCAGTCATATGCCTTTTACTCACTTCAGTATTTATCCTTACCCTAGCGCGTTTTGTACGAAAAATGCGCTCAATCTGATTATTTATTGCGCCAAATCATTTTCCACATCATTAAATAAAAACGGCCCGCGATATCGCTATCGCAGGCCGTAGAGCTTCACCGCCCAGGCGGGTGAATAACGAAAAGGTTATTTTTCGCTATCTTTTTGTATTTTCTTAATAATATTGGTGGTCGAGCAACCATCTTCAAAGTTGAGCACCAGCACTTCCCCACCGTTCGCCCAGACCTCTTCGCTGCCGGCGATCTGTTCCGGTTTATAGTCGCCGCCTTTCACCAGCAGGTCCGGCAGGATGCCAGCGATCAGGCGCTGCGGGGTATCTTCTTCGAAGGAGACCACCCAGTCGACGGCCTCCAGCGCCCCCAGCACGATCATCCGCTGTTCCAGCGGGTTCACCGGACGGGTTTCGCCTTTCAGACGTTTGGTGGAGGCATCGCTGTTAACCGCCACGATCAGACGGTCGCCCAGCTTGCGCGCATTCGCCAGATAGGAGACATGGCCTGCATGCAGAATGTCGAAGACGCCGTTGGTCATCACCACTTTCTCGCCGCGCTTGCGCGCTGCCGCAACCGCCTGTTTGAGTTCCTCTTCGCTCATCACTCCGAAGCCGGTCTCAGCCCGGCCACGGACCGCGTTTTCCAGCTCGACAGGGGAAACCGTGGAGGTACCCAGCTTACCGACCACCACGCCCGCCGCGGCGTTAGCGAAATAGCAGGCCTCTTCCAGGGTGTTGCCGGACGCCAGGGTTGCCGCCAGCACGCCAATCACCGTGTCGCCGGCGCCGGTCACGTCGTACACTTCCTGGGCCTGGGTCGGCATATGCAGCGGCGGACGTCCCGGCTGCAGCAGCGTCATCCCCTGCTCAGAGCGCGTCACCAGCAGCGCCGACAGTTCGAATTCGGCGATGAGCTTCATGCCGCGCTCAACGATCTCCGCTTCATCCTGACACTTGCCTACCACCGCTTCAAACTCAGAGAGGTTCGGGGTGAGCAACGTCGCGCCGCGGTAGCGTTCGAAATCGGTGCCTTTCGGATCGATCAGCACCGGCACGCCCGCTTCACGTGCGAGCCGGATCATGGTCTGGACACTGCTCAGCGCCCCTTTGGCGTAGTCCGAAAGGACCAGCGCGCCAATAGAGCCCAGCGCCTGCTGAATGCGCTCGTGCATCGGCTGCGGATCGACGCCGGAGAAGCCCTCTTCAAAGTCGAGGCGGATCAGCTGCTGGTTGCGCGACAGCACCCGCAGTTTGGTGATGGTCGGGTGAGTCGGGACGGAGACGAAGTCGCACTTCACATTGACGTTAGCCAGCGCCTGGCTCAGCGCACGGGCGGCGTCATCAATTCCGGTCAATCCCACCAGGCGCGACGTTGCCCCCAGGGAGGCGATGTTCATCGCTACGTTTGCCGCGCCGCCAGGACGTTCTTCGATATTTTCCACCTTCACCACCGGCACCGGGGCTTCCGGGGAAATACGACTGGTGGGGCCGTACCAGTAGCGGTCCAGCATCACATCACCCACCACCAACACTCCTGCACGTTCAAACTCCGGCAGCGTTACTTTCATGACTCTCTCCTGCGAGACGCAAACTTTGCGCGCGATAATAGCACACCCGATTTTATAGTTAAGCCATCAGCCACTTCTGCCAGCTGGCGCTGACCTGTTCACGCTCCCGGCTGAAGGCCTCTGGCGCCACGTGTCCCGGCAGCTCCTGCAGGGCCAGATGATGGAGCGCATCACGCAAGGTAGTGTACGCGTGCGTTAAGGCACGCGCTTCCTCCTCATCCATGATGTCGTTCTGCGCCAGCAGCTCGAGAATACGCACGTTATCAGACCAGCGGGTCAGCTTCGGCTTGTCGCTGGCATAGCGTAGGACCAGATACTGGGTAATAAATTCAATATCCGTGATCCCACCGGCATCGGCTTTGATATCAAAACGATCGGCATGCTTGTTGCCAAGGTGGGCGCGCATCTTCTCGCGCATCTCGCGAACCTCGGTCTGCAGGGTTGCACCCTCCCGCGGGGTGGTCAGGATATCGCGACGAATGGCGTCAAAGCGCGCCTGCAGCGCCGGGTCGCCATAGACCACACGGGCGCGCACCAGCGCCTGATGCTCCCACGTCCAGGCCTCGTTCTGCTGATAGTCGGCAAACGCGTCAGCGGTGGTGACCAGCATCCCCGCCGCGCCAGAAGGGCGCAGCCGGGCGTCCACTTCGTAGAGAATACCGGACGAGGTGCGGGTGCTGAACAGGTGCATGATCCGCTGGGCCAGCCGCAGATAGAACTGACGGCCGTCAATCTCCCGCTCGCCGTCGGTCATCACCTCCGCCGGGCAGTCATGGAGGAACACCAGGTCGAGATCGGAGCTGTAGCCCAGCTCCCAGCCGCCGAGCTTACCGTAGCCGACGACGGCGAAGCCGCGCCCCTGGCGATCGTGCAGGTGGGTCGGCTGGCCGTAGCGGGCTACCATCTGCCCCCATGCCTGCTGCACCACCGCATCGAGGATCGCTTCGGCAAGCCAGGTTAAGTGATCGCTAACCTTCATCACCGGCAGGGTGCCAGCGATATCCGCCGCGGCGATATGCAGCTGCTGCGCCTGCTTGAACTGGCGCAACGCCTCCAGCTGCTGCTCTTCATCCTCTTCCGGCACGCGCAGCAGATACTGGCGCAGCTCGTCGCGATAGGCATCGGTCGCCGTCGGCTGATAGAGGGTGTTGGGATCCAGCAGCTCATCCAGCAGCAGCGGGTGGCGCGCCAGCTGGCTGGCGACCATCGGCGATGCCGCGCAGAGCGTAATCAGGTGTTTCAGCGCGCCGGGGAATTCGCTCAGCAGTTCAAGATAGGTGGTGCGAGTGACGATCCCGGTCAACAGCGGCGTGATCCGCGCCAGAGGCAGCGGCGCATCGGCGCGCGAGCAGATTTCGCTCAGCAGATGCGGCATCAGCTGATCCAGCACCTGGCGGCCACGCGGGCCGATGGTGCGCCGATCCAGCTCTTTGCGGAAATCGGCAATCAGCGCCAGCACGCTGCGGCGATCGGTATCGTTTAAATGCGCCAGCGCCGGGCTGGCGTCATCTTCTTCCAGCGCATCCTGCCACAGCTCGCGCCAGTACTCCGCCAGTTGCTCATCCGGGGACTGGGCCTCATCATCGCCAATCAGCTCATTGAACACCCGCCGCACGTTGGCCATATGGTTATCCAACTGCGCGCTCAGCGTCTCCCAGTTATCGGTATGCATCCCCCACGCCAGCCTGGCGCGGTTGAGTTCATCCTGCGGCAGAGTCTGGGTCTGCTCATCGTTGATGCTCTGCAGCAGGTTTTCCAGCCGGCGCAGGAACAGATAGGCCGCGCGCAGCAGCGCCGCGTCGCCTTCCGGCAACAGATGTAGCTCATCAATCGCCGCCAGCGTCGGCAGCAGGGCGCGCTGCTGCAGCGCAGGTTCACGACCGCCGCGGATCAGCTGAAAGACCTGAACGATAAACTCAATTTCACGGATCCCGCCGGCGCCGAGCTTGATGTTGTCTTTCAGCCCGCGACGTCGCACTTCACGGGCGATCATGCCTTTCATGTTACGCAGCGACTGGATCACGCTGAAGTCGATATAGCGGCGGAAGACGAAGGGACGGAGCATCGCGCGCAGTTCGCTGGCGTAGGCGCCGTCGTTATCGCCCATGATCCGCGCTTTCACCATCGCGTAGCGTTCCCAGTCCCGGCCCTGCTCCTGGTAATAATCCTCCAGCGCCGCAAAGCTGAGCACCAGCGGCCCGCTGTCACCAAAGGGCCGCAGGCGCATATCCACCCGATAAACAAAGCCGTCCTGCGTCGGCTGATCCAGCGCCTTGATCAGCCGCTGCCCCAGGCGGGTAAAGAACTGGGCATTATCCAGCTCGCGACGGCCGCCGCGGGTGGCGCCATGTTCAGGCCAGGCAAAAATCAGATCGATATCGGAAGAGAAGTTCAGTTCGCCGCCGCCCAGCTTTCCCATCCCGAGGATCAGCAGCGGCTGCGGCTGGCCCTCGGCATTGCAGGGCGTTCCCCACTCCTTACAGCAGGCGGCATACAGCCAGTCGCGGGCGGCGACAATCAGGGTCTCCGCCAGGGCGCTCAGCTGCTGCAGCGTCTCTTCTTCGCTCACCAGCGACAGCGCCTGCGCCCAGGCGATGCGGACCATCATCTGGCGGCGGAAGAGACGCAGCTCCCGCATCAACCCCGCTTCGTCAGTGACGGCCTGCAGGCGATCCTGCAGCCACGCCTCATAATGCCGCCATTCTTCCGCCTCCGGCGCGGAGTCCGCAAGCTCGTTCAGCCAGCCCGGCTGGGCGATAACACTCTGCTCGACAAAATCACTGAACACCATCACCGACCGGGCCTGCGGGCTCAGTTCGTCGACGGGAAAATCCGCTGGCAGGCGGTCAGCGACCGTCTGCCAGTGCTGCTGTAACTGCGAAGAAAGCGGCATCATAGGGGCTCCCTGGCCTGTAATTATCGTTTTCCACTATGCAGCCAGAACGGCTCCGCAGCCAGCGCCTGGCGACGGAAATATTCAAAGACGCTGCGGTCGTCATGTTCTATCGCACGCTGAAGCTCCTGCCAGTTCTCCAGCCACGGCGCGACGGCGTCGCCATAGGCGCCCGCCAGCAGCTGGACGCTGTCGATGTCGCGCGCCAGCTTCGGCAACTGGTCGGCGGCATCTTCGACCGCCAGATGCTGCACGGCGCTACGCAGCTCGGCCGCCGCCCGGGAGAGGTTTATATCGGCAAACCGTTTGAACGAGCCGGCTATTTTTTTCTCTCCCGCCTCGTTGAGGAACGGACGCCAGCCGCGCTGGACCAGCCATTCGGTCAGGGCCAGTTTGGCGCCGACGACCTCGGTGCGGAATAACGCTTCGTCGGCGGTGTCCGCAGCCAGCAGAACGGCGTCGGCGTCGTTCAGCAACGCGCGGAGGTGGGTGGTCGCCTTACGCGGCACGATGCCGCCGAACAGCACGAGGGCATGGCGCACGCGGGCTATGGCCAGCAGAATTTCCACTTTGGCTTTCGCGTTGCCGCGCAGCCAGATCTCGTCGTGATACAGCCAGTGCGCCAGGGCACTCTCCAGCGCCGCCTCCAGCCCCTGCTCCACGCTGGCCTTCGCCGCCACCGGCAGCACCGACAGCCGGGTCACCGGACGCTCATTGTTACCTTGCGCCAGATGATACCCGCGCGCGGCTTTGCTCAGGCTCCCCTGACGCAGGACGCCGCTCTCCAGCAGACGGTGCGCAAGGCGCAGCAGATCGGCGGTCTCCCCGGCGAGCAGTTCCAGCTCCAGCTCGCAGATCGGCTCCTGATGTTCGCCCGCCTTCACTTCGCCGCGATCGAGGGCAATCTCAATCTCACTCTTTCCTTCCTGGATCACCCAACGTTCACGGGCAAAATCGGTGCTGAACAGCGGCTGGACATGCTCCGCCAGCGCGGCCGGAAGTTCCCCTTGCGGCCAGACCTCCGCCGGCAGGCGCTCAAGCGCCAGCGCCGGTTTATCGAGAGGAATATTGTATTCCGGGCGCTGGTGCAGGCCGCCGACCACCCGGCCAGCGATTTTCAGCGTCATCTCATAACGCCCCTGATCGCCGCGGATGCGCAGCCCCATATCGTGACGACGCAGCCAGTTATCGGCGGTTTCGTAGTAAATGTTCAGTAACTGGCCCGCGGGCGTATGTTTCGCCTCGAGCGCATTGAGCTGCTCGCGCAGCGTCTCTACCCCATCCTGAGCGACGATAAACTTGAGTTCGATTTCTTGAGCCATGACTGAATTCTTCCGCTTCTGTGCTGCGCCGACAAATTGCGGCGAACTTACGACGATATTTTTTGTCAGTAGATAGTATTTTGCGGCGAATCGCCATGCAACGCGCTTTTTGCCGGGCCACCTCCTGGATGATTCCGATTGTGGCGGAAAACTTTGCGTCGCTCTGGCGATGCCTCTACTATCGTTCCACTTTTTATGACCAAACGATGACCTGATGCCAAAATTACGCCTGATTACTTTTACTTTGCTCGCGCTTAGCGCCGCCACGGCGGTTCACGCAGAAGAAAAGCGCTACGTTTCCGATGAGCTGAACACCTGGGTTCGCAGCGGCCCGGGCGATAATTATCGTCTGGTCGGCACCATCAACGCCGGGGAAGAAGTGTCGGTACTGCAAACGAACGACAGCACCAGTTACGCGCAAATTCGCGACAGTAATGGCCGTACCGCCTGGATCCCGCTGAAAGAGCTGAGCAACGAGCCCAGCCTGCGCACCCGCGTCCCGGATCTGGAAAACCAGGTCAAAACGCTGACCGATAAACTGAATAACATCGACGCCACCTGGAACCAGCGCACGGCGGATATGCAGAAGAAAGTCGCCGGCAGCGACAGCGTGATTAACGCGCTGAAGGACGAGAACCAAAAGTTGAAAAACGAGCTGGTTGTCGCGCAGAAGAAGGTGAATGCGGCAAATCTGCAGCTTGATGATAAACAGCGTACCATTATCATGCAGTGGTTTATGTACGGCGGCGGTGTGCTGGGCGTCGGTCTGCTGCTCGGTCTGGTATTGCCGCATCTGGTGCCAAGCCGCAAACGTAAAGATCGGTGGATGAACTAATTCGTCTTCTCTGCCAGACTTACGTATCATCTTGCGAAAAACAGATACGGGAGAATCAGGCGTGAAGAGTTATCTGGTCGGTGGTGCGGTGCGTGACGCGCTGTTAGGGCTGCCGGTCAAAGACCGAGACTGGGTGGTGGTGGGCGCCACCCCGCAACAGATGCTTGACGCGGGCTATCAACAGGTAGGCCGCGACTTTCCCGTGTTCCTCCATCCGCAAAGCCGGGAAGAGTATGCTCTGGCCCGCACCGAGCGCAAATCCGGCGCGGGCTATACCGGTTTTACCTGCTATGCCGCCCCTGACGTCACCCTCGAAGCCGATCTGCTGCGCCGCGACCTGACGGTCAACGCCCTCGCCCAGGATGCCGACGGCGCAATTATCGACCCCTACGGCGGACAGAACGATCTCCGCCAGCGTCTGCTGCGCCATGTCTCTCCCGCGTTTAGTGAAGATCCGCTGCGCGTGCTGCGCGTGGCGCGCTTTGCCGCCCGCTACGCCCACCTCGGCTTTCGCATTGCCGAAGAGACTCAGACCCTGATGGCCGCGATGGTTGAGGACGGCGAGCTGGCGCATCTAACGCCGGAGCGGGTGTGGAAAGAGACGGAAAGCGCATTAACTACTCGCAACCCGCAGGTCTTTTTCCAGACGCTGCGCGACTGTCAGGCCCTCAAGGTGCTGTTCCCGGAGATTGACGCCCTGTACGGCGTGCCGGCCCCGGCGAAGTGGCACCCGGAAATCGACACCGGCCTGCACACCCTGATGACCGTCACGATGGCCGCGATGCTGTCGCCGGACGTCGATGTGCGCTTCGCCACCTTGTGCCATGACCTCGGCAAAGGGCTGACGCCGAAGGCGCTCTGGCCGCGTCACCACGGCCATGGTCCGGCGGGAGTCAAGCTGGTGGAGCAGCTCTGCGTGCGTCTGCGGGTGCCGAACGATATCCGCGATCTCGCGAAACTAGTGGCGGAGTACCATGATCTGATCCACACCCTGCCGATCCTGCAGCCGAAAACCCTCGTCAAACTCTTCGACAGCATTGACGCGTGGCGCAAACCGCAGCGCGTGCAGCAGATCGCGCTCACCAGCGAAGCCGACGTCCGCGGACGCACCGGTTTCGAGGCCAGCGATTACCCGCAGGGGCGCCTGCTGCTGGAGGCCTGGGAAGTGGCGCAATCGGTCTCCACTAAAGAGGTCGTGGCGGCGGGCTTTAAAGGAGCGGAAATTCGCGAGGAGCTGACGCGGCGGAGAATTGCGGCGGTAGCACAGTGGAAGGAACAGCGTTGCCCCCAGCCGCAAGGCTGAGGGCGCAGGCCTTAGAAGAAGACCACGTACACCGCTGCCGCGACGATAAAGCGGTAGATAGCGAACGGAATGAACGAGATCCGTTTGATCAGCTGCAGGAAGGTTTTAATCGCAATCAGCGCCACGATAAACGCCATCACGAAGCCGACGGCAAACATCGGGACATCGCCCATGTTCAGGAAGCCGATGCTCTTGTAGACGTCCAGCACGGTGGCGCCCATCATCATCGGTACCGCCAGCAGGAAAGAGAACTCCGAGGCCGCATAGCGGCTGACACCCATCAGCATGCCGCCGGAGATAGTCGCCCCCGAGCGGGAGAAGCCTGGCCACAGCGCCAGGCACTGAAAGCAGCCGATGACGAACGCCTGACGATAGGTCATATCGTCAATCCCGACCGCGCGCGGCTGTTTCGGCTTCAGCACTTCCGCCGCAATCAGCAATATGCCGCCGACAATCAGGGCGTACATCACGTTCACCGGGTTAAACAAGGATTTAATGGTGTCATGGAAAATCAGCCCCATCACCACCGCGGGGATCATACCGAGAAGGATATGGATAAGCGACAAACGGCCGCTGCCCTGGCCTTCATGCGCCGGCGGTTTCCCGAAATGGATGCCGATCAGGCCGAACAGGCGACGCCAGAACATCACCACCACGGCGAGTATCGAACCTAACTGAATCACCACTTCAAAGGTATTTGCGGTATCACCTTCAAACCCCAGCAGGTGACCAACAATAATCATATGACCGGTACTGGAAACAGGTAAAAACTCTGTCAAACCCTCAACCACACCCAATATTGCCGCCACCAGCAGCGAGTGTATATCGCTCATCCAATTAAACCCTTTAAAAAAGTAAAATGAAAAAAACCAGGAACACGGTATCGTTCAACAGGCACAACCCGGCTACCAGAGCGCGCCAAATCCGCAGCGTAGAGGAAGTACACGCGGATTTACCCACCGTTCTGGAAGGACATCGCCAGTAAAATTGCCTGATGACCGGATGCTATGACCGGTATAAACGCAATTTGTTTAACAAGTATGACTTGAAAAGTTTTGTTTCAGATTAAGGCCACGTTCAATAATCACCCCGACGTTTGCCGCGCGGGCCACAGCGCCAGGTTTGCTGACTTTTATGCGTACCCAGGGCGACTGGAATGTTTCCAGCAGCAGGTCGGCCACCTCTTCCGCCACCCGCTCTACTAACGCGAATTTTCCCCCCTCCACATGCGCGATCACGCGCTCGCTGATATCAGCATAGCTGAGGCAGTCGCTGACATCATCGCTGGCAGCGGCCTTGCGGTTATCCCATGCAATTTCGATATCGAACACCAGCTTCTGCTCAATGGTTTGTTCCCAGTCATAAACACCAATAGTGGTGATTACCGAAAGTTGCTCTATAAATACAATATCCATCACGCCCTGCCTGCTTTTTAGCTAAACCGGATACCACTTCCGGCGAATTATGCGTATTATCCACAGATGCAGAGAATACAACGACATTTTCAAAACGGAACAGCGTTATGAGTGCAATCGCGCCTGGACTGGTACTCCTCGCCTACCTCTGCGGCTCCATTTCCAGCGCCATTCTGGTATGTCGCCTTGCTGGCCTGCCCGACCCACGTGACAGCGGCTCAGGCAACCCCGGGGCCACTAACGTACTACGAATTGGCGGAAAAGGGGCGGCCGTAGCGGTACTTATTTTTGATGTGCTGAAGGGCATGCTCCCGGTGTGGGGCGCCTGGGCGCTGGGCCTTACGCCGTTCTGGCTGGGTTTAGTGGCGATTGCCGCCTGCGTAGGCCATATCTGGCCTATCTTCTTTCATTTCCGCGGTGGTAAAGGCGTTGCCACGGCCTTCGGCGCTATCGCCCCCATCGGTCTCGATCTGACCGGGGTGATGGCCGGGACCTGGCTGCTGACCATCCTGCTCAGCGGCTACTCTTCCCTGGGCGCTATCGTCAGTGCGCTGATCGCCCCGTTCTACGTCTGGTGGTTCAAACCGCAGTACACCTTTCCGGTGTCGATGCTCTCCTGCCTGATCCTCCTGCGCCATCACGACAACATTCAGCGCCTGTGGCGCCGCCAGGAGAGCAAAATCTGGACCCGCGTGAAGAAGAAAAAAACGCCAGAGCAGAAGTAATCTCCCCTCCCGGCTCCGCCAGCCGGGCGACTCCCCTGCGCGAATCGCACCTTTCACCCGCTCTTTTACGCCTCCTCGCCATCAAAGGCGATCATCGCCACATCCCCCTTTTGTAACAATGCGTTAGCGGTATGGAAAGGCAAAAGTTGCGCTGGCGGCTGGCGGCGCGGCGCAACCCGATCCGCCGCCTTTTCCGCCGCGACCAGGCAGCGGATCAGGATATTGACGACAAATATAATCCGGGTGAATAATTCGGAGCGGTTATGCCGCTTTCCCCTCGCGCCCGTCACGACGCACCGGGTTACGGATGACATAAGCGTTTCATATGACCGGGATAATCACCCACCGATCAATACTCATTGCTGCTGTTTTATCTTGATTTTGCAGGGGCGCAACATTGCACGGCACCGTGTTACCACCACTCAAAAAAGGCTGGCAGGCCACGCTGGATCTGCGCTTTCAGCAGGCCGGCGGCAAGACCGTTCTCGCCAGCGCCCAGCACGTCGGCCCGCTGACCGTCCAGCGCCCGTTTTACCCGGAAGAAGAGACCTGTCACCTCTATCTGCTTCACCCGCCCGGCGGCATCGTCGGCGGTGATGAACTGACAATTAGCGCTCATCTTGCCCCCGGCTGCCATACGCTGATCACCATGCCTGGCGCCAGCAAGTTTTACCGCAGCAGCGGCGCGCAAGCGCTGATGCGTCAGCAGTTGACCGTTGCCCCGCAGGCGACCCTGGAGTGGCTCCCGCAGGATGCCATTTTCTTTCCCGGAGCGAATGCCCAGCTATTCACCACCTTTCATCTTTGCGCCTCCAGCAGGCTGCTGGCCTGGGATCTGCTCTGCCTTGGCCGCCCGGTGATTGGCGAAACCTTCAGCCATGGCACCCTCAGTAACCGACTGGAGGTATGGGTGGATGATGCGCCGCTGCTGGTCGAGCGCCTGCTCTTAAAGGAAGGAGAGCTATCCAGCGTCGCCGAACGTCCCTGGGTCGGCACGTTGCTGTGTTATCCAGCTACCGATGCCCTGCTCGACGGGGTGCGCGACGCGCTGGCGCCGCTCGGTCTCTACGCCGGCGCCAGCCTGACCGACCGCCTGCTGACGGTACGTTTCCTCAGTGACGATAATCTGATTTGCCAACAGGTGATGCGCGACGTCTGGCAGTTTCTGCGCCCTCATCTCACTGGCAAATCCCCCGTACTTCCCCGAATCTGGCTGACTTAAGAGAACGTTATGGAACTGACCCCCCGAGAAAAAGACAAGCTATTGCTGTTTACCGCCGCGCTGGTAGCGGAACGTCGTCTGGCCCGCGGCCTGAAGCTCAACTATCCGGAGTCCGTAGCCCTGATCAGCGCCTTTATTATGGAAGGCGCTCGCGACGGCAAAAGCGTGGCCTCGCTGATGGAGGAAGGCCGTCACGTCCTGACCCGCGAGCAGGTGATGGAGGGCGTCCCGGAAATGATCCCGGATATCCAGGTCGAAGCCACCTTTCCGGACGGCTCGAAGCTGGTCACCGTTCACAACCCGATTATCTGAGGTAGCGCCATGATCCCCGGTGAATATCACGTTAAGCCCGGTCAGATAGCCCTGAATACCGGCCGGGCGACCTGTCGCGTGGTCGTTGAGAACCACGGCGATCGGCCGATTCAGGTCGGTTCGCATTATCATTTCGCCGAGGTCAACCCGGCGCTGAAGTTCGACCGTCAGCAGGTCACTGGCTATCGCCTGAATATCCCGGCCGGCACGGCGGTACGCTTTGAACCCGGCCAGAAACGCGAGGTCGAGCTGGTGGCCTTCGCCGGTCACCGCGCCGTCTTCGGCTTCCGCGGCGCGATCATGGGCCCTCTGGAGGCAAACGATGAGTAATATTTCACGCCAGGCCTATGCCGATATGTTCGGCCCCACCGTCGGCGACAAGGTGCGCCTGGCCGATACCGAGCTGTGGATCGAGGTGGAAGATGATTTGACCACCTACGGGGAAGAGGTCAAATTCGGCGGCGGCAAAGTGATCCGCGACGGCATGGGCCAGGGGCAAATGCTCGCCGCCGACTGTGTCGACCTGGTGCTCACTAACGCGCTGATCGTCGACCACTGGGGGATCGTCAAGGCCGATATCGGCGTGAAGGACGGCCGGATCTTCGCCATCGGCAAAGCCGGCAACCCCGACATCCAGCCCAACGTCACCATCCCCATCGGCGCCGCGACGGAAGTAATTGCCGCCGAAGGAAAAATTGTCACCGCCGGCGGGATCGATACCCATATTCACTGGATCTGTCCGCAGCAGGCGGAAGAGGCGCTGGTCTCCGGCGTGACCACCATGGTCGGCGGCGGCACCGGCCCGGCCGCAGGCACCCACGCGACCACTTGTACCCCAGGCCCGTGGTATATCTCACGCATGCTGCAGGCGGCCGACAGCCTGCCGGTCAATATCGGCCTGCTGGGCAAGGGCAACGTTTCTCAGCCGGACGCCCTGCGCGAGCAGGTGGCGGCGGGCGTCATTGGCCTGAAAATTCATGAGGACTGGGGCGCCACCCCGGCGGCGATCGACTGTGCATTAACCGTCGCCGATGAAATGGACATTCAGGTCGCCCTGCACAGCGACACCCTGAATGAATCCGGTTTTGTGGAAGACACCCTCGCCGCCATCGGCGGGCGCACCATTCACACCTTCCATACCGAAGGGGCCGGCGGCGGCCATGCGCCGGACATCATCACCGCCTGCGCCCATCCAAACATTTTGCCGTCGTCCACCAACCCAACGCTGCCCTACACCCTCAACACCATCGATGAACATCTCGATATGCTGATGGTCTGCCACCATCTGGACCCGGACATTGCCGAGGACGTGGCCTTTGCCGAGTCGCGCATTCGCCGGGAAACCATCGCCGCGGAAGACGTGCTGCACGACCTCGGCGCTTTCTCGCTCACCTCCTCCGATTCGCAGGCCATGGGCCGCGTCGGGGAAGTGATTCTCCGCACCTGGCAGGTGGCGCACCGCATGAAGGTGCAGCGCGGCGCGCTGGCGGAGGAGACCGGGGATAACGATAACTTCCGCGTGAAGCGCTACATCGCCAAATACACCATCAACCCGGCGCTGACCCACGGCATCGCGCACGAAGTCGGATCCATTGAGGTGGGTAAGCTGGCTGACCTCGTGGTCTGGTCGCCAGCCTTCTTCGGCGTGAAACCGGCCACCGTGATCAAAGGCGGCATGATCGCCATCGCGCCGATGGGCGATATCAATGCCTCTATTCCGACCCCGCAGCCGGTGCACTACCGCCCGATGTTTGGCGCGCTGGGCAGCGCCCGCCATCACTGCCGCCTCACCTTCCTGTCGCAGGCGGCGGCAGCCAATGGCGTTGCCGAGCGGCTGAACCTGCGCAGCGCGATCGCCGTAGTGAAAGGCTGTCGTACGGTGCAGAAAGCCGACATGGTGCATAACAGCCTGCAGCCCAACATCACCGTCGACGCCCAGACCTATGAGGTGCGGGTGGATGGCGAACTTATCACCAGCGAGCCGGCAGACGTTCTGCCGATGGCGCAACGATATTTTCTGTTCTAAGGAGAGCGGATGCTTTATTTAACTCAACGTCTCGAGACCCCCGCCGCCGCGACCGCCAGCGTTACGCTGCCGATTGATGTTCGCGTCAAAAGCCGGGTGAAGGTCACCCTCAACGATGGCCGGGAAGCCGGCCTGCTGCTGCCCCGCGGCCTGCTGCTACGCGGCGGCGATGTGCTCAGCAACGAAGAAGGCACCGAGTTTGTGCAGGTGATTGCCGCTGATGAAGGGGTGTCGGTAGTGCGCTGCGACGATCCGTTTATGTTGGCGAAGGCCTGCTACCACCTCGGCAACCGTCACGTGCCGCTGCAGATCATGCCGGGCGAGCTGCGCTACCATCACGATCACGTGCTGGACGATATGCTGCGCCAGTTCGGCCTGACGGTGACCTTTGGCCAGCTGCCGTTCGAGCCGGAAGCCGGGGCTTACGCCAGCGAAAGCCACGGTCATCATCATGCTCATCATGACCACCACGCTCACAGCCACTAGCATGTCGACAGCGGAACAACGCCTGCGGCTGATGCAGCTGGCCAGCAGCAACCTGCCGGTAGGGGGTTACAGCTGGTCCCAGGGGCTGGAGTGGGCCGTGGAAGCCGGCTGGGTACCGGACGTCGCGGCCTTCGAGCGCTGGCAGCGGCGGCAGATGACGGCGGGCTTTTTTACCGTTGACCTGCCGCTGTTCGCCCGCCTGTACCGCACCTGCGAACAAGACGATATCGCCGCGGCTCAGCGCTGGACCGCCTATCTGCTGGCCTGCCGGGAGACCCGTGAGCTACGGGAGGAGGAGCGCAACCGCGGTGCGGCGTTTGCCCGTCTGCTGAGCGACTGGCAGCCGGACTGTCCGTCGCCGTGGCGCACGCTGTGCCAGCAAAGCCAGCTCGCCGGGATGGCCTGGCTCGGCGTTCGCTGGCGCATTGCGCTGCCCGAGATGGCCCTCAGCCTGGGCTACAGCTGGATTGAGAGCGCTGTGATGGCCGGCGTCAAGCTGGTGCCCTTCGGCCAGCAGGCCGCCCAGCAGCTGATTTTACGTCTTTGTGATTACTACGCGGCCCAGATGCCCCACGCGCTGGACACGCCGGACGGCGATATCGGATCGGCCACCCCGCTCGCCGCTATCGCCTCTGCCCGGCATGAAACCCAATACTCCCGATTATTCCGTTCCTAGGAGAAGCCATGAACTCTTATAAACACCCGCTGCGCGTCGGCGTCGGCGGCCCGGTCGGCTCCGGTAAAACCGCTTTGCTGGAAGCGCTGTGCAAAGCGATGCGCGATACCTGGCAGCTGGCGGTAGTCACTAACGACATCTACACCAAAGAAGATCAGCGCATCCTCACCGAAGCGGGCGCGCTGGCGCCTGAACGCATCGTCGGTGTGGAAACCGGCGGCTGCCCGCATACGGCGATCCGCGAAGATGCCTCGATGAACCTCGCCGCCGTAGAAGCGCTGAGTGAAAAATTCGGTAACCTCGACCTTATCTTCGTGGAAAGCGGCGGCGACAACCTGAGCGCCACCTTCAGCCCGGAGCTGGCGGATCTGACCATCTACGTCATCGATGTGGCCGAAGGGGAGAAGATCCCGCGCAAAGGCGGACCGGGGATTACCAAATCCGATTTTCTGGTGATCAATAAAACCGACCTTGCCCCCTATGTGGGCGCGTCGCTGGAGGTGATGGCGAGCGATACCCAGCGTATGCGCGGCGATCGTCCATGGACCTTCACCAATCTGAAGCAGGGCGACGGCCTGAGCACCATTATCGCCTTCCTCGAAGACAAAGGCATGCTCGGCAAATAGGCCTGTTGCACCAGCCGGGCGCAGGCGCGTCCGGATGGTGCAGCCTCTGCTCTATCTCTATATCACCCTGCCCCCACCTCCGCGCCACGCCTGCCCTGCAATATGGCATAAGGTTTGCTAATTCAAGTCATGCCTAACCATTAAGGAATGACTATGTCATCACTGGATCTCAACCCTGAATTACCCGCGACGACGCGGACTTCCGGCTCCCGGGAAACCTTAGAAGATTACACCTTACGTTACGCCCCGCTGAGCTTTCGCCGCTGGGGACCGGGCGTCGTCGCGGTCACCGCGCTGGGCGGCATCGCCTATCTGGCCGACTTTTCCATCGGTGCCAGCATCGGTATGGCGTGGGGCACCAGCAACGCCATCTATTCGATCCTGGTGGCGGCGCTGGTGATCTTCCTCACCGGTATTCCGCTGGCGATCACCGCCGCGCGCTACAACATTGACCTTGACCTGATCACCCGCAGCGCCGGCTTCGGCTATTTCGGCTCGGTGATCACCAGCATTATTTTTGCCGGCTTCACCTTTATCTTCTTCGCCCTCGAAGGCTCGATCATGGCCCAGGGGCTGCTGGTGGGCCTCGGGATCCCGCTGTGGATGGGATATCTGATCGCCACCCTGATGGTGCTCCCGCTGGTGGTCTATGGCATGAAAGCCCTGACCCGCCTGCAGGTGTGGACCACGCCGCTGTGGCTGGTGCTGATGGTGGTGCCGGTGGTGTGGCTGATTGTCAAAGATCCGCAGCTGGTGGACGGCTTCCTGCATTTCGCCGGTAAAAACAACGCGTCGACGGTGGATATCACCGCTATCATGCTCGGCGCCGGGGTATGCCTGTCGCTGATCATGCAGATTGGCGAGCAAATTGATTACCTGCGCTTTATGCCGCCTAAGACCGCGGAGAACCGTAAAAGCTGGTGGCTGGCGGTCTTTTCCGCCGGCCCGGGCTGGGTGGTGTTAGGGGCGATCAAACAGATCATTGGCGCCTTCCTCGGCTTCTATCTGTTGACCCGTTTCCCGGCGGTGCACAATACCGAACCGGTGCAGCAGTTCGTCAGCGTCTTCGATAACCTGGTGCCCGGCTGGCTGGCCCTGACGCTGGCGGTGGTGCTGGTGGTGATCTCGCAGATCAAAATTAACGTCACCAATGCCTACTCCGGCTCGCTGGCGTGGACCAGCGCCTGGACTCGCACCACCAAACGCTATCCGGGACGGATTATTTTTGTGGTGGTCAACCTGGCGATTGCCCTGGCGCTGATGGAGGGCGATATGTTCAGCGCCCTGTCGTGGATCCTCGGCTTTTACTCCAACTTCGCCATCGCCTGGGTCGTGGTGGTGGCGACCGACATCACCTTTAATAAAGGCTTGCTCAAGCTGGCCCCCGCGCAGCCGGAGTATCGCCGCGGCATGATCTACAACATTAACCCGGTGGGCGTGGTCTCCTTTGGTCTGGCCGCCGGGCTGTCGATCTGCGCCTTCTTCGGCCTGCTGGGGGCGACGCTGGCGCCGTTCTCGCCGCTGATTGCACTGGTCGTCGCCTTTGTCATGACCCCGCTGATGGGGATCCTTACCCGCGGGCGCTACTATATTAAGCAGGTGGATGACGGCATCGCCGAGCCGCGCTATGACGCGGCGGGGAACGCCTCTACCACCGTGTATCAATGCGTTAGCTGTGAGGAAGAGTACGAGCGCCCGGATGTGATGCACTCGCACAAGCATCAGGGAGCCATCTGCTCGCTGTGTAAAAGTATGGAGTAGTCAGGAAGGCAGGCCGACGTGACGTCGGCCTGTTTCAGGATGCGTTAGGCGGCAGGCAGCTCGGCCAGCGGCCAGCGCGGGCGAACCGTCACGCCGAGCTCGGCTTTGGCGCCGGTTTGCAGACGCACCATGCCGGCGTAGGCGATCATCGCGCCGTTATCGGTACAGAACTCAGGGCGGGCGTAGAACACCTCGCCGCCGCGTTTTTGCATCATCTCCGCCAGCTTCGCCCGCAGGGTACGGTTGGCGCTCACGCCACCCGCCATCACCAGACGCTTAAAGCCGGTTTGCTCCAGCGCGCGGCGACATTTAATCATCAGCGTATCGACGACCGCATCCTCAAACGCGCGGGCGATGTCGGCGCGGGTTTGCTCATCGTCGCCATTATTGCGAATGGTGTTGGCGGCGAAAGTTTTCAGGCCTGAGAAGCTGAAATCGAGCCCCGGGCGGTCGGTCATCGGCCGCGGGAAGACGAAGCGGCCTTCAGTACCCTGGGACGCCATTTTCGACAGCATCGGCCCGCCGGGATAATCCAGCCCCAGCAGTTTCGCGGTTTTATCAAAGGCTTCGCCCGCCGCATCGTCAATCGACTCGCCCAGCAGTTCATACTGACCAATACCGGTGACGCTAATCAGCTGGGTGTGGCCGCCGGAAACCAGCAGCGCGACGAACGGGAACGCCGGCGGATTATCTTCCAGCATCGGCGCCAGCAAGTGCCCTTCCATATGGTGTACCGGGATCGCCGGCACGTTCCAGGCGAAGGCCAGCGACCGGCCAACGGTCGCCCCGACCAGCAGCGCGCCGACCAGGCCAGGACCCGCCGTATAGGCAACGGCGTCGATATCTTTTGCCGTCAGACCGGCTTCTTTCAGCGCCGCCTGGATCAGCGGCACCGTTTTGCGCACGTGGTCGCGCGATGCCAGCTCCGGCACCACGCCGCCGTAATCCGCATGCAGTTTCACCTGACTATACAATTGGTTGGCTAACAGACCTTGCTGGTCGTCATAAATCGCGATGCCGGTTTCATCGCAGGATGTTTCAATGCCCAGTACACGCATGAGTTGTTTTACCTCGCTTCAATACCGCGCAGTGTAGGTCCAATGACCGGCGATGTAAAACTTTGCTCACCCCTGGTGCTCTCTTCGTGTATACTCCTCACCCTTATAAAAGTCCCTTTCAAAAAAGGCGCCGGTGCTTTACAAAGCAGCAGTAGTTGCAGTAAAATTCCGCACCATTTTGAAATAAGCTGGCATTGCGGCCAGCGGCAAACCGAATTAATCAAAGGTGAGAGGCACATGCCGGTAATTAAAGTACGTGAAAACGAGCCGTTCGACGTAGCTCTGCGTCGCTTCAAGCGTTCCTGCGAAAAAGCAGGTGTTCTGGCGGAAGTTCGTCGTCGTGAGTTCTATGAAAAACCGACTACCGAACGTAAGCGCGCTAAAGCTTCTGCAGTGAAACGTCACGCGAAGAAACTGGCTCGCGAAAACGCACGCCGTACTCGTCTGTACTAATCTGTTGAGAGCGACGCTCTCAATTCAGACCGAGTTGTAGTTGTAAGGCCGTGCTTCCGAAAGGAATGCGCGGCTTATTTTCGTTTATAGTCATCAGAAATAACGGGGCTTATGGCTGGACGAATTCCACGTGTATTTATTAGCGATCTGCTTGCCAGAACCGACATCGTCGATCTGATCGATGCGCGGGTAAAGCTGAAAAAGCAGGGCAAAAATTTTCACGCGTGCTGTCCGTTCCATAACGAAAAAACCCCCTCTTTCACCGTCAACGGTGAAAAACAGTTTTACCACTGCTTCGGCTGCGGGGCGCACGGCAATGCTATCGACTTCCTGATGAACTACGACAAGCTCGAGTTCGTGGAAACGGTCGAAGAGCTGGCCGCCATGCACAACCTCGAAGTGCCTTATGAAGCAGGCAACGGACCCAGCCAGATAGAGCGCCATCAACGGCAGAACCTCTACCAGTTACTGGATGGTCTGAATGCGTTTTACCAACAGTCTCTGATGCAACCCGCCGCCGACCCTGCGCGCCAGTACCTGGCGAAACGGGGGTTAAGCAGCGAGGTGATTACGCGCTTTGCCATCGGCTATGCTCCCCCGGGTTGGGATAACGTTTTAAAACGTTTTGGCGGCAATCAGGAAAACCGCCAGTCGCTTATTGATGCCGGCATGCTGGTCACCAACGATCAGGGACGCAGTTACGACCGCTTCCGCGAACGGGTGATGTTCCCCATCCGCGATAAGCGAGGCCGGGTGATTGGGTTTGGCGGACGGGTGCTGGGCGATGCCCTGCCGAAGTATCTCAACTCCCCGGAAACCGACATATTCCATAAAGGCCGCCAGCTATATGGCCTGTATGAAGCGCAGCAGGATAACCCCGAACCACCGCGTTTGCTGGTTGTCGAAGGGTATATGGACGTCGTGGCGCTGGCACAATACGACATTAACTATGCCGTAGCCTCGCTGGGCACCTCGACCACGGCCGATCATATCCAGCTGCTGTTTCGGGTGACGAATAACGTCATCTGCTGCTACGACGGCGACCGGGCCGGCCGCGATGCCGCCTGGCGCGCGCTGGAGACGGCGCTGCCGTACATGACCGATGGTCGCCAGCTACGCTTTATGTTTCTGCCTGACGGCGAAGACCCGGATACGCTGGTGCGTAAAGAGGGCAAAGCGGCGTTTGAGGCGCGGATGGAGCAGGCTCAGCCGCTCTCCACGTTCTTGTTTAACAGCCTGCTGCCGCAGGTCGATCTGAGTACCCCGGACGGGCGCGCACAGCTGAGCACGCTGGCGCTGCCGCTGATAACCCAGGTCCCGGGCGAAACGCTGCGCATCTATTTGCGTCAGGAGTTGGGCAATAAGCTGGGCATTTTAGATGACGCGCAGCTTGAACGATTAATGCCAAAACAGGCGGAAAATGGCGCGCCGCGTCCCGCACCGCAGCTAAAACGCACGACCATGCGTATACTAATAGGACTGCTGGTGCAAAACCCGGATCTGGCGCCGTTAGTCCCGCCGCTGGAGGGACTGGACTCGCGCAAAATGCCGGGACTGAGCCTGTTCAGCGAACTGGTGAAGAGCTGTCTGGCGCAGCCTGGTCTGACAACCGGGCAACTTTTAGAGCAATATCGCGGCACAAAAGAGGCCGCAACCCTTGAAAAACTGTCGATGTGGGACGATATAGCAGATAAAGACATCGCTGAACAAACCTTCACCGACTCGCTCAACCATATGTTTGATTCACTGCTGGAACTGCGACAGGAAGAGTTGATAGCTCGCGATCGCACACACGGTTTAAGCAGTGAAGAACGCCGGGAGCTCTGGACCATCAGCCAGGAGCTGGCGAAGAAATAAATGACAGACAGTATCCTTCACGTTGTATCAAAGCAGTAAGAAAATGCAGAACAACGTGAAGGAAAAGTATTTAACGGCTTAAGTGCCGAGTATCGATCGGGAAGCCCCCGACAGCCGCGCAGAGGCGCAGCGGCAATAATATAAGTACGCCCTCGCTTTAAATGTCGACAGCCCGTCTGCCGACACCAATCAAACGAATTAAGTGTGGATACCGTCTTATGGAGCAAAACCCGCAGTCACAGCTGAAGCTTCTTGTCCAACGTGGTAAGGAGCAAGGCTATCTGACCTATGCCGAGGTCAATGACCATCTGCCGGAAGATATCGTCGATTCCGATCAGATCGAAGACATCATCCAAATGATCAACGACATGGGCATTCAGGTGATGGAAGAAGCACCGGATGCCGATGATCTGATGCTTGCCGAAAACACCGCGGATGAAGATGCTGCCGAAGCCGCCGCGCAGGTGCTCTCCAGCGTGGAATCCGAAATCGGGCGCACGACCGACCCGGTGCGCATGTACATGCGTGAAATGGGTACCGTAGAGCTGCTGACCCGTGAAGGCGAAATTGACATCGCCAAACGCATCGAAGACGGCATCAATCAGGTGCAGTGCTCCGTTGCCGAATATCCGGAAGCGATCACCTACCTGCTTGAGCAGTACGACCGTGTTGAAGCGGAAGAAGCCCGTCTGTCCGATCTGATCACCGGTTTCGTCGATCCGAACGCCGAAGAAGATATGGCGCCAACTGCCACCCACGTTGGCTCCGAGCTGTCTCAGGAAGAGATGGATGACGACGAAGACGACGACGAAGATGAAGACGCCGACGACAACAGCGATGACGACAACAGCATCGACCCAGAGCTGGCCCGTGAGAAATTCGCCGAGCTGCGTACCCAGTACGAGCTGACGCGCGACACCATCAAAGCCAAAGGTCGTAGCCATGCCGCCGCCCAGGAAGAGATCCTGAAGCTGTCTGAAGTCTTCAAGCAGTTCCGCCTGGTGCCGAAGCAGTTCGATTACCTGGTCAACAGCATGCGCAGCATGATGGATCGCGTTCGTACTCAGGAACGTATCATCATGAAGCTGTGCGTTGAGCAGTGCAAAATGCCGAAGAAAAACTTCATCACGCTGTTCACCGGCAACGAAACCAGCGAAACCTGGTTCAACGCCGCGGTGGCAATGAACAAGCCGTGGTCCGAGAAGCTGCTGGAAGTGAAAGAAGATGTGCAGCGCGGCCTGCAGAAGCTGCAGCAGATCGAAGAAGAGACCGGCCTGACCATCGAGCAGGTTAAAGATATCAACCGTCGCATGTCCATTGGCGAAGCGAAAGCCCGTCGTGCGAAGAAAGAGATGGTGGAAGCGAACCTGCGTCTGGTTATCTCGATCGCCAAGAAATACACCAACCGCGGTCTGCAGTTCCTCGACCTGATTCAGGAAGGCAACATCGGTCTGATGAAAGCGGTCGATAAGTTCGAATACCGTCGCGGCTACAAGTTCTCGACCTACGCCACCTGGTGGATCCGTCAGGCCATCACCCGCTCTATCGCGGATCAGGCGCGCACCATCCGTATTCCGGTGCATATGATTGAGACCATTAACAAGCTCAACCGTATCTCCCGTCAGATGCTGCAGGAGATGGGCCGTGAACCGACCCCGGAAGAGCTGGCTGAGCGTATGCTGATGCCGGAAGACAAAATCCGTAAAGTGCTGAAGATCGCCAAAGAGCCTATCTCCATGGAAACGCCAATCGGCGATGATGAAGATTCGCATCTGGGGGATTTCATCGAGGATACCACCCTCGAGCTGCCGCTGGATTCCGCGACCACCGAGAGCCTGCGTGCGGCAACGCACGACGTGCTGGCCGGCCTTACCGCTCGTGAAGCGAAAGTGCTGCGTATGCGTTTCGGTATCGACATGAACACCGACCACACGCTGGAAGAAGTGGGTAAACAGTTCGACGTTACTCGCGAACGTATCCGTCAGATCGAAGCGAAGGCGCTGCGTAAACTGCGTCACCCGAGCCGTTCTGAAGTGCTGCGTAGCTTCCTCGACGATTAATCGTCGCGGGACATCGTCCACAGCCTGTTAAAAAGCTCCCTGCGGGGAGCTTTTTTTATGGCGTTCAGGTGGCCATTCGGGGAAAGTCGCCTCTCTCCGCTACTGGCCGCGGGTCGCCAGGGCATCATCCAGTTCACGATAGGCCGCCACCAGCTTATCGAGCGTCGCCCGGTTTAAGCCGCTGGGATTGGGCAGCACCCACACCTGGGTCGTCCCGATGGTCATAGCCTGTTTCCCCCACTTCGCGCCGCGCTGATTAAAGGCGAGCTCGAAGGCCTGCTTGCCGAGCACCGCCAGCGCCTGCGGCTGATACTCCTCAATTTTCCGCACCAGCTCACGGCCACCGCTGCGCAGCTCCTGTAGGGCGACCTCGCTGGCCTGCACCGTCGGACGCTCTACCAGCATGGTGATGCCGCAGCGCGTATCCAGCAGCTGCAGCTCCTCTTCCGGCCTTAGCTGCCGATCGGTAAACCCGGCCTGATGGATAACCTTCCAGAAGCGGTTACCAGGATGGGCAAAATGAAAGCCGGTATGGGCGGAGGACTTCCCCGGGTTGATACCGCAAAAGACAACGCGCAGGCCCGGCGCAAGGATATCGCTAATCATGTTTTCTCCGGCTGTATGGCTAAAACATGATTATAAAGGATTGAAAATTCATTGTTTATAAAAACAGCAGCTGCGCGCTTTACGCTGGATTGCAACCGTCAGTTACTTTATAATCCCTCGCCACGGCCCCTTAGCTCAGTGGTTAGAGCAGGCGACTCATAATCGCTTGGTCGTTGGTTCAAACCCAACAGGGGCCACCAAATTTTAGCTTTAAAATCATATAATTAAGCCACTCGAAAGAGTGGCTTTTTTGTTTTTGGTGGCAGATGTCCCCTTTTTGTCCCCCGCCATAAATCTTTCCCCGTTGTTCAATGCTGGCCTCTCCCTATCTTTTCCGCGTTTTGTCACCAGCCCCGGAGATAAAAATTTGTAGATGGCATCATTTAAAAAATGGAAATTAGCGTCAGTCGATTTCAGTTACAAACCTTTGAGTGCCTCCCTCGCAGCCCGCGCCAGCCCTGGATTTCTGATAGCGCCGCCGCCCTCCCTTGGTCGCCCTTTAGATCCTCTCAACCTCACGTAAAAATAATTTTTCTCTTAAATATCTGTTAGTTGCAACTTCTTATAGATCCTTTGCAGATCCTTTTTGCTGAAAAAAACTGAAATTCGTTTCAATCTTTTCAGTTGCCAGTTTTCCGCAAACCGCCAGCGGTGGCGCGGTCCGGCGGTGTCGTTTGTAGAAAAATAAAACTGAAAAATGTTTATGATCCAAAAACCGCAGGCGGGTGCGGTGTAGCGCCGTTTTCGTCGCAGACATTCTTATTTTGTCCGCGTGTGGCTGCGCTGGCGGCACGTGGCGCGTTTGATCTCTTTGACGTGTGGCGGCGCGTTATTTGCGGCGTTGGGCTGCTGTGGTGGTGCTGACGCGCTCTGGTGATGGGTGTAAAAAAGTCCGCGTAAAGCGGGCGTGGTTCTGTCGGTATCGAGCAACGTCAAAAGCAACTGTACTGCAGGCGGATTACCTGGCGATAGCGGGGGAATACTTTTTGTTTAGTCCGGTGGCCCTGGTGCCGGTTGCCGCAATATCAGCGCTGTTCGTGGGCCGGTCAGTGTCGCTATGGGTATGGCTGGCCGTCAGCTCTGCCAGTTCACCGACTCCTGGCGATCCAGCTGACGTTGCATTGCAATCCGCTGGCTGTGACGTTGTGCGGGTGAAAGTCCCATATCAGCCCCCTAATACCTTGCCGATAGTCACTGCCGACTCATCAATGGCGGCATACAATTCCGGCACTTCAACGGCATATCCTTCATTACGCAGGTATTTGTTTTCGAACTGCTTACGGTCTTCAACAAATTCACCTTTACGCATACGGGTATTGCGCTGGGTGTAGATATGCAGGTTGCTAAGCGGCGTTACCACCATACGTTTGCCCGGCATAAATGGCGGGATAATGGCTTTACGGCCCGCGATGGTTTCACCCAGCAGCTACGCGGCGATTTTCTCCGTCGGACGGTCAGTGGCCTGATACAGCCGGTATTGCTCCGCCGCCACCAGATCAGCACCAACCAGCACCACCAGACGCGGGTCAATTGGGAGGTAAGGCGTGGGGATGGTGATTGTAATGTTAGGGCGCATAAGGCAAACTCCTTTGTTCATGTTGGCTCGGCAAAGCTCAAAAAACTTCAATAACATCTAAATTTAGGAGGATGCCATATAGCTTTATGTGAAGTGTCAACTTATAACTTTCATTATGCTAAATGTCTTTTTAAAATGGCAAGATTCCGCATCAATCCAGATTCAGATAGCGCTCCTGTTCTTAACAGGGTTCTTGAGGCCTACGGGTTTACTCAAAAATTACAGTTAGCCGACCACCTAGGAATTGCTTCTAGTTCAATGTCTAACCGCTACAAACGTGGCGGACTCCCCACGGACATAATGGTGAAATGTATGGCGGAAACAGGTGTCAGCCTAGAATGGCTAGCGACTGGCCAGGGGAAGAAATTTGTAAGTGATGAACTAGACATTATGAAAATGCCTAGAAAAAAACTAGTTGACGGACAACTTTATGACTCTGGTTATGTCATGTTTGATAAAGTATTTTTCAAAGCAGGGATTCCCCTCCCTTCGGACCCAATTTGTGTACAAGATGAAAAAGCACAATACATACTCGATCAGAACTTTGCAGAGGTGTTTGATGGTGAATGGTTAGTAAATATCGAAGGAAAAACAAGCATCAGAACTCTAACACGCATCCCAATCAAAAAAGTTCGAGTTAGCGGTGTAGGTATGGCTTTTGATTGTGCGCTAGAAGATATTGATGTTATTGGCAGAGTGTTACTGATTATCTCCGAGGGAAACTAAAATGACAGCCGAAAAAAAATCACAACCCGATGCTAGCCCTAAAAAAGAGGTAAAACTCAAGACTTGCTTTATTATTATGCCCATTGCTGACCACCCCGATTATGAACCAGGTCATTTCAAAAGAGTGTATGAATATTTAATCAAACCGGCCTGCATTGCAGCAGGCTACGAACCGTATCGTGCTGACGATAGTAAAGCCTCACACATGATCATGTTTGACATTCTGAAGAAGATAATGGATTGTGATATGGCCATATGTGATTTAAGCTCAAAAAATGCCAATGTATTTTATGAATTAGGTCTCAGGCAAGCATTCAACAAGAAAACGATACTGATAACCGATGGTCGCGAAAAACCGCCTTTCGACATCGCGGGTTTTCGTTATGTTCAATATACTTCTACACTGAGAGTTGATAGTGTAAATAGTGAAATAATTTCAATTTCCAAAATGCTTCATGAAACAGAAAATGCACCTGAGGATGATGTAAACTCTATTGTTAAACTTCTACAAATCCAACCTGCAAAAGTAGATAGCATCGATCTTAACAAAGAAGAAAGTTTGATATATGGCATGCTTCTTAACTTACAAAAGGAGATATCAGGCTTAAAATCCGATAACCATAGAGATAAATCTTATTGGTCTAATTTACTTTTCTCGCCTCCAGAAAAGAATAATACACGTTCATCACTGTATAAACTTTCAAAGAAAGAGTTTTCTGGTTTATCTTTTAGTCAAATTCAAAAGATGTTCCCCAATTTACTTCATGATCTAGATTTCATTTATAATGATGAGGATATAGGAAAATTAACAAGAATTAATGACAATGGAGCGTTTTTTAATTTTAATGGTGACTCAATCCAATTTCCTATAGATGAGGAAATACTTGATAATATAATTGTAAAATAAATATGAGCATTACTAAAAAGAACAATAAATGGCTACTGGATTTCTACCCTGAGGGCAAACCAAAGGGTAGACCAGCAAAGCGTATCCGTAAAACGTTCTCCACAAAAGGCGAGGCGCTAGCTTACCAAAACCATATTATTGAAAACGTTCATAATAAACCCTGGTTGGAAGGCAAGGAAGATCGCCGCAAGCTTCGCGACCTGGTTAACCAGTGGTTTGATGAGCATGGTGTAACCCTGGACGATGGCGAGAAGCGAAAAGCGGCGATGGAGTTTGCCTGTGAAAGCATGGGCGAACCCGGCGCGCATGAATTTAACGCCACCCTATTTTCCACCTACCGGAAAAAACGCCTTTCCGGGGAAATAGTGCGCACGCAGCGTGTTAAGCAAGTTTCCCCGCGCACAATGAATCTTGAGTTAGCCTATTTCCGGGCGGTATTCAACGAACTAAAACGCCAGGGACACTGGAAGCTTGAGAATCCTTTGGCTAACATACGCCCTTTCAAATCTGAAGAGGCTGAACTGGCGTACCTTGAAAATGAAGAAATCACGCGCTTGCTAAACGAATGCATGAAAAGCAGGAATGAAAGCACGTACTGGGTAGCTTGCTTGTGTCTAATAACTGGCGCTCGCTGGGATGAAGCTGAATCCGTAACAACGAAACAAATAAAAAATCTTAAAGTCAGCTTTTTCAAAACGAAGGGTAATAGAAACAGGACTGTGCCAATAATTCAGGTGTTTTATGACTCACTTCCCAAACCAGAGAAACCTGGACGCTATTTTAAATCATGTTACTCAGCATTCCGGAAAGCCGTAGAACGTGCTGAATTGAATCTGCCAGATGGTCAACTTTCTCACGTTTTACGTCATACCTTCGTAAGTCATTTCATGATGAATAGCGGTAATATTCTTGTTTTAAAACAAATTTTAGGTCATACAGATATAAAAATGACAATGCGTTATTCTCACTTTGCTCCAGAACATCTTGAAGAATCTATAAAATTGAATCCTCTGAGGACAATATTTTGAACACTCGCAAAATCATAATAATTTCCGTAACAATTTTAATCGCTGCTCTTTTTCTACCGGTGATTATCTTCTCTTGGGTATTCAGCGAATTGCCTATATCACATCAGGTTCAAGATTGGTCAAATTTCGGCTCTTATATTGGTGGGATATACAGTGCATTATTTGGCTTTTTTAGTACTGCAATTGTATGCTTAACTCTTTTATTTACGATCAAATACAATAAAGAACAAATAGAGCAAATAAAGAAACAGCATTTTTCAAGCCTTATAAACATTTACGCAGAGAATTTAAACAGTAAGCTTGATAAAAAAATATACAGCTATTTCCACCCAGAGTCCGGATGTCATGTTAATAATAATGAATCAACATTTCTAGTATATATTTTAAAAAGATATAACAACAACTATGACATTGAAATATTGAATCATAAAAGTAACAACCCAGAAGATAAAAGACAATATCATCCTAATGTTTTGAGGATAGGTATAAATACCATTTCAGAACTTGAAATAAAATATAGCAGCGAAATAGGGAATTTAATACAAATTCTTAATTTAATAAACTCAAGCGAAAACCTATCAACGCGAAAAGAATTACTAAGCCAATTTCAAGCTGTAACTCACAGAGATCGCATGTTTTGGATGATGTTATACGCATACGCTAACATACCTTCAGCACGAGAAAGTATTGCATTTAACGAAGGCTTACTCATTGCAGCGGAGGGAGTCAAAAGATCCACCGGGTGTATAAATGACTAAAATACTGCCCCCTTTTTGTCCCTTCAGGACTCAAACTATGAATAACTATCAGCAATATTCAAACCATAACTTACTGATTTAAATGTAAGTTATTGTTTTATAAAGGTGGTACAGCGTTTTCATAATCGCTTGGTCGTTGGTTCAAACCCAACAGGGCCACCAAATTTTAGCTTTAAAATCATATAATTAAGCCACTCGAAAGAGTGGCTTTTTTGTTCCTGAATTTTAAAATGTCACCACAAACTGCTGAGCGGTGCGCATGGCTTAGCGTTTTGTCGCTATCCCATAAAGAGGATTAAAAGTCCGTCATAGCGCAGGGAAAATTTGCGCTTACGCTAAAACAGATAGCATTTTACCTTAGCAAAATATTGCTCAGAGCATCTCGGCCACTCCATAACCGCCTCACTCCTGTTGACTTCGGTCTAACTACGCAATGTTATCTTAAAATATCTTTCATTCCTGCAATGCTGGAATTCGTACTACTCACGATAAATGTAACAACACAGGTCAATTTCCGAAAAATAACCATAGCCTGCGCCAGCTGATCAAAATCAACGCGTTCCTCCCCCCGCTCTTATATATAACCCGCTAACTTACAAAAAGGATGAAATGATGAAAATACGGGATATATCAGTCAGTACCTGTCTGGCACTGTTATTAATGGGGTGCGTAGCTAAGCCCCCCATGGCGACGGAAAATGAAATGAAAGAGGCCGCCGCGTTTGCTTTTAATGTCGATGCTTCGCAGGTGACAATTTCCGATGCGAGGCAGCAGGATGTGAAAACCAACTTTGTGGCCACCATCGGCAAAACCAGCCATCGCTGCTATGTGACGAAGGCCGCCGAGCCGAAGCTTTACGGGCTGATCCCGCTGGGCGGCGGAAGCACCGTCTCAGATGCCATCTGTGCCGGCAGCAACCCGACGTCAGCGAGCAAGACTTGCGATGCCCTGTCAAAACAAGCGGGCCGCTGCTAATTCTCTGCGCAGAAGAAGACCGTAAACTGCGCATTTAGTCACTTTTTCTGCCGTTTTACCGCGGTCGCTTAGTTCAGCGACCGCACCTGCTGATAAGAATTGAGCCGCTCCCGCAGCGAGGTGAGCCAGACATCCGGCTCCTGGCGGCAGATTTCGGTGAGGATCGGCGTTAGCACCAGCTCGGCTTCATGAAAGTCAGTCCACTCCGGCGGCTCCAGTGAAAAAGGATCGTTCATCAGCCAAATCACCATCGGCGTCCAGGTGCGCGGATCCAGTTGCAGATAATCCTGACAGCGCATCATATCCCGGGTCCGCGCCTCAACCGACGACGCGTCTTTTCCCACCGCGGCGCTACTCATTGCCAGTACCGTTATTCCTGCCATCAGATGTTTCCAAACCCATTTTTGCCAGAGGGCGCGTTTTTCTTTTGCCATTGTTATTATTTTACCTGCCAGTTGTCACCGGACGATATACCCGGTAACTCACCTTAAAAGGGGCAGATTAATCGTTTGCATTTTTTTTAACAGCAGACAGCGCTGAAGTCAGCGAACGCCTGTTCCTACAGCTGTCATCCAGATATGCAAATATATTCGCCAGGCTCAGCTTCACAATATTTCCCAAGCCGAAAACGATTTGTGTTACAATTACACCTTATTACGGCACCGATAAAAATAACCCCCGCCGCACCTGCACCAGGCATCGCCCTTCTTTTTTCATATCAGGATTTACGCCCCCATGAATGCGATAATCATTGACGATCATCCATTGGCACGTATCGCCATTCGCAACCTTCTCGACAGCAACGGTATTACCGTCGCGGCAGAGCTCGACAGCGGCGTTCACGCGGTGCAGACCGCGGAAAGCATGCAGCCTGACCTGCTGATCGTCGACGTCGATATTCCGGAACTCAGCGGTATTGAGGTGCTGGAACAGCTGCGCAAACGCCGCTACCAGGGAAAAATCATCATCATTTCCGCAAAGAATGAACTGTTCTACGGCAAACGCAGCGCCGACTGCGGGGCAAATGGTTTTGTGAGTAAAAAAGAGGGAATGAATAATATCCTCGCCGCAATCGACGCGGCCAATAATGGCTACAGCTATTTCCCCTTTTCACTGGAACGCTTCTGCACCCACGGCATCACCGACCAGGACCGGCTGGATACGCTGTCAACGCAGGAGATGAAGGTGTTCCGCTATATTCTCAGCGGCGTCGACTACACCACCATCGGCAGCAAAATGAATATCAGCAATAAAACGGTAAGTACCTATAAGGTCCGTCTGATGGATAAATTAGGCTGCAGCTCCCTGCTTGAGCTATATGACTTTGCTCAGCGCAATAAAATAGGGTGATACGATGGTTGTTCGTCTTATTTTATCTATGGCTTTTGGACTGGCGCTGAGTCTCTCTCCTGCCGCGTTTGCCATGAAACAGCTGGAGCTAAAGAGCCATGCCCATGTCGCCACGATCGACATACCGCTCAGCGGTAAGGAGAAAGCCCGGCTGGCGGCACAGCCGACGCTAACCGTCGGTACCTGGCTTCCCGAGATGACGCCTATCGTCTATGACAGCGACGAGGAAAGCTATCAGGGGATTAACGCCGACTATCTGGCGCTGATGGCGCACAGCCTCGGGCTCAAGGTAATTATCCGCCAGTATGACACCGAGCAGCAGGCGCTCACCGCCCTGGACGACCGCCAGGTGGATACCTTGCTCACTCAGGTGGCGCACCGGGATGCGCTCGCCCCGGGCCTGACGCGAACCGCACCGCTGATCAAAACCTGGCCGACGCTGGTGACCTCGCTGAGATCCCCCCTGCCGCCGCTGACCACCAATCGCCGCGTCACGCTGGCCTGTACCCGCGAATGCGCCTTTTTCGATATCATTCAGCAGGCGTTTCCTAACGCCAAAATCACCCTTTACGATAGCGACTACCAGGCGCTTGCTTCGGTGGTCAGCGGTGAAAATCAGTATTTCATTGGCAACAACATCACCACTGGCCACTGTATCTCCAAATATTTCTCGCAATCGCTGGTCATCGCGCACTATTTTCGTCAGCAGGAACAGCACAATCGCTTCATCACCCGCGACGATCGGCCCGAACTACATCAACTTCTCGATCGTTTTATTCGCGCCATCGACAGCGATACCGCCATGCGGATCATGCAAAACTGGCTCAACCGCGGCGATCTGTCGTTTCTTAATACCCCACTGCCTTTTACTGCCGAGGAGCAGCGCTGGCTGCAGAAGCATCGTCGCATCCGCCTGCTGGTGAACCCCTATTTTCCGCCGTTTACCCTGGTGGATAACGAAGATGAACTGCGCGGCATCATGGCCGATATGCTGAATATATTCTCGTTACAGACCGGCCTGCAGATAGACCCCATCCTGGTGCGCAACCGCCACGATCTGGTAAAGCGCATGGAGAAAGAGGACTGGGCCATCATGCCCGCCGCCACCCTCAATCCACAATCTCAGGCTTATGTCACCCTCAGCGATCCGCTCATTAACGTGGCCTTTGTGCTGGTCGCCCGCGGCAGTGCCCCCGATCAGCAGCTGCTGAGGCGCTCGGTGCGGATCGCCCTGCCGGTGGGGCCCATCGCCGCCCATGACCTGAAAGCGCGCTTTCCGCAGGTTAACTGGGTGGAGACGGATAATGTCGGGATTGCTATGAAGATGGTGGAGGAAGGTGAAGTCGATGCCGCCGTCGCGTCGGAGCTTTCCGCCCGCTATATGATCGACCACTACTATCCACAGGATCTGCACTACACCCGCATCGACGGTCTTCCCGTCGCGGCCATTCGGCTGGCCATCCCGCGCGATGAACCGGTGCTGGCCGGCATTCTTAGCAAAGCGCTGCAGGCTATTCCGCCACGGGATATTCTGCAAATGACCGAGAAGTGGTCGAAAATCTCCAGCCAGCAGATAGAGAACTGGAGCCAGTACAGCCGCCAGTTTTACCAGTTGATCGCCTTCGCGCTGGTGCTGATCGCCATCAGCCTCGGCTGGGGGCTTTCCCTGTGCCGGGAAGTGCGCAAACGCAAAGACTCCCAGCAGCGGCTGGAGGAGGAGCTGGCGCAGAAGGAGGCCCTCTCCTGCGCGCTGGAGCGGGAAAAAGACAAAGCGATTCAGGCAACAAAAGCAAAGAGTCGCTTTCTGGCCAGCATGAGTCACGAGCTGCGCACGCCGGTGAGCGCCATCGTCGGCTTTCTGGAGCTGCTGGCGAAACCGGAGCTGAACGTCGGCCAGCGTAAAGAGGCGATCGAGCTGGCGGGGTCGACGGCGCAAACGCTGCTGGGGCTGATCGGTAATATTCTCGATATCGACAAGATTGAGTCGGGAAAATATCAGGTCACCCCGCAGTGGAGCGATGTCGCACAGTTAGTGTCGCAGCAGTGCCACACCTTCGATGCGTTGGCGCAGCAAAAGGGCATCGATCTGCACTACCATAACGCGCTGTCGGAAGGGGCCATGCTGTGGGTCGACCCGCAGGCGCTACGGCAAATCCTCAATAATCTCATCGGCAATGCGCTGAAGTTTACCGCCGAGGGCGCGATTCAGGTCAGTTGCCGGTTGGCGCAGGCGGATGAGACGCAGGGGGAGTTGACTCTCATCGTCAGCGATAGCGGCTGCGGGATCAGTGAAGCAGAGCAGGCCACCCTCTTCCACCGCTATGCCCAGGCGCGCCAGGGACGCCAGCAGACCGGCTCCGGACTGGGGCTGGTCATTTGCAAAGAGCTGGTGGCGCTGATGCAGGGTCGCCTGGAGATGGTCAGCCGTCCCGGTGTAGGGACGACTTTCACCATCACCCTGCCGGTCAAGGCGAGCCGCTGCACGATTCATACGCCGCAGGCGTTGCCCGCCAGGCCGCAGGTTCTGCCCGGGCTGGCGATACTGATAGCGGACGACCATCCCACCAACCGGCTGCTGCTCAAGCGCCAGCTCAGCACTATCGGCTATAGCGTCGATGAAGCCTGCGACGGTGAAGAGGCGGAGAATAAGCTCGCCAGCAAACATTACGATCTGCTGATAACGGACCTTAATATGCCGAAGAAAGATGGCCTGGCGCTGGCGGCCTCGTTACGCCGTCGCTATCCGGGCCTGGTAATTTGGGGCGTGACCGCCAGCGCGCTGCCGCAGTCGCGGGAGGCATGCCTGGCCAGCGGCATGAATATGTGTCTGTTTAAGCCGGTATCGGTTCAGACACTGAGCCATGAGCTCAGCCGTTTAGCGGTGGGCCACGCATCGCCTCACGCTACCCGGCACCTGAAGCTCAGCGTGCTGACCGAAAATACGGGGGGAGACCAGGCGCTGATGAATGAGATGCTGGAGACGTTCCGCGATGCGTCGGCCGCGGATTTAAAGGCTGCCGGACAGGCAATCGCCCGGCATGAGCCGCAGATCTTTCTGCGGGCGCTGCACCGTCTGCACGGTTCTGCGCAAATTCTGGGGATTACTGCGCTACAACAATTGTGCGCCCCTTTTGAGGCGAAGCGGCCGGACTCGCTAACGCCGGCAAGCTGTCTGGAGGTGGTACAGCACGTTACCGGCGTTATGCGTGAGATTGACGACGAAATCAACGCCCTGATCGGCCGCTAGCCGTTCCGCTCGGGCAGTCCGCCTGCCCGAGCGTTAAGGGGACATCCTTGTCAGTTTCTTCCTCTGCGCTCTCTCAGGGTGGAACAAGGATCAGTTGCCTGCCACCAGCATCTCGCTATCCACCACAATGCCCTCTTCAGCGCCTTTCAGCACCAGATTCGCTTCATAATATTTACCGGCTTTCAGCAGGTCTTGCGCCTGCGCCACCGCCTTACGGGTCTGGTTAAGCGGCATCAGGTACTGGTTCTCAATCACACCAATACCGGCCAGGCGCAGGGTATCGATAGCTCCTTTCTGATCGCCTTTCGCCAGTTTTTCGTTGGCAGATTTAATGGCACTCTCTTTTTCCGGCGTGGCCACATAGTCTTCAGACAAGGCGATGGTCGCATTGATCACCACATAGCGATCGGCGATCATTTTGGCTGTCGCGTCGGT
This sequence comes from Klebsiella africana, assembly GCF_020526085.1. Taxonomy (NCBI): domain Bacteria; kingdom Pseudomonadati; phylum Pseudomonadota; class Gammaproteobacteria; order Enterobacterales; family Enterobacteriaceae; genus Klebsiella; species Klebsiella africana. The sequence goes on along the minus strand of NZ_CP084874.1, from coordinate 666,840 downwards.
TTTCACGAACTTCGCCCAGCTGGCATCATCGGCGGCCAGCAGCGCGGCGGCGTCGTCAGTCAGTTTTTTGGCGCTATCCGGCTGGCCATGGAACAGCGCCAGACGGGCGAACTGGACGTCGCGCATCGCATTCGCGCCCTGCACCGCCACCTGCAGCACATCGGCGGCTTCTTTCTGCACCTGCGCCGTGGCGGCCGCGGTTGGCGCTGCCGTCGCGCTGTCTGCCGCCCACACCGGAGAGGTACCCATTATGGTTGCCAGCAGGCTTGCCAGAATGACTTTTTTCATTGTTAACTCCTGATTAAAATCGGTAAGCATCACCAAACGCAGCCAGCTTAAAAAATATCGTGGTTATTGAGAATCAGAGCCCGGAAGCGATATTGCGGGCCTGGTCTGACAGCTGTCAGACCAGGCGTATAAAGTGACTTCGGCGCTCTTATTTACGCCTGCCGATAGCGCGGCCTACTATTTCCCTCAGACCTTTCTTTTGGCCTGCTGAATAAGCCTTCACGCCTTTTATTCAGCATCAGGCCGCCAACCGGGATCTGCGGAGCAATTATGTTTATGTTTAGCCATTACACCTTAAATGCGTTTAGTCCACGCGTCTTTATTCGATATAAACGGCATGCCTGCCTGATGGCGGTATTGCTGTTTATCTGCGGAGCCTGTTGTCTGGCCTGGCCGTTGGTCGCCGGCTGGTATCTCGCCACAGTAACCGGCATGTTGTTGATGATCTGCGGCTTCTATTCGCTGTATAGCCTGATTGTCTTCCGCCAGCAACACTGGAAATCACGCCTGGTGGCGCTGATCTTCGCCATCGCCTGGATCGTGCTCGGCCTGAGCGTTGTCGTCAATCCCCTCAACGGTATGAGCAGTCTGGCCATTTTATTTGGCTTTTTATTTGTTCTCGGCGGTATTTCCCGCATCGTTAGCGGATGTCAAACCCGAAAACAAAGCGGCGCTGGCTGGAATATTTTTATCGGCCTGTTGGATTTACTGATCGCTTGCCTGTGGCTGGCCATGAACCCGCAGCAAAGCTGGTTATTTATTACCGCTTTTATCGGCGTTGAAATGATATTTAGCGCCATCGGCTTGCTGGTCCTGCGCAATAAAATGAAGCACGCTCAGGCTTAAGTTTTATTTTTTCACTGGAGAAGAAAATGAATTTACCTAAAGCACTCGTATTGACCGTGGCGGCTACCACATTCTGTCTGATGACCAGTCCGGCATTCGCGGTTGAGGAAACCACGCCGCAGAATATGACCTGTCAGGAATTTATGGATATGAACCCAAAAAGCATGACCCCGGTGGCCTTCTGGGTGGTGAATCGCAACACCGACTTTAGCGGCGGCGACTATGTCGACTGGCATGAAGTCGAGACCGTTTCGGTACCGAAAATGCTGCAGCAGTGCCATAAGAACCCCGCCACCAAACTCGGCGATCTCAGCGCAGTCATCAAAAAATAACCCAGCTCCCCGGCGTCAGACCGGGGAAACCCGCCGCGCTGCGGCGGGTCCTACTTTACTCATCGATACCGCATTCGCACGGCAGATGGTGGCCAATAAGCTTGCGGTATAAAAACGCCCCGATAATCGCCCCCACCACCGGCGCCAGCAGCGGCACCAGAAAGTAAGGGATCGCCAGCCCGCCGGTAAAGGCGATCGAGCCCCACCCGGCCAGACTGGTAAACAGTTTTGGGCCAAAATCGCGCGCCGGATTCAGCGCAAAGCCAGTTAGCGGCCCCATCGACGCGCCGATCACAGCGATCAGCAAGCCAATCAGCAACGGCGCCAGCGGCCCGCGCGGAATGCCGTTGCCGTCGTCGGTCAGGGCCATGATCATCGCCATCAGGATTGCCGTGATGGTGGTCTCCACGGCAAACGCCTGTATAAAAGTGATATGCGGATGCGGGTACGTGGAAAAGACCCCGGACAGGTTAAGGCTGGCGACAGTGCCGCGCACGATATGCTGACTCTGTTCAAGATCGAGAAACAACTGGCGATACAGCCCGTACACCAGCGCGGCGGCGCAGAATGCCCCGGCCATCTGCGCGATAATAAACGGCAGTACCTTGCGACGTTCAAAACAGGCGAACAGCCACAGAGCAATGGTCACCGCCGGATTAAGGTGCGCGCCAGAGACACCGGCCGTCAGGTAGATGGCCATGGCGACGCCCAGGCCCCAGATAATACTGATTTCCCACTGGCCAAAGCTGGCCCCGGCGACCCGCAGCGCAGCGACACAGCCCGCCCCGAAGAAGATGAGCAGTCCGGTGCCAAGAAACTCGGCCACGCACTGCCCGGTTAAGGTAGAAGTCTGGTTCATTATCGGCATCCTGAAATAACACGTTTAGAGAGAGGCTGGCGCGAGCGCCCGTTTAATTCACATGACCGGCCAGTACCAGCCCGGTGGCGACCGCATTGCGCGGCCCTTCTGTTCCCCGAATATTGCCCTGCCCGGCGACCACGCCATAGTGCGACAGGGCTTCCGTGATAAGCTGCGGGATCTCAAAGTCCAGCGATGAGCCGCCCACCAGCACCACAAAGTCGATATCGCGAATGGAACCGCCGGGTGAAACCTGGCGCAGCGCACGCAGGCAGTTGGTGACAAACACTTTCTCTTTTGCCTGCCGGCGCACGAGACGAATTTTTTCCAGCGGACTGGCGTTATCGATCGGCACCAGTTCGCCCTCTTTGATGTACACCACTTTGGCGAACACCGCCGGGCTAAGAGCTTCCTGGAAGAACTCCACCGCACCATTCTCGTGGCGAATACTGAACAGGCTTTCCACTTTGGCCAGCGGGTATTTTTTTATCGCTTCCGCCAGCGAAAGATCCTCAAGGCCCAGCTCGGTTTTAATCAACAGGCTGACCATATTCCCCGCCCCGGCGAGATGGACCGCCGTTATCTGCCCCTCCGCGTTGACGATCGCCGCATCCGTCGAGCCGGCGCCGAGGTCGAGGATCGCCAGCGGCGCCGCACAGCCGGGAGTGGTTAACGCCCCGGCGATGGCCATGTTGGCCTCCACGCCGCCCACCACCACCTCGGTCTGCAGTCGGGCGCTCAGTTCGCGGGCAATAACCTGCATTTGCAGACGATCCGATTTCACCATCGCCGCCATCCCGACGGCATTCTCCATGGCACACTCGCCGGCCATCCCGCCCTGCACCTTGCGCGGAATAAACGTATCCACCGCCAGCAGATCCTGGATGTATATCGCGCTCATCTCATGGCCGGTCAGCGACGCCATCACCTTGCGCACCCGCTCAAGCATGCCGCCGGCGTGGGTGCCCGGTTCGCCGCGGATGTCGCGTACCGGAGCGCAGGCGCTCATCGCCTGCATGATCGCCTCCGCGCCCTCGGCAACATCGGCTTCTCCACGGCGTTTTTCGCCGCTAATGTAGAGGTTGCCCGCCGGGATCACCCGCGACTGCACGTCCCCCTGCGGGGTCTTAAGCACCACCGCGGAACGGTTGCCAATCAGGGCGCGGGCAATGGGGACGATGGACTGAGTCTCTTCCGGGCTTAGCCCGAAGAAGGTGGCGATCCCGTAGGGATTCGACAGGATCCGCACCACCTGGCCCGGCGCGGCCACCTCCACCGCCGCCATGACCCCCTCGGGGACTTGCTCCAGTAACGTCACTTCATCCACCACCGGCAGGGTTTTGCGCAGGCGGTTATTCACCAGCACGCCGTCGTCTTTTTTGAGGATCGCCGCCACCACGTTGATCCCCCGGTCGAGCGCCTCATTGAGACACCACACGGCGTCAAGGAAATCGACGGCGTCGTCAACCAGCGCGATCCACCCCTCGGCATACTGCGCCGCCGGCAGCGTCGCCAGCCGCCCGAGGGCAATAGTCGTCCCCACGCCAACGCCCACCCCGCCCGGCGTCTGCGGGTTATGACCGATCATGGTTGATTCGGTGATAATGGTCTCGGTGATGGTTTCCATCGCCACATCGCCAATCACCGGTGCGGCTTCGTTAAGATAAATGCGAGAGACATCGCTCATCGACCACGGTGTTTTCGCCAGGGCCTGCTCCAGCGCGGCGAGGGTCCCGGCGATATTGTCCCGCGTCCCTTTCATGCCCGTCGTCGCGACGATCCCGCTGGCAACAAACGTCCTCGCCTGCGGGTCGTCGGACGCCAGCGCCACCTCGGTGGTGGCGTTGCCGATATCAATCCCGGCTATTAACGGCATGCTGACCTCCGCTTAGCTTCCTTTACGCAGCTTATGCCGCTGCAGATACACTTCCGCTGACTCCCGGACAAAGGCGGCATTCACTGTCGCATGCCAGGTGTGCTCCAGCTCGTCGGCGATCGCCAGCAGCTCCGCCTGCGAGGAGCGGAACGGACGCAGCGCGTTATAGATAGCCAGAATGCGCTCGTCAGGAATGGCGATAAGCTCCGCCGCGCGGCGGAAATTGCGCGCCACCGCATGGCGCTGCATCTGCTCGGCAATCTGCGCCTGGTACTCAAGGGTCTGACGGGAGATCCGCACATCCTGCGGGCCCACCTCGCCAGAGAGCACCTTCTCGAGGGTAATATCGGTCAATGGTTTGCCGGTAGGCGTCAGGATATGCTCCGGGCAGCGGGTGGCTAACGGATAATCCTGCACGCGCATGGTTTTCTCGCTCATGGTCACTCCCTTACTAAGTCGACGTGCAGGGTGACGGGCTCGGCGTCCTGCACCACATGTTTGGTCTCTTTGATATGAAATAGCGCGGCTTTGGCCATAAATTTCGGCCGCACCATCTGGTCGTTCACCACCGGTACCGGCGAAGGTGACTCTTTGCGCGCATAGCGCGCGGCGTTTTTGCCAATCTGCCGGTAGGTCTCCAGCGTCAGCAGGGGCGCCTGGGAGAACAGCTCCAGGTTGCTGAGCGGCAGCAGATCGCGCTGATGGATGACCGTGGTCCCCTTCGACTGGATACCGATGCCGATCCCCGAGCCGCTCAGGTTGGCCGCATCCCAGGCCATAAAGGAGACGTCGGACGTGCGCAGAATGCGCACCACCCGGGCGTGAAGCCCCTCTTCTTCCACCCCAGCAATCAGCTCTTTGAGGATCGCGCCATGGGGCATATCGATCAGAGTGTGATGCTGGTGTTTATCGAAGGCAGGGCCGACGCCGATCACCACTTCATCGGCACGTTCATCGGCAGAAGCCACCCCGCCCTCGCGGGTTTTCAGGGTAAAAGAGGGCTGAATTTGGGTTGTCTGTTGCACAGGAATACCGCCTTATTCAATGGTATCGGGCTGAACCACGCCCGGAATATTTTTGATCTCCGCCCAGCGTTCGGCAGAGATGCGATAGCCGGTGCCCGGCCCCTGATAGTCATTGATGTCGTTGACCGCGCTCACCACCTCGAACTGCCGATCGAGAATGGCCGAGGTCTGCAGGTAATCACCGGTGACCCGCTGGCGAAGCATATTGAGAATATTGCTGGCGATATCCTCAAAGCCGCTGCGGCTCAGGGCGCCGACAATATCGAGGCCGGTGATGTTGCGCTTCATCATCTCTTCCACCGCGCTCAGATCCTCCACCACATTACGCGGCGGCATCTCGTTGCTGCCATGCGCGTAGGTGGCGGCCTCCACCTCCTCGTCGGCGATCGGCGGCAGCCCCAGCTCGCGGAAAACGGCCTGGATCGCCCGCGCCGCTTTCTGGCGAATGGCGATGGTTTCCGCCTCGGTCACCGGACGCAGACCACCGTCAACCATCAGGTCACGCTGCAGAATGTTGTAATCATCAAAATCTTCCGCATCGAAGTTCGAGCCGGCGAACATGTTGTCGTAGTTCGGCACCGCGCTGTAGCCGGAGAAAATAAAGTCGGTGCCCGGCAGCATCTGCATCAGGGTGCGCGCGGTGCGGCGAATATCCGAGTGGGAAAAAGTCTGGTCATTGGCGGACGCCACTTCGAGGTCGAGCATAGAGGCGATCAGGTTTTCCGCCAGCACCGCCCGAATACCTGACGGCACAGCGCCGGTCATGCCGATGCAGCTCACCGCGCCGTTTTGCAGTCCCTGAACCCCGGCGCCTTTGGTAATGAAGATGCAGCGCGATTCAAGGTAGAGCATCGACTTGCTCTCCGAATAGCCCATCAGCGCTTCGGAGCCGGTGCCGGAGGTGTAGCGCATTTTCAACCCGCGGGAGGCGTAGGCCGAGGCGAGGAACGCCTTTGACCACGGCGTATCATCGCCGTCGGTAAATACCGCCTCGGTGCCGTAGACCGATACCGTCTCGGCGTAGCTGGTTAAGCCACGCATGCCCAGCTCCAGCTCGGTGGCCTCTTCCACCGAGCATTGCGTCAACACGCCGGGGCGGCCGCACTGCGAACCGACCAACAGCGCCAGGGCGTTAAACGGCGCGTAGCGCGCGATACCGACCGTGGTCTCCTGTTCTGAGAAGCCGCGGATCCCGGCTTCGGCGGCGTCAGCGGCAATCTGCACCGGATTATCTTTGAGATTGGTGACGTGGCACTGGTTGGAGGGGGTCCGGCGGGCACGCATCTTCTGCAGCGCCATCATCATCTCCACCACGTTCATCTGCGCCATCACCTCGACCGCTTTGGCCGGGGTGATGGCGGTGGTGATGGCAATGATCTCCTCCCGGCTGACGTGAATATCCACCAGCATGCGGGCTATTTCCACCGCCTCCAGGCGCATTGCCTGCTCTGTGCGCTCAACGTTGATCGCGTAATCGGCGATAAACCGGTCGATCATGTCAAACTGGTCCCGGCGCTTGCCGTCCAGTTCGACGATCAGACCGTTTTCCACTTTTACTGAAGAGACCGGGTCAAAGGGGCTGTCCATGGCGATCAGTCCCTCTTCAGGCCACTCGCCAATCAGCCCGTCCTGATTGACGGGGCGCTGGGCCAGTACTGCAAATCGTTTTGATCTTTTCATTGTTCATCGGCTCAAAAGGTGAAATCCGCAGACGGTAGCGAATACGCCGGGCCAGCGTCGTTGCCGCCCGGCCATTACCGGCAATAGCGGAACTTTAAATGAGCCAGTGGTGAAAAAAATAAATTTAATTTCGTTTCAATTTGGCACACGAAATCTACCGACAGTTTCACTATGAAACTTTACTCCGGCGGCAAAAATAAAAAATGTGATCGCCCGCAATGATATAAATCAATTAATAAAAAACGCCCTTAATTACGTTTTACCGACGCTATTTTAACCCTATTGACTAAATCATGGCGGGCGACAAAATAACGCTGACAAAAATAAAGTAAGCCAACCGTCTGGTGATCGTTTTTGACTATCACCCCATACTGACTATTCACACCAGCATTATCCTGGTGTGGGAGAGCATGATGAACAAGAGTCAACAAGTTCAGACAATCACCCTGGCCGCCGCCCAGAAAATGGCGGCAGCGGTGCAACAAAAAGCTAATGAGATCAACGTTCCGGTGGTGTTTTCCGTGGTCGACCGCGGGGGCAATACGCTGCTTATCCAGCGGATGGACGAGGCCTTCGTCTCCAGCTGCGATATTTCTCTGAATAAAGCCTGGAGCGCCTGTAGTCTAAAACAAGGTACCCATGAAATTACGTCAGCGGTCCAGCCGGGACAATCTCTGTATGGTCTGCAGCTAACCAACCAACAGAGAATTATTATTTTTGGCGGCGGCCTGCCAGTTATTTTTAATGAGCAGGTAATTGGCGCCGTTGGCGTTAGCGGCGGTACGGTCGAGCAGGATCAATTATTAGCGCAGTGCGCCCTGGATTGTTTTTCCGCATTATAACCTGAAGCGAGAAGGTATATTATGAGCTATCGTATGTTTGATTATCTGGTGCCAAACGTTAACTTTTTTGGCCCCAACGCCATTTCCGTAGTCGGCGAACGCTGCCAGCTGCTGGGAGGAAAGAAAGCCCTGCTGGTCACCGACAAAGGCCTACGGGCCATTAAAGATGGCGCGGTGGATAAAACCCTGCATTATCTGCGGGAGGCCGGGATCGAGGTAGCGATCTTTGACGGCGTCGAGCCGAACCCAAAAGACACCAACGTGCGTGACGGCCTCGCCGTGTTTCGCCGCGAACAGTGCGACATTATCGTCACCGTGGGCGGCGGCAGCCCGCACGACTGCGGCAAAGGCATCGGTATTGCAGCCACCCATGAGGGCGATCTGTACCAGTATGCCGGCATCGAGACCCTGACCAACCCGCTGCCGCCCATCGTCGCCGTCAACACCACCGCCGGCACCGCCAGCGAGGTCACCCGCCACTGCGTCCTGACCAACACCGAAACCAAAGTGAAGTTTGTGATCGTCAGCTGGCGCAACCTGCCGTCGGTCTCCATTAACGATCCGCTGCTGATGATCGGTAAACCGGCCGCCCTGACCGCGGCGACCGGGATGGATGCCCTGACCCACGCCGTAGAGGCCTATATCTCCAAAGACGCTAACCCGGTGACGGACGCCGCCGCCATGCAGGCGATCCGCCTCATCGCCCGCAACCTGCGCCAGGCCGTGGCCCTCGGCAGCAATCTGCAGGCGCGGGAAAACATGGCCTACGCCTCTCTGCTGGCCGGGATGGCCTTCAATAACGCCAACCTCGGCTACGTGCACGCCATGGCGCACCAGCTGGGCGGCCTGTACGACATGCCGCACGGCGTGGCCAACGCTGTCCTGCTGCCGCATGTGGCCCGCTACAACCTGATCGCCAACCCGGAGAAATTCGCCGATATCGCTGAACTGATGGGCGAAAATATCACCGGACTGTCCACCCTCGACGCAGCGGAAAAAGCCATCGCCGCGATCACGCGTCTGTCGATGGATATCGGTATTCCGCAGCATCTGCGCGATCTGGGCGTAAAAGAGGCCGACTTCCCGTATATGTCGGAGATGGCTCTGAAAGACGGCAATGCGTTCTCGAACCCGCGTAAAGGCAACGAGCAGGAGATTGCCGCGATTTTCCGCCAGGCATTCTGAGTGTTAACGAGGGGGCCGTCATGTCGCTTTCACCGCCAGGCGTACGCCTGTTTTACGATCCGCGCGGCCACCATGCCGGCGCCATCAATGAGCTGTGCTGGGGGCTGGAGGAGCAGGGGGTCCCCTGCCAGACCATAACCTATGACGGAGGCGGTGACGCCGCTGCGCTGGGCGCCCTGGCGGCCAGAAGCTCGCCCCTGCGGGTGGGTATCGGGCTCAGCGCATCCGGCGAGATAGCCCTCACTCATGCCCAGCTGCCGGCGGACGCGCCGCTGGCTACCGGACACGTCACCGATAGCGATGCTCATCTGCGTACGCTCGGCGCCAACGCCGGGCAGCTGGTTAAAGTCCTGCCGTTAAGTGAGAGAAACTGAATGTACCGTATCTATACCCGCACCGGGGATAAAGGCACCACCGCCCTGTACGGCGGCAGCCGCATCGAGAAAGACCATATTCGCGTCGAGGCCTACGGCACCGTCGATGAACTGATATCCCAGCTGGGTGTCTGCTACGCCACCACCCGCGACGCCGGGCTGCGGGAAAGCCTGCACCAGATTCAGCAAACGCTGTTCGTGTTGGGGGCTGAACTGGCCAGCGATGCGCGGGGCCTGACCCGTCTGAGCCAGACGATCGGCGAAGAGGAGATCAGCGCCCTGGAACAGCTTATCGACCGCAATATGGCCGAGAGCGGCCCGTTAAAACAGTTCGTGATCCCGGGGAAGAATCTCGCTTCTGCCCAGCTGCATGTGGCGCGCACCCAGTCCCGTCGGCTCGAACGCCTGCTGACGGCCATGGATCGCGCGCATCCGCTGCGCGACGCGCTCAAACGCTACAGCAATCGCCTGTCAGATGCCCTGTTCTCCATGGCGCGAATCGAAGAGACTAGGCCTGATGCTTGCGCTTGAACTGGCTGGCGTCAATATCGTACTGCTTCATTTTGCGCCACAGGGTGGTACGGCCGATATTGAGCAGCTGCGACATCTCCTGCACCCGCCCGCTGGTCACCCGGGCGGCGTGAATAATAGCTTCCTTTTCGATGGCGCTAAAGGTCAGGCTGGCCGGCAGCAGCGATGACGCGCTATCCCCGCCCGGCCGCTCGGAAAAGAGATATTCCGGCAGATTACTCAGGCGTATATGGCCGTTGTCGCTGCTGATGGCGATATTCTCAATGACGCTGTTGAGCTCAAAATCATTCCCCGGCCACGAGTAGGCCACCAGCTGCGCCAGCGCGTCATCGTCCACTTTCAGCCGCGAAGAGAAACGCTTCTCCAGGCTCTTCAGCCGGTTATGTACCAGCGACGGGATACTGTTGCGTCGGGCGCGCAGCGGCGGGATGACGATTTCAAAGGAGTGCAGCGCATAGTACAGCTGGCGGCTAAAGCGGTTCTGCTCCACCAGGTTGGCGAGATCGACGGTGGTGGTGGCAATCACCTTCACATCCACCGGGATCAGGCGCCGGGCGTCGAGGCGGGTGAGCACGCCCTGCTTAATCACCTGCAGCAGAGCCGACTGCAGCTCCGGCGCCAGATACTCGATCTTTTCCAGAAACAAAGTGCCGCCGTTGGCCAGCTCAAGGCGGCTCAGGCGGCCATTCTCATCGTCGGTAGGGGCGCTGCCCATAAAATCCTGGCCCAGCACGCTGTCGGCATACAGCTGGCAGTTGACGGCGATATAGGGGCCGCCCGCCCGTTCGCTTTCATTGTGGATAGCCTGGCTCAGCAGCTCTTTCCCAACCCCCTCTTCGCCGCACAGCAGCACCGGGAAGCCGCCGCGCGCCGCCTGGCGGCCAAAGTGGATCAGGCGCCGGGTTTCCGGATCGTCAGCAGACATCTGTTCAAAGGTGTGGCTGACTTTACCGAGCTGGCTGGTCATCAGCTGCCGCATCTGCTCCACCGGATGCAGCAGCAGAATAAAGCTGTTGCCTTGCGCCTCGACAATCGGTTTTAAGGTGATCACCGCGTCGACAAACTGATGCTGACTTTCAAAGGTGACTTCGACGTGATTCAGGCCGCGGGCGTGTTTGATGGCGCGGCGCAGAAGCGCCGGGAGGGTCACCAGATCGGCGATATTTTTCCCCTGGCTGGCCTGAGCATCAAGATGCAACAGTCTCGCCGCCTGAACATTGAGAAACTGCAGCACGCCCTGTTCGTTCCACGCCATCACCCCATCGTCCATGCTCTCCAGCAGGCCGTACATCTGGTTGAGGTGGCGGTTGGACTCCGCCAGCAAGCTGTCGGTGAGCAGGGAGTTACCCACCTCGCGGGCGATGGCCAGCGTCAGGGAGAGGTCGGCGCTGGACTGGTGCTCGACCAGACAGCAAAGCGAAATAGAGCCGAACAGCCGCCCGTGGTTATCAAACACCGGCGTCGAGCAAAAACTCCACGGCTGTAGCGCCTGCTTAAAATGCCGATCGCCGGCGGTGTTGATCGGCTGGCCCTGCATTGCGGCCAGCGACAGCGCGCAGGTGCCGATAATACTCTCCGCACAATAGCTGCCGTCGCGAAATCCCAGGGCAGCCAGCTGGGCCAGGGTTTGCGGCTCGCCGCAGCGGCTCAGGATGCAGGCGGACTCATCAAGAATAAACAGCGCGCAGGGGCGGCCGTCCATAAACTCCCAGGCGTCTTCCAGCGCAGCCTGGCCAATGGTCAGCAGCGCGGTTTTACGCCGACAGATGGAGTCGAAGGTCAGGCCCTGGGCCTGGTGCGGCGTTTGCCAGGTTTCGCGCTGCATAAACTTGCTGCAGCGGTGCCATGACTGGGCGATGACGGAAGAGACCGCCTTCCCGGTTTCCTGAGTCTGAACAGTCATATCCTTTTCCGCGTTGTACCATAGAGAACCCCTCCGGCAGCGACTGCCGGAGGGGAGAAAGAAAAACCGCTGACCTGCGCCAGCGGTTTAGCCACCGCGAATTAACGCGCCAGCCACTGCTGGCCTAACAGATCGGCGGTGAGGATAGCGGCATGGACGCTCTCCGGGGTCACCGCAAACGGCATATTGTGGATGGTTTCCCCTTCCGCGCAGGTGGCTTTCGCCACCGCGGCGATTTTCTCGTCGATCCCCTCTTTGACGCCCATCTGCGCGAGCGTCACCGGCAGGCCGACGCGCTGGCAGAAGCCCAGCACCGTTTCAATCTCGTCCATCGGGCTGTTCTGTAGCACCAGCTGCGCCAGGGTACCGAAGGCCACTTTCTCACCGTGATACAGATGGTGGCACTCTTCAAGAATGGTGAAACCGTTGTGGATTGCGTGGGCAGCGGCCAGGCCACTGCTTTCAAAGCCAATGCCGCTGAGGTAAGTGTTCGCCTCGATGATGCGCTCCAGCGCTTCGGTCACTACCCCGGCCTGCGCCGCCAGACGGGCCTTTTCGCCCTCCGCCAGCAGCGTATCATAGCACAGGCGGGCGAGGCTCAGCGCCGCCTCGGTGGACTGTCCTCCGGCCATGCTGGTGGCGCGCGCATCGTAGCAAGCTTTGGCCTCGAACCAGGTGGAGAGCGCATCGCCCATGCCGGAGACCAGCAGGCGTACCGGCGCTTTGGCGATAATCGCCGTGTCCATCACCACCATATCCGGGTTTTTCGGATAGATCAGATACTCTTCAAACTCGCCCGCTTCGGTGTAGATCACCGACAGTGCGCTGGTTGGCGCATCGGTCGAGGCGATGGTCGGGATCACCACCACCGGCAGCTTCTGGTAGTAACCGATCGCCTTCGCGGTATCGAGGGTTTTACCACCGCCGATCCCGACCACCCCGCGGCAGCCCTGTTTTTGCAAAATCGCCATCAGACGGTTAATTTCCGCATGGCTGCATTCACCGTTAAACCGTTCCGCATGGCAGCGAATATCGTGGCTCTGCAGGCCATTCACCACTTTCTCTCCCGCCAGCTTCATTACGAAATCGTCGGCGATGACGAAGAAGCTTTCCGCCAGGTTTTTGGCATATTGACCGAACAGAACAGCAGCATCAGGACCCTGAAGATATTTGGCTGGAGATTGAATAACTTTTAGCATTCCTTTCACCCTCAAATAAGTGCGCATGTAGACATGATGAGCCCTGGCGTTATCCGCGCCGGCCAGTGAAGCGCGGCCTGAACGGAGCGTACCGGAGCAGTGCGATCACTGTAGGGCCGGCCGGGAACAAAAAAATCTTTCGCCTTTTTGTTCTGATATGAAACACAGGTTAATTTTTTACGTTCCATATTGGAACAAAAAACCCTAGTCTCTGTCAGGATTGCGATCCCGATCCGCTCCTTTGCCGCATAATGCCCTTGCAATCCTCTATGTTTGACCGTCTTTTCTCCCGCAGTCGGCAGAAAATCAGCAAAAAATTTTTTCCCACCCGCTTCGCCAGCTATCCTGACCGCCGCTTATGGCAGAAGAAAAAAAGCGCGCCAGCTCGCATTTTCAGCATATCCTCAGCAAAAACGTTCCATAAAGAAACAAAACAAGAAGGCAATGTTTCGTAATGAAACCCGATCGTTGGGACATTCTTTTTTTCGTCTGCTCAGCCAGAATCATCATATCGCCAGGCACGTTGCACCGTCAGACGATACCCCTACGCGATGACCGCCTCCGCCAGCAGAGAGGCCGCATCGAACCTTCTCCAACGGAGCACTGAATAATGAAAAAGCTGATTAACCGTGTTGAAGATGTACTGAATGAACAATTACAGGGGCTGGCTAAAGCCCATCCGCAGCTGACCCTGCATCAGGACCCGCTGTATGTGACCCGCACCGACGCGCCGGTGGCTGGCAAGGTGGCCCTGCTCTCCGGCGGCGGCAGCGGACATGAACCGATGCACTGCGGCTATATCGGCCAGGGCATGCTCTCCGGCGCCTGTCCGGGGGAAATCTTCACCTCGCCGACGCCGGACAAAATGTTTGAATGCGCGATGCAAATTGACGGCGGCGAAGGCGTCTTGCTAATTATCAAAAACTATACCGGCGACATCCTGAATTTTGAGACCGCCACCGAGCTGCTGCATGAGAGCGGCATTAAAGTCACCACCGTGGTGGTCGACGACGACGTGGCGGTAAAAGACAGCCTCTATACCGCCGGTCGTCGCGGCGTTGCCAATACCGTACTGATCGAAAAACTGGTCGGCGCCGCCGCCGAACGCGGCGACTCGCTGGAAGCCTGCGCTGAACTGGGCCGCCGCCTGAACAATCACGGCCACTCGATTGGTATCGCCCTCGGCGCCTGTACCGTCCCTGCCGCCGGGCAGCCCTCCTTTACGCTGAAAGATGACGAGATGGAGTTCGGCGTCGGCATTCACGGCGAGCCGGGCATCGACCGCCGCCGCTTCAGCTCGCTGGACCAAACCGTCGATGAGATGTTCGATACCCTGCTGGAAAACGGCGCCTACAGCCGCACGCTGCGCCAGTGGGATACCGTCAAAGGCGCATGGCAGGAAGTGCAGCAGAGCAAAACCGCGCTGCAAAACGGCGACCGGGTTATCGCGCTGGTCAACAATCTCGGCGCCACCCCGCTGTCCGAACTGTATGGCGTGTATAACCGCCTCGCCCAGCGCTGCGAAGCGTCCGGCATCATCATCGAACGCAACCTCATCGGCAGCTACTGTACTTCGCTGGATATGGCGGGCTTCTCGATCACCCTGCTGAAAGTGGATGACGAGACGCTGACGTTATGGGACGCCCCGGTTCATACCCCGGCGCTGAACTGGGGAAACTAAGGAGCACGACATGTCACTGAACAGAACGCAAATCGTCGACTGGCTGTACCGCTGCGGCGATATTTTCACCAAAGAGAGCGATTTTCTCACCGGTCTTGATAAAGAGATCGGCGATGCCGACCACGGCCTCAATATGCACCGAGGCTTCAGCAAGGTGGTCGAAAAGCTGCCGTCGATTGCCGATAAAGATATTGGCTTTATCCTCAAAAACACCGGCATGACGCTGCTCTCCAACGTCGGCGGCGCCAGCGGCCCGCTGTTCGGCACCTTCTTTATTCGCGCCGCTCAGGTGACCCAAGCCCACCAGAGCCTGACGCTCGACGAGCTGTACCTGATGATCCGTGAAGGTGCAGACGGCGTCGTCAACCGCGGCAAAGCGGAGCCAGGGGATAAAACCATGTGCGACGTCTGGCTGCCGGTGGTGGACTCCCTGCGCCAGTCCAGCGAGCAGCACCTGTCGATCGCTGCCGCGCTGGATGCCGCCTGCGAAGTGGCCGAGCGTGCGGCCCACGCCACCATCACTATGCAGGCGCGTAAAGGCCGCGCCAGCTATCTCGGCGAGCGCAGCATCGGACATCAGGATCCCGGCGCGACCTCGGTGCTGTTTATGGTTCAGATGCTGGCCGCCGCCGCCAAAGAGTAAGGAAATTGCGATGGTAAACCTGGTTATTGTTTCTCATAGCGCCCGGCTGGGCGAAGGTGTCGGAGAACTGGCCCGGCAGATGTTAATCAACGACGGCTGCAAGCTGGCGATCGCCGCCGGAATCGACGATCCCGACAGCCCGATCGGCACCGATCCGCTTAAAGTCATGGAAGCGATCGAATCCGTGGCCGATACCGATCACGTGCTGGTGATGATGGACATCGGCAGCGCGTTGCTCAGCGCCGAAACTGCCCTCGATCTGCTCGATCCGGCGATTGCCGCGAAGGTGCGGCTGTGCGCCGCGCCACTGGTGGAAGGGACGCTGGCGGCCACCGTCAGCGCTGCCTCCGGCGCCGGGATCGATAAGGTGATCGCCGACGCCATGAGCGCCCTGGAGGCCAAGCGGGTTCAGCTGGGTTTACCTTCGCCAACTTCTGACGCCGCGCCGGCGCCGATGCTTGCCGACGACGGCGACACAAAATCGGTTTCAGTTATTATTAACAATCACAACGGCCTGCACGTGCGTCCGGCGTCAAAGCTGGTCGCCGCGCTGGCGGGCTTTAACGCCGATCTGCTGCTGGAGAAAAACGGGAAGTGCGTCAAACCGGACAGCCTCAACCAAATCGCGCTATTGCAGGTCCGCCGCAACGATAAACTGCGCCTGCTGGCCCGCGGTCCGGATGCCGATGCGGCGCTGGTGGCGTTTCAGGCGCTGGCCGCCGATAACTTCGGTGAATCGCCTGCGGCGCAACCGGCAGCGGCTCCGGCAACGCCCGAGCGCGTCGAAGGCGTTGCCCTGCGCTATCCGCTGGCCCTGATCCAGCCGCTCCGCCCGGCTGCCGCCGATGCCGCCCGCGAGCAGCAGCGCCTGCGCCAGGCCATCGACGAGACGCTGGCGGATCTTATCGCCCTGACCGAGCTGGCGGAAAATAAATTTAACGCCGATATCGCGGCGATCTTCGCCGGGCACCACACCCTGCTCGACGATGACGATCTGTTTGATGCCGCCAACGATCGTCTGCTCACCGAACAATGCTCGGCGGAATGGGCATGGCATCAGGTGTTGATGGAGCTCAGCCAGCAGTATCGCCAGCTGGATGACCCCTACCTGCAGGCGCGCTATATCGATATCGAAGATATTTTGCAGCGCACCCTGCGCCATCTGCAGGGCGTTCAGGAGAGAGTGCCGACGCCCGGCGAGCCAACAATTATTATTGCCGACAACATTTATCCCTCAACCGTCTTACAGCTGGATGCCAGCTTCGTTAAAGGCCTGGGCCTGCGCGATGGAAGCGAACAGGCTCACGGCGCGATTATCGCCCGCGCCGCGGGGATTGCCTGGCTGTGCCAGCAGGGCGAGGCGCTGAACAGCGTGCAGCCCGGCGAGACCATCGCGCTCGATATGCGTAACCAGTGCCTTATCCGTGACTAAAATTAACATTGACCGTTGCCGCTCCGGAGGCCTGCCTCCGGAGGGTGAGTTTTCGCTTACTCTTCAGGAACCACTATGTCTCAATTCTTTTTTAACCAGCGCGCCAGCCTCGTCAACGATGTGATTGAGGGTACCATTATCGCCAGCCCGTGGAATAACCTCGCCCGTCTGGAGAGCGACCCGGCAATCCGGGTGGTGGTCCGTCGCGATCTGAATAAAAACAACGTGGCGGTGATCTCTGGCGGCGGCGCCGGCCATGAACCGGCGCACGTCGGCTTTATTGGTAAAGGCATGCTGACCGCCGCGGTCTGCGGCGATCTGTTCGCCTCGCCGAGCGTCGACGCGGTGCTCACCGCCATCCAGGCGGTGACCGGCGAGGCGGGCTGCCTGCTGATCGTCAAAAACTACACCGGCGATCGGCTTAACTTCGGTCTGGCGGCGGAGAAAGCGCGCCGACTCGGCTACAACGTGGAGATGCTGATCGTCGGCGACGATATTTCGCTGCCGGATAACAAACAGCCGCGCGGCATCGCCGGGACCATTCTGGTGCATAAAGTGGCGGGCTATTTCGCCGAGTGCGGCTTCAACCTCGCCACCGTCCTGCGTGAAGCGCAGTACGCCGCCAGCCATACCGCCAGCATCGGGGTGGCGCTGGCCAGCTGCCACCTGCCGCAGGAAGCCGACAGCGCGCCGCGCCATCAGGCCGGTCACGCCGAGCTGGGAATGGGCATCCACGGTGAGCCGGGCGCCTCGACGATCGCCACGCAAAACAGTGCGGAAATCGTTAACCTGATGGTGGAAAAACTGACCGCCGCCCTACCGGAAACCGGCCGCCTGGCGGTGATGCTCAATAACCTCGGCGGCGTGTCGGTGGCTGAGATGGCGATCCTGACCCGCGAGCTGGCCAACACCCCGCTGCAGGCGCGCATTGACTGGCTGATAGGCCCGGCCTCGCTGGTGACGGCGCTGGATATGAAAGGCTTCTCGCTGACCACCATCGTGCTGGAGGAGAGTATTGAGAAAGCGCTGCTGGCGGATGTGGAAACCGCCAGCTGGCAGAAGCCGGTGCAGCCGCGGACTATCAACGTCGTGCCGTCCACCCTCGACAGCGCCCGGGTGGATTTTACGCCCTCGGCCAACCCACTGGTGGGCGATTACGTGGCGCAGGTGACCGGCGCCCTCATCGATCTTGAAGAACATCTCAACGCGCTGGATGCCAAAGTAGGTGACGGCGATACCGGCTCCACCTTCGCCGCCGGGGCGCGTGAGATTGCCGAGCGGCTCGAGCGTCAGCAGTTGCCGCTGAACGATCTGCCAACGCTCTTCGCGCTGATCGGCGAACGTCTGACGGTGGTGATGGGCGGCTCCAGCGGGGTATTGATGTCGATCTTCTTCACCGCTGCCGGGCAGAAGCTGGAGCAAGGCGCCAGCGTGGCCGAGGCGCTGAACGCCGGTCTGGAGCAGATGAAATTTTACGGCGGCGCCGAGGAAGGCGACCGGACGATGATCGACGCTCTGCAGCCGGCGCTGGCGGCGCTGCTGGCCGAACCGGAGAACCTGCAGGCCGCTTTTGCTGCGGCGCAGGCCGGGGCGGATCGCACCTGCCAGTCGAGCAAAGCCGGCGCCGGACGAGCGTCCTATCTCAACAGCGACAGCCTGCTCGGCAACATGGACCCCGGCGCCCACGCGGTGGCGATGGTGTTCAAGGCGCTGGCGGAACGCTAAGTCTCACCCGGTGGCGCTGCGCTTACCGGGGAGACATAACACCACTGAAAGCCGGTAGCCCGGATAAGGCGCAAGCCGCTATCCGCGTTTTACCATGATGGCTTTTTACTTGCTGTGCCAGTACGCCTGGGAACGCACCAGCTGCTGATCGATGCTCTCGTCTTCAAAGCGCGCCAGCAGCGATTTCACCACCGCGCCTTCGCCGGTCAGCCAAATGAAATAATCCTCCGCCGGCACCTTCACCTGCGCCAGACGCTCGGCGACGAAGGTCGGATTGTGGCCCACTACCCACTCGATGTTAAAGCCGTCGAGATCCGCCAGATAATCTTTATACGACGCATCGGCGATAGTAACGATGGCCGTCACCTGCGGCCTCGCCGGCAGCTGGCGTAATCCCAGCAGACGACGGCGCAGCGCCGGCATCCCGGACTCATCGCAAACATACAGCTGCCAGGCATAATCTTCCGGTACCACCAGCGAGCCGCGCGGGCCGCCGATCACCAGCTTATCGCCCACTTTTGCTTCCAGTGCCCAGCGGCTGGCGATACCGCCATCGTGGATATAGAAATCGTAAGCCAGCTCGTGGCGTTCGGCATCGTACAGCGGCGTATAGTCGCGGGTGGCAGGCCGCACGCCTTCCCCCCAGTCAATCCCCTCCTCGGTCACCTGCGGCGGGGTAAATGCCGCGCCCGGCTCGGGGAAAAAAAGCTTCGTATGGTCGTCAAAGCCGTGAGAAGCGAAGCCTTCCAGCGCCTCGCCTCCCAGCACGATACGCTGGAACGCCGCGCCTGCGCGCTCCACGCGCAGCACCGTCAGCTCACGGAAACGCAGCTCATTGCGGACACGCTGCGGGTACTTGCCTGCTTTGGTTTTTGTCATCATCGATTGCCTTCGTGAACGGTAAATAGATATATCTAAACTTGCTGCAAATGATAATGATTGCCAACTAAAAAGAATGCAAGTCTTTTTTTGATATAGTCAAAACAAACCGCATCAAAATCCACAACCAGAAAATAATTACATATATATCAATATATTAAAAAATAAATAGCAACCAGCATTGCGAACATTCATTTTTTAGATATAAATTAGATATATCAAAAACAGCAGGAGGTAACCATGCGACATCATCATGAAGAGGGGCGTGGGCCACGCGGGCGCCACGGTGACCCCAGCGAACACGGCGACCATGGCCGCCGCGGCGGCGGACGTCGCCAGCGTTTCTTTGGCCACGGCGAACTGCGGCTGATCATTCTGGATATCCTCAGTCGCAACGCCAGCCATGGCTATGAGCTGATCAAAGAGATCGAAACGCTTACCCAGGGGAACTACAGCCCCAGCCCGGGGGTAATCTACCCAACGCTGGATCTGCTCCAGGACCAGGGCCTTATCAGCGTGGAAGATGACAACGGACGTAAAAAAATCGTTATCAGCGAGGAAGGGAAACAGCTGCACGCGGAGAACCAGGAGCACCTGGCCCATATCCAGGAGCGTCTGCAGGCGCGGATGGTCGGCTGCGAGCTGCGCCGCGATCCGCAGATGAAGCGCGCGCTGGAGAATTTCAAAGCGGTTCTCGACCTGAAAGTGAACCAACAGGCCAGCAGTGCCGCCCAGCTCAAGCAGATCATCGGCATTATCGACCGGGCAGCGATGGAGATCTCCCAGCTCGACTAAGCCTCTTTTTTCACCATCGGCTGCCCCGCGCTGGGGCAGCCCGCACCACGGCGGATCGTCCCGTTCATTGCTGCCAGGCAGAAAATCTCGTCAGCTCAGGAATAAAACGTGCCAATAGTGGCGCAATGAGATTAAATTTTACACAATTCGTCTTTTGCTTTGCATTTATCCCGATTTTCACCGCTTCTGCCGAACTGGCGTAATCCCTGCAATACTTAATCCAGTATCGTGTGATACGTCCGCCCCAGGAGCACATTTTGAACAGGTTACCTTCCAGCGCATCGGCTCTGGCCTGCAGCGCACACGCACTGAATCTCATTGAAAAGCGCACGCTTGATCATGAGGAAATGAAAGCACTTAACCAGGAGGTCAGGGAATACTTTAAAGAGCATGTGAATCCGGGGTTTTTAGAGTATCGAAAATCGGTTACAGCCGGCGGGGATTACGGAGCCGTAGAGTGGCAAGCGGGAGGGTTAAATACGCTTGTCGACACCCAGGGACAGGAATTTATCGACTGCCTTGGTGGGTTTGGCATCTTCAATGTAGGGCACCGTAATCCAGTTGTGGTATCCGCCGTCGAGAATCAACTCGCGAAACAACCGCTTCACAGTCAGGAACTGCTGGATCCGCTACGCGCGATGCTGGCGAAAACCCTGGCAGCCTTAACGCCTGGCAAACTAAAGTACAGTTTCTTTTGCAATAGCGGTACCGAATCGGTAGAGGCGGCCATCAAGCTGGCGAAAGCCTATCAGTCGCCGCGCGGTAAATTTACCTTCATTGCCACCAGCGGCGCCTTCCACGGTAAATCGCTGGGCGCGCTGTCGGCCACCGCCAAGTCGACCTTCCGCAAACCCTTTATGCCGCTGCTGCCGGGCTTCCGCCACGTGCCGTTCGGCGATATCAACGCCATGCGCACCATGCTGAGCGAGTGCAAGAAAACCGGCGACGACGTGGCGGCAGTGATCCTCGAGCCGATTCAGGGCGAAGGGGGCGTGATCCTCCCGCCGCAGGGGTATTTGCCGGCGGTGCGTAAGCTGTGCGACGAGTTTGGCGCATTGCTGATCCTCGACGAAGTGCAGACCGGCATGGGTCGCACCGGCAAAATGTTCGCCTGCGAGCATGAGAACGTTCAGCCCGATATTCTGTGTCTGGCGAAAGCGCTCGGCGGCGGTGTGATGCCGATCGGCGCGACGGTGGCGACAGAAGAGGTCTTCTCGGTGCTGTTCGATAACCCGTTCCTGCACACCACCACCTTCGGCGGCAACCCGTTGGCCTGTGCGGCGGCGCTGGCGACGATCAACGTGCTGTTGACGCAAAACCTGCCGGCGCAGGCGGCGCAGAAAGGCGATATGCTGCTGGACGGGTTCCGCCTGCTGGCGCAGGAGTATCCTGACCTGGTGAATGAAGTGCGCGGGAAAGGCATGCTGATGGCCATCGAGTTTGTCGATAACGAGATTGGCTACGACTTTGCCAGCGAGATGTTCAGACAGCGGGTGCTGGTCGCCGGGACGTTAAACAACGCCAAGACGATCCGTGTTGAACCGCCGCTGACCCTCACCCTGGAGCAGTGTGAGCAGGTGCTGAAGGCGGCGCGTAAGGCGCTGGCGGCCCTGCGCGTTTCGGTCGAAGAAGCGTAATAAAGTGTCCTTCACCCTCTCCCTCTGAGAGGGTGAAGGAAAACCCTCACACCTGCGGTAACAGGCCGATAAAGCTGCGCTTCAGCCGCGGCTGCGACATCATCTCCTCCAGCTTTTCGACGCAGGCTAAATAGTGCGGCGTCTTCTTATGCGCCAGCACTGCCTCATCGTCTTTATAGGCTTCGTAGATAAAAAAGCGGGTCTTCACCTCAGGGTCCTGCAGGACATCAAAGCGCAGATTGCCCGGCTCCCGCAGCGCGCCCTCGTGGTTGGCGCGAAACACCTCGAGAAACTCATCCACCCGCTCGGGTTTAATATTGATCTCCACCAGCGTCACGTTCATTTCAGCTCTCCCTGTTTTTCTTCCTGCCAGAACTGATACGCTTCGCGCGCGTTCAGATTCTCATGCACCACCTTTTTCACCGCCTTCAGCATCGCGCGCGGGGCGCTGGACTGGAAGATATTGCGCCCCATATCCACCCCTGACGCCCCCTGGTCGATCGCCCGCCAGCACATGTCCAGCGCCTCCTGCTCCGGCAGTTTTTTACCGCCGGCAATCACGATCGGCACCGGACAGCTGGCGGTGACTTTTTCAAAGCCTTCCTCGACGAAATAGGTCTTCACAAACTGCGCCCCCATTTCGGCGGCAATCCGGCTGGCCAGCAAGAAGTAGCGGGCGTCGCGGGCCATCTCTTTGCCGACGCCAGTGACCGCCAGGACCGGCATACCGTAGCGATTGCCGGCATCCACCAGTTTGATGATGTTATTGATCGACTGATGTTCGTATTCGCTGCCGATATAGACCTGCGCCGCCACCGCGCATACGTTGAGACGCAGGGCGTCCTCCATCGCCACCGCCACGCATTCGTTGGAGAGTTCGCTCAAAATCGAATTGCCGCCGGAGGCGCGCAGCACCACCGGTTTATTGGTGGCCGCCGGTACCTGACTGCGCAATACGCCGCGGGTACACATCAGCACGTCGGTCTCCTCAAACAGCGGCGCAATCGACAGGTCGATACGCTCCAGCCCGGTCGTTGGTCCCTGGAAGTAACCGTGATCGAAGGCCAGCATCACCGTGCGGTTGCTGTGCGGATTAAAGATGCGCGCCAGCCGCGACTGCATGCCCCAATCCAGCGAGCCGCAGCCTTTCAGGGTATACAGCGTATTCTGCTGCGGGCGGTCGATGCCGAAGTCCTTACCCTCTTTGATATCGTCTAAATCAGCCATCTTTTCCTCCGTCAGAAGTCGTAGTTGTTGATGTTCTCTTTGCTGAACACCACGCGCTCCGGCAGCAGCACGATACCGTTGCCCTTCGCCTCATACTGGTAGCCCTGCACGCTATTCGGTTCAACCTTCAGCGAGCCGATATCTTTCACCTCAACGCTATCGCCGACGTTAAGATCGCCCTTTTTCAACAATCGATCGGCGACGTTAACCGCAATTTTGCCCTGCTGAACCACATCCCACAGGCCGAACGCTTTTACCGTGCCGCGCTCAACGTACGGGCGCATCACGTTCGGTGTACTAAAGCCGACGATCGCCACGCCCTGACGCTTGAGGTTCTCCGCCGCCTGCGCCGCCGCCGGCAGCGCATTGGCATCCGGCGCGATAATGGCGTCGAGATCCGGATACGCTTTTAAGATCCCCTCGGCGGTTTGCAGCGATTTGGTGGCATCGTTATAGCCAAACTGGGTGGTGACGATTTGCCACTGCGGATGTTCTTTTTCGATTTTGGCTTTGGCTTCCTTCACCCACTGGTTCTGGTCGGTCACCGTCGGGCTGGAGTAGAAAAACGCCACTTTGGCGGCAGGTTTGCTGACCTGCTTTTCCGCCATCTCGACCAGCAGGCCGCCGAGCTGCTGCGGCGTACCCTGGTTGATATAGATGCTGCGGCACTCCGGCTTGGTATCGGAATCCCAGGTCAGGACTTTCACCCCGCGCTGCATCGCCCGCTTCAGCGCCGGACACAGGCCGTCCGGCGAAACGGCGGAGACGATAATCGCGTTGTAGCCCTGGTTGACGAAGTTGTTGATAAGCTGCACCTGGCCGGAGACGCTGGGCTCGGTCGGGCCGTCATAGGTAACATCCACGCCCAGCGCTTTCCCCGCCTCTTTCGCGCCGTTGCCGCCGCTGGTAAAGAAGCCGACGCCGACCAGCTTAGGAATAAAGGCGATGCGGTCCGCCGCCTGTGCGGTGACTACGCTCATCGCCAGCGCCAGCACGATCAGTTTTAATTTCATTTTATGCTCCGATTGTTTTATGCGAGAAAAGACGCTGCCAGGTCGCGCGCACCCATTCACGGTGCAGGCTCAGCGAACGCCCCATCACCACCACAACCAACAGCGCCCCTGACAGCGCGCTCGACACCTGGTTGGGGATGCCGACCATCTGTAAACCCTGTTGCAGATACCCCACCAGCAATGCCGCCAGCGCGGTACCCAGTATCGATCCCGAGCCGCCGTAAATATTGGCCCCGCCGAGCACCGCCGCGGTCAGCGCTGGCATCAGCAGGTCGCGGCCTAAATCCGAACGCGCCGAGCCGAAATAGGAGACCATCACCAGCGCCGCGACCGCCGAGGCGACGCCAACCAGGCCATACAGCACGTACGGGATGCCGTTCACCGACAGCGCGGCATAGCGCGCGGCGCGCGGATTTTGCCCGAGTAAAAAGAGGTGGCGGCCAAAGCGCCCGCGATGGGCCAGTAGCCAGAAGAAAAAGGTGATAATCGCGAACAGCACCAGCGGTAGCGGCAGTCCGGCGAGGGTTAAATTGGCGAAGGCGGTGAAGCTATCGGGAAAACCGCCAATCCCCTCGTAACCGGTCGCGCCGGCCATACCGGAAAGCAGCAGCGCGCCGCCGCCGTACAGATACAGCGTCCCGAGGGTGATCACCAGTGGGCTGATGCCGGTGTAGTGGATCAGCGCGGCGTTGAATAACCCGCACAGCAGCCCCAAGAGCAACGTCAGCGATACCGCCAGCCACAGCGGCCAGCCCGCCTGGGTCATCACCCCGAGGGCGATGGCGCACAGGCCGATGGTCGAGCCCAGCGAAATATCGATCCCGCCGCTGATGATCACCAGCGTCAGCGGCAGCGCGACGATGCCGATGCAGATAAAGTCGCTGGTGCTAAAGAGCAGCATATTGAGATCCAGCATGCGCGGATTCAAGGCGCCGAACAGCAGGATCTCCACGATCAGCAACGCCAGCAGCGCGCTTTCCCAGTTAAGCTTCAGTTTCATTTAAGCCACCTCTTTGCTTTTGCGTTCGGGAAAGCGGGCAATCTGTTTGCTTCCTTTGTTACCGGGCTGGAAACGGCTGTACTTCAGCGCCCGCTGATGGCGGGCCAGCGCCTGACGCAGGCGGCCATCGAGCACCAGCACGCCAAGCAGCACCAGGCCGGCGATAAAGTCATTCCACCAGGCGGGAAGGCGGAACAGCACCAGTACGGTGTCGATTTGGGTAAGGAAAAAGGCGCCGAGAAACGCGCCGAGCAGCGTACCGGTGCCGCCGAGCAGCGAGATCCCGCCCAGTACGCAGGCGGCGATGGCTTTCATCTCCAAGCCGCTGCCGGTCTGATTAGGCACAAAACCAATCTGCGCGGCGAAGACGATCCCGGCGCAGGCCGCCAGCATACCGTTAAGGGTAAAGGCCAGCATCCGCGTGCGGTTGACCGCCACGCCCAGCTGGCGCGCGGCGGCGAGATTATCGCCAACGGCGTAAAAATCACGACCAAAGGCGGTACGCGACAGCAACCAGGCGCCCGCCAGCAGCAGCGCCAGCACCAGCCAGCCCAGCGGCGACACGCCAATAAACGCGGGCTCCGAGAGCGATTTCAGGCTGTCGGGCAAACCCTCGATCCATTTCCCGCCGGTCCACAGCAGCATCACCCCGCGATACAATCCCAGCGTACCGAGCGTCGCGACGATCGCCGGAATGCGCAGCCCCACCACCAGCAGGCCGTTAAACGCCCCGGCCAGCACGCCAATCGCCAGCGCGAAGGCGATAGCCGTCGCCAGCCCGTAACCGTTGTTCAGCGCCACGCCGACGGCGATGGCGCACAGCCCGACGGTCGAACCTACCGACACGTCAATATTGCGGGTCAGCATCACCAGCGTCGCGCCCAATGCCAGCAGGCAGAGGATTTGCGAGCTGGCGAAAATCATCGCCAGGGTCTGCAAGCTGAAATAGGCCGGATTGAGCGCCACCAGCACAACAAAGAGCGCCACGATGGCGAAGAAGGCGCTCAGTTCGCGATTCTTGAGTAACGTTTTCATGCCTGTCCTCCGAAGGCCAGGGTCATCATGCGATCGACGGTCACCGCCTGCCGCGCCAGTTCGCCGCTGTAGCGGCCCTGATGCATCACCAGCACCCGGTCGGCAAGATCGACGAACTCATCCAGATCGCTGGAGATCATCAGCACCGCCACGTTTTGCGCGGCCACGCTTTTTAGCAGTTGATAGATATCGGCGCGGGCGGAGACATCCACGCCGCGCGTCGGCTCATCGACAATCAGCAGCAGCGGATTAGCTTCCAGACAGCGCGCCAGCAGCACCTTCTGCTGGTTGCCGCCAGAGAGCGTGCGCACCGGCTGATCGCCATCGGCCAGCTTGATCCCCAGCGCCCGGTGATAGCGCTCAACCACCGCCGCCTCCCGTTTCCCCTGCTGCCACCACGACGGCTGATTGAACATCACCGTGTTCCAGCGCACCGGCGCATCAAGAAACAGTCCCGAGACCTGGCGGTCTTCCGGCAGATAGACCAGCCCGCTGGCCAGCCTGGCGCGGGTACTATCGCGGCTGATCTCGCGATTCTCCAGCCAGATCCGCCCGGCGCGCGGTGGACGCAGGCCGTATAAGGTTTCGGCAAATTCGGTACGCCCGGATCCCACCAGCCCGGCCAGACCGACGATCTCTCCGGCGCGGATCTCCAGATTGAGATCGATAAAACCTTCGCCGGTAAGATCTTCCACCCGCAGCACGGGAAAGTCCTGCGGTTGCGTACGGCGGTTGCCCGGTAGCGACAGCCACAGCTTTTGCGTGTCGCTCAGCGCATGGTCGCGGCTGACCGGCGTCATCGCGTTAATCAGTTGCTCGTCGCGGTATGCCGCGGTCTCGCCGCTCAGCACCACCGCGCCGTCGCGCATCACCGAAATATGGCTGGCAAGCTGGCGGATTTCGGGCAATTTGTGTGAGATAAAGACGATCCCAACGTCCAGCGCCTGTAACGCGCGGATCTGGCTAAAGAGCCTCTCGGTTTCACCCGGTGTTAAGGAGGCGGTGGGTTCATCCAGGATCAGGATCCGCGCCTCGCGCATCAGCCCGCGCAGGATCTCGACCATCTGTTGATCGGCCACTTCGAGCGTGCTGGCGCTGGCATCGAGGTTGATCTGGCAGTTCAGCTGCTGCAGTTTGTCCTGCAACCGCGCGGCGGTATCTGCCCGCTTTGGCAGACGAAAGAGAATGTTCTCGCGCACGCTGAGGTTGGGAAACAGCATCGGCTCCTGCGGCACCAGATAGATGCCCAGCTGGTGCGCCAGCGCCGGGCTGAGGCGCGCATACGCGCGGTCGCCAAGCGTCAGTTCACCGCTGTCCGGCGTTTCAACGCCGGCGATGATCTTCATCAGCGTCGATTTACCCGCGCCGTTGCCCCCCATCAGGGCATGCACCTGGCCCGCATGCAGCGTGAAGTCAATGCCCTTCAGCACCGCAACGCCGGAGAACTGTTTGCAGATGTGGCGAGCTTCAAGCAGTGGCTTCATCGTCGCGCCTCGTTTGAACAAATGATTTTTGAATTTAATAATGTTCAAAAGCGTAGACGGTGAACTATATTTACAACCGTGCGAAGATCACAGTTTGGCGCTTTAGATCCTCAGGAAAAAAGAGGCCAGCGATGAAAGATCCGTTTTGCCAGTCGGCTCACACTTTCCGGCCGCGCAATAGCGAACATATGATCTAAATTTTTATAAGAGTTCAATTTATGAGCGAAAAACGCATTACGGAAGAGAACCGCTACGCCGGGCTGGCGTTAGCCGAGGAAGAGCTGGTGGCGCGGGTGGCGTGGTGCTACTACCACGACGGCCTGACGCAAAATGACATCGGCGAGCGTTTGGGGCTGCCACGGCTGAAGATTTCCCGCCTGCTGGAGAAAGGCCGTCAGTCGGGGGTGATCCGCGTGCAGATCAACTCGCGCTATGAGGGCTGTCTGGCACTGGAAAGTGAACTTCAGCAGCGCTTTGGCCTCAAGATTGCCCGCGTGCTGCCGGCGCTCAACACCCCGCCGATGAATACCCGGCTGGGGATCGGCGCGGCGCAGTCGCTGATGGGTATTCTGCAGCCGGGTCAACTACTGGCGGTCGGCTTCGGCGAAGCCACCATGAGCTGCCTGCAGCATCTCAGCGGCTTTATCGGCTCGCAGCAGGTGCGGCTGGTGACGCTCTCTGGCGGCGTCGGCCCGTATATGACCGGTATCGGCCAGCTGGATGCCGCCTGCAGCGTCAGCATTATCCCGGCGCCGCTGCGGGTTTCTTCGGCGGAGGTCGCCGAGATCCTGCGCCGCGAGTCGAGCGTGCGCGACGTGATCCTCGCGGCGACGGCGGCGGACGCGGCGGTAGTCGGCATTGGCGCTATCGATCAGCGGCGCGACGCGACCATTCTGCGCTCCGGCTATATCAGCGAGGGCGAACAGCTGATGTACGCCCGCAAAGGCGCGGTCGGCGACATTTTAGGTTATTTCCTGCAGGCCGACGGCAGGCCGGTAGAAGGACTGGAGATCCATCGGGAACTCCTCGGCGTGACCCTTGATGAGCTGGCGCAGCTGCCGACCATCGTTGGCGTCGCCGGGGGAGAAGAAAAAGCGCAGGCGATTTATGCCGCTCTGATTGGCAAGCGCATTAATGGCCTGGTAACGGAAGAGACAACAGCACGCGCGGTACTCGCGCTGGCCTCCTGACGGCCAGGCGCCGCGCGACCACAGCGAGGCGCATGTCATGAGTTACCTGTTAGCGTTAGATGCCGGGACCGGCAGCATTCGGGCGGTCATTTTCGATCTTAATGGCCGTCAGCTGGCGGTAGGCCAGGCCGAATGGAAACACCTGAGCGTCGATAACGTCCCCGGCTCGATGGAGTTCGACCTTACCACCAACTGGCAGCTGGCCTGCCAGTGCATTCGCCAGGCGCTCGACGCCGCCCGGCTCTCTGCCGCCGATATTCAATCCGTCGCCTGCTGTTCGATGCGCGAAGGGATCGTCCTCTATGACCGCAACGGCGAAGCCATTTGGGCCTGCGCCAACGTCGATGCCCGCGCCAGCCGCGAAGTGGCGGAGCTTAAGGAGATCCACGACTATCGTTTTGAATCCGAGGTATACGAGGTCTCGGGACAAACCCTGGCGCTTAGCGCCATGCCGCGCCTGCTGTGGCTGGCGCACCACCGCCCCGATATCTACCGCAAAGCGGCAACCATCACCATGATCAGCGACTGGCTGGCGGCGAAGCTTTCCGGCGAGCTGGCGGTCGACCCGTCAAACGCCGGCACCACCGGCATGCTCGATCTGTTCAGCCGCGACTGGCGCCCGGCGCTGCTGGATATGGCCGGGCTGCGCGCCGATATGCTGTCGCCGGTCAAAGAGACCGGGACCCTGCTGGGCGCCGTCACCGAAGCGGCGGCGCAGCAAAGCGGCCTGCGCGCCGGGACGCCGGTGGTGATGGGCGGCGGCGACGTCCAGCTCGGCTGCCTGGGCCTTGGGGTGGTGCGTGCCGGGCAAACCGCGGTACTCGGCGGCACTTTCTGGCAGCAGGTGGTCAACCTGCCGCAGGTGCGTACCGATCCGCAGATGAACATTCGCGTTAATCCTCATGTCATTCCCGGCATGGCGCAGGCGGAATCGATCAGCTTCTTTACCGGCCTGACCATGCGCTGGTTTCGCGACGCCTTCTGCGCTGAAGAAAAACTGATTGCCGAGCGGCTCGGCGTCGATGCCTATTCGCTGCTGGAGGAGATGGCCAGCCGCGTGCCCGCCGGTTCCCACGGCGTGATGCCTATTTTTTCCGACGCTATGCACTTTAAGCAGTGGTACCACGCCGCGCCGTCGTTTATTAACCTCTCCATCGATCCGGAAAAGTGCAATAAAGCGACCCTGTTCCGCGCGCTGGAGGAGAACGCGGCGATTGTCTCCGCCTGCAACCTGGCGCAGATCTCGCAGTTCTCCGGCGTGGCATTCGACAGCCTGGTGTTTGCCGGCGGCGGCTCTAAAGGCGCGCTGTGGAGCCAGATCCTCAGCGACGTCACCGGCCTGCCGGTGCGGGTGCCGCTGGTCCGCGAAGCCACCGCGCTGGGCTGCGCCATCGCCGCCGGAACCGGCGCCGGACTGTATGGCGATATGGCCAGTACCGGAGAACGGTTAGTGAGCTGGCACCGCGAGTTCACTCCTAATCCGCAGCATCGCGAGCTGTATCAGGAGATGATGAGCAAATGGCAGACGGTGTACGCCGATCAGCTTGGCCTTGTCGATAGCGGGCTGACAACGTCGATGTGGCAAGCGCCGGGCCTGGAGCGCCGCCAGCGCGTAGTCCCCTCACCCTAACCCTCTCCCGGTGGGAGAGGGAACCGTTCGGCGCTGGCCTGAATATCGGTGCCCTTCTTCTCCCTCACCCTAACCCTCTCCCGGCGGGAGAGGGAACCGCCCGGTGCTGGCCTGAATATCGGCGCCCGTCTTCTCCCTCACCCTCACCCTCTCCCGGCGGGAGAGGGAACCGTTCGGTGCTGGCCTGAATATCGGCGCCCGTCTTCTCCCTCACCCTATCCCGGCGGGAGAGGGAACCGCCCGGCGCTGGCCTGAATATCGGTGCCCGTCTTCTCCCTCACCCTCACCCTCTCCCGGCGGGAGAGGGAACCGTCCGGCGCTGGCCTGAATATCGGGGCCCGTCTTCTCCCTCACCCTATCCCGGCGGGAGAGGGAACCGCCCGGCGCTGGCCTTGCATACCGGTGCCGGTCCGCCTTTCCCCCTCTCCCTTTGGGAGAGGGCCGGGGTGAGGGTCAATGCTGCACTGTTCTTTGAATCCCATCACAATCACCGCACTCCCCTTTTCCCTTTTTCTTCGCGACGGCTAAATTAGTAACTCATCCGACCACATAACAATAATTTTACATTGGAAGCCACTATGAGCCGCTATCCGTCGCTTTTCGCCCCGCTTGAGCTGGGCTTCACAACGCTCAAAAACCGCGTGTTGATGGGCTCCATGCATACCGGTCTTGAAGAGTTACCCGACGGCGCGCAGCGGTTAGCGGCCTTTTACGCCGAGCGCGCCCGCCACGGCGTGGCGCTTATCGTCACCGGCGGCATCGCCCCGGCACCCTCTGGCGTCACCATGGCCGGCGGCGCAGTGCTCAACGATGCCAGCCATCTGGCGCATCATCGCCAGATCACCGACGCGGTACATCAGGAAGGCGGCAAAATCGCCCTGCAGATCCTCCATACCGGGCGCTACAGCTATCAGCCCGCGCTGGTTGCCCCCTCGGCGCTACAGGCGCCGATCAACCGTTTTACGCCCCATGAACTGAGCCACGATGAGATCCTTACGCTGATCGATGATTTTGCCCACTGCGCCCAGCTGGCGCGCGAAGCGGGCTATGACGGTGTCGAAGTGATGGGCTCTGAGGGCTATCTGATTAACGAATTTCTCGCCGCGCGCACCAACCAGCGCGACGACCAGTGGGGCGGCGATTATGCCAGGCGCATGCGTTTCGCCATTGAAGTGGTTAAGGCGGTGCGCCAGCGCGCCGGCCACGATTTCATTATCATCTACCGCCTGTCGATGCTCGATCTGGTCAACGGCGGCAGCACGCTGGCGGAGGTCACCGAACTGGCCCAAGCCATCGAAGCGGCGGGAGCGACCATCATCAACACCGGGATCGGCTGGCACGAAGCGCGCATTCCGACCATCGCCACGCCGGTACCGCGCGGCGCCTTTAGCTGGGTCACCCGCAAACTGAAAGGCGCGGTGTCGATCCCGCTGATCACCACCAACCGCATCAACGATCCGCAGGTCGCGGAGGATATTCTCGCCCGCGGCGATGCCGATATGGTATCGATGGCCCGCCCGTTCCTCGCCGACGCCGAATTTATGTCGAAAGCGCAGCGCGATCGCGCCGGGGAGATCAATACCTGCATCGGTTGCAATCAGGCGTGTCTCGATCGGATCTTCGTCGGCAAAGTC
Source organism: Klebsiella africana (assembly GCF_020526085.1). NCBI lineage: Bacteria > Pseudomonadati > Pseudomonadota > Gammaproteobacteria > Enterobacterales > Enterobacteriaceae > Klebsiella > Klebsiella africana. Next base: position 634,895 of record NZ_CP084874.1, on the reverse strand, counting down.
ACTTCCTGTCTGGTCAACCCGCGTGCCTGTCATGAAACCCTGATGCCGGTCCTGCCTGCCAACGCGCCTAAACGGCTGGCGGTGGTCGGCGCCGGGCCAGCCGGTCTGGCCTTCGCCGTTAACGCCGCCGCCCGCGGCCATCAGGTCACGCTGTTCGATGCGCTCCCGGAGATCGGCGGACAGTTTAATATCGCCAAACAGATCCCCGGCAAAGAGGAGTTTCACGAGGCGCTGCGTTACTACCGCACCATGCTCGATCTTCATGGTGTCGATCTGCGCCTGAACACCCGCGTCACGGCAGACGATCTGCTGACGTTCGATGAGACGATCCTCGCCACCGGTATCGCCCCGCGCCTGCCGGCGATCGCCGGGATCGATCATCCTAAGGTGCTGAGCTACCTGGATGTCTTGCGCGACAAAGCGCCGGTTGGCGCGAAGGTGGCGATTATCGGCTGCGGCGGTATCGGCTTCGACACCGCGATGTATTTAAGCCAGTCGGGCGTGGCCACCAGCCAGGATATCGGCGAGTTCTGCCGCGAATGGGGTATCGATACCAGCCTGCAAACGGCGGGAGGGTTGAGTCCTGAAGGCCCGCAGTTGAGTAAAAGCCCACGACAGATTGTGATGCTGCAGCGCAAAGCCAGCAAACCGGGCGAAGGGCTCGGCAAAACCACCGGTTGGATCCACCGCGCGACGCTGCTGGCGCGCGGCGTGAAAATGATCCCGGCGATCAGCTATGAAAAGATCGATGATGAAGGGTTACACGTGACGATCGGTGGCGAGCGCCAGCTGTTGGCGGTGGATCATGTGGTTGTCTGCGCCGGTCAGGAGCCGCGCCGCGAGCTGGCGGATCCGCTGCGCGCGGCGGGGAAAACGGTGCATCTCATCGGCGGGTGCGACGTGGCGGCAGAGCTGGATGCGCGCCGGGCGATTGCCCAGGGCACAAAACTGGCGCTGGCGATTTAGCGATATCTCTCTGACTATTTCCGGGAGCCGAGACCATCGGTAGCCCGGCTAAGGCGACAGCCGCGAGCCGGGGGAGACAGCAACAAGAATCAGCGCTGCTTACGCACCTTGGTTGCTTTCAAAATGACAAACTTATTGTTCGTCGCAATCGTCGTGCAGTTACCAAACGCGCGCTTCAGCTTACGGAAGTAGTCGAGGTGGCGATTGCCAACGACGTACAGCTCGCCACCATATTTCAGGCTGCGGCGGGCATCGTTAAACATCTGCCAGGCAATATGGTCGGTAATGGCGTGCTGCTGATGGAACGGCGGATTGCAGAGGATCGCCGTAAAGCGATCCGGCTCAATGCCGGAGAGCGAATTGTTGACCATAAATTCGCAGCGTGCGATATCGTCCGGCAGGTTGCGCTCGACGTTCAACCGGCTGGAAGCCACCGCCATATGCGACTCATCGGTAAACATGACCCGTGCGTTCGGGTTCTGCGCCAGCGCCTGCAGGCCAATCACCCCGTTGCCGCAGCCGAGATCGGCGATCTCGCCTTCTAAATTAGACGGTAAATGCTGCAGGAAGAAACGCGCGCCGATATCCAGGCCGCTGCGGGCAAAAACGTTGGCGTGGTTATGGATGGTCCACGGCGTACCGTCCAGCTTCCAGCTGTAGGTTTGCGGTGCATCGGCAAGCTTAGGGGCGGTGAAAACGCAGTGGATCAGACGCGCTTTTTTCCACGCCAGCGAGGTGGTGGTGGTGCCGAGGATTTTTTCAAACAGCGCCAGCGTCGAGTTGTGCACGTCACGGGCTTTCGCCGCGGCGATAATGCGGGTTTCCGGCGTCACCACTTCGCGCAGCGCGCGCAGCTGCTGTTCCAGCAGCGCCAGCTGTTTTGGCACCTTAATCAGCACCAGCGCCGGCGAGGCCGGCAGCGGGCTCAGGCTATCCTGAAAGCGCACGCTCTCTTCATCGATACCGTTCATCCGCAGGTTGTGGCGGGTTGCCAGCTCAGAAATAAAGGAGTCGTTGATGCTGACCGGGTTGCGCGCCGCCAGCGCGCAGGCGAGCGCGCCGAAGCCGTCATTGAAGATGAGCGTCAGGCCGTCGACGTCATTCACCTGTTGCAGCAGATATTCATCCGCCGCTTCCCATGCCTGTAGCGCTTCTTCTTCAGCGTTAGGTGGGAACCGCTCTAATGTGAATAACTCACCGTTTAACTCTACCTGGCTCATCGCCTCTCCGCCTCCGGAATACTAAAACCCGCGAGTTTATACGCAAACTTCGCCCAGTTGAATAGAGATCGGTCGATTATCTCCCGCTTTCCTGCGCCATATGCGACAGACGTTTATCATCCAGACTGTAGCGATTCATTATCACTATCAACAGCGCCACCAGCACGCCCGGGAAGAGAGTGAACAACAATTTAATCATCTGCAGCGCTGAAGCCGATTGCTGGGAGGCGGCGCCGACGTAGTCCCCCCACGCCAGCAGATAACCCACCAGCGCGCCGCCGATGGCAATCCCTAATTTGATTGCAAACAGGTTGGTTGAGAAGACAATTCCGCTGAGCTTCTTGCCGCTGCGCTTTTCTTCCGCATCAATGATATCTGAGAGCATGCTCCACTGTAGCGGTGTTGCCGCCAGCTGAATGATATTGATGATTATCACCAACGTGAAGATGGCGGCGACGTTGCCCGCCGGGACGAAATACATCGCGATTAACAGCACCGCCTCCAGCGCCATTGACAGCTTGAAGCCCTTCACTTTATCGATGTTCTTAAATATGAACGGCGACAGCATGGCTCCCACCACTCCGGAAGCCAGCGTGGTGGTCAGCAACAAGCTGCCAAGATCCGCGCGCCCCATAATGTTATTGACGTAGTAGAGCGTGGTACCGCCTTTGAACAGCACGGCGATCAGGTTCACCACGTTCAGCGTAAATAAAATGCGCCAGTCTTTGTTCGCCAGCAGGGTTTTCAGGTCATCAAGGATGCTGCTCTGATTATTGGCCGTAATGTCTGTAGAGTAGCGCTCTTTAGTCAGGCCAAAACAGATAAAGAACAGCACGATGCTCAAGGCGCCCATCAGCATCATGGTGTAGAAATACCCGTTTTGCAGATTGCCTTTCCCCAGCCAGGCCACCAACGGTAGCGCAGTCAGCGACACAATCAGGCCGCCTAAGGTACTTAGCGCAAACCGCCACGACTGCAGCGATACTCGCTCGCGGGAGTCATTGGAAATATTATTAATCATCGCGCAGTACGGGACGTTAATAGCGGTATACACTAACGATAATAAAGTATAAGAAACATAGGCATAAATTAACTTACCGCTATAACCTAAATCCGGGGTATAAAACGTTAAGCAGCACAATACGCCAAACGGAATGGCAAACCATAAAATATAGGGCCGGAATTGACCATATTTAGTGCGGGTTCTATCAGCCACCGCCCCCATTAATACATCGGTCACCGCATCTAATACTCTGACGGCTAAAAACATGGTTCCCATATGCGCGGGGCTTAAACCAAATACGTCAGTATAAAACCAGGCCATGAACAACATCACTGTTTGCCATACTAAATTACAACCGGTGTCGCCTAAGCCATAGCTGAATTTTTCTTTGATACTAATACGGGCAGTATTCATCGCGCCTCCGCAATAAGAGCACTGGTAGATTTGATATGCATACGTTATTGCTAAGGGCAATCCGGTTATGTATAAATTATCCTGTTAAATATAAGAAGAGTGTACCCGATGAGTGACGAATCTCCCGTTTTCGAAAAGATCCCCGTTGGCGCAGGTGAACTCTTTACGCTGCGAGCAGATAACATAAATGATTTCAATGGGATAAATGTAGTTCCACATTTCCATATGATGGACGAACTGATGTGGTTCAGAGAATCAGGGGGAAGCTATTCCATTGGCGACGAAAAATTTACCATTAAAAACAACACGCTGGTATATGTCCCTGCCCTACTCATTCATGAAATGACGTTACCGCCCGCTGCCAGCCACAAGCGTTATCTTATGCAATTCGAAAAAGAGTGGCTGGAAGGATATGATCTGTCGCTACCTGCGGCCCACTGCGGCGCGGTAGTTTATCTTTCCGGCGAGGAGGCTGAGCGCCTTGAGCTGCTGCTGAGCTGGTGCAGTGAGTTCAGCGACTTCTCCGATTCGCTGTTCCGTTCCCTGATGCAAAGCGTACTACTGCATGCTTTTAATCGCCTTAAAGATTCCGTTCCTGTTACCGAACGAACCCATCATCGCTACCTGAGCGAACTTATCGAACTACTACAAGTCATTAATGCCAATGAAAATTTTGAAATGACAACAGAGGAAGCCGCCCGACGCTGTCAGTGGTCAAAATCCTGGTTTTCCCGCACCTTTAAATCCGCCTTTGGCATCAGCTTTAAGAAATTCATGCTGCTGCGCAAACTCAATATCGCTGTCAATCTGCTGACAAACACCGACCTGAAGATCAGCGATATCTCGCAAAGTGCCGGCTTCACTGACAGCGCCTACTTCTGCCTCAAGTTTAAAGAGATGATGAACGATACTCCGCAATCTTTCCGCCACAAAATCAGAAGCACCGATGCCGTAGGCAGTCGGGCGGAGAAATAAATCGTTTTTTGTGAGCAGCATCACCAGATAAGTGGACGTTTATTATATAAATAGAAACAGTCTATATATCTCCTGAGTCATCCTCCACTTAAAATTATTGCTATATTTTGAACATTAAGGATAAATACGATGATTCAGAATCCTGTCTTTAGAGGTTTTAATCCTGACCCCTGTATATGCCGCCGCGGCGATGATTATTATGTGGCGGTATCATCATTTGAATGGTTTCCCGGACTACCGGTTTATCATTCAAGGGATCTTAAACATTGGCAATTGCTCACCCATGTGCTTACCGATGATAATAACCCAGACTTAAAAAAACTGCCTTCTGCCAAAGGTATTTGGGCCCCAAGCCTGACCTGGTGCGAAGAAGAAAAGCTGTTTTATGTCATTTATGGCGTTATGAATTCAATGAACTCCCGTTATTTTGACGTTGATAATTATCTTATTACCGCCGAGGAGATCACTGGCCCGTGGAGCGCCCCCGTTTATCTCCATTCAGCTGGATTCGATGCCTCAATTTTGCACGACCACGATGGCAGAAAATGGATCGTCTCACTGGAGTGGGAAACTCGCGAAGGCTATGAAAAACCGGGAGCGATCTGCCTGGTGGAATATTCGCCGCAGACGCACAGCGTCATCGGCTACCCGCAGCGCATCTGGCACGGCGGTACCGACCGCGGCTGCATTGAAGCGCCGCATCTGACGAGACGCGGCGACTATTACTACCTGATGGTCGCCGAAGGCGGCACCGGTTACGGGCATTCTGTCACCATGGCCCGTGCCACCGAGGTCGCTGGCCCCTATCAAGGCGATCCGCTCAATCCAATCGTCACATCCTGGCCAGAGAATTTTAACGAACGCAAAGATACAGGCCATCTCAAGCCCCACTATTTCAATCCGGAAACCTACCTGCAAAAGGCCGGGCACGGTAGCTATGTCGAGACCCCAACGGGTGAAGTCTGGCTAACCCACCTTTGCAGTCGTCCGTTTCGCCAGGAGCTACGCTGCCCTCTGGGTCGCGAAACGGCGCTCCAAAGGATGGAATGGAGCGAGGATGGCTGGCTGCGCCTGGCCGCTGGGGGTCATCTCGCACAGCATCAGGTAGAAGGATCCCGTCTGCCGCCGCACCCGTTTCCACTAAAAGCGGACCTTGATGATTTTGATGAGCCAAGGGTGGATAACGCGTTTTATGCGCCGAGGATCCATTTCCAGCGTTTTACCAGCCTGACGCGTAAAGCAGGCTATCTTGCTCTACGCGGTCAGGAGTCGCTGAGCTCGCTCAATAAAGTCAGTCTGCTGGCGAAAAAGCTGACCTCGGTATACGCCAACATCAGTACGAAGATGGATTTTAACCCGGAGATTTATCAGCACAGCGCTGGACTGGTGCTCTATTACGACAACATGAACTATCTGTTTTTACATAAAACCTGGGATGAAACCTCTGGCGCGGCGCAACTGGCTATTATTTACATGGATAACGGTGAGCGTCACGACGATCCACAGAAAATTCGCCTTGCCGAGGGAGAAATCTATCTCGCGATTGCTATTAATGGCCGAGAGGTACAGTGTTCATGGTCTGTCGACGGTGAGCACTATCACCCCATCGGAGCGGTCTACGACACATCGCATTTCTCCGATGAATACAGCCGCTACGGCGAGTTTACCGGGGCGTTTGTCGGCATGGCCTGCGTGGATAGTATGCTGCATCGCAAAGAGGCGCTGTTTGATTTCTTCTGCTACCGGGCGGATGAAGACGCGATAATCGAGTAACGATGCCTTTCTGGCATCCTGTCCGCACAGGGTGCTAGAATCCCCGGCTGTTGTCGCTTAATTACGCAAACGGGCTACATGAGCACATTACCTTATCTCCATGGCTATCCTGAATCGCTGTTGTCGCAGGTGACGACCTTAATCGAGCAAGACCGCCTCGGCGAGGTGCTGCAAAAGCGTTATCCTCAGGGCCATGACGTTAACAGCGATAAAGCGCTGTATCAGTACACTCAGGATCTGAAGGCCCGCTTTCTGCGCGGAGCGGCGCCGATCAATAAAGTGATGTACGACAGTAAGATCCACGTGCTGAACAATGCGCTCGGCCTGCACACCGCCATTTCCCGCGTTCAGGGCGGCAAGCTGAAAGCTAAAGCGGAAATTCGCGTAGCGACGGTGTTTCGCGACGCGCCGGAGGCCTTTCTGCGAATGATCGTGGTTCATGAACTGGCGCATTTAAAAGAGAAGGATCACAACAAAGCCTTCTATCAGCTGTGCTGTCATATGGAGCCGCAATACCACCAGCTGGAGTTCGACACCCGCCTGTGGCTGACGCACCTTTCGTTAAATCGTTCTGCGTAGTGACGCACTGGTTTTGTCATGACGGCATGATAGAGTGACGACAGGTTCCCTTTAATGGAGTTCGTCAACGTTTATGATACGTTTCGCAGTTGTTGGCACAAACTGGATCACCAAGCAGTTTGTCGATGCCGCCCATGAAACCGGCAAATATAAACTTACCGCCATCTACTCCCGCAGCCTCGAACAGGCGCAAGCCTTCGCCAATGACTATCCGGTCGAGCATCTGTTTACCTCACTCGATGAACTGGCACAGAGCCCTGACGTTGACGCGGTCTATATTGCCAGCCCGAACTCGCTGCACTTCCCGCAGACCCGGCTGTTCCTGAGCCACAAGAAGCATGTCATTTGCGAAAAGCCGCTGGCGTCGAACCTGCAGGAAGTCGAAGCGGCGATAGCGCTGGCGAAAGAAAATAACGTTGTGCTGTTTGAAGCCTTTAAAACCGCCAGTCTGCCTAACTTTCTGCTACTGAAAGAAACGCTCGCTAAAGTGGGCAAACTACGCAAAGCCTTCATCAACTACTGTCAGTACTCCTCGCGCTATCAGCGCTACCTCGACGGCGAAAACCCCAACACCTTTAACCCAGCGTTCTCTAACGGTTCAATTATGGATATCGGCTTCTATTGCCTGGCGTCCGCTGTGGCGCTGTGGGGCGAGCCGCGGGCCGTTCTTGCCACCGCCAGCCTGCTGGACAGCGGCGTAGACGCCCAGGGCACCGTGGTGCTGAGCTATGGCGACTTCGACGTGACGCTGCATCACTCCAAAGTTAGCGATTCCGCGATCCCCAGTGAAATTCAGGGTGAAGACGGTGCGTTAGTGATCGAAAAAATCTCCGAATGTCAGAAGCTGGCGTTTGTGCCGCGCGGCGGTAAAGCCCAGGACCTGACGCAGCCCCAGCACATTAATACCATGCTGTATGAGGCGGAGACCTTTGCGCGGCTGGTGGAGACACAGGATGTGGATCACCCGGGCCTGGCGGTGAGCCGGATCACCGCCAAACTGTCGAGCGAAATTCGTCGCCAGACCGGAGTGATCTTCCCGGCCGATACGCAGCCGCTGGCGTAAAAGAGTGTAAAGGCCCGACCGGCCGCCATTGACGAAAACCGCCCTGTGACATATTTTGTTACCTGCAAAGGGGAGTAACTTCCTTGCCGGTTGATCGTCATTACGATGCGTGCAATACCGCATCCGGTCGCCGGGCAATAACCAAAGCCCATCGCGATGTACTTTGGTTGTTGTAAGTGAGACCTTGCCGGAAGGCGAGGTCTATGCATAAAAGCGCAGCGGCTGCCGTCTTCCGACGTCAGCCGTTTTGTTTTTATGTAAGGAATATCAAATGAATACTGTCGGCACGCCGTTGCTATGGGGTGGATTCGCTGTCGTGGTCGCGATCATGTTGGCAATCGATCTGCTGCTTCAGGGACGACGCGGTTCGCATAGCATGACCATGAAACAGGCCGCTGGCTGGTCAATCCTCTGGGTCACGCTTTCTCTGCTGTTCAACGCCGCCTTCTGGTGGTATCTGGTACAAACCCAGGGCCGGGCCGTTGCTGACCCGCAGGCGCTGGCTTTCCTCACTGGTTATTTAATTGAAAAAGCGCTAGCGGTCGATAACGTCTTCGTCTGGTTGATGCTGTTCAGCTATTTCGCCGTACCGCCTGCTCTGCAGCGCCGGGTGCTGGTGTATGGCGTGCTGGGCGCGATCGTTCTGCGTACCATCATGATCTTCGCCGGCAGCTGGCTGATTTCGCAGTTCGACTGGCTGCTGTATGTCTTCGGCGCCTTCCTGCTGTTTACCGGCGTGAAGATGGCGCTGGCGAAAGAAGATGACTCCGGCATCGGCGATAAACCGCTGGTGCGCTGGATCCGCAGCCATCTGCGGATGACCGATAAAATCGAGAGCGAGCGCTTCTTCACCCGTAAAAACGGGGTGTTGTTCGCCACCCCGCTGCTGCTGGTGCTGATTCTGGTGGAACTGAGCGACGTGATTTTCGCCGTCGACAGTATCCCGGCAATCTTCGCGGTGACCACCGATCCGTTTATCGTCCTGACCTCGAACCTGTTCGCTATCCTCGGCCTGCGCGCCATGTACTTCCTGCTGGCGGGGGTCGCTGAGCGCTTCTCGATGCTCAAATACGGTCTGTCGGTGATCCTGGTGTTTATTGGCGTGAAGATGCTGATCGTCGACTTCTACCATATCCCGGTTGCCATCTCGCTGGGCGTGGTGGGGGGTATCCTGGCCGTCACGCTGGTAATTAACGCCTGGGTCAACAAGCAGCACGACAAGCAGCGTAAACTGCCTGAGTAATCTGCATCACACGCCGTCGGCCATCGCCGACGGCAACTTCTGCTCATGTCACAGTTATGTTACTACATAGTTAAAAAACAAGATCCAGATTAAAATCGCAGTATTTTGCGCTTCCCGACCGCCATTCTTTCCGTATACTCGACCATGCAAACATCTACTTACATCCTGACATAAACGTAACAAATAATACGTGGCTGGGATGGCTTGCTACATCACTGGAAGGAATGAATTATGACAACACGCACTCCCCCATCGGGGTGGTTATCCCGCCTGGCGCAAGGCAGCCTGGTAAAACAAATTTTAATCGGCCTGGTGCTTGGCGTACTGTTGGCGCTGGTCTCTAAGCCAGCGGCTATCGCCGTCGGCCTGCTGGGAACCCTGTTCGTCGGCGCGTTAAAAGCGGTGGCACCGGTGCTGGTATTGATGCTTGTCATGGCCTCGATCGCCAACCACCAGCATGGCCAAAAAACCAGCATCCGGCCTATTCTGGTTCTTTATCTGCTGGGCACCTTTAGCGCGGCGCTGACCGCAGTGTTGTTCAGTTTTGTCTTTCCCTCATCACTGCATTTGACCACCGCCGCCGACAGCATCACGCCGCCGTCAGGGATTGTTGAGGTGCTGCGCGGCCTGCTGATGAGCATGGTGTCCAACCCGATCGACGCGTTGCTGAACGCCAACTATATCGGCATTCTGGTGTGGGCGGTGGGGCTTGGCTTCGCCCTGCGTCATGGTAACGACACCACCAAAAACCTGATCAACGATGTCTCCCACGCAGTGACCTTTATCGTTAAAGTAGTGATCCGCTTTGCACCGCTGGGGATCTTCGGCCTGGTCTCTTCCACCCTGGCGACCACCGGTTTCGAAACCCTGTGGGGCTACGCCCAACTGCTGCTGGTGCTGGTGGGCTGTATGCTGCTGGTGGCGCTGGTGATTAACCCGCTGCTGGTGTTCTGGAAGATCCGCCGCAACCCCTATCCGCTGGTGCTGACCTGCCTGCGCGAAAGCGGCGTCTACGCGTTCTTCACCCGCAGCTCCGCCGCCAACATTCCGGTAAATATGGCGCTGTGTGAAAAGCTAAATCTGGATCGCGATACCTATTCGGTCTCTATTCCACTGGGAGCGACGATCAATATGGCTGGCGCGGCAATCACCATCACCGTGCTGACGCTGGCGGCGGTGCATACGCTGAATATTCCGGTGGATCTGCCGACGGCGCTGCTGCTGAGCGTGGTCGCTTCGCTGTGCGCCTGCGGCGCCTCCGGCGTGGCGGGCGGTTCACTGTTGCTGATCCCGCTGGCCTGTAATATGTTTGGGATCCCGAACGATGTGGCGATGCAGGTGGTTGCCGTCGGGTTTATTATCGGCGTACTGCAGGACTCCTGCGAAACCGCGCTGAACTCCTCTACCGACGCCCTGTTTACCGCCGCGGCCTGCATGGCGGAAGACGAACAGCTGGCGAAGAACGCCCTGCGTAGCTAATGCCTTTCCCCTCCGCTATCGGGCGGAGGGGCTCTCTTCCTGTACTGCGTTTTCAACCTTAAACGGATCGATACCGCGCTTTTGCATCCGGCGGAAGCGAATGATATTCAGCCCGTTGACGATCAGAAAACTGCCTTCAATCAGCGTCCCGCCAATGGAACCCAGCCACAGATTATGCGTGACCCAGCAGGCAGTGGAGCACCACATCACGCAGCGGACGGTTAGCCCTTTACAGCGAAACAGCGCCCAGGTACTGGCGACGGTGCCAATAATTGGCAGCAGCTCCATGGCATGCTGCAGTTTGCCCAGACCGAGAATCAACGTCAGGAGGATAAAGACGGTCATCACCCACAGGCTACGGGTGCGTAAGGAAATGACCGTGCGGAGCGCATTGAGCCCGGCGCTCATCCCGGCCGGTGCGGCGCCCATCAGGAAAAAATGGATGCCGATAATGGCGCTATAGACCGCCAGCTGCAGCCTGAAACGGCGTTCATCGCGGTTGATAAAGGTGGTAATACCGATAAGAAAGGCGATGACGCCGACACCCTGGGCCAGCCAATACGCGGTCATGAAAGCTCCCTGACTGAAAAAACAAACGGCGCTTCACTGGCTGAAACGCCGCTGTTACGATCCCGATGACGTTACGCTATCAGGCCGATACACGATCTACGCCCCTGGGCGCCAATGTGAATACACCTTTACAGGGTAACACCGCTTTTAAAGATGGCCAGTTCGCGGAAGTCATTCTGCTCATTACAGGTCGGTTTACCGTTGGCGAAAGCCACAATGGCATCCACAAACTCCTCCAGCAGCTGCGGCATCGCTTTGCCATGGATCAGCTGCCCGGCATCGAAGTCGATCCAGTGCTTTTTCTTCGCCGCCAGCTCGCTGTTGGTAGCGATCTTCACCGTTGGCACAAAGCCACCGTACGGCGTGCCGCGGCCGGTACTGAACAACACCATATGACAGCCAGCGCCGGCCAGCGCGCTGGTGGCAACCGCATCGTTGCCCGGCGCGCTCAGCAAATTCAGACCGTTGACCTTCAGGCGCTCGCCGTAGCGCAGAACATCCACCACCTGGCTGGAACCCGCTTTCTGGGTACAGCCCAGCGATTTATCCTCCAGCGTGGTGATCCCGCCGGCTTTGTTACCCGGAGATGGGTTTTCATAAATAGGCTGGTCATGGGCAATAAAGTACTGCTTGAAGTCATTGACCATGGTGACCAGCTTGTCGAAGGTCGCTTCGTCGCGGCAGTGGCTCATCAGTAACTGCTCGGCGCCAAACATCTCCGGCACTTCGGTCAGCACGGTGGTGCCGCCGTTGGCGATCACATAGTCTGAGAAGCGGCCCAGCATCGGGTTAGCGGTAATGCCAGACAGGCCGTCCGATCCCCCGCACTCGAGGCCAAACTTCAGCTCGCTCAGCTTGCCCGGCTGACGTGTATCCTGACGCATCACTTCATACAGCTGGTGAAGATGCTCAACCCCCGCTTCTACTTCATCGTCCTGGTGTTGGCAAACCATAAAGTGCACGCGCTGCGGATCATACTCGCCCAGGGTCTCGCGAAACGCATCAACCTGGTTGTTTTCACAGCCAAGCCCCACCACCAGTACCGCCCCAGCGTTCGGATGACGAACCATATTTTGCAACATAGTGCGGGTGTTGATGTGATCGTCTCCGAGCTGTGAGCAGCCGTAGGTATGGCTGAAGAGATGCACCCCGTCGATACCCTCAGCGCCACCGGTCTCTTTCAGAAAACGGTTTTGCATCTGCCGGGCCATGGCGTTGACGCAGCCGACGGTCGGCAGGATCCACAGCTCGTTGCGTACCCCAACGTCGCCGTTGGCGCGACGATAAATCTGCACCTCGCGATCCGCAGGCTGTGCCGGTTGGGCAACCAGGTCCGGTTGATAGCGATACGCGTCAAGATCGCTGAGATTGGTGCGCGTGTTATGCGCATGAACATGCTCACCCGGCGCGATATCCGCCAGCGCATGACCTATCGGCAACCCGTACTTAATGACGTTTTCCCCTTTCGCGATAGCGCGCAGTGCAAACTTGTGGCCGCGAACGATATCCTGGCCGAGGGTGACCGAGTCCTGATCAATCGTCACCACGCTACCGGCAGCGATATCCGTCAGCGCGACCGCGACGTTATCCTGCGAATGGATTTTAATGTATTGCATATCAACCGACCTCAGGCCTTAGTTCAGTTCAATGGCGAAATAGTCGCGCGCATTGTTAAAGCAAATGTTTTTCACCATCTCACCCAGCAGCGCGATATCTGCAGGTGCTTCACCCGCAGCCACCCAGCGGCCGATCATCTGGCACAGAATGCGGCGGAAGTATTCGTGGCGCGTGTAGGAGAGGAAGCTGCGACTGTCGGTCAGCATCCCGACGAAGCGGCTCAGCAGTCCGAGCTGCGCCAGCTGGGTCATCTGCCGCTCCATACCGTCTTTCTGATCGTTGAACCACCAGCCGGAGCCGAACTGCATCTTGCCCGGCATGCCTTCGCCCTGGAAGTTACCGATCATGGTGCCCAGCACTTCGTTATCGCGCGGGTTCAGGCAGTAGAGAATCGTTTTCGGCAGCAGGTTTTCTTCATTCTGCTTGCTCAGCAGCTTAGACAGCTCTTCAGCCATCGGACGATCGTTGATCGAGTCGAAGCCAACGTCCGGGCCTAACAGTTTGAACTGACGCAGGTTGTTATTACGCAGCGCACCGATGTGGTACTGCTGGACCCAGCCGCGACGGGCATACTCTGCGCCGAGGAACACCAGCACCGCCGTTTTGAACTGTGCGACTTCGTGTTCATTGAGGGTCTCCCCTGCCAGGCGACGCGCCAGAATGTCATCCAGCTCGGCATCGGTCGCTTCCGCAAACAGCACCACGTCCAGCGCATGGTCGGAGACTTTGCAGCCGTGAGCGGCAAAGTGATCCAGACGTTTGGTCAGGGCACTTTGCAGGTCAGCAAAGCGGCGAATATCGGTATCAGATACTTCGCCCAGCTTCGCCATATAGTCATTAAAGGTCGCCAGCTCGATGTTGAACGCTTTATCCGGGCGCCAGCTCGGCAGCACCTTGATGTCAAAGGAGGCGTCTTTGGCGACGACCGCATGGTGTTCCAGCGAATCAATCGGATCGTCGGTGGTGCCGACCATCTTCACATTCATCTGCTTCATGATTCCGCGGGCGGAGAAGGCGTCCTGAGCCAGTAAATCATTGCACTGGTCCCAGATCTCATCGGCGGTGGATGGCGATAACAGCTTACCTGTAATACCAAAAGGGCGACGCAGCTCTAAATGCGTCCAGTGGTATAACGGGTTGCCAATAGTGTGCGGAACTGTTGCTGCCCAGGCGTCAAATTTCTCGCGATCGGAGGCATCTCCGGTACACAAACGCTCTGCTACGCCGTTGGTGCGCATCGCGCGCCACTTGTAGTGATCGCCTTTCAGCCAGATGTCATACAGATTTTTGAAACGATAATTTTCGGCAACCTGCTGCGGCGGAAGGTGGCAGTGGTAGTCGAAAATCGGCTGATCTTTGGCATAGTCGTGGTACAGACGGCGGGCAAACTCGGTATCAAGTAGAAAATCTTCAGTCATAAACGGTGTCATTCGCGTGTCCTCTTCGCTCCGCAACGGGAGCCTTTCAGATGATTGACTACAATGCTGACAAAGTTATCACACCAATTTCTACAGACCGAGCTGTTTTTCGTGAGTTAGATCAATAAACGTCGACAAAAAAACGACCATCCCAGAGCAAAACACCTCGCCAGAGCGCGCCATTTCTGGCTTTTCCGGCCAGGAATAAAGACCACACTATCTTTCCCACTTTTGTGACAGCACTCAACTTTTAAAGTTGTATGACAAGTTATCTTTCTGCCGTCGCAACATATAAACCGACGGAATGCATTACCGGTGTTTATGACATCGGCTTATACGGGATGGATACCGACTTTCAATAACCACTAATGGCAAGGTTCGAACAGAGGGGAGTCCCCCCTCCTGAACCCTCCGTTTCGCTTTCCTGGCCGCGTAACGAGGTCGGAAAAGGCCGCACCTGGTGCGGAAAGATAACAGACGATGAGGTTTACATGCGTAAAATTAAAGGGTTACGTTGGTACATGATTGCACTGGTGACGCTGGGCACCGTGCTGGGTTACCTGACGCGTAACACCGTGGCGGCGGCCGCGCCGACGCTGATGGAAGAGTTACACATCTCGACCCAACAGTACTCGTATATCATTGCAGCTTACTCCGCTGCCTACACCGTCATGCAGCCTGTTGCGGGTTATGTCCTTGATATTCTGGGAACAAAAATCGGCTATGCCTTCTTCGCCATCGCCTGGGCGGTATTCTGCGGCTCAACGGCGCTGGCCGGCAGTTGGGGTGGACTGGCGCTGGCCCGCGGCGCAGTAGGCGCAGCAGAGGCCGCGATGATCCCGGCTGGTCTGAAGGCCAGCTCAGAGTGGTTCCCGGCAAAAGAGCGCTCTATCGCAGTGGGCTACTTCAACGTCGGTTCCTCAATCGGCGCCATGATCGCGCCGCCGCTGGTGGTATGGGCGATTGTGATGCACAGCTGGCAGATGGCGTTCATTATCTCCGGGGTCCTGAGCTTCGCCTGGGCCATCGCCTGGCTTATCTTCTACAAACACCCGCGCGATCAGAAAAAATTATCTGACGAAGAACGCGACTACATCATTGGCGGTCAGGAGTCTCAGCACCAGACCAACAACGCGAAGAAAATGTCGCCATGGCAGATCCTGCGCAACCGTCAGTTCTGGGGTATTGCCCTGCCGCGCTTCCTCGCAGAGCCGGCCTGGGGGACCTTTAACGCCTGGATCCCGCTGTTCATGTTCAAGGTGTACGGCTTTAACCTGAAAGAGATCGCGATGTTCGCCTGGATGCCGATGCTGTTCGCCGACCTCGGCTGCATCGTCGGTGGCTACCTGCCACCGCTGTTCCAGCGCTGGTTCGGCGTCAACCTGATCGTCTCGCGTAAAATGGTCGTGACCATGGGTGCGGTACTGATGATTGGCCCGGGGATGATCGGCCTGTTTACCAGCCCGTACGTAGCGATTGCGCTGCTGTGCATCGGCGGGTTTGCTCACCAGGCACTGTCCGGGGCGCTGATCACCCTCTCTTCCGATGTCTTTGGCCGTAACGAAGTCGCGACTGCCAACGGTCTGACCGGGATGGCTGCCTGGCTGGCCAGCACCATGTTCGCCCTGGTCGTCGGTGCGCTGGCGGATACCATCGGCTTTAGCCCGCTGTTTGCTGTATTGGCAGTCTTTGACCTGCTGGGCGCGCTGGTTATCTGGACGGTATTGAAAAATAAACCGGCTGATGATGACTCTGCGCCACTTAGCAGTAGCAAACCGGCTACGCAAAGTTAGACGTAGTGAGAATGTGACTGCTGATTAAGCCGCCTGTTCAGGCGGCTTTTTCATGCCTGCCAGTGGTGGAAAGCGCGTAAAAGTGGTATAACAAATCGAATATTGTCGCCATCTTGCGGGAGCGAATATGGAAATCATTGAACCACGCCGTCTGTATCAGCAGCTTGCTGCTGAACTGAAGACGCGCATCGAACAAGGTGTCTACCTTGTAGGGGATAAGCTGCCCGCCGAGCGCTTTATCGCCGATGAAAAAAACGTCAGCCGCACCGTGGTTCGTGAAGCCATTATCATGCTGGAAGTTGAAGGATATGTCGAAGTCCGCAAAGGGTCGGGTATTCATGTCATCTCCAACCATCCGAAATACCAGCAAGTGGCCGATGAAAGCCTTGAGTTCGCCAACTATGGCCCTTTTGAACTGCTGCAGGCGCGGCAGCTCATAGAAAGCAATATCGCCGAATTTGCGGCCACTCAGGTGACCAAGCAGGACATCATGAAGCTAATGGAGATTCAGGAGAAAGCGCGTAACGAGAAATGTTTCCGCGACTCCGAGTGGGACCTGCAGTTTCACGTCCAGGTCGCCCTGGCCACGCAGAACAGCGCGCTGGCGGCGATTGTGGAAAAGATGTGGACCCAGCGCGTACATAACCCGTACTGGAAAAAGCTGCATGAGCATATCGATCTACGCACGGTCGATAACTGGTGCGACGATCACGATCAGATCCTCAAGGCCCTGCTGCGTAAAGACCCGAACGCCGCTAAGCTGGCCATGTGGCAGCATCTGGAAAATACCAAGCAAATGTTGTTTAACGAAACCAGCGACGACTTTGAATTTAATGCCGATCGCTATCTGTTTGCAGAAAACCCGGTCGTTCATCTCGATACGGCGGCCAACAGCGCAAAATAAGCTCTTATCTTAGCAGCGCGCAACCCCGGCGCGCCTGCCTGCTATCCAGGCTGGAGTAAGCAAAGCATATATAGTGTCAGCCTGTGTAAATCCTCTCGCCTCCCACCGCTGCAATCAGCAAAATCAACAAGCAACACCTTGCAATTTCTCTGACGTAAAGTCAGGTGATTTGTTACA
This sequence comes from Klebsiella africana, assembly GCF_020526085.1. NCBI lineage: Bacteria > Pseudomonadati > Pseudomonadota > Gammaproteobacteria > Enterobacterales > Enterobacteriaceae > Klebsiella > Klebsiella africana. Next base: position 617,701 of record NZ_CP084874.1, on the reverse strand, counting down.
ATTAGATGCATTTTGCCGTTCTGGGGGTAGGTCTTTACTTACTTCAGTTTTATACAGGGAAGCGTTCAGAGCGCCTAAGCCGCGACCATAATCTCATAATAACCTTGTCGCCCTATATGCCACGCGCTCAGACGTGCCGTTAACCGATGTACCAGGAATCGTGAATGGAACTATTAACCCAGTTATTGAATGCCTTGTGGGCTCAGGATTACGAAACGCTCGCGAATCCCTCCATGATTGGCATGCTGTATTTTGTCTTGTTTATGATTTTGTTTCTTGAGAACGGGTTACTGCCTGCCGCGTTTTTGCCGGGGGATAGTCTGCTTGTGCTCGTGGGCGTGCTGATCGCCAAAGGGGCGATGGGTTTTCCGGAAACCTTACTGCTGCTCACCGCCGCCGCCAGCCTTGGCTGTTGGCTGAGCTATATTCAGGGACGCTGGCTGGGGAATACGCGGATCGTGCAAAACTGGCTGTCGCATCTGCCCTCTCACTATCATCAGCGCGCGCATCACCTGTTTCATAAGCATGGCCTCTCCGCGCTGCTGATCGGCCGCTTTATCGCCTTCGTGCGCACGCTGTTGCCGACGATTGCCGGCCTTTCCGGCCTCAATAACGCTCGCTTTCAGTTCTTTAACTGGATGAGCGGCCTGCTGTGGGTGCTCATCCTGACCTCACTGGGCTATCTGCTGGGCAAAACTCCGGTATTCCTCAAGTATGAAGATCAGCTGATGTCCTGCCTGATGCTCCTGCCGGTCGCGCTGTTGGTCTTCGGACTGATCGGCTCGCTGGTGGTGCTGTGGAAGAAAAAATACAGAAGCCGGGGCTAATGATGGTCATAAAACGCCCTTCCCTGCGCCAGCTGAGCTGGCTGCTGGGTGGCTCTCTTGTGCTCTGCGCGCTGTTATGGGTCTGTCTGGCGGTGCAGCAGCAAGAGGCCACGCTGGCGATCCGTCCGGTTGGACAGGGTGTCAGCATGCCTGATGGCTTCTCCGTCTGGCATCACCTCGATGCCAACGGCATCCGCTTTAAAAGCATCACGCCGCAGAAAGATGGCCTGCTGATTAAGTTTGATTCCACCGCCCAGGGCGCGGCGGCGAAAGAGGTCCTCGGTCGCGCTCTGCCACATGGTTATATTATTGCCCTGCTGGAGGACGATAACTCGGCCACCGCCTGGTTATCCCGTCTGCGCGACGCGCCTCATCGGCTCGGGTAAACTACCGCCGTACTGCGTTTTTTACGCAGTCTGGTGGTTTCCTGCATTTGTTACTATGCTTAATCCTGCGGGAATCAACGCATTCCCGTTCACCATCGGGAACGGGTATATCCTCCGGGTACACCCTCAGACAATGGAAGGTACTATCCATGAAACACCGCATCGCTCTGCTTTTGGCCCTGACTTCACTTAGCGCCAGCGCCATAGCCGCCTCTCCCTGCCAGGAAAAAGAGCAGGATATTCAACGAGAGATCAGCTATGCCGAAAAGCATCACAATCAAAGTCGCATTGATGGGCTAAACACCGCGCTCCGTCAGGTACGGGAGAACTGCAGCGACAGTAAACTCAAAGCCGATCATCAGCAAAAAATTGCCAAACAGCGGGAAGAGATCGCTGAACGTCAGCGCGATCTGCAGGAAGCCCGGAAGAAAGGCGATGCGGACAAGATCAATAAACGCCAGCATAAACTCAATGAAGCGCAACAGGAGTTGAAAACGCTGGAGTCTCGGGATTACTAATCACCATTAACTTTCGCAACACGGACCACGCTACAGGAGAACGACATGGCTAAAGAAAATGTGACTGACGACCTTCGTGCAGAACTGAAAACGCTGGCGGATACCCTGGAGGAAGTGCTGAACTCCTCGGCGGATAAATCGAAAGAAGAAATGGGTAAACTGCGCAGTAAAGCCGAAAGCGCGCTGAAAGAGAGTCGCGCCCGCCTGGGGGAAACCAGCGAGGCGATTCTGCGTCAAACGCGTGAAACCGCCGCCCGGGCGGATGATTATGTTCGCGAAAATCCGTGGACTGGAGTCGGGATTGGTGCCGCCGTCGGGCTGGTGCTGGGTGTCCTGCTGTCGCGTCGCTGATTATGGCGAATACTCAACACACGCAGGGGCCGGGTCAGCGCGTTTTTTCCATTGGCCAGCGTATTGTTACGCTGCTGGTCGAAATGGTGGAAACGCGGTTGCGCCTGGTCGTCGTGGAACTGGAGGAGGAGAAAGCCAACCTCTTCCAGCTGCTGATCATGACCGGACTGACGCTGCTGTTTGCCGCGTTTGGCCTCATGAGTCTGCTGGTGCTGGTTATCTGGGCCGTTGATGCCCAGTACCGCCTGCACGTCATGATCGCCACCACCGTCGTTCTGCTTCTCGCCGCCGCGATCGTGGGTATCCTTACCCTACGTAAGGCGCGCCGCTCCACGCTGCTGCGTCTGACGCGTAAAGAACTGGAGAACGACCGTTCCCTTCTGGAGGACGATAAACCATGAATGGCCGACAGGAGCGTGAACGGCAAAAGGCGCTGCTGTTGCGCCAGATCCAGCAGCAACGTCTGGAGCTGAGCGCCTGTCGTCGCCACTGGCTGGAGGCGACTGCGCCCCTCGATCGCGGCTGGCATACGCTGCTGAGTTTACGTTCGTGGCTGATGGTTGGCAGCGGTCTGATGGCCGTCTGGTCCGTACGTCACCCACACTTTTTAATGCGCTGGACCAAACGCGGACTCGGACTGTGGAGCACCTGGCGAATGGTTCGTGGGATCCTGCGTCAGTCAGCCCGCTAGCGGCTCAGGGCGCGGGCGCTTTTTCTCGCGCCCCGTTCTGCCGTTTCCCTGCCAGATAATACTATTCACGACCACCTGCGCTGTCGCCGCAACAAGCGGTTAACTTGCCTTTATAGTCCTGTCGATTGAGATCGGCCCATTCCCTATCGGCCGGCTGGTTACCCATCGCTGCCGGATAGTTTGCCTCTCCCCGCACTGCTTGCTCAGAATCTTTGAAAAAGATCTACAGTTTTCCTTGCTAACAATTCCCTCTCCGCCTCGCTACTATCCTCTCCATCGACAGCGATACCGCGTAACTACGCGGGATTGCACTAAAAAACAAAACCGCCGCCCTTTGGGTTTTCTGGAGTAAGAAATGAAAAAATTAGAAGATGTTGGTGTATTGGTAGCGCGTATTCTGATGCCGATTCTGTTTATCACTGCAGGATGGGGCAAAATCACCGGTTACGCCGGAACCCAGCAGTATATGGAGGCCATGGGCGTGCCGGGAGCACTGCTGCCACTGACCATCCTGCTTGAATTCGGTGGCGGTTTAGCGATTCTGTTCGGTTTCCTGACCCGTACCACAGCGCTGTTTACCGCAGGCTTTACGCTGCTGACCGCGTTCCTGTTCCATAGCAACTTTGCGGAAGGCGTGAACTCTCTGATGTTCATGAAAAACCTGACCATCGCGGGCGGTTACCTGTTACTGGCCATCACCGGACCAGGCGCATTCAGTATCGACCGTGTACTGAATAAGAAATGGTAAGCGCACTATACTGAATGAATGAATGAAAAAAGCGAGGAGACCACTCCTCGCTTTTGCTATCTGTAGTCTGAAGGAGGAGCAAAGATGGGACAATTAGTCGACGGCGTCTGGCAGGATACCTGGTATGACACAAAATCCACCGGTGGGCGTTTTAAGCGTTCCGTTTCCGCCTTCCGCAACTGGCTCACCGCCGATGGCGCGGCCGGCCCGAGTGGCGAAGGGGGATTCGCGGCGGAAAAAGATCGCTATCATCTGTACGTCTCTCTCGCCTGCCCGTGGGCGCATCGCACGTTAATCATGCGTAAACTGAAAGGGCTGGAGCCTTTTCTCCCCGTCTCCGTGGTCAATCCGCTGATGCTGGAAAACGGCTGGACCTTTGACGACAGCTTCCCGGAAGCCACCGGCGATACCCTCTACCAGCATGATTTTCTCTATCAGCTGTATCTTCACGCCGACCCGCACTACACCGGACGCGTGACCGTGCCGGTGCTGTGGGATAAAAAACAGCAGACCATCGTTAGCAATGAGTCGGCAGAAATCATCCGTATGTTTAATACCGCCTTCGATGGCCTTGGCGCCCGGGCCGGAGATTACTACCCGCCAGCGCTGCGGGAACAAATCGATGAACTGAACGGCTGGATCTATGACAACGTCAACAACGGCGTGTATAAAGCCGGCTTTGCCACCAGCCAGCAAGCTTACGACGAAGCGGTGGATGCGGTCTTTACCTCGCTGGAACGGCTGGAGCAGATCCTCGGTCAGCATCGCTACCTGACGGGTAATCAGCTAACAGAAGCCGACATTCGCCTGTGGACAACGCTGGTACGCTTCGACCCAGTGTATGTGACCCATTTTAAATGCGATAAACGGCGCATCAGCGATTACCTCAATCTGTACGGTTTCCTGCGCGACATCTACCAGATGCCAGGGATCGCCGAAACGGTAAGTTTTCCGCATATCCGTCACCACTATTATCGCAGCCATAAAACCATTAATCCTACCGGTATTATCTCCATAGGACCGCAGCAGGATCTCAGCGAACCGCACGGTCGCGATCAGCGCTTCCGTTGATCTGTCGGGCGCCAGTGATGGCGCCCAATAATTCAGAAAACAGATATTTACCCACCATTCATTCACGTCTATTCTTATTGCGATCGCTTAAAAAACAAGTGATTGACGGTTAATTGAGGCGTAGAAATGGACTGGTATCTCAAGGTATTAAAAAACTATATAGGATTTGGCGGCCGTGCGCGGCGCAAAGAGTACTGGATGTTTATTCTGGTCAACCTCATCCTGACCGGTGTACTGAGCATCATCGATAAAATGCTGGGCTGGCAGCGGGCGGGCGGCGAAGGCATTCTGACCACTATCTATGGCGTACTGATCTTTTTACCGTGGTGGGCGGTGCAGTTTCGTCGTCTGCACGACACCGATCGTTCGGCCTGGTGGCTGCTGCTGCTGTTGATCCCGGTCATCGGTTGGCTGGTGATCCTGATCTTTAACTGCCAGCGCGGCACTGAGGGCAATAATCGCTTCGGGCCCGATCCGAAACCTTTTTCCTACTAATCTTCCTGCTCCTCCCGCTTGCGGGAGGAGCGTCTTCATCCTATCTGCCGGCAAACAGCTTGGGGATCTCACGCAGGCACCAGGACTTCGCTTCGCCCATGCTGTCCCGCCGCCAGGCCATGATAATGTCAATTTCATTAGTGTATTCCGGGCTGACGACCCGTAAACGCCCTTCGGCAATATCCTTCTCCACCAGCGGATAGGGCATGGTTGCCACGCCTAAACCGGCCAGCAGCGCCTGACGTTTATCTTCTATCGTACTCACCGTTAAGCGCGGCTGTTTATCCAGTAGCTGGACGGTGAGGACGGGCCGCTCGCGCGCAGTATCCGCCACCGCGACGCCGCGGTATTTTACGCGGGTAACCTCAGAGAGCGGCTCCGGCTCCTGATGGATCGGATGGTCCGGCGCCGCGACGTAGACGCTCAACACCGAATAGAGTTTGCGGGAGTTAATCTCTGAGGAGGAACGAAAATGCATATCCGGCGCGACAACAATATCCGCCCGCCCCTGCTCCAGCCGCTCCCAGGCGCCGGCCAGCACCTCAGTGATAATCGACAGCTGGGTGTTGGATTTAGCCGCCAGTTTTTCAATTAGCGGAAACAGATCCGGAGTGGGCACCAGCGCTTCGGTAACAATCGTCAGGTGGGTTTCCCAGCCGCGCGACAGGGCTTCAGCATCGGTGGTGAGTTTATCCGCCGCTTCAAGCAGCACGCGCCCGCGCTCCAGCAGCATTCTTCCGACGTTAGTGAACTTCGTGCGATGACCTGAGCGGTCAAACAGCACCACGTCCAGCTCCTCCTCCAGTTTTTGCATGGTATAGCTCAGGGCGGAAGGCACGCGTCCCAGCTCATCAGCCGCGGCAGCGAAGCTTCCGCGCCGGTCGATCGCATCCATCACGCGTAACGCTTCCAGCGTTAATGCTCTCTCTTTGGCCATCGCTTTCTCATTCAGGAAATTTGAACATACCGGGCAGAATATCTGGCTAACAATACAGCGTCCATACCTTTACCATTGATTTAGTGTAAAGAGAGGTCAAGAACATGATTACTACCCGAACAGCCAAACAATGCGGACAAGCAGACTTCGGCTGGCTGCAGGCCCGCTACACCTTCTCCTTTGGCCACTACTTCGACCCGAAATTACTGGGTTTCGCGTCCTTGCGCGTCCTCAACCAGGAAGTGCTGGCGCCAGGCGCCTCGTTTCAGGCCAGGACTTATCCAAAAGTCGATATCCTGAACCTGATCCTCGAAGGCGAAGCGGAGTATCGCGACAGCGACGGCAACCATGTGCAGGCCAAAGCCGGTGAAGCGCTGCTGATCGCCACCCAGCCTGGCGTGAGCTATAGCGAGCACAATCTGAGTAAAGAGCAGTCGTTAACGCGGATGCAGCTGTGGCTTGATGCCTGCCCGCAGCGGGAAAACCCGCTGTTGCAGAAAATCGACGTCGCCGACGCGCCGCTGCAGCTGCTGGCCTCCCCGGAGGGTGGGAACAACAGCCTTCAGCTTCGCCAGCAGGCCTGGGTCTATCATATCGCGCTGGAGAAAGGTGAGCAGATCAACGTGCAATTGCATGGTCCACGCGCCTACCTGCAGTCGATCCACGGCACCGTCCATGCCGTCGCGCAGGAACAACAAAAGCAGGCTCTCACCTGCGGTGACGGCGCATTTATTCGTGACGAAGCTAACATTACCCTCGTCGCCGATACGCCGCTGCGCGCTTTGCTGATAGATTTACCGGTGTAACAACGGAAGTGATGGAGTCAGTCAGTGAGTAAAAAGAAAAACAGTAAAAAGGCGTCACCAACGCCGTTAACCCCGACGCAGCCGGAAGCCGCCGGAACCACCGGCTTTGGTTATGATGAGATGCTAAGCGAACTGGAAGCCATTGTTGCCGAAGCTGAGATTCGCCTGCGAGATGAAGAGAGCCTCGCCTGAAACGGCAAAATGGATGGATTAATTTTCGCTTATAGCTAATGAAAAATCGGCCCCGAAAGGGGCCGATGGCATTATTCACCCAGCGCGTCGGCAAGATCTTTTTTCACCTGGGTGCGCTGCTCCGGCGTCAGTACCTGATTCACTTCAAAATAGTACTTCACGCGGTAATAACGTACCTGCTGATCAATCTTGCTGAAGGCCGCCAGCTGATCTTTGACCGCTTTCTCATCCCATTTTCCGGAATCAATCACGTTAATCAATGTGCCATCTTTAATGTCTTGCTGTGAAATCTGCTGAACATTATTTTCCAGCTGCTGATGCAGGTTTTTAATTTTCGCAACCTGATCGTTGGTGAGTTTTAAGTGCTGAACAATAGGATCCTGCGCCGGTGCTGGTGCCGCCTGTACGTCCGCGGCCTGTGCCGTAACAGAGAAGCCGGTGGTCAACAGCGCGGCGAAGGCAATACGGGTCATAAATTTCATGGTCTTATCCTGTAGTAAAGGGAGCAGAAATAGCAGCTCATTATTTTCCAGTCGGTAGTGAAGAAATGTAAAAAATAATACCTAAAGATTATTCACATTCAATTGCGGAATCTATATCACGATATATATATAAAACACGAATATCATCCATTTATTAATCACTCAGGATAATACACTATTATCATTACATTATTTTCACCGCTGACCTCAGGTAAAATAATTGACAACAGTAAGCTTTAGTTTATTTAATAAGCGCGAAACAAGTTATCCAGTGCATCAAGGACACCATAAAAAATAGATAAGGAGATAGTCATGTTATTACGTTCTCGCGTATTACCGCTGGTTTTTTTCATCTCGCTGTTAAGCGGCTGCGGCCTGGCTTCTAAAGCCTTTTATTCCGCGGGTGATAAATTATTTCAACCCGAAGATGACGCCGTCGCGTCGATGCAGACGTATTCAGTGTCTCAGTTCCTGCAGCCGTTTACTCTCAACCCGGCGAAGGCCAGCAGCGATTATCTGGGTAAATGGGTTAAGGTGCGCGGCGTCATTATCGATATTCGCCGGATGAGCGGTATCGCCGGCAGCTATTATTTTACCGTGACCATGCGCGATGAGCAGAATAAAACGGATAAACGTCTGACCTTCAATTTTGGCTCACATAACAGCGCGGACGTAGAGGCTTTAAGCAACGGTAGCGTCGCCACGATCGTCGGTCAGGTTCATCAGGTGCAGGATTCCACGATACCGACGCTACAGAATCCTAAGGTAGTAAAATAACGGTAGCTGACCGCTAAGCCGCCTTCTTTTGGTATAGCGTCGTGGACAGTCATATCATCCGCGTCACGGATTAAGATAGCAAAAACCCCGCCGAAGCGGGGTTTAAACATAAAAAGGTGAAACTGACCGATAAGCCGCCTTCTTTTGGTATAGCGTCGTGGACAGTCATTCATACTGTCCCCGCTATTCGACAGCAAAAACCCCGCCGGAGCGGGGTTTTAAAATAAAGAGGTGAAACTGACCGATAAGCCGCCTTCTTTTGGTATAGCGTCGTGGACAGTCATATCATCCGCGTCACGGATTAAGATAGCAAAAACCCCGCCGGAGCGGGGTTTTAACATAAAGAGGTGAAACTGACCGCTAAGCCGCCTTCTTTTGGTATAGCGTCGTGGACAGTCATATCATCCGCGTCACGGATTAAGATAGCAAAAACCCCGCCGGAGCGGGGTTTTTGCGTAAAAGGTGAAACTGACCGATAAGCCGGGTTCTGTCGTGGACAGTCATTCATCTAGGCCAGCAATCGCTCACTGGCTCAAGCAGCCTACCCGGGTTCAGTACGGGCCGTACCTTATGAACCCCTATTTGGCCTTGCTCCGGGTGGAGTTTACCGTGCCACGGACTGTTACCAGCCGCGCGGTGCGCTCTTACCGCACCCTTTCACCCTTACCTGATCCCGCTTGCGCGGGCCATCGGCGGTTTGCTCTCTGTTGCACTGGTCGTGGGCTGTGACACCCCCCAGGCGTTACCTGGCACCTTGCCCTATGGAGCCCGGACTTTCCTCCCCTCCGCCCGTCTCCCCCCGAAGGAGGACGACGACGAAGCGGCGACTGTCTGGTCAGCTTCGGCGCGCAGTATAGAGGGTTTACCGCCCGTTGTCATCCTTCTGTCGTCATCCCGACCAGCAGGGTAGCGGCGATATTGCGCGATGCATGATAAATATTATCAAACGCTCCGCGAAATGCCTCTTCCAGCGTCGAAACTGAAGCTAACACGCTGAATACGGCATCGATACCGTGCTGGTGAACCACGCCGACATCGTGAGTCAGGCTGCCGGCAATACCGATCACCGGCTTACGGTATTTCTTCGCCACCCGGGCAACCCCCACCGGCACCTTACCGTGAATAGACTGACTATCGATCCGCCCTTCCCCGGTGACCACCAGGGAGCAATCGAGGATCTGCTCTTCCAGATGCAGCGCCTCGGTGACAATTTCAATTCCGCTGCGCAATTCCGCATTGAGAAAGGCCAACAGCGCCGCGCCCATGCCGCCAGCCGCTCCCGCGCCGGGGATCGACTTCACGTCCACCTGCAACGACGCCTTAATGACATCAGCATAATGCGCCAAATTTCGATCCAGCTCGACGATCATCGCCTCGGTCGCCCCTTTTTGCGGGCCAAAGATCCGCGACGCTCCACGCTCGCCCACCAGCGGATTAGTGACATCGCAGGCCACGTGGATCATCCCGTCACGTAAGCGCGGATCGATGGCGGTAAGATCGATCCGGCTCAGACGGCTCAAACTGCCGCCGCCGTGGCCGATCTCTCGACCCTCTGCGTCACAGAGGCGGGCGCCCAACGCCTGCATCATGCCCGCCCCACCGTCGTTGGTCGCACTGCCGCCGATACCGATAATGATCCGCTTCGCGCCATGCGCCAGCGCCTGTAATATCAGCTCGCCGGTACCGCGTGATGTGGTGATGAGAGGATTGCGTTTTTCAGGCGGAACGAGTCCCAGACCGCTGGCCGCCGCCATCTCAATAAACGCGGTGACGCCGTCGCCGGACATGCCCCAGCAGGCCTCTACTTTCTCGCCCAGCGGGCCCGTCACCCACGCGAGATGTTCCGTTCCCTGCGTCGCGGCAATCATGGCTTCCACTGTTCCCTCGCCGCCGTCGGCGACGGGCATGGAAACATACTGCGCATCAGGGAAAATTTCCCGAAATCCTTTTTCTATCGCCTGAGCTACCTCGCTGGCAGAAAGGCTTTCTTTGTAAGAGTCTGGGGCAATGACGATTTTCATAATTTTGTAGCCTGACAGTGCCGCGCAAGGCAAGAATAACAGGGCGCGCAAGGCGCCCTTCTTGTTAGCGAGTGACTTCCACTTTCGCCAGTTTTTCGTAGTAGCACGCCAACGCGCTATGGTCTGCCGTGCCGAGACCGTCCGCCCGCAGTGCCTGCATCATCTCCATCACCGCCGCCGTCAACGGCAGCTGGGCGCCCACGCCGTGTGAAGTATCCAATGCATTGGCCAGATCTTTAATATGCAGGTCGATACGGAAACCCGGTTTGAAGTTACGATCCATCACCATCGGGGCTTTCGCATCCAGCACGGTACTGCCCGCCAGACCGCCACGAATAGCCTGATAAACCAGATCCGGATTCACACCGGCTTTGGTTGCCAGGGTCAACGCTTCGGACATCGCCGCGATGTTCAGCGCGACAATCACCTGGTTAGCCAGTTTAGTGACGTTGCCCGCGCCGATGTCGCCGGTATGCACCACCGAGCCAGCCATCGCTTTCATCAGGTCAAAATATTTATCGAAGATCGCTTTGTCACCGCCGACCATCACCGACAGGGTACCGTCGATCGCTTTCGGTTCGCCGCCGCTCACCGGCGCGTCCAGCATATCAACACCCTTGGCCTTCAGCGCTTCACTGATTTCCCGGCTGGCCAATGGCGCGATGGAACTCATGTCAATCAGCACGGTACCGGGTTTAGCCCCTTCAATAATGCCGTTTTCTCCCAGCGCCACCTCTTTCACATGCGGAGAGTTCGGCAACATAGTGATAATGACGTCGCACTGTTCGGCAATCGCCTTCGGCGTCGCGGCGGTCTCTGCCCCCGCGGCGATCACGTCAGCAATCGCTTCCGGGTTACGGTCGGACACCACCAGTGAATAACCCGCTTTCAGCAAATTTTTGCTCATCGGTTTGCCCATAATGCCAAGACCGATAAAACCCACTTTGATTGTCATAATGTTCTCTCTCTTCATCCTGGTGATTATTTTTTAAAAGCATCAGCAAGTTTCTGCGTTGCTGAACGGAAGACGCCCAGATCGCTACCGACGGCGACGAAAGTCGCCCCCCATTCCAGATAGCGGCGCGCATCAGCTTCCACTGGCGCCAGAATGCCGCTTGGCTTACCGTGCTTCTTCGCGCTGGCGAAGATATGTTGGATAGCGCGCTGTACCTCAGGATGGGCGGCATTGCCGAGATGGCCTAAAGCGGCAGCCAAGTCACTCGGGCCAACGAACACCCCGTCCACACCCTCGGTCGCGGCAATCGCCTCGACGTTATCTACCCCGGTCTGGCTCTCAATCTGCACCAGAATGGAAATGTTCTTGTTGGACTGGGCGAAGTAGTCCGGTACGGTGCCAAACATATTGCCGCGGTGGGAAACGGAAACCCCGCGGATCCCTTCCGGCGGATATCGGGTAGACGCCACTGCCTGCGCCGCCTGCTCAGCCGTCTCGACAAACGGCACCAGGAAGTTATAGAAGCCGATATCCAGCATACGCTTGATGATGATGGGCTCATTGGTCGGCACACGGACTACCTGCGCGCTGGAGCTACCCTTCAGAGCCATCAGCTGCGGAATAAGCGTGGTGACGTCGTTTGGCGCATGTTCTGCGTCCAGCACCAGCCAGTCGAACCCCGCCAGTCCCAGCACCTCGGTGCTGATCGGGTTGGCCAGCGCACACCAGCAGCCAATCTGTACCTGATGCGCCGCCAGCGCGGCCTTAAATTTGTTCGGGAAAATTGCGTTATCCATGATTTTTACCTTGCGTTAATCGTTGCTTACTTCTGCAATTCCATACGTTTGATATCGCCAACCACAAACAGGTAGCAGACCATCATCATCAGCGCGGAGCCGCCAACAAAAATCAGTGCGCCATTGAATGAGTGCAGTTCGCTTACGATGTAGCCAATAACCAGCGGTGTGGCGATCGAGGCCACATTGCCAAAGACGTTGAATACCCCGCCGCATAGACCAACAATCTCTTTCGGCGCGACATCCGAGATGACCGGCCAGCCCAGCGCGCCAAAGCCTTTACCAAAGAACGCCAGCGCCATCAGCGTAATGACCAGCGGCGTGCTGGCCGTGTAGTTACACAGAATAATGGACGATGCCAGCAGCATTCCGAGTACTATCGGTAACTTACGCGCAAAAGTCAGTGTACAGCCGCGGCCAATCAGATAATCCGAAAACAGGCCGCCCAGTACGCCGCCGGCAAAACCAAACAGCGCCGGAATCGAAGCCACAAACCCCACTTTCAGAATCGACATCCCCTTGTCCTGCACGAGGTAGATCGGAAACCACGTCAGGAAAAACCAGGTAATGGTGTTGAGGAAATATTGGCCGAAAAACACGCCTAACATCATTCGGTTGGTCAGCAACTGACGGATATAATCCATCTTCGGTCCGCTCGCCTGGGTCGTCTCTTTTTTGTGGTCCATATCGACCACCGCGCCGCCTTCAGAGATATATTTCAGTTCCGCCGCGGACATCCGCGGATGATCGGTGGGGTTATGCACAAACTTCACCCAGATGATGGTGAGCACAAACCCTATTATCCCCATCACGGTAAAGACATGTTCCCAACCCAGCGCGAAGGTCAGCCAGCCGAGCAGCGGCGAGAATATCGCCAGCGAAAAATATTGCGCCGCATTAAAAATAGCCGAAGCGGTGCCCCGCTCTTTGGCCGGAAACCAGGCCGCCACGATGCGGGCGTTGGCGGGAAACGAGGGCGCTTCGGAAAAGCCCAGCATAAAACGCATAAAGAACATCGAGACCCCGGCCCAGGCGAGCGGGAACACATCAATAAAGCCTTGCAGGAAGGTAAACAGTGACCAGAAAAACAGACTGTATGAGTAAACCTTTTTCGAGCCAAATTTATCCAGCAGCCAGCCGCCAGGGATCTGCATCAGCAGATAAGCCCAACCGAAGGCGGAAAAAATGTATCCCATCGACACCGCGCTGAGCCCCAGCTCTTTCGCGACTTCAGTACCGGCGATAGACAAGGTCGCGCGGTCGCCATAGTTGACCGCCGTCACGACAAATATCATCAACAGAATTAAATAGCGGGTCGGTATTCCTTTTTTTTCATCTAATGTAGAATCCAGAATCATTTAGACATTCCTCGGGCACAGAACACCCTTTATAATTGTTTTAAGTGGTTTCTGATTTATTTAAAAGACGATATTGACGCTATCTGTTCGCATATCGATCACCTCAAAAACATGACTCAGTATAATCAGCACACCTCCGCCAGACACTATGCATAACCACAATATAAAGTCATTATTTAAAGCCATAATTGGGCTTATGCCATAAGTCATGGGCGCTAATCCACACTTCTTACGATTGCCTGCCCTGCAGAGGTGAGCGTCATAAAAAGGAGTGATGCCGATCACATTTTAAAATCAACTCAGCTGACATCCTTTATTCCATCATACTGATACGTAGCAAATGAATTAGCGTTTTATTTTATTATTAGCACCTGTTTGGAGATGACTGGACAATGGCTGACATTGAAATTCGACAACAATCGCCCACCGCGTTTTATATAAAAGTTGACCCGACAGATAATGTGGCGATTATTGTCAACGATCGGGGCTTAACCGCCGGAACGCGTTTCCCGGACGGCCTGACGCTCGTCGAGCATATCCCACAGGGTCATAAAGTGGCCCTGGTAGATATCCCCGCCCATGGTGAAATCATCCGCTACGGCGAAGTCATCGGCTATGCCGTGCGCGATATCCCGCAGGGAAGCTGGATTGACGAGTCGCTGGTGGAGTTGCCCACCGCCCCACCGTTGAATACCCTGCCGCTGGCCACCAAAGTGCCTGAACCGCTACCGCCGCTGGAAGGTTACACCTTCGAAGGCTACCGCAATGCCGACGGCAGCGTGGGCACCAAGAACCTGCTGGGCATCACCACCAGCGTGCACTGCGTGGCAGGCGTGGTCGATTACGTGGTGAAAATCATTGAACGAGATCTGCTGCCGAAATACCCGAACGTCGATGGCGTGGTCGGCCTGAATCACCTCTACGGGTGCGGCGTGGCGATTAATGCGCCGGCGGCGGTAGTGCCGATTCGCACCATCCATAACATCGCCCTCAACCCGAATTTCGGCGGCGAGGTGATGGTCATTGGCCTCGGCTGTGAGAAGCTGCAGCCGGAACGCCTGCTGCAGGGCACGGAAGACGTCAAAAGTATCCCGGTGGACAGCGCCAGCATCGTCAGCCTGCAGGACGAAAAGCACGTTGGTTTCAAATCGATGGTCGATGATATTCTGCAGGTCGCCGAGCGCCACCTGGCGAAACTGAACCTGCGCCAGCGGGAAACCTGCCCGGCCTCTGAGCTGGTGGTCGGGATGCAGTGCGGCGGCAGCGATGCCTTCTCCGGCGTGACCGCCAACCCGGCGGTAGGTTACGCGTCCGACCTGCTGGTACGCTGCGGCGCGACTGTGATGTTCTCGGAAGTGACCGAAGTTCGCGACGCCATCCATCTGTTAACCCCGCGGGCAATTAACGAAGAGGTCGGCAAACGCCTGCTGGAAGAGATGGCCTGGTACGATAACTATCTTGATATGGGCAAAACCGACCGCAGCGCCAACCCCTCCCCCGGTAACAAAAAAGGCGGCCTGGCCAACGTGGTGGAAAAAGCGCTGGGATCGATTGCCAAATCAGGGAAAAGCGCCATTGTTGAAGTGCTTTCTCCAGGACAGCGCCCAACCAAACGCGGCCTGATTTACGCCGCAACCCCCGCCAGCGATTTTGTCTGCGGCACCCAGCAGGTCGCCTCTGGCATCACAGTGCAGGTGTTCACCACCGGTCGCGGTACGCCGTACGGACTGATGGCGGTACCGGTGATAAAAATGGCGACCCGCACCGAGCTGGCCAACCGCTGGTATGACTTAATGGACATTAACGCTGGAACCATCGCCACTGGCGAAGAGACGATTGAGGATGTCGGACGGAAGCTGTTCGAATTTATTCTCGACGTCGCCAGCGGACGCAAGAAAACCTTTTCCGATCAATGGGGCCTGCACAACCAGCTGGCGGTATTTAACCCGGCGCCGGTAACCTGATCGAGAGCGTAAAGATTTAACCACTTCAGCCCGGATTTATCCGGGCTGAAGTGGTTATGGGTGCTGTGCGGCAAGAAAAGCGCTGATCTGCGCCTGCGTCGAGGTGCCTTCCATAGGGCCACGTTGGCTAATCGCCAGCGAGCCGCTGGCGTTTGCCCATCTCAGCGCCTCCTGCGGCGTAGCGCCATTGAGGAACAGGCTGACAAAGGTGGCGCCAAAGCAGTCCCCGGCACCAGTCGGATCCACCACCGGCACGTTGAAGCCGGCGACATGGTGCGTCTCGTGGGCGCTAAAGTAGCTGGCGCCACGCGGCCCGCGTTTAATCACCACATGCTTCACGCCGCGTTTCAGTAACTTATCAACCAGGACCTGCTCATTACGTTCCGGGTTGAGGCCAAAGTAATCCAGCTCGCCGTCGCTCGGCAGGAAGATATCGGTGTAGTCGAGGATATATTCAAAGGCCTGCGACATCTCCGGGATGTTAAGCATCTCTTTACGAATATTGGGGTCGAATGACACCGTCCCGTTGCGGCCTTTAATATTTTCAATCGCTTTACGCATCGCATCGATAATACGGAACGAGAACAGCGACGATCCCATAATGTGAAAATGTTGACACCGGTTGAGCAGCGCCTCATCAATGTGGTCGGCGGTCAGTAAACCGCAGGCGCTATTGGGCATGTTAAAAATAAAATCGCGCTGCGCCTGGCTACGATAGCTGACGAAGGCGCTACCGGTAGTCGCTTTCTGCAGCATGGCGATGCCGTTGACGTTGACGCCGTCTTTCTCCAGCCGCGCAATATTCATCTCGCCAAAGGCGTCGCTGCCCACGCAGCTAAACAGCACAGAGCCAAAACCCAGCTTAGCCACCTGATCGGCAAAGATTGCCGGCGCCCCGCTCGGATAAGGCCCCCAAAATTCACCGGGGCGGGAAAAACCCTGATTCTCTTCCTTGGCGAGAAACTCCACCAGCAGCTCGCCGATGGTGCAAATGGTTACGTTCATCACCGCTCCTGGTTTGTCTTATGCAAAGCCGTATTGAGCCATGTCAGGCATTCATTGTTGGTATAGCTGTTGGTCAAACCCGCGGCGAGGAAGCAGGCATGGTACTCTGCCGCGACGACCTGGGGAGTCACGACGCTGCTGATCTGTTGTAATTCACCCACAGCATAACGTTTCTCGCCATAGACCGGTCTGGACGCGACAATCGCAATGACTCGTTTACTCTGGGCGACAGCCTCGCTTAGCAAATGTGCTGTGACCTCGTTACGCACGCTCAGCGTACCGTCTTCGGCAATATGATCCACCGCGATCAGCGCACGTGAAGGGCGGTAATGGCCTAACGCCTTCAGCGCCAGCTCGCCCTCCACAATCCGCCCCTGGCCGGACAGCACCCCGCCTAGCAGAACGGTTTCCCCATTTAAAAACTCCTGCGCCAGCGCGACATGGCCCAGATCGTTTAACAGCAAGCAAAGTTCTTCTCTGTTGGCCAGAAAGGGGATCACTTTACGCAAAATGGAACCCTGGCCTAAAAACAGCGTTTCGCCATCTTCTATCTGCGCCGCCACCTGGCGAGCCATTTCCGTCTCCAGCGCTTTATCCCTGACGGCTGGTGCTTCCCGCATCACCGCAACCGGCGCGCCAGCCTGGGCGGTATAAATCGCCCCGCCGAAGGAGCGTTTCAAGTAGCCCTGTTGCTCGAGATAGTTGAGATCGTTACGGATTGTCACGCCAGAAACAGCGAGCATTTCGGCCAGATCGTCGACTTTGATCTCGCCGTTCTTACGAACGATCTCTGCGATGTCCAAGCGCCTTTTCAGCAGGCTGGTTGACGGTTTTGCCACGGTTTATGCCTTATTATTTTCTCCTGGAATAACTTTCATTTTTAAATTTCCCTGTTGCAATGTCAAACCACGGCTGGACACCCATTCCGCTAATAATAAATTAATCCATATAAATTAAATGCTTACAAAATCACACCTTATCAACTTAAACTTTAAAAAAGAAACATCAAAAATACTATTAACTTTCATTTTAAAAATCAATTCATCATTGTGTGCGGTGGATCACACCTAAAAGTCGAGACGATCGTTACATTACTTTCAAATTGAAGGTTATAAGACAGAAATAACTTACAACTTGAAACTATAGGACTAAAATGTACATCATTTCCAGTAAAAACATGCTGTTAAAAGCTCAACGACAAGGTTATGCCGTGCCGGCTTTCAATATCCATAACCTCGAAACCATGCAGGTCGTCGTTGAAACGGCGGCTGAATTACGCTCCCCCTTGATCCTTGCCGGCACGCCCGGTACCTACAGCTATGCCGGCACCGGCAACGTAGTGGCGATCGCCCGCGATCTGGCGAAAAAGTGGGATCTCCCGCTCGCCCTGCACCTCGATCATCACGAGGATCTGGCTGATATTACGCGCAAAGTGCAGGCAGGGATCCGCTCGGTCATGATCGATGGCTCTCACTCACCGTTCGAGGAAAATGTGGCACTGGTAAAAAGTGTGGTGGAGTTGAGCCACCGCTATGATGCCAGCGTTGAAGCCGAGCTGGGTCGTCTGGGCGGAGTTGAAGACGATCTGGTGGTCGATGCTAAAGATGCGCTCTATACCAACCCCGAACAGGCCCGCGAATTTGTCGCTCGTACCGGTATTGATTCGCTGGCCGTCGCCATTGGTACCGCGCACGGCCTTTACACCGCCGAACCGAAGCTTGATTTTGAGCGCCTGGCGGCTATTCGCGACTGCGTTGACGTTCCGCTGGTTCTGCATGGCGCTTCCGGCCTGCCGGATAGTGATATTCGTCGCGCCATTTCTCTGGGCGTATGCAAAGTCAACGTCGCCACCGAACTAAAAATCGCTTTCTCAGATGCGCTGAAAGCCTACTTCCTGGAAAATCCGGGCGCCAACGATCCTCGTCACTATATGAAACCGGCGAAAGCGGCAATGAAAGAGGTCGTTCGCAAAGTCATTCACGTTTGTGGCTGCGAAGGACAACTGTAATCAGCGGATCGAAGGAGCCTTGTTGTGATCCACACCCTGACACTGAATACCGCGATCGATATGAATATCTTTTGCGATCCGCTCCAGCCGGCGGCAGTCAACCGCACCCGGCAAACGGAATATTGCCCGAATGGTAAAGGGGTTAACGTCTCACTGGTATTACATCATTACCAGCAGCCAACCCACGTCATGGGCATATTCGGCGGTTTTACCGGACGCTATATCGTTGAGGAACTACGCAAACAACATATTAATGTCACGCCGGCATGGGTCGCTGAACCCACCCGTATTAATATCTTTATTAACGACGGCAGCGATGAATACAAACTGGTAAATCCCGGCGCGCGGATTGACGATGAAGGGAAAGAACAAATTCTTCATCATTTACAGTGCGTCGTGCCCGGTGATTATTTAGTTATCAGCGGCAGTCTGCCACCGGGAATAGAGAGCCGGTTCTATAGCGAGATTCTGGTGCTGTGTCAGCAAAAAGGGTGTGAAGTCATCTTAGATATCAGCCACCCGGTGCTGCGCCAGCTGTTAGAGTGGCGTCCACTATTGATTAAACCCAATGACGACGAGCTGAAAGAGATCTTTGGTCTGGATGTCAGCAGCCCCCGGCGGGCACGCGAAGCAATGCAAACGCTCCACCAGCTCGGGGCGCGCAATGTTCTGCTGACCCTTGGCGCGCAAGGGCTCTATTTTTCGAACGGCGAGCAACTGTGGTTCTGCTCGGCACCGAAAATCGAACTGGTCAGCTCGGCCTGCGCCGGCGATGCCGCGCTGGGTGCGTTCCTCAGCCATTGGCTTAACACAGACGATATTCCCCAGGCCCTGGCGCTGGCCAGCGCCACCGGCGCTGATGTGGCCGCCTCCGCCGGGCTGGGTAAATTAAACCGTACGCAAGAATTATTACAACAACTTCAGATCGTCCAATTATAAAGGTCCGATTATGAAAAAAATTATTGCCGTGACCGGCTGCCCTACAGGTATTGCTCATACATTTATGGCTGAAGAGGCCTTAAAAACCGCAGCGAAAAAATTAAACGTTGAAATAAAAGTCGAAACCAATGGCGCTTCCGGCGTAGAAAACGCCATTACGCCGGAAGACCTGAAGGATATTTATGGCGTCATTATCGCTGCCGATAAAGATGTTAATGCCGAACGTTTTAATGGTTTACCGGTTATTGAGGTGCCGGTTAAAGAAGCCATTCACCATCCGGCGGAATTAATAAATAAAGTCGTTAACGGCCAGGCGCAGCGTCGCCAGGGGCTCTCTGCGACAACGGATCCCGCCGAGAAATATGAGCGAGAATCGTTCGGCCGACAGATTTACAAACATCTGATGAGCGGCGTTTCCAACATGCTGCCGTTCGTTGTCGCCGGCGGGATCTTAATCGCTGTTTCTTTCTTATGGGGTATCTACTCCGCCGACCCGAATTCACCGCAGTATAACGTGATTGCCGCCACCCTGATGAAAGTCGGTCAGCAGGCGTTCTCGATCATGGTGCCGGTGTTTACCGCCTACATTGCCTGGTCGATATCTGGCCGCCCTGGCATGGTTGCCGGTTTTGTCGGCGGTCTGCTGGCGAACGCCACCGGCGCCGGGTTCCTCGGTGGGATCATTGCCGGTTTTGCTGCCGGGTATTTTATGCTGCTGATCCGTCATCTGCTCGACGGTCTGCCGCGCCAGTACGAAGGGCTGAAGTCGATCTTTATTATGCCGCTGATCGGCGTCCTGGTGATCGGCGTGATGATGGTTCTGCTCGGCCAGCCGGTAGCAGCGATCAACAATGGCATGATGAACTGGCTCAGCTCTCTGCAGGAAGCCAACCCAATCCTGCTGGGGATCGTGGTCGGCGCAATGTGCTCCTTCGACTTCGGCGGGCCGGTCAACAAAGCGGCCTATGTCACCGGTACGCTGCTGCTGGGACAAGGTAACTACTTCTTTATGGCCGGTGTATCTGCCGCCTGCATCACGCCGCCGCTGGTTATCGCCCTGGCGACCACGTTCTTTCCGAAAGGCTTTAGCGAGGAGGAACGCGCCGCCGGGATGGTCAACTATATCCTCGGCTGCACGCACATTACCGAAGGTGCGATTCCCTTTGCCGCCAAGGATCCGCTGCGGGTGATCCCGATGATGATGATCGCCTCCTCAATTTCTGCGGTACTCAGCTACAGCCTGCATATTCAGGTTCCGGCACCGCACGGCGGCTTCTTAATCCTGCCGCTGGTCAGTAAACCGTTGATGTGGGTGCTGTGCATTCTCGCCGGTTCCGCCTGCGGGGCACTTATGCTGGGATGCTGGCGGCTGTGGCAGAAACGCACTGACAAAGCGACAGCTCTTGCTGGCGCCATGAAATAAGGAGCAAGCTATGCAACTGACATCTGCCGATATTTGTTTCGATCGTCAGGTCAAAACGAAAGACGAGGCGCTACAGCGTGTCGTTGCAGTCCTGACCCATGCCGGACATACGCGGGCAGACTATCTGCAAGGCATGCGCGAGCGCGAGGGGCAAATCAGCACCTATCTGGGCAACGGTATCGCCATTCCCCACGGTACCCCGCACAGTCGCGACGCAGTGCTTAAAACGGGCGTTAAGGTGCTGGCTTGTCCGCAGGGGGTTGATTGGGGTGAGGAGCAAACCGCCTATCTGATTGTCGGTATTGCAGCTCAGGACAATGAGCATCTCGATATTTTGCGCCAGCTCACCCATGCTCTGGGCGATGATCGAGTACCTGAGGCGCTGACGCGCGCTGATACCCCCCAGGCGGTGCTGGAAATTCTCGCCGGCGACATTCCTCTGCCAGCAGGCGAAGAACCACAACCCGAGCCGCAATTTGACGAAGAGGCCACCTTTACCCTGCGTAATCCGCACGGGCTACATGCCCGTCCCAGCGCGGTGCTGGTGAAAGCCGTCAAGCAGTGGCGATCGCAAATCCGCGTCGAAAATCTTGATACGCGCTCCGCCATTGTTGATGCCAAGAATCTGATGCGCGTCGTATCGCTGGGTGCCAAACAGGGTCATCGTCTGCACTTTATGGCCAGCGGCAACGATGCGCAGCAGGCGTTAAAAGCTATTGGCGACGCTTTTAACGCCGGTCTCGGCGAAATTGCCGCCCAGCCGCAGCAGGTTTCCCAGGAAGCAGTCAAAACGAAACGCAGCTGGCTCTCCCGATTATTTAGTTAATTTTCAATCAATTAAAAACGCCCTGTCTTCCTGGTCAGGGCGTTTTTGTCTCGAAAGACGATACCTTTCACTGCGTTACACCACTATTTATCGATGCAGATCACAAATCAAAACAAAGCCATTTGCGACCAAAACAAAACATAACGAATATATTCGAAAGAAAACGGAGGTTGTAAATGAAAGACATTATCACTCGCCATAAGTCAGGCGAACATATCGGCATCTGTTCAGTTTGTTCGGCGCATCCGCTGGTTATCGAAGCGGCGTTACGTTTCGACCTGTTGACCAACAATAAGGTGCTGATCGAAGCGACGTCCAACCAGGTGAATCAGTTTGGTGGCTACACCGGCATGCAGCCGGCCGATTTCCGCGACTTCGTCTACAACATCGCGCGTACCGTCGGTTTTCCGGCGGAGCGCATTATTCTTGGCGGCGACCATCTTGGACCGAACTGCTGGCAAGACGAACCGGCCGCCGTGGCGATGGAAAAATCAATCGACCTGATCCAAGCCTACGTCGCCGCCGGCTTTAGTAAAATCCATCTCGATGCATCAATGTCCTGTGCTGACGATCCGGTGCCGCTGGATCCTGGTGTGGTTGCTGAGCGCGCCGCTCGTCTGTGTCAGGCTGCCGAAGAGACCGCCAGCGATGAGCAAAAGCGCCACCTGACCTACGTCATCGGGACCGAAGTTCCGGTTCCCGGCGGTGAGGCCAGCACCATCGGCAGCGTACATGTCACCCGGGCGCAGGACGCCGCCGCGACGCTCGAAACCCATGAAGCCGCCTTCCGCAAGCTGGGCCTCGACGCCGCGCTGGAACGCGTTATCGCCATCGTCGTGCAGCCAGGCGTGGAGTTTGACCATACGCAAATCATTCATTACCAGCCGCAGGAAGCGAAAGCGCTCTCCGCCTGGATCGAAAACACCCCGATGGTCTACGAAGCGCACTCCACCGACTACCAAACCCGCCAGGCTTATCGTGCGCTGGTCCGCGACCATTTCGCCATTCTGAAAGTCGGCCCGGCGCTCACCTTTGCCCTGCGTGAAGCCATCTTTGCCCTCGCCCAAATGGAAAATGAGCTGATCGCCCCGGAGTCTCGCAGTCGCGTGATGGAGGTGATCGACGAAGTGATGCTTAACGAACCCGGCTACTGGAAAAAATACTATCGCCCCACCTGGAGCCAGGCGATGGTCGATATCCACTTCAGCCTTTCCGACCGTATCCGTTATTACTGGCCACATCCGCGTATTCGCCAGAGCGTTGAGAAACTTATCGCTAATCTGACCGACGCTAAGCTGCCGCTGGGGCTTATCAGCCAGTATATGCCGGTGCAGTTTGAACGACTGTCGCTGAATGAGCTGAACGCCGAGCCGCACGCGCTGATCCTCGACAAAATCCAGGATGTCCTGCGCGCCTATCGCTACGGCTGTTCTTCTGAAACCGCGTGAAGTTAAGAGGATATATGAGTCAACTGTTTGTTCGTACCGGCATTCATTTCAGTTCCAGCCAGCAGGCACTGGAACACATTGGCGCAGAGATGCTGGCGCGAGGCGTCGTACACGACAGCTATCCCGCCGCCCTGCTAGAACGCGAAGCGACTTTTCCCACCGGTATCGCCCTGGAGCAGCATGCTGTCGCTATCCCGCACTGCGAAGCGGTCCACGCGAAATCACCGGCCATTTACCTGATACGTCCGGACATGCCGGTCTCTTTTCAGCGCGCTGACGACGACGGCGAAATCGACGTTTCGCTCATCATCGCACTGATTGTTGAAAACCCGGCGGCACAGCTGAAGCTGCTGCGCCGGTTATTTAGTGAGCTACAAAATCCGCACACGCTGGAGGCACTGCTCGCCGCTTCCGACGATCAGCTGCCGGTGCGGTTCCAGCAATTTATCCTTGAGCCCGAGCTTAACGCCGTGGCTTCATAAGCTACTGATAATAAAAGGGGTACCCTATGAAACGTAAAGTTATCGTCGCCTGTGGCGGTGCCGTCGCCACCTCCACGATGGCGGCTGAAGAGATTAAAGAGCTGTGTGCAGACCACAATATTGAACTGGATTTGGTGCAGTGCCGGGTCAATGAAATCGAAACCTACATGGACGGGGCGGACCTTATCTGCACCACCGCACGTGTGGAGCGAACCTTCGGCGACATTCCGGTGGTGCACGGCATGCCGTTCGTTTCGGGCGTCGGCATTGAAGCCTTACAACAGAAAATTCTCGGCATCCTCGCGGAGTAAACGCCATGTTTAGCGAAATCATGCGTTATATCCTCGATCTCGGTCCGACGGTGATGCTGCCGATCGTGATCATTATCTTCTCCAAATTACTGGGGATGAAGCTCGGGGATTGTTTTAAATCTGGTCTGCATATCGGGATCGGGTTTGTCGGCATCGGGCTGGTCATTGGCCTGATGCTCGATTCCATCGGCCCAGCGGCAAAGGCGATGGCGGAGCATTTCCAGATTAATCTTCACGTGATCGACATCGGTTGGCCGGGTTCATCACCGATGACCTGGGCGTCGCAAATCGCCCTGGTGGCGATCCCGGTGGCCATCGCGGTCAATATCGTGATGCTGGTTACCCGTATGACCCGCGTGGTGAATGTTGATATCTGGAACATCTGGCATATGACCTTTACCGGCGCAATGCTGCATATCGCGACCGGGTCGTACTGGATAGGTATTCTCGGCGTAGTGGTGCATGCGGCTTTTGTGTATAAGCTGGGCGATTGGTTTGCCAAAGACACCCGCGATTTCTTCGGCCTCGAGGGTATTGCGATCCCGCACGGCAGTTCGGCGTATTTAGGGCCGGTTGCCGTCCTTGTGGATACCATCATCGACAAGATCCCCGGTCTTAACCGTATTCACTTTAGCGCCGATGACATTCAGAAACGCTTCGGCCCCTTCGGTGAACCGGTTACCGTTGGCTTCGTCATGGGGCTGGTGATTGGCGCGCTGGCGGGTTACGACCTGAAGGGCATTCTTCAGCTGGCGGTGAAAACCGCAGCGGTGATGCTGCTGATGCCCCGGGTGATCAAACCGATTATGGATGGCCTCACCCCGATAGCCAAACAGGCGCGTAAACGTCTGCAGGCTAAATTCGGCGGTCAGGAATTCCTGATTGGTCTCGATCCGGCGCTGCTGCTCGGTCATACCTCGGTGGTCTCGGCCAGCCTGATTTTCATCCCGCTGACCATTCTTATCGCCGTCGTGGTTCCTGGCAACCAGGTTCTGCCATTTGGTGACCTGGCCACCATCGGCTTCTTCGTAGCGATGGCAGTGGCTGTACATCAGGGCAATCTGTTCCGTACGTTGATTTCCGGGGTCATCATTATGGGAATCACCCTGTGGATCGCCACCCAGACCATTGGCCTGCACACCCAGTTGGCGGCAAACGCCGGGGCCCTGAAAGCCGGCGGCATGGTGGCCTCAATGGACCAGGGTGGTTCGCCGATTACCTGGCTGCTGATCCAGCTCTTTACCTGGCAAAATGTGGTTGGCTTCGCGATTATCGGCATCATCTATCTGGCCGGCGTTCTGCTGACCTGGCGTCGCGCTCGCGGCTTCATCGCCGCGGAAAAAGCAGAAAAAAGCGCTGCCCCGCAACAAAGTACAGGCATGTCTTGATCTAAAAGGGGAGCGTTCGCTCCCCTGAATCTTATAGCTGGAGAATGTTATGAAATCAGTGGTAATCCATGCTGAGGGGAACGTCTGCGTTGAAGAACGCCCTATCCCCACGCTGCAAACGGAAAACGATGTCCTGGTCAAAGTGGTCAGTTCCGGGTTATGCGGATCCGATATCCCGCGCATTTTCGCCAAAGGCGCGCATTACTACCCTATTACGCTGGGGCACGAATTCAGCGGTTATGTGGAATCCTACGGCGCGGCGGTAACCGACCTACAGCCCGGCGATGCCGTCGCCTGCGTGCCGCTGCTGCCCTGCTTCCAGTGCCCGCAGTGCCAGCGCGAATATTTCTCTTTATGTAAACAGTATCAGTTCGTCGGCTCACGCAGCGAAGGTGGCAACGCCGAATATGTGGTGGTAAAGCGCGCCAACCTGTTCCGCCTGCCGGACCAGATGCCAATCGATGATGGCGCGTTTATCGAACCGATAACCGTTGGCCTGCACGCTTTTCATCTGGCGCAGGGCTGTGAAGGTAAAAACGTGATTATTATCGGCGCCGGCACCATCGGCCTGCTGGCGCTACAGTGTGCTCGCGAGCTGGGAGCCAATAGCGTCACGGCTATCGACATTAATCCACAAAAGCTGGAGCTGGCCAAAACTCTCGGCGCTACCCGTGTGTTCAACAGTCGTGAGATGAGCGGCCAGGCAATTCAGCAGGCGCTGGAAGCCATTCAGTTCGACCAGTTAGTCCTCGAGACCGCCGGCACGCCGCAGACCGTCGCGCTGGCGATTGAGGCCGCCGGTCCGCGGGCGCAGCTGGCGCTGGTCGGCACGCTTCATCACGATTTAACCCTCCCGGCAGCCACCTTCGGGCAGATCCTGCGTAAGGAGTTGAATATTGTGGGTAGCTGGATGAACTACTCTGGCCCGTGGCCGGGAGAAGAGTGGCAAACGGCCACCCGCCTGCTGACAGAAAAACGCCTGCAGCTGGCGCCGCTGATCGCCCATTGTGGTGATGCAGAGAGCTTCGCTCGTGAAGTGCAGGCGCTCAACGGCGCGCCGATGCAGGGCAAAATCCTGCTTAAACTCTCCTGACCGCCCGAGCCAGCCTCCAGCGCTGGCTCATCCAACCTTTCGAAAATTATCGTTCAACTTTCGTTACCCTTCGATTACACTGAGATGAGTTAATTATCAGGCAAATCAAGATGAACTCATTTGAACGAAGGAACAAAATTGTCGATATGGTGAATACGCAGGGTAGCGTATTGGTTCTAGACCTTTCGAATCTCTTTGGCATCTCTGAGGTAACGATCCGCGCCGATCTCCGCTTGTTGGAAGAAAAAGGGCTGTTAACCCGTTTTCACGGCGGCGCCGCTCGTGCGGGGAGCGACCTGACCGACGCCGAGAATCAGGAAGTGGTGCTTGAAGACCGCTATCAGCTTGCCAGCGATCCTAAAAAGCGCATCGCCCATGCCGCGGCAGCGATGATCCGTGAAGGTATGACGGTGATCCTCGATAGCGGTAGCACCACCCTCCTTATCGCCGAGGCATTAGTACGGATGACTAATATCACCGTCATCACCAACAGCCTGCCCGCCGCGTTTACCCTTGCGGAAAATAAAGATATCACCCTGGTGGTGTGCGGCGGTACCGTGCGGCACAAAACGCATTCGATGCACGGCACGATTGCCGAACGTTCGCTGCAAGGTATTTGCGCCGATTTGATGTTTGTCGGCGCCGACGGTATCGACGCCACCAACGGCATCACCACCTTTAACGAAGGCTACTCCATCAGCAGCGTGATGGCCGCCGCCGCCCATCAGGTGATCGCCGTGCTCGACGCCAGCAAATTCAATCGCCGGGGCTTTAACCAGGTACTGCCGATGGAAAAGATAGACTGTGTGATCACCGACGACGGCATTAGCGAAAATGACCGTGCAGCGTTAAGCAGCAAAAAGGTGGAACTGAAGATAGTGTGATTGCGCTTAGCGGTGCGAAAACTCAGCATTGGTATCGCAAGTGAATCTGCACTTTTCTTCCGACATTTCTTCCGACATGTAGGAGGACGCTCAAGCAGCTCTTCACTATCTGAAGGGCTGCTTGCCAGACTTCAATTGGGTCTACAGGATCACTCCCCCTGCTGCTCCAGGGCATACTTATACAACGCATTTTTCTTCACGCCGTGGATTTCCGCGGCCAGCGCGGCGGCTTTCTTCAGCGGCAGCTCCGCCTGCAGCAGCGCCAGAGTACGCAGCGCGGCCGCCGGCAGCGCCTCTTCCTGAGCCTTAAAACCTTCGACGATCAGCACCATCTCGCCTTTGCGACGGTTTTCGTCTTCCTTCACCCACGCCACCAGCTCGCCAATCGGCGCGCCGTGGATCGACTCCCAGGTTTTGGTCAGCTCACGGGCCAGCACCACATAGCGGGATTCTCCCAGTACCGCGCAGATATCTTCCAGACTTTCCACCAGACGGTGGGTCGACTCATAGAAGATAAGGGTGCGCGGCTCTTCTTCCAGCGCTTTCAGGGTATCGCGGCGGCCTTTCGATTTCGCCGGCAGGAAGCCTTCATAACAGAAACGGTCGGAAGGCAGGCCAGCGGCGCTCAGGGCGGTGATAGCCGCACAAGGACCCGGCAGCGGCACGACGCGGATATTGGCTTCTCGGCAGGTACGCACCAGATGATAGCCTGGGTCGTTAATCAGCGGCGTGCCCGCATCGGAGACCAGCGCGATGTTTTGCCCTTCTTTCAGTTTAGCGAGAAGTGTTTCCGCCTTTTGCTGCTCGTTATGGTCGTGAAGCGCAAATAAACGGGCGTTAATCGCAAAATGTTGCAGCAGCAAACCGGTATGACGGGTATCTTCCGCTGCAATCAAATCAACGGCTTGCAGTACTTCCAGTGCACGCTGCGTGATATCAGACAGATTTCCTATCGGAGTGGGCACAATATAGAGCTGCCCCTGAGAATTATCCGCTGATTCGTGTTGTTTCATTGTCTCGTCCGTATTGCCGATTTAATATTGAGCATTGAGCCAAAAAATATCACTGGACACTTATGGTACCGTCAACATTTCTTCGTTCTAAGCCCGCGCGCTGTCTGCCTGTATTGCTGGCGACGCTTCTTTTTGCTGGCTGCGGCACCCACACGCAGGATCAAAGTACGGCGTTCATGCAGGGTACGTCGCAGGCCAACTCCAGTTTCTACTTACAGCAGATGCAGCAAAGCACGAATGATAGCAAGACCAACTGGCAATTACTCGCCATTCGTGCACTGCTGCAGGAAGGGAAGAAGCAGCAGGCCATCGACCTGTTTAACCAGCTGCCGTCGAACCTGAACAGCACCCAGGCCCGTGAACAGTCGCTGCTGGCGGTGGAAGTGAAGCTGGCGCAAAACGATTATCAAGGCGCCCGGACTCTGCTATCTAAACTCGACCCGGCAAGCATGGAGCCGCCACAGCAGGCGCGCTACTGGCAGGCGCAAATCAATGCCAGCCAGGGCAAACCATCGCTGACCCTGCTGCGCGCATTAATTGCCCAGCAGCCGCTGCTGAGCGATGCCAAACAGCGTCAGCAAAATATCGACGCGACCTGGCAAGCATTAACCACGATGACCCAGGATCAGGCCAATGCGCTGGTGATCAACGCCGATGAAAATACGCTGCAGGGCTGGCTGGATCTACAGCGGATGTGGTTTGACAACCGCAACGATCCGACCCTGCTGAAAGCGGGCGTTAAAGACTGGCAGACGCGCTACCCGCAAAACCCAGGCGCCAAAATGCTGCCGACGGCGCTGGCGAACATGCAAAACTATAAGCCCGCGTCCACCAATAAGATTGCGCTTTTTCTGCCGCTAAACGGTCAGGCGTCGATCTTCGGCCGTACTATCCAGCAGGGTTTTGAAGCCGCCAAAAATGGCGCGCCGTCGGTCACGGGCAGCGCGGTTCCCGCCCAGGTCGCCCAGGCGGCGAATGTCTCCGGTAATGATGATGTGGTGAGTCCGTCGCAGGCAGAAATCAGCGATCTTACCGCCACCGGAAGCCGCGCTGATCCGGTGCAGGCCCCGACACAAGACCAGGCAGCGCCTGCCGCGGAACCGGCAGCCCAGGCGCCGGTAGCCTCCACCACGCCGCAGACCACCTCTTCCCCGGCCACCCAACCGGTTACCGCGCCGGCCGCACAGCCGCAGCCCGTGGTCGCCACCGCCGCCAACCCTTCTGCAGAGCTGAAGATTTACGACACCACCAGCCAACCGATAAGCCAGCTGCTCGCCCAGGCGCAGCAGGATGGCGCCACCCTGGTGGTTGGGCCGCTGCTGAAAGAAAACGTTGAAGAGGTTATCAAGAGCAACACGCCGCTCAATGTGCTGGCCCTCAACCAGCCGGAAAAAGTCGAAAGCCGCGCTAACCTCTGCTATTTCGCGCTTTCTCCGGAAGACGAAGCGCGTGACGCTGCCCGACATATCCACCAACAGGGCAAACAGACGCCGCTGCTGCTAGTTCCGCGCGGCGCGCTGGGCGATCGTGTGGTTAGCGCCTTCGCCGACGAGTGGCTGAAGCTGGGCGGCGCCAGCGTCCTGCAGCAGCGTTTTGGATCCACGGCTGAGCTGCGCGCCGGCGTGAACGGCGGCGGCGGCATTGCGCTGAGCGGCACCCCGGTCTCCACCCTGCCATCAGCGCAGAACAGCATCCTCGGCAGTGCGGATGAGATGCCGGTGAGCAGCGGCGGCAGCGTCGATGCGGCCTATATCCTCGCCACCCCGGAACAGATTGCCTATATCAAACCGATGATCGCCATGCGCAATGGGAGCCAGAGCAATGTCACCCTGTACGCCAGCTCACGCAGCGCACAGGGCACCGCAGGCCCGGATTTCCGTCTGGAGATGGAAGGCCTGCAGTATAGCGAAATCCCGATGCTGGCTGGCAGCAACCCGGCGCTGATGCAGCAGGCGCTGTCTGCGGTACGCAATGACTACTCGCTGGCGCGTCTGTATGCGATGGGCGCTGACGCCTGGTCGCTGGCAAACCACTTCACGCAAATGCGCCAAACGCCGGGCTTCGAGCTAAACGGGAATACCGGCGATCTAACGGCGACTCAGGACTGCGTGATTACCAGGAAACTGTCATGGCTCAAGTACCAGCAGGGACAAATCGTCCCGGCCAACTAAGTAAACAGACCGGCGATGCCTGGGAAAACCGGGCTCGCCGCTGGCTGGAAGGCCAGGGCCTGCGTTTTATCGCCGCCAACGCCCGCGAGCGTGGCGGCGAAATTGACCTCATCATGCGCGACGGCGCCGTCACCGT
Organism: Klebsiella africana; assembly: GCF_020526085.1. NCBI lineage: Bacteria > Pseudomonadati > Pseudomonadota > Gammaproteobacteria > Enterobacterales > Enterobacteriaceae > Klebsiella > Klebsiella africana. The sequence continues at coordinate 587,198 of NZ_CP084874.1, read as the reverse complement.
CTTTGTCGAGGTGCGCTACCGCCGCAGCGCCCGGTACGGTGACGCGGCGGCCAGCGTCACCCCGCAAAAACAACAACGCCTCCTTAAAGCCGCCCGTTTGTGGCTCTGCCGACAGAATGGGAGCTTTGAGACTGTGGATTGCCGTTTCGATGTGGTAGCCTTCACCGGAAACGACATCCAATGGCTAAAAAACGCCTTTGGCGAATAGCGTAATACCAGAAGTAAGGGATCCCGTGCTCGACAGAATCAAAGCCTGCTTTACCGAAAGCATTCAAACCCAAATTGCCGCAGCGGAAGCCCTCCCGGACGCCATCTCCCGGGCGGCGATGACGCTCGTGCAGTCCCTGCTCAACGGCAACAAAATCCTCTGTTGTGGTAATGGCACCTCCGCCGCCAACGCACAGCATTTTGCTGCCAGCATGATTAATCGTTTTGAAACGGAACGCCCTGGTTTACCTGCCATTGCACTAAATACCGATAATGTGGTCTTAACTGCCATCGCTAACGATCGCCTGCATGACGAGATCTACGCCAAGCAGGTGCGCGCCCTGGGACACACCGGCGATGTGCTGTTGGCGATCTCCACACGCGGTAACAGCCGGGATATTGTCAAAGCGGTGGAAGCCGCTGTGACCCGCGACATGACCATCGTCGCGTTAACCGGCTATGACGGCGGTGAGCTGGCTGGCCTCTTAGGTCAGCAGGATGTCGAAATCCGCATCCCCTCCCATCGCAGCGCGCGTATTCAGGAGATGCATATGCTAACCGTCAACTGTCTGTGCGATTTGATAGATAACACCCTTTTTCCACACCAGGACGATTAAGGAGAACACATGAAGGCTCTCTCGCCCCTCGCCATCCTGCTTTCAGCACTACTGCTGCAGGGCTGCGTTGCCGCCGCGGTAGTCGGCACGGCAGCTGTCGGCACCAAAGCCGCAACGGACCCGCGTACGGTGGGAACCCAGGTCGATGACAGCACCCTGGAACTGCGTGTCAATAGCGCCTTGTCGAAAGATGAACAGATTAAGAAACAGGCCCGCATCAACGTTACCGCTTATCAGGGCAAAGTCCTGCTAACCGGTCAGTCGCCGACGCCAGACCTCTCTGCCCGCGCCAAGCAAATCGCCATGGGTGTGGAAGGGACCACGGAAGTGTTTAATGAAGTGCGCCAGGGCCAGCCGATTGGTTTAGGTACCGCCTCATCTGATACCTGGATCACCACCAAGGTACGTTCGCAGCTCCTGAGCACCGATCAGGTCAAATCGTCGAACGTGAAAGTGACCACGGAAAACAGCGAAGTCTTCCTGATGGGGCTGGTGACCGATCGTGAAGGCCGGGCGGCAGCGGATATTGCCAGCCGGGTGAGCGGCGTGTCCCGGGTGACCACCGCCTTTACCTACATCAAATAAACCTGCAGTCTCCCGGCTGGCACTGCGCTTAGCCGGGCTACCGTCCCCTGTCCGTTGCGTGCCGGGTAAGGCATAGCCGCCGCCCGGCAACCAATCCGGCTATCCATACGTTTACGGCAAACTACACCAGCGCCAGCGCGCCAACGATCGCCCCGCATAATGCCACCAGCCCGCCAGTTAACCACAGCGCTTTGGCCGGGAAGGCTTTACGCAGCATAATCAGCGACGGCACGCTCACCGCAGGCAGAGTGATGAGCAGCGCCAGCGCTGGCGCTATTCCCATCCCCGCCAGCATCATTGTCTGCACAATCGGAATTTCCGCCGCGGTAGGGATCACAAACAGGCAACCGGCGATCGCCATCGCGATGACCCAGAACAACGTATTATTCACCACGCCATCGGCGTGCGGGAACAGCCAGACGCGCGCCGCCCCCAGCACCAGTACCGCAAGGATATAGACCGGGATCGTGTTCCAGAACAGCGTCCACAGCGCCCGCAACCAGCGGCTAAAGAAGCCGCCCTGAGTCGCTTCCGACTGTGCAGCAGGCACCGCTACCGGCTGCGTCGCCGCCTCTTTCACCCATTTCTGCACCAGCGTTGCGACAATCAGCACCGTCGCCAGGCCCGCCACCAGACGAATCAGCGCAAACTGCCAGCCCAGAACAAACCCCATAAACACCAGCGTCGCCGGGTTGAGCAGCGGGTTGCCCATCCAGAACGCCAGCGCCCCACCCATCGACACCTGCTGTTTGCGCATCCCGGCCGCAACCGGGGCAGCGCAACAGGTACACATCATGCCCGGCAGCGAGAAAATCGTCCCCAGCAGCGTACCCTGAAACCGTGATTGCCCAAGCGTACGCAGCAGCCAGTCGCGCGGGATCAGTACCTGAATCAACGACCCGAGCAGCACGCCGAGCACCGCCGCTTTCCAGACGGCAAGGAAGTAAACCATCGCGTAGTCCCACGCCGCCTTCAACGGGTTAGCGTCGGCCTGAACGAGAATGGATTTACCGATACTGTGGGTTTCCGCAGCGGTGAAGGCTTTCCCGTAGTAGGGCTGCCATTTGACAAACCACAGGCCAACAATGACGACGAGAAAGAAAAGTGCGGGTTTCCACCATTGAAATGGTGACGCCGCCTGAGATGAAGACTGACCAGCCATAGCATTCCCCAGCAAGAAATGTGGATATGAATTGAAGCCGTGAATACTACGCCGGAAGCCTGCGTTTGCAAACCGCTATTCAGCCTGCCGCGCGGCGCGTTCCCGAAGTTCGGATGATGTGAGAATTCGCACCCCTTCGTGGGTGGGCGACAGCGCCTCCGCCAGCAGGGCGATCGCCACATCGCGGGCCGCGATAGCTTTCCAGTTTCCTGGCAGCAGCCGGAACAGCGGTGCGAGTAAGGTCTCATTGGCCCGCTTTTTTTCCCGCTCGCCTGACAGCATAGAAGGCCTGGCAATGGTCAGCCGCGGCCAGTTCTGCTCAATCAGCGCCGCCTCCATTTCCCCCTTCACCCGATTGTAGAAAAACGGCGAGTGGGCGTTGGCGCCCATCGCGCTAACCACCAGCATATGTTGCGCCCCCAGCCGTCTGCCGGTCAGCGCGGTATCAACCACCAGCGTGTAGTCAGCATGGACAAAGGCCTCTTTGCTCCCGGCCTCCCGGCGCGTCGTTCCCAGACAGCAGAAAACGATATCCACCGGATCAACCACCTGCGCCAGGGCATCGGTCAACTGGGGATCGTGCGGATTAAAAACCCCTTCCGCCGGCGCCAGTGGGCGACGCGTCGGCGCAGCAATGGTCCTGATGCTCGGCTCATTCTGCAGCAGCCGGAGTAAGTGACCGACAACTAACCCGGTCGCGCCGGTCAATAATACCTGACTCATTGATTCTCCTTTACAGAATTCTCCGCCTTGCACTTTCGGGCTCATGTTCCAGGCTTAATACCTTACAAGGTAAGTATCCACCATCATCACGGAATTACCTCATTGACCATCCAGATAGCGGAGGCAGCATGAGTAAAAAGATAGCCGTCCTCATTACCGACGACTTTGAAGATTCTGAATTTACCTCTCCCGCCGAAGCCTTTAAGCTCGCCGGGCATCAGGTCATCACGATCGAAAAGCAGGCTGGCAAAACGGTGAAGGGCAAGCAGGGAGAAGCAGAAGTCGCCATCGACAAAGCCATCGATGACGTCACACCGGGTGAATTTGATGCTTTGCTGCTGCCCGGTGGTTACTCACCTGATCAGCTGCGCGGGGATGAACGCTTCGTCACCTTTACCCGCGATTTTGTCAACGGCGGTAAGCCGGTGTTTGCCATCTGCCACGGCCCGCAGCTGCTGATCAGCGCCGATGTGATCCGCGGACGTAAGCTCACCGCGGTGAAACCGATCGTGGTGGATGTGAAAAACGCCGGGGGCGAGTTTTACGACCAGGAGGTGGTGGTCGATAACGAACAGCTAGTCACCAGCAGAACGCCGGACGATCTGCCGGCCTTTAATCGTGAAGCGTTACGCCTGCTCGGCGCCGGTATCACGCCGCCAGTGTAGCTTTTTCCCGAACCCCAGCGTGTTGTCGGTGAACTTGATTTCGTCCGGACGAATTTCCCATACCGGTGCCGACAGCATGCGGGCCACCGGAAAGCGTCTGACGTAGCGCTGACGCATTTGCGTCTCTTCGTCGCCGGTCAGCCGACGGATCTCGCCTTTGAACTGCACGCCGCGGATCAGGGCAACGGTTTTAGGCTGGCCGTTGACCGTGCCGGCCACTTTCGCCCGCTCACCGGTCATTTGACCATGACGCGTATGCTCATCACTGAGTAGATAGAAAGCCACCGTCTCCGGGTCATAAACGTAAAAAGCATTGGCACACCACAGCTCGTCGTCGCGCGAGACGCACCAGGTGACGACGTGCTGTTTACTCAGCCAGCGACCAATGGCAGCAAGCGTATCCATTTTCTTCTCCATTATGCTATGGTGCACACACCTTACCATACCGACTTTGTGACCGTGTGCTGGTTTTTGTATCTCATTCGAACCGCGGATAATCGCCTCTATACCGGCATCACCACCGATGTGCCACGCCGCTTTCGCCAGCATCAGGCCGGGAAAGGCGCCAAGGCGTTGCGTGGCAAAGGCGACCTGCAGCTGGCCTTTAGCCAGGAAGTTGGTGAACACTCACTTGCTTTGCGACTGGAATACCGCGTTAAGCAGCTAACGAAGCGCGAAAAAGAGCGCCTCGTTGCCGGAGAGGAGGCCTTCGAAACCCTGCTGGCAAGGCTCAAAGACGATTAAAGTGATCGCTGTACTCTACCTGGCCGTGAACGCCTTCGAGAGCGTCATCCGCCAGACGGTGAACCTGGAATGCCTCCGCGCTGTCCGGCCAGCGGCAGCGTAGATCGAAGCGTGCGGCCGGCTCAAAGCCAAAGCGACGGTATAATTCCGGATCGCCCAGCGTCACGACTGCGGCATAACCAAACTCATTTAGCGAATCCAGCCCTTCATAGACCAGCTGCCGACCAATGCCCTGGCCACGGTATTGTTCATCCACCGCCAGCGGCGCCAGGCCGACCCACTGCAGCTCTTCGCCTTCCACCGCCACCGGGCTGAAGGCAACGTAGCCGATCACCTGACCTTCATCATCCGTCGCCACCACCCCCAGCGTGATCAGTCCATCTTCACGCAGATCGTGCACCAGCTGCGCTTCGGCATCGCGGCCGAAGGTACGACGCAGCAATGCGTCGATTCCCGGTGCATCAATCCCAATCTCCACTCGAATCAGCATGCCTCACCTACCGATGTCTGTTCAGGTTTCTGCGGGCTCTTCAGTCCAGCTTCGACAAAATCCGCCAGTTGCAGCAACATCACGCGCAGCGCTTTTGGCATCTGCTCGAGCTCAATGGCGTCCATCAAATTTTTTACATATAGCCCCAGCTCCGTATCGCCTTCGATCACCAGACGACGCTGGAAGAATAGCGTATCCGGATCCTGCTTGCGCGCGGCAATCATTAACAGATCGCTGGCGTCGGCGCTGAAGCTGACGTCGGCGTCGGCCTGCTGGCTGACCACCAGGCGACCATCGACTACCGAGGTATACCACAGCAGACCAATGTCACGCACATGAATACTTAACCAGCGCCCCTCAAGAAACTCCAGCTCTCCCTCTGCCAGCGCCTGACGGAACTGCCAGCTTAGCACCTGCTCCAGCACCTGGCGCTTGAGGGCAAAAGGCGCCAGCTTAACCGGCACGCTCAGTAAAGACGGGCCAAAGTGGACCAGCCGGGAACGCAGTTTATCCAACACAAGCTTTACTCCATGAATGCAATAGTTCCGCTATTGTGCCATATCACATAAACAACATAGCGGCGTAAATCAACAAAAACGCGATGACGGTCGCCAGTTATTGGCGCCGCCAATACACTTTTAACTGCCTCAAATCAAAAATTGTCACCAGAAGGTTAACTAAAATCCCTGCTCGTTAACCAATCCGCGTCCCTGACGGGCCGCATTTTTCAGGAAAAATTATGGAGCTGCTCTGCCCAGCCGGTAACCTTCCGGCGCTAAAGGCGGCCATCGAAAACGGCGCCGATGCCGTCTATATCGGGCTGAAAGATGACACCAACGCCCGCCACTTTGCCGGCCTTAATTTCACCGAAAAGAAACTGCAGGAAGCCGTCAGCTTTGTGCACCAGCACCGTCGTAAGCTGCATATCGCGATCAACACCTTTGCCCACCCGGACGGCTACGCTCGCTGGCAACGCGCGGTGGATATGGCCGCCCAGCTGGGCGCCGATGCGCTGATCCTGGCCGATATCGCCATGCTGGAGTACGCCGCGGAACGCTATCCACATATTGAGCGTCACGTTTCGGTACAGGCTTCTGCCACCAATGAAGAAGCGATTCGCTTCTATCATCGCAACTTCGACGTCGCGCGCGTTGTGCTGCCACGCGTCCTGTCTATTCACCAGGTGAAACAGTTAGCCCGCGCTACGCCGGTGCCGCTGGAAGTCTTTGCCTTCGGCAGCCTGTGCATCATGGCGGAAGGCCGCTGCTATCTCTCTTCCTACCTGACCGGCGAATCACCGAATACCGTTGGCGCCTGTTCGCCTGCCCGCTTCGTGCGCTGGCAGCAAACGCCGCAGGGGCTGGAGTCGCGCCTCAACGAAGTGCTGATCGATCGCTATCAGGATGGTGAGAACGCCGGGTATCCGACGCTGTGTAAAGGCCGCTACCTGGTCGACGGCGAGCGCTATCATGCGCTGGAAGAGCCCACCAGCCTCAACACCCTCGAGCTGTTGCCGGAGCTGATGGCCGCCAATATCGCCTCAGTGAAAATAGAAGGACGCCAGCGCAGCCCGGCATACGTTACCCAGGTGGCAAAAGTCTGGCGTCAGGCGATCGATCGCTGCAAAGCCGATCCGCAGAATTTCGTGCCGCAATCCGCATGGATGGAAACCCTTGGCTCAATGTCCGAAGGGACACAAACCACCCTTGGCGCCTACCACCGTAAATGGCAGTGAGAAACATGAAATATTCATTAGGGCCGGTGCTGTACTACTGGCCAAAAGAGACGCTGGAAGATTTTTACCAGCAGGCGGCAAACTGTAGCGCCGACACTATTTATCTCGGCGAAGCCGTGTGCAGCAAACGTCGCGCCACTAAAGTCGGTGACTGGCTCGAAATGGCACAGGCGCTGGCCGGTAGCGGCAAGCAGGTGGTGCTCTCCACCCTCGCGCTGGTGCAGGCCTCCTCTGAACTGGGCGAACTGAAGCGCTATGTCGATAACGGCGAGTTTCTGATTGAAGCCAGCGATTTGGGCGTAGTGAACCTCTGCGCCGAACGCAAGCTGCCGTTCGTCGCCGGGCATGCGCTGAACTGCTACAACGCCGTCACCCTGCGCCTGCTGCTGAAACAGGGGATGGTGCGCTGGTGCATGCCGGTGGAGCTTTCCCGCGACTGGCTGGCTAATTTACTGACCCAGTGCGAAGAGCTGGGTATTCGCAACCAGTTTGAAGTCGAAGTGCTGAGCTACGGCCATCTGCCGCTGGCTTATTCTGCACGCTGCTTTACCGCCCGCTCGGAAGATAGGCCAAAGGATGAGTGCGAGACCTGCTGCATCAAGTACCCAACCGGGCGCAGTATGCTATCGCAGGAGAACCAACAAGTCTTTGTGCTCAACGGTATCCAGACCATGAGCGGCTATGTCTACAACCTGGGCAATGAGCTGACATCCATGCACGGTCTGGTGGATATGGTGCGCCTGTCGCCGATGGGCAACGAGACCTTCGCTATGCTAGAGGCCTTCCGCGCCAACGAAAACGGCGCTGCGCCACTGGATCTCACCAGCAATAGCGATTGCAACGGCTACTGGAAACGGTTGCCGGGACTGGCGCTGCAACCCTGATAAACCGCTCACTTTGTTAACAACAGTGTTCATATTTTAATGCATTATTAAAGATGCAGCTTTTCTGGCTGGCGCGTCCAGGATGCGCCAGGCTGGAAGAAGACCTTCAATCTGATGACGATGCTGTAGCAAAGTGAGCCTTTATGACTGACAACTCTGTTCGATTCTCGGTGCTCGATCTGGCGCCGATCCCGCAAGGATCTTCTGCCAAAGAAGCCTTTACCCACTCTCTGGATCTCGCCAGGCTGGCGGAATCGCGCGGCTATCACCGCTACTGGCTGGCGGAGCACCATAATATGGTCGGCATTGCCAGCGCGGCGACTTCGGTGCTGATAGGCTATCTCGCCGCCAATACTACCACCCTGCATCTCGGGTCCGGCGGCGTAATGCTACCCAACCACTCTCCGCTGGTGATCGCTGAGCAGTTCGGCACCCTGAACACCCTTTATCCCGGGCGGATCGATCTCGGCCTTGGCCGCGCGCCAGGTAGCGATCAGCCGACCATGCGCGCCCTGCGCCGCCATATGAGCGGCGATGTCGATAACTTCCCACGCGACGTGGCGGAGCTGGTGGACTGGTTTGACGCCCGCGATCCGAACCCGCACGTGCGTCCGGTTCCCGGCTATGGCGAACGAATTCCAGTGTGGCTGCTGGGCTCAAGCCTGTACAGCGCCCAGCTGGCGGCACAGCTCGGCCTGCCGTTTGCTTTCGCCTCGCATTTCGCGCCGGATATGCTGTTCCAGGCCCTGCATTTGTATCGCAGCAATTTCAAACCTTCGGCGCGGCTGGAAAAACCGTACGCCATGGTATGCATCAATATCATCGCCGCCGATAGTAATCGCGATGCGGAGTTTCTTTTCACCTCCATGCAGCAGGCGTTTGTGAAGCTGCGTCGCGGAGAAACCGGACAACTGCCGCCGCCGGTGGAAAATATGCATCAGCTGTGGTCAGCATCTGAGCAGTACGGCGTGCAGCAGGCGTTAAGCATGTCGCTGGTCGGCGATAAGGCTAAGGTTCGTCATGGTTTAGAGTCGATTCTGCGCGAAACCGAGGCGGACGAAATCATGGTCAACGGCCAGATCTTCGACCACCAGGCGCGACTGCATTCGTTTGATTTGGCGATGCAGGTGAAAGAGGAATTGTTGGGGTAACACAAACGTCAGCCCGGTGGACGTCGCGCCACCGGGCAATAGCTTTACTGATAAACCGGCAGCAGATTAACGCTCGACAGGATGTGTACAACCGCGTTGCCGAGACCGAACAGCAGGATCAGCACAATCATCGGCGTTCCGCCCCACACGCGGAACTGTGGGCTGCCGAAGCGTTTACGCGAGGCGCGAGCCAGCAGCGCCGGCACAATCGCCGCCCAGATCGTCGCCGCCAGGCCGGCATAGCCGATGGCGTAAAGGAAACCATCGGGTTTTACCAGTCCGCCAATCATCGGCGGGATAAAGGTCAACAGCGCGGTTTTAAAGCGCCCCATCGCGCTATCGTCAAAGCCAAACAGATCCGCCAGGTAGTCGAACAGCCCCAGCGTGACGCCGAGAAACGAACTGGCGACGGCAAAGTTAGAGAACACCACCAGCAGCAGATCCAGGCTACGACTGTTCAGCACGCCGCTCAGCGCCTGCACCAGCACATCAATATTGCCGCCCTTCTGCGCGATGTCGATAAACTGCGGACGCGGAATGTTACCCATCGTCACCAGCAGCCATACCACGTACAGACCCAGCGCCAGCAGCGTACCGTAGGTTAAGCAGCGAATGATGGTCCGCGGATCTTTTCCGTAGTATTTCATCAGGCTCGGCACGTTACCGTGATAGCCAAACGAGGCCAGGCAGAACGGCAGCGTCATCAGCAGGTATGGCGCATAGGAGGCATTCTTCTCCGCGACGTTAGACAGCGTCGTCGGTTCGACGTGTCCCAGCAGGCTGCCGAAGGTCAGGAAGAAGGTGATGACCTTGGCACCGAGCACGATAGCTGTCATGCGGCTAACCGCTTTGGTGCTCATCCAGACAATAAACGCCACCAGCAGTGCAAAGCCGAAGCCCGCCGCGCGCGCCGGTACGTTCAGCGACATTTCACTGAAGGTGTGGTGCAGGATCGAACCGCTCGCCGAAATATAGGCATAGGTCAGGATATACAGTACAAAGGCGATCGACACGCCGTTCACCAGGTTCCAGCCCTTGCCGAGCAGGTCTTTGGTAATGGTGTCGAAGCTGGAGCCGATGCGGTAGTTAAGATTGGCCTCGAGGATCATCAGACCGGAGTGCAGCATGCAGAACCAGGTGAAGACCAGCGCCGCCAGCGACCAGAAAAACCACGCGCCGGACATCACCACCGGCAGCGAGAACATGCCCGCGCCGATAATCGTGCCGCCGATAATCACCACGCCGCCAAACAAGGACGGACGGGTTGCCGTAGTGGTTAGTGTCGCCATTTACCGAATTCTCCAGTCAAAAATACTTCGCTCACGGTGAGCATGACGCACTGTACCAGTACACGAGTACAAAGGAAATAAAAAAAGCCCCAATCATGACGATCGGGGCTGTATTATTTAGTTTACGCTAGCGGGCGGCGTTAATTACGCATCGCCACCGAAGCGACGGCGACCGGCAGAGTCATCGCGGCGCGGCGCGGATGCATCGTCACGACGCGGCGCACGGCCTTCACGACGTTCGCCGCTGAAACGACGACCATCACCACGACCGCCTTCACGACGCTCACCACCGAAGCCACGACCGCCTTCACGACGCTCACCGCCGCCACGACGTTCAGTGCGCGGCTGCGCATCGCCCAGCAGCTGCATGTTCATCGGCTTGTTCAGGATACGGGTACGAGTAAAGTGCTGCAGCACTTCGCCCGGCATCCCTTTCGGCAGTTCGATGGTGGAGTGAGAAGCGAACAGCTTGATGTTACCGATGTAACGGCTGCTGATATCGCCTTCGTTAGCGATCGCGCCAACGATATGACGCACTTCAACGCCGTCATCGCGCCCCACTTCAATGCGATACAGTTCCATATCGCCTACGTCACGACGCTCACGCTTCGGACGATCTTCGCGATCGCCGCGCGGAGCGCGATCGTTACGGTCGCCACGACGCTCGAAGCGATCGTCGCGGTCACGGAACTCACGCTTAGGACGCATCGGTGCATCCGGCGGAACGATCAGCGAACGTTCACCCTGAGCCATCTTCAGCAGCGCAGCAGCCAGCGTTTCCACGTCCAGCTCTTCGCCTTCCGCCGTCGGCTGGATTTTCGCCAGCAGTGCACGGTACTGATCCAGATCGCTGCTTTCCAGCTGCTGTTGAACTTTCGCGGCGAATTTTTCCAGGCGACGCTTGCTCAGCAGCTCTGCGTTCGGCAGTTCTACCTCAGGAATGGTCAGCTTCATAGTGCGTTCGATGTTGCGCAGCAGACGACGCTCGCGGTTCTCAACGAACAGCAGCGCGCGGCCAGCACGACCCGCACGACCGGTACGGCCGATACGGTGAACATAGGATTCTGAATCCATTGGGATGTCGTAGTTCACCACCAGGCTGATACGCTCAACGTCCAGACCGCGGGCTGCAACGTCAGTCGCAATCAGGATATCCAGACGACCATCTTTCAGACGCTCCAGGGTCTGCTCACGCAGCGCCTGGTTCATGTCGCCGTTCAGCGCCGCGCTGTTGTAGCCGTTACGCTCCAGCGCTTCAGCCACTTCCAGGGTCGCGTTTTTGGTACGGACGAAGATAATCGCCGCATCAAAATCTTCCGCTTCCAGGAAACGCACCAGCGCTTCATTTTTACGCATGCCGTAGGCAGTCCAGTAGCTCTGGCTGATGTCCGGGCGAGTCGTCACGCTGGACTGAATGCGCACTTCCTGCGGCTCTTTCATAAAGCGGCGGGTAATGCGACGGATCGCTTCCGGCATGGTGGCGGAGAACAGCGCGGTCTGATGCCCTTCCGGGATCTGCGCCATAATGGTTTCTACGTCTTCGATAAAGCCCATGCGCAGCATTTCATCTGCTTCATCCAGTACCAGACCGCTCAGTTTGGAGAGGTCCAGGGTGCCGCGTTTCAGGTGGTCCAGCAGACGACCCGGGGTACCGACGACGATCTGCGGACCCTGACGCAGGGCGCGCAGCTGCACGTCATAACGCTGGCCGCCGTACAGGGCAACCACGTTCACGCCGCGCATATGTTTAGAGAATTCCGTCATTGCTTCAGCAACCTGTACCGCCAGCTCGCGGGTCGGCGCCAGCACCAGAATCTGCGGTGCTCTCAGCTCAGGATCAATGTTGTTCAACAGCGGTAAAGAGAACGCTGCGGTTTTACCGCTACCCGTCTGGGCCATACCCAGAACGTCGCGGCCGTCCAGCAGATGCGGAATGCACTCAGCCTGGATCGGAGATGGTTTTTCGTAACCCAGATCGGTGAGCGCTTCAAGGATAGGAGCCTTCAGGCCCAGATCTGCAAAAGTGGTTTCGAATTCAGCCATGTAGTACGTGTGCCTCAAAATTAATGGCGGCCAGTCTACATAACTCATCGTGAAAATTTACGGTAATTTTCATTGAAAAGTGTGAACCGGCTCAAAGTAGGTGTATTAACGAACAACAACGCCCTCACCCGCGAAGGTGATGGCAAGCAAAAAACTATGGGCTGATGTGTTCGTCAGCTATTGCTGGTCCGATTCTGCCAGGTCATCTTGCTCCTGGCCCAAGAGCGATAATTCCAACAATGCGTATCGGTGCTCAACGTAGTTGTGTACGTTGTTGGCGACCGCCAGTTTGAACAGTGCCGTAGCGCTGTCCTTGTCCCCCAGACTTAGGTAGTACTTACCTAAATAGAAGTTGGTTTCACTGAGATGCTCAGCGAGCGAGGTGTTATCCGTTGCGTCTGCCTTCAGACGAGTCATCAGCTCTTTTTCGCTAATGTCGCCAAGGTAGAACTCGACAATGTTCCATCCCCATTGCTCTTTATCCGACTTGTTTAAGCGCTCTCTGAGTGCTTCAAGCGCCCGCTTCTCGTCGAGTTTACGCTCGGCGATATAAAGCCACAGGCTACGGAAAGGATCATTGGGATCGTCTTGATAAAACGCCAGCAGATCATCTTGCGCTAACTTAGCCCGGCCGCCGTAATACAGGGCGATACCGCGGTTCAAGTGCGCGTAGTTGTAAGTTGGATCAAGCTCAAGTACAGAATCAAACGCTTCATAGGCAGCATCAAAATTGCCTGCCTGCGTTAAGTAAATGCCTAAGTAATTGAATACTTCAGGCATATCGGGTCGGATTGCCAGCGCTTGTGAAAAATCATTTCGCGCTAATGCCCTCAGACCGAGACTATCATACAACACTCCGCGCTCATATAAAAGCTGTGCGCGTTCGTCATCGGATAAAGCCCGACTGGCAAGAATTTGTTCCATACGTGCCAGAATCACTTCTTGCTGTAAAGTCGGTTGCAATGGTACTGCGAGGACGGCGTCCTTACGCCAGGCGGTGCTACTGCATCCTGCCAGCGTGAGAGCTGTCGCCACGAAACACCAGCGCAAAAAAGGCTTCATTTCCCACTCCCGAAGACAACGATTGGATGAACGTCCTGTTCCCCGGCTGCAAACGAGGCGTCCTGCCCGTAAAACGCCCTCCGCAAAAGCGGAGGGCTAACGGCAACCTTACTCGCCCTGCTCGGCGGCCGGAGCTTCCGGCGCTGCGGCAGACGGAGTCTGTTCAGTTGCTTCTTTAATGCTCAGACGGACACGGCCCTGACGGTCAACTTCCAGAACCTTAACCGGTACTTCCTGACCCATCTGCAGATAGTCAGTCACTTTCTCAACGCGCTTGTCAGCGATCTGCGAGATGTGAACCAGACCTTCTTTACCGCCGCCGATGGCAACGAACGCGCCAAAGTCAACGATACGGGTCACTTTACCATTGTAGATACGGCCAACTTCGATCTCAGCGGTGATCTCTTCGATACGACGGATAGCATGCTGTGCTTTGTCGCCGTCGGTCGCGGCGATCTTCACGGTACCGTCATCTTCGATTTCGATGGTGGTGCCGGTTTCTTCGGTCAGGGCACGGATAACAGAACCGCCTTTACCGATAACGTCTTTGATCTTGTCCGGGTTGATCTTGATGGTGTGGATACGCGGTGCGAATTCAGAGATGTCACCGCGCGGCGCGTTAATCGCCTGCTCCATCACGCCCAGGATGTGCAGACGCGCACCTTTAGCCTGGTTCAATGCAACCTGCATGATTTCTTTGGTGATACCTTCAATTTTGATATCCATCTGCAGCGCAGAGATACCGTCGCGGGAACCCGCTACTTTGAAGTCCATATCGCCAAGGTGGTCTTCGTCACCGAGGATGTCAGACAGCACGACGAAGTTGTCACCTTCTTTCACCAGGCCCATGGCGATACCTGCCACAGCGGCTTTCACCGGCACACCAGCGTCCATCAGCGCCAGAGAGGCACCGCAGACGGAAGCCATGGAAGAAGAACCGTTAGATTCGGTGATTTCAGATACCACGCGAACGGTGTACGGGAATTCTTCAATAGTCGGCATAACGGCCAGAACGCCACGCTTAGCCAGACGACCGTGACCGATTTCACGACGCTTCGGAGACCCCACCATGCCAGTTTCGCCTACGGAGTACGGAGGGAAGTTGTAGTGGAACAGGAAGGAGTCGGTACGCTCGCCCATCAGTTCGTCGATGTTCTGCGCATCGCGTGCGGTACCCAGCGTCGCGGTAACCAGCGCCTGCGTTTCGCCACGGGTGAACAGTGCGGAACCGTGAGTACGCGGCAGAACGCCGGTACGAACGTCCAGACCACGGATCATATCTTTTTCACGGCCATCAATACGCGGCTCGCCGGCCAGTACGCGGCTACGAACCACGTTTTTCTCGATAGCGTGCAGGATTTCACCCAGCTCGTTAGCGTCCAGGGTTTCATCTTCAGCAACCAGCGTGGCGATGGTTTCAGATTTGATCACGTCAACCTGAGCGTAACGCTCTTGTTTGTCGGTGATACGGTAAGCATCGCTCAGGCGGGATTCTGCCAGCGCAGCCACGCGCGCGTTCAGCGCTTCATTGACCGCTTCCGGCTGCCAGTCCCAACGCGGTTTACCGGCTTCTTTCACCAGGTCGTTGATGTTCTGAATAACAATCTGCTGCTGCTCGTGGCCAAAGACCACCGCGCCCAGCATCTGGTCTTCGCTCAGCAGTTCCGCTTCGGATTCCACCATCAGCACGGCCGCTTCGGTACCAGCAACCACCAGGTCCAGTTTGCTGGACTTCAGCTCTTCCTGGGTTGGGTTCAGTACGTACTGGTCGTTGATGTAACCCACGCGCGCAGCGCCGATTGGGCCATTGAACGGAATACCAGACAGCGACAGCGCAGCGGAAGCACCGATCATCGCGACGATATCCGGGTTAACCTGCGGGTTAACGGAAACGACGGTGGCGATAACCTGAACTTCGTTAACGAAGCCTTCCGGGAACAGCGGGCGAACCGGGCGGTCAATCAGACGCGCGATCAGGGTTTCGCCTTCGCTTGGACGGCCTTCACGACGGAAGAAACCACCCGGGATTTTACCGGCAGCGTAGGTACGCTCCTGGTAGTTAACGGTCAGCGGGAAAAAGTCCTGGCCTGGCTTCGCTTTTTTCTGGCCCACAACGGTCACGAATACCGCAGTGTCATCCATGCTAACCATCACAGCGGCCGTTGCCTGGCGCGCCATCATGCCGGTTTCCAGGGTCACGGTGTGCTGGCCGTACTGGAATTTACGAACGATCGGATTAAGCAAAATTCTATCCTTTTTATCTATAAATCACGCCATATCCACGACATAGCGTCTATTGACCCGATCTTCTGCATCCTCGCGACTAATGACAACCTTTACCCGCCCCTGCGGATGAAGCCTCTCATTAGCCGCGCGAACCTCTGCATGAAGATCATTACTAGCAACAATACATGAGTTTTGAATGAATTGCTGCCGCCCGGTCGAAAAAAGGGGCCATCAGGCCCCTTTTTCTGAAACTCGCAGAATTAGCGACGCAGACCCAGACGCTCGATCAGCGCAGAGTAACGTGCAACATCTTTACGTTTCAGGTAGTCGAGCAGTTTACGACGCTGAGAAACCATGCGCAGCAGACCACGACGGCTGTGGTGATCTTTTTTGTGCTCTGCAAAGTGGCCCTGCAGGTGGTTGATCTGTGCAGTCAGCAGTGCAACCTGAACTTCGGTAGAACCGCTGTCGTTTTCGCCACGACCAAACTCAGAAACGATTTTTGCTTTAGCTTCAACGCTTAGAGACATTTTAGAACTCCAAATATTAAAAGAAAGAAAGGGTGCCGATCTCTAATTCAGCGACCCCTGATGCAACGCCCGAAAATGTTAAAACACGTTAGCGGACGTTAAGCGGCGATATTCTACTCGTAGCAGGCTTTTATCGCAAGAAAAGCGCTTACGCCGGGTATTCCACCACCAGACGACGCGGCGCCACGCGGCCTTCATCGTCAATTTCGCCCATGCCGAGAAACTTGCCGGACTCGCTCTCCATCACCCGCACCAGGCCGTTAAGCGGCGCGCCTGACTGACGTACCGGGTTACCGTTCTTAAAGTAGACTGCGGAAGTTTCCGGAATCGTCACCAGCGGGTAATCTGAAGCCGGGCTGTCCATCGGCATCAGCAGCGGATCGAGCAGCTGTGCGGCAGGAATATCCTGCGCCGCAGCCTGATCGACCAGCGCCTGCAGTTGCTCGAGGGTCACCATCCGCTCAACCGGGTATTTACTCACCGCCAGGCGGCGCAGAAAAATCACGTGCGCGCCGCAGCCAAGCTTCTCACCTAAATCATCGATAATCGTCCGGATGTAGGTGCCTTTCGAGCAGTGGATCTCCAGCTCAAGCTCATCGCCTTCGTGGCGGATAAACAGCAGCTCATAGACGGTTATCGGCCGGGCTTCCCGCGGGACCTCAATGCCCTGACGAGCGTACTCGTACAGCTTCTTGCCCTGATACTTCAGCGCCGAGTACATCGACGGCACCTGCTGCGTCTCTCCGCGGAAGCTGTCCAGTGCCGCCGCTAGCTGTTCATCGCTAAAGGTTAGCGGACGCTCTTCCACCACCTGGCCATCGGCATCGGAGGTATCGGTGCGCTGGCCCAGTTTGGCGATAACGCGGTAGCGCTTATCGGAGTCCAGCAGATACTGGGAAAATTTCGTCGCTTCGCCAAGGCAGATCGGCAGCATACCGGTCGCCAGCGGATCCAGCGCGCCGGTATGCCCGGCGCGGTTGGCGTTATAAATACGCTTTACTTTCTGCAGCACATCGTTGCTGGAGGCACCCTGAGGCTTATCCAGCAACAATACGCCGTGCACGTCGCGACCGCGACGACGAGGACGACTCATCAGTCCTCCTTGCTGTCGTCCGGGTTCACACGACGCTCATCGTCGTGTTTCACCACGCTGGTGACCAGGTTGGACATACGCATCCCTTCCACCAGTGAGTTGTCGTAGAAGAAAGTCAGTTCCGGCACGATGCGCAGGCGCATCGCTTTGCCCAGCAGGGAGCGGATAAAACCAGACGCTTCCTGCAGCGCTTTGATGCCCGCTTTTACCGCGGCTTCATCTTTGTCGTTCAGGAAGGTGACATAGACCTTGGCATAGGCCAGGTCACGGGACATTTCTACGCCGGAAACGGTGGTCATCATACCCAGACGCGGATCTTTGATTTCACGCTGCAGGATGATGGCAATCTCTTTTTGCATCTCCTGGGCCACGCGCTGCGGGCGACCAAATTCTTTCGCCATAATAAATTCTCCAGAATAAAGACAAAAAAGGGGCCTAAAGCCCCTTTTTAAAATGATTGCCGGGTGGCGCTTCGCTTCCCCGGCGGCTTAGCCATCAGATGATTAATCGATGCTACGCTGAATTTCGATGATTTCGAACACTTCGATCATATCGCCAACGCGAACGTCGTTGTAGTTCTTCACACCGATACCACATTCCATGCCGTTACGGACTTCGTTAACGTCATCTTTGAAGCGGCGCAGGGATTCCAGCTCGCCTTCATAGATAACCACGTTATCGCGCAGAACGCGGATTGGGTTGTGACGTTTGATCGTCCCTTCGGTAACCATACAGCCCGCGATGGCGCCGAATTTCGGCGATTTGAAGACATCACGCACTTCAGCCAGACCGATGATCTGCTGTTTCAGTTCCGGAGACAGCATACCACTCATCGCCGCTTTCACTTCGTCGATCAGGTTATAGATGACGGAGTAGTAACGCAGATCCAGGCTTTCCGCTTCGATAACTTTACGTGCAGAGGCATCGGCACGAACGTTGAAGCCAACCAGAATCGCGTTGGATGCTGCAGCCAGGGTGGCGTCGGTTTCGGTGATACCACCTACGCCGGAACCGATGATCTTCACTTTCACTTCGTCGGTAGACAGTTTCAGTAAGGAATCGGAAATCGCTTCGACAGAACCCTGTACGTCCGCTTTCAGCACGATGTTCACTTCGTGAACTTCGCCTTCGGTCATGTTAGCGAACATGTTTTCCAGTTTAGATTTCTGCTGACGCGCCAGCTTAACTTCACGGAATTTGCCCTGACGATACAGCGCCACTTCACGCGCTTTCTTCTCGTCACGAACCACGGTCACTTCATCACCGGCAGCCGGCACACCGGACAGACCGAGGATTTCCACCGGAATGGACGGACCCGCTTCCAGCACTTCGCGGCCCAGTTCGTCACGCATCGCACGCACGCGGCCATACTCAAAGCCACACAGGACGATATCGCCCTTATGCAGGGTACCTTCGCGAACCAGAACGGTAGCCACCGGGCCACGACCTTTATCGAGGAAGGATTCGATGACCGCGCCGCTCGCCATCCCGTTACGAACCGCTTTCAGTTCGAGAACTTCAGCCTGCAGCAGGATCGCGTCCAGCAGGTCGTCAATACCGGTACCGGCTTTCGCGGAAACGTGGACGAACTGGCTCTCACCGCCCCACTCTTCCGGCAGGATGCCGTACTGGGACAGTTCGTTCTTCACGCGATCCGGATCAGCTTCTGGCTTATCGATTTTGTTCACCGCAACCACCACCGGTACCTGCGCCGCTTTAGCGTGCTGGATAGCTTCGATGGTCTGCGGCATCACGCCGTCGTCTGCCGCCACTACCAGAACCACGATATCCGTCGCCTGCGCACCACGAGCACGCATGGAGGTAAACGCGGCGTGGCCCGGGGTATCCAGGAAGGTGATCATGCCGTTGTCGGTTTCTACGTGGTAAGCACCGATGTGCTGGGTAATACCACCCGCTTCGCCGGAGGCAACCTTGGTAGAACGAATGTAGTCCAGCAGCGAGGTTTTACCATGGTCAACGTGACCCATGATGGTCACTACCGGTGCGCGCGGTTCAGCCGCAGCGCCGGTGTCACGGTCGCTCATTACTGCTTCTTCCAGTTCGTTTTCACGACGCAGGATAACTTTGTGGCCCATCTCTTCGGCTACCAGCTGTGCGGTTTCCTGGTCGATAACCTGGTTAATGGTCGCCATGGCGCCCAGCTTCATCATCGCTTTGATGACCTGAGAACCTTTCACCGCCATCTTGTTAGCCAGTTCGCCAACGGTGATGGTTTCGCCGATGATAACGTCACGGTTAACGGCCTGCGCCGGCTTCTGGAAGCCCTGCTGCAGAGCGGAACCTTTACGGTGTTTACCGCCTTTACCACCGCGAACGGCCGCACGGGCTTCTTCACGGTCAGCTTTCGACTCAGCGTGTTTGTTACCTTTCTTCGCCGGACGCGCCGCTTTGCTGCTACGGCTACGGCCGCGGCCGCCTTCGACTTCACGATCGTTATCATCTTCAGCCTGACGAGCATGCTGTGACGTGGTGACGTGATAGTCGCTGCTATCTTCCGGGCTGTCTGAGGTTTCAGACCAATTTTTTTCGTTTTCTTCTGCCATACGGCGTGCTTCTTCCGCTACACGGCGCGCTTCTTCTTCAAGTTTGCGGCGTGCTTCTTCTTCCGATTTGCGCTTCAGTTCCGCGGCTTCGTTCTCACGGCGGATCTTTTCAGCCTGGGCGGTTTTGGTCATTTCGTCGGTATGTTGATTGCTCACTTTGTCTTTTTCCGCAGCTTCACGTTTCGCTTTATCAGCGACTTCACGTTTAGCTTGTTCTGCGGCCTCACGTTCAGCTTTTAATTGCGCCTCGCGTTTTGCTGCTTCTTCAGCTTCACGACGGGCCTGCTCTTCCGCTTCACGCTGCGCCTGCTCTTCCGCTGCCAGGCGTTCAGCCTCTTGCGGATCGCGTTTCACAAAGGTGCGTTTCTTGCGGACTTCGATTTGTACCGATTTACTCTTCCCACCGGTACCTGGAATATTCAACGTACTGCGCGTCTTACGCTGTAACGTCAGCTTGTCTGGCGCCGAGCCGTGTTCACGGTTCAGGTGCGTCAACAAAGTTTGTTTCTCTTGCGCGGTCACAGAATCATCAGCCGATTTGCGAATGCCTGCGTCAGCAAATTGCTGTATCAGGCGATCCACAGAGGTCTGAATTTCTGAGGCCAGCGCTTTAATAGTCACATCTGTCATGCTGTTCCTTCCTGCTACAGTTTATTACGCTTCGTCGCCGAACCAACAAATGTTGCGAGCGGCCATGATGAGCTCGCCAGCTTTCTCGTCGGTCATCCCTTCGATATCAGCCAGGTCATCAACGCCCTGCTCGGCGAGATCTTCCAGCGTACAAACACCACGGGCAGCCAGTTTGAATGCCAGGGCACGATCCAAACCTTCCAGATTCAACAGATCATCGGCAGGTTTGTTATCGCCCAGGCTCTCTTCCTGAGCCAGCGCCAGCGTAGTCAGTGCGTTTTTCGCACGCTCACGAAGTGCTTCAACGGTGGCTTCATCCAGACCGTCGATTTCCAGCAGTTCTTTCATCGGCACATAGGCCAGCTCTTCCAGCGAGGAGAAGCCTTCTTCAACCAGCACTGTCGCGAAATCTTCATCAATATCGAGATATTTGGTGAAGGTATCGATAGCGGCATGCGCTTCCGCCTGGTGCTTAGCCTGCAGATCGTCAACGGTCATCACGTTGAGTTCCCAGCCGCTGAGCTGCGAAGCCAGGCGCACGTTCTGACCGTTACGGCCAATCGCCTGCGCCAGGTTGCCCGCTTCTACCGCGATATCCATGGTGTGTTTATCTTCATCCACCACGATGGACGCGACATCTGCCGGCGCCATGGCGTTAATCACGAACTGCGCCGGGTTATCATCCCACAGGACGATATCGATGCGTTCACCGCCCAGCTCAGTCGACACGGCCTGCACACGCGCACCGCGCATACCGACGCAAGCGCCAACCGGGTCGATGCGCTTGTCGTTGGTTTTCACCGCAATTTTGGCACGAGAGCCCGGATCGCGAGCCGCCGCTTTGATCTCCAGCACTTCTTCACCGATTTCCGGCACTTCAATGCGGAACAGTTCGATCAGCATCTCAGGTTTGGAACGGGTGACGAACAGCTGGGCGCCACGCGCTTCCGGACGGACAGCGTACAGTACGCCGCGAATGCGGTCGCCCGGACGGAAGTTTTCACGCGGCAGCATATCTTCACGCAGGATCACGGCTTCAGCGTTGTTACCCAGATCCAGAGTGATGTTGTCGCGGTTCACTTTTTTCACCACGCCGGTGATGATCTCACCTTCGTGCTCGCGGAACTGATCGACCACCATCGCGCGCTCAGCTTCGCGGACTTTCTGCACGATAACCTGTTTAGCGGTCTGCGTGGTGATACGGTCGAAGGTAACAGATTCAATCTGATCTTCGACATAGTCGCCGACGTTCATGCTTTCATCTTCGAAACGCGCGGCTTCGAGAGTGATCTCGCGCGTCGGCTGGGTGACTTCTTCTACAACCAGCCAGCGACGGAAAGTATCGAAATCGCCGCTCTTGCGGTCGATTTCTACGCGAACGTCGATCTCTTGTTCGTATTTTTTCTTGGTGGCCGTTGCCAGCGCGCTTTCCAGCGCTTCGAAAATTTTCTCACGCGGCAGCGCTTTTTCGTTGGAAACGGCTTCAACAACAGCCAAAATTTCTTTGTTCATCGGGGCCTTTCACCTCAATCCAGACTGTTAAAAGTGGGGAACCAGGTTCGCCTTCTGGATGTTACTCAGCGCGAACACTTCATCTTTGCCTTCGACGGTTACCGTGATCATCTCACCGTCTACCGCTTTGATAATGCCCTGCCATTTGCGGCGGTTCTGAACCGCCATGCGCAGCACCAGCGCAACTTCTTCGCCGGTGAAACGTTGATAGTGTTCGGCGGTGAACATCGGACGGTCAAGACCAGGCGAAGAGACTTCCAGGTTGTAAGCGACAGTGATCGGGTCTTCGACATCCATGACGGCGCTTACCTGGTGGCTCACATCAGCACAATCATCAACGTTGATGCCATCTTCACTATCAATATAGATGCGCAGTGTGGATGTGCGACCGCGAATAAATTCGATGCCGACCAGCTCAAAGCCAAGCGCTTCAACCGGCGCTGTGAGCATCTCTGTCAATTTTTGCTCTAATGTGGACAAACCCACCCCCAAGACATAAAAAAAGGGCGTATAGCCCAGTTATTCTGAAGTCAGATAACAAAAAACCCCGATAAATCGGGGCTTTAGATAACTGAACCCTGAGATCGCCATGGCGATCTGGAACACCTTCCGCAAGAATTCTTTCAAATCCGGCTACGAAGGACACCTAGTCCTCACAGTATATTTGAAAAAGTACTTAATGGGAAAGTGGTTGCGGGGGCCGGATTTGAACCGACGACCTTCGGGTTATGAGCCCGACGAGCTACCAGGCTGCTCCACCCCGCGCCTGAAACGTGGCATATTTTACTCTTTTTGAGTAAAAGACGCAAATACTGCTGGGATTTGGTACCGAAGACGGGACATAAAATCGGGATGAATTGTAACGGCAATTAGTATATTTTGTCAACATGCTTTTTAGCTTCCCCAATTGCCGTTTGTGCTGGTATTTCAGGCTTTTTTAGCAAAAAGATGATGAAGCCCTTCCTGTCGCCAGTAAAAGATGGTTAAATGAATACTCACAATTAATGCATAAAAATGCAGTTAAGGTTGTTGAGTCGAACTCACCACAGTCTATCGAGCAGGGTTTTATTTTATGACGACGATTCTCAAGCATCTCCCGGTTGGTCAACGTATTGGTATCGCTTTCTCTGGTGGACTGGATACCAGCGCCGCGCTGTTATGGATGCGCAAAAAAGGCGCCGTGCCTTATGCATATACCGCTAACCTGGGTCAACCGGACGAAGACGACTACGATGCTATTCCGCGCCGCGCGAAAGAGTACGGTGCTGAAGGCGCCCGTCTGATCGACTGCCGCAAACAGCTGGTCGCAGAAGGGATCGCGGCGATTCAGTGTGGCGCTTTCCATAACACTACCGGTGGGCTGACCTATTTCAACACCACACCGCTGGGCCGCGCAGTCACCGGCACCATGCTGGTAGCCGCAATGAAAGAAGACGGCGTCAACATCTGGGGCGATGGCAGCACCTATAAAGGCAACGATATCGAACGTTTCTATCGTTATGGCCTGCTGACCAACGCTGAACTGCAGATTTACAAACCCTGGCTGGACAGTGATTTCATCGATGAACTCGGTGGCCGCCACGAAATGTCCGAATTTATGATCGCCTGCGGCTTTGACTACAAAATGTCGGTCGAGAAAGCCTATTCCACCGACTCCAACATGCTCGGCGCGACCCATGAAGCGAAAGATCTCGAATTCCTGAACTCCAGCGTCAAGATCGTTAACCCGATTATGGGTGTGAAGTTCTGGGACGAAAACGTGAAAATCCCCGCAGAAGAGGTGACCGTGCGCTTTGAGCAGGGCCATCCGGTGGCGCTGAACGGCAAAACTTTTGCCGACGACGTCGAGATGATGCTGGAAGCCAACCGCATCGGCGGTCGTCACGGCCTGGGTATGAGCGACCAGATCGAGAACCGGATTATCGAAGCGAAAAGCCGCGGCATTTATGAAGCTCCCGGAATGGCGCTACTGCATATCGCTTACGAGCGTTTGCTGACCGGTATCCATAACGAAGATACCATTGAGCAATATCACGCCCACGGTCGCCAGCTGGGCCGTCTGCTCTATCAGGGCCGCTGGTTCGATTCCCAGGCGCTGATGCTGCGTGATTCGCTGCAGCGTTGGGTCGCCAGCCAGATTACCGGCGAAGTCACCCTTGAGCTGCGTCGCGGTAACGACTACTCGATCCTCAATACGGTATCCGACAACCTCACCTATAAAGCAGAGCGTCTGACTATGGAAAAAGGTGATTCCATGTTTACCGCTGAAGACCGTATCGGCCAGCTGACAATGCGTAATCTGGATATCACCGATACCCGCGAGAAACTGTTCGGCTATGCGCAGTCTGGCCTGCTGAGCGCCTCCTCAGCAACAGGTTTACCGCAGGTTGAGAATCTGGAAAACAAAAGCAAATAATCATCTGACGATGTTTTCCCTCAGCCGGCGGCCCTCCGCCGGCTTTTTATTTTTTGTTACCTGTCTGCGCCAGAAAAATCGAAAAGAGGCATTTTTTCCTTATCGCTCGATCAGCAAAATTGTTGACTATAATAACCTCAATTGATTAATTCATATCTGGTGATATACATCATGAATATTAAACCGCCGATCAGGCCGCAAAAGGCCATTGACCGACTGATCGATGTGCTTGAGCCACACGCGACGCCCGTTAACGCGATCGCCAGAAAAAGACTCACCTGGGAATATAAAGGCAAAACCCAGCTCTTTATTTTTAAAAAAGGTGAGCTGTCGATTATTCGTAATTCCGACAGGCTACTGATGGTAACCGTCTATGAGCCACATCTTTTCGGCGTGGCGGAAATGCTGCAGCCTAGCCGTAGCCATAGCCTGCGGGCAGAGGTCTCTTCCGAGCTGCTACGTATCGACTATGATCGGGCTTCAGCGCTATTTCGCCAGCATAACCTGTGGGAGGAAGTCACCAGCCTGCTGGCCTATCATACCTCTTATATGGTGTATCGTGACGATCTGGTCCTACAACAGCGAACCTATTCAGTGATCCGTAACCATCTGCTGGAAATGATGCTATTAACCGCAGAGACTCGACAGCGCGTGTCTATCCTTGAATATATTCAGGACCGAACCCATATGTCGCGTAGCAGTATTCTCAATGTCTTGTCAGCATTAAAGAAAGGCGGTTATATTACCTTTGCCCGCGGCGGCTATTTACAAAATATCGTCTCACTTCCTGAAAAATTCTGACTCGCGCTGCGCCCTGCCATTTATTGTTATTCGCGACAACAGCAAAAATGTTTAAATTTAAATCAATTAACGCTAACGGTAAAAAAAGAAAAATTTTATGCTGAGCGCCTGAATTTACCGGAGGACAACATGTCTCTGAGCAAGACCAGTGGGCCACCATACACGGTGTAAACCGTCGGGTCTGTACAGGCTCAGGATATGCCACCGGAAATCGGCCAGGCGTGAGCAGCGGTAGCATGAGTTGATCCCCTCACCTGCCGCCTGCCTCGACCACAACGATGAGATCCAAGAACCCGTTAATTTTGCCCGAACGCCCGTATCGGGCTTTTTTTTATCTGAAGGAATTCAACAATGAAGTCTATTGCTGCAAAAATGGTGGCCGTGATGGTCGCTTTGGGAACCAGCAGCGTCGCCTGCGCATCTGTTAACCTGCATGGGGAAGCTGGCGCCGAGTTTACCAATTTGTCCGCCAGCTTTGGCGCCGGGGAACCGGGGATGACGTTCAATTCTCAGTGGGCCCATAGCGACAACGACGGAGATAGCGTAGGGCTGGGAATGGGTTATAACTTTAACCTTGGCCCTTTTCTGATGACCCTGGGCGGTAAGGGGGTCTATCTGAACCCAAAAGATGGTGATGAAGGTTACGCCATCGCCGCCGGTGGTGGCGCTGAACTCCCCCTTGGTCAGTATTTCACGCTCTTCGGCGAGGGCTATTACTCACCGGACTCAATGTCCAGCGGCGTTGAGGATTATGTGGAGGCCAATGCCGGGGTACGCCTTAACGTGCTCCCATCGCTGAATATCGAAGCTGGCTATCGCTATATTGATATGGCGGGGAAAGATGGCCATCGCGATAACACGCTGGCCGACGGCGCTTACGCCGGGGTTAACTTCCGCTTTTAACGCTTCGCAGGGATTGCCGGTCGGCAGTCCCTGCTTCATTCTCAGCTGGCCAACGGCACGCTTTTTAACACGCGGTTGATCTCCTGTAGGCCCGCAACATTATTCTCTTTGCGGTAAACCTCATTCATGGACGCCATCTGCTCCAGGCGAGTCAGGGCGCCATATACCTGATACGCCTCACTATGTCTGTCGAACACATCGCGACGCTCCACATTCTGCAAATAATGACTTTTCAACGAATGATTAAGACGACCAATCAGTGCCGTATTGTCCTGGAAATAGCGCGTCACCACCTGGGCATTGTTCGCCGCAACCCCTGGCTCACTGTACGATACCGGTACGGTAAGCGCATTAATGGTCTCTACCGTTTTGGATGGTGATGTTGAACTACACCCCGTTAAACCGAGCACGCCGGCGACGATAAGCAACCCGATCTTGTTCATTGTGTCACTTCACCTCTGTTAATTTGACGAGGCGACTTTAACGACAGTAAAAGGAGGTAACCAGCGAAGAGATGTTTATAAATAAACGGCCAGCGAGGATAAAAACGAAAAAAGACGCTTTTCAGCGTCTTTTTTCTGGAATATTGGTACCGAGGATGGGACTCGAACCCACAAGCCCGTTAGGGCACTACCACCTCAAGGTAGCGTGTCTACCAATTCCACCACCTCGGTACAGAATACTTAGTGCGGGATATCGCTGCTCGGCTGAGCCGGCGCAGTTGGCTGAGTTTGCTCCGTTTTCGGTGCGCTCAGATTATCCCACTCACTTCCTTTATTGGTCTTGTTGCTGTTGATGTTACCCAGCGCCAGACTGATGATGAAGAACAGCGCAGCCAGGATGCCGGTCATACGGGTCATGAAGTTACCAGAACCGCTGGACCCAAACAGTGTGCCGGAAGCGCCTGCACCGAAGGAGGCTCCCATATCAGCGCCTTTACCTTGTTGCAGCATAACCAGACCGACAAGGCCAATCGCTACAATAAGGAAAACTACCAAAAGAGCTTCGTACATAATCAACCTGTTCCTTGCGGATTCGCCGCATACCAAGTGCTTCGACCAATAAAGCGGGACGTTTTAACGTTTCCCACTGAAGCGGGTGTGAATACTAACCAAAGCGAATGACCTTCGCAAGGGCAATTTCGACACATTGTATCAACTGCAGAAAAAAACAGCAAAAAGCCAGTTTTCGATCATAAAAAAGGCGGCAAGCGCCGCCTTTTTAACCACTTAACCGGAAACATTAGACGCTTTTTACCGCCTCAGCGATACGGTGTGCGAATTCGTGTACCTGATCTTCATGCTCGCCTTCCACCATCACGCGGATCAGCGGCTCCGTACCCGATTTACGCAGCAGGACACGGCCGCGTTTACCTAACGCCGCCTCCACGTCCGCGGTCACCGCTTTCACATGTTCGTTCTCCAGAGGGTTACCACTGCCCTCGGTAAAGCGGACATTCACCAGCAGCTGAGGGAACATTTTCATGCCACTGCACAGGTCATGCAGACTCATATGATTGCGCACCATCGCCGCAACCACCTGCAGGCTGGCAACGATGCCGTCACCGGTGGTGGTTTTATCCAGCAGGATCACATGGCCGGAGTTTTCCGCCCCGATGCGCCAGCCTTTTTCCTGGAGCATCTCCAGTACATAGCGGTCACCGACCTTCGCGCGGGCAAACGGGATGCCTAACTGCTTGAGCGCCAGCTCCAGCCCCATATTACTCATCAGGGTGCCGACGGCGCCGCCGCGCAGCTGCCCCTGACGCAATCCTTCCCGGGCAATGATGTAGAGGATCTGGTCGCCATCGACTTTATTGCCTTCATGGTCAACCATGATCACGCGATCGCCATCGCCGTCATAGGCAATGCCCAAATCGGCTTTTTCCGCCAGCACCCGCGCCTGAAGCGCCCGCACGTCGGTGGCGCCGACCTCTTCGTTGATGTTAAGGCCATCAGGCTCACAGCCCATCGCGATAACCTGGGCTCCCAGCTCGCGGAAGACATTAGGGGCGATGTGATAGGTCGCGCCGTGCGCGCAGTCCACTACCACTTTCAGCGTACCCAGGCTCAGTTCGTTGGGAAAGGTACCCTTACAAAATTCAATGTAGCGCCCCGCCGCATCGACGATACGGCTGGCTTTGCCCAGCTCAGCCGAATCCACGCAGGTGAGTTCTTTCTCCATTTCGGCTTCAATCGCCTCTTCGACATCATCCGGCAGCTTGGTGCCCTCAATGGAGAAGAATTTAATGCCGTTGTCGTAGAAAGGGTTATGTGAAGCAGAGATAACAATCCCCGCCTCAGCGCGGAAGGCGCGCGTCAGGTAGGCGATGGCCGGTGTCGGCATGGGTCCGGTGAACGACGCAGAGAGCCCCGCGGCCGCCAGTCCGGCTTCCAGCGCTGACTCCAGCATATAACCCGAAATACGGGTATCCTTGCCGATAATAATTTTACGCGAGCCGTGGCGCGCTAATACTTTGCCTGCCGCCCAGCCCAGCTTAAGTACAAATTCCGGCGTGATCGGCGCATCGCCGACGCGGCCACGAATACCATCGGTGCCAAAATACTTGCGGTTACTCATAACGTTTTTTTCCCTTAGCGGCGAGAGTGGCTTCCACCACGCGCAGCGCTTCTACCGTTTCTTTGACATCATGGACGCGAATAATCTGCGCGCCCTGCATTGCTGCAATGACGGCACACGCCAGGCTGCCGTTCAGCCGCTCCGACGGCCCGACGTTCAGCAACTGACCTACCATCGACTTCCGCGACATACCGACCAGCAGCGGCAGACCAAAGTGATGAAACTCCCCCAGTCTCGCCAGCAGTTGGTAATTATGGGAGAGATTTTTACCGAAACCGAATCCCGGGTCGAGTAGCAATTTTTCTTTTGCGATCCCCGCCTGCTCGCAGCGCACAATGTGTTCGGTAAAAAAGCGCTCAACATCAGCGAAGACGTTTTCATACTTCGGCGCCTCCTGCATGGTTTTCGGCTGTCCTTGCATGTGCATCAGACACACCGGCAACCCGCTATCCGCGGCGGCCTGCAGCGCGCCTGGTTCGGTGAGCGAACGAATATCGTTAATGATATGCGCCCCAGCCCGGGATGATTCGCGAATAACTTCCGCCTTGGAGGTGTCCACTGAGATCCATACCTCAAAGCGCTGAGCGATCGCTTCAACGACCGGGATCACCCGCGCAAGCTCCTCTTCCACGCTAACCTCAGCCGCCCCTGGCCGCGTCGATTCACCGCCGATATCAATGATGGTCGCGCCGGCATTGATCATCAGATTGGCATGCTTCACCGCCTCAATTAGTGAATTGTGGGCGCCGCCATCGGAGAATGAGTCCGGCGTCACATTTAAAATACCCATCACGTGGGGGTGAGAGAGATCGAGGGTTGAGCCCTGGGCTACAAGTTTCATCACAAAATCCCTGAGACTGAAGAGGTTAAAAAAGAAAAACCCCGGAGCGGGCGCCCCGGGGTTTTAAGGTTAAAACAAGACATCAACAGCGGTAGCTTACTTGTCGCCCAGCTGCTCTGACATGGTGTTGCCCGGGTTCGGCGTACGCGGTTCATCAACCGGACGCGGCGCACGAGGCGTGCCATTGTTGTCAGAGTTATTAGAAGAACCTGGTTCTTCCCAACCCGCTGGCGGACGAACATCGCGACGAGCCATCAGGTCGTCAATCTGCGGCGCATCGATAGTCTCATACTTCATGAGCGCATCTTTCATTGCGTGCAGAATGTCCATGTTGTCGTTCAGCAGCTGACGAGCACGACCATAGTTACGCTCAATCAGCGATTTCACTTCCTGGTCGATGATACGTGCAGTTTCATCGGACATATGCTTCGCTTTCGCGACGCTACGACCGAGGAAGACTTCACCCTCTTCTTCCGCATACAGCAGCGGACCGAGTTTGTCGGAGAAGCCCCACTGGGTCACCATGTTACGCGCCAGGTTCGTTGCCACTTTAATGTCGTTGGACGCACCGGTAGAAACATGTTCCGGACCGTAGATAATCTCTTCCGCCAGACGACCGCCGTACAGGGTGGAGATCTGGCTTTCCAGTTTCTGACGGCTGGCGCTGATCGCATCGCCTTCCGGCAGGAAGAAGGTCACACCCAGCGCACGGCCGCGCGGGATAATCGTCACTTTGTGCACCGGATCGTGCTCCGGCACCAGGCGACCGATAATCGCGTGGCCCGCTTCATGGTAAGCGGTCGATTCTTTCTGCGCTTCCGTCATCACCATGGAGCGACGTTCCGCACCCATCATGATTTTGTCTTTCGCTTTCTCGAACTCAACCATCGATACAACGCGTTTGTTGCCGCGGGCAGCAAACAGCGCCGCTTCGTTGACCAGGTTGGCCAGATCCGCACCGGAGAAGCCCGGGGTACCGCGCGCAATGATTGCCGCATCGATATCCGGCGCCAGCGGTACGCGACGCATATGCACTTTCAGGATCTGCTCGCGACCGCGAACATCCGGCAGGCCAACCACCACCTGGCGGTCAAAGCGGCCAGGACGCAGCAGCGCGGGGTCAAGAACGTCCGGACGGTTAGTCGCCGCGATAACGATGATACCTTCGTTACCTTCGAAGCCGTCCATCTCAACCAGCATCTGGTTCAGGGTTTGCTCACGTTCATCGTGACCACCGCCCAGGCCTGCGCCACGCTGGCGGCCGACGGCGTCGATTTCATCGATGAAGATGATGCAAGGCGCTGCTTTCTTGGCCTGTTCAAACATGTCACGCACACGAGATGCGCCCACACCGACGAACATTTCTACGAAGTCAGAACCGGAAATGGTAAAGAACGGGACCTTAGCTTCACCAGCGATCGCTTTCGCCAGCAGCGTTTTACCGGTACCCGGAGGGCCGACCATCAGAACGCCTTTCGGGATCTTACCGCCCAGTTTCTGGAAGCGGCTCGGCTCACGCAGGTATTCTACCAGTTCGCCGACTTCCTCTTTCGCTTCGTCACACCCGGCAACGTCTGCAAAAGTGGTTTTGATCTGGTCTTCCGTCAACATACGGGCTTTGCTTTTGCCGAAGGACATCGCGCCCTTCCCGCCGCCGCCCTGCATTTGCCGCATAAAGAAGATCCAGACGCCGATCAACAGCAGCATTGGGAACCAGGAGATGAAGATAGAAGCCAGCAGGCTCGGCTCTTCTGGTGGTTCACCAACAACTTTGACGTTTTTAGTCAACAGGTTATCGAGCAGCTTCGGATCGTTAACCGGAATGTAAGTCGTGTAACGGTTACTATCTTTCTTGGTAACGTTGATCTCACGTCCGTTGATACGCGCTTCGCGAACCTGGTCCTGATTGACCTCTTGCAGGAAGGTAGAATAATCCACCTTGCGGCCATTCGACTCGCTGGGCCCAAAGCTCTGGAATACTGACATCAGCACAACGGCAATGACCAGCCAGAGTATTAGGTTTTTCGCCATGTCACTCAAGGGATTAACCTCTTATTACAACTGTGTTAAAAACAGCGTCAGGATACTCTATATCCAGTTTCTTTCAAACTTTCGTTTGAAATCTGCCGGTTATGGTTTACGCCCGGTCGCTACAATATACACTTCACGCGAACGAGCGCGGGAAGAGTCCGGCTTACGAACTTTGACCTTCGTAAACAGGGAGCGAATTTCTCTAAGATACTCATCGAAGCCTTCGCCCTGGAACACCTTCACTACAAAACTACCACCTGGCGCTAATACATCACGAGACATTTCAAGCGCCAGCTCAACCAGATACATGGCCCGGGGAATATCCACCGCCGGTGTTCCGCACATATTTGGTGCCATATCAGACATGACAACTTGTACTTTACTGTCACCTACGCGCTCAAGTAACGCTTTCAAGACTAATTCATCACGAAAATCGCCCTGAAGAAAGTCCACACCAACGATTGGATCCATTGGTAAAAGATCGCAAGCGATGATGCGGCCGCTGTTGCCGATCTGCGTGACCGCATACTGCGACCAGCCACCGGGAGCAGCGCCGAGGTCAACGATAGTCATCCCCGGTTTAAAAATTTTGTCACTTTGCTGTATTTCATCAAGTTTAAACCAGGCACGGGAACGTAACCCCTTTTTCTGTGCCTGTTGAACATATTTATCGCTAAAGTGTTCCTGAAGCCAGCGGCTTGAGCTGGCAGAACGCTTTTTACCTGTCATTTAACATTCCCGTTCGGGTTCATCGTACTTCACTGCGTAAAAATCGACGCGGTAGTTTGGCGATATATGGGAGATGGCGGTAGAATGACCCGTTTTCAATCCCAACGTAAGCAAAAAAATACGATGAATCTGAGTACTAAACAAAAACAGCACCTGAAAGGTCTGGCACATCCGCTCAAGCCGGTAGTTATGCTTGGCAACAATGGTTTGACCGAAGGGGTACTGGCCGAGATTGAACAAGCGTTAGAGCACCATGAGCTCATCAAGGTGAAGATCGCCTCGGAAGATCGCGAAACTAAAGCCCTGATCGTGGAAGCTATCGTACGCGAAACCGGCGCCTGCAACGTACAGGTCATCGGTAAAACGCTGGTTCTGTATCGCCCGACTAACGAGCGTAAAATCTCGCTGCCACGCTAAGAATATCCTGGTTCAAGACACAACTTTGTGTAAAACGAGGGTTTTCTGCGGTCAGGCGAGCAAAATGCCATGCTCCGGATGTTGATAAAAGGCCGCTATGCGGCCTTTTTCCTTTCTTTACAATCTATCAACATCGTAGCGGGAAATACGCCTTAAAGGTACTCAACCTTAATAATTTCGTATTCCACTTCACCGCCTGGCGTGCGGATGGTCACAACATCGTCCTGCTCTTTACCAATCAGACCGCGGGCAATTGGCGAGTTCACGGAGATCAGATTCTGCTTAAAATCGGCCTCATCGTCACCCACGATGCGGTAGGTCTGTTCCTCGTCGGTATCGAGGTTCAGCACACTGACGGTAGAGCCAAAAATCACCCGACCATTGTTCGGCATTTTGGTGATATCGATGACCTGCGCATTGGACAGTTTCGCTTCGATATCCTTGATACGCCCCTCGCAGAAACCCTGCTGCTCGCGCGCAGCGTGGTACTCAGCATTCTCTTTCAAATCGCCGTGTTCACGGGCCTCAGCAATAGCGGCAATGATTTCAGGACGACGTACAGACTTCAGATAATCCAGTTCTTCGCGCAGTTTCTCAGCGCCACGTAAGGTCATCGGAATCGCTTGCATTAGTTATACCTCTTTATCATTCCTTCAGGGAACGGACGGTTCCGCTCCGCCACCTGCCCTGCCCACAGGCAGGACACGAGCAAAAAGAAACCGACCCGGGAAACACTCCCCAGGTCAGCAGCAATTTTTCATTTGATAGGTATTTTACCCCGAAGTTCCTTATGGGTCATCGTTTACTTTACCGGGCGTTGCACCGTAGTATGACGGCCTGGCTTCAGGTTGTTAGCGCGAGATTATGCGATTTCCCAGATTTATCATCGGATTGACTGCCGGTATAGCGCTTAGCGCGCAGGCAGCGAATATTGACGAGTACATCACCCAGCTTCCCGCCGGTGCGAACCTTGCCTTTATGGCGCAGAAGGTCGGTGCATCGACGCCGGAAATCGACTATCACAGCCAGCAAATGGCGCTTCCAGCCAGTACGCAAAAGGTCATCACCGCGCTGGCGGCTCTGCTGCAACTGGGGCCCGATTTTCGCTTTACCACCACGCTGGAAACCAAAGGCTCACTGGACGGCGGCGTGCTGAAAGGCGACCTGATTGCACGCTTCGGCGGCGATCCGACGCTCAAACGGCAGGATATTCGCAATATGGTGGCGACGCTGAAAAAAGCTGGCGTGCAACGTATCGAAGGCAATGTGCTCATCGATACCTCGGTCTTCGCCAGCCATGATAAAGCGCCTGGTTGGCCGTGGAACGACCTGACACAGTGCTTCAGCGCCCCGCCGGCGGCAGCGATTGTCGACCGCAACTGCTTCTCCATTTCGCTGTATAGCGCGCAGAAACCGGGCGATGTCGCCTTCATTCGCGTTGCGTCCTACTATCCGGTCACCATGTTCAGCCAGGTGCGAACGCTGGCGCGTGGCTCATCGGAAGCGCAGTATTGCGAGCTCGACGTGGTGCCGGGCGATCTCAATCGCTATACCCTCACCGGCTGCCTGCCGCAGCGTAGCGAGCCGCTGCCGCTGGCCTTCGCCATTCAGGATGGCGCCAGCTACGCCGGAGCGATCCTCAAAGCGGAGCTGGCCCAGGCGGGGATCACCTACAGCGGTACGCTGCTGCGCCAGACGCTGGCCAATGAGCCTGGCACCGTGCTGGCTACCACTCAGTCGGCTCCTCTGCACGATCTGCTGCGGATTATGCTGAAGAAATCAGACAACATGATTGCGGATACCGTCTTTCGCACCATCGGCCATGCCCGGTTCGGCGTACCTGGCACCTGGCGGGCGGGATCCGATGCTGTACGGCAGATCCTGCGTCAACAGGCTGGGGTCGATCTTGGCAATACGATCATCGCCGACGGCTCTGGCCTCTCGCGCCACAATCTGATCGCTCCGGCAACCATGATGCAGGTGCTACAGTATATCGCCCAGCACGATACCGAGCTCAACTTCATCTCGATGCTGCCGCTGGCAGGCCACGACGGATCGCTGCAGTATCGCGCCGGTCTTCATCAGGCGGGCGTCGATGGCAAAGTCTCGGCGAAAACCGGATCGCTGCAGGGGGTTTACAACCTTGCAGGCTTCATCACTACCGCCAGCGGACAAAAGGTGGCCTTCGTGCAATATCTCTCCGGCTACGCCGTGGAGCCCGCTGATCAGCGCAATCGCCGCATCCCACTGGTCCGCTTTGAAAGTCGCTTGTATAAAGATTTGTACCAGAACAATTAAAACAAAAGGGCCGCATCAGATGCGGCCCTTTTTGATCCCGAGAAGTCAGGATTAGCGTTTGTAGATGAATTCGACGCCTTCTTCGTCGTCTTCGTCCCAGTCGTCATCCCAGTCTTCGTCATCTTCCGCTTCGGCTTCGGCCTCTTCAAGCTGCTGACGGTGATAGTCGTCCCACATAAACTCGACTTTCTCCGGCTTCTGCTCTTCTTCCGCCTGCACGATCGGGTTTTCGATGATGAAGGTCATCACGTCCCAGCACAGCTCTTTCACGCCCTGCTGGCTGGCCGCGGAGATCAGGTAGAATTTCTCTTCCCAACCTAACGCTTCGGCAATGGCCTTGGCTTTGGCTTCAGCCTCCGCTTTGTCCATCAGGTCAATCTTGTTGAAAACCAACCAGCGCGGTTTAGAAGCCAGCTTCTCGCTGTATTTCTCCAGTTCGCCGATGATAATGCGCGCATTCTCAACCGGATCGGAACCGTCGATCGGATCGATATCAATGAGGTGCAGCAGTACCCGGCAGCGCTCGAGGTGCTTGAGGAAGCGGATACCGAGGCCTGCGCCTTCCGCAGCGCCTTCAATCAGCCCCGGGATATCGGCAACTACGAAGCTCTTTTCATTGTCCATACGCACCACGCCCAGGCTTGGCACCAGGGTGGTAAACGGATAGTCAGCCACTTTCGGCTTGGCGGCGGAGACCGCACGGATGAAGGTGGATTTGCCGGCGTTCGGCATCCCCAGCATTCCGACGTCGGCCAGCAGCATCAGCTCCAGCTGCAGGTCGCGTTTATCACCCGGGGTACCCATGGTCTTCTGACGCGGCGTACGGTTAACGGATGATTTGAAACGGGTGTTGCCCAGACCGTGCCAGCCGCCTTTCGCTACCATCAGACGCTGACCGTGTTTGGTCATATCGCCCATGGTCTCGCCGGTGCCCTGGTCGATAACTCGGGTCCCGACCGGCACTTTTACCGTCACGTCTTTACCGCGCTTACCGGTACAATCGCGGCTTTGACCATTCTGCCCACGTTCGGCGCGGAAAGATTTTTCAAAACGGTAGTCGATCAGGGTGTTCAGGTTCTCGTCCGCTTCCAGCCAGACATCGCCGCCGTCACCGCCATCGCCGCCGTCCGGACCGCCTTTCGGAATATATTTTTCGCGGCGGAAGCTCACGCAACCATTACCGCCGTCACCTGCTACGACCAGGATCGTTGCTTCATCTACAAACTTCATTTTACTCTCCGTAAATCATTCGCCTGAGCGGGGCAGCGGTACTACCGCCTCTCGCTTACGCCAACGCCCCCAAAGGCGATGGCCGATGGCGGAATACATCGCGCCCGCAACCACGACAAACGCACCGAGATAACCAATCAGGTTTAACATCGGTCTGGCGAAAACATCGGGCCAGGCCATTGATAATAAATCAGAAAACAGTAGCGTAAACAGTGGCGTCAAGGTGATTAACGCGCTGACCTGCGCCGCCTGCCAGCGCGCCATGGCTTCCGCCAGCGCCCCGTAGCCGACCAGGGTATTGAGCCCGCAAAAAATCAGGCATGCCAGTTGCCAGCTGCTTAACCGGGAAATCACTCCGGGCTCAGCAAGCGGCAGTAATGCAATCGTACATAAAGTGTACAGCAAAAACAGTATCTGCTGAGATGCCAGACGGCGCAATAACACCTTTTGCGCGACGCCGTAGCTTACCCACACTGTCGCGGCAGCAACGCCGAAAATTACCCCCCACGTGTAATCCGTGAGACGGGTAAAGATTTCAATCAGGCTGGTGTTGAAGAACATCACCAGCCCGCTGAGCAACATCAATGCGCCTACCACCTGGGTGCCGCGCATGCGCTCTTTCAGGATTACGACGCTAGCCACCATCATCCCCACCGGCGATAGCTGGCCGATGACCTGAGATGCCGTGGGGCTGAGGTATTGCAGGGAAGAACTGAACAGAATGAAGTTACCGAACAGGCCGCCGGTGGCAATCGCTAATAGCACCAGCCAGCGCGGCTTGCGGAAAATCCGCAGCGGCGGCAGCTTGCCTTTAATCGCGAGGATAGCACCAAGCCCAATACTGGCCATCAGGAAGCGATAAAACACCACCGTAGGCGGCGCCATCACCTCAAGAACCTGCTTCATCGCAATCGGCAGCGCTCCCCAACACATGGCGGTAGTGAGCGCCAGAATAATGCCAATCCCAGCCTGCTGCTTCATGCCTGTTTCCCTGCAACAATTTTCCAGTAGACGAATGTAAAAAGCCCCGCAACGTGTTGCGGGGCTTTCATCCGTTACCGGGACGCGAAAAACTTATTCAGCAACGATGCTGATGAATTTACGGTTTTTCGGGCCTTTAACTTCGAACTTGACTTTACCGTCAGTCAAAGCGAACAGAGTGTGGTCACGGCCGCAACCAACGTTGGTGCCAGCGTGGAATTTGGTACCACGTTGACGAACGATGATGCTACCTGCCAGAACTGCTTCACCGCCGAAACGTTTTACGCCCAGACGTTTAGCTTCTGAATCGCGACCGTTACGAGTCGAGCCGCCAGCCTTTTTATGTGCCATTTAAATCTACTCCTCAGGTCTTAGGCGCTGATGCCAGTGATTTTCACATCAGTGAACCACTGACGATGGCCCTGCTGCTTACGATAGTGTTTACGACGACGAAACTTAACGATTTTAACTTTCTCGCCACGACCGTGAGCAACAACTTCAGCTTTGATTACGCCGCCCTCAACGAAAGGAACGCCGATCTTGATTTCTTCACCGTTTGCGATCATCAGCACTTCAGCGAATTCAACAGCTTCGCCAGTTGCGATGTCCAGCTTTTCCAGGCGAACGGTCTGACCTTCGCTTACTCGGTGTTGTTTACCACCACTTTGGAAAACCGCGTACATATAAAACTCCGCTTCCGCGCACCTCTTTATGTGATTCAGAGTGCGCTATAAATATTCACAATAGGGCGCGAATATTACGCAAATCGCGAGCCTTTGACAAGAGCGATCAGCGATCAATGCAGAAAAAAAACACAACTTTCACGACAACGTTTATCTACGGCAATTTTTAAGTACAATCATATCTTCTTTTAATTCTGTCTTAATCCTTCTGTGATCCCACCTGGATTCATGGTAACAGGACATTTGGCCCGGCTTTTGCGATGAATTTAGAAAAAATCAATGAGTTAACCGCGCAAGATATGGCGGGTGTCAATGCGACGATTCTTGAGCAACTCAACTCCGATGTTCAGCTTATCAATCAGTTAGGCTATTACATCGTCAGCGGCGGCGGCAAACGCATTCGCCCGATGATTGCTGTGCTCGCCGCACGCGCGGTGGGCTATCAGGGGAGCGCGCATGTCACTATTGCTGCGCTGATTGAATTTATTCATACCGCCACCCTGCTCCATGACGACGTCGTCGATGAGTCAGATATGCGTCGCGGCAAAGCCACGGCCAATGCGGCGTTCGGCAATGCCGCCAGCGTGCTGGTCGGCGATTTTATCTATACGCGCGCCTTCCAGATGATGACCCAGCTGGGCTCACTGAAGATCCTCGAAGTTATGTCGGAAGCAGTGAACGTCATCGCCGAAGGCGAAGTGCTGCAGCTGATGAACGTCAACGACCCGGATATCACGGAAGAGAACTACATGCGCGTCATCTACAGCAAGACGGCGCGTCTGTTTGAGGCAGCCTCCCAGTGTGCCGGCCTGCTGGCAGACTGCACTGCGGAAGAAGAGCGCGCGTTGCAGGATTATGGCCGCTATCTCGGCACCGCTTTTCAGCTGATCGACGATTTACTCGACTACAGTTCGGACGGCGAGCGGCTCGGTAAAAACGTCGGTGATGACCTGAACGAGGGTAAACCGACGCTGCCGCTGCTGCACGCCATGCACCACGGTACGCCCGATCAATCGGCGATGATCCGCGGGGCGATCGAACAGGGTAATGGCCGTCATCTGCTGGATGCCGTGCTGGAAACGATGGCCACCTGCGGTTCGCTGGAGTGGACGCAGAAGCGTGCCGAAGAAGAAGCGGACAAAGCCATTGCCGCGCTGCAAATCCTCCCGGACACCCCCTGGCGTGAAGCCTTGATCGGGCTGGCGCATATCGCGGTTCAGCGCGATCATTAATTCTCCTCTCCTTCCCGCGCAATGCGCGGGAAAGTTCCAGTAAAATTCCATTTTCCACCCTAAGCTTCCGAATACCTTGATACATTCTGAATATTTCGGCGCTTTAACAGAACTTGTTAGAACCTTACATATTACGCGGGTATAGTGTCACTGTCGCCCATGTGGGACGATCTGGACCTTTAACACCAGGAGAATTTATGGATAAGTTCATCGACTGGCATCCCGCAGATATTGTTGCCGGATTACGTAAACGGGGAACATCGCTGGCGGCAGAGTCGCGACGGCACGGCCTGAGTTCTTCAACACTGGCTAACGCCCTGACCCGCCCCTGGCCGAAAGGCGAATTGATTATCGCCACGGCGCTGGAAACGCAGCCATGGGTCATCTGGCCATCGCGCTACCACGACCCGGTGACTCATGAGTTTATCGACAGAACGCAGATGATGCGTCAGAAGAAGATGAACAAGTGATGTGAATGACTGTGACCCCGGACCATATCGTCACGGGGTCACTGCCATGAGGCGGTTACTCGCCCTTCACGCGCTGAATATTGGCACCCAGCGCCTGCAGTTTATCTTCGATACGCTCATAGCCGCGGTCGATATGATAGATGCGATCGACGATGGTGGTTCCTTCAGCGATACAGCCAGCCAGCACCAGACTCGCCGACGCGCGCAAATCGGTTGCCATCACCTGCGCGCCAGAAAGCTGCTTCACGCCGTGACAAATAGCGGTATTGCTCTCAATCTCCGCGTGCGCCCCCATACGGATCAGCTCCGGAATGTGCATGAAGCGGTTTTCAAAGATCGTTTCGGTGATCACACCGGTCCCTTCCGCCACCAGGTTAAGCAGCGTGAACTGGGCCTGCATATCGGTCGGGAAGCCCGGGTGCGGCGCGGTACGCACGTTAACCGCTTTCGGACGGTTGCCGTGCATATCAAGGCTGATCCAGTCTTCGCCCGTTTCGATGTCAGCCCCGGCGTCGCGCAGCTTCGCCAGTACGGCATCCAGGGTATCCGGCTGCGCGTTACGGCAAAGGATCTTACCGCCAGAAATCGCCGCGGCGACCAGGAAAGTACCGGTTTCGATACGGTCCGGCAGTACACGGTATACGCCGCCACCCAGACGCTGCACGCCTTCGATAGTGATGCGGTCGGTGCCCTGACCGGTAATTTTTGCGCCCAGCGCGTTAAGGAAATTCGCGGTATCGACGATCTCTGGCTCGCGAGCGGCGTTTTCGATAATCGTCGTCCCCTCGGCGAGGGTCGCTGCGCTCATGATGGTGACGGTGGCGCCGAC
Source organism: Klebsiella africana (assembly GCF_020526085.1). Taxonomy (NCBI): domain Bacteria; kingdom Pseudomonadati; phylum Pseudomonadota; class Gammaproteobacteria; order Enterobacterales; family Enterobacteriaceae; genus Klebsiella; species Klebsiella africana. Next base: position 546,845 of record NZ_CP084874.1, on the reverse strand, counting down.
GCTCACTTTATCCATCACGATATGCGCGCCTTTCAGACGACCATTGACCGAGGCTTTAACATAACCTTCTTCCAGTTTGATCTCGGCACCCAGTTGCTCCAGCCCACTAATGTGCAGATCGACCGGACGCGCACCAATAGCGCAGCCGCCTGGTAAAGACACTTGCCCCTGACCAAAACGCGCCACCAGCGGGCCCAGCGCCCAGATAGAAGCGCGCATGGTTTTAACCAATTCGTATGGAGCACAGAATACGTCTACCGGGCCAGCATCAATCCATACCGAGCCATTGCGCTCAACCTTCGCGCCCAGCTGGCTCAGCAGCTTCATGGTGGTGTCGATGTCTTTCAGCTTAGGTACGTTCTGGATCTCTACCGGCTCTTCAGCAAGCAGCGCGGAAAAGAGGATTGGCAGGGCGGCGTTTTTTGCACCGGAGATGGTGACTTCGCCCTGTAGGCGAGTCGGCCCCTGAACACGGAATTTATCCATTGATTCTGTTCTCTATTAAAAATTCACATACGCTGCAGGGGATCCCCCACAGCTTAGAAGCCATTTAGTTTGCGGTCTCGCGCCCACTCCTGAGGAGTAAAGGCCTTGATCGACAGCGCATGGATGCGGTTGTCAGCAATATATTCCATCAGCGGCGCATAGACGCTCTGCTGCTTTTTAACCCGACTCATGCCATCGAACATCTCACCCACAGCAATAACCTGAAAGTGGCTGCCATCGCCAGAGACGTGGACTTCCTGGAGGGGGAGTGCGTTCATCAGCACGGTCTGAATTTCATGATTTTCCATGGGCTCAAATTTATCTGATAGTGAAAACAGCCCAACATCTTAGAGGAAAGTGACGCGGTCTTAAACAAGCAAAAAGCCCCGGCGAAAAGATTGCCGGGGCTTTCGGAATAGCTTCAGTGCTAACGCACTGAAAAGATTATGGGATCATATCGACAGGCAGGTTGTAAAGACCGATCAGCGTTTGCAGATTCTCGCTCTTACCGATCAGCTGCGCTTCCCGGCCATGACGGCGTATCAGCGCCACAAAGTGCACTAACAGCGCCAGGCCAGCGGTGTCCACACGTGTGATGTGGCTAAGATCGATGATCCCCGCCCCCTCTGTCGCCTGAGCCCGCGCCTCCCAGAGTGGGACCAGCAGATCCTGGTCCAGCTCTCCGTGCAGCGCCAGCGTCTCGCCCTCGCGAGTCCAGCTCAGCTGCCCGGTCATTATTTTTTCTGTTCCAGGGTGATCGGCTGCGCAGAGATCGCTTTCAGCTGCGCAGTCAGACCGTCAACGCCCTTGGTGCGCAGCAGATCGCTCCACTCATTCTGTTTGGTGGTGATCATGCTGACGCCTTCGGCGATCATATCGTAGGCCTGCCAGTTGCCGGTCTGGGTGTTTTTACGCCACTGGAAGTCCAGACGCACCGGCGGACGGCCGTTCGGATCGACGATGGTCACGCGGATAGGCACAATGGTGGCATCGCCCAGCGGCTGCTCCGGGGCAATCTGATAAGTCTGGCCATGATACATCGCCAGCGCCTGGCCGTAGGCTTGCTTCAGGTACTCACGGAAAGCGGCAAAGTAGGCTTCACGCTGCGCCGGAGTCGCTTCTTTGTAGTAGCGGCCCAGCACCAGCGCGCCGGCATATTTCACCTGCACATATGGCAACAGTTCCTGATCAACGATGTCGCGCAGATAGTTAGGGTTGGCTTTAATCTTCGGCTGTTCATTCTTCAGGCGATCGAAGGTTTTCTGCGCCGCTTCATTCATCAGCTTATACGGGTTGGACTGGTCTGCCGCCTGGGCGGCGGTCAGCGGGGCAATCACCAGCATGGCGACCATGAGTAAGCGTTTAAACATATCGTGTTTCTCCTGAAATTAATGCGTCGTGCCGGCTGCCGGCGTCGCGTCAGTATGACCTTCTGCCTCGGCCTTATCATTGCCAGAATTCTGATTGTCGCCGCCCTTACTGTTATAAAGGAACTGACCAATCAGATCTTCTAGCACCATGGCGGACTTGGTGTCCTGGATAGTGCCGCCGTCTTTAAGGATAGTCGTCCCGAGGTCCGGGTCTTCAAAACCGACGTTCAGCGCCAGATACTGCTCGCCAAGCAGGCCCGAGGTGCGGATCGCCAAAGAACTGGTATCCGGGATATGGTTGTAGCGCTGATCGATATCGAGCTCTACGCGTGGTAGATAAGTTTTCGGGTCGAGGGTGATGTCCGCTACCCGCCCCACAACTACACCGCCGATGCGTACCGGCGAACGCGCCTTCAGGCCGCCGATGTTATCGAAGGTCGCATAAAGACGATAAGTCGGCTCGGTACGTAGCGAGGTGACGTTCGCCGCTTTCAGGCAGACAAACAGCGCCGCCAGCAGCGCTACCAGTAAGAATACCCCTACCCAGATTTCATTTTTTTTCGTTTGCATGAACTCAATTCCCAAACATCAGCGCAGTCAGCACAAAATCCAGCCCCAGAACCGCCAGCGACGCATGCACCACGGTGCGCGTTGTCGCCCGGCTAATCCCGGCGGAAGTGGGGATAGCGTCATAACCATTGAATAACGCAATCCAGGTTACCGTAATGGCAAATACCAGGCTCTTAATCAGGCAGTTGACCAGATCCATTCGCCAGTCGACGGCGTTTTGCATCGCGGTCCAGAAAAAACCACCGTCAATGCCCTTCCAGCTCACGCCCACCAGCGCACCGCCCCAGATCCCCACCGCGACGAAGATAATCGTCAGCAGCGGCAGCGAAATGACACCGGCCCAGAAACGTGGAGAAATGACGCGACGCAGCGGATCCACCGCCATCATCTCCATACTGGAGAGCTGTTCCGTGGCCCGCATCAGGCCAATCTCGGCGGTCAGCGCCGACCCGGCGCGCCCGGCAAACAGCAGCGCGGCAACCACCGGCCCCAGCTCGCGCAGCAGCGACAGCGCCACCAGCATGCCAAGACTGGTCTCTGCACTGTAAGTAGTTAAAACCAGATACCCCTGCAGCCCGAGCACCATACCGATGAACAGGCCCGAGACAATAATAATCAGCATCGACAAAACGCCAACGTTGTAGAGCTGACGAACCAGCAGCGGCGCGTGCTTGCGAAACTCTGGTTTGCCGACAACGGCGTTGAAAAGCATTAATCCGGCGCGTCCAAACGTCGCGGTAGTTTTAATCCCGCGATGCCCTAGCGCGGCCAGCGCATTAAACAGCATGAGTCGCTCAACTCCCTATGCCTAATAAATCATGGTGATAGTCGCCAGCCGGATAACGGAACGGTACCGGACCGTCGGCAATACCATCAATGAACTGACGAACCCGAGGATCGGCATTCTCCCGCAGCGACTGGGCACTACCGTGGGCGACAATCTTTTTATCCGCCACGATATACGCGTAGTCCGCGATGCTAAGCACCTCAGGCACATCATGCGAAACCACGATGCAAGTGACACCCAGCGTACTGTTGAGTTCAGAAATTAGCTTCACCAGCACGCCCATGGTGATAGGATCCTGCCCGACGAACGGTTCGTCGAACATAATCAGATCCGGCTCCAGGGCAATGGCTCTCGCCAGCGCGGCACGGCGCGCCATCCCGCCGGAAAGCTCGGAAGGCATTAACTTCGCCGCACCGCGTAGCCCCACCGCTTCCAGCTTCATCATTACCGTCGTATGCAGCAGCGCAGGAGGGAGATGCGTATGTTCGCGCAGCGGATAGGCAACGTTATCAAAGACATTGAGATCGGTGAACAGCGCACCGGACTGGAACAGCATGCTCATCCGCTTACGCACCGTATAAAGACGCGAACGTGTCATCTGCGGCACGTTCTCGCCATCAAACAGGATCTCTCCCCTGTCCGGCGGGATCTGCCCGCCGATCAGGCGTAACAGGGTAGTCTTGCCGATCCCCGAAGGTCCCATAATCGCAGTAATTTTACCGCGCGGCACCGACAGCGAGATGTCGTCGAAGATCACACGATCGCCGCGAGAAAAGCGGATACCGCGCACTTCAACTAAATTCGCCTGAGTTTGGCTCATAAAATCATCCTTACTAAACACCTGACGGGCAAGCATGGCCCTTTCTTACGCCACAATCACAACATTTTTACAGAATCTTACCTGCACAGGTTAGCGAAAGCTGGCATTTGTTTTACTTTTGGCACACATAAAGTCAAAATTAAGAATTCGTTACGCTGCGTAGGGATAACCCAGCGAGGCGACGATTATACCTGAAGAAAGGACTTTAGATGCTCTTAGCGACGGCTCTGTTAATTATTGGTTTATTGCTGGTTGTCTACAGCGCCGATCGTCTGGTCTATGCCGCTTCTATTCTGTGTCGCATGTTGGGGATCCCGCCGCTGATCATCGGTATGACGGTGGTGAGTATTGGCACCTGCCTGCCAGAGATCATGGTTTCCACCGCGGCCTCGCTGCACGGGCAGACCGATCTGGCGGTCGGCACTGCGCTCGGCTCCAACATCACCAATATCTTACTGATCCTCGGTCTCGCCGCCTTACTCAGGCCATTTACCGTGCATTCTGATATTCTGCGCCGCGAATTACCGCTAATGTTGCTGGTGAGCGTGCTGGCGGGACTGGTGCTCTACGATGGACAACTTTCCCGTCTCGATGGGCTATTTTTGCTGACGCTAGCGTTTCTTTGGCTGCTGTTCACCATCAAAATCGCTCGTCTGGCGGAGCGCCAGGGAAGCGATAGTCTGACCCGGGAACAGCTGGCGGAACTGCCACGCGAAGGGTCGCTGCCGGTCGCTCTGCTCTGGTTAGGGGTGGCGATGATTGTCATGCCGATGGCCACCCGTATGGTGGTGGATAACGCGACGGTACTGGCGAACTTTTTTGCCATCAGCGAACTGACCGTCGGCTTAACGGTTATCGCTATCGGCACCAGCCTGCCAGAGCTGGCTACCGCCATCGCTGGCGCGCGGAAAGGAGAAGATGATATTGCCATCGGCAATATTATCGGCGCAAACATCCTCAATATTGCGCTGGTGCTGGGGCTACCCGCGCTGATTGCGCCGGGGACTTTTGCCGCTGAAGCCTTTACCCGCGATTATGGCGTGATGCTGCTGGTCAGTCTGATCTTCGCGGTACTGTGCTGGCGCCGCCAGCAGCAGCCGGGACGACTGGTTGGCGCACTGCTGGTCGGCGGCTTTGTAGTTTGGTTGGCGATGCTGTTCTGGACAGCGCCGCTCTTCGTTGAATGACTCGGGATAACATCATGTCGCAAATAGATTTGCCCACGGATTTTGACTTTCAACAGGCAGGCCGTCAGGTGCTGGAAATTGAACGTGAAGGTCTGGCCCAGCTCGATCAATATATAAATGAAGATTTTACCCATGCCTGCGAAACCATTTTCCGCTGCGGCGGAAAAGTCGTGGTGATGGGGATGGGCAAATCTGGCCACATTGGCCGCAAAATGGCCGCCACTTTCGCCAGTACCGGTACCTCAGCATTTTTTGTCCATCCCGGTGAAGCCGCGCACGGTGATTTAGGTATGGTAACGCCGCAGGATGTGGTGATTGCGCTGTCAAACTCTGGCGAATCGAATGAGATACTGGCGCTGATCCCGGTTCTGAAACGCCAGCAGGTGAAACTTATCTGCATCACCAGTCGACCGGAGAGCAGCATGGCGCGCGCGGCGGATATTCACCTGTGCGTGAAAGTGCCCAAAGAGGCCTGCCCGTTAGGGCTGGCGCCCACCTCCAGCACCACCGCGGCGCTGGTAATGGGCGATGCCCTCGCCGTCGCTCTGCTGGAAGCCCGCGGCTTTACCGCCGAAGATTTCGCCCTGTCTCATCCGGGTGGCGCACTTGGTCGTAAGCTGTTGCTACGCGTCAATGATATTATGCATACCGGTGATGAAATCCCGCACGTCGGCTTACAGGCCACCCTGCGTGATGCGCTACTGGAAATCACGCGTAAAAATTTAGGCATGACTGCCATCTGCGATGACAATATGAATATCATCGGCATTTTCACCGATGGCGACCTGCGCCGGGTCTTCGATACCGGCGTCGATATGCGCGATGCCAGCATTGCCGACGTCATGACCCGGGGAGGGATCCGCATCCGTCCCGGCACCCTGGCGGTGGATGCGCTTAACCTGATGCAATCCCGTCATATTACCTGCGTGCTGGTTGCCGATGGCGACCATCTGCTGGGTGTGGTACATATGCACGATCTGCTGCGCGCGGGCGTAGTGTAAGTAAGGAAAAAATAATGAATAATGCTGATGCTCAGTTAGCAACCTGCTACGGGCCGGTAAGCCAGACGTTTCTCGATCGCGCGGCGAAGATCCGTTTGCTGATCCTCGATGTCGACGGTGTATTATCCGACGGGCTTATCTATATGGGTAATCAGGGCGAGGAGCTGAAGGCGTTCAACGTCCGTGATGGCTATGGTATCCGCTGTGCGCTGACCTCGGGTATTGAAGTGGCGATTATTACCGGGCGAAAAGCTAAACTGGTAGAAGATCGCTGTCAGACGCTGGGCATCACGCATTTGTATCAGGGGCAGTCGGATAAACTGCTGGCGTTCCGCGATCTTATGGACAGACTGGGTGTGTGCGCAGACGAAGTCGCCTACATCGGTGACGATCTGATTGACTGGCCGGTGATGGCCGAAGTAGGCCTTAGCGTCGCCGTTGCGGATGCGCATCCGCTGCTGCTGCCGCGCGCCGATTACATCACCCGGATTAATGGCGGCCGTGGCGCGGTACGTGAAGTCTGCGATTTGTTACTATTGGCGCAGGGCAAGTTGGATGAGGCCAAAGGGCAATCAATATGAGTAAAACCAGACGTTGGGTTATCATTTTACTGTCGCTGCTTGCGCTGATCCTCATCGGCCTGAATCTGGCGAATACGGACGACACGGCCCAGCCGGAGGTCAATCCCAACGACCCGACGTATAAAAGCGAACATACCGACACCGTGGTGTACAGTCCGGAAGGTGCCCTGAGCTATCGGCTGATTGCCGAACACGTGGAGTATTTTTCCGATCAGGAGGTCTCCTGGTTTACCAAACCGGTCATGACCACCTTTGATACCAATAAGGTGCCGACCTGGTCGATCAGGGCAGACAAAGCGAAGCTGACGAATGACCGGATGCTCTATCTTTACGGGCACGTTGAGGTGAATGCGCTCGCGCCGGATTCTCAACTGCGCAAAATTACGACGGATAACGCCCAAATAAATCTGGTAACGCAGGACGTTACCTCCGATGACATGGTGACGTTATACGGCACCACATTTAATTCCAGCGGCCTGAAAATGCGTGGAAACCTTCGCAGTAAAAATGCCGAGCTGATTGAAAAGGTGAGAACCTCTTATGAAATTCAGAACAAACAAACTCAGCCTTAAGATTGCGCTCGCCGGCGCGTTACTGGCCGCCAGCCTGCCGTCTCTGGCCAAGACGGGCGATACCGATCAGCCGATCCACATCGAGTCCGATCAGCAGTCGCTGGACATGCAGGGCAATGTCGTCACCTTCACCGGTAACGTGGTCGTGACCCAGGGGACGATCAAGATTAACGCGGATAAAGTGGTGGTCACCCGTCCGGGCAATGAGAAAGGCAAAGAGGTGATCGAAGGTTTTGGTAACCCGGCCACGTTCTATCAGATGCAGGATAATGGCAAACCGGTAAAAGGCCGGGCGTCGAAAATGCGCTACGAGCTGCAGAACGATTACGTCGTGCTAACCGGCAACGCTTACCTTGAGCAGCTCGACAGCAATATCAAGGGCGATAAGATCACCTATCTGGTGAAAGAGCAAAAAATGCAGGCCTTCAGCGACAAAGGTCGACGCGTCACCACCGTTCTGGTGCCGTCTGAGCTGCAGGACAAAAGCGGCAACCAGCAAAAGAAGAGTAACTAATTCGTTATGGCAACCTTAACTGCGAAGAATCTCGCCAAAGCTTATAAAGGCCGCCGCGTGGTGGAAGATGTCAGTCTCACCGTTAACTCCGGGGAGATTGTCGGCTTGCTCGGCCCGAACGGCGCCGGTAAAACCACTACCTTCTACATGGTGGTCGGCATTGTGCCGCGCGACGCGGGCAATATTATTATCGATGACGAAGACATCAGTCTGCTGCCGCTGCACGCGCGCGCGCGCCGGGGCATCGGCTATCTGCCGCAGGAAGCCTCCATTTTCCGTCGCCTGAGCGTCTATGACAACCTGATGGCGGTTCTGCAGATCCGTGACGATTTGAGCAGCGAACAGCGGGAAGATCGTGCCAAAGAGCTGATGGAAGAGTTTCATATTGAGCACCTGCGCGACAGCCTCGGTCAGGCGCTCTCCGGTGGTGAACGCCGCCGCGTTGAAATCGCCCGCGCGCTGGCGGCAAACCCAAAATTTATTCTTCTGGATGAACCGTTTGCCGGCGTTGACCCGATCTCCGTTATCGATATCAAACGCATCATTGAGCACCTGCGCGACAGCGGTCTCGGCGTTCTGATTACCGACCATAACGTCCGTGAGACCCTCGCGGTCTGCGAACGCGCGTATATTGTCAGTCAGGGACACCTTATCGCTCATGGTACACCGCAGCAGATCCTCGAAGATGAGCAGGTTAAGCGCGTGTATCTTGGGGAAGACTTCAGACTCTGATAGGGTAGAGGTTACAGACGTTTTAGCCGGAGATATTTACCCTGAACATGAAGCAAGGTTTGCAATTAAGGCTTAGCCAACAGCTTGCCATGACGCCGCAGCTGCAGCAGGCGATTCGTTTGCTGCAGTTGTCCACGTTAGAACTCCAGCAAGAGCTCCAGCAAGCGCTGGAAAGTAACCCGTTGCTTGAGCAAACCGATCTTCACGACGAGGTAGAGGCAAAAGAGGTGGAGGACCGCGAGTCCCTCGATACCGTCGATGCGCTTGAGCAAAAAGAGATGCCCGACGAGCTGCCCCTCGATGCCAGTTGGGATGAGATCTATACCGCCGGCACGCCGTCGGGTAACGGCGTCGACTATCAGGACGACGAACTACCTGTCTATCAAGGTGAAACCACCCAGACGCTTCAGGATTACCTGATGTGGCAGGTTGAGCTGACGCCTTTCACCGACACCGACCGCGCAATTGCCACCTCCATCGTCGACGCCGTCGACGATACGGGCTACCTCACCGTTCAGATTGAAGATATCGTCGACAGCATCGGCGATGACGAGATCGGCCTGGAAGAGGTGGAAGCGGTCCTGAAGCGCATCCAGCGTTTTGATCCGGTTGGCGTCGCGGCAAAAGATCTGCGCGACTGCCTGCTGATCCAGCTGTCGCAATTCGCCAAAGAGACGCCGTGGCTGGAAGAGGCTCGGCTGATTATCAGCGATCATCTCGATCTGCTGGCAAACCATGATTTCCGCACCCTGATGCGGGTGACGCGCCTGAAAGAAGAGGTGCTGAAAGAGGCGGTGAACCTGATCCAGTCCCTGGATCCGCGTCCTGGCCAGTCCATTCAGACCAGCGAACCGGAATATGTCATCCCGGATGTGCTGGTGCGCAAGGTCAGCGGCCGCTGGACCGTGGAGCTCAACGCCGACAGCATTCCCCGGCTGAAAATTAATCAACAGTATGCAGCCATGGGCAACAACGCCCGCAATGACGCCGACGGCCAGTTCATTCGTAGCAATCTGCAGGAAGCCCGCTGGCTGATTAAAAGTCTGGAAAGCCGCAACGATACCCTGCTGCGCGTCAGCCGCTGCATCGTTGAACAACAGCAGGCTTTTTTCGAGCAGGGTGAAGAGTATATGAAGCCGATGGTGCTGGCCGATATCGCCCAGGCCGTCGAGATGCATGAATCGACGATTTCCCGTGTGACCACGCAAAAATATCTGCACAGTCCGCGCGGTATTTTTGAACTGAAGTATTTCTTTTCCAGCCATGTGAATACCGAAGGCGGCGGCGAAGCCTCGTCGACGGCCATTCGTGCGCTGGTGAAGAAGTTAATCGCCGCGGAAAACCCCGCGAAGCCGTTGAGCGACAGCAAGCTCACTTCCATGCTGTCCGAGCAGGGTATCATGGTGGCGCGCCGCACTGTCGCAAAGTACAGAGAGTCTTTATCCATCCCGCCGTCAAACCAGCGTAAACAACTGGTCTGACACAACCGATAAGGAAGACACTATGCAGCTCAACATTACAGGACACAACGTCGAGATCACTCCCGCCATGCGCGACTTCGTTACAGCGAAGTTCAGCAAGCTGGAGCAATTTTTCGACCGGATCAATCAGGTCTATATTGTGTTAAAAGTAGAGAAAGTGACGCAAATTGCGGACGCGAATCTGCATGTCAACGGTGGCGAAATCCATGCCAGTGCGGAAGGGCAGGATATGTATGCAGCTGTCGATGGTCTTATTGATAAGCTGGCAAGACAGTTAACGAAGCACAAAGATAAACTAAAACAACACTAATTGTCCGGGCCCCTCTGCGTCCGCTGCTAGGTACCATCGGCGGCGGGCGCGGGGGCGCTCAGGTGAAATTATGATGAACAACGATTCGGCTCTACAACTGAGCAACGTCCTGAACCAGGAATGTACCCGTAGCCAGGTTCACTGCCAGAGCAAGAAGCGTGCTCTGGAAATCATTAGCGAACTGGCCGCCAAACAGTTAAGTTTGCCGCCGCAGGTGGTGTTCGAAGCGATCCTCACCCGTGAAAAAATGGGCAGTACCGGGATCGGCAATGGTATCGCCATTCCTCACGGTAAACTGGAAGAGGATACGCTGCGTGCTGTCGGTGTTTTTGTCCAGTTGGAAACCCCCATCGCCTTCGACGCGATCGACAATCAGCCTGTTGATCTGCTGTTCGCGCTGCTGGTGCCGGCCGACCAGACAAAGACTCATCTGCATACGCTCTCCCTGGTGGCCAAACGGCTGGCGGACAAAGCGATTTGCCGTCGCCTGCGCGCGGCGCAGAGCGATGAAGAGTTGTATGAGATCATCACCGAAGCAGGAAGCAGCGATGACGCATAACGGCAGTCGCACCTTATCCTTTATCGTACTGAGGAGAAACGGTACATGGTACTGATGATCGTCAGCGGCCGCTCGGGCTCGGGGAAATCCGTCGCTCTGCGAGCGCTGGAAGATATGGGCTTTTACTGCGTGGATAACCTGCCGGTCGTGCTGTTGCCAGACCTGGCGCGGTCGCTGGCTGACCGCAATATCTCCGCGGCCGTCAGCATCGACGTGCGTAACATGCCGGAATCACCGGAGATCTTCGAGCAGGCGATGCAGAATCTGCCGGAATGCTTTTCGCCGCAGCTGCTGTTTCTCGATGCCGACCGCAATACCCTGATTCGCCGATACAGCGACACCCGTCGTCTGCATCCGCTGTCGAGCAAGAATCTGTCGCTGGAAAGCGCCATCGACGAAGAGAGCGATCTGCTGGAGCCCCTGCGCTCCCGCGCCGATCTGATCGTCGATACGTCCGAAATGTCGGTGCATGAACTGGCCGAGATGCTGCGTACTCGCCTGTTAGGCAAACGCGAGCGTGAATTGACGATGGTCTTCGAATCCTTCGGCTTTAAGCACGGTATCCCGATCGATGCCGATTACGTCTTTGACGTGCGCTTCCTGCCCAACCCGCACTGGGATCCGAAACTGCGCCCGATGACCGGTCTGGATAAACCTGTAGCCGCCTTCCTCGACCGGCATACCGAAGTGCACAACTTTATCTACCAGACCCGGAGCTATCTTGAGCTATGGTTACCGATGCTGGAGACCAACAATCGCAGCTATCTGACGGTGGCCATTGGCTGCACCGGCGGTAAACATCGTTCGGTTTATATTGCTGAACAACTGGCTGACTACTTCCGCTCGCGCGGCAAGAACGTGCAGTCTCGTCATCGGACGCTGGAAAAACGTAAATCATGACCGTAAAGCAGACCGTTGAGATCACCAATAAGCTGGGCATGCACGCCCGCCCGGCGATGAAGCTGTTTGAGCTGATGCAGAATTTCGATGCCGAAGTACTGCTGCGCAACGATGAAGGAACCGAGGCGGAGGCAAACAGCGTGATTGCCCTGCTGATGCTGGACTCGGCGAAAGGGCGACAGATAGAGGTGGAGGCCAGCGGTCCGCAGGAAGTGGAAGCCCTCGCCGCGGTGATTGCCCTGTTTAACGCTGGCTTTGACGAAGACTAAACGTGACGCTTCCCGGCGACGGACGACTGGAGACTGTACCAGCCCCGGCGCCGGATTAACCCGTTAATAGAGCTTATGCTCGCGCATGAACCCTTCCCCTCCCAGCTGTCGCATCTGGCGCAGGATCCAGGCCTGGCGGCTGCGCACATAGCCCGAGGGCGCATCGGCGCGATAGCGGATCGGGTTTGGCAGCACCGCGGCCAGCAGCGCCGCTTCACCCGGCGTCAACTGGCTGGCAGGTTTATGAAAATAGCGCTGGGCGGCCGCTTCCACACCAAATATTCCATCGCCGAACTCGGCAATATTCAGGTAGACGGTCAGGATCCGCTTTTTACTCCACACGGTTTCTATGCCGATGGTCAGCCCGGCCTCCAGCCCCTTGCGCAGCCAGCTACGGCCATCCCATAAAAACAGGTTCTTTGCCGTCTGCTGCGACAGCGTTGACGCGCCGCGAATCCGCGTCTCGTGACGTTCATTGTGCGCCAGCGCTTTCTCTATCGCCGATACGTCAAATCCCCAGTGTTCCGGGAACTTCTGATCTTCGGCCGCCATCACCGCCAGCCCCATCCACGGAGAGATCTTATCCATGGCGACCCAGTCGGAATGCGCCAGATAATGGAAATCGCCGGACAGCCAGGCGCTCACCTGCCGCTCAAGCATCACCGCCGAAAACGGTACCGGCAGCACGCTAAACAACGCAATACCCCCGCCCCAGAAGACAGCGGCGATCAGTAGCAGGCGCAGCACCAAACGTTTTAACAGCGCAAGGGGCGCAACGCGGAGCCTCATGCGCTCAGCGCCAGCACGCGGGCCACCAGCTTCTCAATTCCGCTGGCGGCTTGCGCAATGTCCTCCGCCAGCATATACGCCGGCGTGGTGACCACTTTGTTGTCTTCATCCACCACGATGTCATCGACCGGGCAAGGCACGTGCTCTGCCCCCATTTCTTCCACCACATCGGCGGTATCAAGATCGGTCCCAATGGTTATCCGCAGCGGAAACGCAAAGATTTTCGGCAGCATCGCTGGGGCAATGCACATAAAGCCCAGCGGCTTGCCGGCCTGATGCATCGCCAGCGCCAGGTCCCGCAGCTCGGGATCCACCAGGCATTCGCTGCCTTCGGCGGCGAAGCTACTTAAATTTTTCGCCGCGCCGAAGCCGCCAGGGACGATCAGCGCGTCCAGCGTCTCCGCACGCGCCTGCGCCAGCGGCAGGATGTCACCGCGGGCGATACGCGCCGCTTCAATCAGCACGTTGCGCTGTTCCATCAGCGGCTCACCCGTCAGATGGTTGATGACGTCGCGCTGCGGTTTATCGGGCGCAAAGCATACTGCCTGCGCGCCGTTACGCGCGATCGCCAGCAGGGTAATAACTGCCTCATGGATTTCACTGCCGTCGTACACGCCGCAGCCGCTCAGTACCACACCAATTTTTTTCATCGCTTTCGCTCCTCCATGCAACTCGCTGAAACCAGTCAAAAATGTCGATTAACTCGCTATGCTTCACATATTTTACTGATTCATGTAACAAATTAGTTAAGCTTTGCTATCTTAATGAGCGAGCAATCCACTTCTTCGGTTGCGCCACGTAACAACATCACTCAAACAACACTGGCTCAACCACCAGTTCCCTGGTGTTGGCGCAGTATTCGCGCACCCCGGTCTGTCCGGGGTCATTTTTTGCTGGCTTTCGCCACCCACGCCTTCAGCACCGCTACATCGTTTTGCCACTCGGATTTCATCTCTTCAACCCATTCAGCGACATTATCAGACCAGGCAGGCAGATCCGGAGTCTGGATCTGCTGGCCCAGCTGCTGGATGTGGCGCAGTCCGATAGAACCTGCCGCGCCCTTGATTTTATGGCCCTCTTCGACGATTCCTTTTTGGTCGCGGGCGGTTAAATTAGACTCCAGAACCGACATATAACCCGGCATCATCTTCTCAAACACCGCGAGACCATCGTTGATAAGCTTCGGCCCGACCAGCTCGATGTATTGCTCCAGCATATCGGTATCCAGCACCGCATCGGCTTTATGCCGATCGGTCGCCGGCGCGTCCTGCGTCTCCTCATCCGGCGCATCCCAGAATTTTTTGATCATGGCCGTCAGCGCAGGCACCGATAGCGGCTTGCTCAGCACATCGTCCATCCCGGCGTCGAGGTACTCTTTCTTATTCTTCAGCACGTTGGCGGTCAGGGCCACCAGTGGCGGTAGCTCGTCAGCGGCAAAGCGCTGTTTCAGTTCACGGGAAATATCCAGGCCGGTCATGTCCGGTAGCTGAATATCCAACAGCACAAGGTCATATTCGCCTGGCTCGAACATCTCCAGCGCGGCTTTCCCGGTCATCGCCACATCAACGCTGTTACCCAGTTTTTCCAGCACTGAACGGGCCACAATAACGTTGAGCTCAATGTCTTCCACCAGCAGCACGTTGAGCGCCGGTAATGGCATGTCGTCTTCCGCCAGCGTATCTTCCACTTCTTCCGCAATGGCAGGCGCATGGACGGTAAGCGTAAAGGTCGCCCCTTTGCCCGGCTGGCTGGTAACGCTGATATCGCCGCCCATATTACGCGCCAGACGACGCGAGACGGCGAGACCAATCCCGGTGCCGGTGGCCGGTTTGCCGCCGTGGCTGTCTTTGACCTGGTAATACATGGCGAAAATTTTGTCCTGTTCCGCTTCAGGAATACCAATTCCGGAGTCTTCCACTTCGAAGTGCAGGATATCGCCTTCGTCATAGCGCACGCGGACGTTCACCCCGCCGCCCTGAGGGGTAAACTTCACGGCGTTGCTGATAAGATTCCACAGGATCTGCCGCAGACGCGTACCGTCGGTGATCACTTTATGCGGTAGCGGTAACGAGGGCTCCAGTACGAAACGTAGTCCCTTCTGTTGGGCCTGCAGGCCAGATAGGTTTTCAAGGTCGGCAAGGAAGCTGGTGAAGTCCACCGGCTGGTTATCGAGCTGAACCTTGCGGCGCTCCATTTTGTCCATATCAATAATATCATTGAAGATATTCCCCAGCGTCACCGCCGAGACATGGATAGTTTTCAGGTATTTTTCCTGCTCACTGGTCAGTTCGGTATCCAGCAAAATACGGCTCAGCCCGACGATCCCGTTTAGCGGGGTACGCAGCTCATGACTGATGGTGGAAATAAAGGTGGTTTTATCCCGGCTGGCGCGCTCAAGAGCGTCCTGATAGCGTTTACGTTCGGTGATATCGCGGCCGAAGCCCATCAGGCCGCGACGCTTACCGACGCGATCGTAGTAGGGGACCTTGCGGATTTCAAAGCACGCTTTGCGGCCATCGGGATAGTCCAGCCACTGCTCATAGGTCAGCGATACATTGTGGCGGAATACCTTCTCGTCGGTCTCCAGCACCTTTTCCGCCGCCTCTTCGTTATAGACGTCCTGCGGTTTGAGGTGGATCAGCTGTTTCTCACTTTTGCCGGTCAACAGCTCCATCGCCCGGTTACAGCCTGAAAACTCCTTATCCTCATTGCGGTAGAACACCAGGTCCGGGGAGGCATCAAGGAAGGAGCGCAGAAAGGAGGATTGCTGTTCGAGCTGGATCTGCGTCTCTTCACGCTCTTTCATCTCGATCTTCAACTGCTCAAGGGTGGTCTCACGCTCGGCTTCCGCCTTTTCACGTTCACTAATCTCCTGATTCAACTGCGCGATGTTATCTTTCAGCTGTACGTTCAGCTTCAGATCGCGTTCGCGCATCTCCTCCAGCTTATCCACCAGCCGCGAAAGACGCTGGCGGGACTCTTCAAGCTGTTCCACCACTACTGAGAGAAAATAGACCGCCCAAGGCGTGATCAGCAGGCCAAAGAAGATAGAGCGGATAACGTCGATGCTTTCCACCTGGCCATGCAGCACCATGGTAACCGCCATCTGTACCACGATGGCCAACACCACCAGCGCAAGAGCCAACAGCATCGAAAAGCGGACCAGACCCAGCTTCATCATCAGGTCGACATAATACTGCGCCAGCATACGAATTTGCTTCATAAGGGATTCCTTCACGACAACTCCGCACAATAATACTCAATTCTGAGCAATGCGCTGTAAGTTGTGCAAAAAATGCGGGAAGGACACGGTGCGACGGCTGGTTGCCGAGGCGAACCAGCCGCAAAAAAGAGGGGGATCAGGAAAGGGATTAACGCTTGCTTAATGCCTCCCAGAGTCCTTTCAGGTAGGTCACGCCGAGGGCGCGGTCGTATAAGCCATAGCCCGGCCGTCCGGTCTCGCCCCAAATGAAGCGGCCATGATCCGGGCGAATATAGCCGTCGAACCCGTTGTCATACAGCGCTTGCATCACTTTGTACATATCCAGAGAACCGTATTCTGACGGATGGGCGCACTCGTAAAAATCTTTATCCTGTATCAGCTTAATATTGCGGACGTGGGCAAAATGAATGCGCTTACGCCGGGTAAATTCGGCCAGGATAGCGTATACGTCATTATCTGGATCTTCGGCAATCGAGCCGGTGCAGAGCGTGATGCCATTGGCGGGCGAATCGACGGCCCGGCAGAGCCAGTCCAGATCGTCGCGGTTTTTTACCACCCGCGGCAGGCCAAAAATGGAGTACGGCGGATCGTCCGGGTGGATCGCCATTTTCACCCCGACCTCTTCGCAAACCGGGATAACCGCCTGCAGAAAATAGACCAGGTTCTCCCGCAGCTTTTCGTCATCTACCGCGCTATATTTGGCAAACAGGGTCTGCACCTCCGCCAGCCGTTCCGGCTCCCAGCCCGGCAAGGCGAAGCCGTTTGAGTTTTCCAGCACCTCCTTCACCACGTCTTCCAGCCGCTTATCGATATCTTTCTTCTCAAAAGCCATCGTCAACGAACCATCCGGCAGGACGTAGTTCATATCCGTCTTCATCCAGTCGAAAACCGGCATGAAGTTATAGCAGATGACTTTAACGCCAAAGCGGGCAAGGTTGCGGATGGTCTGCTGGTAGTTGGCAATATAGCGCTCACGGGTGGGTAGGCCGATTTTGATGTCATCATGGATGTTGACGCTCTCAATGACTTCCATTTTCAGGCCTGCGGCATGCGCCTGGCCGACCAGACGCTCAATTTTATCCACCGGCCATACCTCACCCACCGCGACGTCGTAGAGTGCGCCGACCACCCCCTCAACACCAGGCACCTGGCGAATATGTTCTAATGAAACCTTATCTTCTTCTGGCCCAAACCAGCGCATTGTCATCTGCATCGTTATCACCTGCTTTAAAATTTGTATTTATACCCTACTACCATACCAGTAATCATAATCAAATGCGTTTTAACTGTCGTGATAGCGATCACATTCCTGCTGCCCGATTTACCGCGCGGGCTCTTCAGGACATATTCATAATTTTTTTCAATTCATTTCAATAGATTAATCATGCCATGGCTTTTTCTGCCGAGCTTTCTCAAATGTGATCCAGGCCTGATTATGATTTTTTGCATACTTGTATGGTAATAAAAATAGCGTAATTTGTTCAGAAAAAAGACAATGGAAGGAATCAAAATGAGAAGCGTCGTCGTCAAAGAGCCAGGCCAACTGAACATTGAATCTCGTCCAGTTCCGGTTCCGGGTGCCCATGAAGTACGGGTGAAAATTGCTTTTGCCGGGATCTGTGGTTCCGATGTACACATCTATCACGGCCATAACCCTTTCGCGAAATATCCCCGCGTCATCGGCCATGAATTCTATGGCATCATCGACGCCGTAGGTGAGCAGGTCTCTTCGGCACGCATCGGCGAGCGTGTCGCGGTGGACCCCGTTGTCAGTTGCGGCCATTGTTATCCTTGCTCGGTAGGAAGGCCGAATGTCTGTACGCAGCTCCAGGTCATCGGGGTTCACCGCGACGGGGGATTTAGCGACTACGCCTGCGTGCCAGCGAAAAACGCCTGGCGCATCCCCGAGGCAATCACCGATCGTCAGGCAACGATGGTTGAGCCTTTTACCATCGCGGCAAATATTACCGCCCAGCTGCAGCCCACGGCGCAGGATATTGCCCTGGTGTACGGCGCTGGCCCGATGGGGCTGACGATCATTCAGGCGCTGAAGGGGGTATATGGCGTTAAGCAAGTGATCGTCGTGGATCGCATTGCCGAACGTCTGCAGATGGCCCGGGAAAACGGCGCCGATCTGACGCTCGATAACACTGACCTGCCGCTCGCGGAACAGCTGGCGCAGCGGCAGCTAGCCCCGACGCTGGTCATTGATGCCGCCTGCCATCCGGCGATCCTGCAGGAAGCTATCCTGCTCGCCTCCCCCGCCGCACGCATCGGTATACTCGGCTTCTCCGGCGAGGCCTCGACCCTCACCCAGCAAAGTATCACCAGTAAAGAAATTTCCATTTTCTCCTCACGGCTGAACAGCGGGCGTTTTCCACTGGTGATTGACTGGATGGAGAGAGGTCTTATCCACCCTGATGCGTTAATCACCCACTGTATGCCGCTGGAACAGGTGAAAGAGGCCATGGAGATATTTGCCAACGATCGGAAAACCTGCTGCAAGGTGCTGCTGCAGTTAGGTTAAACCGCCATCATTTTTAAATAACGGCCAACGGATATACTTTTGTCCGTTGTGCCTGAAATAAATAATATACTGAGCATGGTGTTATCATGGGAAAAAATATTCGCTGGATTATCGTCCTGTTATTATTTTTAGTATATATGATTAATTATCTGGACAGGGTGGCATTATCCATTACGGTCCCGATGATTGAAAAGGACCTTGCCCTCAACGCTGAACAATTTGGCATGATTTTCGGTAGCTTTTTCTTCGGCTACGCGGTCTTTAATTTTATTGGCGGTCTGGCCGTGGATAAGTTTGGCGCAACGCTGGTGATGGGCCTGGCGGTCGGTCTGTGGTCGCTATTTTGCGGCTTAACTGCGGTTGCCACCGGTTTTTATTCCATGCTAGTGCTGCGGGTGCTTTTCGGTATGGCGGAAGGCCCGATTTGCGCGTCGGCGAACAAAATGATCAACGGCTGGTTTCCTAAAAAGCAAGCGGCTACCGCCGTCGGCTTCCTCAGCGCTGGCTCTCCGCTGGGCGGCGCAGTCGCCGGCCCTATCGTGGGTTACCTGGCTCTGGCATTCGGCTGGCGTCCAGCGTTTATGATTATTTTCGCTATCGGTATTGTCTGGATGATAGCGTGGTTTTTTATTGCCGCTAATTCGCCCGAAAAGCACAAAAAAGTCAGCCAGGAAGAACTCAAGCTGATTAATAAAATGAAGGAAGAAGAGGTCGCGCTGGAAACAACAGAAAATCAAACGGCTCACTCGCTGGGTTATTATCTGAAACAGCCTATTATTCTGGTGACGGCATTTGCGTTCTTCTGCTACAACTATATTCTATTTTTCTTTCTCAGCTGGTTCCCGTCCTATCTGGTACAGCAGCACCATCTGGATATTAAACAAATGAGCCTTACCACCATGATCCCATGGATAGTCGGCTTTGTCGGTCTGGCGCTTGGGGGCTATATCTCCGATAAAATTTTTAAAATTACCGGCCGCTTGCTGCTGTCGCGCAAAATTGTACTGGTGGTATGTCTGTTTATGGCCGCTATCTGCGTGGGGCTCGCGGGTACCGTCAGCAGCGTCGTGCCTGCTGTACTGCTGATGTCGGTCTCCATCTTTTTCCTCTATGTGACCGGGGCGATCTACTGGGCGATTATCCAGGACGTGGTGCATAAATCCCGCGTGGGCGGTGCCAGCGGCTTTATCCATCTTATCGGTAGCGTCTCCGGCATCGTGGGGCCGATTGTTACCGGCTATATCGTGCAGTCTACCGGTAAATTCGACAGCGCCTTTGTCCTCGCCGGCACTATCGCCGCGCTCGGCGCTCTGCTGGTACTGTTCGTAATCAAAACCCCGCGTATGACGATGAAAGCCAGCCAGGCATAAATGGCAGGAGAGCGATGTCCGGCATTATCCCGGACATCGCATACTCCTACTTCTCAACCAGGGGAGCGACCCAGCTGCGGCCAAGCGCCGAGCCCTGAGCGCCCTGCTCATTCAGATAACGATCCAGTTCAACCATTCCGGTCCAGCGATTTTCACACCACAGCGGCGCCAGCAGCGTAGGTCGACGGGCGCTGGCTGAAATACGGTGGTAGATCACCTCCGGCGGCGTATGGCGGATCATCTCCCCGGCGGTAACGGTATACGCCTCCAGCTCAATGCCATCGAGACGCCCGGCCTGCCACGCCTTTGCCATAATACTGCCTTTTACAATGTGCAGTGGATGCAGCTTGATGCCATCCACGCCGGTTGCCACCACCCGCTCCAGCGTCTCCAGGCAATGCCCCTGGGTTTCTCCGGGCAGGCCGACGATAAGATGCGCACAGACTTTCAGCCCCCGCTCTCGCGCCAGGCGCGCGGTTCGCTGATAACAGGCGAAATCATGTCCACGGTTAATGCGATGCAGGGTTTTATCATGGGCAGTTTGCAGCCCCAGCTCCAGCCACACCTCATATCCCTGCCGATGGTATTCACTCAGCAGGTCAAGGACGGCTTCCGGCACGCAGTCCGGGCGGGTGCCGACGCACAGGCCAACGATATTTGCGGCACTGACGGCCTGACGATACATTGAACGGAGCACCTGCACTTCAGCGAAGGTGCTGGTGTAGGCCTGAAAATAGGCCAGATAGCGCTTCGCCCGGTTGACGAGCTGCGCCTGATGAGCGAGCTGTTCGGCGATGGTGCGATGCTGCTGCGCCTCATCGGCAAAGGAAGCCACATTACAGAAAGTGCAGCCGCCGCGGCCCAGCGTGCCGTCGCGGTTTGGGCAGCTAAAACCGCCGTGCAGCGTTAGCTTATGGACCTTTTCGCCATAGCGACGCATAAGATCCCCACCAAACATATTGACTAATTTCTGTAACTGCATAATCTGATAGACCGGCCTCAACAAAGGGGGCCAAGCCTGCCACTTTTCGTCACCGACGGCGATGACCTGGATCAATCGTCAGCGCGGCGGCCAGCCCTATTGCATAAACAATCATGATTACTGCAATTTCATTCAACCACCAGGTAATGAGTTTTCCTTATATTTCATCTTCGCATAGCCCCAATCTACTTTCTGGTAAAAAACGGTATTAATATCCACCAGTTAAAAATATGGCAGTCAATTATGCTAATAATAAAATGTATTTCAGTGCATATTGGTAATACAAAGCCGCGTGCACAGTGAGACAGATCACACTAGCCTTCCCCCCAGCAGGCGTATTCAGAGCATAAAAATTGGCATTATTTATTTTAAAAACAAAAAGTTAATGCTTGTATAGCACATTTTTGTATTAATAAGATTGCCATTTGACGTAAGTGTGGATTCCCGATAAGTTGGGAATCCGCTGGAAGCTTTCTGGATGAGCACTCTGCTCATCATATTTATGCAGTAATTGAGATTCCCTCTTAACAGCAAGTCCTCAAACTTGTGTACCGATGCGAAAAGGATTTAAAGAGGGCGAATGCGAGGTGCAAACCCCGTCGCCATGCTCTTTCTGTGCCTGTGCGCAATCGGTATCGGAGGGTGTCCGTAGAGCCTGGGGAGGTTCACTGATATGTTGTACGACAAATCCCTTGAGAGGGATAACTGTGGTTTCGGCCTGATCGCCCACATAGAAGGCGAACCTAGCCACAAGGTAGTGCGAACCGCGATACACGCACTGGCCCGCATGCAGCACCGTGGCGCAATCCTTGCCGATGGTAAAACCGGCGACGGTTGCGGTCTGCTGCTGCAAAAACCCGATCGTTTCTTCCGTATCGTTGCTGAAGAGCGCGGCTGGCGTTTAGCCAAAAACTACGCCGTTGGGATGCTGTTCCTGAATAAAGATCCTGAGCTGGCGAAAGCGGCGCGCCGCATCGTTGAAGAAGAACTTCAGCTTGAGACCCTGTCGATTGTTGGCTGGCGCGATGTGCCGACCAACGAAGGCGTGCTCGGTGAAATCGCCCTCTCCTCGCTGCCCCGTATTGAGCAAATCTTTGTTAACGCCCCGGCTGGCTGGCGCCCGCGCGATATGGAACGCCGTCTGTTTATTGCGCGTCGCCGCATTGAAAAACGCCTGCAGGACGACAAAGATTTCTACGTTTGTAGCCTGTCCAACCTGGTCAACATCTATAAAGGTCTGTGTATGCCGGCGGATTTGCCGCGCTTCTACCTGGACCTCGCGGACCTGCGCCTGGAATCGGCTATCTGTCTGTTCCACCAGCGCTTCTCCACTAACACCGTGCCGCGCTGGCCGCTGGCGCAGCCGTTCCGCTACCTGGCGCACAACGGTGAAATTAACACCATTACCGGCAACCGCCAGTGGGCTCGCGCCCGTACCTATAAGTTCCAGACCCCGCTGATCCCGGACCTGCACGACGCCGCGCCGTTCGTTAACGAAACCGGCTCCGACTCCAGTTCAATGGACAACATGCTGGAGCTGCTGCTGGCCGGCGGGATGGACATCGTGCGCGCCATGCGTCTGCTGGTGCCGCCAGCCTGGCAGAACAACCCGGATATGGATCCGGAGCTGCGTTCGTTCTTCGACTTTAACTCCATGCATATGGAGCCGTGGGACGGCCCGGCGGGCATCGTCATGTCCGATGGCCGCTACGCGGCCTGTAACCTCGACCGTAATGGCCTGCGCCCGGCGCGCTACGTCATTACCAAAGATAAGCTCATCACCTGCGCCTCTGAAGTCGGTATCTGGGACTACCAGCCGGACGAAGTGGTCGAGAAAGGCCGCGTGGGCCCAGGCGAGCTGATGGTTATCGATACCCGTGCCGGACGCATTCTGCACTCGGCGGAAACCGATGACGATCTGAAGAGCCGCCACCCGTATAAAGAGTGGATGGAGAAAAACGTTCGTCGCCTGGTGCCGTTCGAAGATCTGCCGGACGAAGAGGTTGGCAGCCGCCAGCTGGATGACGACACGCTCGCCAGCTACCAGAAACAGTTTAACTACAGCGCGGAAGAGCTGGACTCCGTCCTGCGCGTGCTCGGCGAAAATGGCCAGGAAGCGGTCGGTTCGATGGGCGATGACACGCCTTTCGCCGTGCTCTCCAGCCAGCCGCGCATTATCTACGATTACTTCCGTCAGCAGTTCGCCCAGGTGACGAACCCGCCTATCGATCCGCTGCGTGAAGCGCACGTCATGTCGCTGGCCACCAGCATCGGTCGCGAAATGAATGTCTTCTGCGAAGCGGAAGGCCAGGCCCATCGCCTGAGCTTCAAATCGCCGATCCTGCTGTACTCCGATTTCAAACAGCTGACGACGATGGAAGAAGAGCACTACCGCGCCGACGTCCTCGACATCACTTTCAACCCGGCAGAGGCCTCCCTCAGCGAGACGGTGAAAGCGCTGTGCGATAAAGCGGAGCAAATGGTGCGCGACGGCACCGTGCTGCTGGTGCTCTCTGACCGCAACATCGCCAAAGACCGTCTGCCGGTACCGGCGCCGATGGCCGTTGGCGCGATCCAGACCCGTCTGGTCGATAAAAGTCTGCGCTGCGATGCCAACATCATCGTTGAAACCGCCAGCGCCCGCGATCCGCACCACTTTGCCGTGCTGCTGGGCTTCGGTGCAACGGCTATCTATCCATACCTCGCCTACGAAACACTGGCGAAGCTGGTCGACAGCAAAGCTATCGATAAAGCCTACCGTGCGGTGATGCTGAACTATCGCAACGGTATCAACAAAGGCTTGTATAAGATCATGTCCAAGATGGGGATCTCGACCATCGCCTCCTACCGCTGCTCGAAGCTGTTCGAAGCGGTCGGCCTGCATCGCGAGGTTTCCGATCTCTGCTTCCAGGGCGTGGTCAGCCGCATCGGCGGCGCCGGCTTCGACGATTTCCAGCAGGATCTGCTGAATCTGTCGAAACGTGCCTGGCTGGCGCGTAAGCCACTGGCCCAGGGCGGTCTGCTGAAGTACGTGCACGGCGGGGAATATCACGCCTACAACCCGGACGTGGTGCGCACCCTGCAGCAGGCTGTGCAGAGCGGCGAATACAGCGATTATCAACAATACGCGAAACTGGTTAACGAACGTCCAGCGGCCACGCTGCGCGACCTGCTGGCGCTCAACCCAGGCGAAGACGCCATCAGCATCGACGACGTAGAGCCGGCGAAAGAGCTGTTCAAACGCTTCGATACCGCGGCGATGTCGATCGGCGCCCTGAGCCCGGAAGCGCACGAGTCGCTGGCGGAAGCGATGAACAGCATCGGCGGTTTCTCCAACTCCGGTGAAGGCGGTGAAGACCCGGCGCGCTACGGCACCAATAAAGTGTCGCGCATCAAGCAGGTGGCATCCGGCCGCTTCGGCGTCACGCCAGCCTACCTGGTCAATGCCGACGTCATCCAGATCAAAGTCGCCCAGGGGGCGAAACCGGGTGAAGGTGGCCAGCTGCCGGGCGATAAAGTCACCCCGTACATCGCCAAACTGCGCTATTCGGTACCGGGCGTCACGCTGATCTCCCCGCCGCCGCACCACGATATCTACTCTATCGAGGATTTGGCGCAGCTGATTTTCGACCTCAAGCAGGTCAACCCGAAAGCGATGATTTCGGTCAAACTGGTTTCTGAACCGGGCGTTGGCACCATCGCCACCGGCGTGGCCAAAGCCTATGCCGATCTGATCACCATCGCCGGCTACGACGGCGGCACCGGGGCGAGCCCGCTCTCGTCGGTGAAATATGCCGGCTGTCCGTGGGAGCTTGGCCTGGTGGAAACCCAGCAGGCGCTGGTCGCTAACGGTCTGCGTCATAAGATCCGTCTGCAGGTGGATGGCGGCCTGAAAACCGGTCTTGATATCATCAAAGCGGCGATCCTCGGCGCGGAGAGCTTCGGTTTCGGAACCGGCCCGATGGTCGCGCTGGGCTGTAAATACCTGCGTATTTGCCACCTGAACAACTGCGCTACCGGCGTGGCGACCCAGGATGACAAACTGCGTAAAAACCACTATCACGGTCTGCCTTTCAAAGTGACCAACTACTTTGAATTTATCGCCCGTGAAACCCGTGAGCTGATGGCGCAGCTGGGCGTCAAGCGTCTGGTGGATCTCATTGGCCGCACCGATCTGCTCAAAGAGCTGGATGGGTTTACTGCCAAACAGCAGAAACTGGATCTGGGTAAACTGCTGGAAACCGCAGAGCCGCATCCGGGCAAAGCGCTGTACTGCACCGAAAATAACCCGCCGTTCGATAACGGCGTGCTCAACGCCCAGCTGCTGCAGCAGGCGAAACCGTATGTGGATGAAAAGCAGAGCAAGACGTTCTGGTTTGATATCCGCAACACCGATCGCTCCGTGGGGGCCTCGCTGTCCGGGTATATCGCCCAGACTCATGGCGACCAGGGACTGGCGGGCGACCCGATCGTCGCTCACTTTAGCGGTACCGCGGGGCAGAGCTTCGGCGTGTGGAACGCCGGCGGGGTGGAACTGCATCTGACGGGCGACGCCAACGACTACGTCGGGAAAGGCATGGCGGGTGGTCTGCTGGCCATTCGTCCGCCGGTGGGCTCTGCGTTCCGCAGCCACGAAGCCAGCATTATCGGCAACACCTGCCTGTACGGCGCGACCGGTGGTCGTCTGTACGCCGCAGGCCGCGCGGGTGAGCGTTTCGCCGTACGTAACTCCGGCGCCATCACCGTGGTGGAAGGCATCGGTGACAACGGCTGTGAATATATGACCGGCGGCATCGTCTGCGTGCTCGGAAAAACCGGCGTCAACTTTGGCGCAGGGATGACTGGCGGCTTTGCCTATGTCCTGGATGAAGATGGCGACTTCCGCAAACGCGTGAACCCGGAGCTGGTGGAAGTGCTGGACGTTGACTCTCTGGCCATCCATGAAGAGCACCTGCGCGGTTTAATCACCGAGCACGTGCAGCTTACCGGTTCGCAACGTGGCGAAGAGATCCTCGCCAACTGGCCGGCCTTCTCCGCGAAGTTTGCGCTGGTTAAACCGAAGTCCAGCGATGTTAAGGCACTGTTGGGTCACCGTAGTCGTTCCGCAGCTGAGCTGCGGGTGCAGGCGCAGTAAGGGGTTAAGATGAGTCAGAACGTTTATCAATTTATCGACCTGCAGCGCGTTGATCCGCCAAAGAAACCGCTGAAGATCCGTAAAATTGAATTTGTGGAAATTTACGAGCCGTTTTCAGAAGGCCAGGCCAAGGCGCAGGCAGATCGCTGCCTCTCCTGCGGCAACCCGTACTGCGAATGGAAGTGCCCGGTGCATAACTACATCCCGAACTGGCTGAAGCTGGCCAACGAGGGACGTATTTTTGAGGCAGCTGAGCTGTCGCACCAGACCAACACCCTGCCGGAAGTCTGCGGGCGCGTCTGCCCACAGGACCGCCTGTGTGAAGGCTCCTGTACGCTGAACGATGAGTTCGGCGCGGTGACCATCGGCAACATCGAACGCTATATCAACGATAAGGCATTCGAGATGGGCTGGCGTCCGGATCTCTCCGGCGTGAAACCGACCGGTAAAACCGTCGCGATCATCGGTGCAGGCCCGGCGGGCCTCGCCTGTGCCGACGTGCTGACCCGCAACGGCGTCAAGGCGGTGGTGTTTGACCGCCATCCGGAAATCGGCGGCCTGCTGACCTTCGGTATTCCGGCGTTCAAGCTGGAAAAAGAGGTGATGACCCGCCGCCGGGAGATCTTCACCGGCATGGGCATTGAGTTCAAACTCAATACCGAAGTGGGCCGCGACGTGCAGCTCGACGACCTGCTGAAAGAGTACGATGCCGTGTTCCTCGGCGTCGGGACCTATCAGTCGATGCGCGGTGGTCTGGACAACGAAGACGCCCCGGGCGTCTACGACGCGCTGCCGTTCCTGATCGCCAACACTAAGCAGATCATGGGCTTTGGTGAAACCGCCGATGAGCCCTATGTCAGCATGGAAGGCAAACGCGTGGTCGTACTCGGCGGTGGCGACACCGCGATGGACTGTGTACGCACTTCCGTCCGTCAGAATGCGGCGCACGTGATCTGCGCCTATCGTCGTGACGAAGAGAACATGCCAGGCTCAAAACGCGAAGTGAAAAACGCGCGCGAAGAAGGCGTTGAGTTCCAGTTCAACGTCCAACCGCTGGGTGTGGAAGTGAATGCCAACGGCAAAGTGTGCGGCGTGAAGATGGCGCGCACCGAGATGGGCCAGCCGGATGCGAAAGGCCGCCGTCGCGCGGAGATCGTCCCCGGCTCTGAGCACGTGGTGCCGGCAGACGCCGTAGTCATGGCGTTTGGCTTCCGTCCGCACAGCATGGAGTGGCTGGCGAAGCATAGCGTCGAGCTGGATTCTCAGGGCCGTATTATCGCGCCGGAAGGCAGCGATAATGCCTTCCAGACCAGCAACCCGAAAATCTTCGCCGGTGGCGACATCGTTCGCGGTTCCGATCTTGTGGTGACAGCGATTGCCGAAGGCCGGAAAGCGGCAGACGGGATCCTTAACTACCTTGAAGTGTAATTAGGCCCGGAGCCTCTGCGCATAAAAGCCCGATGGTTAACGCCATCGGGCTTTTTTATTGCTCATTCGCCGGGCAAACTGCTGCTTTCAGCGCCGAATTATACCAGCCGCAGATATGCTCTAAGCGGGTGATCGCCGAGCCGACGGTCACCGCCCAGGCGCCGCAGCGCATCGCCTCCGCCGCCTGGGCAGGCGTATTATAGCGCCCCTCGGCGATCACTCTGCAGCCCACGGCGCTCAGGCTTTGCACCAGCGCCAGGTCCGGCTCAACCGGTGTCTCCTCTGCGGTATAGCCTGAGAGAGTCGTGCCGACAATCTCAGCCCCCAACTGCCAGCACCCGAGAGCGTCGTCGAGAGATGAGCAATCGGCCATCGCCACTTTTCCCTGCTGATGAATTTCTGCTAATAGCGCCGACACTGACGCCGGACGCTGACGCTGGGTGCCGTCAATAGCAATAATATCCGCACCGCCCTGCGCCAGCGCGTCGATATCTTCCAGCCATGGAGTAATACGCACCGGGCTATCGGGCAGATCGCGTTTGATCAACCCAATAACGGGTACCGTCACTAACGGGCGAACGGCCTGCAGGTTGGCCTGGCCTTCGATGCGCAGCGCTACCGCTCCCGCCTGTTCGGCCGCCAGCGCCATTGCCGCGACGATAGCGGGGTTATCCAGCGGACTGCCCGGTACCGGCTGGCAGGAAACGATTAACCCACCATGAAGGTGTATACGCGAATTTAGTTGTGCCAATAAAGACATTCCTGCTCCCTGAACGATACGTTTAGCGTAACAGTATCAGCCGCAGGACGTGCGATGTGTGGCGGGGTTAACAAAGCTGACAGGTAAAAAAACAGGCCCCGCAGGGCCTGTCAGAGAAAGGATTTACTTCACCACACGCAGCGCCGGGCGACCACCGCGCGGCGGCGGCGTGTCGTCAGGATCGTCGTCGTGATTATCCGGCTTATCGCCATCAATCACCGACATCACCGTTTCGTTTTCGCTCTCAGGCGCGACATCATCATCGTTGAGGCTGCTGACATCTTCGTCATAGGCCGCTTCCGGTTCAAACATCGTACCGGCGCCGTTCTCACGAGCATAGATGGCGAGTACCGCAGCCAGCGGGACAGACACATTGCGCGGCACGCCGCCAAAACGCGCGTTGAAGCGCACTTCGTCGTTCGCCAACTCGAGATTACCGACCGCACGCGGGGCAATGTTGAGAACGATTTGCCCGTCGCGCGCGTACTCCATTGGCACGAGCACGCCCGGCAGCGTGACATCCACCACCAGGTGCGGCGTCAGCTGGTTATCCAGCAGCCAGTCATAAAACGCCCGTAACAGATACGGGCGACGCGGCGTCAGCTGTGATACATCCATTAGTTAGCCCCGACCGAGGCGCATTTCACGCTCGGCTTCAGTTAAAGAAGCGAGGAAGGAATCACGCTCAAATACGCGAGTCATATAGCCTTTGAGCTCTTTCGCACCTGCGCCAACCAGTTCCACACCGAGAACCGGCAGACGCCACAGCAGCGGCGCCAGGTAGCAGTCTACCAGGCTGAACTCATCGCTCAGGAAGTAAGGTTTCTGGGTGAAGACCGGCGCGATGGCCAGCAGTTCTTCACGCAGCTGCTTACGCGCAGCATCAGCTTGCGCTGCAGTACCGCTCTGGATGGTGTTCATCAGCGAATACCAGTCCTTCTCGATACGTTGCATATACAGGCGGCTTTCACCACGCGCCACCGGATAAACCGGCATTAACGGCGGGTGCGGGAAACGCTCATCCAGATACTCCATAATGATGCGGGATTCCCACAGAGTGAGCTCACGATCCACCAGCGTCGGTACGCTTTGATTCGGGTTGAGGTCAATCAGATCCTGAGGCGGGTTGTCCTTCTCCACGTGCTCTATCTCAAAACTGACACCCTTCTCGGCCAGCACAATGCGGACCTGATGGCTATAGATGTCAGTAGGACCAGAAAACAGCGTCATTACCGAACGTTTGTTGGCAGCGACAGCCATGAAAACCTCCAGGTATATTCAGAATTTTGTACTGCTGCCAGCCACTCATGGCCAGCCAGATGTAAAAACCCCATTAGCGCGATGTCACCTTCGTTCACGAAAAAAACAAAAAATGAACAATCACCAGCATTTGGGCAGAAAATTGGATGATAGTTTACCAGATTTTGAAGACGTTGTGGTGAGGGGATTCTGGAAATGCTGAAAAAGTGGCAAGAACCGGCGCTATGCTTGTGGATAACAGCCGTTTTATCCATAAAAAAACCCGCCGAAGCGGGTTTTTTCGCAAATTGTTCTGCGTGAGCAGAAGACAATTAACGCTTGGAGAACTGCGGACGACGACGTGCTTTACGCAGACCGACTTTCTTACGTTCAACCTGACGAGCGTCACGAGTAACGAAGCCAGCTTTACGCAGTTCGGAACGCAGGGACTCGTCGTACTCCATCAGAGCGCGGGTGATACCGTGACGGATCGCACCAGCCTGACCAGAGATACCACCACCTTTAACAGTGATGTACAGATCCAGTTTCTCAACCATGTCGACCAGTTCCAGCGGCTGACGAACTACCATGCGGGCAGTTTCACGACCGAAGTACTGTTCCAGAGAACGCTGGTTGATAACGATTTTGCCGTTGCCCGGTTTGATGAAAACGCGAGCTGCGGAACTTTTGCGGCGACCAGTGCCGTAGTATTGATTTTCAGCCATTGCCTATAATCCCGATTAGATGTCAAGAACTTGCGGTTGCTGTGCCGCGTGGTTGTGCTCGTTACCCGCGTAAACTTTC
This sequence comes from Klebsiella africana, assembly GCF_020526085.1. Classification (NCBI taxonomy): domain Bacteria; kingdom Pseudomonadati; phylum Pseudomonadota; class Gammaproteobacteria; order Enterobacterales; family Enterobacteriaceae; genus Klebsiella; species Klebsiella africana. The sequence goes on along the minus strand of NZ_CP084874.1, from coordinate 516,450 downwards.
AGTTTACGGTACATAGCACGACCCAGCGGGCCTTTTGGCAGCATGCCTTTAACCGCGATTTCAATCACACGCTCAGGACGGCGGGCAATCATCTCTTCAAAGGTCGCTTCTTTGATACCACCGATGTGGCCGGTGTGGTGGTAGTACATTTTGTCTTCGCGCTTGTTGCCGGTTACAGCAACTTTTTCTGCGTTCAGAACGATGATGTAATCACCGGTATCAACGTGCGGAGTGTATTCCGCTTTGTGCTTACCGCGCAGGCGACGAGCCAGTTCAGTAGCCAGACGGCCCAGAGTTTTACCGGTCGCGTCAACAACATACCAGTCGCGTTTTACGGTTTCTGGTTTAGCTGTAAAAGTTTTCATTAAAAGCTTACCCAAATAATAAGTTACACGTTGGTGAACACCCAAACGTTTAGTCAGTTGAGGTTCACACGACATTGTCCAGCAAACCTACCCCTTCGAATAGCCTATGCCGGCGCATAGAAAGTTTCGGGAAAAAAACCTTCTCGTAACGTGGGGTCGCAAGATTATAGAGAAGTCGGGGTCAAAGATCGACCCCTTTATGAGATTTTTCAGGCCGCGCCCGGGGCGGCGTTGCGGCCCTGAATCCGCCGGGAAAAAGTGCCCTGTCAGGGCATATGCGGGCGTTTGAGGTACTCTTCGCTCTGCATCTCCTGCAGACGCGACAGACAGCGCTGAAACTCAAACTTCAGCCGCTCGCCCTGGTAAATGTCGTACAGCGGTACCGCCGCGCTGACCACCAGTTTGACATGCCGCTCATAGAACTCATCCACCAGGGCGATAAAGCGCCGGGCTTCGCTTTCCAGCTGCGCGGTCATCACCGGCACGTCGAACAGCATCACCGTATGGAACAGGCGGGAGAGCGCGATATAGTCATGCTGGCTGCGCGCATCCACGCATAGCGTGGCGAATGACGCCGCCAGCGTCTGGTTTTCTACGCCGAGGGTGGGCAGCTCGCGGTGATTGATCTCCAGCGTCGGCCCGGCAGCGGCGCGCGGCGCGCCGGCCAGCGCCAGCCACAGTTTATCCATCTGTTCGCAGGTTTCGCTGTTCAGCGGCGACAGCCACAGGTGCGCCTGCGTCAGCGTACGCAGACGATAATCGATGCCGGCATCAACGTTCATAATATCGCAATGCTGCTTGATGGCGTCGATCGCCGGCAGAAAACGGGCCCGCTGCAGGCCATTGCGATAGAGTTCATCCGGCGGAATATTGGAGGTCGCCACCAGGGTGATGCCGCGGGCGAACAGGGCTTTCATCAGCCCGCCCAACAGCATGGCGTCGGTAATATCGGAGACGAAAAACTCATCAAAACAGAGCACGTCGGTTTCCGCTTTAAAGCGGTCGGCGACGATCTCCAGCGGGTCGCTATGTCCCTGCAGGGTGGTCAGCTCTTCGTGTACGCGCAGCATGAAACGATGGAAATGCAGGCGCTGTTTACGCTCGCCCGGCAGGCTCTGGTAAAACAGGTCCATCAGCCAGGTTTTGCCCCGCCCCACGCCGCCCCACATATACAGGCCGCGGACAGGTGCCGTCCCGGCAGCCGGCTCGCGCTTACCCAGCAGTTTGCCGAATTTCGCGCGCAAACCGCCGCCTGACGCGCCGGGCGCGGGCTGAGTCTGCAGTTCCTGGTAAATGGTATCAAGGCGGCTCACCGCTTCTTGCTGGACGTCGTCGGGTTGATGGCTGCCCTCTTTCAGGGCTAAAAGGTAACGCGATGTTGGAGACAGGCTTTGCATGATCTAATTGTTATTCCTTGAAAACCGTAATGCCGAAGCTCACGATTGACGAAAAAAAGGCCGTTCTACACTACGCGATGATACGCCAGGATTCCACTTCTGTGGAATTAGCGGTTATAGTGGCACTATCGGGCGCAGGCGGAGAGCCTAAGAGCCACCCTACGGAACCACAATACAACGGGAGATGTTCATGACCTGGGAATACGCGCTAATTGGGTTAGTCGTCGGTATCATCATTGGTGCCGTCGCCATGCGTTTCGGCAACCGCAAACTGCGCCAACAGCAGGCGCTGCAGTACGAACTGGAAAAGAATAAAGCCGAGCTTGAAGAGTACCGTGAAGAGCTGGTGAGCCACTTTGCGCGTAGCGCCGAACTGCTGGATAACATGGCGCACGACTATCGTCAGCTATATCAGCATATGGCGAAAAGCTCTAACAACCTGCTGCCGGACTCGATGGCAGACGCCAACCCGTTCCGCAACCGTCTGGAAGAGTCTGAAGCCAGCAACGATCAGGCGCCGGTCCAGATGCCGCGCGACTACTCCGAGGGCGCATCCGGTTTACTGCGCGGAGGCGCAAAACGCGATTAAGCCTCGCTGCGATTAAAATATTCTCCGGGCGCGCCCGTCGCGCCCGCTCCTTCCCCCACTTCCCGGCTACAATTTAAACCAGTCCCCACGTTGTTACCTGTGCAAAAATTCAATAACATCAGGTTATTCAGGACGTTTTTCCATACACCTCAGGTTACGAGAGCCAGCATCTAATGAAGAAACAGACTTTGCTGTTGAGTGCGTTAGCGTTAAGCATTGGGTTATCGTTGTCGGTCCTGCCTCCGGCAGCAGCATCCTTACCGACTCAGGTGCCCGGCCAGGGCGCGTTACCGAGCCTGGCGCCGATGCTGGAAAAGGTCCTGCCGGCGGTGGTCAGCGTGCAGGTGGAAGGCACTGCCTCGCCGACGCTCAATATGCCGGAAGAGCTGAAGAAATATTTTGGTGATAACGCCCCGCAGGAGCAGGCGCAGCCGTTTGAAGGGCTCGGCTCCGGCGTCATTATCGACGCGGCGAAAGGCTACGTGCTGACCAATAACCACGTCATTAATCAGGCGCAGAAGATCAGCGTCCAGCTGAACGATGGCCGTGAATTTGATGCCAAACTGGTCGGCAGCGATGAACAGAGCGATATCGCTCTGCTGCAGCTGATTAAGCCAGCGAACCTGACGCAAATCGCCATTGCTGACTCCGATAAACTCCGCGTCGGCGACTTCGCCGTCGCCGTCGGCAACCCGTTCGGCCTTGGCCAGACCGCCACCTCCGGCATTATCTCTGCCCTTGGCCGCAGCGGCCTGAACCTGGAAGGGCTGGAGAATTTCATCCAGACCGATGCCTCGATTAACCGCGGTAACTCCGGCGGCGCGCTGTTGAACCTCAACGGCGAGCTTATCGGGATCAACACCGCGATCCTGGCGCCGGGCGGCGGTAGCATCGGCATCGGCTTCGCCATTCCAAGCAACATGGCGAAAACCCTCGCCGACCAGCTCATTCAGTTTGGCGAAATCAAGCGCGGCCTGCTGGGCATTAAAGGCATGGAAATGAGCGCCGATATCGCCAAGGCGATGAACCTTGACGTTCAGCGCGGCGCCTTCGTCAGTGAAGTCCTGCCAAACTCCGGTTCCGCCAAAGCGGGGATTAAATCCGGCGACGTCATCGTGAGTCTGAACGGCAAACCGCTGAATAGTTTCGCCGAACTGCGTTCGCGCATCGCCACCACCGAGCCGGGTACCAAGGTCAAACTGGGATTGCTGCGCGACGGAAAGCCGGTCGATGTCGAAGTGACCCTGGATAAGAGCACCTCCTCCACCGCCAGCGCGGAACTGATTATCCCGGCTCTGCAGGGCGCCTCGTTCAGCGACGGTCAGATGAAGGATGGCACCAAAGGGGTGGTGATCGATAATGTCGATAAAGGCAGCGCCGCGGCCCAGGTCGGCTTGCATAAGGATGACATTATTATTGGTCTTAACCGGGAGCGTATTCACTCGATTGCCGAACTGCGCAAAGTGCTCGAAGGCAAACCGCCGGTTATCGCCCTGAACGTGATCCGTGGTAACGAAAGCATTTACCTGCTGCTGCGCTGATTTCGCCCCGGACATCGCCGCCATGTGCGATGTCCGGACAACTCATGCTATGCTGCGCCTGACCATTCATTAACGATATCTGCATCATGCCTGGAAAGTTATTACGTTCAGTACTCATCGGTTTGATTGTTGGGGGTTTGCTGCTGGCCCTGATGCCCTCGCTGCGCCAGTGGCAGCTAGCGCCGCCCACCCAGAACGATACGGCAGACGATACCCCGGCAAGCTATAACGCTGCCGTACGCCGCGCGGCGCCCGCCGTGGTGAACGTCTATAACCGCGCCCTGAACAGCACCAGTCATAATCAGCTGACACTGGGCTCCGGGGTGATCATGGATCAGCGCGGCTATATCCTGACCAACAAGCATGTTATCAACGATGCCGATCAGATTATCGTCGCCCTGCAGGACGGCCGCGTCTTCGAAGCGCTGCTGGTCGGATCCGATTCCCTCACCGATCTCGCCGTGCTCAAGATCAATGCTACCGGCGGGCTGCCGGTGATCCCGATTAACCCGAAACGCACGCCGCATATTGGCGATGTGGTGCTAGCGATAGGCAACCCTTATAACCTGGGGCAGACCATCACTCAGGGGATCATCAGCGCCACAGGGCGTATTGGCCTCAACCCAACCGGTCGCCAGAACTTCCTGCAGACTGACGCCTCGATCAACCACGGTAACTCCGGCGGGGCGCTGGTGAACTCCCTCGGCGAGCTGATGGGGATTAACACCCTCTCCTTTGATAAGAGCAATGACGGCGAAACGCCGGAAGGCATTGGCTTTGCGATCCCGTTCCAGTTAGCAACCAAAATTATGGATAAGCTGATCCGTGATGGCCGGGTGATCCGTGGCTATATCGGCATTAGCGGTCGGGAGATCGCCCCGCTGCACGCGCAGGGCGGTGGGATCGATCAGATCCAGGGGATCGTAGTTAACGATGTGGCGCCTGATGGGCCCGCTGCGCAAGCGGGGATCCGCGCCAATGACGTGATCATCTCCGTGAATGACAAACCCGCCGTCTCGGCGCTGGAGACGATGGATCAGGTGGCCGAGATCCGCCCGGGTTCGGAAATTCCGGTGGTCATCATGCGTGATGATAAGAAAATCACGCTCCATATCGCCGTCCAGGAATACCCAGCCACCAACTAAACGGCTCCCCGTTTGGGGAGCTACGTTAATCACTAAATACCGGACCGGCCGGGAATCGGACCAGAAACCCGGTCACCGCCAGCAGCGATCTCAGCGCGGGCCAGACTATCTGTCGCTCGCGAAGCTCATCATCCAGCGTCAGTAGCGCAAATTCCCCCTTCTCACCCAGTACGCCTCCCTGCCAGAGCAGGCGCTGCGCCTGCTGTCGCGCCCAGGGCGACTCGCTCTTCCAGGCCAGTAGATGCAGCAGCGCCTGCTGCAGGCAGACGCTGTGAGAATGGTTATCCCGCCGCAGCCGCCGGTAGACGGGCAGGGACACGCTGCGCACGGTATAAAATCCACTGCCCGCCTCTTCATCACCGTCGGGAAGCTCGCGGGCGAACTGCCCCGCCACGTCACACAGCCGGTTGTGCGTCAGCGGAAGCTGCCGGGCGCTGAGCGCTCCGGCCGCCATGCACAGCAGACCGCTGCGCTGCAGCGAGGGCGTCGCAGGGCGCACGACCGCCGCCGGTAAGGCGCTCACCGCCCGTGTCGCCTCGTCAGCATTGTGGTTAGCGCCGGCCTCATAACAGCTGGCCAGCAGCGCTTCACCAGGCGTGGCGTTCAGCGGGGGCGAAAGCAGGTTCAGCGCCGGCTGCAGTTGTGCAAGTTCATCGCCTGACGCCAGCATGGCGTCAACCACCGCCTCCCGTGTTGATGTCCGGTTTTCCGGACAGCATGCTATGGCTTCATTCATCACCGTCTCCTTATGAGAAATCTCCGCGGCCGACATGCCAGCCGCGGGAACAGGCTGGCCTACATCGCCAGCACGTACTTGAGCATCACCCCGGCGGCGATCGCCGAGCCGATCACCCCCGCCACGTTCGGGCCCATCGCGTGCATCAGCAGGAAGTTCTGCCCGTCCGCTTCCAGACCCACTTTGTTCGACACCCTGGCCGCCATCGGCACCGCCGACACCCCCGCCGAACCAATCAGCGGGTTGATTTTGTGCCGGCTGAACACGTTCATCAGCTTCGCCATCAGCACCCCGGCGGCGGTCCCCACGCAGAAGGCGATCACCCCCAGCACCAGGATCCCCAGCGTCTGCGGCTGCAGGAACTTGTCCGCCACCAGCTTGGCCCCCACCGACAGCCCGAGGAAGATGGTCACGATGTTGATCAGTGCGTTCTGCACCGTGTCGCTCAGCCGCTCCACCACCCCGCTCTCGCGCATCAGGTTGCCGAAGCAGAACATCCCCAGCAGCGGCGCGGCGTCCGGCAGCAGGAGCGCCACCAGCAGCAACAGCACCGCCGGGAAGAGGATCTTCTCCCGCTTACTCACCGTGCGCAGCTGCACCATGCGGATCTTCCGCTCCTTATCCGTGGTCAGCGCCTTCATGATCGGCGGCTGGATCAGCGGCACCAGCGCCATGTAGGAGTAGGCCGCCACCGCGATGGCCCCCAGCAGCTCCGGCGCCAGTTTGCCCGACAGGTAAATCGCCGTCGGGCCGTCGGCGCCGCCGATGATCCCGATGGCCGCCGCCTGCGGCAGGGTGAAGCTGATGATGCCGAAATAGTTCAGCGTCAGCGCCCCGAGCACGGTGGCGAAGATACCGAACTGCGCCGCCGCCCCCAGCAGCAGGGTGCGCGGGTTGGCCAGCAGCGGGCCGAAGTCGGTCATCGCCCCGACGCCCATGAAAATCACCAGCGGGGCGATGCCCGAGCCGATGGCCACCTTATAGAAGATGGCCAGCACCCCGGCGGAGTAGCCCATGTCCACCGCGAGGCTCTCCATCTGCCCCTGCACCGACGGCAGGGCCAGGGCCAGCGCGTCCTTAATGGCGTGGACGTCCGGCGCGCAGTGGAGCTTCGCGGCAATCACCGCCAGCTGCGCCGGGTCATGGTGGGCCAGCAGGCTCTCCAGGGCGGTGAGCGCCAGCCCGGCCTCCGGGATATTGGAGAGCAGGCCGCCGAAGCCAATCGGCAGCAGCAGTAACGGCTCGAACTTCTTCGCAATCGCCAGCCAGAGCAGCAGCAGGCTGACCAGCAGCATGATGGCCTGGCCGGCGCCGAGGTGCATCAGCCCCATGCCCTGAATCAGGGCGTTCAGACTTTCCATTTCCGTTCCTTTTCCTTACGCCAGGGTCATCAGGGTGTCGCCGACCGCCACCGCATCGCCGGCTTTCACCGCGATACCGCGCACGGTGCCGGCCTGTGCGGCGCGGATTTCGGTCTCCATCTTCATGGCTTCCAGAATCAGCAGCACGTCGCCTGCGGCCACCGTCTGGCCTTCGCTGACAATGACTTTCCAGATGGTGCCCGCCAGCGGGGCGGTGACCGGGGTGCCGGCGCCGGCCGGGGCGGCAGCGGGCGTGGCGGCTACCGGCGCAGCCGTGCTGACCTGGCTGATATCACCGCCGTCGCTGACTTTGACCACGAAGGCTTTGCCTTCCACTTCCACGGTGTAGATACCGGAGGCGGCTGGCTTTTCTGCCTTCGCGACAGGCCTGGCGTCTTCCGCCTGCGGCACCGGCTCAAAGGCTGCCGGGTTGTGGCGGTTCTCAAGGAACTTCAGGCCGGGTTGCGGGAACAGCGCCACGGTGAGCACGTCGTCGATGGCGTTTTCGGCAAGCGTGATGCCCTTCTCCTGCGCCTGGCGTCTGACGTCGGCTTCCAGCTGCGCCAGCTCCGGCTTCAGCAGGTCCGCCGGGCGGCAGGTGATGGCCTCTGCGCCGTCGAGCACCCGCGCCTGCAGGGCGGCGTTCACCGGGGCCGGGGTGCGGCCGTACTCGCCTTTCAGGATACCGGCGGTCTCCTTCGCGATGGTTTTATAGCGCTCGCCGGTCAGGACGTTGAGCACCGCCTGGGTGCCGACAATCTGCGAGGTCGGGGTCACCAGCGGGATGAAGCCGAGGTCCCCGCGCACGCGGGGGATTTCCGCCAGCACCTCATCCAGACGGTGGGCGGCGTTCTGCTGCTTCAGCTGGCTTTCGAGGTTGGTGAGCATCCCGCCCGGGACCTGGGCGACGAGGATACGGCTGTCGGTGCCCTTCAGCTGGCCTTCGAAGGCGTGGTATTTTTTGCGCACCTCGCGGAAGTACGCGGCGATGCTCTCCAGTTTGTGGATATCCAGCCCGGTGTCATATTGCGTGCCGGCGAGGGTGGCCACCAGCGCCTCGGTGGCCGGGTGGCCGTAGGTGGCGCTCATCGAGGAGATGGCGGTGTCGACGCCGTCGACCCCGGCTTCAATGGCCTTCAGCAGGGCCATCTCCGCCATGCCGGTGGTGGCGTGGCAGTGCAGGTGCAGGGTGACGTCGTAGCGTTTTTTGATTTCGCTGACCAGCTCAAAGGCGGCATGCGGCGTCAGGATACCGGACATGTCCTTGATGGTGACGGAGTCGACGCCGGTCTCCAGCAGCTGTTCGGTTAAATCCAGCCAGGTCTGCAGGGTGTGGGCCGGGCTGGTGGTGTAGGAGAGCGTACCCTGGGCGTGGGCGCCGTGGCGGCGGACCGCCTGCAGGGCGGCTTTCATATTGCGCGGGTCGTTCATGGCATCGAAGACGCGGAAGACGTCCATGCCGTTTTTGACGGCGCGCTCGACAAAGCGCTCCACCACGTCGTCGGCGTAGTGGCGGTAGCCGAGCAGGTTCTGGCCGCGGAGCAGCATCTGCAGCGGGGTCTTCGGCATCGCCTTTTTCAACTCGCGCAGGCGGACCCACGGGTCCTCGCCGAGAAAGCGGATGCAGGCGTCAAAGGTGGCGCCGCCCCAGCACTCCAGCGAGCGGTAGCCAACGTCGTCGAGCGCAGCGGCAACGGGGAGCATATCGTCGAGACGCAGGCGGGTGGCGAACAGGGACTGGTGGGCGTCGCGCAGGACGACATCGGTAATGGCAACGGTCATGAATTCCTCCGTGAATTAAGGGTGAAGACGGCGATGGTGGTGAATGGCGGCGACAATCGCCGGCTTCAGGCGGGCGAAGTCGTCCGCGGGCGCGACGGCGGCCGGCGCCGCTGCGGGGGCGGCGGGCGGCTCAGGGAACAGGCGGTTGACGGCGAGGGACATTCCCCGGATGGCAAAGATGAGCAGCAGCAGGAAAACCAGCACAAAGCCCATGCCGAGACACATCAGGGTGAAGCCTTCGCCTAACAGAACGGCATTGTCAGTCATAAAATAGCCTTTGGGAGGGGCGCAATAATGGCTAACAGCGGACCGCGTTAGCAGAGTGGATTTCCCCGGACCGCCTGGTCAGAAGCCTCTATTTAGCAGTCAGCTGCCGCTGCCATTACTGCGCGATATATTCAATCGGGGTTATTTAATGAAGCTCACATGTTTGCAGATTTCATCGGCGACAATTTCTTTGCGCTGATTAAAGATCACTTTATTCTGCTCAAACAGGTTATTGCCGTGAGTATCGATCGATACAATTAACGGCCCGAACTCTTTCACCCGGCAAACCCATAACGTTTCCGGCATGCCTAAATCACGCCATTGCGCATCTTCAATCTCTTCCACACAGACCGCGGCGACCACCGCGCAACCGGCAGGGAACACACAGTGCAAGGCTTTATGTTCCATACAGCCCTCTTCGGTCCCTTTGCCCATACCGCCTTTGCCGACGATTAATTTCACACCGGTCTTAGCAATAAATTCTTTTTCAAATTTTTCCATGCGCATACTGGTGGTTGGCCCAACGGAGACCATTTCGAATTTATCTTCCGTACCTTTAATCGGGCGCACAATGGGCCCGGCATGTAATATCGCGCCACCAGCAACGTTTACCGGTAATTCACGGCCACCTTCAATTAAACGACGATGAGCAACATCCCGGCAGGTAACAATGTGACCATTGAGATAAATAATATCGCCCGCTTTAATATCCGCTAAATCTTCATCTTTAATGGGCGTAGTGAGTATTTTTTTAGTCATCAGAATGCCACTCCTGTGTGAGACGTAATGGTGTAATTCAGGTCTTTATCGAAAACGATATGTCCTTTACGGTGCGACCAGCAGCCAACGTTAACCGCCACGCCAATGGTGGAAGGGTGGCGTGCGGTATTTTCGATATTGACACCCATCACGGAGGTATTGCCGGACATTCCCTGCGGGCCAAGGCCAATTTTGTTGATGCCGTCTTCGAGCATTTTTTCCAGCAATGCCGCGCGTTCGTTGTCATTGTGCGAACCAATCGGACGCATCAACGCTTTCTTCGACAGCAGCGCCGCGGTTTCTACAGACGTCGCCACCCCAACGCCAACCAGCAGCGGCGGACAGGCATTCAGGCCATAGCTGGTCATCACATCCAGCACGAAGCGAGTCACCCCTTCATAGCCCGCGCCCGGCATCAGTACCATCGCTTTACCCGGCAGCGAGCAGCCGCCGCCGGCCATATAGGTGTAGATGCTGCACTGGTCGGAATTCGGAACGATCTCCCAGAAGACGGTGGGCGTCCCTTTGCCGACATTTTTGCCGGTGTTGTATTCATCAAAGGTCTCGACGCTGTTATGACGCAGCGGGGAGTCGACGGTAGCTTTGATTACCGACTCGCGCAGCAGCGCTTCCAGTTCACCAATCAGCGGGAAGTTGGCGCCGCACTCCACCAGAAACTGGATCACGCCGGTGTCCTGGCAGGAAGGACGATCCAGTTCTTTCGCCAGACGTTGGTTTTCAATCATGGTGGTGAAGATCACGTCGGCCAGTTGACTGGTCTCTTTCTTATGCAGATCTTTCAGCTTTGCCGTGACGTCATCAGGCAATACTTTGCCGGTATATCCCACGAACCTGGCCATAATGTCGGTCATGCGGGATATCTGTTCACTTTTGCTCATAAAGGCTCCTTAGTCAGAACAGCGTCCGTAAATTACGGATGAAAAGGGAAAAGGATTGGCAGCAGGATCAGGCTGACAATGGTGGAAACGATAATCAGAGGAATGCCGGATTTGGCGTAATCGACGAACTTATAGCCCCCGGCCGACAGCACCATCATGTTGGCAGGCATACCGATCGGCGTCGCATAGGCGCAGGAGCTACCGATTACCGTCGCCATCAGCACCGCACGCGGATCGGCGCCCATACCGGCGGCAATCGACAGACTCACCGGCACCAGTAACGCGACGGTGGCGGTATTAGACATAAAGTTGGTCATCACCACGGAGAGGGCAAAGACCACTACCAGCAGCATAAACGGTGAGGAGTTATTACCCAGCAGGCCGATAACCTGATCGGCAACCAGCTTACCCGCACCGGTCATTTCCAGCGCTTTAGCCAGCGCCAGGGTGCCGCCGAAGATAAAAATAGTTTGTGAATCAATGGCTTTATAAGCCTGTTTTTCCGTCAACACGCCGGTGATGACCAGCACCAGGGCACCAATGCAGCCGGCGACCGTCAGACTAATACCGGTCTGTTTTTCGAAAATCATGCCGAGGATCGTGGCGATCAGCACCACCAGGGACAGGATCTGCTTCCAGCGCGGAACGTGACTGTAATCCCGCTGCTCGCCAACGCTGCCCACCTCACTACTGTTCGAGTTATTAGGCAGGAACTTATAGCCGATAGTCAGGAAATAGAGGATGCCGCAGACCAGCATCGGCAGGCCCACTTTCGCATACTCAAAGAAACCGAAGCCGCTGCCGATATTCTGCAAGGCCGATTGCGCGATCAAGTTACCCGGGGCGCCAATCAGCGACAAGTTACCGCCCAGTGCAGCGGCAAACACCAGCGGCATCAGCAGACGCGAACGGGTGAATCCCGATTTGGCGGCCACACCGATAACGACCGGGATCAAAACGGCTGCCGTACCGGTATTGGAGAGAAAACCAGACATCACGCCAACCACCACCATAATGATGAAGATCAGCTGCTTCTCCGTTTTGGCGAAGTGGGTGATCACGCCACCGACTTTGTTTGCCATCCCGGTTTCAAATAACGCCCCGCCAACGATGAACATGGCGACAAAAAGAATGACGTTGCTGTCGATAAAACCGGCAAACGCCTGCTTGAGATTCAATACACCGGTGAGCACTAACGCCACACAAACCACCATGGAAGTCACTGCCAGTGGCACCTTCTCCCAGACAAACATGACGATAGCGAACACCAGCAAACATAGGGTGATGGTAATCGGTTCCATACTTATAATTCTTCCTATCAATGATATATGATATTGTATCCAATATTGACGAAGGAGAAATTATTCCCATGCAAAAAGTAAGTCAATGCGTTTTTGCGGAATGATCGCGCAATGAGATCTGCATCAAGATCCTGTGCTGATCGTCACGAAAAGTAACTAATAGTGCAGATAAATGTAAGAAAGGCCAGCCTATCGCTGGCGGAGGAACCCGTCAGGTGCTGGGATCGGGCAGATATCGAGTGAGCATATTTTCCATCGAGCGGATAATGTGTTCATGCATTCGCTGGCGGGCCAGCGCTTCGTTATGCTGCTCAAGCGCTTGTAAAATCGCTTTATGTTCGCGAATAGAGATAACGGCATACTCTTCTTCGGTGACCTTATGTCCCATCGACAGGCCGTTCCACATGTTGCAGAGCAGCATCTTCATTTTTTCATTTCCCGCTGCGCTCCAGATCTCCATATGGAAAGCCTGGTTCAGGTCGGAATATTCAGCAGAATTATTTTCTGCCAGCGCCTTCTCTGCGGCATAGTGAACCTGAGCGATACGTGAAATATCAGTTCCTGGACGAGAAGCTTTCGCCACGGCTTCACTTTCCAGTACGGCGCGAATTTCATAATGTTCGCGGATGGTCTGCTCATTAATCCCCAGCACCACCGCGCCTTTATTCGGCCGCACTTGAATCAGACCATCGGCGGCTAAAATCTGAAACGCTTCGCGTACCGGCATGCTGGAAACGCCTACCAGTCGGGCAATCCCTTCAAGGGTAATCTCCTGCCCTTCCACTAAATCCCGCGACAGGATCGCTTTACGCAAAACTGCCGCCACCTGCTCCTTCGCGGAAAGAAGCTTAATTTTCCCTAATTTAGGCTTCTGCACTTTCCCAATCCTTCATATGTTGACGCATAATTTCCGCAAGCATAAGGAAATAACGCTGCGTTGTCTGGGCAATTTTTCCGCCTTCGCCATTGCCGATGGCGCTGGCCAGTTCGCTCAGTATCAGAGCCGATTCCTGGCCATTCTCTTTCAGATACAGAATGACATAAGAAATATAACCATCCAAAAATTGCTGATACGCCTTCGCCAGATAGCGATTATCAAGATAGGAAATCAGCAGCTGATGGAACGCCAGTTCGCGCGTATTCTCTCCCGGACGCGCCAGCTCCTGGGCTCGCGCACGCAGCACTTCCCCCTGATTCGCCGGCACGAGGGCAAACAGTTCGGCGGCCATCACCGCGATAACGCGAAAAATATGGCTCACATCCTCAACGGCCAATGTGGAGACCTGCATATGCCGGTTAGGCAAGCGCACCAGAAACCCTTCCTGCTCAAGAGATTGCAGCGCTTCCCTAACCGGCATACGTGAAAGTCCCAGCTGTTCCGCGATGCTCTCTTGCGTCAGCTCATCCCCAGCCTTCATCGCACCGGAAAGGATCTGGTAGCGAATCATCTGCGCGATTTGGTCCCGGGTCTGTTTTCTTTCGATCTTTTTCACGCTGTCCTCATGGCTGGTGGCTTAAAACGCCGGGGATTTTAGCAGATTTGCCCGACGGCTGGCGCATTGAGGCGAAAAGTGAGGTAATAAAAAGCCGGAACAACGGTTCCGGCTTTTTTGAACGTGCGAGGTTACTTGTTAACGAAGTCTTCGCCGAGGGCGATATCTTTCTTCAGGGTGTCCAGCATACCTTCCAGCGCCTGCTGTTCAAAGGCGCTAAGTTTGCCGATAGACTGACGCTCTTCTACACCATTTTTTCCCAGCAGCAGCGGCTGGGAGAAGAAACGCGCATAGTGGCCGTCGCCTTCCACGTAGGCGCACTCCACCACGCCCTTTTCTCCCTTCATCGCACGTACCAGAGAGAGACCAAAACGGGCAGCCGCCTGCCCCATCGACAACGTTGCCGATCCGCCACCTGCTTTCGCTTCCACGACTTCGGTACCGGCGTTCTGAATACGTTTAGTGAGGTCGGCCACTTCCTGATCGCTAAAACTAACGCCGGGGATCTGCGACAGTAATGGCAGAATAGTCACCCCGGAGTGACCACCAATGACCGGGACTTCCACCTCGGTTGCCGATTTACCTTTCAGCTCCGCCACAAAGGTATTGGAGCGGATAATGTCCAGCGTGGTGACGCCGAACAGCTTGTTTTTATCGTACACGCCGGCTTTTTTCAGTACTTCAGCGGCGATGGCCACGGTGGTATTCACCGGGTTGGTGATAATGCCGATGCAGGCCTGCGGGCAGGTTTTGGCAATCTGCTGCACGAGGTTCTTAACGATACCCGCGTTCACATTAAACAGGTCGGAACGATCCATGCCGGGCTTACGCGCCACGCCCGCGGAGATCAGCACCACATCCGCGCCTTCCAGCGCCGGGGTAGCATCTTCACCGGAAAATCCTTTAATTTTTACATCTGTGGGGATATGACTTAGATCTACCGCCACGCCCGGCGTAACCGGAGCGATGTCGTACAACGAGAGCTCTGAACCTGAAGGCAGTTGGGTCTTAAGTAGTAGGGCAAGCGCCTGGCCGATACCACCGGCGGCGCCAAGGACTGCAACTTTCATCCTAAACTCCTTATTATGGTTAATTTAGTCTTTCGTTATTCCGTCGCCTGGACCTTAATTCACAAGATGAACAATTACAATGATTATGGCTGAAGAATGCATTATTGTGCGTAGCAATAGAACAGCGGCGCACTTTATGCTTCCTGACTGACCATCCAGCAAAGCGAAGTACCGGATCGACTATTGGTTACAATACACCCAGCCAGTTGCGCAAAACAACACCAACTCAATAACATTTCATTTACTTTTACATGGCTTTAAGCGTTGTGATGAGAACATGTTCCTTATACGTTTTTTTTGCTAAAATATGCCCCCTTCATAACATTATTGACCTATCCTTTCGCGGATTATTTGCATAAAAATTCATGGTTATGCATAATGATGTTGATTTTACCACCATAATCTGGGTGACTTATGCGAAGTTCGGCAAAACAAGAAGAACTGGTTAAAGCGTTCAAAGCGCTACTTAAAGAAGAGAAATTCAGCTCGCAGGGAGAGATCGTCCAGGCGCTGCAGGAAGAGGGCTTCGAGAATATCAACCAATCGAAGGTCTCCCGCATGCTCACCAAATTTGGCGCGGTGCGTACCCGTAACGCCAAAATGGAAATGGTCTATTGCCTGCCTGCCGAGCTTGGTGTACCGACCACCTCCAGCCCGCTGAAGAATTTAGTGCTGGATATCGACTATAACGATGCCGTAGTGGTGATTCATACCAGCCCCGGTGCCGCACAGCTGATCGCGCGTCTACTCGACTCGCTGGGCAAGGCGGAAGGTATTCTCGGCAGCATCGCCGGGGATGACACCATCTTTACCACCCCGGCGCGCGGTTTTACGGTGAAAGATCTGCACGACGCCATTCTGGTTCTGTTCGAGCAGGAACTCTGAGTATTCCCCTCTGGCTATCGTCAGAGGGCGACTTCCCCTCCTTTTTGCCTCTCTCCCCCTCTCCTACGACAACAACTATTTAACAATTAGTGTCATTTACGATGCCTATACGTTCTTTTACTAACGGGAAAAGCGTAAAACGCACAAAAGATCAAATTCGAATACCTATATGATTTTATTAGAAATAAATCTTATCGCTGTCGCTAACATGTCATTTTTAATTCTTATCCGTTATAAAAAGCGCAATCCATTGTAACTATTAACGCACAAAACAATTAGCATGGTATTAATATTTTTGGTGATTAGTGTATACTTGGTTTTGTGATGAGGGTCACGAAACAAAGACCCCCAACAAAAAGATTCGACGAGGTGAACATCATGAAAATCAAAACCGCTGTAGCTGCTCTCAGTATCCTTTCTGTCGTGTCATTTGGCGCTTTCGCCGCTGATATTATCAACAGCGAGCAGGCCCAGGGCCGCGAGGCTATCGGCACGGTTTCCGTCGGCGCGGTAGCATCCTCCCCGATGGATATGCATGAAATGCTGAACAAAAAAGCGCAGGAAGAAGGGGCTTCTTCTTACCGGATTATCGAAGCCCGCACTGGCGACCACTGGCATGCCACTGCTGAGCTGTATAAATAAGTTTTAGACGTCAACGGTTAACCTGACAAAAATTCTCTACCGCGGCCCGGCCTCATACATCGCCCTGCCGCGGCAAAACAAAGACTGGAGTAAAGATTATGAAACGCGCAATGATCATCGCATCCCTTGGCCTGGCTTCCCTTCTCTCTTTCGGTGCCAGCGCGGCTGTTCAGCAAGTGAACGCAGAGCAAGCCCAAAATCTGCAATCCATGGGTACCATCTCCGTTTCCCAGGTAGGCAGTGCGCCAATGGACATGCGTCAGGAACTGGCGGCTAAAGCCGAGAAAGAAGGCGCCAGCAGCTACCGTATTATTGAAGCACGTACCGGCGATAGCTGGCACGCCACCGCTGAGCTGTACAAATAAACCCTCGTCGTCTTATTTCGACGACTTGCCCCCGCCTGTCGGGGGCTTTTTTTTGCTTATCGCAAAACCTGGTCAGATAACGCGTTCCGTTTCCACAACGGAACAACGAGTTACAGGTTGGCATCTTTATCTTTCGACCTATCGGCAGTATGTAGCGGTGCGCCGAGTGTCGCTTTAAACCAGTTAACGACCCGGTCGATAACCGGCTTCTGATACCAGCTATCATCACCATGTTCAGCGCCTTCGATCAGCACATACTCTGCCTTATTATCTTTCGCTATTAATGCCTTATAAAGCTGGGCGCTTTGTACGGGTGACACCAGAGAGTCAGCGCTGCCATGCATAATCAAAATCGGCGGTTCGTTACGGGCAATATGCCCCATCGGGCTGGCATTGAGTGCTTTTTGTCTGTCGCTGCCAATCGTAGCGCCAGGCCAGTTGCGAAATGCACTGCCATGCACCAGGAGCGCTTCCGTCACGGCAGGCGAGGCGTGCACTTTCTGAATCTCAGGTGGGAAGCCTTCACCTATATTCAACAGGTTAGAGATGCCGTATAGCGTCACTGCCGCCTGAACCGCAGAGGACTGGTCGAGAAAATCGCCCTGTTCCCAGCTTTTCTCACTCTGAGTTAACGCCATCATCTGCGCCATATAGCCGCCTGCAGAATCGCCCAGCACGCCGATACGTTTAGGATCAATGCCATATTCCGCTGCGTGCGCGCGCAGATAGCGGATAGCCGCTTTGCCATCGACAACCGGTGCCGGAAACGTGTCTGGCACAGTGCGGTATTCTGCTGCTGCGACGACAAACCCGGCTTGCGCCAGCGCCATGCGCATTTCGATAAATTTATCCCATGCCGCGCTGGTGAATCCACCGCCAGGGAAGTAAACAATGGCGGGCTTCAGATCGTGGTTTCGCGGCACCAGCAAAGACATATGCATCTGACGAACGGAAACCGCATTTTTAATCTGGCTGTAAACCACGCCATTGAAGGTATCAATACGGCCACGGGTATGATCTACGCGCATAATCTGCGCGCCATCAGCGTAACCGGGGAGTTCCGCGGCGTAAGTCGTCGCCGCAATGGAGCCCAGCATCAGGCCACTGGTCAGTATAAAAGGAAGGGTTTTCATGGTTGGCGTCCTGGATAAGACCTGCAAAACGCAGATCAAATAAAATATGCATTCATGGTTCAGGCAGTGTATTACCGAAAAATAACGGTGAATAATGCGCTTTTTGCATCAAATCCATCAGCTTTTTAGATAAAAATGCAGTTCCCTTTAACGTATTGCGCAGAATTAAGGGGCCAATACCTTTTCGTTAAACGCTGACCACGAACGACAGCGCCTCACCACCACGTTCGCTGCCCTGGGTCTATAAATATGGGGATAATGGCGCCTTCCCCCAGAACGTCAATACGATGTTTACCGGCAAAACGGTTCGACTTTTTATCGCTGTCTGGCGTTAAAGCGCAACTCCCCCTCCAGCTCTTCCTCTGCTTCATCAAATAATAAAATCAGTGCGCCAAAACGCCGACGCTGCTTGTCATTTAAATGAATAAATTCAATGTCCAACGGTAACGGCAACATCCCACCGGTCACCGCATCCCACAGCGCATCGAGATTATTCACCTTATCGTGAGCCAGTGCGAAGGTTCGTGAAAACTCGCGATAGAAATCCTGCTGTTCGGCAATTTCGTCAAAATCAAACGTATAGGTGGTCATGGCAGCCCTCCCGTATTCTATTCCTGTCGCCGTTAAGTATAGCGATAAAAAAACCGACGCCTGAGCGTCGGTTTACGGGTTAACTGCTGGTCAGCGCATGCTGGTATTTGTGCAGCATCTCCACCAGTCGCCGCACCGGTTCGGTCACCTGCGGCGAGGCCTCCCAAACCCGTAGCTTCTCCTGGTAGACGTCAAGCTCAGCCAGCAGCTGAGTGAAATAGCGCCGACGCTTATCATCGCTGCCGGCGGAAATCACATGATCCGCAGTACGGCGTAACTGTCGATGGAACGCCGACAGATCGTCATTTACCGGAACGGGCGCATCACGCAGGCGCTGATGGGCGATAATCAACGTCAGTGCCAAACGGAAGCGAGCGACATCGCCAGGAAATTTATTGAGCAATAAAAACAGCTGCTGATAGAGTGCGGGCAGATGATTCTCTTTGCGACGCGCCGAGTTGGTGGTCAGCGAAGAAACCGCCGCCGAGACAAACTGGTTCAACAGCACCCGACCGGTTCTGGCCCGTGAGTTATCCCTGACAATGAGAATGACCATCAGGGCAAGAAAACAACCGACAATCTGCCCCAGCGCGCTGTCGAGGAACTGACTGAACTGGAACTGCATCGGATTATCCAGCACCAGAATGTTAATGGTGCTCGCCAGCGCCCCCAACGATCCGAGACGCCTTTTCTGCACTTCTATCCCGATAAAGAACGCCATCGCCGCCAGGCTAATGCAGAGCAGCAGCATGCTCTGCTGCGTCGCCGGCATGATCACCAGGAAGTACAAGGTGCCCAGCGGTAACGCCGCCAGGGTGCCGTAGAGGAAATCTATCGCCACCATTCGGGGATTCGGCAGACGCATGGCCAGCGCGGTAACCACGGCAATCATTACCATCGCGCCGCTGCCTGAAGTCCAGCCCGTCCACAGCCAGAACAGCGTCCCGAGAATACAGGAGACGGAGGTGCGCCAGAAGTTTACCATCGCGTGATGACGTTCGGCGGACTCTACTTTGACCACCGTTTCGCCACGCAATACGCCCTCTTCGATGCGGCTGATCTTGGTGTTGCCGACCACGCCACGCTTAAGTAATAAATAGCGCGTAGCGGCACCCACCCAGCTATAGATCGTGACTGGCGTATTATGCTCGCCTTTCCAGGTCAGGAACCGGCGCATACGCTTCAGCTGCTGGTGGACATCCTGAACCGTCTCAACCGGCTCGGCGAACAGTTCGCGGTAATCATCCGTCACCATTTCCGGGCGCGAGTTCTGGATCAGGTAGGTTTCACAAGCCTGGGTAATAAGCGTTAACGAAAGGGTATTGATGGCTTTCAGACGCTGATTCGCCTTCGCCCAGCGTGAAGATTCCATAATCAGGTTACTACGCATGCCTTCCAGGGCCGCAGTGCGACGCACCAGTGCTCCCCAGGCCTGATCCACTTCCTCTTTGTCGCCATGCGCAACGCATAGCTGCATCAGCTTATATTGCGCAATCAGCAGGTTATCCAGCTCAAGGTCGATCTCTTTTTTAATCGAACGCGGAGAGAACAGTAGGTCAGCGACGATGGCGCTAACAATACCGATAACAATTTCGCTGCAGCGCTCAACGGCAAACTGCGGCGCCAGCATCGGATCAGTATGGATAGTGATAATGATAATCAGCGCGGTGTACCCGGCCAGCCCCCAGGCATAGGAGTTCTCGACCTTGACCAGCGAGGAGATCCAGGTACAAAACCCAGCCCACAGGCAGCAAACCAGCATCATTAGCAGAGGAGCGCGGATCATCAGGATGATAATGACCAGCGCGGCAATACAGCCAATAAAGGTCCCGGCAATACGTAACATCCCGCGATAGCGAATCGCGCCAGAGTACGGCTCTCCCCCGGCGGCAAACGCTGGCCCGGCAGCGACGATCGCCGCCGTCAGCACCGCCCAGCGCGGCGTTTCGAGCTGAAAATGGAAACCGACGAACAGCGCCAACACCACCGCGCATGCAAGCTTAATAGCAAAGCGGAGGTGCCGGGGAGCAATGGTATATGTCCCCATAGCGATTAACCGAATTCGCGCAGGCGCATAGCCAGTTTCTGGAAGAAGTTAGCCTGGCTGGTGTCACGGTCTTCTTTACCGGTGATGACGACCGTCGCGGTAGTGCCTGACGGCCACAGGTTTCCCTGCTGGTGGTCGAGGCGAATACGCACCGGCACACGCTGCGCCAGACGCACCCATTCAAGGTTAGAGTCGACCGAGGCCATGCCTTTCGAGTCGCTGCTGCTGCTGGCGTTGGTCACCCCCGCGGCGATACTGTCCACGGTGCCTTTCATGGTTTTGCTGCTGCCAAGCGGGGTAATCTCTGCACGGTAACCGGGGCGGACGCCTTCCAGCTTGGTTTCTTCCAGATAGGCCATGACGTAAAAGGTATTCTCTTTCACCAGCGCCACTGCAGTAGAACCGCGGGTGATAAATTCTCCGTTATAGACATTCAGGTTGGTCACCCAGCCATCCGCAGGGGCGCGGATCACCGTGCGTTCCAGATCCAGCCTGGCCAGATCGCGGCTGGCCACGGCTTTCGCCAGCTGATGCTCAACGGTTTGCAGCACGTTATTCGCCTGGTCTATCTCTTCCCGCGACATCGCCTGTACGCCGAGCTTATTGCGTCGACCGGCTTCAACGCGTTTCTCCTGGGCTAACGTCTGGTAGTAGGCGACATCGGCCTCTGCCTGATCCAACGCTTTTTGGTAACGAGGTTGGTCAATAACGAACAATACCTGGTCTTTCTTAACCAGTTGGTTATCCTTGACGTTTACCTGGGAAATCAGCCCCGAGACATCCGGTGCAATGGCCACAATATCAGCGCTAAAGCGCGCATCCCGCGTCCACGGCGAGGCGGTGTAATAGACCCAGGCGCGGAAAATCGCCACAAAGGCCAGAATGACCAGTATCACGGTAATAGCGGTACGGAGGATATTTCTTGTTAGTGTTTTCACATCAACCTCAAACGAACAAGCGCGATATCAAATAAAAAAGGCAGCAATAAAGCGCCGTATTAAACAGTGCAGGGTGCCAGACAAAATCGTAGATGCCGGTCGGAACCAGCAACCGGTGCACCAGCCAGAAGATGGCCAGCGACAACAGTAACTCGAAGAAGATCGGCGGAAACGATAAGCCGAAAATCACGATGACAGGAAACAGACTCATGATGACCTTGAATAAGAAGCGTACAGGTAGTGAGCGAGATGCGTTTATTATGTAGCTAACAATATATTAACGTAACAATTGCAGCATTATCTATAATGTGTGATCTAAATCACTTTTAAGCCAGAGTGAATAATGGAACGATTAAAACGCATGTCCGTCTTCGCCAAAGTGGTCGAATTAGGTTCATTCACCGCGGCGGCCCGCCAGCTTCAGATGAGCGTTTCCTCGATCAGCCAGACCGTTGCTAAACTGGAGGATGAACTGCAGGTGAAGCTGCTTAACCGCAGCACCCGCAGCCTTGGCTTAACAGAAGCCGGTAAAATCTATTACCAGGGCTGCCGTAGGATGCTCTTTGAAGCGCAGGATGTCCATGAGCAATTATACGCATTTAACAACACGCCAATCGGGACGCTGCGCATCGGCTGCTCTTCAACTATGGCACAAAATGTCCTGGCTCGCATAACCGCGGAGATGCTGAAAGAATACCCTGGACTCTCCGTAAATCTGGTCACCGGCATACCTGCGCCAGACCTGATCGCCGATGGCCTTGACGTGGTTATCCGCGTTGGCGCGCTGCAGGATTCCAGCCTCTTTTCCCGCCGCCTGGGCTCAATGCCGATGGTGTTATGCGCCGCCAAAAGCTACCTGACACAAGCGGGCTATCCGGAAAAACCGGCCGACCTGACCAGCCATGCATGGCTGGAATATAGCGTGCGGCCGGACAACGAATTTGAAATTATTGCCCCGGAAGGGATCTCAACCCGGGTAACCCCGCAGGGTCGCTTTGTAACCAACGATCCCATGACCCTGGTGCGCTGGCTGACGGCTGGGGTGGGCATCGCTTACGTACCGCTGATGTGGGCGATCGAGGAGATCAACCACGGTGAGCTGGAGATCCTGCTGCCCAGCTATCAATCCGATCCGCGACCGGTCTATGCCCTGTATACGGAAAAGGATAAACTGCCGCTGAAAGTGCAGGTCTGCATCAACTATCTGACGGAGTATTTTGTCGACGTGGCAAAAATTTATCAGGGGATGCACGGGCGCGGAATCGCCCGATGAAGCGGTTCCCGGCGGTGCCGGGAACCTGGTAAGGATCAGGCGGTGCCGCCGACGGTAAGGTTATCGACCTTCAGGGTCGGCTGGCCGACGCCCACCGGTACGCTCTGGCCCTCTTTCCCGCAGACGCCGACGCCGTTATCCAGGCGCAGGTCGTTGCCCACCATCGAAATCTGCTGCATGGTCTCAATGCCGGAGCCAATCAGCGTGGCCCCTTTCACGGCCTTCGTGACCTTCCCTTTTTCGATAAGATAGGCCTCGGAAGTGGAGAAGACGAATTTACCGGAGGTGATATCCACCTGCCCGCCGCCAAAGTTAGGCGCAAAGATCCCATAGTCGACCGACTCAATAATCTCCTGCGGCGTCGACTGGCCCGCCAGCATATAGGTATTGGTCATACGCGGCATCGGCAGATGCGCATACGACTCGCGACGACCATTGCCGGTCGGTGCGACGCCCATCAGGCGCGCATTGAGCTTATCCTGCATATAGCCTTTCAGGATACCGTTTTCAATCAGCACGTTGTATTGCCCCGGCGTGCCTTCGTCATCGATGGCCACCGAACCACGACGATCGACGATGGTACCGTCATCCACCACGGTGCACAGCTCAGAGGCCACTAGTTCTCCCATATGGCCGCTAAAGACCGAGGTGCCGCGACGGTTGAAATCACCTTCCAGCCCATGGCCAACCGCTTCATGCAGCAGGACGCCAGGCCAGCCGGCGCCAAGCACCACCGGCAGCATACCCGCCGGCGCAGCGACCGCCGAGAGGTTAACCAGCGCCATGCGCACCGCTTCTTTTGCCCAGGCATCGGCTCGCACGTCGCCATCCTGGGAGGCGAGGAAATAATCATAGCCAAAACGTCCACCGCCACCGCTGCTGCCGCGCTCGCGCTTGCCGTCCTCTTCCACCAGCACGCTGACGGAAAGACGAACCAGCGGACGGACGTCGGCCGCCAGGGTGCCGTCGGTGGCGGCCACCAAAATCAGCTCATAAACACCGCTCAGGCTGGCTGAAACCTCCTGCACTCGCTTGTCCGCTGCCCGGGCGACTTTGTCCACCCGACGCAGAATATCCAGCTTCTCTTCCCGACTCATGCTCTGCAGCGGATCGATGCTGGTGTAAAGGGCAGTATGCTCTACGGCGCCGAGGGTCTGTACTTTGCCATTGCCGGTCTCGCGTACAATGGTCCGCGCCGCCTGGGCGCTCTGCTCCAGCGCCAGCTTGCTGATCTGGTCCGCATAAGCAAAACCTGTTTTTTCGCCGCTGACGGCGCGCACGCCTACGCCCTGGTCAATGTTGTACGACCCATCTTTAATGATGCTGTCTTCCAGAACCCAGGATTCGTGATAGCTCGACTGAAAATAGAGATCGCCGTAATCGAGGCGGCGCTCGGTCAGTTGACCAAGAATGGCAAACAGATCCTGATGATTCAGGCCATTTGCCGATAGTAATTGTTCACTTACCAGGTTCAGACTCATTGTTATGCTACTCGTTTGTTGCCGCCTGACAGGCGGAAATACAGAAGGCTATCTATTGAGATTGCGGCAATTCCCGGCAATCGTCAAATCATTGCTTTTTGTTGCTGCGCGCCTGGCGCAGCACTTCATTGATCTGCGGCTGGTCAATCGGGCCGGTGATGCGATAGCGCAGTATCGAGACTTTGTTCCACAGCGGCCCCAGCACCTTGCTGGCGGCAAACACCGCCGCGCCGACGATGGGGTTGACGGCAAAGGCCGCTGCCACGCCGACGGTCGCGGAGATCTCCGGCGCGACTACCGCCTGCAGATCCAGCTGGCGACGCACCAGATCGACCGATCCTTTCATAGCAATATCCGCTTCAAGGCCATCTACCAGGGTATCATCGGTATGCAGTACGCCATCCTTAATCCATGCCGTACTGTTAATCGAGTCGAAGTAAAAGCCTTCGCTGAAGGTATCGCTAAAGTCAAAACGTAGCTTGCGCAGCAGGGCATCGACGCTCAGCAAACGCAGCAGTTGTCCTGCGTGTCCGGTACTCAGATCGGTGAACTGCCCCTTGCCCAGGTGGCTTTTAATGATGCCATTGAGCGACGCCACATCTGGCGACCAGGGCGGCGCGCGCCAGTGCAGATCGTAGTCGATATCAAACGACGAATCCTTCACCGGCGTGGAAACGCCGAAGAAATCCGCAAACTCATCCGTTTTATTGCCATGCAGTCTGCCTTTTAGCGATGTGCGTACCCCGGAAGGCGCGTTCACCCACACGCCGTCGGTTGTCAGCCGGCCAAACCCGGTATCCACCAGGCCGTTGGTAAGCGTTAAGGTATCGCCCTTGATCGTCACATCGCCGTCGATACGGCCATATTTTTGTCCCCACAGCCAGCATTCGGCGCAGCGCAGCTGTAGGTCGGGCCAGCCGTGGAAATCCAGCCGCGTTTCTGCCTGCGGAACCGCATTCCCCGTCCCGGCCTGGCCGCTGGCGCTGGTCGGGTTGAAATAGAGATAACGCACATTTGCCAGCCACGGAGCGTTATCACGCATCGTCAGGGTGGCGTTGATCTCACGTCCATGCGCCTCAACCTGGGAGCCGCCGGCGACCGGCTGCGACATCAGACTGACGTTATTCCATTGCTGACCGGCAAGCGCCAGCGACGGCGTCTGCAGCACAATGCGTGATGGAAAGAGCACACTGCTGCTGACTTCATTTGCCGCTCCATTCTGGAAGAGCGCCAACCACTGCGCACCATCCATCGGCGGCAAATTAAGCTCAACGCCAGACTGGTCCGGCAGCGGAGAGAGACCTTTGCTGTCCGTGGTAAGGATCGCTCTATCCAGCGTCAGCTTATGATTGAGCAACCAGCGGCTGTTAATATGATTCTTCGCCCCGACGGAGCCGGTCAGGTCGAAGCTGTTCAGGCCGCCGACGACGTTAATTTTGACTGGTAGGGGTTCGCCGGCGGGCTTGCTGACCGGCGAAGGTAAGCGACTGCTCACATTCTTCAAATCGCCGTTGATATCGACCTTATAGCTGGCATTGCCATGGTACGGCAGTTCGATAGCGACCTTGCCATCCCACGGGACGCTGCCGCTCAGCGCCTCATTCACAGCTTTCGGCAGCAGCCCGGTGCGCGACGGCTGCCAGTTGGCATTCATCCCGACATCCACCTGAAAGGCTTTTTCACCTTCGCGGGTGGAAAAATTGAGGTTCAGCGGCTGATTAAACCAGGTCGCGCTCAACGTCTGACTATTGAGATCGCCATTCACAAAGCTGAAATCACCGCTCAGGTTATGCAGTGTAGTATCTAACGGCTTGATAAACAGGCTGTTATTTTTTAAGTGCACATCGCCTTTTGCGGTAGTCATTTCGCCGTCAAGGGGAATATTAAGATGTAAGCGAGCGCTCACATCCCCATCCAGCTGCAGGGAATCCAGCGCCGCCCCGAGCGACTCTTTCAGCGGCGTGGTGTTGAAGTAAGGTCCAACCTCTTTACCCGGGCCTTTAATATCGGCATCAATCAGCAATTTTTCCTGCGCATAGTCCGGGATCGCGGCATCAAGATTGCTGGCAGTCACGTTGCCGAGCATCGCTTTATCCGCCCGCATCCACAGGCCGTTGTTGATAAAATTGAGGTCGATGTTCAGCCCGGTTAGCGCCGGCCAGTCCGGTTGAAAGGCAAAAGTGGCGTTCTTCAGCGGGACATAAACCTGGAACTGGCCTTCATTATGCGGATACGGGAATAGATGCGGATTGCCGCCATACACCAGCGTCGCATCGCTGGCTTGCCCCGCTTTAATCGCGCCGCTGAGGTAATCCACCAGCGCTTTACCCATCAGGTTTTCCGGAAAGTAACGCCACGCCTGGCCACCGTCATTGGTGCTGATGCCCGCCAGAATACCCAGCCACGGGTCGTCCCCCTGCGGTTGCAGATAACGGAAGCCGCCGCGGGCGCGTACGCCCGTCGCCTGCACGTCAATATCGTGGCCATCGAGCATAAACCCTTTGTCGTTTTTCACCCAACTGAGCGTGGCTTCGCCAGCGGCGATCTCCAGCGGCGCGCGGAAAACGCCAGCATACGGCATCAGCGCCTTCGCCATCCGGGCGCGAAGTTCCCCGTGCTCAACGCTGCCAGCGAGACTGCCAGAAAAGTGCTCCGCCCCCGGCAGAAGTTTCCACTGCTTCCACGCCAGATCGCTCCACTGCACCTGAAAGCGTGTTTTCTCGGTCGCCTGCAGGGGAATATCGAGAGCCAGCAAATTGATTTTGCCGCTGGGCTGCGTGGTACGCCAGAGTTCGCCCAGGGAAGGTGCCAGTTTATCGGCAAACGGCTGTAACCCGCTGAGGCCAGTGAGGGCTAAGTTACTGGCGCGAATGCGTAATTCATCGCTTCGCTGACCATCATTGCCACCGACGTCCTGCGCCGGGATCCAGGCCATCGCCAGCGCGCCGCTTGGCCACGGTTTATCGTCGATAGCGATCCGGGTATCAGGAATATAGAAGCCCCAGCTTTGCTTATCGTGGGAGAGATGCGCCGTCAGGTTATCCACCGACAAATGATGGACTTCGTTATCGCCCTGCCAGCTGGCGCCGCCTTTTTTCAGCCATACATCGCCGCTGGCCACATCGCCTTTTTCAATGGTCATCCAACCTTCGAGGCTGAAGCGGGCGCTTTTCAGGGCAATATTGTCCTGCATCCAGCGACCCAGCCACGGTTTGACGTCAATATCGTCAGCCTGCAGCCACACCCGGCCTTTATTCAGCAGGCCATCCTCATCACGGAGATCCATCCGCACCTGCATGACGCCATGCTGGCCGGTGAGACTGGAAAGACTGAGCTGCCCCTCGGCGCGGTGACGGTTCCTGCCGTTAAGCCAGGTCAGCTGTGGAACCGCTAGCTCCGCCCGCTGGCCGGAAAGGGTCAGGAAGCTCAGATGGCTGTCGCGCAGAGTAAAGTGATCGAACTGACGTAAAAAGAGATCGCTGATGCGGTCGCCTTTCAGGCTGTCACCACCGTCGTTAGTCTGAATAGGAGTGTTAGTATGGACCTGCAACTGCCAGAAAGTGAGGTCGCGGAACTGCCAGCGCATATGCAGCAGGCTCTGCCAAACGTCCAGCGCCAGGGTCACGCGCTTTACCGCCATTGTGCCGCCATCTTTCAGACCGACATGAATATCACGGACATCTAACGTTGGACCAAAATTTTGCCAGCTGGCGCTGATCTGCGAGGCGTCCACCGGCGCACCGGTAAGCGTGGAGATCTTCTCCAGCAGCTGTGGACGCCAGGCGTCGAGCTGAGGCAACACGAGACGCAAGCCACTCACCAGCAGCGCGACGATAACAATCAATGTTGCCACGGTGAGCAATAAAATCCCGGGCAGTCGCCTCACGCCTCTCTCCTTGTCAGCCGCACAATGACGCGGTGTCTTACATCATAACCACATCGAACTGCTCTTGATTATAGAGCGGCTCAATTTGTACCTTCACCTGCTTGCCGACAAAGATTTCCACTTCCGCCAGCGCGTGCGACTCTTCCCCTTTCAGGGTTTCCGCCACCGCAGGGGAAGCATAGACCAGGAAGCGATCGGAATCATAAGCATGATGTACGCGAACGATCTCCCGCATAATCTCATAGCATACCGTTTCGACCGACTTTACCGTTCCGCGTCCGTGGCAGGTCGGGCACTCGTTGCACAGCACATGCTCCACACTTTCGCGAGTGCGTTTACGGGTCATCTCCACCAGCCCCAGCTGGGAGAAGCCGTTGATGCTGGTCTTCACCCGATCTTTACTCAGCGCTTGCTCTAAAGAATGCAGCACCCGTCGACGATGATCTTCATTGTTCATGTCGATGAAATCAATGATGATAATACCGCCGAGGTTACGCAAACGCAGCTGGCGGGCTATCGCCTGGGTGGCTTCAATGTTGGTATTGAAGATAGTATCGTCAAGATTGCGGTGCCCGACAAACGCCCCGGTGTTGATATCGATGGTGGTCATCGCCTCGGTCTGATCGATGATCAGATAGCCCCCGGACTTGAGCTCGACCTTACGCTCCAGCGCGCGCTGAATTTCGTTCTCAACGTCAAAGAGATCGAATATCGGCTGACGGCCGCTGTAGTGTTCCAGCTTGCTGGTCATTTCCGGGATATATTCGGCGGTGAATTCGAGCAGCGCTTCGTAGGTCAGTCGCGAGTCAACGCGAATACGGTCAAGATGCGCATCGGCAAAATCACGCAGCACGCGCTGGGCCAGCGCCAGTTCGCCATACAGCTGATAGCGGGTCTGGTTGCGTTTTTTACGCTCCATCACCTTGGTCCATACACGCTTAAGATAGGCGGCATCCGCGGCCATCTCTTGCTCGTGAACGCCTTCCGCAGCGGTGCGAATGATAAACCCGCCCTGTTCATCACAGTATTCTGCGACAACCTTTTTCAACCGCTCGCGCTCGGCTTCGCTTTCAATACGCTGAGAGACGCCCACGTGAGAGGCGCCTGGCATAAAGACCAGATAACGGGAAGGCAGGGTTATGTCAGTGGTCAGACGCGCACCTTTGGTCCCCAGCGGATCTTTAACCACCTGGACCATCAGGTCCTGCCCCTGGCGCACCAGCTCCGAAATATCGCGCACGGTAAATTGCTTTTGCTCCTCACCGGCGACGCACTCGGTATGCGGCATGATATCGGAGGCGTGGAGGAACGCCGCCTTATCCAGACCAATATCTACAAAAGCCGCCTGCATTCCGGGCAGCACTCGGCTAACACGACCTTTGTAGATATTGCCTACTATTCCGCGTCGCGCTTCACGCTCAATATGGATTTCCTGCAGAATACCGCCATCAATATACGCAACGCGCGTTTCGGATGGCGTTACGTTAACTAATAATTCAGCCGTCATCTTTATCCCTTTTCTTTACGCAGTGAGTTAAAGTTACTGAGCAACTCATACGTTTCCACCAGCGGTAAGCCGACTACGGCGTGATAGCTGCCATTAATCTTCCTGACGAAGCAACCACCCAACCCTTGAATACCGTATGCACCTGCTTTATCTAAAGGCTCGCCGCTGGCCACATAATTGGCGATATCCTGCTCGCTAAGCTGCCGAAAGGTCACTTCCGTGACCACCAGACAGTCCAGCGTCTGCTGCTTGTCCGCCAGCGCCACCGCGGTCATGACCTGATGGGTGTGGCCGGAAAGCAGACGCAGCATCGCTGCAGCGTGTTCAACATCGCGCGGTTTTTCCAGCACTTCGCCGTTAAGAATAACAATCGTATCCGCCCCCAGCACGGGCAAATCACGCGGCGCCATCGCCACTCCGGCCTGCGCTTTTTCGCGCGCCAGGCGAGTGACATAGTGCTGGGCGCTCTCCTGCGGCTGGCGCTGCTCTTCAATGCCAGGAACCAGACGCTCGAAAGCGATACCAAGCTGAGTCAGCAGTTCCTGCCGACGCGGGGAACCAGAAGCGAGATACAGAGTTGTCATATCAACCTTATTGCACGGCAAATTGCTGACGCACTTTGCGCATCAGCAGGAAGAGCCATGGCCAGAGGACACCGTTTACTACACTACTCCAGAATACTTCCGGACGGAAAGAGACGTTGATCACTAAAAACTCTGCCCAGAAAACAATGATATCCACGGCCAGGGATAACAGCATGACCACCAGCGCCTGTTGCCACAGCGCCAGATTACGGAACAGCTGATACTTCAGCGCCACCAGATAGGCGACGATGCTTAAAGACAACGCGCGAACGCCGAGCGTTGAACCGCTGATGAGATCAAGAATAGCCCCCATCACGAAGCCCGTCCCCACGTTCACCCGGTGCGGCAACGCGAGGATCCAGTAAAGCAGGATCAATAATACCCAGTTGGGCCGGAAAACGCTGATGTCTGCCGGCCAGGGCATAATTTGCAGCAATAGCGCGATAAGAAACGAGAGCCAGATAACCCAGCGTCCCTGGCTACGGTAACTTGCCACTATTGCCCCCCTGCAGGCTGCGACGGCTGAGAGGGCGTCAGCCCGGTGGCAGGCGCCGGCATCTGCGGCCCCATCGCATCCGGCGCAGGCAGTACCTGCGGCATCATCTGCATCAGACGTTCGTTAGCCACCCGATGAACCTCTTCCGGGGTCATCGGGTTAGCGCCATTGCGATCGGCGCCCCACAGCAGCAGCAGATAGCGCAAGCGCTGCAGCCCGGCCGTCGGACGCGCCTGAATCACGGTATAGGCGCGCTGGGTGTCCAGTTTCACCGAGGAGACTACCCCGACCGGATACCCTTCCGGGAAACGGCCGCCAAGACCGGAGGTCACCAGCACGTCGCCGACGCGAATATCGGTATTCGCCGGCAGATGCTCAAGCTGGAGATCATCGGTACAGCCGTTACCGGCGGCAATCACACGAATGTCGTTACGCAGAACCTGGATCGGCAGCGCATGAGTGGCATCGCAGATCAGCAGCACCCGGCTGGTCATTTTCGCCACGGCCACGACCTGCCCCACCACGCCTTTATCGCTGATAACCGGTTGGCCTTCGTAGACGCCGTTCACGCTGCCCTTGTCAATAACCACCTGATCGCTGTAGGGGTCGTTGACCGTTGAGATGACCTGCGTCACCATTTTTTGCTCGTCCTGGCGCAACGGCGAGCCAAGCAGCTCACGCAGGCGCGCGTTCTCCTGCTTGTACTGGCCAAGCATCAGCAGATCGCTGTTTTTCAATAACAGCTCCTGACGCAGCGCGCGATTTTCCAGTTCGAGCTGGTCGCGGGTAGCCAGCGTCTGCGATACGCTGTCGAGCAATTCCCGGGGACCATTTGAGACAAAGTAGAAAGGGCTGACGGCTGTATCCATGTACGTTCTGATTTGACTAAACGTACCCAGGCGGCTGTCGGCGATAATCACGCCAAGCGCCACCAGCACCGCCAGAATAAGGCGAATCTGTAGCGAGGGGCCACGGCTAAAAATTGGCTTCATAGGCTATGCGTATTCTCGTGTCAGTAAAGACCAGGGGCAGCTCGTATGCCACCCCGGACCTTCAGGCTGACTACTCTTCGCTAAACAGGTCGCCGCCGTGCATGTCGATCATTTCCAGCGCCTTGCCGCCGCCACGCGCTACGCAGGTCAGCGGATCTTCTGCAACCACGACTGGAATACCGGTTTCTTCCATTAACAGACGGTCCAGGTTGCGCAGCAGCGCACCACCGCCGGTGAGAACCATCCCACGTTCAGAGATATCAGAAGCCAGTTCCGGCGGGCACTGCTCAAGGGCAACCATAACCGCACTCACGATGCCGGTCAGCGGTTCCTGCAGCGCTTCAAGAATTTCGTTTGAGTTCAGGGTAAAGCCGCGTGGCACGCCTTCCGCCAGGTTACGGCCACGAACTTCGATCTCGCGTACTTCATCGCCCGGGTAAGCCGAACCGATTTCGTGCTTGATACGCTCGGCGGTCGCTTCACCGATCAGGGAGCCATAATTACGACGCACGTAATTGATGACAGCTTCGTCGAAGCGGTCACCACCGATACGTACCGAAGAGGAGTAGACCACACCG
Source organism: Klebsiella africana (assembly GCF_020526085.1). Lineage (NCBI taxonomy): Bacteria > Pseudomonadati > Pseudomonadota > Gammaproteobacteria > Enterobacterales > Enterobacteriaceae > Klebsiella > Klebsiella africana. Next base: position 484,347 of record NZ_CP084874.1, on the reverse strand, counting down.
TTCAGGGAGATGACCGCCACCTCGGTAGTACCACCACCGATATCCACCACCATAGAGCCGGTTGCTTCAGAAACCGGTAAGCCTGCGCCAATCGCTGCCGCCATCGGCTCTTCAATCAGGAACACTTCGCGAGCGCCTGCGCCTTGCGCGGATTCGCGAATGGCACGGCGTTCTACCTGGGTGGCGCCAACCGGCACGCAGACCAGCACACGCGGGCTCGGGCGCATAAAGCTGTTGCTGTGCACTTGCTTAATAAAGTGCTGCAGCATTTTTTCCGTCACGAAGAAGTCAGCGATAACGCCATCCTTCATCGGGCGGATCGCCGCGATATTACCCGGGGTACGGCCGAGCATCTGCTTCGCTTCATGACCCACGGCAGCGACGCTTTTCGGCGATCCGGCACGATCCTGACGAATGGCCACCACGGAAGGCTCATTCAATACGATGCCTTGTCCTTTTACGTAAATAAGGGTATTCGCGGTACCCAGGTCAATGGACAGGTCATTGGAAAACATGCCACGAAATTTTTTTAACATACTAAGGGATAATCCTGAAAGCTGGGGCGGAAAACAAAATCCGCTTACTTTACCAACCACACGCAGCAGCGACAAGGCGCAAAAATCACCTGCTGCGGTGAAAATTAGTGCAGTTCATTTCCTTTGTTACAAATTTTTCCGGCTTCGTTCATTGCTGAAATCTTCAGCAGCGCTCCACGCCTGAATTTGTAACCTGTCAAAGGAGGTTCACTGGCATTTACATTGCGATGATCCGGCAGGTAGACAAGCACACCCCCTTCACGATGGCGCGCGTTATTCTACGTGAAATCACGCTAAACGGCAGATCAAACCGAGTATCTTTGCGAATATTTTTTCACATTTGTGTCAAGTGGCTGTGAGGCGGCAAAAAATTCCCCCTGCCCGCCCGTGACACCGCATTGAGACAGTACCAACCACTCGCTACGGCTGCGTACGCCCGTGGCAAAAACTTGCATAGGCATGCCTTTACAAGCTTCTACCAGGCTTTGCACCAGCAGCTGGTTCTCGCTGCGCTTTTCGATGTTGCGCGCCAACCCTGGATGCAGTTTGATCACTTCCGCATCCAGCTGTTTGATCCAGCTGGTTCCCACCAGGGTTAATCCCGCCTGAACCACTGCCACCCGAACGCCCAGGGCGTTAACCAATCGCATAACGGGCTGCAGGCGGCCGATATATTGACAAACATCTGCCTCAGCAAGTTCAAAAATAATCCGCTGACGCTGCGATTTTTCACATTGCATGAGGGCATCGCGCAGCCAGCGCTGGAAACGCGGACGGATCAGCGACTCTACCGACAGTTGCAGAGCCAGGTTTTCCTCGGGCCAGAAGCCTAAAAATGGCAGCAGGCGCGTCACCTGCAGGCGGTCATACTCCTCCGCCAAACCAAACTGCAGCACCATCGGCATGTATTCCGCTGCAATCACCTCTTCTTTACCGTCGTACATCCGCGACATCAGTTCGCGGTGATGCACCCGCCCGTCACGGGTGACAGCAGGTTTTTGATATAACCGCGGCCCGCCGCGACTGAGCATCTGTTCGATCAGCGTCCGCCAGCGGACGTTACCGCGGCCTTTCTCCGGAAGGGTGTCATCATAGACCGACCAGCTGTTGCTACCCTGCAACACCGCATTACGCGTCGCCGCTTCTGCATGTTCCATGACCTGCGCTGTCGATTGCCCACTGCGGAAAGAACAAATGCCGATATGCATCATATCGTCACGATCAAGAATGCGCGTCGGTGGCAGCGCGTCCATGGCCTTCAGCAACAGTCCAGCGATGCTATCCGCCTCTTTTAACGTACGATGCGGCAGCAGCACGGCAAAGTCGCTACGATGATAGCGCGCCAGTAGTGCGCCGGGATAACGCATAATAAAGGTAGAGAGCAGGTTGATAAGCGTAAAGTAATGCTCTTCGGCTGCCGCCCGTCCCCAGTTGTCCCGCAGCAAATCAAACTCCGGAAGACGGATCATCATGACAATGCCGTAGGCGCCCACCTTCTCCTGATCTTCCAGTAACGTGGCCAGCTGATTATCAAAAAACAGGCGGTTATTCAGGCCGGTTTTGGAATCCTGTGCCGCATAGGAGCGAATCAGGGTATCCATCCTGCTGCGCTGATCGCTGGCAAACTGCAGCTCCGACAGCAACATATCCAGCGCGCTACTGGTGCTGGCCGGCCACTCATAGACCGACCCGCGCACCTGTGGTCCGCGCTCGCCGCTCAGGATGCGCGTGGAACGAAGCTCAAGCAGCTCCTGGCCAGCTAACTGGCGGCGGATCCAGCGAACAGCGAAGAAAATAATCACCACCATGAAGCCAATGGAGATCGACAACGGAGCCGTGATCGACAGTGAACGGAAATAGTTCACCATCGGGTCAACGTAGACCAGATGCAGCGTAATACCAGGATGTTTAAGCGACGGAACCGTGATCTCACGGAATTGCTCATGGCTGCCGAGCGGGCGATAGCTATCGGGTCGGGAATGGCTGTAGAGCGGCTTGCCGTTCAGCATGAAATCGATATGCACGATCTCGATCGGCGTCATCAGCTCATCCAGTTGCGGCTCAAGCCGGTCAAACGAGGTAGTGATGAGCCGGTTATCCAGCATCGTTGCCACCGCCTGCACACGGTTTGCGACCTTGTTCTCAATACCGTTATAAAAACTCAGCGAAGCACCAATCAGCGTGACGAAGATGGTCAGGCTAGTTAGCAGCGTGATAAAGGCTGAGAACTTCGTCGTTAATCGCATCCCTGTGTTAACTCCGCGAGTGAATAACTGCCCGATGAACCATCAGGCCCCCTGCCGGCGCGCGCCTTGCCGCTAGCATTAACCTTTTAAAGCGCGACGCATACTATCAAAGATGGCGAGTCTGGCAATGGAATGCGTATTATCGGCGAAAGTATGCCGATAGCGAGTATAGTCGGCAGAAAAAATTTGCCAATCGTCGCCCACCTACGGCCTGCACCACAGGCGCTTTAATTTTAGACGCTGGATGGCAACCCCGCGCCAGCGGCGCACAGTATTGAGGATTTACCTTGTGACCCCTTTTGCCTGATAAAGATGCCGGGTCATGCGCGGTAAAGGAAACGTCTTGTGCCACTTTCCGATGATTCCTGGTCTTCTGCGCACCTGGCAGGGCGGCGTTTGATATCCTTAATGTGCAATTTTTCGTGACATATTCGCGATAAATCGCCGTCTCCGTCATGCTTAGGGAAACGCATGACGGAGAACACCATGAAAAGAAAAATACTGACGGAAGCCGACGTCACGGCCGAATCCGTTTTTATGCTGAAGCGGCGCCAGGTGCTGAAAATACTGGGCATCAGCGCGACCGCGCTTTCACTACCCGCTACCGCACAGGCCGATCTGCTGGACTGGTTTAAAGGTCACGATCGCCCGCCGGCTCCGGCCGGCAAAGCACTCGACTTTGCCAGGCCCGCCGAGTGGCAGTCAAAGCTGACGCTTACCCCGGAAGATAAGGTTGCCGGTTACAATAACTTTTATGAATTCGGCCTCGATAAAGCCGATCCGGCGGCGAACGCAGGTAGCCTGCGCACCGATCCCTGGACACTGGCCATCGGCGGTGAAGTGGCGAAGCCGCTGACCCTTGACCATGACGATCTGACCAAACGCTTTCCGCTGGAAGAGCGCATTTACCGTATGCGCTGCGTGGAGGCCTGGTCGATGGTAGTTCCCTGGGTCGGTTTCCCGCTGCATAAACTGTTAGCGCTGGTGGAGCCCACCAGCAACGCACGCTATGTAGCCTTCAAAACCCTCTACGCCCCGGAGCAAATGCCAGGGCAGAAAGATCGTTTTATCGGCGGGGGACTCGCTTATCCTTATGTGGAAGGGCTGCGCCTGGATGAAGCAATGCATCCGTTGACACTGCTTACCGTCGGTGTATATGGCAAAGCGCTGCCGCCGCAAAACGGCGCGCCGGTCCGCCTGACTGTACCGTGGAAGTATGGTTTTAAAGGCATAAAATCCATCGTCAGCATCGAACTGACTCGCGACAGGCCGCCAACTACCTGGAATATGGCGGCACCCGACGAATACGGTTTCTTTGCCAACGTCAATCCCCATGTCGATCACCCCCGCTGGTCGCAGGCCAGCGAACGGTTTATCGGGGCCGGCGGCGTACTCGACGTGAAGCGTCAGCCGACACTGCTATTCAACGGCTATGCCGACGAAGTGGCCTCACTGTATCGCGGCATGAACCTGCGGGAGAACTTCTAGTGCGTTTCACCGTCAAACAGATCGCCTGGTTAAAAGTCTTACTTCACCTGGCGGGTTTTTTGCCGCTGATCTGGTTATTTTGGGCCGGGCACCAGGGCTACTTTAGCGCCGATCCGGCCAAGGATATCCAGCACTTTACCGGCAGAATGGCGCTTAAGTTTCTGCTGGCGACGCTGTTGGTATCTCCGCTAGCGCGCTATGCGAAGCAGCCATTATTGATTCGCGTTCGCCGCCTGTTAGGTTTATGGTGTTTTGCCTGGGCGACGCTGCACCTGACCAGCTATACCTTACTGGAGCTGGGCATTAACAATCTGGCGCTGCTGGGCTCGGAGATTATCACTCGCCCCTACCTGACGTTAGGCATGGTCTGCTGGGCGATTCTCCTGGCGCTGGCGGTAACCTCGACGCAGGCGATGCAGCGAAAACTGGGTCGTCGCTGGCAACTTTTACACAACTTCGTCTATCTGGTGGCGATCCTCGCGCCGATTCACTACCTGTGGTCAGTAAAGATCGTCTCACCCCAGCCCCTCATTTATGCCCTGTTGGCGGTGGTGCTTTTGGTATGGCGTTATAAGAAGTTCCGCCAGTGGTGGCGCTGAATCCGGTAATGTGCAGTTTCCCGCAGATCCTTTATCAACCGTGACTCTTTTTCAGATAGCGGTTGATAATCTTCCCTGATAAGACCAGTATTTAGCTGCCAATTGCTACGAAATCGTTATAATGTGCGACTTTGGTTTTCCTGACGGGGTTTTCTGACCCGGAAAAGGTGACAAGGGCGCATTGAAGGTATATGTTGTTTTTTACCCGAAAATGGCAGGAGATCGCCACACGATGGTAGACAAGTTTCACATTTTGCTTTTGAATGGGCCAAACATTAACATGCTCGGAACGCGCGAGCCTGAGAAGTATGGCACCCTCACGCTGGCTGAAATTGTTAACCGTTTAACATCTGAAGCGGCGGCGCTGAATGTGAGCCTGGATCACCTGCAGTCCAACGCGGAGTATGCGTTAATCGACCGAATTCATCAGGCTAAAGACAACGTGGACTATATCCTGATTAATCCGGCCGCGTTCACGCACACCAGCGTAGCAATCCGTGATGCGTTGCTTGCCGTGAACATCCCGTTTATCGAGATTCACCTGAGCAATGTGCATGCACGCGAACCCTTCCGCCAGCACTCGTATCTGTCAGATGTCGCCGCTGGCGTCATTTGCGGACTGGGGGCGGACGGCTATTCATACGCTTTACAGACGGCGGTAAAACGCCTGTCACAATCACACTAAACAAAGAGTACGGAACCCACTCATGGATATTCGTAAGATTAAAAAACTGATCGAGCTGGTTGAAGAATCAGGTATCTCCGAACTGGAAATTTCTGAAGGCGAAGAGTCTGTTCGCATCAGCCGCTCTGCACCGGCCGCAAGCTATCCGGTTATGCAGCAGGCGTATGCTGCGCCGATGATGCAGCCTCAGGCACCTGCCGCGGTGGCTGCCGCTCCAGCTGCCGCCGCTGAAGCGCCGGCGAAAGCGGAAATCAGTGGTCACATCGTACGTTCCCCGATGGTTGGTACTTTCTACCGCACGCCGAGCCCGGACGCAAAAGCGTTTGTGGAAGTTGGCCAGAAAGTTAACGTGGGCGACACCCTGTGCATCGTCGAAGCGATGAAAATGATGAACCAGATCGAAGCCGACAAAGCCGGCGTGGTGAAAGCCATTCTGATCGAAAGCGGCCAACCAGTAGAATTCGACGAGCCGCTGGTAGTTATCGAGTAACGAGGCGAACATGCTGGATAAAATTGTCATCGCTAACCGTGGTGAGATTGCACTGCGCATCCTGCGTGCCTGTAAAGAACTGGGCATCAAGACTGTTGCTGTGCACTCCACTGCGGACCGCGATCTAAAACACGTATTGTTAGCGGATGAGACGGTCTGCATCGGTCCGGCTCCGTCCGTAAAAAGCTATCTCAACATCCCGGCTATTATCAGTGCCGCTGAGATCACTGGCGCGGTAGCTATTCACCCGGGCTATGGCTTCCTTTCTGAGAACGCCAACTTTGCTGAACAGGTTGAGCGCTCCGGCTTTATCTTCATCGGCCCGAAAGCCGACACCATCCGCCTGATGGGCGACAAAGTGTCCGCGATCACCGCGATGAAGAAAGCCGGCGTTCCAACCGTGCCGGGGTCTGACGGCCCGCTGACCGACGACATGGACGCTAACCGCGCCCATGCCAAACGTATCGGCTATCCGGTGATCATCAAGGCCTCCGGCGGCGGCGGCGGTCGCGGTATGCGCGTTGTGCGTAGCGACGCTGAACTGGCTCAGTCCATCTCCATGACCAAAGCGGAAGCCAAAGCGGCGTTCAACAACGACATGGTCTACATGGAGAAATACCTGGAAAACCCACGCCACATCGAAATTCAGGTGCTGGCAGACGGTCAGGGTAATGCTATCTATCTGGCTGAGCGCGACTGCTCCATGCAGCGCCGTCACCAGAAAGTGGTCGAAGAAGCGCCGGCGCCGGGCATCACCCCGGAACTGCGTCGCTACATTGGCGAGCGTTGCGCGAAAGCCTGTGTCGATATCGGCTACCGCGGGGCGGGTACCTTCGAGTTTCTGTTCGAAAACGGCGAGTTCTACTTCATTGAAATGAACACCCGTATTCAGGTAGAGCATCCGGTAACTGAGATGATCACCGGCGTTGATCTGATCAAAGAGCAGCTGCGTATCGCAGCTGGCCAGCCGCTGTCCATCAAGCAGGATGAAGTGGTGGTTCGCGGCCATGCGGTGGAATGCCGTATCAACGCCGAAGACCCGAACACCTTCCTGCCGAGCCCGGGCAAAATCACCCGTTTCCACGCGCCGGGTGGCTTTGGCGTGCGCTGGGAATCTCATATTTACGCCGGTTACACCGTACCGCCGTACTATGACTCCATGATCGGCAAACTGATCTGCTACGGCGAAAGCCGTGACGTGGCGATTGCCCGCATGAAGAATGCGCTGCAGGAGCTGATCATCGATGGCATCAAAACCAACGTCGATCTGCAGATGCGCATTATGAGCGACGAGAACTTCCAGCATGGTGGCACTAACATCCACTATCTGGAGAAAAAACTCGGTTTGCAGGAAAAATAATCCTGTACTCGCTGCAAAAGGCCGGTTAATCCGGCCTTTTTTCTTTTTCTCTCTCCTCATCTATGCCATGCGGTACAATCCCCGCTTTCTTCATCCTCAAGGGACAAAAAATGGACAAACGCTTTGTTCAGGCCCACAAAGAAGCGCGCTGGGCGCTGTGGCTGACCCTTCTCTATCTTGCTGCCTGGCTGGCGGCGGCGTATCTGCCGGGGGTCGCTATCGGTTTTACCGGCCTGCCCCACTGGTTTGAAATGGCCTGCCTGCTGGTACCGCTGCTGTTTATTTTGCTGTGCTGGGCGATGGTCAAGCTGGTTTTTCGCGATATTTCTCTGGAGGACGATGATGCAGTTTGAGGTCATTATTCCCCTGATCGCCTACCTGGTGGTGGTGTTCGGTTTATCCCTCTATGCCATGAGAAAACGCGCCTCAGGTAGCTTTCTCAATGAGTACTTTCTTGGCAGCCGCTCGATGGGCGGCTTCGTGCTGGCCATGACGCTAACCGCCACCTATATCAGCGCCAGCTCGTTTATCGGCGGGCCGGGCGCCGCCTATAAATACGGCCTGGGTTGGGTGCTACTGGCGATGATCCAGCTCCCCGCCATCTGGCTGTCGCTGGGCGTACTGGGAAAAAAATTCGCTATCCTTGCGCGTCGCTATAATGCCGTCACTCTCAATGACATGCTGTTTGCGCGCTACCAGAGCCGCCTGCTGGTCTGGCTCGCCAGCCTGAGTCTGCTGGTGGCCTTTGTCGGCGCCATGACCGTTCAGTTTATAGGCGGCGCCCGGCTGCTGGAGACGGCTGCGGGTATTCCCTACGACACCGGACTGTTGATCTTTGGGATAAGCATTGCGCTGTATACCGCCTATGGCGGCTTTCGCGCCAGCGTGCTCAACGATACGATGCAGGGTATGGTGATGCTGATCGGCACGATCGTGCTACTGGCGGGCGTGATCCACGCGGCTGGCGGCATCGGTCACGCGGTAGAGACGCTGCAGTCGATCGACGTCAAGCTGGTCTCTCCGCAGGGCGCGGAGGATATCCTCTCGCCAACATTTATGGCCTCGTTTTGGGTGCTGGTCTGCTTCGGCGTTATTGGTCTGCCACATACCGCAGTGCGCTGTATCTCCTACAAAGACAGCAAAGCCGTACATCGCGGCATCATTATCGGCACCATCGTGGTGGCGATCCTGATGTTTGGTATGCATCTGGCTGGCGCATTAGGCCGGGCGGTGATCCCCGATTTAACCGTGCCGGATCTGGTGATCCCGACGCTGATGGTTAAAGTGCTTCCGCCCTTTGCCGCCGGGATCTTCCTTGCCGCGCCGATGGCGGCAATTATGTCGACGATCAATGCCCAACTTCTGCAAAGTTCCGCTACGATCATCAAAGATCTGTACCTGAACTGGCGGCCGGATCAGGCGACTAACGAAAAGCGGCTTAAACGCATGTCCGCCGGCATCACGCTCCTGCTGGGAGTCTTGCTGCTGCTCGCGGCCTGGCGGCCGCCGGAGATGATAATCTGGCTGAACCTGCTGGCCTTCGGCGGCCTGGAAGCCGTCTTCCTGTGGCCGCTGGTGCTGGGCCTTTACTGGGAACGCGCCAACGCGGCTGGCGCGCTAAGCGCGATGATTGTGGGCGGCGTCCTGTATGCCGTACTGGCGACGTTGAAAGTGCAGCTTCTGGGCTTTCACCCGATAGTTCCCGCGCTGCTGCTGAGTTTGCTGGCGTTTGTGGCGGGGAACCGTTTCGGTCGTTCCGCCCCACAGGCCCCCATTTTGACTACTGATAAATAAAGAGTTTTGCTATGCCATGGATCCAATTGAAATTAAATACCACCGGCGCGAACGCTGAAGATCTTAGCGATGCGCTGATGGAGGCCGGATCGGTCTCTATCACCTTTCAGGATACGCACGATACGCCGGTCTTTGAGCCACTGCCTGGAGAAACCCGGTTGTGGGGCGATACCGACGTAATCGGCCTGTTCGATGCCGAAACCGACATGAAAGCGGTCGTTGCCCAACTGGAGCAGCACCCACTGCTGGGCGCCGGATTCGCGCATAAGATCGAGCAGCTCGAAGATAAAGACTGGGAGCGGGAATGGATGGATAATTTCCATCCGATGCGCTTCGGGGAGCGTCTGTGGATCTGCCCGAGCTGGCGCGACGTTCCGGATGAAAATGCCGTCAACGTGATGCTCGATCCGGGTCTGGCCTTTGGCACCGGTACGCATCCGACGACATCCCTGTGCCTGCAGTGGCTGGATGGACTCGACCTCACCGGCAAAACGGTCATTGATTTCGGTTGCGGCTCGGGCATCCTGGCGATCGCCGCCCTGAAACTGGGCGCGGCAAAAGCGATCGGTATTGATATCGACCCGCAGGCCATCCAGGCCAGCCGCGATAATGCTCAGCGTAATGGCGTTTCCGAACGCCTTGAGCTGTATCTGCCGCAGGATCAGCCAGAAGCCATGAAAGCCGATGTGGTGGTCGCGAATATCCTCGCCGGCCCATTGCGTGAGCTGGCACCATTAATCAGCGTCCTGCCCGTTTCAGGTGGTTTGCTGGGGCTTTCCGGCATTCTTGCCAGTCAGGCAGAGAGCGTCTGTGAAGCCTACGCCGGCCTCTTCACTCTCGACCCGGTAGTTGAGAAAGAAGAGTGGTGCCGGATCACCGGCCGGAAAAACTAAGCGCGATGCGGCCTACGGGCCGCATTTTTGTTTCCAGTAGCCACCAATTAATGCCTGAAAATGAGAGACAGATCGCACTACAGAGTACTTTTTTGACTACAAAAACAGCGTTTTATGTCGTAAAGCAGCGAGTTAATCTAAGAAAAATCGAGAAGTTTTATGATTTTATAAATGGACACAAATTATCCGTCATCCATTAAATCAATGATTAATATAAGTATTTATTCATCCCTTTTACGCTAGTCCCGGATTCATTGATCTGCAACAGAGGATTGCTCAAAGTTTGGCCTTTCATCTCGTGCAAAAAATGCGTAATATACGCCGCCTTGCAGTCACAGTATGGTCATTTCTTAACTCATGCGCATCGGACACCACCAGCTCAGAAATCGCCTGATCGCAGCGCCCATGGCTGGCATCACTGACAGACCATTCCGGACGCTGTGCTACGAGATGGGAGCGGGTTTAACCGTTTCCGAGATGATGTCCTCTAACCCACAGGTGTGGGAAAGCGACAAGTCCCGCTTACGGATGGTGCATATTGATGAGCCCGGTATTCGTACCGTGCAAATCGCCGGTAGCGTACCGGAAGAGATGGCTGCCGCCGCGCGGATTAACGTGGAAAGTGGCGCCCAGATTATAGATATCAATATGGGATGCCCGGCGAAAAAGGTGAATCGCAAGCTTGCAGGTTCAGCCCTCTTGCAGTACCCCGACCAGGTGAAGTCGATCCTGACGGCGGTCGTTAACGCAGTGGACGTTCCTGTGACACTCAAGATTCGCACCGGTTGGGAACCGGAGCACCGTAACTGCGTAGAGATTGCCCAACTGGCCGAAGAGTGTGGCATTCAGGCTCTGACTATTCACGGACGCACCCGCGCCTGCTTGTTTAACGGAGATGCTGAATACGACAGTATTCGGGCAGTTAAGCAGAAAGTTTCCATTCCGATTATCGCGAATGGCGACATTACTGACCCGCTTAAAGCCAGAGCTGTGCTCGACTATACAGGGGCTGATGCCCTGATGATAGGCCGTGCAGCTCAGGGAAGACCCTGGATCTTTCGGGAAATCCAGCATTATCTGGACACTGGAGAGCTGCTGCCCCCGCTGCCGCTGGCAGAGGTTAAGCGCTTGCTTTGTGCGCACGTTCGGGAATTGCATGACTTTTATGGTCAAGCAAAAGGGTACCGAATCGCGCGTAAACACGTCTCCTGGTATCTCCAGGAGCATGCTCCAGATGACCAGTTTCGGCGCACATTCAACGCCATTGAGGATGCCAGCGAACAGCTGGAGGCGTTGGAGGCATACTTCGAAAATTTTGCGTAATAGAAATAAAGAGCTGACAGAACTATGTTCGAACAACGCGTAAATTCTGACGTACTGACCGTTTCTACCGTTAACTCTCAGGATCAGGTAACTCAAAAGCCCCTGCGTGACTCGGTTAAACAGGCACTGAAGAACTATTTTGCTCAACTGAACGGTCAGGATGTGAATGACCTGTATGAGCTGGTACTGGCTGAAGTTGAACAGCCCCTGTTGGACATGGTGATGCAATACACCCGTGGTAACCAGACCCGCGCTGCCCTGATGATGGGCATCAACCGCGGTACACTGCGTAAAAAACTGAAAAAATACGGCATGAACTGATACTAGTCAGTTGCTTGCTTGATATAAAAGGCGCTCTTCGGCATGGGGAAGCGCCTTTTTTATTATTTACAGCAATAGAATAGCCTACTGGTTCACCACCCGTAGCGCAGGTCCCACCGCAATACGAGAAGCTGATATTACCGCCATTATATTATCCACCAGCGCAGGTGCCTGCTGATAAAGATTGAAACGTTGCGGGTCGAGTAGCCAGTTTTTAATCAGTCCGGAAAAAGCACTATGTAAGACGATTAAGATGACTTCGATATTTGTTTCGGCTGGCAATATATTGTTACGTACACAGCGTTGCAGGATCTCACCAATAACACAATAGTTAAAGCCAATACGTTGACGGATTTCACTTTCGGATAGCATATCTTTGGAAAACTCACAGCGCTGATAGAGAATTTGCATCAGGGCACGCTGGCGAGGATTCTCAGCAATATAGCGTAGCCCGGCAATAAACCGCTCCCGCAAAAAACTTAACGGTTCCTGGTCATTCGCTTTTGCTGAGTTTGCCTGAATCAAATCCCTGAGCGGTGGCTGCTGCTGCCACATTTCATTAAACAGCTCTGTCTTACTGGCAAAATGCCAGTACACCGCGCCGCGAGTCACTCCCGCCGCATCAGCGATATCCGACAGGGTCGTGTTGCTCACCCCCCGCAGGGCAAATTGCTGGATAGCAGATTCAATCAGGAGCTGACGCGTGCGCAGCGCCTCTTCTTTCGTTTTTCTTGCCATACAAGGCCCCACTTCCCGACAAACAGCTAATATAGGATTTTCTTAATTACAATTAATCTAGCATTTGTCATGAGGTATTATTTAGCAAAAATGCAGACAAGTTAATTCTGATCCGAAAAGAGTATCAATTATTCAAGTGAATATTATTAGCCAACATATTCACTGAAATAATGTCTATTTATTAAGTTTTACAATTGCGATAAATCGCAATACTACGGTGCCCATTTTTTTGTTTTTGCGTGCCTTGCTGATTGCTTAAAAATAAGTATCCCTTACATCCAACGGCGTTTATTTGTAGGATGGCAAACTGCTTTTTGATTCCCTCTTTCTTTCACAGATTCGCCGCCGAATTTGGTACGTAATCTATAAGGAACCGCAATGACGACTCACGCCAGAGTGACACTTTTATCCGGTTTAATTATCTCGGCCTTATTGCTAACCGGTTGCGATAATTCTGACAACCAGCAACCCCATGCGCAGGCGCCGCAGGTGACGGTCCATGTCGTGAACAGCGCACCGCTATCAGTCACCACCGAACTGCCGGGCCGAACCTCTGCATTTCGCGTAGCGGAGGTCCGCCCCCAGGTGAGCGGTATCATCCTGAAGCGTAATTTTGTTGAAGGAAGTGATGTCGAAGCAGGCCAGTCCCTCTATCAGATCGATCCGGCGACCTATCAGGCAGCCTGGAACAGCGCCAAAGGCGATGAGGCCAAAGCCGAAGCCGCAGCCGCTATCGCCCATTTGACGGTGAAACGTTATGTTCCACTGCTGGGTACTAAATATATCAGCCAGCAGGAATACGATCAGGCAGTGGCCACCGCACGCCAGGCCGATGCCGATGTCATCGCCACCAAAGCTGCCGTGGAAACGGCCCGTATCAACCTGGCCTACACCAAAGTGACCTCCCCCATTAGCGGGCGCATCGGCAAATCAAGCGTCACCGAAGGGGCGCTGGTCACCAACGGCCAGTCGGATGCCCTGGCTACCGTCCAGCAGCTCGATCCCATCTATGTTGACGTGACGGAGTCCAGCAATGACTTCATGCGCCTTAAGCAGGAAAGCCTGCAGCGCGGCGGTGATACCAAAAGCGTTGAGCTGGTCATGGAGAACGGCCAGGCCTATCCGCTCAAAGGTTCACTGCAGTTTTCTGACGTCACTGTTGATGAAAGTACGGGCTCAATTACTCTGCGCGCTATCTTCCCTAACCCGCAGCATGTCCTGCTGCCGGGGATGTTCGTCCGCGCCCGCATAGACGAAGGCGTCGATCCGCAGGCTATCCTGGTGCCACAGCAAGGGGTGACCCGCACGCCGCGTGGTGATGCCTCCGTGATGCTGGTGAATGACAAAAACCAGGTTGAAACCCGGGAAGTAGTCGCGACTCAGGCCGTTGGCGATAAGTGGCTCATCACCAGCGGGCTGAAGCCGGGCGATAAAGTGATTGTCAGCGGCTTACAGAAAGTCCGTCCAGGCGTCACTGTCAAAGCCGAAGCGGAGCGTGCGGCGCCGGCCGTGCAATAAGGATACCCAGCCATGTCTAAGTTTTTTATTCATCGACCGGTCTTCGCCTGGGTGCTGGCCATCATTATGATGATTGCCGGCGGCCTGGCCATCCTGCAGCTGCCGATAGCTCAGTATCCGACAATCGCCCCCCCAGCGGTAGCGATCTCCGCCACCTACCCCGGCGCGGATGCTCAGACCGTACAGGATACCGTTACCCAGGTTATCGAGCAGAATATGAACGGCATCGATAACCTGATGTATATGTCGTCGACCAGCGACTCTGCAGGTTCGGTAACCATTACGCTCACCTTTAAATCGGGTACCGATCCCGATATTGCCCAGGTGCAGGTGCAAAACAAACTGCAGCTGGCCACGCCACTACTGCCCCAGGAAGTACAGCAGCAAGGGATTAGCGTCGAGAAATCCAGTAGCAGCTTCCTGCTGGTCGCCGGTTTTATCTCTGATAACCCGACCACTACCCAGGATGATATTTCTGACTATGTTGCCTCCAACGTCAAAGATCCTATTAGCCGCCTCAACGGCGTGGGCGATGTGCAGCTGTTTGGTGCGCAATACGCCATGCGCGTCTGGCTGGATGGCAACCTGCTGAACAAATACAACCTGACGCCGGTTGACGTCATCAATGCGCTGCAGGTCCAGAACGATCAGATCGCTGCGGGCCAGCTCGGCGGTACGCCGGCGCTCAAGGGCCAGCAGTTGAACGCGTCGATCATCGCTCAGACGCGGCTTAAAGATCCGCAGGAGTTTGGCAAGGTCACGCTGCGGGTCAACGCCGATGGGTCTGTCGTTCATCTGAAAGACGTTGCCCGCATCGAGCTGGGAGGAGAAAACTATAACGTTGTCGCCAGAATTAACGGCAAGCCCGCTTCTGGTCTGGGGATAAAACTCGCAACGGGCGCCAACGCGCTGGATACCGCCACTGCGATTAAAGCGAAACTCGCCGAGCTGCAGCCCTACTTCCCTCAGGGGATGAAGGTGGTTTATCCGTATGATACGACCCCTTTCGTCAAAATCTCCATTCACGAAGTGGTCAAAACGCTTTTTGAAGCAATTATTCTCGTCTTTCTTGTCATGTATCTGTTCCTGCAGAACATGCGAGCAACGCTCATTCCAACCATTGCCGTACCTGTGGTGCTGTTGGGCACCTTCGCGGTACTGTCGATGTTTGGTTACTCCATTAACACGCTGACGATGTTTGGCATGGTGCTGGCGATAGGTCTGCTGGTCGATGACGCCATTGTGGTGGTGGAAAACGTCGAGCGCGTGATGGTTGAGGAGAAACTCTCGCCAAAAGAGGCGACGGAAAAATCGATGTCGCAGATCCAGGGAGCGCTGGTGGGTATCGCCATGGTGCTTTCTGCGGTATTTGTCCCGATGGCCTTTTTCGGCGGATCCACCGGTGCGATTTATCGCCAGTTTTCGATTACCATCGTCTCCGCCATGGCGCTCTCCGTGCTGGTTGCCCTGGTGCTGACGCCGGCACTTTGCGCCACACTGTTAAAGCCAGCATCGGCCGAACACCATGAGAAAAAAGGATTTTTTGGCTGGTTTAATGCCCGCTTCGACCAGAGCGTTAACCACTATACCAACAGCGTTAGCGGCATTCTGCGTGGAACAGGCCGTTATCTGGTGATCTACCTGGTGATCGTCGTGGGAATGGCCGTGTTGTTCATGCGTTTGCCTACATCCTTTCTACCCGACGAGGATCAGGGCGTCTTCCTGACCATGATCCAGCTGCCTTCCGGCGCTACTCAGGAGCGGACGCAGAAGGTGCTGGATACCGTAACCGACTACTATCTGCATAACGAGAAGGCCAACGTTGAAAGCGTCTTTACCGTTAACGGCTTCAGCTTCAGCGGCCAGGGACAAAACTCCGGTATGGCGTTTGTCAGCCTGAAGCCCTGGGAAGCACGCAGCGGTGATAAAAACAGCGTGGAGTCCATCATCAAGCGGGCCACCGTGGCCTTTAGCCAGATTAAAGACGCCATGGTTTTCCCGTTCAACATGCCAGCCATTATTGAGCTGGGTACCGCCACCGGCTTCGACTTTGAACTGATCGACCAGGGCGGACTCGGCCATACCGCCCTGACGCAGGCGCGAAACCAACTGTTGGGCATGGTGAAACAGCATCCGGATCAGCTGGTCCGGGTACGGCCTAATGGTCTGGAGGATACACCACAGTTCAAACTGGATGTCGATCAGGAGAAAGCACAAGCGCTGGGCGTATCACTCTCCGATATCAATGAAACGATATCAGCCGCGCTGGGCGGGTACTACGTCAATGACTTTATTGACCGCGGCCGCGTTAAGAAAGTGTACGTTCAGGCTGATGCCCACTTCCGTATGCTACCGAGCGATATTAACAATATGTATGTTCGTAGCGCTAACGGCGAAATGGTCCCGTTCTCCGCCTTTGTCACTTCGCGCTGGATATATGGCTCGCCGCGCCTGGAGCGCTACAACGGGTTGCCATCCATGGAGATCCTTGGTGAAGCTTCGCCAGGCAAAAGTACCGGGGAAGCCATGGCGCTGATGGAAACGCTGGCCAGTAAACTGCCGAGCGGTATCGGTTATGACTGGACCGGGATGTCTTACCAGGAACGGCTCTCCGGCAACCAGGCGCCTGCGCTCTATGCCATCTCGCTGATTGTCGTCTTTCTGTGTCTGGCAGCGCTGTATGAGAGCTGGTCGATCCCCTTCTCAGTGATGTTAGTGGTTCCGCTGGGGGTCATTGGCGCGCTGTTAGCCGCCACGCTGCGTGGGCTGAATAATGACGTGTATTTCCAGGTTGGCCTGCTGACCACGATCGGTTTGTCGGCGAAGAACGCGATTCTGATCGTTGAGTTCGCCAAGGATCTGATGGAGAAAGAAGGGAAAGGGATCATTGAGGCCACCCTGGAGGCATCGCGGATGCGCCTGCGACCTATTCTGATGACCTCTCTGGCCTTTATTCTCGGGGTCATGCCGCTTGTAATCAGCCATGGTGCCGGCAGCGGAGCGCAGAATGCGGTTGGCACCGGCGTGATGGGCGGGATGCTCACCGCGACACTGCTGGCGATCTTCTTTGTTCCGGTCTTCTTTGTGGTCGTAAGACGACGCTTTACCCGGCACGTTGAATAATACGGCTATGTCTTAAAGGCGCCCCCTGAGGGCGCTTTTTTTTGCATGAAATAATGGCAACCAGTAAAACGCCCCGCACTCAGGTAACCTCCCTCGCATGCTGTATCGCTGAGTCACGACCTTTCTCTCCATCTTTTCTACATATTCCCCTGCTTATCTTCACGATATTTACGTGGCTCATATATTGAGATGATTTCGGCATCCGGGCCGGACAAAGGGTGGTGATAAAATAAGCCATTCCGTTCTGCACTGGCTTTCAGTGCAATCCCGCGGATTATCCAGAGGTAATATCATGAAAAAGTATTTAATCGTGGCGCTGCTGGCCTCTCTGCTGGCAGGCTGTGCCCATGACTCTCCCTGCGTACCGGTTTATGACTCGCAAGGCCGCTTAGTCCATACCAATACCTGTATGAAAGGCACAACAGAAGACAACTGGGAAACCGCAGGCGCAATCGCCGGGGGCGCGGCCGCGGTAGCCGGTCTCACATTAGGGATCGTTGCGCTGACCCGTTAGGGGTCTTCCCGGTAGCAGATACAGGGCTGGCGTACCACCTGTATCTGCTCCACACCTTCCCCCGCTCTAATCTGGTGATCAGTTTCTTCTTACTGATAATTGCCAACTTTATTAGCCCTTGCGGCTGCCAGAGACCGCTGGCAATAAGCCATCCATCGCTATCGGGAAATTTTTCAGGTGCAGGGTACAGGACCGATAGACACCAAAGGTCTGGTCGAAAGAGTGGGACTTAATTCTGCATGGCGTTCAATGGTGGCGAACGTCCTGTCCCCCTCTCCGGCCCGTTGCTGCGCAACGTTCATATCGATGCCAGTTAGATTTTCCCTGGGCAGCAAAGCAGCTCATCGGCAAACAACAGACAACACAAAAGCAAAAGGCCCAGTCTTTCGACTGGGCCTTTTGCTTTATTTGATGCCTGGCGATTCCCTACTCTCACATGGGGAGACCCCACACTACCATCGGCGCTACGACGTTTCACTTCTGAGTTCGGCATGGGGTCAGGTGGGACCGCCGCGCTATTGTCGCCAGGCAAATTCTTTACAACGTGCCGAACTTTAACCTAAAAAGTGGTGCTGATACCCAGAGTCGAACTGGGGACCTCACCCTTACCAAGGGTGCGCTCTACCAACTGAGCCATATCAGCACGCTAAATTTGATGCCTGGCAGTTCCCTACTCTCACATGGGGAGACCCCACACTACCATCGGCGCTACGGCGTTTCACTTCTGAGTTCGGCATGGGGTCAGGTGGGACCACCGCGCTAGTGCCGCCAGGCAAATTCTGTTTTATCAGCCCGTCTTTAAGACGTACTGATTAATCTGTATCAGAGCTGAAAATTCTCTCAATCCGCCAAAACATCTTCGGCGTTGTAAGGTTAAGCCTCACGGTTCATTAGTACCGGTTAGCTCAACGCATCGCTGCGCTTACACACCCGGCCTATCAACGTCGTCGTCTTCAACGTTCCTTCAGGAGACTTATAGTCTCAGGGAGAACTCATCTCGGGGCAAGTTTCGTGCTTAGATGCTTTCAGCACTTATCTCTTCCGCATTTAGCTACCGGGCAGTGCCATTGGCATGACAACCCGAACACCAGTGATGCGTCCACTCCGGTCCTCTCGTACTAGGAGCAGCCCCCCTCAATTCTCCAGCGCCCACGGCAGATAGGGACCGAACTGTCTCACGACGTTCTAAACCCAGCTCGCGTACCACTTTAAATGGCGAACAGCCATACCCTTGGGACCTACTTCAGCCCCAGGATGTGATGAGCCGACATCGAGGTGCCAAACACCGCCGTCGATATGAACTCTTGGGCGGTATCAGCCTGTTATCCCCGGAGTACCTTTTATCCGTTGAGCGATGGCCCTTCCATTCAGAACCACCGGATCACTATGACCTGCTTTCGCACCTGCTCGCGCCGTCACGCTCGCAGTCAAGCTAGCTTATGCCATTGCACTAACCTCCTGATGTCCGACCAGGATTAGCTAACCTTCGTGCTCCTCCGTTACGCTTTGGGAGGAGACCGCCCCAGTCAAACTACCCACCAGACACTGTCCGCAACCCGGATTACGGGTCGACGTTAGAACATCAAACATTAAAGGGTGGTATTTCAAGGTTGGCTCCACGCAGACTGGCGTCCACGCTTCAAAGCCTCCCACCTATCCTACACATCAAGGCTCAATGTTCAGTGTCAAGCTATAGTAAAGGTTCACGGGGTCTTTCCGTCTTGCCGCGGGTACACTGCATCTTCACAGCGAGTTCAATTTCACTGAGTCTCGGGTGGAGACAGCCTGGCCATCATTACGCCATTCGTGCAGGTCGGAACTTACCCGACAAGGAATTTCGCTACCTTAGGACCGTTATAGTTACGGCCGCCGTTTACCGGGGCTTCGATCAAGAGCTTCTCCTTACGGATAACCCCATCAATTAACCTTCCGGCACCGGGCAGGCGTCACACCGTATACGTCCACTTTCGTGTTTGCACAGTGCTGTGTTTTTAATAAACAGTTGCAGCCAGCTGGTATCTTCGACTGGTCTCAGCTCCGTCCGCAGGGACTTCACCTACACACCAGCGTGCCTTCTCCCGAAGTTACGGCACCATTTTGCCTAGTTCCTTCACCCGAGTTCTCTCAAGCGCCTTGGTATTCTCTACCTGACCACCTGTGTCGGTTTGGGGTACGATTTAATGTTACCTGATGCTTAGAGGCTTTTCCTGGAAGCAGGGCATCTGTCACTTCAGTACCGTGGTACCTCGTCATCACACCTCAGCCTTGATTATCCGGATTTGCCTGGATAACCAGCCTACATGCTTAAACCGGGACAACCGTCGCCCGGATGACATAGCCTTCTCCGTCCCCCCTTCGCAGTAACACCAAGTACAGGAATATTAACCTGTTTCCCATCGACTACGCCTTTCGGCCTCGCCTTAGGGGTCGACTCACCCTGCCCCGATTAACGTTGGACAGGAACCCTTGGTCTTCCGGCGAGCGGGCTTTTCACCCGCTTTATCGTTACTTATGTCAGCATTCGCACTTCTGATACCTCCAGCAACCCTCACAGGTCACCTTCGCAGGCTTACAGAACGCTCCCCTACCCAACAACACATAGTGTCGCTGCCGCAGCTTCGGTGCATGGTTTAGCCCCGTTACATCTTCCGCGCAGGCCGACTCGACCAGTGAGCTATTACGCTTTCTTTAAATGATGGCTGCTTCTAAGCCAACATCCTGGCTGTCTGGGCCTTCCCACATCGTTTCCCACTTAACCATGACTTTGGGACCTTAGCTGGCGGTCTGGGTTGTTTCCCTCTTCACGACGGACGTTAGCACCCGCCGTGTGTCTCCCGTGATAACATTCTTCGGTATTCGTAGTTTGCATCGGGTTGGTAAGTCGGGATGACCCCCTAGCCGAAACAGTGCTCTACCCCCGAAGATGAATTCACGAGGCGCTACCTAAATAGCTTTCGGGGAGAACCAGCTATCTCCCGGTTTGATTGGCCTTTCACCCCCAGCCACAAGTCATCCGCTAATTTTTCAACATTAGTCGGTTCGGTCCTCCAGTTAGTGTTACCCAACCTTCAACCTGCCCATGGCTAGATCACCGGGTTTCGGGTCTATACCCTGCAACTTAACGCCCAGTTAAGACTCGGTTTCCCTGCGGCTCCCCTATACGGTTAACCTTGCTACAGAATATAAGTCGCTGACCCATTATACAAAAGGTACGCAGTCACACCCGAAGGTGCTCCCACTGCTTGTACGTACACGGTTTCAGGTTCTTTTTCACTCCCCTCGCCGGGGTTCTTTTCGCCTTTCCCTCACGGTACTGGTTCACTATCGGTCAGTCAGGAGTATTTAGCCTTGGAGGATGGTCCCCCCATATTCAGACAGGATACCACGTGTCCCGCCCTACTCTTCGAGTTCACAACCTGTGCATTTTGGTGTACGGGACTATCACCCTGTACCGTCGGACTTTCCAGACCGTTCCACTAACACACAAGCTGATTCAGACTCTGGGCTGCTCCCCGTTCGCTCGCCGCTACTGGGGGAATCTCGGTTGATTTCTTTTCCTCGGGGTACTTAGATGTTTCAGTTCCCCCGGTTCGCCTCGTTAACCTATGTATTCAGTTAACGATAGTGCAACGAATTGCACTGGGTTTCCCCATTCGGACATCGCCGGCTGTAACGGTTCATATCACCTTACCGACGCTTTTCGCAGATTAGCACGTCCTTCATCGCCTCTGACTGCCAGGGCATCCACCGTGTACGCTTAGTCGCTTAACCTCACAACCCGAAGATGTTTCGTAAAACATCATCGTGTCGCGAAAATTTGAGAGACTCGAACACACTTAAACAGTGTGTCGTTTCAATTTTCAGCTTGATCCAGATTTTTAAAGAGCAAAATTTCACAATGCACTTCGCAGTACATTTTGAAATTTATTATTTATCAAACAATCTGTGTGGACACTACAAAGGCAGGTTCTTTAAGGTAAGGAGGTGATCCAACCGCAGGTTCCCCTACGGTTACCTTGTTACGACTTCACCCCAGTCATGAATCACAAAGTGGTAAGCGCCCTCCCGAAGGTTAAGCTACCTACTTCTTTTGCAACCCACTCCCATGGTGTGACGGGCGGTGTGTACAAGGCCCGGGAACGTATTCACCGTAGCATTCTGATCTACGATTACTAGCGATTCCGACTTCATGGAGTCGAGTTGCAGACTCCAATCCGGACTACGACATACTTTATGAGGTCCGCTTGCTCTCGCGAGGTCGCTTCTCTTTGTATATGCCATTGTAGCACGTGTGTAGCCCTGGTCGTAAGGGCCATGATGACTTGACGTCATCCCCACCTTCCTCCAGTTTATCACTGGCAGTCTCCTTTGAGTTCCCGGCCGGACCGCTGGCAACAAAGGATAAGGGTTGCGCTCGTTGCGGGACTTAACCCAACATTTCACAACACGAGCTGACGACAGCCATGCAGCACCTGTCTCACAGTTCCCGAAGGCACCAAAGCATCTCTGCTAAGTTCTGTGGATGTCAAGACCAGGTAAGGTTCTTCGCGTTGCATCGAATTAAACCACATGCTCCACCGCTTGTGCGGGCCCCCGTCAATTCATTTGAGTTTTAACCTTGCGGCCGTACTCCCCAGGCGGTCGATTTAACGCGTTAGCTCCGGAAGCCACGCCTCAAGGGCACAACCTCCAAATCGACATCGTTTACGGCGTGGACTACCAGGGTATCTAATCCTGTTTGCTCCCCACGCTTTCGCACCTGAGCGTCAGTCTTTGTCCAGGGGGCCGCCTTCGCCACCGGTATTCCTCCAGATCTCTACGCATTTCACCGCTACACCTGGAATTCTACCCCCCTCTACAAGACTCTAGCCTGCCAGTTTCGAATGCAGTTCCCAGGTTGAGCCCGGGGATTTCACATCCGACTTGACAGACCGCCTGCGTGCGCTTTACGCCCAGTAATTCCGATTAACGCTTGCACCCTCCGTATTACCGCGGCTGCTGGCACGGAGTTAGCCGGTGCTTCTTCTGCGGGTAACGTCAATCAACAAGGTTATTAACCTTATTGCCTTCCTCCCCGCTGAAAGTGCTTTACAACCCGAAGGCCTTCTTCACACACGCGGCATGGCTGCATCAGGCTTGCGCCCATTGTGCAATATTCCCCACTGCTGCCTCCCGTAGGAGTCTGGACCGTGTCTCAGTTCCAGTGTGGCTGGTCATCCTCTCAGACCAGCTAGGGATCGTCGCCTAGGTGAGCCGTTACCCCACCTACTAGCTAATCCCATCTGGGCACATCTGATGGCATGAGGCCCGAAGGTCCCCCACTTTGGTCTTGCGACGTTATGCGGTATTAGCTACCGTTTCCAGTAGTTATCCCCCTCCATCAGGCAGTTTCCCAGACATTACTCACCCGTCCGCCGCTCGTCACCCGAGAGCAAGCTCTCTGTGCTACCGCTCGACTTGCATGTGTTAGGCCTGCCGCCAGCGTTCAATCTGAGCCATGATCAAACTCTTCAATTTAAGTTTGATGCTCGTGAATTAAACTTCGTAATGAATTACGTATGTTCACTCAGAGACTTGGTATTCATTTTTCGTCCGAGGACGTTAAGAATCCATGTCACTTTGAGTGCCCACACAGATTGTCTGATAAATTGTTAAAGAGCAGTTGCGACGCGCTTTAGCGCTCTGTCGCGAGGTGGCGTATATTACGCTTTCCTCTTTCAGAGTCAACCCTGAATTTCAGGATTTTTCTCTTCAACCGAACCGGCTGTTTGTGTGAAGTGATTCACATCTGCCGTGTCAGTGGGTGCGCATTATAGGGATCCCAGTTTTTTGCACAAGCCTTTTTTCGATCTTTTTTTCTGAGTGGTGATTTTTCACCCTTTTCGTCGCGTAATTGCGCGATTTGCTCAATTTTCACCGTTTTCAGGGGTTGCACACGGCGATAAAAGCCACCAAAGTCTTCTTATGTTCCCGTATTTTGAGGTCTGTATGTCTGCTCAGCTGCGCCCGTATAAAGCATTTTTCCCACAAATCGGTCTTCGCGTCATGATTGATGCATCCAGCGTCATCATCGGCGATGTCAGAATTGCCGATGATGTCAGCGTCTGGCCTCTGGTGGCCATTCGCGGCGACGTCAACTATGTATCGATAGGTCAACGCAGCAATATTCAGGACGGTAGCGTTCTACATGTGACCCATAAGTCCTCTTATAAGCCGGAGGGAAATCCGCTGATCATCGGTGAGGATGTGACTGTTGGTCATAAAGTGATGCTACACGGCTGCACTATCGGTAACCGCGTACTGGTTGGCATGGGTTCGATCTTATTAGATGGTGTCGTCGTTGGCGATGACGTCATGATTGGTGCGGGAAGCCTGGTACCGCAGAACAAACAGTTGGAAAGCGGCTACCTTTACTTTGGCAATCCGGTCAAACAGATCCGCCCCCTGACAGAGGCGGAACGGGAAGGGCTCAAGTATTCAGCAAATAACTATGTGAAATGGAAAAATGAGTACCTGGATCAGGATAACCAGATCCAGCCCTGAGCATCTTCCTGACCATCGCGGATCAATGCTTCCGCCTCTTCCTCTAGATCCCAACGATGTTCCTGGAAGGCGGCCAGCCACTGCGCTGGCCCCTCTGCGCCGAAACGCTGCTGCAGGATCAGCCCTGAAATTGCGCAGGTTAATTGCATCCCATTGACCAGCGCGGGAAAAACCACGCCCTGCCGTTCGACATCCCATGATTCCCTGTCAGGAAACTGAATTGCCTGATTCATGCATTCAGTTCCTGCTGCAGCGTTTCGATGACCGGAGCGATAGCCGGCAGGACGCCGTGCCATAGCAGAACAGCATGGGCGGCTTGCGCCACCAGCATTCCCAGCCCATCGGCACAGTGGACTGCGCCATACTGCTGGCACCAGTGAAGAAACGGTGTCGGCCCTTTCTGGTAAAACATGTCATAGCAATACACGTCAGCGTTGACAACAGATGCCGGGATAGCCGGTACATCACCGTCTATTCCACTGGACGTCGCATTGACGATCAGATCGAATGTTTCCCCGGATAAGGTATCCATCTCCCTTGCACTGACGCTCCCGGTATGGGCGAAGAGAGTGGCTAATTCATGGGCACGAGAATAGGTTCGATTGACGATCGTAACGGCACATCCCAGCGACAGAAGCGGCAAAAGAACCCCGCGTGATGCGCCACCAGCACCGACCAGCAGGATCCGCTGGCGTGGCTTAATGAACCCCAGACGTTCCAGATCGCTCAGGAGACCAATACCGTCGGTGTTGTCCCCCAGTAAACGGCCATCTTCCAGGCGTTTCAGGGTGTTTACTGCTCCCGCCAGCGCAGCGCGTTCTGTCAGCTCGTCCGCGCGCGCAAAAGCTTCCTCTTTAAAAGGAACGGTGACGTTGGCCCCCTTTCCTCCTTCTGCAAAGAACTGATTCAGAGAAGAGACAAAATCGTCCAGCGGCGCCAGCACACGTCCATAAGGATGAGTAATCCCTAACTGGCGGGCAAAAAGCTGATGAATAGAAGGCGACTTACTGTGCGCGATCGGATTACCAAAAACAGCGTAGGTTTCCATGGTTTACCCCTGGCGGAACAATTCACCCGTCAGGGCATCACGGATTTCAGATGGATTTTGCCGTCCCCCCGTAGCGCCATCCACGACCGGAAAGCTGTCACCAAACTGAGCATGGACCTCTGAGGTGGTACGGCACGGTGGTTGCCCTGTAAGATTCGCGCTCGTTGAAACCAGCGGTTTCCCGTAGGCTTCGCACAATTCAATCACCAAAGGATGGTTGGTCACGCGTACAGCCAGCGAATCAAAACGACCGGTCAGCCAGCGCGGCGTTTCAGGACGGGCAGGGAATACAAACGTCACCGGTCCTGGCCAGCAGGAGAAGATAGCGTCCCGCTGCGCAGCACTTAATTGCGAATCATCAATATAAGGCTTCAACTGCTCAAAGCTGGCGGCGATAAGGATCAATCCCTTATCAACAGGGCGCTGCTTGAGTTCCAGCAGGCGCATGACGGCCGTTTCGCTGTCTGGGTCGCAGCCGACGCCAAAAACGGCTTCTGTTGGATAGGCGATGACATGTTCATTTTTCAGGACCGCCAC
This sequence comes from Klebsiella africana, assembly GCF_020526085.1. Lineage (NCBI taxonomy): Bacteria > Pseudomonadati > Pseudomonadota > Gammaproteobacteria > Enterobacterales > Enterobacteriaceae > Klebsiella > Klebsiella africana. The sequence goes on along the minus strand of NZ_CP084874.1, from coordinate 458,591 downwards.
GGCATGGGCGATGGTTTCTGAGGGCAGGTTATTGTTCACTGATTTATTCCGCCGGGACCGGCTTTCCACATTGTTTACTGGCACAGAAGCGTCTGAGCCCCTGCGCCGTCTTCTTTTCAATTAACAGCGGGTAATGGCATTCGGGGCATTCGCCCGCCACTGGTTTAAAATTGATAACGAACTGGCAATCAGGATAGCGATCGCAGGAATGAAAGGTTTTACCGAAACGAGAGCGACGCTGGACCAGATGACCCTGTCCGCACTGCGGGCAGGCGATAGCGGTCTCATCGGGTTTATCAATCAGCTCGGTATGTTCACATTCGGGATAGCGGCTACAGCCAATGAACATCCCAAAGCGCCCCTGGCGTAACACCATAACCGCACCACACGATGGGCACTCTTGCCCCTCCAGCACCTTAACGATATGCCCATCAGCCTGACTTTTCAGGGGACGGATATAATCACAGTCCGGATAATGCGAACAGCCGAGAAACGGGCCATGTTTCCCGGAACGGATCACCAGTTCAGCCCCGCACTGCGGGCAGGGCTCATTTTTACGCACCGAAAACAGTGCTGATTTGGTCATAACAACTCGATGTTGCTGCAAAAAGATTAATGCAGCATACCTTCATTTACTTCGAAGAGTAATTCTTCCATTTGCTGATAGGCGTTTTCACAGCCCGGAATATTGAACAGTACCATCAGGATGACCCATTTCAGGTCTTCCAGCTCAAATTCTGCCGTATCCAGCGCCAGTACGCGCTCTATCACCATTTCTCGCGTTTCGAGGTTCAACACCTGAATCTGCTCGAGGAAGAGTAAAAATCCCCGGCAACTGGCATCCAGACGCTGGCACTCCTCTTCGGTATATACCCGAAGCGACAGCGGGTCGGAAGCGAGCTGCATGGGTTCAACGAGACCTTCCTGATAATCAGCCAGTTTCTCGAGCCACATTAACGCGTTATAGATATCTTCCCGCTCAAAACCTGCGTCGGTAAGATCCCGCGTCAGTTTGTCCTGATCCACGCGCATTTCTGCTTCGCTATGGATGTAAGTTTCAAACAAATACATGAGTACGTCGAACATGGCTTGCCCTCCTTAATCGGACATAGCCGCCGGGTACAGCTGCGATCCAGCCTGCTAACTCCAGTTCAAGTAGCTGAGCTACGGTTACTGGCACAGATTGGCCGGCACGTTCAGCGACAACGTCAACAGGTGTTACCTCATCTCCTACGTTAGCCAGGAGCTCTGGAAATGGCAATGCTACAGACGGCTGATCGGCGCAATTATTTATCGAATCAGACGTATCAGTTAGCCCGGCCAGCTCGTTATGCCAGTATTCCACGATATCTTCTGGCGAGGTCACCGGCACAGCGCCTTGCTTAATTAACCAATGTGGCCCTTCCGATCCCGGATTGCCTATCGGCCCAGGCAGGGCAAACACGTCCCTTCCCTGCTCCAGAGCACAACGGACGGTGACCAGCGATCCGCTTCGCAATGCCGCCTCAATCACCAACACGCCCAGGCTTAAGCCGCTGATAATCCGGTTGCGTCTGGGGAAATGCGCGGGAAGCGGCGGCGTAACAAGTGGAAATTCAGACACCAGCGTACCGCCATTGTCGATGATCTGCCGGGCGAGGGTTGCATGGCGCCGGGGATAAACCTGACTCAGCCCGTTGCCCAGTACCGCGATGGTTTTGCCCTCTGCCGTCAGCGCGCCGCGGTGCGCAACCCCGTCAATGCCTAACGCCAGCCCACTGGTGATAGTGATCCCTTTTCGCGCCAACGTTTCGCTGAACAGCTTCCCCCAACGAGCGCCATACCAGGAATGCAAACGACTGCCAATGACGGCAAGCTGCGCGCTGTGAAGCAAAGCGGGATCGCCACTGACCAATAGCGCACCAGGGTAATCCGCGATAACTCTTAACCGCAACGGATAGTGCGGGTCGTCGGCCCGTAACAGATGATGTTCAGGGTGCTCCAGCCAGCGTCGCGTCTCGTCAAGCTCACGCCCGTCAAGCCGAAAAAATAACGTTGCCTGCGCCGCGGTCATCCCGACGGCATGCAGCGCTTCACGATCAACGCTGGCGGCTGCGCATAAGCGCTGCGCGATCTTCAGCATCCTGTCGCCATACAAGCTACTAACCTTCATCAGCCGCAGCCAAATCTCGTCGGGCGTCATCCTTACCCCCTGCCATAAGCGGTATCGACAATCTTTGTGATTGGACAGGGAGACTGTCAATTGCAGGGTGTTTTGTCTAGAATAGAGCTAATAATCTTATCAACTCCTGAATACGACTCTGGAACTTTATGGCAGTTTTGCAAGTGTTACATATTCCGGACGAGCGCCTTCGCAAAGTCGCCGAGCCGGTCAAAGAAGTGAATGCGGAAATTCAGCGTATCGTCGATGATATGTTCGACACCATGTACGCTGAGGAGGGCATTGGTCTGGCCGCGACCCAGGTCGATATCCATCAGCGCATAATCGTTATTGATGTGTCGGAAAATCGTGATGAGCAGCTGGTGTTAATCAACCCGGAGCTACTGGAAAAAGATGGCGAAACCGGCATCGAAGAAGGCTGCCTGTCTATTCCGGAACAGCGCGCCCTGGTACCGCGTGCGGAAAAAGTGAAAATCCGTGCGCTGGATCGCGACGGTAAGCCATTTGAACTGGAGGCCGATGGCCTGCTGGCTATCTGTATCCAGCATGAGATGGATCATCTGGTCGGCAAACTGTTTATTGATTATCTGTCACCGCTTAAACAACAGCGCATTCGTCAGAAAGTTGAGAAACTGGATCGTTTACGTTCCCGTGCCTGATAACAAGGAATACCGTGTCACAATCACTACGCATCATTTTCGCCGGCACCCCTGATTTTGCAGCGCGTCATCTTGACGCGCTGTTGTCGTCTGAACATCAGATCGTTGGCGTATTTACTCAGCCAGATCGTCCCGCAGGTCGCGGCAAGAAATTGATGCCGAGCCCAGTAAAAGTGCTGGCTGAAGCCCATGACGTTCCCGTATTTCAGCCCTCGTCTCTTCGGCCGCAGGAAAACCAACAGCTCGTCGCCGATCTGGGCGCCGATATCATGGTAGTGGTGGCGTATGGTCTGATTCTGCCAAAAGCGGTGCTTGAGATGCCGCGTCTGGGCTGTATCAACGTTCATGGTTCCTTACTGCCGCGCTGGCGTGGCGCCGCACCGATCCAGCGTTCGCTGTGGGCGGGCGATAGTGAAACTGGCGTGACCATTATGCAGATGGACGTCGGTCTTGATACGGGCGACATGCTGTATAAGCTTTCCTGCCCCATTACCGCTGAAGATACCAGCGGCAGCCTGTACGATAAGCTGGCCGATCTCGGCCCACAGGGACTGCTGACAACCTTAGCGCAACTGGCAAACGGGACGGCACAACCTGAAGTCCAGGACGGGTCACTCGTCAGTTATGCCGAGAAGCTGAGTAAAGAAGAAGCCCGCATCGACTGGTCGCTTTCTGCTGCACAGCTCGAACGTTGCATCCGGGCATTTAATCCGTGGCCAATGAGCTGGCTGGAGATTGACGGGCAACCAGTCAAAGTCTGGCGGGCATCGGTCATTGCCGAAGCCACGCACGCCGAACCGGGAACAATAGTGGCAGCAACCAAACAGGGTATTCAGGTCGCTACGGGTGATGGGATCCTCAGTCTGGAATCATTACAGCCAGCGGGTAAAAAAGCGATGAGCTCGCAGGACTTACTCAATTCCCGCCGGGAGTGGTTCATCCCTGGTACCCGTCTCGCCTGACGGCTATCTCTTTAAAAGCCCGGATTAGCCGGGCATTTTTATTTTTGCGCTTATGAAAAACAAAATAAATTTACGCAGTCTGGCCGCCCAGGCTATCGAGCAAGTTGTTGAACAAGGTCAGTCTTTGAGCAACGTTTTGCCCCCTCTGCAGCAGAAAGTCAGCGATAAAGACAAAGCGCTGTTACAGGAACTGTGCTTTGGCGTACTGCGTACACTCAGCCAGCTTGAGTGGCTTATCAACAAGCTGATGGCGCGTCCGATGACCGGCAAACAGCGCACCGTGCATTTTCTGATCATGGTTGGACTTTATCAGTTGCTCTATACCCGTATTCCCCCGCATGCCGCACTGGCGGAAACGGTAGAAGGCGCGGTGGCCATTAAACGCCCGCAGCTTAAAGGGCTGATCAACGGCGTGCTACGCCAGTTCCAGCGCCAGCAGGAAGCGTTGTTAGCCGAATTTGCTGAGCATGAAAACCGCTATCTTCATCCCAAATGGCTGCTGAAACGCCTGCAGCAGGCCTGGCCGGAGCAGTGGCAGGAGATCGTCGATGCGAACAACCAGCGCCCGCCGATGTGGCTGCGCGTTAACCGCAACTATCATTCCCGGGATGAGTGGCTTGCCCTGCTTAACGAGGCCGGTTTAGAGGGCTTCACCCACCCTGATTATCCGGACGCCGTACGCCTGGCCACCCCAGCCCCAGTCCATGCGTTACCAGGCTTTGCCGAAGGCTGGGTGACCGTCCAGGATGCCTCGGCTCAGGGTTGTATGCGCTACCTGCAACCGGAAAATGGCGAACGCATCCTCGATCTCTGCGCAGCACCGGGCGGCAAGACGACGCATATTCTGGAAGTCGCCCCCCAGGCTCAGGTTATGGCAGTGGATATTGATGAACAGCGTCTGTCCCGCGTCTATGACAACCTGAAGCGTCTGGGTGTAAAAGCGGAAGTAAAACAGGGCGATGGTCGCTTCCCTGAGCAGTGGTGTGGTAATGAGCAGTTCGATCGTATTCTGCTGGATGCTCCCTGCTCTGCCACCGGTGTTATTCGCCGCCATCCGGATATCAAATGGCTGCGCCGGGATCGGGATATCGCCGAGTTAGCCCAGCTGCAGGCAGAGATCCTGAATGCCACCTGGACGCACCTGAAGCCTGGCGGCACGCTGGTGTATGCTACCTGTTCAATACTGCCGGAAGAAAATAGCCAGCAAATTGCCGCCTTCCTCGCGCGAACCCCGGATGCAGAACTTCACGCCACCGGCACGCCGGCGATCCCGGGGCAGCAAAATCTGCCGGGTGCGGAAGAAGGTGATGGCTTCTTTTACGCTAAGCTAATCAAACGTCAGAACTAATGGATCACTGCAGATGAAGATTATTATTCTGGGCGCCGGCCAGGTCGGCGGCACGCTGGCGGAAAACCTCGTCGGCGAGAACAATGATATTACGCTGGTTGATACCAATGGCGACCGTCTGCGCAGCCTGCAGGATAAGTTCGATCTGCGTGTCGTCCAAGGGCATGGCTCACACCCTCGCGTACTGCGCGAGGCGGGGGCCGATGATGCCGATATGCTGGTAGCGGTCACCAGTTCGGATGAAACGAATATGGTGGCCTGCCAGGTCGCCTACTCATTATTCAATACGCCAAACCGTATTGCGCGTATTCGTGCGCCGGATTACGTTCGTGATGCGGAAAAACTCTTTAATTCTGAAGCTGTGCCCATCGATCACTTAATCGCTCCGGAACAGCTGGTCATCGACAATATCCACCGTCTGATCGAATATCCCGGCGCGCTGCAGGTCGTGAACTTCGCCGAAGGGAAAGTCAGCCTCGCGGTGGTAAAAGCCTATTATGGTGGTCCGCTGGTGGGAAATGCGTTGTCCACCATGCGGGAGCATATGCCACATATCGATACGCGTGTGGCCGCTATTTTCCGCCACGATCGTCCTATTCGCCCGCAGGGTTCGACGATCGTGGAAGCCGGCGATGAAGTATTCTTTATTGCCGCCTCGCAGCATATTCGCGCGGTCATGAGCGAACTGCAGCGACTGGAAAAGCCGTATAAACGTATTATGCTGGTCGGCGGGGGCAATATTGGCGCGGGTCTGGCCCATAAGCTGGAGAAAGATTACAGCGTTAAGCTTATCGAACGTAATCAGCAGCGAGCCGCCGAGCTGGCGGAAAAGCTGCAGCATACAATCGTCTTCTACGGTGATGCATCAGACCAGGAGCTACTGGCTGAAGAGCATATTGACCAGGTGGACCTGTTTATTGCCGTCACTAACGACGACGAAGCCAATATTATGTCGGCGATGCTGGCCAAGCGAATGGGCGCGAAAAAAGTGATGGTGCTGATCCAGCGCAGAGCCTACGTGGATCTGGTCCAGGGTAGCGTCATCGATATCGCGATATCACCTCAGCAGGCCACAATTTCCGCACTCCTCAGCCATGTCCGTAAAGCCGATATTGTCGGCGTCTCCTCCCTACGCCGCGGCGTTGCAGAAGCGATTGAGGCAGTCGCGCACGGCGATGAGAGCACCTCCCGGGTCGTCGGACGTTCGATCGATGAGATCAAACTTCCACCTGGCACGATCATCGGCGCCGTCGTGCGGGGCAACGACGTGATGATCGCCAATAATAATCTGCGGATCGAGCAGGGCGATCATGTGATCATGTTTTTGACCGATAAGAAGTTTATTTCCGATGTCGAAAGGCTGTTCCAGCCAAGTCCTTTCTTCCTGTAATTCTTAGGGCGCCGAACAGGCGCCTTTTTATTATCCCTTATTATTCAAAGGTTAATATTTTGCGGTAACTATCTACTGGGAATGGCAAATGAAAATACATTTGTTAAACTTACAACGTCAGCTGGCACAAGGAGAATAAAATGAGTTTTTTAAAAGAGTTTCGCGAATTCGCGATGCGCGGGAACGTTGTCGATTTGGCAGTGGGTGTGATCATCGGTGCAGCATTCGGTAAAATTGTTTCATCATTGGTCGCGGATATTATTATGCCGCCACTCGGCTTGTTGATTGGCGGGATCGATTTTAAACAGTTTGCCGTCACGCTACGTGATGCCCAGGGCGATGTCCCGGCTGTGGTGATGCATTATGGGGTATTCATTCAGAACGTTTTCGATTTCATCATCGTCGCGTTTGCCATCTTCATGGCGATTAAACTGATGAATAAGTTAAATCGTAAGAAAGAAGAGGCTCCGGCGGCACCGCCAGCTCCCTCTAAAGAAGAAGTCCTGCTGAGCGAAATTCGCGATCTGCTGAAAGAACAAAACAACCGTTCTTAATCAGCACAGAAAGCAGAAGGCCAGTGGTAAAAAAGCGATTCGCTTGCTTGCCACTGGCCTCCCGGTCAATCCTTCCTGCATGTTTATCTTTACGTTGGTAGCTTCCTTTCCCTTTCTTGTTTTTCTCTACGCGCTGCCTGAATAACGGATCGTGGAGAAGTGCCTCAATGGCGTTATCTTTAATTTGCCCTTTAGTATGCTGATAGCGACTCATATTAACTCCGGTGCATGTGTGAATTCCGCGGGAGTCTAGATCCGCACGATGAAAAAATCAACGTCCCGTACCGCCATTGCTGGCGCCTTGTTCAAGGGCCTCAAGGATCGAACAATAAACACTACTGTGCGCAGTCCCACAGCAGGCATCATTAAGCCGCTGCAGAGAACGACGCATCGTCTGTAACTCTTTGATCCGCGCCTCAACCTCGCTTAATCGCGCCTGAACTATCCCTTTCGATTCCTGGCAGGTATGGTGTTCCGGATCGATGCGGATCGACAATAATTCGCGGATCGCTTCAAGGGTGAATCCCAGCTGTCGGGCATAGCGAATAAAGCGCAGTCGTTGAAGATCGTTATCAGAGTACAGACGAAATCCACCCTCAGTGCGTACGTCGTGATCCATCATCTGCTGCTTTTCATAGTAGCGGATGGTATCAGGCGTCACGTCAGCCAGTTTAGCCAGTTCACCAATACGATACATTTTTACTCCTGATTTATTTTTTGCAGCAACGCATCAGCGTACTCACCGCGTAAAAAGTCGGTATTCAGACCTGCCTGACGTAGCTTCAGTTCGAGCAAGGCAAGGCGTTTGCTGAGTTCAGCATGACGCGGATCGTCCTGACGGATGCCCTTCAGCAAGTCTGCCAGTACCACCGCTTCTTTGCGCTGCTCCAGTTCCGGGGGAAGGCATCCTGCATTTTTCAGAAGGCGATAACCTGCACGCAACTCCGCCGGCACATGTGAATCATCATCGAGAATCAGCGGCTCCCCGCTGCCGGGTAAATTATCGAACTCACCTTTGGTTTGGGCATCAAGGATATGGCGTTCCGCCCACTGATCCAGCAACCACATACTACGGCTCCGGGAAATGAACAAAAAGAGTACAGATATTGTAGTGAAGTGGGGATGTGGTAGATATAAAAAAACCCGCCAGGGCGGGTTTTTTTACGTTACTACAGATTACTCTGCAGCAGCTTCTGCTTTCGGCTCAGCACGATCAACCAGCTCGATGTATGCCATCGGCGCGTTGTCGCCTGCACGGAAGCCACACTTCAGAATGCGAGTGTAACCACCGGCGCGGCTCGCGAAACGCGGGCCCAGCTCGTTAAACAGTTTTGCCACGATCTCGTTATCACGAGTGCGGGCGAATGCCAGACGACGATTAGCAACGCTATCAGTCTTGGCAAGAGTAATCAGCGGCTCAACTACGCGACGCAGTTCTTTCGCTTTCGGCAGGGTCGTCTTGATGATTTCATGACGAACCAGCGAACCTGCCATGTTACGGAACATAGCCTGGCGATGGCTGCTGTTGCGGTTCAGTTGACGACCACTCTTACGATGGCGCATGACCTTATCCTTCTCAGTAAAACCTTAACCTGTGATCCGGTTACTCGTCAGCAATGCTTGCTGGTGGCCAGTTTTCCAGGCGCATGCCCAGAGACAGTCCACGGGAAGCCAGCACGTCTTTAATCTCAGTAAGAGATTTTTTACCCAGGTTCGGCGTTTTCAGCAACTCAACCTCGGTACGCTGTACCAGATCACCGATATAGTGGATAGCTTCTGCCTTGAGGCAGTTAGCAGAGCGGACAGTCAATTCCAGATCGTCAACAGGGCGCAGCAGGATCGGATCGAATTCTGGTTTCTCTTCTTTCACTTCTGGCTGACGTACATCACGTAGGTCAACAAAAGCTTCCAGTTGTTCAGCCAGGATGGTTGCCGCACGACGAATCGCCTCTTCAGGATCGATTGTGCCGTTGGTTTCCATTTCGATGACCAGCTTGTCCAGGTCGGTACGCTGTTCTACACGCGCAGCTTCAACATTGTAGGCAATACGCTCTACAGGGCTGTAGCAGGCGTCGACCAGCAGACGGCCGATTGGGCGCTCATCTTCTTCCGAATGAATTCGGGCAGAAGCCGGCACATAACCGCGACCGCGCTGAACTTTGATACGCATGCTAATAGCAGCGTTCTCATCAGTCAGGTGGCAAATCACGTGCTGCGGCTTGACGATTTCGACATCACCGTCGTGGGTAATGTCGGCTGCGGTCACAGGGCCAATGCCAGATTTATTCAAAGTAAGGATGACTTCATCTTTACCCTGAACTCTCACCGCCAGCCCTTTCAGGTTGAGCAGGATTTCAAGGATGTCTTCCTGAACGCCTTCTTTGGTGCTGTACTCGTGCAGTACACCATCAATCTCAACCTCGGTCACCGCGCAACCCGGCATCGATGAGAGCAGAATACGGCGCAGTGCGTTACCCAGAGTATGGCCGAAGCCACGCTCTAAAGGCTCAAGGGTCACCTTGGCGTGCGTCGAACTCACTTGCTCGATATCGACCAGGCGCGGTTTTAGAAACTCTGTCACAGAACCCTGCATTGTGTCCTCTCTTTGGTACTAAGCTTTACTTGGAGTAAAGCTCGACGATCAGGTGTTCGTTAATGTCCGCAGACAGATCAGAACGCTCCGGCTGACGCTTGAACGTACCTTCCATCTTGCCAGCATCAACTTCCAGCCAGGTTGGCTTTTCACGCTGCTCAGCCAGCTCCAGAGCGGCTTTCACGCGAGATTGCTTTTTCGCTTTCTCACGAATGCTGACAACGTCATTCGCTTTAACCTGATAAGAAGCGATGTTAACAACACGACCGTTTACCATAATCGCTTTGTGGCTAACCAGCTGGCGTGCTTCAGCACGAGTGGCGCCGAAGCCCATACGGTATACAACGTTGTCCAGACGACCTTCCAGCAGAGCCAACAGGTTTTCACCGGTGTTGCCTTTCAGACGTGCTGCTTCTTTATAGTAGTTACGGAACTGACGCTCCAGCACACCGTACATACGGCGAACTTTTTGCTTTTCACGCAACTGCACACCATAGTCAGACAGACGCGGCTTACGCGCACCGTGCTGGCCAGGAGCTTGTTCAATTTTACACTTGGTATCGATCGCGCGAACGCCAGACTTAAGGAATAAGTCGGTGCCCTCACGACGGCTCAGCTTGAGCTTAGGACCCAAATATCTTGCCATTTTCTTTCTCCAACTAACCTGGAAAACGCAGCGTTATACGCGACGTTTTTTCGGCGGACGACAACCGTTATGAGGGATCGGAGTCACATCAGTAATATTAGTGATGCGGAAACCAGCGGCGTTCAGTGCACGAATGGTAGATTCGCGACCCGGACCCGGACCTTTGACCATAACTTCCAGATTCTTGATGCCGTATTCTTTTACGGCTTCTGCGCAACGCTCTGCTGCAACCTGAGCTGCAAACGGAGTGGATTTGCGAGAACCACGGAAACCGGAACCACCGGCTGTTGCCCAACCCAGTGCGTTACCCTGACGATCAGTAATGGTAACGATGGTGTTGTTAAAAGAAGCATGGATATGAGCCACGCCGTCAGAGACTTGTTTTCTTACACGCTTACGTGCACGAATTGGTGCCTTTGCCATTATTCAATCACCCCGATTATTTCTTGATCGGTTTACGCGGACCCTTACGGGTACGTGCGTTGGTCTTGGTACGCTGACCGCGAACCGGGAGACCACGACGATGACGCAAACCACGGTAGCAACCAAGGTCCATCAGACGCTTGATGCTCAGGGTGATTTCACGGCGCAGATCACCTTCAACGACAAATTTACCTACTGCTTCACGCAGAATATCAATTTGTTCTTCAGACAGCTCACTGATCTTAACATTTTCAGCGATGCCCGTTTCAGCGCAGATGGCTTTAGAACGGGTTTTGCCGATACCGAAAATAGCGGTTAAAGCGATAACGGTATGTTTGTGATCAGGAATGTTAATGCCTGCTATACGGGCCACTATGCACTCCTACTATTTAATATGTACGCACCATGCTGAAAAGCCCGTTTTCAGGATACTCAAATGGAAACGTACAGACATACAAAAGATTGGCTGGCTAATCTAGCCAGCTCAATCCAACTTTGCAAGAAAAATATGCGAAAAAATCAGCCTTGGCGCTGTTTATGCTTCGGCTCGGCACTGCAAATCACACGGATGACACCATCACGCTTAACGATTTTGCAGTTACGGCATAATTTCTTGACGGAAGCACGAACTTTCATTTTTACTCTCCGTAACTTCTCGGGCGACCAGTTTTAACGGCCGTAGCCTTTCAGGTTCGCCTTCTTCAATGCAGACTCATACTGACTGGACATCATCAGAGTTTGCACTTGAGCCATAAAGTCCATAATCACGACAACAACGATAAGCAGCGAGGTCCCACCGAAGTAGAACGGCACTTTCATCGCGTCACGCATGAACTCCGGGATCAGGCAGATAAAAGTAATGTACAACGCACCAACTAGAGTCAGGCGAGTCATCACTTTATCGATATACTTCGCCGTTTGCTCTCCCGGACGAATTCCTGGTACAAATGCACCGGACTTCTTCAGGTTATCTGCTGTTTCACGCGGGTTGAAAACCAACGCCGTGTAGAAGAAACAGAAGAAGATGATTGCAGACGCATAGAGTAACACATAAAGCGGTTGCCCAGGCTGCAAATACAGCGAAATTGTTGTCAGCCAGTTCCAACCAGTACCACCCCCGAACCATGACGTGATGGTTGCCGGGAACAGTATAATACTGGAAGCGAAGATTGCCGGGATTACCCCCGCCATATTCACTTTCAGCGGTAAATGTGTGCTCTGTGCAGCATAGACACGACGACCCTGTTGACGTTTAGCGTAGTTTACCACAATGCGGCGTTGACCACGTTCAACGAATACAACAAAGAAGGTCACTGCAAATACTAATACTGCAACCAACAGCAACAGGAGGAAGTGCAGGTCGCCTTGACGCGCTTGCTCGATAGTATGGGCGATGGCTGGCGGGAGTCCCGCAACGATACCGGCGAAGATAATGATCGAGATACCGTTACCGATACCACGCTCAGTGATCTGTTCGCCGAGCCACATCAGGAACATAGTCCCTGTGACCAGACTGACAACAGCGGTGAAATAGAATGCAAAGCCTGGATTAATTACCAGGCCTTGCATACCAGGCATATTCGGCAGACCGGTAGCAATACCGATCGACTGGAATATCGCCAGCACCAGAGTACCGTAGCGGGTGTACTGGCTGATCTTACGACGACCAGACTCCCCTTCTTTCTTCAGTTCCGCCAGCGGTTGGTAAACCACCGTCAGCAGCTGCACGATGATCGATGCCGAAATGTACGGCATAATCCCCAGTGCAAAGATAGAAGCACGGCTGAGAGCACCACCAGAGAACATGTTGAACATTTCAATGATGGTGCCTCGCTGTTGCTCAAGCAGTTTGGCAAGTACAGCGGCATCAATACCAGGGATCGGAATAAAAGAGCCAATACGGAACACTATCAGCGCACCTACCACAAACAGAAGTCTGCGTTTCAGTTCGCCAAGGCCACCTTTGGCACTTTGAAAATCTAATCCCGGTTGTTTAGCCATCTGCTACTTATTCCTCAATTTTACCGCCAGCAGCTTCGATAGCAGCACGAGCACCTTTAGTCACACGCAGGCCACGAACAGTTACCGGGCGAGTTACCTCACCAGACAGGATCACTTTCGCGAACTCGATCTGGACACCGATAATGTTAGCCGCTTTCAGCGCGTTCAGGTCTACTACATCGCCTTCTACGTGAGCCAGATCGGAGAGACGGATCTCTGCAGTGATCATCGCTTTACGAGAAGTGAAGCCGAATTTCGGCAGACGACGGTACAGAGGCATCTGACCACCCTCGAAACCGCGACGTACGCCACCGCCAGAACGAGATTTCTGACCTTTGTGACCACGACCACCGGTTTTACCGAGGCCAGAACCGATACCACGACCCAGGCGTTTACCCGCCTTTTTGGAGCCTTCGGCCGGAGACAGAGTATTTAAACGCATCTCTTACTCCTCAACTTTAACCATGAAGGAAACCGCGTTGACCATACCACGAACAGCAGGAGTATCCTCGCGCTCTACGGTGTGACCAATACGACGCAGACCCAGGCCAAGCAGCGTTGCCTTGTGTTTCGGCAGACGACCGATTGCACTGCGGGTTTGAGTAATTTTAATAGTCTTTGCCATGGTTTATTTCCCCAGAATTTCTTCAACGGATTTACCACGCTTGGCAGCGACCATATCCGGGGACTTCATGTTTTCCAGACCGTCGATAGTTGCACGAACCACGTTAATCGGGTTAGTGGAACCATACGCTTTAGCCAGAACGTTACGAACCCCAGCGACTTCCAGAACGGCGCGCATTGCACCACCGGCGATGATACCGGTACCTTCGGAAGCCGGCTGCATGAATACACGAGAACCCGTGTGAGTACCCTTAACCGGGTGCTGCAGGGTGCCGTGGTTCAGCGCGACGTTAATCATATTGCGACGGGCTTTTTCCATCGCTTTCTGGATCGCTGCTGGAACTTCACGCGCTTTACCGTAACCAAAACCAACGCGACCGTTACCATCGCCTACTACAGTCAGAGCTGTGAAGGAGAAAATACGACCACCTTTAACGGTTTTAGATACGCGGTTTACCGCGATCAGCTTTTCCTGCAGTTCGCCAGCTTGTTTTTCGATGTGAGCCATCTTACACCTCTACCTTAGAACTGAAGGCCAGCTTCACGGGCAGCATCTGCCAGTGCCTGGACACGACCATGATATTGGAACCCGGAACGGTCAAAGGAAACATCTTTGATGCCTTTTTCCAGAGCGCGTTCAGCGACAGCTTTACCCACAGCTGCTGCAGCGTCTTTGTTACCGGTGTACTTCAGTTGTTCAGCGATAGCTTTTTCTACAGTAGAAGCAGCTACCAGAACTTCAGAACCATTCGGTGCAATTACCTGTGCGTAAATGTGACGCGGGGTACGATGTACCACCAGGCGAGTTGCGCCCAGCTCCTGGAGCTTGCGGCGTGCGCGGGTCGCACGACGGATACGAGCAGATTTCTTATCCATAGTGTTACCTTACTTCTTCTTAGCCTCTTTGGTACGCACGACTTCGTCGGCGTAACGAACACCCTTGCCTTTGTAAGGCTCAGGACGACGGTAGGCGCGCAGATCTGCTGCAACCTGGCCGATCACCTGCTTATCAGCGCCTTTCAGCACGATTTCAGTCTGAGTCGGACATTCTGCAGTGATACCCGCAGGCAGCTGATGATCAACCGGGTGAGAGAAACCTAAAGCCAGGTTTACTACATTCCCTTTGACCGCTGCACGATAACCTACACCAACCAGCTGCAGCTTCTTAGTGAAGCCTTCGGTAACACCGATAACCATTGAGTTCAGCAGGGCACGCGCGGTACCAGCCTGAGCCCAACCGTCTGCGTAACCATCACGCGGACCGAAGGTCAGTGCATTATCTGCATGTTTAACTTCAACAGCATCGTTGAGAGTACGAGTCAGCTCGCCGTTTTTACCTTTGATCGTAATAACCTGACCGTTGATTTTTACATCAACGCCGGCAGGAACAACGACCGGTGCTTTAGCAACACGAGACATTTTTTCCTCCGATTAGGCTACGTAGCAGATAATTTCGCCACCAAGACCAGCCTGGCGCGCTGCACGATCAGTCATAACACCTTTAGAGGTAGAAACAACTGCGATACCCAGACCGGCCATAACTTTCGGCAGCTCATCTTTTTTCTTATAGATGCGCAGACCTGGGCGGCTGACACGCTGAATGCTTTCTACAACAGCTTTGCCCTGGAAATACTTGAGAGTAAGTTCCAGTTCAGGCTTGGTGTCGCCTTCAACTTTAAAATCTTCGATAAAACCTTCTTCCTTCAGCACGTTGGCGATTGCCACTTTCAGCTTGGAGGAAGGCATGGTGACCGCAGCTTTGTTCGCGGCCTGACCGTTACGGATACGGGTCAGCATATCCGCGATCGGATCTTGCATGCTCATCTGTCTTTACTCCCGTGATTCAATTGGTGACAATTACCAGCTAGCCTTTTTCAGACCCGGGATTTCACCGCGCATAGCGGCTTCACGGACCTTAATACGGCTCAACCCGAACTTCCGCAGGAAACCATGCGGACGACCTGTTTGACGGCAGCGGTTACGCTGACGAGACGGGCTGGAATCACGCGGCAGAGTCTGCAGCTTGAGAACGGCATTCCAACGATCTTCGTCGGTTGCGTTCACATCAGAGATGATAGCTTTCAGTTCAGCGCGTTTAGCGAAGAATTTATCAGCTAAAGCCACGCGCTTTACTTCGCGTGCTTTCATTGATTGCTTAGCCATTAAGTAACCCTACCTTACTTGCGGAACGGGAAGTCAAAGGCAGCCAGCAGAGCACGGCCTTCTTCGTCAGATTTCGCAGTAGTGGTAATGGTAATATCCAAACCACGAACGCGGTCGACTTTATCGTAGTCGATTTCTGGGAAGATGATCTGCTCACGGACACCCATGCTGTAGTTGCCACGACCGTCGAAAGACTTAGCGGACAGGCCGCGGAAGTCACGAATACGCGGTACAGCAATAGTGATCAGGCGCTCAAAGAACTCCCACATGCGTTCGCCACGCAGAGTTACTTTACAGCCGATCGGATAGCCCTGACGGATTTTGAAGCCTGCAACTGATTTGCGTGCTTTGGTGATCAGCGGTTTTTGACCGGAGATTGCTGCCAGGTCAGCTGCTGCGTTATCCAGCAGTTTCTTGTCAGCGATCGCTTCACCAACACCCATGTTCAGGGTGATCTTCTCGACCCGAGGGACTTGCATGACAGAATTGTAGTTAAACTCAGTCATGAGTTTCTTAACTACTTCGTCTTTGTAGTAATCATGCAGTTTCGCCATCGTACTACTCCAAATTACTTGATAGTTTCGCTGTTAGACTTGAAGAAACGGACTTTTTTACCGTCTTCGAATCTAAAGCCTACACGGTCAGCCTTGCCGGTTGCCGCATTGAAGATTGCAACGTTAGAAACCTGAATTGCAGCTTCTTTTTCAACGATGCCGCCTGGTTGGTTCAGAGCCGGAACCGGCTTCTGGTGTTTCTTAACCAGGTTGATACCTTCAACAATGACCTTGCCGGAAGACAGGACATTCTTAACTTTACCGCGCTTACCTTTATCTTTACCGGTTAACACGATAACTTCGTCATCACGACGGATTTTCGCTGCCATGATTCGCTCCTTAGAGTACTTCTGGTGCCAGAGAGATAATTTTCATGAACTTCTCGGTACGAAGTTCACGAGTTACCGGCCCAAAAATACGCGTACCGATAGGCTGCTCGCTGTTATTGTTCAGAATAACGCATGCATTACCATCGAAGCGAATGACAGAACCGTCCGGGCGACGAACACCCTTCTTGGTGCGCACCACTACCGCCTTCAGCACATCACCTTTTTTGACCTTACCACGCGGAATTGCTTCTTTGATGGTGATCTTGATGATGTCGCCTACGCCTGCGTAGCGACGGTGCGAGCCACCCAGAACCTTGATACACATTACGCGACGTGCACCGGAGTTGTCGGCGACGTTCAGCATAGTCTGTTCTTGGATCATTTTAGTGCTCCGCTAATGTCAACTACTACTGAGACCCGAAAATTAGGGTCGTTAAAAAGCCCCATATCGAGGGCGCGGCATTATAACACCACAAACCAGATATGGGTAGAAAAAATAAACGGCTCATCGCTGAGCCGTTTATCCGTATCGA
This sequence comes from Klebsiella africana, assembly GCF_020526085.1. Classification (NCBI taxonomy): domain Bacteria; kingdom Pseudomonadati; phylum Pseudomonadota; class Gammaproteobacteria; order Enterobacterales; family Enterobacteriaceae; genus Klebsiella; species Klebsiella africana. Next base: position 441,651 of record NZ_CP084874.1, on the reverse strand, counting down.
GAATGCGTACTCTATTACAGAACCGCTTTCTCTACAACGCGAACCAGCGTCCAGGACTTAGTCTTGGACAGCGGACGGCATTCGCGGATTTCAACCTTGTCGCCGATACCGCATTCGTTGTTCTCGTCATGTACGTGCAGTTTGGTCGTACGTTTGATGAATTTACCGTAAACCGGGTGTTTCACCATACGTTCGATAGCAACAACAATGGATTTCTCCATTTTGTCGCTAACTACGCGACCTTGCAGAGTACGGATTTTATCGGTCATTACGCACCCGCCTTCTGAGTCAGTAAAGTCTTAACGCGTGCAACATCACGACGCACTTGCTTCAGCAGATGAGTCTGTTGCAGCTGGCCACTTGCAGCCTGCATGCGCAGGTTGAACTGCTCACGCAGCAGGTTCAGCAGCTCAGCGTTCAGCTCTTCAACGCTTTTTTCACGCAGCTCTTTTGCTTTCATTACATCACCGTCTTAGTTACAAAGGTGGTTTTGATCGGCAGTTTCGCTGCTGCCAGGCCGAATGCTTCACGGGCCAGCTCTTCCGGTACACCGTCCATTTCATACAGGACTTTACCCGGCTGAATCAAGGCAACCCAGTACTCCACGTTACCTTTACCTTTACCCATACGAACTTCCAGCGGCTTCTCGGTGATCGGTTTGTCCGGGAATACACGGATCCAGATCTTACCTTGACGCTTAACTGCACGGGTCATAGCACGACGTGCTGCTTCGATCTGACGTGCAGTCAGACGACCACGGCCAACAGCTTTCAGACCGAAAGTGCCGAAGCTAACATCCGTACCCTGCGCCAGACCACGGTTGCGGCCTTTGTGCACTTTACGGAATTTTGTACGCTTTGGTTGTAACATCAGCGACGCTCCTTATTTACGGCCTTTACGCTGCTGCTTTTTAGGTTGAGCAGCCGGTTCCGGTTGTTCAACAGCAGCCATACCACCCAGGATCTCACCTTTGAAGATCCATACCTTAACGCCGATTACACCGTAAGTGGTGTGCGCTTCAGAGGTGTTGTAGTCGATGTCAGCACGCAGAGTGTGCAGCGGTACGCGACCTTCACGGTACCATTCGGTACGTGCGATTTCCGCGCCGCCCAGACGGCCGCTAACTTCAACTTTGATACCTTTAGCGCCCAGACGCATTGCGTTCTGTACAGCACGCTTCATCGCACGACGGAACATAACGCGACGTTCCAGCTGAGAAGTGATGCTGTCAGCAACCAGTTTTGCGTCCAGTTCAGGTTTACGAACTTCGGCGATATTGATCTGTGCAGGTACGCCAGCGATATCCGCTACGACCTTGCGCAGTTTTTCTACGTCTTCGCCTTTCTTACCGATAACGATACCCGGGCGAGCGGTGTGAATGGTCACACGGATGCTCTTAGCCGGACGCTCGATAACGATGCGAGATACAGACGCTTTAGCCAGTTCTTTAGTCAGGAACTGACGTACTTTAAAATCGCTGTCCAGGTTGTCAGCGAATTCTTTGGTGTTCGCGAACCAGGTAGAGTTCCATGGTTTGACAATACCCAGGCGAATACCATTAGGATGTACTTTCTGACCCATTGCTAGTCTCCAGAGTCTCAGCGATCGGACACAACCACAGTGATGTGGCTGGTGCGCTTCAGGATGCGATCTGCACGACCTTTAGCACGCGGCATAATGCGCTTCATGCTCGGGCCTTCGTCTACGAAAATTTTCGCAACTTTCAGATCATCAATGTCAGCGCCATCGTTGTGTTCAGCGTTAGCAATGGCAGATTCCAGTACCTTCTTGACCAGTACAGCAGCTTTTTTGTTGGTGTAGGTCAGAATATCCAGGGCCTGCGACACTTTCTTACCGCGAATCAGGTCAGCAACAAGGCGAACCTTCTGAGCAGAAGAACGAGCATGGCGATGTTGAGCTAAAGTTTCCATCTCTTCCTCCTACCTTATTTCTTCTTCGCTTTTTTATCAGCAGCGTGGCCGCGATAAGTACGAGTCGGTGCGAATTCACCCAGTTTGTGACCGACCATTTCGTCGGAAACAAATACTGGAACGTGCTGACGACCATTATGGACAGCGATGGTCAAACCGATCATGTTAGGAAAGATCGTTGAACGACGGGACCAAGTGCGCAGGGGCTTCTTGTCTCCGCTTTCCACCGCTTTCTCTACCTTCTTCAGCAAGTGCAGGTCAATAAAAGGACCTTTCTTGAGAGAACGTGGCATGGCTTATCCTCTAAAATTATTTGCTACGGCGACGTACGATGAATTTATCAGTACGCTTGTTGCTGCGGGTCTTCTTACCTTTGGTCTGCAGGCCCCACGGGGATACCGGGTGCTTACCAAAGTTACGACCTTCACCACCACCATGTGGGTGGTCTACTGGGTTCATCGCAGTACCGCGAACGGTAGGACGAACACCACGCCAGCGTGCAGCACCTGCTTTACCCAGAACGCGCAGCATATGCTCAGCATTGCCAACTTCGCCCAGAGTCGCGCGGCAGTCTGCTTCGACTTTACGCATTTCACCAGAACGCAGACGCAGGGTGACATAAGCACCGTCACGAGCAACGATCTGAACGTAAGTACCAGCGGAACGAGCCAGCTGACCGCCTTTACCTGGTTTCATTTCTACGTTATGAACGGTAGAACCAACCGGGATATTGCGCATCGGCAGGGTGTTGCCTGCTTTGATTGCAGCATCAACGCCAGACTGAATCTGGTCGCCAGCTTTCAGGCCTTTCGGGGCCAGGATGTAACGGCGCTCGCCGTCTTTGTACAGAACCAGCGCGATGTTCGCGGAGCGGTTCGGATCGTACTCAAGACGTTCAACAACTGCCGGGATACCATCTTTGTTGCGTTTGAAGTCAACAATACGGTAAGCCTGCTTGTGGCCACCACCGATATGACGGGTGGTGATACGGCCATTGTTGTTACGACCACCGGATTTGCTGTTTTTTTCCAGCAACGGAGCAAAAGGTTTGCCCTTGTGCAGCTCTGGGTTAACCACTTTAACGACGTGGCGACGACCCGGAGATGTCGGTTTACATTTAACAACTGCCATTGTATTACTCCTCCGACTTACTCAGCGCCGCCAACGAAGTCCAGGTTCTGGCCTTCTTTCAGGGTGACGTAAGCTTTTTTCCAGTCGCTACGACGACCGATACGCTGTCCGTGACGTTTAACTTTCCCTTTAACAACCAGGGTGTTAACGACTTCGACTTCGACTTCAAACAGTTTCTGCACAGCAGCTTTGATTTCTGCTTTGGTCGCGTCTTTAGCAACTTTGAGAACGATGGTGTTTGTTTTTTCCATCGCAGTAGACGCTTTTTCAGAAACGTGCGGTGCGCGCAGCACCTTCAGCAGACGTTCTTCACGAATCATGCCAGCATCTCCTCAACTTGCTTAACAGCATCAGCAGTCATTACGACTTTGTCGAAGGCGATCAGGCTAACCGGGTCGATACCGTTCGCATCACGTACGTCAACCTTGTGCAGGTTACGTGCGGCCAGGAACAGGTTCTCGTCCAGCTCACCGGTGATGATCAGCACATCTTCCAGAGCCATGTCTTTCAGTTTCTGTGCCAGCAGCTTAGTTTTCGGCGCTTCAACAGAGAACTTCTCGACAACGATCAGACGATCCTGACGTACCAGCTCGGACAGAATGCTTTTCAGCGCGCCGCGGTACATCTTCTTGTTAACTTTTTGACTGTGGTCCTGCGGACGAGCAGCGAAGGTCACGCCACCGGAACGCCAGATCGGGCTCTTGATAGAACCAGAACGCGCACGGCCGGTACCTTTCTGGCGCCACGGTTTTTTACCGGAGCCAGTGATTTCAGCACGAGTCTTCTGAGCACGAGTGCCCTGACGCGCACCAGCTGCATAAGCAACAACAACCTGGTGAACCAGCGCTTCGTTGAAATCACGACCGAAGGTAGTTTCGGAAACAGTCAGCGCGCTCTGCGCGTCTTTCAATACTAATTCCATTGCTATCTCCTCACGCCTTCACAGCTGGTTTAACGATCAGGTCGCTACCGGTCGCACCCGGGACAGCACCTTTAACCAGCAGCAGGTTGCGCTCAGCGTCAACACGTACTACGTCCAGGCTCTGAACGGTTACACGCTCATTACCCAGCTGACCTGCCATTTTCTTGCCTTTGAACACTTTGCCCGGAGTCTGGTTCTGACCGATAGAACCCGGAACGCGGTGAGACAAGGAGTTACCGTGAGTAGCGTCCTGGGTACGGAAGTTCCAGCGCTTAACGGTACCAGCAAAACCTTTACCTTTAGAGGTACCGGTTACGTCAACTTTTTTAACGTCAGCAAACAGTTCAACGCTAATGTTCTGACCTACGGTGAATTCTTCGCCGTCAGCCAGACGGAATTCCCACAGACCACGGCCAGCTTCAACGCCAGCTTTAGCGAAGTGACCCGCTTCCGGCTTGGTTACACGGTTAGCTTTTTTAGCACCGGTGGTAACCTGGATTGCGCGGTAGCCATCGTTAGCCAGGTCTTTAACCTGAGTAACACGGTTTGCTTCAACTTCGATTACGGTTACTGGGATAGAAACGCCATCTTCAGTGAAGATGCGGGTCATGCCCACTTTTTTACCGACTAAACCAATCATTGTTTCAACCTCTCAATCGCTCGATGACCTGATTAACCCAGGCTGATCTGCACGTCTACACCGGCAGCCAGATCCAGACGCATCAGAGCATCAACGGTTTTTTCAGTTGGCTCAACGATGTCAACCAGACGCTTGTGAGTGCGAATTTCGTACTGGTCACGCGCGTCTTTGTTGACGTGCGGGGAGATCAGAACGGTAAAGCGCTCTTTGCGGGTCGGCAGCGGGATCGGACCACGGACTTGCGCACCAGTGCGCTTAGCAGTCTCGACGATTTCCGCGGTTGATTGATCGATCAGACGATGATCAAACGCTTTCAGGCGGATACGGATTCTTTGGTTCTGCATGAGACCAGAGCTCCAATTATTTTATAGACGAAATGATTACTCCTCATACCCATTACGATTGATGGGAGAGTGTAACCGTTCTTACATAGTCCCCCGATTGGGGACATTGTTTGATAACCCAACTGCGATTACCAGGGTTCATATTGAACCGGCCGTCAACTTTGACAGGCCCGCGCATTATACGCAAATTCTGGCGCGACGCAAGTGCTGTTTAGAAAATCATCACCAGGATTTGCGCGCCTTTGCGATAGCGCGCTGTACAGGGCTGTAATGCGGAGAAAGAGTGCGGATTGTGTCATCCATTCCCGGAAAATGCCCTCTGTATTGAACGGGAGATGATGCGCATAGTGACGCAATGTTCATCGATCACTGCGGGGTCACTTATGCTCGCCGCCCTCCCCTTCTTGCTGTGCTATAGCGGACTGACCGTGGCCTTATGCCACCAGGACCTACGCCACGGTCTGTTGCCCGATCGTTTCACCTGCCCCCTGCTATGGAGTGGTTTACTTTTTTATCTCTGTCTGGCGCCGCGCCAGCTGCATGATGCCGTCTGGGGAGCAATAGCCGGCTATCTCTCTTTGGCTGCGCTTTACTGGCTATACCGCGGGATCCGCGGTTATGAAGGGTTGGGGTATGGAGATATAAAATATCTTGCCGCCCTCGGCGCCTGGCATGGCTGGCGAATGCTGCCGCAGCTGCTACTGGTAGCATCGCTTCTCGCCTGCGCAGTGTGGGCAGTATCAGGTTTGTACGCGAGATGCGGCAGGGGCAGTAAATGGAGAAGAAGCAACCCGCTGCCGTTTGGGCCATTTCTGGCGGCCGCGGGTTTCTGGTGCGGGTGTCAGACGCTGGCTAATCTGACACTTTGATCTGCGACTGCAGGTAATTTTGCAGACCGATTTTGCCGATCAGATCGAGTTCGGTTTCCAGCCAGTCGATATGGCCTTCTTCATCCGCCAAGATCTCAATCATCATGTCGCGGCTAACGTAGTCATGAACGCTGTCGGCATAGGCGATCGCCTCGCGCAAATTTTGCGCTCCTTCCAGCTCCAGTCTTAGATCCGACTGCAGCATCTCTTCCACATCTTCACCGATGCCAAGCTTGCCGAGATCCTGCAGATTAGGGATACCTTCGAGAAAAAGAATACGTTCGATATACTTATCGGCGTGCTTCATTTCGTCGATGGATTCGTGGTATTCGATATCGTTGAGGCGCATCAGGCCCCAGTTTTTGAACATTCTCGCATGGAGAAAATACTGATTAATTGCGACCAGCTCATTTCCCAATAATTTATTGAGATAACTTATGATTTTGACATCACCTTTCATTATATAGTCCCTCCGCTTCCACTCATTGAAGCGTAGTCCGGCCTATAGCGATGTCAAAAGAGAAGCGTGGACTTCAGGCGATTTCTTTGAATTCCGGCATGGTGGTTAATTCATCTTCCATCACTTCGCGCGCCGCACGAACACATTTACCGCATTGATTTCCAACGGGAATAAACTTACGTAATTGCTGAAAAGACTGCGGTTGAAACTGACGAACAACCTGGCGAATTTTTTTATCACTGACGCCATTGCACAAACAAACGTACATAGAAACTCCCGTTCAATTTATGCACAAATATTAAATGAGAATGGTTATGATTACAATAGACCATTTACGCATTCTCCGCCGCAGCGCACGTTATGAATAGGCTGTTAAATACCCATACCCTCTGAACGACAGACAGCAAAAAGGGCGCCGAAGCGCCCTTTTTAATTCAAAGCTAACGAATTAGCCCAGAACTTTAGCTACAACGCCCGCGCCAACGGTACGACCGCCTTCACGGATTGCGAAACGCAGACCATCGTCCATCGCGATCGGGTGGATCAGGGTAACAACCATTTTGATGTTGTCGCCCGGCATTACCATCTCTACGCCTTCCGGCAGTTCGATGGTACCAGTCACGTCAGTAGTACGGAAGTAGAACTGCGGACGGTAGCCTTTGAAGAACGGAGTATGACGGCCGCCTTCGTCTTTGGACAGGATGTACACTTCAGATTCGAACTTGGTGTGCGGGTTGATGGTGCCCGGCTTAGCCAGTACCTGACCACGTTCGATTTCTTCACGTTTGATACCACGCAGCAGAACACCTACGTTCTCACCAGCACGGCCTTCGTCCAGCAGTTTGCGGAACATTTCAACGCCAGTACAGGTGGTTTTCGCGGTTTCTTTGATACCAACGATTTCAACTTCTTCACCTACTTTGATGATACCGCGCTCTACACGACCGGTAACAACGGTACCACGACCGGAGATGGAGAATACGTCTTCGATCGGCAGCAGGAACGGCTTGTCAATCGCACGCTCTGGTTCCGGGATATAGGTATCCAGGTGGCCAGCCAGTTCGATGATTTTCGCTTCCCACTCTGCGTCGCCTTCCAGCGCTTTCAGAGCAGAACCACGAACGATCGGAGTGTCGTCGCCCGGGAAATCGTACTGAGACAGCAGTTCACGAACTTCCATCTCAACCAGTTCCAGCAGCTCTTCGTCATCAACCATGTCGCATTTGTTCAGGAACACGATGATGTACGGAACGCCTACCTGACGACCCAGCAGGATGTGCTCACGAGTCTGCGGCATCGGGCCGTCAGTCGCAGCAACAACCAGGATCGCGCCGTCCATCTGCGCAGCACCGGTGATCATGTTTTTAACATAGTCGGCGTGGCCCGGGCAGTCTACGTGCGCGTAGTGGCGAGTCGGGGTGTCATATTCAACGTGAGAGGTGTTGATGGTGATACCACGAGCTTTTTCTTCCGGCGCGTTATCGATCTGGTCGAATGCGCGAGCGGAACCACCGTAGGTTTTAGCCAGAACGGTAGTGATGGCAGCAGTCAGGGTAGTTTTACCATGGTCAACGTGGCCGATAGTACCAACGTTGACGTGCGGTTTTGTACGTTCAAATTTTTCTTTAGACACGGCTATATTCCTTACTATAGTGCTCTCCCCTTCGGAGAGAGCACGGGACTTAGGTTTTAATCCTGTGGATTATTTACCACGGGCTTCAATAACGGCCTGAGCAACGTTGTTCGGCGCATCATCATACTTCAGGAATTCCATGGTGTATGATGCACGACCTTTGGTCAGAGAACGCAGCTGAGTTGCATAACCGAACATTTCGGACAGCGGTACTTCAGCGTGGATCTTAACGCCGGTTACTTCGGATTCCTGACCGCGCAGCATACCGCGACGACGGCTCAAGTCACCGATAACGTCACCAGTGTTCTCTTCCGGAGTTTCTACTTCAACCTTCATGATCGGCTCAAGCAGAACTGGTTTTGCTTTCTTAAAGCCTTCTTTAAAGGCAATAGACGCAGCCAGTTTAAACGCCAGCTCAGAGGAGTCAACGTCGTGGTAAGAACCGAAGTGCAGACGGATACCCATATCCACTACCGGGTAACCTGCCAGCGGACCCGCTTTCAGCTGTTCCTGGATACCTTTATCAACGGCCGGGATGTATTCGCCAGGAATTACACCACCTTTGATGTCGTTGATGAACTCGTAACCTTTCGGGTTAGAGCCCGGCTCCAGCGGGTACATGTCGATCACAACGTGACCGTACTGACCACGACCACCAGACTGCTTGGCGTGTTTACCTTCGATATCGGTAACTTTCTGGCGAATCGCTTCGCGGTAAGCAACCTGAGGTTTACCGACGTTCGCTTCAACGTTGAATTCACGCTTCATACGGTCAACGATGATGTCGAGGTGCAGCTCACCCATACCGGCGATAATAGTCTGGTTAGACTCTTCGTCAGTCCATACACGGAAAGACGGGTCTTCTTTAGCCAGACGACCCAGAGCCAGACCCATTTTTTCCTGGTCAGCTTTGGTTTTCGGCTCAACGGCGATGGAGATTACCGGCTCAGGGAATTCCATACGCTCCAGAATGATCGGCGCATCCGGGTCACACAGGGTGTCACCAGTGGTTACGTCTTTCAGACCGATAGCAGCAGCGATGTCGCCCGCGCGAACTTCTTTGATCTCTTCACGTTTGTTAGCATGCATCTGTACGATACGACCGAAACGCTCACGTGCAGCTTTCACGGAGTTCAGGACGGTATCACCAGAGTTAACCACACCGGAGTACACGCGGAAGAAGGTCAGGTTACCAACAAACGGGTCGGTAGCGATTTTGAACGCCAGTGCAGAGAACGGCTCTTCGTCGCTTGCGTGACGCTCAGCCGGAGTATCTTTACCGTCGTCCAGGATACCGTTGATCGCCGGAACATCGATCGGGGATGGCAGGTAATCAATTACCGCATCCAGCATCGCCTGAACACCTTTGTTCTTGAACGCAGAACCACAGGTTACCAGGATGATTTCGTTGTTCAGAACGCGCTGACGCAGAGCTTTTTTGATCTCTTCTTCAGTCAGTTCTTCACCACCCAGGTATTTTTCCATCAGCTCTTCAGAAGCTTCAGCTGCGGATTCGATCAGGTTCTGGTGCCATTCGTCAGCCAGATCCTGCATGTCAGCCGGGATATCTTCGTATTCGAAGGTTACGCCCTGGTCTGCATCGTTCCAGTTGATGGCTTTCATTTTCACCAGGTCAACAACGCCGGTGAAACCTTCTTCAGCACCAATTGCCAGCTGCAGCGGAACCGGGTTCGCGCCCAGACGGGTTTTGATCTGACCAACAACTTTCAGGAAGTTAGCGCCCATGCGGTCCATTTTGTTAACGAACGCGATGCGCGGAACTTTATATTTGTTTGCCTGACGCCATACGGTTTCAGACTGCGGCTGAACACCACCAACTGCGCAGTAAACCATTACCGCACCATCAAGAACACGCATGGAACGTTCTACTTCGATAGTGAAGTCAACGTGCCCCGGGGTGTCGATGATGTTTACACGGTGCGGTTCATACTGTTTGGCCATACCAGACCAGAATGCAGTAGTCGCAGCGGAAGTGATGGTGATACCACGTTCCTGCTCCTGCTCCATCCAGTCCATGGTAGCGGCGCCGTCATGAACTTCACCGATTTTGTGGTTTACACCGGTGTAGAACAGAATACGTTCGGTAGTAGTGGTTTTACCGGCGTCGATGTGCGCACTGATACCGATATTACGGTAGCGTGCGATGGGTGTTGTACGAGCCATTTGATTCCTCGTTTATTTCTTTAGGCGTTCAGTTAAGTTATCCAGAGCGGGCGACTCATCTGAAGCGCCCGCCTGGTGACTATGACTCCGAAGGGATTACCAACGGTAGTGTGCGAACGCCTTGTTGGCTTCGGCCATACGGTGAACGTCTTCACGTTTCTTAACTGCAGTACCTTTGTTGTCTGCAGCATCAGTGAGTTCGTTCGCCAGGCGCAGAGCCATGGATTTATCACCGCGTTTACGAGCAGCTTCAACGATCCAACGCATTGCCAGGGCATTACGACGAACCGGACGAACTTCAACTGGAACCTGATAAGTAGAACCACCTACGCGGCGGGACTTAACTTCGACAGTCGGGCGCACGTTTTCGAGCGCAACTTCGAAGGCTTCCAGTTCAGATTTACCAGAGCGCTGAGCCAGGGTCTCCAGCGCGCTGTATACGATAGTTTCTGCAGTAGATTTTTTACCATCTACCATCAGGATGTTGACAAATTTAGCCAGCAGTTCTGATCCGAACTTCGGATCCGGCAGAATTTTACGCTGACCAATGACGCGACGACGTGGCATGGAAATACTCCGTTGTTAATTCAGGATTGTCCAAAACTCTAAGAGTTTAGTATGACATTAAGATAAATCAGTTTGGCCTTACTTAACGGAGAACCATTAAGCCTTAGGACGCTTCACGCCGTACTTGGAGCGAGCCTGCTTACGGTCTTTAACGCCGGAGCAGTCAAGCGCACCACGAACGGTGTGGTAACGAACACCCGGAAGGTCTTTAACACGACCGCCACGGATCAGGATCACGGAGTGCTCCTGCAGGTTGTGACCTTCACCACCGATGTAGGAGGTGACTTCGAAACCGTTAGTCAGACGCACACGGCAAACTTTACGCAGTGCGGAGTTCGGTTTCTTAGGAGTGGTGGTATATACGCGAGTACATACGCCACGTTTCTGCGGGCAGGCTTCCAGCGCTGGCACGTTGCTCTTTGCAACTTTGCGCGCGCGTGGTTTGCGTACCAGCTGGTTAATTGTTGCCATTAAATAGCTCCTGGTTTTAGCTTTTGCTTCGTAAACACGTAATAAATCGCCTCATATATTATGAGGACGCAGAATTTTAGGGCGGTGCCGAAAAGGTGTCAAGAAATATACAACGATCCCGCCATCACCAGGCCAACTGACCGGCATGTTTGACCGTGAGTCTGACGAAATCAGTATAGCTAACCCTGCCGACACTGTCCGCAATTTGACCAGCGAGCCCGCGGGCGTCAACGTCGTCTTGCAGCACGTATAGGGTTATGGGGGCGGATTGCAGGATCTCAAGGAAGCGCCCACCGGCGATGGCCGCCGTGACGCCGTCAGACAGCAGTACCAAATCGTCGCCATGCTCCATCAAACGAAGCATCGCTGCGATATCGGCATGCCAGGGAGAAACACTGAGCGTATGGAGCATGGTGGCCTCAGAAACGCAAAATCACATCAAATTCATGCAGGCGGGCGCGCAGGGCATCCGGCGCCAGGCATTCGACATCCACCACCCACGGGGTCGCGGGGTCCAGGCCGCGCTCGCGCGCTGAGTCGGCGCACAGCCAGCACTGGTCGATATCATATAGCGACAGTAATTTAAAGGTGGCGATGTAATCGCGGGCCAGTACAGCGCCAGGCCGTTGTTCGGGCAATAGCTGAAACACGCCGTCGCCAACAAAAAAAACGCCAATCTCGTCAGTGAGGGCTGAGGTGGCTAATAAGGCATCAAGGCCTTCCCTGCCGGCGGCGCTGCCGTGCGGTGCGGAGGTAAATACAAAAGCCACACGTTTCATCAGAACTGTACCATCCGATCGCAAGTGAGCGCGGCTTCCGCCAGCGCGCCGAGTCCGCTAAGCGTAAAGCCCGGCTGCAGGTTGTGGCCAGGCAGAGCGAGCTGTTGCGCTTCACGCTCGTCTGTTACGCCGCGACGCAGGGCCGCCGCCACGCAAATATGCAGCTCGACGCCATGTTCATTGTGGAGTGATTGCCACCCGCGCACCAGATCGAACTCATCGCTGGCAGGCGCCGTCAGTTGGTTAGCGTTAAGCACGCCTTCGCGATAGAAAAAAACGCACGCCAGCTCATGACCTTCCTGCAGCACGGCCTGGGCAAACTGCCAGGCGCTGCTCGCCTGCTGGGTCCCATAGGCAGGGCCGGTCACCGTAAGGGCAAAACGCATTACTTATCCAGCCCCTGGAAATCGCCGCTTTTGAACTGGCGAATATAGAGGTAGACGGTGTGCTTGGAGATGTTCAGACGATCGGCCACCTGGTTAATGGCGTCTTTAATGTCGAAGATCCCTTTCTCATAGAGATTCAGCACGATTTGACGGTTTTTAGCATTGTTGGACACGCTACGATCGGCATTCACCTCTTCAATGGTAAATTCCAGGGTCTGGGCGACCAGATCGTCAACCGAGGAAGCAAAGTTCACCGGCGAGTTAACCTCAGGTGTTTCTGGTGGAATGAAGGTGCTCATGATCTGCGAAAACGGCACATCCAGATTCATGTTGATACACAACAAACCAATCACCCGGTGATCGCGGTTGCGGATGGCAATCGTCACCGATTTCATCAGTACACCGCTTTTGGCGCGGGTAAAGTAGCATTTGGAAACGCTGCTATCGGCGCCCGTCATATCGTGCAGCATGCGCAGCGCAAGATCGGTAATCGGTGAACCGATTTGGCGGCCGGTATGTTCACCATTGGCGATACGGATGGCAGAGCATTTCAGATCCTGCAAAGAATGCAGCACGATTTCACAGTGCGAACCGATGAGCATCGCCAACCCGTCCACCACCGCTTCATAAGATTTGAGAATATCGAAATCGGTCTGGTCAAAGGGACGTTGATCCAGCAGGTCAAGCTCGCTGGTTTCATTGGTTAAAAGCGACCTGGACATGAAAAAAAGCACTCCTTTTCAGGAGCCTGTCGTTATTGTCAGGGCAGGCTCATCATCATTATTAAGCTATCTAAAGTAATACAGCGCCTGAGGATCTTTCCAGTTTTAATTATATCTGCGCTCAATAAAAAAGCCGCCGCCTCTGACGAGACGGCGGCCTGAAGCCGATTACTTCTTAGCGTCAGCTTTCGCGTCTGCGGCTTTCGTTTCACCAGCTGCTTCCGGCTGAGCATCTGCCTTCGGTGCCGGTTTGATATCCAGCAGTTCTACATCAAAGACCAGCGTAGAGTTGGCCGGAATACCCGGGACGCCAGTTTTGCCGTAGGCCAGATCTGGCGGAATGACCAGCTTGATTTTGCCGCCTTTCTTGATGTTCTTCAGGCCTTCAGTCCAGCCCGGGATCACACCGTCGAGACGGAAAGAGAGCGGCTCGCCGCGAGTATAAGAGTTATCAAACTCTTTACCGTCGATCAGCGTACCTTTGTAGTTAACCACGACGGTGTCGCTGTCTTTCGGCGCATCGCCAGTACCTTCTTTCTCGACTTTATACAGTAGACCCGTTTTCGACGTTTTCACGCCCTTCTCTTTGGCAAAGCTGTCACGGAACGCTTTACCTTTGGTTTCGTTCTCAGTCGCGTCTTTTTCCATTTTCTGCTGAGCGGCGGTCTTTACGCGCGTTTCAAAGGCCTGCAGAGTCTGTTCGATCTCCTGGTCGGACAGCTTGCTCTTATCGGCAAAGGCGTCCTGTACGCCGGCGATCAGCTGGGCTTTATCCAGCTTAATGCCCAGCTTTTCTTGTTCTTTCAGAGAGTTTTCCATGTAACGCCCCAGGGACGCGCCCAGCGCATAGGCCGATTTCTGATCGTCATTTTTAAATGCCGATTTACTCTCAGCCGCCGGGGCTGCCTTCGCCGCCGTATCTGCAGCAAAGGTCAGCGGTGCATTCAGGGCGACGGCCATTGTGGTCGCCAGCAGCGTTACTTTAAACAGTGATTTCATCCATTTCTCCAGGGCCGGGGCCTCTCACCCCAGGGTTATCGTAAAAAGCAAAAAACGTACTATAGAACGTTGCCGTAAAAATCTACATACGGACGTTCCTGAATATCGCCTCTTTTAGGACTATTTTTGTATGAATAAGTTTCCTGTACGGCGCAGCGATGCTGCGCGCACAGAGAAACTTAAGTAGAATCCGCCCGCAGGATCAGACTAAAGAGGTTACCCATGCACGATAGCACATTAGAAACGCGCCTTGCGGAGCTGGAAAGCCGGCTGGCGTTTCAGGAAATCACCATCGAAGACCTCAATAAAACCGTGACCGCCCACGAGATCGAGATGGCGAAAATGCGCGAACATATGCGTCTGATGATCGAGAAGCTGAAGGCAACTCAACCTTCCCATATCGCCTCCCAGGCGGAAGAGACGCCACCGCCACACTATTGAGGCGTAAAAAAAGCGGGTTTCCCCGCTTTTTTGTGGTCTTCGTGCCGAAGCGCAAAGATTAGTGGCAGCCGCAGCCACCGTGGCCGCCGCAGCCGCCTTTACCATGGTCGTGGCCATGGTCGTGACCATGACCGCCGCAGCAGCCATCGTGACCATGATCGTGGTCGTGGTCATGGCCATGCGCGCCGTGCACGTGACCGTGCTCCAGTTCTTCAGCGGTTGCTTCGCGGATGGCGACGACTTCCACATTGAACTTCAGGTTCTGGCCAGCCAGCATGTGGTTGCCATCAACCACAACGTGGTCATCTTCAACTTCAGTGATTTCTACTGGTACCGGACCCTGATCGGTTTCCGCCAGGAAGCGCATGCCAACCTGCAGTTCATCAACGCCCATAAAGACGTCTTTCGGTACACGCTGCACCAGATTTTCGTCATACTGGCCGTAAGCGTCGTTAGCGCCGACAGCTACGTCAAATTTGTCGCCCACTTCGTGGCCATCCAGCGCGTTTTCCAGGCCGGAAATCAGGGAGCCGTGACCGTGCAGGTAATCCAGCGGCGCGCTTACCGGAGACTCATCAACCAACACACCGTCTTCTGTACGTACCTGATAGGCCAGGCTGACCACCAGGTCTTTTGCTACTTTCATGATATCTCCTGAGATGGGAAGAATAGTGGCGCAGATTGTAGCGGAATTCTGCTGCCGTGTACCCTTTAGCTTAAAAAAAGCCGACGGATAACGCTAGTCGGGATGAAAAATGCCAATCACCTGCTCCTCTTTGCGTACATGCTCACGGGCTTCTTTATCCGCCTCACGCATTTGGTGACCGCAATTAACGCATTCAACGACATCGACATTATTCTCACGCCACATCGCCAGCGAATCCTGCGCCTGGCACGCCGGACATTTCGCCCCGGCAATAAAACGTTTACGCACTGCCATATGATTTACCTTTATTCAAACTCGTCCCAGCCGTCCAGCTGCCGGCTTTCTTTCTGCATTTCACGCTGAAAAATTTCTTCCAGTTCGCGCCGGGCTTCCCGCACGCGTGATATCTGTACCGTATCAGTATGCACCGGCATTAACTCACGCAGCATTCGCATATCAAGCCGTCGGAAGTGCAACTGCGCGCGCTGCGCCTGGTGAGGATGCATCCCCAGAGTGATGAGCGCTTTGCGCCCCAGCTCCAGCGCACTGGAGAAGGTTTCACGAGAAAACTGCGTCACGCCGGCCTGCAGCAGCTCATGCGCCTCAACGCGCCCGCGAGCGCGGGCCAGAATATGCAGATGTGGAAAGTGTTGTTGACACATTTCCACCAGCCGCATGGTGTCTTCTGGCTCATTACAGGTGATGACGATCGACTGCGCCTCTTCCGCTCCCGCCGAGCGCAGCAGCTCCAGCTGGGTGGCGTCGCCAAAATAGACTTTATAGCCATAGTTGCGCATCAGATTCACCGCGCTGATGTCCCGCTCCAGTACCGTAATACGCATCTTATTGGCCATCAGCAGGCGACCAATGACCTGGCCAAACCGACCAAACCCGACAATAATCACCTGCGGCTTGTCATCCTCCACCCACGGGGCCTCATCGGTATCGTCCACCGGATTCAGGCGTCGCGACAGTATCTTATCAATTCCTTTCATCAGCAGCGGCGTGGTCATCATCGACAAGGTGACGGTTACCAGCAGCAGCGCCATCTGGTCGTGCTGAAACAACCGCTGAGAGGCGGGCAGCGAAAAGAGGACAAACGCGAACTCGCCGCCCTGGCTTAATACGCCCGCAAACTGCATCCGCTCGGAACTTCGCAAGCCATAGAGACGGGCCAGCAGATAAAGCACCAGCATTTTTACCGCCACCAGCACCGCCACGCTCACCCCCACCCACAGCAGATGGGTGTACAGCACGCCGAGGTTCAGCGCCATGCCGACGGAGATAAAGAACAGCCCGAGCAGCAACCCCTTGAACGGATCGATAGCGATTTCCAGTTCGTGGCGATACTCGCTTTCCGCCAGCAGCACGCCGGCGATAAAGGTGCCCAGCGCCATCGACAGCCCCAGCGCCTCCATAAACAGGGCAGATCCGAGGACTAACA
Source organism: Klebsiella africana (assembly GCF_020526085.1). Lineage (NCBI taxonomy): Bacteria > Pseudomonadati > Pseudomonadota > Gammaproteobacteria > Enterobacterales > Enterobacteriaceae > Klebsiella > Klebsiella africana. Next base: position 425,082 of record NZ_CP084874.1, on the reverse strand, counting down.
GCAGCGTGGCGGCAGTGAATACTTCCCTGACCCCCGAGCTGGCGATAAAGCGGAACACCGGCCGCAGCAGATAACGTCCGCCAATCAGCATCCCGGCAAACGCCAGAACCTTCATGCCGACCGTCAGCCAGTTCACATGCTCGTCCGCTGAACCGGCCAGCAGGGGCACCAGCGCCAGCGCCGGGATCACCGCCAGATCCTGAAACAGCAGCACCGAAAAACCTAACTGCCCCGCTTCGCTGCGGCTCATTCCCTTCTCGCGCATCAGCTGCAGCGCCATCGCGGTGGAAGACATCGCCAGGCCGATCCCGCCGACCACGGCCGCCTGCCATGAAAACCCGGTCGTCATCAGCAGGCCACCGAGGATCGCGGCGCTGAGCATCACCTGCGCCGCACCAACGCCGAAGATAGAGCTTCGCAGTCGCCATAGCTTGGCCGGATTCAGCTCCAGGCCGATGATAAACATTAGAAACACCACGCCAAGCTCAGAGAAATGGAGAATTTCATCCACATCGCTGATAAACCCGAGCCCCCATGGGCCAATGGCGATCCCGGCCAGCAGATAGCCCAGCACTGCGCCAATCCCCAGTCTTGACGCCAGAGGAACGGCGATGACAGCCGCGAACAAAAACAGCACCCCAGCCAGCAGCAAATCAGATCCCGCCATGGACACCTCCGGCGGCAACAGGATTGGCCAGCCAGTCCCGGTAGGCCCGGGCGCGGCTGCGCAACTCCTCTGGCTGTTGTCGCCGGGCCCAGTAGACGATAATGGGGCTCATCCAGTGCATACGGCACATACCGGCAGTCAGTTCAAAAGGACGTAAAATATCGTTCATTGGATAACGATTGGCATCGCGACGGTAGGCGCTCTCAGGCTCGCCGGTGGTGATCACACTACGCCAGTACTTTCCCGCCAGTTGGTTCCCCCCAGCGCCGCTGGCGAAGCCGCGGCTTAAGACACGATCCAGCCACTCCTTGAGCAGCGCCGGGCAGCTCCAGGTGTATAAAGGATGCTGGAACACAATCACCTCATGCTGGCGCAACAGGTCCTGTTCATGAGCGATATCGATAAAAAAATCCGGATAGTGCGCGTAGAGATCGTGCACGGTGACGTTCGGCAACTGTAAGGCCGGCTCTAATAAGACCCGGTTGGCCACGGAATCCTGAGATTCTGGGTGGGCATACAGCAGCAACACTTTCGCTGTCTGAGACATCATTCCCCTCCCGTAGGTCTTCTGGCGGCCTGCACAGCCCCGGCGTTTTGACACAGCCAGAATGACTTTGTGTATCGTCTTCGTTTTGGGCTACCATGGCGGCCCGGTGAAGCGATTCGCTTCCACACTACATTATCATAATGACAAATTAACATAGTCTGAACATACGGCGCCTTATGATTGTTTTCTCCTCGTTACAAATTCGTCGCGGCGTACGCGTCCTGCTGGACAACGCCACCGCTACCATCAATCCTGGCCAAAAGGTCGGTCTGGTGGGTAAAAACGGCTGCGGGAAATCGACGCTGCTATCGCTTTTGAAAAACGAGATAAGCGCTGACGGCGGCAGTATGACCTTTCCCGGTAACTGGCAGCTGGCCTGGGTGAATCAGGAAACCCCGGCGCTACCGCAGCCGGCCATCGATTATGTCATTGACGGCGATCGGGAATACCGCCAACTGGAGGCCGCGCTCCAGCTGGCTAACGAACGCAACGATGGCCATGCTATCGCCACCGTCCACGGTAAGCTGGACGCCATCGATGCCTGGACCATCCGTTCCCGCGCCGCCAGCCTGCTGCACGGTCTGGGTTTCAGCAATGAACAGCTTGAGCGGCCGGTCAGCGATTTTTCCGGCGGCTGGCGTATGCGCCTTAACCTCGCCCAGGCGCTGATCTGCCGCTCCGACCTGCTGCTGCTCGATGAACCGACTAACCACCTCGACCTTGATGCAGTGATCTGGCTGGAGAAGTGGCTGAAGGGCTACACGGGGACGCTGATCCTGATTTCCCACGATCGCGATTTCCTCGATCCTATCGTCGATAAAATTATCCATATCGAACAGCAGACGATGTTTGAGTACACCGGCAACTACAGTTCGTTTGAAGTGCAGCGCGCCACCCGCCTCGCTCAGCAGCAGGCGATGTACGAAAGCCAGCAACAGCGCGTTGCGCATCTGCAAAGCTATATCGATCGCTTCCGCGCCAAAGCTACCAAAGCCAAGCAGGCGCAGAGCCGTATTAAAATGCTGGAGCGGATGGAGCTCATCGCCCCGGCGCATGTGGATAACCCGTTCCACTTCAGCTTCCGCCAGCCGGAGAGCCTGCCTAACCCACTGCTGAAGATGGAGAAAGTCAGCGCTGGCTACGGCGAGCGTATTATCCTCGACTCCATCAAGCTTAACCTGGTGCCGGGGTCGCGTATCGGCCTGCTGGGCCGCAACGGCGCCGGGAAATCGACGCTGATTAAGCTGCTGGCTGGCGAACTCCAGCCCATGAGCGGCGAGATCGGCCTCGCCAAAGGCATCAAGCTCGGCTACTTCGCCCAGCATCAGCTGGAGTTCCTGCGCGCCGATGAGTCGCCGCTGCAGCACCTGGCGCGCCTGGCGCCGCAGGAGCTGGAGCAGAAGCTGCGCGATTATCTGGGCGGCTTTGGCTTCCAGGGGGATAAGGTCAGCGAAGAAACCCGCCGCTTCTCCGGTGGAGAAAAAGCGCGCCTGGTGCTGGCCCTGATTGTCTGGCAGCGCCCTAACCTGCTGCTGCTCGATGAACCGACCAACCACCTTGACCTCGATATGCGTCAGGCCTTAACCGAAGCGCTGATCGACTTTGAAGGGGCGCTGGTGGTCGTATCGCACGATCGCCACCTGATCCGCTCCACCACCGACGATCTGTACCTTGTTCACGATGGTAAAGTCGAACCGTTCGACGGCGATCTGGAAGATTATCAGCAATGGCTCAGCGACTCGCAAAAACAGGAGTCCCAGAGCGGCGAGGCGCCAAAAGAGAGCGGCAATAGCGCCCAGGCGCGCAAAGACCAGAAGCGTCGGGAAGCGGAGCTACGCAGCCAGACCCAACCGCTGCGCAAAGAGATCGCCCGTCTGGAAAAAGAGATGGATAAGCTCAACGCGCAGCTGGCCAGTGCAGAAGAGAAACTTGGCGACAGCGAACTCTACGACGCCTCGCGTAAAGCGGAACTGACTGAATGCCTGCAGCAGCAGGCCAGCGCGAAATCCGGGCTGGAGGAGTGCGAAATGGCCTGGCTGGAGGCACAGGAGCAGCTGGAGCGCATGCTTCAGGAAGGCTAATCACTTCTTCCTCATCCTGCCTGCGTCTGCGATGCCGCTGGCAGGATGGGTTTCTGCCCGCCCGTGGTCTGGTCATCAGTGACATCAATGGTTTGTTTTTGGTGTAACCTGAACCCACTGACCACATATTGGCTAACTCCTGCGCGCCCTGCGCGGTATAGTCATCATCACGTTTATTAATTGTTCTGGTGCTATGGTTGAAATCATCCCCACAGACATGACGCCCCCCGAAAACGATTCGCGTGAGTTCCATCCGATGCGCGGCGTGGGCAATCGTCATCTGCAAACCATGCTGCCGCGGCTGATCCGCCGTAAATTGCGCTTCACTCCGCACTGGCAGCGCCTTGAGCTGCCAGACGGCGATTTTGTCGATCTCGCCTGGAGCGAAGATCCGTACCAGGCGCGCCATAAGCCGCGCCTGGTCGTCTTTCACGGCCTGGAAGGCAGTCTGCACAGCCCGTACGCCCATGGCCTGATGCACGCGGCGATGCAGCGCGGCTGGCTGGGCGTAGTCATGCATTTTCGCGGCTGCAGCGGCGAACCTAACCGCAATAACCGCATTTATCACTCCGGCGAAACGGAAGATGGCACCTGGTTTCTGCACTGGCTGCAGCGTGAGTTTGGCCCCGCGCCGACCGCGGCCGTCGGCTATTCGCTGGGCGGCAATATGCTGGGCTGCCTGCTGGCAGAAGAAGGCGACCGCTGCCCGCTGGATGCCGCGGTGATCGTTTCCGCGCCTTTCATGCTGGAAGCCTGCAGCTATCATATGGATAAGGGCTTCTCGCGGGTTTATCAGCGCTATCTGCTCAATCTGTTAAAAGCCAACGCCTCACGCAAGCTGAAAGCGTATCCTGGCTCGCTGCCCGTCGATTTACGCCAGCTCAAAGGGATGCGCCGCATCCGGGAATTTGACGATATGATCACCGCCAAGATCCATGGCTTTGCCGATGCGCTGGATTATTACCGGCAATGCAGCGCCATGCCGCGGCTGAGCGATATCACTAAGCCGACGCTAATTATTCACGCGAAAGACGATCCGTTTATGGATCACCACTCTATTCCGCCGCAGGAGCAACTGCCGGCGAACGTAGAGTATCAATTGACCGAACAAGGCGGCCACGTTGGCTTCGTCAGCGGCACTCTGCGTAAACCGGAAATGTGGCTGGAAAGACGCATTCCCGACTGGTTAAACCGCTGGCTGGAGGTTCCCGCATGATTATTCCCTGGCAGGATCTGGATCCCGAAACGCTGGATAACCTGATTGAAAGCTTTGTGTTACGTGAAGGCACCGATTATGGTGAACATGAACGTTCACTTGCCGATAAAGTCGCCGATGTAAAACAGCAGCTGAAACGCGGAGAAGCGGTCCTTGTGTGGTCGGAACTGCATGAGACGGTCAATATTATGCCGCGTGCGCTGTTTAACGGCTAAGGCGACGCCACTACATCGTTTAACCAGGGAGTTGTTATGTCTGCCAAACATCCGGTGATCGCCGTCACGGGCTCCAGCGGCGCGGGCACTACCACCACCAGCCTTGCCTTTCGCAAAATCTTCGCGCAGCTAAACCTGCATGCCGCGGAAGTGGAAGGCGACAGCTTTCATCGCTACACCCGCCCGGAAATGGACATGGCGATCCGTAAGGCGCGGGATCAGGGCAAACATATCAGCTACTTTGGCCCGGAGGCGAACGACTTCGGCCTGCTGGAGCAGACCTTTGTCGACTATGGCCGCCACGGAAAAGGCCAGTCGCGGAAATACCTGCACACCTATGACGAAGCCGTGCCGTGGAATCAGGTGCCGGGGACCTTCACTCCCTGGCAGCCACTGCCGGAGCCGACAGACGTGCTGTTCTATGAGGGGCTGCACGGCGGGGTTGTCACGCCGCAGCATGATGTCGCCAGCCATGTCGACCTGCTTGTCGGGGTGGTGCCTATCGTTAACCTCGAGTGGATCCAAAAGCTTATTCGCGACACCAGCGAACGCGGCCACTCCCGGGAGGCGGTGATGGACTCGGTCGTCCGCTCGATGGAAGATTACATCAACTTCATTACGCCGCAATTTTCCCGCACCCACATCAACTTTCAGCGCGTGCCGACGGTGGACACCTCCAACCCGTTTGCCGCCAAAGCGATCCCCTCGCTGGACGAGAGCTTTGTGGTGATCCATTTCCGCAATCTGCAAAATATCGACTTCCCCTGGCTGTTGGCGATGCTGCAGGGGTCGTTTATCTCGCACATGAACACCCTGGTGGTGCCGGGCGGTAAAATGGGGCTGGCGATGGAGCTTATCATGACGCCGCTGGTCGAGCGCCTGATGGAAGGCCGTAAGATAGGCTAAAAGAAAAAACCCCGGCCAGGAGGCCGGGATTGAGATTCGATACAACACCAGGCGAAGACTACGCCTCGATCACTTCATAGGAGTGGGTGATCTTCACCGCTTTTTCCAGCATCAGCGCCACTGAACAGTATTTCTCTGCCGACAGATCCACCGCCCGGGAGACCGCGGCATCTTTCAGCGCTTTACCGGTGACGATAAAGTGCAGATTAATATGCGTAAACAGACGCGGAGCCTCTTCGCGACGCTCGGAGGTCAGCTTCACTTCGCAATTGGTCACGTCGTGACGACCTTTTTGCAGAATGGAGACCACATCGATCGCGCTGCAACCGCCCGCCGCCATCAGCACCATCTCCATCGGGCTGGGAGCCTTATCCCCGGAGTTGCCGTCCATCAGAATCTGGTGTCCCGATGCGGACTCCCCGATAAAGGTTAACCCTTCTACCCATTTCACACGCGCTTGCATAAAATTTAACTCCAGTATCGCAATATTCCTGTCAGATTACGCGCACATAACAATTCTCGCAACGGAAGGCGACCTGCGTCATGCTGAAGCGAGACACCAGGAGACATGCGGCGAAAGCTATGCTAAAACAGTCTGGATGCTACAGTAATACATTGATGTACTGCATGTATGCAGAGGAGTTCACATTACGGGCTGTCGAAAAATCATCAGCCAGCTTCCCAGGTATAGGGAAACAATACGATTGCATGCCCGGACGCCGTGTAGTGTCGGCGCCCGGAGATAGCTTATAACAGAGGATAACCGCGCATGGTGCTTGGCAAACCGCAAACAGACCCTACCCTTGAATGGTTCTTGTCTCATTGCCACATTCATAAGTACCCATCAAAGAGCACGCTGATCCACCAGGGTGAGAAAGCAGAAACGCTGTACTACATCGTTAAAGGCTCCGTGGCTGTACTCATCAAGGATGAAGAAGGTAAAGAGATGATCCTCTCCTACCTCAACCAGGGCGATTTCATCGGTGAATTAGGCCTGTTTGAAGAGGGTCAGGAGCGTAGCGCCTGGGTACGGGCGAAAACCGCATGTGAAGTGGCCGAAATCTCTTATAAGAAATTCCGTCAGCTGATCCAGGTGAACCCGGACATTCTGATGCGTCTCTCTTCGCAAATGGCTCGCCGTCTGCAGGTCACGTCTGAGAAAGTGGGCAACCTTGCCTTCCTCGACGTGACGGGCCGTATCGCCCAGACGCTGCTGAACCTGGCGAAGCAACCGGATGCCATGACCCACCCGGACGGTATGCAAATTAAAATTACCCGCCAGGAAATTGGTCAGATCGTCGGCTGCTCTCGTGAAACGGTTGGCCGTATTTTGAAAATGCTGGAAGATCAGAACCTGATTTCCGCGCACGGTAAAACCATCGTCGTCTACGGCACCCGTTAAGTTGCTAAGCGGCGTATTGCTCCTGCAGTACGCCGTTTTTGTTTTTCCCTCATGTGGCGCAGGCTGATTTACCACCCGGAAGTCAACTATGCACTGCGGCAAACGCTGGTGCTGTGTCTGCCTGTGGCCATCGGTCTTCTGCTCGGGCATCTCCAGCAGGGACTGCTGTTTTCCTTAGTCCCCGCCTGCTGCAATATTGCCGGTCTTGATACCCCGCATAAGCGTTTTTTCAAACGCCTGATTATCGGCGGCTGCCTGTTTGCCGGATGCAGCCTGGTGGTGCAGTTACTTCTCGCCCAGGCGATCCCCCTACCGCTTATCCTCAGCGGCCTGGCGCTGCTGCTCGGCGTCACCGCGGAGATCAGTTCGCTGCACGCGCGTCTGCTGCCCGCATCGCTGATCGCCGCCATCTTTACCCTGAGCCTGGCGGGCAATATGCCCATCTGGGAGCCGCTGCTGATCTACGCCTTCGGCACGCTGTGGTACGGCGTGTTTAACTGGTTCTGGTTCTGGCTGTGGCGCGAACAGCCGCTGCGGGAGTCGTTAAGCCTGCTTTACCGGGAACTGGCCGACTATTGTGAAGCTAAATACAGTCTGTTGACCCAGCATACCGATCCGTCGACCGCCCTGCCGCCGCTGCTCACCCGCCAGCAGAAGGTGGTCGACCTGATTACCCAGTGCTATCAGCAGATGCATATGTTGGCCGCTAACCAACGCAACGACCACAAGCGCCTGCTGCGGGCGTTCCAGATGGGGCTGGATCTGCAGGAGCATATTTCGGTCAGCCTGCATCAGCCGGAAGAGGTGCAAAAGCTGGTAGAACGCAGCCATGCCGAAGCGGTGATCCGCTGGAACGCGCAGACCGTCGCCGCCCGCCTTCGCGTGCTGGCGGATGACATGCTCTATCATCGCTTCCCGCAGCGCTTTCAAATGGATAAACAGATCGAGGCTCTGGAAAAGATCGCCAGGCAACATCCGGATAACCCGGTCGGCCACTTCTGCGCCTGGCACTTCAGCCGCATCGCCCGGGTGCTGCATACCCAGCGTCCGCTGTATGCCCGAGATCTGATGGCCGACAAAGAGCGTCGTTTACCGCTGTTTCCCGCACTAAAGAACTACCTGTCGCTAAAATCGCCCGCGCTGCGCAATGCCGCCCGCATCAGCGTGATGCTGAGCATCGCCAGCCTGATGGGCAACGCCCTGCACTTGCCTAAGCCCTATTGGATCCTGATGACCGTGCTCTTCGTCACCCAGAACGGCTATGGCGCCACGCGGGTGCGAATTGTCCACCGGGCGGCGGGAACGCTCGCCGGCCTGATCATCGCCGGCCTGACGTTGCACTTTCACGTTCCGGAGAGCTATACCCTGAGCGGGATGCTGCTGATCACCCTGCTTAGCTATCTGATCATCCGCAAACACTATGGCTGGGCGATGGTAGGCTTTACGGTGACGGCGGTGTATACCCTGCAGCTGCTGACGCTCAACGGGGAACAGTTTATTATCGCCCGGCTGATCGACACGCTTATCGGCTGCCTGATCGCCTTCGGCGGGATGGTTTGGCTGTGGCCACAGTGGCAGAGCGGCCTGCTGAAAAAAAATGCCCACGATGCGCTGGAGGCCGACCAGCAGGCGATTCGCCTGATCCTCAGCCCCGACCCGAAAGCACCCGCGCTGGCCTATCAACGCATGCGCGTCAACCAGGCGCACAACGCGCTCTACAACTCCCTGAATCAGGCGATGCAGGAGCCGGGGTTTAATACCCACTATCTGGAAGATATGAAGCTGTGGGTAACGCACAGCCAGTTTATCGTCGAACACATCAACGCCATGACCACCCTGGCCCGGGAGCATACGATGCTCACCCCGGATCTTGCCCAGCGCTATCTCGAATCCTGCGAGATTGCGCTGCAGCGTTGCCAGCAGCGGCTGGACAGCGATGGTCCCGGCAGCGCAGGGGATGCCAATATTATGGAGTCGCCGGAAAGCGAGGTGCCAGTCGGTCCGTTAAGTACCCTGGAGCAGCATCTGCAACGCATTCTGGGCCATCTGAACACCATGCACACCATTTCATCAGTGGCATGGCGTCAGCGGCCGCATCATGGCATCTGGCTGCGGAAGATCAGCCGTTAATCACCTTTGCCACGGCCTGAGCAAAGCGCGCCATCCCCTCGGCAATATCCTGCTCGTCGATGATCAGCGAGGGAACAAAACGCATTACGTCCGGCCCGGCGTTAAGCACCATAACGCCGGCGTCGGCCGCGGCATAGAGGAAATCACGCGCGCGACCTTTGTGCTGCGGCTTCAGTTCCGCGCCGATCAGCAGGCCCATTCCGCGAATATCACTGAACAGATCAAACTCGGCATCCAGCTGCTGCAGGTGTTTGACGAACAGTTCGCGTTTCGCGTTCACGCCATCCAGCACCGCCGGGGTATTGATCAGATCGAAGGCGGCGTTGGCGACCGCGCAGGCCAGCGGGTTGCCGCCGTAGGTTGAACCATGGGAGCCCGCATGGAAGGCGCTGGCGATCTCGTGGGTGGTCAGCATGGCGCTGACCGGGAAGCCGCCGCCGAGCGCTTTGGCGCTGGTGAGAATATCCGGGGTCACGCCATAGTGCATATAGGCGAACAGCGATCCGGTACGCCCCATACCGCACTGCACTTCATCAAAGACGAGCAGCGCCTGGTGCTGATCGCACAGCTCACGCAGTCCCTGCAGGAAGGCCGGCGTGGCCGCGGTCACCCCACCCTCGCCCTGAATCGGCTCCACCACCACCGCGCAGGTGTGGTCATCCATCACCGCTTTTACCGCCTGCAGATCGTTGAAGGGAACATGGACAATATCCGCCGGTTTCGGGCCAAAACCATCGGAGTACTTCGGCTGCCCGCCGACGGAAACGGTAAACAGGGAGCGGCCATGGAAGGCATTATGGAAGGCAATAATTTTGGTTTTATACGGGCTATGGCGGGTTACCGCATAGTGACGCGCCAGCTTGAAAGCTGTTTCATTGGCTTCGGTACCAGAGTTCATAAACACCACGCGCTCGGCGAAGGTGGCCTCGACAAGTTTACGCCCCAGACGCAGCGCTGGCTCATTGGTAAAGACGTTGCTGGTGTGCCACAGCGTTTCGCCCTGCTGGTGCAGCGCTGCCACCAGCGCCGGATGGCAATGGCCGAGCGCCGTCACCGCGATACCGCCAGCGAAATCGACATACTCTTTGCCCTGCTGATCCCAGACGCGGCTGCCTTTTCCCTTCACCGGGATGAATTCTGCCGGTGCATAAATTGGCAAAATAACTTCATCGAATGTGGCGCGGGTGATTGCCGGTTGTTCAGTTGCCATGTCTTGCCCATCCCTCTTCGTTACGCAGATGCGATTATGATAATATAATCACAAAATATGCATAAAAAATCAGTCAATGGCAACTGAAAATCACCGTTTCAAAAAGTTAGCCAGCAAGGGATGGCCCTGTTCGCTGAGAATGCTTTCCGGATGAAACTGCACGCCCTCAAGATCCCATTCGCGGTGACGGATCCCCATAATCTCACCGCTGGCGCTGCGGGCAGTGACGATAAACTCGGACGGGAGCGTCGGCGGGTCAATCACCAGCGAGTGATAACGGGTCACCGTCAGAGGATTATTCAGCCCCTTAAACACCCCTTCGCCGTTATGCTCGATAAGCGAGGTTTTACCATGCATCACCTGTGCTGCCCGCACGATAGTCGCGCCAAACGCCTGGGCGATCGCCTGATGCCCGAGACAGACTCCCAGCAGCGGCGTTTTTCCGGCATAGTGGCGGATAACCGCGAGGGAAATCCCCGCCTCATCCGGCGTGCAAGGGCCTGGCGAAATCACGATCTTCTCCGGCGCCAGCGCCGCTATCTCCTCCAGCGTCAACGCATCGTTGCGCCTGACCAGCACCTCCGCCCCCAGTTCGCAGAAGTACTGATACAGATTCCAGGTGAAAGAGTCATAGTTATCGATAAGCAGGATCATAGCGGCTCCGGAACAATCAAAACCGGGCTATTCTACTCAGATTCCCGCGCTTCGCTTACCACTTTGCGAAAGATCGCCACCAGCGGGGCCAGATCGCCCATCGCGCTCTGCTGGCAGGCCGCGCTCCAGGCAGCGGGGTCGACATCACGCCAGTCAAGCAGGTAGCCGGCATGTATCGCCAGCTGTTCAAAGAAAATGCGCTGGGTCAGGCCATTGCCAAGACGAAAAGGGTGTAGCACATTAATTTCGCCATAGAACCAGCTCAGGCGCTCGACAAAGTTATCGCGCGGCAGGCCGTTGAGATAATCCTCCTGCTCAAGGGCCTGCATCAGGGCGTTGCCCTCCTCCTCGATCCGGGCAAAGTGGCAGAACGGCGTATCGCCCAGGTAGAGGTTCACTTCACGCAAGCGGCCCGCCCAGTCAAACAGATCCTGATACAGTTGGTGATGAATAGCGCGCAGATAGGGTAAGCCGCGCACCCGCGGGCCCAGCGGTAGTGTGGCCGCCCGCAGCGCTGTCATCTCAAAGGCGGCCTGCTGCAGATTTTTAGCCTGGCGGATGCCGAGACGGTTGCGCAGAACGTTCAGCGCCGGATAGAGGTAAGGATCGCGTTCATCGCCGAATTTATCGCTCATACTCCCTCCGCAGCGTCGCCAGACGCGCCTGTGCCTCTTCGGCAGTCAGCGTAACCAGCGGCACCGTCACGCCTTCAAGGCGACGGCTGGCCTGAAAATTGGTATTGCGTGTCTGTTCCCAGAGTCGGGATTTTTGCTTTTCGGTGAGTGGACGCATCGTCGCCCCCCTTATCGTCCCCTGTGTGCCACAAGTATAAGCAGCAATTTCAGGTTATGCCGGGAGGCGTCCGGGCGCGGCGGCTACCCACCGCGCTGAGGGAAGATTAAGGCAGCACTTTCGCAGAGAGGATAACAACCGGTTTGGTCGGCACATTCTGGTATGGACCGACGTTATGGGTCTGGACCTGGGAGATCTTGTCCGCGACGTCCATGCCCTTCACGACTTTACCAAACACCGCATAGCCAAAGTCGCGCTGGCCATGGTCAAGGAAGGCGTTATCCGCCACGTTGATGAAGAACTGGCTGGTGGCGCTATCCTGATCGGCGGTACGCGCCATCGCGATGGTGCCGCGGGTATTGCGCAGGCCGTTATCTGCTTCATTCTTAATCGGTGGGTTAGGCTGTTTCTGCTGCATCTGCTCGTTAAAGCCGCCGCCCTGCACCATGAATCCCGGGATCACGCGGTGGAAGGTGGTGTTGTTGTAGAAGCCGCTGTTAACGTACTTCAGGAAGTTATCCACGGAAATCGGGGCTTTCTGGCTGTTTAACTCAAGCTCAATGTTCCCTGCCGAGGTGGTCAGCAGCACATGCGGGTCGCCCTTTGCCGCCATGGCCGGGGAGAACGCTGAAATGGCGAAAACGGCAGCCATCGCCGCCAGTGTTGATTTGAGCATGGAAATTCCTTAACGGAGCAGAATAAAAGCGAGTGCCTTGATTCTAAAGAGCCTTTGCATCCTGGGCCAGCCTTTTACCAAATTTTACTTAGCTGTAATAATTGTAACCGCGCAAACGTTCTCCTTCCCAGCGCTAAAGCGTGACATAAGTCACATTAAAACATGCAAAAGATAATCCATTTCACAATAAACATTTAATTACATCACCTGAACGAATAAAATCTGTCCGCCCGGCGCAGCGTCAACGCGCTTTACCTTTCTATTCACAGGCCAGTCATGACTAACAGCAACCGTATTAAGCTCACATGGATCAGCTTCTTCTCCTACGCCCTGACCGGCGCGTTGGTGATCGTCACCGGGATGGTGATGGGGAACATTGCGGATTATTTCCATCTGCCCGTTTCCAGTATGAGCAACACCTTTACCTTTCTGAACGCCGGTATTCTGATCTCCATCTTCCTCAATGCCTGGCTGATGGAGATCGTGCCGCTGAAAACGCAGCTGCGTTTTGGCTTTATTTTGATGGTGCTGGCGGTGGCCGGCCTGATGCTCAGCCACAGCCTGGCGCTGTTCTCCGCATCAATGTTCGTTCTCGGCCTGGTGAGCGGGATCACCATGTCGATCGGGACCTTCCTGATCACCCATATGTATGAAGGCCGTCAGCGCGGGGCGCGTCTGCTGTTTACCGACTCCTTCTTTAGCATGGCGGGCATGATTTTCCCGATGGTCGCCGCCGTCCTGCTGGCGCGCAGCATCGAGTGGTACTGGGTCTACGCCTGTATCGGACTGGTGTATGTCGCTATTTTCGTCCTGACTTTCGGCTGTGATTTTCCGGTGCTGGGCAAAAAAGCGCAGAGCGAGAACAGCCAGCCGGTGGCGAAAGAGAAGTGGGGCATCGGTGTGCTGTTCCTCTCCGTCGCGGCGCTGTGCTACATCCTCGGTCAGCTGGGCTTTATCTCCTGGGTACCGGAATATGCGAAAAGCCTGGGCATGAGCCTCGGCGACGCCGGTAAACTGGTGAGCGATTTCTGGATGTCCTACATGATCGGCATGTGGTCATTCAGCTTCATTCTGCGCTTCTTCGACCTGCAGCGTATCTTAACCGTCCTCGCCGGGCTCGCGACGGTGCTGATGTACCTGTTTATCAATGGGTCGCCGGAGCATATGCCGTGGTTTATTCTCACCCTCGGCTTCTTCTCCAGCGCCATTTACACCTCGATCATTACGCTCGGTTCGCAGCAGACGCGGGTCGCTTCGCCGAAGCTGGTGAACTTTATCCTCACCTGCGGCACCATCGGCACCATGCTTACTTTCGTGGTCACCGGCCCGATTGTGGCGGCCAGCGGTCCACTGGCCGCGCTGCACACCGCTAACGGCCTCTACGCCGTGGTGTTCGTGATGTGCTTCATCCTAGGCTTCGTCTCCCGTCACCGCCAGAACAACGCTCAGGCGGCGTCTCACTAAGCCTTCGGCCCCTTTGCGTCCGCAAGGGGGCTGTTCCTCATAAAGGAAAGCTCCTCCCCACCGCGGTCGGTCTGGATCCAGGTTTGCGCCAGCTGGGTGGTCGCGATCACCCTTCCCTGGCGAATTGACCAGCGCACAGGCACCTGGCAGCGGACTGCCTCAAAGCCATTCTCCGCCGGAAGGATAATCAGGTTAGCCGGGTTGCCGCTGACAATGCCGTAATCCGTCAGACCAAACGTGCGAGCGCTGTGGTCGGTGATAAGTTTCAAGCCGTCGTTGATCTGCTGATAACCCATCAACTGGCAGACGTGCAGCCCCATATGCAGGACCTGCAACATATTGCCGGTCCCCAGCGGGTACCACGGGTCAAAGACGTCATCATGACCAAAGCACACGTTGATCCCCGCCGCCATCAGCTCTTTCACCCGGGTAATGCCCCGCCGTTTCGGGTAGTCGTCAAACCGCCCCTGCAGATGAATATTCACCAGCGGATTGGCGACAAAGTTGATGCCGGAGAGCTTAAGCAAGCGGAACAGGCGCGAGGTATAAGCGCCATTATAGGAGTGCATGGCGGTGGTATGGCTGGCCGTCACCCGCGGCCCTATCCCCGCCTCCAGCGCCAGCGCGGCAACGGTTTCAACAAAGCGCGACTGCTCATCGTCAATTTCATCGCAGTGGATATCCAGCGGGCGGTCATATTTCTGCGCCAGCCGAAAGGCGATATGCAACGATTCCACACCATATTCACGGGTGAACTCAAAATGCGGGATCGCCCCGACGACGTCTGCCCCCAGCTTCAGGGCCTCCTCCAGCAGCGCCTCGCCGTTGGGGTAAGAGAGGATCCCCTCCTGTGGAAAAGCGACAATCTGCAAGTCGACCCATGGCGCCACCTCCTGTTTGACCTCCAGCATCGCCTTCAGCGCCGTCAACGTGGGATCGGAAACATCAACATGGGTGCGGACAAACTGCACGCCATTGGCGATCTGCCACTTCAGGGTTTTCCATGCCCGGGCTTTGACGTCCTCATGGCTGAGCAGCGCTTTTCGCTCCGCCCAGCGCTCAATCCCCTCGAACAGGGTGCCGGACTGGTTCCAGTGCGGCTCGCCAGCCGTCTGAGTGGTATCCAGGTGGATATGCGGCTCGATAAAAGGCGGGATCGCCAGCCCGCCGCGAGCGTTCAATATCTCGTAGCTTTCGTCGTGCGCCTCGCCCATCGGCGTAATCGCGCCAAAGCGCCCCTTGTCTATTGCTATCTGCCACAGGCCGTCGCGGTCTGCCAGGCGTACGTTTTGAATCAACCAAAGCGGCGCTGCTGTCATATCACCTTCTCCATTCAATACGGCTTGTTTTCCAGCCAATTCTATTCGCGGCCCATCCAATTCTTGTACACAAAATCAGCAAAAAGGAAAAGCCAGTGTTTTCCACAACTTAGAAAAATACAGACAAATCAATCATATACCCATTAAGTGGTAGGTGAAGTTGTCATTGATTTGCATCAATAAGCCTGATGGCTGAATCGTTAAGGTAGGCGGTAATAGAAAAGAAATCGAGGCAAAAATGAGCAAAGTCAGAATCGCTATTATCGGTAACGGCATGGTTGGCCATCGCTTTATCGAAGAGCTTCTCGATAAGGCGCCTGCCGGGCAGTTCGACATTACCGTGTTCTGTGAAGAACCGCGTATCGCCTACGACCGTGTCCACCTGTCGTCTTATTTCTCCCACCATACCGCAGAAGAGCTGTCGCTGGTGCGCGAAGGTTTCTATGAGAAACACGGCGTCAAAGTGCTGGTCGGCGAACGGGCGATCACCATCAACCGCCAGGAGAAGGTAATCCACTCCAGCGCCGGGCGCACCGTGTTCTACGATAAGCTGATTATGGCGACTGGCTCATATCCCTGGATCCCGCCGATTAAAGGCGCGGAAACTCAGGATTGCTTCGTCTATCGCACCATTGAAGATCTTAACGCGATTGAATCCTGCGCCCGTCGCAGCAAACGCGGCGCGGTCGTCGGCGGCGGCCTGCTTGGCCTGGAAGCGGCCGGCGCATTGAAAAACCTCGGCGTGGAAACCCATGTTATCGAGTTCGCGCCGATGCTGATGGCTGAACAGCTCGACCAGATGGGCGGCGAGCAGCTGCGGCGCAAAATTGAAAGCATAGGCGTGAAAGTTCACACCAGCAAAAATACCAAAGAGATCGTCCAGCAGGGCACCGAGGCGCGCAAAACTATGCACTTCGCCGACGGTAGCGAGCTGCAGGTCGATTTTATCGTCTTCTCAACCGGGATCCGCCCGCGTGACAAGCTGGCCACCCAGTGCGGGCTGGCGATCGCCCAGCGCGGCGGCATCATGGTCAACGATAGCTGTCAGACCTCCGACCCGGACATCTATGCCATCGGGGAATGCGCCAGCTGGAACAACCGCGTCTTCGGTCTGGTCGCCCCCGGTTATAAAATGGCCCAGGTGGCTGTCGACCACCTCCTCGGCACTGATAACTGTTTCACCGGCGCCGACCTCAGCGCCAAGCTGAAGCTGTTGGGCGTGGACGTGGGCGGGATCGGCGATGCTCACGGCCGCACGCCGGGCGCCCGCAGCTACGTCTATCTCGACGAAAGCAAAGAAGTTTATAAACGCCTGATCGTTAGCGCCGACAACAAAACGCTGCTCGGCGCGGTACTGGTCGGCGATACCAGCGACTACGGCAACCTGCTGCAGCTGGTGCTCAACGCCATCGAGCTGCCGGAGAATCCAGATTCGCTGATCCTCCCGGCCCACGCCGGCAGCGGCAAGCCGTCGATCGGCGTCGATAAACTGCCGGACAGCGCGCAAATCTGCTCCTGCTTTGACGTCAGCAAAGGCGACCTGATCGCCGCCATCAACAAAGGCTGCCACACCGTGGCGGCGCTGAAAGCGGAAACCAAGGCCGGAACAGGCTGCGGGGGCTGTATTCCGCTGGTCACCCAGGTGCTCAACGCCGAGCTGGCGAAACAGGGCATCGAGGTTAACAACAACCTGTGCGAACACTTCGCTTACTCCCGCCAGGAGCTGTTCCACCTGATCCGCGTGGAAGGCATCAAAACCTTCGACGAACTGCTGGCCAAACACGGTCAGGGCTACGGCTGCGAGGTCTGTAAACCGACCGTCGGCTCCCTGCTGGCCTCCTGCTGGAATGAGTACATCCTCAAGCCGCAGCACACGCCGCTGCAGGACACCAACGACAACTTCCTCGCCAATATTCAGAAAGATGGTACCTACTCAGTGATCCCACGCTCCGCTGGCGGCGAAATCACGCCGGAAGGGCTGCTCGCCGTGGGCCGTATCGCGCGTGAATTCAATCTGTACACCAAAATCACCGGCTCCCAGCGCATCGGCCTGTTCGGCGCGCAGAAAGACGACCTGCCGGAGATCTGGCGGCAGCTGATTGAAGCGGGCTTCGAAACCGGCCACGCCTACGCCAAAGCGCTGAGAATGGCGAAAACCTGCGTCGGCAGCACCTGGTGCCGCTACGGCGTCGGCGACAGCGTGGGCTTCGGCGTGGAACTGGAGAACCGCTACAAAGGCATCCGCACGCCGCACAAAATGAAGTTCGGCGTTTCCGGCTGTACCCGCGAATGTGCGGAGGCCCAGGGCAAAGACGTGGGGATCATCGCCACCGAGAAAGGCTGGAACCTGTACGTGTGCGGTAACGGCGGGATGAAGCCACGCCACGCCGATCTGCTGGCCGCAGACCTCGATCGCGAGACGCTGATTAAGTATCTCGACCGCTTTATGATGTTCTACATCCGCACCGCCGATAAGCTGACCCGCACCGCGCCGTGGCTGGACAACATGGAAGGTGGGATCGACTATCTGCGCAGCGTTATCATCGACGATAAACTGGGCCTGAACGATCACCTTGAAGAAGAGCTGGCTCGCCTGCGCGCCGCTTTCGCCTGCGAATGGACCGAGACCGTAAACAACCCGGCGGCGCAGACGCGCTTCAAACACTTTATCAACAGCGACCAGCGCGACCCGAACGTTCAGGTGGTGCCGGAACGTGACCAGCATCGCCCGGCCACGCCGTATGAGCGTATCCCGGTTACTCTGGTGGAGGAAAAAGCATGAGCCAGTGGGTAAATATCTGCAGCATCGACGACATCCTGCCGGCTACCGGCGTCTGCGCCCTGCTCGGTCAGCAGCAGGTGGCGATCTTCCGTCCCTACCATGACGACAGAGTGTTCGCCATCAGCAACATTGATCCATTCTTCAACGCCAGCGTGCTGTCCCGCGGGATCATCGCCGAACATGACGGCGCGCTGTGGGTTGCCAGCCCGCTGAAAAAGCAGCGCTTCCGCCTGAGCGATGGCCTGTGCATGGAAGATGCCAGCCACTCTATCGCCCGCTTCGACGCCCGCGTGAAAGACGGACACGTTCAGCTTAAAGCGTAAGTCCTTCTCCCTCCCCCCGGCCACGGGGGGAGATATATGTAACACTTCTGACCGACAGCGCATGAGTGCGGGATATGTCGCATGTTTTGTATTACCTTTGCTGCTATTCTACGACCACTCGTTTTCTACCCCTTATTTTTATGAGGTTATTCTGTGGATCACTTACCCATATTCTGCCAGTTGCGCCAGCGCGATTGTTTACTGGTTGGCGGCGGGGATGTCGCCGAACGCAAAGCCCGTCTGCTGCTGGATGCTGGCGCTAACGTCACGGTCAATGCGCTCGATTTCACCCCCCAGTTTCAGGTGTGGGCCGATTCACAGATGCTAACCCTGGTGCAGGGGGAGTTTATCCCCTCGCTGCTGGATAACTGCTGGCTGGCCATTGCCGCTACCGATAATGAGACGGTGAACCAGCAGGTCAGCGAGGCGGCTGAAGCGCGGCGTATCTTCTGTAACGTGGTGGATGCCCCACGCCAGGCCAGCTTTATTATGCCGTCGATCATCGATCGCTCGCCGTTAATGGTCGCCGTCTCCTCGGGCGGGACATCACCGGTGCTGGCGCGCCTGCTGCGCGAGAAACTGGAGTCAATCCTGCCCTTACATCTCGGCCAGCTGGCCCGCTATGCCGGCCATCTGCGCGCGCGCGTAAAACAGCAGTTTGCCACCGTAGGCGAGCGTCGCCGTTTCTGGGAGAAGCTGTTTGTTAACGACCGTCTGGCGCAGTCGCTGGCTAATGACGATCGGCAGGCGGTGGCGGATACCACTGAGCAGTTGCTGACGGAACCGTTAGAGCATCGCGGCGAGGTGGTGCTGGTTGGCGCCGGCCCCGGCGACGCCGGGCTGCTCACGCTCAAAGGGCTACAGCAGATCCAGCAGGCAGATGTGGTGGTCTATGACCGGCTGGTCTCCGACGACATCATGAATCTGGTGCGCCGCGATGCCGACCGGGTGTTCGTCGGTAAACGTTCAGGCTACCACTGCGTCCCGCAGGAAGAAATTAACCAGATCCTGCTGCGCGAAGCGCAAAAAGGAAAACGCGTGGTCCGGCTGAAAGGCGGCGATCCCTTTATCTTTGGCCGCGGCGGAGAAGAGTTGGAGACGCTTTGTGAGGCTGGCATTCCCTTCTCCGTTGTGCCTGGCATTACTGCCGCCTCCGGCTGCTCCGCCTACTCAGGGATCCCGTTAACACACCGCGATTTCGCGCAGGGCGTCCGCCTGGTCACCGGCCACCTGAAAACCGGCGGCGAGCTGGACTGGGCGAACCTGGCGGTGGAGAAGCAAACCCTGGTGTTCTACATGGGTCTGAACCAGGCGCCGGCGATCCGCGAGAAGCTTATCGCTCACGGCATGGCGGAAGATATGCCCGCCGCCATCGTCGAGAACGGCACCGCTGTGACGCAAAAAGTGGTCAGCGGCACTTTAGGACAGCTGGATATTCTGGCGCAGCAGATGGCCAGCCCGGCGCTGATCATCGTTGGTCGCGTGGTCGGCCTACGGGATAAACTGAACTGGTTCTCGAACCACTAACCTTCGCCTTGCGGCATGGACGACAGGCATAAAAAAGGGCGGGATATTCCCGCCCTTTTTAGCTGTTGCATCGCTTACGGTCTGGCGACAAAGCCAATCGCTTCGTATACCGCTTTCAGGGTCTGGGAGGCGCGCGCGCTGGCCTTTTCTGCGCCATCTTTCATCACCTGATTGAGAAACGCTTCGTCGTTACGGAAACGATAATAGCGCTCCTGCAGCTCAGTCAGCATACCCGATACCGCTTCGGCGACTTCGCCTTTCAGGTGGCCATACATTTTGCCTTCAAAATGCTGCTCCAGCTCAGGAATGGTTTTCCCGGTGACCGCGGAGAGAATATCCAGCAGGTTGGAGACGCCCGCTTTCTCCTTCAGGTCGTAGCGCACTACCGGCGGCTCGTCGGAGTCAGTGACCGCGCGTTTGATCTTCTTGACCACCGATTTCGGATCTTCCAGCAGGCCGATGACGTTGTTGCGGTTGTCGTCGGACTTGGACATCTTCTTGGTCGGCTCCAGCAGCGACATCACGCGCGCGCCGGATTTCGGGATAAACGGCTCAGGCACTTTAAAAATATCGCCGTAGATAGCGTTAAAACGCTGGGCAATGTCGCGGCTCAGCTCAAGGTGCTGCTTCTGATCTTCGCCGACCGGAACCTGGTTGGTCTGGTACAGCAGAATGTCAGCGGCCATCAGTACCGGATAATCAAACAGACCGGCGTTGATGTTCTCCGCATAGCGCGCGGACTTGTCTTTAAACTGCGTCATGCGGCTCAGCTCGCCGAAATAGGTGTAGCAGTTCAGCGCCCAGCCTAACTGGGCGTGCTCCGGCACGTGCGACTGAACGAAGATGGTGCTTTTTTGCGGGTCGATGCCGCAGGCCAGATACAGTGCCAGGGTATCCAGGGTTGCCTTGCGCAGCTGCTGCGGATCCTGGCGCACGGTGATGGCGTGCTGGTCCACGATGCAGTAGATGCAGTGGTATTCGTCCTGCATGTTGACCCACTGACGCAGCGCACCCATGTAGTTGCCAATGGTCAGTTCACCTGAGGGCTGTGCGCCACTAAAAACGATGGGCTTAGTCATGTTTCAATTCCTGAGTTTCACTGTGCGGTAACCCGAGAGCGGGTAAGAGTTCATTAAACTGGTCGAAGAGATAGTCCGGCTCGCTCAGCGCAAGCGGTTCGCCATAGTTATAACCGTAGGTCAGGCCAACAGAGCAGCAACCTGCCGCTTTGGCCGCCTGAATATCATTGCGCGAATCGCCGACGAACAGCAGCTCGGCTGGAGCCAGAGAGAGCTTTTCCGCCACCAGCAGTAGCGGTTCCGGATGCGGCTTTTTATTCTGCACGTCATCACCGCCAATCACCACGCTAAAATATTTTGCAATATCGAGCGCCTCAAGCAGCGGGGCGACAAACGGTGTTGGCTTATTGGTGACCAGCGCCAGCGGCAAGTCTTTGGCATGCAGCGCGCCGAGCGTATCGGCCACCGCCGGAAACAGGAAGCTGCCCTCTTCCGCCGCTTCGGCGTAATAGCGGTCAAACAGTTTACGCAAAATGCGTAGCTGTTCGTCTTGCGGAATATCATGATCGTCGACGGAAGGCTTGCCCATCGCCGCACGTAACGTGGCACGCTCCTGACGAGCCCAGGTCAGCGCCCGCTCCATCAGGACATCGGCGCCGTTGCCGATCCAGGTCACGACCCGCTCTTCTCCCGCCACCGGCAGCTCCAGGGCGTAAAGGGCGTTATCAACCGCCGAGGTTAAACCCGGCGCACTGTCCACCAACGTGCCGTCGAGATCAAACGCGATGCCGCGGATCGCCTGTAATTTATCCATGACTCACCTTCGCTAATTCACTACGCATTTGATCAATCACTTTCTTGTAGTCCGGTTGGCCGAAGATCGCCGAACCGGCAACAAACATATCCGCGCCCGCCGCAGCGATTTCGCCGATATTGCTGGCTTTTACCCCACCATCCACTTCCAGGCGGATGTCGTAGCCGGAAGCATCGATGCGCTGGCGCACTTCACGCAGTTTATCCAGCGTCTGGGGAATAAAGGACTGGCCGCCAAAGCCCGGGTTAACCGACATCAGCAGGATCACGTCCAGCTTATCCATCACGTAATCGAGATAGCTCAGCGGCGTCGCCGGGTTAAACACCAGACCCGCTTTACAGCCGTGCTCTTTAATCAGCTGCAGGCTGCGATCGACGTGTTCGGAGGCTTCCGGATGGAAGGTGATAATGCTGGCGCCGGCTTCGGCAAAATCAGGAATGATGCGGTCGACCGGCTTCACCATCAGGTGGACGTCGATTGGCGCGGTAATACCGTAGTTACGCAGCGACTTCAGCACCATCGGGCCAATCGTCAGATTCGGCACGTAGTGGTTGTCCATGACGTCGAAGTGCACGACATCCGCACCCGCCGCCAGCGCCTTCGCGGTATCCTCACCCAGACGGGCAAAATCAGCTGACAGAATCGAAGGGGCAATCAAATACTGCTTCATCCGCATCTCCTTGAAATTTATTTGGTCTTAGGCGGACGGTAGAGCGCTAAGAGCTCATCCACCTTTTTACGCGTACCACCGTTGCTGCTGATGCTGCGCCGAACTTTCACAATATGCGTTTCTGCCGCGTTTTTATACCATTCCTGCGTCAACGGTGTACGGTGGTTGGAAATCAGCACCGGGATCCGCTTTTTCATCAGCGATTCCGCCTTTTGCGCCAGCAGTACCTGTTGTTCCAGATTGAAGCTGTTGGTGTGGTAGGCGGTAAAGTTCGCCGTCGCCGTTAGCGGCGCATAGGGCGGATCGCAATACACCACTGTGCGGCTATCGGCACGTTGCATGCACTGTTCGTAAGATTCGCAGTAAAACTCGGCGTTTTGCGCCTTCTCGGCGAAATGATAGAGCTCAGCTTCGGGGAAATAGGGCTTTTTATAACGGCCAAATGGCACATTGAACTCGCCGCGCAGATTGTAGCGGCACAGGCCGTTGTAGCCGTGACGGTTCAAATACAGGAACAGCACCGCACGACGCAGCGGATCCTGGCTTTGATTAAATTCATCACGATACTGGTAGTAGCGCTCAGCGACGTTATTTTCCGGGATAAACATCTCGCGGGCGGCAGCGACATATTCGTCGGTGCGCAATTTGACGATGTTGTACAGACCGATCAAGTCACTGTTGATATCCGCGAGGATATAACGAGAAAAGTCGGTATTGAGAAATACCGACCCGGCGCCCACAAAGGGCTCGATTAAACACTCGCCTTCCGGCAAATGCTTTTTAATATCGTCAAGCAGGGGGTACTTCCCCCCTGCCCACTTTAGAAAAGCGCGATTCTTTTTCATGCTGCCTAACTAATTACACGTTCTCCGGCTGTGGAGAAAGCTCCGACAGCATCCTGCGCTTAAGACTACCCCACGGCATTATTTCAGGTCAGCCTGAACCTGATGCAGCGGTTTTGCCCATGGATTTTTCGCCTGCACGTCCGCCGGCAGCGAGGTAACAGCGCGTTTCGCTTCTTCTTTTGAAGCATAAATCCCGCTCACCAGCACGTACCATGGTTGGCCGTTACGCGATGTTTCATAGACAACATATTTTTCCAGCTTCTCTTTCTTCGCCCAGTTGTTCAGGTTGTCGTAGTTAGAGGAGCTGCTGAGCTGCAGGGTGTAGTTACCCGACGGCGCAGATTTCATTGAGCTGACGTCACCTGCCGTTTTACCGCTCTTCGCGGCCGGTGCTGCCGCTGCGGCTGGCGCAGCAGTGGAGGTGGTCGCTGTTGCTGCAGGTTTATTCTGCGCTGTTGCCACCGGTTTGCTTTCCGCGACGGTCGTTTTCGCCGGGGTGGTGGTCGCCGCGCTTTCAACATGCTTCGGCTGAACCGGCTTCGTTTCTACCGGCGCTTTCGCCACGGCCTGAGGCTTCGGCTGCGGCTTTGCTTCGATAACGGTGTGCTTACGCTCAGCCGGACGCGGCGTTGCCGCCGTCTGACGTTCGGTCGCCTGGCGCGGTGCCGCGGTGCCATTAGCGCCATTACGAATTGGCGCGACGGTTGCCGGTTCAGTGGGCAGCGTCGAGTTGGCTACGGCGCCGTCCAGCTGGCCCTGCTGCTGGGTCAGCGCATTGTTCAGATCGCCCTGAACTTCAACACGCTGCTGGCCCTGCGGCTCTGCCGATGACTGGCTCTGCGTCGGATTTGTGGCAATAGGCGGGACCGTGACGTCCTGCTGTGAGGTGGTATTGGCGGCGGTCTGATCCTGGCCGGCAGCAGGCGTGCTGGTGGACTGATCGTCAGACAGATTAATGCTCTTCTCGCCGGAAGCGGTCTGCTGGCTGGACGATGAAGGCGATTTCAGCGCGGAACCGATACCCACGATTAACAACAGCAGCACCAGAATTCCCACACCCATCATGATGTACTGACGGGAGGCAGGTTTAGCCGGCGCTTTTTTACGCTTGCGCGGACGACGCTCTACAGGCTGCTCTTCGAGCATCTCTTCGTCTTCCGCATCCAGTTCTTCTTCGAATTCTTCCTCATCACGCTCGCGGCGGGCCTTACCGGCACGCGTCGGACGATCTTCATCGGCATCAAGATCGACATCGTCGAAATTGATCTGCGGATCGGCATCACGCTCGGAAGACTGACGGGAACGACCAGCACGACGATCGTTGCGATCGGCTTTCATATCGTCTTCTGGTTTGAAATCATCCATTTAACACCCCACTAAAAGGCTTATGCTCACGATTATTGCACATCACCCGAAATGATAACGCCGCGCGAACGCGGCCAGACCTTCTTATTGTTGCGCCTGCTGAGTATCAGCAATCGCGCCAAGAACCACATCGTGCGGCACTCCGCCGCGTAACTCGCTGCTTCCTATTGCCAGCGGGAGCACTAGCCGCATTTCGCCAGCCAGAACTTTTTTATCGCGCATCATATGGGGCAAATACGCCTGCGCACTCATTTCCTGCGGGCCGCGTACCGGCAAGCCTGCACGCCTGAGCAGATCGATAATGCGCTGAGTATCCTGCGCGCGGAACTGCCCCAGCCGTTGGGCGGTATGCGCCGCCATGACCATACCTGCCGCCACCGCTTCACCGTGCAGCCAGTTACCGTAACCCATTTCTGCCTCGATAGCATGGCCGAAGGTATGTCCAAGATTGAGTAAAGCACGTAACCCGGTTTCACGCTCGTCGGCAGCCACAACTTCCGCTTTCAGCTCACAGCAACGGCGAATACAGTACGCCATCGCTTTTTCATCCAGGGCCAGCAGCGCATCAATGTTGTTTTCCAGCCAGCAGAAGAATTCGCCGTCGAGGATCACGCCGTACTTGATGACTTCAGCCAGCCCGGAAGCGAGCTCGCGCTTCGGGAGTGTTTTCAAGCAGTTAAGGTCAACCACCACGGAAACCGGCTGCCAGAAGGCACCAATCATGTTTTTGCCGAGAGGGTGGTTAACTGCGGTTTTGCCGCCGACCGACGAATCGACCTGCGACAGCAAGGTGGTAGGGACCTGGATAAAACGCACGCCGCGCTGATAGCTTGCCGCGGCGAAACCGGTTAAATCACCGATCACCCCCCCGCCAAGCGCCACCAGTGTAGTATCGCGGCCATGTGGTTTCTGCAACAGCGCGGTAAACACGGTATCCATTACCGCCAGGCTTTTGTACTGCTCGCCGTCTGGCAGAATGACGCTGTCAACGTTGACCCCAGCCTGCTCCAGCGCGGAGCGGACGGTATCCAGATAAAGCGGCGCCAGCGTTTCGTTGGTGACCAGCATAGCCTGGTCGCCCGACTTGAGTGGCAGGAAGGAAGCTGGATCGTTAAACAAACCAGCCGCGATGGTAATCGGGTAACTACGTTCCCCGAGGGTAACAGTAAGCCTCTCCATAACGCGACATCCACCTCAGTAACTTTTACTCTGACGCACTTTATTAAGCCAGAATCAGTTGCTTTCCAGCATATGAATAATCTGGTTCGCGACGACTTTCGCACTCTGATCGTCTGTGCGAATAGTCACATCGGCGATCTCTTCATATAGCGGGTTACGCTCGTCAGCCAGCGCTTCCAGCACTTCACGAGGCGGCGCATCGACTTGTAGCAAAGGACGCTTTTTATCGCGCTGCGTACGGGCCAACTGCTTCTCGATTGTTGTTTCCAGGTAGACCACCACGCCGCGGGCGGAGAGACGGTTACGCGTTTCACGGGATTTTACAGAGCCGCCGCCAGTCGCCAGCACAATCCCCTGTTTTTCCGTCAACTCATTGATAATTTTTTCTTCACGGTCGCGGAAGCCTTCTTCGCCTTCAACATCGAAGACCCAGCCCACATCAGCGCCAGTGCGTTTCTCAATCTCTTGATCAGAATCGTAAAATTCCATGTTGAGCTGTTGGGCTAACTGGCGCCCAATAGTGCTTTTGCCGGCACCCATAGGCCCAACCAGAAAGATATTGCGTTTCTCTGCCATTTTTTCGGTACTACTAAGACTATTCGTTAATGATAAACCCGCTTCGCAGACACCCAGCGCCGCAGGGCATGAACTGAAACCTCATATGCAATAGAGCGAGAGTCAGACTAAAAATTATCTCAATACTCCGGCTGGTTTGGCAACTGAATAAAATCGCCGGACAATAAAGGGAGGATTGATGTCGTACCCGACTCTCAAATCGGTACCCCTTGTATGCTAAATCCGTCCTCACGTCAAACACCTGAAACGTGTTTAGCATGAAAAACCTGCTTAACGTACTGCCAGAATCCGTGGCGTAATAAAGACAACCAGTTCACGACGTTCATTATCCTTCCCGTCACGACGAAACAGACGCCCCAGCACCGGGATATCGCCAAGCAGCGGAACGCTGTCGCGGGCGGTTTTGTTTTTCTGCGAAAAGATGCCGCCCAACGCTAAAGTCTCGCCGCTGCGAACTTCCACCAGGGTCTCTATCTCCTGTTTATCGATGGCCATTGTCTCGCCATTCTCCTGCTTTAATACCTGACCTGGCGTATTTTCACTGATCCGCAGTTTCAGCCGCACTCTCCCTTGCTGCAGCACTGTCGGCGTCACCTCCATCCCCAATACCGCCTCTTTAAACTCCACCGACGTGGCGCCGCTTTCGCCGCTGGAGACCTGATAGGGGATCTCACTTCCCTGTTTGATGCTGGCGGGTTGCATATGGGAAGCCAGTAAACGCGGGCTGGCGATAATCTCGACCTGCTGCTTGCGCTCCAGCGCGGAAAGTTCCAGCTCAAGCAAACGGCCGTTAATTTTGCCGATATTAAACCCTGCGCGGGTGCTGGCATCGTTTACCGACACATCGCTGCTCAGGGTGGTGATTTGCCCGGAGCCAGGAGAGCTTCCGGCTTCCGCCAGCCGCCACTTCACCCCCAGCTCACGAAGGCTGGTTTCGCTCATCGACACGATATGGGCGGCCAGCTCTACCTGACCGACCGGTAGATCCATCTCCTGAGCCCAGGCTTTAAGCGCCGGAAGATGAAAGGCATCGTCGCGGATCAGCAGGCGATTGGTTCGCTTATCCGCCATTAAGTTCCCCCGGGCGCTGAGCAACTTGCCGCCCGTTTTTGCCAGCTCCTCAGCATCGGCAAAGTGCAGGGTCACGCTCTCCGCCTGCAGCGGCAGGTTCTGCAGGCGTTTCGCCTGTTCGGCTTCACGCTGTGCCTGATGTGCCTTTTGCCAGGCCTGAGTGTGCGCGTAAATAACCGTCCCCTGCTGTTGCAAAGAGAGGCCCGCGCTGTCTGCCACCGCCCGCAACGCCTGAGTCCAGGGGACCTTCTGCAGGTGCAGGGAGAGCGTGCCGCTGACATCCGGCGCCACGACCAGATTCTTATGGTTCATTTCGGCCAGGGCTTGCAGCACTTGGGCCACCGGCGCGTCGTCAACGACCAGCGAAACCAGTTTGTCATTTCGCGCGGCGACCACCGCCAGAGGCAGCAGCAGAAACAGGAGGCTTATCCATCGCATTATGTTGTTTCCCTTCACGTTGCCAGCGCCACGCTGGCGGTTCACACCCCGCAGGTGTGGCGATCTCCAGCTCACCGGCTGTCATCCGGTTCACTCGCCATCCTGTAGATAATTGCTCATTTATTTGTACCCGCTGCCACTTGCCGCTCCCGTCCTGCAGAAATCCCCTCCAGCCTGCGTCATCGCCGGTCGCCCCGCCATAACGCCATTGCGCTAACTGCGCCGTACGGCAGGGATCCTCAACCGGCAGGAAAGGATCTCGCCCGGCGGCCAGCAGCGACAGCGGTAGCCACAGTAAAGCCCAGCATTTACCGATCATCTTCCGCCTCCAGTTGCAAACGCAGACGGAGCGCCGGCGCCTCGCGATACAACGAGAACGAGCGCGGACTCATCCCGCAGCGCGCCAGCCAGGCAAAAAACGCGGGTACCGTCTGCCAGGGCAGGGACAATTCCATCTCACCGCCGCTCCCCTGTGGGCGCCAGGCGATAAGCCTGGTGCCGGCAAGCGGAATGGCGATGGGCGAAAACGGCTGCTTGTCGATACTTGCCCCAGGTGTTTCATCCGCAGGTATGCGCAGAGCCATCGCCCGGCGCCACTGCGTTTGCATAGCCACGTCGCGAGACGCCGAGGTCAGCGGCTGCCGGGTAGCGTGCCAGAGTGCCGCACCGCCTCCCAGCATCCCCAGCATAAACAGGATCAGCAGCAGCTTCTGGCTGCGATGGATATTAATCTGCATTGGAACGCTCTCCCGCCAGGGTAAAGCTGAACTGCCAGCGTCCCTCGGCGTCGCGCTGGGTTCCGCCAGCTTTTGCCGGCGCGAATCCTGGGACGCTCGCCAGTACGTTCTCCACGCTGGCCAGGGCCTGCAGGTTCAAAGCGAGGCCGTTGAGCGTCAGGACCGCCTCCTGATAATCCAGTCGCGTCAGCCACGCCTGCGCGGGCAGATCTGCCGCGAGCGCCTGCAGCCTGGGTTGCCAGGCGGCGATCGCCGATCTGCGCTGGTACTGCTGGCGCTGCCGTTGATGCTGCTGCCACGCCTCACGCATCGCCTGTTCGCGCTGCTTAAGCGAGGCGAGCAGCTGCGCATCTGCCGTCGCGTGAAGCGTCGCCAGGAAGTCGTGCTGCATACGCGCCATTCGGCTCACCAGCAGGCTCCCCCCGCCCAGCAGCACAATGCCGATGGCAAACAACAGGGCGTAGCGCAAGCGCTGGCGGCGGCGAAGGTCACGCCAGGGAAGAAGATTAACGACATGCGTCATGGCGCCCGCCCCCCAGCGCCAGCCCAAGGGCAATAGCATAGCGATCGCCATCGGCCGGCAACGGAGGCTGCCGGCGGTGAATCACCTGCCAGGCATCAAAACTGTTGGCCTCATCACCAGCATCCGTGCACAAACGCAACGGCATTTGCAGCTGCTTCGCCAGCTGGCTTAAGGAGCCCACTTCATCGCAGGCCTCACAGCCCCAGGCCTCCTGGGTCGCCCATAGCCAGTGCTTTTCATCCCGCCAGGCAAGGGCCTGCTCTGTCGCCGTCATCCACGGGAAAAAGGCGCCCAGCGCGCTGGCATCCGGCACGATGGCCGCCACCCGCAGTCGCAGCCGCCCTGCCAGCTCCCGCAGGACATTGATGTCCAGCCGCTGCGCCGCTGTGACCTGCCAGCCGTCATCCCGCGGGGTGGGCGCATAATCAATACATAAGGAGGCGGCGGGCATCGCCAGCTGCTGGGTCATGGCGCTGGCTATCCACGTCGCCTGTTCTCGATCCCGCAGGGCGAACTGGGGATACGGCAGGCGCTTTTGCAATGTGCGCACCGCGGGAAAAGCGATACTGACCTGATGCTGCGCCGGTAGTTCCCGGCGCCAGGCGGCCAATCGTGTACCGAGAGCGCTGACGTCCGCCACCATTCCCTGGCGTACCAGGCCTGGCGGCAGAGGAATACGCCACCAGCGGCGCAGCGCCCAACGTGAGCGCTCATGCAGTAGCGCGACAATGGCAATGCTATCCTGTTGGATATGCATTCCGATCCGCCAGTTTCTGAAAGCCATGCTTACGATCTCCTTATCCGGCAAAACTGTCCGGCTATATCAATGCACCTGGCTTGCCTTTATACTACCGCGCGTTTGTTTATAAACTGCCCAAATAAAACTAAATGGGAAAACACCGGTGAAGTTCGTAAAGTATCTATTGATCCTTGCAGTCTGTTGCGTACTGCTGGGAGCAGGCTCGATTTTTGGCCTCTACAAATATATAGAGCCGCAACTCCCCGACGTCGCAACCCTGAAGGATGTGCGTTTGCAGATCCCGATGCAGGTCTATAGCGCCGACGGTGAGCTTATTGCGCAGTACGGTGAAAAGCGCCGTATCCCTGTGACGTTGCAGCAAATTCCCCCCGAGCTGGTGAAAGCGTTTATCGCCACCGAAGACAGCCGCTTCTATGAACACCACGGCGTCGATCCGGTAGGTATTTTCCGCGCCGCCAGCGTAGCGATGTTTTCAGGCCACGCCTCCCAGGGCGCCAGCACCATCACCCAGCAGTTAGCACGTAACTTCTTCCTCAGTCCCGAGAAGACGTTGATGCGTAAGATTAAAGAGGCCTTTCTGGCTATCCGCATCGAGCAGTTGCTGAACAAAGATGAAATCCTTGAGCTGTATCTGAACAAGATCTACCTCGGCTACCGCGCCTATGGCGTTGGTGCCGCAGCGCAGGTCTATTTTGGCAAACCTATCGACCAGTTGACCCTGAGTGAGATGGCGGTGATTGCCGGTCTGCCGAAAGCGCCTTCTACCTTCAACCCGCTCTATTCCCTGGATCGCGCCACCGCCCGTCGCAACGTGGTGCTGTCGCGTATGCTGAGTGAAGGGTACATCACCCAGGCGCAATACGATGAGGCGCGCAGCGAAGCGATCGACGCCAGCTATCACGCGCCGAAAATCGCCTTCTCTGCGCCTTACCTGAGTGAAATGGTGCGTCAGGAGATGGTGAATCGCTACGGCGAGCAGGCCTACGAAGATGGTTACCGGGTCTACACCACCATTACCCGCAAAAACCAGCAGGCGGCCCAGCAGGCGGTACGCAATAACGTGCTGGATTACGATATGCGTCATGGCTACCGCGGCCCGGCCAGCGTGCTATGGAAAGTCGGCGAAACGCCGTGGGAGACGAAGAAGATCGTCGCTTCACTGAAGCGTCAGTCTGGCTACGGCCCGCTTTTCCCGGCGGTGGTCACCTCGGCGAATGCCCAGGAGGCTGTCGCGCTGTTGGCTAACGGCGACTCCGTTTCGCTGACGATGGACGGCGTGCGCTGGGCCCGTCGCTTTATCTCTGATACGCAGCAAGGGGCCACCCCACGTAAAGTCAACGACGTCGTGCAGGCCGGGCAGCAGATCTGGGTTCGCAAGGTGGGTGACAGCTGGTGGTTGTCGCAGGTCCCGGACGTCAACTCGGCGCTGGTCTCCATTAACCCGCAAAACGGCGCGATTATTGCCCTTGTCGGCGGGTTTGACTTTAACCAGAGTAAATTCAACCGCGCCACCCAGGCGCTGCGTCAGGTCGGCTCCAACATTAAGCCGTTCCTCTATACCGCCGCGATGGATAAAGGCTTAACCCTGGCAAGTATGCTCAACGATGTGCCGATCTCACGCTGGGATGCGGGTGCAGGCTCCGACTGGCGGCCGAAGAACTCGCCGCCGCAGTATGCCGGTCCGATTCGTTTACGTCAGGGCCTGGGGCAGTCGAAAAACGTGGTGATGGTGCGCGCTATGCGCGCCATGGGCGTTGACTATGCCGCTGAGTATCTGCAGCGCTTTGGCTTCCCGGCACAAAACATTGTCCATACTGAATCGTTGGCGCTGGGCTCAGCCTCCTTTACTCCCCTGCAGGTCGCTCGCGGATATTCGGTGATGGCCAACGGCGGCTTCCTGGTCAATCCCTTCTTTATCAGTAAGATTGAGAACGATCAGGGCGGCGTTCTCTTCGAAGAACGTCCGAAGATAGCCTGCCCGCAGTGTGACTTACCGGTGATTTACGGCGATACGCCAAAATCCAACGTGCTGGAGAACAAAGATGTGGAAGATGTCGCCACCTCGACGGAACCACAAAATGGCAACGTGCCGCCGCAGCCGCAGCTGGAGCAAGCCAACCAGTCGCTGGTCGCGCAGAGCGGCGCCCAGGAATACGCGCCGCATGTGATTAATACGCCGCTGGCCTTCCTGATCAAGAGCGCGCTGAACAGTAACATCTTTGGCGAACCGGGCTGGATGGGCACCGGCTGGCGCGCCGGACGCGATCTGCAGCGGCATGACATCGGCGGGAAAACCGGGACCACCAACAGCTCGAAGGACGCCTGGTTCTCAGGCTACGGACCGGGCGTGGTGACGTCGGTTTGGATCGGCTTTGACGATCATCGTCGCGATCTTGGCCGGACCACCGCCTCCGGAGCGATTAAAGATCAGATCTCTGGCTATGAAGGTGGTGCCAAAAGCGCCCAGCCGGCCTGGGACAGCTTTATGAAGAGCGTGCTGGAAGGCGTTCCGGAAGAACCGTTAACGCCGCCGCCGGGTATCGTCACGGTGAATATTGACCGCAGCACCGGTCAACTGGCGAACGGGGGCAACAGTCGTGCGGAGTACTTCATTGAAGGCACCCAACCCACGCAGCAGGCGGTCCATGAGGTGGGTACCACCCTGACTGACGGCGGTGGCGAAACCCACGAACTGTTCTGACAAAAAAAGCGCCTGCGGGCGCTTTTTTATTGTTGTGACGACGCGCTTTCGCTCAGAGTCGGCCCTGGGCCTGCAGCCACTCGCGCACTAAAAACAACGCGCTGACGTTACGGGCCTCGTTAAAATCTTCTTCATCCAGCAGCGACATCAGCTGCGCCAGCGGCCAGCGCACCTGCGGCAGCGGTTCAGGCTCATCGCCCGGCAGCGATTCCGGATAGAGATCTTCCGCCACCAGGATATTCATTTTGCTGGAAAAATAGGAAGGGGCCATACTGAGCTTCTTCAGAAACGTCAGCTTATTGGCGCCAAAGCCAACCTCTTCTTTTAGCTCGCGATTGGCCGCTTCCTCTACCGTTTCACCCGGATCAATCAGCCCCTTAGAGAAGCCCAGCTCGTAGGATTCCGTACCGACCGCATACTCGCGAATCAAAATAATGTGATCATCAACAATCGGCACAATCATCACCGCTTCGCGGGTGGAAGGCCGCATACGTTCATAAACGCGACGCACACCGTTGCTGAATTCCAGATCGACGCTTTCGACATTAAAGAGGCGCGAACGGGCGACAGTTTCAACATTGAGAATGGTGGGTTTTTGTAATGATTTGCTCATTGTCATCGGTCTATGCTGTGATTAAGCAGTCATTGTGCGATACGCAACACGCTTTCGGCAATCCAAATCGCTACTTATTTACAGGCTTGTAACCTTTCCCCAGCAAAGAGAAAAGCAATAAAGATAAAAAAGTCAATAGCTTGAATTCTGTTTGGGAATTTACCGATTTCTGCGCTTTAACGTTTTTGGTAAGCTTATGCGCTGCTGCATGACATATTCACTACCCTGTAAGCAGTTGCGCCGCTAATACTGCAGCTTGATGTTAGTCTTCACGTTCGCCAACGTTTTCGTAAGATAAAAATAACTATGATGGGATGGGCATGGGCACCTTTCTGATTTTCCTTACAGCTCTGCTAATCTGCGTATTGCTCATCGGATGGTGGTATCGCTCGCACGCCAGACGTCGCCGCCTCCCCCTACTGCACGCTTTTAGCGACGCCACCACGCGGCCGCTGCCTGCAGACGAGCGGCAGGCAATCGAAAAGTATCTGGCGGAATTAAGCCACGCCCAGCAGGTCCCGGCGTCAGGCGCAACCAGCGCGC
Source organism: Klebsiella africana (assembly GCF_020526085.1). NCBI lineage: Bacteria > Pseudomonadati > Pseudomonadota > Gammaproteobacteria > Enterobacterales > Enterobacteriaceae > Klebsiella > Klebsiella africana. Next base: position 391,317 of record NZ_CP084874.1, on the reverse strand, counting down.
CCGTCGCGCTGGCGCTGAATCAACAAAGCGACACCGTCTACGCGGTGACGCGGGCCATTACCCGCTACGGGATCACCACCGACGCGCCGAATAAATGGCGCTATTTTCTCGATTCGGTGGAGGTCCACCTGCCGCCGTTCTGGGAACAGCATATTAATGACGAAAACAGCGTTGAGCTGATCCCCACCGATAGCCTGCCGCTGGTCATCACCCTTAACGGTCATAGCCTGAGCGACTATCGCCAGGAGGCGCAAAGCTACGCCCTGGAACGCGCATCGGCCACCCAGGCATCCATTCGCGGCGAAGAGAGCGAGCAGGTAGAGCTGCGGCAGATCCGTCGGGAAAGCCCGGAAGAACATGCTCTCAACCGCCCGGACGGTCTGCGTGAAGCTATCCTGATCGTCACCTCTTTCCTGTTCTTTTATTTCAGCCTGATTGGGCCTGCTGTCTTTACCCCCTGGCTGGTCGCCGCTGGTTTACTGCTGCTCGCCGCCGGCTTGTGGGGGATCTATGCCCCACCGCGCCGCGCCGCGCTGCGCGAAATCCACTGCCTGCGGGGCGTTCCCAAGCGCTGGGGACTGTTTGGCGAAAACGATCAGGAGCAAATCAATAACATCTCGCTGGGCATTATCGATCTCATCTATCCGCGCCACTGGCAGCCCTGGATTGCCCAGGACCTCGGGCAGCAGACCGATATTGATATCTATCTCAACCGCCACGTGGCTCGTCAGGGACGCTATCTTTCGCTGCATGATGAAGTGAAAAACTTCCCGCTGCAGTACTGGCTGCGCAGCGCGATTATCGCCGCCGGCGCCCTGGTGGTGGTGATTATGCTGTGGGCCAGCGTACCGTTGAATATGCCGTTTAAGTTCACTCTGTCGTGGCTGAAGGGCGCGCAGACAATTGAAGCGACCACCGTCAACCAGCTGGAAAAGGCCCATGTGCGCATCGGCGATACGCTGCGCCTGAGCGGTACCGGAATGTGTAACATCCGCACGCCGGGCAGTTGGTCGGCCAAAGAGGATTCACCGTTCCTGCCTTTCGATTGCTCGCAGATTGTGTGGAACGATGCCCCGCCGCTGCCACTGCCGGAGTCTGATATTGTCGGCAAAGCGACCGCCCTGATCCAGTCCGTTCAGCGCCAGCTACACCCGGAAACCGACGACGATTCCCGCGTCAGCCCGGCGCTGCGCTCTGCCATCCAGAAATCGGGCATGGTGTTGCTGGATGATTTTGGCGACATCGTGCAGAAAACCAACGATCTTTGCTCGGCGAAGGATGACTGCCTGCGGTTGAAGAACGCGCTGGTCAACCTTGGTAATACCCGTAACTGGGAGGCGTTAACCAAGCGCGCCACCGCCGGAAAGCTGGATGGCGTGAACGTGCTGCTGCGGCCGGTCAGCGCCGAGTCGCTGGAGAATCTGGTGACCACCTCAACTGCGCCCTTTGTGATACGCGAAACCTCGCGGGCCGCGCAGGCGCTGAACAGCCCAGCGCCCGGCGGTTTCCTCATCGCCAGCGATGAGGGCAGCGTGCTGGTCAATCAGCCGTGGCCGGCGGTGAGTCTGTATGATTATCCGGCACATGAGCAGTGGGGCGAACTGCGGCGGCTGGCCGGTATGCTCATGCATACCCCCTTCCAGGCTGAAGGGATTGTCACCAACCTGTTTACTGACGCCAATGGCACGCAGCATATCAACCTGCATCGTATCCCTGACCGCAGCGGCCTGTGGCGCTATCTCGGCATCACCTTGCTGCTGCTGTCGATGCTGGGATGCATGGCTTACCACGGCGTGCAGGCCCTGCGTCGTTATCAACGCCATCGTCAGCGGATGGAAGAGATTCAGAAATATTACGAAAGCTGCCTGAATCCGATACTGCTCCCCTCGTCTGACCCGCAAGATTAATTTTCCCGGCGACGGGGTATGATACCCTGTCGCCCATTTTCCGCACGCTGGAGAGTCATCATGCACTTTGATATCGCCTGGCAGGAGGTCGATACCGTTCTGCTGGATATGGACGGCACGCTCCTGGACCTCGCCTTTGACAACTACTTCTGGCAAACGCTGGTGCCTGAAACCTGGGGGGCCGCCCGCGGCCTCAATTTGCAGCAGGCGAAAGACGCCATGCGCCAGGAGTATCACGCCGTGCAGCATACGCTAAACTGGTACTGTCTGGATTACTGGAGCGAGCGCCTGGGTTTGGATATTTGTGCGATGACCAGCGAACAAGGTCCGCGCGCCACGCTGCGCGAGGATACAGTGCCGTTCCTTGATGCGCTCAAGGCTAGCGGTAAGCGACGCATTTTATTAACTAATGCCCATCCCCATAATCTGGCGGTGAAGCTCAAACACACCGGCCTGGATGCGCACCTTGATTTATTACTTTCCACCCACACATTTGGTTATCCGAAAGAGGATCAGCGTCTGTGGCGCGCCGTGGCGGAGGAAACTGGCCTTGAGGCGCATAAAACGCTGTTTGTCGACGACAGCGAGGCGATTCTGGATGCCGCAAGGGAGTTTGGCATTCGTTACTGCCTGGGCATTACCAATCCCGACTCCGGGCTGGCGGAAAAGCAGTATCTGCGCCATCCGGGGCTGAATGATTACCGACGACTGATCCCTTCGCTTACCCCGAAGGAGAGGCGATGAAAGAGAAGCCTACCGAAACCGTCAGACTGGACAAATGGCTTTGGGCCGCCCGCTTTTACAAAACCCGCGCGCTGGCGCGGGAAATGATTGAAGGCGGTAAGGTGCATTACAACGGACAACGTAGCAAACCCGGAAAAATCGTCGAACTCGACGCCATGCTGACGCTGCGCCAGGGCAACGACGAACGGACGGTACGCATTATTGGCATTACCGAACAGCGCCGCCCGGCAAGCGAAGCCGTCACCCTGTATGAAGAGACGGCGGAAAGTATCGAGAAGCGTGAAAAAATGGCCCTGGCACGCAAAATGAACGCCCTGACCATGCCGCACCCTGACAGACGTCTGGACAAGAAAGAGCGCCGCGACTTGATGAGATTTAAACACGGCGAGAGTGAGTAACTCGCGCCAGAAAGAGAGATGATTATGACTCAACACGATCAATTACATCGTTATCTGTTTGAAAACTATGCCGTGCGCGGCGAGCTGGTGACGGTGTCGGAAACCCTGGAACAGATTCTGGCGAATCACACTTATCCCCAGCCGGTGAAAACGGTACTGGCGGAGCTGCTGGTCGCCACCAGTCTGCTGACCGCGACGCTAAAATTTGCCGGCGACATTACCGTGCAGCTGCAGGGTGATGGCCCTTTACAGCTGGCCGTGATCAACGGCAATAACCAGCAGCAGCTGCGCGGCGTCGCGCGCGTGCAGGGCGAGATTGCGGACGATGCGGATCTGAAAACGATGGTCGGCAACGGCTACTTGGTCATTACCATCTCTCCGGAAGAGGGTGAGCGCTATCAGGGCGTGGTGGGGCTGGAAGGCGATACGCTGGCTGCCTGCCTGGAAGATTATTTCCAGCGTTCAGAGCAGCTGCCGACGCGCCTTATCATCCGCACCGGCGAGCACGAAGGCCAGCCGATGGCGGGCGGGATGCTGCTGCAGGTGATGCCGGCGCAGGATGCCCAGACTGCCGACTTCGAGCACCTGGCGACGCTTACCGAGACCATTAAGGCCGAGGAGCTGTTCACCCTGCCGGCAAATGATGTGCTGTGGCGTCTGTACCATGAAGAAGAAGTCACGGTCTACGACCCGCAGAGCGTGGAGTTCAAGTGCACCTGCTCTCGCGAGCGCTGCGCTGGCGCGCTGAAGACCCTGCCGGATGAAGAGATAGATAGCATCCTCGCCGATGAAGGCGAAATTGATATGCATTGCGACTATTGCGGTAATCACTATATCTTCAATGCCATGGATATCGCTGAGATCCGTAACAACGCCTCTCCGGCTGACCCGCAGGTTCATTAATCCCCTCGCCTTCCTCAGACACCGGGCCGCGATTTTCACCCTCGCGCCCCAGTGTCTGACTTTTATTTATTCACGAGTTGAATCAATTTTCCCTGAAAGAGTTACGTAATTTTATTTCAGGAAAGCGATTACATTCACATTTCAGCAGTTTTTTTAATTACTTTTTAACCATTGAGAAACATCTAACCCCACTATGCGGCTATTTCCTGAGATAATCCACTTCACTTCGTGACAGGAGTCACCGTTTTTTTCGTCATTCTGCGAAATGTCGAGATACGTAAATCTATGAGCCTGGTCGCGGTCAATATCCGGTAATTAACCCTACAATTTACATCAGTACATCTTGGCTAAGGAGCAGTGACATGCGCGTTAATCATGGTTTAACCCCGCAGGATCTCAAGGCTTATGGTATCAATGACGTCCAGGATATCGTCCACAACCCCAGCTACGACATGTTATTTCAGGAAGAGCTTGACCCGAACCTGGAAGGCTATGAACGTGGCGTACTCACCAGTCTGGGTGCTATCGCCGTCGACACGGGCATTTTTACCGGCCGTTCTCCGAAAGATAAGTATCTCGTGCGCGACGACACCACCCGCGACACCGTCTGGTGGTCCGATAAAGGCAAAGGTAAAAACGACAACAAGCCGCTTTCGCAGGAAACCTGGCAGCATCTGAAAGGGCTGGTAACCCAGCAGCTGTCCGGCAAACGCCTGTTTATCGTCGACGCCTTCTGCGGCGCCAACGCCGATACCCGTCTCAGCGTACGTTTCATTACCGAAGTGGCCTGGCAGGCACACTTCGTTAAAAACATGTTCATCCGCCCGAGCGACGAAGAGCTGGCGGAATTCGCGCCCGATTTCATCGTGATGAACGGCGCAAAGTGCACCAACCCGCAGTGGAAAGAGCAGGGCCTGAACTCGGAAAACTTTGTCGCCTTCAACCTCACCGAGCGCATTCAGCTGATCGGCGGCACCTGGTACGGCGGCGAAATGAAGAAAGGGATGTTCTCGATCATGAACTACCTGCTGCCGCTGAAGGGCATCGCCTCCATGCACTGCTCTGCCAACGTCGGCGAGAAAGGCGATGTCGCCATTTTCTTCGGCCTCTCAGGCACCGGCAAAACCACCCTCTCCACCGATCCGAAACGCCGCCTGATTGGCGATGATGAACATGGCTGGGATGACGACGGCGTGTTTAACTTCGAAGGGGGTTGCTACGCCAAGACCATCAAGCTCTCTGAAGCGGCCGAGCCGGATATCTATCACGCCATCCGCCGCAACGCCTTGCTGGAAAACGTGGTGGTACGCGCCGACGGCACGGTCGATTTCGATGACGGTTCAAAGACCGAAAATACCCGCGTCTCCTACCCCATCGACCACATCGACAACATTGTTAAGCCAGTGTCTAAAGCGGGTCACGCTACCAAAGTGATCTTCCTGACGGCCGATGCGTTCGGCGTACTGCCACCGGTCTCCCGCCTGACCGCCGACCAGACGCAGTACCATTTCCTGTCCGGGTTTACCGCCAAACTGGCCGGCACCGAGCGCGGCGTGACCGAACCCACGCCAACCTTCTCCGCCTGCTTTGGCGCTGCCTTCCTGTCGCTGCACCCAACGCAGTACGCCGAAGTGCTGGTCAAACGCATGCAGGCAGCCGGCGCGCAGGCTTACCTGGTGAATACCGGCTGGAACGGCACCGGCAAGCGCATCTCGATCAAAGATACCCGCGCCATCATCGACGCCATTCTCAATGGCTCGCTGGACAACGCGGAGACCTTTACCCTGCCGATGTTTAACCTGCAGATCCCGACGGCGCTCCCGGGCGTGGATACCCACATCCTCGATCCGCGCAGCACCTATGGTTCCCCGGAGCAGTGGCAGGAGAAAGCAGACCAGCTGGCGAAGCTGTTTATTGAGAACTTTGAGAAGTATACCGATACGCCAGCAGGCGCCGCGCTGGTGGCGGCAGGGCCGCAGCGCTAACGGGCGCAAAGGTGAAAAAGCCGGGCTTGCCCGGCTTTTTGTTGTGCAACGTCCTGAGCCGCCAACCGCGGATGCGATCAGCTCTCTCTTACGGGTTTCATCGGCGCCAGCACCCGGTGTACTGGCAGCCAGGCACGGATCAGTAATCCGCCGCGTTCGCTGGAGCCAATCTCCAGCCGGCCGTTGTGATTGTCGATAATACGCTGAACAATCGCCAGCCCCAGCCCAGTGCCGCTGGTGCTGCGGGCGCTGTCGCCGCGCACAAACGGCTGGAACAGATGTTCACGCTGCTCTGGTTTGATCCCCGGTCCGTCATCTTCCACCTGGAACCAGGCCCGACTCGCTTCGCTGCCGCTGCTGACCTTGATCCAGCCATTGCCATAGCGGGCCGCGTTGACCACCATATTCGCCAGCGCGCGCTTGATAGACAGCGGGTGCATACGTACCGGGATTTCGCCCGCCTGCAGAGCAGTGGCGATCTCACGCTCATAGCCGCTCTCTGCGGCGATCACTTCGCCCAGCACGGCATTGAGGTCCGCCAGCTCCATCGGCATCTCCTGCCCGGTGCGCAGATAGTCGATAAACTGCTCGATGATGGCGTTGCACTCTTCGATATCTTTGTTGATCGACTCCGCAAGATAGCCGTCCTGCTCGCCCATCATCTCGGTGGCCAGACGAATGCGGGTCAGCGGGGTTCGTAAATCATGACTGACCCCGGCCATCAGCAGCGTACGGTCATCAGCCAACTGCTTCACGCCCGCCGCCATATGGTTAAAGGCGCGCGTCACCGAACGCACTTCGGAGGCGCCGTATTCGCGCAGCGGCGGCGGAATAATGCCGCGCCCGACCTGCAGCGCCGCGTGCTCCAGATCCACCAGCGGGCGGTTCTGAATACGAATAAACAGCCAGGCGCCGCCTATCGCCAGCAGCATAATCGCCAGGGTATAGCGGAACAGCGGCGAGAAGTCGCCCTGATGGATCTCAGTCAGCGGCACTCGCACCCAGATATTGGGCGACAGCCAGGTCTTCAGCCACACCACAGGGGAGCTTTTATTGACCTCTACTCGCACCTCAGTGGGGCCACCAAGCTGATGGGCCATCTGCTGACTTAAGAATTCATAATGCTGCGCCCAGCGCAGCCCTGCGTCTTCCGCCGCTTCATTGGAATAGAGCGAAATGCCCAGCTCACGATAAATTTCTCGACGGAACGCCGGGGGCACCACCAGCTGGGTGCCATCCTCCAGCTGCAGTTTATCGGTCATCAGCATACGCACTTCGTAGGCTAACACTTTATTAAACTGCTGGAGACTCGGCAGGATCGCGAAATTCAGTACCACCAGATAGGTCGTCACCAGGCTGACGAACAGCAAGGTGACGATCAAGAGCAGTGTGCGAGCAAAGGAGCTGCGCGGCGAAAAGCGCACGCGTTTCATGCCTTAGAACCGTCCGGGACGAAGACGTAGCCAAGACCCCAGACGGTCTGGATATAGCGCGGGTGCGCCGGATCCTCTTCCACCATGCGGCGCAGGCGGGAGATCTGTACGTCGATGGAGCGCTCCATCGCAGAGTATTCTCGGCCGCGGGCAAGGTTCATCAGCTTATCGCGGGACAGCGGCTCTCGAGGATGGCTCACCAGCGCCTTCAGGACCGCAAATTCGCCGCTGGTCAACGGCATTGGCTCGTCTTCACGGAACATCTCGCGGGTGCCTAAATTCAGTTTGAATTTACCAAAGGCAATAACCGCCTCTTCCTGCGACGGCGCGCCCGGCAGTTCATTCGCCTGGCGGCGCAGCACCGCCCGGATACGGGCCAACAGTTCGCGCGGGTTAAACGGCTTCGGAATGTAGTCGTCAGCACCGATCTCCAGGCCCACGATCCGGTCGACCTCTTCGCCTTTCGCCGTCACCATAATGATCGGCATCGGGTTACTCTGGCTGCGCAAACGGCGGCAGATAGAGAGACCATCTTCGCCCGGCAGCATCAGGTCCAGCACCATCAGGTGGAAGGATTCACGGGTTAACAGGCGATCCATCTGTTCGGCGTTCGCCACACTACGAACCTGGAAGCCCTGCTCGGTCAGATAACGCTCGAGCAGCGCACGCAGGCGCATGTCGTCATCCACAACCAGAATCTTATAATTCTCTTGCATTGTTTGTACTCCCAAAGGTTCACTGCAATAGTCAGTGCGTATTCTCAAAAAAGCCCGGCGCGCTCACCAGCTAAATCTGGTATATATTCCAGGCTAAATTGTTACAAAGCATATTTAACAGCAGGTTAAGTATACATTTAATCATAAGACACAGTATTTATCCTGTCGGTATTATTACGCGCTACAAATTGTGCGCAACGACAGACTGTCAGAAGGTTGAACTCACGATGAAAACGCCGCTGATCACCCGCGAGGGATATGAAAAACTGAAGCAGGAAATGGACTACCTGTGGCGCCAGGAGCGCCCGGAAGTGACCAAAAAGGTGACCTGGGCCGCCAGCCTCGGGGACCGCAGCGAGAACGCGGACTATCAGTACAACAAAAAGCGCCTGCGGGAGATCGATCGCCGGGTCCGCTATCTGACCAAATGTCTGGAACAGTTAAAGATCGTTGATTATTCACCGCAGCAGGAAGGCAAGGTCTTCTTCGGCGCCTGGGTGGAAATAGAGAACGATGAAGGCGATATCAAACGCTTTCGCATCGTCGGTTACGATGAAATTTTTGGCCGCAAAGACTATATCTCCATCGACTCGCCGATGGCACGTGCGCTGCTAAAAAAAGAGGTCGGCGATCTGGCCATTGTGAACACCCCGGCGGGCGAAGCCAGCTGGTATGTCAACGAGATCGAATACGTAAAATAGACAAGAACTTTCCGAGAGACGCCCGGCGCGGCTGGCATTTTCAGCCGTCAGTCCGTATAACTAGTCCCTGATTTTTGACCCTAAAGATGAATTAAAAGCCATGATGAATGATTCGCTCTGCCGCATTATTGCGGGTGAACTTCAGGCCAGAGCCGAACAGGTAGAAGCTGCCGTTCGCCTGCTTGATGAAGGGAACACCGTGCCGTTTATTGCACGTTATCGTAAAGAAGTCACCGGCGGTCTGGATGACACGCAGCTGCGTAATCTGGAAACTCGCCTCGGCTATCTGCGCGAACTGGAAGACCGTCGTCAGGCGATCCTCAAATCCATCGCTGAACAGGGCAAACTGACCGACGCGCTGGAAAAAGCCATTAACACCACGCTCAGCAAAACCGAACTGGAAGATCTCTACCTGCCGTACAAGCCGAAGCGCCGTACCCGCGGGCAGATCGCCATCGAAGCCGGACTGGAACCGCTGGCTGACCTGCTGTGGAACGAACCGTCCCACGATCCGGAAGCGGAGGCCGCAAAATATATTGATGCCGATAAGGGCGTAGCCGACAGCAAAGCGGCGCTGGACGGTGCGCGCTATATTCTGATGGAGCGGTTTGCCGAAGACGCCGCGCTGCTGGCGAAGGTCCGTGACTATCTGTGGAAAAACGCCCACCTGGTCTCCACTGTCGTCAGCGGCAAAGAAGAGGAAGGCGCCAAATTCCGCGACTACTTCGATCACCATGAACCCATCTCCACCGTGCCGTCGCATCGCGCGCTGGCGATGTTCCGCGGTCGCAACGAAGGCGTCCTGCAGCTCTCTTTAAACGCCGACCCACAGTTTGACGAGCCGCCGAAAGAGAGCCACGGCGAACAAATTATTATCGACCACCTGGGCCTGCGCCTGAATAACGCCCCAGCGGACAGCTGGCGTAAAGGCGTCGTCAGCTGGACCTGGCGGATCAAAGTCCTGATGCATCTCGAAACCGAGCTGATGGGCACCGTGCGCGAACGCGCGGAGGACGAAGCCATCAACGTCTTCGCCCGCAACCTGCACGACCTGCTGATGGCCGCGCCCGCCGGACTGCGGGCCACCATGGGACTCGACCCGGGCCTGCGCACCGGGGTGAAAGTCGCCGTGGTTGACGGTACCGGCAAACTGGTCGCTACCGATACCATCTATCCACACACCGGCCAGGCCGCCAAAGCGGCCGTCGCCGTCGCCGCGCTGTGTGAGAAGTACAACGTTGAGCTGGTGGCCATCGGCAACGGTACCGCCTCGCGTGAAACTGAGCGTTTCTTCCTCGACGTGCAGAAGCAGTTCCCGAAGGTCACCGCCCAGAAGGTGATCGTCAGCGAAGCCGGGGCTTCCGTTTACTCCGCCTCCGAGCTGGCGGCGCAGGAGTTTCCGGATCTTGACGTGTCGCTGCGCGGCGCGGTCTCCATCGCCCGCCGTCTGCAGGATCCCCTGGCCGAGCTGGTGAAAATCGACCCGAAATCCATTGGCGTCGGCCAGTATCAGCACGATGTCAGCCAGACCCAGCTGGCGCGTAAGCTGGACGCGGTGGTGGAAGACTGCGTGAACGCCGTCGGCGTTGACCTGAACACCGCCTCCGTTCCGCTGCTGACCCGCGTCGCCGGCCTGACCCGCATGATGGCGCAGAACATCGTCGCCTGGCGCGACGAGAATGGTCAGTTCCAGAACCGCCAGCAGTTGCTGAAAGTCAGCCGTCTGGGGCCGAAAGCCTTTGAACAGTGCGCGGGCTTCCTGCGTATCAACCACGGCGACAACCCACTGGATGCCTCCACCGTTCACCCGGAAGCTTACCCGGTGGTCGAACGTATTCTGGCCGCCACCCAGCAGGCGCTGAAAGATCTGATGGGCAATAGCAGTGCGCTGCGCCACCTGAAGGCTGTGGATTTCACCGATGAGAAGTTTGGCGTCCCGACGGTCACCGACATTATCAAAGAGCTGGAAAAACCGGGCCGCGATCCGCGTCCGGAGTTTAAGACCGCGAAGTTCGCCGATGGTGTGGAGACCATGAATGACCTGCTGCCGGGAATGATTCTGGAAGGTGCCGTCACCAACGTCACCAACTTCGGCGCGTTTGTTGATATCGGCGTTCATCAGGATGGACTGGTACACATTTCGTCGCTTTCTGACCGGTTTGTAGAGGATCCGCACACCGTGGTGAAAGCGGGCGACATCGTCAAGGTCAAGGTCATGGAAGTCGATCTGCCACGTAAGCGCATCGCCCTGACCATGCGTCTCGACGAGCAGCCGGGTGACAGCAACGCCCGCCGCGGCGGTGGTCAGGATCGCCCGCAGGGCAACCGCCCGGCCGCGAAAGCCGCCAAACCTCGCGGCCGCGAGACACAGCTTGCCGGCAACAGCGCAATGATGGATGCCCTCGCCGCGGCGATGGGTAAAAAACGCTAATCCCTCTCTGCCCCTGTTCCAGGGGCAGTTTTCTTTTCATGACCAGGCCATCGCCATCACGCGCAAAACAGGTTCAGTTGTTTCTGATAACCTGCTTTTATTCCACGTCTGAAAGACAGCGAAATTAATATTTTCATTTCGTTAACTTAAGAAACCTTAATTAAACATTAGATCGCCGAAATAATATTTCGCGCATTTTCGATCACAGACGGATTTTGCGGCACATCAATAAAAAAGTGATTTCCGCTTTAAAAATAGCGTTGATAGCATCATATGTATTGATGATAAAAACCATTCTCATTATCATCACTTTCAGAATGTTTTTTCTTTTTTCGTTGGCTATGGTATCCGGCGCGGTGACATCCCGACGCCCGGTCAATTCATCTTCGGTTAGCGATAGACAAGTAGGCCCTATGCAATTCACACCTGATAGTGCGTGGAAAATCATTGGATTCTCCCGCGATATTAGCCCAGCATACCGTCAGAAATTGCTCTCCCTCGGCATGCTGCCCGGATCCTCTTTTCATGTAGTTCGCGTGGCGCCGCTCGGCGACCCTATTCATATCGAAACCCGACGCGTTAGTCTGGTATTACGCAAAAAAGATCTCGCCTTAATCGAACTGGAAGCGGTTGCACAATAACGGCTGGCCCGGCACAAGAGTCTGAAATATGAAAAAATTAACCGTTGGTTTAATTGGTAATCCTAATTCCGGCAAGACCACCTTATTTAATCAGCTGACCGGCGCCCGCCAGCGAGTGGGCAACTGGGCTGGGGTGACGGTTGAGCGTAAAGAGGGGATTTTCGCGACTACTGACCACCAGGTCACACTGGTCGACCTTCCGGGAACCTACTCCCTGACCACCATCTCCTCGCAGACCTCGCTGGACGAGCAGATTGCCTGCCACTACATCCTGAGCGGCGATGCCGACATGCTGATTAATGTGGTCGACGCCTCTAATCTCGAGCGCAACCTCTATCTGACGCTGCAACTGCTCGAGCTGGGGATCCCCTGCGTCGTTGCGCTGAACATGCTGGATATTGCCGAAAAGCAGCAGGTGCGTATCGATATCGATGCCCTCGCCGCCCGCCTCGGCTGCCCGGTCATTCCGCTGGTCTCGACCCGCGGGCGCGGGATCGAAGCGCTGAAGATTGCCCTCGACCGTCATCAGGCGAATAGCGATATTGAGCTGGTCCACTATCCGCAGCCGCTGCTGCGCGAAGCTGATCTGCTGGCGCAGCAGATGTCGGCGCAGATCCCGACCCGGCAGCGGCGCTGGCTGGGCCTGCAGATGCTGGAGGGTGATATCTACAGCCGGGCCTATGCCGGCGACGCCGCCGATAAACTGGATATCGCTCTGGCGAATCTCAGCGACGAGATAGACGACCCGGCGCTGTATATCGCAGATGCGCGCTATCAGACCATCGCCGCCATTTGCGACGCCGTCAGCAACACTCTGACCGCCGAGCCAAGCCGCTTCACCGCTGCGATGGACAAAGTGATCCTCAACCGCTTTCTTGGGTTGCCGATTTTTCTCTTTGTCATGTATCTGATGTTCCTGCTGGCGATCAACATCGGCGGCGCGCTGCAGCCGATTTTCGATGCCGGCTCAGTCGCGATCTTTGTGCATGGCATTCAATGGCTGGGTTACACCCTGCACTTCCCGGACTGGCTGACCGTCTTCCTCGCCCAGGGGATCGGCGGCGGTATCAACACCGTGCTGCCATTGGTGCCGCAGATCGGCATGATGTATCTGTTCCTCTCCTTCCTTGAGGACTCCGGCTACATGGCGCGCGCCGCCTTTGTCATGGACCGCCTGATGCAAGCCCTCGGCCTGCCGGGGAAATCCTTCGTTCCGTTGATTGTCGGTTTCGGCTGCAACGTGCCGTCGGTGATGGGTGCCCGTACCCTTGACGCGCCGCGTGAGCGTCTGATGACTATTATGATGGCGCCGTTTATGTCCTGCGGCGCGCGGCTGGCGATCTTCGCCGTCTTCGCGGCCGCCTTCTTTGGGCAGAACGGCGCGCTGGCGGTTTTCTCGCTCTATGTGCTGGGCATTGTGATGGCGATTCTCACCGGCCTGATGTTGAAGCACACCATTATGCGCGGCGAAGCCTCGCCGTTCGTGATGGAGCTGCCGGTGTACCACGTCCCGCATATCAAGAGCCTGATTATCCAGACCTGGCAGCGCCTGAAAGGCTTTGTGCTGCGCGCCGGGAAGGTGATCGTCATCGTCAGTATCTTCCTCAGTGCGCTGAACAGCTTCTCACTGAGCGGTAAGGTCGTCGACAACATCAACGACTCCGCGCTGGCCTCGGTGAGCCGGGTCATTACGCCGGTGTTTAAGCCGATCGGCGTGCATGAAGATAACTGGCAGGCCACCGTCGGCCTGTTTACTGGCGCGATGGCGAAAGAGGTGGTAGTGGGTACGCTGAACACCCTCTATACCGCCGAAGATATCCAGAACGAGGACTTCAATCCGCAAACCTTCAGCCTCGGCGAGGAACTGCTGGCCGCCGTCGACGAAACCTGGCAGGGACTGAAGGACACCTTCAGCCTCAGCGTCCTGGCCAACCCCATCGAAGCCAGCAAAGGCGATGGCGAAATGGCCACCGGCGCCATGGGGGTGATGGGCAGTAAATTTGGCAGCGCGGCGGCGGCATACAGCTACCTGATCTTCGTCCTGCTCTATATTCCCTGCATCTCGGTGATGGGCGCCATCGCCCGCGAATCGAGCCGCGGCTGGATGACCTTCTCCGTCCTGTGGGGGCTGAATATCGCCTATTCGCTCTCGACGCTCTATTACCAGACCGTCAGCTTTAGCGACCACCCGCGCTACAGCCTGGTATGTATCCTGGCGGTGGTGTTGTTCAACGTGGTGCTCTTCGGCCTGCTGCGCCGGGCGCGCAGCCGGGTGGACGTCTCACTACTGGCCACGCGAAAAACACCGACCTCCTGCTGTGCCAGCCCGGCTGGCGATTGCCACTAAGGAGGGCCTGTGGCGTCGTTAATAGAAGTCCGCGATATGCTGGCCCTACAGGGCCGCATGGAGGCAAAACAGCTCAGTGCTCGCCTGCAGACGCCTCAGCCAATGATTGACGCGATGCTGGAACGGATGGAAGCCATGGGTAAGGTGGTACGGATCAGCGAAACGAGCGAAGGTTGCCTATCCGGCAGTTGTAAGAGCTGTCCTGAAGGAAAAGTCGCGTGCCAGCAGGAGTGGTGGACGCTGCGATGAAAGGTGTAAGTCCTGGTCGCGCAACGCGGTCATACGAGTGAAACATCCGTGAAAAACGGGCCAGCAGGCCCGTTTTTTTATGACTGGATTATTTATAAACGTCAGCGTTAGCGTGTACGGTTTTTTCGTTTTTCTGCCCGGCAATCACCACAAAGTATTTCCCACCCAGCTCATCGGCTTTTTTCGACAGATCGCGTCGAGCGTCCATCGGCGACGTCGTCCTGGAGGTCGTAATGCTGCCGACCTTGGTCAGATTCATCTTCGCCACGTCTTCTTTTTGGATCTCTTTCGCGGCGAATGCGCCAAAAGACAGGGTGCCTATCACCAGAGATGCAACCATTCCTGTAACAAGTTTCATAGCCTCTACTCTCCATAAGGTTGTTATTGTAGGTCACGGTGGCGGATTGAAATAATCAACCACCGTAACAACCTAAGTATTGCTAGGAATGGCCCTTTTACCATGGCGTGGCGAAAAAAATTACCCCAGCCGCGTTTTCAACGCCAGCAGCGGCTCGCAGAAGGCCTCGGGATGGGAAACGAACGGCGCATGCGCGGCCTTATCAAAGATAATTGACGTGCTTTCCGGCCACAGATCATCCAGCAACGGGACGATCTTACGCGGCACCAGTCCATCCAGCCGGCCATACAGCCGCAGAAACGGCATCGGCAGCCCGACCAGCGCCTGGCGCAGATCGACAGTTCTGAGGATTTCGAGTCCGCTGTTCAGCGCCTCAGCGGAAGGCATCGGCAGCGAGAGCACCGCCTGCTTTAACGCCCGCGCATCCTGACGCGCGCTCTCCGTTCCCATGGTTTGCAAGGCGAGAAACCGCTCGACGGTACGCTGGAAATCGTCGCTCAGTTGCTGCTGAAACCCGGCCAGCACTTCAGGCTTAATGCCGGGCCAGTCGTCGCGGGCCGCGAAACAGGGAGAAGAAGCAACCGTCACCAGCGCCTGCACGCGTTCCGGGTGCATAATCGCGACCTGGCTGGCCACCAGCCCGCCCAGGCTCCAGCCTAACCACACCGCCCGTGGAGGGGCCTGCTCCAGCACCCGCTGCGCCATCGCCTCCAGCGACATCGCCGCAAACCCGCCGCTGCGGCCATAGCCCGGCAGATCCACCAGGTGGAGGGTAAAATGCGAAGCCAGCTGCGGCGTAATGCAATCCCATACCTGAGCGTTCAGCCCCCAGCCGTGCAGCAGCACAAGATGACAATCCCCTTCGCCGATTGTTTGCCACCAGATGTCGTTCATCCGTTACCGTTCTCTTTTTTCTGGACAGAAGGCCAATTATGCTAACAGCACACAGCTTATGCTGGCTATGCCAAATGCCGCTGGCGGTCGCCCGCTGGGGGATCTGCTCCCGCTGCAGCCGCGCCCTGCTCGCCAGCCCCCCGCTCTGCCCGCAGTGTGGCCTGCCGGCGGCGACACCTCATCTCCCCTGCGGTCGCTGCCTGCAAAAGCCCCCTCCCTGGCATTGGCTGGTAGCGGTCAATGACTATCGCCCGCCGCTGAGCGGTCTGCTGCAGCAGCTGAAGTTTCATCATCGTCCGGAGCTGGGGCCCGCCCTGGCACGCCTGCTGCAGCTGCGCCTTCTGCAGCGTGACGATTTACCGCCAGTAGACGCTCTGGTCGGGGTGCCGCTGTGGCATCGCCGCCGATGGCGCCGGGGTTATAATCAGTGCGACGAGCTATGCCGGCCGTTAGCCCGCTGGCGAGGATGTTTCTGGCATCGCGAAGGCCTGACGCGCCTGCGAGCCGGCGCCGTCCAGCATTCGCTCAATGCCCGCCAGCGCAGGCAAAACCTGAAAAATGCCTTTCAGCTTGAATTTGCCGTGCGAGGACTCCATATCGCTCTGGTGGATGATGTCGTCACGACCGGCAGCACCGTCGCCGAGATATCCCGCCTGCTTTTGCGAAACGGCGCCGCGACGGTTCAGGTATGGTGTTTGTGCCGTACCTTGTAGACCCCCGCTGATGGGCGTATTATAACCCAGTAAAATAGTCAACTATTAGGCCAACGCTATGATCCGTATTTCCGATGCTGCACAAGCGCACTTTGCCAAACTGCTGGCAAATCAGGAAGAAGGGACGCAAATTCGCGTATTTGTGATTAATCCCGGCACCCCAAACGCTGAGTGCGGCGTATCCTACTGCCCACCGGATGCGGTGGAAGACACCGACACGGCGCTGAAATTTGAACAGCTGACCGCCTATGTCGATGAGCTCAGCGCGCCCTATCTGGAAGACGCTGAAATTGATTTCGTCACTGACCAGCTCGGCTCGCAGCTAACGCTGAAAGCGCCGAACGCCAAAATGCGCAAAGTCTCTGACGATGCCCCGCTGATGGAGCGCGTCGAGTACCTGCTGCAGTCGCAAATTAACCCGCAGCTGGCAGGCCACGGCGGCCGCGTGTCGCTGATGGAGATAACCGACGACGGTCTGGCTATCCTGCAGTTCGGCGGCGGATGCAACGGCTGCTCGATGGTCGACGTGACCCTGAAAGAAGGTATTGAAAAACAGCTGCTGAACGAGTTTCCGGAGCTGAAAGGGGTTCGCGATCTGACCGAGCACCAGCGCGGCGAGCACTCCTACTACTAAGTCCTTCCTCCGGCGGCAGCCTGCCGCCGGATCGTATTATCCATTCTGTGTTACCGCGCAACATCTCTCGCTAAACGACCGGCAAAAACCGGGGAAAGAGTATGACTTAAGTCTCATATTTAACATTTTCCCCCGTCAGGTGATTCTCAACCCTCACATGTTACCCGTATCATCCACTTCAGGCACCACCGGCAAAAAAATAGCCAGCTATCCTTTCTCTGGGTAAGGATAATGCAAGCATTTACGGTGCCGGACTATTTAGCTCCCTGACGGAGCGGATGCTCTACAGGTTCTAACTTTGACGTTACCCATAACAAATTAAGGCCAGGTAAATCATGCCATTAGTCATCGTTGCTATCGGGGTTGCCCTGTTATTGCTGTTAATGATCCGTTTCAAAATGAACGGTTTCATTGCGCTGGTTCTGGTGGCGCTCGCCGTCGGATTAATGCAGGGTATGCCACTGGATAAAGTGATCGTCTCCATCAAGAACGGCGTTGGCGGTACCCTTGGCAGCCTCGCGCTGATCATGGGCTTCGGCGCCATGCTCGGTAAACTGCTGGCAGACTGCGGCGGCGCCCAGCGTATCGCCACTACCCTTATCAATAAGTTCGGTAAAAAGCATATTCAGTGGGCGGTGGTCCTGACCGGCTTCACCGTTGGCTTCGCCTTGTTCTACGAGGTGGGCTTCGTGCTGATGCTGCCGCTGGTGTTCACCATCGCCGCTTCGGCCCGTATTCCGCTGCTGTACGTCGGCGTACCGATGGCCGCCGCGCTCTCCGTCACCCACGGCTTCCTGCCGCCGCATCCGGGTCCGACAGCGATTGCCACCATCTTCCATGCCGATATGGGCAAAACGCTGCTCTACGGCACCATTCTGGCTATCCCGACGGTTATCCTGGCAGGGCCGGTGTTTGCGCACTTCCTGAAAGGCATTGATAAGCCGATCCCGGAAGGCCTGCATAACCCGAAAGTGTTCACTGAAGAAGAGATGCCAGGCTTTGGCGTCAGCGTCTGGACCTCGCTGGTTCCGGTGATCCTGATGGCGATGCGCGCCGTGGCCGAGATGATCCTGCCGAAAGGCCACGCCTTCCTGCCAATTGCCGAGTTCTTCGGCGACCCGGTGATGGCTACCCTGATTGCGGTACTGATTGCCCTGTTCACCTTCGGTTTGAACCGCGGCCGCTCCATGGAGCAGATCAACGATACCCTGACCTCTTCGATCAAAATCATCGCCATGATGCTGTTGATCATCGGCGGCGGCGGCGCCTTCAAGCAGGTGCTGGTAGATAGCGGCATGGATAAATACATCGCCTCTATCATGCACGAATCAAACATGTCTCCGCTGTTTATGGCGTGGTCTATCGCCGCAGTGCTGCGTATCGCGCTGGGTTCAGCAACCGTGGCCGCCATCACCGCGGGCGGGATTGCCGCGCCGCTGATCGCCACCACCGGCGTCAGCCCGGAGCTGATGGTTATCGCCGTTGGCTCCGGCAGCGTTATCTTCTCCCATGTCAACGATCCGGGCTTCTGGCTGTTCAAAGAGTACTTTAACCTGACCATCGGCGAGACCATCAAGTCCTGGTCGGTGCTGGAAACCATTATCTCAGTCTGCGGCCTGGTGGGCTGTCTGCTGCTGGGGATGGTAGTGTAAGGTCACTCTCAGCACAGAAAAAGGCCGGTCCGCGTGAAGCGGGCCGGCCTTTTTTATTGGACATACCCTTCGCCGCGCAGAGGAGCGCGCGGCAGGAAGTTATCAGGAGGCGGCTTTCTTGCTCGCCGCCTTGCGCCGTTTATCCAGATCCTTAATTAGCTTATTGACCCGTTCATCGGCAAACATCTGCTCAAGGGTGACGGACAGCTTCCGGCGCCAGTTCGGGTACTCCGTGCTGGTGCCCGGAATGTTAACCGGCGATGCCATCTCCAGCCAGTCTTCCGGCTGCAGGCCCAGCAGCGCACTGTTACTGTCGGCAATGTAACGCTGCATCCCCCGGTTGAGGATCCCCGTCATGCTCATCAGCGAGGCCTTATGTCCGGCGCGCTTGGGCAGACAGCCGTACTTATGCAGCGCGTCCAGCAGCCCTTGCTTCGCCAGTTCGCGGTCCTGGTACAGTCCGCGCAGCACCACCTCATCAGGATAGAGGCCCAGCGCTTTACCTAACGTCAGATCGCCGCTTTCCCAGTAGCCGCGGAGGGTGGGCAGGTCGTGCGTCGTCGCCACAGCCATTGATTGCTCCGGGTACAGCGCCGGCGCGCGGAACGTTTTCTCTGCATCACTCTCAAAATAGAGCACCTTATAAGAATAGACGCCGCTGTTGCGGAGCTTGCTGACGATCTCTACCGGTACCGTGCCCAGATCTTCGCCGATCACCATGCAGCGATGACGCTGGCTTTCCAGCGCCAGCAGCGACAGCAGATCGTCGACCGGATACTGAACGTAAGCGCCATGGTCGGCGGTTTCACCATACGGGATCCACCACAGACGCAGCACAGACATCACGTGATCGATGCGCAACGCGCCGCAGTTCTGCATATTAGCGCGCAGCAGGTCGATAAACGGCTCATAGGCGCGGGCGGCAATGATATGCGGATCCATCGGCGGCAGGCCCCAGTTCTGGCCCAGCGGGCCCAGAATATCCGGCGGCGCGCCTACGGATGCTTTCAGGCAGTACAGTTCACGATCGCACCAGGTCTCCGAGCCGCCCTCGGCGACGCCCACTGCCAGGTCGCGGTAGAGGCCGATCGGCATGCCGTCACGCTGGCTGGTTTCCCAGCAGGCGGCAAACTGGCTCCAGGCCAGCCACTGCAGCCAGAGATAGAAACTGACATCGTCTTCATGCTCGATGCAGAAGGCTTTCACCTCAGGGCTGTCGATATCCTGAAAGGCCTTCGGCCAGGCCGGCCAGCCCCAGCGCAACGGGTCCTGTTGAACCTGCCAGGCGTGCAGCGCATCGAAAGCGGCCTGCCAATAGAGGCTTTCCCCTTCGCGTAGAACAAACTCGCGGAACGCCGTCATCTGCTCATCTTCACGACGAGAGAATCGTTTCCACGCCATACGCAGCGCAGTCATTTTCAGCGTGGTCACGGCGGTATAATCCACATCGTCCGTTTCCCGCGCCGCCTGCAGTGCCTGCTGCGTTGCCGGAGACTGCCACCACGCCTGTGCCTCTTCGCTATGCTGGAAATCGTCAACCGCATTGACGTCGATGTAGATGACGTTCAACCAGCGACGTGAAGACGGACTATACGGGCTGGCGCTCTCCGGGTTCGCCGGATAGAGGGCATGAATCGGGTTAAGGCCAATAAACGACCCACCGCGGCGGGCGATTTCCGGCAGCATAGCCCGCAGATCGCCAAAATCGCCGATCCCCCAGTTTTTCTCCGAACGCAGGGTATACAGCTGCACGCAAGTGCCCCACAGCTTTTTCCCCTCTTTCAGCGGCTGTGGCTCGTAGCAGCGCGCCGGCGCGACGATCGTCCGGCAGTGCCAGCGCTCCCCCTCCTGGGTAAGGGTCAGGGAGTGGTACCCCTCCGGCAGTTTAGCCGGCAGCGGCAGCGTCTCGCCGCCGCGAGTTTTCCCTTGATACTGCTTACCGTCCTCAGTGGTCAGGATCCACTGATACTCACCGCGTCCTGCCACCGGCAGCGACATTTTTTTGCCGTGGGTGAAAATTTTCACGTTCGGCAGCGGGTTAACCGCCACTTTCGTGGCGGCAGTAGAGCGATGCATCGCATCCAACAGGCGCTGTTTGGTGACAGCCGCGATAGACTGCGGCTTGCCGTGCGCGTTGATATAGCTGGGGCTGATGCCCGCCGCCAGCGCGGCATTATCGAGGCGTTTACTCTCCATAGGCCTTCCTTTAGCGTTTCGCCTGCCAGATACGTTGCTGATAATCACGGATCGAGCGGTCGGAGCTGAACATGCCGCAGCGCGCGGTGTTGAGAATTGTCGCGCGGGTCCAGGCTTCCTGGTCGCGATACAGCTCATCTACCCGTTTTTGCGCCGCCACATAGGCTTCGAAATCGGCCAGCACCAGGTACGGGTCGCCGCCCTGCAGCAGGCTATGCAGCATCTGGTCGAAGGCATGCTTGTCGCCGTTGCTATAGGTGCCGTTCTCCAGCTCCTTAAGTACCGCATCGAGCAGTTTGTCCTTCTTACGCCATTTCAGCGGATCGTAGCCTTTCGCTTTCAGGGCTTTCACTTCTTCGACCGTGTGGCCGAAGATAAAGATATTCTCCTCGCCCACCTGCTCAGCGATTTCCACGTTAGCGCCATCCAGCGTGCCGACGGTCAGCGCCCCGTTCAGCGCCAGCTTCATGTTGCCGGTGCCAGAGGCTTCTTTGCCCGCGGTGGAGATCTGCTCGGAGATGTCCGCTGCCGGGATCAGTTTTTCCGCCGCCGATACACAATAGTCCGGCAGGAAGACCACTTTCAGCTTATCGCCGACTTTCGGGTCGTTGTTGATCGTTTCCGCTACCTTGTTGATGGCAAAAATAATGTTCTTCGCCAGATAGTATCCCGGCGCCGCTTTCGCACCGAACAGGAAGACGCGCGGTACGCGATCGGCCTGCGGATTTTCACGGATCTCTTTGTACAGCGCGAGGATATGCAGCAGGTTCAGGTGCTGACGCTTGTACTCGTGCAGACGTTTGATCTGGATGTCAAAAATCGCCTGCGGGTTAATCTCGATCCCGGTGCGCTGCTTAACAAACTCGGCCAGACGCACTTTGTTAGCCTGTTTGATGTCGCGGTAGGTCTGACGGAACGCTGCATCGTCAGCGTATTTTTCCAGATTGATCAGCTGGTCGAGATCATTGGCCCACTCTTTTTTCAGCGTCTCATCCAGAAGCGAGGCCAGCGCCGGGTTGCACTGCTTGATCCAGCGGCGCGGCGTGATGCCGTTGGTCACGTTATGGAATTTGTTCGGCCACAGCTGGTTATATTCCGGGAATAGATCTTTTACTACCAGGTCCGAGTGCAGCGCCGCCACGCCGTTGACGGCAAAGCCGCCCACCACGCACATGTTGGCCATCCGAACCTGTTTGTCATGCACTACCGCCAGCTTCGCCCAGACCTGCTTATCGCCCGGCCAGGTTTTGTCCACCAGCTGTTTAAAGCGGTCGTTGATCTCTTTAATAATCTGCATATGGCGCGGCAGCAGCGCTTTCACCAGCTTCTCATCCCAGCACTCGAGCGCTTCTGGCATCAGGGTATGGTTGGTGTAAGCGAAGGTTTTGCTGGTGATCGCCCAAGCGTCGTCCCAGCTCAGCTGGTGCTCGTCGATCAGCACGCGCAGCAGTTCCGGGATAGCGATAGTCGGGTGCGTATCGTTCAGCTGGATCACTTCGTAATCCGCCAGCTCGGCCAGCTTGCGCCCGGCCAGATGGTGGCGGCGCAGGATATCAGCCACCGAGCAGGCGCACTGGAAGTACTGCTGCATCAGGCGCAGTTTTTTACCCGCCTGATGGTTGTCGTTCGGGTACAGCACCTTGGTCAGTTTTTCCGCGTCGATACCCTGCTGCTCAGCGCGCAGGAAATCGCCATCGTTGAATTTGGTCAGGTTAAACGGATGAGCGTGTTTGGCCTGCCACAGACGCAGCGGCTGGGCGACGTTGTTGCGATAACCGAGCACCGGCAGATCCCAGGCTTCGCCGGTAATGACAAACGCCGGCTGCCATTCGCCGTTTTTGCTGACTTTCCCACCGATACCGACCTGGACATCCAGCGCGTCGTTATGACGGAACCACGGGTAGCTGTTGCGACCCCAGTCGTCCGGGGCTTCCATCTGCTGGCCGTCGTCAAAGGACTGGCGGAACAGACCATACTGGTAGTTGAGGCCATAGCCGGTCGCCGACTGGCCTACGGTCGCCATAGAGTCGAGGAAGCAGGCTGCCAGACGTCCCAGGCCGCCGTTACCCAGCGCTGGATCGGTCTCCTCTTCCAGCAGATCGGTGAGGTTGACGTCGTAGCCTTTCAGCGCGTCGCTGACGCCCTCGTACCAGCCCAGATTGAGCAGGTTGTTGCCGGTCAGGCGACCAATCAGAAACTCCATCGAGATGTAGTTAACGTGACGCTGCCCTTGCGCCGGTTTCGCCACCGGCTGGGCCGCCAGAAGTTCCGCCAGCGCTCCGCTGACGGCGCGCCACCATTGACGCTGTGTCATCTCGGAAGCGGACTGTAAACCAAAATGCTGCCACTGACGCGTCAGTGCAGCCTGAAACTGAGCTTTGTTAAATGAAGTCTGTGACATAATGAGATCCGGGTCCTTTACTAAAACGATGGCGCTAGTGTGCCGACCTCCCGATTCATCGTCCTCATCCTGACGGGGATTAGACAGGGAGGAGTGGCGGGGATGAGCGAAAAGTGTGATCCTGGACACTATAGTGTGGGTGAGAAGGCAAAAATATGCTGTAAAAATAAGCAAAATATGACAATCACGATGCCATATCAGCGGGGTAAAAATTTGTTACAGCCCAATTCGTGATAAAAAGGTTCTCGCTCCTCGCCACGTTATTAAAAAAATAAATATAGCTCTCTTGAGAAATAAGTACGTTTCATCACTCAGTCACGTAAAAAAGATTACTTCTCAGAAATCACTGACAATAATTTAATAAAAACAAACGACTACTCTTCGTATAAAACACTTCTGTCCCCACACCTGCGGTAGGGGTCTGAAAACCTCTGCCGGCACGTCCTGCGTGCGATTTTTTCCCATTCTCAACCAATGTCGAAATTTGTGACATAGAGCAAATTCAAGAGCATAAACTTCGGACATAACTTGCAATAAATTTCATAATCGCCGACCTTATTAGATATTAATTACGAAGCGCAAAAAAAATCGCAACCTCTCTCTTGCACAGCGAAATGTAGAACTATGTTGATTCCGTCCAAATTAAGTCGTCCGGTCCGCCTTGAACACACTGTGGTTCGTGAGCGTTTACTGGCGAAACTTTCCGGCGCGAACAATTATCGTCTCGTGCTGATCACCAGTCCTGCCGGGTACGGTAAAACAACGCTCATTTCTCAGTGGGCCGCAGGTAAAAACGATCTCGGGTGGTTCTCGCTGGACGAAGGCGACAACCAGCAGGAGCGTTTTGCCAGCTATTTGATCGCGGCCATTCAGCAGGCCACCGGCAACCACTGCGCGGCCAGTGAAGCGATGGTGCAAAAGCGCCAGTACGCAAGCCTCTCCTCTCTTTTTGCGCAGCTGTTTATTGAACTCGCCGACTGGCAGCGCCCGCTGTACCTCGTCATTGACGATTACCATCTGATCAATAATCCGGTGATCCATGACGCGATGCGCTTTTTCCTGCGCCATCAGCCAGAGAATATGACCCTGGTGGTCCTGTCGCGTAATCTGCCGCAGCTGGGCATTGCCAACCTGCGCGTTCGCGATCAGCTGCTGGAGATTGGCAGCCAGCAGTTGGCGTTTACCCACCAGGAGGCGAAACAATTTTTCGACTGTCGACTGACGTCGCCTATCGAAGCCGACGACAGCAGCCGGCTGTGCGACGATGTCGCCGGGTGGGCCACCGCGCTGCAGCTCATCGCCCTCTCCGCCCGCCAAAACAACTCCTCCGCCCAACACTCAGCCCGCCGCCTCGCCGGGATTAACGCCAGCCATCTGTCGGATTATCTGGTGGATGAAGTGTTGGATAACGTTGACGCCCGCACGCGTAACTTTTTGCTGAAGAGTTCTCTGCTGCGCTCGATGAACGACGCGTTAATCGTGCGCGTCACCGGCGAAGAGAATGGCCAGATGCAGCTGGAAGAGATCGAACGCCAGGGGCTGTTCCTGCAGCGGATGGATGATTCCGGCGAATGGTTCCGCTATCACCCGCTATTTGGCAGCTTCCTGCGCCAGCGCTGTCAGTGGGAGCTGGCGGTTGAACTGCCGGAGATCCACCACGCTGCGGCAGAAAGCTGGATGGCGCAAGGGTTCCCCAGCGAAGCCATCCACCATGCACTGGCGGCCGGCGATGCTAAAATGCTGCGCGATATCTTACTCAATCATGCCTGGGGTATGTTTAACCATAGTGAGCTGGGTCTGCTGGAGCAGTCGCTGGCGGCGCTGCCGTGGTCAAACCTGCTGGAAAATCCGCGCCTGATCCTGCTCCAGGCCTGGCTGATGCAGAGCCAGCATCGTTACAGCGAAGTCAACACTCTGCTGGCGCGCGCCGAGCAAGAGATGAGTGTGGAAATGGACACCGCAATGCATGGCGATTTCAACGCGCTACGCGCACAGGTAGCGATTAACGACGGCGACCAGGACGAGGCGGAACGTCTGTCAATGGTGGCCCTCGAAGAGCTGCCGCTGGCCAACTATTACAGCCGCATCGTCGCCACCTCGGTGCATGGCGAAGTCCTCCACTGTAAGGGGAAACTGACCAAATCCCTCGCCGTGATGCAGCAGACCGAACAGATGGCCCGCCGTCACGACGTATGGCATTACGCGCTGTGGAGCATCATTCAGCAAAGCGAAATTCTCTTCGCCCAGGGCTTCCTGCAAGCCGCCTGGGAGAGTCAGGAGAAAGCCTTCCAGCTGGTACGCGAACAGCATCTTGAGCAGCTGCCGATGCATGAGTTTCTGTTGCGCATCCGCGCTCAGCTGCTGTGGGCATGGGCGCGCCTCGACGAGGCTGAAGCTTGCGCCCGTCAGGGGATGGACGTGCTCTCCACTTACCAGCCGCAGCAGCAGCTGCAGTGCCTGGCGCTGATGGTCCAGTGCTCGCTGGCGCGCGGCGATCTGGACAATGCCCGCAGCCACCTGAACCGGCTGGAAAACCTACTCGGTAACGGCCACTATCACAGCGACTGGGTCTCCAACGCCGATAAGGTACGGGTAATTTACTGGCAAATGACCGGCGACAAAACCGCGGCGGCCAACTGGCTGCGCCAGACGCCGAAGCCGGAATTCGCCAACAACCACTTCCTGCAGAGCCAGTGGCGCAACATAGCCCGTGCGCAGATCCTGCTGGGCGATTTCGAACCGGCGGAAATGGTGCTGGAAGAGCTGAACGAAAATGCGCGTTCGCTGCGTTTGATGAGCGATCTCAACCGCAACCTGCTGTTGCTCAACCAGCTGTACTGGCAGGCGGGACGCAAGAGCGAAGCGCAGAAAGCCCTGCTGGAAGCCCTGACGCTCGCCAACCGCACCGGCTTTATCAACCACTTTGTGATTGAAGGCGAGGCGATGGCCCAGCAGCTGCGCCAGTTGATCCAGTTGAACACGTTGCCGGAGCTGGAGCAGCATCGCGCCCAGCGCATTCTGCGCGACATTAACCAGCATCATCGCCATAAATTCGCTCACTTTGACGAAGGGTTCGTCGAGCGGTTGCTGAATCATCCGGAGGTGCCGGAGCTTATCCGCACCAGCCCGCTGACCCAGCGCGAGTGGCAGGTGCTTGGCTTAATCTATTCCGGTTACAGCAACGAGCAGATTGCCGGCGAGCTTGACGTGGCGGCCACCACCATCAAGACGCACATTCGCAACCTGTATCAGAAACTGGGCGTCGCCCACCGGCAAGACGCGGTGCAGCATGCCCAGCAGTTACTCAAGATGATGGGATACGGCGTCTGACGACGCCGATGCCGTTTAGCACAGCTCCAGCTGGAGGTTGTTATCGGTGATCACCTTCAGTACGCCCGCCGGCGGCAGCACGTCGGTATAGACCGCATCGACCATACTGATGCTGCCCATGTTGACCATCGCATTACGGCCAAACTTGGTATGATCCACCACCAGCATCACGTGGCGTGAATTCTCAATGATCGCCCGTTTGGTGCGCACTTCATGATAATCAAACTCCAGCAGCGAGCCATCGCTGTCGACGCCGCTGATGCCAAGAATGCCGAAGTCGAGGCGGAACTGCGAGATAAAGTCCAGAGTGGCTTCCCCGATGATCCCGCCATCGCGGCTGCGCAGTTCGCCGCCGGCGAGGATAATGCGAAAATCGTCTTTCACCATTAGCGTGTTGGCCACGTTCAGGTTATTAGTCACAATGCGCAGATCGTTGTGATCGAGCAGAGCATGCGCCACCGCTTCCGGCGTGGTACCGATATCAATAAACAGCGTCGCTCCATCGGGGATCTCGCTGGCTACCCGCCGGGCGATACGCTCTTTTTCCGCCGTCTGGGTCGCTTTGCGATCGTGCCAGGAGGTGTTCACCGAGCTGGAGGGCAGCGCCGCGCCGCCGTGATGGCGGAGGATCATTTTTTGTTCGGCTAAATCGTTCAAGTCGCGGCGGATGGTCTGCGGGCTGACCGCGAACTGCTCAACCAGCTCTTCCGTGCTGACGTAACCCTGTTTTTTTACCAGCTCGATAATGGCGTCATGACGTTGTGTTTGTTTCATGAAATATCCCTGGAAAAATGTCGCCTACCCGACCCCTGTCGGTAAGTCTTTATGCGCGTTTTCGCCCATGTAAGGTATCAACAAACGCCATTGCCAGGCCGGTCGCCAGACCCGCCACGTGCGCGCCGTTGGCGATCGCCATGCCGAAAACGTCAAACCAGCCAGCAATTAACCATACTAAAGAGAAGAGTATCAACCCACGCTGCAGATAAATACCGCTCTGCGGATCGCGCTCGCCCCGTAGCCAAACGTAGCCCATCAGCGCATAGACCACGCCCGATAAGCCGCCAAACCACGGGCCGCTAAACTGATGCTGCACGAAGCCGCTCAACAGGGCGCTAATGACGGTGATCACCACCAGCTTGCCGCTGCCGATGCGCTTTTCTACCGCGCCGCCGAGATACCACCACCATAGCAGGTTGAAGAGAATATGCATCAGCGAGAAATGCATGAAAGCATGGCTGAAATAGCGCCAGGCTTCGAACTGCAGCGAAGGATCGTAGGGCCAGGCCAGCCAAATCATCACCG
This sequence comes from Klebsiella africana, assembly GCF_020526085.1. Classification (NCBI taxonomy): domain Bacteria; kingdom Pseudomonadati; phylum Pseudomonadota; class Gammaproteobacteria; order Enterobacterales; family Enterobacteriaceae; genus Klebsiella; species Klebsiella africana. The sequence goes on along the minus strand of NZ_CP084874.1, from coordinate 363,382 downwards.
GCTGATCGCCCAGCAGGTTTTGCAGGATAAACACCGCAATACAGATAAGCAGAATCGCCCAGGTGAACGGGCCGGCGTTATGCCGCAGCGTGGCAAAGAAAGGAAAGCGCTGATAGCGCAACCCGCTATTGGTCTGTCCGGACTGCCAGCTCGCCGCCAGATAGCGCGGGTCCGCCGGGTTTTCGAGAAAACGCGCCAGCTCTGCCCTGACGCGTCCGGCCTGACTCTCATCAGCCAGCCAGACGTCGCTCTGCGTATGCTGCTGGATGGTCAGGATAATCCCCTGCGTCGCCATATAATCGACAAACGCCTGGGCCACCCGCGGGTTGGCAAAAGAGGTAATCATTAACATGCAGCGAATCGCTTATTCCACACAAAGGGGGATAGTATACCTGCCAGCGGTTAAAACGTCCCGTGCGCCACTTCCGCCGGGAAATGGCGATGCCAGGCGTCAAACCCACCGTCAACGCTGTAGACCTTATCAAACCCCTGCTGCAGCAGATATTGCGCGGCGCCCTTGCTGCTGTTGCCGTGATAGCACATCACCATCACCGCCGTATCAAAGTCGTTATCACGCATAAACGCGCCCAGCGTATCGTTGGTCAGATGAAACGCGCCCGGCGTATGGCCCATCGCAAAGCTTTGCGGATCGCGGATATCGACCAGCACTGCCTTCTGCTGATGCAGTTTCTGGTGCGCTTCTTCAACATTGATACATTCAAACTGTTCCATGGTTCTCTTCTCTTTCTCGTCATGACGGGCACTGGACGGCCTAATTTTACCCTCTAGTGTACCGTCAGGCGGTAAAGAAACGCCAATATGTTACACCCATCACTTCAAAATGTTTTTTTGATGTTACCAAAAGCGCGTTTGTTTGCTATAGTGAGCGATATCGAGCATTTATGAGCTTAAACGAAAGTGTGAGAGGGTAAGAACGTGGAAACCAAAGATCTGATTGTGATAGGCGGAGGCATTAACGGTGCCGGTATCGCGGCAGATGCCGCCGGGCGTGGTTTATCCGTACTGATGCTGGAAGCGCGCGATCTCGCCTGCGCCACCTCCAGCGCCAGTTCCAAACTGATCCACGGCGGCCTTCGCTACCTCGAACACTATGAGTTCCGCCTGGTTAGCGAAGCGCTGGCCGAGCGTGAAGTGCTGTTGAAAATGGCTCCGCATATCGCCTTCCCGATGCGCTTTCGCCTACCGCATCGCCCACATCTGCGTCCGGCATGGATGATCCGTATCGGCTTGTTTATGTACGATCATCTGGGCAAACGCACCAGCTTACCGGGGTCCACCGGGTTGCGTTTTGGCGCAGAGTCGGTACTTAAGCCGGAAATTGTGCGCGGTTTCGAATATTCCGACTGCTGGGTTGACGATGCCCGTCTGGTGCTGGCCAACGCGCAGATGGTCGTCCGTAAAGGCGGCGAAGTGCGTACTCGCACCCGGGCTATCTCGGCGAAACGTGAGAATGGTCTGTGGGTGGTGGAAGCGGAAGATATTGATAGCGGCGAGAAGTTTACCTGGAAAGCGCGCGGTCTGGTCAATGCTACCGGCCCGTGGGTAAAACAGTTCTTCGACGAAGGGATGCATCTGCGCTCGCCTTACGGCATCCGTCTGATCAAGGGCAGCCACATCGTGGTGCCGCGGGTGCATACCCAGAAGCAGGCCTACATCCTGCAAAACGAAGATAAACGTATTGTATTTGTTATCCCGTGGATGGACGAGTTCTCCATCATCGGCACGACGGACGTCGAGTATAAGGGCGATCCGAAAGCGGTAGCCATTGATGATAAAGAGATCAACTATTTGCTGAACGTCTATAACGCGCATTTTAAAAAGACCCTCAGCCGGGACGATATCGTCTGGACCTACTCCGGCGTCCGTCCGCTGTGCGACGACGAGTCGGATTCGCCGCAGGCCATTACCCGCGACTATACCCTGGATATTCACGATGAGAACGGTCAGGCGCCGCTGCTCTCCGTCTTCGGCGGCAAGCTGACCACCTATCGCAAACTGGCCGAGCACGCGCTGGAAAAACTGACCCCCTATTACAAAGGGATCGGCCCGGCATGGACCAAAACCGCGGTGCTGCCCGGCGGCGATATCGGCGGCGATCGCGACGATTACGCGGCAAAACTGCGCCGTCGCTTCCCGTTCATCAGCGAATCACTGGCCCGCCATTACGCCCGCACTTACGGGAGCAACAGCGAGTGGATCCTCAAGGAAGCCAGTGCCCTGAGCGATCTCGGGGAAGATTTCGGCCACGAGTTTTATGAAGCCGAGCTGAAATATCTGGTTGAGCACGAGTGGGTGCGCAGCCTGGATGACGCCATCTGGCGTCGAACCAAACAGGGTATGTGGCTGAATGCCGAGCAGCAGGCGCGCATCAGCGAATGGCTGGCGCAGCATGCGGGAAAGTCTGAACTGTCGTTAGCGTCCTGACATCGCGTGGCGCCAGGAGAGAAATACCCGGGCTATGGCTTGCGCTTGGCCCGGATATATATTCACAAATTAAACGAGACTTTTTTTCCAGTCGGCAATGTGACATTTATACTGAGTTCTCCCCCCAATGCCGCAATGTAGCGTTTTAGGGTCGAAAGCCGCGGGTCGTTATCAGTCTGTTCCATTTTAGCGATCGTTGGCTGCTTTACACCCATAGCCGCAGCCATCTCCGTTTGTGACATGTGCAACTCTTCTCGAAGCAAGTTTAATGCGACAGACTGGCGTATCTCTGCCGCTTTCGCTGCAATCCGCTGCTGGCTTTCAGGATTCTGTTTCGCCATGAGTTCTTTTAGCGTGGCCATTATCGCTCCTTAGTCAGGTGCTTGCTGAATTCTCTATCAGCCAGAGTAATCATCTCTTTGTAAAAACGTTTCTCATTCATGCCATCCTTATTGCCCGCACATAAAACGATAGCTTTCCGCAGAGGATCAAATGCAAAAAAGGCGCGGATGGGGAGCCCATGATGCTGAACCCGAAGTTCTTTCATATTCTGAAACGTTGAATCTTTCACCGTATCAACATACGGGCGCCCAAGCTGCGGACCAAATTCAGACAGGATGAGCATCGTGGCCAACATATCCTCTTTTAAAGCTCTACTTTGTAATTCGAACCAGGCATCAAACGTATCCGTCGTTTCTACATCCCACATTGGCGATCCCTCATAGCCTAAAGGCTATCATCCATATTATAGCCATTAGGCTATGAACGTAAACTTATTGAGCGTTTATCGTACTGCTGGCGAATTCACGTCAATAGTATATTCCCGCAATAGCCTGAATCCTCCCCGGCACTTTTCCGAATAAAACGTTCGCCACACAGACAGAAACGGGGCCAAATGGCCCCGTTGTGTTGCGTTGACTGGATTACAGCCTTACCGGGTCGATATGCCAGATATATTTCGCGTACTCCTGGATCGTCCGGTCAGAAGAGAAGTAACCCATATTGGCAATATTCAGCATCGCCTTATAGGCCCACTCTTCCGGATGTTGATACAGCTCGTCGACGCGATCCTGGCAGTCCACATAGCTGCGATAGTCCGCCAGCACCTGGTAGTGGTCGCCGAAGTTAATCAGCGAATCCAGCAGGTCGCGGTAGCGCCCCGGTTCCGCCGGGCTGAACACGCCAGTACCGATCTGCGTCAGCGCCTGGTGAAGCTCTTCATCCTGCTCGTAGTATTCGCGCGGTTTATAGCCGCTGCGACGCAGCTCTTCTACCTCTTCCGCGGTGTTGCCGAAGATAAAGATATTCTCTTCGCCCACGTGCTCCTGCATCTCCACGTTTGCCCCGTCGAGAGTGCCGATGGTCAGCGCGCCGTTAAGGGCAAACTTCATATTACTGGTGCCGGAAGCTTCAGTACCTGCAAGGGAGATCTGTTCCGACAGGTCTGCCGCCGGAATGATCAACTGCGCCAGGCTCACGCTGTAGTTGGGGATAAAGACGACCTTCAGCTTGTCGCCAATCTGCGGATCGTTATTGATCACCGCTGCTACATCGTTGATCAGGTGAATAATATGCTTGGCCATATAGTAGGCCGAGGCCGCTTTACCGGCGAAAATATTCACTCGCGGCACCCACTCCGCCTGCGGATCGGCCTTGATGCGGTTGTAGCGGGTAATGACGTGCAGCACATTCATTAGCTGGCGTTTATATTCATGGATACGTTTGATCTGCACATCAAACAGCGCCTTCGGATTGACCACCACATTGAGCTGTTGAGCAATATAGCTGGCCAGCCGCTGTTTGTTCTCAAGCTTGGCCTGACGCACCGCCTGATTGACCGTCGGATAGTCGATATGCTGTTTCAGCTCATCAAGCTGGCTCAGATCGGTCCGCCAGGTGCGGCCGATATGCTCATCCAGCACTTTCGACAGCGGCGGGTTGGCCAGCGCCAGCCAGCGGCGCGGTGTCACACCGTTGGTCACGTTGATAAAGCGCATCGGAAAAATTTTGGCGAATTCGGCAAACAGTGATTCCACCATCAGCCGGGAATGCAGCTCGGACACCCCGTTGACCTTGTGGCTGACCACCACCGCCAGCCAGGCCATGCGCACGAGACGGCCATTAGACTCATCGATAATCGAGGTGCGACTGAGCAGGTCGGTATCGTTCGGATACTGCTCCTGCAGGGTTTTAAGGAAGTAGTCGTTAATCTCAAAGATAATCTGCAAATGGCGCGGCAGAATTTTACCCAGCATATCCACCGGCCAGGTCTCAAGCGCTTCGCTCATCAGAGTGTGGTTGGTATAGGAGAAGACCTGGCAGGTCACCTCGAACGCCTCGTCCCAGCTGAACTTATGTTCGTCGATAAGCAGACGCATCAGCTCCGGTATCGACAGCACCGGGTGGGTGTCATTGAGGTGAATGGCAATCTTGTCCGCCAGGTTGTCATAGGTCTTATGCAACATGTAATGGCGGCTTAGGATATCTTGCACCGTGGCCGACACGAGGAAATACTCCTGGCGCAGGCGCAGCTCGCGGCCGGAGTAGGTCGAGTCGTCCGGATAGAGCACGCGGGAGACGTTTTCGGAGTGGTTTTTATCCTCTACCGCAGCGAAGTAGTCGCCCTGGTTGAATTTACCAAGGTTAATTTCGCTACTGGCCTGCGCGCTCCACAGACGCAGCGTGTTGGTGGCGTCGGTGTCGAAGCCGGGGATGATCTGGTCGTAAGCTTCTGCAATGATCTCTTCTGTTTCAATCCAGCGGGTTTTCTTTCCTTCCTGCTGAATACGGCCGCCGAAGCGCACTTTATAGCGGGTGTTGTGGCGCTCAAACTCCCACGGGTTACCGTACTCCAGCCAGTAGTCAGGCGACTCTTTTTGTCGGCCATCAACAATATTCTGTTTAAACATCCCGTAGTCATAGCGGATGCCGTAACCGCGTCCCGGCAGGCCCAGCGCCGCCAGGGAATCCAGGAAGCAAGCTGCCAGGCGGCCCAGACCGCCGTTGCCAAGCCCGGGGTCATTCTCTTCATCGATCAGCTCTTCGAGATCGAGCCCCATCTCCGCCAGCGCGCTGCTCACATCGTCATAAATACCCAGCGACAGCAGCGCATTCGAGAGGGTGCGGCCGATCAGAAACTCCATCGACAGATAGTACACCTGGCGCACTTCCTGGGAGAGCTGCGCGCGGTTGGAGCGCAGCCAGCGCTCCACCATACGATCGCGAACGGCAAACAACGTGGCGTTAAGCCATTCATGCTTGTTGGCGATGGCCGGATCTTTACCGATGATAAACATCAGCTTATAGGCAATAGAGTGCTTTAACGCCTCAACGCTCAGCGTCGGTGATGCATAGCTAAAGGGTACATTCATAACAATGACTCCAGTGGTTACATCAAGCGTTGATAAAGTTCGCGATAGGAGTTCGCGGCAACCTGCCAGCTAAAATCCATATTCATCGCCTGACGCTGCACATAGCGCCAGAGCGACGGGCGCGACCAGAGGACAAAGGCGCGACGGATAGCGCGCAGCAACGACAGCGCATTGCTGTCCTCAAAGACAAACCCTGTCGCCAGACCATCGGCCAGGTTCTCCAGCGAACTGTCAGAAACGGTGTCCGCCAGACCGCCGGTGCGGCGCACCAGCGGCAGCGTGCCGTACTTCAGACCATACAGCTGGGTCAGGCCGCAGGGTTCAAAGCGGCTCGGGACCAGAATGACGTCGGCGCCGCCCATAATGCGGTGGGAGAAGGCCTCATGGTAGCCAATCTGCACCCCTACTTTGCCCGGATGTTCGGCGGCGGCGGCGAGGAAACCTTCCTGCAGCACCGGATCGCCGGCGCCCAGCAGCGCCAGCTGGCCGCCCTGCTCAAGCAGACCCGGTAGCGCTTCAAGCACCAGGTCCAGCCCTTTCTGGCTGGTAAGACGGCTGACCACAGCAAACAGCGGCGCTTTATCATCGACCTTCAGGCCCATGGCAATCTGCAGCTGACGCTTGTTCTCCGCCTTCTCCTCCAGCGTGTCGCGATCGTAGCGCATCGGCAGCAGGAGATCGTTTTGCGGGCTCCAGATACCGTCGTCAACGCCGTTGAGAATTCCCGACAGTCGACCTTCATGATGGCGCTGGCGCAGCAGCCCCTCCATGCCGTAGGCGTATTGCGGCTCGGTGATCTCGCGCGCGTAGGTCGGGCTCACTGCCGTAATATGGTCGGCGTAGTAAAGGCCGGCCTTCAGAAACGAGATCTGGCCGTTAAACTCGAGGCCATGCATGTTATAAAACGACCACGGCAGCTCAATGTCATTCATATGCCAGGAGTAAAACATCCCCTGGTACGCCAGGTTGTGCACGGTAAAGACCGATTTAGCCGGGCGTCCGCGCGCCGCCAGGTAAGCCGGCGTCAGGCCGGCATGCCAGTCATGGGCATGAACCACATCCGGGCGCCAGAACGGATCCAGCCCGCTGGCCATTTCACTTCCCACCCATCCCAGCAGCGCAAAGCGCAGGACGTTGTCGGTATAAGCGTGCTGGTTGGTATCGTGGTAAGGGCTCCCCGGCCGGTCATAGAGATGTGGGGCGTCTATCAGGTAGATCCCCACGCCGTTAAAGTGGCCGTACAGTAGCGTGATCCGCCCGGCGAACGTATCCCGGCGGGTCACCACCTGGGCATCCACCACGCCGCGACGGATATCGGGAAACGCCGGCAACAGCACGCGCGTATCGATACCCTCCGCGATTTGCGCCGCCGGCAGTGCGCCGATGACGTCCGCCAGACCGCCCGTCTTTAACAGCGGGAACATCTCAGAACATACATGTAAGACCTGCATTAGCGCTCCTGTTTGTGCCCTAATTTCCGCAGCATGTCGCGGGTCACCAGCACGATACCTTCCTCTGAGCGATAGAAGCGGCGTGCATCCTCTTCCGCGTTCTCACCAATTACCATACCTTCCGGGATGACGCAGGCGCGGTCAATCACGCAGCGACGCAGGCGGCATGAGCGCCCCACCCAGACATCTGGCAACAAGACTGCCGAATCAATATTACAGAACGAATTCACCCGCACGCGCGGGAACAGCACCGACTGTACCACCACCGACCCGGAGATAATGCACCCCCCGGAAACCAGCGAGTTCAGGGTCATGCCGTGGCTACCGGAGCGGTCCTGCACAAACTTCGCCGGCGGCAGCGATTCCATATGGGTGCGGATCGGCCAGTTCTGGTCGTACATATCCAGCTCCGGCGTGACTGACGCCAGATCGAGGTTAGCCTTCCAGTAGGCCTCCAGCGTCCCCACATCGCGCCAGTAAGGTTCGGCGTTCGGGTCGGACTGCACGCAGGAGAGCGGGAAAGGATGTGCATAAGCCATGCCAGCTTCGGTGATCTTCGGAATGATATCTTTGCCGAAATCGTGGCTGGAGTTCTCGTTGCGATCGTCTTCTTCCAGCAGCTCATAAAGGTAGGCGGCGTCAAAGACATAAATGCCCATGCTGGCCAGCGATTTGGTCGGATCGGTCGGCATCGCCGGCGGATTGGCAGGCTTCTCGACAAACTCAATGATTTTTTCGTTTTCGTCGACCGCCATAACGCCGAAGGCGGATGCCTCTTCAATGGGCACCGGCATGCAGGCTACGGTGCAACGCGCCCCTTTTTCGACATGGTCGATCAGCATGCGCGAGTAATCCTGCTTATAAATATGGTCGCCCGCGAGGATCACCACATACTCGGCCTTGTAGCGGCTGATGATATCCAGGTTCTGCGTCACCGCATCTGCCGTGCCGCGATACCAGTTTTCGCCGTGCACGCGCTGCTGAGCCGGCAGCAGATCGACAAACTCGTTCATCTCTTCGCTGAAGAACGACCAGCCGCGCTGGATGTGCTGCACCAGCGTGTGCGACTGATACTGGGTAATAACGCCGATACGGCGGATCCCTGAGTTAATGCAGTTAGATAATGCGAAATCGATAATACGGAACTTGCCGCCAAAGTGAACAGCAGGTTTCGCACGCTTAATGGTGAGATCCTTCAGCCGGGTGCCACGCCCGCCCGCGAGGATCAACGCCACGGATTTGATGGGTAATTGACGCGCCAGCATCAGCGGATCGTTTTTTTCAAGCCTAACCATGATTAACTCCTTTTTACACCCCCGCTTTCCAGCTCATCCCGCCGCGCCGCCGCCACGGGTCCAACCGAAAGCTCCAGGGCTTACGACCTTTGAAATACGCACACTCCGTGCGCGGGCCCATGCCAGACAGCCATGATGACCGGATTATCCTCTCCGGCGAATGGAGGAACGGCGCGCCATTCCCCCTCGGGTAAAACCATATCGACCACCTGTGCGGTGGCGTTCAGCGTGAGCAGCCAGCGATCCGACAACTGGATCTGCATACACGCTGCGCCCTGCTGCCACTCCCCGGCAGTCAGCGGCTGGGCGTATTGATTCAACCAGCGGACGTTGCCATCGCCCTCCTGCCACCAGCGGTTGCGGGTAAGCGCCGGAATGCGCCGCCGTAGATGGATTAGCGCCGCGGTAAATGCGATTAAACCCGGGTTCGCCTGACGCCAGTCCAGCCAGGTCAACGCGTTATCCTGACAGTAGGCATTATTGTTGCCGTGCTGACTGTGGCCCTGCTCATCTCCCGCCAGCAGCATCGGCGTCCCCTGCGCCAACAGCAGCGTCGTCAGCAGCGCATGCACGCTGGCGCGTCGCCGTTCAATCACCGCAAGATTAGCCTCTAATCCTTCTATACCATGATTGTTGCTGTAGTTGTTGTTAGTCCCATCGCGATTCTCCTCCCCGTTTGCCTGATTGTGTTTCTGATTGAAACAGACACAGTCGCGGAGCGTGAAGCCATCGTGAGCTGTCACCAGATTCACCGTCGCCGATGGCGGCTTACCATCCCGGGCAAAGAGATCGCTGGAAGCCGCGAAGCGTTGGGCAAAGTCACCCAGAGAGACGTTTTGCTGCAGCCAGAACCGTCGGGCGCTATCGCGAAAATGGTCATTCCATTCGGCAAACAGCGGCGGGAAATTACCCACCTGATAGCCGCCCGGGCCGATATCCCAGGGTTCAGCGATCAGTTTCACCTGCGACAGCACGCTGTCGTCACGGATAGCCTCGAACAGCGGCGCATTCTGGTGGAATTCCGGGGTTCGGCCCATCACGGAGGCGAGGTCGAAGCGAAAACCGTCGACATGGCACTCATCTACCCAGAAGCGTAAACACTGGCGCGCCAGCTCCACCACGCCCAGGTGGCTGAGATTGAGCGTATTACCGCACCCGGTCCAGTTGTGGTAATCGCCATCGTCCCTTATCCAATAATAGCTACGGTTGTCGATTCCGCGCAGGGAGACGGTAGGCCCTTCAAGATCGATTTCCGCGCTGTGGTTGAGCACGATATCCAGAATTACCTCGATACCAGCGGCATGCAGCGCTTTAACCGCATCGCGAAACTCATCCAGGGCGCGATCCGGATCGCTGGCGTAGCGCGGATCCAGCGCGAACCATGCCAGCGGGTTGTAGCCCCAGTAGTTGCTTAACCCCATCCGCTGCAGTCGCGGCTCGCTGGCGAACTGCGCCACCGGCAGCAGCTCAAGGGCGCTGATGCCCAGCGATTTGAAGTAAGCGATCATCGCCGGGTGGCCCAGCGCTTTATAGGTTCCGCGAATGGCTTCCGGTAGCTGCGGATTAAGCAAGGTGAGCCCTTTCACGTGCGCTTCATAAATCACCGTTTCTCCCCACGGGGTACGCGGCGGTTTATCGCCACGCCAGTCATAGCGCAGATCCACCACCTGCGATTTTGGCGCAACCGCGGCGCTGTCGCGGTGGTCGGGCTGCCACATGCCGCCGTGCAGGCGCTCATCGTCAGGCAGATCGCCCTCGACCCGGAGGGCACAGGGATCGATCAACAGTTTGGCCGGGTTAAAGCGGTGTCCCTGCGCGGGATCCCAGGGACCGTGTACCCGATAGCCGTAGCGCAGGCCAGGCCCGGCGGCGGGTAGCCAGCCGTGCCAGATATCGCCGCTGCGCGCCGGGAGATCGACGCGTTGCTCGTTGCCCTGCGCGTCGAACAAGCACAGCTCCACCCGCTCCGCATGGGCGGAGAAGAGCGCGAAGTTCACGCCCTTGCCGTCATAGCTGGCGCCCAACGGCGTAGGTTTGCCTGCCGCGAGTGAGGTCATTGCGCCTCCCGGACCAGCCAGATCGTCGCCAACGGAGGCAGGGTCAGCGACAGCGAATGTTCGCGGCCATGGCTGGGGATGGCATCGCTTTCCACCACGCCGCCATTGCCCTGGTTGCTGCCGTGATAGTGCATGGAGTCGGTATTTAGCGCCTCGCGCCAGCGGCCTGGCTGATTAATGCCGAAGCGGTAGTCGTGGCGCGGCACCGGTGTGAAGTTGCTGGCAACGATAATCTCGTTGCCCGCCCGGTCACGGCGCACGAAGACAAACACCGAGCGCTCATGGTCGTCGACCACCAGCCATTCGAAGCCGTAGGGGTCGAAATCCAGCTCGTGCAGCGCTTTATGGTGGCGGTAGGTATGGTTGAGGTCGCGCACCAGCCGCTGGACGCCGTGGTGCCAGTTGTCGCCGCCCTCCAGCAGATGCCAGTCGAGGCTAACGTCATGGTTCCACTCGCGGCCCTGAGCGAACTCATTGCCCATAAACAGCAGCTTTTTCCCCGGGAAGGCGAACAGCCAGCCGTAATAGGCGCGCAGGTTGGCAAACTTCTGCCAGGCATCGCCCGGCATGCGGTCGAGAATCGATTTTTTGCCGTGCACCACTTCATCATGGGAGAGCGGCAGCACAAAGTTCTCGGTGTAGTTGTAGAGCATGCCGAAGGTCATTTTGTCGTGATGATAGCGGCGATGCACCGGATCGAGCTTCATGTAGTCCAGGGTGTCGTGCATCCAGCCAAGGTTCCATTTGAACCAGAAACCCAGCCCGCCGCCGGCTGGCGGACGGGTGACCCCGGCAAAATCGGTGGACTCTTCCGCCATGGTCACCGCGCCCGGCGTCTGTTCGCCGAGGATGCGGTTAGTGTTGCGCAGAAACTCAATAGCCTCCAGATTCTCCCGACCGCCGTATTCGTTGGGGATCCACTCTCCCGCCTTGCGGCTGTAATCGCGATAGATCATCGAGGCCACCGCGTCGACCCGCAGCGCATCGATGCCGAAACGTTCGATCCAGTACAGCGCATTACCCACCAGGTAGTTGCTGACTTCCCGGCGTCCGTAGTTGTAGATCAGGGTATTCCAGTCCTGGTGATACCCCTCGCGCGGATCGCTGTGCTCATACAGCGAAGTGCCGTCAAACGAGGCAAGGGCAAAATCATCCGCCGGGAAGTGGCCCGGCACCCAGTCGAGGATGACGTTCAGCCCGGCGGCATGCGCGGCGTTGATAAAGTAACGGAAATCATCGCGGGTGCCGAAACGGCGGGTCGGCGCATAGAGCCCGGTGGGTTGATAGCCCCAGCTGCCGTCGAACGGGTGCTCGTTAACCGGCAGCAGTTCGAGATGAGTGAATCCCATCCATTTGGCGTAGGGCACCAGCTGATCGGCCAGCTCGCGGTAGCTCAGCCAGAAATTATTGTCGGTATGACGGCGCCAGGAACCAAGATGCACTTCATAGATAGAGATCGGGGCATCAAACTGGTTCGCCGCTTTGCGGTCCGCCGGCTGTTCCACTTTGGGCGGCAGGTCGCAGATAAGCGAGGCGCTTTCCGGACGCATTTGCGACTCAAAGGCGTAAGGGTCAGCTTTGACCCGCAGATTGCCGTGAGCGTCAATCAGCTCGAATTTATACAGCTGACCATTGTGCGCGCCGGGAACGAACAGTTCCCAGATCCCGGACTCTTTGCGGAATCGCATCGGGTGGCGACGGCCATCCCAGTAGTTAAACTGCCCCACCACCGACACGCGGCGGGCGTTCGGCGCCCACACCGAGAAACGGGTACCGGTGACGCCGTCCATGGTGGCAGCGTGCGCGCCCAACGTTTCGTAAGGACGCAGGTGGGTCCCTTCCGACAGCAGCCAGACGTCAAGGTCCTGCAACAGCGGACCAAAGCGATAAGGGTCATCGATCAGATTTTGCTGTCCGTGCCAGGTGACGGCCAGCTGATAGCGAAAAGCGTTTTTACGCCGCGGCAGGACGCCGCTGAAGAAACCGCGCGAATCGAGGCATTCGAGCTTGCCGACTTTGCGTCCGGTCTTCGGTTCAATAACCCACACATCGGTGGCATCGGGTAATAATGCGCGCACTTCCAGCCCGGCGTCAGTACGGTGCATGCCGAGCACGGAAAAGGGATCCGCGAAATGACCGGCGATTAGCGCATTAATCACGTCTCTATCAATATGATTAGACATGCTTTCATCCTGTTGTAAGTGTCGCTCATTCCTGTAACTGGCGACTTTTTTTGACCTGAACGGCGCAGCAATTTCTGCATCCTTCTGCTCCGTCCCACCTTCAGGTAAGGAATTCCTTACTTAAAGCATAGCCAAGGCTGAGTTACCTCCGTGGGGAAAAATCTAACATCCGCGTTTACTCCTTGTATTACGCAAAAAAAAAGGGGGCTCGAAGACCCCCTTTCTGTTCATCCTGGGCTTATGCCAGCTGGCGAAGCATCCGACGCAGCGGCTCCGCGGCGCCCCACAGCAGCTGGTCGCCAACGGTAAAGGCCGAAAGGTATTCCGGCCCCATATTCAGTTTACGCAGGCGCCCTACCGGGGTAGTCAGGGTGCCCGTCACCGCGGCTGGGGTCAGCTCGCGCATGGTAATCTCACGATCGTTTGGCACCACTTTGGCCCACGGGTTGTGCGCGGCCAGAAGTTCCTCAACGGTCGGGATAGAAACATCTTTCTTGAGCTTGATGGTAAACGCCTGGCTGTGGCAGCGCAGCGCACCAACGCGAACGCACAGGCCGTCTACCGGGATAACGGACGAGGTGGCGAGGATCTTGTTGGTCTCCGCCTGGCCTTTCCACTCTTCGCGGCTCTGGCCGTTATCCAGCTGTTTGTCGATCCACGGGATCAGGCTGCCTGCCAGCGGTACGCCGAAGTTGTCCACCGGCAGCTCGCCGCTACGGGTCAGCGAGGTGACTTTGCGCTCAATATCCAGAATGGCGGAAGCTGGGTCCGCCAGCTCCGCGGCCACATGGTTATGCAGCTGCCCCATCTGGCTCAGTAGCTCGCGCATATGACGCGCACCACCGCCGGAAGCCGCCTGGTACGTCGCCACGCTGACCCACTCCACCAGATCCTGAGCAAACAGGCCGCCAAGGGACATCAGCATCAGGCTGACGGTGCAGTTGCCGCCGACAAAGGTTTTCACGCCGTTATTCAGGCCGGCGGTGATCACGTCCTGGTTAACCGGGTCGAGGATAATGATCGCATCGTCCTTCATGCGCAGCGAAGAGGCGGCGTCAATCCAGTAACCCTGCCAGCCGCTTTCGCGCAGCTTCGGGTAAATCTCGTTGGTGTAATCGCCGCCCTGGCACGTGACAATAATGTCCAGCGCCTTCAGCGCGTCCAGATCGAACGCATCCTGAAGCGTACCACCGGTGCTACCGCCGAATGACGGCGCTGGCTGTCCCAGCTGGGAGGTAGAGAAGAACACCGGGCGAATGGCGTCGAAATCGCGCTCTTCAACCATGCGTTGCATGAGAACAGAGCCGACCATTCCGCGCCAGCCGATAAAACCAACATTTTTCATAACGTATTCCTGCGAGGTGTGTGCTGTTTGTGCCTGGCCAGTTTCCAACTGGATTATCCCTCACCTTACAAAATGCAGCTAAAGTCGCAAGTGAAATTAATCAATGATTGCTGAACAATCAGAAATGCAACTTATCCTGCACAGTGCCCACCGTCGCTGGTCGTCGTCAAAAGCGCAACGATTATCGGGGAAATCCCCGGGGGAATGGAATATTTTCCGTCGCTATTTTATTGATCCTGATTATGGATTAAGCGCGAAATCAGGCGCTTTTCCGCTTGCCAAAAAAAAGCGCCAAACCCAGTCACAGCAAGGGCTGACGAGGGATACGAGCATCGTCGTAGCGCTAATAAGGGCCAATAGCTGGTAAGGAAAAGAGGGAAAAAGGGCGGCTTATTGCAAAGAAGCCAGGGTAAGCAGCGTTACCCTGGCTTTTTATTTCCCGCGAGTGGGGTGAAAATTCGCTTAGCTCAGCAGCTGGAAGGCGATCATGCCGACAATCGCCCCGGTGGTACCCAGGATGGTTTCCATCATGGTCCAGGTTTTCAGCGTCTGGGCTTCGCTGGCGCCGGTAAATTTACCGAACAGCCAGAAGCCGGCGTCGTTCACATGGCTCACGACAATCGAGCCGCCGGCGATACAGATAGACAGAGCCGCCATCTGTGCGCCGCTGTAGTTCAGCTGCTCAATCACCGGCATCACCAGGCCAACCGCCGTCAGGCACGCTACGGTGGCAGAGCCCTGAATGATACGCACCGCCGCTGCCAGCACGAAACAGGTAATGGCGATCGGCAGGCCCATACCGGTCAGCGCTTCACCAAGCGCCGGGCCCACACCAGAGTCTACCAGCACCTGTTTGAAGACGCCGCCTGCCCCGATCACCAGCAGGATAATCCCCGCCGGCTGCAGCGCGTGGCCACAGATCTCCATCACGCGGTCTTTCGCCATCCCCTGGCGCATGGCCAGGCCGTAGATTGCCACCAGGCAAGCCACCAGGATCGCGGTGAACGGGTGGCCGATAAACTCGAACCATTCGTAGGCAGTGGAACCCACCGGCACAAAGCGCGCGGCGATGGTTTTCAGACCCACCAGCACCAGCGGCAGCAGGATCAGCGCCAGGCTAAAGCCGAAGGAGGGCATTTTGCCTTCGCCGAGATGCGGTTCGCTGATATCGTCAGGAATATGCAGTTCAACGTAGCGGCTGATAAAGTTACCCCACAGCGGACCGGCGATAATCATCCCCGGAATGGCGGCGCACAGGCCAATCAGGATCATCCAGCCAAAGTCGGCGTGCATTTGCGACGCCAGCAGCATCGGCGCCGGCCCCGGCAGCAGGAAGGCCGCGGCGGCGGCTACCCCGGCAAACAGCGGGATCACCAGCTTCACGAGGTTTGTGCCGGTATGGCGCGCCATCGAGAAGGCAACGCTGATCAGCAGGACAATGGCGACTTCGAAGAACAGCGGTAGCGCGCAGATAAGGCCGGCGAGGCCAATCGCATAGTGCGCCCGGCTGTGGCCGAAGGATTTGAGCATCTTGACGGCAATCTGATCGACCGCCCCCGTTTCATGCAGGATCTTACCGAACATCGCGCCGAGCGCGACGACGATCGCCAGGAAACCCAGCGTACCGCCCATCCCTTTCTCCATCGTCGCCGCGATTTTATCCAGCGGCATGCCGGAGAAAAGTCCTGCACCAATAGAAACCACCATCAAAGCCACGAAGGCATGCATCCGCGCCTTCATGACTAAAAACAGCAGCAGCAATACCGAGCCGACTGCTGTTAAAACAAGCGTTAAAGTACTCACTAGTGACTGCCTTTGTTGATCACCTCGATGGTGCTGGCCACCACGCCTTCCAGCGGCTGGTCGATATCGACGATAAGCACATCGCTCTCGTCGGCGCCTGGTTCCTGCAGCGTTTCAAACTGCGTCACCAACATTTGGGTTTTGAAGAAGTGCCCTTTGCGTGCCTTCAGACGGTTTTCGATCACGTCGAAGTCGCCTTTCAGATAGATGAAGGAGAGGTTCGGGTTGCCCTTGCGCAGAATGTCGCGATAGCTCTTCTTCAGAGCCGAGCAGACGATCAGCGACACCTTGTTGGTACGCTGCATGGCGAACGCGGCGTCATTCAGCGCCTGCAGCCACGGGGTGCGATCATCGTCGTTGAGCGGCTCGCCGGAGGCCATCTTGGTGATGTTGCTGCGCGGATGGAGAAAGTCGCCGTCAAGAAACGCGGCATGCAGTTGATGCGCCACTTCGCTGGCGACAGCAGATTTTCCGCTGCCGGAAACGCCCATCAGGACATAGACGTGGTGATCATGGTTAGTCGTGCTCAAAGCGTCCTCCCACTGGACTGGTACGCCGCGCCGGGGCTGACTCATCCAGCGCGAAGGCGGCGTATCGATTGATTGTTACGGGTAACTGTTATCGGTAACATTGTCATGCCGGACCTGTGGAGAAGCAATATCCATTCGTGCCAGATGTGAATATGTGTGATCTACTTCAAACTTGTCAGTTTAAATTGATCCGCCCGGTGACAATGTGAAACCTAAATCTAACATCTTAGGGGTAATCGCTTCACCACGAATGCGCGCCAGCAGCCGTTCGGCGCCGATGCGTCCCATCCGCTCGCGCGGGGTCAGAACGCTGGCCAGCCGCGGCTCCATCACCTGGCCGATATCGTGGCCGTGGAACCCGGCAATCGCCATATCATCGGGGATCTTCAGCCCCAGACGCTGGCATTCGAACGCCGCGCCGACCGCGAGGTCATCGTTGGTGCAGAAGATACCGTCGAGCTGCGGATATTCGCGGCGCGCCTGGCGCATCAGCTCAATCCCCGAAGAATAGGAAGAGGATTGCTCCACCATCACGCTGTAGGGCGTCATCCCGGCGTCAAGCATCGCCTGCTCGTACCCCTTCTGTTTGATGATAGTACGTTCATCAAGACGCGCGCCGAGATAAGCAACGTGGCGGTGGCCGCGGGCAATGATCGCCGCCGTCATCTGCCGGGCGGCTTCAAAGTTATCGAACCCGACGGCGATATCGAGGCACGGTGACCGGCTGTCCATCAGCTCCACCACCGGAATGCCGGCGACTTCGATCATCTTCAGGGTGCGCGGCGTATGGGTGCGTTCGGTGAGGATCAGGCCATCAATGTTCCACGAGAGCATCGATTCAAGGCGTTTCTCTTCCATTTCCGGCTTATAGCCGTAGTGCGCCAGCATGGTTTGATAGCCGAAGGCGTCGGTGACGCTTTCGATACCACGCAGCACTTCCGAGAAGACCTGGTTAGTTAACGACGGCAGCAGCACGCCGATGGCGCGGCTGGTGGCGTTGGAGAGAATGTCAGGGGCGCGATTGGGAATATAACCCAGTTCATCGAGGGCAACGGCAATCTTGCCACGCAGCGCTTCGGAGACCTGCTCCGGGTTGCGTAAATAGCGACTGACCGTCATTTTGGTCACGCCGACAAGATCGGCTACATCCTGAAGTACGGGTCTTTTCTTTTTCATCGTCCTGACTGTGATCAACGGGGAAACATTTTCTCAGTTTATCACGGACAAAGCGCAACCTTCCCTAACATGAGGGAAGGCTGCGCAATTTATTTAACCTGACTCAGATAACTATCAAACCGGCGGCAGATCGAACAGCAGGATCTCGCTATCGCTGTCGGCATGAACCGAAATCGCCTGCTCGTCCCAGATGGCCAAACCGTCGCTGGTGGTGGCTTTGGTACCGTTGATGGTCACTTCGCCTTTGACCACCTGGATCCACACACGGCGTTCCGCGGCAATCTGGTGAACCGACTGCTCATCTTTCAGCAGCGCCCAGCGATAGAGTTCCATATCCTGGTAGACCTTCAGCGAGCCATCTCGGGCATCCGGCGACAGCACCAGCTGTTTGCCCTGGGCGGCGTCGAAGCGGCGCTGCTCGTAGCGCGGGGTAATACCGGTTTCTTCCGGAATAATCCAGATCTGATACAGACGCAGACGATCGGTTTTGCTCGGGTTGTACTCAGAGTGGCGCACCCCGGTACCCGCGCTCATGATCTGGAACTCGCCCGCCGGCACCTGCTCTTTGTTACCCATGCTGTCCTGGTGCTCCACCGCCCCTTCCAGCACATAAGTCAGGATCTCCATGTCTTTGTGCGGGTGGGTACCGAAGCCCTGACCGGCGTCGATGACGTCGTCGTTAATCACCCGCAGGGCGGAGAAGCCCATAAAGTTCGGGTCATAATAGTTGGCGAAAGAGAAAGTATGCCAGGAATCCAGCCAGCCATGGTTAGCGTGGCCACGTTCGTTCGCTTTGCGTAAGTAAATCATGTTGCACCCCCGTATGTTTTCGATGGAATCAGTGTGGACCCATTTCGCCGGCGATCATAGAGGGTGAAAATTGACTCCTCTGTTCAAAAAATATGAACAAGCGCAGAGGAGCCAATTTGACTTATCGGGTAAGGGTAATGGTGGCCGGTGAAGGCTGCTCAAAGCCGCGCTGCAGGATCTCCATATTGGTGAGAACGTCAGATTCCTTGACGTAATTCGGCTGGCCGTTGACGAGGGTGTCGTACAGCGCGTCGTACACCCGACCGTAGTCGCCGCTCTCCAGCGGCACCGCTTCACGCACCGTCTCCCCCGCCTCATTGACGTACACCAGCTCGCCGACGCTGTCGTCCGCGCCAAAACCCGGCTCGCCCGGCATGATATTGGCCTTCAGGCTGGTCTCCTGCTGGTCAATGCCGTATTTCACAAACGAACCTTTATGGCCGTGAACGATAAATTTCGGGTAGTCGATCTGCACCAGATGGCTGGTTTTGACGATGGCCTTCAGATCGCCGTAGAACAGCTGGGCCTCAAAGGTGTCATCCGGGTTGGCTTTATTGCGCAGCGAGCGCAGATCGTAAGAGACATGGTCCGGACGGCCAAACAGCGAAATGATCTGATCCAGGGTATGTACGCCAAGGCCATAGAACTCGCCGTTTTGCGGACCGCCGGGGTTGGTCTCCGCCAGCGGGCGATAATTATCGAAATGGCTTTCGATCTCCACCAGTTCGCCGAGTTTCCCACTCTCAATCACCTTTTTGGTAGTCAGGAAGCAGGAGTCGAAGCGGCGGTTCTGGTAGGGCGTCACCGTCAGACCTTTGCTGTTTGCCAGGGCAAACAGGGTTTTTGCTTCCTCAAGCGTCGGGGTGAATGGCTTTTCCACCAGCACGTTTTTCCCCGCCTCCAGCGCCTTTTTCGCATATTCAAAATGGCTGTCGGCGTGGGTGCAGACCACCACCAGCTTGACCTGTGGATCGTTTAACACGTCATCAAGGTCGCTGGTGAAATGAATATGGGAATATTGCGGCGCCTGCTCCTCGGGCTTCGCCCGGCGACGGTAAATGTGCGCCACCTGCCAGCGGTCTTTGCGGTGCAAAACGTAAGGAAGGTGATAGCGGGTGGTGCTTTTACCAAAGCCAATAAATGCACAGTGCAGAGTCATAACGCTGTCCTTAGTTGATGAGCTACCTTCAACCATAGCGCAAGCCGGTCCATCACTTCATCCTCTCTGTTCGCTTGCAGTGAAGATTCGTTAGCAAAATAGTTCCAGTATCACCTATACGTAATTATTAATAACTATCTGATTAATAAGTGATTAAATCATCAGTTTTCGGCAAAAAACCTTGATCGTCATGGCAAAACTGCGGATAAGTGGAGGGCAAACCAGGACGTTGCTGATGACTAACGGAGTAGCCAGCCGCTGCAGATGGACAAACAGTATCTCGCCATAAACGGCGCCCTTTTTTTCTGGCTTCTCGCGCTGATCGCCTGGTCTGTCGATGTAATCGCGCTGGCGCGCCTGGCGGCCGCCTGCGCGCTTGTCGCTTTCCTCCTCCATAGCCAACGGAACAAGATTAACGCGATGTTTATTAAAAAAAATAAAACGGAACCTCAGATATCAGAAGCAGCCACGCCTCCGGCAATAAACCCAGAGCCCGAAGCGGTCGCCAGCAAAAAACACGAGACTACGGTCATCGCCAGCGGGGTGCATTTCGTCGGCAACATAGTCGCCAGCGGCCATGTCTATATCCACGGCCAGGTCACCGGCAACATTGAGGCCAAAGAGCATTTGATTAAGGTAATGCGTGAAGGCCAGGTGGAGGGCAACGTCAGCTGCCGGGAGTTGATAATCGACGGCAGGGTGCAGGGCCAGTGTCATGGCGACAGCATCACCATCGAGGAACATGGCAATCTGGAGGGTACCCTCGCCTATTGCGCGCTGGCGATCAAGAAAGGTGGCGTTTTTTCCGGTCGCGCTGAAATGCTGGCCGCCGCGGAGAACAAAAGTCATATTCTCGGTCTGGTAGCAGACGCCCCCTCCAAAGCCGACGCGGAGCCCGACAGGCCGCAGAGCGCCTGAGATAGCGGCAAAAAAAAAGCCAGCACCCGGCTGGCTAAAGTAATACTGGAAGCAATGTGAGCAATGTCGTGCTTTCAGGCTTTCCGCAGGGGTCTTCCTGAATGCAGGACAATAATAATCATTCTCATTCGCAGTTGTCTACTTTTTTTTGCAAAAAACAACATTGACTCCCCGGCTGCCGTCAGAGATGGTGGAGAGGAATCGACAACCAAAAAGAGGATAAGGGAATGAGTGACATAGTGATACGCCATGCCGAACCGCGCGATGCTGAACCTTTACGTATGCTGATGGCGCACCCGGAGGTCTATCATGACACGCTACAGATCCCCTATCCCTCGATGGAAGCCTGGCAGGAGAAGCTACAACCCAAACCCCATACCTTCCATCTGGTGGCGACGCTGGGCGAGCAGGTCGCCGGACATCTGTCGCTCCATGTTGAGCCGCGCCCTCGGCGCAGCCACGTCGCAACCTTTGGCATGGCGGTTGCCGCCGGCCATCAAGGTTGCGGCATCGGCAGCGCGCTGATGCGCGAGATGATCGACCTGTGCGATAACTGGCTGCGGGTCGAGCGTATTGAGCTGACGGTGTTCGCCGATAACGCCCGGGCCATCGCGGTGTACCAGAAACACGGCTTTGTCATCGAAGGAACCGGCAAGCGCTTCGCGCTGCGCAACGGCGAATACGTGGATGCCTGTTTTATGGCGCGGCTGAAGTAATCCATATATCGCCCGGTGGCGCGACGCTTACCGGGCCTACGGGTATCCCTGCCGGGCAAACGTCGCGCTGCCCGGCACATCCCTTAATATCCCGCCGTAAAATCATCCGGTGAACGCGGATCGGAGGCGCCATACAGCATGCCTTCCGGCCCCACCATGATGCTCTGGGTACTGCCCATCGCCTCTTTTAGCGCCACTTTCTGCCCCTTCGCCTCCAGCAGCTTCAGGGTATCCGGGCTAAAGCCTTTCTCCACCCGCAGCTCATCCGGCAGCCATTGATGGTGAAAACGCGGTGCGTTGGTGGCTTCCGCAACGTTCATCCCGAAATCGATGGTATTGACCACCATCTGCAGTACGGTGGTGATAATCCGACTGCCGCCCGGGCTGCCGGTCACCAGCCAGGTTTTGCCGTCTTTCACCACAATGGTCGGCGACATCGACGACAGCGGGCGTTTTTTCGGCTCCACCGCATTGGCGTCGCCGCCCACCAGACCATAGACGTTAGGCACGCCGGGCTTCGCCGAGAAATCATCCATCTGGTTATTGAGCAAAATACCGGAATCACCGGCCACAATGCCGGTACCGAAGGTGGTATTCAGCGTATAGGTCACCGCCACCGCATTGCCGTCTTTATCGACCACCGAAAAGTGGGTGGTCTGGTTGCTTTCATACGGCGCCAGCTTGCCCGGACGGATCTGGCTGGAAGGCTTCGCCTTATTCACATCAATTTCGGCGGCTATCGTTTTGGCGTAAGCTTTGCTGGTCAGCGCCTGCCACGGCACGTTGACGAAGTCTGGATCGCCGAGATATTCAGAGCGGTCGGCATAGGCGTGTTTCTCTGCCTCCGCCATCACCTGCATAGCGTCGGCGCTGCCAAAGCCATATTTCTGCATATCGAAGTTTTCGAGGATATTCAGGATCTGCACGATGTGGATCCCGCCGGAGGACGGCGGCGGCATAGAGTAAACCTCATACCCGCGATACTCGCCGCTAACCGGCGTACGCTCCACAGCCTTATAGCCGGCGAGATCGGCTTTGGTGATAAGTCCGCCGTGCTTTTTCATCTCGTCAGCGATCTGGTCGGCGATGGCCCCTTTATAAAAAGCGTCCGGGCCATGCTCGGCAATTAGCTCCAGGCTTTTCCCCAGATTCTTTTGCACCAGCCGATCGCCCTTCTTCAGCGGCTCGCCGTTCTTCCAGAAGATCGCTTTACTGTTTTCATGCTGCGGGATCACTTCGCTGCCGTAGGTCTTCAGATCGTCCGCCAGCGCATCGTTAACGATAAAGCCCTCTTCTGCCAGCTTAATCGCCGGGCGGATCACTTTGTTCAGCGGCATGGTGCCGTATTTTTCCAGCGCGAGAGAGAAACCGGCGACGCTGCCTGGCGTGCCGGAGGCGAGATGCGAAGTCAGTGATTTTTTACTATCCGGGTTGCCCTGGTCGTCCAGGAACATGTCGCGGGTGGCCTGCTCCGGCGCCATTTCGCGGAAATCGATCGCTGTGGTCTTGCCGTCTTTAGTCCGCAGCATCATAAAACCGCCGCCGCCGATATTCCCGGCCTGCGGATGGGTGACCGCCAGCGCGTAGCCAACCGCCACTGCCGCATCGACGGCGTTGCCGCCCTGGCGCAGAATATCCACGCCGACACGGGTCGCTAGCGCGTCCACCGACGCCACCATCCCCTGCCGGGCGCGTACCGGGTGGAACACATCTTCCTCTACGCCATAAGAGACCGGCGGCGGTGGCGGATTGGCGGCGACGGTAAAACTGCCCCCCGCCAGCAACGCAGCGATGACCACCAGACGCCATATTGTTTTTATCATTGTCTTACTCCAGAAAGGTAGGTTTCATTCCCCGCTTAAGCCTGGTTGATAACTCCTAAAAAATCATTGTTATGGCGGATTTGAGGTACACTTAAGTGATCCCACGCACGGGAGGAGAAAACCATGAAAGCGATTCTGTTTCTGGCGGCGCTGATGCCGCTTGGCGTATTAGCCCAGCCGATCAATGTTAATAACAACCCTAACCAGCCGGGTTACGTGGTGCCCAGCCAGCAGCGTATGCAAAATGAGATGAAGGTGCAGCAACAGCAGCAGCAAAGCATGCTGAAGCAGGATCTGAACAATCAGACCCGCTCGCAACAGCAGCATTTGCAAAACCAGCTGCAGACTAATCAGCAGCGCGCGGCCCAGGGCGGTAATCTCAATCCGCCGCAGCAGGTGCTACCGAACAACAATGGTGGAATGCTGCGGCAGACCAACCCGTAAAGGACAGCCGCCGCAAATCCGTCTTAAGGCTGGAAATTCGGCCCGATGACATCAATAGCATCGGTGCAGATGCAGTCTACGCCCCAGTGCAGCAGCTCGGCGGCGCGCTGGGGTTTATTGACCGTATACACCAGAATATGCAGGCCGGCCTGTTTCAGGCTTGCTACCCGCGCCGCATCCAGCAGCTTGTGGTTGAGATGAATTGAGACGCAGCCCAGCCGGGCGGTCAATTCGCGCCAGTCATCGCGCCACTCATCCAGCAGCAGCCCGCGCGGTAGCTCGGGCGCGGCTTCCTGCGCCGCTTCCAGCGCGTCGATTTCAAAGGATGAGAGCAGCGGCGCGGTCATGCCTTGCCACAGATCGCGCGCAGCCAGCGCCACCACGTTGCCGGTCTGCGGCCCCAGCCCGGTGGTCGGCTTAATTTCGATATTCGCCATCATGCCGTGACGGCGGCAGCGCTCCGCCACCTGGGAGAGCAGCGGCAGCGGTTCGCCCTTAAATTCACGGCTGAACCAGCTGCCGGCATCGACCTTCAGCAGATCGTCCCACGCCAGCTCGCCCGCCACGCCCCAGCCATTGCTGGTACGTTCGAGATTATCGTCATGCAGCAGAAAGATCTGCCCGTCCTTCGACAGCTTGGCGTCAAACTCAATCATCGTGTGCCCGTAGCGGGCGCCGACGTCGATAGCCGCCAGGGTGTTCTCCGGCGCCAGTTTACCGCCGCCGCGATGGGCGACGATGCGGGGATAAGGCCAGTTACTCATGCGCGTTGTCCTGTTTCACCATCAAAGAGGTGCAGATGTTCCAATGGCAGATGCAGCCATAGCGTGCTGCCTGCCGCCGGGCGCTGCTGGTGCGGCAGTCTGACTACCAGCTTCTGTTCGCCCCAGCGCCCGTGGGCGAGGTTATCGGCACCTAAAATTTCCAGGGTGTCCATCAGCAGCGGAATGCCGCCTTGCGCCTGCGAGCTTAAAATAAAATGCTCCGGGCGGATACCGAGGGTCATTTTACGCCCGGCGTGGCGCCGGTGCTCATGATTCGTCGGCAGCTGCATGCCGCCCGCCAGCTCAAAGCGGCCGCCGTCATCGCTGATGCGCCCTTCCAGCAGGTTCATGGCCGGGCTGCCGATAAAGCTCGCCACAAAGCGGCTGGCGGGTTTTTCATACACCTCAACCGGGGTGCCGATCTGCTCGGCAACGCCTTTATTCATCACCATCACCCGCTGGGCGAGGGTCATCGCCTCCACCTGATCGTGGGTGACATACAGCGAAGTGGTTTTCAGGCGACGATGCAGTTGCTGTAGCTCAAGACGCATCTGCACACGCAGCTTGGCGTCGAGGTTTGACAACGGTTCGTCGAACAGGAACACCGCCGGGTCACGCACGATGGCGCGGCCCATCGCCACGCGCTGGCGCTGGCCGCCGGACAGTTCCCGCGGGCGGCGCTTGAGCAGGCCATCCAGCTCAAGAATACGCGCAGCCTCCTGCACCCGCTCGGCGATCAGTCCCTTCCCCATGCCGCGGATCTTCAGCCCCCACGCCATGTTCTCTTCCACGCTCATATGCGGATAAAGGGCATAGTTCTGGAACACCATCGCGATGCCGCGATCCTTCGGCTCCATCTCAGTCACCCGTTTGCGATCAATCCAGATATCGCCGCTGGTCACCCGCTCCAGTCCGGCGACCATCCGCAGCAGCGTTGATTTCCCGCAGCCCGACGGGCCGACCATGACGATGAATTCCCCGTCCGCCACGTCCAGCGTCAGCGGTTGAATCACCTGGGTTTTGCCATCCCAGCTTTTGCTTACTGCCTGTAGTTTTAAACCAGCCATTTTATTTCTCACTATCGACCAGGCCACGCACAAAGGCGCGCTGCATGGCTAAAACGATGACGACCGGTGGGATCAGAGTCAGCAGCATCGCCGCCATCACCTGATTCCACTGGGTAGTACCTTCGCCGGTGGCGATCATGCCTTTGATACCGGCGACGGCGGTGCCAAGATTCACATCCTGAATAATCAGCAACGGCCACAGATACTGGTTCCAGCCGTAGATAAAGGTGATGACGAACAGCGCGGCGAGGTTGGTTTTCGACAGCGGCAGCACGATGTCGCGGAAGAAGCGCATCGGCGAAGCGCCATCGATACGCGCCGCTTCAATCAGCTCGTCCGGCAGGGTCATAAAGAACTGGCGGAACAAGAAGGTGGCGGTAGCCGAAGCCATTAACGGCAGCGTTAATCCGGCATAGCTGTCGAGCATGTTGAGGTTGGCGATCACTTCCACCGTCGGGAAAATACGCACCTCGACCGGCAGCATCAGGGTGATAAAGATCATCCAGAAGAACAGGTTACGCAGCGGAAAGCGGAACCACACGATGGCGAACGCCGACAGCATCGACACCACGATTTTGCCCACCGTAATGGCGAACGCCATGATGAAGCTGTTGAGCATCATCAGCCAGAACGGCGCGCTGTTGACGCCGACGCCGTTCACCCAAATGGTCTTCATGTTTTCCAGCAGATGGCCGCCGGGGAGCAGCGTCATCGGCGTTTCAAATACCGATTTGTTATCCAGCGTCGCCGCCACAAAAGCGACGTACAGTGGGAATAAAATGACGGCGATACCCAGAATCAGCATGGTGTGGCTAAAAATCGTCAGCCCGCGACGGTTCTCAATCATTGGTAACGCACCTTACTTTCAACGTAACGGAACTGCACCACCGTCAGGATAATGACGAGGAACATCAGCACCACCGACTGCGCGGCGGAAGCGGAAAGATCGAGCCCGGCGAAACCTTCGCGATAAATTTTGTAGATCAGAGTGGTGGTCGCCTGCACCGGGCCACCGGCGGTGGCGGCATCGATCACCGGGAAGGTATCAAAGAAGGCGTAAACCAGGTTGACCACCAGCAGGAAGAAACTCACCGGCGCAATCAGCGGCAGCGCCAGCTTGAAGAAGCGGCGAATCGGCCCGGCGCCGTCGATGGCGGCGGCCTCAACCAGCGAACGCGGGATCGACTGCAGCGCGGCAAAAAAGAACAGGAAGTTGTAGCTTATCTGCTTCCAGACCGAGGCAAAGACCACCAGAAACATCGCCTGGCCGCTGTTTTGCGCGTGGTTCCAGTCGTAACCCAATTCGCCGAGGAAATGGGTGATCAGCCCACGTCCGGGATTGAAGAGGAAGATCCACAGCACCGCCGCGACGGCGGGGGCCACGGCATACGGCAGCAGCATCAGCGTTTGATAAAAGCGGCTGCCGCGCACCACGTAGTCGACCAGCGCGGCAAAAAACAGCGAAATGAGCAGGCCGCTGACGGTCACCAGGGTGCTGAATTTTATAGTGGTCCAGAACGAGTCCAGATAGTACGGGTCGTGGAACAGCGTGACGAAGTTATCCAGGCCGACAAACTGGCTGGAAAGGCCAAACGGATCGACGCTCTGCAGCGAGTACCACAGCGCTTCGCCCGCTGGCCAGATAAAGAAAATCAGCGTGATAATCAGCTGCGGCGCGACCAGCACATAGGGCAGCCAGCGCGAGCGGAATACCGGACGGGATGAGGACATTGCGATTGGGTTCCTGAACAATGCCGGGTGGCGGCTACGCCTTACCCGGCCTACATAGGGCACATCGTAGGCCCGGTAAGCGCAGCGCCACCGGGCAAGTTACAGATTACGATTTGGTTGCTTGCTCGAAGCGACGCAGCAGCTGATTCCCACGCTGAACGGCGGAGTCCAGCGCCTGTTGCGGGGTTTTCTTGCCGGTCCACACGCTTTCCAGCTCTTCATCGACGATGGTGCGGATTTGCGGCATGTTGCCCAGACGCAGGCCTTTGGTGAACGGCAACGGCGGCTTGTTCAGCATCTGGCGGGTGGCGATATCGGCGCCCGGGTTCTTATCATAGAAGCCCTGCTGACGCGTCAGATCGTAGGCCGCGGTAGTGATCGGCAGGTAGCCGGTTTTCTGGTGCCACTCGGCGGCGTTTTCCGGTTTGGTCAGGAAGTCGAGGAACTTCGCCACACCGGTGTAGGTCTCTTTATCTTTGCCCTGCATCACCCACAGGCTGGCCCCGCCGATGATGGCGTTCTGCGGCGCACCTTTCACATCGGCATCGTAAGGCATCATGCCGACGCCGTAGTTAAATTTGGCGTACTGGCGGATATCAGCCAGCGAGCCGGACGAGGCAGTGGTAATGGCGCAGTCGCCGTTATAGAACTTTTCAGTGGACTCGTCCTTACGCCCGAAGTAGCTGAAATCGCCCTTCTTGTTCATCTCTTCGAGCAGCGCGATATGCTTCACCTGCTCCGGCTTGTTGAACTCCAGCACCGCGTCGGTACCGTCGAAGCCGTTATTCTTCGTGGCCACCGGCAGACCGTGCCAGGCGCTGAAGTTTTCAATCTGGATCCAGCCCTGCCAGCCGCTGGCGTAGCCGCACTTCATCCCGGCGGCTTTCAGCTTCGCGGTATAGGCCGCCAGATCCTGCCAGGTTTTCGGCGGCTGCTCCGGATCTAAGCCGGCTTTTTTGAAGGCGTCTTTGTTGTAGTAGAGCACCGGGGTAGAGCTGTTAAACGGCTGGGAGAGCAGATGGCCGGTTTTCGAATCGGTGTAATACCCGGCCACCGTCGGTACGAACTGCGATTCATCAAACTTGATGCCCGCCTCGCTAAACACCTGGTAGACCGGCTTAATGGCTTTTGACGCCATCATGGTGGCGGTGCCGACTTCATACACTTGCAGGATAGCTGGCGCGTTGCCGGTACGGAAGGCGGCGATACCGGCGCTCAGGCTCTGCTCGTAGTTGCCTTTGTATACCGGAACGATTTTGTAATCAGGATTGGCCGCGTTAAAGCGTTGCGCCAGAGAATCCACTTCTTTACCCAGCTCGCCTTCCATTGAGTGCCAGAATGGGATGGTGGTAACCGCCAGGGCCTGACCGGCAAAAGTCAGGCTCAGCGCCAGTCCTAAAGCTGTATGTCGTAACGATATCATCGGTTATCTCTCTTGTTGTGCCGGATGCGCGATTTCACGCGTTTTATGCTCGCGGGGTAACATGACATGTTCGAATTACAGAAAAATAACTTTTTTATTACAAAAAAAAGATAGTAACGGGTCAGGGAGATGACAAGCCGGTGAAAGGACGGGGGAAGTAAAGTGGGAGCTGAGACACGGATAATAGTTGTGCTATCGGCTCCCGAGGTCGGCGCAAGCGCCTCGCCCGGGGTACAAACCGGCGAAGTGAACGACGCCGGGTTGCGATGAATTAACCGCCGAGATAGGCGCTGCGCACCGCCTCGTTGGCCAGCAGCGCGTCGCCGGTATCCTCCAGCACCACGTGACCGTTCTCCAGCACATAGCCGCGGTCGGCCAGCTTCAGCGCCTGGTTGGCGTTCTGCTCGACGAGGAAGATCGTCATCCCCTGCTCGCGCAGCTGCTCGATGGTGTCGAAAATCTGCTGAATGATAATCGGCGCCAGCCCCAGCGACGGTTCATCCAGCAGCAGCAGGCGCGGCTGGCTCATCAGGGCGCGACCGATCGCCAGCATCTGCTGCTCGCCGCCGGACATGGTGCCGGCGCGCTGAATTCGGCGTTCATGCAGACGCGGGAACAGTTCATACACCCACTTGATACGGGTCTGGAACTGATCGCGGTCGGCAAAAAAACCGCCCATCGCCAGGTTCTCTTCCACCGTCATACGCGAAAAGACGCGTCGCCCTTCCGGGACGATCGCCACCGCCTCGCGCATGATCTTCGCGGTTTGCCAGTCGGTAATATCCTTACCGTCAAAGACAATGCGCCCGCTGGAGGCCCGCGGGTCGCCGCACAGCGTGCCGAGCAGGGTGGTTTTCCCCGCGCCGTTGGCGCCGATCAGCGTGACGATTTCGCCCTGTTTGATATGCAGGCTGACATTGTGCAGCGCCTGAATCTTGCCGTAGTGGGCGCTGACGTTGTCAAAAGTTAACATCGCGTTTTCCATCTTATGCCTCACCAAGGTATGCGCGGATCACGTCCGGGTTATTACGAATCTCTTCCGGCGTCCCGTTGGCCAGCGGTGTCCCCTGGTTCACGACGTAGATACGATCGGAAATGCCCATCACCAGCTTCATATCGTGTTCGATAAGCAGGATGGTGGTGTTGTGATGGTTACGCAGCTCGGCGATAAGCTCGTCCAGCTCTTTGGTCTCTTTCGGGTTCAGCCCTGCCGCCGGTTCATCGAGCATCAGAATTTCCGGCTGGGTCACCATGCAGCGGGCAATCTCCAGCCGGCGCTGGTCGCCGTAGGCCAGGTTGCTGGCCTGACGGTTGGCGTGCTCCAGCAGGCCGATACGCTCCAGCCAGGTGGCGGCCCGGTCCAGCGCTTCGCTCTGCGCCCGACGGAAGGCCGGCGTTTTCAGCAGGCCGGAGAAGAGCCCGGTTTTCAGCTGCTGATGCTGCGCCACCAGCAGGTTTTCAATCACCGTCATTTCGCGGAACAGACGCACGTGCTGGAAGGTCCGCACCACGCCCATCCGCGCAATCTGCTGACCCGGCAGCCCTTCCAGGTGCTGGTCACGCAGCAGAATGGTGCCGCCAGTGGGCTTGTAAAAACCGGTCAGGCAGTTAAAGACGGTGGTCTTCCCGGCGCCGTTGGGGCCGATCAGCGAGACAATCTCGCGCTCTCTGAGCTCCAGCGACACATTGTTGACGGCCAGCAGTCCGCCGAAACGCATCATCAGGCCGCTAACGGATAATAATGGCTGACTCATGCCTGCTCTCCTTTCGCCTGACCGTTTTTCAGCTTCAACTGCACGCGCGTCATTGGCAGAAGCCCCTGCGGACGCCAGATCATCATCAGCACCATCAGGCCGCCGAGCATTAACATGCTGTATTCGTTGAAGTCACGCATCAGCTCGCGTGAGACCACCAGCAGAATAGCCGCGAGGATCACCGCGAACTGCGAGCCCATCCCGCCCAGCACCACGATCGCCAGCACGAAGGCCGACTCGGCGAAGGTGAAGGATTCCGGGCTGACGAAGCCCTGGCGCGCAGCGAACAGCGTCCCGGCGAAGCCAGCAAACGCGGCGCTGATGGTAAAGGCGGTCAGCTTGATGCGCGTCGGGCTCAGGCCCAGCGAACGACAGGCGATCTCATCTTCACGCAGCGCTTCCCACGCCCGCCCCAGCGGCATTCGCAGCAGGCGGTTGATGACGAACAGGCTGAGCACGACCAGCAGCAGCGCCACCAGGTAGAGGAAAATCACCCGGTCGGAGGGATCGTATTTGACGCCGAAGAAGTTGCTGAAGGTATCCCAGCCGCCTTCGCGGGCGCTGCGGCTAAATTCGAGGCCAAAGAAGGTTGGTTTCGGGATCTGGCTGATGCCGTTCGGCCCGCCGGTGATCTCGGTATTGTTGAGCAGCAGAATGCGCACGATCTCGCCGAAGCCTAAGGTCACAATCGCCAGGTAATCACCGCGCAGACGCAGCACCGGGAAGCCCAGCAGGAAACCGGCCGCCGCGGAGACCAGGCCGGCCAGCGGCAGACAGGTCCAGAAGCCGAGACCGTAATAGTGGTTCAGCAGCGCGAAGGTATAGGCGCCGATGGCGTAGAACCCGCCGTAGCCCAGCACCAGCAGGCCGGAAAGGCCGACTACTACGTTCAACCCGAGGCCGAGGATGATATAGATCATCGTCAGGGTGGCGATATCCACCGTGCCGCGCGACACCATAAACGGCCAGGCTACGGCAATCACCAGCAGGGCTATCAGGAACAGCTTCTGCTTCACCGTTGAGCCGTCAATCGCCGGCATAATAAACTTCGGCCCGGAGACGTTCTTAACCGCTTTCTGGAACAGTGGCCGCAGCAGCTGGAAGAAAAAGACCACCGCGGTGCCGATGAAGATCCACTGCCAGCGAATATCGGCGGCGGTATCGACCACCAGTTTGGTGCCGTCCAGCTCCAGCTGCACGCCCATAAAGACGCCCGCCAGAATGAAGAACATCACGGCAGACAGCAGCGCCATTGCAATTTGCATCGGTTTCATACTTTTTCCACCTCCGGGCGGCCCAGAATGCCGGTCGGCATCACTAACAGCACCAGAATCAGCAGCGCGAAGGAGACCACGTCCTTATATTCGGTGCTGAGATAGGCAGAAGAGAGCGCCTCGGCAATACCCAGGATCAGGCCGCCGATCATTGCGCCAGGAATACTGCCGATCCCGCCGAGCACGGCGGCGGTGAAGGCCTTCATCCCGGCCATAAAACCGATATAGGGGTTAATCACGCCGTAGAACTGGCCGAGCAGCACACCCGCTACCGCCGCCATCGCGGCGCCGATGACAAAAGTCAGGGCGATGACGCGGTCGGTGTTAATCCCGAGCAGGCTGGCCATTTTCAGATCTTCGGCACAGGCGCGGCAGGCGCGCCCCATCCGCGAGTAGCGAATGAACAGCGTCAGGGCCAGCATAGCGATAAAGGTCACCACCCAGATCACCAACTGCATGGTGGTGATTGTCGCGGAGAAGCTGTCGCTGTGGCCGACGATCCACTGGCCGTTAAACAGGCTCGGCAGCGCCACGTCGCGGGAGCCCTGGGTCAGGCTGACGTAGTTCTGCAGGAAGATAGACATCCCGATAGCGGAGATCAGCGCAATCAGACGCTTGGAATTACGCACCGGCCGATAGGCCACGCGCTCGATACTCCAGCCGTAAGCGCTGGCAATCACAATGGCGCCCACAAATCCGGCGGCGACCAGCAGCCAGCTGGTGTCGATGCCCATCATCATCAGCGCGGCGATGATCATGAAGGAGACATAGCTGCCAATCATGTAGACCTCGCCGTGGGCGAAGTTGATCATGCCGATAATGCCATACACCATCGTATAGCCGATGGCGATCAGCGCGTAGGTACTGCCCAGCGTGACGCCGTTAAACATCTGCTGCAGAAAATAGAGAAACTGCTCGGACATAAGGTAACCTTTTTCAAACCGCCCGCGGATCGCGGGCGGAGGGATAACTCGTCTTCAGCGCTTATTTCGCCGCGCTCGAAGAGCCGTCGGCGTGCCACTGGAAGACACCAAACTCAAATCCCTTCAGATCGCCTTTTTCATCCCAGGTCAGCGGCCCAATCACGGTTTTCGCCCCGTGCGCTTTCAAATCTTTGATTAAATCCAGCGGCTGCTGGCTGCCGGTTCTGTCCATCGCCTGCGCCAACGACTGAACGGCGGCATAGGTGATCCAGACATACGGCCCGCTCGGATCTTTCTTCTCCGCTTTCAGCGCGTTAACGATGGCGCTGTTGGCAGGATCCTGATCGTAGCGTTTTGGCATCGTCACCAGCATGCCTTCCGCCGCGGCGCCCGCGATATTGGACAGCGAGGCGTTGCCGACCCCTTCCGGCCCCATAAACACGGTTTTCAACCCGACGGAGCGCGCCTGGCGCAGCATCTGGCCCATTTCCGGGTAGTAGCCGCCGTAGTAAACAAAGTCGATGTTCTCTTTCTTCAGGCGCGCCAGCAGGGCGGAGAAATCTTTCTCACCGGCGGTGATGCCGTCAAAGAAGACGATGTTGGCCCCGGCTTTTTTTAGGTTCTCCTGCACCGAACGCGCCAGACCTTCGCCGTACTGCTGCTTGTCATGAATGATGGCGATACGCTGCGGTTTCACCGTCTCGACGATATATTTCGCCGCGGTCGGCCCCTGCGAGGAGTCAAGGCCGGCGGTACGCATGATGTACTGATAGCCGCGCTGAGTCAGCTCCGGATTAGTCGCCCCGGGGGAGATCATCAGGATGCCTTCATCCTCATAGATGTCGGAAGCCGGCTGAGTGGAAGAGGAGCACAGGTGGCCGATAACGTACTGAATGCCGTCGTTGACGATTTTGTTGGCCACCGCGACCGCTTGCTTCGGATCGCAGGCGTCGTCGTATTCCACGGCCACCAGCTTGTCGCCCTTAATGCCGCCGCTGGCGTTGATGTCTTTAATCGCCTGACGCGCGCCGTTGAACTCCATGTCGCCCCACTGGGCCACCGGGCCCGACATCGCGCCGACCACGGCGACCTTAATATCCTTGGCCATCGCCGCGTGCGACATCGCTAATGCGACGATGCCCGCGACGATGGTTTTCGCGTTCCTTTTCATGCTGCAGAACCCCGTTCGTGATGTGGTGTAAATGTTTTGTATTTTTATGGTTAAAAAGCATTCTGTGCTTTTATTAAACAACGCCATTTTTACCATTGAGTTTAATGGTTTAGCGCAGCTTTTCACTAAAAAACAGATTAAAATCTCTATTTTTCAGTCGATTAAGCAAAGATAATATTCTGTATTTTGCTGAAGATAAACAAAAAAAAGTCCATCCTGCAGCATAAAATAACGATACATAAGGCGGAATAAAACGCTGCACATTAGGTTAAAATTCTGCTTATTTTTCGATCCATGACGGATTGCGCTACCCTGACAACGCCAGGAAAACGAATCCCCTGATGTATGCGCAAAAAACAGCGCTCCGCCAGACAGCAATTTTGGGTACACTGGCGCCTCTGTTTTGCACTGGACTTGCCGCCCATGAAACTGACCATTATCCGTTTACAGCACTTCAGCGATCAGGATCGCATCGACCTGGGGAAAATCTGGCCGTCGCCGGATCTGTCGACGCTGACCCTCGATGAGAATCATCGTCTCTACGCCGCCCGCTTTAACGAGCGCCTGCTGGGCGCCGTGCGCGTTACCCTGCGCGGCGTCGAAGGTGAGCTTAGCGATCTGTGCGTGCGTGAAGTAACCCGCCGCCGCGGCGTCGGGCAATACTTAGTGGAAGAGACATTGCGTGATAACCCGGCGATCAATAGCTGGCGCGTCGCTGACCAGGGGGTGGAGGACCGCGGCGTGATGGCGGCCTTTATGCAGGCGCTCGGCTTTAGTGCCCAGCAGAATGGTTGGGAAAAGCATTAAGAAAAGCGTTCGTTGGGTAAAACAGCGCTTGTTTGTTGCCTCCCGGCAACGGAATAAAGCCCAGCAGTGGGTAAACGGCTGGGCTTGTTTATTTCATACTGCGACGATAATGTCATGGTGCCCCGAACGCGAAGCTGCGGATTGACCTGTCAGATATTCGCCAGGGCAAAGGCCCGCATGATATTTCAGAATTTAACGCGCAAATGCACGTTTCCCCTGTGCTTCACGTGAGGTAAGATTCGCTGACGCGTAAAATTGCGCAGAAAGTATTCAGCGCAACGCGATCATCAGCAGTCAACATGGAATAAACATATGGAAATGTATATCGGGCTGGCTATTGTCGCCGTGATCCTTATCTGGGCGATCTTCACCTATAACCGTTTTATCTCGTTACGCCGTTTCAAAGACGAAGCCTGGAGTGGGATTGCCGTCCAGCTCAAGCGCCGTCACGATCTGGCGCCCAATCTGTTCAGCCTGGTCAAACGCTATGCGCAGCACGAAAAGGAGCTGCTGGAAGAGATCGGCCGCCAGCGCAGCCTCCTGATTGGTAATCCCCAACAGGTGGCCGCCAGCGAGCAGCACTATGCCGGAACGTTGAGCCGTGTATTCGCCCTGGCGGAAGCCTATCCGGAACTCAAAGCTAGCGAAAACTTCCTCTCGCTGCAGGAATCCCTTGGTGAAATAGAAGAACAACTGCAAATGGCCCGCCGTTACTTCAACGCCACAGTCCGCGAGTTTAATATTTTGGTGGAGTCTTTCCCCAGCCTGCTGCTGGCCCGCCTGTTTAGCTTCAGGTCGGAACTTTTCTTTGAACTGGAGTCCCCTGAAGAAGCCAAATTGCCCCGAATGGAGTGACCTCATGCCAACGTTGTCCACCCGGATACTGCGCAGTGTTGGCCTGTTGCTGCTGCTGTTGAGCATCTCTGGTTTAGCCGTCAGCGACGATAAAACTATCACCGAGGCGTCGCCACTCCCGGCCAATGCCCGCCGGGTTCCCGCGTATGAACATATTCTCTTTTTCGATTCCCTGGCGCGTTTTCAGCCAAACGGCAGCATGGAGATGCGGGAAAATATCACCGTGCTGTCCCTGGGAAAGGAGATTCGTCGAGGCATTTTCCGCACGCTACCTCTCTCCTGGCACCGGCAGGACGGCAAAATTTTTAGCGTTGATTACGTCATCAAATCGGTCTCACGCAATGGACTCCCAGAACCCTACAGCCTCGATCGCACGACAAAAGCGCTGACCGTGCGCATTGGCAGCGCCGATCGCATCCTGAAGCCAGGTATTTATAACTATGAAATTCGCTATCAGGTTAGCAACCATTTCAGCCGCTTCCATGACTGGGATGAGCTGTACTGGAACGTGACGGGCAACGACTGGATCTGGCCAATCGGGAAAGCCCGTTTCCAGCTTGTACTGCCTGACGCCGCCGGGCAGCTGAATGCGGATGGCAGAGATGCAAGGTTGCGCACCATTGATGTTTACACTGGTCGTCAGGGGGCGAAAGACCACCATGCGATCATCCTGCCTGATGGCAGCATACAAACTTCCCGCCCCCTTGCCACCGGCGAAGGGCTAACCGTGGTCTATACCTGGCCTCGAGATATTCTGGCAGGCGCCGCCGCGCCCGAAGCGGTCTGGCCGTTGGTCCATTTACTGGTGCCGACGCTGGCCACCAGCCTTATCTGGCTTCCCCTGCTACTGCTCGTTGGCTACTACTGGCTGTGGTGGCGCAAAAACGTCACGGCGGCGGGGTTAAAAATGCCGCCGGTGACGCCACTATTTTCTCTGCCCGCCGCGATGTCGCCAGGCTATCTGCGCTTTATTACGCAACGTAAGTATGATGATGTGGCATTCAGTAGCGATTTACTAGGGCTGGTTGCCAAACGAGCAATCAGATTGACGAGTAAAAAAAGCCAAACTAAAGGCGCATGGTCTTCATCCCCTGTTGATGAGCAGTGGCTTTCCCGCCAGCCAGACGAAAAACATAAACCGCTGACCCCCAATGAAAAGCAGTTGATGAGCCTGCTTTTCAGCGCTAAACGTAAGAACATCAATCTCAGTACGCCCCATCAAACGTTGATGCAAAACGCGCGCAGATGGCTGGAAAAATGTTGTGAAGAGCAGAAACCGCAGCTGTGCCGGACATGGGGTAAACCGCTGCGTCATTGTTTCTATATTGCTCTGCTGATCCCGATCGTTTGCGGCATCGGATTTAGCCCGGCGGCGGCGGCGCTCACCGTTCCCAGTCTGCTGTTTGTATCGGTCGGCGGGGTGATGACGTATTTGTGCCTGAGGTTTTTACGCAACCCGATGAAAACCCTGCGTAGTTTGGGACCAGTTATGATCCTGATGGCGCTGGTATTTAGCCCTGTCGCCACCGTGGCGGGCGGTGTTTTCCTGCTTGGCATGCTACCCCTCACCCAACTTCCTGCCGGCTATCCTGGCGCCTTGTTAACCGCCATCGCACTGTGCACGTTCGTCGCCTGGAAAACACCTCGCTATACGCAGAAGGGGTTAAACGATCTGGCCGTCGCCAAAGGGCTGAAACTGTATATTAAAACGGCCGAAGAGAAGCGCTATCAAACACTGTATCCGCCCGACGAGAGGATCGCGCATTTTGAAAGTCTGCTGCCGGTCGCCCTGG
The DNA here is from genome assembly GCF_020526085.1 of Klebsiella africana. NCBI lineage: Bacteria > Pseudomonadati > Pseudomonadota > Gammaproteobacteria > Enterobacterales > Enterobacteriaceae > Klebsiella > Klebsiella africana. The sequence continues at coordinate 326,294 of NZ_CP084874.1, read as the reverse complement.
CGCTCGGCGTAGGAAAAACCTGGGCAAATACCTTTGCCCGATACTTAAGCAGCACCGGCGCGATGTCGGAAGTATTAGCGCAGGCAGACTGGCAGGACATGCATCATTTCTGCCAGAGCTGTCATTTCGCGGCCAGCGACAAGCCGGTGCAGCGTTCAGAGGGTGGCTCGTCAGGGTCGGGCTATAGCGGTTCCGGCTCTTCCGGTGGCGGATCGTCAGGAGGCGGTTCCGGTGGTGGTGGTGGCGGTGGCTGGTAAGACCGGGGTTGAGGGCCGCAGACAACGCATTTGCAGCGTGAAAGGCCCCCCATTTAACCCAGCATTACGCGTGGCAACAAGGCGTCAAGACCCGAAATCCCCGGGAGCTTACATCAGTAAGTGACCGGGGGTGAGGGCCGCAGACAACGCATTTGCAGCGTGAAAGGCCCCCACCCATTTAACCCAGCATTTCGCGTTGCAAAAAGGCGTCAAGACCCGAAATCCCCGGGAGCTTACATCAGTAAGTGACCGGGGTTGAGGGCCGCAGACTACGCATTTACAGCGTGAAAGGCCCCCATTTAACCCAGCATTTTGCGTGGCAAAAAGGCGTCAAGACCCGAAATCCCCGGGAGCTTACATCAGCAAGTGACCGGGGTTGAGGGCCGCAGACAACGCATTTGCAGCGTGAAAGGCGCCGGTTAAATTATTTGGCGTCGGTCGCCGTACCGTTCGCATGCCAGGTAAAGACCCCGAACTCGAACCCTTTCAGGTCGCCTTTCTGATCCCACGACAGCGGCCCCATCACGGTGTCTACCGTCGCGCCTTTCAGGTATTTAGCGATTTCCGCCGGATCGTCAGACTGATTCAGGCCTGCCTGCAGCGACTGCAGCGCCGCGTAGGTGGTCCAGACGAAGGCGCCGCTCGGATCCTGTTTCTTGGCCCTGATCGCATCCACGATCGGTTTGTTCGCCGGCACCTGGTCGTAGTTCTTCGGCTTGGTTACCAGCAGGCCTTCCGCCGACTCGCCGGCGATGTTAGACAGGGAGACGTTCGCTACGCCTTCCGGGCCCATAAACTGGGTTTTCAGACCGGCGGCACGCGCCTGGCGCAGGATCTGGCCCATTTCCGGGTGATAGCCGCCGTAGTAGACGAAATCGATATTCTCTTTCTTCAGGCGCGCCACCAGGGTGGAGAAATCTTTCTCACCGGCGGTGATCCCGTCGAAGAAGACCACGTTCGCCCCGCCTTTTTTCAGGCCATCCTGCACCGCACGGGCCAAACCTTCGCCGTACTGCTGTTTGTCATGTACCACTGCGATACGCTGCGGCTTCACTTTGTCGAGAATGTATTTCGCCGCGGTTGGCCCCTGATCGGAGTCCAGACCGGTGGTGCGCAGGATCAGCTTATAGCCACGCGCCGTCAGCTCCGGAGCAGTCGCTGCCGGGGTAATCATCAGAATGCCTTCATCTTCATAGATATCAGACGCCGGCTGAGTGGAAGAGGAACACAGGTGACCAATAACGTATTTGATGCCGTCGTTGACCACTTTGTTGGCTACCGCTACCGCCTGTTTCGGGTCGCAAGCGTCATCATATTTGACGATCTGCAGCTTATTGCCCTTGATGCCGCCCTTAGCGTTGATATCCGCTACCGCCTGCTCTGCGCCGGTAAATTCCTGGTCGCCGTACTGGGCCACCGGGCCGGACATCGCCCCAACTACCGCGATTTTGATATCTTCCGCCAGCGCCGCGCTGCTCATAACTAAGGCAATACATCCTGCCAGTAACGCTTTACCCTTCATATTCATCCTGAGGCTCCCCATTATTATGGTTTTTGCATTTGTTGTGATGTTGTTTATTAGCGCATTATTTTGTTTATACCGATAGGAAAAGCATATGATAGCTAATCCACCAGGGGCTGCCCGCGCTTTTGCAGCACACTATGCTAAACATACCGTCATTCTGAGGAATTTGAAACGACTAAATTGCGGGCTATGTAACAGATAAGTGACAAATAAAAAAACCGCGCCAGCATGAACCGGACGCGGTGCAAAACAGAGCCTGATTACCAGCCAGCGGGCAGGTAGCCTACCGCGGATGCTATCGCGTAGGCGGCGCTGCAAAGATACAACAACACAATGAAGCATTGGATAAGCGGATGGGTCATCCAGGCCGGACAGGTCCAGCCCGGGGTCAGGTCGCCACGCTGGCGGGCGCCCTTCAGCATCAGGATCGGCATAATCGATAAAATGACGCCGCTGAACACCCCGGCAAAATAGAGCGCGTTGACGAAGGAGACCATGCCGCTATAGGCCAGCACGAACGGCGGGATCGCCACCACCAGCAGCACCATCAAGCGACGGGCGGGCTGTTCATCATTCCCCAGGCGGAACTGATCGAAGATATTGGTCAGGAAGCTGCCGCCCAGTCCCCAGTAGGAGGTCAGCATCGCGCACAGCGCAAACAGATTGGCTGAGAAGAAGGCCCATTCGCCAAGCGCCCGGCCCCAGGAGATAGTGGCCACATCCGAGATATTGTCCAGGCCATTAAGCGAGATCACCGACAACGGCACCAGCGCCAGCAGGGTAAAGGTCAGCGCCATGCCGACCATAATGGCTTTAGGTAATTTTTCCGGTTTGTCGGCGAAGCCCCGCGCCATCTCCGGCACGATATACTGTGCCGAGAAGCAGAATGCCACGACGTTGAAGACCGGAACCATATACAGCCAGTTGCCGTCGAGCAGATAGCCGACGCGGGTGGTCTCTTTCAACAGCGTGGCAATCACCAGCACCGAGATCATCACTACCATGCCGATGCTGATAAATTTCTCACCGCGACCGATCGCCTTCAGGCCCAGGTAGAGCACCCCTGCCGCCGGAACAAAAAACAGCACGCTGCCCAGCGCTGGCGAGATGCCAAACAGGGAGTGCAGCAGCTTACCGCTGCCGGTCATATACGCCGTCAATGCACCGACGCTGTTGACGCAGACGGAGAGAAACATCATCAGCGCGCCAAAGCCGCCGACGTAGCGCTTCGATAATCCACTGAGCTGCAGATGTTTACGCGTGCGCAGCGTGGATTCCGCGACATAGAGCATGGTCACCGTGGTCAGACTACCCACCAGCACCAACCAGAACAGCAGTGGTAAAAAGCCCGCTTTGCTTGACGCATAGGCGATAGAGAGGACACCCGCGCCAATATTGGTACCGACAATCATCGATACCCCTTCGACGAAGCTCAGAGATTTTGCAGGGACAGCCGTACGTTCCCGGCCGGTGAGGACGGGAGAAAAGGTGGAGTTTTCAGACATAATACTTTCCGTTTTACTCCGGCGGTTGTCACCGCCGGAAAAAAGGTGATATCAGGGTGATAAACCACTCACGCTGAGCATAAACAGCCGGCTGCGGCGTCCTGTTTCTGTTTGGCTTCCCTGCCGCCGCAGCCCGCCGGGGAGACGTTAGCTCTTCAGTACACGCGCCAGAATATCCAGCGCTTTCGAGAACTGGGCGTCCGGGATGGTCAACGGATACAGGAAGCGGATCACGTTGCCGTAGACGCCACAGCTCAGCAGCAGCAGGCCGTTCTCCTGCGCTTTCTGTTGCACCTGACGGGTGAATTCCGGCGACGGTTCGCCTGTTTGCGGATCGTTAAACTCCACCGCCACCATTGACCCCCGGCCGCGGACATCAACGATCGCCGGGCAGGTGGCGCGCGCCTGGTTGAGCACTTCCTGCAGATGGCTACCCAGCTGTTCAGCACGCTGGCACAGCTGCTCTTCGGCAATGACATCCAGCACCGCGTGCGCCGCGGCCACCGCCAGCGGGTTACCGGCATAGGTTCCACCCAGCCCGCCTGGGGCTGGCGCATCCATCACCTCGGCGCGACCGACAACGCCCGACAGCGGGAAACCGCCGGCGAGGCTTTTCGCCATCGTCATCAGATCCGGTTTCACCTCATAGTGCTGCATAGCGAACAGCTTGCCGGTGCGGGCGAAACCGGTCTGCACTTCATCAGCGATCAGCAGAATACCGTGGGTATCGCACAGGTCGCGCAGCGCCTGCATAAAATCGGCCGGCGCGACGTTAAAGCCGCCTTCCCCCTGGATCGGCTCGAGGATAATGGCCGCTACCTGATCCGGCGCAATATCCGCTTTGAAAATGCGCTCCAGGCTTTTCAGCGCATCCGCGGTGGTCACGCCGTGGGCCGCATTAGGGTAAACGCCGTGATACACCGAGCCCGGGAACGGCCCGAAGCCGATTTTGTAAGGCGCGACCTTACCGGTGAGGGCCATGGTCATAAAGGTACGGCCGTGGAAGCCGCCGCCGAAGGTAATCAGGCCCGGACGACCGGTGTAAGCGCGGGCGATTTTCACTGCGTTCTCGACCGCTTCCGCGCCGGTGGTGAAGAAAGCCGTTTTTGCCGGCCCGTCAATTGGCGCCAGATCGTTGATACGCTCCGCCAGCGAAACATAGCTTTCGTACGGCACAATCTGATAGGCGGTATGGGTGAACGCCTGCAGCTGATCGGCGACTGCGGCGACCACTTTCGGATGGCGGTGACCGGTATTTAACACGGCGATCCCGGCGGCGAAATCGATCACCTCATTGCCTTCGATATCCCACAGCGTGGCGTTTTCCGCCTTCTCGACAAAGTAGTTACACATTACGCCTACGCCGCGCGGCGTCGCCTGCTGGCGACGTTGATTCAGTTCTGAGCTTTTCACCTGCGAATCTCCTGTCGTGTATGTCACGTTATCGCAACAAATTAGAAACGATGTCGTTTATTTACACAGGAGTTGGCCCTATAATCGAGTACCAATTTAGAATATCTGAGGGATCCAATTGCGTTCGCTGGTGGGTGACCTGGTGCTGGTCCGTCTGCAGGAAGAGCGGGATCCTCTTCTGCACAAACGCTTATATAACGCGCTGCGCCGCGCGATCCTCGACGGCTCGCTGGCGCCGCAAAGCCGCCTGCCGCCGTCGCGCGATCTGGCGGGCGAGCTCGGCGTATCAAGAAACACCATATTAACAACTTATGAACAATTGCTGGCGGAAGGATATGTGGTTTCCCGCCGGGGAAGCGGAACATTCGTTGCCCAAACCGCCCCGGAGAGTTCATTAACGACTAAAGGCCAGCAGGAAAACAGCAACCACGCGGCGTCGACAGCGTATATTTCTCGCCGCGGCCAGCACCTGCTCGGCCAGGTCAGCGCCAGCCCGCGCCAGTGGGGAGCGTTTATACCCGGCGTGCCGGACGTTAACGCCTTTCCCCACCCGCTGTTCAGCAAGATCCAGGCCCGCATCAGCCGTCGACCAAAACCGGAGCGGCTCAGCTACAGCTGCAACGGCGGAACACCGGAGCTGCAGCAGGCGCTGGTGGATTATCTGCGGGTGTCGCGCGGCGTCCACTGTCAGTCAGATCAAATTCTTATCACCGAGGGGATCCACCAGGCGATCGATCTGGTCACACGCATGCTGTGTGATAACGGCGATCTGGCGTGGGTGGAGGAGCCTTCCTACTGGGGGATCCGCCACGTGCTGGCGATGAACGATGTTCGGGCAGAGCCCCTGACCGTCGATGCCAACGGCCTGTGCCCGCCGGAGACAGTTGATGATGCGCCGAGGCTGATCTTCGTTACGCCTTCCCACCAGTATCCGCTGGGCGCGGTGATGAGCCTTGAGCGCCGCCAGCGGCTGCTGGCGCTCGCCCGCCAGCAGGGAAGCTGGATCGTCGAAGATGATTATGACAGCGAGTTTCGCTTTTCCGGTCAGCCGATCCCCGCCCTGCAGGGTCTGGTCGCCGACGCCCCGGTGGTCTATATCGGCACCTTCAGCAAGACGCTCTATCCCGGCCTGCGCCTGGGCTACGTGGTGATCCCGCGGCCGCTGGTCAGCGACCTGAAGCACGCCCACGCCGAGCTTTACCGCGGCGGCCATTCGCTGATCCAGATGGCGCTGGCGGAGTTTATTACCGCCGGCCACTATTCGGCCCATATCCGCCGCATGCGGCTGCTCTACAGCCGTCGCCGCGCCTTTTTAACCGAGCTTATCCAGCGGCATTGCATGCCGTACGCCCTGTCTGACTTCAGCGATAATGCCGGGCTGCATTTGATCCTCAATTTGCCCGCGGAGGCGGACGATGTGGCGATCGCCAGAGAGGCCAATGCGCAGCACATTCTGGTGCGGCCGCTGTCGCGCTACTACCTGACGGCGGCGCGGAAGAAAGGATTACTGATGGGATTTGCCAGCCAGCCCGAAGAGCAGATGGCGCCGGCGTTCAGCGTCTTACTCGGCTGCCTGCAGACGCACTGCCCGCAGATGCTCCTGCCCCGGGAGGACGCAGAAAAACAAAACGCCCCAACCTGAGGCGGGGCGTTATCGGGGAGCCTGATATCAGGTATCAGGCAGGCGTGGCGTATCAGGCTTCGATAGCGGCACGCAGTTTTTTCATGGCGTTCTTTTCCAGCTGACGCACGCGCTCTGCAGAGACGCCGTAGCGGTCGGCCAGTTCCTGCAGCGTGGACTTGTTGTCTTCGTCCAGCCAGCGGGCGCGGATGATGTCCTGGCTACGCTCGTCCAGGCCCTGCATCGCGTCAGTCAGCTTATTCGCCGCCTGCTCTTCCCAGTTGTCATCTTCGATGCCGTCGGCAAAGTTAGACGTTTTGTCCTGCAGATACAGGACCGGCGCCATCGGCTGGCTGTCGGACTCATCGTCGGACGACATGTCAAACGTCATGTCCTGGGCCGCCATACGGGATTCCATCTCGCGGACGTCTTTGCTCGACACGCCCAGCTCACGGGCCACCATTTCCACTTCATCCTGGTTGAACCAACCCAGACGCTGTTTGGTTTTACGCAGGTTAAAGAACAGCTTACGTTGTGCTTTGGTGGTAGCGACCTTCACAATACGCCAGTTGCGCAGCACGTATTCGTGAATTTCGGCTTTAATCCAGTGCACGGCGAAGGAGACCAGGCGCACACCCACTTCCGGGTTGAAGCGACGCACGGCTTTCATCAGGCCGATATTGCCTTCCTGGATCAGATCCGCCTGCGGCAGGCCATAGCCCGAGTAGTTACGAGCAATGTGAACAACAAAGCGCAGGTGAGACAGAATCAGCTTTTTCGCTGCTTCCAGATCGCCCTGGTAATGCAGCTTTTCAGCAAGCTCCCGCTCTTCATCAGCCGACAGCATCGGCCAAGTGTTAGCGGCCCGGATATACGATTCCAGGTTACCAACGGGGGCTAAAGCTAAAGTTTGCATTTCTTTGGTCATTCAAATCCTCTCAATTGATATCTTCTGACGCGGTCTTGTCCCCATCAGGCAACAAGCATGCCAGCATTCATGAGCAACGAGAATATCACTCACATTAGTATCAGACAGTGATTTTATCCACAAGTTCCATGCAACGGTGTGAATAAATTACGCACAAAATGTGACACCACGATGAAAAAGTGAGGGCAGGAAAAGGAGAACAAGCTTGCGGTATCTTTCCCTGCGAACAGGAACTCATTGCAGCAGGGAAAGATTATATCACGCTTTTATTAATCGGGAGTAAAGTGACGTAAATGTTGCACTGTCGCCAGCCAGGCGGCGACCCAACCGATCATCGAGCAGACAATCAGCATCAACAGGCACTCGTCAAAGCCTAAGCCGCTCAGCTCAAACTGGGTGCCAAACACCTTCGCCACTTCGGTCACCGCCGACGAAAGGCGCATTACCAGAATCTCCGACAGGATCAGCGATAAAAACGCGCCGGAGAAACCCAGCAGCGCCCCGCCGTAGAGGAACGGACGCAGGATAAACCCGTCGGTGGCGCCGATAAGCTTCTGCACGTTAATGGTATCGCGGCGGGCGAAGATGCTCAGGCGCACGCTGTTGCCAATCACCAGGAACACCGCCGCCACCATCAGCACGCCGATCATCGCCGACACGCGGCCTACCAGCCCGGTCAGCGAGGAGAGACGAGCAAACCAGCTATCGTCCATCCGCACCTCATCCACCCCCTGGATCCGCGAGACCCGATCGCGCAGGGTATTCAGCGCCTCGGTGCTCTGGAAATCCAGCTTCGGCACCACGATGGCGACCGCCGGCAGCGGGTTCTCCTCCAGCATATCCAGGGCGCCGCCAAAGCCTGACCAGTTACGGAACTCCCCCAGCGCCTCGTCACGGGACAAATAGTTTACCTTGTCGACGCCCTGCTCCGCCTGCAGCTGGCCCACCACCCGCGCCGCGGCATCGTCATCCAGCGTTTTTTCCAGATAAACGGTGATCTGCGGCGAGGGGTAATACTGGGACGCCGCGCTGCTGACGTTTTTGTAAACCATGTAGCAGACGCTTGGCAGGGTCAACGATATGGCGATGACCATTACCGTCAGGAAGGTCGCCAGCGGCGTGCTTTTTAAATCCTGCAGCGCGCCGTGCCAGGCATAGCGCACCTGCTCGTTGAACACGTTGCTCTTACGCGAGGCCGGGTTAGGCGCCGCTTTCGGCCGTTTTGGCGCATTGCGCCCGCCGCCACCGCCACCGCCCGCCGCGTTGCGCAGGCGATCGAACTTGCTGCCGAACTGGCGAATCTGGTTCATTGCGTCGCGCTTATTCACCCCGAATGCCTCCATGCAGATGGCCGTCGCTAAGCGTCAGCACGCGGTACGGACGACTGGAGATAAGCCCCAGATCGTGCGTGGCCATCAGTACCGTCACCCCAACGCGGTTAAATTCTTCAAACAGACGTAAAATCCCCTCCGAGAGCGCCTCGTCGAGGTTACCGGTCGGTTCATCCGCCAGCAGCACCGCCGGCTTGTTGACCACCGCACGGGCAATCCCCACGCGCTGCTGCTCACCGCCGGAGAGCTGAATGGGAAAATTCTTCGCTTTGTCCAGCAGGCCGACCTTATCCAGCGCCGCCGAGACGCGACGACGAATGTCATCGCCGCTGGCGCCGGCGATAATCAGCGGGATCGCCACGTTGTCATACACGGTACGATCCATCAGCAAATGGTGGTCCTGGAAAATCATACCGATCTGGCGGCGCAGGAACGGCACCTCACGGCTCTTCAGACGGCTGATTTCATGACCGCTGAAGAAGATTTTCCCGGCGCTGGGCCGTTCGATACCACAGATAAGCTTCAGCAGGGTACTCTTCCCTGCGCCGGAATGGCCGGTCAGAAACGCCATCTCGCCCGGCTGCAGGTGGAAGGTCACCCCCTGCAGCGCTTGTCTCCCACCGAGATAGGCTTTGCTGACTTGTTCAAAGCGAATCATTCTTAATCCTCTCGGGCAAAAAGTGCCTCAATAAAGTCGCCCGCATTAAACGGACGCAGATCCTCAATACGCTCGCCGACGCCAATATAGCGAATCGGAATGCCGAACTGATCGGCCACCGAGAAGATCACGCCGCCTTTGGCGGTGCCGTCCAGCTTGGTCAGGGTGATCCCGGTCAAACCTACCGCTTCATGGAACAGTTTGGCCTGGCTAATGGCATTCTGCCCGGTGCTGGCGTCGATGGTTAACATCACCTCATGCGGTGCATCGACATCCAGTTTTTTCATCACCCGGACAATCTTCTTCAGCTCTTCCATCAGATGCGATTTATTCTGCAGACGACCGGCAGTATCGGCAATCAGTACGTCAACATGGCGCGCCTTCGCCGCCTGAATGGCGTCAAAAATCACCGAGGCGGAGTCCGCGCCGGTATGCTGGGCAATCACCGGGATATTGTTACGCTGACCCCAGACCTGCAGCTGTTCCACCGCCGCCGCACGGAAGGTATCCCCCGCCGCCAGCATCACCGATTTACCCTGCTGCTCAAACTGACGCGCCAGCTTGCCGATGGTGGTGGTTTTCCCCACCCCGTTCACGCCAACCATCAGGATAACAAAGGGCGTTTTGCCTTCAACGTTCAGCGGCTCGTCTACTTTGGCGAGAATCTCGCCCATCTCTTCTTTCAGCAGGCCGTACAGCGCTTCCGCATCGCGCAGCTGCTTACGGCTGGCGCCTTCCGTGAGGTTGGTAATGATCTTGCGGGTGGTCTCCACCCCGACGTCGGCGATCAGCAGTTGCTCTTCCAGCTCTTCAAACAGATCATCGTCGATCTTTTTGCCACGGAACAGGCTGATAAATCCGGAACCGAGATTTTGTTTGGTTTTCAGCAGGCTACGCTTGAGGCGGGCGAAAAAGCCTTCTTTCGTCGGTTTTTCCTGCTCCTGAGCCAGCGCTTCCACCGGCGCCTCGTCCTCGGGCTCCGGCACCACCACCGCCGCCTCTTCGGCCGCCTCGGCCGCCAGCGCCTGCGCTTCCAGCTCTTCATCGCTTAACGGCGCGTCCTCTTCGGGCGCTTCTGTCTCCTGCGGCTGGACGACGATGTCTTCCACAGGCTGCTCAGCTACGGCTTCCGCCACCACCGGTTCGGCGATCACCTCTTCCGCCAGCGGCTCAACCACCGCAGGCTGTTCAGGCCGTTCGCTGACCGCGGGCTCCGGTTCAACAACAGGCGCTTCTTCGGTCAGAGCAGGCGTCTCCACCCACTCTTCTTCCTGCACGCTGACAGGCTCCGCGAGGTGCGCTTTTTCGTTTTCGACAACCGTCTCGGTCACTTCGACGACGTCTTCAGCAAACGCTTCCGGATCTGCTTTCGGCGCGCTCGGCTCAGCAGGGGTTTCAACCGCCGGAGTCTCTTCGACAACCGCTTGTTGTTCTTCTACTTTTTGTTCAGTCTCGGTTTCCTGTGCCTGTTCTTTCTGTCCAAAGCCCAGCCAGGAAAAGAAGCCACGTTTTTTCTCTTTTGCCATTTGCGACCACACTCCTCGCTGTTTATTCATGGCACAGCTTCATCTGAAGCTGAAAAAATGATGAAATTAGTTGGATAGTCTATCACTTAACTTAACTCGCATCACCGCCCCCGGATTAAGGTTTCGTCAACCGCCGTCCATCGCTAGAATAGCAGGCCGGAAGTTGAGACTTGAGCAGAGAGATGAAAAAACCAAACCACGCGGGCAGCGGCCAGATCCGCATCATCGGCGGGCAATGGCGCGGCCGTAAATTACCGGTGCCGGAGAGCCCGGGCCTGCGGCCGACCACCGACCGGGTTCGCGAAACCCTTTTTAACTGGCTGGCGCCGTCTATTGTTGACGCGCACTGCCTCGATTGCTTTGCCGGCAGCGGCGCGCTGGGGCTGGAAGCACTGTCCCGCTATGCGGCCAGCACCACGCTTCTGGAGATGGAGCGCGGCGTAGCCCAGCAGCTGCAAAAAAATCTCGCCACCCTGAAAGCAGATCGCGGCAAAGTGATCACCACCAATACCCTCAGCTTCCTGAGCCAGCCGGGTACCCCGCACCAGATCGTGTTCGTCGACCCGCCGTTTCGTCAGGGGCTGCTGGAGGAGACGCTACATCTGCTGGAGACACAAGGCTGGCTGGCCGATGAGGCCCTGGTGTACGTCGAAAGCGAAGTCGAAAACGGCTTACCGCCGGTGCCAGCTAACTGGCAGTTGTATCGTGAAAAAGTGGCCGGACAGGTCGCCTACCGTCTTTACCAACGTGAGGCCCAAGGAGAGCACCATGCTGATTAATTTAGGCCGCCTGCTGATGCTGTGCGTCTGGGCCTTTCTGCTATTGAATCTGTTTCAGCCCTTTCCGAAGCCGCTGAATATCTTCGTCAACGTCGCGCTGATTTTCATGATCCTGATGCACGGTCTGCAGCTGACACTGCTCAAGGCGACGCAGCCGAAAGAGGCGCCGCCGCTGAGCCGCTTTGAGCAAATCCGCATTTTTATTTTCGGCGTGTTTGAGCTCGTCGCCTGGCAGAAAAAACTGAAGGCGACGCTGAAAAAGTAGTCCTGAAAAGGGCTCAGGGATCGGGCGTAAACGCCACGAACGCTGTGCCCTTATAACTCAACATCCCGCGATCGCCGACGCTCAGCGCGTGATATTGCGGCGCGTCAAGGCGAAACACTACCTCCAGCCCACCGGTTTCAGGGCGAAAGCTCGCCTCATAGCGCATTTCACTACCCGCGGGCGTCACCGTCTGCTGCCGCGAGCGTCGATCGTTAATCACTTTTTCCCGCTTATTACTGACAATAACCCGCTTTTGTAGCAACGGGGCGGCGTCATTCGCCTGTTTCTCACGGCGCTGCTGAACATAGCGAAACGAAGCCGCCACCACAATCACCGCGACGACCAGAACAAAAAAGAGGGGCATTTTACTCATCAAGGTTACCCATAAAAAACATCAGGAATAAGCATACTGCGTCGGGAATAACATTGTCATCTGCTACGCCAAACCACTACACTGAGTAGTAGCATCTCGCATCCGTAACTTTCTTTATGATAACAGATACAGGGACTTACTATGCTTTGGTCATTTATTGCTGTCTGTTTCTCCGCATGGCTTTATGTCGATGCATCCTATCGCGGGCCGGCCTGGCGACGCTGGGTATTTAAACCTGTCACCCTGATTCTGTTGCTGTTACTGGCCTGGCAGGCGCCAATGTTCAATGCCATCAGCTATCTGGTGCTGGCCGGCCTGTGCGCTTCGCTGCTCGGCGACGCCCTGACCCTGCTGCCGCGTCAGCGAGTGATGTATGCAGTAGGCGCCTTCTTTCTGTCGCATCTGCTGTATACCATCTGGTTCGCCAGCCAGCTGACGCTGTCGTTCTTCTGGCCGCTGCCGCTGGTGTTGCTGGTATTCGGTGCGCTGCTGATGGCGGTGATCTGGAGCCGACTGGAAGAGATGAAAATGCCGGTGCTGACCTTTATCGGGATGACGCTGGTGATGGTCTGGCTGGCCGGTGAGCTGTGGTTTGCCCGTCCCACTAACACCGCACTGTCTGGTTTCGCCGGCGCCGCCCTGCTGCTGCTGAGCAATGCTGTGTGGCTGGTAAGCCATTATCGTCGCCGCTTCCGCGCCGATAACGCCATCGCCGCCGCATTCTACTTTGCCGGCCACTTCCTGATCGTGCGCGCGCTGTACCTGTAATTTAGTCCTTGACTCTGGAGTCGACTCCAGAGTGTATCCTACGGCTAATGAGAAAATTATCATTTCCCGGAGGGTGCCATGTCGACTCCAGACGCGCAGGATAAAAAAGTCCCACAATTCTCGTCTTTCACCATACGGCGAGCAACCGCCCCGGCGGAGAGCTGCTGCACAGACCATGCCTGCACTACAGACTCCGCCCCTGTCGCCGAAGCGCTTAACGACGCTCGCTACCGCTGGCAGGTAGATGGCATGGACTGCGCCGCCTGCGCCCGCAAGGTGGAAACCGCGGTTCGTCAGGTGCCTGGGGTCAGTCAGGTCCAGGTGCTGTTCGCCACAGAAAAGCTGCTGGTTAACGCCGAGGGCGATGTCCGCGCTCAGGTTGAGAACGCGGTCCGCCAGGCGGGCTATACACTGCGCGATGCCAATGCCCCCGCAGTAGAGCAAACCCGAGGGTCACTGCTGCGCGACAATCTGTCGTTGCTGACGCTGGTTATCATGATGGCTCTGAGCTGGGGGCTGGAGCAGGCCAACCACCCTGCCGGCCAGTTGGCCTTCATTGCCACCACTCTTGTCGGCCTGTGGCCGGTTGCCCGCCAGGCGCTGCGCCTGATCAAGAGCGGGAGCTGGTTCGCCATTGAAACGCTGATGAGCATTGCCGCCATCGGAGCGCTGTTTATCGGCGCCACCGCAGAGGCGGCGATGGTGCTGCTGCTGTTCCTGATCGGCGAGCGTCTCGAAGGCTGGGCCGCCAGCCGCGCGCGGCAGGGGGTGAGCGCGCTGATGGCGCTGAAGCCCGACACCGCCATTCGCCTGCGCAACGGCGTGCGGGAAACCGTCGCCCAGCGCGATCTGCGGCCTGGAGATGTGATTGAAGTGGCTGCCGGTGGGCGTCTGCCGGCGGATGGCCAGCTGCTGTCGCCCTTTGCCAGCTTTGATGAAAGCGCCCTGACCGGCGAGTCGGTGCCGGTGGAGCGTCAGGCCGGGGAACGGGTAGCGGCGGGCGCCACCAGCGTCGATCGCCTGGTGCAGCTTACCGTGATATCCGAACCGGGCGACAGCGCCATCGACCGCATCCTGAAGCTGATTGAAGAGGCAGAGGAGCGTCGGGCGCCGATCGAGCGCTTCATCGACCGTTTCAGCCGGATCTACACCCCGGCGATTATGGTGGTCGCCTTGTTGGTCGCCATTGTCCCGCCGCTGTTCTTCACCAGCGCCTGGCTACCGTGGATTTATAAAGGACTGACGCTGCTGCTGATCGGCTGTCCATGCGCGCTGGTCATCTCCACGCCGGCGGCCATCACCTCCGGCCTGGCAGTCGCCGCCCGCCGCGGAGCGCTAATCAAAGGCGGCGCGGCGCTGGAACAGCTGGGCCAGGTGCGCCAGGTGGCGTTCGATAAAACCGGCACCCTGACCGTCGGCCAGCCGCAGGTGACTTCGGTTATTGCCACGGCCGAAGTTGACGACAATGCGCTGCTGGCGCTGGCGGCGGCGGTGGAGCAAGGCTCCAGCCACCCGCTGGCGCAGGCCATCGTCCGTGAAGCGCAGCGGCGTCAGCTGAGCATTCCGCAGGCCAGCGGCCAGCGGGCGCTGGCGGGCTCTGGTATCGAAGCCGAAGTCAACGGCAGCCGCATCCTGATCTGCGCCGCCAGCAAAGCCGCTCCGGCAGAGCATGAGGCACAGATCCAGCAACTGGAGAGCGCCGGGCAAACGGTAGTGCTGGTGAGGCGCGGCGAGACGCTGTTCGGCATTCTGGCGCTGCGCGACACCCTGCGCGACGACGCGCGTCAGGCAGTGGATGCCTTGCATCAGCTGGGCGTTCAGGGGGTGATCCTTACCGGGGATAACCCGCGCGCTGCGGCGGCCATCGCCAGCGAACTGGGGCTGGAATTCCGCGCTGGTCTGCTGCCGGCAGACAAAGTGAAAGCCGTCATGGCGCTGAATGCCGATGCGCCGCTGGCGATGGTCGGCGACGGCATCAACGACGCCCCGGCGATGAAAGCGGCCACCATCGGCATCGCCATGGGCAGCGGCACCGACGTGGCGCTGGAGACGGCGGACGCCGCGCTGACCCATAACCGTCTGACTGGCCTGGCGCAGATGATTTCCCTGGCGCGCGCCACCCACGCCAATATCCGCCAGAACATCGCGATTGCCTTAGGGCTGAAGGGGATTTTCCTCGTCACCACCCTGCTTGGCCTGACCGGGTTATGGCTGGCGGTGCTGGCGGATACCGGCGCCACGGTGCTGGTAACGGCTAACGCGCTGCGGTTATTGCGTAAGAAGTTGTAGCATAGACTCCGTCTTCCCTGCTCGCGCTGCGCTTAGCAGGGCTACGGTTTCGTAACATTCGGTAGCCCGGATAAGGCGCAACGCGCCGCCATCCGGGGCATTCCCTGCTCGCGCTGCGCTTAGCAGGGCTACGATTTCGTAACATTCGGTAGCCCGGATAAGGCGCTACGCGCCGCTATCCGGGAAAGGTTCAGTGGCTTTTGCGGATCAGATAGCGGTACGGCAAGGCTTCAGTTTCCTGGGCCACCAGCTCATGCTCCATAAAGCGACAGAATCCCGGGATATCGCGGGTGGTGGCCGGATCGTCAGCAATAATCAGCAGCGTCTCGCCGACCGGCATCGTCCGCACGGTTTTACGCACCATCATGACCGGCTCTGGGCAACGGAGCCCCAGGGCATCCAGGGTGTGGTCAGGAGTGGAGAAAAGTTCGCTCATTTTAGTCTCACATCAACAAAACGGCCCTAGTTTACCCCCACTTTGCCAGCACGCAAGCCAGGTTAACGTTTGCGCGAAAAACAACCATTGCATTACGCCGGTAACGCAGTATTATGCAGCCGTTTTTTATTGGGTTCCCTCACCCCAACGTTCCGCTGCCGATTGCTCATTCATCTGAAGCATGACGGGCATAAAAAGGTCACAATATGAATCCGTTTTCTACCGTACAGCGCAAAAAAGCGCTCGTCTGGCTTTCGCTATTTCATCTGCTGGTGATCACCTCCAGCAACTATCTGGTTCAACTGCCGATCTCCATTTTTGGTTTCCATACCACCTGGGGCGCGTTTAGTTTTCCGTTTATCTTTCTCGCCACCGACCTGACGGTGCGCATTTTTGGCGCCCCGCTGGCGCGACGCATCATTTTCGCGGTGATGGTCCCGGCGCTGGCCATCTCTTATGGCATCTCCGCGCTGTTCTACATGGGCGAATGGCAGGGCTTTGCCGCGCTGGGCACCTTTAATCTCTTCGTCGCGCGCATCGCCGTCGCCAGCTTTATGGCCTATGCGCTGGGGCAGATCCTTGACGTTCATGTCTTCAACCGTCTGCGGCAGAGCCGCCGCTGGTGGCTGGCCCCCACCGCCTCGACGCTGTTCGGCAACATCAGCGATACCGTAGCGTTCTTCTTTATCGCTTTCTGGCGCAGCCCGGACCCGTTTATGGCCGCCCACTGGGGGGAAATCGCCCTCGTCGACTACAGCTTTAAAGTGCTTATCAGCATTATTTTCTTCCTGCCGATGTATGGCGTGCTGTTAAATATGCTGTTGAAAAGACTGGCGGATAAATCTGATTTGTCGGCATTACAGCCGAGTTAAAGGTACTCGCGGGCTGATGTGTTAAGATAGCCGGATGAGCCATTAGTGGCCGTTTATCGAAAGGAAGATGTCAATGCGCAATTTGGTTAAATATGTCGGTATTGGCCTGCTGGTGATGGGGCTTGCCGCCTGCGATAACAGCGATTCAAAAGCGCCAACCGTTGGCGCAGCAGCGGAGAGCAATGCCAGCGGCCAGGCAATCAGCCTGCTGGATGGCAAGCTGAGCTTCACCCTGCCTGCGGGCATGGCCGACCAGAGCGGCAAACTGGGTACCCAGGCGAACAATATGCACGTCTACTCTGACGCTACCGGCCAGAAAGCGGTCATCGTCATCGTCGGTGACAGCACCAATGAAGATCTGGCAGTGCTGGCGAAACGCCTGGAAGATCAGCAGCGCAGCCGCGACCCGCAGCTGCAGGTGGTGAGCAATAAACCACTGGAGATTAAAGGCCATACCCTGCAGCAGCTGGACAGCATCATCTCTGCCAAGGGGCAGACCGCCTGGTCTTCCGTACTGCTTGGCAAAGTGGATGACAAACTGCTGACCCTGCAGGTTACCCTGCCGGCGGACAACCAGCAGCAGGCGCAGACCGAAGCGGAAAGCATCATCAACACCCTCACCATCCAGTAATTACTGGCCTGGTGCGATGGCCTCCGGTTCGCTAACCGGGGGCCGTTTTTTTAGCCGCCAGCCCAACAGCAGCGCCGCCATCACCAGCCCCGCCGCGGCGAGATAAATCATCGAGATCCCGATCCACGCCATCAGCAATCCGGCCAGCGGTCCGGTGACGCCCAACGACAGGTCCATAAACACGGTATAGGTCGCCAGCGCCGCCCCCTGATTGTGCTGCGGCACCGCTTTGACCGCCACCACGCCCAGCGCCGGGAAGACCAGCGAAAACCCAGCTCCGGTAAGGAAGGTACCGATTTTCGCCAGCAGCGGCGTATCGGCAATGCCAACCAGCAGCAGACCGATAATCTCCACGCTAAAGCAGAGCATCGCCACGTTCAGCCCGCCGAGGCGGTTAATGCCGTTGGGAAACACCAGCCGCGTGCCAACGAACGCGCAGCTGAATAACGTCAGCGCGAAAGCCGCGCCGTCCCAGCCTTTGGCATCATAAAACAGCGTGATAAAGGTGGCGATCACCCCGAAGCCGGCGGAGGCCAACGCCAGCGCCATGCCGTAGGGCCAGACGCGGCCGAGCACCGCGCGAAACGACATCGCTTTCCCTTTGGCGGCCTTCACTGCCGCGCGCGGCAGCGCACAGAGGATAGCCACCAGGGCCACCGCCATAATGACCACCGCCAGGCCGCTGAGGCCAATCCGTGAGTAACAGAGCACGCCGAGCGGCGCCCCCATCGCCATCGCCCCATAGGTCACAATCCCGTTCCACGAGATCACCCGCCCGATATGCAGTGAACCGACCACACCAACGCCCCACAGCGTCGACCCGGTGCCGGCAAAGCTCTGGCCGATACCGAGGATCACCCGTCCGAGGCATAACAGCAGCAGGCTAATCAGTGGCCAGCCGCTGCCCCAGGCGGCCAGCAGATAGCTCAGGCCGCTCAAAAGGCAGCCACAGAGGCCGAAGACGACAATCTTTTTCGGTCCCAACAGGTCGGCATAGCGCCCGGCATGCGGGCGGCTGAGCAGCGTGGCGAAATATTGCAGGCTAATCACCAGCCCGGCCCAGAAAGCGCTAAAGCCCATGACATCATGAACATAGCCGGGCAGCACCGCCAGCGGCAGGCCGATGGTGAGGTAGCTGGCAAAGTTAAAGATAACGACAGAGACAATCCGCAGATTGAGGCGCAGTCCATTGAGCGCCGGTTCGGCGACGGGTTCGGGCATCAGGTTCCACCAGATTTCAACAACCAGCTTTCACTATTACCACGCTGTCGGCGTAAAAGCAGCCCTCCTTTCGGAATATTGGCAGTCGGCGAACCGCTACACTTATCTGGCACGACTCATAAAAGGAATACCTATGTCCCCTCCGCAGGCTGATAAAGCCGGGCTTCATATTTTACTTAAGCTGGCGGCGCTGGTGATTATCCTCGCCGGGATCCACGCCGCCGCCGATATCCTGGTGCAGCTGCTACTGGCGCTGTTTTTCGCTATTGTCCTCAACCCGCTGGTGACCTGGTGCATTCGCCGCGGCGTGCGCCGCCCGTTCGCTATAACCCTGGTGGTGACGGCGATGCTGGTGATGCTTACCGCGCTACTTGGCGTGCTGGCGGCGTCGCTCAATGACTTTGTCGCCATGCTGCCCGATTTCAACCGCGCCCTGACGCGCAAGATCCTCCAGCTCCAGGAGTATCTCCCCTTTCTCAATCTGCATATCAATCCGGAGCGCATGCTGCGACGCATGGATTCAGAACGGCTGATGACCTGGGCCACGACGCTGATGACCCAGCTTTCCGGGGCGATGGCCAGCATCGTGCTGCTGGTGATGACGGTGATCTTTATGCTGTTTGAGGTTCGCCACCTGCCCTACAAACTGCGTTTTGCCCTCAATAACCCGCGCCTGCATATCGCCGGATTGCACCGGGCGCTGAAAGGCGTCACCCATTATCTGGCGCTGAAGACGCTGATTAGCCTGTGGACCGGGCTGATTGTCTGGCTGGGGCTGCTGGCGATGGGGGTACAGTTCGCCCTGATGTGGGGGGTGCTGGCGTTTTTGCTGAACTATGTGCCGAACATTGGCTCCGCCATCTCCGCTATCCCCCCCATGCTGCAGGCGCTGCTGTTCAGCGGCATCTATGAGTGCCTGTTGGTAGGAGCGCTGTTTCTGGTGGTGCATATGGTGCTGGGCAACATGGTGGAGCCGCGCATGATGGGCCACCGGCTGGGGATGTCGACCCTGGTGGTGTTCCTGTCGTTGTTGGTCTGGGGCTGGCTGCTGGGGCCGGTGGGAATGCTGCTCTCGGTGCCGTTAACCAGCGTCTGTAAAATCTGGATGGAAACCACCGTCGGGGGCAGCAAGCTGGCGATCCTGCTCGGCCCGGGCCGTCCCAAAAGCCGGCTCCCCGGCTAGCGGCGTTTCACCGGCCAGAAGATGGTCAATACGCCGACGACGATGATCGCCACGCCCAGCAGCGATTGCCAGTAGAATGGCTCATGCCAGCCGGGCAGCCAGATGGCGGCGGCCCACACGAGGATATAGCTCAGGCTCAGCAGGGCATACGCTTTCGACAGCGGCAGGCGATGGAGGGCAAAGTACCAGCAGACCATCGACAGCAGGTAGCCCAGCAGGCCGAAAAACAGGCCGAAAGTCCCGGGCTGGAAATGCAGCAGATGCTGGAGAAATGCCACAATATCGGTCAGCGGCGGCAAGGCCACCATGGCGCTGCGCAGCAGCAACTGCGCGGCGCTGACGAGGCCGACGCTGAGTAATGCCCAGAAAAAGCCCATCAGACGCTGGTCCCCAGAATGACAATGCCCACGACGATCAACCCGACGCCAAGCCAGTGGCGACGGGCGACCGGCTCATGCCAGATGCCCCAGCCCGCGAGGGTAACCCAGGCGAAATTCAGACTCAGCATCGGATAGGCGATGCTGACCGGAATAGACTGCAGGACGCTCAGCCACAGCAGCATGCCGCAGCCCAGACATAACAGCGCCATCCCCAACCAGAAGAGTATATGGCGACTCCGCCGTCCGCGACGGGACGGGCGGGTCGCCTGTTTCTGGCAGAGCTGTCCGGCGCAGCTCAGCAGGCTGGCGAACACCAGACAGATCCAGACGCTCATTGCGGCAGGTACTGAAGGAAGACCACCCGACCCAGCTCGTAGGCGTTATCTGGTTTCGGTAACGGTAAGTCGACCATACTCTCTCCTTTATCCATCAACAGCACCAGCGATACCGGCCCCTGCTGACGGTGCACGGCCAGCCAGTCGGCAAAACCGGCCTGGCTGACAAAGCTTCCCTGAGCATCCGGCCAGTCGAGACCGTACTTCAGCTCACCCTGTTTGTCGAACATAATAATATCGCTTCGCTTCAGCTCCCAGGCCAGGCCGCCGGCGATCCCGACGTTGTTGGTCAGGACGTAGCGGCTGGGCTGCAGGGATTCGCTGACGATATCCACGAGGAACTGCGGCTGTTTGCTGTCGATAACCCGGTCCGGGATGGCGAAGCCCACCAGCAGCGCCAGGCCGAGCGGACAGAGCGCGGCCAGGCTCCAACGGCGACCAGCGTCTTTCATCGCCAGCCAGCCCATCAGCGCCCAGACGGCAAAAGCGATGGCCGCCAGCAGACATTTATACAGCTCAATCTTGCTCCACACCGGCTTGTGCATGAAGCCCCACGGCGAGACCACCAGCACGGCGATAAGCCCCAGCAGGCCAACGCCCAGGTTGATCATCCCGTTGATGCGCAGCGCTTTCGCGCCGGTCTTTGCGGCCTCCAGCGCGTAGCGGGCCATCAGGATCGACAGCGGCGCAAAGCACGGCAGGATATAGGTCGGCAGTTTGCCTTTGGCGATACTGAAGAACAGGAACGGCATCGCCACCCAACCTAACAGATACAGCGCGCCGCGGGCCTCATCGCGCTCAAGCCAGCCGCGCTTCAGCGCCCCCGGCAGCAGGGCCAGCCACGGCAGGCTGCCGGCAATCAGGAACGGGATGTAGTACCAGAACGGCGCTTTGTGCTGGGCGTCTTTTTCAGCAAAACGCTGAATATGCTCGACCCAGAAGAAGTAGCGCCAGAAGTCCGGCTCGCGCTGGGCGATAGCCAGCCCCCAGGGCAGCACCACCAGCGTACAGACCGCCACTGCCAGCCAACCGTAGGTCAGCACTTCACGCCAGCGTTTACGGGCGATCACCCACGGCAGAACGCCCACCACCGGCACCGCCAGCGCCAGGAAGCCTTTGGTCATCACCCCCATCCCGCAGGCGACGCCCAGCAGCACGTAGCCCAGTATTTTGCCGCTGGGGCGCTGCGCCTGCGCCGCGCCCCAGAAGCTACACATCGCCAACGCCAGCCACAGGGTGATCATCGGGTCCAGCACCGCATAGGTGCCAATCGCATACACCAGCATCGCGGTAAGGAAAATCACCGGCGACAGGACCGCGACCTTTTTGTCGCGAAAGACGCGCCACGCCAGCCAGGCCACCAGCAGGGCGGTCATGGTGATGGCGAAGACCGACCCGAAGCGTACGCCGAAGTTATTATGACCAAACAGCCACTGACCGATACTGTTGATCCAGTAACCGGCAATCGGCTTTTCGAAGTAGCGCAGGCCGAGAAAATGCGGCACCACCCAGTCGCCGGTGGCCAGCATTTCACGGCTGATCTCCGCGTAGCGGGTTTCGTCGGGTTGCCAGAGCAAACGGAAATTGAGCGGCAGCAGATAATACAGCGCAAACAGCGCAATCAGAGAGACGCCATAGCGAATGCTTTTCATCAAACACCCGAAGTCAGTAATTGTTCACGTCCGAGCCAGCCTTCCCGGCCAGCCAGTTCACCACGAACCACTTTGCCTGAGGGCAGCTCGCTAAAGTCAGCGGGCAGCAGCTGGCTCAGTGGGCAAAACTGAATTTCCTCTTCCGCCGCCATGGTCAGTAGTTCATTGAACTGATCCGCGTAGGCAATGCCTTCCACTTCAGCGTGAATGGTATAGACCGGCACGCCCGCATCGCGATGGATGCAATCCAGCAGGTAGCGGTTAAAGCCGGCGATATCCACCGCCGTGCCCACCGCCTCGTCCCAGGTTGGCAACGTGACCGGGATCTGCACGGTACCAGAGACGCCGCTGCCGAGCTGGGGCAGAAACGGCCGCGTGCCGCGACAGTCGCTGTTGTAGAGAAAATCGAAGGATTCTTTGGCTTTAACCACTCGCTGATCGGCGCGCCAGCCGGCGACGGCCGAGCAGGTCACCGGGCGGCCGATGATGCGCTCGAGCTCCAGCAGGCCGCGCTCAACTTCCAGCGCCAGCCTTTCCTGCGGCCAGACGCCACTCCACGCCTGCCAGCTGTAGTGGTCCCAGGCGTGCAGGCCGACTTCATGAGATTCGGCGGCGGCGCGGATCACCGCTTCGTTCCCTGCGCCGATGCGGCGCCCCGGCCAGGCGGTGCCGGCCAGCAGAATATCCCAGCCGTACAGCGAGGCAGCTCTGGAACGCAGCATCTTCCACAGAAACTTCGGTTTTATCAGGCGCCACAGATGGCGCCCCATATTGTCCGGCCCGACGCTGAAGAAGAAGCTTGCCTGGATCCCGTGCTGACCCAGCAGCTCCAGCAACCGCGGAACGCCGTCCCGCGTGCCGCGAAAGGTATCGACATCTATGCGTAAGCCGACCTGTTTCATGGATTTTTATCGTCCACCAGTTCAACCGTGCGCAGGAAGAAGTCCAGCGTGTGTTCGACAGTTTCTTCCATCTCCACCTTCGGCTCCCAGTTCAGGCAGCGTTTGGCGTTGCGAATGCTCGGCTTACGATGCTCAACGTCCTGGTAGCCCTTCCCGTAGTAATCGCTGCTTTCCACTTCACGGAAGCCGGCGAACGGCGGGAAGCGATCGCGCAGCGGATGGCGTTCGAAGCAGGCGAGCAGCATTTCGGCCAGCTCTTTGATGCTCGCTTCGTTATCCGGGTTGCCGATGTTGATGATCTGCCCGTCGCAGCGGCCGTCTTTGTTCTCGATGATGCGGAATAGCGCTTCGATACCGTCGCTGATATCGGTGAAGCAGCGCTTCTGCTTGCCGCCTTCGATGAGCTTGATCGGCGACCCTTCCACCAGGTTGAGGATCAGCTGGGTGATAGCGCGGGAGCTGCCGATACGCGCGGCGTTGAGGTTATCCAGGCGCGGCCCCATCCAGTTGAACGGACGGAACAGGGTGAACTTCAGGCCGTTCTTATCGCCATAGGCCCAGATCACGCGATCCAGCAGCTGCTTGGAGACCGAGTAGATCCAGCGCTGTTTGTTGATCGGCCCGACCACCAGGTTGGAGCTATCTTCGTCGAAGTTTTTATCGGTGCACATGCCGTACACTTCCGAGGTCGACGGGAAGATGATGCGCTTATTGTATTTCACGCAATCGCGGATGATCTTCAGGTTCTCTTCGAAATCCAGCTCGAACACGCGCAGCGGATTGCGGGTGTATTCGATAGGCGTGGCGATGGCCACCAGCGGCAGCACCACGTCGCATTTCTTAATGTGATATTCGATCCACTCAGAGTGAATGCTGATATCGCCTTCCACGAAGTGGAAACGCGGGCAGTCAAGGAAACGGCTAATGGCGTCGGAGCCGATATCCAGACCGTAAATCTCATAGTTGTCGTCCTGCAGCAGGCGCTCGGTCAGGTGGTTACCGATAAAGCCGTTGACGCCAAGGATCAGCACCCGGGTGCGGCGCTTAATCGCCACCACCGGTTTACTGCTGATCACCGCCCCGGACACCAGGCCCAGCGCCTGCGCCAGCTGAGCGCCCTGCATATACACGCCGCGTTCGGTCTGGCCGGTGACAATCTCCAGCGCCCCGTCCTGGCACGCGACGATCAGCGGCGTAACGGAGATCACGGTGCCCGGTTTAGCTGCCGGCAAATCGTGGCGGACGCGGGATTTCCAGACGATAAACTTGTTCGCGCCCGCGTAGCCGAAGGCGCCCGGCCACGGATCCGAGACAGCACGCACCAGATTGTGCAGGGTCTGCGCCGGCTGCTCCCAGTCGAGACGGCCATCTTCCGGGGTTCGACGCCCCACATAGGTTGCCTGGCTGTGATCCTGCGGACGCTCATCCGTGGTGCCGGCGAGGATGGCGGGCAGCGCCTGGCTCAGCAGCTCAGTGGCGGCGGCGCACAGCTTACGATGCAGCGTCAGGGCCGCGTCATCCGGGCCAATCGCCACGGTTTGCTGGGCGACGATATCACCGGCATCCGCGCGGTTCACCATGCGGTGCAGGGTGACGCCGGTTTCGCTTTCGCCATTGACCAGCACCCAGTTCAGCGGCGCACGGCCACGATATTTCGGCAGCAGCGAACCGTGCAGGTTAAATGCCCCTTTCGGCGCCAGATTGAGGATCTCATCGCCCAGCAGGTTGCGGTAGTAGAAGGAGAACAGCACATCCGGCTTCATCTCGCGGATACGCTCAATCCACAGCGGATGGTTCACGTCTTCCGGCGCCCACACTGGAATGCCCTGCTCGGCGGCAAGGCGCGCCACAGAGCCAAAGAAATGGTTTTCGCCAGGGTTATCCGGGTGGGTGAAAATAGCAGCGATATCATACCCGGCGTCCAGCAGGGCCTGGATACCGGTGCAGCCCATATCGTGATAAGCGAAGACTACGGCTTTCATGAACGATCTTCCTCTTTAGATGCCGTTTCCGGCTGGCGAACAACACGTTGAATAAAGTAGCGGGGGCGGGCGCGCACGTCGTTATAGATGCGTCCGATATACTCCCCGAGCAGGCCCATCCCGACAAACTGGGCGCCGATGAACATGAACAGCACGGCGAAGAGCATGAACACCCCTTCCGCCGCCCACTGTGGGCCGAAGGCCAGACGCAGTACCACCAGCAGCAGGCCGAAGGCGAAGCCCAGCAGGGCAATCACGCTGCCGAAAATGCTGAGCAGACGCAGCGGCGTGGTGGTCAGACAGGTCACCAGGTCATACATCAGGTTAATCAGACGCATGAAACTGTATTTGGAGTCGCCGAATTCGCGCTCGGCATGCATCACCGGGATCTCCACCGCGCGACGGGCGAAGGTATTCGCCAGGATCGGGATAAAGGTGCTGCGCTCATGGCAGTTGAGCATGGCGTCGATGATATGGCGGCGGTAAGCGCGCAGCATGCAGCCGTAATCGCCCATCGCTTTGCCGGTGGTGCGCTGGATCAGGCGGTTGATCATCTTCGACGCGGTTTTACGGAAGATGCTGTCCTGACGGTTCTGGCGAACAGTACCCACCACGTCGTAACCTTCATCAGCCTTCGCCACCAGCCGCGGGATCTCTTCCGGCGGGTTTTGCAGGTCGGCGTCGAGGGTAATGATTAAGTCGCCAGTCACATGGCTGAAGCCGGCCATGATCGCCGAGTGCTGGCCGTAGTTACGGTTTAACAACACGGCGACGACGTGGCTGCCTTCCGCCTCGGCGGCTTCGGTCAGCATGCGCGCAGAATCGTCACTGCTGCCATCGTCGATCAGCAGAATTTCATATTGCCGCCCCAGCGTGGCGCAGGCGGCATCCGTACGACGAAGCAGTTCCGGCAGGCTATCCTGTTCGTTATAAACCGGGATAACCACCGAGACCTTCTTCACGGGAGGGTAAGTAAGCATATCAACGTCCTGACAACTGGCGCAGTGCGGAGATAACGCGAGTGACATCGTCATCGGTCATGTCCGGGAACAACGGGAGAGAACAGATGCGGGCGCTGTTCCATTCGGTATTCGGCAGGGAAACCTCAGGGAAGCGTTCGCGGTAATATTTTTGCGTATGAGCCGCACGGAAGTGCAGGCCGGTGCCGATGCCCATCGCCTTCAGCTTTTCCATCAGCGCGTCGCGGCTGATGCCGCACGCGGCCTCATCGACGCGGATGATAAACAAGTGCCAGGCGTGCTGGTGATCCCATGTCGGGACGCTCAGCGGTTTAAACGGCGTGTCCGCCAGCTCGCGCAGGTAGCGCTGGGCAATCTCCGTCCGGCGCTGATTGGCGTGGCTCAGTTTTTCCAGCTGGACCAGCGCCAGCGCGGCGTTGATATCGGCAAGGTTGTACTTGAAGCCCGGGGTGATCACCTCCGCCTGCGGCGCGCGACCGTGGGTCTGACGATCATAAGCGTCCACGCCCAGACCATGAAATTTCAGACTGCGGATACGGGAGGCCAGCTCGTCGTCGTCGGTGACAATCAGCCCGCCTTCGGCGCAGGTCATGTTTTTGATCGCGTGGAACGAGAAAATCGCGGTCCCCTGCCAGCCTACGTGGCGGCCTTTATAATGGGTACCGGCCGCATGGGCGGCATCTTCGATCACCGGAATGCCATGGCGCTCGCCCACCGCGCGAATGGCGTCGATGTCGGCTGGCGCCCCGGCGTAGTGCACGGGAATTATCGCTTTGGTACGCGAGGTGATCGCTGCCTCCACCGCTGCAGAGGTAATCATCAGATTGTCGTTATCGACATCGATCATCACCGGCGTGGCGCCCAGCAGGCAGATCATATTGAGAGTGGAGACCCAGGTCTGGGACGGCGTAATGACTTCATCGCCGGGGCCAATACCCAGCGCCATCAGGGTCACATGCATCCCGCCGGTCGCTGAACTGACGGCAATCGCGTGGCGGTTGCCGGTCAGCTGGCAGAATGCCGCTTCAAGTGCCTGATTCTTCGGTCCGGTAGTGATCCAGCCCGACGCTAAAACTTCACGCAGGGCTGCCAGCTCTGCGTCGCCCATCGACGGGCGCGAAAAAGGCAAAAAATCGCTCATCATCATCCTGTTCTGTAGTTGACCCACGCACAAATCAGGGTCGTTAGAATAAAATATCCTGCGCCTGCGGACTTAAACGAAATTAAAATGAAGTGAGTTCAGCGCGGCATTCCATTTCAGGGTATTTCGACCACTATTAATGTAGTCGACCTTGCTTAGGATAATATTAAGAAATTAATATTTTCTCAGAATAAGAAATAACTCATTACTAAACAGTATGATAGGAATTTTTTATGGCAGGGATATGACAGGAAAGCGTTCCTGTTAAGTGGAAATAAACAGGAACGCAATAGCAGAAAGTAAACGGGAATTAAACCAATACACAATACTCTAATTAGCGATCGTTACGCTTAATGACAAAATGTTCGCGCAGATCACAAATTTATTGCTGTTGAATTACAAATTTGCAGGGAAATCCGCAGGCAATTCACTCGCCGGGCAATTAATGACCTCGTCATTATCCGCGCCACAGTCGCGAATGAAGGTGATAGTGGCGAACTCGTCAATTACTTCTGTCGGGTAGGCCGGGCCGGCATCGCGATACGAATTCATCAGCGGAATGTGATCGTTCTGGAAGCAGATGGTTTTTTCCGGGTTATTCATGATCCAGCGCGGGAAGAAGATTGTACCGTGGAACAGTTTGTCGCCCAGGTTGACGATCAGGCTGACGTCGGTGCCGGTCGGTTCGGTCCAGGAGATTTTGTAGATACTTTCCCCCACCCGCACAATGTACGCTTCCTGATCTTTCACCCAGCGATTGCCGACGATGCCGCTGTGAATACGGTAGTCGAGGGTGTGGCCATTTTTGACGTAAATCTCGTAGTTCCAGCCGTTGTCGTAGGTGTAGACCAGATGTTTACCGATAAAGCCGCTGAGGTCATGTTTGTCGAAAGTGCTCATTATTTATTCTCCTCTGTTTTGTTGAGGACAGCATACGTCTTTAAAAAATGAATGAATAACGCTATGTTTGGATTAAATACATCCAAATTTTAGATTGATTATGCACAAGACAACCCTGGAGCAGTGGGCGTT
The DNA here is from genome assembly GCF_020526085.1 of Klebsiella africana. Taxonomy (NCBI): domain Bacteria; kingdom Pseudomonadati; phylum Pseudomonadota; class Gammaproteobacteria; order Enterobacterales; family Enterobacteriaceae; genus Klebsiella; species Klebsiella africana. Next base: position 298,309 of record NZ_CP084874.1, on the reverse strand, counting down.
ACTCGAAAAGGTAGTGGAATTGGGGAGCTTTGCCAGAGCGGCGGAGGAGACCAACCGCAGTCAGTCATCGGTGAGCTATAACCTCGCGCTGCTGCAGGAGCGCTTAGGCGTGGCGCTGCTGGCGCCGTCCGGCCGGCGGGCTGTGCTCACTCCCGCGGGTGAATTACTGCTGAATCAGGTCAAGCCGCTGCTGCAGGCCTTCGCCTACGTCGAGACGCACGCCGCCACCTTACGCAACGGGGCGCGCACCCGCCTGGATCTGGTGGTCGACAGCATTTTCCCGCGCCAGCGGCTGTTCGCCATTTTACGCCAGTTTCAGCAGCGCTATCCGCAGACCCAGGTCAGACTCACCGAAGTGCTGGAAAACGTTGATGACGAGAGCGCGGCGCGGACGGAAGCTGATGTGATGGTGCTGACCCGCCGCCAGGATATTACCGGCCGCGGAGAGTGGCTGATGAATATTGATTTCATCGCCGTCGCCCATCGCGATCATCCTCTCGCCGCGCTGGAGGGGCCGCTGGAGGATAGCGCGCTGGCGCCGTGGCCGCTGGTGCGCATTGCCGACCAGACCGGCGATGGCCAGGCGACGCGTGACGCCTGGACCTTCTCCACCATTGACGCCGCCATTGATGCGGTGATGTATCAAGTCGGGTTCGGCTGGCTGCCGGAAGAGCGCATTCGCCCCCATCTCGACCAGGGCGTGCTGAAGCGACTGCCCCTCAGCCACGGCGCGCGCCGTGCGACGCCGCTGCATCTGATCGTCAAGCGGGATCTGGCGCCGATCGACGAACAGGTGGCCACGCTGCTGGGGCTGTTCCGGGCGCCCTGAGGGACAGGGAGGCGACTATCGCCTGCGCGTAACAATACGATTTTCTTATATTTTCCGGCGCAATATTGATCCAGATTACGCGCAAAGTATGATGAATCATTAAAATCGTCATACTTTCCTGTCGTTGAGATCGCCGTCTTGTCTATTATCCGCCTCACCCTGCTGGCGCTGGTCGCCTGCGTCCCTCTGCTGGCTCAGGCCGCGCAGCACCAGCTCACCACTGCCTGGCCGGTTAACGTCGGCCCACTGAATCCCCATCTCTATACGCCCAACCAGATGTTTGCCCAAAGCATGGTCTATGAACCGCTGGTGAAGTATCAGGCTGACGGCAGTGTCCAGCCCTGGCTGGCAATCCGCTGGCGTCACACCGCCGATGGTAAAACCTGGTGGTTCACCCTGCGCGACGATGTGACCTTCTCCAATGGCGAACCGTTTAACGCCCAGGCCGCGGCGGCCAATTTTCAGGCGGTGCTGGCCAATCGCCAACGCCACGCCTGGCTTGAGCTCGCCAACCAAATAACCGACGTGCGGGCGCTCAGCGCCACTGAGCTGCAGATCACCCTGAAAAGCGCCTACGCTCCTTTACTACAAGAGCTGGCCCTGCCCCGCCCGTTCCGCTTTATCGCCCCCTCGCAGTTTATCGATGGTGGCACCGCCAGGGGCATTAAAGCCCCGATCGGCACCGGCCCGTGGCGGCTGGCAAGCTCGCAGCTCAATCAGCGCGATGTGCTGGTACGCAATGAGCACTACTGGGGTCGCAAACCCGCGCTACAGCAAATCACCATCAACGTGATCCCTGACGCCACCAGCCGGGCAGTAGCGTTCGAAACCGGGGAAATCGATATGCTCTACGGCGATGAAGGGCTACTGCCGCTGGATACCTTCGAACGTTTTCGCCATCACCCCGGCTACGTGGCTCGTCTGTCTGCCCCGGTGGAAACCGTGATGCTGGCGCTAAACGCCAGCCAGGGCCCGACCCGCGAGCTGGCGGTTCGCGAGGCGCTCAACTACGCCGTCGATAAACAGACCCTTGTCGATAGCGTGTTGTATGGCACCCAACAGGTTGCCGACACCCTGTTTGCCCCCTCCGTCCCTTACGCCCCGCAGGATCTGACGCCGCGTCGTTACGACCCGGCAAAAGCCCGCGCCCTGCTGGAGCAGGCCGGCTGGCAGCAGCTGGAGGGCCAGCCCTGGCGACAAAAAGCCGGGCAACCGCTGGCGATTGAGCTGGCGTTTATCGGCACCGACGCGTTGGCTAAATCGATGGCCGAAATTATTCAGGCCAATCTGCGGCAGGTCGGCGTGCAGGTCACCCTGGTGGGCGAGGAGGAGAGCAGCATTTACGCGCGCCAGCGCGAAGGCCGCTTCGGCATGATCTTCAATCGCACCTGGGGCGCGCCTTACGATCCGCATGCCTTTTTAAGCTCGATGCGCGTGCCGTCGCATGCGGATTACCAGGCCCAGCGAGGCCTGCCGGACAAAGCCCTGATTGATAAAGAGATTAGTGAAGTGCTGACCACCGGGGACGAGGCGCTGCGGAGAAAACTGTACCACGATGTGCTGACCCGTCTGCATCAGGACGCAGTGTATCTGCCCATCAGCTATGTCTCGCTGATGTCGGTTGCGCACCAGGAGGTCGGGGAGATCCCGTTCGCCCCGGTGACCACCGAGATCCCTTTCGACCAGATTACCCCGGTAACGCCATAATGCTACGCTATATTTTACGTCGCCTGCTGCTGCTGATCCCGCTGCTGCTCGCCGCCTCCGCTATCATCTTTCTGCTGCTGCGGCTCGGCACCGGCGACCCGGCGCTGGATTATTTACGCCTGTCGAACCTGCCGCCCACTGAAGAGATGGTTACCTCGACCCGCGAGCTGTTGGGGCTCAACCAGCCGCTGGCAATGCAGTATCTGCACTGGCTATGGCGGGCGCTGCACCTGGATTTCGGTCTCTCCTATGCCACCCAGCGCCCGGTGCTGGACGACCTGCTGCACTTCCTGCCGGCCACCCTGCTGCTCACCGGCGCGGCGCTGGCGCTGATCCTCGTCACCTCCCTGCCGTTGGGCATCTGGGCGGCGCGCCATCGCGATCGCCTGCCGGACTATGTCGTACGGCTGATTGCCTTCCTCGGCGTCTCGATGCCCAACTTCTGGCTGGCTTTTCTGCTGGTGATGCTCTTTTCCGTGCATCTGCAGTGGCTCCCGGCGATGGGGTATGGCGACTGGCAGCACCTGATATTGCCCGCCGTCTCCATCGCCTTTATGTCGCTGGCGATTAACGCCCGCCTGCTGCGCGCCAGCATGCTGGACGCCGCCAGCCAGCGTCACGTGGTGTGGGCGCGCCTGCGCGGATTGAGCGCGCGCCAGGTGGAGCGCCGACATATCCTGCGCAACGCCACCCTGCCGGTGGTGACCGCCATGGGTATGCATATTGGCGAACTGATCGGCGGCACCATGATTATCGAAAATATCTTTGCCTGGCCCGGGGTCGGCCGCTACGCGGTTTCCGCGATCTTCAATCGTGATTACCCGGTGATCCAGTGCTTTACCCTGATGATGGTGACGGTCTTCGTGCTGGCTAATCTGGCGGTGGATGTGCTTAACGCGGCGCTCGACCCGCGCCTGCGCCGCCACGAGGAGGTGAGCGCATGAGATGGCTACATGGCTTTCGCTGGCCGGTAAAACTGGCCATCCTGGTTATCGCGCTACTGGCGGTCATCGCCATCGGCAGCGGCTGGTGGCTGCCCTGGGATCCAGCGGCGATTGACCTGCAACAGCGGCTGCTGCCGCCGGGCGCAGCGCACTGGCTTGGCACCGATCATCTCGGTCGGGATATTTTCTCACGCCTGCTGGCCGCCACTCGCGTTTCGCTGGGGGCGGTGATGGCTTGTCTGCTGCTGGTGTTGCTGATCGGCCTGGCGGTCGGCGGCTGCGGCGGACTGCTGGGCGGCCGCGCCGACCGCGGCCTGATGCGCCTCGCCGAGCTGTTTATGACCTTTCCAACCTCGATCCTGTCGTTCTTTATGGTGGGGGTGCTGGGTACCGGGTTGACCAACGTGATCCTCGCCATTGCGCTGTCGCACTGGGCCTGGTACGCCAGAATGGTGCGTAACCTGGTGGTTTCCCTGCGCCAGCGCGAATTTATCCTCGCCGCCCGTCTGAGCGGCGCCAGCCAATGGCGGCTGTTCAGCGACCATCTGGCCGGGGCGGTGATCCCCTCGCTGCTGGTGCTCGCCTCGCTGGATATTGGCCATATGATGCTTCACGTGGCCGGCATGTCGTTCCTCGGCCTCGGCGTCAGCGCGCCGACGGCGGAATGGGGGGTGATGATCAACGACGCCCGGCAGTATATCTGGACCCAGCCGCTGCAAATGGTCTGGCCGGGACTGGCGCTGTTCATCAGCGTGATGGCTTTTAACCTGCTGGGCGACGCGCTGCGCGATCGTCTCGATCCCCACCTGATCGCGGAGCATAGTCACTGATGCCGCAGAAGATCCAACTGGAACAGATCTCGCTTGCCGCTGACCGACCGCTGGTCAGCGACGTCTCCTTCACCCTGCGCCGCGGCCAGGTGCTGGCGCTGCTCGGCAGCAGTGGTTGCGGAAAATCGCTGACCTGCGCCGCCGCGCTGGGCCTGCTACCGCCCGGCGTCAGGCAAACCGCCGGCCGGGTGCTTCTCGACGGCATTCCGGTGCACGGCGAACAGCTGCGCGGGGCGACCATCGCCACCATCATGCAGAACCCGCGTAGCGCCTTTAACCCGCTGCATACCATGGCCGCGCACGCCCGGGAAACCTGCCGGGCAGCGGGTCGTGAAACGAATGACGCCGTGCTGCTGGCAGCGATGGAGGAGGTCGGTCTGGACAATCCGCGGGCGCTACTGAAGCGCTACCCTTTTGAAATGAGCGGGGGCATGCTGCAACGGATGATGGTCGCTCTCGCCCTGCTCAGCCGCGCGCCCTTTATCATCGCCGACGAGCCGACGACCGATCTCGATGCCATCGCCCAGGCGCGCATCCTCGATCTGCTGGCGGATATTGTCGCCAGACGCGGTCTGGGTCTGCTGCTGGTGACGCATGACATGGGCGTCGTGGCGCGGCTGGCGCATCACGTGACGGTCATGGAGAACGGTCGTCTCGTTGAACACTGCGATGTGAATACGCTATTTAGCGCCCCACAGCACCCGCTGAGCCAGCGCCTGCTGGCCGCGCATCTGGCGCTGTACGGCCTGGAGAAAACAGCATGAATCTACTCAGCGCTACCAGGGTAAGTCACGATTACCCTCACCACGGCAGAGTCCTGCACGAGATACAACTCGCCATCGCCCCCGGCGAAACGGTGGCCCTGCTCGGACGCAGCGGTTGTGGGAAAAGCACTCTGGCACGGATGCTGGTGGGTCTGGAAACGCCGCAGCACGGCGATATTGCCTGGCGCGGCACGCCGCTGACCGCCCTCAAGGGCGAAGCCATCGGCGCCTTCCGCCGCGATATTCAGCTGGTGTTTCAGGATGCCTTCAGCGCGGTGAATCCGCGTAAAACGGTACGCGAGATCGTCAGCGAGCCGCTGCGCCATCTGTTGCGCTTGTCGCGTGAGGAGCGTGCGCGGCGGGTGGAAGAGATGCTGCTGGCCGTCGACCTCGCGCCGTCGCTGCTCGATAAGCGCCCGGCGCAGCTCAGCGGCGGACAGCTGCAGCGCGTCTGCCTGGCACGCGCTCTGGCGGTACGGCCGCAGCTGTTGATCCTTGATGAAGCGGTTTCGAATCTCGATCTGCTGCTGCAAGCGGAGATTATTGCCCTACTGAAACGACTGCAGGCACAGTTTGACACCGCCTGCCTGTTCATCACCCATGACCTGCGGCTGGTCGAACGCTTTTGCCAGCGAGTGCTGGTGATGGAGCATGGACGCATTGTCGAAACCGCAACGGTGAGTCTACCGCTACGCCTGCGCTCCCCTGCCGGACAGGCGCTCCAGCAAGCGGTGCTCCCCCCTTTTCCTGCCACTCTGCTTAACGAGGCCATACCATGCAGCGCGTAACCCTGACCCTTGATGATGACCTGCTGGCCGCCCTCGATGCGCTCAGCGCCCGCCGCGGCTACCACAACCGTTCGGAGGCGGTACGCGATATTCTGCGCGACGCCCTCAACCAGGATCCGCCGTCGCCGGAATCACGGCGCGGGTATGCCGTTCTGTCGTATGTGTATGAACATGAGAAACGCGAACTGGCGAGCCGGCTGGTGGCCACCCAGCATCATCATCACGATCTCTCCGTCGCCACGCTACATGTGCATATCAGTCATGACGACTGCCTGGAGATTGCGGTGCTGAAAGGAGACATGGCCGAGGTACAGCATTTTGCCGACGACGTGATTGCCCAGCGCGGCGTGCGCCATGGGCATTTGCAGTGTTTAGCGGATGAAAATTAAAACGATAGCGAGCTGCTGCAGGCTGTTTTAAGCCTGTTTGAGACGTTCATTGAGCGTCTCAAGGATCCAGGTATTTACGGAAACCTGCTCCTCCGCAGCGGCGGAGCTAAGACGCTCGCCAAATGACTCAGGATAGCGCAGCGTGAAGGTTTTCATCTTTTCCGGGTGAGCATAAGGCTCAATCCCCGCTTCATGACAATCTGCGAGATACTCTTGTAATGATATCTCGCCCTCCTGTTGTAACCCTTGAATACTATCGGAAACAAAATCGCAATATCCTGATAATCCAAGGAACTTACCGCGGAATGCATTGAGCTCAGGCACGTAATTGATAACGGCAGGCTGGCCGGCAATCTCCATTGAGTTTGGCGTTTTAGGTTTGATCATGGTTTTACCCCTATAGTGATTAACCAATCGCGCACGCTCTCCACGGCGCCTTTGTCGGTATCCGGCGAAGGATGAGGCCTGTGAAAGCTGGCAATGCTGTGGTTCAACAAAAATTTACAGCGCGAGCCGCGTCCTTCTTTAATCTCCCCGCCTAACGCTTTAATTAGCGATTCAATGTCGGCCCATTTAATGCCCTGTGGCACAGGGATTTTAAACAGTTGCTCCAGCGTCTGGCGCTGTTTATTACGTAAAGATAAAACCTGCTGCTCCATCGCCCTGCCCCATGACTTCATCCATTGAAGTCAAGCTAATGATAGCACAAGATGAAGTCAAGCCAAATCCTGATGAAGTTTGTTTATCAACAGTTGATAAACCATATAAATTATATGCTTTGTGAATTATCCCGCTTCGCCAATAATGGCGCCTCATTTAACGATCTCGTTATGGCGAGGCTCCTGCATAAATACAAGTTACCGCCCTGTTGGTATCGAGAGAGACCACTCAGGGAAATACAGGCTTCCATCGAATCAAGGTGTTGCCAAGGTAACTTCTGGCGGTCATGACCGTTCAGATACGTTATGCAGTGCTAAAACCAGGACGTAGGGATCTGCCTGCGCTAACCCTGTCTTGTTCGCCCCTATGAGTGATTTTTTATAGGGATTTTATCATGTCTTCCATTCAACTCTGCGCCGCCCATCAGGCGACCTCTGGCTTCGACGGCGATGCAATCGCCCAGTACATGCGTACCGATTTTATTACGCTGCAGGAACATCTCAGCGTCCATGAGGCGCGAGAGCACTTTATCTCCCAGCTGGCCAGCGATGATATTCCCGGCCAGGTGTTTGTCGTCGCCGGCAGGAAACTGCGCGGCAGCCTGTCGGTCAAAAAGCTCCTGCAGGAAGGGGATGTCGGGCAGTCTATCCGCTACCTGATGGACAGCTGCCTGTTTCGCGTCAAACCTGACGACGAGCGCCCGCAGGTGATTGCCGAGCTCAGCGAGCGCGGCCTCGACCTGGTACCCGTCGTCGATAAAGGCGAGCTAGTCGGTTGCCTGATGGAAAAAGAAATTGCCCATCTGCTGGAGGATGACGTCACCGAGGACGCCCAGCTGCAGGGGGCGACGCTGCCGCTGGAAAAACCGTACCTCGAGATCAGCCCCTGGACGCTATGGAAAAAACGCTCGGTGTGGCTGCTGCTGCTGTTCGTGGCCGAAGCCTATACCAGCAGCGTGCTACAGCATTTCGAAGAAGCCCTGGAATCGGCCATTGCGCTGGCCTTCTTTATTCCGCTGCTGATCGGCACCGGCGGCAACAGCGGAACGCAGATCACCTCGACGCTGGTGCGCTCGATGGCGTTGGGGGAAGTGCGGCTGCGCGATATGGGACGGGTGATCCGCAAAGAGGTGTCGACCTCGTTTCTGATTGCCCTGACCCTGGGCCTGGCGGGCTGCCTGCGCGCCTGGATGATGGGGATTGGCATGGAAATCACGCTGATCGTCAGCCTGACGCTGGTGTGCATTACCCTGTGGAGCGCGATCGTCTCCTCGGTCATTCCGATGGTGCTTAAGCGGATCGGCATTGACCCGGCGGTAGTTTCCGCGCCGTTTATCGCCACGCTGATTGATGGCACCGGGCTGATTATCTATTTCAAAATCGCCCAGTATTTTCTTGGGTTGAACTGATCATAGACGTCCGGGCACCAGGGCGCCCGGACGCGTAGATTACTCTTCCACCAGCGCCTGCGCGCAGGCCCAGGCGCTTGACCACGCCCACTGGAAGTTATACCCACCGAGCCAGCCGGTGACGTCCATCACTTCGCCGATAAAGTAGAGACCCGGCGCCTTACGTGCCTCCATGGTACGCGACGAGAGTTCGTTGGTGTCGACGCCGCCGAGGGTCACCTCCGCCGTCCGGTAGCCTTCGGTGCCGTTCGGCTGTACGCGCCAGGCGGTTAACGTATCCACCAGCGTCTGCTGATCGCGAACGTTAAGTTGTTTGAGCGTCACATCAGGTATTTGTCCCAGCTGCTGCAGACACTCCACCAGCCGCTTCGGCAGCTGCATCGCCAGGGTGTTCTTCAGGCTCTGGTTGGGATGCGCGCTGCGCTGCTCGTTAAGGAAGTCCTCAAGATCGCAGTCCGGCAGCAGATTGACGGTGACGAACTCGCCGGGCTGCCAGTAGCTGGAAATCTGCAGCACCGCCGGGCCGGAAAGGCCGCGGTGGGTGAATAGCAGATTTTCGCGGAACAGGGTGCCGTTCTCGGCGGTAATGGTCGACGGCACCGACACGCCGGAGAGGACCTGCAGCTGCTCAAGCAGCGGTTTGTGGAGGGTAAAAGGCACCAGCCCGGCGCGGGTCGGCAGCACCTTCAGGCCGAACTGCTCGGCGACTTTATAGCCAAACGGCGAGGCGCCGAGCCCCGGCATCGACAGACCGCCGGAGGCAATCACCAGCTTTTTGGTCAACAGCGTTTCGCCGTTCACCTGTAGCCGGTAGCCTTGTTCATCTCGCTCGACGCTGAGAATTTCGCTGCGCAGGCGGATCTGCACGTCACCCTTTTCGCATTCCGCGAGCAGCAGATTGACGATCTGCTTCGCCGAATCATCACAAAACAGCTGGCCGAGCGTCTTCTCATGCCAGGCGATGCCATATTTGCCGACCAGCTCGATAAAGTCCCACTGGGTGTAGCGCGCCAGGGCAGATTTGCAAAAATGCGGGTTTTGGCTCAAATAGGCCGCCGGCTCAACATACATGTTGGTAAAGTTGCAGCGGCCGCCGCCGGACATCAGAATTTTTCGCCCCGGCTTTTTGCCGTTATCGAGCAGCAGGACGCGGCAGCCGAGCTGGCCCGCCTGCGCTGCGCAAAACATTCCCGCCGCTCCGGCGCCAACGACAATGGCATCAAACCTTTCCACACCGCGTTCCTCGTTCCCCAATTGTCGGGTTTTGTAAATATTTCACTCTGGTCACACCAGCGGGAAAAATCCCGCATTAGATACATCATTGAAAGATATAGGATTACTCCCAACAGGGTAAAACCTAAACAGGAAGAAAATCAAAAAAAGTCTATATTTCACTTTGCCCGCGCCGCTAAAGTCACTGATAATGCGCCGCGTTCATGTCCTCAAAATGGCGTAACGTCCTATGCTACATTTATTTGCCGGTCTGGATTTACATACCGGACTATTATTATTGCTTGCTTTAGCTTTTGTACTGTTCTACGAAGCGATTAACGGTTTCCATGATACCGCAAACGCGGTGGCTACGGTTATCTACACTCGCGCCATGCGGTCGCAGCTCGCGGTGGCGATGGCAGCGCTCTTCAACTTCTTCGGCGTTCTGCTGGGCGGTCTCAGCGTAGCCTATGCCATCGTGCATATGCTGCCGACCGATCTGCTGCTTAACATGGGTTCCGCGCATGGCCTCGCCATGGTGTTCTCTATGCTGCTGGCGGCGATCATCTGGAACCTCGGCACCTGGTACTTCGGTCTTCCGGCCTCCAGTTCTCACACCCTGATTGGCGCCATCATCGGTATTGGTTTAACCAACGCGCTGATGACCGGTACCTCCGTGGTTGACGCGCTGAATATCCCGAAAGTCATCGGGATTTTTGCTTCGCTTATCATCTCGCCCATCGTCGGCCTGGTGATTGCGGGCGGCCTGATTTTCCTGTTGCGTCGCTACTGGAGCGGAACCAAAAAACGGGCGCGTATCCACCTGACCCCCGCGGAACGTGAAAAGAAAGACGGCAAGAAAAAGCCGCCGTTCTGGACCCGTATCGCGCTGATCCTGTCTGCTATTGGCGTGTCGTTCTCTCACGGCGCTAACGATGGGCAGAAAGGCATTGGTCTGGTGATGCTGGTGCTGATTGGCGTTGCCCCGGCGGGTTTCGTGGTGAATATGAATGCCTCTGGTTACGAAATCACCCGTACCCGCGATGCGGTCAACAACGTGGAAACCTTCTTCCAGCAGCGTCCTGAACTGCTGAAAAAAGCCACCGGCGTTGATCAGCTGGTGCCTTCTCCGGATACCAACACCGCGGCCAATGGCGAGTTCCACTGCCATCCGGCGAACACCATCAACGCCCTTGACCGTGTTAAAATCATGCTGACCGGCGTTGAGAACTACGAGTCGCTAAAACCGGAACAGCGCGGCCAGCTGCGTCGCATCATGCTCTGCATCTCCGACACCACCGACAAAGTAGCGAAGCTGCCGGATGTGAGCGCTGACGACCAGCGTCTGCTGAAGAAACTGAAAACCGATATGCTGAGCACCATCGAGTACGCGCCAATCTGGATTATCATGGCTGTCGCGCTGGCACTGGGTATCGGCACCATGATCGGCTGGCGCCGCGTGGCGACCACCATCGGTGAGAAGATTGGTAAGAAAGGCATGACCTACGCTCAGGGGATGTCGGCTCAGATGACCGCGGCGGTTTCTATCGGTCTGGCGAGCTACACCGGGATGCCGGTTTCCACCACCCACGTACTCTCCTCCTCGGTAGCGGGGACGATGCTGGTGGATGGCGGTGGTCTGCAGAAAAAGACGGTGACCAGCATTCTGATGGCCTGGGTGCTGACCCTGCCGGCAGCGATTATCCTTTCAGGCGTCCTTTACTGGCTCTCCCTGAAACTGATTTAAGCGTTATTCGTTCAACACGGGCCAGCTTGCTGGCCCGTTTTTTTATCCCGAAGATGTCGTTAGTGCCAGATCATTAGCGCAATCAGGCTCACCACCACCAGACCGCACAGGGCGCTGGTCAGGATAAACTGCCGACGGACGCGTTCGCAGCGACGAATAAATTCATCATCGTGATGATCACGGTAGCGCTGGGCATAGATATACCACACCAGCCGCATCTGTTTGCTGGGCTGCCCGTGCGAGGTAAAAAAGCCGCCGCCATCAACGTACTGATAGAGCAAGGGATCGCAACCACGTAGCACAACCAATAATGCACGCAACGATGAGAAGTAGCGTGCCATATTCACCACACAAACGACACACAGGGCCCAAAACAGCGCAATAGTGCTGATCATACCTCCTCCCCGGCGACCCGCCCACGGAGAACCCCTCCGCGGCTACCGCTCCCCAAATAACCCACGACCATACCGTAAAGAGTGCGATTCCGATCACATTTATTTTCCCGACCGGCTCATTAAATAGTGTAGGAGATCCATTAATTTTTTTACCACAAGGTTATTCGTTATCAATACGTAAGACGGATAAATTTGTTTAACTTTTAGGTGAACCCAGTGCATTGACGGAGTGCGGGGGGCGCTATAAGGTAAGAAATATCTTCAACAATGAAGTCCTTAAAGGCTACCCTCCCGCGAATGTAGCACGCAGGACGCGGGCGAAACGGCAGCGCCAGCTGTCAGGTCCAATGGTCATCGACAAACTTATGGAAGGAGTAACACTATGGCTTACAAACATATTCTTATTGCAGTAGACCTGTCCCCGGAGAGTAAAGTACTGGTTGAAAAAGCCGTTTCTATGGCCCGTCCATATAACGCGAAAGTCTCCCTGATCCACGTGGATGTGAACTACTCCGACCTCTATACCGGGCTGATTGACGTGAACCTCGGCGATATGCAAAAACGCATCTCCGAAGAGACCCATCACGCGCTGACCGAGCTCTCAACCAACGCGGGCTACCCGATCACCGAGACCCTGAGCGGCAGCGGCGACCTCGGCCAGGTGCTGGTCGATGCGATTAAAAAATACGATATGGACCTGGTGGTCTGCGGCCACCATCAGGACTTCTGGAGCAAGCTGATGTCCTCTGCCCGCCAGCTGATCAACACCGTTCATGTCGACATGCTGATCGTTCCGCTGCGTGACGAAGAAGACGAATAATTTTCGCTTTTTCCACGCGCCAGACGCCCGCCCGATGCGGGCGTTTTTTATTTCTGCCCTCCGCCGACGCGTAACAGAACTTCAATCCGCAAATAAGCCATTCAATTAGTGTGATAAACCAGTTATTCAGCAAAATATCTATATAATAATCTATTCATTAAGCCAATAACCGCAGCATGGCGAGTGATCAGACATTTTCAGCGCGTTCTGGCATACGCGTTCATACTTTTTGGGAAAGTAAAACAAGGCGAAGGAATATGAATACAACTGCACCTACGGGCTTGCTGCAGCAACCTCGTCCGTTCTTCATGATCTTCTTTGTGGAGCTCTGGGAACGTTTTGGCTATTACGGCGTTCAGGGGATCCTGGCGGTCTTCTTTGTTAAACAGCTGGGCTTCTCTCAGGAACAGGCCTTTATCACCTTCGGCGCCTTCGCAGCGCTGGTTTACGGGCTGATCTCCATCGGCGGCTACGTTGGCGACCATCTGCTGGGGACCAAACGCACGCTGGTGCTCGGCGCGATTGTGCTGGCTATCGGCTACTTTATGACCGGGATGTCGCTGCTGAAACCGCAATTGATCTTTATCGCTCTCGGCACCATCGCCGTCGGCAACGGTTTGTTTAAAGCCAATCCGGCGAGCCTGCTCTCCAAATGCTATCCGCCGAAGGATGCCCGTCTCGACGGGGCATTTACCCTGTTCTATATGTCGATAAACATCGGTTCACTGCTGTCGCTCTCGCTGGCGCCGGTGATCGCCGAAAAGTTTGGCTACGCGGTAACCTATAACCTGTGCGGCGCGGGGCTGATTATCGCGCTGCTGGTCTACTTCGCCTGTCGCGGGATGGTGAAAGATATTGGTTCTGAGCCGGATCATCGCCCCCTCAGCCTGCGCAATCTGGCGCTGGTGCTGGCCGGGACGGTGGTAATGATTTTTCTCTGCGCCTGGCTGATGCATAACGTGATGATTGCCAACCTGGTGCTGATTGTCCTGTCGGTCGTGGTTATTGCGTTCTTTTTCCGTGAGGCGTTTCGCCTCGATAAAACCGGACGCAACAAAATGTTCGTCGCCTTTATCCTGATGATCGAGGCGGTACTGTTCTACATTCTGTATGCCCAGATGCCGACCTCGCTGAACTTCTTCGCCATCAACAACGTCCATCATGAGATCCTTGGCTTTACCATCAACCCGGTCAGCTTCCAGGCGCTGAATCCCTTCTGGGTAGTGGTCGCCAGCCCGGTGCTGGCGGCGATCTACACCCATCTCGGCCACAAAGGCAAAGACCTGACCATGCCGGTGAAATTTACCCTCGGGATGTTCCTCTGCGCGCTGGGCTTTCTCACCGCCGCGGCCGCCGGGATGTGGTTCGCCGACGCCCAGGGGTTAACCTCGCCGTGGTTTATTGTGCTGGTTTATCTGTTCCAGAGTCTGGGCGAACTGTTGATCAGCGCCCTGGGGCTGGCGATGGTCGCTGCGCTGGTGCCGCAGCATCTGATGGGCTTTATTCTGGGGATGTGGTTCCTGACCCAGGCCGCCGCGTTCCTGCTGGGCGGCTACGTAGCAACCTTCACCGCGGTGCCGGAAAACATCACCGACCCGCTGCAGACCTTGCCGGTCTATACCAATGTGTTCAGTAAAATTGGCCTGGTGACGCTGGGCGTCACGGTGGTGATGGCGCTGATGGTGCCGTGGCTGAACCGGATGATTAATACCCCGGCCAGCGCCGAGTAACCATTTAAGATGGCCGATCCGCGCTGGCGCCGTTTGTTCAGATATTGAGATTCCCGGCTTACGCTGCACTGAGCCGGGCGACAATTCGGTAGCCCGGATAAGGCGCGTTGCGCCGCTATCCGGGAGATACCATCACGGCCTAATATTACTCCGGCGTACCGGCGTAAATATCAAACCGATGTCCTTTGGTCACCACCGCATTCGGCGTGGCGACTTCCCCCAGCGGCGGCGCATAATCCGGGCGCTTCACCACCACCCGCTTAGTTGCCAGCTGGCGCGCCGGGGCCAGCAGGCCATCGGCGTCTAAATCCGGCCCCACCAGCGACTGAAAGACGCGCATCTCTTTCTTCACCAGCGCGCTTTTCTGCTTATGCGGGAACATCGGATCGAGATACACCACCTGCGGGCGCGGGGTGATATCGGTCAGCGCCGTCAGGCTGGAGGCATGGATCAGCTGCAGCCGTTCCTGCAGCCAGCCGCCGATTTCCGCGTCAGCATAGCCGCGCGCCAGGCCATCATCGAGCAGCGCGGCGACCACCGGATTGCGCTCCAGCATCCGCACGCGACAGCCGACCGACGCCAGCACAAAGGCATCGCGTCCCAGCCCGGCGGTGGCGTCAACCACATCGGGCAGGTAATCGCCTTTGATGCCCACCGCTTTTGCCACCGCTTCACCACGACCGCCGCCAAACTTGCGCCGGTGGGCCATCGCCCCGCCGACGAAATCGACAAAGATGCCGCCAAGCTTGGGCTCATCGCGCTTGCGCAGCTCCAGATGCTCCGCCGTCAGCACCAGCGCCATCAGGTTATCGTCATCCTGCTCCAGCCCCCAGCGGGCGGCTAAAACAGATAAGGCGCCGTCACCGGCGCCTGTTTCATCAAGTAAGCAGATCTTCACGTAGCAATCAGCCTTTGATCCCGTAGTGCTCCAGCATCGCGTCCAGCTGCGGCTCGCGCCCGCGGAAGCGTTTGAACAGCTCCATCGGCTCTTCGGAACCGCCGCGGCTCAGGATATTGTCGAGGAACGACTGACCGGTTTCGCGGTTGAAAATCCCCTCTTCTTCGAAGCGCGAGAAGGCGTCCGCCGCCAGCACGTCGGCCCACAGGTAGCTGTAGTAACCTGCCGCATAGCCGCCGGCGAAGATGTGGCTGAACGCGTGCGGGAAGCGGCCCCAGGTCGGGCCCGGCACCACGGCGACCTGTTTTTTAATCTCGGCCAGCGTCTCAAGGATTTTCGCCCCCTGCTCCGGTTTGTACTCCGCGTGCAGGCGGAAGTCGAACAGGCCGAACTCCAGCTGGCGCAGAATAAACATCGCCGCCTGGTAGTTTTTCGCCGCCAGCATTTTCTCCAGCAGCTCCTGCGGCAGCGGTTCACCGGTTTCATAATGGCCGGAGATAAAGGCCAGCGCTTCCGGCTCCCAGCACCAGTTTTCCATAAACTGGCTCGGTAGCTCGACCGCATCCCACGGCACCCCACTGATGCCGGAAACGCCGGCGGTATCGATGCGGGTCAGCATATGGTGCAGACCGTGGCCGAACTCGTGGAACAGGGTGATCACTTCGTCATGGGTGAACAGCGCCGGCTTGCCGTTGACCGGGCGGTTGAAGTTACAGGTCAGGTAGGCGACCGGCTTCTGCAGGGAACCATCCAGTTTACGCATCTGACCGACGCAGTCGTCCATCCACGCCCCGCCGCGCTTATGCTCGCGGGCATACAGGTCGAGATAGAAGCTGCCGCGCAGCTCATTGTTTTCATCATACAGCTCGAAGAAGCGCACTTCCGGATGCCACACATCGACATCGGTACGCTCTTTGGCGGTAATGCCATAAATACGCTTAACCACTTCAAACAGGCCGTTAACGGCTTTGTTTTCCGGGAAATAGGGGCGCAGCTGCTCATCGCTGATGCTGTAGAGATGCTGTTTCTGTTTTTCGCTGTAGTAAGCGATGTCCCACGGCTGCAGTTCATCGACGCCAAACTCGGTTTTAGCGAAGGCGCGCAGCTGAGCCAGCTCTTTTTCGCCCTGCGGACGCGCGCGTTTTGCAAGGTCGGTGAGGAAGTCGAGCACCTGCTGTGGATCCTCCGCCATTTTGGTGGCGAGGGATTTAAAGGCATAGCTGTCAAAACCCAGCAGCTGCGCCAGCTCATGGCGCAGCGCGAGGATCTCCGCCATCACCGGGCTGTTATCCCATTTCCCGGCGTTCGGCCCCTGATCGGACGCGCGGGTGGAGTAAGCGCGGTACATCTCTTCGCGCAGCGCCTGGTTGTCGCAGTAGGTCATCACCGGCAGATAGCTCGGAATATCCAGGGTCAGCAGATACCCTTCCTGCTCTTTGGCCTGCGCCTGAGCCTGAGCGGCGGCCAGCGCGCTTTCCGGCATACCGGCCAGATCGGCGACATCGGTCACCAGCTTGTTCCAGCCCATGGTGGCGTCGAGGACATTGTTGCTGTACTGGTTACCCAGCTCAGAGAGGCGCGCTGCGATTTCACCGTAGCGCTTCTGTGCCTCCGGCGGCAGGCCAATCCCGGATAATTCAAAATCACGCAGCGCGTTATCAACCGCTTTTTTCTGCGCGGTGTTCAGCGTGGCGTAGTTATCGCCATCGCGCAGGTCACGATAGGCTTTATACAGGCCTTCATGCTGGCCGACCCAGGTGCTGTACTCAGAGAGCAGCGGCAGGGTCTGTTCGTAAGCTTCGCGCAGTTCCGGGCTGTTTTTTACCGAATTCAGATGGCTGACTGGCGAGAAGATGCGTCCCAGCACATCGTCCACTTCCGCCAGCGGCTGGCAAAGATTTTCCCAGCTATACGGCGCGCCGTGCGCCACCGCGCTTTCCACCGCGGCCCGGCAATCCTCCAGCGCTTTGGTGACCGCAGGGACCACGTGCTCTGGTTTGATCGCAGAAAAAGGCGGCAGGGAAAAAGGCGTCAGTAATGGATTGGTCATATGCGCTGTCCTGTTGAAAAGGGTGAATGAAGCGCGCGTCCGGCGCTTATGCATGAGATCTAGAATGGGGGATAGTTGGGGGAATTTCAATGACGGGCGGTGCGTCAGCCTGGGTATTGCTGCGATAAGTCCGCCCGTTGCCGGAAAAGCACGACACGTAGTGCAGCGTGCCGGAAACCGCATTAATGCCTTTTTTGCGCCATCTCCCAGGCCGCCGACAGATTCAGCCGCTGCCAGAACTGCTGTTCGGGGGTGGCGCCGGATAGCGGGTAACCCGCCGGCAGCGCGGTGTTGACCATCAATGCCCGACGCTGGGCCGCTGACAACTGCGGCAGGGCATCTTCCAGCAGCACTTCCGCCCCCTCCGGCACCTGCAGACGCGGCTGCGACCCCTTCTGCTGCGGTAGATCGTAAGTCATGGTGAAGCGAGAAAAATCACGCATCGCCGGATCGCGCCAGGGATCGTCTTTCACGCTGCTCTTCGCGCACTCGGCAAGCGATGTGCCGCAGGCTTTCGCCAGCGCGGCGCGCAGCTGATCGCGGGCTTCGTTAAATAATACCCGGTAGTGCGGATCGTTAAGATAATGGGCCACGTTGCGCTCGGCTACCATCCGCGAGCCAATCACGTCCAGCGGGTAGTGGACGCCCAGCACGATGCGCGAGTAGCCATAGCGGGCGCCGCGGGTTACCAGCGCGTCGTAGCGCTCCGGGATCATCGCCGCCAGCAGCAGCGCATCGGTATAGCCGGTGTTGGTGTGGCCGCTGGGGAACGAGCCGCCGTCAGCGGTGTAGGGCTGGTTATCCTTCACCACCACATCGTCAGGCACCAGGTGAATGGTGTTGCCCTGAACCAGAAACGGCCGCGGATTGTTGAAGTGCTTTTTCGCCACGCCGGTGCTGACCTCCGAGGCTTTGATCAATGCTGCCGCTTTCCCCAGCGCGCCCTGGTCATAGGCGGTCAGAAACGCTTTGCCCAGCCGCGGCCCCAGCGCATCGCTGAGGAAGTAGAGGTAGCTAATCCCTTCCGCATCGGCCAGCGCCTGACGGCGCGTGGTCTGCACGGCATCGCGATTGATGCTAGTCACTGTCGCCAGATTCTGCTTCACGACGGTCTCCGGCAGGGTGCTGAATGCCGACAGCAGCGCAATGCCCGCCTGCTGGTTGGCCCGGGTCTGGAAGTCATAGCCGCTGGCCTTCAGCCAGGCGGTATCGGCCTGAGTTTGGTTTTGTTTGGTGTGCGCTAACCGATCGCGGGTCAGCGTGGCGGCATCCCCCTGCAAAGCGTGGCGTAGCTGGGCCAGCGCCTGTTGTTCAAGATCGTCATACGCCTGGCTGGAGGCAGCCGGCGTCACGCTATTGGCGAGGGCCGCCGCCCTGTTCAGCGGGATGTCTTTAGCCAGAACCGGTTGCGCCAGCAGTAGCGCGACGGCCAGCAGCGAGAGTTGCCTTTTCATTATTTTTCCTTTTATTCAAATAATTACCTTGCCTGTACCCGACGCTAGCGCGGCCGTTTGACGTTTTTATGACAGCGTTATGTTTTGCAACGCTTTTGGTAGAAATGAAACAGCGCGGCGGCGCAGCGGTAATCTCGGCCGATCTGCGGTAAACTATCGGTTAACTTGTTTACTTCCCGGAATCTCTGTATCCATGCTCAGTTATCGCCACAGCTTTCACGCAGGCAACCACGCCGACGTCCTCAAACACACCGTTCAGAGCCTGATCATCGAAGCGCTGAAAGAGAAAGAAAAACCGTTTCTCTACCTGGACACCCACGCTGGCGCGGGCCGCTATCAGCTGAGCGGCGAGCACGCCGAGCGTACCGGCGAGTATCTCGAAGGCATCGCCCGCATCTGGCAGCAGGACGACCTGCCGGCAGAGCTGGAGCCGTATATTTCGGTGGTCGAACACTTCAACCGTAATGGCCAGCTGCGCTACTACCCGGGCTCGCCGCTGATTGCCCGTCAGCTGCTGCGCGAGCAGGACAGCCTGCAGATGACCGAGCTGCACCCGAGCGACTTCCCGCTGCTGCGCGCCGAATTCCAGAAAGACAGCCGCGCGCGCGTCGATAAAGCCGATGGCTACCAGCAGCTGAAAGCCAAGCTGCCGCCGGTATCGCGCCGCGGGTTGATTCTGATCGACCCGCCGTATGAAATTAAAACCGACTATCAGGCGGTGGTGACCGGGATTAACGAAGGCTACAAACGCTTCGCCACCGGCACCTACGCCCTGTGGTACCCGGTGGTGCTGCGCGCGCAGATCAAGCGCATGATCAAAGAGTTAGAAGCCACCGGCATTCGCAAAATCCTGCAGATTGAGCTGGCGGTGCGTCCGGACAGCGACCAGCGCGGTATGACCGCCTCCGGGATGATCGTCATCAACCCGCCGTGGAAGCTGGAGCAGCAGATGAACAATGTGCTGCCGTGGCTGCACAGCAAGCTGGTTCCGGCCGGCACCGGCCACGCCACCGTCAGCTGGATCGTACCGGAGTAATCGCAACCATCGGTGGAACCTTTTAAGCCTCGCGCTACAATCGCGGCAATCAACGATTAAGGACATATGGGCATGAGCAAACATTATGATTACCTCGCCATCGGCGGCGGCAGCGGCGGTATCGCCTCAATTAACCGTGCAGCGATGTACGGCCAGAAGTGCGCGCTGATTGAAGCCAAAGAGCTGGGCGGCACCTGCGTCAACGTCGGCTGCGTGCCGAAAAAAGTGATGTGGCATGCGGCGCAGATCCGCGAAGCAATCCACCTGTATGGCCCGGATTATGGTTTCGATACCACCATCAATCATTTCGACTGGAATAAGCTGGTCGCCAGCCGCAGCGCCTATATCGACCGCATCCATACCTCCTACGACAACGTACTGGGTAAGAATAAAGTTGATGTTATCAAAGGGTTCGCGCGCTTTGTCGATGCCCATACCGTGGAAGTGAACGGCGAAACCATTACCGCCGATCATATCCTGATCGCCACCGGCGGCCGCCCGAGCCACCCGAACATTCCGGGTGTGGAATACGGTATTGATTCCGACGGTTTCTTCGAACTGCCGGCGCTGCCGAAGCGCGTGGCGGTAGTTGGCGCGGGCTATATTGCCGTTGAACTGGCCGGCGTGATTAACGGCCTCGGCGCCGAAACGCACCTGTTCGTGCGTAAACACGCGCCGCTGCGCAGCTTCGATCCGCTGATCGTGGAGACCCTGGTGGAAGTGATGGACGCCGAAGGTCCGCAGCTGCACACTAACGCGATACCAAAAGCGGTGGTCAAGAATGCTGATGGCAGCCTGACGCTGGAGCTGGAAGATGGCCGCAGCCAGACCGTTGATTGCCTGATCTGGGCGATTGGCCGCGAACCGGCGACCGATAACTTCAACCTGGCGGCTACCGGCGTAAAAACCAACGATAAAGGCTACATCATCGTTGATAAGTTCCAGAACACCAACGTGCCGGGCATCTACGCGGTGGGCGATAATACCGGCGCCGTCGAGCTGACCCCGGTCGCCGTGGCCGCAGGCCGTCGTCTCTCCGAACGCCTGTTTAACAACAAGCCGGAAGAGCACCTGGACTATAGCAACATCCCGACCGTGGTCTTCAGCCACCCGCCTATCGGCACCGTCGGCTTAACCGAGCCGCAGGCGCGCGAGCAGTACGGCGACGACGCCGTGAAGGTCTACAAATCGTCCTTTACCGCGATGTACACCGCCGTCACCTCTCACCGCCAGCCGTGCCGCATGAAGCTGGTGTGCGTCGGCCCGGAAGAGAAGATTGTCGGCATCCACGGCATCGGCTTCGGGATGGATGAGATGCTGCAGGGCTTTGCGGTGGCTCTGAAGATGGGCGCCACCAAAAAAGACTTCGACAACACCGTCGCCATTCACCCGACGGCGGCAGAAGAGTTCGTCACCATGCGCTAAGACGCGATCGCCGGATGATAAAAAGAAGCCCCCAGGGGCTTCTTTTTTTATGCTCAGGCCACGCCGTTATTGCCATGGCGCATAAACGCCGGGCGCTGATTAAGCGCCATATACCAGCGCTCCACGGCCGGCATCTCCGGATGGGCAAAAGGGGTCATCTTCCAGCGATGTACCGACAGCCCCAGCACGATATCGGCCAGGGTGAAGCGCTCGCCGGCTATCCACGCCCCGGTACGCTGCAGCTGCGCTTCGACAATGCGCACGCAGTGGGTCCAGGTGGTAATACTCTCTTTAATCGCCGCCGGATCCTGAAAGCGCGGATCTTTACGCACCAGCCCCATAAAGGCATGGCGCCAGGCTGTATTGAACTCGGTCGCCTGCCAGTCCATCCAGTGCTCCACCTCGGCGGCGGGCTGCGGCTCGGCGGGCAGCAGATCCCAGCGCTCCGCTTTGCGCGCCAGATAGCGGCAGATACTGTTCGACTCCCAGAGCACGAAGTCGTCGTCCAGCAGTACCGGCACCAGGCTGTTAGGATTCAGACGCTGAAACTCAGGCGTATCCAGGGGCTTAAATCCGCTGCCGTAATCTTCCTGCTGGTACGCCAGCCCGGCTTCCTCGCAGGTCCACAGCACTTTCCGTACATTGATTGAAGAGCGTTTGCCCAGAATTGTTAGCATCGTCAGCGATTCCTCAGCCATAAAAGACAGTTCATTCACTCTACTCTATTGCCAGCCAGCAACAAGGCAGAGCGCTGGATAATGTGTATAGTTGATTCCAGCCTGTTTGCCGAAAAGGAACCCGACATGTTGACCCCTTTTACCGTTTTGATGCCTGCAAATATTCGCTTTGGCCGTGGTCAGGCCGAGAGCGCCGCCCCCTGGCTGGCGCAACAGGGCGGCCCTATCCTGCTGGTGCATGGCGCCAACCCGCAGCGGGCGGCGTTTCTCCGCCAGCGGCTGGAGGCGCTGCAGCTGGCGGTCACGACGCTGGCGATAAGTCGCGAACCCTGGCTTAGCGATATTGAGCAGGGCGTCCAGCTGGCGCGCGAGAAGGGGATCAGAGCAGTGGTCAGCCTCGGCGGCGGTGCGGTGATTGACGCCGGTAAGGCGATTGCGGCGCTGGTCCCCGCCGCCGGCCCGCTGATCGACTATCTGGAAGTCGTGGGAACGGGCCGTCAGCTGGAAGCCAGCCCGCTGCCGTTCGTGGCGATCCCCACCACCGCGGGCACGGGCGCGGAAGTCACCAAAAATGCGGTGATCAACGTTCCGGAACAGCAGCGGAAAGTGAGCCTGCGCGACGACCGAATGCTGCCTGACCTGGCGATTGTCGACCCGGCGCTAACCGACAACGCGCCGCGGAGCATCACCCTGAGCTCCGGCCTCGACGCCCTGACCCAGGTGATCGAGCCCTGGCTCTGCAGCCGGGCCACTCCCTTCACCGATGCTCTCTGCCAGCAGGCGATCCCGCGGGGCATCCGCGCGCTAAAAATCCTGATGGAAAAAGAGTGTCCGGCCAGCCGCGACGAGATGGCCTGGGTCAGCCTGTGCGGCGGCCTGGCGCTGGCGAACGCCGGGCTGGGGGTGATCCACGGCCTCGCCGGCCCGCTGGGCGGCATGAGCCGCGCCTCGCACGGCGCCTTATGCGGCAGCCTGCTGCCGTTTGGCTTGGCGCTCAATGAGTCACAGATAAGCGACCCTGCCCTGCGCCAGCGCTTCAACGACGTTCGCCGCTGGCTGGCCGACGGGCTGGACGTGCCTGTGGAACAGGTCTGGGACAGTCTGCGGGAATGGAGCCATCGCGCCGGTCTTGGCACCCTGCGCGACCTCGGCGTGGCGCGCGATGCGCTGGAACCGGCGGCGCTGGCGGCCAGCACCTCCTCGTCGATGAAGGCCAACCCGGTCAGCCTGAGCGGCGAACAACTGCTGGAGATGCTGGAGGCGGCGTGGGAGTGAGCGCGCCGGGATAAAATTTTGTTGCATAATGAATGCTCCGAATTTCATCTGCGCTCGAATAGATAGATTTTATTTTTTTATCAATTAGTTACTTTAAGATAACCGTTTTTCTTCTTGGTGGGAAAGCGTGATCTAACGCACAGTTTGCTTCACACTCACCGAAGCGACTGTCTACGCTTAATAGACAAGGCCGGGTATTCCCGGCCCCGAACTCACGCTATCCGGAGGTCCGTATCGCTATGTTCAGCCAGAAATTACGCCACGTTGAAGACGACGAGTTAAGGATCGACATCGATCCCTGCTACGAAGCCGATCCGTACGAATTAAAGCTGGATGAGATGATAGACGCTGAACCGGAGCCTGAGGTGATCGAGGGGCTTCCGGCGTCCGATGCCCTCACCCCGGCGGATCGCTATCTTGAGCTGTTTACCAACGTGCAGAAATCACGCATTTTCGCTGACAGCAAAACCTTCCCCGACTGCGCGCCGAAACACGATCCGCTGGACATCCTGCGGAACTACCGTAAGGTCAAACGCCAGCCCGACTTCGATCTGCGGCAGTTCGTTGAGGACAACTTCTGGCTGCCGGAGAGCCAGAGCGACGTCTACACCTCCGACCCCAGCCTGACGCTGAAAGAGCACATCGATAAGCTGTGGCCGGTGCTGACCCGCGAGCCCCAGGATCATATCCCGTGGTCATCGCTACTGGCGCTGCCGCAAGCCTACATCGTGCCCGGCGGCCGCTTTAGCGAAACCTATTACTGGGACTCTTATTTCACCATGCTGGGGCTGGCAGAGAGCGGCCGGGAAGATCTTCTGAAATGCATGGCCGATAACTTCGCCTGGCTGATTGAAACCTACGGCCACATTCCGAACGGCAACCGCACCTACTACCTCAGCCGCTCGCAGCCGCCGGTCTTCGCCCTGATGGTCGAACTCTTTGAAGAGGATGGCGTGCGCGGCGCGAAACGCTATCTGGATCATCTGAAGATGGAGCACGCCTTCTGGATGGACGGCGCCGAGTCGTTAATCCCGCACCAGGCGTATCGCCACGTGGTGCGCATGCCGGATGGCTCCCTGCTCAATCGCTACTGGGACGACCGTGACACGCCGCGGGATGAGTCGTGGCGCGAAGACGTGGAGACCGCCCGACACTCCGGGCGGCCCGCCAATGAAGTGTACCGCGACCTGCGGGCAGGCGCCGCGTCCGGCTGGGACTACTCCAGCCGCTGGCTGCGGGATATCACGCGGCTGGCCAGCATCCGCACGACGCAGTTTATCCCCATCGACCTGAACGCCTTCCTGTTCAAGCTGGAGACGACCATCGCCAACCTCTCCGGCCTGAAGGGCGATCGCGAGACGGAGGCGGCCTTCCGCCAGAAGGCCCAGGATCGACGGGCGGCGGTCAACCGCTATCTGTGGGATGATGAGAACGGCTGTTTCCGCGATTATGACTGGCGCCGTGAACAGCTGGCACTGTTTTCCGCCGCCAGTATCGTCACCCTTTACGTCGGTCTGGCGACCCACGAACAGGCAGAACGCCTTGCCGATGCGGTGCGGGCCCGCCTGCTCACCCCGGGGGGGATCATGGCCACCGAATACGAGAGCGGTGAGCAGTGGGATAAACCCAACGGCTGGGCGCCGCTGCAGTGGATGGCGATCCAGGGATTTAAACGTTACGGCCAGGATCCGCTGGGAGATGAGATTGCCTGGAGCTGGCTGCAGACGGTCAACCACTTTTACAAGCAGCATCACAAGCTGATTGAGAAATACCATATTGCCACCGGCGTCCCTCATGAGGGCGGCGGCGGCGAGTATCCCCTGCAGGATGGCTTTGGCTGGACCAACGGCGTGGTGCGCCGGCTGATTGGCCTGTACGGTGAGCCAACCTAGTCGGGCTGTTCCCGGCGGCTTTCTCCTGCTATGTTCAGAGGATTCGCCCTGCCTGGAATGACGCTTATGCCTGAACTCCTGACGCCGCGCCTGCGCTGCTCACCGCTGCAGCTGGACGACTGGTCGTTTTTTCTCGCCCTGCAGCAGGATCCGCAGGTCATGCTCTACGTCGCCGATCCCCGGCCGCAGGCGGCCATCCGCGAGGCGTTCGACTCGCGGCTGCCGCCGTGGGCGCCGGGGGATGAGCACTGGCTGTGTCTGGTGGTGCGCGACAGGCTGACCCATACCCCGCTCGGCCTGACCGGTTACCAGCATCATCAGCGCGACATTGCCGAGGTTGGCTTTCTCTTCGCCCCGGCGGCGCAGGGTCGGGGCTACGGCTACGAATCGCTGCGCGCGCTGTGCGACTACGCCTTTACCACCGGCGGCGTCCGCCGCCTGACCGCCAGCGTCACCGCCGGCAACGAGGCGTCTAAGCAGTTATTGCTCAAAGCCGGCTTCCGGCTGGAGGGGGAGCTGCGGGAAAACTACTGGCTCAACGGACGCTGGCACAACGACTGGCTGTTCGGTCGTCTGCGTGGGGAGGGCGATGCGCCGTAGCGCACCGCCTGTCGTCGCTCTGGCTCAGAGGAACATCCCGCCCGAGACTTCCACGCGCTGCGCGTTCATCCACGCCAGCTCATCGCTGAGCAGGGCGGCGATGGCGTCGCCGATATCATCCGGCAGCCCGACGCGCCCCAGCGCGGTCTGGGCGGCGATATGCCGATTCACCTCAGCGTTATCGCGCACCACCCCGCCGCCAAAGTCGGTCTCAATGGCCCCCGGCGCGATGATGTTCACCGATATTCCCCGTCCGCCCAGCTCTTTCGCCTGATAACGGGTCAGGACCTCCATCGCCCCCTTCATCGCGGCGTAGGCCGCATAGCCAGGCAGAGCAAAGCGCGCCAGGCCGCTGGAGACGTTGAGGATACGCCCCCCGTCCTGCAGGAGGGGCAGCAGCCGCTGGGTCAGGAAAAACGGCCCTTTGAACTGAATATTCATCAGTTCGTCAAACTGCGCTTCGCTGGTCTCGGCGAAGGGTACGTTGAGACCGATCCCGGCGTTGTTCAGTAAATAATCAAAGGTGGTGCGCCCCCACTGCTGCGTCAGCACCTGCGCTACCTCGCTGGCGAAAGCATCAAAACTTGAGGTATCGCCGACGTTCAGCGCTAATGCTGCTGCTTTAACCCCTTTTTTCTCTATTTCCGCCACCACCTCGAGGGCCGCCTGGCGGTTGCTGTGATAGGTCAGGAGAATATCGGTTCCCTTCGCCGCCAGCTTCAACGCGGCGTTTTTGCCCAAACCGCGGCTGCCGCCGGTCACTAAAGCGATACGTTGTGTCATCAGAAGACCCCTTTCAGGTTGCGTTGTGATTGTGTTGTAGCTTATTAACTGCTCATTCAACAATAAATACGCTACATTGCGTTTTACTGTTTCATTAACAACAACAATAGGCGATCGGCATGGATAAAATTCATGCAATGCAGTTATTCATTCGCGTAGCGGATCTGGAGAGTTTCTCCCGCGCCGCCGAGACCCTGGCGCTACCTAAAGGTAGCGTCTCACGACAGATTCAGGCCCTGGAAAGCCATCTTGGCGTACGGCTCCTGCACCGCACCACCCGCCGGGTCCAGCTCACCCAGGATGGGATGGTCTACTACGAGCGGGCAAAGGATCTGCTGAGCAATCTCGACGAGCTGGACGGTATGTTCCAGCACGATCCGGCGAGCATCAGCGGCCGGCTGCGGGTGGATATGCCGGTCGGTTTTGCCAAAAAGCTGGTGATCCCGCACCTGCCGACTTTTTTACAGCAGTATCCGGGCATCGAACTGGAGCTGAGCAGCAGCGATCGGCTGGTGGACGTGATCCGCGAGGGGTTTGACTGCGTGGTGCGCGTCGGCGCGCTCAAAGACTCAGGGCTGATTGCCCGCCCGCTGGGCAAGCTGACGCAAATTAACTGCGCCAGCCCGGACTACCTTGCGCGATTTGGCTACCCGCAAACCCTGGAGGATCTGGCGGATCATGCCCTGATCCACTACGCCAGCACCCTCGGGGTCCGTCCCCCCGGCTTTGAGGTCGCGATCGACGGTGCGGTGCGCTGGGTAAAAACTGGCGGCATATTGACGGTTAATAGCACGGAAACCTATCAGGCGGCCTGTATTGCCGGGCTGGGGATTATTCAGGTGCCGCGCACCGGCGTGCGCGAGGCGTTACGCGCCGGCGACCTGACGGAGATCCTGCCCCAGTACCGCGCCGAACCGCTGCCGGTCTCGCTTATCTACCCGCACCGGCGCAATCTCTCCCGTCGCGTGCATCTGTTTATGGAGTGGCTGGGTGGACTGATGAAAGCGTATGTCGATTGATCCGCGTGGGCGGTAAACGGGCGGCGGGAGAGGCATTCCTGCAGGATACGCCATTTAAGGTATACTTTTTGCTGAATCTCGCTGTAAAAAAGGAAGAAAACACGTATGACGCCGGAAAACGACGATCGACGCCCGCCACAGGAACCGGACCCGCAGCCGGAGAAAAGCAAAAGCACGCTCGATGCCCTCAATGATACAGCCGTCGGGCAAAAAGCCAGTCACGCGCTGAAGACCGTCACCGGAACGGCGGCCAAAGTGCAGCGCAATCCAGTGGTCGCCCATCTGCTGCGCGCCGCTGAGCGCTTCAATGACCGGTTGGGCAATCAGTTTGGCGCGGCTATCACCTATTTCTCGTTCCTGTCGATGATCCCGATCCTGATGGTCTCCTTCGCCGCCGCCGGCTTCGTGCTGGCCTGGCATCCGACGCTGTTGCAGGACATTTTTGACAAAATCCTGCAAAACGTCAGCGACCCAACGCTGGCGGCAACCTTGAAAAACACCATCAATACCGCGGTGCAGCAGCGCACCACCGTTGGTCTGGTCGGTCTGCTGGTCGCCCTCTATTCCGGGATTAACTGGATGGGTAACCTGCGTGAAGCGATCCGCGCCCAGTCGCGCGACGTCTGGGAGCGCCGGCCGCAGGACGAAGAGAAAATCTGGATAAAATACTTCCGCGATTTTATCTCGCTGATCGGTCTGCTGGTGGCGCTGATTATTACGCTGTCGATCACCTCCGTCGCCGGCTCCGCCCAGCAGATGATTATTTCCGCACTGTATCTCGATAACATTGAATGGCTGAAACCCGCCTGGCGGCTAATCGGCCTCGCGATCTCGATTTTTGCCAACTACCTGCTCTTTTTCTGGATCTTCTGGCGTCTGCCACGCCATCGTCCGCGCCGCAAAGCGCTGTTTCGCGGCACGCTTATCGCGGCGATTGGTTTTGAAATCATCAAAATTGTCATGACCTGGACGCTGCCGGCGCTGGTGAAATCCCCCTCCGGGGCGGCATTTGGATCGGTGCTGGGGCTGATGGCCTTTTTCTATTTCTTTGCCCGCCTGACGCTGTTCTGCGCCGCGTGGATCGCCACCGCGGAGTATAAAGACGACCGGCGGATGCCGGGCAAAACCCACCGTTAACGTATTGCGAGGATGAATTGGAGCGGCAAAATTCATCCTCGCACAATATTTCAGAAGATAAATCCGCTTCTTAACTTTTATTTAACCCGAAACTGGTTTTATCCTCTATCCTTTTAATTGTGTGAAGCATTTCATAGAACTATTTTTTCTGGCGTAAAAATTATCCGCTTATTGTCTATTTTTTGGCCATTATCAGCGTTTGTTACAGATTGAAATGTCCCTGTGGCTGTGGCTATATGGCTTTTCGTTCGCGCAAAAATAAGAAAGATCTATGCAAGCCACAGCCACCACACTCGAAAACACGCAGGAAACTGCCCCGGTCAACTCGCGCAATAAAGTCGTTGTCGCCTCGCTCATTGGTACTGCCATTGAGTTTTTCGACTTCTATATTTATGCGACCGCCGCGGTCATCGTCTTCCCGCATATCTTTTTCCCGCAGGGCGATGCCGCTGCGGCCACCCTGCAGTCGCTGGCCACCTTCGCCATCGCCTTCGTCGCCCGGCCGATCGGCTCCGCCCTGTTTGGCCACTTCGGCGATCGCGTTGGCCGGAAGGTCACCCTGGTCGCCTCGCTGTTAACCATGGGGATCTCCACCGTGGTGATCGGCCTGCTGCCCGGCTATGAAAGCATTGGCATTGTCGCGCCGATGCTGCTGGCGCTGGCGCGCTTCGGCCAGGGCCTTGGCCTCGGGGGAGAATGGGGCGGCGCAGCGCTGCTGGCAACGGAAAACGCCCCGGCGCGCAAGCGGGCGCTGTACGGCTCCTTCCCACAGCTGGGTGCGCCGATCGGCTTCTTCTTCGCCAACGGCACCTTCCTGCTGCTCTCCTGGCTGTTGACCGACCAGCAGTTTATGGAGTGGGGCTGGCGCGTGCCGTTTATCTTCTCCGCGGTACTGGTGATCATCGGTCTGTACGTTCGCGTCTCGCTGCATGAAACACCGGTCTTCGCCAAAGTAGCGGCGGCGAAAAAACAGGTCAAAATCCCGCTGGGTACCCTGTTAACCAAACACGTCCGCGTGACGGTGCTGGGCACCTTCATCATGCTGGCCACCTACACCCTGTTCTATATCATGACCGTCTACTCGATGACCTTCAGCACCGGCGCCGCGCCGAATGGCCTGGGCCTGCCGCGTAACGAAGTGCTGTGGATGCTGATGATGGCGGTGATTGGCTTTGGCGTGATGGTGCCGATCGCCGGCCTGCTGGCGGACGCTTTTGGCCGTCGCAAGAGCATGATTATCATCACCACGATGATTATTTTGTTCGCCCTGTTCGCGTTTAAACCGCTGCTGGGTTCCGGCAATCCGCTGCTGGTGTTTGCCTTCCTGTTGCTGGGTTTAAGCCTGATGGGACTGACCTTTGGCCCGATGGGCGCGCTGCTCCCTGAGCTGTTCCCCACGGAAGTGCGCTACACCGGGGCGTCGTTCTCCTATAACGTGTCGTCGATCCTCGGCGCTTCGGTCGCCCCGTACATTGCCGCCTGGCTGCAGGGCAACTACGGCCTCGCGGCAGTCGGCACCTATCTGGCGGCGATGGCGGCGCTGACGCTGATCGCCCTGCTGCTGACCCACGAGACCCGCCACCAGTCGTTGTGATCCTTTGCCCTGACGCCGCTGGCGTCAGGGCTCTCCCCTACTTTTTCATTTGCGACAAAATGGTCCGGCACTGGTTGCTATCGCCCTCCGCCGGGGAGACCAGCGCCAGCAGCGCGGCAGCTGGGGTCACCAGGGTGGCCAGCGCCGCCGCTACCGCGCCGCGGACAATCAGCGGCCCGGCCTTCACTCCCGCCTGCGGCGATTTAAAGGTACCCCGGACATACAGCGGGGAACGCAGGGTGATCACCCGGAAGCCTTTGCTTTCCGGATCGATGGTCAGGTCCAGCTGCTCGGAGGCGAAGCTGGCGGTCCCGGTCACATTGATCAGCGCGTTTTCCGTATCGAAGGCAAAAATCTGCGGCCGGGCGACGCCGTTGGTCACGTCGATATTGGCCGCCGCGCAGTTCACCCGCACCTCCTCATCGCCAAAAATCTGGCCGATCAGGTAGTTACCGACGTTAAGACCGAGGATTTCCATCAGGTTGCGACTGATCAGGCCGTCGTTCATCAGCAGCTTCAGGTTACCGTTGCTGTTGCCGAGCAGGGCCGCCACCGAGTTGCCGCTGCCGCGCAGCTGGACATCGCCATTCATCTCGCCGAGGGTTTTCTGCATCATCTCGACGTTCGGCATCAGCGCCTTCAGCTTCAGGCGTCGCGCCTGCAGATTGGCCTCACCCTGCAGCGGCTTTTTATCACCCTGCAAGTGTACGCTGCCGGCAATCGACCCGTTGGCCAGGCCAAAGCGCACCGGCTGCAGGCGCAGGTCGCCACCCTCCAGAATTACATGGGTCGACAGATCGCTGATCGGCAGGGTACCGCCGTGCTCAATTCTCCGGCCCTTAAAGCGCACATCGGCATCCATCACCTGCCATTTGTCGGTTTCAAAGCGGTCCGCCGGCAACACTTTACCCGCCGGCTGCGGCCGGTCGCCCGCCTGACGCGAAGCGCTTTTTTTCGTCCCTTTGCCGGAGTCGACGCCGATTAACGGCCCGAGGTCCGCCAGCCGCAGCTGCTTCGACTCCATATCGCCGCTGAGTTTCGGCCGCGGTTTGCCGGTGGTGTATGTCAGGGAGCCATGGATGTCGCTATCGCCGATCCGACCATTAAAATCCTGATAGTCGAAGCGCATGCGTTTTTTCTGCGTAAAGTCGGCGCGCAGGCGGCCGTCGGTAGAAAACGATGGCGTCTCCGGCAGCAGCACGCCGGTCAGGTCGTAGAGATCGCGCAGCGAGTCGCCGGCGAATTTTAGCCGCAGGTCAATGCCGCCGACGTTGAGCGGGTCGCTGACCGTGCCGCTGAACGCCACCCGGGTGTTGCCGGAATGAAAGTCGCCCTGCAATGGGAAAGGCGTGCTTGCGCTACGCAGGGCCAGCATGCCGCCGATTTTACCGTCGCCGGTGACCGGCTGGTCCTTGTAGCGGCCCTTCAGCGACAGGCCAAAGACGTAGTCGCCTGGTTTTGCCGCGCTATGCCGATCCTTCGTGCCGGTCACTTCGCTGAACGGCAGCGGTTTGCCGAGGGGATCGACGAGGATGGTGATATCGCTGCGGGTGATCTTGTCGTCAATGGCGATAGTCCCGCGGTCAAAGAGAATATTATCGAGGCGAAAGGACCAGCTGGAGGGGGTGCTGTCGCCCGACGTACGCTGATCGCCAGCCAGCTGAAAGGTCCAGTTATTGTTATCTTCCGCCAGGCGGATCAGCCGCACGTCGGGCTGTTCCAGCTTGATCCATGGCAGGTACACCGTTTTGCTCAGCAGCGCCAGCGGGGCAAGCGTCGCCTCCACCCGCGGCAGGTGGATCATAGTCACCTGGGGAATGGCCGGCGGGTTGCCCAACACGATATCTTCCGCGTGCACGTGCGGCCACGGGATCCAGCTGCGCCAGCCGCGTTCTTCCGGCTGCCGCTCCCAGACTACGCCGAGATCGCCGCGGATGGCGAACGGGCGGTTAAGTTCGGCGGAGACTTTCTGATTGATCGTCGGCTTCAACCGGTTCCAGTCAAAGGTGGCCAGCACGATAAAGAAAAGAACGATCAGCAACAGTATCGTTCCTGCGATGATCACCAACGTTTTACGGGTTCTGCTCATCCCTAGTGCGCTCCTTTTGCATCACGTCAGTCCTGAATATAGTCAAAAAGCAGCGTTTCTCCTGGAAATGCGCTTTTCGTCACATTACGCGCGTCAGGTCAAAAAAATAATGGAACGATGTTTTAATATGATTGACCAGCAAAACAGCGCAGCGCACACTAGCGCTTAAATCGATTCCATTGCAGGTTCTGGCTATGTCTAAAAAAATTGCCGTTATTGGCGAATGCATGATTGAGCTGTCAGAGAAGAACGGGGCCGTTAACCGCGGCTTTGGCGGCGATACCTTAAACACCTCGGTCTATATCGCGCGGCAGACCAATGCCAGCGCATTGAGCGTCCACTACGTCACCGCCCTGGGAACCGATGCGTTCAGCCAGCAAATGCTCGACAGCTGGCAGCAGGAAAACGTCAACACCGCTCTTATCCAGCGGATGGCCGACCGCCTGCCGGGGCTGTATTACATTGAAACCGATGACACCGGCGAGCGCACCTTCTACTACTGGCGCAACGAGGCGGCGGCAAAGTTCTGGCTGGAGAGCGATCGCGCAGCGGCGATTTGCGAAGAGTTGGCCACTTTCGACTATCTCTATCTGAGCGGCATCAGTCTCGCCATTCTCAGCCCAGACAGCCGCGACAAGCTGTTCACGCTGCTGCGTGAGTGCCGCGCCAACGGCGGCAAGGTGATCTTCGACAACAACTATCGCCCGCGCCTGTGGGCCAGCCAGGCGGAGACGCAGCAGGTCTATCAGGAGATGCTCGCTTGCACCGATATCGCGTTTCTGACCCTCGATGATGAAGACGCGCTGTGGGGAGAAAAACCGGTTGCTGAGGTGATCGCCCGCACCCACGCCGCCGGCGTGGAAGAGGTGGTGGTGAAGCGTGGCGCGGATGCCTGCCTGGTGTCTGTTAGCGGGCAGCCGCTGCGGGAAGTGCCGGCCGTCAGGCTGGCCAAAGAGAAGGTGGTGGATACCACCGCCGCCGGAGATTCCTTCAGCGCTGGCTACCTGGCCGTGCGCCTGACCGGCGGTGATGCTGAATCCGCCGCCAGACGCGGGCATCTGACCGCCAGCACGGTGATCCAGTATCGCGGGGCGATCATCCCGCGGGAAGCGATGCCGCAGTAATTCTCCGCAGGAAGCGCTCTCCGGCCGCCGCTGGCGTGCCGGAGAGGTCGTTCAGTTACTGCCCCGGCGGGATGTCGCTGGCCTCGCTGTGGGCGTCAACCGTATCGGCGCTGCCGCCGGTCGTCGTCGCCGCCGGATTTGGCGCCATCAGTTTTTCCCACGTGGCCTGCAGCTCCTTCATATTGTATTCCGGTTCGCCTTTCGGCTGCTGCAGCACCAGCGCCATGTCCTGCGAGAGCTGCTGGCGCAGGTACTGGTTCAGCATGTCCACCGTCAGGGAGTTAAGGAACTCCTGACGCAGCTTCTGGTACTGCTCCGGCGCGATATCCACCACCTGATTTTGCAGGGAGCGCATGCGCTGGCTCATCAGAATGTCGGTGTCAGTGCGCGCATAGGTGGCAAACAGCTTCTGCAGCTCAAGGCTTTTCTGAGCGATAAGCGCGTCAAACTCTTCCTGCGGCAGGCCGTTATCCCGCACTTTTGCCAGCTCGCGCGAAACCACGCTCAGGTTGTTATTCAGACGCTCGCCCGGCGATTCGATGTTAATGGCGCACTGCGCGCGCTGATAGAGCACCCGGCAGTCAAAGCCCAGGCCAATATCCTTCACGTTATTTTTGCTCAGGCTCTGCTGCACGTGCCAGAACAGCGCTTCGCGGGCGAGATCGTCACGCCAGTAGCGCTGCAGCGCCGCGGAGTCGCGGATCGGCTGCCAGGGCGCATCCCACATGATGGACAGTTTGTCCTGACGCACTGCATTGGTCATGATGCTGACCGGCACGGTAGGCAGTGGCGATAAGGTCGGCACCGCCGCGGGGGTTTCCCGCTTGCCCTTCAGATCGCCGAAGGTCTTATTGATTTGCTCGGCAACGCTGCGGCTGTCGACGTTCCCCACTACGATCAGCGTCATGGCGTCGGGGGTATACCATTTTTGATAAAAGTCTTTCAGCTGCGCCACGTCGATCGGCTGTTTCAGCGGCGCGGCGGGGTCATGGCCTAGCATGGTTGACCCTTTCAGGCGATAGCGCCACCAGCCCTCTTTGGTATCCAGCGGCCAGGTCGCCACCATGTCGCTGCCCTGCAGCGCATGGTTGATCGATTCAGGCGTAATGGTCAGTTTACCGCTGGCGTCGGCCAGCCAGCTCAGCGCCTCTTTCAGCAGATCGTTGCGGTTATTGGGCAGGCTGAGATTAAACATCGTGTAATCGTAGGAGACGATGGCCGGCGGCAGAGGACGCTTCGGGTCAATACTCTGCTGCCATAAAGAGCGCGCCTGCATCGTCGGCAGGCTGCCGCTTTGCGTCAACGCCAGGCGGGGAATAAAGCGGCTGAAACCACTCTGCTGAGTGCTTTCGCTCAGCGAGCCAATATTGACGGACAGACGGACTTCGATACGGTCGCTGGGACGTTGCGGCGTGGCCAATACCTGCCACGACAAACCATTCGCTAAGGTCCCTTGTTGCCAGGCCGGATCAGGCTGGAGCGCTTCTGCCTGCACATAACCGGCCGCCGCTACCATCAGCAAACCGCCCGTTAAGAGTTTAATTGTTGTGCCCTGCATGTGAACCCCTGATGAACATTCCTGGTTACAACAGCACCCCACTGACGGGCTGCCGAAAAAAGTGAGAGTGAAATACGTCGGTTAGACCACACGGAGACGAAAATGTCGCATGACAACGTAAAATAATCATTTCGTGTCATTCCCGCCGGGCGGGAATGACCTCTAATTATGCGCAGGAGCCCGTGCTCCAGCAAGGGAGTACGGGCCTAAGAGGAGGATTTAAGAGGATAATTCGTGCGTTTTGTTCGCCGGAACACGGTTATTCAGAACGTCATCCATCTGTTTGGCATCCAGTTCTTTCACCCATTTGGCCACTACCACCGTGGCAACACCGTTACCCACCAGATTAGTCAGCGCGCGGGCTTCGGACATAAAGCGGTCGATACCGAGGATCAGCGCCAGGCCAGCCACCGGTAAATGTCCGACGGCTGAGATGGTCGCCGCCAGCACGATGAAGCCGCTGCCGGTCACCCCTGCCGCCCCTTTCGAGGACAACAGCAGCACTACCAGCAGGGTAATCTGATGGAAAATATCCATATGGCTGTTGGTCGCCTGGGCGATAAAGACTGCGGCCATCGTCAGATAGATAGAGGTGCCATCGAGGTTGAACGAATAGCCGGTCGGGATCACCAGGCCCACCACCGATTTACGGCAGCCCAGCTTCTCCATCTTGTCGAGCATTCTCGGCAGCGCCGATTCTGATGAGGAGGTTCCCAGCACAATCAGCAGCTCTTCCCGGATATAGCGGATAAATTTGAAGATGCTGAAGCCGGTGGCCCGGGCGATGCTCCCCAGCACCACCACCACGAACAGGATACAGGTGATATAGAAGCAGATAATCAGCTGCCCCAGCTGCACCAGGGTGCCGACGCCATATTTACCGATGGTAAAGGCCATGGCCCCGAAGGCGCCGATCGGCGCCAGGCGCATGATCATATTGATGATGCCGAAGATGACCTGGGAGAAACTTTCAATGACGTTGAAAATCAGCTGGCCCTTGCTGCCCAGACGGTGCAGGGCAAAACCAAACAGGACGGCGAACAGCAGCACCTGCAGAATATTGCCGCTGGCGAAGGCGCCGATGACGCTGCCCGGGATCACATCCAGTAAAAAGGCCACTACCCCTTGATCTTTCGCCTGCTCAGCGTACACCGCCACCGCTTTCGCATCGAGCGTTGACGGATCAACGTTCATCCCGGCGCCCGGCTGCACCACGTTGACGATAATCAGACCGATAATCAGCGCGATGGTGCTGACCACTTCGAAATAGAGCAACGCCACTGCCCCGGTACGACCAACGGCTTTCATGCTTTCCATCCCGGCGATCCCCGTCACGACGGTACAGAAGATAACCGGAGCAATCACCATTTTAATCAGCTTAACGAAGGCGTCGCCGAAGGGTTTCATTTGCGCGCCCAGTTCCGGGTAAAAATGGCCCAGCAGAATACCGATCGCTATGGCCGTCAGCACCTGGACATAGAGGCTTTTAAAGATAGAGGTTTTCATAGGGTGTCCTTTGGGAATAACCACAGAGCAAGAAGGGATATTTGACGTCTGTGGCTTAAAAATAACACCCTGGAAACATTTCAGAAATAACTAACGCCGAAAGTGCAACGCAATTGTTAAAATCTTTGAGCTGACTCGCACAAGTCAACAAAATATTTACAAATTTGCATCCTCCCGGACCGGGGAGAGATAGCGAACGCTGAATGCCTCCTGCGGTAAAGCGCAACCGAACAGGTGGCCCTGGAGCACCTCGACGCCGGCGGTTTGCAACCAGCGGTACTGGGCCTCGTTCTCCACCCCTTCCGCCACGATACGTAGCGACAGGCCGCGCGCGAGCTGGATCATCGCCGGCACCATGCTGACATCCTCCGGCAGCATATCGATGAATACCTTATCAATTTTCAGGATATCCACCGGCAGGGCCTTCATCTGCTGCAGCTGGTGCAACCCGGCATAACCCATGCCAAAATCATCCAGCGCAATCTGCACCCCGGCCTCGCGCAGCGGGCGCAACCGGGACATCACGTCCTGCGGATCGTCCATCCGGCAGCTCTCCGTCACCTCAAGGATGAGGGTGCCAGGCGCGATGCGGTAGCGAGCGATCAGCTTCAGCATCTCCTCGCCACGATCATGCTCCAGCAGCTGAAGCAGCGAAACATTGACCGACAGCGGCAGCATAATCCCCTGGCTTTGCCAGGCTGCCAGCTGGCGGCAGGCCTCTTCCATCACCCAGTAACCGACCGGGATAATCAGCCCGCAGGATTCAATACGCTCAATCAGCGCCGGCGGTAGCGACCAGCTGCCATCCGCCTGCCGCTGGCGCAGTAGCACTTCGGCACCGCAGATCTCGCCGCTGGCGCAGGCCACCTGCGGCTGCAGCCAGATAGCGAACTGCTGGTTGTCGAGGGCGGTCATAATGTCATGCTCTTCCATCAGGCGACGCTGAGCCTTTTCCATCTGCTCGGGATCGAAGAACTCGATCTGGTTTTTGCCTTTACGTCGTGCGGTGACGGCGGCCGACACCGCGCGCCGGTAAAACTGCTCGGCGCTGAGCCCGGCGTGGAACATGGCGATCCCGACGCTGGCGTAGGGCCGCAACTGCAGACCATGCAGCGGTAAACGTTCATTAATAATAGTGAGCACTTGCTTACTTAACGTTACCGCCTGCCAAGGTTCGGCGAGCCCATCGGCGAGGATCGCGAAGTCATACCCGCTCACCTGAGCCAGCACCATTTGCGGCGGAATGGCGGCCCGCAGCTTCTCCACCAGCGTCAGGAGCAGCATTTCGCGCTGACTCTCCTTGAGCACCCCGGCGGCATCCTGGAGGGTTTCGCAGGCGACGACGATCAGCGCGGCGCCCTGCGGGCGGGCCACGGTCTGCTCCAGCATCGCCAGCAAAAAGGCTTTATTCGGCAGCTCGGAGACCGGGAAGCGGGTCGACTGGATAGACAGCTCATCATGCTGGCGCACCAGGCTCTGCTGGTTGCGGTTATAGCTACGCACCAGCATACCGATCTCGTCGTCATGGTGCAGGCGCGGGAGGGTCAGCTGATGGCCGAGACGATCCTGCTGGGAAAGATCGTTCAGTTCACGAGCGATACGACGCAACGGGCGAACCATCAGCCGGTTGATGCACCAGGTGAGCGCCACCGTCAGCATCAGCACCAAAAGTAAGTAAGCGGTCACTAATGTTGCAAGGGCGCTCATCACAAACTTATACATGCGATAAGAGTCGGCCTGCAGCACCAGGTAGGCCAGCGGCTGCGGGTTGGCCGGCCGCTCCAGCGAATAAATAGGCAGCGAAATCTGCACCGGCAGCTCAAACAGCCGGGTGACGGTCACCGGCACCGGTCGCTCGGGGATAAACCGCATCCGCAGCGCCTGGAACTGGTTCGGCAATACCACATCCGCCCGGCTGACGATGCCAGCAGGCTGGATACGGCTTAAAATGGCTTCCGCTTCCGGAATATCGGCTTTCAGAATAGCCGCGGACAGCGGTTCGCGAACGGATCGCGCGATACTTTCTAACTGCGTGGCCGTGGTAAAACGACTCTGTTGCACAAAGTGGAACAGCAAAATAGTGCAAAAAACCAATACAAAGGCCATGGACACGCTCGCGACCATCGCCATCTGTTTGATTGTAAGTGAACGGCTGACGCGCAACGGTGTTCTCCACTAAGACTGAATGCATACCCGGTATCAATCCTTCAATCCCGGTTGTTTCAGGCTGATTATATACTTAAATCCTTCGCCCACGCCCGCGAGGGATGAAGTGACGGGATATTTCCGCACGGTGGCGCGGACGCCGGGAAAATCGCCCCGGCAGCCAACGGTGGGCAACGCCTCACGAGTATACGCGAAGCGCGTCGTGGAGTGGCGCTCTGTGACGTAATTCAGCCTATTCTGCTACCAGTCGGCGTAGGGTACCAGCGGCTGGGGCGGCATATCCAGATCCCCCTGCCAGCCGGCCGCCGAGTAGCGGACGTAAAGCAGCGCATGGCTCGGGGTGTAATCCTTCGCCTGCTGAATATCGACCGCGGCGCCAACGAACCAGTTACTGGTCACTCGCCGCTCCACCAGCGCTCTGGCGGTGTAACCAAATCCCTGGCTGCTACTGCCCTGCTCCGTCAGTTCGCTGGCGCGCTGGCGGTAGTCGGACGGGATCAGGTTCAGCAGCGGGTAGCGGGCTTGCGTCTGGGTGCGCGAATGAGACCATGACACCGACCCGCCGAGTTCCCAGGACCAGTTCTCGGTACGCTGACGCCAGGTCACCGGCACGGCGAACGAGAGATACTCCTGCGGGCTGTAATAGCCGCCCTGGCCGAGAGTATAGCCGCTGAGATCTTTGTCGTAGTGCCAGATCATATTGTTGAGGCCGACGGTGACGCGACGATTATTTTCGTTAATCACCTTGTAGTAGTAGCCGGTCATCCAGCGTACGCGCCAGTTATCCGCCACATTTTTACCAGTCAGCGAGTCGGCTCCTAGCGAGGACCAGATGCCGTGCGCTTCGCCCCGGTCATAGCTGAGGCTCAGGCCGCCGCCGTCGGCGCGGACGCCGCCCCAGGTGGTGCCGGTATGGCTGTCACTGTCTTTCTGTCCACCAAAGGAGAGCAGTGAGCTGGAGATGGGCCGCCGGTGGACGTTGACCGTGTACCCTACCGGCCCGACGTCGCTGCTGTAGCTCAGGCCGCCTACGACATCGACGACATTGAAGCCCATCGGCGTGGTGCCGATATCGCCGCTCCAGGTATCATTCTTCCAGCCGACCGCCACGCTGGCCCCGCTGTCGGTCTGGTTTTTACTGCCGCTGGTGCAGGCGATCTCCCCGCAGGTACCCCAGCTGGGCGAGTAGCTCCCGTCGCTGTGGGTAGAGAAGCTGCCGGCATCCATATTGACCAGGTCGGTACGGAAGAACATCCGGCCATCCGCCAGCGGGGCATCCACCTGCAGCATGGTGGTATGCGCCTTCAGGTCGGAATAGCCGCCGGTGCCGCTGGAACCCCAGAAGTCATGTTCCAGGGTGACGTTCAAATCCTGCTGGCGATAAAGGTCGGCGGCATCGCTGCGGATCCCACGCTTCAGCCAGTCATCATGGCTGTCGTTACGCGTCAGCCGCGTAAAAGTATCGTTATCCTGCGGCTGCACAGGGGTGATGCCGGAGGCCACCATCGCTTCCCGGTAGTGCGTCAGCGCCTGCTGCGGCGCCCCGCTCTGGGTGGCAAAGCGCGCGGCGTCGCGCAGCACCAGCGCGCTCTCCATGGAGGGCGGCTGCGCCTTCGCCTGCGGCACAATCTGGTTAAAAATGTGTTGAGCGTCGACGGTATCGCCAAGGCCAGCTCGCGCCAGCGCAACCCGCCGCTGCATATTCATGGATTCGGTCTCTGCGCCTTTCAGCTGCATGACCTGCGCCCGGGCGGCCGGTTTATCGCCCTCCGCCAAATAGACTTCCGCAAGGCCGAGGCGCGCATCGCCGTTATCGGCCTCCTGACGCAGCACCCGCTGATAGTCGGCAATCGCTGTCTGGCTGTCGCCGCGCTGCTGTGCCCAGTCGGCCAACGTCAGGTCATAGCGCACCGAGGACGGCTGCTGTTTGATGAGGGCGATCGCCTGGGCTTCGTCACCGCTGTCGCGCAGCTGGTTGGCCTGGCGCAGCACCCGGTCGCTTTGCAGCCGCGCCTCCAGTTCACGAATGTTATCCGTCCACGCGCTGCGCGGCAGGGCGGCAATTTGCGCCAGGGCCAGATCGTCCTGGTCGTTCCCCGACAGGTAGAGTCCCGAGGCGTAGACCCGTTCGGCGTCCTGCGGCTGGCGGTTGACCATCGCCCGCATCAGCGCGTCGGCCTCCTGCCGTTCACCGGCGCTGACCAGATCCCGCGCCAGACGGTAGGTTATCCAGACGCTGTCCGGATCCAGCGCCAGGCGCCGACGCTGAACTTCCGCCGCCTGCGCCCAGTTGCCCTGGCTCTCCAGAGCCTGCGCCTGTTTCTCCAGCCGGTCGTTAGTCAGGCTGCGCTCGATATCATCGATGCTCCGCCGCTGAGCGGGAGGAAGGCCGGCGATCCAGGCGCTGGCTTTCTCCGGCGATTCGGCGCGATAGAGGTTGGCCAGGCCACGCACCGCCAGGTTATTGCCGCGATCCAGGCGCAACGCCTGCTGGTAATAGCGCTCCGCCGCCGCGGCCTCTTTGCGCGCCGCCGCGACGTCCCCCAGCCCCAGCACAGCATAGCTGTCGGTGCGATCGACCCGCTGCGCCTGGGCATAATAGTTCTGCGCCTGCGAAAGCTGGCCGGCCTTCAGGGCGTTATCCCCCTGCTTGATCAGCAGCCAGTAGCGGTTAGTTTGCAGCAGGCTGTCCCATTTGCCGCGGTTCGGACTGTCGGGGTCCATGGCAATCGCTTTACTGAGCTGCGCCACTGCCCGCGCGCGGTCGCCACGTTGGGAATAGGCCTGGCCGAGGGCGCCCACCGCATCGCTGTCGCGGCTGTCGGCCTGAACGGCTTTCTGCAGATCCGCGACCGCCTGCGAGGTATTCCCCGACTTGACCGCCGCCAGCCCTTCCGAGCGGGCGCGAAAAGCCGGATCCTGCAGCTGCGCCTGCTGTTGGTCGAGCAGAACGCGGGCGTTCGCCGCCACCGAGCCGGTGGGAAACTGCAGAAGAAATTGCTGCAACGCCTGCACGCTGGCCTTGCTCACCGGCATGCTTTTCACCTCACTGAACCACATATCGGCGGCGATGCCGCGTCCTGAGGCTGAGCGGGCCATTTCCGCCAGATAGGCGAACCCCTCCTGCGGTTTGTTATCGGCGAACATCTGCTTCGCCAGCGAAGTCAGCAGGCTGACGTTGCCCGGCGCGCTGGCGTTCAGTTTTTTCAGCTGGCTGACGCCTTCGCTATGGCGGGCCGGCAGGCGCGCCACCAGCGTCCAGTATTCAATGGCGACGTCAACGTCATCCGGTACACCGCCGTACAGTTTTTCATAGGCGGCGATGGCTTCATCGACCTTCCCGGCCACGCCCAGCAGTCGCGCCTGCTGCAGCGCCTGGCGGCCTTCGCCGGTGTTGCTTTTCATCTCATTACGCGACGCCTTCAGCTCCGGGGAGTCCGGCGCCAGCTTCGTCAGTCGTTCCAGCTCTTTTTGCGCCCCGGCGGCATCCCCCTGACGCAGCAGATAGCGCATCCGCGCGGCAATCAGGTCCGGGTTGTTGGGATCAATCAGCTCCAGACGGTACAGCGACTGGCGCACCAGGTCTTCACGATTGCTGGCCTCGCCGAGGCGCACCTGCTCCAGCAGATGCTCCTGGGCAGGCGTCGTCGCTGCCTGCGCTAACGGCAACAGCGCAACGCCGAGGGACAGCGTGAGTAAACTTAGTGAGAGCTTGCGCATTCCTGGTTCCAGTCCGGTTGTAATTCGCCACCCGCAGTGAAACGAAAACGGTGTTGATCCCAACCCTGGCCGAACAGCGTCAGAACCGCGCTGTAGTAGGCATCTGCGCCGGGATAGTTATCGGCGACGCGCTGGCGTTGCACCGACCGGGCCTCATCATTCTGTAAAAACGGCAGCATCGCCGCGGAGAAACCCACTGGCCCCTGGCCGCTGGTTTTGCCGGTGGCGATATTTACTTTCTCCGGGGGTACCCCCTGCTCCGTGGTCTGCGCCGCCATCGGCGCGAAGCGTTGCAGCAGGCGCGCTTTCTGCTTATCGCCATTATGGAGCATACCCACCCACAGGTAGACGCGAATCGCGTCATAGCTGCCGATCAGCGGCTTTTCGGTTTTCAGCTGCCAGCCTTTCCCTTTCTCATAGCGCACCCAGTCCGGGGTAAAGCCTTTCGGCGCGGTCTCCAGCAGCAGGCGCAGATTACTGTCGCGCAGAGCGGGCCACGGCGCGCCAAAACGCACAAAGTAAGTGGCCAGCTGCGGCGGAAGATAGCTGGGGTTAAACCGCCAGCCGCTGTCATCGGCAAAACCGACTTTTCCCGGCAGCAACATCGTGCCGAGGCCCGGCACCGCCACTGTCTCTTCAGCGACAATCCGCGCCAGCAGCGCTTTTCCGGTCTCGGTGTACTGCGGCTGTTGCCACAGGCGCCCCGCCTCCAGCAGCGCCCAGGCTATCCACAGATCCGAGTCGGACGCCGAGTTGCTGTCCAGCAGGGTCCACTGCTCATCG
This sequence comes from Klebsiella africana, assembly GCF_020526085.1. NCBI lineage: Bacteria > Pseudomonadati > Pseudomonadota > Gammaproteobacteria > Enterobacterales > Enterobacteriaceae > Klebsiella > Klebsiella africana. The sequence goes on along the minus strand of NZ_CP084874.1, from coordinate 255,300 downwards.
TCCTTTTTGCCCCACAGCCAGCCCGGCAGATGTTGTTTCAGATCGCCTTCCGCCAGGTTGTTCTGCGTCCAGGTCAGCAGCTTGTCGAACCCCTCCCGATCGTTGGCCGCCAGGGCGAAAAACAGGCCATAGCTCTGCCCTTCGGAGGTAGAGATTTTGCGCGCATCGCTGGGGTCAATCACCCGTCCCTCGGGGCTGACGTAGGCTTTTTTAAACTGCTCCCAGGCGGGCCACTGGCAGGCGGCGCTCACCTGGCCCGCCGCCAGCAGCAGCGCCGAGAGCACCGCGCCACGAAGTACTTTCATCATGGTTTACTCATCATCCAGGCTAAGACGGCGGCGACTGATGATGCGCAGCATGCGCCACAGCACCCACGCCAGCAGCACAATACTGATAGCGGCGAAGATCGCCAGCAGTATCGGGTGGTTAGAGAGCGCGAACCAGATGCGCTCGAACCAGGGCAGATGACCCACGTAGTAAACATCGCCCACCCGCAGGCTGTTGACGCCGGATTCACGGATCACCGCCACCGAGCCAAACATTGCCGCCCGCTTACCGCTGTCGTTGAGGGCGTTGGTCAGTAATTCATTACCGCGCGGGCTGTCGGCCAGCAGGGCCACCACGCTGCGCTGATCGTTGTAGGGCGACTGGAAGCCAATCACCGCCGCCATCGGTCCGGAAGAGGTGATATCGGTACGGGTATTGGGCGTGCGGGCCTCGTCGTCGGGATAAATGCTCGCCAGGTCATAGTGGCGCATCGGCATTTTCACCCAGCTTTTGGTCGCTTCGACCAGCAGATTGATTTTGGTGTCGTCCTTGAGGGACGAGGGGATCGCGCCGATCAGCAGCAGATCCGCGTCTTTATTCTTGATCTGGTTGCCATCGTCGGTCATCTGCAGATTAATCGCCGCCAGACCGGTCTGCGAACCGATGCCGCCCAGCGCCTGCAGCAGCGTCGCCACCTGCCCCTGGGTCGGCGCCTTCGGCACCACCACCAGGGTGTCGGCGAGGTCGGCCATACGGCTGTAAGGGAAGCCCGCATTGGCGAAAACGCGCAGGTCCGGCAGAGCAATAAAGTGATAATACTTCGAGAAGTCGATGGTCGAATCGTCGCCGATCACCACATGGTTCTGCACCGGCTGGAAGGTAATGCAGTTGTCGATGGAGCCGCCTGGCATCGGGTTCATATACTGGAAGTCAAAGCGCAGCTGGTTCACCGCCCCAAGACGCAGCGCGGGGATGGTGACCTCCGATTTGCCGTCCAGCAGCCCCTGCAGCACCGGCAGGCGCAGGATCAGTTTGTTCACGTCCTGGGAGCTGTTAAGGCTGAACGACTGCAGGAACTGGTCGTTGAGGCTGATATCCATCCGCGAGCTGTCCTTCACCGGCGGCATGGTGTAGCGGTATTTCAGATCCATATCGATGCCGTTGGCCCGCAGCAGATAGAGATCCGGCGGCAGGTTAAGCGCCACGGTGATGGCATCCGGCACCAGGCCGCTGGACTGCAGCTGTTGCTCATAGGTTTTCAGCTCAGCAAAGGTGACCGAGCGGTCGGTGCGCACCCAGTTTGGCGCGTCGTAAGGCTGACGCGGCTGCAGGGTTTTGATGCCGTCCACGGTAACGCTGCTGCCGCGGAACAGAATATTGCCTTGGGCAATCCCCTTCGCCGCCAGCAGCAGGTCGTTATCATCGCGGCCGAAAATCACCAGCAGCTTGACGTAAGGATCGTTCGGGTTGTCGATCATTTCGATGGTCGGCGCCTTGACCGGCGGATGATCGCGCAGGAAGTCCGGACGCTTGTCGTTGGTGGCGAAGACAATGGCGTTACGATCCGGCAGTTCATTGAAATAGACCGGGAACTGCTGGCCGCGCCAGCCAGCCTTGCTGCCGAACCAGGAGGCGACAATCGCTGCCGCCTGCTGCTGAACAACCGCTGGCGAGCCCGGGAAAATCATCGGCAGCGTCAGCGGGCGGTTATCGCGCGGATCGTAGAACGGCACCGGGAAGTGTGACAGATCGTTATGCACCTTCAGCGACTGGTAGGTGAGATCCAGATAGCTTTCGCGCCCGACGTCCAGCCATAGCGTACTGCTGGCCGGGTTTTCACAGACATCGCGGTAGTGGCCGACAAACTCCAGCCGCACGCGGTTGAAGTCGGTGATGTACAGCGGGTCAATCGGCAACTGCGCGCGGATTTTTTTCCCCAGCTGCTCTTTGGTGACGGGCAGGACGCCCATCAGCTCATCGTTGAGATAGACTTTCAGCTGCGACTGCACGGGCAGCAGCGAGGGCGACGGAGTATATTCCAGATTGAGCAGCGCGTTGGCGACCAGCTCATCGCTGCGCATGCCGAATTCGACCGAGGCGTCAGGCCGTGAGCCGCGCAGCACGATGCTGCCGGGCGGCGGCGCGATGGTGGCAAAGCTCAGCTTCACCTCCCGCTGCGGGACGTTCTCGGCCACCGCCGCCGGAGCGGTCGGTTCGGCGAGGGTCGCCGTCGGCTCGCCCACCACGAGCGGCGCGGCCGGGATCGCGGCCTGCGGCTGAACGCCAGGGGCGGCGTTCGCCACCGCGGCCGGCGCCGCATAAGAGGCCAGTGGATACCAGCTGCACATGCCCACCGCTACTGCACACATCCAGGAAAGTTTTCTTTTCATCGCATTATCATCATTGTTGAGCCATTGCCGGGTCTGCGGAGAGCGTCGGCGCGGCGCGTTCAGGGCGTCGGGGTACAAACGACGCTATCCAGGCCACCAGCGAAGTGAGCGCGCGGAAAACCACCTTCACCGACGGCGGCGAAAACTCCGCCAGGTGACGATAGCCACGGAAGCCCAGCTTGAGGATATCCAGCAGGCTTTCCATCGGCTTATCTTCCGGGAAGCTATCCTGCCAAAGCGCCCACGTATCAGCGCGGGCAAACGTACACTGCACAAAATCGATATGCTGCTGGTTGGTCAACGGCAGCAGCTGGAGTCCCACTTCGCTGCCGTTGACCCGCGCGACCCTGACCGGGAAGGCATACTCCTGCTGTCCCCGTTTGAGCAGCAGCCTGGCGTGCTGCCCCTCCAGCACCTGCGCGTCGCCGTGAATTTTGATCCCCAGCCCGCCGTCGGAATAGTCGTGAACCGTGCAGGAGAACAGATGGCCATCTTCACGGGCGATGGCCGCCGGCATGCTCATTTCGACACGATGGGAACGGCGGACCTGCTTGCTTTCGACCGAGACCGCCACCGCGCCGCCAAGAATAATCAGGTTGTAGAACACCCAGACAATACTCACCCAGACGGTGAGGATTTCGTTTTCCGGGCCATACATAAAGCGCCAGATCCCCACCGCGACGCCGACCAGATTGAGCAGCACCAGGTAGATATAGGGCCGGGAGATCACCCAGTCGACATACTCTTCTTCCACCAGCCCACCCTTCGCGGTGACGTTGAACTTGCCTTTATGCGGGTTGATCAGCGCCACAAAGGTGGGCGGCGCGATATACCAGGCCAGCACCGTCTCGTAGATTTCACTCCAGAACGAATGGCGATATTTGCCCTGAATCTTCGAGTTGGTCAGGCTGGCGTGGATCATGTGCGGCAACACGAACAGCGCGATCATCAGCGCTGGCGCATAAATGATATAGGCATGGAGCAGCAAAAAGGCCAGCGGCGCCGTGAGGAAGATGAGGCGCGGAATACCGGAGAGAAAGTGAAGCATGGCGTTGGCGTAGCAGACGCGCTGCACCAGCTTCAGGCCTTTGCCAAACAGCGGATTATCGAGGCGGAATATCTGCACCATCCCGCGCGCCCAGCGGATGCGCTGGCCGATATGCGCGGATAAACTCTCCGTCGCCAGCCCCGCCGCCTGCGGAATACGCATATAGGCGGAGGTATATCCCCGCCGGTGCAGACGCAGGGAGGTATGGGCATCTTCGGTCACCGTTTCGACGGCTATCCCGCCAATTTCATCCAGCGGGCCGCGGCGGATAACGGCGCAGGAGCCGCAGAAGAAGGTGGCGTCCCACATGTCGTTCCCGTCCTGCACCAGGCCGTAGAACAGCGTCCCTTCGTTTGGCGTTTTGCGAAAACGGCCAAGGTTGCGCTCAAAGGGATCGGGCGAGAAGAAGTGGTGCGGGGTCTGCATCATCGCCAGCTCTTTCTCTTTCAGGAACCAGCCCATGGTCATCTGCAGAAACGAGCGCGTCGGCACATGGTCGCAGTCAAAGATCGAGACGAACTCCCCTTTAGCGTATTTCAGCGCATTATTGATATTGCCGGCCTTGGCGTGCTCGTGGCTGGTACGGGCGATATAGTGCACCCCGACATCTTTGGCAAACTGGCGAAACGCTTCCCGTCCGCCATCGTCGAGGATCCAGATGTTCAGCTTGTCCTTCGGCCAGTCGATGCCCTGCGAGGCATAAATGGTGTTTTTCACCACGTTGAGATCTTCGTTATAGGTGGGAACGAAGATGTCCACGGTTGGCCACAGATCCATGTTCTCCGGCAGCGGTACCGGCTGGCGATTCAGCGGCCAGACCACCTGGAAGTAGCCCAGCACCAGCACCACCCAGGCGTAGGTCTCTGCGAACAGCAGAATGATCCCGCACACCAGGCTTACCGGGTCGTTCCAGTTCAGCGTCGAGGTATAGCGCCACCAGATATAACGGCACGACACCGTCAGCGACAGCACGATAAGCATCAGCGCCGAGAAACGGCCAGGGATGCGCCGCACCAGCAGCGCCACGCCCCACAGCAGCATCAGGAAGATAAACTGCGACAGCGGGTTAAAGGGCTGCGTAATACACATCAGCGCCAGCACCAGCGAGCAGAAGGTCACCACCCCAAGGATCGCCCGGCGCAGTTTAGGATTGAGGTGCGCCAGCTCTTTCTGTTTATCCAGATGGCCGGTGCGGGCGTTCATCTGCTCAGGCAATTTTTCCAGCCATTGCGTATAGCGACCGTGCACCCCCTCCAGCGCCGCCAGCGAGCGCCAGTTAACCTTTTTGTCCGGCTCCGGCACGCGCGTCGTCAGTAACCACAGGGATTGCAACAGGTAGCGCAGCGGGTCCAGTGGACGCGGCCGATGCGGATTAATATGGGGAAAATAGGTTTCATGGTGGGCGAGAATCGCCTGCCAGCGCGGCGTCTCCAGCGGCATCAGCGCCCAGACCAGCGACGCCCACAGACAGCCAAGCGACGCCGACAGCCACGAAGCGCCGTGCTGCCGATAGTCGTCATAGCGCGCGCGCAGCCGTTCCCCCACCGGCGGGGCCAGCAGCAGCGCGCTGAGGCGGATCATGCCGCCCTCCCGCCGGAATAGTGGATCAGGCACCAGTTCGCCAGAGTCAGGACCTCTTCCGCCGCCAGCGAATCCTGACGATACTCACCAAGAGGCTGCTTCGCCGCCAGGCACTCGGCCATCGCCTCGTCGCGGTGAATCGTCACCGGCAGGATGCGCGGCTGGCTCTCGAGCCATAGCTGATAGAGATCTTCCTGCAGCAAACTACCGACCCGCAGATCGTTAATCAGAATATCGCTGTTGGCCGGGAAGGGCTGCTGGTGCAGACGGATATGGCTATTGGCGTCGGGATGGACCACCATCAGCGAGCGATCGCAGAGCGTCAGCAGCTCGCGAGTCAACGGCGAATAACCCGCCGGCAGATCCAGCAGCAGCCAGCGGTACTGGCCCTGCAGCTGCTGAACGGCCTCCGCTATCGCCCCCAGCGTGGGCTGCAGTTGGTCGACATTTTCTCTTTCGCCGGCGCTGAGCTGGCCAAACGGCAGCAGATCGATATGCTGCGTATAGCGCAAGCCCGCGTCGCGCCAGTCCCGGCCGTCGAGCAGCGCGCGCGCCCAGCCGTCCTGATGATGGATATCGGTATTAAAGAAAAAGCGCAGCATATTATCCGGGCTGGCGTCGATCGCCAGCACGCTTTCACCGAGCAATTGCAGCGCCCAGGCGAGTGCAGCCGTAATGGACGTGACGCCAGTTCCCCCGCGCACCCCCTGTAAACCCAGAATAGCCATCTCCGGCTTCCTTATTTTTTCTCTGCAAACTCTGCCAGCAGTGGCCAGCGCTTCAGCGCCGCGTTCAGCTGTTCACGTCGGGAAATATCATGATAATCAATATCCGGCAGGGAAAATGCCCGGCTTAACGCCAGAAAATCATTTTGAAAGGTGTACCCCAGCGTGGCGTCCGTGGGTACCGCAGGATCTTTTGCTGGCATATCTCTGTCCGTTCGAAATTTATTATTAAACCAGAGGACGTATACAGCTCATCCTTAAAAGCAGGTGTACATGCTAAAACTGATGACCTTTAATTTCAATGTTAGGTTTACTCTGTCGGTTTCGCTAGTAAACTTATTCAGTGTCAATCAGGGCGCACGAGGGATGCCGTGGATAGTGTATTTACTTTGGGTATTTCATCATTATGGGATGAAGTGTGCCATATGCCGGTCGGCGGGGTATGGTGGCTCAACGTTGACCGTTATACCGATGCCGTCAGCCTGTTTAATCAGACACTGGCCGCGCAGGCGAAAAACAGCAAGGTTGCCGCGCTGGTTATGGGAAAAAATCCCAATGAGATCATTTTATTAGATAGTATTCACGGCCCGGATAATATCGCGTTGTTCACCCTGCCGAATCGCCCGCAGGCGCTGGAAGAAATACATCGCGATTTAGTCTGCTCCCTCGAACCTGGCAATTATTTGTTTATTCTGCTATGCGCTGAGAATGCCTGGCAAAATATAAATAAGGAAAAGCTATGCGCCTGGGTGGAAAAGACCAGCCGCTGGGCGCAATATCATCACTGCACGTTCTTAGCGATCAATTCCGCCCAGGATATCGATCGTCAGCTGACTCCCTTATTACGTGAGTACCGCTCCCTTTCCGGACTGGCAAGTATTCGTTACCAGGGCGACCGGCATCTCTTTGATATTGCCTGGTGGGGAAGCGATAAAGGCATCAGCGCCCAGCAGCAGCTGGTGGTACAACGGGATGATGCCGGCTGGCGGCTGGCGCAGGAGGCAGAAACCAGCGTTCAGCCGCGCAGCGATGAGAAGGTGATCCTGAGCAATATGCGCGTGCTGGAAGGCGCCCCGCCGCTGTCGGAATACTGGACGCTGTTTGATACTAACGACGAGGTCTTCAACGCCGGGCGCACCGCGCAAGCGGCCACGGTACTCTTTTCCATCACCCAGAATACGCAAATTGAACAGCTGGGCCGTTATATTCATACCCTGCGTCGCCAGCGCGGTACCGCACTGAAGATTATTGTTCGTGAGCAAACCCCGAGCCTGCGCGCAACCGACGAGCGGCTGCTGCTCAGCAGCGGTGCCAGCCTGGTGATCCCCAGCAGCGCGTCGCTCTCCCGCTGCCTGACGCTGATCGAAAGCGTGCAGAACCAAAAGTTCTCCCGCCATATCCCGGAAGATTTTGCCACCCTGCTGACCTGGAGCCAGCCATTAAAGCTGCGCGGCTACCAGAAGTGGGATGCCTTCTGCGAAGCGGTGCACAACGTGATGACCAATACCCTGCTTCCACCCGACAGCAAAGGCGTGATGGTGGCGCTGCGACCGGCGCCGGGGCTGCGCGTTGAGCAGGCGCTGACGTTATGCAAACCTAACCGGATGGGCGACATCATGACCATCGGCAATAACCGGCTGGTGCTGTTTTTGTCGTTTTGCCGAATCAATGACCTTGATACCGCGCTAAACCACATTTTCCCGCTGCCGACCGGCGATATTTTTTCTAACCGTATGGTGTGGTTTGAAGACAAGCAGATCCTCTCGGAAATCGTGATCATGCGCGGCGTCGAACCGGCGCGCTGGAACACGCCGCTGCCCCTGTCGGTAGGGAAAAATGAGACCATCAACGCCACCCACGATGGGCGCCACTGGCGACGCTACCCCGAGCCACACCGGTTAACTCCCCGTGAGGAACAAGCCTGATGATGTCTATCACCGATATTCTGCAACTGGTTGTGCTCTGCGCTCTGCTGTTTTTTCCGCTGGGCTACCTGACGCGCCACTATCAGCGTCGTATTCGCACGACGCTAAGACTGATGTTCTTTAAACCCCGTTACGTGAAACCGGCAGGGGTATTACGCCGGGGAACCACGGTTAAGCAAGGCAAAGCGAACAAATGACAAATAAAAAAACGACCGCGGCGCCGCTTCCGCTCTGGCAGTACTGGCGCGGACTTGGCGGCTGGAACTTCTACTTTCTGGTCAAGTTTGCCCTGCTGTGGGCCGGGTATCTCAATTTCCACCCAATGCTGAACCTGGTGTTCCTCGCCTTTCTGCTGGTGCCGATCCCGCGGGAAAAGCTGCATCGCATTCGCCACTGGATCGCTATTCCGCTCGGCTTCGCGCTGTTCTGGCACGATACCTGGCTGCCCGGCCCGGAGTCGCTTCTTAGCCAGGGGTCGCAAATCGCCGGCTTCAGCGCCAGCTATATCTGGGATCTGATCGTCCGGTTTATCAACTGGAGCATGGTCGGCGCCTTCTTTGTCTTACTGGTGCTATGGTTGTTTATCAGCCAGTGGCTGCGCGTCACCGTGTTTGTCTCGGCGATGATCGTCTGGCTGGCAGTCAGCCCGCTGCTGCCGGCCTTTACCTTATGGCCCGCCGGTCAGCCCACCACGGCCGCCGCCACGACCGCGCAGGCCAATACCGGGGCCAACGCCGCCGCTGGCGCCGCGTCCAGCCCCGCCAACAGCGATATTCCGCCGCAGACCGAGCCGCCGACCTCAGCCAACCTGACCAACTGGCTGAACGCTTTCTATGCCGCCGAGCAGAAGCGCAAGACGCCGTTCCCGGACCAGCTGCCGGCGGATGCGCAGCCGTTTGACCTGCTAGTGATCAATATCTGCTCCCTCTCCTGGTCGGATATTGAAGCCGCCGGTCTGATGGACCATCCGCTGTGGAAGCATTTTGATATTGTCTTCAAGAACTTCAACTCCGCGACCTCCTACAGCGGCCCGGCGGCGGTGCGCCTGCTGCGCGCCAGCTGTGGCCAGCTGTCGCATACCAACCTGTATCAGCCGTCCGGCGCCGATTGCTACCTGTTTGAAAACCTGGCGAAACTTGGCTTCAACCAGCAGCTGATGCTCGGCCATAACGGTCTGTTCGGCGACTTCCTGAAAGAGCTGCGTTCGCTGGGCGGTATGCAGAGCCCGCTGATGGACCAGAGCGGTCTGCCGGTCAGCCTGCAGGCGTTTGACGGCTCCCCGGTGTATGAGGATCTGGCGGTCCTCAACCGCTGGCTGAAAACCGAAGAAGCCAGCAGCAATCCGCGGAGCGCCACCTTCTATAACACCCTGCCGCTGCATGACGGCAACCATTTCCCGGGACAAAGCAAAACCGCAGACTACAAAGTGCGGGCGCAGAAGCTGTTTGATGACCTGGATAACTTCTTCACCGAGCTGGAGAAATCGGGGCGGAAAGTGATGGTGGTGGTGGTGCCGGAACACGGCGGCGCGCTGAAGGGCGATAAGATGCAGGTATCCGGCCTGCGCGATATTCCCAGCCCGTCGATCACTAACGTCCCGACGGCGGTGAAATTCTTCGGCATGAAGGCGCCGCATGAAGGGGCGCCGATTATCATCGATCAGCCCAGCAGTTATCTGGCGGTGTCGGAGCTGGTGGTGCGCGCCCTCGACGGCAAAATGTTCAGCGAGGACAGCGTCAACTGGCAGCAGTATGTCGCCAACCTGCCGCAGAGCGCGGCGGTGTCCGAGAACGCCAACGCCATCGTCATCCAGTATCAGGGCAAGCCTTATGTCCAGCTGAATGGCGGTAGCTGGGTGCCTTATCCGCAATAAGCGACAAGGCCGCCTGTGTTGGCGGCCTTACATCGTGAGACGTTTCCATCCTCCCTTCTCAGCCCGTACGCATACGGCCTGAGAAGGCGGCAAATCACTCACCATATTTAGCGCTGATCCTGTTTCGCCAGCCAGACCAACAGCTTGAGGCTGGCAGAATAATAATCATCCTTGTCGTCAATCTGCGGCGCCTCCTGCGGTTCACCCAGCGTCAGATCGCGCACCGCCAGCAGGCCGCCGGCCATATACCAGGGGGCCACCTCGTTGGTGCTAACGTTGATCCACGCCGGGGTTTGCAGGCGCGGGTAGCTCTGCATCCAGGCCTTCCACGGCGCGAGCAAGGCGCTGTGCGGATCGGCCCACGAGAGATACAGCGGGATACGGATCGCATCGAAACTCATCCGCGGCGGCCACTCTTTAGCTGGCAGCATCTTGCCATCCGCCCGCAGTGCGACCCAGTCGCTGGGCAGGTGTGATTTACCCCAGCCCATCTGCCCCAGCAGCGCCTGTCCGTCGCTCTGCAATGTCCGCCAGGCGGTGAGATGCGTCCGCTCCGCGAAGGCGCGCCAGGCTGGGAAGATGAAATAGGAAGGGTTAAGGTTGAGGTGATCATTGAGGTTGAACCCTTTCACGCCCGGGAGCATCACCTGGCGGCCGGCGAAGGTCACCACCGTATATTTCAGCAGGGCGGCGGTGATGGTGTCAGAGGCCGTCGCGTAGCGCTTATCCTGCCACTGCTTTTGCGCGCGCAGCAGCGCCCAGGCGATCAGGGTATCGCCATCGGAGGCGTTGTTTTTATCGGCGATAGGGTCCGGCGCCACCGGGTTATAGCGCCAGTAAAACAGCCCGTTAGACTTGTTGCGCAGGGTGTTGTCCGTCCACTGCCACAGCTTGTCGAACGCCGGACGATCGTTATTCGCCACCGCCAGGAGCATGGCGAAGCCCTGGCCTTCCGTATGCGACACATTGCCATTGGCGGTATCAATGATACGGCCGTCCGGCATCATAAAACGGGCCTTATAACGCTCCCAGGCCGTATCCGCCCACGCCCGGGGCACCAGCATCACTGCCGTTGTCACTATCACCGCCACTAAAGCACGCAGGGCCATACATTCACTCATTATGGATGGTAGTAAAGAAACTGAACGTCAGAGACAGAGAACACCCGCTCACGTTGTAAAACGACATGAGCACTGCCTCCCTGACTCTGCAGCCAGCGAGAATATAACCCCTCCAGTATGGCACAGAACGCGTTGCACCAGCGCACGCGTCCCGCGTCGTCCCGGCTGACCGGCAACGCCTGATGGCGCAGGCGCAGGCCGTCCTCACCGACGTCGATGGTCACCACACCCCAGTGGAAATGGGTCAGCAGCCGGTTGATATTTGCCTCCAGCTCCCCCACCGTCTCCGACGCCGGCAGCGGATGAGTCTCCGCCAGCGAGGCGCCCATCTGACGCAGGAAGGGCTGGCTTTCCAGCTCACCGGCATTATTTAGCATACCTTCGACCATAATAATCAACAGATCGAACCATCCGGCAGGCGTCTGCTGCTGCTGAAACCAGGTCATCACCACCGGGTTATTGTTCTCCGTCATCATCAATGATCTCCTAACATATAGCGAATATAGAGCCCGGCGGTGCTTTCGTTATAATCCCCAAAGGTGTCATAGCCAATCTGGCCCCCCAGCGTCATCTGTTTGTTGACCTTGTAATCCGCCCCGGCGCGTAGGGTGTACCCTATGCCGCTCTTCGAGGTTGCGGAATAGTAGGCTTCCTTGGCAAACCCGTTGCTCACCGCCGTCTCCAGGGTCTGCTGCCACTCCGAATTGGTCGGGAAATAGGCGCTCTTATCCTGGCTGTAAGACTGGTAGCCCACCGAGCCGCCGAGCTTCATGGTCCAGTTATCATATTTCTCCGTCAGACTGACCGGCAGCGACACGCTGACGTAGTTTTGCGGGCTAAAATAGCCGCCCTGACCATAGGTGAAGTAGCTGAGGTTTTTGGAGTAATCCATATAGCTCATGCTCAACCCGGCCTGCAGCTGGCGGTATTCGTCATGGTAGGGACGAAGATAGACCCCGGCATTGGCGTTGATACTGGTGTTGCTGGCGACGTTCTGCCCCAAATAGCTGTATCCGCCGCCGCCAACATAGAAGCCCGCGTCGCCGTCGTCATAGCTCAGCTGCAGGGTGCCGCCGTTTTTCGTCACCTGCCCCCAGGTTTTCCCGGAATAGGCGTCTTTCAGACCAACGTAAGAAAGCAGGCTGTCGGTTAGCGAGCGGCGTTCGCCGGTGAGGATCAGCGACAGGTAGTTGGTCAGCTTGGGCGACCATTTCACTCCACCGACAACGGTATTAAGATCCTGGCCCAGCGGCGTGCTGCCGATATCGACCCGGTAATCGTCACCACTTAACGCCAGCGCCAGTTCGACGCCGTTGGCCTTCTGCGAATCGGTCGAGCCGCTGGTCTGGTCAACGTTCGGCTTACGGCTGGAAGAGGCCAGATAGCTGGCCACCTGTCCCGAATCATAGCTCCCGAGCTTCGCCAGGTTTTCCATCCCGCTGCTGGTGGTCGGATTGAAATCCGCCGCATTCAGGGTGCCCAGGCCGCTTAACGCCTCGGCCCCCGGATTGCTGGCAAAATAGGCCGTCCGCTCCGCCTCGGTCATCGAAGCGATCGCCGCCTGCTCGCTGGTGGCGGTACTCACCATATTGGAGACCGCGTTGGCCAGCGGGTTAGCGCCGTAGCGACGCCAGGCGTCGCCGCTGGCGGTTCCGGCGTTCAACGACACCGGGGTGACGGTAAAGTCAAAGCGCGAGTCGCCAAACGGCGATGAGGACCAGGTCAGCGGCGTCCGGAGCTCCGTCAGCTTGCTGGTGCCCGATTCGCCGTCGCGTCCGCGCACGTCCATTCCCCCCTGCAGCCAGCTGCCGGTTTTCTCCTGCAACGACTCCATCATAGTGTCCACCTGACGCAGCATCCGCGTCTGGGCGGTGTCCACCGGCAGATCGGTGCGCTGGATCCCCGGTAGCGAGGTGCCGGGCGCGGCGGCCGACTGGGCAACCTGCCACGGCATATACTGTCCGTAGGCGGAGGCCGTCCGCGTCGGCGCCGACGTTTGCGACACGCCGATGAAGGGGTTATCCGCCGCCAGTACCCCGCCGACGGTCGGCGTTTCGCTGCTGTTAGTGCTTTGCATGCCCAGCAGTTTGCCGCGGGCGCTGCGCAGATAGGTCATCGCCTGCTGATGATGTCCCTGGGCCTCCGCTACTCTCGCCAGCAGCAGCAGGCGATCCGGGGAGTTATCCTGGCGCAAGCCGCCAGCCAGCTGTTCAGCGCGATCGTTGTTCCCCGCCGACAGCGCCACGTCGATGGCCCCGGCGCGCGCATCCTGGTTCGGCGTATCGCGCGTCATCAGATAGTCATAGACCACCCCGGCCTCTTTGTTCATTTTGCCGCTCTGGTACAGCCGCGCCATGGCGAACATCAGATCGGTATTTTGCGGATCGCTTTGCATAGCGCGGATCAGCTTGTCATACGCCGCGGCGTAATTGCCCTGCTCGCGCAGGCGGTCGGCTTCGTTGATCACATAGCCATTGCGAATGCTCGCCAGCTGCGTCGGCGTACTGCTGGCCTGCAGCTGCGGATTGCTGATCAGGTTCTGCGCCTCGCCGGTTAGCCCGGCCTGATTCAGGACGGCGATCTGATCGGCGTAATCCCCGGCATTGCCGGATACACCGCTGCTGATATTGTTGCGCACCAGCGAGACCGCGGTAGTCAGGTCGCCGCTCTCGGCCAGCAGCCGCGCCAGCTTGCCGGCGTCCGCCGGGGCTTTCGGCGGCGTGGAGGCCATCGCCCGCAGGGTATTGCTGGCGGCGATAGTATTGCCCTGCGCCAGATAGTTTTCGGCCGTCACCAGCTGCAGGTTGTAGTTCACCCGCTGGCGTAAATCGCGCATGTCGCTGGTCTGGCTGCCGCCGGGAATGCGCGCCAGCAATGTCTGCGCCTGCTGCCAGGCGCCGTTTTCGCTGGCGAACAGCGCAGCGGCATACAGCGCACTGTTGCTGGCGCCGGGGCGATAGGCCGCCGACATCAGCGAAGAGGCCTCACTGCCGTTACCCGATTTTTGCAGCAGCCGGGCCAGATCGAGACGCAGCCAGGGATCGTCCGGATAGCGGGCAACACCTTCGCGCAGGGTGGCTATCGCGCCGGCTGGGTTACCGCTGCTGACCTGCGCCTGGGCCTGACGGCGCAGGGCATCGCCCGGCATACCGGCCACCACCCGCGGCTGCAGTTTTTGCTGCAGGCTCTGCGGGAGCGTCTGCAGCATCGCCTGCGCCTCGGCGGATTTATTCTGTTCGCGCAGCACGTAATAGAGGTTTTCCCGCGCCGCTGCGTTCTGCGGATCGTCGTTTAACAGCGAGCGCAGCGTTTGCTCCGCCTGGGGCAAATCTTTGTTGTGCCGCAGCACATCGGCGCGGAACAGCTTCGCCGAGGCGCCCCGCGTCCCGCTCTGCTGCGCCAGCGGCGCGGAGAGCGCCAGCGCCTGGCTAATGTTGCCCTGCTTATAGGCCTGCTGGGCCTGCGCTAGCTGGCCGTAGAACAGCGCATCGGCCGCCTGCTGACGGCGGGTCGCCGAGGCGTCGCCGCCGAGATCCGCCGCCCGACTCAGATATTGCGACGCGGCCTGGTAGTCGCCGCTGCGCTGCGCGATATAGCCCATGCCCGCCAGCGCATCAGCATCCTGGGGGTTAGTCTGCAATACCTCTTCAAACTGCTGCTTTGCGGCGGCGGTATTGCCGCTGTTGAGATTGGCATAGCCCTGGCCGCGCGCCTGACCGCTGCGCCGTTCGCGAAAGTAATTCTGAACTTCGCTGTCCTGGGGATGCCGCTGCATCCAGGTGTCGTAATATTGCTCATCGCCGGCCTGCGGGCCCAGCCAGAGCAGCGCCTGACGCAAGCCGCTGTCCGCCTCTTTATTGCCGCTGGCCATCGGCTCGAGCAGGGCGATCCCTTCCCGGCGGGTCTCTTCCCGCCAGGTTAAGGCTTTACCCAGCGCCACCCGCGGGGCGTTATCCTGCGGATGCTGCGCCACGTACTGGCGCAGTTCGCTGATAGCCTGCGGATAGAGCGATTTGTCGCTGGCCATGGTCAGGTAATATTCCGCCGCCAGCCCGGCAGGCGGCGTATTGCCATTGAACATGCTGCGCCAGGTCGCCAGCGCCCCAGGGATATTGCCGCCGCGCGCCTGCTGGCGGGCCAGGCTGAGCTGCCCCTGCGGTACCTGCGACATCTTTTTGGCATTGTCTAATTCCTGCAGTCCCGGACTGTCCGGCGCCGCTTTCGCCAGCCGCGCGCGCCACTGCGCCGCCGCCTGCATATCGCCACCCTGCTGCGACCAGAGCGCCATCAGATACAGCGCCTGGGTGTTATTGGCGTCGACCGAAAGCACCTTCTGCAGGGACTCCATCGCCAGTTCGTCATGGGATTTCTCATGCCAGTAGTTGGCCTGGGCGAACAGCGCCTGCAGCGCCGCGTCGTTCCCCGCCGCCAGCGCGCCGCCAGAGGCAGCGAGAGTCAACGCGCCGGTGAGGCAGAACGTGGTGAGCCGACGGGAGGTTTTCATCGTTATTATTATCTTTCTTTTCATTGGTTATCCCCCGAACCCAGACGCTTACGGGCGTGACGTTTAAACATCGCGGTCAGCGCCAGCCCCATTATCGAGGTGGCAATCAGCCCCAGCACCGCCAGGAAACCGGAATGCTGGCTGGCATACCAGACGGCCATCATGTACCACGGCATCTGACCGCTGGGGAACGGCGTACTCACCTGGAAGCTGCGCACTCCGTTATCGCTGGTGATCACTGCGGTATCGCCGCGGATCCCGGCGTTGATACGCGGCGAGTCCAGATCGGTCTTCAGTCGCGCCAGCTGGTCATCATTGCTGGCCATCGCCACCACTACCAGGCGGGTCGGGTTCCATGGCGAACGATAGCTGATGAACCCGCGCCAGGCGCTGCTTGACGAGAAGTAGCGATCGGCGTCGAGACTGGCGGAAGTCCAGTCACCCGTCAGCCGGCGCTGGACTTTTTGCCACAGGTCGGGCTCGCGGACGCTCAGCACATTGTCCACCGGGCGGTAGGGTGAGTCGGCCAGCAGGCTCTGGTTAAAGGCCTGCTGATCGAGAGCGGTGACCGCCAGCACGTCACGTTCGCGCAGCGACTGTAAATCTCCGCCGCCGGTGGGCATCCCAAGCACGACGCGGTTATTCGCCAGCGCGGTGCCGGTCGCGTTCCCGGAGCGCGCCGCCAGATTCAGCAGGGTCGCCACCTGGGTTTCAGACGGCTCCGCCGGCAGCAGAAGCGTCGTCTGCGAATAGTCCGCCAGCCGCGAGAACGGGAACGAAGCGCCGACGAAGTAGGAGAGGTTTGGCAGCAAAGAGAAGTGCCGCGTCTTGCTCAAATCAATCCAGGAGTCGTCAGTGATCCGGCTCTTGATATTGTTATTCAGCAGCACCGAACACGGAACATCGTCTTTCGGCACCACATTGAAGTACATCGACAGCTGGTTATCGCCATAGATCAGGTACGGCGCCAGCGGGATGGTAAATTGCTCCTGACGCGCATCGCCCCCGAGGTGGCGCCAGACTTTCTCCAGCGGCCCCTGCTTGTTCATCGGCAGGTTGTTGAGGAAGGTGCCGTTGAGCGTCACGCTCAGCAAGGACTTGTCCTCATTAATCCAGCTTTCCGACGGGAAGCGGTAGCCAACCTGTAGCGGAATGGTCTCTCCATCCCACAGATAGAGATCGGGCGCGGCGCGGAAGGCGATACGTAAAGGTTCGTGCCAGACGCCGCTGACGGTCGGGCTTTGATCCTTACGCAGCAGCTCGCTGAGCTTGACCGGACGATCGGTGGGGATCCAGCGCGGGGCATCATAGGCTTTGCCAACCGGGATGGTCTGCGGTTCAACATCCAGCGTCGCGGTTTGCGGCGCGAAATTGCCGCGGGTCAGACGCCAGGCGGCCATGCGCAGCGCCGTATCGTTTTTACCGACAATCAGCAGCAATTTATAGGCCGGATTAGCGGGGTTGGGGATGATGCGCAGCAGCGGCTTATCGCTTTCCGGCAGCGTCATGCCGCCCACCTGCTCGCCCGGATGGCCAATCACAATGCCATGGCGCTCCGGCAGGCGGTCGCGCAGGGCGCTGAAAGCGATGCCGCGATAGTCCGCCTGGATCCCCAGCCAGGAAGAGACCAGCGCCGCGGCGCTGAAGACGTCCGCCGACGGCTTGGCCCCATAGGAAACGGCGATGTCCGCGGGCGTCATCTGCATGCTGTCAAAGAAGGGGCGCGGAAAGTGGCTCAGGTCGTCGCTGATGTTCAGCTGCTGGCTTTCCCAGCTGAAATGCGACGTGGGCAGCACCGTCACCCGCGACGAATCATGGATGTCACGCTGGCACTGCAGGGTATCGCCATCGTTGATCTTCACGCTCAAATTATTGCTGGAGACCATCAGCGCGGGCGGAATATCCAGCTGATAATGGGAGACATCTTCGCCATCGGCGCCCAGCGGCAGGGTGCCCAAGGGCTGACCGTTGAGCATCAGCTGCAGGGTGGCGTTGCGGCTCGCCATCTCCGGCGATACGCGAACGGCAAGGCTGAGCTGGGAATGGATCACTACCTGATCGGCAGGCAGGGTAAAGCTGACGCCCCCCTGCCGCTGGCCGCCGCTAAGGATAATGCCGTCCGGCATTCCCATCTGCGCCAGATTCAGATCGCCTCCCCAGACCGGAGCGACGGGAATGACCTCCGGCGCGGCCGTGCCGCTCACCGGCGCAGGCAAGGCGGGCATCTCGGACGCAGGGGCCGTCGCCGCCGCATCACCAGCGGTGGCGGGGGCTGCCGGAGAGGCGCTCTCTTCCGGCGAGGCCGCCGGAGGTTCGTCGCCTGGCTCGCTGTCCGCCGCGCCGTTGAGCTGCGGAAAGCTCAGCGGGGTAGCGGCGCCGGAGCCTGGTTCTTCACTGTGTAGCGCAGGCGCAGAGAGCATCCCTGCCAGCAGCGCCAGCGTGGTTAATCGCTTCATAACGTGCCATCCTCCTGCGCCGTTTTCGCCACGGCCGTCCGCTTGCGCTGGCTGCGACGGGTTTTCCACGTCAGCCAGAACAGTTCGAACACGCAGCGCAAAATGGTGAAGAAGGAGCGGAACGGGTTATCCTGCGGGCGCGGCGGATTTATCCAGGCATCCGCGCGGGCCAACACCACGCGCACCAGTTCACGGCGGCGCGAAAGCGGAATATCTTCATCAAACTTGAGGCGCAGGAAGCGCTCGTCAGAGGTGACCAGCTGAGCCGGAATGGAGATAGCCCCGGACTGCAGGATCAGCTCAATCTCTTCGATGTCATCCTCCAGATGGCGCTTATCCGGCGCGACCACGCGGCAGCCGCCCATCGACAGGTCCTCGGTATGGCTGCGCGAGACGATACCGCTGGCGTAATGGATCACCACTGGGATATCGACATCGATACGAATAGTTTTCCGCACCTGCCGCGTTTCGCGCGCCACGGCTATCGCCGCCAGCAGGAAGATCAGACTGTAGATCCCCCACCCGACGTTGAGGGCGATAACGTTGGGGTCCGAGCCAAAGTAGTCATGGCCAATCGCCCGGACGATGCCGACCACCACCCCCAGGGCCAGCAGGCAGGCTACCACCAGGTGCGGGCGCACCACGGTGAAATCGAAGTAGCCGACGTCCAGCAGGCCGCCCTTATCGGTGACGTTGAACTTGCCGCGTTTAGGGAAAATCATCGTCACCAGGGTCGGCAACACCAGGTGGAAGGCCAGCACAATATCGTAAATTTCCCCCCAGAAGCTGTAGCGATAGCGGCCATTCATTCGCGAACCGACGTAAATGGCGAGGAACAGGTGCGGCAGCGCATAGGAGACAATCAGGCTCGCCGACGAGTAAATGATATTCAGGTTAAACAGCAGGTAAGCCAGCGGGGCGGTGACAAATACCACCCTCGGCAGCGCGAACTGGTAGTAGAGCATGGCGCTGAGATAGCACAAGCGCTGCTGGAAGGTCAGCCCGCGGCCAAACAGGGGATTATCGACGCGAAAGATCTGCGTCATCCCGCGCGCCCAGCGGGTACGCTGGATAACGTGCACCACCAGACGTTCAGTGGCGAGCCCCGCCGCCAGCGGAATATCGAGAAAGGCCGACTTCCATCCCAGACGCTGGAACTTCAGCGCCGTATGAGCATCTTCTGTCACCGTTTCGACGGCGAAACCGCCGATCTGCGCCAGCGCCTCACGGCGGATCACGGCGCAGGAGCCGCAGAAAAAGGTGGCGTTCCAGTTGTCGTTCCCCTGCTGAATCGGGCCATAGAACAACATCCCCTCATTCGGGATGTTACGCCCGACGGAGAGGTTACGTTCAAACGGGTCCGGGGAATAGAAATAGTGCGGCGTCTGCACCAGAGCCAGCATCGGGTCTTTCAGGAAACCGCCGACGGTGGCCTGCAGGAACACGCGTGTGGCGACGTGGTCGCAGTCGAAGACGCAGATAAGCTCTCCGTGGGTCAGGGTCAGCGCATGGTTAAGGTTCCCCGCCTTGGCATGCTTGTTGTCATTGCGGGTGATATAGCCCACCCCGACGTCGGCGGCGAACACGGCAAACTCGCTGCGCTTACCATCATCCAGAAGATAGATTTTCATTTTATCTTTTGGATAATCAATACATTGCGCTGCGAGGACGGTGTCACGCACCACCTCCAGCGGTTCGTTATAACTCGGAATATAGATATCGACCGTCGGCCACTTGCTCATATCATCCGGCAGCGGAACAATACCGCGCTTCAGCGGCCAGACCGTCTGCAGATAGTTAAGCAGCAGCATCACCCAGATATAGACTTCCGCCAGAAAGAGCCCCATGCCGAGGATGGTTTCAATGGCTGAGTTGAAGTGCAGGGTCTGCGTGAGGCGAAAATACATGTAACGGGTGGACATCAGCAGCGATGTAACGACCATAATGACCGATACGCTGCGGCGCTTGCTGAAGCCCATCAGAAAGAGAATACCGATGCTCAGCAGACCAAAAATATACTGCTTTTGGCTGTCCATCGGCGTGATCACCACCAGCGCGGCGACGGGAGACAGCACCAGCGCCAGCAACCAAAAAAGAGATTTTTTCATTCAGCAGCCCTGCAGTAAGTTAACGCCCTGACATGCGTGGCTGGCTGTGCACCGTGCCATCGCCAATATGGATACCCAACAGCGAAGATATTTTTTTAGCAATAATTTCAATATCAAAGGCCGCTGCGGAGGAGGCATTAAAGTCCAGAATCGACTTCTGCGAGGCATTGGCCTCCACCACGCTTTCATCACGATGGATCACGCCAAGCAGGCGCTCGCCCAGTTTCTCTTCCATCAGGCTGGTGACGTCCCGGCTGACCTGACGACGGCTATCGCTTTGGTTAATGACGAAATAGTGCCCATGCTTATGATTCAGCGCCGCGCCGGTCAGGCGCTGCTTTTCCACGTGCGCCAGGGTCGACATCGACGCGGTATCCGCCAGCAACGGGATCAGATGCAGGTCCGCCAGCCCCGTCAGCGCGTTGAGCGCCGGTGAAGGCCCCGGCGGCATATCGGCGATAGTGATAAGCCCGGGATAGTTGAGCAGCGCCGACAGACCGCGCGTCAGAAAATGCTCGTTATGAATCAACTGGTCATCAAACGCCTGACGCTGCGCTTCGTCCACTTCGCCATACGGCAGGACGAAAATATTGCTGCCGGCGCTCAGCACGCACTGGCTCCAGTCATGCAGCTCCAGCGCCTTCGCCACGTAGCCCCGCTCATCACTTAGCGGCACGCCAAAATGCAAACGCAGGGCGTTCTGAACATCAAAATCCAGCGCCAGCACTTTGCTGCCGGTTCGCGCCAGCGAATAGGCTAAATTGGCCGCCAGGGTCGTTTTCCCTACACCGCCTTTCGGTGAACAGACACAAATCAACGGCATGTCGCAATCCTTTCCAGAAGTGATTTCAAAGGCTGGTCTTTATTTTTCGCCACCGGCTCTGCGCTTTTCGCGGCGAACAGGTGGGCATAGTTCTCGGCGGCGGGCGCGGGTCGGGGGGCCATTCTCGGCGGCGGAGCCATTGTCGGTTCAGGTGCCGGGATCGCAGACGACGGTGCCGGGGTCATCTCGGGGGCCGGAGTAACAGGCTCCGGGGCTGCCGCAACGGACTCCACAACCGGTAGCGGGGTCGCAGGCGCAACCTGAGCGGCAGGGGTAAGCGGTGCGGAGGCTGGCGTCGCCACGGTCGCCGCGTCTACCCGATGAAACAGATCCGCAGGCACGGGCTGCGGTAACGGCGCGGAAACCGATCCTCCCAGGGCCAGAGAAGCGGGTTTTCCGGCATCGGGATGAAGCTGATTGAGGATCGCCCAATCGCCATGTTCGCGCGTGGCGGCCTGCGAAGAAAGATCCTGAAATTTGAGGTTTTGGGTCCGCGTTTTTTCTTGAAAGCGCTGCAGATCATCATAATGGTTCATTGATAACCTCATGATTTTAAATATTTCATATTAAATTTTTTGTTATTCTTGATATATTAAAAATATCGTGACGTTTCTGGTATGGCAGATAACACGCCGGTGCAGACGTACCAATACACACGATTGACAGGGATATAATAGTTTAGAATTTAATTTTCGGTGTGATTCCACGGCAGAAGTATCGCTACACTAACACTTCTCTTTCAGAATGATAGCCCCATTTTTTAGGTATACGTACATCCTTAATCTCCGCGCACCACCAGACTTCCCATCCCGTTCAATATAAATGTATTAAGCGACGACGAAAGCATAGCGTCAGATTAGCGAAAGAATAAACCTCAACCATTTTAATTTCTCTTTAATTCTAAAAAAATGGGCTGAAAAGCGTATTTTTTCAGATAATCTACGAAGAATGCTTCGAGAGTATGGCTTAAACGGCGGCAATATGCGGGCGGGGTGGGTTCATTCACGCAGGAAGAGACGCTCCCGGTCAGGCGACCGGGAGCGCAATATCAGGCGAGATTTTTTTGCGGGTTCTCATCCTGATCGACGGCAAAGCAGGCCACCAGCTGGCCACCGTAATCCTTCAGCTGCGGCTGAAGCTGGGTGCAGGGGCCGAAGCGACGGCGGCAGCGCGCATTGAAGGCGCACCCCGGCGGCGGGTTCAGCGGGCTCGGCAGTTCGCCGGTGAGCTTGATGCGCTCGCGCCGATCGTCCGGGTTCAGTCGCGGCGTCGCCGACAACAGCGCCTGGGTGTACGGATGACGCGGATTGTTGAAGATCTGGTCCTTGGTGCCCTTCTCCACACAGCGGCCGAGATACATCACCATCACTTCATCGGCGATATGCTCGACGACCGACAGGTCGTGGGAGATAAACACGTAGGACAGGCCTAAATCCTGCTGCAGATCCATCATCAGGTTCAGCACCTGGGCACGTACCGAAACGTCCAGCGCGGAGACCGGCTCATCGGCAATCACCACATCCGGATCCAGCATCAGCCCACGGGCAATAGCGATACGCTGACGCTGACCGCCGGAGAACATATGCGGGTAGCGATCGTAATGCTCGGTTTTCAGGCCGACCTTCGCCATCATCGCCAGCGCTTTTTCACGCCGCTGCTCTTTACTCAGGCTGCTGTTAATCAACAGCGGCTCTTCCAGAATCTGTCCCACTTTTTTACGCGGGTTCAGCGAACCATACGGATTCTGGAACACAATCTGGATTTTTTGCCGCCGCAGCTTCTGCGCCTGCGGGTCGTGCTTGAGCAAATCCTGCCCCTGATAATACAGCTCGCCGCCGGTGGGAATTTCAATCATCGTCAGCAAACGACCCAGCGTCGATTTGCCGCAGCCCGATTCTCCGACCACTGCCAGCGTTTTACCGCGCTCAAGAGTAAAGGAGACGCCGTCCAGCGCTTTCACCAGCCGTTCCGGGGCGAATATCCCCTTCTTCACCGGATAGTGTTTTTTCAGATCAATGGCCTGCAACAGCGGTTGTGGCGTGGCGGCCTTTTGCGTACTCATAATCCAGGCCTCCCGGCATCATCGAGTGGGTAGTGGCATTTAGACTGACGGCCGCCGGTAAGATCCGCGAGCGCGGGTTCTTCGCTCCGGCATTTATCCGTGGCATAGGGGCAGCGCGGGTTCAGCAGGCAGCCGTTAGGGCGGTCATATTTTCCCGGCACCACGCCCGGCAGCGAGGCCAGACGCGCTTTATCCTGGGCGAACTCCGGCAGCGCGCGCAGCAGCGCCTGGGTGTACGGATGACGCGGCGCGCGGAAGATATCCTTCGCGTCACCGGTCTCCACCACCTGACCCGCGTACATCACGATAATTTTGTGCGCGGCTTCCGCCACCAGCGCCAGATCGTGAGTAATCAGCACCAGAGCCATATTCTCCTGCTGCTGTAGCTCCAGCAGCAGCTCGATGATCTGCGCCTGAATGGTCACGTCCAGCGCGGTGGTCGGTTCATCGGCAATCAGCAGTTTTGGCCGACAGGCAATTGCCATTGCAATCATCACGCGCTGGCTCATGCCGCCGGAAAGCTGATGCGGATAGACGTCCAGCCGCGAGGCCGGATCGGGAATGCCCACCAGGTTCAGCAGGTCGATGGCCCGCTGGCGGCGGGTTTGCTTATTGCCCCCCTGATGGACCTTGATCGCTTCCATAATCTGGTAGCCGACGGTGTAGCACGGATTGAGGCTGGTCATCGGATCCTGGAAGATCATCGCCACTTCCGCCCCCACCAGCTGGCGCCGCTCTTTTTCCGAAATTCGCTGCAGATCGCGGTCGTTAAACTCCAGTTTGTCCGCCATCACCCGGCCGGGATAGTCAATCAGGCCCATAATCGCCAGCGAGCTGACGGATTTACCGGAACCGGACTCCCCGACGATACCGACCACTTCACCCTGCTTCACGCTATAGCTGATGCGGTCTACGGCACGGAACGGCGCATTTTCATCGCCGAAATGCACCGATAATTTATCTACATTCAATAATGCCATCTCGAACCTCTTACTGCTTCAGTTTGGGATCGAGCGCGTCACGCAGACCGTCACCCATCAGGTTAAATGCCAGCACCGTCAGCAGGATCGCCACGCCCGGGAAGGTCACCACCCACCAGGCGCTCTGCGCGAACTGCAATACGTCGGAAAGCATGGTGCCCCATTCCGGCGTCGGCGGTTGCGCGCCCATGCCGAGGAACCCCAGCGCTGCCATGTCGAGAATGGCGTTGGAAAAGCCCAGCGATGCCTGAACGATCAGCGGCGCGAGACAGTTGGGCAGAATGTTGACGAACATCTGGCGCATCGCGCCGGCGCCCGCCACGCGGGAGGCGGTCACGTAGTCGCGGTTGACCTCCACCAGCACCGCGGCGCGCGTCAGACGCACATAGTGCGGGAGCGCCACGAAGGTCAGCGCCAGCGAAGCATTGACGATCGACGGCCCGAAGATAGCCACCAGCACCAGCGCCAGCAGCAAGCTCGGCAACGCCAGCATAATATCGACGACGCGCATGATGATGGAGTCCACCACCCCGCCGAAATAGCCCGCCACCAGACCGAGCACCACGCCAAGGATCAGCGACAGGACCACTACCAGACAACCCACCAGCAGCGACAGGCGGGCGCCGTACATCAGGCGCGACAGAATATCGCGGCCCACGTCATCGGTGCCGAGCAGATGCGCCATGCTGCCGCCGTCCTGCCAGAACGGCGGCGCCAGCAACGAATCACGGAACTGATCCGCCGGGTTATAGGGGGCGAGGAAGTTGGCGAATACCGCGATGACGATCATCACCACCACGTATACCAGCCCGACAACCGCCCCTTTGTTGCGTTTGAAATAGTGCCAGAACTCCTGCAGCGGAGTCATGGGTACCGGCGCAGCGATAACTTTATTTTCAGTAACTTGTGACATGATGGCCCCTTACTTCTTATGCCGGATACGCGGGTTCACCACGCCATACAGCAGGTCGACCAGCAGGTTGACGAGGATAATCATCGTCGCCACCAGCAGCACCCCGCCCTGCACCACCGGGTAATCGCGACGCTGCAGCGCGTCGATCAGCCAGCGGCCTAAACCAGGCCATGAGAAAATGGTTTCCGTCAGGATGGCGCCCGCCAGCAGCGTGCCCACCTGCAGGCCAATGACCGTCACCACCGGCAGCATCGCGTTGCGCAGCGCATGGACCACGATCACCCGCATCCGGGTCAGCCCTTTGGCGCGCGCGGTACGGATATAGTCTTCGCCAAGCACTTCCAGCATCGACGAGCGCGTCATACGCACAATCACCGCCAGCGGGATGGTGCCCAGCACGATAGCGGGCAGGATCATATGCATTAAGGCGTCAATAAAGTCGCCCTGCTCGCCCCAGATGGCGGTGTCGATCAACATAAAGCCGGTCAGCGGCAGGGTATCGTCAAGGAATACCGTATCGCTGATGCGCCCGGAGACCGGCGTCAGGTTCAGCTGCACCGAAACCAGCATAATCAGCATCATGCCCCACCAGAAGATAGGCATCGAGTAGCCGGTCAGCGCCAGGCCCACCGCGGTGTGGTCAAAGATGGAGCCGCGTTTTACCGCAGCCAGCACGCCCACAGGAATACCGACGGCGACGGCGAAAATCATCGCGCAGACGCCCAGCTCAAGGGTGGCTTTAAAGCGTGGGACAAACTCCTGCCACACGGGAATGCGGCTTTTCAGCGAGATACCTAAATCGCCGTGCAGCACGCCCCAGATATAGTGGGCATATTGCTGCCACAGCGGCTTATCAAGGCCCATTTCGGCCAGCAGCTGCGCGTGACGTTCGGGGGAAATACCACGTTCGCCCGCCATAATCATCACCGGATCGCCGGGGATCATATGGACGAAGGCAAAGGTGAGAAGGGTGATACCGATAAATGTCGGGATGACAAGTCCCAGACGTCGGAGAATAAACTGCAACATAACCCGGATTCTCTCTAGTGACGCCCCGCCTGGCGACAGGGCGTCTGTATTGCTCACAAAAGCATTCCCCGGAATAGCGGGAATACGCCCCCCGCCTCTCCCACGCGGGGAGAGGGGGTCAGGCATCGTGCTTATTATTCGACGGAGACGTTATCGAAGTGGTGTTTGCCCAACGGGTCCACCACATAGCCTTTGACTTCTTTACGCACCGGCTCATAGACGGTGGAGTGAGCGATGATCAGCGCCGGAGCCTGGTCATGCATCACTACCTGAGCCTGTTTGTACAGTTCAATACGCTTGTTGTGGTCGTCGGTAGCGCGGGCCGGCTGAATCAGATCTTCAAACGGCTTATAGCACCAGCGCGAGTAGTTGGAGCCGTCTTTCGCCGCGGCGCAGCTGAACAGGGTCGCGAAGAAGTTATCCGGATCCCCGTTGTCGCCGGTCCAGCCCATCATCACGCTCTGGTGCTCACCCGCTTTTGCCCGCTTCAGATACTCGCCCCACTCGTAGGTGACGATCTTGGCCTGGACGCCGACTTTCGCCCAGTCGGCCTGGATCATTTCAGCCATACGGCGCGCGTTCGGGTTATACGGACGCTGTACCGGCATCGCCCACAGGTCGATGGTGAAGCCTTTTTCCAGGCCCGCTTCTTTCAGCAGCTGCTTCGCCTTTTCAGGGTCGTAGGTGTAGTCCTTAACATCGTCGTTATAGCCCCACATGGTCGGCGGGATCAGGTTCTTCGCCGCCTGGCCTGCACCCTGGTAAACGGCTTTGATGATCGCTTCTTTGTTGACCGCGTAGGTCAGCGCCTGACGAACTTTGACGTCGTCCAGCGGTTTCTTCTCGGTGTTAAAGGAGAGATAACCGACGTTCAGACCCGGCTGTTCCAGCAGGGTAATGTTTTTATCTTCCTTCATGCGCGCGATATCCGCCGGGTTCGGGTACGGCATCACCTGGCACTCGTTTTTCTGCAGCTTGGCGTAGCGCACGGAAGCGTCCGGGGTGATGGAGAAGACCAGACGATCGATCTTCGGCTTGGTGCCCCAGTAGCCCGGGAAGGCTTTATACAGAATGCGGGAATCTTTCTGGTACTGCAGCAGCTGGAATGGGCCGGTACCGATAGGGTTGAGGTCCACTTTTTCCGGCGTGCCGGCTTTCAGCATGTTGTCGGCATACTCTTTCGACAGGATAGAAGCAAAGTCCATCGCCAGGTCAGCGAGGAACGGCGCTTCCGGACGGGTCAGGACGAACTGGACAGTATTATCGTCCACTTTCTTCACTTCGCTAATCAGGTCCGGTAAGCCCATCCCTTCAAAGTATTCATAGCTGCCGCCAGAAACTTTATGGTACGGGTTATTGGTATTCTTTTGGCGATCGAAAGAGAACACCACGTCATCGGCGTTCAGGTCACGGGTTGGTTTAAAGTCTTTATTATCCTGCCACTTTACGCCCTGACGCAGATGGAAAGTATAGGTTTTGCCATCAGGACTGACTTCCCATTTCTCGGCAAGCCCTGGAATAACTTCCGTCGTACCGGTTTTAAATTCGACCAGGCGGTTATAGATAGGTACGGAACTGGCGTCGTAGGTGGTGCCTGAGGTGAAGAGCTGTGGGTTAAAGCCTTCCGGCGAGCCTTCAGAACAATACACCAGGGTTTTCGCTTGTACGCTGGCGGCGACGGTCATGGCGACCAGGCTCAGACCAAGCTTCAGCATCCCTGAT
Source organism: Klebsiella africana (assembly GCF_020526085.1). NCBI lineage: Bacteria > Pseudomonadati > Pseudomonadota > Gammaproteobacteria > Enterobacterales > Enterobacteriaceae > Klebsiella > Klebsiella africana. The sequence goes on along the minus strand of NZ_CP084874.1, from coordinate 227,773 downwards.
TTCTTCAAGGAAATACTCATTATTCTGCTCCAAAACTGTGATGTTGTTTGCATATATCCGCCGGACCTTTATTTATTTTTTACCCGGTCCGGTCGGTGGTGCCCGAAGGCGTTGAGAGAGATGGGGATTCCGTTCGCTAAAACGACTGAGTTGCAGTACGGATTCTCCATGAAATGCCCCTCATGCCCTACAATCTGTCAACAGAATGGAGAAACGTCAATACAGCCAGCCGGGTTTTACATCCGGCATGAGAAACCGCAGGCAAAGATTAAAAAAACTTGATAGCACTATTTTCAGCAGAGAAATTTATGCTACTGGTAAATAACCAGCATAAACAGCTTAATAATTTACGACACCTGGTGGTAAACAATGCCAATAAATGAGAAAAATTTCTTGCTGTGTGACCAATATGTGAGCGATTAATAGCGTGAACGTTAAAACGCACAGCGGAAAATGCTGCCTTGAGCCATAAGCTTCGCGAAAAAAGATCTGTTCATCGATAAAAAAATGCAATGGAAGATGTCACAAAATAGTGAACAGACGGCTGGAAAGCGAAGTAAAGACGATTTTTGTGATTCTGATGTGATTTTTGCCAGTAGCATACTGCTGATGCCCGGCGGCGCTGCGCTTGCGCGGGCCTACGGAACGCGAGTCGAACCTCCTGCCCCCGGAGGTTCTCATCCTCCCAGGCCTCAGATGCAAAAAAGCCTGCTCGTTGAGCAGGCTTTTCGAATTTGGTCGGTGATAGAGGATTCGAACCTCCGACCCCTTCGTCCCGAACGAAGTGCGCTACCAGGCTGCGCCAATCACCGAATGCGGGGCGCATCTTACTGCTGGGATGCCTACCCGTCAATGCCTTATTTTCAAAAAATCGCTCAACCGGCGAGAAACTCAGCAGCCTGAGCAGCGAATCGCCGGTTGCTCATCGTTTTTAGCGGCAGTTGACCTCAAACGTTTTGCGATACTCGGATACCTTACAGGTCACCGGCTCACCGAAATAGGTCGCGCCCACCGGGGTGAATTTAAACTCCCCCAGCAACATCGTCAGTTCCCCCAGCTCCGCGCAGGATTGTTGATGACGCATAATATCCGGGCGGGTATCGTTATTCACCGCGCGGGCGATGTCGCTGTATGCCAGCTTGTCGGCAAAGGCATTAGCACAAAACTGGAGTTCGCTTTGCGCCATATGCGCGGCCTGCCCTTTCAGCTCGGCATGCTGCGCCAGCAGCAGCTGGCGAACCTCGCCGACCCGGCTGTAGCCGATCGCTGTATAGCCGCCCTTATTGCTGAGATTGACACTGGCGCCAGCCGCAAGCAGCGCCTCGACATTGGCTTTATTATTCATTTTGACCGCCAGCATCAGCGGGCTCAGGTCGTTGGCGGAGAGCTGGTCTACCTTTGCACCGCGCTGCACCAGCGCCGCGATCACCGCAGGCGACCCCTGTCCCGCCGCCACCTGCAGCGCCGTGAGTCCTTCATGGTTCGGCTTATCCACTTCCACCCCGGAGGCCGAGAGCGCCAGCACCAGATTCGGATCATCTCCTGCGGCCGCCAGCATCAGCGGTGTGGTGCCGGATTTATCCGCCAGGCTGGTGTCCGCCCCGGCGTTGGCCAGCGTCGTGATGGTTTTCGCCGAACGCGCGTGATCGACCGCGAGGAAAAAGGCCGATTCCCCTGTAGCATTGACGGCCTTTACGTCCGCGCCGTGCCTGAGGAGCAGCGCCACGATCTCATCGACGTTTTTCTTAAACGCGCCGGGCGCCAGTTGTAACGCCATGTCTTCGGTCATTAACGCACGGTTGCCCGCCGCCAGCGATTTCGCCGCCGTTGCGCCGACTATCTTGTCCAGCGTACTTTTCTCTTCGACAGGCGCATCGGGCTTTTTCATTGCCAGAATATGCTGATAGTCGCTTCTGACGTCGCCGCCGTCGGAGATGGCGGACATCAATGCCGTGCTCTTGTCGACAGTGGTCTGATTCACAGACGCTCCCGCCTGGAGAAGATCGCGGATAATCGCTGTATCGCTACCCCGCGCCGCCGCCAGCATCAGCGCCGTAACGCCCTGGCGCGTCTGGAGATTTGGCTTCGCCTGACGCTTAAGCAGCAATTCCACCACATCGCGACGATTTTCCGCGGCGGCGACCATCAAACCGCTTAAGCCGCTTTTGTCCTGACCATCCACATCCAGGCCGTTATTCAGCATGGCTTCGATCGTCGCTGGCGCAGCGTATTTACAGGCCAGCAGGAACTGGCCGGTCTCTTCCTCAGACTGGCAGCCCGCGAGCATCAACAAGCACAGTAAGGCCAACCCCTTTATCACCTTCATCCTTTCTCTCCATGAAAAGTTCGTGCACAGGGGGAGCGAGAAAACTGGAGGGTAATCTAAGAAGAAGAGGCAACCTGCCAGACACATCCACTGTGCGAAAAAAATCCCTCGCGGGCGGTTGCCGGCGAGGGATTAGCTTATCCTGGGCTCAGGAAGGGAGAACAGACCCGAGAATCTGAAAATAAACCCCGTGCCTTACTTTTTCCAGCGGCACCAGTTGTTGTTCTCATTGATCCCGCCATCCGGCGAGGTATAGCCGAGGCAGCCCATAATGGTGTCGTACAGTTCGACGTGACGGCGCGGCACCTTCATCGCCGCCTGCTGCTGCAGATGGGCAAACGCGGCAGCGTGATCGGGATTTTCCAGGTACTTATCCGACATCCACACCATCATCGGCACGCGGAACTGCTCCGGCGGCGCCATCTTGCGCGGCGTACCGTGCAGGTGTTCACGCTCGTTAATCGACTCCCCGTGGTCGGCGGCATAGAACACAATCGCTTTCTTATCCCGCAGCTGGTCGAGGACGCTGACGATAAAGTGGTCGACATAGGTCACGCTATTGTCGTAGGAGTTAATCAGCTCCGCTTTCGAGCACTTGTTGTCGACACCGACGCACTCCGGCTTCCACTGAGCGAAGCTGCGCGGGTAGCGTTGGGTGTAGTTAAAGTGAGAGCCTTTGGTGTGAAGAATGATCAGGTGCTTACCGGCGGCGTTGTCCTGCGCCATACCACGCTTCATCTCCTCCACCAGCAGCATATCGTCAACGCTCTTACCGCGGTTGCGCGGCTCGGCGCCAATTTGCTCGCGGTAGGCGATATTGTTGGCCATCGTGTTGCTGTAGAACCACATCTCGCTCTGCATGGCATAGAGATTGCCGTTGAAGCCCAGTTGATGGAGCACGGCAAAGACGTTCTGCTCTTTGAGCGTTCGCTGCGGGTTATCCTCCGCCCCGCCCTCGCGCACAAACATACAGCGTAACGACAGCTTGGTGGCGGTATCGCAGGAGTAGCCGCGGAAAGCGACAAGATTCTTCTCTTTCGCCAGCTCTGGCGTGGTATTGCGGCTATAGCCGAGGATACCCATATGGTCCCAGCGGGTCGTTTCACCAATGATAAACACCACATAGGTGTCATCCAGGCCTTCCGGCGCGACGTAGGTAAACTTCTTCGCCGGATTAATCAGCGATTTATTATCTGAGGATTCATCAACCTGCGCCCAGGCGTACAGCCCCAGCGCCGACAGCCAGTTTGATGGCAGATAGGAGTTGGCGATCACCCCACCGTAGCTCGGCATATCCACTTCCGAATGGCGCTCAACGTCATGCTGACGTAGCTCAAGCAGGCGGATGGGCCCCCAGACTATCAGCCCGGCGAGTACGACGATCAATACGTTCTTAACCCGCTGACCCGGGGTGCGCAGCTGGCGCAGCAGCGTATGACGGCAACGGTTGCTCCAGATGAACAGCAGCGGCGGCGCGCTCACCACCACCAGCCAGAGGATCAGGTGCCAGCCGATGACCTCTTTCGACAGGTCGATATCGGTGGTCATCACCGAGGCGATAATCCCGTAGCCAATCACCACATTGAGGAACGTCATGTAATAACTGGCTGCGGCGGAAAAGAGGACAATCAGCGTCGCCAGAATGCGCCAGATGCGGCGACCAAACAGTGACAGCAGACGTAACAGGAAGAAGGTGACAAATACCGTGGCAACCAGTTCAACGACACCGGAAAGCCCTTTCCAGAAAGTGAACTCTTGAGCATAACCATCAAAACGCCGAAAAAAAACGGCGACGTTCATAAACCAGCCGATGTACAGCGCCAGCCAAAAACTAAGCTTCTGCTGCGTCATCGTTCTAATATATTTCATGCAAGCAAACCTGGAAAAATAAGAATAAAACACCGCCTGACGCTATGGCACGTGTCAGTAGGCTAATAGGGTGCGTTAGGGTTGGTTATCAGAAACCTCTACAAAGCGCGATAAGTAGACCACAGGGAACGGGAAAAGTATCAGGAGGGAATGTGATCCAGCCAAACATTTACAAAAGATTTGGCTGGATTGGCACTATTTGCTTAGGGAGTTAACCAGGGTGCTCGATTTACGCTATCAGTTTCAGGCATGCGCCTCGCTATATACGCTGCTTTTTGGCTGACGGATGGTGGTGGACAGCGCCAGCGAGAGAATCAGCAGGGCGAAAATCACGCAGAAGGTCACGTAGAAGCCGCCGAACAGCGACGCGATAAGAGAGCCGCAGATGCTGCCGATACCAAAGCCCAGATAAATCACGCCGTAGTTTTTCGCCAGATTGTTCAGGCCAAAGAACTCGCTCACCAACGATGGGAAAACGGTGATGGTGCCGCCGAAGTTAAAGGCGACGCAGGCGATAGCGGCGAAGAAGGTCATGGCATTCAGCGGGGCGAACAGCAGCGCGGCCATCCCCACCAGCGACACCACCTGACCAATGGTAATCACGCGAATGCGGGAGATTTTATCGGACAGGATGCCTAACACCAGGCGGCCGCTAAGATTCGCAATTGAGATAACCGTTACCGCGTTGGCCGCTGTGGCAACATCCAGGTGGACCATCCCCTGGGCAATATCTTTCGCTACGCCAATCACGTACAGGCCGCTCATGCAAGCCGTCAGGAACATCACCGCCAACATCCAGTACTGCGGTTTACGCATCGATTCGGCGAGCGTGAAGTCATTTTCCACGACGCCGTTGGCCGCGGTGGTCGCCGGGTGATTCGGGGCATCTTTCATCAGGGTCGCGCCAAAGACGATCATTACCAGCACGATAGCGCCCCAGATGACGAAGGTTTTTTCCAGGCCAACGGTGGCCAGCAGGTGGGAATCAATAAATTTGAACCCCAGGCTGCCGAGACCATAGGAGCCAATGGAGAAGGCGGAGATCAGCCCTTTACGTTCCGGGAACCACTTCACGCAGTTCGACAGGGTCAGCAGATAACCGGCACCGTCCGCCAGCCCCACCAGCACGCCCGCGCTCAGCCACAGCATCATCAGGCTGCTGGAGTGCGCGGTCAGGAAGAAGCCCAGGCCGAGCAGGATCCCGGAGGCCATGGTGACGCGCTTCACGCCAAAACGTTCCTGCAGCTTGCCGGCGACCGACGAAGAGAGCGCCAGCCCGAGACTCAACAGACCAAAGGAGAAAGCCACCTGGCTGACCGGCTCGCCCAGTTTGTCAGACAGCGAACTGTTAAACAGGCTCCAGGTATAAACCGAACCAAGTGCGAATTGGGTGATGATGGTGCCGATTAGCGTAAGCCAACGGGTTGATTGACGGTATGCAGCGTTCATAGCAGTTGTCCTGATAAATTAACTGCCGCCACAATAGCGAAGGCCCCTCTTCCTGTGGGGGAAAAAGGCATGAACTGCCCTCAGCAAGGAATGAAATGCATTTATGGCGGAATGAATGGCATTGCATGACATTCATTCCGCGAATTTCAGGGGAAAAGTTAGTGTGCGCTATCTCACAGAAATGCGCCATTACTGAGATTTAACAATAACCACACCGTTTCAAACGCGTAACAATCTCCGGTCAAAAGTTAGCGCTGACCCCCATCAGATAGAGCGTATTTTCCCCCGACGGAACATTGTCCGCCTGTGACAGCGTCGCCCATGCCGCGACATGGGAGCCTAAGCGCATATCGGCGCCTAAGGTCACATCGCCCCAGCCGCCCTCTCTGGTACGGGAAGACGGCGTCCAGCCATCGCTGGCGAGCGACTGGTTATAGCTCACCTGCGCCCAGGGATGCACGCCCCACAGCGACTGATAATCCATACGCCAGCCGAGCGTGTTGACATACCCCGTCTCGCCGACGCTTCGCACTGTCGGTGTGGTGGCGTCGCTGCGCAGGCTGGCCACCGGCCCGGAGGTCATGCCATTCGCCAGCAGATAATTCCAGCCGACGCTCAGACCATGGTTGCTCTCCGGCGGTGCCAGGGCCTGGTTTAGCGCCAGGCCGCCGGGTGGCTCAGAGGACTTCATCCGCTCGGCGAGAATATCTTCATAACGTGGTTGGTGATCGCTATCCCAGGTATAGCGTTCAGACGTATTACTTTTTGTATCGATAGCGATATATTCCTGTTGCCAGGCATTCGCTCCAGAGACACACGACATCCAGACGGATACGCTCGCCGGGATCAAGAACCCCCGGAGGCCATTGCATTTCTTTATTATCATTAATGCGACTCCAGAAAAGAGCCGAATCGGCAATATTGCTGTGTTTTTTTTGGGGATACGATTTCCCTGTATTAACTATTATCTTTATCTTTCAGCCGTCAAGCCGGGGCGTCCACTTTTTTAGCGCAGAGGGAGAAATAGCTATGCAGCGTTGCGGATGGGTGAGTCAGGATCCGTTATATATTGAATATCACGATACCGAATGGGGCGTCGCGCAAAGAGAATCCCGGCGATTGTTTGAAATGATCTGCCTTGAGGGCCAGCAGGCCGGTTTGTCGTGGATCACGGTGTTAAAGAAACGGCAGAACTACCGCCAGGCCTTTCACCAGTTCGATCCGGTGCGCGTGGCGGCAATGGGGGAAGACGATGTTGAGCAGTTGCTGCAGAATGCCGGGATTATCCGTCATCGGGGAAAAATTCAGGCCATTATCGGCAACGCCCGGGCGTATCTGGCGATGGAAGAAAATGGCGAGTCGTTCACTGATTTTGTCTGGTCTTTCGTCGACAATGCGCCGCAGGTGACCCGCGCCGCGACGCTGGCGGAAATCCCCACCACGACGCCGGCCTCCGATGCGCTGTCAAAAGCATTGAAAAAACGCGGCTTTAAGTTTGTCGGCTCGACAATCTGTTACTCCTTTATGCAGGCTTGTGGGCTGGTCAACGACCATGTCACCGGCTGCTTCTGTCACCCTGGAGGTCAGGATGATCCGCAAGTGGGACACTGAAGATACCGCGCCGCTGCTGGCCCTGTGGCTGGAAAGCACGATTCATGCCCATCCTTTTATCAGCGAAAGCTACTGGCGCGACAGCCTCGCGGTGGTAAGGGATGTCTATCTTCCCGCCGCCAGCACCTGGGTCTGGGAGCAAGACGGTGAATTAAAAGGCTTTGTTAGCGTGCTGGACTCCCGCTTCGTCGGCGCGCTGTTTGTCGCGCCGGACGCCATCCGCCAGGGCATTGGCCGGGCGCTGCTGGATGAAGTCAAACAGCATTACGCCTGGCTGAGCCTCGAGGTTTACCAGAAGAACGAATCGGCGGTCAGCTTCTACCATGCGCAGGGCTTCCGGATTGAAGACTGCGCATGGCAGGACGACACTCAGCACCCGACGTGGATTATGCGCTGGCCGGCGGTTCAAAAGCTGTAAGCGGCAGCGCCGGGCCGGTATATTTCTCCAGCCACGCCAGGGCGGTGTTCCCGGCACAGCCGTTGCCGAGCCGGGATGTCGGGATATCTTTGGTTAAGACGTTCACCGCCCCGTTTTTGCAGATGCCCACCTGCGGATCCAGGTCGGGCCACGCCCCTTCATGCAGGCAAATCACCCCCGGGCGGATCCCCTCCGTCACCACGGCGCCGGCCAGCACCTGACCGCGGGCGTTCCATACCCGCACCAGATCGCCATCGACAATCCCGCGCGCCTGCGCATCCTGCGGATGAATAGTCAACGGTTCGCGCCCGGCGACGGCATAGCGTTCGCGCAGCGCGGTATGATTCAGTTGACTATGCAGACGGTGGGCCGGATGGGCTGACAGCAGCTGCAGCTGCCCGTCTTCAGCGTTGCCGTGCCACTCGTCGGGCTCCAGCCACATCGGGTGCGGCGGGCAGTCAGCGTAGCCAAAAGCGGCGATGGCCGGCGAGTAGATCTCTATTTTACCGCTCGCCGTTTTCAGTGGGTTAGCCTGGGGATCGGCGCGGAAGGCCGCGAAACGCGCAAAACGGGCATTCTCCGGCTCCTCCGGCATCTCAATCAGCTGATTAGCCTGCCAGAATTCGGCAAACGGCGGCAGCGTCACCTGCTGCTGGGCGCCGCGCCGGGAGGCCATCTGATAGAAGGTCTCCAGCCACTGCAAATCACTCTTCCCTTCGGTGAAGCGTTCGCGGCCCCCCGTTTCCCAGCGTTCGCTGAGGTCGGCAAAGACCGCGAAATCGTCGCGCGCTTCATCTCGCGGGGCAACCACCTGCTTCATCGGCACCAGATGCTGATTACTGTAGTCCCCGGTCATGGTCAGATCGTTGCGCTCAAACGAGGTGGTCGCCGGCAGGACGATATCGGCATGGCGCGCGGCGGCGGTCCAGAAGCATTCGGAAATGACGATGAGCTCTGGTTTCTGCCACGCCTGAATCAGCCGGTTGGTGTCCTGATGATGGGTAAAGTTGGCGCCGCCGGCCCACCAGATAAAGCGAATATCGGGGAAGCGGCGCGCCATGCCGTTGTGCTGATACTCCGCCCCCGGATTTTCCAGCGCCTCGACGATCCGCGCGACCGGGATCTTCTCCACGGCATCCACACCGCCCGCCACGCTCCCCTGCATCGAGCCCAGCACCGCCGCGCGGCGCGTTGGGTTACCGCCGTTGGCGAAATGGTAGGAAAGACCAAACCCGCCACCGGGGGTGCCAATCTGACCCAGCATGGCGGCCAGGGTGACCAGCATCCAGTGTTTCTGCTCGCCATACTGCTGACGCTGCATACCCCAGCCGGCCATCAGCATAGTGGTATTTTCGTGGAAAAGTTTCGCCAGTTCACGGATCTTATCTGCTTCAACGCCACAGATTGCCGCTGCCCAGTCGGCGGTTTTCGCTACGCCGTCGCTTTCACCGGTCAGATAGCGGGCAAAGATGTCGTAGCCGCTGGTGCAGCGGGTAAGAAACGCATCATCCTGCCAGCCATTTTCCACCAGCGTATGGGCGATCCCCAGCATCAGCGCGACGTCGGTGCCCATATGCGGGGCGATCCACTCCATCGCGTCGCCAAAGAAATCGACGGTTTCCGATCGCATGGGATCGATGCAGATCAGACGCTTGCCGCTCTGACGCAACCGGTCAAACCACGGGATCCCCTGCTCATCGGAGGCGTTCCAGGCAATTTTCAGCGTGTTCAGCGGATTGGCGCTCCACAGCACCACCACCTCGCTATGCTCGAGCACCAGCGGCCAGCTGGTCTGCTGCTGATATACCTCATTGCCGCCCACGACGTAGGGCATGATCGCCTGCGCCGCGCCGGTGGAATAATCGCCAAGATGGCCAGTATAGCCGCCCGCCAGGCTCATATAGCGCTGCAGCAGCGTCGCCGCCTTATGCAATACGCCGTTAGAGCGCCAGCCGTAGGAACCGGCAAAAATGGAAGCCGGACCGTAGCTGTCACGAATGCGGCGGTGCTGGGCATCAATTAAATCCAGCGCCTGATCCCAGCTCACCCGCACAAATTCATCCTGGCCGCGGATCCCCTGGGGTTGGTCCGGGGAGGCGAGAAAGCCTTTGCGCACCATCGGGTAGCGCACGCGGGTTTTGCTGTGCACCTGATCGCGTACTGCCGTTTGCAGCGAATTGGCAAACGGTGTCGCCAACGCGCCGCGGGAAGAGAGGACGTTTTCTCCGTCCGTTTCCACCAGCATCGGCCCCCAGTGGGCGGCGGTTAAGATGGTTTTAGTTGCAGATGAGGTTGGCAAGGGCGGCTCCTGGTCAGCGAATGCAGGTGTGATGACGGCGTGATGGGCACCGTTCAATGTTATTTACAAAATGAGATGGTATCCGGGGAATTTTCTCCGTAATCGCGCGTCATAATCAACCGTCACGTTCGCTGTGACAAAGAATAAAAAGGATTAAGGACATTAAATGAAAAAACGCGTACTTATGATTGCGGCGCTGGTCAGCGGCACCCTGGCGATTTCTGGCTGCACCACCAACCCCTATACCGGTGAGCGTGAAGCGGGTAAATCCGGTATTGGCGCAGGCATTGGCTCTTTAGTGGGCGCAGGCGTCGGCGCGCTTTCCTCTTCCAAACACGATCGCGGCAAAGGCGCGCTGATTGGCGCAGCGGCCGGCGCGGCGCTCGGCGGCGGCATCGGTTACTACATGGACGTGCAGGAAGCGAAGCTGCGGGAAAAAATGCAGGGAACCGGGGTCAGCGTGACGCGAAATGGCGACAACATCGTGCTGAACATGCCGAATAACGTCACCTTCGACAGCAACAGCGCCAACCTGAAGCCGGCCGGCGCCAACACCCTGACCGGCGTGGCCATGGTGCTGAAGGAGTATGAAAAAACCGCCGTTAACGTCGTCGGCTACACCGATAGCACCGGCAGCAAGGATCTGAACATGCGTCTGTCGCAGCAGCGTGCGGACAGCGTCGCCAGCGCGCTGATCACCCAGGGCGTGGCGGCCAACCGCATTCGCACCACCGGCATGGGCCCGGCGAATCCGATCGCCAGCAACAGCACGGCGGAAGGCAAAGCGCAGAACCGTCGCGTGGAAATCACCCTCAGCCCGCTGCAGTAAGCGCATCTTCATATCGCCCGGCAGCGCCTCTGCCGGGCAAAATGCTTGATATCGCTATTTTTCGCGCTAAGGTGTTGGCAGATTTTCAGCAAAGGAAGCCACCATGGCGAAAGCGGCGCGTGCAACCATTAGCGATGTGGCGAAAGCCGCAAAGACCGGCAAAACCAGCATTTCACGTTATCTTAACGGCGAAAAGCATCTGCTTTCCGACGACCTGTTATCTCGTATTGAAAAAGCCATTGCCGAACTCGACTATCGCCCCAGCCTGATGGCCCGCGGTCTCAAGCACGGCCGAACCCGACTTATTGGCCTGATCATCGCCGATATCACCAATCCCTACTCGGTCAATGTCATGAGCGGCATTGAAGCGGCCTGCCGGGAAAAAGGCTTCACCCTGCTGGTATGTAACACCAATAACGAGCTGGATCAGGAGCTGCACTACCTGGACCTGCTGCGCAGCTACCAGGTGGAGGGTATTGTCGTCAACGCGGTCGGCATGCGGGAGGATGGCCTGAATCGCCTGCAGCAGTCGGCCCTGCCGATGGTGCTGATTGACCGTAAAATCCCCGATTTCGCCTGCGATGTGGTCGGGCTTGATAACGCCCAGGCGGCCACCACCGCCACCGAACACCTGGTGGAAAAAGGTTTTGAGGCCATCCTGTTTCTCAGCGAACCGCTGGGCTCGGTGAATACCCGCCGCGAGCGCCTGAGCGCTTTCCGCGCCACGCTCGCCCGCCATCACGGCGTGGTGGCCGAAAACGCCGAGGTGCAGCTCAACGACGGCGCGATGCTGGATAATGTCCTGCGCCAGTTCCATGCCCGCCACCGCGGGATGCGCAAAGCGGTGATCTCCGCTAACGGCGCACTGACGCTGCAGGTGGCCCGCGCCCTGAAGCGCGTCGGCCTGATCTGGGGCAGCGATATCGGCCTGCTGGGCTTCGACGAACTGGAGTGGGCGGAGCTGGCCGGCGTCGGTATTACTACCCTCAAACAACCGACGTGGCAGATCGGCTACGCGGCGGTGGAACAGGTGATTCGGCGCATTGCCGGCACTAACGATCCTATCCGCGAGCGGGTATTTTCCGGCGAGCTTATCGTCCGCGGATCAACCTCCCGTTAACGCTCCTTCGTGATGCCGATCATAAATTAAACATCTCGCCCTTTCTTATGGAACCGATACCATCTAGCGTAATAAGGAGATTAAGCAACAAACGCCGGGAGTAAGAGCGCGATGGCCAGAAAAATTATTGTCGTTACCGCTGCATATGGTAACGACCATGTTAAATCCTTAGGCGGGCAGGCCGCCGTCCTGCCGTTTATCGCCGACGCCGGCGCGGACGGCGTCGAAATCCGCCGCGAACTGTTCAGCGCGGAAGAGCTCAATGCCCTGCCAGCGCTGGCGGCCACCATTGAGCGCCACGGCCTGCTGGTCTGTTACTCCGCGCCACAGGCGCTGTTCAGCGACAACGGCGAGCTTAACCCGCAACTCCCGTCGCTGCTCGCGGAAGCACAGACCCTGAATGCTCTGTGGCTGAAACTCTCTCTCGGCCATTTCCTTCACAATCAACAGCTGGACACCCTGCGCGCGATCCTCAGCGACAGCGGCATGGCGCTGGTGGTAGAGAATGACCAGACCGACTGCGGCCAGCTGGCGCCGATGCAGCGCTTCAAAGCCGCCTGCCGGGTCCATCAGCTGCCGATCACCCTCACCTTTGATATGGGCAACTGGCTGTGGGTCGGCGACTCGCCGGAAGAGGCGGCCCGCCATCTTGCGCCAGCGGTCAGCTATATTCATGTTAAAGCGGCGGAGCCTCATCATGAGAAATTCCGCGCGGTACCGCCGGATCAGGCTGCCGAACGCTGGCTGGCCCTGCTCGATAATCTTCCCGCCGATGCGCCGCGTGGGATCGAGTTTCCGCTGACTGGCCATGACCTGACGGCCGTGACCCGCCGCTACGTCAACCTGTTACGTGAGGATTAAGCCGTGGAAAATTTAGATGTCATCACCATCGGCGAAGCCATGGCCATGTTTGTCGCCACCGAGACTGGCGACCTGGCCGAGGTGGAGCATTTCATGAAACGCGTTGCCGGGGCCGAGCTAAACGTCGCCACCGGCCTCGCCCGCCTGGGGCTAAAGGTCGGCTGGGTGAGCCGCGTCGGCAACGACAGCTTTGGTCGCTTCGTGCTCAATTCGCTGGCGAAAGAAGGGATCGATAGCCACGCTGTGGCCATCGACAACCGCTTCGCTACCGGCTTTCAGATGAAATCGAAAGTCGAGAATGGAACCGATCCCATTGTGGAGTATTTCCGCAAAGGCTCTGCCGCCAGCCACCTGTCGCCGGACGATTTCCGCGCAGACTATTTTACCAGCGCCCGCCATCTGCACCTGAGCGGTGTGGCCGCTGCGCTCTCTGAAAGCTCTTACGCGCTGCTGGAGCACGCGGCAAGAGTGATGAAAGCCGAGGGAAAAACCCTCTCTTTTGACCCCAATCTGCGCCCGGTGCTGTGGAAAAGCGAAGCCGAGATGGTAGAGAAACTCAACCGTCTCGCCTTCCAGGCTGACTGGGTTTTGCCAGGCTTAAAAGAGGGCGTGATTCTTACCGGCCAGCAGACTCCGGAAGGAATTGCCGATTTCTATCTCTCCCGCGGCGTCAAAGCGGTAGTCATTAAAACGGGTTGCGACGGCGCCTGGTTCAAGAGCGCCAGCGGCGAGCAGGGAACGGTTGATGCGATTAAAGTCGATAACGTCGTCGATACCGTCGGCGCCGGCGACGGCTTTGCCGTCGGGGTGATCAGCGCCCTGCTGGAAGGCAAAACCCTGCTTCAGGCGGTGAACCGCGGCAATAAAATCGGTTCGCTGGCGATTCAGGTCCAGGGCGACAGTGAAGGTTTACCCACCCGCGACGCGCTGGATGAATAACGTTTATACGCAACAATAACAGCCGTCCTGTACCCTACCTGCAGCGCGGCACAGCAGCGTCCGTTTCGGCGGACGTATGTCACCTCATTGACAGAGGCAAGCCTATGAATAGTTCAACAAATGCAACAAAACGCTGGTGGTACATCATGCCGATCGTGTTTATCACGTACAGCCTGGCGTACCTCGATCGTGCCAATTTCAGCTTCGCCTCCGCGGCTGGCATTACCGAAGATTTGGGGATCACCAAGGGGATCTCTTCCCTTCTGGGGGCCCTGTTTTTCCTCGGCTACTTCTTCTTCCAGATCCCCGGCGCTATCTATGCAGAGCGCCGCAGCGTTCGCAAACTGATCTTTATCTGCCTGATCCTGTGGGGCGGTTGCGCCTCCCTGACCGGTATTGTGCATAATATCCCGGCGCTGGCGGCGATTCGCTTTATCCTCGGCGTCGTCGAAGCCGCGGTGATGCCGGCGATGCTTATCTATATCAGCAACTGGTTCACTAAATCAGAGCGCTCTCGCGCTAACACCTTCCTGATCCTCGGTAACCCGGTGACAGTCCTGTGGATGTCGGTGGTCTCCGGCTATCTGATTCAGGCTTTTGGCTGGCGGGAAATGTTCATCTTCGAAGGCATCCCGGCGGTGATCTGGGCCTTCTGCTGGTGGGTGTTGGTAAAAGACAAACCATCACAGGTGGGCTGGCTGGCAGAGAGTGAAAAAGCCGCGCTGCAGGAACAACTGGATCGTGAACAGCAGGGCATTAAAGCGGTGCGTAACTATGGCGAGGCCTTCCGCTCCCGCAATGTGATCCTGCTCTGTGCCCAGTACTTTGCCTGGAGTATCGGCGTATACGGCTTTGTACTGTGGCTGCCGTCGATTATCCGCAGCGGCGGTGAGAATATGGGGATGGTGGAAGTGGGCTGGCTCTCTTCCGTCCCGTACCTGGCGGCCACTATCGCCATGATCGTGGTTTCCTGGGCCTCGGATAAACTGCAGAACCGTAAACTGTTCGTCTGGCCGCTGCTGCTGATTGGCGGGCTGGCCTTCATCGGCTCCTGGGCGGTCGGTGCTAACCACTTTTGGGTCTCCTACACCCTGCTGGTGATAGCCGGGGCGGCAATGTATGCGCCTTACGGCCCCTTCTTCGCCATTATTCCGGAAATGCTGCCGCGCAACGTCGCCGGTGGGGCCATGGCGCTGATCAACAGTATGGGTGCTCTGGGCTCCTTCTTCGGCTCGTGGTTTGTCGGCTACCTGAACGGTGCCACCGGCAGCCCCGCAGCCTCCTATATATTCATGGGGGTGGCGCTTTTCGCGTCAGTATGGCTGACTTTGATTGTTAAGCCTGCTAATAATCAAAACCTTCCACTTGGCGCTCATCACGCCTGAACGACTCACACTACGGAGATTCGCATGAAGCCGTCTGTCATTCTCTATAAAACACTTCCCGACGACCTGCTACAGCGTCTGGAGGAGCACTTTTCCGTCACTCAGGTGAAAAACCTGCGGCCGGAGACCGTTTCGCAGCACGCAGAGGCCTTTGCCCAGGCTGAAGGCCTCCTGGGCTCCAGTGAAAAGGTTGACGCCGCGCTGCTGGAGAAAATGCCGAAGCTGCGTGCGACCTCCACTGTTTCTGTTGGCTATGATAACTTCGACGTCGAGGCGCTGAACGCCCGCCGGGTGCTGCTGATGCATACCCCGACCGTACTGACCGAGACCGTCGCCGATACGGTCATGGCGCTGGTGCTGAGCACCGCGCGCCGGGTGGTGGAAGTGGCGGAGCGCGTCAAAGCGGGCGAGTGGACGAAGAGCATTGGCCCGGACTGGTTCGGCACCGATGTTCACCATAAAACCTTAGGTATCGTCGGCATGGGCCGCATCGGTATGGCGCTGGCGCAGCGCGCCCACTTCGGGTTCGGCATGCCGATCCTGTATAACGCCCGCCGCCAGCATCCGCAGGCGGAAGAGCGCTTCAACGCCCGCTATTGCGATCTCGATACCCTGCTGCAGGAAGCCGATTTCGTCTGCCTGATCCTGCCCCTGAGCGAAGAGACCCACCATCTGTTCGGTCAGGCGCAGTTTGCCAAAATGAAATCTTCTGCCATCTTCATTAACGCCGGGCGTGGTCCGGTAGTGGACGAGCAGGCGCTGATCGCCGCCCTGCAGGCCGGTGAGATTCACGCTGCCGGTCTTGATGTGTTCGAGCACGAACCGCTGGCCAAAGACTCACCGCTGCTGAGCTTACCGAACGTTGTCGCGCTGCCGCATATCGGCTCTGCCACCCATGAGACGCGCTACAACATGGCGGCCTGCGCGGTGGACAACCTGATCGATGCCCTGAACGGTACCGTTGAGAAAAACTGCGTCAATCCGCAGGTTAAATAAGCCATAAAAAAACCCGGGTGGCGGCGGCAATCGCCCTCCCCGGGTTCTTTTTGCATCCTGTCCATCATCCTGCCCGTTCGCCGCAGCCAACGTCAGCCAGATGAAGCATTAACGGGTAGCGTTGACCGCTGCCGTCCATGCCTGATTAAACGCCTGATGCTGCGCCGCCAGCGGCCCAATCAGCGCATTATACTGACTGGCCTGCTGGGAGGTCGGGAATTGAATGCCGTTGGCGACAAAGCTCACCTGCGTCCCCTGCTGGGCGACAAAGTCCCCCACCTGAACCAGCTGCTGGGTAAAGATCTGCGCGGCCGGGATCAGCGGCTGCAGCGCGTCGGCTGGCGCTGTCACCACCTTGGCGTAAACCTGATCGAAGACCGGCTTGAGATCGTCAGCCTGCTTCAGCGCGCCATGCGCGGCATCGGCCTGCATTTTCGCATTCTGCAGCTGCTGGCTGAGCACGCCCAGCGCGCCGTTCGCCTGACGCAGCGGCTCACGCTGGGTCATATAATCCTGCGGAACGCGGATCGCATTGACGCTGTCCACTACCGGGCGCAGACCGGCGTCCATCGCCTGGCTTACCTGCTGCGAGTAACCGTAGATCACCGCGTAGTCAGAAACAAAAGGCCCAAACTGTTTTTTCTGATCGGCGGTCAGCGTCGGCAGACGTTCACCGCTACGCATCGCCGTATTCTGCAGGAAGTCGATAAACGCTTTGCGCTGATCGCCCTCTTTATCAAAACACCCACTCAGGCTAACCACCATCAATAAGGCCGCCATAGCCGCAAACCAGCGAGAGCAGGACTTTCCTGTCGCCATTTTTTTACTCCTTTCAGCCAAAAAAAGCGCACAACGACACACACGTGCCAGACGCTGACAAGGATAGTCCAGCTCGGCCTCGCAGGATACCCTTTACTGCTAATCTTACGCAGGAAAAACACCATTTTGCACGCCATCGTCGCGGTGTAGAACGTCTGTTATGCGCATCACAAATATGGTCTTAAGATCAGTCGAGCCAGCATTTCATAAATCATTGATATTAATATAAATAAAAAGCCACAACCCGACACTGCGCCTTAAAGCGGACGATAATCGCACGCTTTGGCACGCGTCTGGATTGCCTGCCTCGCACTTCAATGATTTGATGAATGAGCGATTAACGGCGATACGTTCGATTATCGCACAAATCAAACTCAACGACGCGAAGGCGACGATAATAATAAACCTCTGTCCCTCGCTCAGCCTGCCAGGAAAGCCGTATGACTAAGACAACCATCGACATTCAGGCCTTTATCAACGAGCACCCCTTCACCCGCTACCAGTGGATGATCCTCGCGCTCTGCTTTATCACCGTCGCGATGGACGGGTTCGACACCGCGATCATCGGGTTCATCGCCTCTGATCTGGTCCAGGAATGGGGCGTGGAAAAATCAGCCCTCGGCCCGGTGATGAGCGCCGCGCTGGTGGGCCTGGCGGTCGGTGCTTTAACCGCAGGACCGCTGGCCGACCGCATCGGGCGCAAAAAAGTGCTGATTATGTCGATCGTGGTATTCGGTGGATTTAGCCTGCTCACCGCCTTCGCCACCAGTCTTAACCAGCTGACGCTGCTGCGCTTTCTGACCGGTCTGGGCCTTGGCGCAGCGATGCCGAATGCCGCGACGCTAATGAGCGAATATGCGCCGGAGCGCCGTCGGGCGCTGCTGGTGAACCTGATGTTCGTCGGCTTTCCGATGGGATCATCGCTGGGCGGCTTTTTATCCGCCTGGATGATCCCGCACTATGGCTGGCAGAGTGTGCTGGTGCTGGGCGGCGTGATGCCCCTCCTGCTGGCAGTGGCATTGATATTTCTGCTGCCGGAGTCTGCCCGCTATCTGGTGGTGAAGCAGCAGCCGGCGCAGCGCATTGCTGCAATCCTGAAACGCATCGCGCCGTTACCGAATGCAGTCGACTTTGAGCTGCGCGAAGCAGGCCAGGTGAAAGAGAAATCCGCGATCGGCGTCATTTTCTCCCCTCGCTACGCCGTGGGTACCGTGATGCTGTGCCTGACCTACTTTATGGGCCTGCTGATTTTCTACCTCCTGACCAGCTGGCTGCCGCTGCTGATCCGCGAAACCGGCGCCTCAATGAGCCAGGCCTCCATCATCACCGCCTTGTTCCCGCTGGGCGGCGGAATTGGCGTGCTGATCCTCGGCGCGCTGATGGACAAGATCAACCCCAATAAGGTGGTGGCCGTTGGCTGGCTGCTGACCGGCGTTTTTGTCTGCCTGGTGGGGTTCTCCACCAGCAGCCTGGCGCTAATGGGAGTGATGGTCTTTATCGCCGGCAGCATTATGAACGGCGCGCAGTCGTCGATGCCGGCGCTGGCGGCTGGCTTCTATCCGACGCAGGGGCGCGCCACCGGCGTCGCCTGGATGCTGGGTATCGGCCGCTTCGGCGGGATCCTCGGCGCGTTCAGCGGCGCCTTCCTGATGCAAGCCCAGCTCTCGTTTGAGACCATTTTCACCCTGTTGGCTATCCCGGCGTTCCTGTCCGCCATCGCGCTGCTGATTAAATACCGGGTCAGTAAATCCGCGCCGGCGGCGACAGAAAAGGCGAGCGGCCTGCAGAAAGCCTGATCTTTTAAGCCGGCGCCCCGCGCCGGCTTTGCCGCTTTTTTCTTATCCGTTTACAAAAATTTTCGAAGCCACCTCATCGCGTTAATAATCATTCTCTTAGGCGGCGCTGCCGTTTGGCTGTCCGGGCTGATTCGAAAGCCTGTTGGCAAATAATCACAGACGTTACCATCCCTTGCGCTATTTTCTGACTATTCTTAATGAGCTATAGAAAAATCTTTTCCGCTGTGTGATAAAAGGAGTTCTCAATGGAATATAAAGATCCCGTGTTTGAACTGCTGAGCAGCCTGGAACACATCGTTTTTAAGGATGATAATCAGAAACTTACCTCACCCCGTAAGTCCACTGTATTTAGTGAATTTGAACAGCTGCGTAAAGGCACTGGACTTAAGATTGACGACTTTGCCAACGTCATGGGTGTGAGCGTCGCCATGGTAAGAGAGTGGGAGTCGAGACGGGTCAGACCGTCTCCCACCGAGCTGAAATTGATGCGCCTGATTCAGGCCAATCCACAGCTTTCACGACAGTTACTCGATTAATCTCGCGCGCAGCGGCAAGGGCCAGTAAGGGAGCTTTTGCCGCTGCACCGTAAAAAAAAGTTTGCTATCAGGTGCTGAACGTGCGTTAATGCTCGCAGGTTTGATGTACAGACCACAGAGCAGTCGAATAGAGCAGTCCTTCTAAGGTTATCCAAAGATACCCCCGTAGTGAACTTTCCCTTTATCGCTTTAAATCTGTAGTCCAGACCGCTACGCCGCAAGGCTCACTTATTTTTTTAAAGGTAATTCACTATGTCCGGTAAAATGACTGGTATCGTAAAATGGTTCAACGCTGACAAAGGCTTCGGCTTCATCACTCCTGACGATGGCTCTAAAGACGTGTTCGTACACTTCTCTGCTATCCAGAACGATGGCTACAAATCCCTGGACGAAGGTCAGAAAGTATCCTTCACCATCGAAAGCGGCGCTAAAGGCCCGGCAGCTGGCAACGTAACTTCTCTGTAAGTTCAAGCCGCTAAGAATCGAGAATCCCTGCCTGATGGCGGGGATTTTTTTTATCTGTCGCCAGTAGCCGCCAGCATACGATGGCGGCTACTGGGCATTCAGAGCAGGGAAAAATGCCAACCCGTATCCCGCCATGCCAGACTATGGGTCAGCCTCAGACCTTGTAAAAATGCCTCATCATGCGACACCACTACCATCGCGCCGGGAAACGCCGTCAGCGCGCTTTCAATAGCCTGCGTCGATGCTAAATCGAGATGGTTGGTCGGCTCATCCAGCAATAGCAACTGGGCAGGCTCGCGTCGCCAGAGCACACACGCCAAAGCCGCTTTCAGACGTTCGCCGCCGCTGAGCGCCGTCAGCGGCAGAGTGACCTTATCCGCGCCCAGCTGGAGCTGCGCCAGGCGGGTGCGCAGAAGGCCCTCATCCAGCGGGGTATCGTCCAGGCTCAGGTGCGCCATGACCGATAACGACAGATCCAGCTGCGTCAGATGCTGATCCAGATAAGCCGCGCTCACCGACAGCCAGACATCGCCTGAAACAGCCGATTCCAGACCCAATAGTGTTTTCAGCAAAGTCGTTTTGCCACAGCCATTCGGCCCCTTAAGCGCAATGCGCATCGGACCATCCACGCGCCAGTCCAGCGGTGCAGCGGGTGAATGGGCGAGCTGCAATGCTTCCACCACCAGCACCTGCTTACCGGCGGCCACTTCGCTACCCGGCAGGGTAAACATCACCGGGGACTCTTCCTCGACCCGCTCCCGCGCCTGCTGCACGGTGGCATTCAGGCTACTGTTCTGTTCACGATGCTGACGGCACAGCGTTCCCGGGCGCTCTTTTGCCGCGCCTTTGTACTTCACGCGTTCGAAGGAGGCGATATTCAGTGTATCAACGGTACGCAGCGTCTGAGCCGAGCGCCGCTGGGCGGCGTCATGCTCCTTTTGCATTCGCGCGCGGGTGCGTCGTCGCTCGGTCACGGCATGCTCCAGCGCCGCGCGCGCAGCCTGCTGCTCCGCCATACGCTGGCGCTGATATTCATCATAGTTGCCGCCGTAGCTGCGTAGCGCCGTCGGCGTCAGCTCAATGATCCTCGGCATCCGCGTCAGCAGTTCGCGGTCGTGGCTGGCGATCAGAGCCCCACCCTGCCAGCTTTCCAGCTGGTGATAGAGCCATTCCCGCCCCTGGCGGTCCAGATGGTTGGTGGGCTCATCCAGCAGCAGATAATCGGCGCCCGAGACGAAGGCGCCACACAGCAGAGCCTTCATCCGCTCGCCGCCGCTGAGTGAAAATGCGGGGCGATCGGCAGAGAACGGCGGGAGATCGGCTTCCCGGAAAGCTAAACTCAGGCGATCGGTGAGATCCCAGTGACCATCTAACAGATCGAAATCGTCGGCCAGCCCTTGACCCTGTTCAAGGCGAGACAAGGCGGCAAAAACCGACGCATAGCCCAGCAGCGTTGCGAGGGTGGTCTCCGGCGTGAGCGCCGGCTGCTGCGCTACCCAGGCAACGGCGGCGGCGCGCTCGATATGGCCGCCGGCAGGAGAATCCAGGCCCGCTAACAGGCGTAGCAGACGCGTCTTGCCGACGCCGTTCCGGCCGACCAGGCCGCAAAGGGACGGTTCCAGCGATAAATTCAGCGGACCAAACAGGGTCTGTCCCGTCGCAAACTGACAGGTGACCTGATGCAAAATAAAAGAAGGGGATTGGGCGCAATGAGCCATAAGCACTCCTGAATGAAATCAATACTCCCCTACCCGCAACGTCTGCGAGGTAAGGCGTGAAATTCATCAGTCGTGTTTGTTCATTTGTGGGGCGCGCTCCGGTGAGACGAGGGATTCGTCGGGACATAGGATAGCCACACTCCGGTATGCGTTGCAAGCCTGTTTTATTCAACGATCGTGTAAAAATAAAAAGGCCTCCTGATACCAGGAGGCAAATAATTTATTTAGTGAACAATAAAAGGGTGCATTGAGAATGCCTGACACCGCAAGCATGGTGGGGATAGATCCCCACCAGATGCTCTTACTGTTTAATATCACAGGCTAAGAATGCCACCAGCTCAATATTTCCCTGCCTGAGCTGTAATTCACATAGCGAATCACGAACCATCCAGGTCAATAATAAAATAGTGAAGCAAATCACTACTAAGCCAAACAACAGATACTTTTGCGGCACTCCTCGCCTCCAGTGTTGATTTTCAACAAGTAAGAGGCTACTCTTATGGTGTTGATGCATAGGGGAGCCTCACTTTGATTACTATCAGGTGGGGCTTTTCTCTGTGTGTCTCCCGCTGAATACCTGAGACACACAGTCTCAAGCACCCGCCGCCATTCTAGCGTAAATACCTGGCTGAATTATGTTTATATATTCCTAAAATATTTCTTATCGATGAATGAAAATAATAAAGTTATCAATGACAGAATTATTAGCGGTTCAGCTACTTATATTTTACGTATAAAAAAACCTGCCCTGAGGCAGGTTTTTTATTATTACCGATACGCTTACTGCAGCAGAGAAATATCCGCTACCTGCAGGAACAGTTCACGCAGTTTGGACAGCAGCGTCAGACGGTTGATGCGAACATCTTTGTCTTCAGCGTTAACCATCACGTTCTCGAAGAACTCATCCACCGGCTCGCGCAGCGCGGCCAGTTCAATCAGCGCATCCTGATAACGGCCTGCGGCGAAATACGGCTGCAGCTTGTCGCGCAGCACCACCAGATTACCCGCCAGCTTAATTTCCGCCGCTTCTTTCAGCACCGAAGCGTGAACGATGTCGTTCAGCGTCTCATCGGATTTCGCGAGGATGTTGGAGACACGTTTGTTTGCCGCCGCCAGCGCGGAGGACTCTTCCAGAGTACGGAAGTGCGATACCGCCTTCATACGCGCATCGAAATCCGCCGGGCGGGTTGGACGACGCGCCAGTACCGCCTGGATCGTGTCGACACCGTAGCCTTCGTCCTGATACCAGGCGCGGAAGCGGCCCAGCATAAAGTCGATCACGTCATCAACCACGTTGGCGTTGGTCAGCTTCTCACCGTACAGACGCACCGCTTCTTCGGTCAGCGTTTGCAGATCGAGATTTAGGTTCTTCTCAACGATGATACGCAGCACGCCCAGCGCGGCGCGACGCAGCGCAAACGGGTCTTTATCGCCTTTCGGATGCTGACCGATACCAAAGATACCCGCCAGGGTGTCCATCTTATCGGCAATCGCTACCGCGCAGGCCACCGGGTTAGACGGCAGCGCGTCGCCGGCAAATCGCGGCTGATACTGCTCGTTCAGCGCCACGGCCACGTCTTCCGCTTCGCCGTCATGGCGCGCGTAGTGCATCCCCATCACGCCCTGGGTGTCGGTGAACTCGAAGACCATGTTGGTCATCAGATCGCACTTGGACAGCAGGCCCGCACGGGTTGCGTGGTTCACGTCAGCGCCAATCTGTTCGGCAATCCAGCCCGCCAGCGCCTGAATGCGATCGGTCTTGTCGCGCAGGGTGCCCAGCTGCTGCTGGAACAGCACGGTTTCCAGACGCGGCAGGTTATCTTCCAGACGTTTTTTACGGTCAGTGTTGAAGAAGAACTCGGCATCGGCCAGACGCGGACGAACCACCTTCTCGTTACCGGAGATGATCTGCTGCGGATCTTTGGACTCGATGTTGGCCACGAAGATAAAGTTCGGCAGCAGTTTGCCGGCGTTGTCGTAGACCGGGAAGTACTTCTGGTCGCCCTTCATGGTGTAAACCAGCGCTTCGGACGGCACCGCGAGGAATTTTTCTTCGAACTTCGCCGTCAGCACCACCGGCCACTCCACCAGCGAGGTGACTTCTTCCAGCAGGCTTTCGCTCAGATCGGCTTGACCGCCAATCTTACGCGCCGCTTCTTCCGCATCGGCTTTAATTTTGGCTTTACGCTGTTCGTAATCGGCGATGACTTTACCGCGCTCCAGCAGGATCTGCGGATACTGGTCGGCATGGTCGATAGTGAACTCCGGCTCACCCATAAAGCGATGGCCGCGGATGACGCGATCGGACGGAATACCGAGGATAGTGGCCGGGATCACTTTGTCACCCAGCAGCAAAGTCACCGTGTGAACCGGACGCACAAAGTGGACGTCAGACGCACCCCAGCGCATCAGTTTCGGGATCGGCAGCTTCGCCAGCGAGCTGGCAATCATGTTCGGCAGCAGTGCTTCGGTGCTTTCGCCCTTCACATGGGCGCGATACAGCAGCCACTCGCCTTTGTCCGTGGTCAGACGTTCAGCCTGATCGACGGTGATACCGCAGCCGCGCGCCCAGCCTTCGGCCGCTTTGCTTGGCTTGCCTTCGGCATCGAACGCCTGGGCCACGGCCGGGCCGCGTTTTTCTACTTCGCGATCGGCTTGCGCCGCCGCCAGGTTAGCCACCTTCAGCGCCAGGCGGCGCGGGGCGGCAAACCATTCCACTTTACCGTGCGCAAGGCCGGCGTTATCCAGCTCCGCGGTTACGTTCGCAGCAAAAGACTCCGCCAGGCTGCGCAGCGCTTTTGGTGGCAGCTCTTCAGTGCCGATTTCCACCAGAAAAGTATTCTCAGACATGGCCGCCTCTTATTTATTCTTGTTGCACATCGGGAAGCCGAGCGCTTCACGGGAAGCGTAGTACGCTTCCGCCACTGCTTTGGTCAGGGTGCGAATGCGCAGGATATAGCGCTGACGCTCGGTGACGGAGATGGCTTTACGCGCATCCAGCAGGTTGAAGCTGTGAGCCGCTTTCAGAATACGCTCGTAGGCCGGCAGCGGCAGCGGGGTTTCCAGCGCCAGCAGCTGCTGGGCTTCTTTCTCATACTGCTCGAAGCAGGTGAACAGGAAGTCGACGTCGGCGTATTCGAAGTTATAGGTGGACTGCTCCACTTCATTCTGGTGGAACACGTCGCCGTAGGTGGTTTTACCCAGCGGGCCATCGCTCCAGACCAGGTCATAGACGCTGTCCACGCCCTGGATGTACATCGCCAGACGCTCCAGACCGTAGGTGATCTCGCCGGTCACCGGCTTACACTCGAGGCCGCCCACCTGCTGGAAGTAGGTGAACTGCGTCACTTCCATGCCATTGAGCCACACTTCCCAGCCCAGCCCCCAGGCGCCCAGCGTCGGGTTTTCCCAGTTGTCTTCGACAAAGCGAATGTCGTGGATGGTCGGGTCCATACCCAGCTCTTTCAGCGACCCGAGGTACAGCTCCTGGATGTTCTCCGGAGAGGGTTTAATCACCACCTGGAACTGATAATAGTGCTGTAAACGGTTCGGGTTTTCGCCATAGCGGCCATCGGTTGGACGACGGGAAGGCTGTACGTAAGCGGTCGCCATCGGCTCCGGCCCTAACGCGCGCAGGCAGGTCATCGGGTGAGAGGTGCCGGCGCCGACTTCCATGTCCAGTGGTTGAACAATGGTGCAGCCCTGACGAGCCCAGTAATCCTGTAAGGTCAGGATCAGGCCCTGGAAGGTCCTGGTATCAAACTTTTGCATATGATTTCGTGCTGGATACGTGTGGATTTAAAGGAAGGAGTCAGTATACCCGCTGGCTGCGAGATATACAGTACGAAACGGCGTTGTTTCAGGAAAACGGACGAAATTTACGCCAGGCGGGGTCGATTCAGCGCATCGAAAGATGCATAAACTGGCCGTCCGGGTCAAAGGAACAGATGAAGCGCTCATTCTTGCCAGTACGGCCCGACAGCTCATAGCTCGCCTGGAATTGCTCAAAATGGTTCACGTCAACGAGCTGCGTTTGCGTGTTATAGCGAATAGCCGCCTGATCCCTGCAAAGCTGCGCCATATTGAGCGTCGTTTGCGGCGTAATACGGGCGCGCTGCGCTTTTTGCGCCGGCGGGGAGACGGTCTCGCTGCAGCCCGCGAGGAGCAGCAGCAGCATTACGGAAACGACACCTTTCACCACGTTCTCCTCCACCGCCTTGTTAGCAAGTTGTTATCCTAAAGATTCAGTATTACAGGTATTTTGCGAATATCATGAAACTGCGACAAGTCTGTGACCGAAAACTCAGACTAATCTATTGCGACACCGGGAAACCCGGCGGGTCATACCTTATTTCGCCAGCAGACTTTGAGGGACTGATGCAAGAAAAGATACACTGGATCACCAACCTGCGCGGCATCGCCTGCATGATGGTGGTGATGATCCACAGTACCAGCTGGTATATCACTCACCCCCATGCGATTACTCTGGTGCAATGGGATATCGCCAATCTGCTCAATTCCGCCTCCCGCGTCAGCGTGCCGTTGTTTTTTATGATCTCGGGATACCTCTTTTTTGGGGAACGCAGCGCCCAGCCGCGCCATTTCTGGCGGATTGGCCTGTGTATTGCGTTCTATAGCGCGCTGTCTCTGCTGTATATCGCGCTGTTTACCCATATCAACGTCGAGCTGTCGTTAAAGCATTTGCTGCAGAAGCCCGTCTTCTACCACCTGTGGTTTTTCTTTGCTATCGCCGTCATCTATCTGCTCTCGCCGCTGATTCAGGTTAAGTCCGTCAGCGGCAAAATGCTGCTGGCGCTGATGGCGATCCTCGGCATTCTGGCCAACCCCAATATGGTCAGCGTCAAAGCCGCCGGGATTGAGTGGCTGCCAGTCAACCTCTATATCAACGGCGACACCTTCTACTACGTGCTCTACGGCGTGCTGGGCAGAGCCATTGGCACCCTGGACACCGATAAAAAATGGCTGACCCCGCTCTGCGCCGCGCTGTTTATCGCCGCCG
Source organism: Klebsiella africana (assembly GCF_020526085.1). Taxonomy (NCBI): domain Bacteria; kingdom Pseudomonadati; phylum Pseudomonadota; class Gammaproteobacteria; order Enterobacterales; family Enterobacteriaceae; genus Klebsiella; species Klebsiella africana. The sequence goes on along the minus strand of NZ_CP084874.1, from coordinate 201,317 downwards.
TGTGGGTTATTTCCCGCGGCACGCTGCATGAGCTGCGCTGGCGCGGGGATTTCGGCGACACCTGGTATCTCTACTGCGGACCGGCGGTGTTTGTTTGCGCGGTCACCCTGCTGACGCTGGCCAAAAACTGGCTTAACGCGCGCCCCCTGCCCGGTATCGCCTGCATTGCGCGACATTCGCTGGGGATCTACGGCTTTCATGCCCTGATAGTGCACGCGCTGCGCGCCAGCCATCTGGAGCTATCCCGCTGGCCGCTACTGGACATTGTGTGGATATTTGGCGCCGCCCTGCTCGGCAGCCTGCTGCTGTCAGGCCTGGTGCAGCGGATTGATAGCCGCCGGCTGGTCAGCTAACGGCCCTGCTCCCGCCACACCGGACAGCCGGGCGCTTATTCCGTTTTCTGCACCGCGCGGGCGACGCGGGCCCGGTCGGGGGTTGCCGATGCGCCATATAAGCAGACAAACCAGGCCGCGACATAGACGGCTTTTTCATGCCAGTTTGCCGGGACATACCAGGCGCCGACCAGCAGCAGGCCAACCGACAGCAGCAGTACCAGCCGGCATAACGAGATAAAGCCGTCGTCCTGTTCCTGCCACTGGCTGACGCGCTGATGGGCGAGAACAGCAAACATCCCCATCACCAGCACGCCAAGAAAATACCCTTTGCCACTGAACAGCGGGCAGGTCCGCCAGATACCGAGCAGATAAACCAGCGATCCTGCCGCCATCATCCCCCTGGCAATGTTGCGTTTTGTGATCATCTCACCTCCCTGGTCGACAGGGCTGATTATGACCGAGTCGCCGGGCGATGCCGCTGCTTACCTGCAGCAACGTCGACATTTCGGAAAAAATAAATATGTGTTTTGGATGGGTGCGAAAGAGCTATTCAGGAAGTGAATCCGCCCGGCGCTGCCGGACGGACTGAGGCTAAGACATCAGCGGTTTCAGTTGCTGATAAATCTGGCGGAAGGTTTCCCGCTGTGGCGCATAGTAGGCCACACGGCGTTCGTCCGGGCGATGGGCTTGTTCAAGCGGCAGCGGCTTCAGCAGCCCGGCGCGGTCTGCCTCGTCGTGAACCGCCAGCTGTGCCAGCCTCGCCGCCCCCAACGCCGGGCCGACATCCCCCCCGGTACGGTAGTCGAGCTGCTGGCCGCTAATATCCGCCAGCATTTGCCGCCAGTAAGCGCTGCGCGCCCCGCCGCCGATAAGCGTGATGCTCTGCGGCTTGATGCCGCAGGCGTGCACCACGTCCATACCATCCGCCAGCGCATAGCCCACCCCCTCCAGCACCGCCCGCGCCAGCTCTGCCGGCCCATGCTGATGCGTCAGGCCAAAAAAGACGCCCTTGGCCTGCGGGTTGTTGTGTGGCGTGCGTTCGCCTGACAGATAGGGCAGGAACCACACCGGACCAGCGCTTTCATCCGCCGTCTGCGCTGCCGCGATCAGCGCCGGCACGTTGGTGAGACCGGTTAATTTTGCCGCCCAGTCCAGGCAGGAGGCCGCGCTGAGCATCACCGACATCAAATGCCAGCGGCCCGGCAGGGCATGGCAGAAGCTGTGCACCGCGCTTTCGGGTTTGCTGAGGAACCCTTCGCTGACGGCAAAGTAGACGCCTGACGTACCCAGCGACAGCATCGCCTGGCCGGCATCGGCCATGCCGACCCCGACCGCGCCCGCGGCGTTGTCGCCCCCGCCGCCCACCACCAGCGCCTGGGGCATATTCCACGCTTGCGCCACCTCAGGCCGCAGTTGCCCGGTGACGTCGCTGCCTTCGAAGAGCGCCGGCATCGCATCCCGACTGAGATCGCAGGCGGCGAGCATCTCGTCGCTCCAGTCGCGCCGGGCGACGTCCAGCCACATCGTGCCGGCGGCGTCAGACATGTCGCTGGCGAGCTCGCCAGTCATGCGCAGGCGCAGATAATCCTTCGGCAGCAGCACCTTATCGACCTGGTTGAACACCACCGACTCGTGGCGCTGCACCCACAGTAACTTCGGCGCCGTAAAGCCCGGCATCATCAGGTTGCCGGTGATCTGCCGGGAAGCGCTGACTTTTTCCTCCAGCAGCTGGCACTCTTCGGCGCAGCGGCCGTCATTCCATAAAATGGCCGGACGCAGCACCTGTAACGATTTATCCAGCAACGTGGCGCCGTGCATCTGCCCGGCGATGCCCAGCGCCTTCACGTCGCGCAGGCTATGCTGCGCGCCCAGAGCTTTCATCGCCGTGTCCGTCGCCAGCCACCACTGTTCGGGATCTTGCTCCGACCACAGCGGATGCGGACGCGAGACGGTGAGTTTTTCGGTATGCGATGCCACTACCTCACCCTGCTCATTGAGCAGAATGGCTTTGACGCCCGATGTGCCCAGATCGATGCCGATATACATACTCCCTCTCCTTAAACGCGCGCCACGGCTGAGCGTGGCGCGAACAGAGCATCCTGGTTGCGACGCCGGTCATGCCGGGCGCCGCCGAATGATTACTTGTCAAACAGATAATGGTTGACCAGGTTTTCCAGTTGTTCCTGCTGGCCGCTGCGATGCTGCGGCGCCAGCTGATGCTGAGCGGCATACTGGGCAATGTCGCTCAGGGTCATCTGCCCGTTAAGGATCTGCTGCCCCAGCTCACCGTTCCAGCCGGCGTAGCGTCTGGCCACACGTTTATCCAGCTCACCGTCCTCGATCATCCGCGCCGCGACCTTCAGCGACAGCGCCATGGTATCCATCGCGCCGATATGGCCATAGAACAGGTCATATTTATCGGTGCTCTGGCGGCGCACTTTCGCATCAAAGTTGAGGCCACCGGTGGTGAAGCCGCCCGCTTTGAGAATTTCATACATCACCAGTGCGTTCTCTTCGACGCTGTTCGGGAACTGGTCGGTATCCCAGCCCAGCTGCGGATCGCCGCGGTTGGCATCGACGGAGCCGAACAGCCCCAGCGCGATGGCCGTCGCGATTTCATGATGGAACGAATGGCCAGCAAGCGTCGCGTGGTTAGCTTCAATATTCAGTTTAATCTCTTTTTCCAGACCAAACTGTTTGAGGAAGCCATACACGGTAGAGGCATCATAGTCATACTGATGCTTGGTCGGCTCCTGCGGTTTGGGCTCAATCAGCAGCGTGCCTTTAAAGCCGATTTTGTGCTTATGCTCCACCACCAGCTGCATGAAGCGGCCAATCTGCTCACGCTCCTGGCGCAGGTCGGTATTCAACAGGGTTTCATAGCCCTCGCGCCCGCCCCACAGCACATAGTTTTCGCCGCCCAGCTGATGGGTGGCATTCATCGCGGTAACCACCTGGGTGGCCGCCCAGCTAAACACTTCCGGATCCGGATTGGTGGCCGCGCCGGCGCCGTAGCGCGGGTTGGTAAAGCAGTTTGCGGTCCCCCACAGGAGCTTCACGCCGCTCTGCTGCTGTTTCTCCGCCAGCACCTCGACCATTTGGGCAAAGTTATTGCTGTACTCCTTGAGCGAAGCGCCTTCCGGCGAGACGTCAACGTCGTGGAAGCAGTAGTAAGGTACGTTGAGTTTGTGGAAAAATTCGAACGCCACATCGGCTTTGCGTTTGGCCATCTCCAGAGCGTCGCCTGGCTGCTGCCAGGGACGATCGAAGGAGCCCACGCCAAACATATCGGCGCCATTCCAGCAGAAGGTGTGCCAGTAACAGGCCGCAAAACGCAGATGATCTTCCATCCGTTTGCCCAGCACCAGTTCATCCGGGTTGTAGTGACGGAAAGCCAGTGGGTTAGTGGATTTCGGGCCTTCGTAACGAACGCGATCGAGTTGATCGAAATAGGTCTGCATAGAGAACTCCATATTCAGAGATGCGGCGAATAACCAATCAGATACCCTAAATAATTCGAGTTGCAGGAAGGCGGCAGGAGCGCAAGTCCCCGGTAACCAGGGCGGAGCAACGAATGTCACCAACCCACCTACAACTTGAAGTATGACGGGTTTAAGCCAATATAGAATTTCACTTTCCTTCTCCTCAATTACGTTATTTCACACCGCCATTGAGAGAATCCACAAACGTGCGCCAGCTCGCAAAAAATAATATTCTTCCCGCTTCTCCACGCCTTGTCGGGGAAGTCCAGTGCAATAATAAGTGTGTACATGAATAAAATACGATCGCCGTCATAATTTGCACATTAAACGAAATTTCATAACGGCAAAATAAGAACCGGTAATTGCCAGCCCTGCTTTCCGCGTTAAGAATCTGTAACGTATCCGCAACCTCATGTATCAAACATTATTTTCCGTTCGTCTTACCTACCCTTACAAAAAAGGTATCATTATTATGAAGATAAAGAACCTTTGCCTTACGCTTTGCGCCAGCTCCCTCCTGCTCGCCAGCATGGCGGGGATGGCGAAAGAAGTGAAGATTGGCATGGCCATCGACGATCTGCGTCTGGAGCGCTGGCAGAAAGACCGTGATATTTTCGTCAATAAAGCGGAATCCTTAGGCGCCAAAGTTTTTGTCCAGTCCGCCAATGGCAATGAAGAAACACAGATGTCGCAAATTGAAAATATGATCAATCGCGGCGTCGATGTATTAGTCATTATTCCTTATAACGGTCAGGTACTCAGCAACGTCATTAAAGAAGCCAAGCAGGAAGGTATTAAAGTCCTGGCCTATGACCGCATGATTAATAATGCCGATATTGATTTCTATATTTCTTTCGATAACGAAAAAGTCGGTGAAATGCAGGCGCAGAGTCTGGTCGACAAAGTGCCGCAGGGTAATTATTTCCTGATGGGCGGCTCGCCGGTGGATAATAACGCCAAACTGTTCCGCGCCGGGCAAATGAAAGTCCTCAAGCCGTATGTGGATGATGGCAAAATTAAGATTGTCGGCGATCAGTGGGTTGACGGCTGGCTGCCGGAGAACGCGCTGAAAATAATGGAAAACGCGCTGACGGCAAATAATAACAAGATCGATGCCGTGGTCGCCTCCAATGACGCCACCGCCGGCGGCGCTATCCAGGCCTTAACCGCTCAGGGGCTGGCCGGTAAAGTGGCGATCTCCGGTCAGGATGCTGACCTGGCGGGCGTGAAGCGCATTATTTCCGGTACCCAGACGATGACCGTCTATAAACCGATTACCACCCTGGCCACCAACGCCGCTGAAATCGCCGTTGAGCTGGGTAACGATAAGCAGCCGAAGGCCGATACTACGCTGAATAACGGCTTAAAAGACGTCCCTTCGCGCCTGTTAACGCCAATTGAAGTGAATAAAGAGAATATCGACGCCACGGTGATTAAAGACGGTTTCCATAAAAAGAGTGAACTGTAATGGCTGACGCCCCACAGCGGGGCGTCATTTTCATCCCGCCGGATATCACTTTTGCGGAGTCTTTATGGCCTGGCTACTCGAAATGAAGAACATCACCAAAACCTTCGGCGCTGTTAAAGCCGTAGATAACGTCAGCCTGCGTCTGAACGCGGGTGAGGTGGTCTCGTTATGCGGTGAAAATGGGTCGGGGAAATCGACGCTGATGAAGGTGCTGTGCGGTATCTATCCGCACGGAAGCTATGAGGGCGAGATTATTTTTGCCGGCGAAACGCTGCAGGCAAACCATATTCGCGATACCGAACGTAAAGGCATCGCCATCATTCATCAGGAGCTGGCGCTGGTGAAACATCTCACCGTGCTGGAGAATATTTTCCTCGGCGCCGAGATCTCCCGCCATGGTCTGCTGGATTATGAAACCATGACGTTGCGCTGTCAGAAGCTGCTGGCGCAGGTCAATCTGCCCATTTCGCCCGATACCCGCGTCGGCGACCTCGGCCTTGGCCAGCAGCAACTGGTGGAGATCGCCAAGGCATTGAATAAACAGGTTCGTCTGCTGATCCTCGACGAGCCGACCGCTTCCTTAACCGAGCAAGAGACCGCAACGCTGCTGGCGATCGTTCGCGATCTGCAAAACCACGATATCGCCTGCATTTATATTTCGCACAAGCTCAATGAGGTCAAAGCGATCTCCGATACGATCTGCGTGATCCGCGACGGCCAGCACATCGGCACCCGCGACGCCAGCGGCATGAGCGAAGACGACATCATCACCATGATGGTTGGCCGCGAGCTCACCGCGCTCTATCCCAGCGAGCCGCACGCCCACGGCGAGGAGATCCTGCGGGTCGAACATTTAACCGCCTGGCACCCGGTAAACCGTCATATTAAACGGGTCAATGACGTCTCGTTTTCCCTGCATCGCGGGGAAATCCTCGGCATCGCCGGGCTGGTCGGCGCCGGGCGCACCGAGGCGGTGCAGTGCCTGTTCGGCGTCTGGCCGGGGCGCTGGCAAGGGGAGATCTTTATTGATGGCCAGCCAGTGAGCATTTCTAACTGCCAGCAGGCCATTGCCCACGGCATCGCCATGGTGCCGGAAGACCGCAAAAAAGACGGCATCGTGCCGGTAATGGCGGTGGGCAAAAACATTACCCTGGCGGCGCTCAACCAGTTCACCGGCGCGATGAGCAGCCTGGACGACGCCGCCGAGCAGCACTGCATTCAGCAGTCGATTCAGCGTTTGAAAATTAAAACCTCCTCGCCTGAGCTGGCGATTGGCCGTCTGAGCGGCGGCAACCAGCAAAAGGCTATTCTGGCGCGCTGTCTGCTGCTCAATCCGCGCATTCTGATCCTCGACGAACCCACCCGTGGCATCGATATCGGGGCGAAGTATGAAATTTATAAACTGATTAACCAGCTGGTGCAGCAGGGCATCGCGGTCATTGTCATTTCATCCGAACTGCCCGAGGTGCTCGGTCTCAGCGATCGGGTGCTGGTCATGCACGAAGGCAGACTAAAAGCCAATTTGGTTAATCAACATCTGACCCAGGAACAGGTGATGGAAGCCGCGCTGAGGAGCGAACGCCATGTCGAAGAACACGTCGTCTGAAATCAAACTCACCCCAACTGCCCCCACCGCCTTGCCGGCGCTGAAGGGGCTGAATCTCCAGGTCTTTGTAATGATCGCCGCCATCATCGTCATTATGCTGTTTTTCACCTGGGTTACCGATGGCGCCTATCTGAGCGCACGCAATATCTCCAACCTGCTGCGCCAGACGGCCATCACCGGCATCCTCGCCGTCGGCATGGTGTTTGTGATTATTTCGGCAGAAATCGACCTGTCCGTCGGCTCGATGATGGGGCTACTGGGCGGCGCCGCGGCAATCTTTGACGTCTGGCTCGGCTGGCCACTGCCGCTCACTATTCTGGTGACGCTGGTGATGGGCCTGCTGCTCGGGGCGTGGAACGGATGGTGGGTGGCCTATCGCAAGGTTCCCTCGTTTATCGTCACCCTCGCCGGGATGCTGGCGTTTCGCGGCATTCTGATTGGCATCACCAACGGGACCACCGTCTCTCCCACCAGCCCGGCGATGGCGCAGATCGGCCAAAGCTATCTGCCAGACGGCATCGGTTTCGCCATCGGCGTTGTCGGCATGGCGGCGTTTATCGTCTGGCAGTGGCGCGGGCGGATGCGTCGTCAGGCGTTAGGTCTGGCGACCTCATCCTCCACCGCCGCCGTTGGCCGTCAGGCCATTACCGCAGTGATTGTGCTGGGCGCAATCTGGCTGCTCAATGACTATCGTGGGGTGCCGACCCCGGTGCTGATCCTCGCCGCCCTGCTGCTGGCTGGCCTGTTTATGGCCACCCGCACTGCTTTTGGTCGCCGCATCTACGCCATCGGCGGCAATCTGGAGGCGGCCCGCCTCTCAGGGATTAACGTCGAGCGTACCAAGCTGGCGGTGTTTGCCATTAACGGCCTGATGGTCGCCATTGCCGGGCTGATCCTCAGCTCGCGCCTCGGCGCGGGGTCGCCTTCGGCGGGCAATATCGCTGAACTGGACGCCATCGCCGCCTGCGTGATCGGCGGCACCAGCCTGGCGGGCGGCATCGGCAGCGTCGCCGGAGCGGTAATGGGGGCGTTTATTATGTCAGCCCTGGATAACGGCATGAGCATGATGGACGTCGCCACCTTCTGGCAATATATCGTTAAAGGCGCCATTTTGCTGCTGGCGGTGTGGATGGACTCCGCCACCAAGCGGCGCGCATAAGGAGAGACTCTCTGAAGAATGTCTGAATTCTTTGCGCTACCGCCAAACTTCGCCATAAGGCGCTTGAAATATATCGGGCATTAGCCGGTAGTGTATACCCAACATCATTCGGGTTGCAGACGGCGCTCCGGCCGCGTACCGGCGTACGTGGCCGGGATGAGTGGTAAGTCAGGCCATCGGCAACATCTTGAATGAAGGGGTCTGACCGGGGTTAGAGCAGGAACATTATCTATGTTTGAAAAGCGTCACCGTATTACGCTGTTATTCAACGCCAACAAAGCTTATGACCGCCAGGTGGTTGAGGGCGTCGGCGAGTATCTGCAGGCCTCCCAGCTGGAGTGGGATATCTTTATTGAAGAGGATTTTCGGGCACGAATCGAAAACATCAAAGAGTGGTTGGGCGATGGCGTTATCGCCGACTATGACGATCCCGAAATTGAAAAGCTGCTGGCCGATGTCCACGTGCCCATCGTCGGCGTCGGCGGCTCTTATCATCAGCCAGAGCAGTACCCGCCGGTCCACTATATTGCCACGGACAACGCTGCGCTGGTGGAAAGCGCCTTTCTCCATTTGAAGGAAAAAGGGGTACACCGCTTTGCGTTTTACGGACTCCCCACCTCCAGCGGTAAACGCTGGGCGGTAGAGCGCGAGTATGCCTTCTGCCAGCTGGTCGCAAAAGAGAAGTATCGCGGCGTGGTCTACCAGGGGCTGGAGACGGCGCCGGAAAACTGGCAGCACGCGCAAAACCGGCTCGCCGACTGGCTGCAAACCCTGCCGCCGCAAACCGGCATCATCGCCGTCACCGACGCCCGTGCCCGCCACGTCCTGCAGGCCTGCGAGCTGCTGCATATCCCGGTGCCAGAGAAACTGTGCGTTATTGGCATCGATAACGAGGAGCTAACCCGCTATCTCTCCCGCGTCGCCCTCTCCTCCGTCGCCCAGGGCACCCGCCAGATGGGTTATCAGGCGGCAAAATTACTCCACCGGCTGCTGAATAACGAGGCCCTCCCGCTGCAGCGCCAGCTCATCCCGCCGATGCGCGTCGTTGAGCGGCGCTCCACCGACTACCGGTCGTTAAACGATCCCTCCGTGATTCAGGCGATGCATTACATACGCAACAATGCCTGCAAAGGCATCAAGGTGGAACAGGTCCTCGACGCTGTCGGCATCTCTCGCTCCAATCTGGAGAAACGCTTCAAAGAGGAGGTCGGGGAGACCATCCACACGGTGATCCACAGCGAGAAGCTGGAAAAGGCGCGCAGCCTGCTGGTGTCCACCAGCCTGTCGATCAATGAGATTTCACAGATGTGCGGCTACCCGTCGCTGCAATATTTCTATTCGGTGTTTAAGAAGGAGTACGACGTGACGCCGAAAGAGTACCGTGACCGGCACAGCGAGGTGATGCTGTAGGGCAAAAAAATGCCCGGCAACAAGGCCGGGCATCGGGATTACAGATGGGCAGCGATAAGCCGCTGGTTGTCCTGATACATTGCGAAGAGATAGTTGTTGTAGCTCGACCCTTTGGTCGAATAACCCTTCAGCTTATGGATCATGGTACTGGCCGTTACTTCCTGATCTGCCTTGCGCAGCTGCAGGCGCGACTTGCGGAAAGAAGAATAGGCCGGGTGGGTGTTCAGGTTGGTGACATAAGCCTGCACCGACTGCTCCACTGATTCGAACTGCGAGTAGCCTTTCATCGCCCCGCGGCAGCGACCGGCGCCGCACTTCATGCCAAACAGGTTGTTGTTCTCACGCGCCAGCCTGGAGGTACCCCAGCCACTTTCCGCCGCCGCCATGGTTGCCACCATGCTGTTCGGAATAATGTCGACACGCTCAAGCAGCGCGTTCCAGGGGACATGACGCGTATTGCCTGACCACTTCACCTTGTAACGGGCAGCGATATCCTTCAGGCGCGCCTTTTCTGACGGTGACCAGCGAGCATCGTACTGCTTGGAAACAAGCCAGTTACGATCCGCAGTGATCGCCTGATTCTGTTTAGTAATATAAGGCATGACCGTCCGGAGAAACGCTTTTTTCCTTGGTGTTCCGGAAGGGTATTTTCGCAAGTCAGGAAGTGAACTGCTCTTTACACTATTGCGAGAATACTCTTGTTTACTGCTTACCTTAGTACTACTGATCTTCTTAACCGTTGGGGCTTTATGACTCTTTGTTGCTGTGTGCGTTGTGGCCAACACACTACCTGAAAAAATGCAGGTTAGTAACATAAGTATTGCGGCCCCATATCGTCGTATGGGATTCGATATCATCAGGTCTCCTGGTCGGATATATGCATTCCAACACCTTGTTTTTCACAAAAAAACGATAGCTGAATCGCTAATAGTATCAAAAATACGCAATGAGAGCATCAACAGAAATAGTCCAATTCCGAATCGGTGTCATCTGAAATCGGTTTCTGCACCGCATCGCCAGTACGAAAATGCTAGCTTCGTCTCATTTTTAGCCTATTTTTTGAGCGGTATCACTCACCCCTTCTCATCCTCCTGGTAAAACCCCCGTCAGGAGGAGTTCACGCACGCGACAACAAGGCACACTCGTTAAAAACCGCTCAAGGATCCCGCAATGAAACTCGCTGCGCTTGCTACGTTATTCGTGCCTGGGATGGCCTTTGCCGCCTGGACCACCGCCGACTTCCCGACTTTCACCGAAGAAGGGACGGGCCGATTCATCAGCCAGAAAGTGGTTGAGAAGGGTACACGTCCCCTGCAGCTAAATTTTGACCAACAGTGCTGGCAGCCATCCGGCGGCATTAAGCTCAACCAGATGCTATCCATGGAGCCTTGTCGTGGCACCCCGCCGCAATGGCGCATCTTCCGCCAGGGTCTGTACACCCTGGAGGTGGATACCCGCTCCGGCACGCCAACGATGATGATTTCGCTGGAGGAAAAAGAGACCAGCGCCGCGGCGCCGCAGATCCGCCAGTGTCCGAAGTGGGATGGAAAACCCCTGACCATCGACGTCAGCAAAACCTTCGCCGAAGGCAGCCATGTCCGCGATTTCTACAGCGGTAACGTCGCGACCGTCAGCGGCGGCAAAATCACTCTGCAGCCCGCCATCGGCAGCAATGGCCTGCTGTTGCTCGAGCGTGCCGAGACGGCCGCCCCGGCGCCGTTTGACTGGCACAATGCCACCATCTACTTCGTCCTGACCGATCGCTTCGTAAACGGCAACCCGGCCAACGACAACAGCTATGGTCGCCATAAAGACGGCATGCAAGAGATCGGTACTTTCCACGGCGGCGACCTGCAGGGTTTAACCAGCAAACTGGATTATCTGCAGCAGATGGGGGTTAACGCCCTGTGGATCAGTTCCCCGCTCGAGCAGATCCACGGCTGGGTCGGCGGCGGCACGAAGGGCGATTTCCCTCACTACGCCTATCACGGCTATTACACCCAGGACTGGTCGAAACTGGACGCCAATATGGGGACCGAAGCGGATCTCCGCCGACTGGTGGATGAAGCGCATAAGCGCGGCATACGCATCCTATTTGACGTGGTGATGAACCATGCCGGCTACGCCACCCTGGCCGACATGCAGGAGTTCCAGTTCGGCGCCCTGTATCTGCAAGGCGATGAGCTGAAAAAAACCCTCGGCGAGCGCTGGACGGACTGGAAGCCGGGCGCGGGCCAGACCTGGCACAGCTTTAACGACTATATCAACTTCAGCGACAAGGCCGGGTGGGAGAAATGGTGGGGTAAGAAGTGGATCCGCACCGATATCGGCGATTACGACAACCCGGGCTATGACGATCTCACCATGTCCCTGGCCTTCCTGCCGGACCTGAAAACCGAATCGAAGGAGGCCTCGGGTCTGCCGAACTTCTATAGTCATAAACCAGACACCGCAGCGAAAGCGATCCCGGGCTATACGCCGCGTGACTATCTGACGCACTGGTTGAGCCAGTGGGTACGTGACTACGGCATTGATGGCTTCCGCGTCGATACCGCCAAACATGTGGAGATGGACGCCTGGCAGCAGTTAAAAACCCAGGCCACCGCCGCGCTGGCAGAGTGGAAGAAAGCCAATCCGGATAAAGCGCTGGATGCGGCGCCGTTCTGGATGACCGGCGAAGCCTGGGGACATGGGGTAATGCAGAGCGATTATTATCGCCACGGTTTTGATGCGATGATCAATTTCGACTACCAGGACCAGGCGGCGAAAGCAGCAACCTGTATGGCCAATATTGACCTCACCTGGCAGCAAATGGCCGACAAACTGCAGAGCTTTAACGTCCTGAGCTACCTCTCCTCACACGATACGCGCCTGTTCCGCGAAGGCGGCACCACCGCGGCGGAGCTGTTGCTGCTGGCCCCTGGTGCCGTGCAGATTTTCTATGGCGACGAATCATCGCGCCCGTTCGGCCCCACCGGCTCGGACCCGCTGCAGGGCACCCGGTCGGAGATGAACTGGCAGGACGTTAACGGCAAAGCGGCCCGCAGCGTCACTCACTGGCAGAAGATCGGTCAGTTCCGCGCGCGCCACCCGGCAATCGGCATGGGCAAACAGACAACGCTGTCGATGCCGCATGGTTACGGTTTCGTGCGTGAGAGCGGTGAAGATAAAGTGATGGTCATCTGGGCAGGACAACAGCAGTAATCCACATATGGCTCTCCGCCCTGCGGGGAGCCATACAGAATAAAACGCTAATAAAATAATATTTAGCAGAATAAAAACGAAAACCCTCTCGTTTCCTTCGATTTGCACCATGCCAGCGCTGGCGTTATGGTTAGCCACTTTCCAGAACCACCGACAGACTATTCGCGATGACATTTTCCCTTTTCGGCGACAAATTCACCCGTCATTCAGGCATCACCCGCCTGATGGAAGACCTAAATGACGGTCTGCGCACGCCGGGCGCTATTATGCTGGGCGGCGGCAACCCCGCTCAGATCCCGGAAATGAATGACTACTTCCAGCAGCTGCTGTCCGACATGCTGGATAATGGCAAAGCCCTTGATGCGCTTTGTAATTATGATGGTCCACAGGGCAAAAGCGAGCTACTGAACCTGCTGGCGAACATGCTGCGCGACGAGCTGGGCTGGGAGATCGAACCACAGAATATTGCACTAACAAACGGCAGTCAGAGTGCATTTTTCTACTTATTTAACCTGTTTGCAGGCCGTCGGGCAGATGGCACCACGCGTAAGGTACTGTTCCCGCTGACGCCGGAATATATCGGTTACGCCGATGCCGGTCTGGAAGAGGATCTGTTCGTTGCCACCCGGCCGAACATCGAACTGCTGCCGGAAGGCCAGTTTAAGTACCACGTTGATTTTGAGCATCTGCAGGTGACGGAAGAGACCGGCATGATCTGCGTCTCGCGCCCCACCAATCCGACCGGCAACGTCATCACCGATGAAGAGCTGATCAAACTGGATGCGCTGGCGAATCAGCACGGGGTCCCGCTGGTGATTGATAACGCCTACGGTGTACCGTTCCCGGGCATTATCTTTAGCGACGCCAGACCGCTGTGGAATCCGAACATCGTGCTGTGTATGAGCCTGTCCAAGCTGGGCCTGCCGGGCAGCCGTTGCGGGATTATTATCGCCAACGAAAAAATCATCACCGCCATCAGCAATATGAACGGCATTATCAGCCTCGCCCCTGGCGGCATCGGGCCGGCAATGATGTGCGAAATGATTAAACGACAGGATCTGCTGCGCCTGTCAGAGACGGTGATCAAGCCCTTCTATTACCAGCGGGTGCAGGAAACCATCGCCATTATTCGCCGCTATCTGCCGGAGGAGCGCTGCCTGATCCACAAACCGGAGGGGGCCATTTTCCTCTGGCTGTGGTTTAAGGATCTGCCGGTCTCCACCGAGCTGCTGTATCAGCGGCTGAAAAAGCGCGGCGTGCTGATGGTGCCGGGGGATTACTTCTTCCCGGGTCTGGATAAGCCGTGGCCGCACACCCACCAGTGTATGCGCATGAACTATGTGCCAGACCCGCAAAAAATTGAGGCTGGGGTGAAAATTCTCGCCGAAGAGATTGAATTCGCCTGGCGCGAACAGGAAGCATAGCCTCTGACGCCGCGGGCGGGTAACGCCCGTCAGCGCCCCCACTCACGCCAGCGCCAGCCGCTGGCGTTTTTGCGCGCATAGCGCTTCCAGCTCTGCGGGAACCATCACCCGCAGCGCCTGCGTCGGGCAGGCGGCCACGCAGGCAGGTCCTTCAGCGCGGTGATGGCATAAATCGCATTTCAGCGCCTGCGCCTGCTGATTCACTACCGTGACGGTCATCGCGCCGTACGGGCAGGCCACCATGCAACTTTTGCAGCCGATGCAGCGCCGCTGGTCGACCCACCAGACGTCATTGTCGCGCTGAATCGCCCCTTGCGGGCAAACGCTGGCGCAGGGCGCATCCTCGCATTGCCGGCAGGCCGTCGCCGTCGATATGTCACCGCTTTTCACCACCCGGATACGCGGCGCGAAATGGTTCGTCGACAGGGCGGCGACATCCTGTGCCTGCTGGTGCGCGACCACGCAGGCCACTTCACAGGTACGACAGCCAATACACTGCTGGGCACTGGCAATAAGAAACCGGTTCATCCTCTGCTCCCTGGGGATAAAACCGCAGGGTGCCAGAATAGTCCCTGCCCGCGCTTTGATCCTGAATGGAATCAGCGCTGTTTTTTGTCAGATGATGAGGAAGATGTGGTCATTTGCCTGACGCTTCACGCACCGTGAAACCCAGCTCACGCGAAATTGCTTCGGCGGTCTCACGTAGCGGTTTTAACAAGTTCTTTTCACCTATCTGCTTGAGGCGCGAGGTCGACAGGGAAATAGAGATGGCGTAGGGCACGCGCTGGTGAATATCGAAAACTGGCACCGCCAGACAGGACACCCCCAGCTCATTCTCTTCCCGATCCATGGCCATGTTACGCTCACGGATCTGCGCCAGCTCATCATGCATGGCCGGTAAGCCGGTGATGGTGTTGCGGGTCAGCGGCTGAATAACATCCTGATGAGTATTCCAGTAATGCTCCACATAATCAGGATGGCCGAACGCCATATAAATCTTCCCCATCGCGGAGCAGTAGAGCGGCATATGCTGGCCAATGTAAGCGCGGGTACGCAGCATGCCGGTGGTCGGCTCAAGCTTGTAAATCAGGATCGCATGATCGTCTTCCCGACTGGAAAAGTTCACGGTTTCGCCCGTCGCCAGGTTAAGCGCTTCAAGGTGGGGAGCTGCCACATGGATGATATTCAGCGAGGAAAGCGCTTTCTGACCAACGGCGATGAACTTGGTGGTGAGCCGGTAGCTACCCGCCGCCGGAGCAGGTGTGACATATCCGCAGGACTGCAAGCCCTGCAGTAACCGATGGACGGTGCTTTTATTGAGCCCCGCCAGCTCTGACAGGTGCGCCAGCGGGCAACCGTTTGGATAGTTGCTCAGAATTTCAATCAACATCAGTCCACGGAACAGGCTCTGACTTCCTGCCGGCCGCTCTTTATCTTGCCCTGTCTCGCTCTCTTTCATCACCATCGCTTCCGCTCCCCCATTTCGTTGCGCTCTGATGGTAGCGCAAAGTGTGTGTCAGTTCACGATCTGAGATCAAAAAACATAATCCATTGATTTTTATTGTTTTTAAAAAACGCCCCTGCCGTTGATCTGGCCAATTTTGATCGTTATATTTGAAATCAGATTTCGCATTGTGAAATTTAACGATAAAAAAGCGATCAGAACACACCAGGGAAAAACGTATGAAAGTAACTTTTTCGCAGTTAAAAGAGGCCTTCAACCAGGTCCTGCTCAAACGCGGCGTGGCGGCGGAAACCGCCGAGGCCTGCGCGGACATGTTCGCCCGTACCACGGAATCTGGCGTCTATTCGCACGGCGTGAACCGCTTTCCCCGCTTTATCCAGCAACTGGACAACGGCGATATCATCCCGGAGGCCAAACCGCAGCGTATTACCAGCCTCGGCGCGATTGAACAGTGGGACGCCCAGCGGTCCATCGGCAATCTGACGGCGAAAAAGATGATGGACCGGGCCATTGAGCTGGCGTCCGATCACGGTATTGGGCTGGTGGCGCTGCGTAACGCCAACCACTGGATGCGCGGGGGCAGTTACGGCTGGCAGGCAGCGGAAAAAGGCTACATCGGCATCTGCTGGACCAACTCCATCGCCGTGATGCCACCGTGGGGCGCCAAAGAGTGCCGCATCGGCACCAACCCGCTGATCGTCGCCATCCCGTCCACACCGATCACCATGGTGGATATGTCGATGTCGATGTTCTCCTACGGCATGCTGGAGGTGAACCGCCTGGCGGGCCGCGAACTGCCGGTGGACGGCGGATTCGACGATGAAGGCAATCTGACCAAAGAACCGGGCGTGATTGAGAAAAATCGCCGCATTTTGCCGATGGGCTACTGGAAAGGCTCCGGCCTGTCGATCGTGCTGGATATGATCGCCACCCTGCTTTCCAATGGATCTTCTGTTGCCGAAGTCACTCAGGAAAATAGCGATGAATATGGCGTTTCGCAGATTTTCATCGCCATTGAGGTCGATAAGCTCATCGACGGCCCAACCCGCGATGCCAAGCTGCAGCGGATTATGGATTTCATCACCACCGCCGAACGCGCCGATGAAAACGTGGCGGTTCGTTTACCTGGCCATGAGTTTACCCGCCTGCTGGAAGAAAATCGTCGCAACGGTATCACCGTCGATGACAGCGTGTGGGCGAAAATTCAGGCGCTGTAAGGAGATAAACCATGATCTTTGGTCATATCACGCAGCCTAATCCGTGCCGTTTGCCTGCGGCAATTGAGCGAGCCCTGGATTTCCTGCGCAGTACCGATTTCAGCAAACTGGCCCCCGGCGTAGTGGAGATCGACGGCAAAAATATCTTCGCGCAGATTATCGACTTAACCACCCGCGACGTTGCCGAAAACCGTCCGGAAGTGCATCGCCGCTATCTGGATATTCAGTTTCTGGCCTGGGGCGAGGAGAAAATAGGTTTCGCTATTGATAACGGTAATAACGCCATCAGCGAATCGCTATTAGCGCAGCGCGATATTATTTTCTATCACGGCTGCGAAGATGAATCTTTCCTCGAAATGATGCCGGGAAGCTATGTCATATTTTTCCCGCAGGATGTTCATCGCCCGGGATGTCATAAATCGGCCGCCACGCCGATCAGGAAAATTGTGGTTAAAGTGGCCATCGACGCTTTATAAAAGCATTATTTTCAGGAGCACATTATGAAAAATAATACCGGTTATATTATCGGTGCGTATCCCTGTGCACCCTCTTTTCACCAGAAAAGTGAAGACGAAGAAAAAGCATTCTGGCGACAACTGGCTGATACCCCGGATATTCGCGGGCTGGAGCAGCCCTGTCTGGAACATCTTCACCCGCTGGGCGATGAGTGGTTATTACGCCACACGCCGGGAGAGTGGCAAATCGTCGTTACAGCGATTATGGAAACCATGCGCCGCCGCGGGGGTAACGGCGGCTTTGGCCTGGCCTCCAGCGACGAAGAACAGCGTAAAGCCTGCGTGGACTACTACCGCCACCTTTACCACAAAATCAATGCGATCAATGCGGTAAACGCCGGGAAAATCGTGGCGCTGGAACTCCAGGCCGCCCCCTGCGCCAGCAACCCTAACGTCGCCCAGGCTACCGATGCCTTTGCCCGTTCGCTGAAGGAGGTGGCCAGCTGGGACTGGTCGTGCGATCTGGTGCTGGAACATTGCGATGCCATGACCGGCGCCGCGCCGCGCAAGGGATTTCTGCCTTTGGACAACGTGCTGGAAGCTCTTGCCGGTTATGAGATCAGCGTTGCCATAAACTGGGCGCGCTCCGCGATTGAAGGCCAGGACACCACTCTGCCGCTGACCCATACCCGGCAGGTAAAACTGGCCGGTAAACTTGGCGCGTTAATGTTCTCTGGCACCACGCTCAATGGCGAATATGGTGAATGGCAGGATTTACACGCGCCCTTCTCTCCGTTCTGTGCACAAAGTTTAATGACCAGCGCGCATGCCCGCGAATTATTCGCCTGCGCGGGCAGCGCCCCCCTGAAATTTATTGGTATTAAATTGCTGGAAATTAATCAGGATGCGGACGTTAACCACCGCATAGCGATATTA
The DNA here is from genome assembly GCF_020526085.1 of Klebsiella africana. Classification (NCBI taxonomy): domain Bacteria; kingdom Pseudomonadati; phylum Pseudomonadota; class Gammaproteobacteria; order Enterobacterales; family Enterobacteriaceae; genus Klebsiella; species Klebsiella africana. The sequence goes on along the minus strand of NZ_CP084874.1, from coordinate 183,156 downwards.
CGCGACGGCATCGCTGCCTTAAATAAAGCACAACAATAATAATAAAACAGAACACTTACTCTACGAGACTATAAATATGAATATGACCTCTCGACCAGGACTAAACGATGTCCCACGTCAGCGTTGGCTGCGAATTATTCCGCCAATTCTGATCGCCTGTATTATCTCTTATATGGACCGCGTCAATATTGCTTTTGCGATGCCGGGCGGTATGGATGCTGAACTGGGTATTTCCGCCACCATGGCGGGACTGGCCGGCGGTATTTTCTTTATTGGTTATCTGTTTTTACAGGTACCTGGCGGCAAGATTGCCGTTCACGGTAGCGGCAAGAAGTTTATTGGCTGGTCGCTGGTCGCCTGGGCGGTGATCTCCGTCCTGACGGGATTAATCACCAACCAGTATCAGCTGCTGGTGCTGCGCTTCCTGCTGGGGGTGGCGGAAGGCGGGATGTTGCCGGTGGTGCTGACCATGATCAGCAACTGGTTCCCGGACGCCGAACGCGGACGCGCCAACGCCATTGTCATTATGTTTGTCCCCATCGCCGGGATCATCACCGCCCCGCTTTCCGGTTGGATCATCACCGTTCTCGACTGGCGCTGGCTGTTTATTATTGAAGGGTTGCTCTCGGTGCTCGTTCTGCTGCTCTGGGCCTATACCGTCTATGACCGCCCGCAGGAGGCGCGCTGGATCTCCGATGCCGAAAAGCACTATCTGGTGGAAACACTGGCCGCCGAGCAAAAGGCGATTGCCGGCACCGAGGTGAAAAATGCCTCTCTCGGCGCGGTGCTTTCCGATAAAACCATGTGGCAGCTTATCGCGCTGAACTTCTTCTATCAGACCGGGATTTACGGCTACACCCTGTGGCTGCCCACCATCCTCAAGGAGCTGACCCACAGCAGCATGGGCCAGGTCGGAGTCCTCGCCATTCTGCCCTACGTTGGCGCCATTGCCGGGATGTTCCTGTTCTCTTCCCTCTCGGATCGTACCGGCAAACGCAAGCTGTTTGTCTGTCTGCCGCTGATTGGCTTTGCCCTGTGCATGTTCCTGTCGGTGGCGTTGAAGAGCCAGATCTGGCTGGCCTACGCCGCGCTGGTTGGCTGCGGATTCTTCCTGCAGTCGGCGGCGGGCGTGTTCTGGACCATTCCGGCGCGCCTGTTCAGCGCTGAAATGGCCGGCGGCGCACGCGGGGTCATCAACGCCCTCGGTAACCTCGGCGGTTTCTGCGGTCCCTACGCGGTGGGCGTACTGATCACCCTCTACAGCAAAGATGCGGGCGTGTATTGCCTGGCCATCTCCCTGGCGCTGGCCGCGCTGATGGCTCTGCTGCTGCCGGCGAAATGCGATGCCGGCGCCACCCCCGTCAATACGGTGAACCCGCGGAAGCACGCCGCGTAATAAAGCGCCTGGCCTGTGGGGCATCCTCCCACAGGCCGGCTAAGCGCAGCGCCATCCGGCAACATTGAGAGATGAAAAATGAGTGAGAAAGCACGCTTCTGGCTGGGCATCGATTGCGGCGGAACGTATCTGAAAGCGGGATTATATGACGCGCAAGGCCGTGAACACGGCATAAACCGGCAATCGCTGCAGACGCTATCGCCCTTGCCGGGTTACGCCGAACGCGACATGGACCAGCTCTGGCAGCAATGCGCCGCCACCATCGCCGGGCTGCTACAACGTACCGGTATCCACGGTGAACAAATTAAAGGCGTGGGCATCTCTGCTCAGGGCAAGGGGCTGTTCCTGCTTGATAAACAGGATCGCCCGCTGGGCCATGCCATGCTCTCTTCCGACCGCCGGGCGCTGGCGATCGTCCAGCGCTGGCAGCAGGACGGGATCCCGGAAAAACTCTATCCCGTCACCCGCCAGACCCTGTGGACCGGACATCCGGCCTCGCTGCTGCGTTGGGTGAAAGAGCATGAACCACAGCGCTACGCGCAAATTGGCTGCGTGATGATGGGCCATGACTATCTGCGCTGGTGCTTAACCGGCGTGAAAGGGTGCGAAGAGAGCAACATCTCCGAGTCCAATCTCTACAACATGACCAGCGGCCAGTACGATCCACGCCTTTCTCAATGGCTGGGGATCAGCGAAATTGACAGTGCGCTGCCGCCTGTCGTCGGTTCAGCAGAAAAAGGCGGGGAGATCACCCCTCAGGCAGCCGCCATCACCGGTCTGGCGGCGGGAACCCCCGTCGTCGGCGGCCTGTTTGATGTGGTCTCCACCGCACTCTGCGCCGGTATCGAAGATGAATACACGCTCAACGCGGTGATGGGCACCTGGGCCGTCACCAGCGGGATCACCCACGGCCTGCGCGACCATGAAGCACACCCTTACGTCTACGGCCGCTACGTCAACGACGGGCAGTACATCGTTCACGAAGCCAGCCCTACCTCATCGGGTAACCTCGAATGGTTCGCTGCCCAGTGGGGTGAACTCTCTTTTGACGAGATCAATCAGGCCATCGCCAGCCTGCCGAAGGCCGGTAGCGGCCTCTTTTTTCTGCCATTTCTCTACGGCAGCAACGCCGGGCTGGAGATGACCTCCGGCTTCTATGGCATGCAGGCGCTCCACACCCGCGCGCATCTGCTGCAGGCGATCTATGAGGGTGTGGTGTTCAGCCACATGACCCACCTCAACCGCATGCGCGAACGCTTTACCCACGTGCAGGCCCTGCGCGTCACCGGCGGCCCGGCGCACTCTGACGTCTGGATGCAGATGCTGGCGGACGTCAGCGGCCTGCGCGTCGAGCTGCCGCAGGTTGAGGAGACCGGCTGCTTTGGCGCCGCGCTCGCCGCCCGCGTCGGCACCGGCGTCTATCGCGATTTCAACGATGCCTGCCGCCACCTTCAGCACCCGGTGCGCACGCTGCTGCCTGACATGAGCGCCCACGCGCGCTACCAGCGCAAATATCACCATTACCAGAATCTGATTGAAGCACTACAGGGCTACCACGCCCGCATTAAGGAGCATGCATTATGAGCCGACCATTACTGCAACTGGCGCTCGACCACACCAGCCTGGAAGCGGCCAGCCGCGATGTCGCCCTGTTACAGGACCATGTCGATATCGTTGAAGCCGGCACCATACTCTGTTTAACCGAAGGCCTCAGTGCGGTGAAAGCCCTGCGCGCCCAGTGTCCGGATAAAATCATCGTTGCCGACTGGAAGGTCGCCGATGCGGGAGAAACGCTGGCCCAGCAGGCCTTTGCCGCCGGCGCTAACTGGATGACCATCATCTGCGCTGCGCCGCTCGCCACCGTTGAGAAGGGCCACGCCGTCGCGCAGGACTGCGGCGGAGAAATTCAGATCGAGCTGTTCGGCAACTGGACGCTGGATGACGCCCGTTCCTGGTACCGCACTGGCGTCCGTCAGGCGATTTACCATCGCGGCCGCGACGCCCAGGCCAGCGGACAACAGTGGAGTGACGCCGATCTGGCGCGGATGAAAGCGCTCTCTGATATCGGCCTTCAGCTGTCGATCACCGGCGGCATCACCCCGGCCGATCTGCCCTTGTTCAAAGATATTCAGGTGAAAGCGTTTATTGCCGGACGCGCGCTGGCCGGAGCACCGCAACCGGCGCAGGTCGCCGCGGCGTTTCATGCACAGATCGACGCTATCTGGGGAGATAAGCATGCGTAACCATCCGTTAGGGATCTATGAGAAGGCACTGGCGAAAGATCTCAGCTGGCCGGAGCGGCTGGTGCTGGCGAAAAGCTGCGGCTTTGATTTCGTCGAGATGTCGGTGGATGAGACCGACGAGCGGCTGTCGCGTCTCGACTGGAGCCCGGCGCAGCGCGCCTCGCTGGTCACCGCTATGCTGGAAACCGGGGTGGCGATTCCGTCGATGTGCCTCTCTGCGCATCGCCGTTTCCCGTTTGGCAGCCGCGATGCGGCCGTGCGCCAGCGGGCGCGAGAGATCATGACCAAAGCCATTCAGCTGGCTCGCGATCTCGGCATTCGCACCATTCAGCTGGCAGGCTATGACGTCTACTACGAAGAACACGATGACGGCACGCAGCAACGCTTTGCCGAAGGGCTGGCGTGGGCGGTGGAACAGGCCGCCGCGGCGCAGGTGATGCTGGCGGTGGAGATCATGGATACCGCTTTTATGAACTCCATCAGCAAATGGAAAAAGTGGGATGAGATGCTCGCCTCGCCGTGGTTCTCAGTCTACCCGGACGTGGGCAACCTTAGCGCCTGGGGAAACGACGTCACCGCCGAGCTGAAGCTGGGTATCGATCGCATCGCCGCCATTCACTTAAAAGATACCCAGCCGGTGACCGCGCAAAGCCCTGGCCAGTTCCGCGACGTACCGTTTGGCGAAGGCTGTGTGGATTTTGTCGGCATCTTCAAAACGCTGCATGAGCTGAACTATCGCGGCGCATTCCTGATTGAAATGTGGACGGAAAAAGCCAAAGAACCGGTACTGGAAATTATCGAGGCCCGACGCTGGATAGAAGCGCGGATGCAGGAAGGAGGATTCGCATGTTAGAACAGTTAAAAGCCGAGGTGCTGGCGGCCAACCTGGCGCTTCCGGCGCACCAGTTAGTGACGTTTACCTGGGGCAACGTCAGCGCGGTTGATGACACGCGCACGCTGATGGTGATCAAACCTTCCGGCGTGGAATACGACGTGATGACCGCCGAGGATATGGTGGTGGTCGAGATCGCCAGCGGCAAGGTGGTGGCCGGCGGCAAAAAACCGTCATCGGATACCCCGACCCATCTGGCGCTTTACCGCCGCTATCCACAGATCGGCGGGATCGTGCATACCCACTCCCGCCACGCCACGATCTGGTCGCAGGCGGGCCTCGATCTACCCGCCTGGGGCACCACCCACGCCGACTACTTCTATGGCGCGATCCCCTGTACCCGCCTGATGACCGAAGAGGAAATTAACGGGGAATATGAGTATCAGACCGGTGAAGTGATTATTCAGACCTTTGAAGAACGACGCCTCGATCCAGCACAGGTTCCGGCGGTACTTGTCCATTCGCACGGTCCGTTCGCCTGGGGAAAAGACGCCGCCGACGCCGTACATAACGCCGTGGTGCTGGAGGAGTGCGCGTATATGGGGCTGTTCTCGCGCCAGCTCGCGCCGCAGTTGCCGGAGATGCAGTCGGTATTGCTGGATAAACACTATTTGCGCAAGCACGGCGCCAACGCCTATTACGGGCAAAACTGACGCCAACCACCTCTCTTCCCCGGCAGGACGCCGGGGAGCTGGCGTTAATGATTACAGAAACAATGCCTTATCGCGCAGGATATGATCGTTGCCGCGACGGCGGGTGAAGCCAATCCGATCGAAATACTCCAGGATCTGAATCGCCAGCTTCCGCCCGACGTTTAAGGTATCGCGGAAATCCGCGGCGCAGGTTGATCCGCGCAGTTGATCCAGCTCGCGCACCCGCTGGGCGAACTGCACAATGCGATCGTTGCGGTAGTAACGATCCTTGACGATCGCGGTTATCATCCCCTGCTGCGCGGCCTGACGCAGCACCGCGCGCATCAGCGACTCTTCAACATGGACTTCGCGCGCAAGATCGCGCACCCACCAGGGGTCATCGCCGAACAGGGTCTCCACCTTCTGCCAGACCGCCTGCTGCTCGTCGGTAAATCCGGCTTTATGCTCCGGCAAATGCAGCCAGCCGTGGTGGCTGTGGACTAAGCCGCTCTCGCGCATCTGCTCAATCAGCAGCGGCACCAGCGCTTCATCTTCCATCGGCAGCGCGATGCGGCGCAGGCGCTCCCGGCCTGGACCGGGCTCGTCGCGATGCTGCTCATGGTAGCGTGCCAGGGCATCCAGCAATTTTCGCTGCCAGCGGGCGGCAAGCGGCGCGCTGAGCAGGCGCTGTCCGGCCTGCAGATAGTCCGGTCGCTGGATCAAAGCCGTCATTCCGGCTTCGCTGAGCTGCCGCGCCCAGGCGAAGCGCTCAAGGCGGACGGCGTCCCGCTGCAGATGCAGCTCCAGCGCCTGCGCGTCGTCAGCGCCAGCTGCCGCCAGGGCGTGCAGCCACTGCAGATATTCCGGTTTCCGTTTGCCGCGACGCGGGGGATCCAGCGTCACCACCCGTGCGCCGGCCAGCGTCAAGCGAGCGGAGATATCGCGGAGCACCAGCCGGTCGTTATCCGCCAGCCACAGCGGGGTATCCAGCACCAGCTCCGCCAGGTTGCCCTCAAGGAGCGACACCCGGCCAGTAATGTGGCTGGCAGCGTGGTGAATATGCAGCGGCTGCCACTGGCTGAGCGGCGTATGGCACTGTAGCTCGACAATCACCCGCTCTGCGGCCTCCGGCGGCGGTGAGGAGAGCAGCCAGTCGCCACGGTGCACGGCCTCTTTTTGCGCATCGCCGACAATATTTAGCGCAATGCGCTGCCCGGCGTGCGCCTGCTCAACCGCTTGATTCTGGGCATGCAGACCGCGGACGCGCATCGGCGTGTTCACGCCGGTGAGCCACAGGGTATCCCCGACCCGTACTTCGCCGGAGAGCGCCGTCCCGGTGACCACCAGCCCCGCCCCCTTGACGGTAAAAGCGCGGTCCAGCGCCAGGCGAAACCGCTGCTGCTGCGGGTGGGAACGCTCCGCAAGCTGCAGCAGATGGCTGCGCAGTTCGGCAATACCGATATTTTCCGGTGCCGCGGTGGGAAAGAAAGCGACGGCGTCAAAGCCCAGCTCGCGCAGGGTCTGCTCGACCTCTGCCTGAACTTCCGCCACCCTGGCGGCCGCCACGCGGTCCGTTTTAGTGAGCGCCACGGTCAGCGTCGGCTTTCCGGTCAGCTGCAGGATCGCCAGGTGTTCGCGGGTTTGCGCCATCACCCCGTCATCGCAGGCCACCACCAGCAGCGCATGGTCGATCCCACCCACCCCCGCCAGCATGTTGGACAAAAACTTTTCGTGCCCGGGAACGTCAATAAATCCCAGCACCCGCCCGTCCGGCTGCGGCCAGTAGGCATAGCCGAGATCGATCGTCATTCCCCGCGCTTTCTCTTCCGGCAGACGATCGGCATTCACGCCGGTTATCGCCTGCAGCAGCGTCGTTTTGCCGTGGTCAACATGTCCAGCGGTGGCAATAATCATCGTAACAACATCTCCATAAACCGGGTTTCATCTTCCAGACAGCGCAAGTCCAGCCAGAGCCGACCGTCATAAATGCGGCCAATCACCGGACACGGCAGCGCGCGCCAGCAGGCCGCCAGCGCCTCCAGCCGGCTGCCGCGGCCGTCATGCGGGGTAAAGGTCAACGCCGCGCTGGGCAGGCGGTCGACGGGTAACGAGCCGCTGCCAATCTGCGACTGACAGGCTGCCACGCTGACGGCAAAATCAGCATAGTGTGCCGCCAGGGCAGGCTGCAGACGTTCAGCCAGCCGGCGGATCTCCTCCGCCGGACGGGTGAGCAGGCGCAGCGTCGGCAATTTCTCCCTCAGCGCCTCCGGGTGCTGATAGAGGCGCAGCGTGGCTTCCAGCGCCGCGAGGGTCATTTTATCCGCGCGCAGGGCCCGCTTCAGCGGGTGGCTTTGCAGCTGGGCAATAAGCGTACGTTTGCCGACAATAATCCCGGCCTGCGGGCCGCCGAGCAGCTTGTCGCCGGAGAAACTGACCAGGCTCACCCCGGCGGCAATCATCTCCTGCGGCATCGGCTCCTTTGGCAGGCCATACTGACTGAGATCCACCAGCGACCCGCTGCCCAGGTCGGCCACTACCGGGACGTCCAGTTCGCGGCCAATGGCCGCCAGCTCCGCTTCGTCGACGGCTTTGGTAAAGCCTTCAATGCTGTAGTTGCTGGTGTGAACCTTCATCAGCAGCGCAGTATTGTCATTCACCGCCTGGCGATAATCTTTAGCATGGGTGCGGTTGGTGGTGCCCACTTCGTGCAGCTGACAACCCGCCTGGCGCATCACGTCGGGGATGCGAAATGCCCCGCCGATCTCCACCAGTTCGCCGCGGGAGACCACCACTTCGCGGCCGCTGGCGGTGGCCGCCAGCATCAACAGAACGGCCGCCGCGTTGTTGTTCACAATGCAGGCATCTTCCGCGCCGGTGATCTGGCACAGCAGATCGGCAATGGCGCGATCGCGATGGCCACGCCCGGCGTCGTCGAGATCATATTCGAGGGTCACCGGCGTGCGCATCGCACTGGCAACTGCCTCCACGGCCGACTCTGCCTGGATGGCGCGTCCCAGATTAGTATGCAATACCGTACCGGTGAGATTAAACACCGGACGCAGGGCGCTCTGCCGACTGGCGGTCAGCCGCTGCGCGCAGGCGTTCAGCCAGTCATGGCTCCAGTCCGGCAGCGTCTGATGCTGGCGGATTTGCTCCCGCGCCTCATCGAGCATCTGGCGCAGTTGCGCCACTACCTGCGAATGGCCGTGCTGCGCCAGCAGAGAGGAAAAAGCGGGGTCGCGTAGTAAGCGGTCAATGGCCGGAAGCCGGGTATAAAGCGCACGAATTTCGGTAGTCATGAATGGGCCTGGCGGTAAGTTATTTTCCCCCCTCCCGACGGGAGAGGGAGTCAACAATCAGCGGCGATTGTAACGCCTCCTTGCACAAACTGTTACCTGCCTGGGTCAAGTCCGCGGCGGTTCGGTACGCGCAAAGCTGGCGCGCTGGAACAGGGCATCCACCAGCTTTACCAGCTGCGGCCGGGTGGCGCACCAGCCGGGCGCTACCCGGCGAAAGTTCAGGTAGGCAATGGCGCAGGCCGTGGAAATGGTCGCCAGATTGACCTCGTCGCCGCGCAGCGTTCCGTCTGCCGCGCAGGCTTCCAGCCTGTCGAGACCGCGAGCCACTTTCTCCCGCTGACGAAGCAGCTCTTGCTCTGACTGCTGCGCGCCCGGGCGGGCTTTTTCGCGCACCAGCGCCTGGGCGGCCTCCATCACCCCATCCGCCAGCGCTTCAAGCTGACGCATCCTGAGAGCGGCTCTGGGATCGGAGGGGATCATCGGCGGCGCCACGCCCAGCAGCTCCAGATACTGGGCGATGACCGGAGAATCAAACCAGCACTCACCGTCGTCCGTCACCAGCGCCGGCACTTTGCCCAGCGGGTTATAGCGCGCCACATCGTTGCTTTCGCTGTAAGGGGATTCGTTGACAAACTCAAAAGGGATGCGCTTTTCCAGCAGGATCACGGAGATTTTGCGCACAAAGGGACTGGTGTAGCTGCCGATCAGTTTCATAGCCTGCTCCTTATCGCCAACAAATTATCGTCAACAAAGATATGAGTATGGCTCAGGGCAGGGCAAAAGGCAGGTGAGCATCCCGCTCAACCTGCCGCCGATCGCATTAATGATCGAGATAGAGGTAGTGCATCCAGCTGGTCATCCGCAGCAGCACTTTACGCATCACCGAGACGTGGGTGAAATGGTCTGAGTAGACCGCCACCTGCGCATAGATGCCATCAGGTAGCGCATCAATTTCGGCATTAGGATCAAGCTCGATGGTCGCCAGCACGCCATCGCTGCCCGGCGTGACGGTTAGCGACTGCAACGCCCCTTGCGCCTGATAACTTCCCCCCGGCACCACCGGTAAAATGCTCACCAGTTTGCCGTGGAACACCTGCCCTGGCAGAGCATTGAACACCGCTTCCGCGTCATCGCCTTTCTCCAGCCTTAACAGGGAATTTTGCCGAAACTGGGCGACGATCAGCCGCTTTTGCTCCGGAATAAATACCATCACCGGGCGCAGCGGTAATGAGGCGGCGTACGTCCCCGGACGGATCAACACCTGGGTGATATACCCATCGCTGGGCGCCCGTACGGTGGTCTGGTCGAGATTGTATTTTGCCTCAGCCAGCTGGGCGCGCAGGCTCACCACCTGAGACTGCTCGCCATTGATCATACTGTCCAGCTGGCTCTGGATCTGCGCCTGCTCCGCTACCGACGCCTTGACCAGCGCATCCTGGGCAAGGTAATTCTGCCTGGCGTTATCGATGTCGCTTTCCGAGAACGGGTTCACTCGCGCCTGGCTGCCTTTCAGGTAACGCTGATAGTCCTTGTATAAACGATCGCGTTCCGCCGACACGCGGGTGGTGTTGGCCTGGGCTTCAGAGAGCTGTGCTTTGAGGGTGTTAATACTGTGCAGCGCCGTCACCAGGTCGGCCTGCAGGCGGTCAACCCGCGCCTGATAGCGCGCCGGGTCAATAGTAAAAAGCATATCGCCCTTTTTGACGCGCTGATTCGCTTTGTCAGTGACGCTGTTCACCACCCCGGTAACCTGCGGCGTAATAGGAATAGATATCACCGCCTTTTGCGCCAGAAACGTATACGGGTGGTTATAGTTCATTAATAAAATAAGCGCGCTAACAATAAATACGCCACCCAGCGCGGCGGTGGGTACTGTCCATTTATTTACTGGTATCTTAAAGATTTTAAATATCGACCAGGCTATCGCGACGTAGGTCAAAATAATTAACAGATCCATAGATTATTTCTCCGCCGTAGAGGAGGGATCTGGCCGCTGGATAGCCGCCATCTGGTGTTCGAGATCGCTGAGTCGTTGGCGAAGTTGCTGTATATCTGGATCTTTTCCGGTTTCGCCTGCGTCCATGTTCGCCTTATGCTGCATGCCCCAGCCGCGCTCAGGCTGGTACAATGTGGCCCAAATCCATAAAAACGGCCAGATGACGTGGAGCGTAAAAAGACTCACCCATCCGGCAACATGAATAGCATCGGCATGGGGATGGTTGCGTTTTTTAGCAATCATATAGGGAATATCGTGAATAATGATAATCCCATAAAAAATGACCAGGAATACGAAGATCAGAACGCCCAGCGCAAAATAATTGAGAAACATAATTCCCTCGGCTTTACGCTAATCACTTATATGATTTTATTCACAACCCGCTGATATCCAGGCCGCTATTTTGAGCATAATTCACGCCTTTCATTTTTGCCATCCGGCGTAAAAAAGTTATTCAGCAGCCAAGGTTGCTTAGTTACAGAGCTCCGCGCCCTGGAAGCAAAACCGGGCCGAGATCACAGCCGGGTAAATCGCTCGCGAAATTCTTTGTGATCAAAATCACAAACAAACAACAAAACCACGAAACGAAATTGTGACAAATATCACACAAAAAAGCGGATGAGCGGCTAAAAAGGCACTGTGTTGTTTTTTTACACAAGCATTATGTGATCAAAGTCACTATAAAACACGCTCAGCCCCCTATATTCATGTGATGCATGTCACATAAAAAGGCACCCGCTGGACAGCTTAACGATTCAGTGCCAGATTTCGCACTATCAATCAGGGCCCGGCTACCTCTGCCGCCACATTAACAACAAACCTCGGGCTTTTAGCCTGCGCGCTACGCAAAACAGAAGAAGGGGTGTTTTATGTCATCCGATATCAAGATCAAGGTGCAAAGCTTTGGTCGTTTCCTCAGCAATATGGTGATGCCAAATATCGGCGCGTTTATCGCGTGGGGTATCATCACTGCACTTTTCATTCCGACAGGGTGGTTGCCAAACGAAACGCTGGCGAAGCTGGTCGGTCCGATGATCACCTATCTGCTGCCGCTGCTGATCGGTTACACCGGCGGTAAATTAGTCGGCGGCGAACGTGGCGGCGTGGTCGGGGCGATCACCACCATGGGCGTTATCGTCGGCGCGGACATGCCGATGTTCCTCGGCTCCATGATTGCCGGCCCGCTGGGCGGCTACTGCATCAAGAAATTCGATAACTGGGTAGACGGTAAGATCAAATCCGGTTTTGAAATGCTGGTGAATAACTTCTCCGCCGGCATCATCGGGATGATCCTCGCCATTCTGGCCTTCCTCGGCATTGGCCCGGCGGTCGAAGTTCTGTCGAAAATTCTGGCGGCTGGCGTTAACTTTATGGTGGCGCACGACATGCTGCCGCTGGCGTCTATCTTCGTCGAACCGGCAAAAATCCTGTTCCTTAACAACGCCATCAACCACGGTATCTTCTCGCCGCTGGGTATTCAGCAGTCCCATGAGCTGGGTAAATCCATCTTCTTCCTGATTGAAGCTAACCCGGGTCCGGGGATGGGCGTTCTGCTGGCGTACATGTTCTTTGGCCGCGGCAGCGCAAAACAGTCTGCAGGCGGGGCGGCTATCATCCACTTCCTGGGCGGTATCCATGAAATCTACTTCCCGTACGTGCTGATGAACCCGCGCCTGATCCTGGCCGTTATCCTCGGCGGGATGACCGGTGTCTTCACCCTGACTATCCTCAATGGCGGTCTGGTTTCCCCGGCTTCCCCGGGTTCCATTCTGGCGGTACTGGCGATGACGCCGAAAGGCGCCTACTTCGCTAACATCGCAGCGATTATCGCAGCGATGGCGGTCTCCTTTGTGGTCTCTGCGGTTCTGCTCAAGACCAGTAAAGTCAAAGAAGAAGACGATATCGAAGCCGCAACGCGTCGTATGCATGACATGAAAGCGGAATCCAAAGGCGCCAGCCCGCTGGCGGCCGGTAATGTCACCAACGACCTGAGCCATGTGCGTAAAATCATCGTCGCCTGCGACGCCGGGATGGGTTCCAGCGCCATGGGCGCCGGGGTACTGCGCAAGAAAGTGCAGGATGCCGGGCTGAGCCAGATTTCGGTCACCAACAGCGCAATCAATAATCTGCCGCCGGATGTTGACCTGGTCATCACCCACCGCGACCTTACCGAGCGCGCCATGCGCCAGGTACCGCAGGCGCAGCATATTTCGCTGACCAACTTCCTCGACAGCGGTCTGTACACCAGTCTGACTGAGCGCCTGGTCGCGGCCCAGCGCCACATCGACAACGAAGTCAAAGTCACCGATAGCCTGAAAGACAGCTTTGACGATACTAACAAAAACCTGTTCCAGCTGGGCGCGGATAACATCTTCCTCGGACGCAAAGCGGCCACCAAGGAAGAAGCGATTCGCTTCGCCGGTGAGCAGCTGGTGAAAGGCGGTTACGTTGAGCCGGAATATGTGCAGGCGATGCTGGACCGCGAAAAACTGACCTCGACCTATCTCGGCGAGTCCATTGCGGTACCGCATGGCACCATCGAAGCGAAGGACCGCGTGCTGAAAACCGGCGTCGTCTTCTGCCAGTACCCGGAAGGCGTGCGCTTCGGTGAAGAAGAAGATGAAGTAGCGCGTCTGGTCATCGGCATCGCCGCTCGCAATAACGAGCACATTCAGGTTATCACCAGTCTGACTAACGCCCTGGATGACGAAACCGTGATTGAGCGCCTGGCGAAAACCACCAGCGTCGACGAAGTTCTGGCACTGCTAAATAAATAATCAGCGCTATCCAACCCTCTCCTTTAGGAGAGGGTTGGGGTGAGGGGAAATGCCTCACCCCAGCCCTCTCAGGTAAAAACATTAATTGAAGGTTAATACTATGAAAGCATTACATTTTGGCGCAGGTAATATCGGACGTGGCTTTATCGGTAAATTGCTGGCCGACGCGGGCATCGAACTGACGTTTGCCGATGTCAATCAGACCGTACTTGATGCCCTGAATGCCCGTCATAGCTATCAGGTTCACGTCGTCGGTGAGAATGAGCAGGTGGACACCGTCTCCGGCGTCAATGCCGTCAGCAGCATCAGCGATGAGGTTGTGGACCTGATCGCTGAGGTGGATCTGGTCACCACCGCCGTCGGTCCCGTCGTGCTCGAGCGCATCGCGCCAGCGATCGCCAAAGGGCTGGCGAAACGCAAAGCGCAGGGCACCGAACGCCCGCTGAACATCATCGCCTGCGAAAATATGGTGCGCGGCACCACGCAGTTAAAAGGCCACGTCTTTAACGCGCTGGCGGAAGAAGATAAAGCCTGGGTGGAAGCGCATATCGGCTTTGTCGACTCTGCCGTTGACCGTATTGTGCCGCCATCAGCTTCCGCCACTCATGACCCGCTGGAAGTCACCGTGGAAACCTTCAGCGAGTGGATTGTCGATAAGACTCAGTTCAAAGGCGCGCTGCCGACTATCCCGGGAATGGAATTAACTGATAACCTGATGGCATTTGTCGAGCGCAAGCTCTTCACCTTGAACACCGGGCATGCTATAACCGCCTACCTCGGAAAACTGGCGGGCCACCAGACGATTCGCGATGCGATCCTCGACGAGAAAATTCGGGCCGTCGTGCAGGGCGCGATGGAGGAGAGCGGCGCGGTGCTGATCAAACGTTACGCCTTCGACCCGCAGAAGCACGCGGCTTATATCCAGAAAATTCTTGGCCGTTTCGAGAACCCGTACCTGAAAGACGATGTTGAGCGCGTTGGCCGTCAGCCGCTGCGCAAACTGAGCGCCGGCGACCGTTTAATTAAGCCGCTGCTGGGTACACTGGAATACGGTCTGCCGCATCGCAACCTGGTGAAAGGGATTGCGGCGGCGATGCATTTCCGTAGCGAAGACGATCCGCAGGCTCAGGAGCTGGCGGCGCTGATCGCCGACAAGGGGCCGCAGGCCGCGCTGGCGCAGATTTCCGGCCTGGACGCCGCAAGCGATGTCGTCGCGGAGGCCGTTAACGACTACAACGCGGAAAAATGATGCACAACCTGGCGCGACCAACGTCGCGCCCATTACGACTCCTGTCAGATATGCAGGCAATGATGGAAGAAACACAAGCATTTGAAAACCGTGTGCTTGAGCGTCTGAATGCTGGCAAAACCGTACGAAGCTTCCTGATCGCCACCGTCGAGCTGTTAACGGAAGCGGTCAATATTCTGGTGCTTCAGGTGTTCCGTAAAGACGACTACGCGGTGAAATACGCCGTCGAGCCCTTGCTGGAGGGCAGCGGGCCGCTCGGCGATCTCTCTGTACGCCTGAAGCTGATTTATGGCCTTGGGGTGATAAGTCGTGCCGAGTATGAAGACGCTGAACTGCTGATGGCCCTGCGCGAAGAGCTTAACCACGACGGCAATGAGTACAGCTTCACCGACGACGAAATTATCGGTCCGTTCGGCGAGCTGCACTGCGTCACCGCCCTGCCGCCAACGCCGCAGTTTGATGACAGCGATGCAGAACTGCTGGCAATGCAGAAGCTGCGTTACCAGCAGATGGTGCGCTCAACAATGGTGTTGTCCCTGACTGAGCTGATTTCACGAATCAGCTTAAAAAAAGCCTTCCAGAAATCAACGCTCTGATTCCGGCTCCGTCTGGTCGCAGGTCGGCCGGTAAAGCTGACGATAATATTCCAGACGCTGCAGAAACAATGCTTCCTTATCCTGAGGGATGTCTCGCGGTACATGCTGCAGACGCGGAGACTTTTTCAAATACTCCATAAACGCCTGACTGGAAGCCATAAAATCAACCGCTTTGTCGATTAAACGTGGTACGCCGTCGCCGATCTTTGCCATCACGTCCTCCTTTTGGGAATAATCTGATTAAGCATTAGCCAATTCACCGGCGCGGGTTAAGGAAAACGTGCTTATCCGCCGACAGGCTTCACAGAAATGAAATTAGAAGGGGTATTAGGCAGAATATTAATAAAATTCAAATTATTAGCGATGAATGATATTGCATTCCGCGGGCGACAAACGGCGAATTTTTGATAAATAGCTATCAACAATAGCGGTCACGGCACATACTATAGGCGAATGAAGCCCCTTTATTAACAGATCAAATCACCATGAAAGAAGTCGAAAAGAATGAAATCAAGCGTCTGAGCGATCGTCTCGACGCCATCCGCCACCAGCAAGCCGAGCTGTCGCTGGTGGAAGCCGCCGACAAATACGCTGAGCTGGAAAAAGAAAAAGCCACTCTGGAAACGGAGATTGAACGTCTGCGTTCCGTCCAGAGCCAGAAGCTGAGCAAAGAGGCACAGAAGCTGATGAGTCTGCCGTTCCGCCGCGCGATTACCAAAAAAGAGCAGGCCGATATGGGCAAACTGAAAAAAAGCGTCCGCGGTCTGGTGGTGGTCCATCCGATGACCGCCCTGGGCCGGGAAATGGGTCTGAAAGAGATGACCGGTTTCGCCCGCAGCGAATTCTGATCCCCAGCCCTCTCCGTGCGGAGAGGGCCATTCTAGCTTCACTCCCCACTTTTTATCTTCAGCCAGGCCGATTGGTCCAACCAATAATTTCATCTACCCCCGACAGTTCACAAATCCATCAAAATCTATCACAAACACGTTGCTTAAGAGCAACATCTGATTAACCATTCGTTGTCATCAATCCTGCTACCCCTAATTGGCCGGGCCAATTTTACCCAGGATGCGAGCGGCAATGAGCGCAGACTCAGCCCTCCTCTCCTGGCGGCCCGATGGAGACCCTGCATGAATCTCTGGCAACAAAACTACGATCCCGCCGGTAATATCTGGTTATCCAGTCTTATCGCATCGCTACCGATTCTGTTTTTCTTTTTTGCGCTGATTAAGCTCAAACTGAAAGGCTATATCGCTGCTACCTGGACCGTCGCAATCGCGCTGGTCGTCGCCTTGCTGTTCTATAAAATGCCGGTGGACCGCGCCTTAGCCTCGGTGGTCTACGGCTTCTTCTACGGCCTGTGGCCTATCGCGTGGATTATTATCGCCGCGGTCTTTGTCTATAAAATCTCGGTGAAGACCGGGCAGTTCGACATCATCCGCTCATCGATTCTGTCGATTACGCCGGACCAGCGCCTGCAGATGCTGATCGTCGGCTTCTCCTTCGGCGCCTTTCTCGAAGGGGCGGCGGGTTTCGGCGCGCCGGTCGCCATTACCGCCGCGCTGCTGGTTGGTCTCGGGTTTAACCCGCTGTATGCGGCTGGCCTGTGCCTGATCGTCAACACCGCGCCGGTGGCCTTCGGCGCGATGGGCATCCCGATTCTGGTCGCCGGCCAGGTGACCGGTATCGATAGCTTCGCCATCGGCCAGATGGTGGGCCGTCAGCTGCCGTTCCTGACCATTATCGTACTGTTCTGGATCATGGCGATTATGGACGGCTGGCGGGGCATTAAAGAGACCTGGCCGGCGGTGATAGTGGCGGGTGGCTCGTTCGCTATTGCCCAGTACCTCAGCTCGAACTTCCTTGGCCCGGAGCTGCCGGACATCATCTCGTCGCTGGTCTCCCTGGTCTGTCTGACCCTGTTCCTCAAACGCTGGCAGCCGGTACGCATCTTCCGCTTTGGCGACATCGGCGCCTCGCAGGTGGATATGACGCTGGCCCGCACACGCTACACGGCGGGACAAGTGATCCGCGCCTGGTCGCCGTTCCTGTTCCTGACCGCCACCGTGACCCTGTGGAGCGTACCGCCGTTTAAAGCGCTGTTCGCACCGGGCGGCGCAATGTATGACTTCGTCATCAATATTTCAGTGCCGTTCCTCGACAAAATGGTTGCCCGTATGCCGCCGGTGGTTAGCGCCGCGACGCCATACGCCGCGGTGTATAAATTCGACTGGCTGTCGGCAACCGGCACCGCCATTCTGTTCGCAGCCCTGCTGTCCATCGTCTGGCTACGCATGAAGCCGAAAGACGCGCTGACCACCTTCGCCGGGACGCTGAAGGATCTGGCGCTGCCGATCTATTCTATCGGGATGGTACTAGCGTTCGCCTTTATCTCTAACTACTCCGGGCTGTCGTCGACCCTGGCCCTGGCGCTGGCCCATACCGGCCACGCGTTTACCTTCTTCTCACCGTTCCTTGGCTGGCTGGGGGTATTCCTGACCGGATCGGACACCTCGTCTAACGCCCTGTTCGCCGCGCTGCAGGCAACGGCCGCGCAGCAGATTGGCGTCTCCGATATCCTGCTGGTCGCAGCCAATACCACCGGCGGCGTTACCGGCAAGATGATTTCCCCGCAGTCGATCGCTATCGCCTGCGCCGCGGTAGGCCTGGTGGGTAAAGAGTCGGATCTGTTCCGCTTTACCGTCAAACACAGCCTGATCTTCACCTGCATGGTGGGGCTGATCACCACGCTGCAGGCCTACGTTTTAACCTGGATGATCCCGTGATAGTGATGCCTAAACGCCTGGCCGACGACGTAGCGCGTCGCGTCCGGGCGCTGATTGAAGAACAACAGCTGGAGGCGGGCATGCGACTGCCCGCCGAGCGCCAGCTCGCCGCCCAGCTCGGCGTCTCGCGCAATTCCCTGCGCGAAGCGCTGGCGATGCTGGTCAATGAAGGAGTGCTGCTGAGCCGTCGCGGCGGCGGCACCTTCGTCCGCTTTCAGCATGAGCCGTGGTCAGAGCAAAACATCGTCCAGCCGCTGAAGACGCTGCTGGCCGATGACCCGGACTACAGCTTCGATATCCTCGAAGCCCGTCACGCCATCGAAGCCAGCACCGCGTGGCACGCGGCGATGCGGGCCACCGACGCCGATAAAGAAAAAATTCGCCTGTGCTTTGAAGCGACCCAGAGTGAAGACCCGGATATTGCCTCGCAGGCGGATGTTCGCTTCCATCTGGCGATCGCCGAAGCCTCGCATAACGTAGTGCTCCTGCAAACCATGCGCGGCTTTTTCGACCTGCTGCACTCCTCCGTTAAGCAGAGCCGCCAGCGCATGTATCTGGTGCCGCCGGTGTTTGCCCGTTTGACCGAACAACACCAGGCCGTTATGGAGGCCATTGTTGCCGGTGACGCCGAGGCGGCGCGCCAGGCGATGATGGGCCACTTAGGTTTTGTCCACGCCACCATTAAACGTTTTGATGAAGACCAGGCCCGCCAGGCGCGAATTACCCGCCTGCCCGGTGACCACAATGAACATTCCAGGGAGAATTCGTGATGATTATTTCCGCCGCCAGCGACTATCGCGCCGCCGCCCAGCGTATCCTGCCGCCGTTTCTGTTCCACTATATCGACGGCGGGGCTTATGCCGAACACACCCTGCGCCGCAACGTGGAAGATCTCTCCGATGTCGCTCTGCGCCAGCGTATTTTGCGCAATATGTCGGATCTGAGCCTGGAAACGACGTTATTCAACGAGAAGCTGGCGATGCCGACGGCGCTGGCGCCGGTCGGACTGTGCGGGATGTACGCCCGCCGCGGCGAAGTGCAGGCCGCTGGCGCGGCGGATGAGAAAGGCATTCCGTTCACCCTCTCTACCGTTTCCGTCTGCCCGATCGAAGAGGTCGCCCCGACCATCAAGCGCCCGATGTGGTTCCAGCTGTACGTCCTGCGCGACCGCGGCTTTATGCGCAATGCGCTGGAGCGCGCCAAAGCCGCCGGCTGCTCGACGCTGGTCTTTACCGTCGATATGCCGACTCCTGGCGCCCGCTACCGCGATGCCCATTCCGGCATGAGCGGCCCAAACGCCGCCCTGCGCCGCTACTGGCAGGCGGTTACCCATCCGCAGTGGGCGTGGGACGTCGGCCTCAACGGCCGTCCGCACGATTTGGGGAATATCTCCACCTATCTCGGCAAACCGACCGGGCTTGAGGATTACATCGGCTGGCTGGCGAATAACTTCGATCCGTCGATTTCATGGAAAGACCTGGAGTGGATCCGCGATTTCTGGGACGGTCCGATGGTGATCAAAGGGATCCTCGATCCAGAAGACGCTCGCGACGCGGTGCGCTTCGGCGCCGACGGTATTGTGGTTTCCAACCACGGTGGCCGCCAGCTCGATGGCGTGCTCTCCTCGGCCCGCGCCCTGCCGGCGATTGCCGACGCGGTGAAAGGCGATATCACTATTCTCGCCGACAGCGGCATCCGCAACGGGCTCGACGTGGTGCGGATGATCGCCCTGGGCGCCGACAGCGTGCTGCTCGGCCGCGCTTACCTGTATGCCCTGGCGACCCACGGCAAGCAGGGGGTGGCGAATCTACTCAATCTTATCGAGAAAGAGATGAAAGTGGCGATGACCCTGACCGGGGCAAAAACCATCGCGGATATCAGCCGCGATTCGCTGGTGCAGAATGCCGAAGCGCTGCAGACCTTCGATGCGCTGAAGCAGAATAACGCCGCGTAGAAGGCGTTATTCTCTCCCCTCACCCTAACCCTCTCCCAAAGGGAGAGGGGACTGTCCGGCAGACAGGTTAGCGGCGGTGTTTCCCTGACCCTCTGTCCACGAGAAGTATCGACTGATGGGTAGTCCTTTACCAGCCCCCGCCAGCCCACCGACCGGCACCGATTTTCCCCCTCTCCCTTTGGGAGAGGGCCGGGGTGAGGGAGTTCCCTTTACCAGCCCCCTCCGGCTCACCAGTCAGCGCCGGTCTCCCCCTCTCCCTTTGGGAGAGGGCCGGGGTGAGGGTTCGCCAAATATCTGCTATTCTGCCCCCCGCAATTAAGGGGGCAGTATGCTGAACATCGTGTTATTCGAACCAGAGATCCCGCCGAATACCGGGAATATTATCCGCCTGTGCGCTAACACGGGCTTCAGTCTGCATATCATTGAGCCGATGGGCTTCACCTGGGACGATAAACGCCTGAGACGCGCCGGACTTGACTATCACGAGTTCACTGCCGTGCAGCGCCATGCGGATTATGCGGCGTTTGTCGCCAGCGCGCAGCCGCAGCGTCTGTTCGCCCTGACCACCAAAGGCACGCCGGCGCACAGCGCAGTGAGCTATCAGGATGGCGATTTCTTGATGTTTGGCCCGGAAACCCGCGGTCTGCCGGCCAGCATCCTCGATGCCCTACCGCCGGAGCAGAAAATCCGTATTCCGATGATGCCGGACAGCCGCAGTATGAACCTGTCAAACGCGGTGTCGGTGGTGGTGTATGAAGCCTGGCGCCAGCTGGGGTATCCTGGCGCGGTCTTGCGCAGCTAACCTGAGCGGTTCCCGGATTACGGCGCGTTGCGCCTTATCCGGGCGACATTTCTGTGCTTAGCAGCGACAAATGGCAATAAATCAAATCCCGTCGCCGTACTCGAAGGTGTGGTGGATGCCGTTGAAATGCTGATCCATATCCATCGCCGGCTTGTCGCTCTCTGGCTTGCCGACGATACGCGCCGGGACGCCCGCCGCGGTGGTGTGCGGCGGAACCGGCTGCAATACCACCGAACCAGCGCCAATCTTCGCTCCACGCCCGACTTCAATATTGCCAAGGATCTTCGCCCCGGCGCCAATCATCACGCCTTCGCGAATTTTCGGGTGACGGTCGCCGCTGGTTTTACCGGTCCCGCCGAGGGTGACCGACTGCAGGATAGACACGTCATCTTCAATCACCGCCGTTTCGCCGACCACAATGCCGGTGGCGTGGTCGAGCATGATCCCGCGGCCAATTTTCGCCGCCGGGTGGATATCCACCTGGAAGGAGACCGAGACCTGATTTTGCAGGAAAATCGCCAGCGCACGCCGGCCCTGAGTCCACAACCAGTGGCCGATACGATACGCCTGCAGGGCATGGAAACCCTTCAGGTAAAGCAGCGGCGTGGAGTATTTATCCACCGCTGGGTCACGCGTACGCACCGCCTGAATATCGCAGGCGGCGGAGGCGATCATTTCCGGATCGGCGGCGTAGGCCTCTTCCACCACTTCACGAATGGCGATCGCGGGCATAATCGGGGAAGCCAGCTTGTTGGCCAGCATATAGCTCAGCGCACTGCCCAGATTTTCATGCTTGAGTAGCGTTGCGTGGTAAAAACTGGCGAGCATCGGCTCACAGTCAGCCAGAGCCCGGGCTTCGGCTTTAATATTATTCCAGACGATATCCAGTTCTTCACACGGCATTGCATACTCCAGGCGATATAGTAATGACCTGCCAGTTCTGCGCTGGCAGGGTCATTCAGGTGACAAAGGAAAGCTAATTGCTGCTGCGCTCGTCCTTGCGGGCGCGACCCAATAAGGTCAATGCTGCCTCGCGCGCAATTTTTCCGCAATACAATACCTGATAAATTTCCTCGGTTATTGGCATTTCGACACCTAAACGCTGTGCCAGAACGCGAACTTCCTTGGTATTGCGGTAGCCTTCAACCACCTGGCCAATCTTTTCCTGAGCGCTTTGCACGTCCATCCCCTGGCCGAGCATCATGCCGAAGCGGCGGTTACGGGACTGGTTGTCGGTGCAGGTGAGCACCAGGTCACCGAGGCCGGCCATGCCCATAAAGGTTTCCGGGTCGGCGCCCAGCGCCGCGCCGAGGCGGGACATTTCCACCAGGCCGCGAGTAATCAGTGCCGTACGCGCATTAGCGCCGAAGCCGATGCCGTCCGACATACCCGCCCCGATAGCAATGACGTTTTTTACCGCGCCGCCGAGCTGCACGCCAATAAAGTCCGGGTTGATGTAGACGCGGAAACTTTTGCCGCAGTGCAGCAGGTGCTGCAGATCCTCGGCAAACTGCGGATCCGTCGCCGCCAGCGAAATCGCCGTCGGCAACCCGGCGGCCAGCTCTTTGGCGAAGGTTGGCCCCGAGATCACCGCCAGCGGGATATCATCGCCCAGCGCTTCACGCGCCACGTCCTGCAGCAGACGGCCGGTTTCGGCCTCCAGGCCTTTGGTCGCCCACACCAGCCGCGCGTCGGGGCGCATCAGCGGTTTAATCTGGCGTAACACCTGGCCGAACACATGGCTTGGCACCACGACAAGGATGTCGCGGCTGGCGGCCAGCGCGGTGGCCAGGTCGCTTTCAAGATGCAGCGTATCCGGAAAAGGCACATCGGGAAGGAACGCGGCGTTGCAGCGATCGTGTTGCAGCGTCGCGATATGTTTTGGGTCATGGCCCCACAGCACAACGTGGTGGCCATTTCTTGCCAGGGTGATGGCAAGAGCGGTGCCGTAAGAGCCGGCACCGATCACAGTCATTGCAGCATTAAGTGCGTTCATCAGGCATCCTGATGTTGTTCTGCACCTTCGCCAGCCTGCTGCTGCAGATAGTTCATAAACAGCGCGTCGAAGTTCACTGGCGCAAGGTTAAGTTGCGGGAAGGTACCGCGGGAAACCAGGCTGGTGATGCACTCGCGCGCGTACGGGAACAGAATGTTCGGGCAGTATGCGCCGAGGCAGTGCGCCATCTGGGTGCCTTCGATGCCGTCGATGGAGAAAATACCGCCCTGCTGTACTTCACAGAGGAACGCGGTTTCTTCGCCCAGCGAGGCGGTCACGGTCACACGCAGCACCACTTCATAAACGCCTTCAGCCAGCTGGGTGGAGGCGGTATCCAGATCAAGTTTAACTTCCGGCTGCCAGTCTTTCTGGAAAACTTGCGGCGCATTCGGCGCTTCAAAAGAGATATCTTTGGTATAGATACGCTGGATCTGGAAGGTCATTTCGGTGCTGTTTTGTTCTGACATAGTAAAACCCTTTCGTGTTGTCCTTAAATACGCGCTTCCGCCAGGGAAAGCGCGCAAAAATTAGCGCAAGAGGGGATCAAGTCCACCACGTGAATCAAGCGCATACAAGTCGTCACAGCCGCCAATGTGCTGCGCATCAATAAAAATCTGCGGAACCGTCGTCCGTCCGCTGCGCTGGATCATCTCCTCACGCTTAGCGGCATCGCCATCGATCGGCAACTCATGGAACGTTACGCCTTTGCTGTTCAGCAGCGCTTTCGCGCGAACGCAGAACGGGCAGGTCGCTTTGGTGTAGATCTCAATATTGGCCATGACTTCACTCCTGTTGTTACCCTGAGGGTTTTACGCCGCGGACTGCGCTTCCCTTCACGTCAGGCATGCAGGGAAAACGCGGCGGCATCACCACGCGAGGTAAGTTATTTGCCGCGTACCAGAGGAAGGTTTTCGCCGCTCCAGCCTGCGATACCCTCTTTCAGTACAAAGACTTTTTCAAACCCGGCTTTGTTCAGCGTGCTGGCGGGCTCTTGCGCCTGCATGCCGGAACCGTCTACCACAATAATGGGTTGCGATTTGTGTTTTTCCAACTCGCCGACGTTATTGGCTTTGATATCGCTGGGCAACAGGTTGATAGCGCCGGCAATATGGCCTTTACGGAAATCGTCACGCTGACGCAGGTCGACCACCACAGCGTCTTCTTTATTGATAAGACGCGTCGCTTCACCACGGGTGATGACTTTAACTTTCGACATCAGGCCCTTGAAGGTGGTGAACAGTACCGCACCCAGCAGCGCGATCCACGCGATGCTCAGGACCGGGTGACGGCCGATGAATTGCATAATTTCTTGCATGGGGGGTTACAACTCCCGACTAAGTGAGAAAAAAACCAGGAAAGGAGTATACCTGTGCCTTGCGGCAATTACAGCCAGTGAGCGCGATGTAATGTATTTTCTGCGGACGGTCACGAAAAAAAGCTGCCTTCGTCATCGCCTCTGACGCCGCCCCTTCCCTTTCTTTGATCTTTCACGGGGATTTAAACGATTCAGCTGTAGTAAAATTATGCAAAATTTCTGTCTTTGAGCATGAGGTTGTCGCAATGTCGGTTTCTAAAAAACCTATGGTACTGGTGATTCTGGATGGCTACGGCTATCGTGAAGAGCATCAGGATAACGCTATTTACAGCGCTAAAACGCCGGTAATGGACGCCCTGTGGGCCAAACGTCCGCATACCCTGATCGATGCATCCGGCCTGGAAGTCGGCCTGCCGGACCGTCAGATGGGCAACTCCGAAGTGGGCCACGTCAACCTGGGCGCCGGTCGTATCGTCTATCAGGACCTGACCCGTCTCGATGTGGAAATTAAAGAACGCACCTTCTTCGCCAACCCGGTACTCACCGCCGCGGTCGACAAAGCGGTTGCTGCCGGCAAAGCGGTCCACATCATGGGCCTGATGTCGCCGGGCGGCGTCCACAGCCACGAAGATCACATCATGGCGATGGTGGAGCTGGCGGCAGAGCGCGGCGCTGAGAAGATCTACCTCCACGCCTTCCTCGACGGCCGCGATACCCCGCCGCGCAGCGCGGAAAAAACGCTGGCGAAATTCGAAGCCAAATTTGCCGCGCTGGGCAAAGGCCGCATCGCGTCGCTCATCGGCCGCTATTACGCCATGGACCGCGACAACCGCTGGGATCGCGTTGAGCAGGCCTATGACCTGATGACCCTGGCCAAAGGCGAATTCCAGGCCGATACCGCCGTCGCCGGTCTGCAGGCCGCCTACGCCCGTGACGAAAACGACGAGTTCGTGAAAGCGACCGTTATCCGCGCAGCCGGCCAGGCCGATGCGGCGATGGAAGACGGCGACGCGCTGATCTTCATGAACTTCCGTGCTGACCGCGCGCGTGAAATCACCCGCGCCTTCGTCAATGCTGACTTTGACGGCTTCGCGCGTAAGAAAGTGGTTAATCTCGATTTCGTGATGCTCACCGAATACGCCGCCGACATCAAAGTCGCCTGCGCTTATCCGCCAGCCTCGCTGGCCAACACCTTCGGCGAGTGGATGGCGAAGCACGATAAAACCCAGCTGCGCATCTCCGAAACCGAGAAATACGCTCACGTCACCTTCTTCTTCAACGGCGGCGTAGAAGAGCCGTTTAAAGGTGAAGAGCGGATCCTGATTAACTCGCCGAAAGTGGCGACCTACGATCTGCAGCCGGAAATGAGCTCCGCCGAGCTGACCGAGAAACTGGTTGCGGCCATCAAGGGCGGCAAATACGACACCATCATCTGTAACTACCCGAACGGCGACATGGTTGGCCATACCGGGGTGATGGAAGCGGCAGTGAAAGCGGTTGAAGCGCTGGATCACTGCATCGACCAGGTCGCTCAGGCGGTGGAATCCGTTGGCGGCCAGCTGCTGATCACTGCCGACCACGGCAACGCCGAGCAGATGCGCGACCCGGCTACCGGCCAGGCGCATACCGCGCACACCAACCTGCCGGTTCCGCTGATCTACGTCGGTAATAAAGCGGTTAAAGCGGTCAACGGCGGTAAACTTTCCGACATCGCCCCGACCATGCTGTCGCTGATGGGAATGGAAATCCCGCAAGAGATGACTGGCAAGCCGCTGTTCATCGTGGAATAATCCTTCCCCATGAGGGGAAAGGCGACGTATTCAACTACATGGATCGCAACGGCAGTTCGATCCGTCCTTTACGCCAGCGCGCTCAGCGCTGGCGTATTGCTGTGCGCGTCATCTGCTCACGCCGACGATCGCGATCAGCTAAAGTCTATTCAGGCCGATATCGCCGCGAAGCAGCGGGCGATTAAGCAACAGCAGCAGCAGCGCGCGAGCCTGCTTGCCCAGCTCAAAGCGCAGGAAGAGGCGATCGCCGCCGCAACCCGCAAACTCCGCGAAACCCAGGATACCCTGAACCAGCTCAATAAGCAGATTGACGAGATGAACGCCACGCTCGCAAAGCTGGAGCGCCAGCGCGCGTCTCAGGAGCGTAATCTCGCCGCGCAGCTCGATGCCGCGTTCCGTCAGGGGCCACACACCGGTATCCAGATGGTGCTCAGCGGTGAAGAAGGTCAGCGCAACCAGCGGATGCAGGTCTATTTCAGCTACTTCAACCAGGCCCGTCAGGAGACCATCGCGGAGCTGAAGAAAACGCGTGAAGAGATGGCGGTCCAGAAGTCGATGCTCGAAGAGAAGCAGAGCCAACAGCAGACGCTGGTCTACGAGCAAAAAGCCCAGCAGGCGAAGCTGGAGCAAGCACGTAACGAACGGAAAAAGACCCTTTCCGGACTCGAGTCCTCCATTCAGCAGGGTCAGCAACAGCTAAGCGAAATGCGGGCTAACGAATCGCGCCTACGCGGTCGTATTGCCCAGGCGGAAGCTGCCGCCAAAGCCCGCGCCGATCGGGAAGCACGCGACGCGCAGGCGGTGCGCGACCGCCAGCAGGAAGCGTCGCGCAAAGGCACCACCTATAAACCAACGGAAAGCGAGCGTTCGCTGATGTCACGCACCGGCGGGCTGGGCTCGCCGCGCGGTCAGGCATTCTGGCCGGTTCGCGGTCCTCTCCTTCATCGATATGGCGAACAGCTGCAAGGTGAACTACGTTGGAAAGGGATGGTTATCGCCGCGTCTGAAGGCACCGAAGTCAGAGCCATTGCCGATGGTCGGGTCATTCTGGCCGACTGGCTGCAGGGTTATGGTCTGGTGGTGGTGGTCGAACATGGCAAAGGCGACATGAGCCTGTATGGCTATAACCAAAGCGCGCTGGTCAGCGTCGGTACGCAGGTTCGTGCCGGCCAGCCTATCGCGCTCGTAGGCAGCAGCGGCGGTCAGGGCCGTCCGTCGCTCTATTTCGAAATTCGCCGCCAGGGTCAGGCGGTCAATCCACAGCCGTGGTTGGGAAGATAAGTTTTGCTTCAATTTCGCGCAATTGCTCTTGCCGTAGCCGGTTCGCTGGCTCTGGCGGCGCCAGCGTTCGCTGGCAAACTCTCCATCGTTATTGACGATTTCGGCTACCGCCCGCAAACCGAGAATCAGGTGCTGGCGCTGCCATCCACTATCTCCGTCGCCGTGCTGCCGAACGCGCCGCACGCCCGGGAAATGGCCACTAAAGCGCATAATCTGGGCCATGAAGTGCTCATTCATCTGCCGATGGCGCCACTCAGCAAACAGCCGCTGGAAAAAGACACCCTGCGTCCTGAGATGAGCAGCGAGGAGATCGAGCGCATCATTCGCGAGGCTTACGGCAAAGTCCCCTACGCCGTCGGGCTGAATAACCATATGGGCAGCGCGATGACCTCCAACCTGTTTGGCATGCAGAAGGTGATGCAGGCTCTGGAGCGCTACAATCTCTATTTTCTCGACAGCGTCACCATCGGCAACACCCAGGCCATGCGCGCCGCACAGGGTACCGGGGTGAAGGTGATTAAGCGCAAGGTGTTTCTTGACGATACGCAGAACGAAGCCGATATCCGTAACCAGTTCAATCGCGCTGTCGCGCTGGCGCGACGCAACGGCTCGGCGATAGCCATTGGCCATCCGCATCCGACGACGGTGCGGGTGCTGCAGCAGATGGTCTATAACCTGCCGCCGGATATCACGCTGGTGCGCCCGAGCAGCCTGCTGAACGAGCCGCAGGTCGACAACTCGACGCCCAACTACGCTCAGCCGCCCGCGCAACAAACGCCGCCGCAGCAGCAGAAGCCGCGTAATCCGTTCCACGGCGTGAAGTATTGCAAGCCGAAGCGCCCGCTGGAACCCGTGAACGCCAGCCGCTTCTTCACTATCCTCAGCGACAGCATTAGCCAGAGCGCGCTGGTCCAGTACTATCGCCTCAAATGGCAGGGCTGGGATAATCCGGGTAACTAGACCACTCAGGGGTCCGTTCGCTTTTGCGCGACGGGCGCCTGGTTATCTTCGTGGGCGTACCACGCCTTAAAATATTTGAGAAAGCTGTAAAACGTGGCGTACAGCCCGGTGACCACGCCGACCTTGCCATAGCGCCACGCTCCGCTAAACAGATACCACTTAAAGAAAGCGCCAATGGCGCTGACGATCCCCCGCGTCAGCGAAGGTTTGACCTGCTGGTGCTTCACCAGCCGGGTGGTATAGCTGTTCAGCTTATTAAATACTTCATGCAGCGAATAAAAGGTGTCATGGCGAACGAAGCCCGGCAACCTGACGGAGCGTGCGTGCCCGACCACCTGGTCATCCACCGGCCGGTCGTTAAACCGCGCCTGCTGGCGGTTAAAGAGGCGCACCGGGTAATCCGGTGAGGAAATGGGGTAGATCGTCCGCACCTGTTTGCCAAGCACAAACCAGTAGCGCGGCAGACGCCAGGCACAGGTTGGGTCGGGCTCCTCCCCCGCTTTTAGCACCTGAATGGCCGCTACCACGTCATTATCAAGAATTTCGTCGCTGTCCATGCACAGCACCCAGTCATGGCTGGCCAGCCCGATGGCATAGTTCATCTGCGCGCCGTGAGCTTTGTAGGCATGGTGATGGACGGTGAGACCAAACTGCTGACAAATAGAGACCGTGTCGTCTGTACTGCCGGAGTCGACGACGATACATTCATCAGCCACCTTCAGCAGCGGCGGCAGCACCTCCCTGAGCAGGCGCGCAGAATTACAGGTCAGTAAGCATACGGAGAGTTTAAGCATGATAGTTACAAAGTTAAACTGCGACTAAACACACTGTATAAGCGAATAACCGGAAAATCGATGTAGAAATTGTGCGCTTAATATTAAGCAGGCTAAAAATGTTATCCAAATCTAAATTAAGGCGCCCGCAGGCGCCTTTTGGGCTGATTTTTACGACAGCACCAGGGAATTATTCCCAGCTCAATACCACTTTTCCGGACTGGCCGGATCGCATCGCATCGAAGCCCTTCTGGAAGTCGTCAATGCCGAAGCGGTGGGTAATGATCGGCGAAAGGTCGAGACCAGACTGGATCAGCGCCGCCATCTTGTACCAGGTTTCGAACATTTCGCGACCATAGATACCTTTAATAAACAGCCCCTTGAAGATGACCTTGGTCCAGTCGATGGACATATCCGACGGTGGGATACCCAGCATCGCAATACGGCCGCCGTGGTTCATGGTATCGAGCATGCTGCGAAACGCCGGCGGCGCACCGGACATCTCCAGACCCACATCGAAACCTTCGGTCATGCCCAGCTCAGCCATCACGTCGTTGAGACTCTCTTTGGCCACGTTCACCGCGCGGGTGACGCCCATTTTGCGCGCCAGCTCCAGACGGTACTCGTTGACGTCAGTGATCACCACATTACGCGCGCCGACATGTTTCGCCACCGCCGCCGCCATCACGCCGATCGGGCCGGCGCCGGAGACCAGCACATCTTCCCCTACCAGATCGAAGGAGAGCGCGGTGTGCACGGCGTTGCCGAACGGGTCGAAAATAGACGCCAGGTCATCAGAGATATTGTCGGGAATCTTAAAGGCGTTAAAGGCCGGGATCACCAGATACTCGGCAAAGCAGCCCGGGCGGTTGACGCCCACGCCGATGGTGTTGCGACACAGGTGGGTACGGCCCGCGCGGCAGTTACGGCAATGGCCACAGGTAATATGCCCTTCACCGGAGACGCGGTCGCCAATCTTAAAGCCGCGCACTTCCTGACCAATCCCGACCACTTCGCCGACGTATTCGTGACCAACTACCATCGGCACCGGAATGGTCTTCTGCGACCACTCATCCCAGTTGTAGATGTGCACGTCGGTCCCGCAAATGGCGGTCTTGCGGATTTTAATCAGCAGATCGTTATGGCCGACTTCCGGTTCCGGTACGTCGGTCATCCAGATGCCTTCTTCCGCTTTCAGTTTGGATAACGCTTTCATCTCACACCCTTATTAGGCGATGACGCCCAGTTGTTTGCCGATGCGGGTAAAGGCTTCCACCGCACGCTCAATTTGTTCAGGGGTATGCGCCGCCGACATTTGGGTGCGAATACGCGCCTGGCCTTTCGGAACCACCGGATAGAAGAAGCCGGTAACATAAATCCCTTCTTTTTGCAGCTCGCGGGCAAAGTTCTGCGCCACCACCGCTTCACCCAGCATCACCGGAATGATGGCATGGTCGGCGCCCGCCAGCGTGAAGCCTGCCGCGGTCATTTTTTCGCGGAACAGACGCGCGTTAGCCCACAGGCGATCGCGCAGGTCTGCCCCCTCTTCGACCATCTCCAGCACTTTAATGGAGGCGGCCACGATGGCCGGCGCCAGAGAGTTGGAGAAGAGATACGGGCGGGAGCGCTGGCGCAGCCACTCGACCACCTCTTTGCGCGCGGCGGTGTAGCCACCGGAGGCGCCGCCCAGCGCTTTACCGAGGGTGCCGGTGATGATGTCGACGCGCCCCATCACGTCGCAGTATTCGTGGGAGCCGCGGCCGTTTTCGCCGACGAAGCCGACGGCGTGGGAGTCATCGACCATCACCAGCGCATCGTATTTGTCCGCCAGGTCGCAAACGCCTTTCAGGTTGGCGATCACGCCGTCCATGGAGAAGACGCCGTCGGTAGCAATCAGCACGTGGCGCGCGCCGGCTTCGCGGGCTTCTTTCAGACGCGCTTCCAGTTCCTGCATGTCGTTGTTGGCATAGCGGAAGCGCTTCGCTTTACACAGACGCACGCCATCGATGATCGAGGCATGGTTCAGGGCGTCGGAGATAATGGCATCTTCCGGGCCGAGCAGCGTTTCAAACAGGCCGCCGTTGGCGTCGAAACAGGAGGAGTAGAGGATCGCGTCTTCCATACCGAGGAAATCGGCCAGCTTCTTCTCCAGCTGCTTGTGCGTATCCTGAGTGCCGCAGATAAAGCGGACGGAGGCCATCCCGAAACCGTGGCTGTCCATGCCGGATTTCGCCGCGGCAATCAGTTCCGGGTGGTTCGCCAGGCCCAGATAGTTATTGGCGCAGAAGTTAATCACGTGGCTGTCGCCGACGGTAATATCCGCCTGCTGCGCCGAGGTGATGATGCGCTCTTCTTTAAACAAACCTTCGGCCCGAGCGGTCTCCAGATTGCTAGTTAACTGTTTGTAGAAATCACCACGCATTGCAACTCTCCAGATTCGGCAAAATTTGGCACATATTACCCAAAGCTATACGCTGATACGAGATGATGCAGGCCTGAATGAATTATTTGCAGCATAAATCACGTCAGCCCAGCACCTTATTCTGCGAATGGCTGTAGGCTTGCTCATGTGGTGATATGATATGAGCATTCATGTCCGGATTGTCTCCGGGCTCCCAACTTCAAAGGTACAGTTATGATCATCGTTACCGGCGGCGCAGGCTTTATCGGCAGCAACATCGTTAAAGCGCTGAATGACAAAGGGATTACCGACATTCTGGTTGTCGACAATCTGAAAGACGGCACCAAGTTTGTGAACCTGGTTGACCTGAACATCGCTGACTACATGGATAAAGAAGATTTTCTGATCCAGATTATGGCGGGCGAAGAGTTCGGCGACATCGACGCTATCTTCCACGAAGGCGCATGCTCTTCCACCACAGAGTGGGACGGCAAGTACATGATGGACAACAACTATCAGTACTCCAAAGAGCTGCTGCACTACTGCCTGGAGCGCGAAATTCCGTTCCTGTACGCCTCTTCAGCGGCCACCTACGGCGGACGCACCAGCGACTTCATCGAATCTCGCGAGTACGAACAGCCGCTGAACGTCTACGGCTACTCCAAATTCCTGTTCGACGAATACGTGCGCCAGATCCTGCCGGAAGCCAATTCGCAGATCGTCGGCTTCCGCTACTTCAACGTCTACGGACCGCGTGAAGGCCATAAAGGCAGCATGGCGAGCGTGGCTTTCCACCTCAATACCCAGCTGAATAATGGCGAAAGTCCGAAACTGTTCGAAGGCAGCGACGGCTTCAAGCGCGACTTCGTTTACGTGGGCGACGTAGCTGACGTCAATCTGTGGTTCTGGGAAAACGGCGTTTCCGGCATCTTCAACCTTGGCACCGGCCGCGCGGAATCCTTCCAGGCCGTCGCCGATGCGACCCTGGCATACCACAAAAAAGGCAGCATCGAGTACATCCCGTTCCCGGACAAACTGAAAGGCCGCTACCAGGCATTCACCCAAGCGGATCTGACTAACCTGCGCAAAGCGGGCTATGACAAACCGTTCAAAACCGTTGCCGAAGGCGTAACGGAATATATGGCCTGGCTAAACCGCGACGCATAAGAAACAAGCATGAAAATATTGGTGATAGGCCCGTCTTGGGTGGGCGACATGATGATGTCGCAAAGTCTTTATCGTACGCTCAGGGCGCGCTATCCCCAGGCGATTATCGACGTGATGGCGCCAGCCTGGTGCCGTCCGTTGCTATCGCGCATGCCGGAAGTGAACGAAGCGATCCCGATGCCGCTGGGCCACGGCGCGCTGGCTATCGGCGAACGCCGCAAGCTCGGCCATAGCCTGCGCGAGCGTCGCTACGATCGCGCTTACGTGCTGCCGAACTCGTTTAAATCGGCATTAGTCCCCTTCTTTGCCAACATCCCGCTGCGCACCGGCTGGCGCGGCGAGATGCGCTACGGGTTGCTCAACGACGCCCGGGTGCTGGATAAAGACGCCTGGCCGTTGATGGTGGAACGCTACGTGGCGCTCGCCTATGACAACGGCGTCATGCGCTGCGCCAAAGATCTGCCGCAACCTCTGCTATGGCCGCAGCTGCAGGTCAACGATGGCGAAAAATCACAGACCTGCAGCGCCTTTAATCTGTCGAACGACCGGCCGATCATCGGCTTCTGTCCCGGCGCGGAGTTCGGCCCGGCCAAACGCTGGCCGCACTATCACTATGCTGCGCTGGCGAAAAAGCTCATCGACGATGGCTACCAGATTGCGCTATTTGGCTCGGCAAAAGATAACGAGGCCGGCAAAGAGATCATCGCCGCGCTCAGCAGCGAGCAGCAGGCCTGGTGCCGCAATCTGGCGGGTGAAACCCAGCTGGAGCAGGCGGTCATTCTGATCGCCGCCTGTAAAGCTGTAGTGACTAACGATTCGGGGCTGATGCACGTCGCCGCCGCGCTGGACCGCCCACTGGTGGCACTGTATGGCCCGAGCAGCCCGGACTTCACCCCGCCGCTGTCGCATAAAGCGCGGGTTATCCGCCTGATTACCGGCTACCACAAGGTGCGCAAAGGCGATGCCGCGGAAGGCTATCATCAGAGCCTGATCGACATCACCCCAGAACGCGTCCTGCAAGAGCTGAACGAACTGTTAGCGGAAAAAACCGAGCACGAGGAAGCGTAACGGATGCGGGTATTGATCGTAAAAACCTCGTCCATGGGCGACGTGCTGCACACGCTGCCCGCGCTAACCGACGCCGCGCAGGCTATCCCCGGCATCCGCTTCGACTGGGTGGTTGAAGAGGGTTTCGCGCAGATCCCCTCCTGGCATGAAAGCGTCGAGCGGGTGATCCCGGTGGCGATCCGCCGCTGGCGTAAAGCCTGGTTTTCCGCGCCGATTAAAGCGGAGCGTCAAGCCTTCCGCGAGGCCGTTCAGGCGGTAAAGTATGACGCCATCATCGACGCCCAGGGGCTGGTGAAAAGCGCCGCGCTGGTTACTCGCCTGGCGCACGGCGTCAAGCACGGTATGGACTGGCAAACGGCCCGCGAGCCGCTGGCCAGCCTGTTTTACAACCGCCGCCACCATATCGCGAAACAGCAGCACGCGGTGGAGCGTACCCGCGAGCTGTTCGCCAAAAGCCTCGGCTACGCGAAACCCCAGACGCAGGGAGATTACGCCATTGCGCGCCATTTCCTGCAGCATGAGGCTAGCGCTGCCGCCCCCTATCTGGTGTTCCTGCACGCCACCACCCGCGACGATAAACACTGGCCGGAACCCCGCTGGCAGGAGCTGCTCGATCTGCTTGCCGACAGCGGCGTTCGTATTAAGCTACCGTGGGGCGCCCCACACGAAGAGGCGCGGGCAAAACGACTGGCGGAAGGACGGGAGTATGTTGAAGTACTGCCGCGCATGAGCCTTGAGCAGGTGGCGCAGGTTCTGGCCGGCGCCCGGGCCGTCGTCTCGGTCGATACCGGACTGAGCCATCTGACCGCCGCGCTGGATAAACCGAACTTCACGCTCTACGGCCCGACCGATCCGGGACTGATTGGCGGATACGGTAAAAACCAGCACATCGTACGGCCGGAAAATAGCACCAGCACCGGCGATATTCCGGCCAGCCGGGTTCATCTTCTTCTGCAAAATCAGGGGCTGCTCTGATGGGATCCCTGTTTAAGCAGATCTATCGTTACACGCGCCCTCGCGCTTATCGTCACAATGAAAATCTGTGGCCTTTTACCCGCATTACGCGCGCGCCGAGCGGCGAAATTAGCGCGTTACGCTATAAAGGGAAAACGGTGCCGCTGGTCAGCCTGAGCGCGCTGAAAAACAGCATGCAGGGCGAAGTCCTGCTGACCGCCACCGGCCCTTCAACCCGCAATATCGATTTTTCCCTGTTGTCGAAAACGATCCCGGTGATGGGCGTCAATGGCGCCTGGCATCTTGCCGACCGGCTGCACTTTTCGCTCTATACCATCGTCGACATGGAATTTTTCGATAAGAAGCCGGACATTATCCGCGCCATTGTCAGCCAGCCGGATATTTTGCTGTTCACCACCATGCACGGGATCGCCAAAATCGTCGATCGCTATGGGGACGCGCTGCGCTGCCGTTTGGCGTTGATTGAGGACGGTTGCTATAAGATTTACCAGCCGAAAGTCGCCAGCGAAGCGATAAAGCGCACTTACCAGCAGAATCCAGCGATGTGCCTTCATCCTCAGCGCCCGGATATCTGCTTTAGCACCGATATCCGCCAGGGGGTTTTCGATGCCGGAACGGTGGTCTACTGGGCGCTGCAAATTCTCGCCTGGCTGGGCTTCAATACGATCCTGGTGAGCGGCCTGGATATGACCAACTTTAACCAGCCGCGGTTCTACGAAACACAACAAGAAAAATTGCCTTCTTACCTGGCAACGAAAGTAGATACCCTCGTCATGCCCTCTTTTGCGCATGCCGCGCAGGTACTGCAGCAACGCCAGATTCGGGTGATTAATTTTTCCCCAGAAAGCGCTGTGCCGGACACTATCTTCGAAAAGGTTGCGTTTAATGAGTACTTTAAAAGTGAGTAACTTCGCCAGACAGGGTTACTCGATCGTCTTTCCTTTGTTTTTATTTTTCAGCGCGATTTTTTGCATGTCCACCCGGACCAATAACCTGCTGCATTTATCGATCCTGCTGCTGTTGCTGTCGCTGGTTCGCCAGGAAAACCGCCAGGCGCTGGCCGGGGTGTTGCGCGAGCAGTGGCCGACATGGGCACTGCTCGCGGTCTTCTTTATTTATTACGCCCTCAGTAATCTGTGGGGCCATACGCCGCAGCATATCGACTCGCCGATCACCCATGGCGTGTATCTGACCGGGTATTTGTTACTGATGGCGTTGCTGCTCAGCGACGAACGAACCCGCCGTCTGGCCATGCTGGCGGTGGTCGGCGGGATCACTGTGCTCTCGCTGTGGACGCTAATTATCGACCACACGCTGGTGCTTACCGAACGTGCGGTCTCCCCCGAGAACCCTGGGCCAACGAACGTTATCGACCTTGCCGGTTACTGCGGTATCGGCATTTTAATCTGCGGCATGCTACTGAAAGAAAAAGCCAGCCACTGGCTCTATCTGCCGCTCACCATCATGCTGGTAATGATGCTGCTGACCCAGAGCCGTGGGCCGATCATCGCCCTGGTGCTGGCGGTCTGCTGTACGTTGCACCTGCACGTTTTTACCCGCCGCAACCTGCTGATCGCCGCAGCGCTGGCTGTGCTGGTAGCGCTGCTCCTGGTCGTGACGCCGGTGGGCGATATGCTGCTCGCCCGTTTTGAAGAGCTGGGCACCCAAAGCGGGCTGCGACTGAGCATCTGGCACCATACGCTCTCGGAGATGGCCAGTCAGCCCTGGCTGGGCCGTGGCTTCAGCTATGAACTGGACTTCATCAACTACAGCGGCGAGCACATCACCACTACTCACAGCGTGTATATGGGCGCCCTGCTGAAAGGCGGCATCGTGGGTTTACTGCTGCTGCTGGCGGTCATTGCCTGCGGGCTATGGCAGGCGTGGCGCAAGCGCCGCACCGACAGCCGCTACAGCCTGGCAATCCTGTTTTACGCGCTGGTATTTATGGCCTCGCAGGGGATGTTTATCATCAGCAATCCCCGGGAAACCTGGGTGCTGTTCTGGCTGCCGCTGGGCATTGCGCTCAGCAAAGGGTTGGCGGAAAAACGCTAACAAAAAGGGCCGTCAGCGGCCCTTTTTTATTAACTTATCTATTAACTGCGGGCAGCGACCAGCCGGTCGGCCTCCTCCTGAATCACGGGCCACACCGACTCAATCGCCACATCGGCGACATTTGCCTCTTCACAGACGATCTGTTTCGCCTTGTCATAGCCCGGCGCCCAGATGTGATAGCCGGGCAGGCCGGTATCTTTGAGTTTGCGTTTGTTATAGACCGCCACCATCGGCTTATCGAAGGCCCGGGCAATATGCACGATCGAGGTGTCCGGCGTAATGACTAAATCACAGCTGCGGATCACTTCGACAGCGGAATTGATGGTGCTGTCGGCGATGTACAGTGCCATATCCAGTCCCAGCTGACGGATTTTTTCACTGCGCCCCACCATCACGATACAGACCCGGTAAGGCAGAGCATGTAACCGCTCAACCAGGGTCGCCACCTGGTGACGACAGAAGTCTTTATCCTCGGACGCGGTAAAAGGGTTAATGGCGATACGCAGTTCGACCTCTCCGGCCTGGGAAAGCAAGCGGGCTACTTTCTCCCGCTCATGGCGGCAGCCGGGGAGATGATAGTGATACGGGTGGTCGTCAACGATGCCAAACAGCTTCACTACCTGTTTATAGCGCTGGGAAATATGGCTGTTGCTGTCAAAAAAAGCGATCGAATGATCGTAAAGTTTATATTGATCTTTATTAAAGCCAATCACGCTGGTCGCGCGTAAATCGGCGAGTAATTTAAAGCGTTCATAGCTGGTGACGTCATCAAAATCGATAACCGCATCAAAGCCCACCGCCCTTAAAACATTTAAGGACATGCGCGGCCGATATAAATATACTTGTTGAATGAATTCTGAGCCTGCTAATATTTCGCAGCATATTGGTCCGGTTAACACCGAAACCTGATATCCCCGTTCAGCCAGTATTCTGGCGCAGCCGGTCGTAACCACCATATCACCGACTTTATCGTCCAGACGCAATAGCAGTACGCGGTGCACAGGCGCCGGGTCAAAGGCTTTACGCGCCGGCTTATTTCTGTATCGATAGTTAATTAAATTAAATTTAATGCCGCGGAAAAAAGCATTCTTTTTCCGCGTTAATTGTTTAAGGATACGCATACGGTACCTTGAGCTGTGTTAGCGCTGTGTAATTTTCCGCTGGTAATATTCTGCCAACGTCATTCCCTTCACCTGCGGCGCCAGCCAGCTAAAAAAGGCTTCAAGGTCAGCGTATAAACGCTCAATATCCCGTTCATTCTGGAACGTGGGGCTGCCGCCGGGCATATACTCTGAAGAGTGGAGCATATATTCCACGTAGTCATTGCCCTGCGTCAACGTTTGTTCGACGACTTTTTTCATCGTCTCCACGTTGCCACCCATCGGACGCAGCCAGTGCACGGAGGGAGAACGCACTTTGCCACGCAGCCGATCGTAACCCTGCTTCACGCTGTTCATCCACGCTGAGTGCTTGTACTGAATGCTCATCGGCACTTCCAGCAGCGGAGAGTGGCCTTCGCGGCTGATATCATTTTCATCGAGGAAATAGGCATGCTGCGGGAAGCGGCGATAATCGGTCCCGCCATCGCCCTGCGGCGCCCCCTTGGCGGTCTTCCAGTTCACCCGCGGGGTCACCGAGCAATCCACCTGATACCCGTGCTCCACCAGCAGACGCGCATAGCGCTCGTCAAAGGCCCAGCGCCCGGCGCGATGGCTGACCATTTTGGTCTGGAAGGTGTCCTCCAGCAGACGCGTCATATAGTCGACCTTCTCACGCATCATGGCATCGCTGTATTCAATAAGATAAGGCTTATGTCGCCAGTCATCGGCGGTCAGCGGCTCGGTCGGCGGGCTGTTCCACGCATGCAGATGCATGCCGATTTCCGCGGTACCGCGGGCAATCACGTCTCTGGCAAATTCGATATAAAAAGGGTCGATGGCCATTTCATAATTGGTCAAATAGACCGGTTTAAAGCCATACTTTTCGCAAAGCTGCTGAAAACGCGGGAGATAGCGCGCATTCTCGGTGGTGATACTGTCATGTTTTTGCCAGAGGTTATCGCCCTCTGTATCAATCGTGATGAGAAATGCGGGATTGTGCACGAAAACGTCCTCAGGCCATACGTATCGGGTCATGGTAGAGCAATACAACGCTTCTCTCAATCTGTCTGATCCCCTAGAATCGGAACCCTTATCCTGGATGAAGAACAGAGTATGACGCCTGAAACCCTCTCCCGCGGCCCGTTGAACCCGGCGCGGATCCTGGTCATTAAGCTGCGCCATCATGGCGACATGCTGCTGATCACGCCGCTTATTCACGCGCTGAAACAGCAGTATCCCGCCGCCCGCGTGGATGTCCTGCTGTATGAAGAGACCCGGGATATGCTCGCCGCCAACCCCGATATCCATCATATTTATGGTCTCGACCGCCGCTGGAAAAAGCAGGGAAAAAGGCATCAGCTAAAGATGCAATGGCAGCTCATTCAGACGCTGCGCCAGCAGCGATACGATATGGTGCTTAACCTTGCCGACCAGTGGCCGAGCGCGATTATCAGCAAACTGACCGGCGCCGCCACGCGGATCGGTTTTGATTTCCCAAAGCGCCGCCACCCGTTATGGCGCTACTGCCACACCGCGCTGGCCTCAACCCAACAGCACAACCAGCTGCATACGGTACAGCAGAATCTCTCTATCCTCGCTCCGCTTGGTATCCAGTTGCACGACGCGCCGGCGCGAATGGGCTACAGCGAAGCAGACTGGGCCACCAGCCGCGCCCTGCTGCCAGAGGAGTTCCGGGAAAACTACATCGTCATCCAGCCGACGTCGCGCTGGTTCTTTAAATGCTGGCGCGAAGATCGTATGAGTGCGCTGATCAACGCGCTGTCCGCCGAGGGGTACGCGGTGGTGCTTACCTCCGGCCCTGACGATAGAGAGAAGAAGATGGTGGATACCATCATCGCCGGCTGCCCGCAGGCGCGACTGCACTCTTTAGCCGGCCAGTTAACGCTGCGCCAGCTGGCAGCGGTGATCGATCATGCCCGGTTGTTTATCGGCGTCGACTCGGTGCCAATGCATATGGCTGCGGCTCTTGGCACTCCGCTGGTCGCCCTGTTCGGCCCCTCGAAGCTGACCTTCTGGCGCCCGTGGCAGGCGAAAGGCGAGGTGATCTGGGCCGGCGACTTCGGTCCGCTGCCCGACCCGGATGACATCAACACCAACACCGACGAACGTTATCTCGATTTAATTCCTACCGACGCCGTGATCGCGGCGGCGAAAAAGGTACTGGCATGAGTAAATTCAGGCTGGCTCTGGTGCGGCAGAAGTACCGCCCGGACGGCGGCGCAGAACGGTTTGTCTCCCGCGCGCTGGAAGCCCTCGACAGCAGTCATCTGCAGCTGAACGTCATCACCCGCGAATGGCAGGGGCCGGTGAAACCGGACTGGCAGATCCATATCTGTAACCCACGGAAATGGGGGCGCATCAGCCGCGAGCGCGGCTTTGCCAACGCCGCGCGTGCGCTGTGGCAGCGCGAGTCCTTCGACCTGGTGCAGAGCCATGAACGTATTCCCGGCTGCGATCTCTACCGCGCTGGCGACGGCGTTCATCGCCGCTGGCTGCAGCAGCGCTCGCGCATTTTACCGGCCTGGAAAAGCCGCCTGCTGTTCGCCGACCGTTACCACCGCTACGTCATGCAGGCGGAGCGCGAGATGTATGAAGACTCACACCTGCGCGGGGTGATCTGCAACGCCGAGATGATCAAGCGCGAGATCATCGAAGACTTTGGCCTGCCGGCGGACAAGATCCACGTTATTTACAACGCCATTGACAACCAGCGCTTCCTGCCGCCGGACGAAGAGACTTTTGCCGCCTTACGCGCCAAATGGCAGCTGCCGCTGCAGGCGACCTGCCTGATTTACGTCGGCTCCGGCTTTGAGCGTAAAGGGCTGGCGGCGGCAATCCGCGCCATCGCTCCCACCGATCGCTATCTGCTGGTGGTCGGCAAAGATAAGGATCAACCGCGCTATCAGGCGCTGGCGAAGAGCCTCGGCTGCGAAGCGCGGGTGCGCTTCTTCGGCATGCAGTCGGAAACGCTGCCCTTCTATCAGATGGCCGATGGTCTGCTGCTGCCGACCCTCTACGATCCGTTCCCCAACGTCATCCTCGAAGCGATGGCCTGCGGTCTGCCGGTGATCACCACCACCGGCTGCGGCGGGGCGGAGTTTATCGTCGAGGGGCACAACGGTTACGTCTGCGATGCCCTGGATATCCCGGCGCTGCAGCAGGCGGTGATGGCCCTGCCGCCGCGCGCGCTGGGCTCCGCGGAAGGCAGCCGCGCCCGCGAGCGCATTATGGACTGCACCAGCGAGCGCCTCTCAACCCAGCTGCTTTCTCTTTATCAGGATCTGGTGAAATAACGATGCGCATCTTATTTGTGATTGACGGTTTACCCGGCGGCGGCGCGGAAAAAGTGGTCCTGACCCTGGCGGCACAGTTCCTGCGCGACGGCGATCGGGTGTCGCTCATTTCGCTGCGCGACGTCTGCGAGTATCCGTTGCCCGAGGGGCTCGACTACCAGGTGGTGACCGATCGTTGCCGTAAACCGTGGCGCAAGCTGACCGAGCTGTCCCGCCGCGCCCGCCAGCTGGACGCCGCGGTCATCCGGGCCGAACAGCAGGGGCAATTTGACCTTGTGCTCTCCAACCTGCACAAAACCGACCGCATCGTCGCCCGCAGCCGGGCACTGCGCGAGCGTAACGTCTGGTTCTGCCTGCACGGCGTCTTCTCTGCCTCCTACCTCGGACATCGCACCGGCTTTGACCGCTGGATGAAGCAGCAGAAGATTAAGCGAATTTACCAGGGTCGCAACGTGGTGACGGTTTCCGACGCCGTGGGGCGCGATCTGGTTGAAGCCTTCGCCCTGCGTCCGGCGCAGCTGAAGACTATCTACAACCCCTTCGATATCACTGCCCTGCGAGCTGAGGCGGAAGCCGACAGCGAGCGCCCGGCCGGTGACTATCTGATTCACGTCGGCCGCTTCCATCCGGGCAAACGCCACGACCGTCTGCTCGAAGCCTATGCGCAAAGCGGCATCGACGCACCGCTGGTGCTGTTAGGCCAGGGAAAACCGGAGCAAGAGCAGCGCCTGCGCCAGCTGGCGAAAACGCTGCAGATTGAGGACCTGGTGTGGTTCAAAGGCTTTCAGAAAAACCCCTTACCGTGGATCAAAGGCGCGCGGATGCTGGTTTTGAGCTCGGATAGCGAAGGATTCGGCAATGTGGTGGTGGAGGCGCTGCTGTTGCATACGCCGGTCGCCAGCACCCGCTGCCCCGGCGGCGTCACCGAGATCCTCACCGGCGAACTTGCCCGCGGTCTGGCGGATCTGACCAGTCCGGCGCTGGCTCAGACGATGCAAAGCATTTACCATAACCCGCCGGCCATCGACGATGCCGCGCTGGAAAAATTCAGCGTCGTGTCCATTTGTCAGCAGTACCGTCAGCTGCAGCGCACCTGACGCCGTTAGTTAACCAGGATCGAAGATTTATGAGTCAAACGCCTTTATTGAGCATCGTGGCTGCCGTCTACAACGGTGAGAAATTTCTTGCGCAATTCTTTGAGTGCCTTGAACAGCAGCAGCTGGACAGCTATGAACTGATCCTGGTGAACGATGGTTCGACGGACAACAGCCTGGCGGTGGTCGCTGAATGGCGGGAGCGGCTACAGAACGTCCAGGTGCTGGAGCAGGAAAACCAGGGCGTCTCGGTCGCGCGCAATACTGGCCTCGCCGCCGCCCGCGGCAAATATCTGGCGTTTCCGGATATCGACGACAAACTCTATCCAGGCATGTATCGCACGCTGCTGGAGATGGCCGAGAAAGAACATCTCGATATCGCCACCTGCAACGGCACCTATGTGTACGAAAAGCGCCGCGAGAGCCACCCGATTTTCCCGCTGGATCGCCTGCCCTCAACCGGCGTGCTGCCGGGCCATGTCTGGCTTAAGCAGGCCCTGGACTCGCGGAAGTTTCTGCACGTCACCTGGCTTAATATTTATCGTCACGACTTTATCCGCCAGCATCACTTCCATTTCGAGCCTGGCCTGCGCCATCAGGATATCCCCTGGACCACCGAGGCCCTGCTGGCCGCGGAGCGCGTGCAGTACACCAGTCAGCAGTTCTATGATTACTACATTCACTCTGAGTCGGTGTCGCATAAGCCGGACAACGACGACACGCTGATGCGTTCGGCGCGCCATTACATGAAAATTCTGGAGATGCTGGAGGCGATCAACCAGCGCTACCCGGATAAAGTGCGCCATATCGCCGCCTGTCGCTGGCAGATTGCCAAAGAAGGCCTGGGGATCATCCATACCTTCGACAGCATGAAAGATGAGTCGAAAAAGCATGTTATTATTAACGAATTCTTCGATCGCGGTATCTGGCGGTTAATCTGGAAAAACGCCTGTACTTTCCGTTTACGCTGGCGCCTGGGACGCCGCTATCTGCGTATTAAGCGTTATCGCCACGCGGGATAGACCAAAAACCCGCTGTTTCCGCCAAAGAGATAGCTTTACGCGGGCGAAATGCTTAGAATTTGCCCGCCAAAACAGAGAACGGATAAATAGTTTGGAATTGCTTTATACCACCCTACTTTACCTTATTCAGCCGCTGGTGTGGCTGCGGCTGCTGCTGCGTAGCCGTAAGGCTCCTGCCTACCGTAAACGCTGGGCGGAACGCTATGGCTACTGTCAGAACAAGGTAGAGCCGGATGGCATTCTGCTGCACTCCGTTTCCGTCGGCGAGACCTTAGCCGCCATTCCGCTGGTTCGCGCCCTGCGCCACCGCTACCCTTCTCTGCCGATCACTGTCACCACCATGACGCCGACCGGCTCCGAGCGCGCCATGTCGGCGTTCGGCAAAGATGTTCATCACGTCTATCTGCCCTACGATCTGCCCGGCGCCATGAACCGTTTCCTGAACACCGTTCAGCCGAAGCTGGTGATTGTGATGGAGACCGAGCTGTGGCCAAATATGGTGGCCGCGCTGCATAAGCGTAAGATCCCGCTGGTGATCGCCAACGCGCGCCTGTCCGAACGTTCCGCTAAAGGCTATGCCAAACTGGGCGGCTTTATGCGCCGCCTGTTAAGCCGCATTACGCTTATCGCGGCGCAGAACGAAGAAGATGGTAACCGCTTCCTCTCGCTGGGGCTGAAGCGCAACCAGCTCGCGGTCACCGGTAGCCTGAAATTCGATATCTCGGTCACGCCTGAGCTGGCGGCCCGGGCGGTGACGCTGCGCCGGCAATGGGCGCCGCATCGTAAAGTCTGGATCGCCACCAGCACCCACGACGGCGAAGAGCAAATCATCCTGCAGGCGCATAAAAAGCTGCTGGAGACCTTCCCGAACCTGCTGCTGATCCTTGTGCCCCGCCATCCGGAGCGCTTCCCGGACGCCCGCGAGATGGTGCTAAAAGCCGGGATGAGCTTCACCCTGCGCAGCAC
This sequence comes from Klebsiella africana, assembly GCF_020526085.1. Taxonomy (NCBI): domain Bacteria; kingdom Pseudomonadati; phylum Pseudomonadota; class Gammaproteobacteria; order Enterobacterales; family Enterobacteriaceae; genus Klebsiella; species Klebsiella africana. The sequence continues at coordinate 139,257 of NZ_CP084874.1, read as the reverse complement.
CGGCGAGATCCCTTCTTCCAGTACCCAGGTGGTGATTGGCGATACCATGGGCGAACTGATGCTGCTCTACGGCATTGCCGACCTCGCCTTCGTCGGCGGCAGCCTGGTGGAGCGCGGCGGCCATAACCCGCTCGAGCCGGCGGCGCACGCCATTCCGGTGCTGATGGGGCCGCACACCTTCAACTTCAAAGATATCTGCGCCAAGCTGCAGCAGGACGATGGCCTGATTACCGTTACCGACGCCGATTCGCTGGTCAGAGAGGTGTCCACGCTCCTCACTGATGAAGACTACCGTCTGTGGTATGGCCGTCACGCGGTGGAAGTATTGCATCAAAACCAGGGCGCGCTGTCGCGTCTGCTACAGTTACTGCAACCCTACCTGCCGCAGCGGAGTCATTAATGTCGAACCGGCTTTCCGTGGTGATGATCGCCAAAAATGCAGCCGATCTACTGCCGGATTGTCTCGACTCCGTTAGCTGGGCGGATGAAATTATCGTCCTCGACTCCGGCAGTACCGACAATACCGTCGAGCTGGCCCGCCGCCTCGGCGCCCAGGTCTATACCCATACCGACTGGCGAGGCTATGGCATTCAGCGCCAGCGCGCGCAGGACTATGCCACTGGCGACTGGGTGTTGATGATCGATACCGATGAGCGCGTCACGCCTGAACTCAGGCAGGCTATTCTCAAGGTGCTGGCAGCGCCGCAGCGCGGCGCCATCTACAGCATCGCTCGCCGCAACTATTTCCTGGGACGCTTTATGCGCCACAGCGGCTGGTATCCCGATCACGTCCTGCGCCTGTACGAACGCGCCCGTTACCGCTATAACGATAATCTGGTCCATGAATCGCTGGATAGCCTTGGCGCCGAGGTTATTCCGCTGACCGGCGATCTCCTGCACTTGACCTGCCGCGACTTTGCGGGCTTCCAGCAAAAACAGCTGGCGTATGCCGCCGCGTGGGCGCTTGAGCGCCACCGCAAGGGCAAGAAGACCTCGATGGCAGGGATTTTCAGCCATACGCTGGGCGCGTTTCTCAAGACGCTGCTGCTGCGCGGTGGGGTGCTGGACGGCAAGCAGGGCTGGTTACTGGCGATGGTCAATGCCCAGTATACGTTTACAAAATATACCGAGCTGTGGGCGCTGAACCACGGCTACTCGGAGAAAGAGTCATCATGAGCACAAAAGCGATCTATCCGGGTACCTTCGATCCCATCACCAACGGCCATATCGATATTGTCACCCGCGCGGCGAGCATGTTCGATAAAGTGGTGCTGGCTATCGCCGCCAGCCCGAGCAAAAAGCCGATGTTCAGCCTTGATGAACGCATTGCGCTGGCGGAGCAGGCGACGGCCCATCTGGTGAACGTCCAGGTGGTCGGCTTTAGCGATCTGATGGCCAATTTCGCCCGCGCGCAGCAGGCCAATATTCTCATTCGCGGCCTGCGGGCGGTGGCGGATTTTGAGTACGAGATGCAGCTGGCCCATATGAACCGCCACCTGATGCCAACGCTGGAGAGCGTGTTTCTGATGCCGTGCAAAGAGTGGTCGTTTATCTCTTCCTCACTGGTGAAGGAAGTGGCGCGCCATCAAGGTGATGTTTCTCACTTCCTGCCAGCGAACGTCCATCAGGCGCTGCTGAATAAGCTGAAGTAACCTATCAGCTGCTCTGTCCCGGTCTGTGTGCCAGGTGGCGCTACGCTGACCTGGCCTACAAACGTTCGTGTTCCTGAGACTACTTCTGACACTGGCGGCAATAAAAAGTCGCCCGCTGGGCATGTTTGGTCCCGACGACCGGCGTACCGCAGATCCGGCATGGCTCGCCCTTGCGGCCATAGACCTGCAGCTCCTGGGCAAAATAGCCCGGCTTGCCATCGCTTTGCAGGAAATCCTTCAGCGTGGTGCCGCCCTGCTCTATCGAACGCAGCAGGACCAGCTTGATCACCTTCACCAGTTGCTCGCACTCGTCCCGCGACAGCGAGGACGCCAACCGGTCAGGATGGATCCCGGCGGAGAACAGCGATTCACTGGCGTAGATATTGCCGACCCCCACCACCAGCTTGTTATCCATCAGCCAGGGTTTGATCGCGGTTTTCTTCCTCGCGCATTTTTGCTGGAGATAGTCGGCGTTAAATTCATCGCTGAGCGGCTCCGGGCCAAGATGCGCCAGCACCGGGTGGCCTTCCAGCTCTTTGGTCCACAGCCAGGCGCCAAAGCGGCGCGGATCGGTGTAGCGCAGCACCTTGCCGTTACTCATGACCAGGTCAACGTGATCGTGTTTTTCTGCCGGCAGTTCTTCGCTCAGGATGCGCAAGCTACCCGACATCCCGAGATGGACGATGATCCAGCCGTCCGGGAGTTCCAAAAGCAGGTATTTGGCGCGGCGACGCACGCTGAGAACCGGAACGTCGCTCAGGCGATAAATCTCTTCGGAAACCGGCCAGCGCAGCCGTCCGTTGCGCACGACGGCGTGCAGAATGGTTGCACCAACCAGGTGCGGCTCGATGCCGCGACGGCTGGTTTCAACCTCTGGTAATTCAGGCATGATTTTCCTCATCTACATAGGCAGGCGTCACTATTTTACCTCGTTCAGGAGGCAGCGACGCGATTAGTGGAGAAAATTCACGCCAACGGTCATCCGCCTGCCATCAGGCTGCGGTTTAAACTTCCAGCGCCACAGCATATTGACCGCCTGCGCATCATACTGTTCCACTTCGCTGCTTTTGCTGATGAGTACCAGCGTCGGCATGCCAGTGTCATCGATATCAACGGTCAGTTCCGCCCGCCGTTCGTCTGGCCGCTGCGGCGCTTTCCACACTACGTTGAAGAGAGGAGCATTCAACACCTCATCACGATCGATATCAACCGTCATGCGCTGCGCTGGATACAGGGGGGCGACGGTTTCCTGACGATCCAGTTTTTGACTGGCGGGTAAGATCGCCGCGGCCTTCGCCGTATCTTCCCCTTTAGCTCTTTCCCCAAGGATATCGCCATAGTCGGCGTAGACCTTTGCCGAAAGAATCGTCTTACGTGGCCCCATGCCAACCCGCATCAGGAGCTTCGTTTTGATATTCGCTATTTTCTGCTCGGTATCCTCGATGAGCGGCTGTAGCAGCATGGAAGCGATCATCGCGCCCATGTACAGCTCTGGATCGCGATCGGCCCACACGCTCCCCCAGGCCATCCACACCTGCGGATCCTCTGGCGCCAGCGCCAGCAGCTGCGCCCATGCTGCCCTCTTCTCCTCAAAGGAAGCGTAACTTTTTCTGAACGCCAGATCTTTTAGTAGCGGCGCGTAGTACGGATGCGTATCCACCAGGGCTTCCATCGCCTCCGTCATTTCAGTAAAGCTTTCCATTCTGCCTTTGGTCGTTTTATCCCGCTTTTTAAGGTAGATAAGCTGTAATTGATGCGCCTCTTTCGCACTTAGTTTCTGTTGCGGAAACAGCGCTTTCATTCGCGTAAATCGCGCGATCATCTCCTGGCTGGCGCTTTCCATCCCCGTTTTATTATGACGAGCGGCCAGCCGGGAGATGCGCATCGCCCGCGCCTCCATCTCCTCATAGTACTCCTCCGGCGGTACACGATCGCTGATAAAGCTCACCGGCAGCAACACACGTTTTCCCTGCCGGTGAGAACCCAAACGCCACTGCTGCGCATAGTGCAGCGCCGCCTGGTCGAACTCGGGAATGCCGCTGCTGCACTCAACGACCACGTTTAACAGCTCGCCGCTGGCGTCAGTATCCAGCGAGAGGATGGTTGTCGCTGACTTGATGTATTTATGTATCGCCGGATACGGCATCGCCTGCAAACTCTCTTTCCTGATGCCATAGCGCTCCGTATCAATGCTGACGTGGCCGGGAAAGCGTTCGTTAATCGGGCTGACGCTACGCACGGGAGCGGTTTTAAACACGATTGATTTTGCCAAAGGCAGCACCTTGCTCGCTTCACTCTGCTCCGTTGCATACTTATCCAGTGGCAAATCGCAGGCGCGCGTCTGCATGCGCGCCTGCAAAATGTGCAGGATTTGCCGATCGTCCACCGGCATTTGCGCGATGTATGCTGCCAGCCGCTGCTGTAGCGCAGGCTGACGTGGACTCTCCTCCAGCCCCTCCGCCATCAACAATCCGGTTGTAATGCTTTGCGTGAGCGCCTGAAACTGCGAATTTCGCACCCGCGCATCATCGCGGGCCTGGATTAACGCGACTGCCCAGCCCAGCCAGGCATCCGGGTTTTCCGGCGCAATGGCAATGGCCCGACGAAACGCCGTTTCTGCTCGCGCTTTATCCGCCTCGCTCGTCAGCGTCAGGATGGCCGTGGCCAGCGTCAGATCGCCACGGTCCGGCATCCAGGCCAAATAGTCCATCATTTTGGGTAATGCTTTCGCTTCCCGTTCACGATAGCCCAGCGCCTGCTGCCAGAGCGCATCCGCGGCGGCGGCATCTTCTTCATTCCAGCCAAGCGGTAGCGCCGCCAGCGGTTTCTTCTGTGCGAGAAATTGCTCGGTGATCTTGTGCTGATTCAACGCCCCTCCACGCAGCGCTATCTGAATAAAACGGGCATGACGATCATAGAGAAAATCGCTCCAGACGGGCGTTTCCAGCTGATTCATACTCTGCCAGCGCCGCTGGTTTTGCTCGCCAATCGGCACCTTGCATAAGGTCATGCCGATGACAAAAACAATCTGCGCCACAGCAACTATCAGATAACCTTTATTGCGTCGGGTAACCGCCACCCACATCAGGGCGGAAAAATAGATCGTTCCCCCCAGCCACAGGCCATAGAGATATAAACGCTGGGGATCATTGAGCGCGACAGGTAACAGCGGCAGCTTATCCATTAAGCGAAATGGCGCGGACCACAGCAAGGAGACGAGATCCGGCGCCACAAAAGCCATCAGCAACGCGAAAAAGAGAATGAGATATCTTAATTTCAGCGTCATTTATGGCTTACTCCGAATAATGGACCGGAGTACCAGCGCCGTCCCCCAGATAAAAATAATCAGTAACGCCGCAATATCAAACCATGCTGGACCAGCGTCGTGGAGCCGGGCAAAACTGCGCGCCAGCCCCCCCATAATCAGCGTTCCCATCAGCGCCAGCGCGCCATGCCAGGCAAACGAAGGAACGTTGCTACGAATACTGCGCCACAGCAGGGTTATCGGCCCTGGCCCGATAGGCTGACGAGCTACGGCAGCGGCTGGCGCTCTGCTAGGCTGCCGCACAACAGGCGCAACCCGCGGGCGATCGGTTTCCGCTTGTTTACGCTGTTTTGCCTGTTTTATTCCCGCAACAACCTGTTTTTTCCGCGCGCAGACCAGACACGGCATCCCGGCGAAATGCTGGTGTTTTTGATGACAAAGAATAATTTTTTGCGTGCTGCGTAGCGCATAAGGACGCAGCTCCTGCGCCCACTCATCGGCGGAAGGACGTCGGGCGGGCGAGTCGCTGAATGCGCGATCGAACAGCTTACGCAGCTCAACCGGCAACAAATGGTGGGTACTGCCTGGCACCGGAACACTGCTTTTTGCCGCATTGATACCGTAGGCGTAACAACCGGCAGCGATACGACCGGGTAAATCATCAGGCACCTTCGCCGATATCGAGCGACCGCTGAAGGGATGAATTCCGTGATTGAGTAGCTGGAAAATAATCACCGCCAGCGAAAAGCGGTCCTGCGCCTCCTCTTGCTCACCGGGCACCTGCCCAATACGCTGAAACTCCGGCGCCAGATAATCCGGCGTAAACTGCCCTGCGGGGAAACGCTCTCCCTCGCCCTGAATGCTAAAGCCATCGCAGTCCAGCAGCGCGATATACAGGCTGTCGCGATAGAAGCGCAGGTTGACCGGCTTCATGTCGATAACCCGGTGCTGTCGCGCATGCAGCGTAGAGACCAGGGTAGCAAGGTTGCAAGCCAGGCTCACCTTCGCACCGATGCCTTCCGGCAGATGGTGCGCCTTCGCCTGCCGTGCCTGTAAAATATACTCCAGCTCAATGGTGCGCTGGGTGTCCAGAACCGGCATGACAAAACCCACAACGCGCTTGCGCTCGTCGTAGAGCAAATAGTCGGGCCACGCCAGCTGGACAATCGACGCATTTTCCGCGGGGGCGGGGATCTCGGGCCGCTGCGCCAACATGGCGCTGAGCTTGCGCTGGTAGTAAGCGGTATCGGTGTGTGGATGGTAAAGTTTGGCAACGCGGGAAGGGTCATCCGCCAGGAAGTAAACGCTACCCGCGCCACCGCTCTTGATCAATTTCCCCAGACGTACGGCGCGACGCTGTTCCGTATAGCAGACTGGCAGTTTTTTATGGTTCATGACGCAGGGCTACCAGAAGCGTCTTGTCATCACCGGTTATCGCCCAGGTGCGCGGGTCATCCAGCGTGGCGCGTAGCGCTTCGCTTCCCTCTGCCTCCGAAGATTGCTGTAGATAACGCAAAACCGGATCGATAAACGGAGAGAACAGCGCATCCCCACGCCGATTGAGTGCGAACGGCTGTACGCCGTCAGTCATCATTACCAACCGCGTGGCTCTGCCAGAAAACGGGCTGATATGTAAATGCTCTCGCCAGTCGTCGCTGGTCAGGAACCAGGTTTGGTTAGCGTATTCGCCGTTTTCAGGCAGGGAGAAGTGCTGTTCGGCATCCAGACCTAGCGCCGCAGCACCATCGCCAATATGCACTATCACAGAGGCAGTCTCGCCCAGCCACGCGGCCAGAACGGTACAGGCGAAATCGCCCGGGGAAATATCCTGTGCCTGCGCCTGTAACAGAACAGTCTCACGCACGCTCCCGACCAGCGCCACCAGCTGCTTTTCATCCGGTGCAGTGGTGAACGTCGCCAGTCGATTAGCCAGATCATGCGCGACCATGGCTGCGCCCTGCTCGCTATACGCGGCAGAGCCCGCCCCATCACAGACAACGGCGACAAGCCGATCGCCCAAATTGCGGTAGCAAAAGGCATCCTGGCAGGGAAGTTGATTTTGTCGGTGGCTGCTCCCCATGACCGACGCTGCGTATACGCGCCAGTTCATGGCGTCAGACCGAAATTTCTGACCAGCTATCCGTCGGCGGCAGCTGCGCTTTACCGCCCGGTGTCGACTGCGACACCACCTGCATACTGGCGCTGAGCCAGAGGAATAGCTCGCGGAACTGTAATCCCTTCAACTGCTTCACACCGTTAATACCGCTACGGCTGAACTGCCCCATCGACTCTGTTGCTTCGAGTCCTACGCTAATCGGAAACACAGCGACTTTGTTTGCCGCCTGCGCATCACGGCACGCCTGTGCAGCCGCCTGCCAGTTGTCCGTAGGTTCGCCATCCGACATTAAAAACAGCCACGGCCGGGTATAGGGGACGCCAGCCGCTTTCAGGCGCTGCTTTTCAGCTTCAATTTCGTCCAGCGCCAGGCTAACAGCCTGCCCGGTGGGCGTCAGGCCATTGGCTTCAAGCACCGGAGCGGTGAAGTCCATCGCATCACACCAGTCACCGTAGAGTTCACATTCATCATACCCGCCATACTTAATCACCAGCAGGCGAACGCGTTTCGCGGCGATGACATCCTGCTTAAGTTCTTCCTCCAGCAGCTTTAACCCTTCGTTCAACTGCGCGATTGGCTGGCCCTGCATACTGCCAGAGCAATCGAGGACCAAAATTAACGGGGTACGCTGTTCGCTGTTATCGATAAATGAAACATCTGGAATAAAAGAGGCCATAACAATCCTTGTCGCTGGTTTTCTGTACCGGAAGAATAGACAGACTCTACAAACAAGACAAGAAAAACCTTTTTATTCATATAGTTAATTGATAACGGCGAGACTATCAAAAGAGGGATATATAATTAGTTTTACAGATGTGTAGCGAGAAAAGGCAATAAAAAACCCCGCCTGGGCGGGGTTTTTATTACAAGGAGGCGAAAATTATTTAATTTTAGCTTCTTTGTAGATAACGTGCTGACGTACAACCGGATCGTACTTTTTCAGTTCCATTTTTTCCGGTTTGGTACGCTTGTTCTTCGTGGTGGTGTAGAAGTGACCAGTACCAGCGGAAGAAACCAGCTTGATTTTCTCACGAATACCTTTAGCCATGATTTATTTCCTCTAAGTACTTAGTACTTTTCGCCACGGGCACGCAGTTCAGCCAGAACTGTATCGATGCCTTTCTTATCGATTACACGCATACCTTTAGCAGATACGCGCAGGGTGACAAAACGCTTCTCGCTCTCAACCCAGAAACGGTGAGAGTGCAGGTTCGGCAGGAAACGGCGTTTAGTCGCGTTCAGTGCGTGGGAACGGTTGTTACCGGTCACCGGACGCTTGCCAGTAACTTGGCAGACTCGGGACATGTCTATTCTCCAAAAATCAAATTAGCTCGAGCTTCGTATGGGGTATTGGCGCCTCGTCAGGCTTTACAGCCTGGTCATCGCAGTTCAATGTGAACTCTCGACTGCCAGGCCCAAATGCCAAACCCGAGATTCTCAAAGGTGGCGTAGTATACGCTGACTCGGCGATGTGCTCAAGTCCCGAACAGACAAAGATCCCGAAGGATCGCCAGTTCGGCGCTAAATCCAGCCGCGTTCGGCAAAAGATACATACGCACCGCGGCCGATAACCAGATGGTCAAGCACACGTATCTCCATGAATCGACAAGATTTTACCACTCTTTCGGTAATCAGCCTGTCAGCCTGGCTCGGCTCCGGACTACCGGAGGGGTGATTATGCGCAAGGATCACGGCGGCGGCGTTCACTTTGATGGCTTCGCGTACAATTTCTCGCGGATGCACCTCAACGTGGCTAAGAGTACCAGAAAAAAGACGACTATGTTTCAACACCCGGTTCTGATTATCTAAAAAGATCACCATAAAGATCTCCCGCTCCTCTTCCGTCAGCTGGCTTTGCAAAAACTCTCGCGTCATTGAGGGAGAAATAAGCGCAGCTTCCTCGACCAGCTGCGAGCTAAAATAACGTCGCGCCAGTTCGGCAATCCCCTTCAGTTGCGCATATTTCGCCAGCCCTAGTCCGTCTACAGCAACCAGTTGCGCTTTATCAGCGGAAAGCAGGGCGTAAAGCGAACCAAAACGCTGCAGTAACGCCTGGGCATAACTCAGTACATCCTGATGACGTGTGCCGATGCGCAGAAACAGTGCCAGCAGCTCAACATCCGTTAGCGTTTCGATGCCGTACTGCAACATCTTCTCCCGTGGCATCAGATTTTCCATTCCGTCCATACGCCCTCCTGCGTCAATCAGCCTATCCTGGCACAGCCTGGCGGCACTGCCGACCCGCTACTTTTCACCCTGCGTAGCCGCTCGCAAAGTGAATGCCCACCAGAGGCACGACGGCGACAGGATTGTGATAAGATGCGCGGATTCTGGTCTACGGCAACAGGAAGACATCATGATGACTCTGGCGGGTAAAAAAATCGTCCTGGGCGTCAGCGGCGGCATCGCGGCGTATAAAACCCCGGAACTGGTGCGCCGGCTGCGTGAACGCGGCGCAGAGGTACGTGTCGCGATGACGGAGGCGGCAAAAGCGTTCATCACCCCACTCAGCCTGCAGGCGGTATCCGGCTATCCGGTTTCCGACAGCCTGCTCGATCCGGCAGCGGAAGCGGCAATGGGCCATATTGAGCTCGGTAAATGGGCCGACCTGGTGATCCTCGCCCCGGCGACTGCCGATTTAATCGCTCGCGTGGCGGCCGGCATGGCCAACGATCTGGTGTCGACGATCTGTCTTGCCACCCCATCCCCGGTTGCCGTGGTGCCCGCCATGAACCAGCAGATGTATCGCGCGCAGGTCACCCAGCATAATCTGCAGACGCTCGCTTCACGCGGGCTGCTGCTGTGGGGACCGGACAGCGGTAGCCAGGCCTGCGGCGACGTCGGCCCGGGAAGAATGCTCGATCCGTTAACTATCGTAGACATGGCCGCGCAGCATTTCGCCGCCCCTGTCAAAGATTTGCAACATCTCAACCTCATGATTACCGCGGGCCCGACCCGTGAGCCGTTGGATCCGGTGCGTTATATCAGCAACCACAGCTCTGGCAAGATGGGCTTCGCGATTGCCGCCGCCGCCGCCCAGCGCGGCGCGAACGTGACCCTGATCAGCGGCCCGGTATCGCTACCAACACCGCCGTTTGTGCAGCGCATTGATGTCACTAGCGCGCTGGAGATGGAAGCGGCCGTCCAGGCTGGCGCTCAGCAGCAGCACATTTTTATTGGCTGCGCCGCGGTGGCGGATTACCGCGCCGCTGTCATCGCCGAAGATAAAATAAAAAAACAAGGTGATGAATTAACAATAAAAATGGTTAAAAACCCGGATATCGTGGCCGGGGTCGCGGCGCTAAAATCGCATCGCCCCTACGTCGTTGGGTTTGCCGCCGAAACGAATAATGTGGAAGAATATGCGCGGCAAAAACGTGCCCGCAAAAACCTCGACCTGATTTGTGCCAACGATGTTTCCCAGCCTAATCAGGGATTTAATAGCGATAGCAACGCATTACACCTTTTCTGGCAGGATGGAGAAAAGCGCTTACCACTTGAGCGCAAGGAACTCCTGGGCCAATTATTACTCGACGAGATCGTGACCCGTTATGATGAAAAAAATCGACGTTAAGATTCTGGACCCGCGTGTCGGCCAGCAATTTCCGCTGCCGACCTATGCCACCTCCGGCTCCGCCGGACTTGACCTGCGAGCCTGTCTCGACGACGCCGTAGAGCTGGCGCCGGGGGCAACCACGCTGTTGCCGACCGGCCTGGCAATTCATATCGCCGATCCCTCTCTGGCGGCGGTGATCCTGCCACGCTCCGGCCTCGGTCATAAGCATGGGGTGGTACTGGGTAACCTGGTGGGCCTTATCGACTCCGATTATCAGGGACAACTGATGGTGTCCGTCTGGAACCGCGGCCAGCAGAGTTTTGTTATCGAGCCGGGTGAACGTATCGCACAGATGGTCTTTGTGCCGGTCGTTCAGGCAGAATTTAACCTGGTGGAATCCTTCGATGCCACCGACCGCGGCGAAGGCGGCTTCGGTCACTCAGGGCGTAAATAAGCCCAGCAACACGGAATCTGCATCCTAACGCGCATAATGCAATAACATCACCGCAAACCCTGGTTTGCGGTCGCGTTGTGGATGTCTGCCTGACAAGTGCTTATTTTCAGGGGTATTTTAAAACATGGCAGAAAAGCAAACTGCGAAACGGAATCGTCGCGAAGAAATACTTCAATCTCTGGCGCTAATGCTGGAATCCAGCGATGGTAGTCAGCGTATTACCACCGCGAAACTGGCGGCTTCCGTCGGCGTCTCCGAAGCCGCGCTGTATCGCCATTTTCCCAGCAAAACCCGCATGTTTGACAGCCTGATCGAGTTCATTGAAGACAGTCTGATTACGCGCATCAATTTGATTTTGAAAGATGAAAAGGACACTACCGCGCGCCTGCGCCTGATCGTCCTGCTGATTCTTGGGTTTGGCGAGCGTAATCCTGGGCTGACGCGTATCCTTACCGGGCACGCGCTGATGTTCGAACAGGACCGGCTTCAGGGCCGCATCAACCAGCTTTTTGAACGCATCGAAGTGCAGCTACGCCAGGTGATGCGCGAGAAAAAAATGCGCGAAGGCGAAGGCTACACCCTCGACGAAACCCTGCTGGCCAGCCAGCTGCTGGCCTTCTGCGAGGGCATGTTATCGCGCTTTGTGCGCAGCGAGTTTAAATATCGTCCAACGGATGATTTCGACGCCCGCTGGCCGCTGGTCGCCGCACAGCTTCAGTAAATCCTCACATGCAGCCGCCAGGCTGCATGATTCTCCTCGCAATCTGCGTAAGTTTGTCGCAAATCCCAGGGCCATTGGTTGAATTGCCCAATGCGCGTTTCCGCTTTCCTTTCCTACTATCCAGCTTGCTGATCGTTTCACCCTCCCCCAACACCACCCGACAAGGAGAGATTTGATGGCGACGTCACGGCGGGATTTATTGAAGATAGGCGGGTTGGCAACCGCATCGCTACTAGTCAGTCAAAAAAGCTTCGCAGCATGGGTCCCCTCTGAACGCTATCCTGACCCACGCATCGTGGCCGTCGATGACAGCTTTCGTCGCTATATGCTTGCCAGCGCAAAGGTTGAACGCATCGCCAGCGGCTTCCGTTGGGCGGAAGGCCCGGTCTGGTTCGGCGACATGCGAATGCTGCTGTGGAGCGACATTCCGAATAACGCCATCATGCGCTGGGATGAAGTCAGTGGAGAAACCAGCATCTTTCGCTACCCGGCCAATTATAGCAATGGCCATGCCCGCGACAGACAGGGGCGCTTAATCAGTTGCGAGCACGATACCCGCCGTATTACGCGTACCGAATACGACGGTTCTGTCACCGTACTGGCCGATAGCTACCAGGGTAAGCGCCTCAATTCCCCAAACGATATCGTTGTGAAGTCAGACGGTACCATCTGGTTTACCGACCCGCCATTTGGCATCAGCGGCTTTTACGAAGGCCACAAAGCAACCCCAGAATTGCCGCAAAACGTCTATTGCCTGGAGCCGGAAAGCCGCAAACTAAGCGTGGTCCTGGGCGACGTAAAAGGGCCAAATGGTTTGTGTTTCTCGCCGGACGAAAAGACCTTGTACGTGGTGGAAAGCCGGGCGACACCGAACCGCTTAATTCTGGCGTGGGACGTGGAAGGCAATACGCTGAAAAATAAACGGGTGTATCTCGACTGTGGCAACGGTACCGCCGATGGGATCGCCTGCGACGCGGACGGCAATCTGTGGTGCGGATGGGGAAGCGGAAACGAAGAACTCGACGGCGTGCGGATCTTTAACCCTCAGGGTAAGCATATCGGCACCATTCAACTACCGGAGCGCTGCGCGAACTTGTGCTTTGGCGGCGAACAGCGCAATCGGCTGTTTATGGCGTCCAGTACGTCAATCTATTCGCTGTACGTCAATGCGCAGGGCGCTAAGCTGGTATAATGGAAATATCCGGCAGCCGAGGCTGCCGGATGCATCATCAGACGCCGTAGGCTTCGCGATAGGCGCGGACTGCCGCCAGGTGTTCCGCCATCTCCGGTTTTTCTTCCAGGTAAGCGATCAGCTCTTTCAGAGTAACGATCGAGATAACCTGGCAGCCGTAATCCTGTTCCACTTCCTGAATGGCAGAGATGTCGCCGCGGCCGCGTTCCTGACGATCCAGGGAGATCAGTACACCCGCCAGCTGCGCGCCCTGGGCCTGGATGATCTCCATTGATTCACGGATCGCCGTGCCGGCGGTGATGACATCATCCACCAGCATCACCCGACCCTGTAGCGGGCTACCGACCAGATTACCGCCTTCACCGTGGGTTTTTGCCTCTTTGCGGTTAAAGCAGTAAGGCAGATCGCGGTCATGGTGCTCGGCTAATGCTACCGCGGTGGTAGTGGCGATCGGAATACCTTTATAGGCCGGGCCAAACAGCAGGTCGAACTCAATCCCGGAATCCACCAGCGCCTCGGCATAAAAACGGCCCAGCAGAGCCAGATCGCGCCCGGTGTTAAACAGGCCGGCGTTGAAGAAATAGGGGCTCTTGCGCCCGGATTTCAGCGTGAACTCGCCAAACTTAAGAACCTGCTTGCTAAGCGCAAACTCAATAAACTGGCGCTGATACGGCTTCATGGATTCGCTCCTTTCGTACTTTCATCATTGTCAGACTTCGCGCTTCCCCTTCGCAGGTGTGATGAAGGATAGCGCGCAAAAAAAAGGCGACTTCTCAGTCGCCTTAATCATTAATTTTCTAACGCCGCCTTCTGCGTCGTGATAATGGACTCGATCCCCCCTCGGGCTAACGCCAGGAGAGTGAGGAGCTCTTCATGGGTGAACGGCTCGCCTTCTGCCGTACCCTGTACCTCAATAATGCGGCCATCTTCGGTCATCACCACGTTCATGTCGGTTTCCGCGGCGGAGTCTTCGATGTACTCCAGATCGCAGATGGCTTCGCCATTCACGATACCAACGGAGACCGCAGCTACCATCCCTTTCATCGGGTTGGTTTTCAGCTTGCCGGCGGCCACCAGCTTATTCAACGCGTCGGCCAGCGCCACACAGGCACCGGTAATAGACGCAGTACGGGTACCGCCATCGGCCTGCAGCACATCGCAGTCAAGAGTGATGGTGAATTCGCCCAGCGCTTTCAGATCAACCGCCGCACGTAGCGCGCGGGCGATCAGGCGCTGAATTTCCATCGTCCGGCCGCCCTGCTTACCTTTAGCGGCTTCACGCGCGTTACGCGTATGCGTTGAACGAGGCAGCATGCCATATTCGGCGGTGATCCAGCCCTGGCCCTGGCCTTTAAGGAAGCGAGGAACGCCTTCGTCAATGGAGGCGGTGCAGAGCACTTTGGTATCACCGAATTCGACCAGCACGGAGCCTTCAGCGTGTTTTGTGTAATTACGGGTCAGGGTGACGGGACGCACCTGATTAGCGCTACGGCCTGCTGGACGCATGATAGAAATCTCCGGCTTGAAACGAATGTGAGGGCGCATTATACGAATTTCATGGCAAAAAGCCTATGCCCACCCCTGCCGGACGCGCAGATAATGTCAGTCCAGCGTTTTACGATAAGATTTCAACCCCACGCCAATGACGATCACCGCCAGGCCTATCAGCGGCAATAGATCGGGTAATAATGCCGTTGCAGAATATCCTTTGAGCATAATGCCCTTAACCAGGCGGATGAAGTAGGTCAGCGGTAAACAGGAGCCAATGGCTTTCGCCCAGTCTGGCATACTAATAAAGGGGCTGACAAATCCGGACAGCATAAGTGAAGGGATGAAATAAAATGACGACATTTGCAGCGCCTGCAGCTGGTTTTGTGCTAAGCCAGAAATACCAATGCCGATCGACAGGCAAAGAAAGACATAAATTAACAACACCAAAAAAAGCAGGACAACGCTACCTTGCAGGGGAATATCGAACAATAAAACGGCGGCAATCAGAATTAATGTCGCCTGAAACAGCCCAATAATAACAAAAGGCGTTATCTTACCAATAATAACCTCAAGCCCGGATAACGGAGAGACCAGTAAATTCTCTAATGCGCCGTTTTCTCGTTCACGAGTAATAGACAGGGCGGTCATCAGAATCAACGTTGTGCTGAGTATCGACCCCATAATACCGGGAATAGTATTAAACTGGGTAATACCCTCAGGGTTGAACATTCGATGGATAATAAGTTCAAAGTCATCCTCTTTTTGTGCGACACGCATGTCACCCGGTAAATCGTGTTGAAACATCGATTTTGCCACCTGCACAAGTGCGCTGAGCGCATTCCCCGTGGTGATCGGATCGATGGCATCTCCCTGAATTAACAGTTGAGGTTTTTCTCCACGCAGCATTTTGCGCGTAAACCCTTCAGGGATCGTCACAATAAAAGTGACATCTCCCCGCACAAACGCCTTCTGAGCGGCCTCTTCTGAATCGACAGGAATCATCGAAAAATACCCTGTATTTTGCGCTTCCGTCACAAAAATTTGGCTCATTCTTTCGGCATCATAATTTAATAATGCAGTCGGAAGATTATGCGGATCCATATTTATGGCATAGCCGAGAATGATCAGCTGAAAAATGGGAGTAAGGAGCACCATACTAATGCTGACTTTATCACGACGTAATTCGTGGATTTCCTTAATAACCACGCCAATCCAGCGCGTAAAGGAGAAACTTAGGTTAATTTTTTTCACGATCATTTTTCATCAAGTAGGTAAATGCATCTTCCAGATTGGTATCAACCTTACAGAACTCATAACCCAGTTGCGTAAATGCAAAAAGCGTGGATTTTAACTTCTCTTCATCTCTGGAGGTAATATAAAGCTGGTTGCCAAAAATCACCGTTTGCTCAATATCCGGCAAGCGCTGTAGCTGGCTTTCAAGTACCGTCAGACCGGCACCGCTGGTTCGCATGGTGATCAGATTCTGGGACGCGATAATAGACGCAATAGTGCCATTCGCCAGCAGTCGGCCATAAGACAGATAGGCAACCTTATGGCAGCGCTCAGCCTCATCCATATAATGCGTGCTCACCAGGATTGAGATCCCTCTGTCAGAGAGCTGATGCAACATTTGCCAAAACTCCCGCCGCGCCTTTGGATCCACGCCAGCGGTTGGTTCATCCAGAAACAACAAAACCGGTTCATGTAACATGCAAGCGGCAAGGGCCATTCTTTGCTTCCAGCCGCCAGAAAGCTCCTTAGCCAGCTGGTGCTGTCGGGAAATGAGACCTAACTCTGAGAGCGCACGTTCAACCCTAACTTTACGCTGGTCGAGGCTGTACAATCGGGAAATAAAGAGTAAGTTTTCCCGGATGGTTAGATTTCCCCACATCGAGAAATACTGGGTCATGTAACCTATATTTGTTTTTATTTTTTCCCGCTGAGTAAAGATGTCCATACCCAGACAGGTGCCTTCACCTGAATCTGGCGTAATCAAACCGCACATCATCCGAATAGAGGTTGTTTTTCCGCTACCGTTCGGGCCGAGGAAACCATAAATTTCTCCTTTTTCCACCTGTAGAGAGAAATCCTTAACGACATGATGCTCGCCAAAATGCTTATTGAGATTTTTCACATCAATACAAAGATTATTCATCCGCAATAATCTCCACATCAAACGGTTGCCCGATTTTCATCCGCTCAGCCTGTTGCGGGACGGGGACAGCCTCAGCCATAAAAATAAGCTTCTCACGGCGTTTCGTACTATAGATCACCGGAGGGGTAAATTCTGCTTCAGGACTGATATAGTTAATAACGCCAGAAATGGGCTCTGAACATCCATCGCATAAAAGTCTCACCTTTGCGCCGACTTTAAATTTACCGAGCATCGCTTCGGGAATAAAAAAGCGTACTTTTATATTTTCAGGTGGCAACAGACTGATGATTGGTTTACCGGCAGAGGTCCGCTCCCCGGGACGATAAATAATATCAAAGACCTGGGCATTTACCGGAGAAACAATCGTCGTTTGCTGAACATCCCAAAGCGCCTTATCACGTTCGAGTTTTGCCGCAGCCACCAGCGAGAGCTGTTGGCTAATCTCATCCTGACGGGCAGGCAACTGCCGCGCCTTGAGTTGATTGATTAACTCTTCGACCTGCGCACCTTTTTGCGTTAACTCATCCCTGATATCCTCCCATTCCGCTAGCGATATGGCATGAGTGGCATACAGTTTACGATATCGCCCAAGCTGGCGCTTTACCTGGGATTCTGCCGATTGTGCTTTTTTAATCTGCGAACGTATAATATCCAGCTCTTCAGGCCGTTCTCCCGACTCTAAATTGCGTAATAATGCGCTCTCTGCTGAAAGTTTTTCTTCAGCCCGTAGAAGAGTATTTTGCGCATCGAAGGAATCAATCTTCACTAACTCCTGCCCTGTTGCGACATTATCTCCCTTATTAATCAATAGCCGTTCTATTTTTTCACTACCTGAATAAGAAAGATAAATAAAATCACCATGTGAATAACCAGATAAAATGTTATCCGGTTTATTATCACACCCCGACAGGAGACATATTGCTATCAAAATGAAAAAGAAGTTTACTGGCTTTTGCATTAAAACGTATCCGTACGCATATAATTTTTTCATTACTGACACCTGGAGTGAGGCACTCTCATTCCAACCCAGATGGTCATCATCAGTTTAATCCTTTAAATAATGCTTAAAATATATTTCATTCAGTTTATCAATAGCGCTCAAATTTAATCCTGCTATCGAATTAAAAGAATTATCTTTTGTGAATGACATAATCGTCGAACCG
The DNA here is from genome assembly GCF_020526085.1 of Klebsiella africana. Taxonomy (NCBI): domain Bacteria; kingdom Pseudomonadati; phylum Pseudomonadota; class Gammaproteobacteria; order Enterobacterales; family Enterobacteriaceae; genus Klebsiella; species Klebsiella africana. The sequence goes on along the minus strand of NZ_CP084874.1, from coordinate 121,492 downwards.
CCTGGAGAAAACCATTTGGCGCTCTGCTTAAAAGGCCAGGGTAGTTCATAACCTTTGTCTCTCAAAAGATGATGGAGTACACTCCAGTCGTGTCTAAAATCTTTTCCGCAAAAGGGACTATCGTTCTGTTTATCTTCTGCACTGAATAATTCTATAGGCGTACAAAAATCCATTGAGGTGGCAAAGTACATATTATAAAAGGCGACAATGAGTTTTTGCACATCCTCAGGAAAAGAGCCGGGAATAGTCAATACACCTAACAAATACTTATAGTCTGGATATCTTTTGATAAAATCAAATATTCCTCGCCATAAATAATCAAGCACATTGCTTTTTTGATAGGGCTTTTGGATAAAACCACGGCCTATTTCCACACATTTCTCTAAGCAGGAATACGCGCTCTCATGATATTTAAATAAGGTATTACTGTATAAGCCCGTTATTCCATAGCGGGCTAGTTGCTCACCAACAGGAATGAGACGATAGGCCCCGAGAATTTCTACCTCCGAAGGATCCCATAAAATGATATGGTAATAAGTTTCATCAAAAATATCATTGTCTTTATCTGTACCCGATCCTGCACCAATATCACGATAACAACGCTCACGTAAGCGTCCCAATTCATCAATAATGGGTGAGGTACCGCCAGTGTTGCAACGATATATCAATAATTTTCTACCATCATTAAAGTGTCTTAATACTTCACACGCATCTATTTCACTTAATAGCGCTTTTCTACTCGCTATAGTTTCCTGAGACGAAACTGTATCTACCAGTGCTGGTCCATTCTTTCCGATACTTTGGAGATGCAATCTGCATGTACTTGCTACAGCAGAAAAATCTTTATTATCGCGATTAAAAGAAGTTAAGGATATTTGCTCCCCTATTTTTATTTTCATGATGTTACCACGATGACGCAAAGCTTCTCGAATAACCATAATATTTGACAATTGCCGCCAGAGCGTTGCAGTAAGATAGTATCTTTTACTGTTTCTCCCGGTAATATGCACAGGTACTAACGCTGCATTATTTCTGATAGCCAACTGTAAAAATCCAGGATTCCATGTATGTTCCTGTAAACCAGAAAGAGACCAGTTTGCCAGTTTTCCCGCAGGGCAAATAATCAATACTCCGCCATTTTTCAGGTGGTCATTCATCTCTCTGAATTTTTTATGACTCATTTTACCCGCCATATTTTCAATACCAATGGTAAGTCCAGACACCTCCGGAAATATAATCGGTAAAATATGGTTAGCAATGATCTTTATGTCTTCTCTGACTCGCGAGACAGTATGTATTAACGTAAGCCCATCGATAACTGTTGGGTGATTTGCAATAATAACCGTCGCCCCATGTCGGGGTATGTTATTAAAATCATCATTTTTCGTTTCACATTGCAATTCAAGAAGCTCAACAACGGAGTTGACCCAATCAACCCCATGCCTGTTGAATAACTTATCATTATTTATTAAGAGAGAAAATATTTTATTGCCAAACGCGGTCTCGAAAATCCATTTCTTCCAATATGGAATATTTTTATTAGGAAAAAACTCTCTAATGACTCTGTCAAAGATAGCGTCCATATTAAAATCCTTTTTATAGAACTCATCCTAAGCGACTATACTAGTCTTCTTTCAAGCGAGCAATACCGCCTAAAATTAAAAACCACTAATACAAAACGATTAAATATAATTAAAATCATAATATTCACACCAATAATGTAATCAATAGTGGCTTTAATGCATTAGTCGTAATAAATTCAAAAAAAACATACATAATACGTAAAGCTAAGACACCTTAGCATTTTCAGAAATTATACTTCCCATCAAGTTGCTCAGGATCCGTCTTTCAGACAGCAATATGATTTACCTGGCGCGTCTAAATGACATAGACAGGTGAACCACCCCAGAAAATATTAATAAAAAAAGCAATGATGATACTCGCCTGCGGATCGTCCGGACTGAATTAATTTAACAAACGAAATAATAAAAGAAGTTAAAAGGTTGCAGTAAAGTTATTCATGTATCACACTTTATTTTTCCCGACACAGGCAGTTCGATATCGTTAACGCATTAAATCCATTACCACCATGTCCTTTCCACAATTAGTATCTAAGTATTTCGTTACTATTCCTGTTAAGTCCTCTCCTGCAAAGCTATAATCGTTACAATCATTATTACGAAAACAGGAACGTCTATGATCCGCAGTATGACCGCCTATGCCCGCCGTGAAATCAAGGGTGACTGGGGTAGCGCCGCATGGGAGCTGCGCTCGGTAAACCAGCGCTATCTGGAAACATACTTCCGCCTGCCGGAGCAGTTTCGTAGCCTGGAGCCCGTGGTGCGCGAGCGCATTCGCGCCCGCCTGACTCGCGGCAAAGTCGAATGTACCCTGCGTTTTGAACAAGACCCCAGCGCTCAGGGCGAACTCATCCTCAACGAAAACCTCGCTAAGCAGCTGGTTAACGCTGCCAACTGGGTGAAAATGCAGAGCGATGAAGGAGAAATTAATCCGGTTGATATTCTGCGCTGGCCGGGCGTGATGGCAGCTAAAGAGCAGGATCTTGATGCCATCGCCGCTGACATTCTGGCGGCTCTTGACGGCGCATTGGACGACTTCATCGTCGCTCGCGAAACGGAAGGCCAGGCGCTTAAAGCGCTTATCGAGCAGCGTCTTGAAGGCGTGAGCAGCGAAGTGGCAAAAGTCCGCGCCCATATGCCGGAAATACTCCAGTGGCAGCGTGAGCGTCTGGTCGCCAAACTGGAAGACGCAGAAGTGCAGCTGGAAAATAACCGTCTCGAGCAAGAGCTGGTGCTAATGGCGCAACGTATCGACGTTGCCGAAGAACTGGACCGCCTCGAAGCGCACGTGAAAGAGACCTATAACATTCTGAAGAAGAAAGAGGCCGTGGGCCGCCGTCTCGACTTTATGATGCAGGAGTTCAACCGTGAGTCGAACACCCTGGCGTCAAAATCGATTAACGCCGAGGTCACCAACTCCGCGATTGAGCTGAAAGTCCTGATCGAGCAAATGCGCGAGCAGATCCAGAATATCGAGTAAGCTCAGACACACTACTAAAGGCCGGTTTTCCGGCCTTTTTTCATTTATTTCAGAAGAAATATTTTTTATCCAGGATCCTGCAGGTTAAAAACGCCCCTGCCGCGCACAGCAGCGTGGGGGCCAGATAGCTGTGATCCATGTGGGTGAACTCCATCACCAGCACCACCGCGGTCAGCGGCATCTGCATGGAGGCGGCGAGAAATGCGGCCGCCCCCACCAGAGCGAAGCTGCTTTCATCTCCGCCAGGGAACCCTGATTGCCAGAGCGCGCAGAGCAGCAGGCTGGCCAGCCCGCCCACCGCCAGCCCCGGGGTTAACAACCCGCCCTCCGCGCCGCCGCGCAGCACCGCCAGAATCACCACCATCTTCAACACTAACAGGACAGCGACCATGGAGAGAGGCAGCCCGTCGCTGAGCGCCAGCTGCATCGGCCCCTTACCGTTGCCCGGAAGCTCGGGGAAATAAAGGCTCAGGATGGCAAGAAGGGAAAACCCCAGCAGACAGAACACCGGCATCTGCCAGTTACTTCGTACGCGTGAACGCGCCGCGCTAGTCGCTTTACGAAAGAGCCAGGCGCCGGTGCCAAGAATCGGGCCCGCCAGAATCGCCCACCAAAGAAAGGTGTACGGAAGTGTGCTTGAAACAAAATGGTATTGCGATTCATCCCCTAACCCCAGAGTGGCCGTCCAGGCGGCAATCGCCGAGGTCATTATCGCCGCCAGCGTTTTTTCCCAGCTAAACGACAGCAGCATGACCTCAAGGCTGAACAACGCCCCTGCCAGCGGGACGTTATACACCGCAGCCAGACCGGCGCCCGCTCCACAGGCGATCAGCGTGCGGGTTTCATCTTCCAGCAGGCCCAGCTTACGCGCCACCATCCCCGCCCCCAGCGCGCCCATTTCCCGGGGCGCCACTTCACGGCCAAGCGGGGAACCCAGCGCTACGGTGACTATCTGCAGCAGCGCATGGATCGTCGTAGTGCCCGCTGGCATGGGTACGGAAGGGTTGGCCACCGCCGCGGCAATGGAAACCCGCTTCTGCCCATAGCGACCAAGCAGCCACCAGCCAAATCCGGCGACGCCGCCGCCGACCACGATTGCCGCGATGCGGCGTGGCCAGGATGACTCCGTGACGCCCTGTAAAAATGACACCGAACCGACGATCTGCCCGTAACTGTAGCCAAAAGCCAGGTGCTGAATCGCGTGTAAAATCAGTGCCAACACCATACCGGACACACCGGCCAGAATCCCGGTTACTACCACGGCTATCAGGCGGGTCAGATTGTTTTTATTCCCGGCGGCGACGCTCATTTTCTCAGGCCTTGAAAAAGAAAAATAAAAGAATAAAGGACGATACTTAAACATTGAGTATTCATCGTGTTTTCGACAGTGATGCTGATCGCTTCATTTGGCATTACTTTTTCTAATCGATAAAAATTAATAAGAAAGTATTAAACCTTTAGACAAAGCCATCACCGTCGCCGTGTTCATTAATTTTTCCTGGCGTAAATGATTCGCTTTAGAAAATCTCAATCGTGATCCTGCGCACGAATCGTTAACCTGCCCGCCATTACCTGGGGGGATCTATGCTGCTTCATGTTCTGTATTTAATCGGTATCACCGCGGAAGCCATGACCGGCGCACTGGCTGCCGGGCGCCGGCGGATGGACACGTTTGGCGTCATCATTATCGCCACCGCGACCGCGCTGGGCGGGGGTTCTGTTCGCGATATCCTACTGGGACATTATCCTCTCGGCTGGGTGAAACATCCGGAATATGTCATTATTGTCGCTGTCGCCGCCGTCCTCACCACCATTGCCGCTCCGGTGATGCCGCATCTTCGTCGGCTGTTTCTGGTGCTGGACGCGCTGGGGCTGATCGTGTTTTCCATCATCGGCGCGCAGATCGCCCTGGATATGGGCGAAGGCCCGATCATCGCCTCTATCGCCGCGGTCATCACCGGCGTTTTTGGCGGCGTACTGCGCGATATGTTCTGCAAACGCATTCCGCTGGTCTTCCAGAAAGAGCTATATGCCGGGATCTCATTTGCCGCAGCCGTGCTCTATATTGCCCTGCAACATTACGTCAGCAGCCACGATGTGGTGGTACTGGCCACGCTGCTGTTCGGTTTTACCGCCCGCATGCTGGCGCTGCGCTGGAAACTGGGGCTACCGGTCTTCCACTACACTCATGATATCCACTAGTTGTCTCAAAACCCGGGGATGCGCTGCCCACTAAGCCATTGCGCCAGCGCCACCACGTCCGGGTGATGCAGGAAAGCCACCAGCTGGCGGGCTCTGATCTCCCCCACGCCCGGCAGCGCGCGCCATTGCGCTTCACTTTTTGCCGCCAGCCGATGCCAGTTCTCGCTTTCGAGCTGAGCCAGCGCCCCCTGAGGTACCGGGAGCCCCATCGCCAGCACCCAGCGGATAAAAGGCCGTTTGCGAACGAGATCAAATTGATGCCAGAGGTGCTGCCCGCGGGCGGCGGAGATCCCTGGCACCGCCTGCAGCTGCTCCACCGTAAGCGCCAGCCAGGAAAAAATATGGGTCATCGGGTTTTGCTGCTGAATGGCGCGCCATAAATTTTCCCCCACGCCATCGACATCCAGCGCGGACTTTGATGACAGCCAGATCAGCCGGGAAAGAAACTGTTCGCTGCACTCAGGGGTGGCGAAATAGCAGCTTAGCGCATTGAATTTAGCCGCCGGCGGCGCCGGTTTATGGCGCTCGGCCGTCCGCCAGACGACGGCGTCGATCCGAGGAATACCCTGCCCCGCCAGACTGATCTGCAGCTGATCGCCAACTCCAATATCCAGCGCCAGCCAGCGGGATACAGAGCCAACGTTAACCCGCTGCACCCGTTTGTCATCCAGCCGAAGGGGTTCAAGCTGGGCCACCACGTTGAGTCTGCCGCTGCGGCCGGTACTGAAATGGATCGCCCGCACCTCCATCACCCGCGATGCCGGAGGATATTTCCAGGCTGCCAGCCATTCTCCCTTTCCGGGCGACCAGACTCGACCCGGCGGCTCACGACCTTCGCGCACAATCACACCGTCGCTCACGAAGGGCAGCGGTGAGCGATACCAGCGCTGGCGCCACTGCGCCACCTGCTCGACGCGTGTCACCGGGTAGGTATATTGCCCGCTGTACTTAAACCCCGCCTGCGTCAGCATTGCCTGCCGACGGCGCATATCCGACGGGCCGTCTGGCCAGGCCCAGATAAAAACGTCCAGTTGGCTAAGCGCAGCCGCCGCGTCGGCTCGCATCATCAACCCGGCGACTTTCGCCCGCGCGTTCATCCCTCCAGCCTGCTGCTGAACATGGCCGTCCCGGCGCAGAAACAGCTCCCCCTGCAGCACGCTGTTGGCCAGTTCACCGGTCGTCACTTTCGCCAGCGCTGGGATCTGCCGCGCTCGGGCGGTCCATGCCTCACCGCGCAGACCATCGCCGCGGCTAATGGCCTGAACCAGACGCCCCTGCCGATAGACTAGCGTGACCGCCACGCCGTCCACTTTAGGCTGTATCCACAGGTCGGTTTTATTTTTCATCCAGCGGGCAACGCTGGCCTCATCCGCCAGCTTGCGCACACCGGTATGGGCCACCGGGTGACGCGTATCCCCCGTCGGCGGAGGCAGATCGTCATCTTCAGGCGTTGCGCCCGGAAAACAGTGCCGCCATTGCGCAAGACGCAGGCTGAGCTGGTCGTAAACGTCATCGCTCACCTCACTGGCGCCCTGACGCCAGTAGGCCTCTTTCCAGGCGACAATTTGCTGATGAAGGCGTGAAATCTCTTGCCTTCCTTTGGCCGGCGGCCAGTCCGGACACGTCGCCAGCGCGCTGGCAGAGAACATCCCTAGCGCCAGCCACCACCCTCCTTTACGCATTGCAGTCCCTCCTTCATCACCTGGCGGAGAGTCTGCTGTAGCGCACCGCGAACCGCGACAGGTACTTTTTCGGTTTGCGAAGCGCCTTCCAGGATTTACGCCCTATTGCAACAACGGCTGGCGAATTCAGGAAAACGGTAGGCAAAATGAAAGAAACAGCGGCAAAAAGTGTGACAATGACTGCGTCACGCCGCGGCGACGTGTATAATAGGCTCGTATGTAGGACCTCTTTCGATAACCACATACAAAAGACACTCATGGCTCAAGGCACGCTTTATATTGTTTCCGCCCCTAGCGGCGCGGGTAAATCCAGCCTGATTCAGGCTTTATTAAAAACCCAACCGTTGTATGACACCCAGGTATCGGTTTCCCATACCACGCGGGCGCCGCGTCCGGGTGAAGTGCACGGCGAACACTATTTCTTCGTGAATCACGACGAATTCCGCTCGATGATTGGCGAAAACGCGTTTCTGGAACATGCAGAGGTCTTTGGCAACTATTACGGCACGTCGCGTAAAGCGATTGAGCAGGTGCTGGCGACCGGCGTCGATGTCTTCCTCGATATCGACTGGCAAGGCGCGCAGCAGATCCGTAAAAGCATGCCCGGCGCACGCAGCATTTTTATTCTGCCGCCGTCAAAAGATGAACTGGACCGTCGCCTGCGCGGCCGCGGCCAGGACAGCGAAGAGGTGATCGCGAAACGGATGGCCCAGGCCGTTGCGGAAATGAGCCATTACGCGGAATATGATTACCTGATTGTGAACGATGATTTTGACACCGCCCTGAGCGACCTGAAAAATATCATCCGCGCTGAACGTCTGCGCATGAGCCGCCAAAAGCAGCGACATGGCGCTTTAATCACCAAACTATTGGCAGACTGAACCCACATTCAGTATCATGCCCAGTCATTTCTTCACCTGTGGAGCATTTTAAGTATGGCACGCGTAACTGTTCAGGACGCTGTAGAGAAAATTGGTAACCGTTTTGACCTGGTACTGGTCGCCGCGCGTCGCGCTCGTCAGATGCAGGTAGGCGGAAAGGATCCGCTGGTACCGGAAGAAAACGATAAAACCACCGTTATCGCACTGCGCGAAATCGAAGAAGGTCTGATCAACAACCAGATCCTCGACGTACGTGAGCGCCAGGAACAGCAAGAGCAGGAAGCCGCTGAATTACAAGCCGTTACCGCGATTGCTGAAGGTCGTCGTTAATCACACAGCGGGTCGCCCTTGTATCTGTTTGAAAGCCTGAATCAGCTGATTCAAAACTACCTGCCGGAAGACCAGATTAAGCGTCTGCGGCAGGCGTATCTCGTTGCACGTGACGCTCACGAGGGTCAGACACGTTCAAGCGGTGAACCCTATATCACGCACCCGGTCGCGGTAGCCTGCATTCTGGCCGAGATGAAGCTCGACTATGAAACGCTGATGGCCGCGCTGCTGCATGATGTGATTGAAGATACCCCCGCCACCTACCAGGACATGGAACAGCTTTTTGGTAAAAGCGTCGCCGAGCTGGTAGAGGGGGTGTCGAAACTTGATAAGCTCAAGTTCCGCGATAAGAAAGAGGCGCAGGCCGAAAACTTTCGCAAAATGATCATGGCGATGGTGCAGGACATCCGCGTCATACTCATCAAGCTTGCCGACCGCACCCACAACATGCGTACTCTGGGCTCGCTGCGCCCGGATAAACGCCGCCGCATCGCCCGCGAAACGCTGGAAATTTACAGCCCGCTGGCGCACCGTTTAGGTATCCATCACATCAAAACCGAGCTCGAAGAGCTGGGCTTTGAAGCGCTGTACCCTAACCGCTACCGCGTCATTAAAGAGGTGGTCAAAGCGGCGCGCGGCAACCGCAAAGAGATGATCCAAAAGATCCTCTCTGAAATCGAAGGGCGTTTGCAGGAAGCGGGGATCCCCTGCCGCGTCAGCGGTCGCGAAAAGCATCTGTACTCCATCTACTGCAAAATGGTGCTCAAAGAGCAACGTTTTCACTCGATCATGGATATCTACGCCTTCCGCGTTATCGTTCATGATGCCGATGTCTGCTACCGCGTGCTTGGCCAGATGCACAGCCTCTATAAACCGCGTCCAGGTCGTTTCAAAGATTACATCGCCATTCCGAAAGCGAACGGCTATCAGTCTTTGCACACCTCGATGATCGGTCCCCACGGCGTCCCGGTCGAGGTACAAATTCGTACCGAAGACATGGACCAGATGGCGGAAATGGGGGTCGCGGCGCACTGGGCTTATAAAGAGCACGGCGGCGAAAGCAGCACCACTGCGCAGATCCGCGCTCAGCGCTGGATGCAAAGCCTGCTGGAGCTGCAGCAGAGCGCCGGTAGCTCGTTTGAATTTATCGAGAGCGTGAAATCCGATCTGTTCCCGGATGAGATTTACGTTTTCACCCCGGAAGGGCGCATTGTCGAGCTGCCCGCTGGCGCCACGCCGGTGGATTTCGCCTACGCGGTGCATACCGATATCGGCCATGCCTGCGTCGGTGCGCGCGTCGACCGTCAGCCCTATCCGCTGTCGCAGCCGCTCTCCAGCGGTCAGACTGTCGAAATCATTACCGCGCCGGGCGCACGCCCGAATGCCGCCTGGCTGAACTTTGTCGTCAGCTCGAAAGCGCGCGCCAAGATCCGTCAGCTGCTGAAAAACCTTAAGCGCGACGATTCGGTCAGCCTTGGCCGTCGTCTGCTCAATCACGCGCTGGGCGGTAGCCGCAAACTCGCCGAGATCCCGCCGGAGAATATCCAGCGCGAACTCGATCGCATGAAGCTGGCCTCCCTTGACGATCTGCTGGCAGAGATCGGTCTGGGCAACGCCATGAGCGTGGTGGTGGCGAAAAACCTGCAGCAGGGTGAAGCCGCTGCGGCACCAGTACCGGCTAACGCGTCGAACCACGGCCATCTGCCAATCAAAGGCGCCGATGGCGTGCTGATCACCTTCGCCAAATGCTGCCGCCCAATCCCAGGTGACCCGATTATCGCCCACGTCAGTCCGGGTAAAGGGCTGGTTATCCACCATGAATCCTGTCGTAACATTCGCGGCTACCAGAAAGAGCCGGAGAAGTTTATGGCGGTTGAGTGGGATAAAGAGACCGCTCAGGAGTTCATCACCGAAATCAAGGTGGACATGTTTAACCACCAGGGCGCGCTGGCGAACCTGACGGCGGCGATCAACACCGCGTCTTCCAATATCCAGAGCCTGAATACGGAAGAGAAAGATGGCCGCGTATACAGCGCCTTTATCCGCCTGACCGCCCGCGACCGCGTGCATCTGGCGAATATCATGCGCAAAATCCGCGTCATGCCGGACGTGATTAAAGTCACCCGTAACCGAAACTAGCTTTATGAACTCTAAGCGCTACGAGCGTATCTGCGAGATGCTCGCCAGGCGTCAGCCTGACCTGACGGTCTGCATGGAGCAGGTCCATAAGCCTCATAACGTCTCTGCGGTCATCCGGACCGCAGATGCCGTTGGCGTCCACGAGGTGCATGCCGTCTGGCCGAGCAGCCGAATGCGTACCATGGCCTCCGCTGCCGCGGGCAGCAACAGCTGGGTGCAGGTGAAAACCCACCGCACTATCGCCGATGCCGTCAGCCACCTGAAAGGCCAGGGCATGCAAATTCTTGCCACTCACCTTTCCGACAAAGCCATCGATTTTCGTGAAATCGACTATACGCGTCCAACCTGCATCCTGATGGGTCAGGAAAAAACCGGCATCACCCAGGAAGCGCTGGCGCTAGCCGATCAGGACATCATTATCCCGATGATCGGTATGGTACAGTCGCTGAACGTCTCCGTCGCCTCGGCGCTGATCCTCTACGAGGCGCAGCGTCAGCGGCAGAACGCCGGGATGTACCAACGCGACAACAGCATGCTGGCGCCGCAAGAGCAGCAGCGACTGCTGTTCGAAGGCGGTTATCCGGTGCTGGCCCGCGTCGCCCGGCAAAAAGGTCTGCCGTACCCCCACGTTAACGAGCAGGGCGAAGTGGAAGCCGATGCCGCGTGGTGGGCCACCATGCAGGCTGCGAGGTAAACCCAATGTCAGGCCGCCTGTTAGATGCCGTTCCGCTCAGTTCACTCACCGGTGTGGGCGCTGTGCAGAGCAGCAAACTGGCGAAGATTGGCCTGCATACGGTCCAGGATCTGCTGCTGCACCTGCCTTTACGCTACGAAGATCGCACCCATCTTTACCCGATAGCCGAGCTGCTTCCCGGAGTTTATGCCACCGTGGAAGGCGAAGTGCTCAACAGCAATATCACTTTCGGCGGCCGGCGGATGATGACCTGCCAGATCAGCGACGGCACCGGCATCCTCACCATGCGCTTTTTCAACTTCAACGCGGCGATGAAAAATAGCCTCGCGACCGGTCGTCGGGTGCTGGCCTACGGTGAAGCCAAACGCGGGAAGTACGGCGCCGAGATGATCCACCCGGAATACCGCGTCCAGGGCGATATGAGTACTCCGGAGCTGCAGGAAACGTTAACCCCAGTCTATCCGACCACCGAAGGCATCAAGCAGGCGACGCTGCGCAAGCTCACCGATCAGGCGCTTGAGCTCCTGGAAACCTGCGCGATTAGCGAACTCCTGCCGCCGGAGCTGGCGCAGGGGATGATGAGCCTGCCGGAGGCGCTGCGTACGCTGCACCGTCCGCCGCCCTCCTTGCAACTTAGCGAGCTGGAGAGCGGCAAGCATCCGGCGCAGCAGCGTCTGATTCTGGAAGAGCTGCTGGCGCATAACCTCAGCATGCTGGCGCTGCGGGCAGGCGCCCAGCGCTATCACGCCCTGCCGCTCGGCGCCAACGATACCCTTAAAAACCAACTGCTGGCCTCCCTGCCCTTTAAGCCCACCGGCGCGCAGGCGCGGGTTACCGCCGAGATTGAACACGATATGGCGCTGGACGTGCCGATGATGCGCCTGGTGCAGGGCGACGTCGGCTCCGGTAAAACCCTGGTCGCTGCCCTGGCCGCCCTGCGCGCTATCGCCCACGGCAAACAGGTGGCGCTGATGGCGCCCACCGAACTGCTTGCCGAGCAGCATGCCAATAACTTCCGCAACTGGTTTGAACCGCTGGGTATTGAAGTCGGCTGGCTGGCGGGCAAACAGAAAGGCAAAGCCCGTCAGGCGCAGCAGGAGGCTATCGCCAGCGGTGAGGTACAGATGATTGTCGGCACCCACGCCATCTTCCAGGAGCAAGTGCAGTTTAACGGTCTGGCGCTGGTGATTATCGACGAACAGCACCGCTTCGGCGTGCATCAGCGGCTGGCGCTGTGGGAGAAAGGTCAGCAGCAGGGATTCCACCCGCATCAGCTAATCATGACCGCCACGCCGATCCCCCGCACCCTGGCGATGACCGCCTACGCCGATCTGGACACCTCGATTATCGACGAGCTGCCGCCAGGCCGAACTCCGGTGACTACCGTCGCCATCCCGGACACCCGGCGCAGCGATATTATCGACCGCGTGCGCAACGCCTGTACCCATGAAGGTCGCCAGGCCTATTGGGTCTGTACGCTGATTGAAGAGTCCGATCTGCTGGAAGCCCAGGCGGCGGAAGCCACCTGGGAAGAGCTCAAACTGGCGCTGCCGGAGCTCAATATCGGCCTCGTCCACGGGCGGATGAAACCGGCGGAGAAGCAGGCGGTGATGCAGGCCTTCAAGCAGGGCGAAATGCACCTGCTGGTGGCCACCACGGTGATTGAAGTCGGCGTCGACGTGCCTAACTCAAGCCTGATGATTATTGAAAACCCGGAACGTCTGGGCCTGGCGCAGCTCCACCAGCTCAGAGGGCGCGTCGGACGCGGCGCGGTCGCTTCCCACTGCGTGCTACTCTATAAATCGCCGCTCTCTAAAACGGCACAGAAACGCCTGCAGGTGCTGCGCGACAGCAACGACGGTTTCGTCATCGCCCAGAAAGACCTCGAAATACGCGGCCCCGGCGAGCTGCTCGGTACCCGCCAGACCGGCAATGCCGAGTTTAAAGTAGCGGACTTGCTGCGCGATCAGGCGATGATCCCCGACGTTCAGCGCATTGCTCGCCACATTCATGAACGCTATCCGCTGCAGGCCCAGGCGCTTATCGAGCGCTGGATGCCAGAAACCGAACGCTATTCCAACGCGTAGCGCGCACTTTTGCCGCGCTGCGGGCAACTTTTCTACACAACGAGTGGATTATGAAACGAGAACTGGCCATCGAATTTTCGCGTGTCACCGAAGCCGCCGCGCTGGCGGGCTATAAATGGCTGGGCCGCGGCGATAAGAATACCGCCGACGGCGCAGCGGTTAACGCCATGCGCATTATGCTTAACCTCGTCAATATCGACGGCACCATCGTCATCGGCGAGGGCGAAATCGATGAAGCGCCAATGCTCTATATTGGCGAAAAAGTGGGTACCGGCAAGGGCGATGCGGTCGATATCGCCGTCGATCCCATCGAAGGCACCCGCATGACGGCGATGGGCCAGGCCAACGCCCTGGCAGTGATGGCGGTCGGCGATAAGGGCTGCTTCCTCAACGCACCGGATATGTATATGGAAAAGCTGATCGTCGGTCCGGGCGCTAAAGGCGCTATCGATCTCAATCTGCCGCTGGAAGAGAACCTGCACAATATCGCCCGCGCCCTGAACAAGCCGCTGGGCGAGCTGACCGTCACCGTGCTGGCGAAACCGCGCCACGACGCGGTCATTGCCCAACTGCAGCAGCTGGGCGTGCGTGTATTCGCGATTCCCGATGGCGACGTCGCGGCCTCTATTCTCACCTGCATGCCGGATAGCGAAGTCGACGTGCTGTACGGCATCGGCGGCGCGCCGGAAGGGGTGGTTTCCGCCGCGGTGATCCGCGCCCTCGACGGTGATATGCAAGGGCGTCTGCTGGCTCGCCACCACGTGAAGGGCGATAACGAAGAGAACCGCCGCATCGGTGAAAACGAGCTGGCGCGCTGCAAAACCATGGGCATTGAAGCGGGCAAAGTGCTGCGTCTGGATGAAATGGCGCGCAGCGATAATGTCGTCTTCTCCGCCACCGGGATCACCAAAGGCGATCTGCTGGACGGCATCACCCGCAAGGGCAACATGGCCACTACCGAGACGCTGCTGATCCGCGGCAAGTCACGCACTATCCGTCGTATCCAGTCGATTCATTACCTCGACCGTAAAGATCCGGACATCCAGCAGCACATCCTGTAATACCGCTTTTTCTCTCTCAGGCAACCGTCCGCAGGCGGTTGCCCTGTTCTTCGTTTATATTTGATCAATAGAGCTTTCTTGCGCCTTCGGGGTGGAAATCTGGCTCGTCTGGACCGAAGATAAGGCATCGCTTGGCAACAGGAGAAGACGATGGCGGACTGGGTTAGCGGCAAAGTGACAAAAGTGGAGTACTGGACGGATGCTTTGTTCAGTTTGTACGTGCGGGCGCCTGTCCAGCCGTTTACCGCCGGGCAATTTACCAAGCTTGGGCTGGAAATCGACGGCGAGCGCGTGCAGCGCGCCTACTCCTACGTCAATGCTCCCGGCAATCCCGATCTCGAGTTCTATCTGGTGACCGTCCCGGAAGGCAAGCTGAGCCCGCGTCTGGCGGCGCTGAAGCCGGGCGATGAAGTCCTGGTGGTGAGTGAAGCGGCAGGCTTCTTCGTCCTCGAGGAGGTACCGGATTGCGATACCCTGTGGATGCTGGCGACCGGCACTGCGCTGGGGCCGTACCTGTCAATTTTGCAGGAAGGCAAGGACCTTGAGCGCTTTAATAACCTGGTGCTGGTCCACGCCGTCCGCTACGCCGCGGACCTGAGCTATCTGCCGCTAATGCGCGAACTGGAGCAGCGCTACGCCGGCAAACTCCGCATTCAGACGGTGGTCAGCCGCGAAACCGTGGCAGGCTCGCTGACCGGCCGGGTACCGTTTTTAATTGAAACCGGGGCGCTGGAAGAGGCCGTCGGTCTGCCAATGACCACAGACACCAGCCATGTGATGCTGTGCGGCAACCCACAAATGGTGCGCGATACCCAGCAGCTGTTAAAAGAGACCCGGCAGATGACCAAACATCTGCGTCGCCGGCCGGGCCACATGACGGCGGAGCACTACTGGTAATCAGGCGTCCGCTTTCCAGCGCACGTCCTGGGTCTCCTTGCCGAACTTATTCTCGCCCTGGGTGCCGACAAACGCCCCCAGGTCGATCAACATCATGACGATAATCAACGTCGGCACAAAGCGCCCGACGCCCCACTGCCAGACCTGCGGCAGCATCGCCCAGTTCCCCGCCAGCAGCATCCACGCCAGAATCATCAGCAGCGCCCACAGCCCGGATTTACCGCGATCGTGTAGCCGCTTGACCACCACCGCCGCCGTCGGCCACAGCAGGCAGACAATAATAAACGCTGCCGTCTGCAGATTGAGCAGATTACTACCTGCCAGGGTAAACAGGGCGCTCATGGTCACCAGCCAGATGGCAATCCAGATCCAGAAATCGCGGCGGCCAATACGCCCTTTAATTGAGAATAACCACTGCTGTAGGGTCATGAGTTTTTCCTTATCATCATCGTCTGCGTAGTTTACCCTGGCGTCGTGACTTTTTGACAAGCGCCGCGCTTCCCGATTTAATCGTCAGCAGGCAAAAAAAGGAACGACGGGCATGAAGAAGTGGACAATCTTGTGGTTAAGTGGGCTGATGGGCCTTGCCGTCGGCCCGCACGCGTTGTCCGCAGAGAGCGAATCGACGACCGCTGCAGCGCCCTACCTGCTCTCCGGCGCACCGAGCTTTGACCTGTCGATCAGCCAGTTCCGGGAAAAATTTAACGCTGATAACCCGAAGCTGCCCCTGAACGAATTCCGTTCGATATCAACCAGCCGGGATCGGGCTAACCTGACCCGCGCCGCCAGCAAAATAAACGAAAATCTTTATGCCTCTACCGCGCTCGAGCGCGGTACGCTGAAGATCAAATCCATGCAGATCACCTGGCTGCCGATCCAGGGGCCGGAACAAAAAGCGGCGAAGGCCAAAGCGCTGGAGTATATGAGCGCCATGATCCGCGCCTTCGTGCCTACCCTTAGCCCAGCGCAAAGCCAGCAAAAGCTGCAGAAACTGCTGGCCGTCGGCAAAGGCAAACGCTACTTAGCCGATACCGAAGGTGCCGTACGCTATGTGGTGGCAGATCATGGGGAAAAGGGCCTGACCTTCGCCATTGAACCGATTAAGCTGGCGTTATCTGAAACGCTGGAAGGCAACAATAAATGACAAAAAGCAAAGCCTTTCCAGTGACGAGTCTCTATACTGTTTCACAGACCATGCTGCCCTCTGGGGCGGCTATATTCCTTAATTCGCTTAAGTAGCGTGGAGAATTAAAATGCGACATCCTTTAGTGATGGGTAACTGGAAACTGAACGGCAGCCGCCACATGGTAAACGAACTGGTTGCGAACCTGCGTACCGAACTGGCTGGCGTAAGCGGCTGTGCAGTTGCCATCGCCCCGCCGGAAATGTATCTGGACCTGGCTAAGCGTGCGGCAGAAGGCAGCCACATTCACCTGGGCGCGCAGAACGTTGACGTGAATCTGTCCGGCGCTTTCACCGGCGAAACCTCCGCCGAAATGCTGAAAGATATCGGCGCGCAGTACATCATCATTGGCCACTCCGAGCGTCGTACCTACCACAAAGAATCTGACGAGCTGATCGCGAAGAAATTCGCCGTGCTGAAAGAGCAGGGTCTGACCCCGGTTCTGTGCATCGGTGAAACCGAAGCGGAAAACGAAGCGGGCAAAACCGAAGAAGTTTGCGCCCGTCAGATCGACGCCGTGCTGAAAACCCAGGGCGCTGCCGCTTTCGAAGGCGTGGTAATCGCTTACGAACCCGTATGGGCTATCGGTACCGGCAAATCCGCGACCCCGGCTCAGGCACAAGCGGTGCACAAATTCATCCGTGACCACATTGCTAAAGCTGACGCGAAAATCGCTGAGCAAGTGATCATCCAGTACGGCGGTTCCGTTAACGCTGGCAACGCCGCAGAGCTGTTCACCCAGCCGGACATCGACGGCGCGCTGGTTGGCGGCGCATCCCTGAAAGCAGACGCTTTCGCGGTGATCGTTAAAGCAGCAGAAGCAGCGAAAAAAGCGTAATCCGCTTTTCCCGGTGGCGACACGCGACCGGGGTGACTGACAACACTTGAGAGCCCGGCCTGGCACAGCGCAAGCCGGGCTTTCTTTTACCGTTACAGTTTCCCCAACAGCTGATACCACGCGTAGTCCAGCGGCAGCAAAATCAGATAACTCACCGCCGCCAGCGCCAGACACAGTTGCATCCCCGCCCTCGCCGGGACCTTGCCTAACCCCATCGCCACCACGATCGGCGACGCCTGATAGGGCAGCAGCGGCGTGGAATAGCCCAACACCTGGATCATGATCACGCTTAGCAGCGGAAAGCCGGTCGCGTCGGCAAAGCTCTGCGCAAAGGTGGTGTAGAGCGCCGGGACGCCGTTAGCGGTCATAATAAAGTTCAGCGCGCTGGTTATCCCGGTCAGCGCCAGGAAGCTGGTGAATGGATTGTCTTTATCCAGGGGCATCACTTGCAGCAGCGCATTACCCACCGCGCCGCCAATTCCGGTTTGGGTAACGGCGATCGCCAGCCCCAGAATCCCGGCGACGTAAATGCAGGTGCGCATATTCACCCCGCTGGCAAACTCCTCGCCGCTGATAAAGCCCACCCGCGGCAGCAGCGTCACCACAGCCGCTGCCAGGCCGGTCCACGCCGGGCCGACGCCGTGCCAGCTCTCAGTCACCCATAGCGTCAGCACCACCGCCAGCAGCCACACCAGACGCTTCTCGTCGCGGCTCATCGGCGGCAGCGGCGCCAGGTCACGCGGTGGATGCGGCTTGCCGGGAAACAGCCAGCAAATCAGCGCCACCAGCACCGCCCCTTTCAGCCAGCCAAGCACCGGCGTATGCAGCAGTAAATAGGGAACATAATTCAGATGGATACCGTATGAGCCTTCCGCCGCGCCGCTCATCACCAGATTTGGCACGTTGGCGGGCAAAATCGTCGCCGAAAGCTGAAAGGTGCCGAACCCCACCGCCAGCGCCAGGCCGAACCAGCCGCGGCTGCCGTCGGCAATACCCGCGCGGCGGGCCATCGCCGCCACGATCGGCATCAGCAGCGCGATGCGTCCCATGTTGGAGGGCATCACGAACGCCAGGGCATAGCTCAGCAACACCACACTGCCGACCATCCTCGGCCAGGAGTCGGTGAGCCTGGCCGACAGCGCCTGCGCCGCCCGGTCCGCCAGCCCGGTTTTACGGATCGCGATGCCGAGCACAAAGCCGCTGAACACCAGCCAGAACGCCGAAGAGGCAAAGCCGCCGAAGATCACTTCCGGCGGAGCGATTTTCGTCATCATCGCCGCCGCGAAGAACAGCAGCGCGGTGATAAATTCCGGTAGCAGCGACGTCGCCCAGAGGAGAATGGTGACGCCGACAATCAGTGAAGGAAGGAACAGCGGGTGGGTAAGCCAGAGCGACATGCCTGTCTCCTGTCGTTTTTTTCAGCAAGAATACGACGACAGGTAAGACAGGTAAACGCCAGAACTAGTGGTTTGCGTTAAGGATGGCGCAGCGATGATCCTGAATTTCTTCCGCTGAGGCCCGGTTCAAGGTCAGCAGGTTACGCTCCGTCGCCAGCAGCACCAATGAGCCGTCGGTTTGCTGCGCCATCGCCAGCGCGAAGCGTCCCATATGTTCGCGCGCTTCCGGCACCTCTTCCGCCAGCATCAGGAACGGGCTGCGCTGGGCCAGTTCGGCCTCTGTCACCCGACGCGCCAGGTATTCATGGCCCTGGAGCCCACCCGGTAGCGGCAGCCAGCGACTGCTCACCGCCGCCGCCTCTTTATCTAACTGCGCACGCACATCGGGGCGCAGGCAGGAGATATGTATATGGAAATGGTTTTGCGTGCGTCCGCTGCGCGAGTTAATCGCCAGCGATATCGCGTTATCAGGAACCGGCGCGCCGTGGCGCTGGCTCATGATCTCACGCCCCTGCCAGGCCTGCCAGAAGAAGTTCGGCGTCAGCGGATCCAACAGCAGCGGGCTTTCGGTGCCGTTGATGCGGTAGGTCGGCATCAGCAAATACTGCAGCGGGCCGTTACGGTCTTTAAACAGCACATAGCCGCCCTTGAGGTTCACTTCCGCGCACGGCGACGGGTTTTGCTGTTGTTGCTGATGGGGAACGCACTGCTGCAGGACAATCTTGCGCAACGCGTCCGGGTTGCCAGAGTGCAGCCAGTAGTAGCCGCCCGCCAGCGCCGCGAGGATCGCCACCAGCAGCGCCAGCAAAAAGTATCTTACTCTTCTCATTTTCATTCCCTGTTAAGCCTGAAGCGGAAGAGTAACGTAATTTGATGACTAAATGAAAACAGATGACGGGTGAGGCGTTTTCCCGGGCAGCGGCTGACGCCTTACCCGGGCTATGGCTCGGTGCAGAACTGTAGCCCTGCTAAGCGTAGTGCAAGCAGGGCCAAAAGAATTAACGCTGGCTAATCTGGTCGAAGGTGCCGCCGTTGGAGAAGTGCTCTTTCTGCGCTTTCGTCCAGCCGCCGAACTCCTGATCGATGGTAAACAGCTTCAGTTTCGGGAACTCATTAGCATATTTCTTCGCCACATTCGGATCGCGCGGGCGGTAGAAGTTCTTCGCCGCAAT
This sequence comes from Klebsiella africana, assembly GCF_020526085.1. Lineage (NCBI taxonomy): Bacteria > Pseudomonadati > Pseudomonadota > Gammaproteobacteria > Enterobacterales > Enterobacteriaceae > Klebsiella > Klebsiella africana. The sequence goes on along the minus strand of NZ_CP084874.1, from coordinate 101,869 downwards.
CTCCTGGCCTTCCGGCGAGTAGAGATACTTCAGGTACGCTTCCGCTACCTGGCGCGTGCCTTTCTTATCCACCACTTTATCAACCACCGAGACGGTCGGCTCAGCCAGAATCGACTCACTCGGAGTCACGATTTCAAACTTGTCTTTGCCCAGTTCGTTGGTCGCCAGCAGCGCTTCGTTTTCCCAGGCGATCAGCACATCGCCGATCCCGCGCTCTACGAAGGTATTGGTCGAACCACGCGCGCCGGAGTCCAGCACTTCCACGTTTTTATACAGCGCCTTGACGAACTCCTGGGCTTTCGCCTGGTCGCCGTGATTCTGATGCAGAGCATAGCCCCAGGCTGCCAGATAGTTCCAGCGGGCGCCGCCGGAGCTTTTCGGGTTCGGGGTAATGACCGACACGCCCGGTTTGATCAGGTCGTTCCAGTCATGGATCTGTTTCGGGTTGCCCTTGCGGACGAGGAACACGATGGTGGAGGTATACGGCGCGGAGTTATCCGGCAGGCGTTTCAGCCAGTTTTTATCGATGCGGCCGCGTTCAGCAATGGCGTCGACATCGTAGGCGAGTGCCAGTGTGACCACATCAGCTTCAATACCGTTAATTACCGAAGTCGCCTGTTTGCCAGAACCACCGTGCGACTGGCGGATCACCACGTTGTCGCCGGTCTCCTGCTTCCAGTGCGCGCTGAACGCTTTGTTGTACTGTTCGTACAGCTCGCGCGTTGGATCATAAGATACGTTTAATAACTGATAGTCTTTTGCCAGAACGCTGGCGGATGCCAGCAACAGAGTTAACCCTACGCCCCACTTATTCATCGCACCGCTCTCTTTATGTGTTGTGATGGGCTAAGCGTGCCAGAAAGCGAATCAATGATTAAAGAATAAAAAAAGATTGGCTATAACTTGTGGATATAAAGCGGTGAGGGAGGATTGCCCCCTCCCGGACGGGAGAGGGCGCGAAGCGATTAGACTTCTTCCATACGGCCCAGGAGCGCCTGCAGACGCTCCTGCCAGCCCTGCTGCTGCTCTTTCAACTGGCTGTTTTCGCGCTCCAGCTCTTCGCGACCATGCTGCGCGCTCTGAACTTCCTGCACCAGGGTGTTGTTTTTCTCTTTCAGCTCTTCGATTTCCATCTGCAACAGAGTGATGGTATCAATCGCCTGCTGAACCTTAGATTCTAATTTCTCAAACACTTCTAATGACATCGTCATACCTCTCCTGAACTTGCAAGGCGTTGATAGAAACTCGTGTTTCGTATACGCGGTCCCGCCTTAACGAAAATTAGCGCACATAGCGGTGTTATCGTCGATTGTATGAATCCCCGCCGCCCCTGTCCAGCGGCAAGCCGCGCAGATTGCGGTTTGCAACACTTTTCAGTCTTTACCTGGTGCTTTCAGCGCAGTTCGCTCGTACTTCATGAGTCATTGTTAATTTTATGGTTAACAAAATGCGAGGTGAAACGCTACGGCAGAGGTCTGAATGCGCGCGAATGGCGCGAAAACGCTCATTTTCTTGACGAGGTACACACATTTGAAGTTCGATATTTCTCGTTTTTGCTCGTTAACGATAAATTAACACTATGCCTACATGGCAATATGGTCGTCCGTGACCACCCTACATACAATAATCATCACCACGCTTCAGGATTCGATTATGAGCCAAACATCAACCTTAAAAGGCCAGTGCATCGCAGAGTTCCTCGGTACCGGGTTGTTGATCTTCTTCGGCGTTGGGTGCGTGGCTGCGCTCAAGGTCGCGGGAGCCAGCTTCGGGCAATGGGAAATCAGCATCATCTGGGGTCTGGGCGTCGCCATGGCGATCTACCTGACCGCCGGGGTTTCCGGTGCGCACCTTAACCCTGCGGTGACTATCGCACTGTGGCTGTTCGCCTGCTTCGATGGCCGCAAAGTGGTCCCTTTTATTATTTCGCAATTCGCTGGCGCCTTTTGCGCTGCGGCATTAGTTTACGGGCTTTATTACAATCTTTTCCTCGATTATGAAACCACCCACCATATGGTCCGCGGCAGCGTGGAAAGCCTTGATCTGGCTGGCATCTTCTCCACTTACCCGAACCCACATATCAATTTTGTGCAGGCCTTCGCGGTAGAGATGGTGATTACCGCTATCCTGATGGGCGTCATCCTGGCGCTGACCGACGATGGCAACGGCATACCGCGCGGCCCGCTGGCCCCGCTGCTGATTGGCCTGCTGATCGCGGTGATTGGCGCCTCCATGGGACCGCTGACCGGCTTCGCCATGAACCCGGCGCGTGACATCGGCCCGAAAGCCTTCGCCTGGCTGGCGGGGTGGGGTGACGTCGCCTTCACCGGCGGCAAAGATATTCCTTATTTCCTGGTGCCGCTGTGCGCACCGGTGGTCGGCGCGGCGCTGGGCGCATTCAGCTATCGTAAGCTGATTGGCCGTCACCTGCCTTGCGACACCTGCGTGGAGGAAGAGCAACAGAGCCCCTCCTCTTCCACCACTCAACATAAAGCTTCGCTGTAATCTGACTACGGGACACCGACTATGACCGACAAAAAATATATCGTTGCGCTTGACCAGGGCACTACCAGCTCCCGAGCCGTTGTGATGGATCATGATGCCAATATCGTCAGCGTCTCCCAGCGAGAATTTGAACAAATTTATCCTAAGCCAGGCTGGGTCGAACACGACCCAATGGAAATCTGGGCGTCCCAAAGCTCGACGCTGGTCGAAGCGCTGGCCAAAGCGGATATCAGCTCCGATCAGATCGCGGCCATCGGCATCACCAACCAGCGTGAGACCGTGGTGGTATGGGAGCGCGAGACCGGCAAACCGATCTACAACGCTATCGTCTGGCAGTGCCGCCGCACCGCAGAGATCTGCGAGCAGCTCAAACGTGACGGAATGGAAGAGTATATCCGCAAGGCCACTGGCCTGGTGGTAGACCCCTACTTCTCCGGCACCAAAGTGAAATGGATCCTCGACCATGTCGAAGGTTCCCGTGAGCGTGCGAAGCGCGGCGAGCTGCTGTTCGGCACCGTGGACACCTGGCTTATCTGGAAGATGACCCAGGGCCGCGTGCACGTTACCGACTATACCAACGCCTCGCGTACCATGCTGTTCAACATCCACGACCTGGACTGGGACGACAAGATGCTCGACGCGCTGGATATTCCGCGCGCCATGCTGCCGGAAGTGCGCAAGTCGTCCGAAGTGTACGGTCAGACCAACATTGGTGGTAAAGGCGGGACTCGTATTCCTATCGCCGGGATCGCCGGTGATCAGCAGGCGGCCCTGTTCGGCCAGCTGTGCGTCAAAGAAGGGATGGCGAAAAACACCTACGGCACCGGCTGCTTTATGCTGATGAATACCGGAGAAAAAGCGGTCACTTCCACCCACGGTCTGCTGACCACCATCGCCTGTGGCCCGCGCGGCGAGGTGAACTACGCGCTGGAAGGGGCGGTGTTTATGGCCGGCGCGTCTATTCAGTGGCTGCGCGACGAGATGAAGCTCATCAGCGATGCCTTCGATTCCGAGTACTTCGCCACCAAAGTGAAGGATACCAACGGTGTGTACGTGGTACCCGCGTTCACCGGTCTTGGCGCGCCGTACTGGGACCCGTATGCCCGCGGCGCGATCTTCGGCCTGACCCGTGGCGTGAACTCAAACCACATTATTCGTGCCACCCTGGAGTCTATCGCCTATCAGACCCGCGATGTGCTGGAGGCGATGCAGGCAGACTCCGGTATTCGTCTGCACGCTCTGCGCGTGGACGGCGGCGCGGTGGCCAACAACTTCCTGATGCAGTTCCAGTCCGATATCCTCGGCACCCGCGTCGAGCGGCCAGAAGTGCGCGAAGTGACGGCGCTGGGCGCGGCCTACCTGGCCGGTCTGGCGGTCGGTTTCTGGCAGAATCTGGACGAGCTGCAGGAAAAAGCGGTAATTGAGCGCGAATTCCGCCCGGGGATTGAAACCACCGAGCGCAACTATCGTTACAGCGGCTGGAAGAAAGCGGTGAAACGCGCGTTAGCGTGGGAAGAGCACGACGAAGCGTAAGATTGTGGAGGTATTCCCGGCTTGCGGCGTAAACGCCTTAGCCGGGCTACAAAACCCCAAACAGCACGATCTTGTAGCCCGGACAGGTGCGCAGCACCGCCTCCGGGTTTTTTATCAGCCAAATATCGGCAGCAGCAGGTACAGCTTAATCACCAGCGCGTTGACGATATCAATAAAGAACGCCCCCACCATCGGCACCACCAGGAAAGCCATATGCGATGGGCCAAAGCGGTCAGTAATCGCCTGCATATTGGCAATCGCCGTTGGTGTTGCCCCCAGACCAAAGCCGCAATGGCCTGCTGCCAGCACCGCGGCATCGTAGTTTTTGCCCATCATCCGGTAGGTGACGAACACCGCATACAGCGCCATCGCCAGCGCCTGCACCGCCAGGATAATAATCATCGGCAGCGCCAGAGAGGCTAGCTCCCACAGCTTGAGGCTCATCAGCGCCATGGCGAGGAACAGCGACAGGCTGACGTTACCCAACACCGATACTGCGCGATCGAACACCCGATACAGCCCCGCCAGCGCCAGGCTATTGCTGAGGATCACACCGATAAACAGCACGCAGACGAAGGTCGGCAGCTCGAAGACGCTCCCCGCCAGCAATTGCGCAACGACCTTACCCACCGTCAGACAGATAGCAATCAGGGCAATACTTTCAATCAGCACCAGCGAGGTGATCACCCGCCCTACGTCCGGCTTTTCAAAGGCGGTCGGCGCCATTTGATCGTCCGGTGTGCCGTCCGGTGAGGAAGAGTGTTTCACCAGGTAACGCGCCACCGGGCCGCCGATCAGACCACCCAACACCAGACCAAAGGTCGCGCAGGCCATCGCCACTTCGGTGGCGTTGGCAAAACCGTAGCGCTCGACGAACAGCTTGCTCCATGCCGCTCCGGTACCGTGGCCGCCGGAAAGGGTGATAGATCCGGCCAGTAGCCCCATCAGCGGATCCAGCCCCAGCAGCTTCGCCATGCCGATACCGAGGGCATTCTGCAACAGCAGCAGGCCGACCACCACGATCAGAAACGTGCCCAGCACTTTGCCACCCGCCCGCAGGCTGGCGAGGTTAGCGTTAAGGCCGATAGTGGCGAAGAACGCCAGCATCAGCGGGTCTTTCAGGCTCATATCGAAATCAATTTCGATATCCATGCTTTTTTTCAGTACCAGCAGCGCCAGCGCCACCAGCAGACCGCCGGCAACGGGTTCAGGAATGGTGTATTTCTTGAGGAAGGGAACGGTTTGTACGAGTTTTCTGCCAAGTAGCAACACAAGCGTTGCGGCAACAAGCGTCGATAAGGTATCGAGGTGAAACATAAAAAGCTCCTTATGGGCGCATGATCCATTCACACGCGACGATATTCCTGGTGTCTTTAGCTTCTCATCATGAGGAGTCAGAGGGGGATTTTACGCAGAACGGCGGAAAAAATGACAGAAAAAGATATTTTGTATCCTTAATGATGCGATTTAGCATACAAAATGTTAATAACCCCGTTGCACATATTCACGGCATAAATTTTTATGGCTAAACGCTGGCAAACGTTTGCTTTTGGTCTACAGTCCGATAAAATTCCCGCTTTGCCACCTTGGGAATGCTTGTGATGTCCGTTAACACCGCAGAGTCAGAAAATGCGCAACCGGTTGCGCATAAACCAGCCAGCGAATTAATCTACCGCCTCGAAGATCGCCCGCCGCTTCCGCAAACCCTGTTCGCCGCCTTCCAGCACCTGCTGGCGATGTTTGTCGCGGTGATCACCCCGGCGTTGTTAATCTGTCAGGCTCTCGGTCTCCCGGCGCAAGATACCCAACACATCATCAGCATGTCGCTGTTCGCCTCCGGCGTCGCCTCCATTATCCAGATCAAAGCCTGGGGCCCGGTCGGCTCCGGATTGCTCTCCATCCAGGGCACCAGCTTCAACTTTGTCGCCCCGCTGATCATGGGCGGCACCGCGCTGAAAACCGGCGGCGCCGACGTCCCCACAATGATGGCCGCCCTGTTCGGCACCCTGATGCTGGCCAGCTGCACGGAAATGGTCCTCTCCCGGGTTCTGCATCTGGCGCGCCGCATCATTACCCCGCTGGTCTCCGGCGTCGTGGTGATGATTATCGGCCTGTCGCTAATTCAGGTCGGTCTGACTTCCATCGGCGGCGGCTACGCGGCGATGGCCGACCATACCTTTGGCGCGCCGAAGAACCTGCTGCTGGCGGGCATCGTGCTGGCGCTGATTATTATCCTCAACCGCCAGCGCAACCCGTACCTGCGCATCGCTTCGCTAGTGATCGCCATGGCGGCGGGCTATCTGGCAGCATGGTTCCTCGATATGCTGCCGGCCAACACCGACTCAACCAACAGCAGCCTCATCACCGTTCCGACGCCGCTCTACTATGGCCTCGGCATCGACTGGAGCCTGCTGCTGCCCCTGATGCTGGTATTTATGATCACCTCCCTGGAAACCATCGGCGATATCACCGCCACCTCCGACGTCTCCGAACAGCCTGTCTCCGGTCCGCTGTATATGAAGCGCCTGAAAGGCGGCGTGCTGGCTAACGGCCTGAACTCCTTTGTTTCCGCGGTTTTCAACACCTTCCCGAACTCCTGCTTCGGCCAGAACAACGGTGTGATCCAGCTGACCGGCGTCGCCAGCCGCTACGTCGGCTTCGTGGTCGCCCTGATGCTGATCGTCCTCGGTCTGTTCCCGGCGGTGAGCGGCTTCGTCCAGCATATCCCTGAGCCAGTGCTCGGCGGCGCCACGCTGGTGATGTTCGGCACCATTGCCGCGTCCGGCGTACGCATCGTCTCCCGCGAGCCGCTGAACCGTCGCGCGATCCTGATTATCGCCCTGTCGCTGGCGGTGGGTCTCGGCGTGTCACAGCAGCCACTGATCCTGCAGTTCGCGCCGGACTGGCTGAAAAACCTGCTCTCCTCCGGGATTGCCGCCGGCGGCATCACGGCGATTGTTCTGAATTTAATTTTCCCGCCAGAAAAAGCCTGATTAGACGCGCTCCCGGTCGTACCATCGGCCGGGACGCGCCAGCGTTGCCCTCCGCCACCGGCCCCATCACCGAAATAAACCACGCCCGCCTTGAGAAGTGCGCCTAAATCGGGCATAACACGGTGATGTGCATCTCACAGAATGGAAGACCATGAAATTTCTTGGAAAGCTGATTCTCTGGCTGCTAGTCGCTCTACTACTCGTCATTGTTGGCGCGTGGTTCCTGCTGCAAACCCACTGGGGTGCCCGCCAGGCCAGCGCCTGGCTCAGCAATGGCACCGGCTGGCAGGTCTCCTTCGATGCGATGGAACACGATTTCTCCTCTCCTCTTCATGTGCAGCTGCAAAACGTCACCTTTGGTCGGGAAGGCAAGCCAGCCACCCTGGTGGCAAAAACGGTCGATATTGGCTTCAGTACCCGCCAGTTTAGCGATCCGCTGCATGCAGATGAGATTGTGCTGAACGACGGCACCCTGAATCTGTCACCCCACTCTGCCGACCTGCCGTTCGCTGCCGACCGGCTGATGTTGCGCAATATGGCTTTCAACAGCCCGGAAACCGGCTGGGCGCTCAGCGCGCAGCGCGTCACCGGTGGCGTCAGTCCATGGACGCCGGAGGCGGGCAATGTGCTGGGAAAAACGACGCAGGTCCAGATGAGCGCAGGCTCGATGACGCTCAATGGCGTCGAAGCCAGCAACGTTCTGATTCAGGGAAAGATTGATCATGGCGAGGTCACCCTCTCCACCCTCGGCGCGGATATCGCCCGTGGCACCTTAACCGGCAATGCGAAACGCAGCGCCGACGGCAGCTGGCTGGTGGATAACCTCCAGCTCAATGAGATTCGACTGCAGAGCCCCGCCTCGCTGGCCGAGTTTTTCGCGCCGTTAACCACGGTCCCCTCTCTGCAGATTGGCCGCCTGGATATCACTGATGCCCGCCTGCAGGGGCCGGACTGGGCGGTAACCGACCTCGACCTGAGCCTGCGCAACCTGACGCTTAGCCACGGCGGCTGGCAGAGCCAGGACGGCACGCTGTCGATGAACGCCAGCGAATTTATCTACGGTTCGCTGCACTTCTTCGACCCGATCCTCAATGCCGAATTCTCTCCCCAGGGCATTGCGCTGCGCCAGTTCACTTCGCGCTGGGAGGGTGGCATGGTGCGCACCTCCGGCAACTGGCTGCGCGCCGGGAACGCGCTGGTGCTCGACGATACCGCCTTCGCCGGGCTGGAGTACACGCTGCCGGCGAACTGGAAACAGCTGTGGATGGAGCCGATGCCAGCCTGGTTGCAAAGCCTGACGCTGAAAAAATTCAGCGCCAGCCGCAACCTGATCATCGATGTCGACCCTGCCTTCCCATGGCAAATTACCGCTCTCGACGGCTATGGCGGCGAGCTACAGCTGGTGAAAAACGGCAGTTGGGGGGTATGGAACGGTAGCGCGACGCTGAACGCCGCGGCGGCGACTTTTAACCGGATTGACGTGCGCCGCCCGTCACTCAAGCTGAGCGCCACCGCCTCGACGGTCAATATCACTGAGCTTAGCGCCTTCACCGAGCGCGGCATTCTGCAGGCCACCGCCGCGGTATCCCAGCTGCCGCAGCGCCAGGTCAATCTCAGCTTTACCGGCCGCGGCGTGCCGCTGAATATTCTGCAGGCCTGGGGCTGGCCTTCGCTTCCCATTAGCGGGGATGGCAATGTCCAGCTGACCGCCAGCGGCAGCATGCAGGCGGATGCCCCGCTCAAGCCGACGGTCAACGCACAGCTCAGCGCCGTAAATATGGAGAAACAGCAGGTGGCGCAAACGATGCGCAACGGTGAGGTCAATACCGCCCCCACCACACCAGCGCCCGCTCCCGTCACCCCATAGCGATGCCCCATCCCCCTCCCCTCCATGGGGAGAGGGAATACTTCTCTGCAAAAATTCCACTCTGATAACACTCTCCCTTTCAGGGAGAGTGTTGGCGTGAGGGTCCTGAAACCTGTACGCAATACGCGGCTATCTGTACCTATTTAGCGCAACAAGTTCCTTTCAAATACCAGAATTGCTATAACCAAAATACTGGAAGTCGATAAAAACAAACCGCTCCCTGTACCTACAAAAATATAAAAGGATCAATCATGCCTGAAATACGTCAACGTATTCTGGAGAATATGCAAAAATTCTCCCGGGCCATGATCGGCGCCGTATTGTTCTTGCCGGTCATTGGTTTAATTCTGGCCCTCAGTTCAGTATTAACTAATCCGACATTAATTGCTGAAACCAGTTTCTTACACCAGCTTGGTCAAATGCTCGGCGACACCTTTTGGCCTTTATTTGGCAATCTCGGCTTATTATTTTGCGTCGGTATTAGCTATGGCCTGGCAAAAGATAAAAAAACCGAAGTTGCGCTGGTTGCAGTCATGTGCTTCATTATGTTTCTTGGCGCCAACCACTCCTGGCTGGAACATATCCACGGACTCGCCGAAAAAATTAACGGTGAATATTATGGCACCGGACAAACCCAGCTGCTGGGCTTTGTGGTGGTGGATATGGGTGTTTTCCTTGGCATTATTCTCGGCTGCACGATTGCGTGGGTGCACAATAAAGTCTCAGCCATTGAGCTGCCCGGCGCGCTGTCGATGTACGGTGGCGCCAAGCTAACGCTGGTGGCGATGACGCCGGTGGTTATCTTCTACGCCATCGCCTTTACCTGGATTTGGCCCTTTATGACCCACGGCATCTCTGCCCTCACCGGTTTTATGAAAAATGCTGGGGTTGCCGGGGTCTTCGTCTATGGTTTCTTTGAAAAATTTCTTATCCCAACCGGCCTGCACCATTTCGTCTGGTCCCCCTTCCAGCTCACCCAAATTGGCGGCACGCTGAACGTGGATGGTCAGGTGGTCTCCGGCACCCAGGCCATTTTCCTCGCCTATATGCGCCATCCCGACCTAACGCCGGTCATGAACGACGCATTACGTTTTTCGCAACAAGGGATGACCACTATCTTTGGCCTGGCGGGCGCCTCGCTGGCGTTCTACCACACCGCGAAGCCGGAAAAAAAAGCGATGGCAAAGGCGATTCTACTGCCAGCGATCATCACCTCGATGCTGACCGGCATCACCGAACCGATTGAGTTTACTTTCTTGTTTGTCTCGCCGCTGCTGTGGGTGATCCACGCGACGTTAACCGCCGCCTCGCAGGCCATTTGCGACATTTTCACCGTACGTCCCTGGGGAGCATCGGGCCTGATCGAGTTTCTGATCTATAACCTGCCGCTGCCGGTCTCGTTAACGCGCTGGCCGGGCTATGTCCTTATCGGTATCGGCCAGTTTGCCGTCTACTACGTAATTTTCCGTACCCTGGTGGTGAAACTGAACCTGAAAACGCCGGGCCGGGAAGATGACGAGAACGTGAAGCTCTACAGCAAAGCAGAGTACCGTCAGAAAGTTGCGCAGCCGCAATCGGTCACCGATGACATTATCCGCGGTCTCGGGGGCAAGGAGAATATTCTTTCCGTCGATAATTGTTTTACTCGCTTGCGCGTGACCGTGCGCGATATGGCGAGGGTTGATGACGCGCAATTAAAAAATACCGGCGCCAACGGCGTCGTACGAAATCGAAATGAAGTTCAGGTTATTTATGGCGTAAAAGTGGGACAGGTACGTTCCCGGGTTGATAACTGGTTAGCAGAAAATTAATGAGGAGTTTGTATGAAATTAACCGTATTAGGCGGGGGCGGCGTTCGCTCTGCATTTTTAGCGAAATCTCTGGCCTATAACGCTCACCGCATTGGTTTAACAGAAGTCATTTTTCTCGATAATTCCGCGGATAATCTGGCGATATTTGGCGAAATTGCCCGCTATGTATTTAATACTATTCGCCCGGATATTCAGTTTAGTACCACTACCGACCCGGTCGCGGCGCTGCAGGATGCCAACTATATCATTACCACCCTGCGGGTTGGCGGTGACGAAAGCCGCATTCGCGACGAACGCATTGCGCTGCAGCATAACACCCTCGGCCAGGAGACCACTGGCGCCGGCGGCTTCGCGATGGCCATGCGCTCGATCCCGGCGATCCTTCGCTATTGCCGGCTGATCGAAGAACATGCCGCCGACGACGCCATTCTGTTTAACTTTACCAACCCGTCAGGTCTGGTGACGGAAGCGATTATTAAGTCCGGCTTTAAGCGCCGGGTCTATGGGATCTGCGATGCTCCCTCCGAGCTGATTCGTGAATTGCCAGCGATCCTTGGCTGTGAGGAACGCGACCTCAGCGTGGAATGCTATGGGCTGAACCATTTCTCCTGGTTTACCCACTTCACCGTTCGCGGGGAAGAGGTAACCGAACGGCTGATCGCCAGCCCGGAGCTGTACCAGAAGACGGCGATGCAGTACTTCTCACCCGAGCTGGTGCGGCTTTGCGATAATCAGCTACTCAATGAATATCTCTATTATTACTACTATCGCGAGGTGGCGCTGAAGGCGATTCAGGAGGCCGGCGAGACGCGCGGAGAGCAGATCGCTCACATCAATCATGAGATGCGCGAAGCGCTGCGCACCGTGGATGTCAGAACGCAGCCAGAAGCCGCCTTTACCATCTGGATGCAGCATTACCTGCGCCGGGAAAACAGCTACATGCAGAACGAGTCGCAGCAGGAGAAATTCCACACCCGCGAACCGCTGACGCTGCGCCAGTTTATCGAAGAGCCGGATACCGGCGGCTACGCCGGGGTGGCGCTGGATATTCTGGAAGCGGTGAACAGCACCACCACCAAGCGGATCGTGGTATCGATCCAGAATAATGGCACTCTCGATTTTTTACGCCCTGACGACGTGATCGAGATCAGCTGCGACCTGAGCCGGGATGGCCTCAAGCCGGTGACGCCAGTCAAGGTACCGACGGCGCAGAAAAATATGATTGCCTGCGTGAAGGAGTATGAGCGGCTGGCGGTGGCGGCGATCCTGCAGCAGGATAAATCGCTGGCGGTGCGGGCGCTGATGGCGCACCCGCTGATCGGTTCCTATTCGCTGGCAAAAACCCTGGTCGAGGCCTACCTCGACGATGATCAGTTCGCCGCCTGGCGGTAATCCGCTGCCAATGGGATTCCCCCGCTCGCGCTGCGCTTAGCGGGGCTACGAGCGGAGCGGTGTGTGTTTTATGTAGGTCGGGTCAGGCGTAAGCCGCCACCCGACAAAATAGCCGCATCATCCGGTAGCCCGGATAAGGCGCCAGCCGCCATCCGGGAATGCTCCCCCGCTCGCGCTGCGCTTAGCGGGGCTACGAACGGAGCGGTGTGTTTTATGTAGGTCGGGTCAGGCGTAAGCCGCCACCCGACAAAATAGCCGCATCACCCGGTAGCCCGGATAAGGCGCCAGCCGCCATCCGGGAATGCTCCCCCGCTCGCGCTGCGCTTAGCAGGGCTACGAACGGAGCGGTTGTGTTTTATGTAGGTCGGGTCAGGCGTAAGCCGCCACCCGACAAAATAGCCGCATAATCCGGTAGCCCGGATAAGGCGCCAGCCGCCATCCGGGAATGCTCCCCCGCTCGCGCTGCGCTTAGCGGGGCTACATCGTGCAAGGTGCGCTTGTAAACCACATTTTTAACAACCGCTCAAAGCCCAATATGCAGTAGCCGAAAAACGGGTTGCTCCAGTAAATATCATCATCGAACTTCTGCGGGTCGTGAATAATAAACGCCGTATCCGCAGCCTGCGCCAGCGGGCTTTGGTAGTCACCGGTAAAGCAGACCAGATTAATCTCCTTCCCCTCCAGGGCCTTTACCCAGTTGAGCGCTGAGCTGCTGCGCCCGGATTTGGAAATGATCCAGATGGAGTCGAAGCAGGCAGCGTTTTTCTGTTCGAGGATTTCGTAATCCGGCCACAGCGCCAGGCTGGCATTCACGCCGGTGACGAGGAATTTGTTGTAAATATACTGGGCGATCAGTTGTGAAAAGCCGCTGCCGTGGATCAGGATGCGCTGCTGTTTAAGGCTTGCCAGCAGCGGCGACAGCGCTTCTTCCGGCTGAATGCTCATATAGTCGATATCGTTGGTGACATCGAGCTTCGGCATGGTGATATTGAACTTGATGAAATAGACCAGCTCCAGCCAGCCGCTGAACTTAAGCTTTTTCGCCAACCGTACCAGCGAAGAGGGGTTGCTGTAGCACTGCTCCGCCACGGCGCGGATCCCCTTGCGGATACACTGCTCCGGGTCGTTCTGGATAAAGCGCAGCACGGTCATTTCCGTTTTGCTTAGCTTCACGTCACGAAAGATATTTTCTAAGTCCATGGCGGGCTCCTCTCAGCGGCAGAATACGCTACCACCGTTCGGCGACAGCGTCTGCGGCCTGAGTCACCACTATGAAATGAACGTTACTTTTTGTACAAAAATGGAATAAAAAAACCCTCTCCGCCGGGCGAAGAGGGCTGCAGCCGTTAAGATGGTGTTTTACAGGGTAATCGTCAGCGTATTGCCCTCGGCGCTCACCACCACACCCCATTCGCTGCCGGCCTGCGTCCCACCCTGCACGCCCGCTATCTGCGGGATATTGCGCAGACACAGCGTCCAGCCGCGGGCCTCGCCTTCGCCGCTGACAGCGATGGTGTTGCCCTGGCGCCTGGCCTTCAGAGTGAAGATCGTCGAGCCGTCTGCCGCCGGAACGTCACAGCGTGTCTCGCGTCCATCCTCGAGGTGGAACAGCTGGAAGGCGGTGCCTTCATGCCAGGCGTAATCGGGTTTCTGGTCGTTGTTGCCCAGCGCCAGTAGAGTGTTGTCGCGAACGTAGACCGGCAGGCTCAGCGCATCGTGATGCTGCTTATGCCAGCGGTTGCCCGGCAATTCATCGTTATGCCACAGGTGCGTCCAGTGTCCTTCCGGCAGATAAAACTGCACCTCCCCGGCCTCGGAGAACACCGGCGCCACCAGGACCGAATCACCCAGCATATACTGGCGGTCGAGATAGTCGCAGGCCGGATCGTCCGGGAATTCGAGCATCATCGCGCGCAGCATCGGCGTGCCGCACTCGTTGGCCAGTGCCGCCTGGCGATAGAGATACGGCATCATGCGGCATTTCAGCTGCGTGAAGTGGCGTACCACGTCGCAGGACTCTTCGTCGTAGGCCCATGGCACCCGATAGGATTTGCTGCCGTGCAGCCGGCTGTGGCTCGACAGCAGGCCAAAGGCACACCAGCGCTTATAAACGTGGGCCGGCGCGGTGTTTTCGAAACCGCCGATATCGTGACTCCAGAACCCGAAGCCGGACATGCCGATCGACAGCCCGCCGCGCAGGCTTTCCGCCATCGATTCGTAGTTGGCGTAGCAGTCGCCGCCCCAGTGCACCGGGAACTGCTGCGCGCCCACCGAGGCGGAGCGGGCGAACAGCACCGCCTCCTGCTCGCCGACGGTCTCTTTCAGCACCTTCCACACCAGCTCGTTATAGATGAATGCGTAGTGGTTGTGCATTTTCTGCGGGTCGGAACCGTCAAACCACTGGACGTCGGTCGGGATACGCTCGCCAAAGTCGGTCTTGAAGCAGTCGACCCCCATCGCCACCAGACCTTTTAGTTTGTCGGCGTACCACTGACAGGCTTCCGGATTGGTGAAGTCATAAATCGCCAGCCCCGGCTGCCACTTATCCCACTGCCACAGCGAACCGTCCGGGCGCTTCAGCAGATAGCCCTTCTCTTTGAGCTCCTTGAACACCGGCGAACGCTGGCCGATGTACGGGTTGATCCACACGCAGACCTTCAGGCCTTTCGCCTTCAGGCGCTTGATCATCCCTTCCGGGTCCGGGAAGGTCTGCGGATCCCATTCAAAATCGCACCACTGGAAGGCCTTCATCCAGAAGCAGTCGAAGTGGAAGACATGCAGCGGCAGATTACGCTCAGCCATGCCGTCGATAAAACTATTCACCGTCGCTTCGTCATAGTTGGTGGTAAACGAGGTCGTCAGCCACAGACCAAACGACCATGCCGGCGGCAGCGCCGGGCGGCCGGTGAACTGCGTATAGCGGTTAAGCACCGCTTTCGGCGTCGGGCCGTCGATGACGAAGTACTCAAGGTATTCGCCTTCAACACTGAACTGGACTTTAGAGACTTTCTCCGAGCCCACCTCGAAGGAGACGCGCTGCGGATGATTCACCAGCACGCCGTAGCCGCGGTTGGTCAGATAGAACGGGATATTTTTGTAGGATTGCTCGGTGCTGGTGCCGCCGTCTTCGTTCCAGGTTTCTACCGTCTGGCCGTTGCGCACCAGCGCGGTAAAGCGCTCGCCGAGGCCGTAGACGGTTTCGCCGACGCCGAGGTCGAGGCGCTCGAACATGTAGTTGCGCTCAGTCTTACTATCCTGCACATAGCCGTTGTTTTTCAGCTGGCTACCGGTGATACGCACGCCGTCGCGCAGAAAATCCAGCGCCCAGAATTCACCTTTGGTGACGCGCACGCTGAGGCTGCCGCTTTTCAGCTCAGCGAATTCGGCTGTATTTTCTATTTCGACATGGACGTCTTTCTGCACGTTCAGCGGATAGTGCGGGCCGTTATCCATCGCGCCCTGGAAGTGCTCCAGACGCACGCCGATTATTCCTTCCTGGGGGGAGAAAAAGCGCAGAGTGAACAATGGCGTATCCAGCTGCCAGGCGCGTTCGCGGACATCGCGCGGCGCGGCATAGACCACCATTTCATTTCCCTGCTGCTCCACCTCGTAAACCTGTACGGGTTGGATCAGGTTAAGCCCTGGTTGAATGAGCCAGTTTCCATCACTGATTTTCATTAAAACGTCCTCTTAGTTTTGCCATTCTTTGTCGATCGGGGCTGCCGTGAATTCTTGTTCGTTGCGACGCGCGCCCTCGGCCAGCTCGGCCATCATTTTTTTCAGGAACGGCGTTTTCAGCGTGTAGTAGCGTTTGGCGATCACCGCGCTCAACAGGTAGCACACCGCCGGAACGAGGGTGAACAAGGCGATAATAATGGTGAGGGTGGCGCTGTTCTGGGTTTTGGCGGCGGCGTCATAGCCGCCGCCGGCCAGCATCCAGCCGATCAGCGCGCCGCCCAGCGCCAGCCCCAGCTTGAGCACGAACAGGGTGCCGGCGAAGCTGATGCCGGTCAGGCGTTTGCCGTTGCACCATTCGCCGTAGTCGACGGTGTCGGACATCATCACCCACTGGATTGGCGTCACCAACTGGTGCAGTACGCCAATGACAAAGATAAAGACAAACATGGTGATTTCGGCGTCCATCGGTACGAAGAACATCGCCACGCTAAGCACCGCCAGGAGAGCGTTGGTCCACCAGAAGACGCTGACTTTGCATTTCCAGTCGGTCAGCGGTTTCGCCAGCGCCGAGCCAATCAGGTTGCCGACGCAGTAGGTAGTGAGGAAGGCGGTGAACAGCGCCGCCGAGCCCATGATCCAGGTGGTGTAGTACATCATCGCGCCGCCGCGAACGCAGACCGCGAGGATATTGAGGATGGTGAGCACGCCGACCACCCGCCACTGGTCATTGCGCCAGATATCGCGCAGGTCTTCACGCATCGAGGTACTGCTCGGCGGCGCTTCGACACGCTCTTTGGTGGTAAAGAAGCAGAAGGCCAGCATCAGGAAGGCAATCACCGACAGCACCGCAATGCCCCCCTGGAAGCCGAGCGCTTTGTCTTCGCCGCCGATAAAGTTGACCAGCGGCATCATCAGCACGGTGGAGAGCATGCCGCCCGCCGTCGCCAGCACGAAGCGCCAGGACTGCAGCGAGATGCGCTGCGTAGGGTTGTCGGTGATCACGCCGCCGAGCGCGCAGTAGGGGATATTCACCACGGTGTAGAGCAGGGTCAGCAGCGTGTAGGTCACGGCGGCGTAGATCAGCTTGCCGTTGTGGCTTAAATCCGGCGAGCTGTAGGCCAGCACGCAGACGAGGCCGAACGGGATAGCGCCGAAGAGGATCCATGGGCGGAACTTACCCCAGCGGCTGCGGGTACGGTCGGCAAGCAGACCCATGCACGGGTCGGAAATCGCGTCCAGCGCGCGCGCCAGCAGGAACATGGTGCCAACAAAGCCAGCAGGGATACCAAAAATATCGGTGTAAAAAAACATCATGTACAACATGACGTTATCAAAAATAATGTGGCTGGCAGCATCACCCATGCCATAACCAATTTTCTCTTTGACGGACAAAATGTGATCTTTCATATGCGCACTATTCCCTTAGCGGCACCGAGGGTTGGTACCGGTTACGATTTTTGTAAACCTTTGCCGCAATAAGATGAATTGCGATATCTCGTTATCAGATTACGTTTCTTGTTTTCTGTGATCGTGGTAGGGAATCAGGGAGTGAAAAAGTGTAACTCACGGATTTTGTGAGGATTTGTCCAGGACTGTTCTGTAAAGTCCAGTTTTCACAGTAAAAAAGTGCATTCAGGTATGTGGTAAACGGCTGAAAGTAGCTATAATGCGCCCCGCCTCCATGTAGCAATCGAGGCGCGGAAGATCGTCATCTCCGGTGAGGTGGCTGGACTTCAAATCCAGTTGGGGCCGCCAGCGGTCCCGGGCAGGTTCAACTCCTGTGATCTTCCGCCAGTTTGCCTCTGCTCCCCCACAGCCACGCCATACCAACCTGAGCTCTCCCAAACCCATCATCCCAGCCAATCATTTTCATCCAAACTCTGCGTTATTTTGTCTCCTGCGAACCCGTTACACTGGCACTGTGGCCGCGTGCCGTTACCAACCGAAGCAGACAGGAGAGCCATAATGACCCCCGAACTCAGACACTGTTTTTCCATTACCATCCAGGTTGATAAACCGGTAATCGTCTCCCGCAGTCCGCAGACCGGTAAGCGCCAGCTGATCCCGATTGTCGGCGGCAGCGTCTCGGGTCAACTTCGCGGCCACGTATTACCCGGCGGCGTCGACAGCCAGATAATCGAACCCGACGGCACCTGCAGGCTGTCCGCCCGCTATGCCCTGCAGGTGGCGGAAGGGACGGTCTATGTGGAAAACAATGGCATCCGCCGGGTGCCGGCCCAGTATCATGACCAGCTTTTCGCCGACGATATGCGATTTTTTAGCGATATTCCGCCAGAATCCATCTATTTTCGCACCGTGCCCACCTTTGAGGTGGATACTCCCGCGCTCAGCTGGCTAACCACCTCGCTGTTTATCTGCACCGGTGGCCGGACCCAGGATGGCGTGATGCTCGACTTCTATCAGGTGGGCTGATTTTCACTTTCTGCATATAACTGTTATTGCCGTTAGCCCGTTTTTCCCCTCCCGGCAGCGGTCTACGATGGCTCCATCTTTTCATTCACCCGAATCACAGACCGGAGCAGTTATGAAAGCTATCGCCATTACTCAAGCCGCCGCTGACGGCAACAACATCCCTTCTTTAACCGAGATCGACCTGCCGATCCCCACGGCCCGCGGGCGTGACCTGCTGGTCGCTGTGAAGGCTATCTCGGTCAATCCAGTAGACACCAAAGTGCGCGCGGGATTCCAGGGCGACACGCCGCGGGTGCTGGGCTGGGATGCCGTTGGCGTAGTGCAGTCCGTCGGTGAGGAGGTCACGCTGTTCGCGCCCGGGGACGAGGTCTGGTACGCCGGCGCGCTGGGCCGGGCCGGCAGCAACAGTGAATATCAGCTGGTGGATGAGCGCCTGGTGGCGCACAAACCGCGCACCCTCGATAATGCCGCCGCCGCCGCGCTGCCGCTGACGGCGATCACCGCCTGGGAGCTGCTGTTTCACCGTCTCGGCGTTGAGGAAGGCGGCAATGCGGGCGACACGCTGCTGATCGTCGGCGCGGCGGGGGGTGTGGGGTCGATCCTGACGCAACTGGCCAGTAAACTGACCGGCATGACGGTGATTGGCACCGCGTCGCGTCCGGAAAGCCAGCAATGGGTCCAGGAGGCGGGCGCGCACCATGTGATCGATCACAGCAAGCCGCTCGCCGACGAGCTGGCGCGCATTGGCATCACGTCGGTGACCCATGTCGCCAGCCTGACCAACACCGAGCAGCACTTCAAAGCGCTGATCGACGCCCTCGCCCCGCAGGGCAAACTGGCGCTGATTGACGATCCACAGACCCTGGACGTGGTGCCGCTGAAAGCGAAAAGCCTGTCCCTGCACTGGGAATTTATGTTCACCCGGTCTATGTTTGAGACCGATGACATGATCGCCCAGCATCAGTTGCTCACCCGCGTGGCGGCGCTGATCGACAACCACACGATCAAGACCACCCTTGGCGAACACTATGGCGCCATCACCGCCGCCAATCTGCAGAAAGCGCATCGCCAGCTGGAAACCGGACGCGCCGTCGGCAAGATCGTGCTGGAGGGGTTTTAAGATGATATCGCTTATCGCCGTGCTCAAGGCGAAACCGGGCCAAACGGATGCCCTGCGCCAGGCCCTGCAGGCGCTGCTCCTGCCGACGAGACAGGAGCCGGGCAACCTCGACTACGCCCTGTTTCAGCTGCGCGACACGCCAGACACATTCTATATGCGCGAGGCGTGGCAGGGACAGGACGCCCTCGATGCCCATGTCGCGATGCCCTATTTTCAGGCGTTTGTTTCGCAGATGGAGAGTTTACTGGCTGAACCGCTGCGGCTGGACTACCTGACGGCGATTGAACCTTAGCAGGCCGGTTCACGAGGGGTGGAAAATCACACCCCTCCGTCGCACAGGCTTAAAAGTGAGCGGGAAGCGGGTGGGCGATGGTCTTTAGCACTCCACGGTGGATAAGGATATAGTCGCCTTTGCGCAGCTCCGACAGAATCGACATAATGCGGCTGCGCGACAGGTTGGTACGGCGTTGTATAAAGCTTAACACGTTGATTTGTTGACGATACGCCTCCGGATAGTCCGCCAACTCCATTAACAGGGTTCGCACCATCAGGTAAGAATCCACCCCCACCATCTCCTGTGAACGCATGCTCAACACCATCAGCCGCTGCGCCAGAATATGGGCCATTTCCTGCCACAGGTTTTGCTTACTCAGGATCTCGGCCGCCGCCTGATGTGCTATCCAGCGCCCCTGCAAATTTGTCTCAGCAAACAGAGAACAGTGGTGTTTTTCCGGAATGCCGTCAAACACGCCATAGCCATCGATTAATCCGAATAGCGACGGGGAAAATATCGTCGATATAACCATATTGTTTTCCGCATGGCACAGCGAGGCAATTCCTTCTTCGAGCAGAATTAATCCGGCTTCGTCCGGCATCGGGGGAAAACGGTAGTAGGTCGAACGCGCCAGGGTAAAGGGAGAACTGGCGGGCAGGAACGCAGCGTATAAGGCTTCCACCGAGGTTAACGGTTTGGTCCGTCTACCGTAGAAAAAGGACGGTAAGGCCGAGTCGCCAGGACAATTGGCATCAGGTATCGACATGGTTTTTATGCCATCAGGTCAGGTTGAAAAAGTGATTCGTAGAGAATCATAGTATCAACAGGAGAAATAACGAATAAAAGACAAGACGTTACTGAGTTAAAAAGAGTGTAAGTATCATTATCTGCAATAACTATTTATCTCTATTTTACAGGAAGAAATAATACTATTTGCCGTAATTACCTATAAGGCTTAGCGGCGATAAAGATAAGGCCACCTTATTATTTACTGCGCTGGCTAACGCCGCGCCTGAGGGTTTCTCTACCGCTTTCCCCCTCGCATCTCGGCCAGTCCAGGCTACGCTTATCGATGCCACTGACCACCCGCATTCCCCTCCCGTTCTATTGAGTCCATTCATCAAGAAGAGGTTTCGCTATGCTGATCAACGCTATTGGTACCTACTCCGCCAGCCAGCCGCTGGAATCAATGGCCATCACCCGCCGCGACCCGGGGCCGCAGGATGTACAGATCGCCATCGCTTACTGCGGCGTCTGCCACTCCGATCTCCACCAGGCGCGATCGGAATGGGCAGGAACGCTGTATCCCTGCGTGCCGGGGCATGAAATTGTGGGTCGGGTGACCGCGGTCGGCAACGCCGTCTCGCGCTACGCCGTCGGCGATCTGGTGGGCGTCGGTTGCATGGTTGATAGCTGTCAACAGTGCGAAGAGTGCGCTGAAGGGCTGGAGAACTACTGCGACAACATGGTGCTGACCTATAACGGCCCAACCCAGGACGCGCCGGGCCACACTCTGGGCGGCTATTCCCAGCAGATCGTGGTCAATGAACGCTACGTGCTGCGGATAACTCATCCCGAAGCGCAGCTGGCCGCCGTCGCCCCGTTGCTGTGCGCCGGGATCACCACCTACTCGCCGCTGCGCCACTGGCACGCCGGGCCGGGTAAAAAAGTCGGCGTGGTCGGCATCGGCGGCCTGGGGCATATGGGGATCAAGTTGGCCCATGCCATGGGGGCCCACGTGGTGGCCTTTACCACCTCCGAATCCAAACGCGACGCGGCCAGAGCGCTGGGCGCTGATGAAGTGGTGGTATCGCGCAATGAAGACGAAATGGCAAACCATGTTAAAAGCTTCGATTTCATCCTTAACACCGTGGCGGCGCCGCACAATCTCGATGCCTTCACCACGCTGCTGAAACGCGATGGCACCATGACTCTCGTGGGCGCTCCGGCCACGCCGCATCCGTCGCCGGAAGTGTTCAATCTGATCTTCCGCCGCCGGTCGATTGCCGGCTCGATGATCGGCGGTATTCCGGAAACTCAGGAGATGCTCGACTTCTGCGCCGAACACGGCATCGTCGCCGATATCGAATTGATCCGCGGCGATGAGATCAACGAAGCCTGGGAAAGAATGGTCAAGGGTGACGTGAAATACCGCTTCGTGATCGACAGTGCGACCCTCGCCGGCTAAGCGCCACGACGAAAGGTACGCCGCCATTCCGTCGGGCTGACGCCAAAGCGCGCTTTAAACTGCTGGCGCCAGGTGACCGCTGAAACATAGCCCACCGCCTCCGCCACCTGCTCGACCGGCAGATCCCCCGCCTCAAGCAGAGTCTGGCTGCGGCGCAGACGTTCGGCGGTCAGCCAGTCGGTAATGCTCATCCCGGTTGCCCGGGCGAAGTGGCGGGTCAGGGTACGGCGGCTCATCGCCACCACCCGGGCCAGCGAATCGAGACTGTGCGGCTCGGCAATATGCTGCTGCAGATAATCCAGCAGGCAGTTGATTCGCGCATCGCGGGTGTTTGTCGGCACCGGCTGGGCGATAAACTGCGCCTGGCCGCCCTCGCGGTGTGGCGAAACAATCATCCGCCGGGCGATCTGGTTGGCCGCGAGGCTGCCGAAACGCTGGCGGATGATGTAGAGGCAGCAGTCCAGCGCCGCCGCGGTGCCCGCCGAAGTAATGATCCGCTGGTCATCGACGTACAGGGCGTTGATATCCAGCTGCACCTGCGGAAACCGGCGCTGGAAATCCTGCTCAAACTCCCAGTGGGTCGCTGCACGTTTCCCGTCCAGCAGCCCGGTGTAGCCAAGGACGAACGCGCCGAGACACAGGCCGACGATTTCCGCGCCGTTATCCCGCGCCCGCACCAGGCTATCAAGCAGCGCCTGCGGCGGACGCCGATCGACCTCGCCCCAGTAAGGCACCACCACGATATCTGCCTGTTCCAGCGCGGTGTAATCGCCGGTGGCGTACAACGCAAAACCATCGCGGGCGCGCAGCAGCCCCGGCCGCTCGGCGCAAATGTGCAGATTAAAGCGTTTGATTTCAGAGACTGAATCGCCAAACAGCATGCAGGGGACGGCGTAATGAAACGGGCTAAAGCCCTCTACAGCGACAATCGCCACGTCGGTGAGTTTCATCGTCCCTTCCCCTTACGCATGTCAATAAACGACGGTTTCTCCATCCTGCGGGATAGACACCACATCGGCAATCTGATTATCCAGCGCATACTGGCGCATCTCTTCCCGACTCACCAGGCAGTGGTTGACCGCCTCGAGGTGAATAGCCATGATTTTCGCTTCCGGCAGGGTGAAGTGCACGTTCAGGAGATCTTCCTTGCCCATAATAATCGGACCAAAGCCGATGACGTGGGCGTAGCCGGCGTTCAACACCACCACGTCCGGGCGCAGCTTCAGCAGGTCGGCTGCAATGTCATCACGCCAAATGGTATCCCCCATCAGCCACAGCGTCTTCTCCTGCGGATGGCGAAACACCACGCCGCAGGCCTCGCCCAGGCGTTCAGCCATCGCCGGCACCGCGTAGGTCCGGTCGCTGCCGTGTTGCCCGGAAGTGGTCTTTTGCAGGTTCACGCCGGCAAATTCGCTGTCTGCCGACAGCAGGCGCAGATCCTGAAATCCCTGGCTGCGCAGCAGCGCGGCGTCGGCCTCATGCTGGACGAACACCGGCCGGGTTTTCGGGATCGCGGCGATCGCCGCCGCGTCCCAGTGATCGTCATGGGTGTGGGTGACGATCACCGCGTCAACGTCGACAATTTTATCGCGGGAAAATGGCAGCTCAACCAGCGGATTGCGCAGTTCGCTGCGCGCGGTGCCCGGAAAACCCGGCCAGGCGCCTTTGTCCGCCAGCATCGGGTCGATGAGAAATCTTTTCCCGGCGTAGTCAATAATCTGGGTCGCATTACGGATGTGGGTGATGTTCATGTTGGCATTCCTCTGGGGGTCATCTGACGAACATCGTACTGAGTCCCCGCCTGGCTCAACAGGGGCGTTTGGGCAATGATCGATGGAATCGGGCCAACCTGCGGCGGTTGCCATCCGCCTCCAGCTATGTTGTTCTTAAGGCTCAATTTTTGACAGGAGTGGCAGAATGAAAAAGAAACTGACCGCCGCCGATATGCACGACCCGCAGGTCATCGCCGAGACGCCGTGGTTCAGCATGCGTAAGGTGGGTATTGATGTCGCTCCCGGCGAGCGCCGCGACTTTTATTCCATTCACTATCCACGCCCGGCGGTGGGGATTGTGGCCATTCAGGATGAGAAAGTGCTGCTGATTCGCCACTACCGCTACCTGATCGACAAGGTGGTGTGGGCCATTCCGTCAGGCGGCGTCGATGAAGGGGAAGACCCGGCGGTCGCCGCGCTGCGCGAGCTGCGGGAAGAGACCGGCTGGCAGGCGCAACGCGTCGAGGAGATTATTCGTTTTAACCCCTCCTACGGCAGCAGCGATCAGCTGTTTATCACCTGGCTGGCCACCGGTTTACGCTGGGTTGGTATGGACGCGGAACAAGATGAGGTGATGGAAACCGGCTGGTTTACCTTCGACGAGATAAACCAGCTGATCGCCCGCGGCGAGATGCCGGACGGGCTGTCGCTGGTGCCCCTGCTGCAGCTGATGGCGCAGCGGCGAACTGGCCCGCTTACGGCTTAAGCATCCGCCAGCGGAACCACAGCTGGGCTACCAGGATCAGCACGCCGCCGATAATCTTCTGCAGCGGCAGCTGTTCACCGTACCACAGCGCGGCGGCAATCACCGTCAGCAGCGGCTCGATCACCATAATGATGGCCGCGCTGGCCACCGTCGCGTACTTCTGCCCCTTCATCTGCAGACCGAAGCGCAGGCTGGTGGCGATGACAATGCTGGCCACCAGCCAGCCGAGAGTCGGCAGGGTCATCGGCTGGTCCCAGCGTTCAACGGCAGCGGAGATGGTCAACCCGACGATACCGGTGATCGCCAGCTGCACGGTGGTCAGGGGGATCAGCGGCACTTCACGCGCGCAGCGGCTGGTGTAACAGAACCAGATCGACTGCACCAGCGCGGTCAGCAAAAACCAGCCCTGGCTGGGGTGAAACACTATGGGCATATGCAGGCTGAGCAGCCCGAGGCCCACCACCGCGATCGGCAGGCACTCCCACCAGGCACGCGGCGGGCGCACTTTCATCATCACCCACGCGGTCAGCGGGACGAACAGCATCGACAGGCTCATGATAAACGCCCCTTCGCCGAGCGACGCCGTCGTGGAAACCGAATAGATCCACAGGCAGAGGTTGAGCGCAAACCAGAGTCCGCTGATGATGAGTTTTGGCCAGTGCTGCTTTTGCGGGCGAAAACCGCGGCAGAACGGCAGCAAAAGCAGCGCAGCGAAGAAAAAGCGCAGCCCAAGGAACGCGAATACCGGCATGCCGGCGATCGCCTCGCGGGAAAAAATCCAGCCGCAGGCGGCAATTACCGTCGCGGCAATCAGCAGCAGGTCAGCCTGCCGTTGGCGTACCATACGCGCCTCTCCCTGTGTGTTGGCTTACCAGCCCGGCACCGCGCCGCCGTTGAAGATAGTCTCTGCCGCCTTTGCCACCTCCGGCGACTGGTACGACTGCATAAACTCCTTCACGTTTTCCGCGTCTTTATTGTCTTCCCGGGTCACGATGATGTTCACGTAGGGCGAGTTTTTATCTTCGATAAAAATGCCGTCGCGAACCGGCGACAGCCCGGTTTGCTGCAGGTAGGTGGTGCTGATGATGGCCACGTCGACTTTGGGATCGTCGAGCACGCGCGGCAGTTGCGCCCCTTCCAGCTCCATAATTTTCAGATTATGCGGGTTGTCGGTGATATCCACCGCCGTCGGCAGCAGGCCGGTCCCGGCTTTGAGGGTAATCAGCTTCTCTTTTTGCAGCAGCAGCAGCGCCCGCCCGAGATTGGTCGGATCGTTGGGAATAGCGATCGTCGCGCCGTCTTTCAGTTCGGCGACTGACTTGATCTTGCGCGAATAGCCGGCCATTGGGAAGACGAAGGTATTCCCGACCGCCACCAGATGATAGTTATGCGCTTTGTTATCCTGCTCAAGGAAAGGCCGATGCTGGAAGACGTTGGCGTCCAGATCGCCGGCGTTGGTTGATTCGTTAGGCAGCAGCGAGCCGCTGAATCCCACCAGCTCGACCTCCAGACCGTACTTCTCTTTGGCCACCTTCTTCGCCACTTCCGCCACATCCTGCTCGGCGCCGTTAATCACGCCGACCTTAATGTGCTTTGCGTCATTCCCCTTTTGGTCGCAGCCGACCAGTACCAGACCCGCCAGCATCACTGCGGCGGCGACCCGTAAACGTAATTTCATCCTCATCACCCCTGTCCGTCCTGATTGTCATTGTTTTTTTCGTGCAAAACTATAGCGACTTTCGGGTCGGGTAATAAACAGCAAACCACGCAACTGGAAATAAAATCATCTTCGCGGAACGCGACGCGCTAGCCCCGGCGCCACTCGCCCGGCGTCACGCCATAGCGCATTTTGAAACGCTTCGAGAAGGACGCCAGCGACTGAAAGCCGCAGCGTTCGGCAATGACCTCGAGGTTGGTCTGACGCTCCAGGCGCAGCAGCCGGGCGGCCAGCGCCATTCGCAACTGCGACAGCCACGCCTGCGGCGTCAGGTGATAGACGCGGGCAAAATGACGGGCAAAGGTGGCCCGTGATAAAAACGCGCGGGCGGCCATGCTTTCCAGCGTCCACGGCTGCTCCGGGGTCGCCATCACCGCCAGCACCGCCGGCATCAGGCGTTCATCGCTCATCAGGCGCAGCAGTCCACCGGGCGGCTGCTGCTCGCCAAGCAGCATGCGCAGCAGGAGCACCAGCAGCGTATCGCCGAGGCTGCGCACAATAGCGCTGCCGCCGGGACGCTGCGCCAGGCTCTCACGTACCAGCACGTTAAGCAGCGCATCCAGCTCCGGACAGTCTTCACGCGTATCGGTATGGAGATGGATCAGCGTCGATTCTGCAGTGAACAACCAGCTGACGTGCGGACCAAAATAGAATTCCCCGCACAGCATCTCCAGCGCCCCCTCCGCCGGGCCGGCGCGCATTTCCGTCACCGTTCCGTTAAACCGGTGCGCCACCGGCAGCACCTGGCCCCATTCCACCAGGCTCTCCATCAGGTGCGGCGAACCGTGGGGCAGGAGGACGACATCCCCCGCGCGCAGGTGATGGGTCTGGCCGCCGACGTTGAGCCGCCCCTCGCCGCGCAGCACCACGTGCCATGGCACCACGCCGCTGCGCATTTGCTGGTGCCCGGCCTGCCAGCGGCCGCCGAAGCGACAGTGCAGGTTCACTTCGCAGCGCGGCGCCAGCAGCGCCAGCAGATGACTGAGACTGTCCATGCTTCTCCTGAGACGATAAGACAAAAAGGTGAGACGAAGACCGCCAGTCTAGCATGCGGCAAGCGCCTAAGATGACTCCATTGCCAACACATACCCTCGATAACAACAGGAGTTAACCATGAGCCGTTTAGCTGATATCCGTGAACAAGATGCCACCGGCAAAGCCGCCGATATTTTCGCCGGGATCAAAAAAACGATGGGCAAAGTGCCGAACGCCTACCTGACCATCGGCGGCCACTCGCCGGCGGCGCTGCAGCAGGCGCTGGCGCACAATGCGATGCTCCATAAAGGCAGCCTCAGCGCCCAACAGCTGGAAGCGATTAACCTGTCGGTCAGCGAAGCCACCGGCTGTGACTACTGTCTGGCCGCGCATACCCTGATGGCGAAAAAAGCCGGCTTCAGCAGCGAACAAATCCATGCCCTGCGCCGCGGGGAGTATGCGGAAGAGGCGCAGCTTGATGCGCTGGTGAAATTCGCGCAGACGCTGGTGACCACCACCGGCACGCTGCCGGAAGCCGACGTCGCCGCGCTGCGCAACGCCGGTTTTAGCGACCAGCAGGTGATTGAGATTATCAGCGCCATCAGCGCGATCCTGTTCACCAACATGGTGAACCGGGTTAACGACACGGTGGTTGACTTCCCGAAAGCCGATTAACCCGCGAGGCGGCGCCGGTTTTACAGCCCCAGCTCGCTGAGCCCCGGATGATCGTCCGGGCGACGGCCCTGGGGCCAGTGGAACAGGCGCTCGCTCTCGGCAATCGGCAGATCGTTGATGCAGGCGTAGCGCGTCTGCATCAGCCCGTGCTTATCAAACTCCCAGTTTTCATTGCCATACGAGCGAAACCAGTTGCCGCTGTCGTCACACCACTCATAGGCGAAGCGCACGGCGATGCGATTCTCCTGCCATGCCCATAGCTCCTTAATCAGCCGGTATTGCTGCTCTTTGCGCCATTTTCGCTGCAGGAACTCAACAATTTGCCCCCTGCCGTGGACAAATTCGCTGCGGTTGCGCCATTCGCTATCCACGGTGTAGGCCAGGGCGACTTTTTCCGCATCGCGGCTGTTCCAGCCATCTTCCGCGGCGCGGACCTTCTGGATAGCGCTCTCGCGGGTAAACGGCGGTAACGGGGGACGTTGTTCGGTCATACTGACTCTCCTCTGCGGGCTAATTGCTGCTGCAGGCGCTGATTCTCCTGCTCCAGGTCATGAATACGTTGCTGCAGGTTCTGGCTGTACTCCGCCACCTGCTGCGCGCTGTAACGCGGCGTAATGTGCTGCGGGCAGTTCCAGTCAAACGCCTGCAAATGAAAGAGAAACAGGCGCTCGATGCGGGCGCGATAGTTGGCCGGCGCCACCTGCGCCAGCAGTTGCGGGTGGTCCTCTGCCGCCAGCACCTCGACGGTGGCGTAGATTTTCAGCCTGGCACGGCGTGGATAATCCATCAAAAACAGGCAGGCCCGGTCGCTGCCGCGCAGATTGCCGGTGGTGATGTACTGGCGGTTGCCGCCGAAATCCGCCATCGCCAGGGTGGTTTCATCCAGCAGATGCAGAAACCCCGCCGGGCCGCCGCGATGCTGAATGTAGGGCCAGCCGCTCTGCGACACCGTCGCCAGATAAAAGCTGTCGCGGGTGGCGATCATCCCCGCTTCGCTGTCGCCGAAATGGTCGGCCTGGCGGCGACTGTGCGGCGTTTGCCACAGCGAGTCGCTGCCCATTTCATGCTGCACATCCATCACGTCCGGGGTGATGGCGATATCGAGAAAGGTTGCTGCCATAGCGCCTCCTGTTGTCTGGCGCCATCATGGACTGTACTGAGATAAATGATAATACTGGTTAAGTGGCAATCATCTTTCCGAAAATCGGGAGAATAATGGATCGATTAAGCGCGATGGCGCTGCTGGTGAAAGTGACCGAGCTGGGGAGTATGTCGGCGGCGGCGCGGGCGCTGAATATGCCCTTGACCACCGTCAGCCGCCATATTGGTGAACTGGAGAGCGCGCTGGGCGTGCGCCTGCTGGCGCGAACCACCCGCAAACTGACGCTCACCGACGCCGGGGTCGATTATGTTGCCGCCGCACGGCGGATCCTTGAGGAGGTGGAAAACGCCGAGCGCCAGGCGACGGGCGAATATCAGGAGCCAAAAGGCGAGCTGGTGATCTCCGCGCCGACCATGTTTGGCCGCCAGCACGTTCTTCCGGTGATCGGTGAATTTATCGCCCGCTACCCGCAAATTCGCGTCCGTTTGCTGCTCAGCGATCGTAATGCCGACCTGGTGAGCGACCATGTCGATCTGGCGGTACGGATTGGCGACCTGGCGGACAGCAGCATGGTGGCCACCCGCCTCGGCACCATGCGGATTGTGGCCTGCGCCCATCCGGCGTTGCTGGCGAAATACGGCGAGCCGCAGCGGCCGCGCGATCTGGCGGCGCTGCCGATCATCCGCATTGAATCGCCGATGCCCTATCGCGGCTGGCGCTTTCGCACCGCTGAGCGCGAGGACCAGCTGATTAACCTGCCGCCGGTGCTATCCGTCACCACGCCGGAGAGCGCCGCTGATGCCGCGCGGCTGGGTGTGGGCGTGGCCCGCTTACTGCATTATCAGGCGCTGGATGGCCTGCGGCAGGGTGATCTCCGTCTGCTGCTGCAAAACGTCGAGCCGGATCCGGCGCCGGTCCATTTGCTGTATACCGCGCGGGACATGACGCCGCTTAAACTGCGCAAATTTATCGATTTTGCCGCGCCGGCGCTGCGTCAGGCGCTGCTGCGCATCGCTGGCGCCGCTTAATGCGCCGCGGTCTTCAGCGGCGCCTCCTTTAACAGCCAGGAGAGAACAAACGCCACCGCCATAATGCCGGCCGCCATCAGAAACGCCGCGTGGATCGCCGCCCCGAAGGCGTCGAGGTAGTCGAGGCGGATATCCGCGGGCAGGTGCTGAACCGCCACCGGATTCATTCCCGGCGGCAGTACCGCGCCTTCCGGCAGCAGTTGTTGCAGGTTGCTCTGCAGCACGTGCGTGAACACCGCGCCGAACAGCGCCACGCCGATGGAGCCGCCAATCGAGCGGAACAGGGTCACGCCGGAGGTGGCCACGCCGTACAGCTTCGCTGGCATCGCATTCTGCACCGCCAGCACCAGTACCTGCATCACCAGTCCCAGACCAGCCCCCAGCACGCCGGTAAACAGATACAGCTGCCACAGCGGCGAGTGAATGGTGATGCGGGTCAGCAGTACCATACCCACCACGCCGAGCAAGGTACCAAGGATCGGAAACAGGCGATATTTACCAGTGCGGCTGATAATCCGCCCGCTGATAATCGAGGTCAGCAGCAGGCCGCCCATCAGGGGGATCAGCTGCAATCCTGCCTCGGTTGGCGTTGCCTCTTTCACTACCTGCAGGTAGAGCGGCAGAAAGGTGACCGACCCGAACAGCGACATACCGATGACGAAGCCAATCAGGCTACACAGCAGAAAGCTGCGGTTACGGAACAGGTCCAACGGGATAATTGGTTCAAACGCCAGCCGTTCTTCATAAATAAAGCCGGCGATACCGATCAGGCCGAAGGCCAGAATGCACCATAGCTGCGGATCGCTCCATGGACGAACGGTTCCCCCCTCCGAGGTGAACAGAATAATGCACAGCAGCGCCATGCTGAGGTAGATAGCCCCCAACCAGTCAATCTGATGCTGGCTGCGTTTGTTGCTGCTGTGGAACACCGCGCCGATCACCAGCAGGGCGAACAGGCCCAGCGGCAGGTTGATATAGAAGATCCAGCGCCAGGAGGCGTGCTGGACCAGAAAGCCGCCGATCAGCGGGCCGATCACCGTCGCCAGGCCGAAGACACCGCCGAACAGCCCCTGGTAACGCCCGCGGTTAGCGGGCGGGATCACGTCGGCGACCGCCGCCATACTGATCACCATCAGGCCGCCGCCGCCGAGCCCCTGCAGACCGCGCATCAGCACCAGTTGGGTCATGTTCTGCGCCAGCCCGCAGAGCGCGGAGCCGACGAGAAACAGCCCAATCGCCACCTGCAGCACGATTTTGCGGCCGAACAGATCGCCAAATTTACCGTACAGCGGCACCGCGATGGTGGAGCTGAGGATATAGGCGGTGACCACCCAGGAAAGCTTGTCCAGCCCGCCCAGTTCGCCGACAATCGTCGGCAGCGCGGTAGAGACAATGGTCTGATCCAGCGCAGAAAGCAGCATCACCAGCAGCAATGCGCTAAACAGCAGACGTATCGACTGCACCGGTGGGTTTGCGACTTGAGTAGTCATCACAACGCTCGCTTGAAATTAATTAAATGCATAATTAATATTTAGTGAAAGAATGAATCGGGTCAAGAGATCGCCATATCATGACAGCACAAAAGGATCAGGATGCCCCCCGCCGCCCAGGGCGGCCACGCGGTAAAAAACCGGGTACTGCCAACCGCGAACAGCTGATGGACATCGCCCTGACGCTGTTTGCCCGCGACGGGGCGGGCCGCGTATCGTTGAACGCCATCGCCAAAGAGGCTGGGGTGACGCCGGCGATGCTGCATTACTATTTCAGCTCGCGGGATGCGCTGGTGACCCAGCTGATTGAGGAGCGCTTTATGCCGCTGCGCAATCACATCAGCCGCATCTTTGTCGATCATCCACAGGACCCAGTGCTGGCGCTGACGATGATGGTCGAGACGCTGGCGCATATGGCGGAGAAAAACGCCTGGTTCGCGCCGCTGTGGATGCAGGAGATCATCGGCGAGATGCCGATCCTGCGTCAGCATATGGACGTCCGCTTCGGCGAGGAGCGTTTTCAGGTGATGCTGGAGACGGTGCGCCGCTGGCAGCTGGAGGGCAAGATCAATCCAGCGCTGTCGCCGGAGCTGCTGTTTACCACGGTGATTAGCCTGGTGCTGGTGCCGTTTTCGCGCATCCACAGCGATCCGCGTTTACAGGCGGTCAACCGCCAGACCATCGTCAGCCACGCGCTGGCGTTAATGGGCCACGGCGTCGGGGGTTAAGCGCAGCCGCCGCCCGGCAAAAGCTTTTGTAGCCCGGATAAGGCGCCACGCGCCGCCATGCGGGATTTTCCCTGCTCGCGCTACGCTTAGCAGGGCTACCACTCCCGTGTTATGTCCGGGCAGATTGCGCTCCCGATATTTCTTCTGCGCTATGTCTCTTATGGCGCAGGGAGCGCACAGGGGGCGGCCAGTCGCCGCCGCCCCCTGTACCCCCGGGCTCCGGCCAGCAAAATCGCCGCTACGCGGTCCCTTCGACTTATCCCTGCAGGCTTCGGGTCGGGCCGAGGCAGCGTCCCTGCAAAACACGGCCCTCAGCCCGCATCCATGCGGGCTGCCCCGGCCTTCCGGGAACGTCTCAGCGATGTTGAGGCCGCCAGCACCGGCAGTTTCAGTCGCGCATGTGGTTAAATTAACAACAGGTCGCACGAACCCCAGGACGGGTAAGGCGACAGCCGCCACCCGGCAAGAATACAGGTGCCGTGCCTGATATCCAGCCCGGCGGCGTTGCGCTTGCCGGTCCTGGGTGGGACGAAACGACGGGAGGACTGTGTAGGCCGGATAAGGCATTTATGCCGCCATCCGGCACAACCACAGGTACGGTACCTGACCGCCCAGGGATACCAGGACCGTTACAGCGTCTTCGACAAATAGTGGCGCTGCATCCCCGCGTGGGGGAAGTCGGGCAGCGACATCTGCAGCTGATAGCCTAATTTCTGATAAAACGGCAGCGCCTGGAAGCTAAAGGTATCCACCAGCAGATGGCTGCAGCCCAGCGCCTGCGCCTGCTGTTCCGCCTCTTGCATCAGCTCGCTCCCCAGCCCGCGCCCGCGCGTCGCCTCGCTGACCCACAGATACTCAATGCACAGCCAGTTACCTTTGCGTTTGGCAATCAGCCCGCCCTGCATCACCCCTTGCACATCGCGGGAGTAAATCCCCAGATCGCCAAACTGCGCCGCATCGAGATACTGCTGATTATAGTGCCGCAGACCGGCAAACAATTCTTGTTGATCGTCGGGATTAATGCTTTTTGTAATGATTAGTGTCATTAACTATCTCCAGTATCGCGATGCCGAATGGTTATTTTCCCTCTCCACTTTCACAAAATATTCTTATTTTCTCCATGATTATTTGCCTTAATTTTTTGCGTTCTAAAAGTAAGCAAAAAAACCTTTCCATTATCGCGACGGATCGTATAATGGGGAAAAATGAGAATGATCATTCTCACCACAAAACCAGAGGAGATGCGCTTTTCACCTCCTGAAGACCGAAGAGGTTGGCTTCAGCGGAGACACAATAACAATCACGTTCAGGAACATCTGTGTTCCTTTTTTGTCATTTTCGCTTACCCGAAAATGCCTCAGCGCCCAACCTATTCCCTCGTTTTTAAATAAACGGGGCGGACGTCTTATATCTTGAGAAAATATAATGAAATACATCATAGCTCCCATCGCGACAGCATTATTTCTCCTTAGCGGATGCGATAATGCGCAGACATCTGCCCCGCAGCAACCCACGCCGGAAGTGGGCGTGGTCACCCTGCAAAGCCAGCCGGTGCCGGTGATCAGCCAGCTCACCGGCCGCACCACCGCCTCGCTCAGCGCCGAAGTTCGCCCGCAGGTGGGCGGCATCATCCAGAAGCGCCTGTTTACCGAAGGCGATATGGTGAAGGCCGGGCAGGCCCTTTACCAGATCGACCCCTCCAGCTATCGCGCGACCTGGAACGAAGCGGCGGCGGCGCTAAAACAGGCCCAGGCGCTGGTGGTCTCCGATTGCCAGAAGGCGCAGCGCTACGCGTCGCTGGTCAGGGATAACGGCGTTTCCCGCCAGGATGCTGACGACGCCGCCTCCACCTGCGCCCAGGACAAGGCCAGCGTGGAATCGAAGAAAGCGGCGCTGGAGAGCGCGCGCATCAACCTGAACTGGACCACCATCACCGCACCGATTGCCGGGCGCATCGGCATCTCGTCGGTTACGCCGGGGGCGCTGGTCTCCGCCGATCAGGATACCGCGCTGGCGACGATCCGCGGGCTCGACACCATGTATGTCGATCTGACGCGATCCAGCGTCGATCTCCTGCGTTTACGTAAACAAAGCCTGGCCAGCAACAGCGACACCCTCAGCGTAACGTTAACCCTGGAAGATGGCAGTACCTATCCCAAAAAAGGGCGTCTGGCGCTCACCGAAGTCGCCGTCGATGAATCCACCGGCTCGGTGACCCTGCGCGCCATCTTCCCCAACCCGCAGCACGTTCTGCTGCCGGGGATGTTCGTCCGCGCGCGCATCGATGAAGGCATCATGAACGACGCGATCCTCGCCCCGCAGCAGGGGATCACCCGCGATGCCAAAGGCGACGCCACGGCGCTGGTGGTCGATGCCGCCAACAAAGTTGAGCAGCGTACCGTGGAAACCGGCGACACCTACGGCGATAAATGGCTGGTGCTGAGCGGCCTGAAAGCGGGCGATAAGCTGATTGTCGAAGGCACCAGTAAAGTGGCCCCCGGACAGACAGTGAAGGCCGTCGCCGTCAGCAATAACGGAGGCAACGCCTGATGTTCTCCCGTTTCTTCGTGCGTCGCCCGGTCTTTGCCTGGGTGATCGCCATTCTGATAATGCTCGCCGGGGTGCTGGCGATCCGCACGCTGCCGGTAGGCCAGTACCCGGACGTCGCCCCGCCGGCGGTGAAAATCTCCGCCACCTATACCGGGGCGTCCGCCGAAACCCTGGAGAACAGCGTCACCCAGGTGATCGAGCAGCAGCTCACCGGCCTCGACCATCTGCTCTACTTCAGCTCCACCAGCAGCTCCGATGGCTCGGTCAGCATCACCGTCACCTTTGAGCAGGGGACCGACCCGGACACCGCCCAGGTGCAGGTGCAAAACAAAGTGCAGCAGGCGGAATCGCGGCTGCCGAGCGAAGTCCAGCAGTCCGGCGTGACGGTGGAAAAATCGCAGAGCAGCTTCCTGCTGATCCTCGCGGTGTATGACAAAACCAACCGCGCCACCAGCTCCGATATCTCCGACTGGCTGGTCAGCAATATGCAGGACCCGCTGGCGCGCGTGGAGGGCGTCGGCAGCCTGCAGGTGTTCGGCGCCGAATACGCGATGCGCGTCTGGATGGACCCGACCAAACTCGCCTCCTACTCGCTGATGCCTTCCGACGTCCAGTCGGCGATTGAGGCGCAGAACGTGCAGGTCTCCGCCGGTAAAATCGGCGCGCTACCGTCATCCAATGCCCAGCAATTAACCGCCACCGTGCGCGCGCAGTCCCGGCTGCAAACCCCTGACCAGTTCAAAGCGATCATCGTGAAAAGCCAGGCCGACGGCTCGGTAGTGCGCCTGAGCGATGTCGCGCGAGTGGAGATGGGTAGCGAGGATTACACCGCCACCGCCAATCTGAACGGCCACCCGGCCGCCGGGATCGCGGTGATGATGGCCCCCGGCGCCAACGCGCTGGACACCGCGACGCTGGTGAAAAGCAAAATCGCCGAATTCCAGCGTCAGATGCCGCAGGGTTACGATATTGCCTATCCGAAGGACAGCACCGAGTTCATCAAAATCTCGGTCGAGGACGTGATTCAGACCCTGTTCGAAGCGATTATCCTCGTAGTCTGCGTGATGTATCTGTTCCTGCAGAACTTCCGCGCGACGCTCATTCCGGCGGTAGCGGTGCCGGTGGTGCTGCTTGGCACCTTCGGGGTGCTGGCCCTGTTCGGCTACTCGATTAACACCCTGACGCTGTTCGCCATGGTGCTGGCGATCGGCCTGCTGGTGGATGACGCCATCGTGGTGGTGGAGAACGTTGAGCGCATTATGCGCGACGAAGGGCTGCCCGCCCGGGAAGCTACTGAAAAATCGATGGGCGAAATCTCCGGCGCGCTGGTGGCGATTGCCCTGGTGCTGTCGGCGGTGTTCCTGCCGATGGCCTTCTTCGGCGGTTCGACCGGGGTGATCTATCGCCAGTTCTCGGTAACCATTATCTCGGCGATGATGCTGTCGGTGGTGGTGGCGCTAACCCTCACCCCGGCGCTGTGCGGCGCGCTGCTCAGCCACTCCAAACCGCACACCAAAGGGTTCTTCGGCGCCTTTAACCGCCTGTGGGGGCGCACGGAAGCAGGCTACCAGCGCCGCGTACTCGGCGGCCTGCGCCGGGGCGCGGTGATGATGGGCGCTTACGCGTTGATTTGCGGGGCGATGGCGCTGGCGATGTGGAAGCTGCCGGGCAGCTTCCTGCCGGTGGAGGACCAGGGGGAGATCATGGTCCAGTACACTCTGCCCGCCGGGGCCACCGCGGTGCGTACCGCCGAGGTGCGTCGCCAGGTGACCGACTGGTTCCTCACCAAAGAGAAAGCCAATACCGACGTCATTTTCACCGTCGACGGCTTCAGCTTTAGCGGCAGCGGGCAGAACGCCGGGATGGCCTTCGTATCGCTGAAAAACTGGTCGCAGCGCAAAGGGGACGACAATACCGCCCAGGCCATCGCCCTGCGCGCCACCAAAGAGCTGGGGACGATCCGCGACGCCACCCTCTTCGCCATGACCCCGCCGTCGGTGGACGGTCTTGGGCAGAGCAACGGCTTCACCTTCGAGCTGATGGCCAGCGGCGGTACCGACCGCGACAGCCTGATGAAGCTGCGCAGCCAGCTGCTGGCGGCGGCCAACCAGAGCAGCGAACTGCAGTCGGTGCGCGCTAACGACCTGCCGCAGATGCCGCAGCTACAGGTGGATATCGATAACAACAAAGCCGTCTCGCTGGGGCTGTCGCTGAGCGACGTGACCGATACGCTCTCCAGCGCCTGGGGCGGTACCTACGTGAATGACTTTATCGATCGCGGCCGGGTGAAGAAGGTCTATATCCAGGGCGAGAGCGATGCGCGCGCGGTGCCTTCAGACCTCGGCAAATGGTTCGTTCGCGGCAGCGATAACAGCATGACGCCGTTCTCCGCCTTCGCCACCACCCACTGGCAATACGGCCCGGAAAGCCTGGTACGCTACAACGGCTCCGCCGCCTTCGAGATCCAGGGCGAAAACGCCGCCGGCTTCAGCTCCGGCGCGGCAATGGACAAGATGGAAAAACTGGCCGACAGCCTGCCCGCGGGCTCCACCTGGGCGTGGAGCGGCATTTCGCTGCAGGAAAAGCTGGCCAGCGGCCAGGCGATGAGTCTGTACGCCATCTCGATTCTGGTGGTGTTCCTGTGCCTGGCGGCGCTGTATGAGAGCTGGTCGGTGCCGTTCTCGGTGATTATGGTCATCCCGCTCGGCCTGCTCGGCGCGGCGCTGGCGGCGACGCTGCGCGGTTTAAGCAACGACGTCTACTTCCAGGTGGCGCTGCTGACCACCATCGGCCTGTCGTCGAAGAACGCCATTCTTATCGTTGAATTCGCTGAATCCGCCGTGGATGAGGGGTATTCGCTCTCCCGGGCGGCGATCCGCGCCGCGCAGACCCGTCTGCGCCCGATTGTCATGACCTCGCTGGCGTTTATCGCCGGGGTGCTGCCGCTGGCCATCGCCACCGGCGCCGGGGCCAACAGCCGCGTGGCGATCGGCACCGGGATTATCGGCGGCACCCTGACGGCCACCCTACTGGCGGTGTTCTTCGTACCGCTGTTCTTCGTGCTGGTGAAGCGTTTCTTCACCCGCCAACGTCCTTCTCAGGAGTAAGGTATGTTTCGTTTGAGTATAGTGTTTATCGCGCTCCTGACCGCGGGCTGCGTCTCGCTTGACCCGCATTATGATCGCCCGGCCGCGCCGGTGCCGGCCACCCTGCCCGGGGCGCACGGCGAATCGACGGCGGTGGTCGGCGACTGGCAGAAAGTGGTCAATGACGCGCGGTTGAAAAAAGTGGTCAGCATCGCGCTGAACAGCAACCGCGATGTGCAAAAAGCGCTGGCCGATATCGAGACCGCGCGCGCCCAGTACGGCGAGACGCGGGCGTCGCTGTTTCCCACCGTCGATGCTGAGCTGAGCCATACCCGCAGCAAAACGGTGGCCAGCGGCCTGAGCTCCGCTTCGCAGGCCGACGGCGCGGTCTCCAGCTTCGAACTGGACTTGTTCGGCAAAAACCAGAGCCTGTCGCGCGCGGCGCGCGAAACCTGGCTTGCCAGCGAATTCACCGCGCAGAATACCCGGCTGACGATGATTGCCGATTTGACCACCGCCTGGGTGACGCTGGCGACGGATAACAGCAATCTGGCGCTGGCGCAGCAGACCATGGACAGCGCGGCAAACTCACGCAATATCGTCGCCCGCCAGATGGCGGTAGGCACCGCCTCCGCGGGTGATTTAAGCTCGGCGGAAAGCGTCTATCAGCAGGCGCGCGCCAGCGTCGCCAGCTATCGTACGCTGGTGGCGCAGGATAAAAACGCCATTAACCTG
The DNA here is from genome assembly GCF_020526085.1 of Klebsiella africana. Classification (NCBI taxonomy): domain Bacteria; kingdom Pseudomonadati; phylum Pseudomonadota; class Gammaproteobacteria; order Enterobacterales; family Enterobacteriaceae; genus Klebsiella; species Klebsiella africana. The sequence goes on along the minus strand of NZ_CP084874.1, from coordinate 63,511 downwards.
CTGGCGGGGGAAACCGTGCCGGAGAGCCTCCTGCCCGGCACTCTCGAGAGCCTGGGGGATAACAGTATTGCGCTGGTGCCGGCGGGCGTGTCATCGTCGGTGCTGCTGCGTCGGCCGGACATTCAGGAAGCGGAGCACAACCTGAAGAGCGCCAATGCCGATATCGGCGCAGCGCGGGCGAACTTCTTCCCGTCGATTTCCCTGACCGCCAGCGCCGGGGTCGGCAGTGACTCGCTGTCGTCGCTGTTCAGCCACGGGATGCAGGTGTGGTCGTTCGCCCCGTCTATCAGCCTGCCGCTATTCACCGGCGGCAGTAACCTGGCGCAGCTGCGCTATGCGGAAGCGGAGAAAAAGGGGCTGATCGCCACCTATGAGAAATCGATTCAGAGCGCGTTTAAGGACGTTGCCGACGCGCTGGCGCGCCGGGAAACGCTGAGCGAAGAGCTTGATGCCCAGCGGCAGTACGTCGCCGCCGAGCAGACATCGCTGGATATCGCCATGAAAAGCTATCAGGCCGGGGTCGGTGATTATCTGTCGGTGCTCACCGCTCAGCGCACGCTGTGGTCGGCGAAAACGACGCTGCTGTCCCTGCAGCAAACCGACCTCAATAACCGGATCACCCTCTGGCAGTCGCTGGGCGGCGGCGCCAGTTAAACTTACCCGCCGGGCGGCCGCGCCCGGCCTCTACAAGGAATTGTTATGGCACGTGTTTCCCTCTCCTGGGCGCTGATCCTCGGCCTGCTGTCGGGTATCGGCCCGCTGTGCACGGATTTTTATCTACCGGCGCTGCCGGAGATCACTCAGCAGCTGCAGGCCACCAGCACCCAGACCCAGTTGTCGCTAACCGCCGCGCTGATTGGCCTCGGCCTGGGTCAGCTGTTTTTCGGCCCGCTGAGCGACCGCATTGGCCGCCTGAAACCGCTGGTGCTGTCCCTGTTACTGTTTATCTTCTCTTCGGCGATGTGTGCCCTGACCCGCGATATCAACATGCTGATTGTCTGGCGCTTTTTACAAGGCTTTGCTGGCGCTGGCGGCTCGGTGCTGTCGCGATCCATCGCCCGCGATAAATACCAGGGCACCCTGTTGACCCAGTTTTTCGCCCTACTGATGACCGTGAACGGCATTGCGCCGGTGCTGTCCCCGGTGCTGGGCGGCTACGTTATCACCGCCTTCGACTGGCGAATTCTCTTCTGGACGATGGCCGCCATTGGCGGCGTGCTGCTGGTTATGAGCCTGGCGATCCTGCGGGAAACGCGCCCGGCCGCAGCGACGCATACCGCCCGCCAGCAACCCGGTCAGCCGGTGCTGAAAAATCGCCGTTTTCTGCGCTTCTGCCTGATTCAGGCCTTTATGATGGCCGGGCTGTTCTCCTACATCGGATCTTCTTCCTTCGTGATGCAGAGCGAATACGGCATGAGCGCCATGCAGTTCAGTCTGCTGTTCGGTCTGAACGGTATCGGGCTGATCATCGCCGCGATGACCTTTTCCCGTCTGGCACGCCGCTTTAGCGCCGAAAGCCTGCTGCGCGGCGGCCTGACGCTGGCGGTGAGCTGTGCGGCGATCATGCTGCTGTTTGCCTGGCTGCAGCTGCCGGTGCTGGCCCTGGTCGGCTTGTTCTTTACCGTGTCGCTAATGAGCGGTATCAGCACCGTCGCCAGCGCGGAGGCAATGAGCGCCGTCGACGCCGCGCAGTCCGGGACCGCATCCGCGCTGATGGGCACCCTGATGTTTGTCTTCGGCGGCATCGCCGCGCCGCTAGCGGGCCTCGGTGGTGAAACGATGCTGAAAATGAGCCTCGCGATGGCCATCTGCTACCTGCTGGCGCTGCTGCTGGGCCTCAGCAAGCCGCGCAACGCGCGCTAAACGCCAGGTGCGGTAATAAAATATTCCAGATTTATTACCGCACTATTTCCCGCCATATCTACCATTCTCGTATTATTCTCCGCGTACTAATCGTGATACCCTTCACAGGAAAGGAATAAATAATTCCTTATACTGCGCGCCACTGAGAATAACGAGGTTTCTATGAGTATTGACCTGAGCAAACTGCTGACCGAGCGGCGTAACGCCAACAGCGCCAACATTGACACCCTCTCCACCCTTGAGATGCTGACGGTGATAAACCAGGAAGACCAGCAGGTAGCCCAGGCGATTACGCCCTATCTGCCGCAAATTGCCGAGGTGGTGGATAAGGTCGCGGCGGCCCTGCAGGCCGGTGGCCGCTTGATTTATATTGGCGCGGGCACCTCAGGACGACTGGGGATCCTCGATGCCAGCGAATGCCCGCCAACTTTCGGTACCCGTCCGGAGCAGGTGGTGGGGATCATCGCCGGCGGCCATAAAGCGATTCTCAGCGCCGTGGAAAACGTGGAAGACAACAAAGCGCAGGGGGCGATGGATCTGCAGAACCTGAACTTCAGCCAGCGCGATGTGCTGGTGGGACTGGCGGCCAGCGGACGCACGCCGTACGTCATTGGCGCCATGGAATATGCCCATAGTCAGAATGCCTTTGTCGCCATCGTCAGCTGTAACCCGCATGGAGAAATGGCCCAGCTGGCGGACGTGGCGATCACCCCGGTGGTCGGCCCGGAAGTGGTCACCGGCTCTACCCGCCTGAAAGCCGGTACCGCGCAGAAGCTGGTGCTGAACATGATCTCCACCGGGGCGATGATCCGCGTCGGCAAGGTGTACAGCAACCTGATGGTCGACGTCGAAGCGACCAACGCCAAGCTGATTGAGCGCCAGGTCTCTATCGTGATGGAGGCCACCGACTGCGATCGCGCCACCGCCCAGAAGGCGCTGGAGGCCTGCGGCCGCCACTGTAAAACGGCGATCGTGATGGTGCTGGCGGACTTAAGCGCTGAAGCGGCGCAGTCGCTGCTGGCAGAAAACAACGGCTATATCCGCAAGGCGCTCAGCAACACCTGAGCGCCGACAGACAGGTAACGGGCAATGGCAAAAATAACGAAAGAGATGATAGCGCGGATCCTCGCCCACGTGGGCGGCGCCGCAAACGTCGCGCAGGCGGGCAACTGCATGACGCGCCTGCGCTTGACCCTGCGCGATGAAAGTCTGGCCAACAGCGCCGCCATCCGCCAGATTGACGGCGTGATGGGGGTGATCGTCAGCGACGAGCAGTTCCAGGTGGTGCTCGGCCCCGGCAAGGCGCAAACCGCTGCCGAAATGATGAACGGCCTGCTGGAAGAGATGCCTGCCGCCGCGCCGACGCTGGCCGACGTCGCGGCGGAGAAAAAGCAGGCGCTGAAGGGCAGGCAGACCAGCGCGGTGCAGAAGTTTCTCGCCAAATTCGCCACCATCTTTACGCCGCTGATCCCCGGCTTTATCGCCGTCGGGCTGCTGCTGGGCTTCGCCACCCTGGCGGAACAGGTTTTCGTGCTGGAGAACGCCCATCCGAACGCCAGCCTGGTGGCGCTGATTGGCTATATGAAGGTCTTCAGCAAAGGGATGTTCACCTTTCTGAGTATCCTGATTGGCTATAACGCGCAGAAGGCGTTCGGCGGCTCCGGCGTGAACGGCGCGATTATCGCCTCGCTGTTCGTGCTGGGCTACAACCCGGAGGCGACCAGCGGCTTCTACGCCGGCATTTCCACCTTCTTCGGCCATGGCATCGATCCGCGCGGCAATATCATCGGCGTACTGATCGCCGCTATCCTTGGGGCGTGGGTTGAACGCCAGGTGCGGCGGGTGATGCCGGCCAACCTCGATATGATCCTCACTTCGGCGGTGACGCTGCTGATCATGGGCGCGGTGACCTTTACGGTGATCATGCCGATTGGCGGCTGGTTGTTTACCGGCATGTCATGGCTGTTCCTGCATCTTAACGGCAACCCGTTTGGCTCGGCGGTGCTGGCCGGCCTGTTCCTGCTGGCGGTGATGTTCGGCGTCCATCAGGGGTTTGTCCCGGTCTATTTTGCGCTGGTGGACGCCCAGGGCTTTAACTCGCTGTTCCCGATCCTGGCGATGGCCGGGGCCGGGCAGGTGGGGGCGGCGCTGGCGCTGTTCTGGCGGGCGAAGCGCGATTCGCTGCTGCGAACCCAGATTAAAGGGGCGATTATTCCGGGCTTCCTCGGGATTGGCGAGCCGCTGATCTACGGCGTCACCCTGCCGCGGATGAAGCCGTTTGTCACCGCCTGCCTCGGCGGCGCCTGCGGCGGGTTCTTCGTCGGACTGATCGCCTGGCTGGGGCTGCCGGTCGGCCTGAACACGGTGTTCGGCCCGTCCGGTCTGGTGGCGCTGCCGCTGATGACCTCCGGCAGCGGAATTTACGCCGGGATGGCGGTCTACGCCGGCGGGCTGGCGGTCTCCTACCTGTGCGGCTTTGTCCTCACCTGGCTGTTCGGCAGTAAAAATGTCGATTTAAGCTAGAACGCGACTATCGGTTAATGCCCGGCGGCGGGTTCGCCTTACCGGGCCTGCAAAATAGTTACGCCGCCGCGCCCGACTACCATTTCCTGCCCCGCCGCCCGGGCGCGCGCATGCTATGATTCCCCTTTGTCATATTTCGCTTGAGGAAAAGATGGGCTCCAGCAAAAAAGGGATGCTGAACGTACTGATTGCCGCCGTGCTGTGGGGCAGTTCCGGGGTGTGTGCGCAATTTATTATGCAGGAAAGCCAGATGTCGTCGCCGTTTCTGACCATGACGCGTCTGCTGTTCGCCGGGCTGATCCTGCTGATGCTCGGCTTTGTTCACGGCGACCGCATTTTCCGCGTGCTGCAAAACCGCCGCGACGCCCTCAGCCTGCTGTTTTTCTCGCTGTTTGGCGCGTTAACCGTGCAGTTCACCTTTCTGATGACCATTGAAAAATCCAATGCCGCCACGGCCACGGTGCTGCAGTTCCTGTCGCCGACGATCATCGTCGCCTGGTTCGCCCTCGCCCGCAAAGCGCGCCCCACTCCGCTGGTGCTGGGGGCTATCTGCACCTCGCTGGCGGGCACCTTTCTGCTGGTGACTCACGGCAACCCAACGACGCTGTCGATTTCGCCTGCGGCGCTGTTCTGGGGGATCGCCTCAGCGTTTGCCGCCGCGTTTTATACCACCTATCCTTCGACGCTGATTGCCCGCTACGGGACGCTGCCCATCGTCGGCTGGAGCATGCTGTTCGGCGGCGCGATGCTGCTGCCGTTTTACGGCGGCCAGGGCACCGATTTTGTGGTTAACGGCAGCCTGCTGTTAGCTTTTTTCTATCTGGTGGTGATCGGTACCTCGCTGACCTTCAGCCTCTATCTCAACGGCGCGCAGAAGATTGGCGGCGCCAAAGCCGGGATCCTCAGCTGCGCCGAACCGCTGAGCAGCGCCCTGCTGTCGCTCCTGCTGCTGGGGATCACCTTCACACTGCCGGACTGGCTGGGCACCCTGCTGATCCTCGCGTCGGTGGTGCTGATCGCCATCGACTCGCGGCGGCGGGTGAGAGCCGCCTGAGCAGGCGATAAAAATTGCATTTTCAACAAGTTAAACTGTCCGCTATTTGCGTGTTTTCGCGCCTGCGCATATAGTTGACGAGAGCGATTACGGAAGGAGAAGCCTGATGAAAGCATGTTGGATGGTATGCCTGGTCACCGCCCTGAGCGCCACGTCGGCGTGGGCCGAATCACCGCTGCAAAGCCTGCAGTTCGAGCAGCAAAAGCAGCAGGTGCTCAAAGCGGTGAAGGAAAAATGCGCGCCAGCAAGCCACCTCAGCGATAACGATTTTGCCAATAAAGTGCTGGCGACCGACGGTAACAAGAACGCGGTCCGCGAAGCAACGCTGGCGAAAGAGCGCAATAACCAGAAAAGCTACCAGGCCGCAATCGACAAAATCGTCTGTCCGGCCAAATAGCGGTTATTTCAGCCTCGCGACCAGCGTTTTCCAGTCAAACGGCGTCAGCTGCCTGTAGCTCAGGCTACGGGCGGCCATCTGCTCCGGCAGCTGGCGCTGGCTTGTCGCGATCGCCTCGCTCATTATCCCGGCGCTCCCCACGTCACGCAGGGTTTTCACCACCTCTTCCATCTCTTCGCTGCGCCGAATGCCATGTTCCGCCACCCGGCTGATCAGATAGTCGGGGAACGCGCCTGTCCAGCCCAGAGAGGGGAAACTATGATGCAAGGAGCTAAGCACCTCCTCCTCGACACCGTATTCACGGGCCGCGAACAGGCATTCTGTGGTGAGCGCTTCAAGACCCTTGATCATCACGCTGCGGCACATTTTTATCGCCGACACCTGGCCCACCGTACTGGCGCCGTAGCGGGCATTCAGCCCCAGCCCCTGCAGACGCGGCGCAATCGCCTCCGCCTGCGGCCCGCCGATCAATAACGGTGTCTGCAATCGGGCGGGCGGTACCGGCGCCATCACCGCGACATCAATGTAGGCGCCGGGCAGAAAATGAGCGGCGGCCTGCCGTTTCGTCTCCGGCGCCACGGAATTGAGATCGAGGAAGTATTGCCCCGGCTGCAGCAGCGCGGCGGCCTGCTGCGCCACCTTTAGCGCCTCACCCGCGGTCACAGTAGAGAAAACCAGCGTAGCCCCCTCCAGCGCCTGCGCCAGCGAATTCCCCACCTGAACGCGCGAGTCACCGGCTTTCCTGAGCATTGCCTCTCGCGCCGGGCCATTGAGCTTGCAATCCCACATGGTCACCACATGCTCACGGGCCAGATCCGCCGCCAGAATGCCACCCGCCTCGCCAAAACCAATAAACGCGATTGTCATCATCACTCCTCACGCGGCCAGACACGGGCCGGAATAAAAACCTCGCCAGCAAACAGCAGTCGCGCCGTGCGTAACAGGCCGCAGCCTGCCAAGGCGCCGTCAGCATCAAGCTGAAGCGTCACGCTAAATTCGCCTGTCGGATGCTCGACGCTGAGCAGCGGCGTAGCGCCAGGCGACACCTGCGCCATGCCCTGCGCGACAGAGCCGGGGAGCAGACAAGCGCTGGCCACGCTCACCGCGCCAAATACGCCGATCGACGCGTGGCAGCGGTGGGGGATAAAGGTGCGGCTGCTGATGGCGCCGCCGTGTCGCGGCTCGGCGATCAGGGTCATCTTGGGCACCGTGCGCTGGCTGACGTCGCCAAGCTGCATCAGCGGTCCGGCCTGCAGGCGAATCGACTCCAGGCGACGTTTCAGCGCGTCGTCATTATCCAGCTGTTCGCGCGTCTCATAGCCGGTGCAACCGAGGTCGCAAGCGCGCAACAAGATCACCGGCATACCGTTATCGATGCAGGTCACCTCAACGCCGTCAAAACGGTCACGAACCCGGCCGGTCGGCAGCAAGGCCCCGCAGCTGGAGCCGGCGACATCAAGAAAATGGAGCAGGATCGGGCTGGCGCTGCCCGGCACGCCATCGATACGACTTTCGCCGATGTAGTCGACCCCGTCGGCATCGCAGGGGATCTCTGCCACCGCCAGTTGCCCCGTGTTCTCCATAAAAATACGCACCCGAGTGAGCGGCGCATCGTGGCGAACCAGACCGCGCTCGATGGCGAAAGGGCCAACGGCGGCGAGAATATTGCCGCAGTTTTGGCCGTAATCCACGGTAGCCGCCGCCACGTTCACCTGGGCAAACAGATAGTCCACATCGGCGTCAGGCCGTGCGGAGCGGCGGATAATCGCCACTTTACTGGTCAGCGGATCGGCGCCGCCAATCCCGTCAATTTGCCGGGGGTCAGGCGAGCCCATCACCGCCAGCAGCACCGCATCACGTTGCACCGGATCGGCAGGCAGATCGTCGGCCAGAAAACAGGCCGCTTTAGAGGTGCCGCCGCGCATCCATAAACAGGGGATTCCGCGTTGCGCCATTTATTCCTCCACCTCGTCTGCGCGGTCGTAATACCGCAGCCCCTTTTCCGCCAGGCGCGGGCGCATAGCGTAAATATCCAGCCCCAGCTCGCCATGGCGCATCCGCTCACGCTTCGCAAGCTCATTGCTCATGCGGGCTTCCGCTTTATCAAGCACATCACGGACCTGCGCGTGAGGCAGCACCACGACGCCATCGTCGTCGGCCACCACGACATCGCCCGGCTGCACAAGCTGGCCTGCGCAAATCACCGGGACGTTAACCGAGCCGAGGCTCTCTTTCACCGTTCCCTGGGCATAAACCTGACGGGACCAGACGGCGAATCCCATCTCCCGCAACGTTTGCGAATCACGAATGCCGATATCACCCACCAGACCGACCACGCCGCGCGATTGTAGAGACGTCGCCAGCAGATCGCCGAAGAAGCCATCGCCGCACGGCGAGGTCGGGGCCACCACCAGAATATCGCCGGCGCGGCACTGCTCGACCGCGACATGAAACATCCAGTTGTCGCCTGGCGTCACCAGCACGGTTACCGCGTTGCCCGCCCGGCTGACGCCCTGCTGAATCGGCCGGATTGCCGGCCCCATCAGCCCCTGACGATCCCTGGCTTCATGGAGCGTCGCTACCCCGGCCGCCTCACAGCGGCGCAAAACCGCCTCGTCATGGCGCGGCAGATGGCGGATCACAAGGCCTTTTTTATTTAACAGGTTCATGCCAGGTTCTCCGTTACGCGCGGGAAGATGCTCTGGAAGGCTTCGCCGTGAACGATATCGCGCGCGGCCGTGATGCCGATATTGCGCTTGGCCTGCACCCCGCGCTGCAGCGCCACGCGGGTGTAGTATTCCCACAAATGCTCCTGGCCCTGCATACACTGAATGGCCTGATACTTTTTCTCCCAGACGGCGGTGATGTCCAGCAACACATCGGGTTTCCAGTTGCACTGCTCCGGCTGGTGCGGTTCGAAACAGTAAACCGGGGGAGCAGCGACAATTTTCTCGCCAGGGCGATAGCCCTCTGCCTGGGCGATAATCCGCGCTTCCTGCGCCAGATGAGAGGCCAGCGGATGATCGTAGTTATAGGGATCGTGCAGGGAGTGCGTCAGGACAAAGTGGGGCTGGATACGGCGATACACATCCGCCAGACGAAATAGCGTCTCTTTATCGGCGCGCAGCGGATAGTCGCCGATATCAAAGAATTCGACGCTGGCGCCCAGGATCTCGGCGGCGGCCTGCGCCTCTTCGCGACGCACCTGCTTCACCGCCTCCTCGGTCATATTGCCTTTACGCCACAGTTTGGCGGACTCGCCGCGCTCGCCAAAGGATAAACAGACCACATGGACCTGATAGCCCTGCAGGGCATGCAGCGCTATCGCACCGCCCGCGCGCCAGACGAAATCGGCCGAGTGGGCGCTGACGACAAGGGCACTTTTTTCGCTAACCGGATGAGACATGATGGCTTCCTCTGTTGTTTTTTTCAGCTTGTCATGTCCCGTCGTGGGGAGGTAATTCGTTAACTTGCGAAGGCTATGATTTTTATTTATGTTGTCGACTCACTCACTGTTTCAGGCCTGACGAACAATGCTGAAAAGAAAGCACGATAAAATTATAAATATCATGCAGCTGCGCTTTTTCTGTCAGGTCGCGCTGCGCGGTAGCGTCTCACGCGCGGCCGATGACTTATTCCGCACGCAGTCAGCGATAACCCGGGCTATCCGCGACCTTGAAGCCGCGTTGAACGTCACGCTGTTCGAACGCCATTACAGCGGCATGGTGGCCACCGAGTATGGCAAGTGCATCCTGCCGCGCGCCCGGCGGGCGATTGACGACCTGCAGGCCATCCCGGCGCTGTTGCAGAAGCACCATACCCGCAGCAGCGGCCCGCTGGCGGACGCTGGCTGGCTGTTCAATACCCGCCGCTTAGCCATTTTTATTCAGCTCTATCACGTCAACCATACCCAAACCGTCGCGCAACAGTTGGGGATCACTCAGCCGGCGGTCAGTGCCGCGCTGAAGGTCCTGGAGAAAGGGGCGGATTCGGCGCTGTTTCGCCGGACGCCAGAGGGGGTGCGCCCCACCCCCGCCGCGGAGTTACTCTATCCCCCGGTGAGCAGAGCGCTCAACGAGCTGGAAAACATCTGGAGCGATCTCGCTGCCCGTCGCGGGGTGCTGGAGGGCACCGTGCGCATTGGCGCCCTGCCGCTGAGCCGGACCCGGCTACTGCCCACCGCCATCGCCGCCTTTCTGGCCCAGCACCCGGGCATCACCCTTATGACCAATGAAAGCCCGTATGAGTCGCTGGTCGCCGATATGCGGGCAGGTAATATCGATTTTATTATCGGCGCCCTGCGCCAGGATGAAGATCTTCCGGACCTCTGTAGCGAAGCGTTATTCGAAGAGGATATGTTGATTTTACTGCGTAATAACCACCCGCTGCTGCGTCATCCAGACCCGCGCAGCCAGCTGGCGACCGCGCAATGGGTGCTGCCGCGCGCCAACGCGCCGGCGCGCCATTTACTGGATAAGGCGTTTGTCACCCTGGGGCTGCCGCTGCCCCAGCCGACGGTGGAGACCGGGGATGCGGCGATGGTGCGAGGATTGCTGCAGGACTCCGATATGCTGGCGGCGGTCTCCGCCAGCCAGATGCGTTTTGAGACAGACAATGGGCTACTCAGCGTGTTGCCGGTCCCCCTGCCCGATACCACCCGGCGTATCGGGCTGACGTTTCGCGCCGGCAGTCTGCACTCTCCGGCGACGCAGGCGCTGTTGCGTTTTATCTATCAGCAGGTTCAGGACGGGACCGTTTAACGTTTCCCCGCCACCGAGTAGGTGACCTGTTGATTGCGCGTTTGCTGAAACGCTTCCAGCGTCTGCCCGCGCATCGCGGCGTAAATATGCAGGTTGGATACGCCGACCACCGCGCCCATTTTCTCCAGCAGGAAGAAGCTGGCGCCATACTGAATCAACCCCCGCCAGTCGCGCGCGTTGAGCAACTGCTGCTCCTTCTCACTCAGTCCGGCTTCGACATAAAGCGACTGAGGCGACTGTAGAAAACGTTCGCGCCAGGCAGGCTCAATCAACCGATGCAGGAAACGATTAAGCCGCAGACCATTCAGACTGCGCTCGTGGGTAAAAGGATAGGTTCCCGGCAGTTTCTCCACCCCGGCCAGCTGCTGCACCATATGCTGGCGATGGCGCGTCAGGGTATCAACGGGGGGCAGGCGCGCATTGTTCTCAAGGATCAGCGTGGCGATACCGGTCATCGACGGCAGGTAATAGTCGCGCCAGGTTTCGGTGACATTGGCTGATAGCGCGCCGCGCATCACCAGCCACATGATCACTTCGGACCCCTCCATCCCCCCCAGCTCGGCATATTCGCCAAGGGTCATTTCGGTGAGCTTTTCCGGGTCATTAACCAACATGTCAACAAACTGGGCATCCCAGTCGGGATTATTAAATCCGCAGCGCTCGCCATGAACCTGATGCGAGAGCCCGCCGGTCGCGACAATCGCCACATTGATATCTTCCGGGAAGCTTTCAATCGCCCGGCGCAGCGCCTGGCCGAGTTTGTAACAACGGCGCGCGCTTGGTACCGGAAATTGCAGCACGCCGATCTGTAACGGGATCACCGCCGTCGGCCACCCCTGCGCTTCATCCCAGGGCAACAGCGCCGAAAGCGGCGAGAAAAGGCCGTGGTCGAGCTTTTTATCCATAAAGAACGACATATCAAACTCATCGGCCATCAGGCTGGCGCCAATGTGCCTTGAGAGCGCTGCGTTGCCCTGGACCGGTGGCAGGCAACGCGGTCCGCCGCCCTCATCGGCAACGTCATATTGATTGTCGATTCCCAGCGTAAAAGTCGAATAGTGATCGAAGAAAAAGGCGGTCACATGGTCATTAAAGATGTACACCAGCGCATCCGGTTTTTTCTCCTCCAGCCAGCGCTGCAGCGGTTCGAAGCTCTGGAAGATCGGCGCCCACGCCGGGTCCTGCTGTTTATGATGATCGACCGCGAAGCCGATAGTCGGGGTATGAGAGACGGCGATACCGCCGAGAATGTTAGCCATCAGATAACTCCACTTATCGGTGTTCCAGGGGGGGTGACAAAGCGTCCAGTTCTGCCTCTGTGAGTCGAGGCTTAGCGTGATTCATACGGTGCAACAAAATACAGATCCCCGCCAGGCAGGCCGGCAGCGCAAGCACCAGAAAGATCGCGGAATGTCCCGGCACGGCCAGCATCAGCATCCCGCCCAGCGTGGAGCTGAGAATAGCCCCGGTACGACCGATACCATGCATCCAGCTGACCCCGGTGGCGCGGATCTCGGTTTGATAATAGGCTGGCGAATAGGCCTGCAGACCGTTCTGCGCGCCGTTAATGCACATCCCGCTGATAAAAATCAGCACTGACAGCGCCGCCGAACCGAAATCCATCAACCCCTGTGACAGCAGGCACAAACAGCCGAGGAAATAGGTTGCCGCAATCACCGCTTTCGCCGAAGCGCGATCCATCAGCATCCCGACAAGGATCCCGCCCAACGGGCCGCCGAGCTGGAACAAGCCAGTCATCATCGCCGCCTGCTGCAGCGACAGCCCACCGGAGCGGAGAATGGTTGGCAGCCAGCCGTTCAGCAGGTAAATCACGAACAGCCCCATAAAATAGGTTAACCACAGCGCTACCGTGCCGCGGGCATAGCCATGCCGGAACAGCTGCGCCACTTTGCTGCTCCGCGTGATGGGCGGTGTATTGAGCTGGAAAACGGTTTCAGCCGTAAACTGGCCCCCAAGCCGGTTAAGCGCCCTGGCGATCTGCTCGCCCGGTAGTCGGCGCGCCACCATGTTCATCGCCGACTCCGGCAACATCACGATCATAAAGGGGAGCACCACGAGCGGCAGCACGCCGCCAAAAATCAGCGCCGAGTGCCAGCTGTAATGCGATAACAACCCGGCGGCGATAAAGCCGCCGAGGCCGGAACCCACGTTAAAACCGCTGTACATCAGGGTGATCATCACCCCTTTACGCCGCTCCGGCATATATTCCGCCACCAGCGTAACGCAGTTGGGCATCACCGCGCCAAGTCCAAGGCCGGTGAGAAAACGCATCAGCGCCAGCTGCGTCGGGCTTTGCGCCACGGCGCCGGCCAGGCTGAACAGCGCAAACAGCGCCACCGACCAGAGTAAAATTCGCTTTCGGCCGTAGCGGTCAGAAAGCGGGCCCGCCACCAGGGCGCCAATGGCGACGCCAAACATGGCCGCCCCGAGTATCGGCCCCATTTCAGCCCGGCTGATGCCCCAGTCCTCGATGAGCGCCGGGGCGACAAAGCCCATCACCGCAGCGTCATACCCATCCAGCATAATGATGATGAAACAGAGCAGCAGCACGTTCCATTGAAAGCGCGAGACCGGGCGGGTATCTATCCACGCTTTCACATCGACAACGTTCGTGTGATTCATAGGGTGACTTCCTCAAGCAGGCGGTACGAATGTTCTGGTTAGTGTTTTTTGAGTGGAACTTTCGTACTCAACTTAAGGCAGGTCACGCAGGCTGTCCGGTTCGAAAACCCGGCGTCAGATATGAGTTTTATTTATAATGTGAGGAATACGACAAAAACCAGCCAACAAAAAAACCCGCAGCCAACGGCGGCGGGTCAGGGCAAGAGTGGTGTTTAGTGCTTCGGAATAATTAAATCGCCGCGCAGCGGGCTGCCGCCCGGGTTGTCCGTTTTCTCGGTCAGCCAGTTGACGATCCGCGACGCCATCGCGTCCATGGAATATTCAATCGCCGGGATAGTCGGGATACCGGGCAGCTGTAACGATCCGGCGAGGCTAAACACCATGACATTTTGCGGAACGGCGCGGTTAAACGCCTGCAGCTGCGGCACCACGCGCTGCGCCTGCAGCTCATCGCTCACCAGTAGCGCGTTAAAGTTCAGCGTCGTGGCGTTATTGACCAGCTCCTGCACCGCCACCGACGGCGAAGTGTTATCCAGGAACACCAGATTGCGGTTAAACGGCAAAAAGTTTTTTTCCAGCGCGTGCTTGTAGCCCAGCAGCACCTGATCGGCAAAGCCGCTGCTCTGCGGATGAATCAGCGCAATCTGCCGTCTCCCCTGGCTAATCAGATAGTGGCACGCGGTTTCAGCGGCAAAGGCATGATCGTACTGAATGCTGTTGTCGCCCTCGCTGTCAAGGCAGTCCACCAGCACCACGTCCGGGCGGTTAATATTCAGGGGGAAACGTGCGCCGATGATCAGCACGTTATCGCACAGCCCGCAGGTCAACTCCTCCAGCGAGTTCATCACGCCGTGGCTGGTGTTGGCGAAGCGCAGCAGCAGGTGTTTCTGGTGCTGGCTGAGCTGTTTTTCCAGGGCGTAGAGATAGCTGGTAGTTTGATTGATGTTGTCCTGGGCGCAGATGACGCCGATGCAGCCGGTGGACTGGCTGAGCAACGACTGGGCTATCATGTTTGGCCGGTAATTGAGCGCTTCCGCTGCCTGCAGCACCGCCTGACGACTGGCTTCCTTCACGCCACGTGAGCCGCTCAACACTCGCGACACCGTGGCTTTGGAAACCCCGGCAAGTCGTGAAACATCATTGATTGTCGACATCATTTTCCCCTGCGCGGGCGCCGCGTCCCGCCAAAATCCTGTAAACCTGAATCGCTTCAATTATGACCAGCGCAGTATATCCATTTCGCCATTTGTTTGGAAACCGATTTTCCATTTCAGCGCAAAACATCGCCAAATCGACAGAATAATGTGAGCGAAATCCAATAAATCCGCCCCATAAGCAGGAGATCTTGACCACTATCACAGTTCTGCTTTTTATGAATGGAAACCGGTTTCCGTCTGATATCAAATCACCCACGCAATAACTTTTTACATTTTGAGGATGGTCGTCGATGTACAAGATTATGCTGTGCTGCTCTGCCGGGATGTCCACCAGTCTGCTAGTCAGAAAGATGGTGGAGGCGGCGAAGGAACGTGACCTGCCGGTGCAGATTGATGCCTATGGTGTTTCCGAATTTGACATGCAGTTTCCGCAGTATCAGGTGGTGTTGCTTGGCCCCCAGGTGAAATACATGTTGAAAACCCTGTCTGAGAAAGCGGCTTCCCTGAACATTCCCGTTCAGCCCATCGATACGATGGACTACGGTATGCAGCGGGGAGACAACGTCCTGAATTATGCTCTGTCGCTGATCCCAGCGGCGCACTGAGAGGTGTTGAAATGAGTTCTCTGTATCAGTCCATGATTGCCGTGATCGAGCAATCTATTACTCCGCTGGCAGGACGCCTTGGGCAGCAGAAATACGTTATCGCGATCCGCGATGGCTTTACTGCCGCCTTGCCGTTTATGATCATCGGCTCTTTCATGCTGGTATTTATCTTTCCGCCGTTTTCCCCCGATACCACCAACGGCTTTGCCCGCGGCTGGCTCGATTTCTCCCAGCATTACCGCGAACAGCTGATGCTGCCGTTTAACCTCAGCATGGGCGTGATGACGTTCTTTATCTCGGTCGGCATTGGCGCCAGCCTCGGTCGTCAGTTTCAGCTCGATCCGGTGATGTCCGGTCTGCTGGCGTTTATGGCCTTCCTGCTGGTCGCCGCGCCCTATGCCGATGGCAAAATTTCCACTCAGTATCTGTCCGGCCAGGGCATTTTCACCGCCCTGATCACCGCCATTTACTCCACCCGCGTCTACGCGTGGCTGAAGCAAAACAACATTACTATTCGCCTGCCGAAAGAGGTGCCGACCGGCGTTGCCCGTTCGTTTGAAATCCTGATCCCGGTGCTGGTGGTTATCGCCACTCTGCATCCGCTGAACCTGTTTATCGAAGCGCAGACCGGGATGATCCTGCCGCAGGCGATCATGCATCTGCTGGAGCCGCTGGTTTCCGCCTCCGACTCGCTGCCGGCGATTTTGCTCTCCATTCTGATGTGCCAGATTTTCTGGTTCGCCGGGATCCACGGCTCGCTGATTGTCACCGGCATTATGAACCCGTTCTGGATGGCCAACCTGTCGGCAAACCAGGCGGCGCTGGCGGCGGGTACGGTACTGCCGCACGTCTATCTGCAGGGCTTCTGGGATCACTATCTGCTGATTGGCGGCGTCGGTTCGACCCTGCCGCTGGCTTTCCTGCTGCTGCGTAGTCGGGCTACCCATCTGCGGACCATCGGCAAGATGGGCATCGTGCCGAGCTTCTTTAATATCAACGAGCCGATCCTGTTCGGGGCGCCGATCATCATGAACCCGATGATGTTTATCCCCTTCGTCTGCGTACCGATGGTCAACGCGGTGCTGGCTTACGGCGCAACCCGTCTTGGCTGGCTGAGCCAGGTAGTGTCGCTGACGCCGTGGACCACGCCGGCCCCGATTGGCGCCTCGTGGGCGGCTAACTGGACCCTGAGTCCGGTGGTGATGTGCGTTATCTGCATGGTGATGTCGGCGGTCATTTACCTGCCGTTCCTGCGCGCCTATGAACGTTCCTTAATGAAAACCGAAGTTGAGAAAGCCAAAAATAGCGTTCCGGTAGCAGAAACCGTTAGCTAATCCCTCTCCTTCCGGAGAGATAATAAGATGACAGCGTAATAATGCAGAAAATGGACTTTCCCTGCATTATTAAATAATAAATACCTCAGGAATACACATGATTGAATTAGAAGATGCGGTAATGGAAATTATCGTTAATGCGGGACAGTCACGCTCATTATGTTTTGAAGCGCTGCATGCGGCCCGAACCGGAAATATCGACGAAGCGCGCTTACTCTTAAACGAGGCCGACGGCTACGCCCGCCGGGCGCATCAGATGCAAACCCAGCTCATCGGGCAGGATGCCGGTGAAGCGCGTCAACCCATGACGCTGATTATGGTACATGCCCAGGATCATCTGATGAATTCGCTGCTGGCCCGTGAATTCTCAGAGGAATTAATCCATCTGTACCAGCGTTAATTAATATGGAATAACGTCAGCGAGAATATTATTCTCCGGCGTCGCTGTACCCTAAAAAACAAATCAGCTTATTTTGGTTATTTATTTTAGCCAGAATGGGATGGTTATTATCTGAAATATATTAATTATTAAAGCGAGATAACCATGAATACTGTAAAAAAACTGCCTTTAGCCATGGCGGTTGTCGCCGCGCTGTGCCCAATTTCTGTCATGGCGCAAGAATTTACGCAGGAACAGATCGACGCCATCGTCGCCAAAGCCGTTGATAAAGCGCTGGCCGACCGCCAGGCGAAAATCGACGCCGCAGCCGACAAAAAGGTCGACGTGATCACCAACCCGCAGACCACCGCCGCCTCGCCGGATATGGCCATTCCGTTTGGCCTCAAGTTCAGCGGCTACGCCCGCTATGGCGCCCACTTCCAGACCGGCGACCAGAAATATGTCGGCGTCGACGGCTCCTATAACGGCGCCTCGGCGATCGGCCGTCTCGGCAACGAAAGCAACGGCGGCGAATTCCAGATCAGCAAGGCCTTCAAAAGCGCGCAGGGGGCTATCTGGGATCTCAACGTGATGTTCGACCACTGGAGCGATGAAGTTAACCTGAAGAAAGCCTACGTCGGCGTCACCAACGTGCTGGAATCCAACCCCAACGCCTATATCTGGGCCGGCCGCGACTTCCACCAGCGTCCGCAACAGGGGATCAACGACTACTTCTGGATGAACCACGACGGCCAGGGCGCCGGGGTGAAGAACTTTGATATCGGCGGCGTGCAGTTCGACGTGGCGGCGGTGTCGCAGGTGAAATCCTGTAGCCCGGAAGTGATGGCCGACGAGACCAACCCGTCGCGCATCACCTGTACCGGCAGCTCCGACACCGGCGACAACGGCCACTACGCGCTGACCACCAAAACCCACAACATCAAGGCCGGGCCGATCGACGTCGAGGTGTACGCCAACTACGGCTTTGACTCGAAGGCGGTGGACAGCGACGCGCGTCTCGAAGCCTGGCAGGGCGGCCTGGTGCTAAGCCACACCAACGACAGCGGGGTGAACAAGGTGATCCTGCGCTACTCCGACAACTCGGATAACAGCGTCTATAACAAAACCGACGACCTGACCACGGTCTACGCCAGCTTCGAGGGCAGCCATAAGTTCACCCAGCAGGCGCAGATCGAATACCTGCTGGCCTTCCACGACTACGACAACGGCAAGGACAACACCGACAACCGTAAAAACTACGGTGCCATCGTCCGGCCGATGTACTTCTGGAACGATGTGCACTCCACCTGGCTGGAAGCGGGCTACCAGCGCGTGGATTACGACCAGGGCGGGGATAACCACGGCTGGAAGCTGACGCTGTCGCAGAACATCGCCATCGGCATGGGGCCGGAGTTCCGCCCGATGCTGCGCTTCTACGTGACCGGCGGCCAGGTGGACAACGAGCACACCGCGAAGGTGAACGGCACCCAGGACCAGCAGCTGGATTCGCTGAACGTCGGCGGGATGTTTGAGGCGTGGTTCTGATGCGATAGCGTTGTTGAAAGAGCGTTCCCGGCTGGCGCTACGCTTAGCCGGGCTACGACTGGTGCGCTCCATTTATGCCGGATGGCGGCATATATGCCTTATCCGGCCTATGTTCCTTCCTGCGGGCTCCACCCCAGGACCGGCAAGCGCAGCACCGCCGGGCAGTCAGACCCGTGCCCTGGTGGCGTCATCAATTCTTTATCTCTGGCTTAATCGGCGGGCGATACGCTCAAGCTTCATCATCAACAGCAGCGTGACGCCCACCAGCACAATGGTCAGCGCCGAGCCATCGGCGATATTGCCGCGATCGGTGAGGCTGAAAATGGTCACCGGCAGCGTCGTCCAGCCCGGCGGATAGATCATCACCGTCGCCCCTAACTCTCCCATCGACAACGACAGGCTCAGCGCCAGCGCCGAGATCATCCACGGCGTCATCAGCGGCAGCGTCACATGACGCAAGCGATACCACGGTGAAGCGCCCAGGCTGGAGGCGACGTTTTCAATATCAGCGGAAATCCGCGCCAGCCCGGTCGTTACGTTGCTGAAGGTAAAGGCGGAGATCAGCACGAAGTGCGCCGCCAGGACGATAAAGAAGGTGCCGTTCATCTGCAGCGGCCCCTGGCTGAAGGCCACCAGAATGCCCAGCCCGACGGATACCGAGGGGATGGCGCTGGGCAGATAAAACGCCAGGCCAAGATATTTCTGTAGCGTCGCGCCATACTGGCGCAGCGCCAGCGCCGCCCACATCCCGCACAGCAGCGCCAGCAGGCTGGCGCAGAAGCCCACCATCAGGCTCGAAAACAGCGAATCCCACGCCGCGCCGCGAAAGGCGTTAACAAAGTGGGCAAAGGTAAAGCCGGTGGGCAACAGGCCATTCCATTGTTTACTCAGGCTGGAGAGTAAAATCACCGCCAGCGGCAGCAGGAAAACGCCGGCAAAGAGCGTGACCGCCAGCGCGCCCGCCGCCGCGCGGCCTTTACGCGACCAAATCAACATCGTTAACTCCTTACGCCAGTGCGCGCCGCAGCCAGCCGATAGAGCATAAACAGCCCCAGCGACAGCAGAATATTCATCAGCGCAATCATGCAGGCCACGCTGTAATCCGACTCCAGAATCGCCTTGCTGTAGACCATCATCGGCAGGGTATTAACCCCTTTGGCGCCAATAAACAGCACGATCCCGAACTCGTTAGTGGTCAATAGCAGGCACAGGCTGCCGCCCGCCATCAGCGCCGGGAGCGCCGCCGGGAAGATAACCTGGGTAATCACCCGTAACGGGTGAGCGCCGAGAATACTCGCCGCTTCCAGCTGGCTCTTATCTATCTGCCGCAATCCCGCCATCAACGGGCGCATCACCAGCGGCGTAAAGACGGTAATCTCCGCCAGAATCACGCCGTTTATTGAATAGAGAAAGTCTACCGGCGGCAGTTCAAAAGCAAACAGCGCCATCAGGGCGCCGTTGAGCAGCCCCGCCGAGCCGTAAATAAAGGTGAACGCGAGAGTAATCAGGAAGGTCGGCAGCGCAATAAAAGTATCAATGAACCGGCCCACCAGTTGGCTGCCGGGGAACGGAATAAACACCAGAATCAGCGCCAGGACGCTGCCGAGCACCAGGCAGCCAAGGGTAGCGAACACTGCAATCTGTAAGGTATTGAGCAGCGCGCCAATAAAGCGTTTTGAGTCAATCACCTGCCAGAAGGTCTCGAGGCTCAGGTTGCCGTCGGCGTCGCGTAGTGCCTGTTCGGCGATTAGCAGTAGCGGATAGAAAAACAGCGTCGCCAGCACCAGCAGCGGCAATACCAGCCACAGGTAAGGCCGTAAGTTTCGCGCCGGACGCGCAAGCGTGAGGGTTTGCGCCATCATTGCACCTCGATCAGAACCGCATCGCCAGGTTCGAAGTAGAGCGCCAGCTTGTCCCCCGCGCGCGGCAGTGGGTTGACGTGGGTCATGACGATCCGCACCGCTTCGCCCGCGACGTCGCACAGCAGATGCGTCAGATCGCCCTGCCAGTGTACCGAGGTCAGGGTAGCGTTGAGGCGATTACTGGTTGCCGATCGCGGCGCCAGGCTCATGTGCTGCGGGCGAATGCATAACAGCTTGTTGTTGCCATGCAGGCCGCCCCGGCTGAAGGCGTTAATCAGCCCGCCGCCGCAGCTCACGCTAACCAGCCCCGGCTCGGGGCTGTCTTTCAGCGCCGTCGCCTGCAGGATATTGGCGCGGCCAAGGAATTCGGCGCTAAAGCGGTTCGGCGGATAGTGGTACAGCTCGTGCGTTTCACCGTGGGCAATCAGCGACCCGTCTTTCATGATGCCGATTTTGTCCGCCAGGGTCAGCGCTTCGGTCTGATCGTGGGTGACGTAGAGAATGGTCAGTTCCGGCAGTTCGCGATGCAGACGGGCAATCTCTTCCACCATGTTATGACGAATTTGCGCATCCAGCGCCGACAGCGGTTCATCAAGCAACAATACCCGAGGACGCACGGCAATCGCGCGGGCTATCGCGACGCGCTGCTGCTGGCCACCGGAAAGCTGATGCGGGTAGCGGGTGGCGTAATCCGCCATACCGACGATTTTTAAGGCTTCAGCCACCCGCTCGGCGATAAGCCCCCTGGGCTGCTTTTGCGCCCGCAGGCCGAAAGCGACGTTATCTTCCACCTTCATATGCGGAAACAGCGCGTAGTTCTGCACCACCATCGCCAGCCCGCGTTTATACGGCGGCAGTTGAGTGACGTCTGTATCGCCGATCAGGATCCGCCCGCCAGCCGGTTGCACAAAACCGGCAATCGCCCGTAGCACCGTGGTTTTCCCGGAACCGGAAGGGCCTATCAGCGCCAGTACCTCACCGGGCTCAATGGTCAATGACAGCGGTTTTAAGACCACGTTGCCGTGATATGAAACACGCAGCGAGTCCAGGGTGATCCCGGACGTCCCCGCCAGCGACGGGGAAGAAGTGACGGTGGTTTTCATCAACATCAGGCTTACTCGCTATCGGTCACTTTATGCCAGCGGGCAATGTCAGCCGACAGCGATACCGCGACATCATCCCAGTTCGGCTCCCAGCGCTTCACGCCGTCGAGCGCCGCTTTCGCCGCCTTAAAGTTAGCGTCATCCGGCGCCACGTCGTTGCGCACCGGTAAGCCCCAGGAGCGCGCGCTGACGCTGGATTGCGCCGGTTTATCCAGCAGGAAATTAATCAGCTTCTTGCCGTTTTCGCTGTTCGGTCCGTTTTGCACCAGTCCGATGGTGTAGGGCAGCGCCAGCGCGCTGCGCTCGCCTTTGTCATCCGCCGGCCAGAAAATTTTAACGTTCGGGTTACGCGCCATCTGCGACAGGTTCATCTGCAGATCGCCATTGGCGACGTACAGCTCGCCTTTGTTGACCAGCGCCGTCAGCTTGCCGGTCGAGGCCGATGGGCCGACATTATTGGCCTGCAGCTTACCCAGATAAGCAAAACCGGCGTCTTTACCGCCGAGGCTGTGGAACGCCTGCAGCATCACGGCGGTGCCATCCCCCGCCTGGCCCGGCGTGGAGTACTGCAACTTGTTCTTAAAGCGGCTATCCAGCAGATCCTGCCAGCTGGCCGGCGCGGTTTTCAGCAACTGGCTGTTATAGATGAAGGTCAGATAGTTGTTCACCAGCGGCGCGTAGCGGTCGTTAGCGCCGGGGATCTGCGCGCTACCTTGCGGGGTAAAGGTGGCCAGCAATTGTTCTTTCGCGGCGCGCTGGATAAACGGCGGCACCGTGACCAGCACGTCAGCCTGCGGATTGGTACGCTCCTTCGCCAGACGTTCGACGATCGCGCCGGAGCCGCCTTCCACATACTGCACTTTGATGCCCGTCGCTTTGGTGAAGGCAGCGAACTGGCTCTGATACCAGCTGTTATCGCCGTCATGCAGGCCGTCGGCGGAGTAAACCGTGACGACGCCGTCCGCCCAAACCGGAGAGCTGGTCAGCGCGAACAGGGACAGCAGAGCAAGTCGGGAGAGTTTCATCGTATAAGCCTCATCAGATAGTCAGTTGTTCTGGTGTAGACCAGATTTGTCTTCACGCTACCGTGGATTTATGACAAAACGATGAAAGAAGTGTGTCGAAGGAGTTAAAACGAGCGGGATGCGTAGCCCCGGTAAGCGCTAGCGCCACCGGGGAGATGAAAAAATTTAACTAATAAAATCAATGGGTATCGACTTCGATCCGCAGGCTGTCATGCCGCCAGTATTCAATATCGTAGTCGAGAATACGCCCATGCTGATCGTAATTCAGACGGCGCAACAGCAGCGCCGGGCGCCCTTCCATCACCCCCAACGCCTCGGCGGCCTGCGGCGGCATGGAGGTGGGATAAAACGACAGATGCATACTGGTATAGATCAGGTCGTACTGAGTTTGATAAATCTCGGTCAGACTGCCGTTGAGATCATGGCGCAGCAGCTCAGGCACCCGCGCGGGCAGACAGTGGTTTTCGCAGTAGCACACCGGACGCCCGTCGGCATAGCGCAGGCGGGTCAGCAAATAGACCTGATCGAAGGGCTGCAGCGCCAGCGGCGCCATTACGTCCAGCGGCACGGCAGCCAGGCGGCCATCAAGCAGCACCGTTTTCGGTTCGCGCCCTTGCTCGAGACACAGCTTGTGGAAGTTGGTATTTTGCGTCGGATCCAGCCATAGACGCTCCGGCGTCACAAACCAGCCGCGGCGGTCGGCGCGGTAAATCACGCCGCTGGCCTCCAGCTGCGCCAGGCTCTCGCGTACCGTAATCCGGGTCGTGTTGAACAGCGCGCACAGCTCGCGCTCGGAAGGCAGCTTGTCGCCGCTTTTGAGGGCGCCGCTTTGAATACGCGCCTGCAGCTGCGCCTTAATCATCAGGTATTGCGGCATCTCGCCAGAGGGTGATTTCATGTTTACTCACTGCCACTTTTCGTGCGCTCATTATACATAGCCAGATGAATTTTTTGTTGCAGCGCCACATTTCCTTTGACCCTTCCCCAGCTTTGTCTCCATGATAAACATAAATCTGGTATAGACCAAATGGTGAGACAAATGACTTCACGGAATTACCTGCTGCTGACCCCCGGCCCGTTAACCACCTCCCGTACGGTGAAAGAGGCGATGTTGTTCGATAGCTGTACCTGGGATGATGATTACAATCTCGGCGTGGTACAGACCATTCGCCAGCAACTGGTGCAGTTGGCTACCCCGGCCGACGGTTATACCGCGGTGCTGCTGCAGGGCAGCGGCAGCTACGCGGTCGAAGCGGTGCTCGGCAGCGTCATCGGCGAACAGGGCAAAGTGCTGATCGTCAGCAATGGCGCCTATGGCGCGCGTATGATTGAGATGGCGCAGCTGATGGGCATCGCCTGCCACCCTTACGACTGCGGCGAAGTTGCCCGTCCGGACGCGGCGGCGATCGAACAGATCCTGCAGAACGACCCGGCGATCACCCATATCGCGATGGTACACAGCGAAACCACCACCGGCATGCTGAATCCGATCGAAGAGGTGGCCGAACTGGCGAAACAGTATGATAAACGCTATATCGTCGATGCGATGAGCAGCTTCGGCGGCATTCCACTGGATATCGCCGCGCTGAATATTGATTACCTGATAAGCTCCGCCAATAAATGCATTCAGGGCGTGCCGGGCTTTGCCTTCGTGATTGCCCGTGAAGCGGAGCTGGCCGCCTGCAAAGGCCGTTCGCGCTCGCTGTCGCTGGATCTGTACGCCCAGTGGCGCTGCATGGAAGATAACCACGGCAAGTGGCGCTTCACCTCGCCGACGCATACCGTGCTGGCCTTCGCCCAGGCGCTGAAAGAGCTGGCCCAGGAAGGCGGCATCAGCGCCCGCTATCGGCGCTACCGCAACAATCAGCGCCGTCTGGTCGCCGGGATGCGCGCGCTCGGCTTCCGGCCGCTGCTCGACGACAGCCTGCACTCGCCGATCATTACCGCCTTTTATTCACCGGATGCGCCGCAGTATCGCTTTCACACCTTTTACCAGAAGCTGAAAGATCAGGGCTTCGTTATCTATCCGGGCAAAGTATCGCAAAGCGACTGCTTCCGCATCGGCAACATTGGCGAAGTCTACGACGCCGATATCACCGCCCTGCTGGCGGCTATCGACAACGCCATGTACTGGAAACAATAAGGAACCGCCATGAACCGTATTAGCGCACTGATCCTTGACTGGGCAGGCACCACCGTAGACTTCGGCTCTTTCGCCCCGACGCAAATTTTCGTCGAGGCCTTCCGCCAGGCCTTCGATATTGAAATCACTCTTGAAGAGGCCCGCGTGCCGATGGGGCTTGGTAAATGGCAGCACATTGAGGCGCTGGGCAAACTCCCTGCTGTCGATCGCCGCTGGCAGGCCAAATTTGGCCGCGCGATGACTGCCGCCGATATCGATGCGATCTATGCCGCGTTTATGCCGCTGCAAATCGCTAAGGTTGTCGATTTTTCCGCACCGATTGCCGGCGTGGTCGATACCCTCGCCGCGCTGCGCGCCGAGGGCCTGAAGATCGGCTCCTGCTCAGGTTATCCACGCCCGGTGATGGAAAAGCTGGTACCGGCCGCCGCCGCCCAGGGCTACGCCCCGGACCACTGGGTCGCCACCGATGACCTTGCCGCCGGCGGTCGTCCGGGCCCGTGGATGGCGCTGCAGAACGTGATTACCCTGGGCATAGACGATGTGGCCCACTGCGTGAAAGTCGATGACGCCGCACCGGGCATTAGCGAAGGGTTACATGCCGGGATGTGGAGCGTCGGCCTGGCGGTGTCCGGTAACGAATTCGGCGCAACCTGGGAGGCGTACCAGACGATGTCGAAAGCGGAAATCGCCACCCGCCGCGAGCGGGCGGCAGGCAAACTGTATGCCGCCGGGGCGCATTATGTGGTTGATACCCTGGCGGACCTTCCGGAAGTGATTGCCGACATCAACGCCCGGCTGGCAAAAGGCGAACGGCCTTAAGCGGGTGAATTCACCTTCACTTTGGTCGCCACCAGCAGGCCGGTAAACAACATTAATATTCCTGACAACACCAGCGGCGACAGCAGCCCTAAGTGGTCGAGCGCAATGCCGCCGACCGCGGCGCCGCAGGTGTTGGCAAGCTGGATCACCGCCACCTGAATCGACCCGGCTTTTTCCGCCTGATCGGAGAGGGAACGGGTGATCCACGTTGACCACCCCACCGGGATCAGCGCAAACGCGAAGCCCCAGATAATCGCCACCGTCGAGGCGACGATTTTGCTTTCTCCCCACAGCACCAGCGCCGCCGCGCAGGCGGTCAGCACCAGCGGCGAGATCGCCAGCGCCGCTTTCACCGAGCGTTTGAGCAGCACCGAGGAGAGCGAGGTGCCGATAAAGCTGGCGATACCAAAGCTCAGCAGCACCAGCGTCAGGCCGTCGACGTCAAAACCGGCGAGCGTCATGTATACCGGTCGAATATAGGTAAAGAAGGCGAACTGCCCGGCAAAGGCCATGAAAATGGCGCACATTCCGGCCATCACCCCCGGACGCTTCAGCAGACCAAACATATTTTGCTGCTGAGCCGCCGATTCACCGGGCAGCGATGGCAGCGCTTTCAGCACCCAGAGCGTACACAGCACGCCCATCACCGCCGCGCCGTTAAAGACGTTGCGCCAGCCGATAAGCCCGCCAAGGAAACTGCCCAACGGGGCGGCGATCACCAGCGCGATGGATACCGCGCCGAAGATAATCGATAGCGCTTTCGGCACCACGCGCATCGGCACCAGACGCATGGTCAGCGAGGCCGACATTGCCCAGAAACCGCCGAGCGCCAGGCCCAGACAGGCGCGCCCCAGCAGCAGCAGGGTGAAGCTATCGGCAAACGAAACCAGCAGGCAGGAAAGGGTTAGCAGCAGCGAAAACAGAATAACGACGTAGCGGCGATCGGTTTTACCTATCACCGTGGTGATAAACAGGCTGGAAAACATCGCGACGAATGCTGTCGTCGTTACCGACTGCCCGGCCATCCCTTCGGAGATGCCTAAATCCAGCGCCATCGGCGTTAGCAGACTGACTGGCAAAAACTCGACGGTAATCAGGCAGGCGACGCAGAAAGCAACCGCGAAGACCGCCGACCAGTTTGGCCGCGCGAGATCGCGTGCATGGGGTTTGGCTTCATTTGAATGACTCATGAGTGACCTGCGAAGAAAGTGGCGGAAAGCCGCGCAGTGTAACATTTTGTTTGTGACGAATTTAACGTTTTCGCAACTATTCTCGCTTTTCACGGCATGATACAAAGGGATAGCCTGAGAATATAGCCTTCGCCATTCTGCCGGATGGCGCTTACGCTTATCCGGCCTACAAGTGACGAGTGCGGAAACCGTAGGCCGGATAAGGCGCAGCCGCCATCCGGCACTCGGATTTACTCGCCGCGAGCCGATTTCACCAGCCCGCAAATCCATTCCTGGTGACCGTTAATCATCGGATTGGGCAACGTACGCGCCAGTTCCTGCGCCGGAACGCCCTTTTGCGACTCCTGGGTGAGGATGCGCACGCGTCCGCCGGGCAAATCTTCAAACAGCCACGCGTGGATCACATCAAGACGCGTTGTTGCATCTCCCTCCGCCCAGCCGTGCCAGGCTACGCGCGCCGCCTGTCCGGCAACGGGAGGAACATATTCGGTAATCTGCGCCTCAATCGGGAAGCCGAAGGTGCTGAAGCTGAAGCGGGCGTTGGCGCTGAGGGTCGGGCCGCTGCCGTCATGGAAATGGATATCGGCAACGTTGCTGTAATAGCCCGGCCACAGCGTGGTGTCATCGAGCTGCGCCCAAATCTGAGCTGCCGTCAGGCCGCTGACGATAATTTCATTGGAGGCAAAATTGTCGGTGGTGCCCGGCAGATACTCTTCCGGCCAGACGATTGCGCTTTGCTGTAGAGACTGTTTCATGATTAACCTCGTGAACGATTGTTTTAACGAGGTTAATCATGCGCCGGAGAGTGATATAAATCGAATCACCATCCTTGATAAGGCTCATAAGCAGCAGTGATATCAGTGCAACCAGTGCACGCCGTCTTCCGGGAGAAACAGGTCGTTATAGCGCTGCTGTAGGTTATGCAAATCGCTCACATCCGGGTCCAGTTCGCGCAGAAACCCTTGCGCCAGACGGATTTGCACGTCGGTAATCGGCGCCGCTAAACGCGCTTTTTGCATCAGGCGATACCAGTAATGCAGGTTTTTTTCGCTGGCGTCGACAATCGCAACCTGCCAGATCAGCAGCACCTGCGCGGCATTCTGCAGATGCGCTTCATTCGGCCGCTCAAGGTAACGCAAATACTCATTACCGGCGGCTTTTCCCAGCTGATCGATCATCGATTCCAGCGGGACGGGCGTAATGCCAAGGCGTTCGCTCAGGCGGCGGATCGCGCGGCGTGAATCAGAGGTAAGCACCCGAAATCCCACAACAAACACCACTACCAGGGTGGCCAGTCCTATCCAGATCATGCATCCTCTCATCCAATCGCGGCCTCACTATCATAATGGGAATTTGCCTGCTGTCGACTGGCGGACGTACCATAATGTGACTTATCGCGTTTGCGGATGGCTATCATGAAATCTGATATCAGAAACCTTGATCTCAACCTGCTTAAAGCCCTGGATGCGTTGCTCGATGAGCGCAGCGTGACCCGGGCGGCAGCGCGGCTGGCACTCACCCAGCCGGCGGTCAGCGGCATGCTCACTCGCCTGCGCGACGCCTTTAATGACCCGCTGTTTATCCGCGCCCCGCACGGCATGGTGCCGACGCTGCGCGCCCAGGCGCTGGCGGCTCCGGTAAAGCAACTGCTGACCGATGCTGAAACCCTGCTACAACCGGTCGTTTTCGATCCGTTGGAGGCTGATTTCACCTGGACCATCGCCGCGACGGATTATGCGTTGAAAGCGGTGATCGTGCCATTTATCGCCGCGCTGAAGCCAATGGCGCCGGGTATCCGCGTGCGCATTATTCCCGAATCTCCGGCCACGCTGCTGGCACAGACCGAACGCGGTGAAGTGGATATTGCGTTGTTAACGCCCCACGATACGCCGCCGGAACTGCACAGCCGGGCGCTGTATCAGGAAGAGTATGTCTGTCTGCTGCGCGAAGACCATCCACAGGCCAACCAGCCGCTAACGCTAGACCGTTTCTGTGCGCTGGAACATGTTCTGGTTTCATGGCAGGGCGATAGCTTTCGCGGCGTGACCGACGACGCACTGGCGGCGCTTGGTCGGACCCGGCGAGTAGGATTGTCGGTCAGCAGTTTTCTGGTGTTGCCGGAAGTGCTGGCGGTGAGTGAAATGATTGCCGTAGTACCACGCAGGCTGGCGAAAATGGCCAGCGGCATGAAAATCGCTGCTCCGCCGCTAGCGATCCCCGGTTTTACCAAAAGTATGGCCTGGCACGAACGCAATCATCGCGACCCGGCTCAACAGTGGCTGCGGGAGCTGCTGCTGCAAACCAGCCAGCAGGAACGATAAAAAAGCCCGGCGCAATGGCCGGGCAAGGTTACCAAATACCTGGTGAATCAGGCAGTCTGCAAAATACGGTTCTTTTTCTCGCGGCGAATTTTACGCTCTTCAAAGATAGCCACGATGGCCATCAGGCAGATACAGCCGATGGCGGCGGCGTCCAGCGCCGCAAAGGTGCCGGCCCAGCCGGTCAGGCCGAAGACCGGCGTGCCGTCGGCGATCATCCCGAGACCCAGTTTGGCGAAGCTATCGCCGATCAGATAGGCGAAGGTACCCTTGATTCCATCGGCGGCGCCGATCGCTTTTTTCGGCACAAAGCCGACGGCGGCGACGCCGATCAACAGCTGCGGACCAAACACCAGGAAGCCCAGCGCAAACAACGAGGCCAGATAGACGTACTGGTTGCTGGCGTGTTGGTAAATCCCAAGGGTGGCGATAATCAGCGCCAGCGCGATGCAGGCCACCAGCGCGCGGCGGCCGTTGGCCAGATCCGACAACCAGCCCCACAGTAATGTGCCAACCAGCGCGCCGACTTCAAACAGGGTAAAGCCCTGAATCGCCACCTCTTTAGACAGCTTCAGCTCCTGGAAGGCATACACGGTGGACCACTGATCGATACCGATACGCACCACGTAAAGGAAGATGTTGGAGAAGCACAGCAGCCAGATCACTTTGTTTTTCAGCACGTACTCAACAAAGATCTGCCACTTGGTCATCGCATTTTCTTCAGTCTCTTTGTCCTCTTCGCTGATCGCTTCGCCGAACAGCTCTTCCGCCGTGCCGAGGCCGTAGGATTCCGGCGAATCGCTACCGTAGCGCAGACCGATAAAGCCGACGATCAGCGCAATAATCGACGGGAAGATAAACATGCCGATCACGTGGCCGTCGAACAGATAGTTGGCGCCAAACAGCGCAACGCCCGCCGCGCCCGCGCCGCCGAGGTTGTGGGAGATATTCCAGAAGCCGAGGAAGGTGCCGCGTTTGCGGCGAGGCGTCCACTTGGTGATGGTGGAATAGCTGCACGAACCGCCGGTGCTCTGGAAAAAGCCGCTCAGCGCATAGAAGGCAATCATCAGGAACAGGCTGGTTGAACCCGCCCCCATGCTGGCGCTAAAGCCCAGCATACAGATGGCGGAGAGGATCAGCATAAACGGCAGGAACTGCTTGGTGTTTTTGCCGTCGGCATAATAAGAGACCAGCGTCTTGCCCACGCCGTAGGTGATGGAAAAGCCGAGGCCAATCATCCCCAGCTGCGTCATGCTCAACCCGTAGGTGGAGATCATGTCGTTCTGCGCGATGTTAAAGTTCTTGCGGATCAGATACATGGTCAGGTAGCCGATGAAGACCACCAGATAGGACTGCATGAAAGGTTTGAACCACATTTTGCGCCGCACATCGAGCGGCAGATCCAGGGTCGGCTTGCGCACCTGATTCAGAAAGGCCAGCATGGGTATCTCCTGAGCTGATTTTTTATGCCTGCGTAATAACCAGGCATTGTAAAAATCAGCGCGCCGTCTGGCCTGAGACGGCGTCCAGGTAAAACCGGGAAAATTTCTTAGTTTTGCCCCGTTCGCGGCCAAAGGGTGAGCTACATCACGCTTCGCTGGCGGTACGCGGCGCCTGCGCGTTTAAAAACGGCAACAGCAGCAGCGCGGAAATGCCGGCGGCAATCGCAATCACCACGAAGAATCCGGTCCAGTGCCAGATATCCATCACCTGCGCCAGCGGCCAGCCGGAAAGCGAGGCGCCAAGATAAGCGAACAGGCCGACAAACCCGGTTGCCGCCCCAGCGGCTTCTTTATGCGAACATTCCGCCGCCGCCATGCCGATCAGCATCTGCGGGCCGAAGACGAAGAACCCGGTGGTGAAGAAGCAGGCCGCCTGCATGACATAGCTGGCGAACGGCATCAGCCACAACCCGCCAACCGACAGCAAAATTCCGGCGGCGAAGATCAGGTTCATCGGCCCGCGATTGCCGTTAAACAGCTTATCCGAGCCCCACCCCGCCACCAGCGCGCCGATAAAACCGCCCAGCTCAAACATGGTCACCGCCGAGTTAGCGGTCACCAGATCGACGCCGAGCGTCTCCGACATATACAGATTGCCCCAGTCGTTAATTGCCGCCCGTACCACGTACACCAGCACATAGCACAGCGACAGCAGCCAGATATAGGGATTGGCCAGCACGTAGCGGGTCAGGATCTCCTTGCGCGTCAGCCCAGCGCCTTCCTGCTGCTGGGCGATTTCCAGCGCATCGTGACGCCAGTCGCCCACGGCGGGTAACCCCACCGCCTGCGGGCGATCGCGCAGCCGCCAGCACAAATACAGTCCGGCGAGGATTGCCAGACAGCCGGCAATCGTCATCCCCGCACGCCAGCCGTAATGCAGCGCCGCCGCCCCCACCACCATCGGGATCAGCGCGCCGCCGACGTTATGCGCGGTATTCCACAGCGCCCACCAGCCGCCGCGTTCAGTCCGCGAATACCAGGCCGTCAGCAGCCGGGCGCAGACCGGCGAGCCCCAGCCCTGGAAGAAGGCATTCAGCGCCCACAGCAGCGCGAAAGCCCACAGCGAGGTGGAAAAACCGAACAGAATATTCACCACGCCGGTGGCGATGAGTCCCAGCCCCATAAAATAGCGGGCGTCGGAGCGGTCGCTGACGATACCGGAGAGAAATTTCGACAGCCCGTAAGTGATGTAAAATAGCGTGGCCAGCAGGCCGATATCGCTGCGGGTCAGCACGTTGCTGGCAAGAAT
Source organism: Klebsiella africana (assembly GCF_020526085.1). Classification (NCBI taxonomy): domain Bacteria; kingdom Pseudomonadati; phylum Pseudomonadota; class Gammaproteobacteria; order Enterobacterales; family Enterobacteriaceae; genus Klebsiella; species Klebsiella africana. The sequence goes on along the minus strand of NZ_CP084874.1, from coordinate 32,040 downwards.
TTCAGGAACCGCGGCATTAAAGCTTTTGCGGGTAAAATAAAACAGCGCATAGCCAAGCCAGATGGTAAGCAGGATATGCCGACGCCAGTAACGATAGCGCTCGTCCAGCTCGCGTTTATCGCTAACTGGCGCGGCGTCCGGCGGCGCTTTTAAAAAGGCAAACATCGGCGCTCCTCTCAGGCGTAACGCAGCGGTAAATTGACGCACACGCGGGTACCATGTGTGCAGGAGATAGTTAACGTACCGCCCAGGGCGGTCACGCGTTCACGCATGCCGGTCAGGCCGAACCCCTGCAGATTCGAGCCCGGCGGCAGGCCGCAACCGTCATCTTCCAGCACCAGCATCAATCGCCCATCCTGCTGCCAGCCCTGGAGGGTGACGGCGCTGGCGCTGGCGTGCTTGACGATATTATTCAGCCCCTCCTGGCAAACGCGAAACAGCGTCACGCGCTGGTTTTCGCTCAGTCCCGCCTCGTTAATCCGCCATTCAAGGTGGCTAACGATGCCGCGGTCTTCCAGCTCCATTTCGCGCATCAACGAACGTATCGCCTGCTCCAGCGGCAGATCGTCAAGCTGGCGCGGACGCAGACGACCAAGCAGCCTTCGTACGGAGTCGTAAACCCCCAGCGACAGCTGTTCTATCAACTGGCCGCTCTGGCGTACGCTGGCGTTGCCCGGCGCCAGCCGCTGGACGATCCCCGCCTGAGTGCGAATCGCCGTGATAGTCTGGCCAATATCATCATGGAGCTCGCGCGCCACGTCACGGCGCACGCTCTCTTCCGTTTCCAGCAGGCGTTCCGCCAGCCGCCGATTTCGCGCCAGCTCCTTCTGTAGCGACTGGTTCAGCTCGCGCAATCGCTGGATCCCCGCCCCCAGCAGCAGCCCGGTCAGGCTCTGGGCCAGCAGGGAAAGCAATAAATCAACCGGGTGATCGTGCCAGGTCTGGCTGGCAATCAGCGCGATGGCGTTCATCAGGGTGGCGATCAGCGCCCCCTGCCAGCCGTAGTGCCAGGCGAGAGCGATAATCGGCAACGCCAGACAAAAAGGGGTAAAGCGGGAGAGCTCGGCGGGCAGCCCAAGCTGCAGCCACAGGCTAATGGTGAATAACAGCAGGTACCAGATCAGATGCCGCCCACGCCAGTTGACCGGCTGCGCCACCAGCGCCGGCCCCAGTGGCCGCCAGACGGTACTGGTAAGATAGTGCCAGATAACCAGGCAGGTCGGCGCCAGCGTCAGACCACCGGTCAGCGTTAACAGTAGCGCGGTCAATCCTTCGCTCCCTTGCGCCAGCCACGGCAGCGATTGCAGCAGCGCGGCGGCGATCAGCGCTCCGCCCTGGCGCAGCAGCGTCAGCCAGTCGCGCTGATGGCGATAGCGTGAAATCAACGCCACCGGTAGCAGGGTCAGCAGACTTCCGGTCACCAATATTATCGGGTGCGCCAGCGCCACTTCCTGCGCCAGCCAGAAGATAAGCAGCCACTCGGCTCCCAGCAGCACCGGCCAGTAGCCGCGCGGGCATTGCAGCATCAGCCCTAAACGCAGGCCAAAGGGAAACAGCAGCACCGCTAAATCCGCGCGTTCCACCAGATGCAGACTGATACTCCACAGGCAAAACCAGGCTGCGGAGAAGATAAAGGCGCAGCCGATCACCGACAGCAAGCGTGATACAACGGCCTTCATTGCCAGCTATCGAACATGCGGCGCGCCAGCTCAACGTCGTTGCTGACGCCCAGTTTTTCCAGCAGGTTGGCGCGGTGAACGTGAACGGTTTTCGGCGACAGGCCGAGCTCGGCGGCGATCTCTTTCACCGCCATCCCCTGCGCCAGCTTTTCCGCCACCTGGCGTTCGCGTTTGGTGAGCGGATCCTGGCGCCCGGCGGCCAGCTTCATGGCGATATCCGGCGTGAGATAGCAACCGCCCGCCGCCACCGTGCGCACCGCGGCGATCAGTTCATCCGGGCTACAGCGTTTCGACAGGAAGCCGCGCGCGCCGGCGTTCAGCGCCTGCTCGATCAGCGCCGGGCTATCGTGCACCGACAGCATGATGGTCGCCATCCCCTTCGGCAGCTGGCTGAGCAGCTCCAGCCCGGAAATATCCGGCATTGAGATATCGCAGATACAGACCTGTACACCGCGCCCCGGTAGCCCCGCCAGCGCCTCGCGGCCGCTACCAAATTCGGCAACAACCTGAAAATCAGCTTCCAGCCCCAGCAGCTGTGCAAAACCGGAGCGGACAATCAAATGATCGTCAATAAGGGCGATGATAGTCATGGTATGTCCTGGTGCCTGAAAGCGCCGGATGGCGGCGTAAACGCCTTATCTGGCCTACGGATCCACTCCCTGTAGGCCGGATAAGCGCAGCGCCATCCGGCAAAGGCGCTTACCTTAACCATAAGCACCTTACCGTTCAAGCCTTGCGCGATTTACTCGAAGAACACCGCAATTTTGTTAAACATGGTGGGATCGGACTGGTTGCGCGCCACTTTAGTGACATCTTCCAGCTTTTCAATCTGGCTAATCATCTGCCCGAGACGCTGATCGTCGTTTACCAGCAGCCAGATACGGCTGTGTTCGCTGCCCTGAATCGGTAGACAGAGAATGCCTTCGACGTTAAACGCCCGGCGGGCAAATAGACCGCAGACGTGGGTCATGACGCCGGGGTGGTTGCGGACGGTGAGTTCCAGAATGACGTTATCACATTGTTTTTGCATGGCTTATTCCCCCACCATTTCAGTATTGGCCGCACCCGGCGGTACCATCGGATACACTTTCTGCTGCGCGTCGATGCGCACGTGGATCAGCGCCGGCCCCGGACGGTCGATGATCGCCTGCAGCGCCGCCTGCGGATCGGCTTCGTTATTTAAATCACAGGTTTGCAGACCAAAACCGGCGGCGATCTGCATAAAGTTAATCATCCCCGGATAGGTGGCGGCAAAAACGCCCTGCTGATAGAACAGGCTCTGCTGCTGATGCACCAGCCCCAGCGCTTCGTTGTTCAGCAGGATAATTTTGACATCCAGCTGATTTTCAGCGGCGGTGGCCATCTCCTGAATATTCATCATCAGACTGCCATCGCCGGAGAAGCAGATAACCTTGCGCTGCGGATTCGCCAGCGCCGCGCCGATGGCCGCCGGCAGGCCGAAGCCCATGGTACCGAGACCGCCGGAAGTCAGCCACTGGCGCGGACGGTTGAGCGGATAGGCCTGCGCCGTCCACATCTGATGCTGGCCCACATCGGTGGTAATGATCGCCTCATCGTCAACGCAGGCGGCCACGGCGTTAATCAGGCCGTAATGGGAGAGCGGATCGCTTTCCTGCGGGATGGCGCAGGGGAATTCTCTTTGTAAATCAGCCACCAGCTGGCGCCACTCATCACGCGGCTGCGCCTCAATTTGCGGAATAAGCTGGGCCAAGACCTCCGCCACATCGCCCTGAATCGCCACGTGCGGTTGCTTGATTTTGCCCAGCTCAGCGCGGTCGATATCGACGTGGATAATTTTCGCATTCGGGCAAAACTGTTCGGTCTTGCCAATCGCCCGGTCATCAAAACGCGCGCCTAAAACAATCAGTAAATCCGCTTCCTGCAGAATGAAGTTGGTACTGCGCGCGCCGTGCATCCCCAGCATCCCCAGCGACAGCGGATGCGCTTTCGGCAGCATGCCCAGCGCCATCAGGGTCATGGTGGTCGGCAGGTTGCCTTTTTCCGCCAGCTCGCGAATCGGCTGCGGCGCGTTAATCACCCCGCCGCCCAGATAGAGCACCGGACGCTTCGCCGCGTTGATCATCGCCGCCGCCTCACGCACGCTTTCAGGCGCGAATGCCGGGGCCGGGGCGCGTTCTCCCGGCTCTGGCAGCGTTTCCAGTTCAATCGTCGCCGACTGCACATCCTTAGGAATGTCTATCCACACCGGCCCGGGACGCCCGGACTGAGCAATACGGAAGGCGTCGCTGATCACCTGCGGCAGCTCGGCGATATCGCGCACCAGATAGTTATGCTTAGTGATGGGGATAGAGATGCCGTAGGTATCGACTTCCTGGAAAGCGTCGGTACCGATCATCGAGGCTGGCACCTGGCCGGTAATGCAGACCAGCGGAATCGAGTCCAGGCGGGCATCGGCAATCGCCGTCACCAGATTCGTCGCCCCCGGGCCGCTGCAGGCCATACAGACCGCCGGTTTGCCTTCTGTACGCGCCATTCCCTGGGCGATAAAGCCCGCGCCCTGCTCGTGGCGCGCCAGGATATGGCGGATCTGCGTGCTTTGGCTTAAGGCATCATAGATAGGCAGGATGGAGCCGCCCGGAATGCCGCTAACCATAGTGATACCCTGGCGTTCCAGTAAATGAACAACCAGCTGCGCGCCGGTAAAGCGCATTGTGTTTGATGTGGTGCCCGAACTTGCCATGCTCCAGTCCTTTTCTTCTGGGCCGACTTTACCGGGGGGCTCGCCAACAAAAAACCCCGCTCGGTTTGCGCCGGCGGGGTTTGGAATTCGTGTTGTTCCGGACCCTACGGCGCATTGCCGACGACGACCACCACAGACACGACGACCACCGCGGCAGGCGCGGTTTTTAGTAGGGTCGAAGCGATCAGGGTTGCGTTCATTAGGGACCTGTTGTGTCAATAAATAAGCTGAATTTATACAAACACAGGTTTTACGTTTTCACAATGGATTTATTTTCATCCACGAAAATTTGCGCGAAAGATCACAGTTCGGCGCAAAAGGGCAGAAAACAAAAAACCCCGCCGGAGCGAGGTTTTTATCAGCATGGTTACAGTTGGTAGCCGCAAGCACACTGTATTACGTCAACGCCAAAAGTATACGCGATCGCTGCAGTTCGCGCAATTTAAGGTCGGTTTTTCTCTGTCATAGAGTATGGATGAGAGGGGCGGATTTGTCCAAAAAATACTGTTCATCCATACAGTGTTTATCTATACTGGGTGTGTTCACTTTGTGCCATTCGGGGGCCGCAAGTTTGACCGGCGCAACGAAGTCCTGGCTGAAACGGGTGGTGCCGTCAGTGCCTTAACCCCGAGAGAGCACACTGTGTTACGTCAACAACGTGCAGTGTCTGGCCCGCGCGGCAACGCATGGCTCAGCGCTGCGCACCCCTGTCGTTGCAGGCGGCGGGCCGGGAAGCCGTCCATGGAAAGGACAAACTATCGGCCAGGGCAGACGCCGCCAGCGACAGGCAGGGATAAGCTGGCAACGGGCAGCGGAAAGGTACGTCAGCTTATTGTGCTCCTTAACCACAGGAGACGCGCGTATGGGCGGAATGGATATTATTATTTTGATCCTGAAACTCATGGTTGCTGTGTTGCAACTACTTGATGCAGTCCTGAAACAGTTCCGCTGATTCAGGTTCAAGTCGCACCTGAGGGGGGCGGGAAACCGCCCCCCTGCAGGCGCCCGCCGGGCGTCCCGGGATGACTTGATGGAGGATGCTATGCCACCCCTGTTAATTGCCGCCACGACGCCGGATGCCCCGGGGTTCGCGGCGCTACGAATTGAAAGCCTTGAACAGCATTTCAATATGCTGCGCCGCCTGGCGGAAAACTGGCAGAGCGGCAAAAACCGCTTTAACGCGCCGGGCGAAACGCTGCTGGGCGCCTTTGTGAACCACCAGCTGGTAGGGGTATGCGGCATCAATAGCGATCCCTTCAGTCCGCAGCCGCGGGCCGGGCGCATTCGCCACCTCTACATCAGCGAACGCTACCGACGCCGGGGGATCGGCCAACAGCTGCTGGTCTCGGTTATCACCCACTCCAGCGCCTGGTTCGATTTTCTCAACACCCATGCCCCGGCGCAGGCCTGGCCCTTTTATGAAAGGCTTGGTTTTCGCCCGGTGTACGATGAGCCACGGGTGACGCATCGCCTGTTTTGTTCGCTTTAGTCCCCGCTGGCAGGCTGCGCGGGCGCATGTTACAGTCCAGTGACCTTCACTGTTGAACCTGTCTGCGATGACCCTCACCGTATTCTGCATTTTGCTGTTTGCCGCCCTGCTGCACGCCAGCTGGAACGCTATCGTCAAAGCCAGCGGCGATAAAATGTACGCGGCGATCGGCGTCAGCGGCTCGGCCGCGCTGATCGCCCTGGTGATGCTGCCCTTTGCCCCGCAGCCAACGCTTGCCAGCGCCCCCTATCTGCTGGCGTCGTGCGCGTTACAGGTGGTGTATACAGTGCTGGTGGCGAAGACCTACCAGGTGTCAGATATGAGCCAGACCTATCCGCTGATGCGCGGCACTGCGCCGCTGCTGGTGGCGGCGATCAGCGTGCTGTTCCTCGGCGATCGTCTGTCGCCGCTGGCCTGGCTGGGCATCGGCGTGATCTGCCTGGCGATTCTGGCGATGGCCTTTCACGGCCGCGTTAGCTCTCGCAAAGGCATCGCGCTGGCGCTGATCAATGCCTGCTTTATCGCTGGCTACACGCTGGTAGACGGCACCGGCGTCCGGCTGGCGGGCTCTGCGCTCGGCTATACCCTGTGGACCTTTTTTATGAACGGCTTCTGCCTGCTGTGCTGGGCCATGGTGGCGCGGCGGCGTGAGGCCAGTCGTTATTTACGCCAGCACTGGAAAAAGGGCATCCTCGGCGGTGTCGGCACCATGGGCTCCTACGGCCTGGCGCTATGGGCGATGACCCAGGCCCCGCTGGCGGTGGTCGCCGCGCTACGTGAAACCTCCATTCTCTTCGGCGCGCTGATCGCCTTTATCGTCCTGAAAGAGCAACTGATGCCGCTGCGCATCGTGGCCGCCTGCGGGATTGCCGCCGGGGCGATCCTCCTGCGCCTGGCGTAGCTGAAATGGCAACATTAGTTGCCGTTCCTGTTTACATAATCTGCCTGGAATTCCCTCAACAATCGGCTCTTTGCAGTTGTTCTGTCATTTTAATATGGTAGATTCCTCCATCGTTTACGGGATGTGCCAGTCACATATTCTTCATTTCTCTTTACTCACGAAGTATTCATCGACATGAAACGGCATAAGAACTTCAATTTGTTGTTGATGCTGGTACTGCTGGTGGCCGTTGGCCAGATGGCGCAGACCATTTATATTCCGGCCATCGCCGACATGGCGGTCGCGCTGAACGTCCGCGAAGGGGCGGTACAAAGCGTGATGGCGGCCTACCTGCTGACCTATGGTATTTCACAGCTGTTCTACGGCCCGCTCTCTGACCGCGTCGGTCGCCGTCCGGTGATCCTCGTCGGGATGTCGATTTTTATGTTGGCGACGCTGGTAGCTATTACCACCCATAGCCTGCCGGTGCTGATCGCCGCCAGCGCCATGCAGGGGATGGGCACCGGGGTCGGTGGCGTGATGGCGCGTACCCTGCCCCGCGACCTGTACGAAGGCGCTCAGCTGCGTCATGCTAATAGCCTGTTAAATATGGGGATTCTGGTCAGCCCGCTGATTGCCCCGCTGCTCGGCGGCATTCTCGACACCCTGTGGAGCTGGCGCGCCTGCTACGCTTTCCTGCTGGTCCTGTGCGCCGGCGTGACCTTTAGCATGGCGAAGTGGATGCCGGAAACGCGTCCGGAAGGCGCGCCGCGCACCAAACTTCTGGCCAGCTACAGAACGCTGTTCGGCACTGGCGCCTTTAACTGCTATCTGCTGATGCTGATCGGCGGCCTGGCGGGAATTGCGGTATTCGAAGCCTGCTCCGGGGTGCTGATGGGCGCGGTGCTCGGCCTGAGCAGCATGGCGGTGAGTATTCTGTTTATTCTGCCGATCCCGGCGGCGTTCTTCGGCGCGTGGTTCGCCGGCCGCCCCAACAAGCGTTTCCCGACGCTGATGTGGCAGTCGGTTATCTGCTGCCTGCTGGCGGGTTTGATGATGTGGATCCCTGGGCTGCTGGGCATCATGACCGTCTGGACTTTGCTGGTGCCTGCGGCGCTGTTCTTCTTCGGCGCCGGGATGCTGTTCCCGCTCGCCACCAGCGGCGCAATGGAGCCGTTCCCGTTCCTCGCCGGAACCGCCGGGGCACTGGTTGGCGGCTTGCAGAATATCGGCTCCGGCGTGCTGGCCTGGCTGTCGGCGATGATGCCGCAAACCGGTCAGGGCAGCCTCGGTCTGCTGATGATGCTGATGGGCCTGTTGATTCTGCTATGCTGGCTGCCGCTGGCCTCGCGCTTCACCCACCATCAGCAGCCGGTATAAGCGCGGCGGTCGTTCTCCGGATGGCGGCTGAGGCCTTATCCGGGCTACCGTTCTGATGAAGGCCTCCGGCAGTGGGTTGCGCAGAACCGTAGCCCTGCTAAGCGTAGCGCAAGCAGGGAAATCCCCGGATAGCGGCTTACGCCTTATCCGGGCTACCCCCGGGTGGCGGCTTTTACCCTATGTCAGACTGTGCAGCCACTCGATAAAGGCGTCGATTTTCGGCCATTGACGGCCCGGCAGGGTGGTCACGTAATAATGCTGATGGCATTTCATCGTCATCTCGCCGAACGGCGCGATAAGCTCCCCGCTCTCTAACCGCTTCTGCACCAGCCGTTTACGCCCCATCGCTACCCCGACATGATTCATCGCCGCAATCACCGCTAAGTCAGAACGATCGAAGCCAATGCCCGACGATTGCGGCAATTCAATCCCAAATTGCTGTGCCCAACTGAACCATTCATCGGTGCCGGAATCATTGCTCCATGCCTGGCGATCGTGAAGCAGTGTACAGTGGCGCAGATTGGCAGGATTTGACGTTAACTGCAGCTGGTGGGCGTATTGCGGCGTACATACCGGCACGATCGCCTCATCCATTAGAAAATGATGGCTGAGTTGCGACGACGGCGCGTCATCGAAATAGATTGCCAGATCGATACCCGCCCGCTGCAGGTTGACGTTATCGTTGCCGGTCAGCACAGTCAGCGAGATGGCCGGATAGCGGCGGCTGAAATCCCCCAACGCGGGCACCAGCCAACACTGGGCGATTGAGGGCCGCGAGTAAACCGTCAGACTGCCGGAGAGCTCCTGGTTTTTGATGTCGAGGATCTCCTGATTCAGGCCATCCAGCGACGACTTCAGCGCCCAGTAAACGCGCTTCCCTTCGCGCGTCAGCTCCACTTTGCGGTGCGAGCGGACAAAGAGCTGGATCCCCAGCTCCTCTTCCAGCTGATTAATCCGGTGACTGACCGCGCTTGGGGTGAGCGCCAGCTCGTCGGCGGCAAGGGCGAACGACTCATGCCGCGCCGCCACCTCAAACGTCGACAGCCTGGAGAGCTGCCAGCCGTTGAGCAACCGGATACCTAAGGTGTTTAGTACATCCATTGCATGCTCCTGGCGATAAAAGGGAGTCAGGATGATAAAAAAATAACGCCGGAACTTCCGCTAAAGGATGAATAAATTTGACCCACACCAAGTTTAAAGGTCACTTTTAGAGCTAAATCACCATTTTGATTCAATTTAGTTCACCTGAAAGGCCATTTATATCGTTTGTCAGCCCATGCCGAGTTTCTGTTCAATAACCACACGTTACTTACGGCGAGGTGGGGTATGGAATCGCAAATTTGGGTTGTGAGCACACTGCTGATTAGCATCGTGTTAATTGTATTAACCATCGTCAAACTGAAGTTTCATCCATTTCTGGCGCTGCTGCTGGCGAGCTTTTTCGTCGGGGCGATGATGGGGATGGGCCCGCTGGAGATGGTCAACGCCATTGAGAGCGGGATCGGCGGCACGCTGGGCTTCCTGGCGGCGGTGATCGGTCTCGGCACCATTCTCGGCAAGATGATGGAGGTCTCCGGCGCGGCGGAGCGCATCGGCCTGACGCTGCAGCGCTGCCGCTGGCTGTCGGCGGACGTGATTATGGTGCTGGTCGGCCTGATCTGCGGCATTACCCTGTTTGTCGAAGTCGGGGTGGTGCTGCTGATCCCGCTGGCGTTCTCCATCGCCAAAAAAACCAATACCTCGCTGCTGAAGCTGGCTATTCCGCTGTGTACTGCGCTGATGGCGGTGCACTGCGTGGTTCCGCCGCATCCGGCCGCGCTGTTCGTGGCGAATAAACTGGGCGCAGATATCGGGACGGTTATCGTCTATGGCCTGCTGGTCGGTCTGATCGCCTCGCTGGTCGGCGGCCCGCTGTTCCTCAGGCTGCTCGGCAACCGCCTGCCGTTTAAACCAGTGCCAGCCGAGTTTTCCAACCTCGAGGTTCGCGAAGAATCGACGTTGCCGTCGCTCGGCGCCACGCTGTTTACCGTGCTGTTACCGATTGGCCTGATGCTGGTGAAAACCGTCGCCGAACTGAATATGGCGAAAGGCAGCACGCTGTATACGGTGCTGGAATTTATCGGCAACCCCATCACCGCGATGTTCATCGCCGTCTTTGTCGCCTATTACATGCTCGGCATCCGTCGGCAAATGGGGATGAGCGTCCTGCTGACTCATACCGAAAACGGCTTTGGGTCGATCGCCAATATCCTGCTGATTATCGGCGCCGGCGGCGCGTTCAACGCGATTTTGAAATCCAGCGGCCTGGCCGATAGCCTGGCGGTGATCCTGTCGAACCTCGATATGCACCCGATTTTGCTGGCCTGGCTGGTGGCGCTTATCCTGCACGCCGCCGTCGGCTCCGCCACCGTGGCGATGATGGGCGCTACCGCTATCGTTGCCCCGATGCTGCCGCTCTATCCCGGCGTCAGTCCGGAGATCATCGCCATTGCCATCGGTTCCGGCGCCATTGGCTGCACGATCGTCACCGATTCCCTGTTCTGGCTGGTAAAACAATACTGCGGCGCGAGCCTCAGTGAAACGTTCAAGTACTACACGACGGCGACTTTTATCGCGTCGCTACTTGCACTGGCCGCCACCTTCCTGCTTTCTTTCATTATCTGAGCGCAAAGAGACGTATGATGAAACACGCTGACCTGACCACCTTAACCGCGACCTTCCCGCTTGTGCAGGATCTTATCGCCCTGAAAGAAACCACCTGGTTTAACCCGGCTACCACCACCCTGGCGGAGGGGTTGCCTTACGTCGGTCTGACCGCCGACGATGTGCAAGACGCCCATGCCCGCCTTCAGCGCTTCGCGCCCTATCTGGCGGCAGCCTTCCCGGAAACCGCCGCCAGCGGCGGGATTATCGAATCAGAAGTGGTTGCCATTCCGGCAATGAAGCACCGCCTTGAGCAAAAATTCAACCAGCCAATTAGCGGCGAACTGCTGCTGAAAAAAGACAGCCATCTGCCGATCTCCGGCTCAATCAAAGCGCGCGGTGGGATTTATGAAGTGCTGACCCATGCGGAAAAGCTGGCGCTGGAAGCCGGGCTGCTGACGACTGCGGACGATTATCGCAAATTGCTGACGCCGGAGTTTAAACAGTTCTTTAGCCAGTTCAGCATCGCCGTCGGTTCCACCGGCAACCTCGGGATGTCGATCGGCATCATGAGCGCGCGCATCGGTTTTAAAGTCACGGTGCATATGTCCGCCGATGCCAGGGCGTGGAAAAAAGCCAAACTGCGCAACCACGGCGTAACGGTCGTTGAGTATGAAGAGGACTACGGCGTGGCGGTCGAACAGGGGCGCAAAGCAGCAGAATCCGATCCGAACTGCTTTTTCATCGACGATGAAAACTCGCGCACGCTGTTCCTCGGCTATGCCGTGGCCGGCGAGCGCCTGAAAGCGCAGTTTGCCAAAGCTGGGCGCGTGGTCGATGCCGATCATCCGCTGTTCGTCTATCTGCCGTGCGGCGTGGGCGGCGGCCCCGGCGGGGTGGCATTTGGCCTGAAGCTGGCCTTCGGCGACCATGTTCACTGCCTGTTCGCCGAACCGACACATTCACCATGCATGCTGCTCGGCGTTTATACCGGGCTCCACGACCAGATTGCGGTGCAGGATTTAGGCATTGATAATTTGACCGCCGCCGATGGGCTGGCGGTCGGCCGCGCTTCCGGGTTCGTTGGTCGGGCGATGGAGCGCCTGCTCGATGGCCTGTATACCCTTGATGATCAGACGATGTACGACATGCTGGGCTGGCTGGCGACAGCGGAAAATATCCGCCTTGAACCCTCCGCGCTGGCCGGGATGGCCGGGCCGCAGCGCGTCTGCGCCAGCAAAGCGTACCATCAGCTGCAGGGGCTGAGTGAGCAACAGCTGCAGCAGGCCACCCACCTGGTGTGGGCGACTGGCGGCGGCATGGTGCCGGAAGAAGAGATGGCGCAGTATCTGGCGAAGGGGCGCTAATCTTCAGCGCAGCAGCGGCATCAGCGCCTCTGGCGGCCGCTGCTGTCGGCGCAAGTCCCGCATCACTCGCATATAAGGCCCGCTAAAATCGTAGAACTGCCGGTAACCCGCGCACAGCGGGTCTTCCTGTTCGCCACAGCGGCACAGGCGCAGCCACGAACAGCCGTAGCAGGTGCTGTTGGCCGCTGGCGCGCCCGGCTGCGGCTGCGTCTCGCCGCACCAGGCACTCAGCGTCTCACTAAACAGCAAAATATTGATGCGCCCAATATCTTCCCGCACCCAGCGGTGAAAGACAGCACAGAGAAACTCTCCCCAAAGCGCGGCGTCACCGGCCGACAGCTGCGGAATAAAATGGATAGCGGTAAGGCCCTGTTGACACAGTTGCGCATAGAACGCCTGCGGTTGATGGCAATGATGCGCCTCCACAACGACAGCCTGAAAGGGAGTGTCATGTTGCTGGCCGGGGGCATGAGTGAGAGGCAAATTCGCCGGACATCCTGTCATGACATATCCCTAATGAATAAAACGATCAGTTGAAGGTGAGTAACAGCAAACAGGAATGCCAGAGAAAGTACTGCGAGTGCGATCAAAAATTTGTCACGAACCGCCTGCGGCTGTAAAAAATCGCTATCGTTGACGTTCATCAGATGACGACGGCGGGTATAGCGCCAGAGGATCACCGCCACCACGGCCAGCACGCCGACAGACAGCCAGAACGGCAGACCGGCGCGGTGCCAGCTGTGCTTAATCGCCAGCGCCATCAGCGCGCCATAGCCCAACAGGGTGCGAAACCAGGCCAGCGAGGTGCGCTCTGGCTGAAGCCCGGGATCGCTTTCCCGCCGTGCCCGGCGTTTATCCGCCATACACCACCAGCAGCATCACCGCGACCACCACCGCCAGCAGCAGGATGCTAATCACCAGCAGCGTCCGGGTATAGGGGAGATCCTGCTTGAGGCGCATCGCCTTCTCATTGTTCAGCCAGCGCAGATAGCCATAGATAGCCATGCCGCCGGCAAAGAGACACAGCAGCAGGGCGAGAATTTCACGGATCAGCGGCGTGGCAAAGTCCGGCGCCAGCTGGTCAAGCCCGACGCCGGCGGCGAGAAAACCGAGCGCCGTGCGGATCCACGCCAGAAAGGTGCGTTCATTAGCCAGCGAAAAGCGGTAATCCGGCGCTTCGCCGAGGCGGGAGATTTTCATTACAGTTCCTTGTTCATCGCGCAGCAGGCTTCAGCATAGCGTAAATCAGGAACCGGGGAGAAGAACCGGCGCCCCGCAGGGCGCCGGTCAACAACGGGGATTAATGCAGCTCCGGCCAGTAATCTTTGTTGGCGGCAATCAGGTCATCGAGGATCGCTTTCGCCACCGAGGCGCTCGGCACGGTTTTCGACAGGGTAATCGCCTGCCACAGCTTGTGGTAAGAGCGCTGTTCCCAGGCATCGACCACCAGTTTTTCCACCGCCACCTGCTGGCTCATCAGCCCTTTCTGGAAATGCGGGATGTCGCCTACCGTCAGCGGCTCCGGTCCGTTGTGGCCCACCAGACAAGGGATCTCCACCATCGCGTCGGCGTCAAAGTTATGGATCGCGCCATTGTTCGGCACAATCAGCAGCATCCTTTCCTGCGTGTTAAAGGCGATGGCCGTCGCCAGATCGACGATATACGACGCATGCTCGTCAATCTCCAGATCGCCGGCAGTGGATTTCCCGGCGGCAATAATCGCCCGGCAGGCGCTGAAGACGTTTTTCTCCCGATGATCCATCACCTCATTGGCGCGGGTGCGTTCCGGGTTGGAGTGGGCTACCACATAGTCCGGGAACAGATAATATTTCAGGTAGGTATTCGGCATGGTCTGCGGATCCAGCGCCTGCACATCTTTCGCTTTGGCAAAGGTATCGTTCCAGCTGGCCTCGGTGTGCGGGTCGTTCGAGGGCGGCACATAGCCGTATTTCGCCACATATTCGCGCAGTTTCGGCATCAAATCATTGCCGTCTAGATCCTCAATCGAGGTCCACCAGCCGAAGTGGTTGAGGCCGTAGTAACGCACGCGCATCTGTTTACGGTCTTTGAGGCCGACAATCTGCGCCATCCGCCCTTCAATGCCGATCGGCATATCGCAGATATTGAGGATTTTGGCGTTCGGCCGCAGACGACGAGTGGCTTCCGCCACAATCGCCGCCGGGTTGGAGTAGTTGAGCATCCAGGCGTTCGGCGAATATTTTTCCATATAATCCACCAGCTCCAGCACGCCGCCGATAGAGCGCATACCGTAGGCGATCCCGCCCGGTCCGCAGGTCTCCTGGCCCAGCACGCCATGGCGTAGCGGGATTTTCTCATCTTGTTCACGCATCGGATATTTCCCGACGCGGATATGCGCCATGACGAAATCAACATCGGTAAACGCCGCCTGCGGATCGGTGGTATAGCTGAATTCAATCTCCGGCGCCTGCTCTTTGAGGATCACTTTGCACGCCTCGGCGATGGTCTCCTGGCGCGCGCCGTCGTTGTCATAAAATTTCAGCGACCGCAGCGGAAAACGATCCTGGTTTGCCAGCAGCATCAGGACAATGCCCGGGGTGAAGGTGCTACCGCCGCCTGCGATAACAACTGAGAATTTTTTCATGATACTGCCTCCGTCATGGTGGTATGTTCGGTCGAAAGAGAATCTTTCATCAGGTTTTCCAGCTGGTCGCGCACCTGGGGAACGTGCAGGCCGACGATGACCTGAATCCCGTTGCCGCGGCGTACTACCCCGTGGGCGCCCAGCGCTTTAAAGACGTCGTCACTTTGCGTTTTCGCCATATCGACCAGCGCGATGCGCAGTCGGGTGGCGCAGTTGTTGATGCTTTCAATGTTGTCGGCGCCGCCGAGGGCCTGCAGGAAGCCAGCGGCCTGACCCAGCCGGGTCTCTGGCGCGGCGGCGGCCGTGGTTTTACCTCGCGCCGCCTGGTAATCGGCCTTGCTGTAGAGCTTGATTTCGCTCTCTTCCCGGCCAGGTGTCTTCAGGTTCAGACGCAGGATAAGGGTGCGGAAGACCACGAAGTAAAGGGCGGTGAAACAGAGGCCGATACCTATCTGAATGAACATCATCGAGGCGTGGTGATGGAACATCGGGATCCAGTTTTGCGGCAAGAACTGGTCGAGCAGGCCGCCGCCGAAATTACCTACCACGCCACAGATGTACATGACCGTCGCCATGGTCGCCGCCAACACCGCGTGAACGGCGAACAGCAGCGGCGAGATGAACAGGAAGGTGAACTCCAGCGGCTCGGTGATCCCGACCAGCATCGCGGTCAGGGTGGCGGGGATCAGCAGACCGGCGACCTTGACGCGGTTCTCCGGCGCGGCGGTGAAATAGAGCGCCAGCGCAATCCCCACCGACCCAAACACTTTCGAGTTACCGTGCAGGGCAAAGCCACCCTCCGGGAACAACGTCTTCAGCGGTTCCGTACTCTGACTAAACGCCTGCAGGTGCTCAGCCCAGTAGACCTGCAGACCGCCCTCCACGACCGCCGGGCCAAAGATGAACGGGCCATAGACGAAATGGTGCAGGCCGGTGGGGATCAGGATGCGCTCAAGGAAAATGTAGACCCACACCCCAAGCGCCCCGGCAGAGCGCAGGAAGGCCTGCAGCGATTCAATACCCAGCTGGACTTTTGGCCAGCCGAGCAGCGTCAGCCAGGCGCAGGGGATCATCGCGAGGAAGGCGACAATGACCACAAACGATGAGCCCTGAAAGATGCCGAGGAATACCGGCAGGGGTTTATCGAAATAGCGATTATGCAGGGCCGTCACCAGGCCGGAGATGACGATCGCCCCGATAATGCTGGTGTCGAGGGTTTTAATCCCGGCAATCATCGTCAGGCCGCTGCCGGCTGTGGGTTCAACGGAAAAGTCGACGCCGAAGAAGTGGCCCCAGGTCATCCCCATGGCGTTGATAAAGTAGTTCCAGGTGAGAAAGCTCACCAGTACCGCCAGACAGGCCCGGCCCTGGGCCTGTTTCGCCAGGCCGATCGGCAGACCGACGGCGAAAATCAGCGGCATATTACGAAAGACGGTCCAGCCGCCCTCTTCAATGATGTGAACGATCTGGGCAAACAGGCTGTCGGGTGCGGTCAGCGCTTCGCCGACGAACATCGGGTTGCGCAACATAATGGCGATACCGACCACGATCCCGGCGAAAGGAAACAATAAAACCGGGGTAAACATGGCGCCGCCAAAGCGTTGTATTTGACTGAGCATTGGGAAATCCTCATGTAACAACTCGTAGGGTGAGTGGCCTTCTTTTTCTTGATTACCGGCCTCACTGGAGAATAAAAATTTGCCCGTCTAACAACATGCCGCGCCGTTGCGATTCGTGATCCCATTCATGGTTTTAATTTGGCCAACGTTGTCTACTTCGTTAACAAAAGTTAGACATCGATAAGTCAGGCAACGGAATTAACTAAATAAATGTGTTTTAATCGATTGTAATTAATCTATTTTTTTAGAAAAAAGAGCACAAAGCGACATCTCCTTTTCCTGTACAAGAGGACTACTGGTGATCTACAAATCCATTGCTGACCGCCTGCGGCTGCGGCTGAATTCCGCCGACTTCGCCATCGGCAGCCCGCTGCCGGGAGAGAAAAAACTGGCCGAAGAGTTCGGAGTGGCGCGCATGACTATCCGCAAAGCTATCGATCTGCTGGTGGACTGGGGATTGGTTGTGCGTCGCCACGGCTCGGGAACTTACGTGGCGCGCAAAGATGTCCACCACGAAACCAGTAATCTCACCGGTCTGGCGGAAGTGCTGCGCAAGCAGGGTAAAGAGGTGGTGAGTCAGGTGCTGGCCTTTGAGGTGATGCCCGCCCCGCCGGCCATCGCCAGCCTGCTGCGGATTAAAATTGATGAACGGATCTACTTCTCACGGCGGGTGCGCTACGTCGACGGCAAGCCGCTGATGCTGGAGGATAGCTATATGCCAGTGAAGCTGTTCCGCAACCTGTCGCTGAGCCATCTGGAGGGTTCGAAATTTGATTATATTGAGAAGGAGTGCGGGATCATCATCAGCGGGAACTATGAAACGCTGACGCCGGTGCTGGCGGACAAGCAGCTGGCGCGCTCAATGAACGTCCCGGAGCAGACGCCGCTGCTGCGTATTACCTCCCTTTCCTACAGCGACAGCGGCGAGTTTCTTAATTATTCCGTCATGTTTCGCAACGCCAGCGAGTATCAGGTGGATTACCACCTGCGCCGCGTCCAGGCACAAAGCCCGCTAGCTCAGCCCCCAAAACAACACAGCGAGTAGCTGCGGGGTGATAATCCGCAGGAACATCACCAGCGGATAGACGGTGGCATAAGAGAGCGCGGCTGCGCCGCTGGTAGCGTGCAGGTTGTTGGCAAAGGCCAGCGCTGGCGGGTCGGTCATGGAGCCGGCCAGCATGCCGCACAGCGTCAGATAGTTCATTTTCGCCAGCATGCGCGCAAGAATGCCTACCGTTAGCAGCGGAATGGCGGTGATGAAAATGCCATAAGCGATCCAGCTCAGGCCATCACCCTGGGTCAGGGTTGCGACAAAGTCGCCCCCCGATTTTAGCCCGACCACCGCCAGAAACAGCACGATCCCCAGCTCGCGCAGCGCCAGGTTGGCGCTCGGCGGCATAAACCAGTACAGCTTGCCGATACTGCCGATACGCCCGAGGATCAGCGCCATAATCAGCGGCCCACCGGCCAGCCCCAGCTTCAATGCGGCAGGGAAGCCGGGAATAAACAACGGGATAGACCCCAGCAGTACCCCGAGGCCGATACCGATAAACACCGGCAGCATCTGAACCTGCTGCAGCTTCTGCTGAGCGTTACCCAGCTCGGCAGCCACGGCGTCAATCGCCTCCGGACGACCGACCAGGTTGAGGATGTCACCAAACTGCAGGCTGGCACTGCTGCTGGCTACCAGCTCGACGCCTGCGCGATTAAGCCGGGAGATCACCACGTCATAGCGCTGTTTGACGTGCAGATCGCGTATTTTCTTCCCCAGCACTTTTTCGTTAGTGACCACCACCCGCTCAACTTTCAGATCGGTGCCGCGTGTCGACAGCGAGGTGGCCACCTCCTGGCCGATCACCAGCTGCGCATTGTGCAGATCCTCAGGTCGCCCCACCAGGTGCAGCAGGTCGCCAGCCTGGATAAGGGTGCCTGGCGCAGGCACCATCAACAGCTCGCCGCGCTTCAGCCGCGAACAGACGATATTGTCGCTATTGAGCATCGGCACATCCTGAATCGCCATCTGGTTGAGGTTGGGGTTCTCCACCCGTACGTTGATAGTGTGCAAATGGGCATGGCCGTTACCGCTGCTCTCCTCAAACCCCTGGGCCTCTTTCTCGACATTGATGCGGAAAAACAGGCGCACCAGCCACATGGTCAGCAGAATGCCGCAGATGCCGAACGGATACGCCATCGCGTAGCTCATCCCCATCTGATCGACCACTTCGAACGGCACCCCGAGATCGCGCAGGATTTGCTGCCCAGCCCCCAGCGCTGGCGTGTTGGTCACCGCGCCGGAGAAGATGCCGAGCACCACCGGGAGAGGAATATTGAACAGCTTATGCAGCACCGCGGTCACCAGGCCGCCGAGGATAACGATAAGGATAGCGAACAGATTGAGCCGCAGGCCAGAGACCCGCAGTGAGGCGAAAAAGCCCGGCCCCACCTGGATGCCGATGGTGTAGACAAACAGGATCAAGCCGAATTCCTGAATAAAATGCAGCATCGGGCTGCTGAGGGCGACACCCGCCTGATCCACGAAGTGGCCGACAATTATCCCACCAAACAGGACGCCGCCAATGCCAAAGCCGACGCCGCGGATTTTGACATTGCCGATCCACAGCCCAACCACCGCCACCAGCGCCAGCACGCTGACCGTCAATGCTATCTCACTCATGGTATCGTCCCTGTGAATAACACCATTAACTACAGGGATTATGACCGCTGCCAGACGGGTTGTATGCCGCCTGGCGCACAATAATCATGGAGTAAGATACGCTACTTCGACCATTTTGTTGGTTTCAACAAAATGGTCTGCCGAGGGATGACCACTCGCCTCACATGAAATTATCGCTTTTGCAATGACCTTATAAAAATTCCGCCACTCTTTATAGTCAAGTAGGGGACCAAGGTTGCGGGCAGACCAATACTCCCGCCCCGCCTCATCGCTCTTTCTAATCGCTTCAAATGGCTGCTGTTCGTTCATAACGTATGCTTGTTTGAGTGAGTCCCAAAGTATGATTGTTTTTTAAACTGAAACACCCGCTGCAGCAAGGAAGTTTATTGCGCTCTCGCGCACAAAAAAGCCCCGAAAATCGGGGCTTTATCAGCAGGTTGCTTTATTAGCTATTTAACGCTGGTCGTTCGCTGATGGCGATACGCTGCGGGGCAATCTGCTCAGGCTCATTGCGGGTCAGATCGATATGCAGCAGGCCGTTGGTGAAGGTCGCGCCAGAGACCTCCATGTTGTCGGCGAGGGTGAAGCTCAGGCTGAAGGCCTGGCTCACCAGCCCCTGGTGCAGCCATGTGGTCTCTTTTTCCGGCTGCTGCGGCGTGCCTTTCACCACCAGGCGGGTACCTTCCAGCTGAATATCCAGATCTTCCTGACGGAAACCGGCCAGCGCAAGGGTAATGCGGTAGTGGTTATCGTCGCTTTTTTCGATGTTATAGGGCGGGAAGCTCTGGCTTTCACCGGCGGTTTGCAGGGCACTGGCCAGTTTGTCAAAACCGATCCATTGACGCAGCAGGGGGGATAAATCGTAGTTACGCATACTGTTTTCTCCTTCTAAGAAGCGAGTGAATACCTGCGAATTCTGTAAATTCGCATCTGCTCCCTGACGGCGAGCAGGTTGTTACATCAGGCCGCCACGCGGCCTGAAACGGACAATTAGTTGATTTCGATACGGCGCGGCTTGTTCGCTTCCGGGATCACGCGTTCCAGATCGATATACAGCAGACCGTTCACCAGGTTGGCGCCGCGGACGTGAATATTTTCCGCCAGCTGGAATTTACGCTCGAAGTTGCGCTCGGCGATCCCCTGATACAGGTAGGTCCGCTCTTTCTGCTCGGCGGCGTGGGCGCCTTTAACGATCAGCAGGTTGTCCTGGGCCGTGATCTCCAGCTCGCTTTCAGCAAAGCCAGCCACCGCGATAGCGATGCGATAGTGGTTTTCGTCTACCAGCTCGACGTTATACGGAGGGTAGCCGCCATTGCTCTGGCTTTGATTGTTTTCCAGCAGGTTGAACAGGCGGTCGAAACCAATGGCTGAACGATAAAGCGGGGAGAGATCGAAGTTACGCATAATAAATAGCTCCTGAAAATCAGCGAGAATCAAATGACCTTCCATCGTGGACAGGCCGCGGTAACCTGGAATACCCCTCAGGCGTATTCTCAGTGGGTTACACCTATAAAATGGGTTTCTCCCTCTGATTTTCAAGGGAGTGAGGGCGAATTTTTTTGCAGTTTGCCAATGATTGCTTAGACTGGGGGGAGGAGCACAAAAAGCAAAGTGCGATGCCCGCCACAGTGCGGCGCAATAACGCTATGCATTCACGGGTTGGCCCGATATAACCGCTGAAAGGTTATCTCAACGCCCGAAACGACGATGGAAGAACAATGAAAAGCAGACGACTGTTAAAGCTGGTCCTGTTCAGCGGGATAATAAGCCTGAGCGGTTGCTCCAGCGTAATGTCACATACCGGTGGCAAAGAGGGAACCTATCCGGGCACGCGATCCAGCGCGCAAACGCTGGGGGACAGCGATACCAACTGGGGTGTGAAATCGCTGGTGGCGCTGGATATGCCATTCACTGCCGTCATGGATACCCTGTTGCTGCCGTGGGATATGTTCCGCACCGACAGCTCCATCAAATCGCGGGTCGAAAAGAGCGAGAAGGCCACGCTGGCGACCAACTCGGTGATCCCGCCAGCGCCGATGCCTGCCCAGTAAGTTATCGTCCGGTCTGCGTAACCCACAGCTGACGATAACCGTCCACCTCCTCCATCCAGGCAATCTGTTTACCGTCTGGCGAAAAGACGATCGCGTCCGCCGAGGGCGCATGAGCATGCGTATCGGTTAAAAAGGTGATATCCCCCGTGCCGGCATGGCAGCAGGCAATCCGATCCTCCAGCGCAAAACCCAGCCACTCTCCCGACGGATGCCAGTTAAACGCCGACTGGATACCCGACGCGTGATGCGTCAACTGCCGCGGCTCGCCACCTTGCGGGGAAATAAGCCATAGCTGCACCACGCCGGCGTCGTCGCGCATCAGAAAGGCTATCGCCGTCGCCTGGGGATTGGCGCGCACCCAGTGGCGCGGGACGTTCACCAGTCCCGGGTAGCGGCGATGGTGGGTGAAGGTCAAACGACGCTGACAGACGCCCGCCGGCGGCGCCGGCATTGTGGTTGCGGTACCGGCCAGTGGCGCCCTGCCAGGCTGCTTCCAGCCGGCTTCATCCTGCGGCAGATCAACAATAAACAGCTCAGGCACTTTATCGCCATTTTCCGCCAGCGTATCGCCAATAAACGCCAGAGTATGGTTCCCGACCCAGCCCTCCTCATAGGCGCGATTAATCTCATCGCTGCCCGGCGCGGGTGTCGGCGTCGTGCGGCTCACCAGCACGCACCAGTGGCTGCCGCCGTATTCGCGCGGATGGTGGCCCGGCGGCGTCACCGGCCCATACGGCGCCGCCACGCCGACATTGCGCAAGTCCAGCGCCGGATCGCGCTCGTGCAGTACGTGGTCGTTATAGGTAAAACTGACGAACTGCCCGTTGGGGCTATAGACATGGACGTGGCTGCCGCCGCGCAGCGCGCCGGGCGTGTAAGGGGCGGTAATGTCCATGGCGTCCAGATTCTCGACGCCCCCCTGAAAGGCCACCACCCCGCGGCGATGATGAAAATCATACTGCCACTGGGCATCCGGCCGCTCGGGACCGTGAATGAACACATAGCGCTCCTGGGTTGGATGCACGGTCACCACGCCCACGTGCGCCCCCTGCGTGGCACGATAAATCGTCTCCACAGTACCGCTGTTTACGTTCACTCGCTCAATGGTTTCGCCGGTAAACGACGCGCCGGATGGGCGGACGTCGAACACCAGCCACTGGCTGTCGGGGGTCCAGGCGCGAGTGTTGGTAAGCTGGTGGTTGCGAGGGGCAAAGGTAACTTGTTTCATGGTGTGCTGACCGGGCCGATATAAGAGTGACGTTAGCATACCGCAATCCGCACGGGGTTGAATGCCTGACAACGTGCTTAAAACGCTTCCCCGACCTGGAAATAGAACCCGCTGCTGCCTTTGCCGATGCCGTAATCAAGACGGATATTGACCCGCGGCTTGAATTCGAAGCGATAGCCAATGCCGCCGGTGGGTAGCCAGCGGCCATTATTCAGTGACGACAGCGACGGCCCCATGGTTCCCGCCCCGGCCCAGGCGACAACCCCGTGCCGCCAGGTGAGCTGCCGGCGGTATTCCAGCTGGCCGCTGATGACGTTTTTATCGCGATAGCGTCCCTCATAGTAGCCGCGCATCCGCTCATCACTGCCCAACAGGGGCATCATGCTCCACGGCACCTCACCCTGGGTGAAGACGCCATCTGCCTCCCAGGCGAGGACGCTCTTCTCGCTCAGGGCATGATAATGGCTATAGTGCAGCTGAAATTCGTCAAAGCGGGTATCGCTGCCTAAACCGGGCGCATAGTGGGTGTAACGGAAGTTGGCATACTGACCCCGGCGCGGATTTGGGACGAAGTCGCGATCGTCCCAGTTGAGCGCGACGCTGGCGCCCGAGCTGAATACCGACGGCCCCTGCGGGGTATTTTCAATTTTCGGCAGATCGTTATGGTCCATCTCATCGGCATTCTGCGCCGCCAGCGACCACCCCGCGCCCAGATAAACATTGTCGATCAGTTGCCGATAGATTGTCGGGCGCAGAGTCAGCACCTGGGCGGTATACTTCTCTTTTTCATTGTCTTTATCCCCGGCGTGAAAACCCTGCCCCCAGTAATAAGTGGGCGTGTTGGCCATCGATCCTTCGACAAAAACGCGCCACAGGTCGTTGTCGAAAAAGGCGTAGTTTTTCACGCTGAGGCCAAAAGCGCCGGTAGAGCTGGCGTAGCCGCTGAGCGTCAGGGTCGAGTTCTGGCTGGTGGTATCCTGCGGATCGGGGCGATACATGCCGACGACAGCGGTACCGATGCCCAGCCCCAGCTCCGGCGTATAGAACGGACCGGGCATCACGCCCCAGTCGATGCCTTTGCTGGCGTCGAACTTATCGCTGGCGCCGAGATGCTGCAGCCAGTCGTCGATTTTCTCGCGGCTAAGCGCCTCGGCCTGGCTGCAGATCGGGCAGGTTAACAGCAGCAGAAAAGTGATAAACAGTCGGCTCAAAAGCGATACTCACCGGCAATAAAGAAACTGTTACGTTCGGCAAAGCCAAACTCGGTAGTAATATTGAAATTCTGCGTCAGCTCGTATTGCGCGCCCACCAGCACGTTCCACGGCGACTGCAGATGCTGTTTCACATCGAAGCGCCCGTTATTATCCTGGTTGGCCAGATTGACCATATTCTGCAGCATCGGCGACGGCATCGAGAGATCGTTAAGGCTGCCCTTAAACTCCTGCTGCACATCCTGATACATGCTGCCGACCCACAGGTTCAGCTTTCCGGCGGGGAGATGCAGCGCATCGACCGATGGCGTAGTGAAACGATAGCCTACGCGCGGCGAAAAGGTAAACGCGTCGATGCTACCGTCGAGGATATCAAAACGCGTCTGGGTGTAGTTGGCGTCCAGCACGGTAAACCAGTTGCCGACGCCGCCCACCAGGGTGGTGCCCATCCCGTAGGTGGTACCCTTAAAATCGAGACGAAAGTCGAGATCCTGCATCCCCGGCAGGGGCACCACTTTACCGTTCGGTCCCTTCAGACCGACGGCAATCTGCGAAATTGAATGTCCTTCGGTGTGCCCCACCAGGCCATAAACGTTCATAAACGGCAGCAGCCAGGCATCCAGCTTGAGCGTTTCAGTTTTACTGCTTTCCCGCGTATTACCGACGCCAATCTGGAAAGCGTTATCCAGCGAGACGGGCCCATTAGCGAAAATATTATTCACCGCACGTTTGCAGGCGAAGCTCTTACCGCAATCGATATTGCGGCCATCCAGCGATAGCCCGGTGAAGTTAATGCTGTCGACATTAATATTCTGCCGCATATCCATATAGTTAATGCTGACGCCAAACGGCAGCGGCAGGACGTAGCCGCGCTTTCTGGCCTCATCGCCTAGCAAAGGGAGTAGCGAGGACGATTCTGTCGCCGCAGGCTGGCGACTTTCTGGCACCGGCAGATCCGCGGGTTCTGCGCCGTGATAGGCGTACGCCGGTTCGAGCGGCGCCGTTGGTTCCGCGGCCGCGCAAATCTGAACAGAGGCGAATGGCAGCGTAACCAACATCAAACGGTGGTATATATTCATGAAAAATATGATGTTAGTTATGGGTTGCTAAAAAGAGGGCGGGTAGCTTATAGAATCCCCTGCGAGGATTGAGGGATTTAAATGCGGATTAACATCTGTTCATGAAAAAAGAGAAGACAGACCCGGCGAACGCCGGGCCGAAAAGAAGCTTACGCTAAAACGTATTTTTCAATGGCGAAGGCAACGCCATCTTCAAGGTTCGATTTGGTGATGAAGTTCGCCGCTTCTTTGACCGCAGGGATGGCGTTATCCATCGCCACGCCGACGCCGGCAAATTCAATCATCGCGATATCATTTTCCTGATCGCCAATCGCCATAATTTCTTCCGGCTTGATGCCCAGCGCATCAGCCAGCGACTTCACGCCAGTGCCTTTATTGACGCGTTTATCCAGTATTTCGAGGAAGTAAGGCGCACTTTTCAGCACGGTGTACTTTTCTTTTACTTCCGCCGGGATACGGGCGATGGCCTGGTCGAGGATTGCCGGCTCATCGATCATCATCACTTTCAGCAGCTGGATCTCAGGGTCCATTTTCTCCGCTTCGCAGAATACCAGCGGAATGGTTGCCACGTAGGATTCGTGGACGGTGTAGTAGCTAATATCGCGGTTCGCGGTATACAGCGTATTGCGATCCAGCGCGTGGAAGTGGGAGCCGACCTCGCGGGAGAGCTGCTCAAGAAAGCGATAGTCATCATAGCTCAGCGCGGTTTGCGCGACGGTGCTCCCGTCACCAGCCTTCTGCACCAGCGCGCCATTGTAGGTAATGCAGTAATCACCCGGCTGCTCCATATGCAGCTCTTTCAGATAGCTGTGGACGCCCGCGTAAGGGCGACCGGTGGTCAGCACCACATTGACACCCCGCTCGCGCGCCGCGGCGATGGCGGCTTTCACCGCAGGAGAGATGGTATGGTCTGGCAGCAGCAGCGTGCCGTCCATATCGATTGCAATCAGTTTAATAGTCATAGGATCCCCGGGTAAGATGAGTCTCCCCTCATGCTAACGCGATTCCGCTCAAAAAACAGTAAAAGTGTCGGGCAGAAAGGGGATGGAACCGCAGCAGAAGATTCCCCTTTTAGCGGCAAAAGAAAAGCCCGATCGCGCGATGCGACCGGGCTTACACATCCTGTTGCCCCGGTAAAACTCGTTACCGGGAAACATGCGGCTTAAATATCGATATTCGCCGCTTTCAGGGCGTTTTCTTCGATAAAGGCGCGACGTGGCTCAACGGCATCGCCCATCAGAGTGGTGAACAGCTGGTCGGCAGCAATGGCATCCTTAACGGTCACGCGCAGCATGCGGCGGCTGTCCGGATCCATGGTGGTTTCCCACAGCTGATCCGGGTTCATCTCGCCCAGACCTTTATAACGCTGGATGGAGAGACCGCGACGGGACTCTTTCACCAGCCAGTCGAGGGCCTGCTCAAAGCTGGCTACCGGCTGACGACGTTCGCCGCGCTCGATGTAAGCATCTTCTTCCATCAGACCGCGCAGTTTCTCGCCCAGGGCACAAATACGACGATATTCCGGCCCCATAATGAACTCGTTATCCAGCGGATAGTCGGTATCCACCCCGTGAGTACGTACGCGAATAACCGGTTCAAAATGCTGCAGCTCTTTGTTCTCGTGGAGATCAAATTTCCACTGGCTGCCGTGCTGTTCTTTTTCGTTCAGCTCGGAGACCAGGGTATTCACCCAGCGGGTCACCTTCTGCTCATCCGCCAGATCGGCCTCGGTCAGGGTCGGCTGATAGATAAGCTCTTTCAGCAGCGCTTTCGGGAAGCGGCGCTCCATACGGCCAATCATTTTCTGGGTGGCATTGAACTCGGCAACCAGTTTTTCCAGCGGTTCGCCCGCCAGCGCCGGCGCATTGGCGTTGGTGTGCAGGGTTGCACCGTCGAGCGCGATGGAGATCTGATACTGATCCATCGCTTCATCGTCTTTAATGTACTGTTCCTGCTTGCCTTTCTTCACTTTGTACAGCGGCGGCTGGGCAATGTAGACGTGGCCGCGCTCGACGATCTCCGGCATCTGACGATAGAAGAAGGTCAACAGCAGGGTACGAATGTGCGAGCCGTCGACGTCCGCATCGGTCATGATGATGATGCTGTGGTAGCGCAGTTTATCCGGGTTGTACTCATCGCGGCCGATGCCGCAGCCCAGCGCGGTGATCAGCGTCGCCACCTCCTGAGAAGAGAGCATCTTGTCGAAGCGGGCTTTCTCAACGTTGAGAATTTTCCCCTTCAGCGGCAGGATCGCCTGGTTCTTGCGGTTACGCCCCTGCTTCGCAGAGCCGCCCGCGGAGTCCCCTTCCACCAGGTACAGTTCAGACAGCGCCGGGTCGCGTTCCTGGCAATCCGCCAGTTTGCCCGGCAGGCCTGCCAGATCCAGGGCGCCTTTACGACGAGTCATCTCACGAGCGCGACGTGCGGCCTCACGGGCGCGCGCGGCATCAATAATTTTACCGACCACGATTTTGGCATCGGATGGGTTTTCCAGCAGATATTCGCTCAGCAGTTCGTTCATCTGCTGCTCTACCGCTGATTTCACCTCAGAGGAGACCAGCTTGTCTTTGGTCTGCGAGGAGAATTTCGGATCCGGCACCTTCACCGATACCACAGCAATCAGGCCTTCACGCGCATCGTCGCCGGTGGCGCTGACTTTCGCTTTTTTGCTGTAGCCCTCTTTGTCCATATAGGCGTTAAGGGTACGGGTCATCGCCGCGCGGAAGCCGGCGAGGTGAGTACCGCCGTCACGCTGCGGGATGTTGTTGGTAAAGCAGTAGATGTTTTCCTGGAAGCCGTCGTTCCACTGCAGCGCCACTTCCACGCCGATACCGTCTTTTTCGGTGGAGAAATAGAAAATATTCGGGTGGATCGGCGTTTTGTTCTTGTTGAGATACTCAACGAACGCCTTGATGCCGCCTTCGTAGTGGAAATGGTCTTCTTTGCCGTCGCGCTTATCGCGCAGGCGGATAGAGACCCCGGAGTTCAGGAACGACAGCTCGCGCAGGCGTTTCGCCAGGATGTCATATTCGAATTCGGTGACATTGGTGAAGGTTTCCAGGCTTGGCCAGAAACGCACCATGGTGCCGGTTTTGTCGGTTTCGCCGGTCACGGCCAGCGGCGCCTGCGGCACACCGTGTTCGTACATCTGCTTGTGAACTTTGTTATCGCGCTGGATAACCAGCTCCAGCTTCTGCGACAGGGCGTTAACCACCGAGACGCCTACGCCGTGCAGGCCGCCGGAAACTTTATAGGAGTTATCATCGAATTTACCGCCAGCGTGCAGGACGGTCATGATAACTTCCGCTGCGGAGACGCCCTCTTCCGGGTGAATGCCGGTTGGGATGCCGCGGCCGTCATCCTGGACGGAGACGGAGTTATCGCTGTGGATGGTGACAACGATATCTTTGCAGTAACCCGCGAGCGCTTCGTCGATAGCGTTATCCACAACCTCGAATACCATGTGGTGCAGACCGGTGCCGTCATCCGTGTCGCCGATATACATACCCGGGCGCTTACGCACCGCATCCAGCCCTTTCAGGACTTTGATACTGGAGGAGTCATAAGAATTCGACATCAACGTTTCTCGCTCATTTAATCTTGGGTTAATCCGTTATTTTACCTTTTTCTACGCGGAACATCTTCGAATTTTTGTCCGACATGTCCATAACGTGTTCAGCGCTGATCGCGCTGACGAAAACCTGCGACTGCGTCGCTTTCAGGCGGCTGGATAACAGACCGCGGCGGGCATCATCAAGTTCCGAGGCAAAATCATCTATCAGGTACAGGCAGCGCCGCCCGCTGACGCGGGTGAGGAACTCTCCTTGCGCCAGACGCAGGGCGCACATTAGCAGCTTAAGCTGCCCGCGCGACAAGGTATCCTCCACCGGCGCCCCGTCGGCGCGAATGCGAAAATCCGCTTTATGCGGGCCGTGGGCGGTGTAGGTTAACATTCTGTCGCGCTCGAAATTCCGCTCCAACACCTCCGCGTAGTCGGTCTCTTTTTCCCAGCCGCGCTGGAAAGAGAAGGTGAGCGTGAATTCCGGTAAAAATTGCTGACAGGTATCCGCCATGTCTTCGACGATAGCGGCGCTGTATTCGGCACGCCAGCGGCTGATCTGCTCTGCCAGCGGGATTAATTCCAGATCCCACGGCCGCAGCTGGGCATAGCGGCTGACCTGACGCAGCGCGGCGTTGCGCTGCTTGACCAGGCGCTTCAGGTTGCTCCAGGCGGTGAAGAATCCGGCTTCGTTGTGAAAACATCCCCAATCGAGGAATGCTCTTCTGTATTTGGGGCCGCCGTTGAGTAAAGTAAACCCCTCCGGGGTAATCAGCTGCATCGGCATCAGGTGCGCCAGCTCCGCCACTTTGTGGCCGTCGGTGCCATCGATCCGCACCTTGCTGTCGCCCTGTTTGTCTTTGGTCAGGCCGATGGCGGTTTCCCGCTCTTCGCCCTGTAAACGCCCGTGCAGAACAAACGAATCCTGCTCGTGACGAATTACCCGGCCAATTTGCAAACTGCGAAACGCCCGGCCGTGGCCAAGCGTGTAGATGGCTTCCAGCACGCTGGTTTTACCGCTGCCGTTTGCGCCAACCAGGAAGTTAAAGCCGGGAGATAAAGCGAGATCCGCATGTTCAATATTGCGGAAATCTTTGATCAAGAGTCGGGATAGCGACATATCAGCTCGTCATCATTCAAGGGGCGTGGGTGTCGCAGCCAGTTCGTCTACCGCCAGCGCGCAGAAAGCGGAGCGTACACGAAGTACGTGAGCATTTGCTCGCTCCGCTCGTCCTTCGGACCGTCTTACAGACGTCCAAAATGCATAGCGTTTTGTCGAGCACTGCCGGAAGGCGAAATGGCAAGTAAACCAGCCCCTTTGCAGATTCTACAATCGCATAGGCATGACAACGTAGGCTGCGGATTGAGAGGCCGCATCCTCAATCTGCACGCTCGACACCGAATCCGTCAGCAGAATGCGTACATTCTCGCACTTCAGCGCATTCAGCACATCCAGCACATAGCTAACGTTGAAGCCAATCTCCATCTCCGTTCCGGCGTAGGTCACATCCAGAATTTCTTCCGCCTCTTCCTGCTCCGGGTTGTTAGCGGTGATTTTCAGCTGGTTTTCGCTAACGTACAGCCGCACGCCGCGGAATTTCTCGTTGGAGAGAATCGCCGCGCGGGCAAACGCCTGCTTCAGAATATCGCAGCCCGCTTCGAGGTGTTTATCCGGGTTTTTCGGCAATACGCGGCGATAATCCGGGAAACGGCCATCAACCAGCTTAGAGGTGAAGATAAAATCGCCGACGTGGGCGCGGATATTGTTGCTGCCGATCTGCACCCGCAGCGGAGTATCGCCGCCGTCGAGCATCCGCATCAGCTCAATCACCCCTTTACGCGGCACGATCACCGAATGGTTCGGCAGCGATGCTTCCAGCGGCATCGAGCAGACCGCCAGGCGGTGGCCGTCGGTGGCGACGGTGCGCAGTTCGCTACCTTCGGTTTCGAACAGCATACCGTTTAAGTAATAACGAACATCCTGGTGCGCCATTGAGAACTGGGTGGCTTCGATCAGACGCTTCATGGTCGCCTGGGGTAGGGTGAATTCCACCTCACTCTGCCAGTCATCCAGATTCGGGAAATCGGCGGCGGGCAGGGTCGACAGCGAGAAGCGGCTGCGGCCGGAACGCACCAGCATGCGATCGCCTTCCAACTGAACCGCGATCTCCGCGCCTTCCGGCAGGCCGCGGCAGATATCAAAGAATTTCCGTGCCGGAACGGTCGTTGCGCCCGCTTCGTGCGGCTGAACCAGCGCCACGCGCGCCACCATCTCCATTTCAAGATCGGTACCGGTCAGCGACAGCGCGCCGTCCGCGACCTGAAGCAGCAGGTTACCGAGAATGGGCAGCGTCGGACGACCACCTAACGGACCGCTCACCTGTTGCAGCGGTTTTAATAAATGTTCACGTTCTACGGTAAATTTCATAGCGTCACGAGGATAATGTTCTGATTAAATTGGAAAAATCTTCTTTAATGTCGTGGCTTTCTTCACGCAGCTGCTCAATCTTGCGGCAGGCGTGCAGCACGGTGGTATGGTCTCGGCCGCCAAACGCATCGCCGATTTCCGGCAGGCTGTGGTTGGTCAGCTCTTTGGCCAGCGCCATCGCCATCTGGCGAGGACGCGCCACCGAACGGGAGCGGCGTTTGGACAGCAGATCCGCTACCTTAATCTTGTAGTACTCCGCCACCGTCTTTTGAATATTGTCGATGGTGACCAGTTTTTCCTGCAGCGCCAGCAGATCGCGCAGCGCTTCGCGCACGAAATCGATGGTGATCGCCCGGCCGGTGAAGTTGGCGTTGGCGATAACGCGGTTCAGCGCCCCCTCCAGCTCACGCACGTTCGAGCGCAGACGCTTGGCAATAAAGAACGCCACTTCGCCCGGCAGGCGGATGTCGTTCTCGTCGGCTTTTTTCATCAGGATCGCGACGCGGGTTTCCAGCTCCGGCGGCTCGATCGCCACCGTCAGCCCCCAGCCGAAGCGGGATTTTAGACGATCCTCAACGCCGTTGATCTCTTTTGGATAACGATCCGACGTCAGGATGATCTGCTGATTACCTTCCAGAAGCGCATTGAAGGTGTGGAAAAACTCTTCCTGGGATCGTTCTTTATTGGCAAAGAACTGAATGTCATCGATCAGCAGGGCGTCAACGGAGCGGTAGTAACGCTTAAACTCTTCGATGGCGTTGTTCTGCAGCGCTTTAACCATGTCCTGAACGAAACGCTCGGAGTGCATATAGACCACTTTCGCGTTCGGCTTACGCGCCACAATGCCGTTGCCCACCGCGTGCAGCAGGTGAGTTTTACCCAGACCCGTCCCGCCATAGAGGAACAGGGGGTTGTAGGCGCCGCCCGGGTTATCCGCCACCTGACGCGCCGCCGCGCGGGCCAGCTGGTTAGATTTACCTTCGACGAAGTTATCAAACGTGTGTTTCACGTTAACGTTAGAGCGGTAGGTCGGCTCCGCCGGCGCCGGGACATTATCCCAGCCAGGGCGCACGATCGTCGGCGCCGCGCGCGCGGTCTGCACCTGCGCCGCCGGAATGGCCGCCGCAGCCGGGCTTACCGCCCCTTTCTGCAGCGAGCTGGCGGGCTTAGCGCCCACCTCAAAACGCAGCTGCGGGGCGTCCGCACCGCAAAAATCATTGAGGAGTCCATTGATATTATTGAGGTATTTGTCCCTTACCCAGTCGAGCACAAAACGGTTTGGCGCATACAGTGCCAGCGTGTTATCGCTCAGTTCCGCCTGCAATGGGCGGATCCACATGCTGAATTCTGTGGCTGGTAACTCATCCTGCAATCGGGCAAGACACTGCTGCCAAAGCGAAAGTGACAC